>NZ_JBRJIT010000004.1:0-5225 GCF_053629675.1 Amorphus suaedae | reverse complement strand
GGTTTTGCTTGGTAAAATCTTACTTACTTATCTAGTTTTCAATGTACAAAGAATGTTAATAAACATTCAAAACTGAATACAATATGTCACGTTATTCCCTCATCTTCGTAGAAGATGTTCCGAATATATCCTTAGAAAGGAGGTGATCCAGCCGCACCTTCCGATACGGCTACCTTGTTACGACTTCACCCCAATCATTTGTCCCACCTTCGACGGCTAGCTCCAAATGGTTACTCCACCGGCTTCGGGTGTTACAAACTCTCGTGGTGTGACGGGCGGTGTGTACAAGACCCGGGAACGTATTCACCGTAGCATGCTGATCTACGATTACTAGCGATTCCAGCTTCATATAGTCGAGTTGCAGACTACAATCCGAACTGAGAACAACTTTATGGGATTTGCTTGACCTCGCGGTTTCGCTGCCCTTTGTATTGTCCATTGTAGCACGTGTGTAGCCCAAATCATAAGGGGCATGATGATTTGACGTCATCCCCACCTTCCTCCGGTTTGTCACCGGCAGTCAACTTAGAGTGCCCAACTTAATGATGGCAACTAAGCTTAAGGGTTGCGCTCGTTGCGGGACTTAACCCAACATCTCACGACACGAGCTGACGACAACCATGCACCACCTGTCACTCTGTCCCCCGAAGGGGAAAACTCTATCTCTAGAGGGGTCAGAGGATGTCAAGATTTGGTAAGGTTCTTCGCGTTGCTTCGAATTAAACCACATGCTCCACCGCTTGTGCGGGTCCCCGTCAATTCCTTTGAGTTTCAACCTTGCGGTCGTACTCCCCAGGCGGAGTGCTTAATGCGTTAGCTGCAGCACTAAGGGGCGGAAACCCCCTAACACTTAGCACTCATCGTTTACGGCGTGGACTACCAGGGTATCTAATCCTGTTTGATCCCCACGCTTTCGCACATCAGCGTCAGTTACAGACCAGAAAGTCGCCTTCGCCACTGGTGTTCCTCCATATCTCTGCGCATTTCACCGCTACACATGGAATTCCACTTTCCTCTTCTGCACTCAAGTTTTCCAGTTTCCAATGACCCTCCACGGTTGAGCCGTGGGCTTTCACATCAGACTTAAAAAACCGCCTACGCGCGCTTTACGCCCAATAATTCCGGATAACGCTTGCCACCTACGTATTACCGCGGCTGCTGGCACGTAGTTAGCCGTGGCTTTCTGATTAGGTACCGTCAAGACGTGCATAGTTACTTACACATTTGTTCTTCCCTAATAACAGAGTTTTACGATCCGAAGACCTTCATCACTCACGCGGCGTTGCTCCGTCAGGCTTTCGCCCATTGCGGAAGATTCCCTACTGCTGCCTCCCGTAGGAGTCTGGACCGTGTCTCAGTTCCAGTGTGGCCGATCACCCTCTCAGGTCGGCTACGCATCGTTGCCTTGGTAAGCCGTTACCTTACCAACTAGCTAATGCGGCGCGGATCCATCTATAAGTGACAGCAAAACCGTCTTTCACTATTGAACCATGCGGTTCAATATATTATCCGGTATTAGCTCCGGTTTCCCGAAGTTATCCCAGTCTTATAGGTAGGTTATCCACGTGTTACTCACCCGTCCGCCGCTAACGTCAGAGGAGCAAGCTCCTCGTCTGTTCGCTCGACTTGCATGTATTAGGCACGCCGCCAGCGTTCATCCTGAGCCAGGATCAAACTCTCCATAAAAATTATGATGTTTGATTAGCTCATAAATACTAAATAGTTTGTAACGTTTCGTTACTGTTTATTGGAATTAACGTTGACATATTGTCATTCAGTTTTCAATGTTCATTTCTAATCAACAAGAATTAATTATACATCTTAAGCATAGTTAAGTCAACAAAAAATTCAAGTTAATTTATTAATATATTCTATTAATCCACAAAAAAATGACCAACAGGTCAAAAGTAGATTGCCTGGCAACGTCCTACTCTAGCGGAACGTCAGTCCGACTACCATCGGCGCTAAGGAGCTTAACTTCTGTGTTCGGCATGGGAACAGGTGTGACCTCCTTGCCATTGTCACCAGACAAATGAATGATTATACATTCAAAACTAGATAGTAAGTAAGATTTTGCGTCGCAAAACGTTTTTTAAAAATTGATTAAGTCTTCGATCGATTAGTATTCGTCAGCTCCACGTGTCACCACGCTTCCACCTCGAACCTATTAACCTCGTCATCTTCGAGGGATCTTATAACCGAAGTTGGGAAATCTCATCTTGAGGGGGGCTTCATGCTTAGATGCTTTCAGCACTTATCCCGTCCATACATAGCTACCCAGCTATGCCGTTGGCACGACAACTGGTACACCAGAGGTATGTCCATCCCGGTCCTCTCGTACTAAGGACAGCTCCTCTCAAATTTCCTACGCCCACGACGGATAGGGACCGAACTGTCTCACGACGTTCTGAACCCAGCTCGCGTACCGCTTTAATGGGCGAACAGCCCAACCCTTGGGACCGACTACAGCCCCAGGATGCGATGAGCCGACATCGAGGTGCCAAACCTCCCCGTCGATGTGAACTCTTGGGGGAGATAAGCCTGTTATCCCCGGGGTAGCTTTTATCCGTTGAGCGATGGCCCTTCCATGCGGAACCACCGGATCACTAAGTCCGTCTTTCGACCCTGCTCGACTTGTAGGTCTCGCAGTCAAGCTCCCTTATGCCTTTACACTCTATGAATGATTTCCAACCATTCTGAGGGAACCTTTGAGCGCCTCCGTTACCTTTTAGGAGGCGACCGCCCCAGTCAAACTGCCCGCCTGACACTGTCTCCCACCACGATAAGTGGTGCGGGTTAGAAAGCCAACACAGCTAGGGTAGTATCCCACCAACGCCTCCACGTAAGCTAGCGCTCACGTTTCAAAGGCTCCTACCTATCCTGTACAAGCTGTGCCGAATTTCAATATCAGGCTACAGTAAAGCTCCACGGGGTCTTTCCGTCCTGTCGCGGGTAACCTGCATCTTCACAGGTACTATGATTTCACCGAGTCTCTCGTTGAGACAGTGCCCAAATCGTTACGCCTTTCGTGCGGGTCGGAACTTACCCGACAAGGAATTTCGCTACCTTAGGACCGTTATAGTTACGGCCGCCGTTTACTGGGGCTTCGATTCGTAGCTTCGCAGAAGCTAACCACTCCTCTTAACCTTCCAGCACCGGGCAGGCGTCAGCCCCTATACATCACCTTACGGTTTAGCAGAGACCTGTGTTTTTGATAAACAGTCGCTTGGGCCTATTCACTGCGGCTCTTCTGGGCGTGAACCCTAAAGAGCACCCCTTCTCCCGAAGTTACGGGGTCATTTTGCCGAGTTCCTTAACGAGAGTTCGCTCGCTCACCTTAGAATTCTCATCTTGACTACCTGTGTCGGTTTGCGGTACGGGCACCTGTTATCTATCTAGAGGCTTTTCTCGGCAGTGTGAAATCAACGACTCGAGGAAACAATTTCCTCTCCCCATCACAGCTCAGCCTTATGAGTGCCGGATTTGCCTAACACTCAGCCTTACTGCTTGGACGTGCACTCCAACAGCACGCTTCGCCTATCCTACTGCGTCCCCCCATCGATTAAAACGATACTAGGTGGTACAGGAATATCAACCTGTTATCCATCGCCTACGCCTGTCGGCCTCAGCTTAGGACCCGACTAACCCAGAGCGGACGAGCCTTCCTCTGGAAACCTTAGTCAATCGGTGGACGGGATTCTCACCCGTCTTTCGCTACTCACACCGGCATTCTCACTTCTAAGCGCTCCACATGTCCTTGCGATCATGCTTCGACGCCCTTAGAACGCTCTCCTACCATTGTCCAAAGGACAATCCACAGCTTCGGTAATATGTTTAGCCCCGGTACATTTTCGGCGCAGTGTCACTCGACTAGTGAGCTATTACGCACTCTTTAAATGATGGCTGCTTCTAAGCCAACATCCTAGTTGTCTGGGCAACGCCACATCCTTTTCCACTTAACATATATTTTGGGACCTTAGCTGGTGGTCTGGGCTGTTTCCCTTTCGAACACGGACCTTATCACCCATGTTCTGACTCCCAAGTTAAATTAATTGGCATTCGGAGTTTGTCTGAATTCGGTAACCCGAGAGGGGCCCCTCGTCCAAACAGTGCTCTACCTCCAATAATCATCACTTGAGGCTAGCCCTAAAGCTATTTCGGAGAGAACCAGCTATCTCCAAGTTCGATTGGAATTTCTCCGCTACCCTCAGTTCATCCGCTCACTTTTCAACGTAAGTCGGTTCGGTCCTCCATTCAGTGTTACCTGAACTTCAACCTGACCAAGGGTAGATCACCTGGTTTCGGGTCTACGACCAAATACTCAACGCCCTATTCAGACTCGCTTTCGCTGCGGCTCCACATTTGCTGCTTAACCTTGCATCAGATCGTAACTCGCCGGTTCATTCTACAAAAGGCACGCCATCACCCATTAACGGGCTCTGACTACTTGTAAGCACACGGTTTCAAGTTCTCTTTCACTCCCCTTCCGGGGTACTTTTCACCTTTCCCTCACGGTACTGGTTCACTATCGGTCACTAGAGAGTATTTAGCCTTAGGAGATGGTCCTCCCAGATTCCGACGGAATTTCACGTGCTCCGTCGTACTCAGGATCCACTCAAGAGAGAATATGTTTTCGACTACAGGATTATTACCTTCTTTGATTCATCTTTCCAGATGATTCGTCTAACATGTTCTTTTGTAACTCCGTATAGAGTGTCCTACAACCCCAACAAGCAAGCTTGTTGGTTTGGGCTCTTCCCGTTTCGCTCGCCGCTACTCAGGGAATCGATTTTTCTTTCTCTTCCTCCGGGTACTAAGATGTTTCAGTTCTCCGGGTCTGCCTTCTGACATGCTATAAATTCACATGTCGATAACATGACATAACTCATGCTGGGTTCCCCCATTCGGAAATCTCTGGATCAACGCTTACTTACAGCTACCCAAAGCATATCGTCGTTAGTAACGTCCTTCATCGGCTTCTAGTGCCAAGGCATCCACCGTGCGCCCTTAATAACTTAATCTATGTTTCCACCATATTTTGAATTGTTATTCAAAATAAATAGCTAAAACTAGTTATTAATCTTGTGAGTGTTCTTTCGAACACTAGCGATTATTTATGAATTCAAGCTTATTTAAAACTCTATTCACTCGGTTTTGCTTGGTAAATTCGTACTTACTTATCTAGTTTTCAATGGACCAAGACTGTTAAGAATCATTCAAAACTG
>NZ_JBRJIT010000003.1:0-377093 GCF_053629675.1 Amorphus suaedae | reverse complement strand
TCCGGATCTACGAGGGCACCACCCAGATCCAGCAGATCGTCATCGCCCGCAACATGGTCGCCGCCGCCAAGGACGGCCGCTGAGCGCGGGAGCGGCTACTCCTCACTCTCCTCCGGCGACGGCTTGCCGGCGCGGGCATCGAGCGCCTCGATGTTGGCGTAGAGCTTCACCAGCAGCCGCTTCAGGCGCGCCACGTCGGCCGGGTTCATGCCGGTGATCGCCACGTCCTCGTAGCGCGAGGCGACGGGAATGATCTCCTCGGTGATCCTGCGCCCCTCCGCGGTTAGGGTGAGGCTCAGCGCCCGCCCGTCGAGGCCGGACCGGCGCCGCACCACGTAGCCCTCGCGCTGCATGCGCAGGAGCAGGCGCGACAGGGTGGAGATGTCGATGCTGGTGCGTTCCGACAGCTCGCCCAGGCGCTGGTCGCCGTTCTGCCAGAGCGCAACCAGAACGCGCCACATGGGCAGGGTGATGCCCGTGTGGGCAATGTCCTTGGCGAAGCTGAGACCGATGCGAACGCCGGCACGGTTCAGGAGATAGGGCAGGAATTCCGACAGGATGAAGGAATCCCGAAGGCTCCCTTCTCCCGCTTCCGCCTGATCTGGCTTCTTGACCAAAAGTTGTCTCCGACACGATGGGTACGCAGTCGTCCGTTGCCCAGCTAGCACGAGTGCGGCGCGCGCGCACGGCGCATGAAGCCGCATCCGCCCGGCTTCGGATGTCTATCCGGCGGACGGGGCCGTGCGCAAAAACGTTCCGTCCTGATAGATCAGCGGCGCGATGTCCTCCCGCACGTCCACCCGGCGCACCGAGCCGATGAAGATGCTGTGCGATCCGTAGGCGATCTGGCGGTCCTTGTCACAGAAGAGACTTGCCTGCGCGTTGCGCAGGAACGGCACGCCGTCGGCGTCCGCGTCCCAGTCGCCCCGCGCGAACCGCTGGTCGGCGGGCTCGTTGCCGGCGAAGGCCAGGCAGACGTCGGCCTGCTCGGTGTGCAGCAGGTTCACGCAGAAGCGCGTCTCCTGCTCCAGGAGCGCGTGGAAATAGCCGGCCTGGTTCACGCAGACGAGCAGCGCCGGCGGGTCCATCGACAGCGAGGTGACCGCCGTGGCGGTGATGCCGTGGCGGCCCTCCGGGTGGCCGAGGGTGATCACCGACACCGTCGCCGCCAGCCGGCGCATGGCCTGCCGGAAGGCCGGGGCCACGGCGGGGGCGGAGGGCGGTGCGGCGGCGGGGCTGGCCTCGCGCATGAGGGGATCTCCATTTACTTGCATTCGCGAATGAATGCTGCATCGCGGTCGGCGGAGGCGGGGCCGGAGCGTCGGGCCATCCATCGAAGCGGCCCATTCTGCGCTCTCGGCGGTCGCTTTCGCCGCGCCGGTCGCCCGACGTTCCGACATTTTATTTGCAGATGCAATTTATTTATTGCGCGGCCGGCGAGGCGTCTCTACGATCCGGGAAACGAACAAGAGCCCGGGAGGATGCGATGTCGCTCGCAGTTGTTGCAGACGAGGATGACCGGCCGGCGGTTGCCGATCTGCTCGGCCGTGCCGCGCGGATTGCCGCCATTGCCAGGGAGCGGGCGCTGGAGACGGAGCAGGCGCGCCGCGTCTCCGCCGACCTCGTCGCCGAGATGCGCGACGCGGACCTGTTCCGCATCCTTCAGCCGAAGCGCTTCGGCGGCTACGAATACGGCTTCGACGTCTTCGTAGAGGCGGTGGCGACGGTGGCGAGCGGCGACGGTTCCACCGGCTGGGTCTACTCGCTCGGCGCCGTCCACCAGTGGCTGATCGGCTGCTTCCCGGAGGAGGCGCAGCAGGAGGTCTGGTCGACGAACCGGGATGCGATCTCCGCCGTCTCCTACGCGCCGACCGGCAGCTCGCAGTCCGTCGACGGCGGCTACCGCATTTCCGGCCGCTGGAGCTTCGCCAGCGGTTGCGACAACGTCGACTGGGCGATCCTCGGCGGCCGCATCCCCACCGGTGACGGCGGCATGCAGCCGGGCTTCTTCCTCGTTCCGAAGGCGCAGTACGCGATCGACGACGACTGGTTCACCGCCGGCCTCTCCGGCACCGGATCGAAGACCATCGTCGTCGACGACCAGTTCGTGCCCGCCCATCGCGCCGTTCCCTTCGCGCCGCTGCTCGCCGGCAATCCGCCCGGCGCGCAGGTGAACCGGAACCCGCTCTACCGGCTGCCCTTCCTAGCCGTGGTGCCGACCTGCCTGGTCGGCCCGGCGCTCGGCATGGCCCGGGGCGCCCGCGACGTGTTCCTGGAAAACGTCCGCAGCCGCGTCACCCGGGGCGCGGTCGCCGGCGGCCAGAAGCAGATGGCGGATTTCCAGACGATCCAGATCCGCGCGGCCGAGGCGACCGCCTCGATCGACGCGGCCGAATTGCTCATCTTCCGCGACCTGCAGGACGCGCTCGACGCGGTGACCGCCGGCGCGACCGACCACATCGACCTGCGGCTGCGCAACCGGCGCGACCATGCGTTCGCGACCAAGCTCCTGGTGGGGGCGGTCGATCGGCTGTTCGAGGCCTCGGGCGGCGCCGCGCTGTCGACCCGCAGCCCGCTGCAGCGCTTCTGGCGGGACATCCATGGCGCCGGCTCGCACATCAGCCTCAACGGCGACGCGGTGGCCAGCATGTACGGCCAGCACCTGTTCGGGCTGGAGCCGCAGGGACAATACTGACAGCCTGAAAACCAGAGGCCGGCGCCAAGCCGGCCCATCGAAGACGTCATCAATGGGAGGACACATGGTCGGATCACTCGTTCGCGGCCTCGCCGCCGCTGCCGCGCTCGCCGTTCTGGCGCAGCCCGCGCTCGCGCAGGACTACGTCATCAAGGTCTCGTCGCCGACGATCCACGACGTCACCGAAGTCTGGATGAAGGAATTCAAGAAGGGGGTCGAGGAGCGCAGCGGCGGCAGGATCGCGGTGGAGCTCTACCCCGCCAACCAGCTCGGCCAGATCCCGGCGACCGTGGAGGGCGTGGCGCTCGGCACCATCGAGGTCACCGCGCCGGCCTCCGGCTTCTTCGTGGGCCTCGATCCGCGCTTCGAAGTGTTCGACATCCCCGGCGTCTTCCAGGACATGGGCCACGCGGCCCGCACTCTGTCGGATCCGGCCGTGCGCGCGCATTTCGCCACCCTCGGCAACGAGCAGGGCATGGAGCCGCTGGTCATCTACCCGCACGGCCCGATGATGCTGCTCTCCGACAAGGCGGTGCGCACCCCGGACGACTTCAAGGGCCAGAAGATCCGCACGCCCGGCGCCACCCCGATCCACGTCCTGCCGCTCGAAGCGCTCGGCGCCTCGCCGGTGTCGATGCCGCTGGGCGAGGTGCTGCCCGCCATGCAGAACCACGTCATCAACGGCCAGATCGCCAGCTCCGCGGTGTTCACCGCGTTCAAGTTCTACGACGTCGCCAAGCCGCTCACGACGATGCCGAGCGCGTTCCTGATCGTCGCGGCGATGGCCAACAGCGCCTTCCTGGACAGCCTCGGCGACGAGCTCGAGGCGATCGTCCACGAGGAGGCGGAGAAGGCGATCGACGTCGCCGAGCAGTGGAACACCGGCAACCTGGAACAGACGCTGAAGACGTGGACCGAGCACGGCGGCGAGCTGATCAGCTTCTCCCCGGAAGGGGCCGCCACCGTGCTGGCGGCCTCCGCGGACGCGCTCCCGAAGGTCTTCTCCGACAATCCCGCGGCCAAGGAGGACTACGATTTCCTCAAGGCGGCCGCCGACAAGACCCGGCAGTAGCGGGTGACGCGCGCCGGGGCGGCTCCGCCCCGGCGTCTGCCGTGCCGGCATGCTTTGCCGGCGTGATCGCGGGATGGGGCCAGGCCGCCGAGCGGCCGGTCCCGGGGGAACCGGAATGCTTCAACGTGCCGTCGAGCGGGTCGCCCAGCCGATCCGTCTTCTGCTGGTGGTCGCGCTGATCGTCGCGATCCTGCTCAGCGTCGTCAACGTGGCCGGGCGCGCCCTCTTCGGGTGGAGCCTGCTCGGCGGCGACGAGATCCAGGTGTTCGTCCTGATCGCCATCACCTTCATCGGGGCGGGGCTCGTCAGCATCGGCGACCGGCATCTCCGGATGGACGTCGTCCGCCAGATGCTGCCGGCCCGGCTGAAGGCCGCCCTCGCCGTCGCGGAATGGGGCGTCACGCTCGGCGTGCTCTGCTTTGCCGGCTACCATTCCTACGACTACGTCCGCCGTCTCCACAAACTGGGCCAGCACAGCCCGATGTCCGACGTTCCCATGTGGATCCCCCACGCGACGGTCACCGCCGGCTTCGCCATCATGGTCGTCGTGGTGGCGCTGCGCGGCGCAGCCGCGCTCGCCCGGCTGCGCCAGCCCGCCGACACCGGGCCGCGGCCATGAGCTTCGCCCTCGGCCTGCTGCCGGTCCTCCTGCTGGTCCTCGGCTTCCCCGTCTTCCTGGTGCTGCTCTCGGCGTCCTGCGTCGCGCTCGCCCTGTTCATGAACATGCCGCTGGCGGCGCTGCAGCAGAACCTGTTCGGCTCGGTGAACGCCTACGCGCTGCTGGCGATTCCCTACTTCATCTTTGCCGGCGAACTGATGGAGCGCGGCAGCGTGGCGCGCCGGCTCGTCACCTTCGTGCGGGCCTGCGTCGGGCCGGTCCACGGCAGCCTCGGCTTCACCACCATCGGCACCGGCGCCATCTTCGGCGCGATCTCCGGCGTGAGTGCTGCGTCCGTCGCGACGGTGGGTCGGATCATGTATCCCTCCATGCGCGAGGCCGGCTACGCGGCGCCCTTCTCCGCCGGGCTGATCGCCGCCGTTGGCGCCGTCGGCGTGGTGATCCCGCCCTCGATCCCGATGATCGTCTATGCCGCGGCCGCCGAGCAGTCGATCCCGCGGCTCTACGCGGCCGGCCTGGTGCCCGGGCTGCTCATCGTCGCGCTGCTCGCCGCCTACACCTGGTGGCACGGGCGCCGCAGCGGCAGCGACGAGGGCCAGCCCTTCGACCGCCGCACCTTCCTGCAGGCGTTCGGACGCGGCATCTGGGCCCTCGGCGCCCCGGCCATCATCCTCGGCGGCATCTACGGCGGCATCTTCTCGCCGACGGAGGCGGCGGCGGTGGCGTGCGTCTACACGGCGGCGGTGACGCGGCTGGTGTTCCGCGAGCTGACGCTGCGCGACCTCTGGGCGGCGGGCCTGGCGACGGTCACCTTCTCCGCGCAGATCCTCATCATCATCGCCTGCGCCGGCGTGTTCTCGTGGCTCCTCACCGTCAACCAGGTGCCGGCGGCGCTGATCGCCTGGGTCGAGCCGGCGTCGCTGCCGCCGTGGCTGATCCTGATCGTCATCAACCTGCTGCTCTTGGCGATCGGCTGCGTCATCGACCCGCTGTCGGCGATCCTGCTGCTCACGCCGCTCTTGCTGCCGGTCATCCTGGCGGCCGGCATCGACCCGGTCCACTTCGGCATCGTCATCACCGTCAACCTGGCGATCGGGCTGTTCACCCCGCCGTTCGGGATCAACATCTTCGTCGCCCAGTCGGTCTTCGAGATCGAGCTGAAGGAGATCTACCGCGGCGTCGTGCCGTTCTTCTTCGTCTACCTGGTGGCGCTGGCGCTGATCACCTTCGTGCCCGCCCTGTCGCTCGCCGCCGTCCGCGTGCTGGTTTCCGGCTAGGGCACTTTCAGGAAAAGTGGGAACCGGCCTTCCGTCCGAAGGTGCGGCAAGACTGATCGTCGAAGCAGGCCGCTTGCCGCAACCTTGGAAAGCCTGCTCCGACTGGAGATCCGTCCGTCGGCGGCGCGCCGTCGGCCGGGCTCACAGCAGCCCGGTCGACAGCCACGGGAACGCCGCGACGATCACCACCGCCACCATCAGCCCGACCACGAAGCGCCACGAGCCCGCGAAGATGTCCTTCACGCTGACGCTGTCGTCGTCGAGCGCCGCCTTCACGGTGAAGACGGACAGGCCGAACGGCGGGGTGATCAGCCCGATCTCGACGGAGAGGATGGTGACGATGCCGAACCAGATCGGGTCCATGCCCAGGTGGGCGGCCACCGGCAGCGCCACCGGCAGCACGATCAGCATGATCGAGATGGAATCGATCAGGCAGCCGAGCGCGATGATCAGCACCACGTAGCAGATCAGGAAGCCGTAGGTGCCGAGGCCGGCGTTGGCGAGGAAGTCGGCCGCCGCGCCCGGCAGGCCGGTCAGCGCCAGCATGCGGCTGTAGAGGCTGGCGGCGATGATGAGAAAGAACACCGCCGAGCTGATGCGCCCGGTCTCCACCAGGATCGACCAGAACCCCTTCGCCGAGATGCGCCGGCGCAGCACCGCGATCAGCAGCGAGCCGAGCAGGCCCATGGCGGCGGCCTCGGTGGGCGTGAACACGCCGCCGTAGATGCCGCCGAGCACCACCACGATCAGGAAGGCGATGGGCAAGAGCCGCCGCGCCATCCAGCCGAAGCCGCCGCCGATCTCCTCGGCCGCCGCCTGGATCTCCTCGTCGTGCACGCCGGGCGCCTCGAACACCACGTCCGGCCGGAAGTGCGCCAGCCAGACCACCTGCAGCGAGAACAGCACCGCCACCAGCAGCCCCGGCAGGATGCCGGCGATGAACATCTTGCCGATCGAGACCTCGGCGACGATGCCGTAGACGATCATCAGCAGGCTCGGCGGGATCAGCATGCCGATGATCGACGACGACGCCACCAGCCCGACGGCGAAGCGCTTGCGGTAGCGCCGCCGCACCATCTCGGGCACCGCGATGCGGGTGAAGATCGACGCCGAGGCGATGGAGATGCCGGTGACGCTGGCGAACACCGCGTTGGCGCCGACGGTGGCGACGCCGATGCCGCCGCGCATCCGCCGGAACAGCCGCTGCGCCACGTCGAAGCCGTCGCGGCCGACGTCGGCGATGGTGATCACCAGCCCCATCAGCACGAACAGCGGCACCACGGCGAACAGGTAGTCCTGGGCGGTGTCCTGGGCGGCGCCGGCGGCCATCCGCGCCGCAAGCTCCGGCGAGCGCAGCCAGGCGATGCCGAGGAACGACGACAGCATCAGCGCCACCGGGATCTGGATGCCCAGGTAGATCGCCACCATCATCGCCACCACCGTGACGAGGCCGATCTCGATGCCGGTCATGGGCGGGTCTCCGGCGCGCCGGCGTCGTTGCCGCGGGCAAGGTCGCGGGCGGTGCCGAAGGCGGCGAGCCCGTACTGGACGGCGCAGGCGAGCGAGCCGAGCAGGATGATCGCCGGCAGCGGCCAGGCGGGGAAGGTGAACGAGCCGGCGTGGCCGATGAACTCGTTGTAGACCCAGGTGCGTTCCAGCCGCGGCCAGGTGGCGTAGGCGATGACCAGAAACACGGCGAGGCCGGCGAGGTCGTAGACGACCAGCACCATCCGCCCGAAGCGGGGGTGCCGGGCGACCAGCGGGTCGAGGAAGATCTCCGCCCGGGCGATGCGCCGGGCCCGGATGCTGCCCGGCAGCTGCAGGAAGATCGCCGCCACCACGAACATCGCCACCAGCTCCACCACCCCCATCAGGGGCAGGTTGAACAGGTTGCGGGTGAACACGTCGGCGGCGATCAGGCCGGCGATCAGCAGCGTCAGGATCGAGCCGGAGGCCGCGAGGGCTTCGACGATGCGGCCATAGCCCTTGGGGCCGATGGCGTTGGCGCGGGTCGGGTCAGCGGGATGCATGGGATATGGACCACCGGGGGTGTGAGCCGAATGGACGGCATGCCGCCAGCCGCGATGCGGCGGCGGCTGCGATGCCGATCCGCCGGGCGCGCGGGCACCCGGCGGATCGCGCTGGACGGGACGGCGGGAAGGGGAGGCCTATTCCTTGTCCCACTGGCGCAGCGGCTCGACGCCGCTCTCGCGCAGCCCGTTCATGTAGGTGTCGAGGAGGTCCGCGTCGTCCGGGTGGCGCTGCTTCCACTGCACGCCGATCGGCTCCAGCGCCTCGGCCCAGCGCACCCGCTCCGCCTCCGGCCAGACGAAGATCTCGACGCCGGCATCGGCGCCGGCTTCCTGCATCTTCTTCATCATGACCTCGTGCAGCTGGTTGAGCTGCTCGGCGTGCTTCTCGGTGTAGACCTTGCCGCCGGCGAGCAGCGCGTCCTGCACCTCCTTCGGCATGTCGGCCCAGCGGTCGGCGTTCATCGCCACCGCGCCGCCGCAGCCGGCGCCCATGTCGACGACGGCGATCTTCGGCGCCACCTCGTAGGCGCGGATCGGCATGAAGCCGGTCGCCATCGACATGGCGCCGTCGGCGACGCCGGTCTGCAGCGAGGTGTAGTAGGTCGGCAGCGCGCCATCGACCAGCACCGCCCCGGTCCCCTCGATCAGCGGCGCGAAGGCCGCCGGCGCCAGCAGCTTCTTGCCCTGGAGCTCGTCGAAGGAGCGGATCATCTCCTTGGTGAACAGGTCGAACGTGTCGCGGCCGGACACGCCGAGGAACACCGTGTTGGCGCGCGTCCATTCCTCCTGCAGCGCAGGCGATTCCAGCGTCATGTCGCGCATCAGCGGCAGGATCTTGGTGGCGTCGGGGGTCAGGAACGGCAGCTCGGAGCACAGGTTGTTGAGCGGCATCCGCGAGGATTCCGCCGCCACGAACACCCAGCCGATGTCGGTGACGCCGTCCCCGACCGAGGTCAGCGTCGCGCCGGCGTTGTAGAGCTGGCCGCCGAAGGCTTCCTGCCAGTTGATCTTGTAGGTGCCGCCGGCGGCCTCAAGCTGCCGGTCGACCTCGGGCATGAAGAAGTTCTTCAGCCCCGACACCCACGGCACGGTCGCCGGGTGGCTGGCGGCGATGGTCAGATCGATGGTCTCGGTCGCCTGGGCGCTGCCGGCGGCAGCGAACAGCCCGACGAGCGCCGCACAGGCGGCGTGGTGCATTGGCTTCATGGGTCTCCCTCCCCTGCGGACGGTGGTTCCGTCCTGCGTCCTGTCCCGTAGCGGGATCTTTGTCTCCTGCCCTGCGCGTCCGGAGATCCTCCTCCGGCTCCACGGACGCGCGGCCGACCTAACTGAACGCCAAAATCAGTTTATTTGCAATAGCAATTGAAGAACATCGGTCGCCTTCGAAGCGAAATTTCCTCAGATCCGTCTCCCTGACCGGTGCTCCATGCCTTTGAAGGGTCTTCGAAGGTGTCGCGGCTGTGCTCCAGGATCGTCAGGAAACGTGCGATATGAGGGGCGAATTCACGCCATTCCGGGCACCCGTCGATCGGCCAGTCGGGGGCGGCCCCTGCGCCGGCGGCGCGGCGGCGGGCGCCGCCAGATTGCGGCTCGGATAATTTTATGGCATAATTGTAACGTACGGTTCAGAACTGTAATGAATATAAGCAATATCATCGACTTAGCTTGTGCATCGGCGCAAGGCGTCGTGATATTCGGTATTTGCATATTCAAATAAACTGGACTAGCCTGCTTGGACGGCCGCGGCGGGGCATCGCTCCGCAAGAATGTGCCGACGGGAGGGAGGTCGTGCAGCCATGCTCGAGATGCGTCGGGACCCGCGGTCGCCGGCCCTTGCCTTGCGGCCAGGCCTGAAGCTCGTTTCCATCATACAACAGTCCGACCCCGCGCGATGACGCCGCAGCCGGCGGCGCCGTGCGGCTGCGCCGGGCCGCGCCTGCGCGCGCGCCGGCGCCGGGTCGGCCGAGGCCCGCTGAGGGGCGGAACGCGCACACGCACGAACAAGGCGGAAAAATCCGCCGGCAAGACACAGGAAACCGGGAGGAACGCATGTACCAGGTGGGGTTCATTGGGGTCGGAAAGATCGGGCTGCCGATCTGCCGGAATCTGATCGAGCGCGGCGTCAGCGTGATCGGCTATCGCCGCAGCTCGCTGGCCGAGTTCGAGGCCGCGGGCGGCGTCGCGGCGGGGTCGGCTGCCGAGGTCGCGGAAAAGGTGGAGGTCGTGTTCTCCTGCGTGCCGGACGAGGCGGCGCTGGACGAGGTCATGCAGGCCGTGGCGACCACGGTGCGGCCGGGCCAGATCGTGGTCGAGTTCGGCTCGCATCCCGTGTCGGCGCTGCAGCGCCAGGAGCAGGCGCTCGGCGCCCGGGGCGCGATCTTTCTCGACGGCGAGGTGAGCGGCACGCCCGGCATGGTGGCGGCGCGCAAGGCCGTCATCTACCTCGGCGGCGACAAGGCGGCCTGCGAGGCGATCGCCCCGCTCGTCGAGGCGTTCGCGCCGGGCTGGTACCATTTCGGCCCGATCGGCACGGCGGCCACCGTCAAGCTCATCAACAACCTGCTGGTCATCGTCAACATCGCCGCCACCGCCGAGGCGATGGCGCTTGCGCTGAAGACCGATGTCGATCCCGCGACGCTGATCAAGGCGGTGTCGGAGGGAAGCGGCGGCTCCACCCAGTTCGCCATCCGCGCGCCCTGGATGGTCGAGGGCCGCTTCACCCCGGCCCAGGGCGAATTCCAGCAGCTCGCCCACTATTTCGACCTCATCGGCGACTTCGCCGCCGAGCACGGCTCGGCCACCCCGCTGATGAACTGCGCCGCCGACCTCTACCGCCGCGGCATCGCCGACGGCATGGGCGCGATGGACGTCGCCGGCATGATCGAGGTCATCCGCGCCCTCCCCAAGCGCAAGGCGGCGTGAGGCGGGGAGGGGTCGGGGCGCCGTCTCCGATTGAAGTCTCGGTGGGTAGCGGCATGCGACGCAGTCGGTTTGGCCGCTACCTCGCCGCGAGCGTCGAGTGCTGTCGCGGGGAAATGGCTTTCTGCAGGTGGCGTGGAGAAGGCACGACTTAGTTCCGATTGGTATTCGGATTAGCGCAGGCAATACCATGAAGGAAAAGATCAACCAGATGACTGACGCGCGACTTGGGCGAACTCTCCTTTTCGAGCGCGATGGAAATCGCCCTGACGACGGTTATGAAATCGTCGAACGTGACATCTGGACGGATGGTCCCGCATTCCTGGCCGAGCCGAAGCAATCGATTTCCTTCGGCTGTAATGGCATTGCACCCGGGCGTGCCGGATTGAATCACCGTTCCTAGAGAAGCGGCCAGGCTCTTATAGATGCTCGTGTTGAGCGCCAGTTCTTCGAGATAGGCGCGTATGGCGGTGTTCGGATCGTGTTCCGCATCGCGCAAACGGCTTGCCTCCGCAACCGACAGGAACCGCTCGTTGCTGGTGGCAGCCAACAGCTCCTCGCGTGTTGGGAACCGGCGATAAAGTGTGGCGATCCCAACGTTTGCGTGCTTCGCGACCTCCTCCAGCGCAACGTCTGCTCCCCGCTCGAGAAACAGTTCTTCCGCCGCAATGAGAATGCGTTCCCGGTTCCGTCGCGCATCGGCCCGGAGCTCAAGATCGTCGCTCATTCTTTTCCTTCTCTTGCTATATGGAGGGTGCCTCCATATCATAAGTGGAGCAACCCTCCATTTCGGCAAAGGTGTGAAGATGGCGAAGCGTTTTGAAGGCAAGGTGGTGGTAATTACCGGCGGTAGCGACGGTATCGGTTTAGCAACGGCAAAACTCTTCGCAGAGGAAGGCGGCCATGTTTACGTTACCGGACGCCGACAGGAAATGCTCGATGAGGCTCTGAAACAAATCGGCCACGGAGCAATCGGCGTACAAGGCGATGCAACCAACAACGCTGACCTGGCGAGGCTCTATGACCGTATTGAGCGCGACCATGGCAAGGTCGATGTTGTTTTTGCCAACGCGGGAGGACACGAGGTGGTCCCGCTCGAGGAAATCACCGAAACTCACTTTGAATCGATGTTCGGCCTGAATGTGAAAGGTATGGTCTTCACCGTACAGAAAGCGCTGCCGCTGATGGCCGCCGGGAGTACGATCATCCTCAACGGTTCGATCGCCGGCTCGAAAGGACTACCAGGTCAGTCGCTCTACAACGCAAGCAAGGCAGCAGTTCGCTCCTTTGCGAGGAGCTGGACGCCTGAACTCAAAGAGCGCGGCATTCGGGTGAACGTCGTGGCGCCTGGCGGCACTGAGACCCGCCTTATTCGCAGCTATCTTGACGCGCGGCCGGGCGCGGAGGACGCCCTTAATCAGAAGGTGCCGCTTGGGCGGCTGGGGCAGCCCGACGAAGTGGCGCGGGCGGTGCTCTTCTTGGCGTCCGAGGAGAGTAGCTTCATCGCTGGCCACGAACTCTTCGTGGATGGTGGTGTCGCAGCCGTCTGAGGGTAAGACAGATTGAAAAAGCGATCACTTTCAGGAGTGATCGCTTTGCTCGGCAGGCGAAGAACAGGCACCGTCGATTTCCGTCGCGGACCATTTCTTCCGAACCGGGCCCAAATCTCCACTGATTCAGCCTCAAAAGAAAAGGCCGCGGGCATTGCCGCGGCCTTCGTCTCGATCATGCGCGACGGGCGCTCAGTCCAGGAAGCCGTCCGGCGGGGTGATGCCCCAGAGGTTGGCCGAGAACGGGTCCTTCGGCCACACCTTCGGCTTCTGCGGCCGGTCGCGGTGCCAGGGGCGAGGCTCGAAATAGCCGAGCTCCTCGTCGTTCATCTGGTCCAGCTCGGTGAACAGCTCGGTCAGGTGGCCGTCGGGATTGTGGTGATAGGTGAAGATGTTGTGCCCGATGCCGTGGCGGCCCGGGCCCCACACGAGCGGGTAGCCCTGGGTGGCCAGGTAGTCGGCGGCCGTCTGGACATGGCCCCAGTTGCGCAGCTCGAAGGCGATGTGGTGGACCTTGGCGCGCTGGCTGTCGACGAGGTTGATGGTGTGATGATCGGGGCCGCAGCGCAGGAAGGCGAAGAAGTCGCCCATCCAGTCGGAGACGCGGAAGCCGAGCACGTCGCAGTAGAAGGCCGCGACCTTCTTCACGTCGACGACGTTGAAGGCGACGTGGCCGAGCTTCAGCGGCACGATGCCCTTGTCGTTGAACGGCTGCGGCGTGAAGGCGCGCTCGCGGAACACCTCCAGGATCGTCCCCTTCGGATCGGCGAACGAGATCATCTCCGGGATCGTCGGCTCGGGAGAGGACTTCCGCTCCACCTTGATGCCGTGGGATTCCACCTGCTTGGCGAAGGCCTCGAGGTCGCCGTCGGGCGCGATCTGGAAGGCGAGGCGGTCGCACTTGGCTTCGCCCTTGCGCAGGACGACCGAGTGGTGGTCGAGGGTGCTGGCGAGGTAGGCCGTGTCCGCCTCCCGCTCGACCAGGGTGAGGCCCATGACCTCGGTGTAGTAGGCGATCTGGCGGTCGATATCCGGCGTCAGGAACGCGGCGTGCGCGATGCGTTTCACTCTGATCATCAGGGCCTCCCGGGCGTCTCGTTTTTTCTGTGGTTCGGCTTGGAAGAGCCGGTCGGCGCGGCGCGACGTCGCGACCGTCGTTCCGGACGAGGGCGTCGCGCGGCGTCTGGTCGCCAACCGATTTGTGTACTATACGTTACCTTACACTAATCGGCAATCGTCTCGCTGAGCGGGATGGTTGCCGCCCGCGACGGACGGGACGGCGCGGCGGCGGTCGCGCCCCGCCCCGTCTTTCCGGGCAGGACGGCCCTTCGCGGCACGACGGCCGACCCGAAACATCGGGCGGTGGCTTCAACACAGGGATCGAGACGCACCCATGACCGGATACAGGCTCCTCACCTACGACGCGGGCAACGGACCCCGCGCGGGTCTTCTCCTCGGCGACACCGTCCACGACGTGGCGGCGGCAACCGGGGTGGCCACCGACGCCACCGTCCTCGGCATCGCGGAAGATTGGGCTGCGGCGAAGGGCCGGCTGGAGACCCTCGCCGGCGATCCGGGATCGGCGGGCAAGGGGCTGCCGCTGGCCGAGGTGCGGCTGCTCGCGCCGGTGCTCTACCCGGGCGAGATCTACTGCGCCGGCGCCAACTATTCCGACCACGTCGAGGAGATGGCGCGCGCCCAGGGCCTGGAACTCGAGGCGGACCCGAAGTCGCGGGGCATGACCTCGTGGCACTTCATCAAGGCCGGCCGCAGCGTGGTCGGCACGGGCGAGACGGTGGCGCTGCCGTCGAAGGGCGTCGACTGGGAGGCCGAGCTCGTGGCCGTCATCGGCCGCACGGCCAAGAACGTGTCGGTCGCCGACGCGCTCGATCACGTCCTCGGCTACACCGTCGGCAACGACCTCTCCGCGCGCGACCGCATGAAGCGGGTGCAGACGGCCGATTCCTCGCCGTTCAAGTTCGACTGGGTGGCCCACAAGTCGTTCGACGGGGCGTGCCCGCTCGGGCCGTGGATCGTCCCGGCCGACGCCATCGCCGATCCGCAGAACCTGAAGATCGGCCTGAGCGTCAACGGGGTGTCGAAGCAGGCGTCCAGCACCAGCCAGATGATCTTCACCCTGGCCGAGCAGATCGCCCACCTGTCGGCGATCATCACGCTGCACCCCGGCGACCTGATCATGACCGGCACGCCGGCTGGCGTCGGCACGCCGAAGGGCGAGTTCCTGAAAGCCGGCGACGAGGTCCGCGTGTCGATCGAGGGGATCGGCGAGATCGTCAACACGATGGCCTAGAGCAATCCCAGCAAAAGTGCTCTTGCGGCTTTGCGTCCGGGATTGCGGCGAGCAAAAGCAATCCCAGCAAAAGTGCCCTTGCGGTTTTGCGTCCGGGATTGCGGCGAGCAAAGCAATCCCAGCAAAAGTGCCCTTGCGGTTTTGCGTCCGGGATTGCGGAGGCTAGAGCCGTTTCCGGGCGAAGTGGAAACCGGTGCGCCGTCAGGGCGCGCCGGCGACGGGCCGGGAGACGTCAGCCGTCCGTGCCGCGGGGGCCGGTCTCGGTGCCGCGCAAGAACACCTGGACCGCCAGGTCGACGGTGGCGGCGACCGTTTCCGGGTTGGAGACGTCGTCGACGGAGACCAGCCGGGCGAGCTGGTGCTCGCCGGTCAGCATGTCCAGGAACAGGGTCGCGAGGCGGTAGGGGTCGCCGGCGATGAGGCGGCCGGCCTTCTGCTGGCGCTCCACCCAGGCGCTCACGGCGGCCGACGCCGACCGCGGGCCCGCGTCGTAGAAGACGTTTCCGACGTCGGGGAATTTCCTGCCGATCGACACCATCAGCCGGTGCTGCTCGATGGTCTCCGGCCTGAGCACGGTGTCGAGGAACGCCGTGCCGATGGTCCGGAGCTGCTCGGCAAGCGAGGTGGTCGGGTCCTCCCGCACGTCGAGCGCGCCGACCACCCGGGCGCAGTAGGCCTTGATCACCGTGGCGAACAGCTCGTCCTTGCCGCCGAAGCGGGTGTAGACGGTCGCCTTGGAGCCGCCGATGCGGTCGACGATGTCGTCGATGGTCACGTTCTCGTAGCCGCGCTCGATGAAGAGCTGCGCCACCTCCTCGATGATTTCCGCCCGCCGCTCCTCGGTGAAGCGGCCGCCGCGGCGCACCGGCCGTTTCGCCGGCGCCTTGCGGCGGACGGTGGTCGTCTCGGCAGCCGCGCTTCTCGGTGAGGCCATCATGTTCTCCGTGCGATTCCGACCTTCGCGTCGGACAACGAGAGGGTCACGTTGAGCGCCCCCTCCATCAGCCGCCAGAGGCGGAACTCGGCGTCGCGTTGCCCGGCCTTGAAGAAGGGTTCCTCAGACCAGATTTCCCGCGCCATTTCCAGCGTCGGGACGTTGAGGACCGTCAGCCCCACCTGTCCGATCGACCCGTCCGCCTCGATGGTCGGGCCGGACAGGAACAGGAGGCCCCGCTTCTCCAGGTCGATCATGAAGTCCAGGTGCTCCGACAGCAGCCCGGCGACCTGGAACCCGGGCCGCGGCAGCGACTCGATCACCACGACGTCGAAGTTCATCATCTGCTTCAGCCGCGCGAAGGCATCCTCGGGTGCCGCCTTCTTTGGCGCCGCCTTCGCCGGTGCCACCTTTGTCGCGGGCTTCTTGCCAGCCGCCTTCATTGCCCTTCCTCCCGGTCCTGCGCGCCCGGTCGCGGTCGACGCCGTCCGGAGCTGCGATCTTCAATACCGTACATTACAGTTTGCATGCGCGCATCAAGGCGGATTGGCGCAGGCGCGGCCCGCGCGCACAAACGCGCAAAAAAGCGCAGAATCGCGCAGCGAAATCCTGCGCGCGCGCAGCCGGAAAGCGCAGCTTGCCGCCGGCGATTTCCTTGGCGTCGTCAAGTAATCGGCTCGCGGCCGATCGTGCGCTGCCGAAATCCGGCAGCAGGCGGCGCCCGACGCGCGACGCATCCCGTGCGGGCCGGTCGCTTCGGCCGCCCTCCGATGGCGCCAGACACCCGTCGCGCGGGGCCGCGAGGTGACCGGACCATCCGGGCCGCCGGGGCTTTGGCCCCGTTCCACGCCATCGTGGCCGAGCGCGCGGGCGCAAAATTAATTGCAAATGAGAATAAATCACCCTAGCGTCGGACGCGCGGATCACGGGCGACGCCCGGCGGCCGCGCCAACCACGAACACGAGAATGGGAAACGCATGCAGGGCAAGATTGCGCTCGAAGAGCATTTCGCGATCGAGGAGACGCTCCTCGATTCCGCAGGGTTCGTTCCGGAAGACTACTGGCGGGAGTTGAGCGCGCGTCTCATGGACATCCACGACCGCCGCCTCTCCGAAATGGATGCGCACGGGGTCGAGATGATGATCCTGTCGCTGAATGCGCCGACCATCCAGGCGATGACCGACACCAAAGCGGCGGTGGATACGGCGCGGCGCGCCAACGACTACCTGGCCGAGGCGGTCGCCAAGCGGCCGGACCGGTTCCAGGGCTTCGCGGCGCTGCCGATGCAGGATCCCGAGCTCGCCACGCGCGAATACGAGCGCTGCATCAAGGGCTTGGGGTTCCGGGGCGCGCTGGTCAACGGGTTCACCCAGACGGAGCAGGAGGGCGCGGCGGTCTACTACGATCTGCCCCAGTACCGGCCGTTCTGGGAAGCGGTCGAACGCCTCGACTTCCCCTTCTACCTCCATCCCCGCAACCCGCTGGCCTCGATGTCGCAGATCTACGAGGGCCATCCGTGGCTGATGGGCCCGACCTGGGCGTTCGCCCAGGAAACGGCGGTGCATTCGCTGCGGCTGATGGGCTCCGGCCTGTTCGACGCGCATCCCGGCCTGAAGATCGTGATCGGCCACATGGGCGAGGGCCTGCCCTTCAACATGTGGCGGGTCGACAATCGCAATGCCTGGGTCGAGACGACGCCGAAATACCCCGCGAAGCGCCGCATCGCCGAGTATTTCCAGGAGAATTTCTGGATCACCACGTCGGGCAACTTCCGCACCCAGGCGCTGATCGCCTCGATGCTCGAAGTCGGCGCCGACCACATCCTCTTCTCCACCGACTGGCCGTTCGAGAACGTCGACCACGCCTCCGACTGGTTCGACGCCGCGCCGATCAGCGAGGCGGACCGCCGCAAGATCGGTCGCACCAACGCCCTCGGCCTGTTCAAGCTGGGCTGACCGCGCAACCCGTGCTCCGGCCACCGGCGCCGGAGCACGCATCCCCCACGCTGAGCCTCCAGCAAGACCGCAATAGCCCCATAAGGGGGCATAACCCCTTGGAATTGCTTGCGGCTATCGCCGATCGGCCAGAATCATCTCCGCGGCCTTCTCGGCGATCATGATGGTTGGGGAGTTGGTGTTGCCGGAGGGGATCGTCGGCATCACCGAGGCGTCCGCGACCCGGAGGCCCTCCACCCCGAACACGCGCAGGCGCGCGTCGACGACGGCCATCGGGTCGGAGGCGAGCCCCATCTTCGCCGTCCCGACGGGATGGAAGATCGTTGTGCCGATGTCGCCGGCGGCCCGCGCCAGCGCCGCGTCGTCGTCGCCGACCTCCGGGCCGGGCAGCATTTCTTCCGGCCGGTAGCGCGCCAGCGCGTTGGCGGCGACGAGCCGCCGCGTCAGCCGGATCGCATTGGCCGCGGTCGTCCGGTCGTCGTCGGTTGAGAGATAGTTCGGCGCGATCTCCGGTGCCGCGCCCGGCTCCGGCGAAGTGATGTGCACGCGACCGCGGCTCGAGGGCCGCAGGTTGCAGACGCTGGCGGTGACGGCCGGGAAGCCGTGCAGCGGCTCGCCGAACTTGTCCAGCGAGAGCGGCTGGACATGGTACTCCAGGTCGGCGCGCTCCACGCCGGGAGCGGACTTTGCGAAGATGCCGAGCTGCGAGGGCGCCATGGTCAGCGGGCCCCGGCGGAACAGGGCGTAGTCGACCCCCATCCAGGCGCGCTTGAAGAGGTTGGCGTAGTCCTGGTTCAGCGTGCGCGCGCCCTGGACCCTGTAAATGGTCCTGAGCTGCAGATGGTCCTGCAGGTTCTCACCGACCCCCGGCCGGTCCGCCAGCACGGGCAGACCAAGCGTCTGCAGCGTTTCGCCGGGGCCGACGCCCGAGCGCATCAGCACCTGCACCGACCCGATCGATCCCGACGCGAGCACGATCTCGGCCCGGGCCCCGGCGCGGCGGCGGACGCCGTCCTGCAGCCATTCGACGGCCGTGGCGCGTCCCTCCTCGATGACCAGCTTGTCGACGGTGCATCCGGTCTCGAGCGTGAGGTTCCGGCGGTTCAGTACCGGCTTCAGGAAGCCGCGCGCCGCCGACCAGCGCACCCCGCGCTTCTGGTTCACCTGGAAGTAGGACGAGCCCTCGTTGTCGCCGCGGTTGAAGTCCGGAATCCGGGCGATCCCCAGCTCCTCGGCGGCCTCGCGGAAGGCGTCGAGGATCGGCCAGGAGATGCGCGGCTCCTCGACGCGCCATTCGCCGCCCGACCCGTGAAACGGCGAGGCGCCCGCGAAATGGTCCTCGTGGCGCTTGAACACCGGCAGCACGTCGTCCCAGCCCCAGCCGTCGAGGCCGAGCTGGCGCCAGTGGTCGTAGTCGGCGGCCTGCCCGCGCATGTAGATCATCGCGTTGATGGCCGACGACCCGCCGATCACCTTGCCGCGCGGATAGGCCAGCGCGCGGCCGTTGAGGCCCTTTTCCTCGGCGGTGCGGAAGCACCAGTCGGAGCGCGGATTGCCGATGGCGAACAGGTAGCCGACGGGAATGTGGAACCAGATCCAGTCGTCCGTGCCGCCTGCCTCCAGCACCAGCACGCGGGTGTTCGGGTCCGCGGACAGCCGGTTGGCGAGCACGCAGCCGGCCGATCCGGCCCCGACGACGATGTAGTCGTAGGTCTCGCCGCTGTCGCTCATCGCGAGGCCTCCGGTGCGTCGAGGAAGGCCGTCACCAGGGGCGCCACCGCCTGCGGCGACTGGACGGCCGGGAAATGGCCCGCCTCGGCGATCTCGAAGCGGCAGCCGGGGATCATCGCGGCAATGGCGCGCAGCCGCTCCACCGGATTGAACGGGTCCTGCGCTCCGGCGATCAGCAGCGTCGGCTGGGAGATGGAGCCGATCTCCTCCATGACGCCGGTCTCGGCGATCGCGCGGTACATGGCGGCGTAGCCCTCCGGGTCGGCGCCGTACCAGCGGGCGATGGCCCGCGCCTTCGTCTCCTCGTCGGCCCACAGCGCCTCGGGAAACGCCTTCGGCAGCACGGCATCGGCGATCGCCGGCATGCCGTCGCGGTCGAGGAGGTCGGCGGTCGCCATCGCCGCCTCCCGGCGCTCCGCAGGCACGCCGAGCGCCGGGGCTAGAAGGACGAGGCGGCGGCAGCGCGCGGCGTGGCGGGTCGTGAACCGCACCGCCACGGCCGCCCCGGCCGCCGCTCCCATCACGTCCACCGCTCCGGCGTCGCCGAGATGGTCGAGCAGCGCGGCGACGTCGTCGGCGAGAACGTCGAGGTCCAGGCGGCCCCGCACCTTCTGCGACAGTCCGGCGCCGCGCAGGTCGTGGCGCACGATGCCGAGATCGGGCGCAAGCAGCGGCACGAGATCGTCCCAGCTTTCCAGGCAGCCGGCGAGTTCGTGGATCAGCACCAGCGTGCGCGGACCGCGCCGGTCGATCGCGTAGCGGCAGGCGGCCCCGTTGAGCACGGCGAAGGCGGGTTTCATCGTCCGGTCACTCCACGTAGATGCCGTTCATGACGTCGTCGAAGCCGGGGACGCCGATGGTGCAGGTGTGGACGGCGAGCGCGGCGGAGAGCTGGATCACCATGGCGATCTCGCGCGGCGTCGCGCCGGCGGCCCGGGCGCCGCGGACGTGGCGGCGCACGCCCTCCTCGAACAGGCAGGTGGGGGCGGCGGAGATCGCCAGCGCGATCAGCTCCTTGTGCTTGCGCGACAGCGGGCCCGCCTCCCAGGCGGCCCGGCCGTAGTCCATGTAGGCACCGGCGATCTCCGGCGCGGTACGGGCCATGAAGTCGCCGGCCTCCGGCCAGGCGCCGGTGAGACCCCGGTAGGCCTCGATCGCTTCGCTCATGGCTGGCGGGAGCGGCGAGCGGTCCGCCGCCTCGTCCAGCTCCTCGGCGAGAATCCGCATTCCCATGGCAAGCGGCTGCTGGGCGGCGACCGCTGTCGTCAGGAGGATCACCTGCAGCACCTCCTCAGGACTGGCGCCGGCCTTGAGAGCGTATTCCATGTGCCGCCGGCCGCCGCGCTCGTACATGTGGTTCACCGAGATATCGATGGCGATGTAGACGAACTCGCAGAGCTTCTGGGGAAGCTCGCCCGACTGCGCCGGCGCCGACTGGAACGCCAGATACGCCTTCAGAAACTCGGGTGAACGCTCCAGGAGCACTTCGTGGAAGCGCGACCAGTAGCCCCGCGCGCGCAGGATCTCGGACTTCAGCTCCGCCTTCTCGTCCTCAGTCATCTCCGGTGCCTCCCTGTCTGCCTCATGCGTCCGCCGCCATCAGGACGTCGGCCAGTGCCTCCCGGGCCGGACGCGGCGCGGCGAGCGTGGTCTGGCAATAGACGATGCGCTTGAGAGTGCGGTGCAGCCCGTAGTCCCAGGTGAAGGCGATCCCGCCGTGCATCTGGGTGCAGGCTTCCGCGACGCGCCGGGCGTGGTCGCCGACATGGGACCGGGCCGAGAGCAGCGCCAGGTGCGCCTCGCCCGCCGGCTCGTCCAGCCCCTCCGGCGCCGTGCCGATGCACCAGGCGGCATACTCGACGGCCGCCTTCATCGTCTCCACCGAAACGGCGGCGTCGGCCGCCATGTGCTTGATCGCCTGGTTCTGGCCGATCGGCCGGCCGAACTGCCGGCGCTCCTTCGCGTAGCTCACCGTGAGATCGAGGGCATGCGCCGCGGCCCCCGTCATCTCGGCGAGTGCCAGCAGCGCGAGCAGGTCGTCGAGCCGGCGTCCGGCGGACGCGGCGAGTTCGTCGGCAGGCACGGCGGAAGCCTCGACCCAGGCCGCCGTGCTGGCGACGTCGAAGACATCGGCGGGAGCAAGCGTGATCGCCGACCGGTCGACCACGTGCCAGGTGCGGCGACCATCGGTCTCGAGCGGCAGGGCGAACAGCCGTGCCTCCTCGGCGAACGGGACGAGGGCGCGCCCGCCGTTCGGCGAGAGCGCTCCGGCCACCGCGACGCCGACCGGCTCGCCGGTGGAAAGGGCGTCGGCGAGGACCGGCGAGCCCGCCAGGGCCAGGCTTGCCGCCAGCATCTCCGTCAGCGGCGCGGCGGGCAGCGCCCGGCCGATCTCCAGCGCCGCCGCCACGGCGTCGACGGCCCCGAGCATCGGGATGCCGCCCTCGCGGGCGAACAGGCCGAGATCCGCGGCCGCCCGGGTTACGTCCGAGGCTGCGTAGGGAAAAGGCCGGTCCCCGGCGGCGGGAAACGCTGCAAGCATCCGGCCGACGCTCTCGCCGAGAAGGCGCTGCTCGAAGGAAAAGTCGAAATCCACCGTATCGCCCCTCCGTTCAGCGTGGCAGGCCGAGCATCCGCTCGGCGATGATGCTGCGCTGGATTTCCGAAGTGCCGGCGTAGAGCGTCTCGGCGCGCGCCTGCAGGTAGAGGTAGCGGAAGCGCTCGACCCCCGGTGCGCCGGCGGCGAAGTCCTCGCCCAGCACCTCCAGCGCGAACGTCGTGATGCGCTGGTGCAGCTCACTCCAGAACAGCTTCACGATGCTCGCCTCCGAGCCGATCCCCCTGCCGGTCTCGATCCGGCTCGCCGTCTTCAGGTTGAGGAGCCGCAGCATGCGGAGTTCCGCGGCGAGCGTGCCCACCGTCTGGCGGAACCATCCGTCACGTGCTTTCTCGGGGCGCGCCGCGAGCAGCCTCAGGAGCTCGGAGAACTCGGCCTGGAAGCGGGCCTGCCGGTAGAGCCGGGCCGTGGCGCGCTCGAAGCCGAGCACGCCGACGGCCGCATGCCAGCCCTCGTTGATGCCGCCGAGATGCATGCCGGCCGGAATGCGGACGTTGTCCAGGAAGACCTCGTTGAACTCCCGCCGATCCGTCATCTGCCGCACCGGCCGCACGGTGATGCCGGGGGTCTGCATGTCGAGGACGAAGAGGGTCAGCCCCTTGTGCTTCGGCGCGTCGGGGTCGGTGCGGGCCAGCAGGATGCACTTGTTGGCGAAGCGCGCGAAGCTGGTCCAGAGCTTCTGGCCGTTGACGACCCAGTGGTCGCCGTCGAGCACGGCGCGGGTGCGCAGCCCGGCGAGATCGGAGCCCGCCTCGGGCTCGGAAAAGCCCTGGCACCAGATGTCGTCGAGGCGCAGCAGGCGCGGGATCAGCTCCTGCTTCTGCTCCTCGGAACCGACCGCGAGGACGATCGGGCCGACCAGCTCCTTGCCGATGGTGTTGATGCCTTCCGGTGCCGAGGCGCGGCCGAATTCCTCCGCGGCGATCAGCTGCTCGACGATGCCGAGCCCCTGGCCGCCATAGGCGGTCGGCCAGTGGATGCCCTGGTAGCCCGCGTCGTAGAGGCTGCGTTCCCACCAGGTCTGGAAGCGCGCGTTCTCGTCCTCGTCGGCCGGCCCGGTGAAGCGCGGACCGGCCCAGTCGGCCGGCAGCTTCCGGGCGATCCAGTCGCGCAGGCCGAGCCGGAAGGCCTCCTGCTCGGCGGTGAAGGAAACGTCCATGGCGTGTCCTCTCCCCCGGTTGATCCGGGTGGTTCTCGTCGCCCGGTGCCGGGTCTGTGCAGCAGCCGCGCGCTGCTGCGCACGCGTGCGCGTTCGGATGCGGGTGCGCGCCTACTGCGGCTTGCCGAACGCACCGCGCGCGCGCAGGTCCGAGACCTCGTCCTCGCCGAACCCGGCCTCGCGCAGCACCGCGTCGGTGTGGGCGCCGAGCGCGGGCGGCGGCGTGCGCATCTCGCCCGGCGTGTCGGAGAGGTGGAACGGCGTGGCGACGTAGCGCGCCGGGCCCTCGTCGCCGTCGAACGCGAAGATGCCGCCGATCGCCGCAAGCTGGGGATCCTCGGCCGCTTCGCCGACATCCTGGACGATCGAGACGTTGACCTTCACCGCGCTGAGGCGCGCGTGGATCTCGTGCTTGGAGAGCGACCGGGTGACCTCGGAGATCGCGGCGACCACGTCGTGGCGCAGGCGCAGGCGCTCCGAGGCGGTCTTGAACTCCGGCCGGTCGAGCGCCTCCGGGTCGAGCGCACGGGTGAAGCGCTGCCACATCTCGTCGCTCGGCGCGATGATCACCACGTGGCCGTCGCTCGCCGGAAAGGCCTGGTTGGGCACGCTCAGATGGTTGGCCGTGCCCATCGGCCGGTGCTTGTGCCCGGTCAGCCAGTAGTCCTGATAGAAGTAGCTCATCAGGTGCGCCGAGCTCATCAGCAGCGAGGTCTCGACCTTCTGGCCCTTGCCGGTGCGCTCGCGGTGATAGAGCGCCGCCATCACGCCGCTGACGATGGCGAGGCTGGCGTGCAGGTCGATGATCGCCGAGCCGGCGCGCACCGGTTCGCCGCCTTCCTCGCCAGTGATGCTCATCAGGCCGGAATGGGCCTGCAGCGCCAGGTCGTTGGCGCCGACGCCGGCCAGCGGGCCCGCGCCGCCATAGGCGTGGAAATCGCAGTAGATCAGGCGCGGGTGGGTCTCGCGCAGGTCCTCATAGCCGAGGCCCCAGCGCTCCATCGTCCCGGGCCGGAAGTTGTTCACCAGGATGTCGGCGGAGGCGATCAGCCGCCGCGCCACGTCGCGGCCGGCCTCGCTGGCGAGGTCCAGCTCCATCGAGCGCTTGTTGCGGTTGAAGGCGCGGAAGGACGGGCTCGGCCCGCCGAGGGCCTCAAGCTCCTGGGTGGTGGCGCCCAGATAGCGGCAGTCGTCGCCCTTGACCGGGTTCTCGATCTTCACGACGTCGGCGCCGAGGTCCCCGAACAGCTGGGTGGAGTCCGGCGCGGCGAAGACGCGGGAGAAGTCGAGGACTTTGATGCCTTCCAGAACGGCGGTCATTTCCTACCCGTCGGTTTGCGCCCGTTGCTGAGCCGGCTCACGACCCGGGGACGAACACGGTGGCCTCGCCGATCGTCAGCCGGGTGCCGCCGTCGTCCTCGCACCACACGTCGAGGGTGATCTCGGTCGGCTGGCCGGCCACCGGTGCCACGTGGGCGACCCGCGCGCAGGTGATGACCACCTGGTCCTCGTAGATCGGGGCGACGTATTTCGTGCGCAGCCTGCAGCGTTCCGCGACGCCGCGCCCGAACAGGTCGATCAGCAGCGACAGGATCCAGTTGGTCGACACCATGCCGTCGGCGATGATGCCCGGCAGCCCCTGGGAGCGGGCATAGGCGTCGTCGTCGTGGATGGTCGGTTCCTGGGTGTGGATGCGCCCGTCGTCCGCCGCGATGGTCGGCTGGGCATCGACGTACCAGCGCATGCGCTCGCGGGTCATCGGGCGGGGCGGAAGGCGGAACTCGGTGCCAACGGTGGGCTGGAAAGGGGTCATGGTCGCGCCCTCGCTCACGATGCTTCGCCGTCGTCGGACTGCGCGTAGGAGAGGATCACCCGGTCGAAGTAGCGCACCAGCAGCTCGTCCGTGTCGGTCCGGCGGAGCTCCATCTTCAGGACCACGTAGTCGCGGCCGTTCTTCTGGTAGCGCTCGGTGATGAGCCCGGAGACGGTCAGCCGGTCGCCCACGCGGACCGGGGCGAAGACCTCCGCGTCGTATTCGAAATGGATGCGGGCGGAGGGGCCGGTGCCCTTCGGGCAGGCGTGGCGGTAGAGCCGCAGCTTGTCGAGGTGGATCAGCGTCGGGGGCATCACCTGCCCCTCGCTTCCCTGGAAGCAGGGATGGTGCATCTCGACTGCGTGGCTGTACTCGCGGACGACGAAGGAGCTCAGCGTGTAGTCCACCGGCCCGAGCACGTCGCCGGTGTCGAGATCGGATACGTAGCCGCCGACCGCCATGATCGTCCTCTCCCTGGGGGCCGGTCGGCGCCTGAACCGTCCGCGCCGCGCGCCCCGCGTTTTGTCTTGAAAGTCGAGTTAGCACGGGGCGCGGGGCGCCTGAACGGCGATGAGGCAAGGGCCTTCTTTGCAGAATTTGTAAAGATGGCGGCTTTGAGCTACCAAAATCCTCAGAATCAGGCGGTTTCGGGGGTTTGAGTTGGAGTGGGTCCAGACGCTGCGGTCCTTCACCACGGCCGTGCAGGAGGGGAGCCTGTCCGGCGCCGGGCGCCTGCTCGGCCTGTCTCCGGCCTCCATCTCGCGGCACATCTCGTCGCTTGAGGACCGGCTGGAGACGCAGCTCCTCAAGCGCTCGAGCCGACACCTCGCGCTGACGGAAGCCGGCGAGATCTACTACTCCCGCGTCGAGCAGGTGCTGGCGCAGCTGGAGGAGGCCAACCGCTCGGTCAGCCAGCTGCAGGCGAAGCCCCAGGGGGTGCTGCGCGTGCATTCGCGGATGCTGGTCGGGCAGCTGATGATCCTGCCCTACCTTCCGGAATTCCTGTCGATCTATCCCGACATCACCGTCGACCTGATGATGTCCAACTCCATCGCCCCGGTGATGGACCAGGGAACCGACGTGGACATCCGCATCGGCCGGCTGGAGGATTCCTCGCTGATTGCCCGCAAGCTGACCTCCAGCGAGCGGGTCGTCTGCGCCAGTCCCGGTTATCTCGCGGAGCGGCCGGCGATCGCCGAACCCGCCGACCTCAGGCACCACAACTGCCTGACCTACCGGATCAATCTCGGAACGCCGGTCTGGCGGTTCCTGGACGCGGCCGACCGGATCGAGGAGGTGCCGATCCGCGGCAACGTGCGCACGGATTTCGGCTTCGCGCTGGTGACCATGGTGCGCGACGGGGTGGGCATCGGCCTGCTGCCGGACTGGTCGGTGCACGAGGACCTGAAGAGCGGCCGTCTGGTCCGGCTGCTGCCGGACTACAAGGTGAGCCACATCGACTTCGACAACGGCGTCTACGCCGTGTTTCCCGCGGCGCGGCAGACCTCTGTGAAGCTTCGCCTGTTCATCGACTTCATCGCCGGCGTCTTCAAGCGCGAGCTGGAATCCACCGGCTGACCGGGGCGGGTCCTAGGACCCGGTCGCGGCCATGAAGCGGCGCAGTTCGGCCACGAACCGCTCCGGCGCCTGGTAGGGCACGAAGTGGGCGGCCTCTGGCACCGGCACGATCTCGGCCTGCCGCACGAGGGTGCCGATCTCCCGCGCGCCATCCGGCGGCATCAGGACGTCCTTGCCGCCCGGCATCAGCATCACGGGACAGGTGAGCTGCGGCAGGGTCGGCCGGATGTCGATGTCGAGAAAGCCGAGAACGGACAAGGCGTACCCCTCTGCCGACTGGGCGGCGTAGCGTTCGACGAACCGCGCGTAGCGCGCGTCGCGCGGCATCTCGTGAAACGAGGTCTCCGGGGCCTTGGGCATCAGGACCGCCATGCCGTGCGTGCGGACCTCCTCGGTGCGCGCCCGGAGCATCTCCTTCACGTGCGGCAGGTTGCGCAGCCCGGGGTTGGTCATCACCAGGCCCGAGCAGAGCGTCGGCTCCCGTGCCGCGAGGATGGCGGCGACCATGCCGCCGATGGCGCACCCGGCGAGCGTCACGCGCGTAAGACCGAGGTCCTCGATCATCGTCGCCAGATCGGCGGCATGGCCCTCCGCGTCGACCGGCTCGGCCGGCAGCGGCGTTTCGCCGGCGCCCTGAAGGTCCGGCGTGACGCAGAAGAAGTCCCGCGACAGCTCCGCCACCGCCTCGTCCCAGAAGCGGTGATCGGTTCCGAGCGCATGGACGAACACGATCGCCGGTGCCGACCGGTCGCCGTGCGTGACGACGTGCAGACGGGCCATGGTCGGGCCTCGCCTACGGCGTTTCCGGAGGACGCTCGAAGACGTAGCCGTTCGGGCCGCTCCGCACGTAGCCGCAGTAGGGCGCGACGAAGTGTGCCGGCAGGATCAGCGCGCCCTCGTCGGCGGCGTACTTCAGCATCTTCGCGCGGGTCTCGTTGGCGAGTTCCGGATTCTCGCAGTACTTGCTGCTCCATTCCGGGTGGGGGATCTGGATCGGCTGGTGCATCGCGTCGGCGATGAACAGGGCTTCCTTACCGCCGCTGCGCACGCGGATCCCGACCATGCCCGGCGCGTGCCCGGGAAGCGGAACGAGATCGACGCCCGGCACGATGGTCTCGGTGCCCTCCACGACGCGCATCTGGCCGGCGTCGACGATGGGCTGCACGCTGTCCAGGTAGGTGGTCCAGGCCTGGGGCGGCTTCTCCGCCGCGCCCCGCCTGGGGTCGCGCACCTCGAGCTCGGTTGCCGTCGCGACATATTCGGCGTTGGGGAACGTCGGCACCCAGGCGCCGTCCTGCAGGCGGGTGTTCCAGCCCACATGATCGACGTGCAGATGGGTGAGCAGCACCATGTCGACGTCGTCGGGTTCGACGCCGGCCGCCGCGAGCCGCTCCAGGAAGCCGGTCTTGTTGTGATGGAAGCGCGGGGACAGGGGACGGTCCTTGTCGTCGCCGCCGGCCGTATCGATGACGATCGTCTTGTCCGGCGTGCGCAGGATCCAGCTGTGGATCATCGAGTAGAAGCAGTTGCGCTCGGGATTGTAGAAATCCGGGATCAGCCAATCGCCGTGTTCGGCGACCGTCGCATCCCCGAAGTGCTTCAGCAGGCTCACGTCCTCATCGAGGACGAGCTCCTCGACGCGCGAAATCCTGAAGTCACCGATCTCGATCAAGTGCTTCCTCCATTGTTTCGTTTGGAGGGAGTATATCGCCCAAAGGAGGGGGCATCATTGCAAATCCCGCAACGAAGGTTTGCAGTCGGGACGCTTATCCGGCCTCCCGCGCTTGGCTAGTGTTGTCGCAACGACAACAAGATCAGCCATAGGGAGATGCCTTTCGACGATCCGGCCTTTCCGGCCGCGGACCGTTCGCTGCGCGAACCGGGACGTGGAGGCGGGCGAGACCGGGATCCGGCGAGGCTGTCATCTGAAACGCCGCATGAGCACGAGCCTTCTGGACATCTCAGGGGTGGGTATCACGTTCGGGGGCATTCGCGCGCTCAGCGAGGTGTCCCTGTCCGCCGCCGCGAACGCCGTGACGGCCGTGATCGGGCCGAACGGCGCCGGCAAGACCACGCTGTTCAACGTGATATCCGGCTTCTATCCCGCCCGGGAAGGCTCGGTGGCGTTCGACGGCCAGGACCTTCTGAAGCTCTCCGCGCACAAGCGCTGCGACGTGGGCATCGCCCGCACGTTCCAGAACATCGCGCTCTTCCCCGGCATGACGGTCGCGGAGAACATCAAGCTCGGCGCCCATCACCAGCTCAGGACCGGGCTTGCCGCCGCCGCCCTCTATCTGGGGCGGGCCCGGCGCGAGGAGCGGGCGCTGGACCGGCGCATCGACGAGGAGATCCTGCCGCTTCTCGATCTCGAGGACGTGCGGGACCGCTCGGTCTCGGGCCTGCCCTACGGCGTCCAGAAGCGGATCGAGCTCGCGCGGGCCCTGGTGAGCAAGCCGAAGCTCCTGATGCTCGACGAGCCGTTCGCCGGCATGAACACGGGCGAAAAGGCGCGGATGTCCAAGTACATCGCCCAGATCGTCACCCAGACCGACCTGACGGTGATCCTGATCGACCACGACATGGAATCGATCATGACCATGTCCAACCACGTCGTGGTCCTCAACTTCGGCCGCGTCATCGCCGCGGGTACGCCGGCCGAGGTCCAGGCCGATCCGGCGGTCATCGAAGCCTATCTCGGCAAGGAGGAATGAGCCGGTGAGCCTGTTCCTCGAATTCAGCCTCGTCGGGCTGGCCTCCGGCGGCATCTACGTCCTGGCCGCGCTCAGCTTCGTCATCGTCTTCAAGGCGACCAACGTCTTCAACTTCGCCACCGGCGAGATGATGATGCTCGGCGCCTATCTCTTCTTCCTCTTCGACCGCCAGCTCGGGCTCGGCTGGGCCGGCGGGCTGGTGCTGGCGCTGATCGCTTCCGCGCTGGTGGCGATGCTGACCGAACGCGTCGTGCTCCGGCCGCTGGTCGGACGGCCGCACATCGTGCTGGTCATGGTGACCTTCGGCGTGGCGAGCGTGTTCCGGGGGATCGCGGGCCTGATCTGGGGTCCGAACAACCAGCTGCTTACCGAACTGCTCCCGCGCACGCCCCTGTTCCTCGGCGACGTGCTGATCCCCGGCAAGCTCGCCTGGGGCTTCGTGGCGGCGGGCGTCGTGGCCGCCCTGTTCATCGCCTACTACCGCTTTTCCCGGGCAGGCACCGCCATCCGCGCGACGTCCACCGACCAGGTGACCGCCGAAAGCCTCGGCATCAACATCGGCTTCGTGTTCCTGCTGTCGTGGGGCCTGGCGGGCGTGCTCGCCGCGACGTCCGGCATCCTCGCCGGCTCGGTCAACGGCGTGACGCCGCAGCTCGGTCTGGTCGCCCTCAACGTGCTGGCCGTGGTCATGCTCGGCGGTCTCACCAGCGTCGGCGGCGTGGTGATCGGCGGCCTCTTCATCGGCTGGCTGGAGACCATCGTCGGCGCCTATCTGGGCGCGGCCTGGCAGAGCTTCATTCCCTACCTGATCGTCCTTCTCGTCATGTTCGTGCGGCCCACCGGCCTGTTCGGCGAAAATCGGGTGCAGCGCATATGAGCGAGCACGCCACCACGATCGATCGTACCCCGTCGCCGCGCGCCTCCGTTGCGGGCAAGGTGGAGACCGTCAGCTGGATCCTGCTGGCTCTGGCGATCATCGGCCTGCCCTTCTTCGGCTCGGTCTACACGCTCTACATGGCCTGCCTGATCGGCATCAACGTCATCGCCACCGTGGGGCTCAACATCACGGTCGGCTATACCGGGCTCCTGTCGGTCGGCCATTCCGCCTTCCTGGGCGTCGGCGCCTACGTCAGCGCGCTCATGTGGCTCCATCTGGATACGCCGCTCGCCCTCAACATCGTCGGCGGCGCGGTGGCGGCCTTCCTGGTCGGGCTGGTCTTCGGCATCCCGGCGCTGCGCATCAAGGGCGTCTATCTCGCCATCGCGACGCTCGCCGCCCAGTACATGCTTTATTTCGTGTTCCAGCAGTGGACGCCTGTCACCGGCGGCGATCGCGGCCTGTCGCTGCCGAAGATCGACGTCTTCGGCATGGGCGACGACGGATTCTACTACGTGGTCGCCGGCGTCGCCCTGCTGACCACGCTGGCGGCGCGCAACCTGTTTCGCACCCGGGTCGGCCGGTCGTTCATCGCGGTGCGCGAGAAGGACTACGCCTCCGAGGTGCTGGGCATCAACGTCGTCGCGACGAAGCTCGTGGCGTTCGGCCTGGGCGCCGCCTATGCCGGGGCGGCCGGCGCGCTGCTCGCCGTCTTCCTGCGCATCGTCAATCCCGACCAGTTCACCCTGCAGGTGTCGATCTTCTTCCTTGCGGCGGTGGTCGTGGGCGGACGGGCCTCCATGCTGGGATCGATCCTCGGCGCGCTGTTCATGACGCTGATGCCGGAGTTCCTGCGCTTCGGCCTGGAATCGGCCGCGGGCCCCGGCGCGGACCTGGCCGGGCTCCTGTCGCCGCTGCGCGAGATCATCTTCGGCGCCCTCATCATCGGCTTCCTGATCTTCGAGCCGCGCGGGCTGGTGGGGCTGCTCCGCCGGGCTCTCGGTCAGGTCGAGGAGGTCGACGCCCAGGCGGAACACTGACGACAACGACAAATCACGACTGAAGCGGGAGGAAACGCTCATGTTCGACTGGAATCGGAGAAGCTTCATCGGCGGCGCGGCCGGTCTCGCGTTCGCGCTCGCGGCCGGCGGCATCGCGCCGGCGGCGGCGCAGGGGGGCGAGGCACTCAAGTTCTGGGTGCCGCTGCCGCTCACCGGACCGCTCGCGGTCACCGGCCAGGCCCAGCAGGTCGGCTGGGAGCACGCGGTCGACTGGATCAACAAGGAAGGCGGCATCGAGGGCCGGCCGATCGACATCGAGTTCTACGATGACGAGTACAAGGTCGAGCTCGGCGTGGCCGGCTTCAAGAAGGCGGTCTCCGGCGGCGACGTCGTCTTCTCCGGCGGCGACGGCACTCCGTTCGTCCGCGCGATCTCGCCGGAGAACAACGAGTCCTTCAAGACGCTGATGTCGAACACCGGGGCCGCGTCGGACCTCGTCGACACCGACAAGTACAAGTATCACTTCCTCGTCGGGCCGACCTATACCGACCAGGTCCACATGCTGTTCAAGTACATCAAGGACCACCAGAAGGGCGACACGAAGCCCAGGGTGGCGATGGTCTACTCAGCCTCGGAGTTCGGCCGCGATCCGCTTGAGAACGCCCGCAAGCTTGCCGACGAGATGGGCATCGAGATCGTCCTCGAGCAGGAGACCAAGTGGGTCGAGGTCGACGTGACCTCGCACGCCATCCGCATCCGCCAGGCGAAGCCCGACTACGTGATCTTCCACGGCTATGCTGCCAACGTCTGGCCGGAAATCGTCAAGCTGGTGCGCGACTACGGGGTCGAGACCCAGTTCATGGGCACCCTGTTCGGGTCGCATCCGGACGTGGTCGGGACCATCGGCGACGCGGCCAACGACTATCTCGGCACCGTGTCGGTCAACCTCCTGGTCGGCGAAGCAGACACGCCGATGATGAAGACCATCGACGAGTACCTGAAGACGTGGACCGACAAGCCGTACACCGGCTACGCCAACATCGGCTACATGCAGAGCTGGGCCACGGCGATGGTGCTGCGCGAGGCGATCGGCGCGGCGATCCGCAACGGCGAGGAGCTGAACGGCGACACCCTGATCAAGGAGATTTCCGCGATCAAGGACTTCGACGCCGGCGGCATCTTCGGCATGCCGATCAGCTTCGTCGACAACCGTATCCCGTACGGCGTGATCTACCGCTACACCATCAAGGACGGCAAGCTGACGGTGTCGGAGGCTGCGCCCTGGATGAAGGTCGACTGAGATGACCGCAGCCCTGGAGCTCGCTGATCTGAGCGTCGTCTACGGCGGGTCCAACGAAGCGCTGGACGGCGTTAGCCTCAGCGTGCCCCAGGGCGGCTTCGTGGCGCTGCTCGGCACCAACGGTGCCGGCAAGTCCACGACGCTGAAGGCAATCTCCGGGCTGCTCCGCTTCGAGAACGGATCGGTCCGGCGGGGCACCATCCGCTACATGGGGGAGGACATCGGCGCGATGCCCTCCTACCGCCGCGCCCGGCGCGGCATCCTGCACGTGCGCGAGGGGCGGTGCGTGTTCCCCACCATGACGGTGGAGGAGAATCTGGAGGCGGCGCTGTTTGCCCGCAGCGGGCGCGGCCCGGCGGTGGCGCGGCGCACCTACGACGAGATCTTCCACTATTTCCCGGCGCTGAAGGAGCGCCGCCACTCTGCCGCGGGCTATCTTTCCGGCGGCGAGCAGCAGATGCTGGCGATCGGCCGCGCGCTGTTCGCCCAGCCCGAACTCCTGATGGTCGACGAGGCCTCGCTCGGCCTCGCGCCGAAGATCGCGGCGGAAATCTTCACGATCCTGCGGCAGATCAACGAGGAGCGGGGCCTCTCGATCCTGGTGGTCGAGCAGAACGTCGCGCTGGCGCTGCGGCGGGCCGATTACGGCTACGTCCTGGAAAGCGGCCGGATCGTGGAGGAGGGGAAGGCCGACACCCTCACCAACCGGGAAAGCCTCTCGAAGCGCTATCTCGGCGGCGGCGACCACGCGCACTGACGACACTGGCCCGGCGCGCGTCCGGCGCCCGCGGCACCTCGCCGGAGGCCCGTCGGCGGTCGGCGCCGGCCCTTCGCGACATGGAAGGATACGAGACATGGATCTGGAGACCTGCCGCCTGGACGTGTCGGAGGGCATCGCCACCGTCACGCTGGCGCGCCCGCCCGTCAACGCGCAGAACAGGCAGATGCGCGACGAGATCATCCGCGTGTTCGATGCCCTCAGCGACCGCGACGACGTCCGCGCCGTCATCCTGACGGCCGAAGGCAAGGTCTTCTCCGCCGGCGCCGACATCAAGGAGCGTCGGACCCTGGTGCAGGAGCCCGGCGACTATGTCAGCCACAACCGGGTGACGCGGGAGTTCTTCTACGCCGTCGCCGACTGCACCAAGCCGGTGATCGCCGCCGTGCACGGTGCGGCGATCGGCGCCGGATGCGCCCTGATGCTCTACTGCGACATCATGATCTGCAGCGACGACGCCTTTATCCGCATGCCGGAGATCGACGTGGGGCTGGCGGGCGGCGCGCGGCTGATCATGGACCATTTCGGCCGCTCCAACGCGCGCTACATCTATTTCACCGGGCGCGACGTGCCGGCCGCCGAGCTCCACCGGCTCGGCATCATCACCGCCTGCGTGCCGCGCGAGCGGCTGATGGACGAGGCGATCCAGATCGCCCGCGGGATCGCCGCGAAGAACCCGCAGGCGGTGCGCTGGATCAAGCGCTCGCTTGAGGTGGTGTCGAACCTGCCCGCCCGCGAGGCCTATCGCTACGAGCAGACCATCACCCACGACCTCTCCACCACCCGCGAGGCGCAGGACGCGCAGACGGCGTTCGTGGAGAGCCGCAACCGATAGACCGCCGAGACGGAAGGGGAGACCGATGGCCGTGCACCGCTGCGCCGTCCTGGACGACTATCAGAACGCCGCCGCCGGGGCGGCGGACTGGTCGGCGCTGTCGCCGGAGGTGGCCGTCGACTTCATCGACCGTCCGATCCCAGCCGATGAGCGCGCCGAGGCGCTGGCGCCCTATTCCATCGTCGTGGCCATGCGCGAGCGTACCCCGTTCGACGCGGATCTCCTCGCCCGGTTGCCCAACCTGAAGCTTCTCGTGACCACCGGCATGGGCAATGCCGCGATCGACATGGACGCCGCGAGGGAGCGGGGCATCGTCGTGTCGGGAACGCGCGGCTCCGTCGGCCCCGCCGCCGAGCTCGCCTGGGGGCTGCTGCTGGCGCTGATGCGGCATATCCCCGAGGAGCAGGCGAACTTCCGCGCCGGCGGCGACCGCTGGCAGCTCACCCTCGGCCGCGATCTCAAGGGCAAGACGCTGGGCGTCGTCGGGCTGGGCAAGCTGGGCAGGCGGGTCGCCGGCTACGGCCGCGTCTTCGACATGCGGGTCCTCGGCTGGTCGCGCAGCAACACGCCGGAGCGTTCCGCCGAGCTCGGCGTGGAGTATTGCGCGACGCTCGCCGAGATGCTGCCCGAGTGCGATGTGGTCAGCCTGCACCTGACGCTGACGCCCGAGACGCGCGGCATCATCGACGCCCGGGCGCTGTCGCTGATGAAGCGCGACGCGGTGATCATCAACACCTCGCGCGGTCCGCTGATCGACGAGGCGGCGCTGGTCGCCGCGCTGCAGGACGGCCGGATCGGCGGGGCGGGGCTCGATGTCTACGACGCCGAGCCGGTCGACGCGGACCATCCGTTCCGCACGCTCCCGACCGTCGTCTGCACGCCGCACCTCGGCTACGTCACCCGCGAGACCTATGCGATCTACTATTCCGACGCCGTCGACGACATCCGCACGTTCCTGGCCGGCGAACCGGCCCGGGTGCTGACTGCGGGGTAAACATCGGTAGTCGATGTGCATTAGCGGAGGGAATTGTGCCAAAGTGCTATGGGCGACATGGAGCGCCAATCGGTGACGCAGTGGCGACCATCGGCTAAGTCGAGCAGACCCAGCATAGAGAATTCCGGGTTGCATGACGGGGCTCTGGCCCGGAGGGTTGCGGCGCAGAGTGCTGGCGGCAGGGCCGCAGGATGCGGCGCTCGCACCGGATCAATCGCAGCGCCGGCTCAGGCGGCAAGTGCCAGGTCGACCGGGCACGCCGCCTCGATGACGGCCCCGGCGCGTAAGCACAGCTCTTCGCGGAACCGGCCACCGACGATCTGGACGCCTGTCGGCACGCCGTCCGCGCGCGGCAGGGGAACGGCCAGCCCAGGCAGTCCGAGCACGGAGATCGCCAACAGCGGCGCCTGCGCCGCGAGCATCTCCCTCACAACGTCGTCGCCTTGCTGGTCGAGGTCGATCGGAAATGGAAGCTGGCGAGATACCGGCATCAGCACCAGCGGATAAGTCTGCAGGAACTGCTGCCAGTCTCGCAGCCATGCTGCCCGGAGCCGATACGCATCTACTGCACCGGGGAGGTCGAGCTGCCGGGCGGTTGCCATCGTCGAGGCGCGGGCTCGCTTAAGGGCCGAGTCCCCGAGGTCAGCGATGTTGCGGTTCGCGCTTCCCTGCTCCTCGGTCCTGATCAGCGAGAAGAACAGGTCGGCGATCTGCGAGAAATGCGGCGGCTGGGCCGGTTCGACTCGGTAGCCCGCGGCGGTCAACAGTTCCGCAGCCCGATCCAACGCGCCCAGCACTTCAGGCGCCACCGTCGCGCCGTCCGCGCAAGTCGTGAAAAGGGCGACCCTGCAAGGACCAGCCGGTTCCCTGGTCTCAAGCGGTACCGGTACTTGCCAGACATCCCGAGGGTCCGGTTGCGCGAGCGCGTGGTATCCCAAGCGCAAATCCTCGACCGTGCGGGCCAGCACACCCTGAACGTTGGCCAGCTGGCTGAAAAGCGTGAGCTCTCCGAGCGAAGAATTGACGTTGGGAACACGGCCAAACGACGGACGCAATCCAAAGACTCCGCAGGCATAGGCAGGGTAGCGAACCGAACCAGCCCGGTCGTTCCCGTGGCCAAGCGCCCCGACACCGCACGCCACGGCTGCGGCGGCTCCGCCGCTGGAGCCCCCCGGCGTGCGTTCCGGGCACCACGGATTCAGCGTTCGTCCGTAGAGGTCGTTGTCCGTGAAATAGCGTGCACTGAAGGCCGGCACGTTAGTGCGGCCGATCCCGATCGCGCCGGCCGTCTTCCAGTTGAGCACGGGCGAGCTGTCTTCTGTCGCAACCCGATCGCGAAAAGCTGCGACGCCGTCAGTGGTGGCGCGGCCGGCAACGTCTACGTTGATCTTGTAGGTGACCGGAACACCGTGCAGCGGACCCAACGGTTCCCCCCTGGCGCGGGCCCTATCGGCCAGGTCAGCCGCCTCCAATGCTTTCTCCATCGGCTCGACAACGCAGTTGACCCGTCCGTTCACCGCAGCGCAGCGTTGGAGCGCGCTTTCGACCGCCTCTCGGCTGGAAATGTCACCTCGGCGAATGGCCGCCGCGAGGCTCGTTGCGGACCAGCGCCAAAGCTCGTCTGAAGGCGGCATTCGTGAATCCCTTGCTCACATCAGCGGTCCGTTTCGGCGCCCTCCGGGCGGCGGGAAGCCCTTCCACTCTAGCTCCCGGCACATCGGCGCAATCTGCGGAACACCGATTGACAACCCTCAAAAATCTATACAGCATGTAACTAATTGTCGAGAGGGAGACGAGATGATGTGGGGACAATCTGACCTTCATGGCGTTGGTCGAGGCACGGTCGGGCGCCGTGTTGCATCGATTGCCGTCGTACTTTCCGTGGCCGGAATTCTCGGTACTGATGCGGCGTTGGCGCAGAGCGGCAACACCATCAACGTCGCGATTCAGCCGACAACGACGGCGCTGCCACTCGTCGTCGCCGACAAGGCCGGCATTTTCACCGACAACGGCATAAGCGTGAAATGGACGGTCTCGAACGTTCCGATCTCCGACTCTATTGCGGCGCTCGGCCGCCAGTTTGAGGTGGCGATGGGCACCCAGCCGGCGCTCATCGCCGCGGCCGGGCAAGGCATCCCGGTCGTCGTGATCACCGGCGGCGCTCTCGACACCGCGGAAAACGAGACTTCCGACATCGTCGCCGGCGCGGACTCCGGCATAACGGATTTCGATCAGTTGGCGGGCAAGACAGTCGGCACGCTGACACTGACCGGGAACATCCACTTCTCGATGCTGAATCTCCTGGAGGAGCGAGGGGTAGATCCGAACAGCATCAACTGGGTCATCGGGACGGTCCCCCAGCTGCCGGATCTCCTGAAGGCGGGCCGGGTCGACGCCATCGAAGAGATCGAGCCGTTCGCCTCCGCTGCGGTGGCAGCCGGCGGGATTTCGCTGGGCGATCCCTTCCGCTCGATCGGCGACCGCGCCTATGTGGGAATGTTTGTGGCCAGCCGGGACTGGGCCAACGACAACAAGGATGCCGTGCTGAGTTTCAATAAGTCACTCCAGCAGGCGGCCGAATGGATTACGAAGAATCCCGCCGAGGCCAAAAATATCCTGGGTTCCTATACTGGCCTGAAGGGGCCGATTCTCGAGAAAATGCCGATCCCAGATTTCCATTTCTCGGAAACGGCGGCTGATCTTGGCAAGGAGCAGAGGAAAGATCTTCAGACCTGGCTCGACATTCTGGCACGCACCAGCGATTTCCGGCCTGTCGAAGTGGGCGTCATGCTGCCCGGCTGGGTCGAGTAGGCGCGCAACGAAAGGGGGCGGGGCGGAGACGGCGATGACGGCCGACACCCCGGCGGAAGGTGAGTCGCAGGCGCTTGCCAGCAAGATGGCAGGCCTGATCTCCGACCAGGAGAAACAGGTCATGGCGCTGGCCGGCTACGGAAGGCGCGGCGGACTCGGTTCCCGCCCCGCCTTGCTGGTCGTCGATGTCACCTACGGATTCTGTGGTCGCTCTAGGCGGCCCGTGCTGGAGGCGGTGGCCGACGAGCGGCGAGCCTGCGGGGAGGCCGCATGGAACGCGGTTCCGCGGATCGCCGAGCTGATCCGACGGGCCAGGGTGTCCAGGGTTCCGGTTGTCTACAGTGCCATGACAGACCCGGCGAGCCCGGAATTTGAACCCGGGCTCTGGCCGCTCAAGAACAGCCGGGGCGGCGAAGCCCCGGGGCAGATTCCTCCGGGGCAGGGCGACAACGAGATCATCGCCGAGATCGCCCCGCTACCTGGCGAGATGGTCTACGCGAAGGGCAAGCCCAGCATTTTTGCCGGGACAGGAATCCTGGCATTTCTGATCGCCCGGCGCGTCGACACGTTGATCGTCTGCGGCGGAACGACCAGCGGCTGCGTCTACGCCAGCGTCGTCGACGCGTTCTCCAACAATTTCCGCACGGCCGTGGTGGCCGACGCCTGTTTCGACAGGATCGAGACGCTGCACTGGGCATTCCTGCTGGATGTCGACTTCAAGTACGGCGACGTCGTGACCAGTGAAATGGCTACCCGCTACATCGACGATTGCCGGTCACGCTGATCAGCCTGTGTGCAGGGGATCGGTGCAAGTGCCCGGACAGAGTATGGATGGGATGTTTTGACAGTGGTTCTGGAAGGCGAACGGAGCATCCCCAGCGAGAGCAGTTCGCACGGGCTTGCGTTTCGATGCCGCTCATTGTGCGTCGAGCTGGGCGCGGGGGATGGTCGGCGGCGGATCATCGAGGGACTGGATCTGGAGGTCCCCCACCGACAGTTCGTCTGTATTCTCGGCCAGTCCGGTGTGGGCAAGACAACACTGCTGAAGACCTTCGGCGGCCTTGCGGCCGCAGCGGAGGGCTCGGTTCTGGAGCTAAACGGACGCCCCGTGGTCGGACCGCCCGATGGTGCGGTCTTCGTGTTTCAAAACTACGCGGCCTCGCTGCTGCCGTGGCGCACCGCGCGGAAGAACGTGGAATTGGGTCTTGAGGCAACTCTGCCTCGGGCCGAGCGTACCCGCCGGGCGCTGACAGCGTTGGAGCAGGTCAACCTGCTGGATCACGCCGACAGTTACCCGCGGCAGCTCTCCGGGGGCATGCAGCAGCGCGTCCAGATTGCTCGCGCGCTGGCCCTGCACCCGCAACTCCTGCTGATGGACGAGCCCTTCGGCGCCCTTGATGCGATGACGCGCGAGACGTTGCAGGTCGAGCTGCGGCGCATCCACCAGGCGTCCGGCGCGACCACCATCTTCATCACCCACGATGTCGACGAGGCGGTGTTTCTGGCCGACCGACTGATCGTCTTAGCCGGGCGGCCGGCGGCGGTCGGCCTCGACATCACCAGCGAGCTGCCGGTCGAGCGCGACCAGGTGACCACCAAGGAAAGCCGCTCGTTTCTGGAACTCCGGCATGCCGTCTACCAGATGCTGAGCGGGAACGGCGGGCGATGACGCGAACCGTGAAGATGCTGGCGACCGGAGGCCGAAAGCTGCCGGTCAATCTGCCCGGCCTTGCCATTGTCGCGGCCTTTCTCGTCGCCTGGGAGCTCTATACGCGGACACTTGGCGCCGAGTTCGATTCCCTCGCCTCTGTCGGGGAGATTGTGGTTGCGCTGAAGGCGCTGTGGACAGAAGGGCCATTGCTCGGGCAGATCCTGCACACCCTGACGGTCGCGGTCGCTGGATGGCTCGCAGCCGGTGTGATCGGGCTGACTCTGGGCGCCATCATCGGTGCCTCGCGGCCGGTCTGGACCTATACGATGGCCAGCATCGACGTGTTGCGCTCGATCCCCTCGATCTCGCTAGTGTCGGTCGCGCTGCTCGTGTTCGGGTTCTCGTTTCGCTCCGAACTCGTGATCGTCATCTATGTCAGCCAGTGGCCCGTCCTGCTGGCAACGATGGGCGGTCTCAGAAGCACCCCGGAAGGCCTCCTGGAGATGGCGCGCTCGTTGCGGCTGACGCCAGCTGCGACGGTGCTGAAGATCCTGCTCCCTGCCGCCGTGCCGAGCATCCTCGTTGGGCTGCGACTGGCCCTGACACTGTCCATCGCACTGACCGTCGTGGCCGAGATGATCGGCAATCCTGCAGGGCTCGGCTTCGGCCTCGTGTATGCCCAGCGCGCCATACAGCCGGCAGAGGCGTTCGCCTATCTGGTGGTGATCGGCATCCTGGGATGGCTCGCGAACGCGGTGTTCCTTCAGATCGTGCGGCGCGGCTTTGCCGGTTATGGGGTGGTCAGCTGATGGTGCCGCGCAGCAAGGGGACCGATAGGAGCATGGCTGTCTCGATGCGCGAGCGCAACGGCACGCCGATGCGTGGCCTCCTGCCGCTCATCGCTGCCTTGGTCCTGTGGCAGCTGTTCGGCGCCCCCAACTCGCCCTATTTCCCTCGACCGCTCGACTGGTTCGTCGCGCTGGATGCACTCAGGGCATCCGGTCGGCTGTGGCCGGCGCTCGCAATGACTATTGAGGACTTCCTGCTGGGGCTGCTTCTGAGCGTCGTCATCGGGTCGACGCTCGGCATCCTTCTGGGACGCTCGGCGACGCTCGACCGCCTTCTGGGGCCGATCCTGGAGTTCGGACGCACGATGCCAGCCGGTGCTCTGGTGCCCGTCGCAGTGCTGATCATGGGCTATACCTCGTCGATGACACTCTTCGTCGTGACCCTCACCAGCATCTGGCCCGTCCTACTCAACGTCCGTTCGGCCGCACAGAACATCAGTCAGGATCGGTTGGACACGGCGCGGGTGCTGCGGATGTCCTGGTGGGACGCGCAGCGGAAGGTCTTCTTGCCATCGGTGATTCCGGCGATCCAGCTCGGTACTCAGATCGCAGCCCCAATCGTCCTGATTATCGTGCTTCTGGTCGAGATCCTGACCCAGGTGTCTGGCATTGGTCGCGAGATTGCCGTGGCGCAAAGCACGTTCCGCAGCTCCACCGTCTTCGGACTCGTGATGCTGACCGGAGTGCTGGGCCTAGCCGTGAACTGGGTCATCAGCCGCGTCGGGATTTTCACGCGGATTTACCGCGCCTAGGGCGCGCGGTCGAACCGACACGTAAGGGCAAGCGGAAGGGGCGGTCAAATGGTCCTGCATGAGACCGACACTGAGGCGGCCACGCTGCAGGCTGCGCAGGCTGCAGCGCTGGGCACCCTTACGGATGCGATGTGTGACGAGATCGTCGGGGTTGCCTGCGAACTGATCGACATTGCCAGTCCCACCGGTGAAGAACTGGAGGTCGGCACCTACCTGGCCCGCCTGTTCGAGTCTCTCGGGATGACCATTGCGATGCAGGAGGTCGAGCCGCAGCGCAACAACATGGTGGCGCATCTCAACCCCGAGGCCGTCGGCCCCAGCATCATGTTCAATGGCCACATGGACACCAGCACCAGCGGCCGTGAAAGCTCGAACTTGCCGGTTGGACTGCTGCCTCGTGCGGTGATCGATGACGGCTGGCTGCGCGGGTTGGGCGCGTCCAACATGAAGGCCGCCTTCGCGTCCTATTATGGCGCCCTGCGGATGATCCAGGCAGCCGGTTTGCGGTTGGGCGGGCGCGTCACCGTCAGCGGCGTCGTGGGTGAGATCGAGAAGGCGCCTGTCGCGCGTTACCAGGGCGCTTGCTTTCGCGGCGGCGGTTGCGGGGCCAATTACGGCGTCCAGCACGGCATGATGGCGGACGCCGTGGTGATCGGCGAGCCGACCGGGATGCGTATCCAGAACGCTGCATCCAGCTACATGTTCTGCCGCGTTGGCACGACTGGTATTGCGCAGCATACGTGGTCGCGGGAGCACGGCGTCGATGCCCTTGATAAGGGCATTTACATCATTAACGCGCTGCGCGCGTGGGAACCGGAATTCGAGCGCCTGGTTGGCGGCGACAAGGTCGGCGCCCGGCTCACCGTCGGCGCGGTTGAGGGGGGGTATCCGTTCAAGCCTTCCATCGCGCCGGCGCCCATGTGCGACGTGTTCGTCGACGTTCGGTTTCCCCACGAGCGGTCGGTCGTTGAAGTCACCGGATTGCTGAGGCGGAAGTTGAAGGAGTTGGCCGAGGAGGTGGAGGGCCTCGACCCGACGCTGGAAGTGTTCCTGTGCCGCAACGGATTCATGCTGTCACCGGCTGATCCCTTCTTCCAAGATGTGGCCGCAGCCCACCTGCGAGCGACCGGTGAGCCGACGGGCGAGGTGGCGCGCAACCGCTATTTCGTATCGGCCGATGCGCCCACCTTCATCGAATACGGCATGAAAGCCCTCGCCTACGGCCCGGGCGGTCGCACACGAGACGGGTCGTACCAAATGTACGACCGGCTCGGCGAGGTATGCAGCATTGAGAACCTTTTGGCCTGTGCGAGGTCCTACGCGATGCTGATACTGGCGCACTGCAACGTCGAGGCGTAACCACCGGACCCGCGATCCGCGCGCAACAAGTGCTTGCGTAGCCGCGGTCGCCGCGGCGCTTGGGCTGGTACCTGATCGGCTTCAATTCGCCTGGCGACATTCGGGAGCGTGCGGGCACGCCGTATCCGGCGCCGATCCCCTAGATTTCGCTGGAACGCGCATCCTGCGCCGCATTGGTGCGCCTGCGCGGCGCAGGTTTTGCCTCAGCGGCCCGAGCATGCTTGCGCGCCAGTTCAAGCGCCTCGGGTGAGTTGGCGACTATGGTGCGGGCAACTCGGTGGGCCCGCGACAAGGCCGATGGGCTGACGTTCTGGAACAGCAGGTCGTTCACGTCTCGTACCAGCGGAGCGATGCGGTCGATGGCCTGCTCGCCGGCCGGGGTCAGGCTCACCAGCACCATGCGCCGGTCAGCCTCAAGGCCCTGCTTCAGCAGCAAGCCCTTGCGCTCCAGCCGACCAACCTCTGTCGTAACATGGGTAGAAGCCAGCGAAACGTGTTCGGCCAGTACTTTGATGGCGACGCCCTGCGATTTTTGCTGCGAGGCGACACCCATGAGAACCGCAAACTGAGACGAGGTAAGTCCCAGGGCGCGAGCAAAGGCATCACGGCATTTCAGAAGCTGATCGACGCTCAGGACCAGCGTGTAGATCGCTTCCCGGAACGTAACGTCGGATCCGTTATCCAGGAAATCGTCTCGGGAGGTCGTTAGCGGTTGTTTGTAGGTCATTCTCGGTATCGGTTCCGGCGCCGACTGCGGAAATACCTCCTACAACAACGGTAGAGGCTCATGCGGCTATAGAAGGGAAGCTGGCCCGAGGCAAGGCCACCTTTTGTCCCACAAAGCGTAGCAATTCCGCACTGGAAGGTCGTAAAGCGACTGTCGTGAAACACCGGTCCCGGCCGCACGACGCGCAGCGCGCCTGCATCGCTGGCAGATCATGCCGGCCGGACTCGCTGCCTGTGAACGACGATCGCCCGTGTTGAACCTTCGCGCTAGGCCAAGTTCGGCGTAGCCAGACTCCATCCGAGCAATAGGCGATCGCCTCGCGGTCGATTGGTACGGCTTAGGGAATCCGCGCACTATCTATCTACAGTATGTAGCGATAAATCACCCCTCTGAAGCCGCCGTGCTTCATTCCGCCGCTCTCATCTGTCGGGTGATCCACCCCAGCAGATATCCTTCTTGACAGCTACAATATGTAGGGTTCTATTCGGGCAATGTACTCTCGCGAGCCGCTCTTCTGCGGCGCGCTTCGGCGGGGTAGCGGAGGCCTTTGCGACAGGAGTGACTGTGGTCACCGCCTCCAGCGGAGGAGATGAGAGACGGGGCGCGACGGCCGGGTTGTTCACCACCGGCTTCGGGTCGCGGTGACAAACTGGACCCATGGAGCGCCGAATGGACTCTTCTGCCTTGTTTCAAGTTGTCGAAGCCACCATCGGGGACATCCACGAAGGATACCGAAGCGGCGCGCTCACAGCGCACCAACTGGTCAGCACGTATCTGGCGAGAATCGACGCCTACGACCGGAGCGGACCATGTATCAACTCCGTGATCGCGCTCAATCCGCAGGCGCTGGAAGAAGCTGGCCGCCTCGACGAACTTTACTTGAGCTCCGGTCCAGTAGGACCACTGCACGGCATTCCGGTGCTGCTCAAGGACCAGATCGACCTCGGTGGGATGCCGACCACCCTGGGTTCCGTCCTGTTCCAGGATTTCGTTCCCGAGCAGGACGCTTTCGTGGTCGCGAAGCTGAGGCAGGCCGGCGCGATCATCCTCGGCAAGGTCACACTGGGGGAGTTGGGGGGCGGCGACACGCACGGATCGCTGTTCGGTTCGACGCGTAATGTCTACGATCTAGAGCGGACCGCAGGCGGCTCGTCCGGCGGCTCGGGAGCTAGCGTTTCGGCCAACTTCTGCACCGTCTCGGTGGCGCAGGAGGGATTCTCGTCGATCCGCCGTCCGGCCGCCTGGAACGGCGTGGTGGGGATGCGCCCGACGGTTGGCCTGGTCAGCCGCACGGGGGTTTTCGGAGGCTGGCCGACAACAAATGGCTCGCTCGGCCCCATCGCCCGGACGGTCACGGACGCCGCCAGGTTGCTGGACTGCATGGTCGGCTACGATCCCGCCGATCCGGCCACGGCGCGCGGAGTGGGACGAGCGGCCCCGACCTATTGCGAGGGGCTGGACGCCGGGGCGCTGGCCCGAGCGCGGATCGGCATCCTTCGTGAGCCAATGGGCTATGCGGTCGAGCCCGACACGGACGACTTTGCTCAGGTCACCGAAGTCTTCGACAACGCTGTCGCCGATCTACGCAAGGCCGGCGCGGAGGTGGTCGATCCAGTCGTCATCCCTGACCTCCGCGCGCTTCTCTCCGCTCGCGCGCGAGATCTGGAGGCGGATGATCGCATGTTCGAGTTGTACTTCGCCGGCGGCAACGCACCGTTCGCCAGCCGGCGGGAGGCGATGGAATCCCCACTTTTCGCTTCGGTGTGGGAAGGCTCGCGGCGCCGCTGGGCAGATGCCAGCACGCCAGCGCAGTATGGCGCCAGCGCGGTGGCACGCGAAACTCTGATGACCAACCTACTCAAGGTCATGGCCGATCACCGGCTCGACGCGATCGTGCATCGGTCGGTCGAGCATCAGCCGACCCTTATCAGGGACGGCGTGAATCCTCCGTTCACCGATCAGAAGGGGGCGCCGCACATCAATACCTTCCTTAAGTACGTGCCCTCGATCTCGGTCCCGGCCGGGTTCACTCGCAGCGATCTGCCGGCGGGCATCACATTCCTCGGGCGACCCTATGACGATGCCAGGCTGATCCGGCTCGCTTTCGCCTACGAACAGGCGACGCACCACCGCCGTACCCCGTCCGTCGCGCCATGACGGTGGGGACCAGGTCTAAGCGGCACTTTCGATAAGTCGTTAGGGAGGCCAGGCAGTCCGGTCTCCACGGCAGGGAAGAGTGCGTCGCATTCTTCGGCGGCATGCCGACCGAGAAGGTCAATGTCACCCCCCGTGACGTGTGGGGATGCCTGCTTATCGGCCGGAGCTGGGTATCGCTGAAGTTGGGCGCAGGCGCTCGCCTCGGTTTCTTTCCGGGGGAGGAACGGTCAGCTGGACGCCCCAGATTGACATGCTCCAGATAGCTACATATTGTAATTAAAATGGCTCGCCACGCAGCGTGCCAGTCCGTTCCGACTTCGTGGGAGGTCCAAATGACAGTTCGACCGGCGCAGCCCCTCCGGGCAGAGGTGCATGATGCCGTCCCCTTAAGGACGGGTGAGAGTTTCCTTGCCGATCTCAGGGCTCGCGAGCGGACGATTTTCGTGGATGGTGAGCGCGTGCGCAATCCAGCCGACCATCCGGCCTTCCGGGGTGCGGCGCGGACCTTCGCGCGCCTGTTCGACTATGCGGCGGCGCCGGCCAACCGCGAGCAAATGACCTTCACCTCGCCCGACACCGGCGGTCCTGTGTGGCGCTGCTTCCAGATCCCGCATACGCACGCGGACCTGCGCGCCAAGCGGCTGGCAGCCGAAGGTTGGGCAGAGCAGACCCTCGGGCTGATGGGGCGTACGCCCGACCACGTTGCCAACTTCTTCGCCGGCTTTGCCGCAGTCCCAGAGTTCTTCGAGCAGGACGGTCGCGGTTTTGCCGACAACGTCCTGAACTTCTATCGGCACATCCGCGACAACCACAAGTATGTGGCGTACGCCATCGTCCCGCCGCAGATCGACCGGAGCAAGCCGGCGCACCAGCAGTCCGATCCGTCGCTGTACGCCGGCGTGGTGCGCGAGACCGATGCCGGCATCGTGGTCAAGGGCGGTCAGCAGCTTGCGACGGGTGCCGTGTTTGCCGACTATCTGCACCTCAGCTGCATCCATCCGCTGCGTCCGGGTGACGAGAACTACGCCATCAGCGTAGCCATTCCGCTGGATGCCCCAGGCGTCAGGTTGTTTTCTCGGCGGGCCTTTGCGCTGCAGGCGTCCGACGTGGAGGATTATCCGCTCACCACGCGCTTCGACGAGACGGACAGTTTCGTGGTTCTGGACGACGTCCATGTGCCGTGGGAACGGGTCTTCATCTATCGCGACATCGAGCGCTGTTTTCAGCAGTGGTGGAAGACGCCGTCGCACGCCTACGGAAACCATCAGGCGCAAGCCCGCTACGCCACGAAGCTCCGCTTCATGCTGGGCTTGGGCCAGCGCATGAACGAGGCGACCGGCAACGACAAGGCGCCTCCGGTGCAGGTCGAGATGGGGGAACTCGCCGCCTACGCCTCCATCGTGGAGCACATGCTGGCCGCGCACGAGGTATCCGGAACGATCGACGCCAACGGCATTGTCTGGCCAAGCAGGACTGCGCTCTATGCGGTGATGGCTCTGCAGTCGCAGATCAACCCGCACATGATCGACATCGTGCGCGAGTTGACCGGCGCGGCAATGATCACCCTGCCGTCATCGTCGAAGGACTTCGACAATCCCGAGGCGATTGGGGATATCGAGCGCTATTACGTGTCGGGCGACATGTCAGCGCGTGACCGCGTGCAGCTGATGCGGCTCGCCTGGGATTTCATCGGCTCCGAGTTTGGCAACCGCCACCAGCAGTACGAGAAGTTCTATGGCGGCGCTTCCTATCTCGTGAAAACCAACATGTACCGCAATTATGATTTCGAGCGGGCCGGGAAGCTGGTCGATTTCGCGCTCAACCTGCCCGAAGCCTGAGCCGTCGTCCGCCCGGAACGGGCCGCTGATGTCAGTTTCCCGGCCGCGCACAGAGGACGGGGGAATGGCAAGGTGGAGATCGATGCGCGGGGTGATCTCGCTGGATCCTTGCGCTGTCGCTTCAAACGAAAAACCCCGCCGGTCGGGCGGGGTCTTCGGAAGTTAGTTGGTTGCGGGGGTAGGATTTGAACCTACGACCTTCAGGTTATGAGCCTGACGAGCTACCGGGCTGCTCCACCCCGCGTCACCAGTGACGGTCATGTAGCAAACGCACCTCCCAGGCGAAAGGGGCAGGCGACATTTTTTTGTCATGTCCACCGGCTTTCGCGAATGTCCGCCTACTTTGTCACAGTCGCGGCCCTCGGCGCCGCCCCAGGCGAAGCCGGTCTCAGGATCGTCATCCCGCGCAGCCGCTGCCGTTTCAGCGAGGGCGTGTCCGGTGCCCGGGCCGTCCTGCTGGCCGCGAACCGCGCGCCGTCTTCGTTAAGCCGATGATGTCGAAGGATCTGTTTGGTACGGGTGGTCGGACTCGAACCGACACTCTGTCGCCAGAACCGGATTTTGAGTCCGGCGCGTCTACCATTCCGCCACACCCGCACGGCCGACCGTCGGTCCTGGGACCGCTGCGCGCTGCCGCGCTCCGCCGGCGAACGCCTCCGACCGGTCCATGCCGATGCCCCAGGCGCCCAGTCCGGTGCTCTAGCCGGAAACGCGGCGCGTGTCGACATCCTCCGGCACCGGATGAGCGGGACTCGCCGAAAGCGATTCTTTGCTACTCAGTTGTGTCCTTAGGTTGTAGAATTCACCGCGCGGGTGAGAGCGGCCCTCCGACGGGTCGCGGAACCGGTGTGGCCAGCTGCGGCTCAAGGGGGCGTCGATGCGGCTTGCGCGAGCGATCATCCCGGGTCCGTTTCACCGCCACGCATTGTCGCGGCGCGGCGCGAACGGATATTTGCCGGCTACGCACCGGCGCCGGACGTGGCATTCGTCGGCTGGTTTGCAGGTGGCGTTGGGCGCATTCGTTGCGGCGAGCGCCTTCCTCGCCGGCAATGCTTCCGCCCTCGCCGGCGCGTGGACCCCCGAGCGCGGCGACGGTGTGGTGATCGTCACCGGCACGTTCTCGGGAGCCGCGAAGGGCTTCGATGCGGACGGGCGCCTGGAGCCGCTTCCCGAATACCGGAAGTTCGAACTGTCGGCCCATGTCGAGTACGGCGTGACCGACTGGCTGACGGGGGTCCTCCACAGCGCGGCGCGGCTCGAGACCCAGGATGCGAATCTGACCACGACGGCGGTCGACGGCATCGGCCTGCGGGCACGGGTTGCCCGGTCGGACCGGATGGTCGTGTCCGCCGAGCTGAACGGCTACACGCCCGGCCTCGATCGCAACGGGCTATGGGTCGAGAGCGAGCCGGCGACGCTGGAGGCGCGTGCGCTGCTCGGCTACGCGTTCGAGGTCCGCGACCTCCCGGCCTTCGTCGACGTTCAGGGCGCCTACCGGTTCAGCGAGGGCGGGCAGGATGACGAGATCCACATCGACGTCACCCTCGGCCTCAAGCCGACGCCGCGCTGGCTGCTGATGGCCCAGTCCTTCACCACGCTGTCGGCGGGGAAGGCGTCCGACTATCGCTACCAGAAGCTCCAGGCCAGCGCGCTATGCTGGCTGACGGCGCACCACGGGCTGCAGGCCGGCGTCAGCGGAACGGTCGACGGGGTCGCGGCGCTGCAGGAACGGACCGTGTTCGCCGCCATCTGGTATCGCTTCTGATCCCGAGGCGCGGTGGCGGCACGCGATTCGGCAGCCGACCCAATCAGCCGGCGGGCTGTGGCGGGCGCGTTCCGAACAGCGCGGAACCGATGCGGACGTGGGTCGCGCCGAAGGCGACGGCAATTTCGAAGTCCGACGACATGCCCATCGACAGGCCCTGGACGCCCGCTTCCGCGGCAAGCGTCTTGAGAAGCGCGAAATGCGGGCCGGGCGCCTCGTCGACGGGCGGAATGCACATCAGCCCTTCGATCGACAGGCCGTGAACCTCCCGGCAGCGTGCCACGAAGGCGACGGCGTCTCCGGGGGCGATGCCGGCCTTCTGGGCTTCCTCGCCGGTGTTGACCTGGACGAACAACAGCGGGTGGCGCCCCTGCGCGGCGCATTCGGCGGCGATCGCGGCGGCGATCTTCTCGCGATCGACGGTGTGGATCGCGTCGAACAGGGCAACGGCTTCCCGGGTCTTGTTCGACTGCAGCGGCCCGATGAGATGCAGCTGGACGTCGGGATGCGCCTCCTTGAGCGCCGGCCACTTGGCCTTCGCCTCCTGGACGCGATTCTCGCCGAAGACGCGCTGGCCGGCCTGGATCAGCGCTTCGGCGTCCTCGGCCGGAAAGGTCTTGGAAACGGCGACGAGCTGGGTGGAGCCGCGCGCACGGCCGGCGTCGGCCTCGGCCCGTTCGATGGCGCCGCGGACGGCGGCCAGTCGCTCAGATGCATTCGCGTCCATCCGTTCCCATATCTCCGTCGAGGTTTCGGCCTCCCTCCTTAGCAAAGGTGGGCCGGGCGGTTCCAGTTGACCGGGGTGCGGTTTTTTGGTGACTGTCTCCCGACACCGCAATCGGCCCCCTTTCACACGAGCAGAACCGTCCGATGACGACAACGGAGCGCTACAACGCCCGCGACGTGGAAATTCGCTGGCAGAGCGAGTGGGATGCGCATGGCGTTTTCCGCACCCGCAACGAGGATCCGCGCCCGAAATACTACGTCCTCGAGATGTTTCCCTATCCGTCCGGCCGCATTCACATGGGCCACGTGCGCAACTACGCCATGGGCGACGTGATCGCGCGCTACAAGCGGGCCAAGGGCTTCAACGTCCTGCATCCGATGGGATGGGATGCGTTCGGCATGCCGGCCGAGAACGCGGCGATGCAGAACAAGGTGCATCCGCGCGAATGGACGTATTCGAACATCGCCCACATGCGCGGGCAGCTGAAGCAGATGGGCCTGTCGATCGACTGGGATCGCGAGATCGCCACCTGCGACGTGAGTTACTACCAGCAGCAGCAGCGCCTGTTCGTCGACTTCTACAAGGCCGGCCTGGTGGCCCGGAAGACGGCGAAGGTGAACTGGGATCCGGTCGATCAGACGGTGCTGGCGAACGAGCAGGTCATCGAGGGCCGCGGCTGGCGATCGAACGCGCTCGTCGAGCAGCGCGAGCTGACCCAGTGGTTCTTCCGCATCAGCGACTACAGCGAGGAGCTGCTGGAGGCCCTCGACAAGCTGGAGCGCTGGCCGGAGAAGGTCCGGCTGATGCAGAAGAACTGGATCGGACGCTCCGAGGGCCTGCGGCTGCGCTTCGAGTTGACGAAGACGGCCCCGCACGGCGCATCGGACCTGGAGGTCTTCACCACCCGGCCTGACACGCTGTTCGGAGCGAGCTTCGTCGCGGTCGCGGCCGACCACCCGCTGGCGATAGCCGCCGGCGAGCGGGACTCCGAGCTGCGCGACTTTCTGGTCGAATGCCGCAAGCTGGGCACGACCGCGCTGGCGATCGAGACCGCCGACAAGAAGGGCTACGACACCGGGCTGCGGGCCCGCCACCCGTTCCTGCCCGACGTCACGCTGCCGGTCTACGTCGCGAATTTCATCCTGATGGAGTACGGCACGGGCGCGATCTTCGGCTGCCCGGCCCATGACGCGCGCGACCTGGAGTTCGCCCGCAGGTACGACCTTCCGGTCCTGCCCGTGGTGCTGCCGCCCGACGCTGATCCGGCGACCTTCGAGATCACCGACACGGCCTACACCGGTCCGGGCACGATCTTCCGCTCCAGTTTCCTCGACGGCCTGTCGATCGAGGACGCCAAGGACGTCGTCGCGACCCGGCTGGAGAAGAAGCACCTCGGCAACGCGCCCCAGGCGGCGCGCCAGGTGAACTACCGCCTGCGCGACTGGGGCATCTCGCGGCAGCGCTACTGGGGCTGCCCGATCCCGATGATCCACTGCGAAGCGTGCGGGACGGTGCCGGTGCCCGAACGGGACCTGCCGGTCGAGCTGCCGTCGGACGTGACGTTCGATCGTCCGGGCAACCCGCTCGATCATCATCCGACATGGTCGAAGGTCGACTGTCCGGAGTGCGGCAAGCCGGCGCGCCGCGAGACCGACACGATGGACACGTTCGTCGACTCGTCGTGGTACTTCGCCCGCTTCACCGCGCCGCGGGCGATCGCGCCGACGGAGCTCGAGGCGGTCGACCACTGGCTGCCCGTCGACCAGTACATCGGCGGCGTCGAGCACGCGATCCTGCACCTGCTCTATTCCCGGTTCTTCCTGCGCGCCATGAAGAAGACCGGTCACGTCCGGATCGACGAGCCGTTCGCGGGCCTTTTCACCCAAGGCATGGTGACCCACGAGACCTACAAGGACGCCGACGGGAACTGGCTGTTCCCCGAGGAGGTTGCCGTGCGCGACGGCGCCCACGTGCATGCGAAAACGGGCGCGCCCGTCGTACTCGGGCCGGTCGAGTCCATGTCGAAGTCGAAGAAGAACGTGGTCGATCCGACCGCGATCATCGCGTCCTTCGGCGCTGATACGGCGCGCTGGTTCATGCTGTCCGACACGCCGCCGGAACGCGACATCCAGTGGACCGAGGGTGGCGTCGAGGGCGCGCATCGCTTCATCCAGCGGATCTGGCGGATGGTCCAGGAGTGCGCCCCCGCGCTGAACGACGTGCGCGAAGGCGACGGATCGGGACCGGACGCCGATGCCGTGCGCAAGGCCATGCATCGGGCGCTGGCCGCCGTGGAGCACGACATCGAGAGCCTCGGCTTCAACCGGGCCGTGGCGCGCGTCTACGAACTTTCCAACACGCTGCAGCCGTATCTGGCCACCGGCGTCCGCAACCCCGAGCTCGCCCCGGTGCTGAAGACCGCGATCCGCTTCCTGCTGCAGATGATCGCGCCGATGACGCCGCACCTGGCCGAGGAGTGCTGGTCGGTGATGGGCTTCCGCGGCCTCGTCGCCCAGGAAAAGTGGCCCGAGGCCGACAGGTCCCTGCTGGTCGACAGCTCGATCACCCTGCCCATCCAGATCAACGGGAAGAAGCGGGCGGAAATCACGGTGGACCGTGCGACGTCGTCAGAGGACGTGGAGCGCGCCGTGCTTCAGCTCGATGAGGTCAGGCGCCACCTCGATGGCCAGGTTCCGAAGAAGGTCATCGTCATTCCGCAAAGGATCGTCAATGTGGTCGTCTGAGATCGTTCGCGCCGTCTCGATCCGCGGCGCTGTCCGCCGGCTTGCCGCCGGCGTCGGCCTTGCGGTGGTGCTCGCCGCCGTCGGCGGATGCCAGGTGAAGCCACTTTACGGGGATGTCGGTCTTGCGGCCGACGAGGGCGTGCAGGCCCGGCTCGCAAGCATCTCCGTGCCGGCGGGTGGCTCCCAGTTCCTTCAGCAGTTTGTCCGTGAGCTGGAGTTCCGCCTGCGCGGAGGGGCCGACCCGGCGCCGACCCGCTACACGCTCCGCTACATCACCAACGATCGGTCGGCCTCTCTCGCCGTGCCGGTCACCCTCGACGAGCCGACCGCCATCTCGGTCACCCTCGGCGTCGACTTCGCCCTCATCGACACGGCGACCAACCTGACGCTGCTCACCGGGTCGAGCTTCGCCACCGCGTCCTACGACTACTCGAGCCAGCGCTTCGCCAACACGCGCGCGTCGGTCGATGCACAGAACCGGGTTGCCAGATCGGTGGCGCAGGACGTGGGTAACCGGCTTGCGGCCTATTTCTCCGCCAACCCGCAGAGCTGATCTTGCGGACGTTCACGGCCGGTCTGGAATCGCGCGGACGGCAGGCGCAGGGCGGGGCTTCCTAGGCTTGGAGGCCTCAGCCTAATCTTGTCCATCCGGTGCTGCCACCGGAGCGAAAGGGCTCGAGCGGAGCGGGAATGGCGGTCCTCAAACCCCAGGACATCGATCGCAGGCTTGCCGAAGCGGCCGGGCTGCCTCCGGTCATCCTCGTGTACGGGCCCGACCACGGGCTCGTCGGCGAGCGTGCGGGGGACATCGTCAAGCGCGCGTCCGGCGAGGACGATCCGTTCGGGCTGGTGCGGATCGATGGCGACGAGCTGGGATCGGATCCCGGCCGGCTGAGCGACGAGGCGCGGACGATCGCGCTGTTCGGAGGCAAGCGCGTCGTCTGGGTGCGCGACATTGGCGCGCGCAATCTGCTCCCGTCCGTGCAGCCGCTGCTCGACGATCCGCCGACGGACGCCCTGATCGTCATCGAGGCCGGCGACCTTCGGCCCACCTCCCCCCTGCGCAAGAGCCTGGAGAAGCACGCGGCCGCGCTGGTCATTCCCTGCTACGCTGACAGCGCGCGCGATATCGACCGGCTGCTGGAGGAAGAGGCCCGCCTTCACGGCCTGGCCGTCAGCGCCGAGGCGCGCGAGGCGCTTCACGCGCTGCTCGGATCCGACCGCACCGGCAGCCGCTCGGAGATCGGCAAGCTGTGCCTTTATGCCCATGGCGACGGGACGATCACGCTTGCCCACGTGGAGGCGGTGGTTGGCGACAGCGCCGCGCTGTCGATCGAGGAAGCCGTGGACGCGGCCTTCCTCGGCGATGCGGATGGCGCGATCCGGCGGCTGAAGCGGCTGGAAGCGGCCGGCACCCATCCGTCCGTCACCGCCGGCTTCGCGCTTCGGCTTGCCCAGTCGCTCCAGAAGATGCGGGCTCAGGTCGACAGCGGGCTCGCCGCGGACACCGTCGTCGATGGCGCCCAGCCGCGGATCTTCTTCCGCCGGAAGCCCGCCATCAAGACGATGCTCAGGGCCTGGCCTGCGGCCCAGCTCGTCCGGGCCCAGCGCCGCCTCGCCGATACGGTGAAGGCGACCCGGGTGAACCCCGTGCTCGCTCACGAACTGGTATCCGATACGCTGCTGGCATTGGCCCAGGCGGCCCGCCGCAAGCGTTGAGGGCGCCGACTGTCAGGGTCGAAACCGCGTCCTGACGTCCCGGATGATCGAGCCGATTGTCGCCGCGCCCGTGGCGAACTCCCCGGCATTTGCCGCCTGGCGCTGCTTGAGGCGCTCCAGGGCGTCGAGCACGAGATCGACCTGGCGGCTGCCGGACGTCTCGACGGGCAAGCTCGCGAGGACCCGCCGCGCCGCCGCGACCGCCATCACGCCCGTCTTGGCATCGTAGCTCCGGCTTTCGATCGCGTGCTGGCGGTCGAGAATCTCCGTCACCGCGCCGATGATCGCCCGACCATCCGGTCGGCGAACGACCCTTCGTGCCCGCTCCAACAGCCTCCGCATGGTCCGCGTGGATCCACCGCGCCCGGAGCGCCGATCAGGCGCGTGCCTTGCGCGCGCGGCTGACGCTGGCGAAGGCGAGAATCCAGGCGAGCACGGCCGCGACGGCGCCGGCAATGGCGATGGGCGGCAGCACCGAGCCGATCGGATCCCGCACCATTGGCGGCACCAACGGCACCATCGCCATGACAAGTGCCCCGGTGACGACGACATAACCGACGGCAGTGACGACGGTCGCGTTGAAGGCGGGCGAGCGGTCGTTGCGGCTGCCGATCACCCGCGCAATGAGCGTCGACACGGCGATCCAGACGATCAGCATGCTGATCACGATCATTTCCATCTGAGGTTTCCCCATGAGTTCGGCGGTCCGAGCGGAGTCACCGGCCCTGCCGTCGCTGCGAGAGCTGCCAGTAGGCGGTGCCCTGCCGCCGCCGGCATCCCCCAGATGGGGCAAGGAATCCCGGTTTCGGCTTCGCATTCCGGATAGCCTCGATTAGTCTCGCGTGACGGGGAGACGCGAGGTCACAGGGGGCGCGGGTCGGGTGGATTCCGATAGACTTCTGGCCCTGGTGGGAGGGCTCTACGAAGCCGCACTCACGCCAGAGCTGTGGCAGCGCGCGGTCAACGATATCGCCGACGCGCTGGGGGCACACACCTCGCATGTCATGGCGCTCGACCGGCGGAGCGGCGCCGAGCCCGTCAACGTGCTCGCACGACAGGATCCCGCGGCGATCCGCGCCTACATGGACGACTTCTTCGAAATCGACATCCGGGTGCCGCGCATGGACGCCACTCCGCCGGGGTTGATGGTCCTGGATTGCGACGTCTGGAGCCCGGAAGAGAAGCGTGCGAGCCCGGTCTACCAGGATTTCCAGCGGCCCCAGAAGATGTTCCACATCACCGGCGCCCAGCTGGGCGTCGAGAATTACATGACGTGGTACGGCGTTTCGCGCGAGCTCGACGACCCGTTCGATGCCGGCGAAGTCGCCATGATCGAACGGATCGTCCCCCACGTGCGTCAGGCCGTCCGGCTGACGTGCACGGTGGAGGAGCTTCGCGCCCGCGACCGGCTGCTGGGGGGACTTTGGGCCGATGCCGGCCGCGGCGTTCTCGTCCTCGCCCCAACCGGGGTGGTGACGTTCTGCAACGCGGCTGCCGAGATGCTTGCGCGCGCAGGCGTGATCGCGCTGCGCCGTGACCGGTTGCGCTTCCGCGAGGCGGGGCTGAACGGGCTTCTGGCCGCCAACCTCGCCGCGCTCGCCAATGGCGCGCCTGGCCCGGCCGCGATCGGGGCCGGACTGAGCATGACGGAGGATGGCGAGCAGTTCGGCGTGCGGTTCGTGGCGATCCCGGCGCCGGTCGCCCCTGACCTTTCAAGGGGCGCGGCGCTGGCGGTGCTGCTGGTTCCGCTGTCGCGCGAGGTCGCCCCGAGCGAGACCGAGATCGCGCAGTTCGGCAGCCTCTTCGGCTTGACTAGAAGCGAGCAGCGCGTGCTGGGCGCGGTTGCCGCGGGAGAGGACCTGACCGCCCATGCGCTGGCGCGGAAGGTCAGTCCGGACACGGTCCGCAAGCAGATGAAGACCGCGCTCGCGAAGGCCGGCTGCCGCAGCCAGAAGGACCTTCTGCGTCTGCTCGAGCGCTTCTGCTTCCTGAGCCTGCGCTGAAGCGCCACCCCCGGTCCGGATCGGCTTCGAGAGGGGCCGAACTGCGTGCGGGGGTGCTCAGTCCGCCGCGTCCTGCGGGACCGGGCAGAATGCGGCGTGAAGCGCTTCCACGACGGTCAGCACCTCCGGCTGGGTGATCCGGTAGAGCTGGGCCGTGCCTTCGCGGCGCGCCTCGACCAGCCCGTCCGATCGCAGCCGCATGAGCTGCTGGGACATCGGCACCTGCGCGAGCCCGAGTTCCTCGCGCAACTGGGCCACCGATTTCTCCTCGCGGCCGAGCGCGCACAGGACGAGGAGCCGCTGCGGATGCGAGAGGCTGCGCATCAGATCGGCCGCGCGGCCGGCCGCCGGAATCATGTCTGATACATTCATACTCTTGAATTTACATTTCTTGAATGTTACCTGCAAGACCTGATCGTTGCAGGTCCGACGGGTGCCGTCGAGCCGAGACGACCAGCCGGGCCGCATGAGGGCGCCGGCCAACGTTTCAACCATTGCGTTTGCGCAATGCGCGCAGTCATCGGAAGGCGCAGCCTTTCCCATGGTTCGGCAGGACGCAACGCTCGAAGAACGAAAAGGCGGAGGAAGTCATGGCGGAGGTTGTCGTACTTGGCGCGGGTCTCGGCGGGGTCATCATGGCCTACGAGATGAAGGAGAAACTTGGACGCGAGGGCAAGGTCACCGTGGTGAACCAGGGGGCCACCTATTCCTTCGTTCCGTCCAATCCGTGGGTGGCCGTCGGCTGGCGAAAGCCCGAGGACATCAGCGTCGATCTCGAGGGGGTGTTCTCGCGCCGCGACATCACGCTGCGCCCGGAGGGCGCCCGGCGTGTCCATCCGTCGGAAAACCGGGTCGAGCTCAACGACGGCTCGTCGATCTCCTATGATTATCTGGTCATCGCCACCGGCCCCGACCTTGCCTTCGACGAGGTGGAGGGCCTCGGACCGGACGGACATACGGCCTCGATCTGCCAGGTCGATCATGCCGGCAATACCCACGCGGCCTTCGACGCGCTGGTGCGCAATCCCGGTCCGATCGTCGTCGGCGCGGTCCAGGGCGCTTCGTGCTTCGGACCGGCCTACGAGTTCGCCTTCGTGCTCGATACCGCGCTGCGACAGGCCAAGGTGCGCGACCGCGTGCCGATGACCTTCGTGACGCCCGAGCCCTATGTCGGCCATCTCGGCCTCGACGGCGTCGGCGACACCAAGGGCCTGCTCGAGAGCGCGATGCGCGACCACCACATCAAGTGGATCACCAACGCCCGGGTGACGAAGGTCGACGACGGCCTCATGCATGTCGAGGAGGTCGCCGACGACGGTGCCGTCAAGGCGACGCACGAGCTGCCCTTCTCCTTTTCCATGATGCTGCCGGCCTTCCGCGGCGTCGAGGCGGTTCGCGGGATCGAGGGGCTGACCAATCCGCGCGGCTTCATCCTCATCGACAAGCACCAGCGCAACCCGGCGTTTCCGAACGTGTTCGCCGTCGGCGTCTGCGTGGCCATTCCCCCGGTCGGCAAGACGCCGCTCGCGGTCGGCGTGCCGAAGACGGGCTTCATGATCGAATCCATGGTCACGGCGACCGCCCACAACATCGCCGCGCTGGTGAAGGGCGAGCAGCCGCGCGCGGTCGCGACCTGGAACGCCGTCTGCCTGGCCGACTTCGGGGACGACGGCATCGCCTTCGTGGCGCAGCCGCAGATCCCGCCGCGCAACGTCAACTGGTCGTCCAAGGGGCGGTGGGTGCATGCCGCCAAGATCGGCTTCGAGAAGTACTTCCTGCACAAGGTCCGCCAGGGAAAGAGCGAGACTTTCTACGAGAATCTCGCGCTCGACATCCTGGGCGTGAAGAAGCTCAAGGACATTCACATCGAGCCCGCCGAATGAGCGCGGGACGCAACCTGGAGAAGTGAAAAATGACCGTCGATCGTGCCGTGATGATGTTCGCCGGCTTCGTGACCCTGGTGTCGTTGGCGCTCGGCGTCTTCGTGTCGCCCTACTGGTTCCTGCTGACGGCCTTCGTGGGCATCAACCTGATCCAGGCCTCCGTCACCGGCTTCTGCCCGGCGGCGATGGTGTTCCGGAAGCTCGGCGTGCGCTCCGGCGTCGCCTTCCGCTGAGCGCCGCTGCCTTCAAGCTCCCCCGTTCCCGCGCGCCGGCCACCTTGCCGGTGTGCGCCAGTCAGGATTCCGAACCGTGCGCCTGAGGCTCCTTGTCGCCCTGCCGCTGCTTGCCGCCACAGCCTTTCCGCTGGGTGCACGCGCGGCCGATCTTGTCCTCGAACCGGTGGTCGTGCCGGAGTTCAAGGCCGTCTTCGGAAAGGTGGAGAGCCGGACGATCGCGCCGGCACGTGCCCGCATCGGCGGGACGATCCGAGAGGTGCGCATCGTCGAGGGCGATGAGGTGACGAAGGGCGAGGTCCTGGCGATCGTCGTCGACGACAAGATCGCGCTGGAGACCGCGGCCGCCGACGCCCGCATCAAGGCGCTCGATTCCCAGATGGAGAATGCGCGCACCGAGCTCGACCGGGCAAAGCGGCTGCTCGAGCGCGGCGTCGCCGCCCAGAGCCGGCTGGACCAGGCACAGACCGATTTCGACGTCGTGCTGAATCAGGTCGCCGCCGCACAGGCCGACAAGTCCGTCATCGAGCAGCGGGCCCACGAGGGTGAGGTGCTCGCGCCGACCGATGGCCGGGTTCTGACCGTGCCGGTCACGCTGGGTGCCGTCGTCCTCGCCGGCGAGGAGGTCGCCCGGATCGCCAGCGGCGGCTACTTCCTGCGCCTCTCGCTGCCCGAGCGCCATGCCGCCGAGATCGAGGAGGGCGCCGTCGTGCAGATCGGCAAGCGCGGGCTCGCGGGTTCCGCCGCGGTCGATGCCGGAGCGGCGACGAGCGGGACCATCGCCAAGATCTACCCCGAGATTTCCGACGGGCGCGTCATCGCCGACGTCGAGGTCCAGAGCCTCGGCGACTATTTCGTCAACGAGCGCACGCTGGTGCGCATTCCGGTCGGCAAGCGCACGGTGCTGGCGGTCCCCCCCGACGCGGTGAAGACCATCCACGGCATCGATTACGTGAAGATCGCCAATGATGCGGGCGAGCAGGACGTGGCCGTCGTGCTCGGTGACCCGGTCACGGTCGACGACGAAGCCCGCGTCGAGGTCCTGACCGGCCTGCGCGCCGGCGACCGGGTCGTCCTGCCATGAGGCTCGGGATCGCCGGCGGCCTCACGCGCGCCTTCATCACCTCTCCGCTCACGCCCCTCTTCCTGCTCGCCTCCTTCGCGCTGGGCATCGTCGCGCTGCTGACGCTGCCGCGCGAGGAAGAGCCGCAGATCTCCGTTCCGATGGTCGAGATCCGCGTGCAGGCGAACGGCCTCAAGGCGGAGGACGCGGTCAAGCTCGTCACCGAACCGCTCGAGACCATCGTCAAGAGCATCGACGGGGTCGAGCACGTCTATTCCCGCACGGAGGACGACGGCGCCGTGGTGCTCGCGCGCTTCGTCGTCGGCACCAGCCAGGACGCGGCGATCCTGCGCGTGCACGAGAAGGTGTCCGCCAACATGGACCGGATCCCGGTCGGGATCCCCGAGCCGCTGATCGTCGGCCGCGGCATCGACGACGTCGCGATCGTCGTCGTCACGCTGACGCCGAAGCCCTCGGTGGCTGGCCGCTGGACCGAGAACGGGCTGACCCGGCTCGCCCGCGAGCTGCAGATCGAAATGTCGAAGCTGCCCGACGTCGGCCTCACCTACATCGTCGGCGAGCAGCCGGAACGGCTGCGCATCGAACCGGACCCGGAGAAGCTGTCGCTCTACGGCATCACGCTGCAGCAGCTTGCCCAGAAGATCTCCGGAGCCAACCGCTCGGTCGAGATCGGACGCGTGCGGGAGGACCAGGACCAGCGGACCCTGGTCGCCGGCCAGACGCTCCACGGCGGACCCGAGATCGGCAACCTCTTCCTGACGGCGCGCGACGGCCGGCCGGTGTACGTGCGCGACGTGGCGACCATCACGCTCGCCACGTCGCCCAACGAGGTGCGCGTCGCCGACGTCCGCAAGGTCGACGGAACGCTGGAGCGCGTGCCGGCCGTCTCGCTGGCGATCGCCAAGCGGCCGGGCAGCAATGCGGTCGTCATCGCCGAGCAGATCGTGCACCGCCTCGACCTCATGCGCGGCCAGGTGCTGCCGGACGACATCGACGTCGCCATCACGCGCAACTACGGCGAATCGGCCAACGAAAAGGCCAACGAACTCCTGTTCCACCTCGGGCTCGCGACGGTCACCATCGTCGCGCTGATCGGGTTCGCGATCGGCTGGCGCGCCGCGCTGGTCACGCTGGTGGTCATTCCGACCACGATCCTGCTCACCCTCTTCGCCGCCCGGATCATGGGCTACACGATCAATCGGGTGAGCCTGTTCGCGCTGATCTTCTCGATCGGCATTCTCGTCGACGACGCCATCGTGGTCATCGAGAACATTTCCCGACACTGGGCCATGCGCGACGGCCGCTCGCGTGTGCAGGCCGCCATCGAGGCGGTGGCGGAGGTGGGCAACCCGACCATCGTGGCGACGCTCACCGTCATCGCGGCGCTGCTGCCGATGCTTTTCGTGTCGGGCCTGATGGGCCCGTACATGGCGCCGATCCCGGCGAACGCCTCCGCCGCCATGATCTTCTCGTTCTTCGTCGCGGTGGTGCTGACGCCTTGGCTGATGCTCAAGGTGGCGGGAAAGGCCTCGGCCGCGGCGGGTGCGCACGGCGGGCATAGCGACGCCCATGGCCATGGCGGCGGCATGCTCGGGCGGATCTACGTCGCGGTGGCGCGTCCGATCCTGAAGGCGCGCTGGCGGGCCTGGACCTTCCTCCTGCTGGTGGGGGTCGCCACGCTCGCCTCGATGGTGCTGCTCTACACCAAGCACGTCACCGTCAAGCTGCTGCCGTTCGACAACAAAACCGAGCTCCAGGTGGTGGTCGACCTGCCGGAGGGCGCGTCGGTGGAAGACACCGACCGGGCGCTGCGGCAGGTCGTCGAGCGGCTCGCCGACCTGCCCGAGGCCGTCTCCTTCCAGACCTATGCGGGGACGTCGGCGCCGTTCAACTTCAACGGCCTGGTGCGCCAGTACTACCTTCGCAATCAGCCCCAGATGGGCGACGTGCAGGTGAACCTGCTGCCGAAGCAGGAGCGCGACCGCACCAGCCACGACACGGCCCTGGACATCCGCGAGCGGCTGAAGGGGATCGACGTCCCGGCCGGCACGGCGATCAAGGTCGTCGAGCCGCCGCCCGGACCTCCGGTGCTGGCGACGCTGCTGGCGGAAATCTACGGCCCGGACGCGGAGACGCGGCGCGCCGTGGCTACGAAGGTGCGCGAGGCGTTCGCCAGCGTACCGTTCGTGGTGGACGTCGACGATTCCTTCGGAACGCCGGCCGAGCGCGTGCGCATCGCCATCGATCAGGCGAACCTCGAATACTACAAGGTCGAGCAGGACGACGTGTACGACACCGTCCAGGCGCTGTTCGGCGGCCAGACGGTCGGCTACTCCCACCGCGGCGGCGGCCGCCAGCCGATCCCGATCACCATCGCGCTGCCGAAGGGGGGCAAGGTCGTCGACGAACGCACGCTGACGACCCCCGTCGCGGCCAACGCGCTGCCCGGCGACCGGGCCATCGTCGAGCTGGGCGACGTCGTCGACGTGACCCGCGAGCGGGCCTCGTTTCCGATCTTCCGTCACAACGGGCGTGCCGCGGAAATGGTGCAGGCGGAGCTCGCCGGTGCCTACGAGGCGCCGGTCTACGGCATGATCGCGGTGGCCGACGCCATCGACGCCGCCGATTGGGGCGACGTGCCCAAGCCGGTGATCAGGCTGCACGGCCAGCCGGAGGACGAGACGCATCCGACCCTTCTGTGGGACGGCGAATGGGAGGTGACCTGGGTCACCTTCCGCGACATGGGCGCGGCCTTCGGCGTGGCCATCCTCGGGATCTACATCCTCGTGGTCGCCCAGTTCGGCTCGTTCAAGCTGCCGCTGGTGATCCTGACGCCGATCCCGCTCACGCTGATCGGGATCATGATCGGCCACTGGCTGTTCCAGGCGCCGTTCACGGCGACCTCGATGATCGGCTTCATCGCACTGGCCGGCATCATCGTGCGCAACTCGATCCTGCTTGCCGACTTCATCCGCCACTCGGCCAGTCCGGATCGGCCGCTCATCGACGTGCTGCTCGAGGCGGGCGCCATCCGCTTCAAGCCGATCCTGCTCACCGCGCTGGCCGCGATGATCGGCGCGGCGGTGATCCTGGCCGATCCGATCTTCCAGGGTCTCGCGATCTCGCTGCTGTTCGGGCTGGCGTCGTCGACGCTGCTGACCGTTCTCGTCATCCCGGCGATCTACATTGCGCTCAGGGGTGGCCGGCAGCCGGCGGTGGGGGGCTGAACGAACAGGCTGGACACGCTGATGAGAGGGGTGCCGTGGACGCGCGGAGCATCGCGCTGTCGCGAGGCGCTGGTCGGGCGGGAGAAACTGTGGGGCAAATGAAAAAAAGGCCCGGACCTTACTTGTGCTTTGGTCCGGGCCTCTGAGTTGGACGCCACCCGCTTCGGGGAGGGAGGAAAGGGGGCGTCCTGCAAAAGAAACTCTCGGGTTCGAGCGGACGGCGTCCGCCGAGGCCGATCGATCCGGATCCGCTCAGGTCGTCGCCGCGGATCCGTCTCTTCAACGAGATCAACCCTAGGCCGCGTTGCTTGCGCGAACCTTGTGTCCCGGCGCGGGCCTCGTGCGGCGCTGCCAACGTCCGACCGGCGGGTCTTGGTATAGGAGGTCCGGAGGAGTCGGCAGGGCCGGGAGGTCTCGGCCGCCCTCACACGGATGAGGACCACGTCAAACGAAAAGGGCCTGGATCGGCGTATCGCTGATCCAGGCCCTTTCGGCTGGCGGTGGTCGGGTGGGAAGGAAGGGACGTCAGGCAACGTCCTTGAGGAAGCGGTCCACCACGGAACGCAGGTCGGCGGTCTGCGAAACGACGTCGTTGGACGCGGTCTCGACCTGGGACGCGGCCTCCGACGTCTGCAGCGCGACCGAGGTCACGCCGGAGATCCGGGCCGCGGCGTCGCGGGTGCCGTCGGCGGCTTCGGCGACGTTGCGCGAGATGTCACCGGTCGCCTGGCCCTGCTGGCCGACGGCGGTGGCGATCGCCGCGGTGCAGTCGCTGACCTCCTCCATGATGTCGGTGATCGACTTGATCGCGCTGACGGCATCCTCGGTCGAGCTCTGGATCGCGGCGATCTGGGCGCCGATCTCCTCGGTTGCCTTCGCCGTCTGGTTCGCGAGCGTCTTCACCTCGGCCGCCACGATGGCGAAGCCGCGGCCGTGCTCGCCCGCCCGAGCGGCCTCGATGGTGGCGTTGAGCGCGAGGAGGTTGGTCTGCGCCGCGATGTCAGAGATCAGCTCGACCACCTCGCCGATCTTGTGGGCGGCCTCGGCGAGACCGGCGATCTTCTCGTTGGTCGTGCGGGTGTCGTTGGCGGCGCGACCGACGACGTGGTTGGTGTCGGAAACCTGACGACCGATCTCGCCGATCGAGGCGGCGAGCTGTTCGGAGGCGGAAGCGACGGCCCCGACATTCTCCGACGCCTGCTGGGAGGCGGCGGCGGCGCCCGACGCGCCGCTGGTGGCGCTCTCGGCGATGCCCATGAGCTCCGATGCGGTGGCCTGCATCTGGTTCATGTTGGCGCTGATCGAACCGAGCACGCCCTGGATTTCCTCACGGAAGCGGGAAATCAGGCGCTCGATGTTTTCCTGGCGCTCCGCCCGCTCAAGCTGGGCGCGTTCCTGCTCTTCGGCCAGGCGCCGATGCTCGATGGCGTTGTCGCGGAACACCGCCACGGCCCGGGCCATCTCGCCAATCTCGTCGCGGCGGTCGACCCCTCGGATCTCGAAGTCGGTCTGACCGTCGGCGAGCTTGTTCATCGTGCCCACCACGTCGTCGATGGGCCGGCTCATCCAGCGCCGCATCGCCACCTCGATGAGCAGCGCGACCACGAGCGCGATCAGGAGAGCCTCGCCGAGGCTGATGAACGCACCGTTGCGCAGGGCGGTCCAGGTCTCGGTGTTGTTCCAGGTGACCACCACCGCGCCGATCGTGTCGTTGGTCGCACCGAAGCGCACCGGAGCGGCGGTGAACTGGTAGGATCCGTCCGTCTCGGTGACGATGTCGTTGGCGGCGAGCGCGGCGCGGGCAACCACCAGCGCGGCTTCCGCATCGTGGGCGGTCCCCGTCTCGGAGATGACGGTGCCGTCGGCGCTGACCGTCAGGAAGTGGTCGGCGTGGGCGGCCGCGTCAGCGCCGAGCTGGCCGGTCGCTCCGTCGATGGCGTCGACCTTCGCGAAACGGACCGCTCCGGACAACTGGCCGGCGAGCAGGCTGGTCAGCTGGGCGTGGGTCCGTTCCAGGGTCTCGGTCGTGCCGTTGACCTCGGTGTAGTAGGTGAGAACCGTGGTGCTCGCGAAGCCGATCGAGACGGCCGCGAAGACGCCGAGAGCGATGCGCCTGCGCAGAGATTTCTTGCGGGAGGCTCTTGCCGGCCGATCTTTGGTATCCTGTTCAGACATCGTCGTCCTCCGGTTGTCGTTTGTCGCGGCACGTGCCGTCGGAAGAAGAAAGCGGCCGCTTTCGCGGCCGTTGAAGGTGGGTGGGTTACTGCAGGTACTCGACGTTCACGCCGACGGTGAGCGCGCCGATGACGGTGCCGTTGTCGACGACGGGGATCGAGACCTGGCTCTGATAGGTCTGCGTCGACTCATCGAGCTCCACGTCGGAGAGGTGCACGGCGCCCGCGCCCTTCGGATAGGTCTCCTGCCACTTGGCTTCGTCACCCTGCCAGTAGTCGGACGTGACGCCGCTCTGGGCGACGTTCAGGCCCTTGGCGTCCATGACGAAGATTTCGGTAAACAGGCCCTGCGAGTTTTCCTTCGCGGCGACGAGAAAGGTCGACGCGGGACGGGCGAGGATGGCGTCGATGGTCGGCTGCGAGCCGCTTCCGATCTCGGCACGCCAGGCCTTGTCGGCGGCGTCGATGGTCGCCTGGTCGTAGCCCGAGGTCTGGGCGTTCTGGGCCTTCACGGCGGCCACGACTTCCGGCGCCGACGCGATGGCGGCGATATCGCCCTGGGCCAGGGTGGTCAGCGGAGCCTCGAATTCGTTGGCGAACACCGGCGCGGAGAGGAGTGCGAGGGCGCAGAGGCCCGAAACAAGCGTGGACTTCATCCTTGGGGTTCCTTCTGGTGGCTTGTCCTTACAAAGGCGGCTCGAGGCCTATCCGAGCGAGCTTGTGCGAAGCTTGGCAGCCTCGGCGGGGCTTTGAGGGGGACGGAAGCGACAGGGGAGCACGGGCCGGAGGGGCGTGCTGGTCCGAACTGGGACCAGAAAAGGGGGGGTCACTCCCAAAATGGAGTGAAATCACCTTCGCGGCGCGCCGGGTCGTGTGCGAACATCTTAACCATGTTGTCGAGAGCGCGCGGGGCCACCGCAATCTGCGGATCGTCCGCCCCTGTGCGCTATCCTGTCCGGAGCTGCGACCTCATGTTGTCGAAGCTGACGCGTCTTCTGGCGGCGCTCGCAATTGCCATCTTTCCGGGCGCCGCTCTCGCGCTGCACCCGCAAATTGATCTGACGGTGCGGTGGAAGGCGCAGGACGGCACCGTCCTGAAGGAACAGACCCTCGACACGGCAGCCCTCGAAACGCTGCCCCAAAGCACCTTCAGCACCACGACCCCGTGGACGGACGGAATACAGACGTTCTCGGGGCCTTCGATCGGCGAGATCGCTGCACTTGGACCGCATCCGGTGAAGGAGGCGAAATTCAGCGCGCTGAACAACTACAGCGGTACGCTTCCATCGGAAGACTGGACGGTGCTTGGCGCCATTTTAGCCACCCGGCACAATGGCGAGCATATGGATGTCCGGAATCTCGGCCCATTCTGGGTGATCTACCCGATCGACAAGCAACCCAGCATATTGGATGTGCAGCGTTATCATGGCCGTATGGTTTGGCAGGTCAAAGAAGTGGACTTCGTCGTCGAGTGAGGGCGGAAGGGGGTGGTCGAACCTCCTGACGGTCATCCTCACGCTGACGACGCTGGGTCTGCTGGCAAGCACTGCCATGCTCTACTGGGAGCAGGAGCGAAGCCGCCAGGCGCTGGCGATCAGCGTGCGCACGTCGGGCTGGGTCGCCTATCAGGCCCAGCTGGAGCTCGTGCGATCCCGTTCCGCGATCCGTGTCGCGGTTATCGCTCCGTCGCAGGAGGCGATGGACAATGTCGGACTTCGCCTGGCGATCCTCAGGTCCCGATTGCCGCTGCTCTACGGGTCCGAGGAAGGCCGGCTGTTGCCGAACATCCAGCAGTACCGTGGGTTGCTTGAGGGGTATGAGAGCCTGCTCGACGGTTATCTCGACAGGGAGACGCCGACGCCGGGCAGCCCGGAGGCCGTCGATGTCCTGAACGGGCTCTACGATGAGCTGGCGCCGCTGTCACAGACGCTGCAGACGGTGTTGCAGTCGGCGATCGCATACAACGAGGAAGTCTATCGGCGCGAGCAGATGCTGGCGGAGCGATCCGCCTTCGTGCCGCTCGCCCTTCTGGCCGTCTCCGGCGGTCTGCTGGTCGTGTTCCTGATCCTGCAGGGGGCGCGGGATCGCCAGCGGTTGATGGCGATGGCGGCGGCGGAGGAGGAGGCGGCGTCGGTGCGCGAGAACCTGCGCGCATTGATCGAGGCGATGCCGGCCATGATCGTCGTCTATGATCCGAACGATCTGGAAGTCTACTTCATAAACGCCATGGGTCTGGCTCTGATCAATCCTTCGTCGGAGCATCCGGACTGGCAGCGCTTCCTGGCGGCGGCGCAGACGGCGTTGCCGGATCGCGACGAACTGGACACAGGTTGGGGCTCGTTCTCGTTCCCCCGAGACGAGAGGTCCATCGTGGCCCTCAGGGGTAGTCGTCGTCCGATCACCTGGGAAGGCCGAACCCTCTGCCTCCTTGCGCTTGCCGACACCACCCAGCTTCGCGACGCCGAGTACCAGATCATGCAGGCCGCGAAACTGTCGACCCTCGGCGAGATGGCCTCGGCGATCGCGCACGAGATCAACCAGCCGCTTGCTGTCATCCGAATGGCGGCGGCAAATGCCCGCCGTCTGCTGGCAAACGGCGATACCCAGGCCCTGCAGACCAAACTTTCGCGCATCGACGAGCAGGTCGAGCGCGCCAAGCGCATCATCGATCAGGTACGCAGCTACGGCCGCAAGCCGTCGCTGCGTGCCGAGCGCTTCGCGCTGCCCCGCGCGATCGACCTTGCCATCAGTTTCGTCGCCGAGCAGTACCGGCTGTCGAGCATCCACCTGCTGCTCGACCTCGACTTGTCCGAAGATGTGATGGTCGACGGCGAGCAGACGCTGTTCGAGCAGGTCATCGTCAACATCCTGCTCAACGCGCGCGACGCGTATGAGGGAACGGAGATCGATGCGGATCGGCGGGTCGTTTCGGTCGCGGCCGCGACCGACGGGATCAAGATCCGCATCACTATTTCCGATGCTGCCGGCGGCATCGCTGAGAGCATCATCAAGGACCTCTTCGAGCCGTTCACCACCACGAAGCCCGACGGCAAGGGCACGGGGCTCGGCCTGTCGCTGTCGCGCAACATCGTCCGGAAGATGGGTGGTGAAGTCAGTGTCGAGAACATCGCGAGCGGGGCGCGCTTCACGATCGTGCTGCCGGTGGCGGATGGTGGTGTCGGCGAGCGGAGCGCGGCCTAGTGCGGGACCGCTCCATCCTGATCTGCGACGACGAGGTCGAGATCGTCGAGGAGCTCGCCGAGTTCTTCCACAGCTGCGGATGGCAGGTGCGGCTGGCGTGCACGGGGGCAGACGCCAAACGCATCCTGTTGGAAGGCGGGTGCCGGGACGTGCTCCTGACGGACCTGCGGCTGGACGACGTCGACGGATCCTCCCTCGTCACGTTCTCCAGCGAGCTGCCAGCAGGCAAGCGGCCACAGCTTCACGCAATCATGACCGGCTATGTGGTGGAGAATACCACCGCGGAAGAGCTGGGCGCAGACGCGCTCTATCTCAAGCCGGTCGATCCACTCGCGCTCGTCAAGGACGTTGAGCATCGGCTGGCGCTTCGCGACAAAGCGGCGCCGGAAGATGGATGAGCTCCACAAGAAGCGAAGACGCGAGATCGTGATCCTCGATGATGATCTGAGTCTGAGGCAGGAGCTCGCTCATTTCCTGACTGCGCACGACCATGCCGTCGTGACCCTCGCCGACGAATCCATGCTCGATCTGTCCCGTCTCGGCTTTTCGGACATCCTCATCCTCGATTTCATGCTCGGGGCAGGAGACTGCACCAACATCCTCAAACTGGTCGCGAACGTGCCCAATCCGCCTCATCTCATTCTGATGACCGGGCGGGGTGAATCGGTTCTGCGGGCGACGGCGGCGGCGGCGGAGAGCGCGGGACTGTCGGTTCTCGGCGTTCTGAACAAGCCGTTCGACTGCTGTCAGCTGCAGTGCCTCGTCGAGTCCGTTGTCGACCATGAGCCCCCCTCGGTGGCCAATGCGATCTCGCATACGCAGATCCGAAACGCGGTGGATGCCGCACTGGAGCGCGGCCAGCTCCCCGTGGCGTTCCAGCCGCTGGTGGCCGCCGACACGCTTGCATTCTGCGGAGCGGAGGCCTTGCTGGCGGGATGGCTGCCGGACATCGGGCCCGTCTCGCCGATCAAGATCATCGAGGCGCTGGAGGGCGATCGCGGCCTGATCACGCGCCTCACGGAGGACGTGCTCCGTCAGGCCGCCGTTGCGTGCCGGACCTGGACCGACGCCGGATGGAGCGGGGCGGTAAGCGTCAACGTTCCGATCGAGGTTCTGACCCAGCCGCACGCCGTCGATCATTTTTCCGTGGTCGTGCGCGATGCCGGCCTCGCTCCGGAGCAGCTGATTCTCGAGCTCACGGAGAACGCCCTTTACGATTCCTCCTTCGTTGCGGTGACCGCCCTTCTGAAGTTGCACATCGCCGGTTTCGGTCTCGCCCTCGATGACGTCGGTCAGCGCCAGAGCGGGCTTCTGCAGCTCGCGAACCTGCCGGTGACCGAGCTCAAGATCGATATGGAGCTCATCCGCGCGGCCAGGTCATGGACCAAGGGAAGGGCCATTTTCGAGGCACTCGCCGAGCTCGGCCGGAGCCTCGATCTGATCGTCGTCGCGGAAGGCATAGAAAAGGCGGAGGATCTTGCTCTCGCCCGGAAAAATCGGGTTAGCTACATTCAGGGCTATCTGATCTCTCAGAAGTGCTCGTTGTCGGAGTTGATGATCATGTTGCCAGAGTTCAGCAGTCGCTTGTCGACATATGCGGCACTCGACAATCAGGTAGCTTGACCATTGTCCGCGCCCAAAGTCCTCATTGTCGATGACGATCCTCTGGTGCTGGAGGAGCTTGGCGAGGGCCTAGTGGCGCTCGGCCATCCCGTGCACTCGGCATCAAGCGCCAACGAAGCGCTCGAGCTCTTCGACCGTCATCAAGAGCTGAAGGTCGTCGTGACCGACATCCAGATGCCGAACATCAACGGCATCGAGCTGCTGCAGAAGCTTTCCTACAAGCGCAAGGTCCGGCCATTCGCGGCGATCGTGATTACCGGCAACGCCTCGCTCGACAGGGCTGTCGCCGCCTTGCGGCTGCAGGCCGTCGATTTTCTGCAGAAACCGATCATGCCCGAAGAGGTCGCGCACGCCATCGATCGAGCGCTCGCGCTGGGAGAAGAAGTCGCCGCCGCACCGGGGCAGGCGGCACCCCCACCTGCGAAGCCGCAGCCGGATGATTATCTCCGCGGGCTGATCGCGGCGCGGAGCGATCGGGATCAGATCTTCGATTCCAGCCTGTTCTCGGATCCGTCCTGGGACATGCTGCTCGACCTCGCCCTCGCGGAAGAAAGTGGGCGCGCGATCTCGGTGACGAGCCTGTGCCTGGCGTCGCGTGCACCGACGACCACTGCGCTGCGGCGGATCGACGAGCTGCAGGCCGCGGGCCTCGTCGAGCGTGTCCCGGATCAGCAGGACCGACGCCGGATCGTCGTGCAATTGACCGAGACCGGACGGACCCGAATGCACGAATTCGTCGACCGTCAGACCAAGCGTGGTGGCCGGCAGTCGCACTGACGGAAGCGCCCGGGACAGGTCCGGACGCGCGGCTGCTGCGGGATGGGAAACGGTGCGATTGCCGCTCGGGGCTCGACGTGCCCAAGCTGGCACGCGATCGACCCGTCGGCCGGGGGGATTTTCCGCGAAAGGCCGCCGGCTGGCGGCCCTTGATTGTCGAGATCAGCCGACGAAGCGGTAGCCGATGAAGCGCTTGGCGTCGATGACGTCGTGATCCAGGCGCTGGCGCAGCTTCTTGCGCAGCTTGCTCATGTGGCCCTCGATCACGGTCTCGTCGAGGTCCTCGTTGAAGACCCCGTAGATCGCGTTGAAGAGCTGGGTCTTGGTGACCCGGCGGCCGCTGTTCTTCACCAGATACTCGAGGATGTGGCGCTCGCGGCGGGGGAGCTGCAGGGGCTCGTCGTCGATTTCCGGATCGCGGCCGTTGAAGAAGACCTTGAGGCGGCCGCTGGTCGACGGCTTCTCGACGGCATTGGCACGGCGCCAGACGGCGTCCAGCCGGGCGACGATCTCGCGAACGTGGATCGGCTTGCGAACCACATCGTCGATGCCCGCCGTGAAGAGCTCCAGCGTATGCTCCAGGGAGCGCTCCTCGCTCAGCGCGATGATGGGGGCTCGGGAATGACCACGGATGATGTCGGGATAGGTTGTCCGCCCGTCGAGCTCACCGAGAACAAATCCCTGCACCGCATCAAGGTCCTGGTCCGACGCGCTGGTCAGCCAATCCTTGAATTCGTTTGAGCAAAGCCCAAGTGACGCAAAGCCTTCGCGGGCAAAGCCGGCGGTATATCCAGATGTAACGGTGTCTCTATGATCAACTACAACGTACACGGCTGAACCTTTCCGCGAATGTTAATCTGCCAAAAGCCTGAATTTGTGAATTCTGGGCTGTCCCCCGGCGGTCTCGCCGTGTCACAATTTCTTAATATTCAGGAAAATACATCCACTCAACGGCAACCCGTTCTGCTTTGGCAGACGTTTCCATTCCAATTTGGAGCTATTCTCGAAACGTGATGGGCGCGCTTTCAAAGCGTGATGGCGCGGAGCGCCAGGCACGGCGGTTCGGCCCGTCTGCTCGATCGCGGCGGCCGGACTGCGCGTGATGCTGTCGATGAGTGAGGCCGGGATCCGGGTGAGATGTGGGCGAGGCGTGGCAATGCCGGTGCCCGTTCTCCTCATGGCTCCGGCGTCTAGGGACGCGAAGCCGGACGGGTCTCGTCGAGAACAAAGGGAAGAATGACGCGCGAGGGAGGTGGCGCGCTGGCCGCCGGCTTCGGCGCGGCGGTCCCCGGCGTTTCTGCTGATGGTCGCACGGCGCCGGCGGACGCACTGTCCGAGCTGGCCCGGGATCCGGCGATCGCGCCGTCTGTCCCCGGCCCGCGACCCGTGGGGTCGAGGGGCGCTGTCGCCGCGGCGGCCGGGAGGCCATCCGCTTCGACCAGGTCGTCCATCCGCGTCGGGCGCCATCCGGTCTCCGGGCGCCAGCATCGTCTGCCGGTGACGCGGGCCTGGCCGGCGGTCGGGGGCCTGTACTCGTACTCGAAGACCCGGCAGTCGGCTCCGTCGGGGCCGGGTTCGTAGGGGGAGACGCTGAGAAGCAGCGTCGAGCCCGAGATCAGTTCGATGCGAACACGCCGCCCCGGCGGCGTCATGTCCATCGCGGCTTCGAGCTCGTCGTCGATGGCCGCGCGGTCCGGTCCGACGATGTCGGCCGGAGTCGGGTTCCAGGCGGCTTCAGCCGGCCCGCCATTGGAGGCCGCAGCCGTCGCCGTTCGTTCCGCGGCCGGTCCGTCTGTCTGTCCGGCGGCGTGGTGCATCGATGCCGCAAGAGCGGCGGCAATGCAGGCGGCCCGGATCGCAGGGCCGCACCGAGCGGCGGTACCGGGCATGGCCGCCGTCGCGTTGGCGCGCAGGTCAGTTCTGGAAGACGGTCTCGATCTTGCCCTTCAACGTCTGGGCGTTGAACGGCTTCACGATGTAGTTCGAGACGCCGGCCTTCTTCGCGGCGACGACGTTCTCGGACTTGGCTTCGGCCGTCACCATGATGAACGGGATCGCGCTGAGGGCGTCGTCCGAGCGCACGTGCTGCAGGAGCTCGTAGCCGGTCATCGGCTGCATGTTCCAGTCGGAGATGACGAGGCCGTAGGTGCGCTCCTTGAGCTTGCCGAGCGCTTCGGTGCCGTCGGTGGCTTCGTCCACGTCCTCGAAGCCGAGCTGCTTCAGGAGATTTTTGATGATGCGGATCATCGTCTTGTAGTCGTCGACCACCAAGACCGGCATCGAGAAGTCGAGCGCCATCGTTAGCTCCATATGATTGATCGTCAGAGATACGCTCACTCTCGGGCGGCGCACCGGTTTCGATACATATCGTGTAATGGAGGTTAACTTGCGCGAGGCTTGCTTTGGTGTTCGGGGGGGAATTTACGTAGATCGCGGAGCCATACTATAAAATCTTCGCGAAAACTTGTATTGAGCCAAAGGAGACGCCGATGTCGGCAGGCTTGCGACCATATCGCATTGAGCGCGCCGGACGAGATCAGAAGGCGGCGAACGTCGAGGCCCCGACGGCGCTGCTTACGCATTTCGACCGCATTCACAGTGAACTTGCCGATCTGAGAGACCTGATCACGCGCCTCGAGGAGCGGGCCCAGGACGGCTCCGCGCCGAGTGGCGGGGTGACCCTCCTTGCCGGTGTCGAGACGATCCAGGATGCGATCAAGCGGACCCGCGGCGAGCTCGGTGCCCTGAACGCGAGGGGAAACAAGAAGGCGCAGTTCCATCGTGCCACCGACGAGCTCGATGCCGTCGTGTCGGACACCGAGGGGGCGACGGATGCCATTCTTGCCACCGCCGAGACCATCGAGGATCTGGCCTCGCGCCTGTCGAAGTCCGCGTCGCTGGAAAACGCCGAACGCGAACTGGTCGAGCAGATCCACGAGAACACCGTTCGCATCTTCGAGGCCTGCAACTTCCAGGACATCACCGGCCAGCGCATCAGCAAGGTGGTCGGCCTGATGCACTTCATCGAGACGCGTCTCGCTACGATGGCCGACATCTGGAAGAGCTTCGGGTCGCTCAACGAGGAGTACGACTCCGAGGCTCAGGAAGCCCACAGCTTCACCCGCACCGCGTCGGGCGTCGAGATGCACGGCCCGGTCCTCAACGGCGATGCCGACGTGGTGTCCCAGGACGATATCGACTCGCTCTTTCCCTGAGGGCGGGTTGCTCCGGAGGCTCGGACGCCAAGGCGCGCGGTTTCCTGCCGCGCGCCTTGGCGTTGTCGGGCCTCAAGCGCCCTTCGGCCCGGAATGGATCGATCGGGGCCGAGCGCTCTCGCCATCGACCGTGAACTCACCCGTCGCAAAGAAAAGGCCCGCCGATCGGATCGGCGGGCCTTCTTTGTTTGCGCGAACGGCGTCGGGGAGGCGGCCTCCGGGCCGGATGCGTCAGCCGCAGAAGCGGCGGGCGTTCGGCGTCCAGGTGCCGAAATCGGTGGCGACCATGTTGCGGATGACCGCGCAGACGTAGCGCTTCTGGGCAGGGTTGTTGTTGGGGCCCGCGTGATAGCGGGCGACGGCCATCGTCCAGCTGCCTTCCCTTGCCTTCAGCTCCTTCAGGAAGCGGGCCGCATAATCGACATTGGCGCGGGGCTCGAGCATCTGGCTGATGGAGCGGAACTTCTCGGCGTGAAAATGATGGTTGATCTGCATGCAGCCGAGGTCGATCAGCTTCTTGCCCTGGCTGCGCGCCTCGGCGAACTTGCGCTGGGCTTCGGCCGAGCTCTTGCCGAAGAACGACTTGCCCTCGATGTTCATCGCGTAGGGCTGGAGCGACCCCTTTCGGCCGGTTTCTGTCAGCCCCACGGCATAGAGAATGCCGAGCGGCACGCCGTACTGCGCCGAGGCCCGTTCCATTTCCTTCTCGCAGATGTTTCCGGCAACGGCGGGCGCCGCCAGCGCGAGGCTAGACGTAAAGAGAGCCAGGGCGAGAGCGCTCGCCCTCCTGAACCTGTGAACCATCGATTTCCTTGAGGTGAGACGGTGATGAACGCTGGTCGGGGCTGCCGCCGCGACCGTTATGGGATTGCGCGCCGGCGTCGGCCTGGGGCTGAAACGCGCCGCCGGTCTGGGCCGGGTTCGGCGCCGCGTCCTGGCGGATGCTCGGCAGGATGTGCGACCGGAATCCATCTCCCGACGTCTGCACCGTCAGGCTGTCGATGTCGTATCCGGCGTTCTCGACGATCGCGCTCAGCCGATGACGGTCTTCCTGGAGGTACTCGGCCGTCGTTGGCCGGGCGGCCGCGATCTGGAGGTCGATGCCGTTTCCGATCAGCCGAAGGCGAACCCGCACCAGGCCGAGATCGGCCGGCGTGAGCTCGAGGTCGAGCACGCGCACCGGCCCCCGGTCGGTCGCCGCAGATCCCTCGGCGGACGCCGGCGCTGCCGATTGGCTTGCCGCAAGCTCGCCGGCGGTCGCGAGAATGCTGCCGGCAAGACGTTGCAAGGTCGCGGTCGGCAGGCCGGGCGCTGCAGGCGACGGCGTCGTCGAGGTTGCGCCGGCGGCCGCGGTGGTTCCGGCCGTAGCCGGGCCATCGCCACCGTCTCGGGCTCGAGCTTCGCGCGCCCCCGGCCTGTCGGATGAAACGGCGTCGCTGGAGCGCTCGCGGATCGGTAGCCTGGGGTCGGCCGCCGCTTCGTCGTCCGTTGCGGATTGCGGCTCCTCGACTACGGTTCCGGATCCGCCCGCCTGTTCGGCGCGGCTCACTCCGGCGGGTCCCTTGGCCGCGTCGTCCGCCGGGTTCAGGCGCCCCGGCGCGGCGCGCTGGCCTCTCGCAAGCGTGTCGACGGGGGCAAAGTGGGTCTGGCGATCGATGATGTCGGCCGACATCACGATCGGAGCCGGTGTGCCGGCCGGCGCGGCCCCGCCATTGGAGGGGCGGAGCTCCATCGGCGCGGGCTTGACCTCTCCGGGCATGATCGCGGCCGGACGTTGCCGACCCGGATGGTCCGGTGAATGCGCGGACGTCGAGCCGGATTCCCTGGGTGCGGTCGATCGATCGTCGCCGGCTGGCTCCGCGGCAACGGATGCGGGGCGCGTGGCCAATGCGGCGGCGATCGCGGCCTCGGGAGCCGGGCGGGTCGGCGCTCCGTCGGCGGATACCGCTGGCGCGGCACCCGGCTCGGACCAGCTTGCCAGGAGATTGCGCAGGCCCAGCTGCCGATCTGGACCGGGCTCGCCGTCGGCCTCAGCCTCGGCCTTGCCGCGGCCATCGCGTTCCGCGCGACCGAGCTTGGGGTCGAGCGGGCCGGGTTCGAGCGACGGCTGGCTGTCCGCCGCCTCGGCCGTCCCGCGGGTCTGCTTCGCTGCGTCCGACCCCGTCTGCGGCATGGCCTTTTCGGAACCCGCCTTCTTCAGAAGTGCAGCGAAGTCGGGTGCGTCGTCTCCGCCTTCGTCCTGGGGCAACGCCGTTCGGACCGAGCCTTCCCGGGAAGGCCTTCCAGCGATCTTCGCGGCGTCGTCTCGCAGCGGCATGTCGGGGCGGGAACTGCTGACGCCAGCCATTATTGGGTCTCGCTCAAGAGAGTGTCCACCGCCTCGACGGCGGATGTCGCCGATGCCAGCACTTCGGATTCGATCATGGCTTCGCTCGCTTCGGCCACGGCGGTCTCGTCGACCGCCGCGCCTTCCGGGGCCGTCAGGATGAGGTTAGCGGTCGCCGCGGCCGCGTCGTAGAGGGCCGCGTCGGATGGGGTGAGCAGCCTGCGGTCGACCGCTTTCAGATCGTCGAGCGACGTCATCAACCCGTCCGGCGTCACGGCGAGGGCGGCCCCGCGATAGAGGAGTGCCCGGGCGCGGTCGCGGGACGCCGGTTGCGCGGACTGGAGCGCCCTTTCGGCCGCCATGGCGGCAACGGCGGTCTTTCCGCCATTCACCGCCGCGCGGGCCACGACGAGATAGAGTTCGCGGCGGGAGTCGTCATCGACGTCGGCGAGGAGCACGTCCAGCCGCTGGAACTGGGCCGGGTCGTCGACGAAACTCATCCGGGTGAGGGCCGCCGCAAACCGCTGTCGGAAGTTGCCGGCATAGACCGAGTGGCGGAACCGGCGAAGATACTGCCGTGCGAGCTGCTCGAACTTGTCGACGTCGTTCTGCTCGCTCACGAGATAGATCTCGCGCCGCAGCGCGGCTTCCTCCACGAGGGTACCCGGCGAGAGAAGACGGGCGAGGTCGAGAAGCTGGAGCGACTTTTCGGGCTCGGTGGCGAGGGTCAGGGTTGCCTGGGCGAGCGCCACCTGGCCGGCCAGGTTGGTGGGCAGCGACAGCGGGTCCTGTTCTCCGAGCAGCTTGCGCGCTTCCGACTCGCGTCCAAGGACATAGGCAAGCGCTCCGCGGAGGAGCCGCTCGTCGACGTTCGGACTGGGATCGCGCGACAGGAGCTCGCGGGTCACCTCCGGACGGCCCCCGCTGAGCGTGTAAACGACGAGGGCCTCGGCGTTCCGGCGCTCCGCCCAAAGGGCCGGATCCGCCGCCAGCAGATCCCGGTCGAGCCGGGCGAGCAGCACCTTCTGGGCGGCAAGGGCCGCGGAGGACCCTCCAGCGATGTTGTCCTGCAGCGTCTGCAGCGTGCGGACGAGCTGGTACGGGGGCGCGATCGCGTTGCCGCTGGCCGTTGCGTCGGCTCCGCCCAGCCGCGACGGCAGGTCCAGCGGCGGTGCCGCGGGGACTTCATCTCCGTGGCCGCTTGCCGTCGCTCCGTGCCCCGCATCGGTCTCGGAGGTCTCGTGGGCCTCTTCTGCCGCCCCATGACCGCCGTCGGCGACCGTCTCGGCGCCGTGCGCGCCGGTGGCGTCACCGTGGGGTTCCGTGGCGTGCGTCTCGGGTTCGTCCGCGATGTGCGGATCGGCTTCCGCCACGTCCGCGGGCGGATGGGGTGACGGGCTTTGAGCGGCTTCCACCACAAGCTCCCCTTCGCCAGACACAGCGACGATCTCCTCGGCCGTATGTGCGACGGGCTCGACCGGTGCCGACGCGTCGGCCGGTGCGTGTTCTTCCGTCACCGCGACCGGCTCGGCGGAATCGCTCTGCTGGCCCGCCGGTGGGGCATCACCGTGAAGACCAGCGGTCTCGCCTTCGGCAGTGACCTCGGCGATCTCCAAGGTCTCGGAGATCGCCTCCGGGACGTTCGTCGCCTGGGACGCGACGGACGGCTCAAGATGCCCGGCGGAGGCGCCATGAGGATTCCCGGTCGGGAGCGGCTCCGCGGCCGGCTGCAAGGCCGCCACCTCGATTTGTGCGACCGACAGGGCCGGTGCCTGCGGACCTGGACGCGGCCGGGGAACCGGCACGCCGGCGGAGGCGGACGCGACGATCGGAGCCTCCGGCTCCTCGGTTGTCACCGCGCCGGTGGCGGCGGTGGATCCGGCAACAACTGAGTTCGCCGCGGCAGCGGCCATGTCGAGGGCGCGTTCGTTCCTGAGTTCGGCCGAGAGGCCTGGATCCGTGGCCACCGTGATCGGGTCGAGCGTCCGTTCCGAAGGCGCAGCCGCGGTCGCCACGGTGGCTTCCCGGGTCGGGTGAGGGGTCGGCAGTGGGATGCGACGAGCGCTTTCCGGCACCGCCGTAGCGGCCGTCACCGCGTCCTGCGGTACGTCGCCAGGCATGGCCGCGGCGGCGTCGGCCTGCGCGGTTCCGGCCGCCGGGACCGAGGCTTGCGCGGTCGGGACCGTGATCGTTGGCCGATGGATGGCGTCCATCCTCGGCGGCGGCGGCACCGGCCGGCGGAAGGGGGAAAAGACGCCGAAGCCGCCGCGGCGCTTTGGTTCGGCCGCTTCCGGACTCGGCGGCACGAGCACCATCGGCTCTCCCGTGGCCGGAGGGGAGACGGCAACCGGGGTCGACGGCGTCGCCTGGGCGGCGGCGCCATCCGGCCTTGCGATTGCGAGCGCGCACGCGGCCAGCGCGAGGACGGTGGCGGGCAGACGCGAACGAACGGTCATGGCCGGGTGCCTTTCGCCGGCTCGCGAAGCAGGATCACGATGCGCCGGTTCTCGGGAGCGTTCGGATCCTGCGGATCCTTCAGGTCACGGTCTGCGTGGCCCTCGACGCTGACGATCCGGCCTTCGTCGAGCCCGCCGCGCACGAGCATGTAGCGGGCCATGTGGGCGCGGGCGCTCGAGAGCCGCCAGTTGTCGTAGGTTTCCGAGCGGAACGGCCGGGCGTCGGTATAGCCGCGGATGACGATATCGCCATCGCGGTGCTGCAAGGCCCGGGCGATGGTCTCCATCGCCTTGACCACCTTCGGGTCCGGAACCGCGGAGCCGACCGGGAACATGGCGAAGTCGATGTCGTCGGTCAGGCTGACAAGAAGGCCTTCGGCGGTCTGCTGGACCGCGAGGTGCGGCTTCCCGCCGGCGGTGCCGGTGTCGTCGAGCGCGGTGCCCAGCTCCCGTGCCAGCGAGGTGACGGCCTGCGGATCGGCGTCGGCGCCCTCTCCCGCCGGCAGGATTTCAGCGGCGCCGGAAAGTGCCAGGGCGCGGTCGCTCTGTTCAGCCGCTGCCTGTTCGGCCTCGGCTATGGCGGCGGCATTCTCGATGGCGCTTGCCATCAATTCGGCGGCGGTGCCGTCGGGACGGGCAGCCCGCGCATCCGGAAGCGCCGCGGTGGGGCTGCTGGCCTCGGTGCCCGCCTTGCCCGGGGCTTCGGCGACCGACGGCCGGGAGGCGTCGGTCTGCCAGTAGACCGGGTCGAAGGGGTCGCGCAGGATATCGCCGCCGGTCTCTCCCGGATCGCCGGCCTCGCCTTCCGGAACATCGATGTCGCTCGACTGGTTCGGCTCGGCCTCGGCGGCGAGCTTGGCGAGAATGGAGTAGGGGTCCTGGAAGGCCGCCTGTTCGCGTGCGGCCTGGGTTGCGTCGCTGGGTTCCGGCGCGTGCTCGCCGCCGCCTTCGCCCTCGCCCCGACCGGGATTGTTCTCCGGCGTGACGAGGCCGGCGTCCTCGGGGTCGTGCAGTCCCTTGGTGTTGGTGACGCTCGCGGCCAGATCGACCGGATTGAAGTAGGCGGCCACCATCTTGCGGACTTCGTCGTCGGTCGCGTTGATGAGCCACATGATCAGGAAGAACGCCATCATCGCCGTCATGAAGTCGGCGTGAGCCACCTTCCAGGCGCTCGAGTGATGCTCGTGCTCATCCTCCTCGATGCGGCGGATGATGATCAGTTCCTGATGGTCGGCGGGTCCCATGGGCGGCTCAATTCACAGCTTCGGCCAGGCGGTCGAGCCAGGCGCGCAGTCGGGTTTCGATGACGGTCGAACTGGAGATCACACGGACGTCCGCGGTCTCCCCTGGCTGGAAGGAGATCGAGGCCGCGCGATCGCCGAGGTGGGTGCGGACCCGATCCAGCAGGTCCTCAGGGCCAGTAACCCGCAGATTGGGATGCTCGTTGTCGGCCAGCAGTGCGGTGATCGCTTCGCCAAGTTCGTCGATCGCCCTGGTGCGCAACGGGGCCGCGAGGAACGGTCCGATCGCGCGCGCAGCGGTTTCGGCGATGCGGGCTTCGAGGTCGGCCAACGCGTCGGTGAGATGCTTCGCAAGCCGCTGGCCCTCGGCGTCGGCCCAGCCACGACGGCTTTCGGCAAGTTCCTCGTCGAAGCGCAGGCGGTCCTCGGCCCGCAGCCGCTCGCATTCCGCCTCGGCCTCCGAGCGCGCCTCGGCGCGGGCGCGGGCTTCGACGGCCGCGAGGTCGGGTCCGGGGGCCGGCTTGTCGGCGGCTTCCACGAACGACAGAAGCGTCGGCTCGGTCTGGACGACCGGGACATGGGGCGCGTCGAAGTCGGGAATGAGGCGGGCGAGCGCGTTCATGTCGATCAAGCCTTTGCTTCGCTGCCCAGCCACTGGCGGAGCACCGCGGCGGCCTGCTCGTCGTCGTACTCGATGATCTGCTCGAGGCGCTTCTGCGGGGTGCGGTTGCGCTTCGAGGTGAGGTCCTCGATGAGGTTGATATCCTCATCGGGCAGGAGCGCCTGAGTGCCGTCCTCAAGGGTGACGACGGAGGTGTCGAGCGCCGGCAGGGCCGTGGCATCGAGCGCAGCCTGCTCTTCGTCCTGCGGCCGGGCGAGGATGGCCCGCATCGCCGGTCGAAGACCGAACCAGATCAGAAGGATGGCGACCACAAGCATGGTGGCGGCGTTGATGAGCGTGCCGAACTGCCGGATCAGCAGGTCGAGAACGGAGAGCGGAGCCACGGGTTCGAGCTCGCCCGCGCCGGCGGCGAAGCCGACCGCCGAGACCTTGAGCTGGTCGCCGCGCTCGGAATCGAGGCCGGCCGCGGAGGCAACGAGCTGCTCGATCTCCGCGATCTGCGCGTCGACCGGAACGGAGCCGCCATTGGTGCCCGCGGCGGCCATCAGCCGCTCCTTGTTCACCAGGACGGCGATCGACAGGTGCTTGACCCGGAAGCCGTCGCTGACCGTCTCGACCACCTTCGAGGAAATCTCGAAGTTCGTCAGTTCTTCGCGGCGCTCGTTCTGCTCGTTCGAACCGCCCCCGGTCGCGGTCGGAAGCTGCTCCTGCGGGATGTTCTGCTGAACCGTCGCCGGGGTCTCGTTGGAGCTGTTGCGCGACTGCGCGTTCTCCTTGATGACGCGGACCGACCGCTCCACCCGGGAGTTCGGATCAAAGATGGTTTCGCTTGTCCGCGTCTTGTCGGTGTCGAGGGTCGAGGCGACGGAGATCTCGAAGTTGTTGAGGCCAAGGTACGGGGTCAGCGTGCGGCGGATATTGGCCTCGATCTCGCCGTTCACCCGGTCCTGAAGGTTCGCCAGCTTGCCGGTGGCGGCGTTGTCGCCGTCCTCGCCCGAGGCCAGCACCGTACCTTCGGTGTTGAGAACGGTGACGTTGTCGAGCGTCATGCCGGGGATGGCGGCCGCGACGAGATGGCGGATCGCCTGGGCGTCGTTGGAGTCGTTGGGGCGTTCGGTGCGGATGACGACGGAGGCCGAGGCCACCTGCTGGTCGCGGCGGAAGGAGCCGCGCTCGGGCAGCACGATGTGGACGCGCGCCGCCTTGATCCCCTTCATCGACTGGATGGTGCGCGCAAGTTCCCCCTCCAGGGCGCGGACGCGCGTGATTTCCTGCATGAAGGAGGTCAGGCCGAACGAGCCGAGTTCGTTGAACAGCTCGTAGCCGGAGTTGGTGTCCTGCGGCAGGCCGTTCTCGGCCAACAGCATTCGGGCGCGAGAGGTGTCGGCATGCGCAACGAGCACCGAGGTGCCGTCGGACGAGACGTCGAAGTCAATGCCGGCGTCCTTGAGCGCGCCGCCGATGCGGCTGACGTCCTCGCGCGACAGATCGACGTAGAGCGCCTCCCTCTCGGGCTGGCTCAGAAAAAAGGCACCCACGGCCACCACCAGGATGACGGTGAGGCCGACAAGGCCGAGAGCCACGAGACGGCGGGTGCCGAGCTCTCGAATATTGTTCCACAGACGTTGTGCCTGTTCGCGGCCGCTCATCGACAGCTTTCCATTCCTCGAAGGCCGCACGATGCGGACGCTGCCAAGACGAATGGCAAGCCAGCACGGCGGGAATCACATCTTCGGGTTTGCCGGCGAGGACTTCATGCGCCGGCGACAGGGGGGACTGTCGGTGATCAACCTTGCGCGGACGTTGCGGCCCCGGCGCAGACAAGAAAAAGGCCACGCTCGTTGCCGAGCGTGGCCAAAGCCTTCGTCGAAACGAAAGCTGTCAGTTTTAGCCGCGGAACAGCGAGAGGATGTTCTGGCTGGAGGAGTTGGCGATCGACAGCGACTGAACGGCGAGCTGCTGCTGAGTCTGCAGAGCCTTCAGGCGGGTCGATTCCGCTTCCATGTCGGCGTCAACCAGCGTGCCGATTGCGCGCTCGTTGGCGTCCATCAGCGCCGTCACGAAGTTCTCCTGCGAGTCGATGCGGGCGGTCAGAGCACCAGCCTTGGTCGACGCGTCGGTGAGATCGAGAAGCGCGGCATCGACGACCTTCAGGTAGTTCACGACGTCGGTGGACGTCGCGCTGGAGATGTCGATGTCGGCGACGGCGATCTGCGTGGAGGTCGTCGTCACGGTCGGCGAAGTGGCGAGGCCGAAGTCGCTCGCATCCAGGTCAGCCGTCGCGGCGTCGGTCACGACCGTCAGTGCGCTGAGCGAGAAGCTCTTCGCGCTGTCGATGCTCACAGTGCCACCCGTGTTGTCGGCGGTCAGGGCAAGATCCTTGATGCCGGCGTCGGAGAAGGCCTTTTCCATCACCGCCTTGAAGTCGGCGGCGTTGGTGAGCGCGGTGGTGCCGGTGCCGAGAGCGGACTCGACAGTGGCCTGGTTGATCGTGACCTTGGTGGTGTTGCCACCGATCGTCACGTTGAACTCGACCTCGTCAGTCGGGTCGTCGAAGGCCGTCGCCACGACGGCGAGCGAGCTGGTGTAGCTCGTGGACGAGCGCGCCTTGTCCATGATGCCGGTGTTGGTGCCGGCCTCGTAGAGGGAGAAGCTGTCCATATCGACGGAGATCGTGTCGAGCGCGATCGACGTACCGGAGCGCGAGAAGGACACGACGATGTCCTTGGTCTCGCCGGCGGTGTTCACCGACAACCAGTTGTTGCCGGAGATGACCGACGAGTCGGCCGTGTTCCGGATGCCGTCGAGCAGGCTGCGGATTTCCGTCTGAAGCTTGCTCTTGTCGGCTTCCGGAGCGGCGGCCGTAACAAGCTTCTCTTTGACCTTCTGCAGGGACTCGCGAACGGTGTCGAGACCGGTGTTGGCGGTGTCGACCGAGGCCTTGCCGAGACCAAGGGCGTCCTTCACGGAGCTGAGCGCGCCGTTGTCGGACTTGGTCGTGGTGGCGATGGACCAGTAGGCGGCGTTGTCGGCGGCCGAGTTGACGCGGAGACCCGTCGACACGCGGTTGTTGGTCTCGTCGAGGCTGCTGTTGATGCCGCGCAGGGTCTGCAGGGCGACCATCGACGAGGTGTTGGTGATGATGCTAGACATTGGGATGTCCCTCTAAGTTGAATGAAGTTGTCGGGGGACATACCGGGCTCTCACCGGTATGGCAGAGCGGCATCATGCCTTTGGATGCTGGACCCGTTTCTTCCGGAGCCCGGCCACTGCTTGCTTCGCGAGCAAGCAGCCAATCTGCCATGGCGAGACCATCTCAGACCAAACTTGCGCGAAGCTTGCGCCGGGAGACGATGCCGTGGGGCGCACAAGAGTGGCGCTCCCGCCGCGTCGGATCGGATGCCCGATCGACCGGCTGGTCGCGCTGGCCAAGTCGCGGAGCATCGCCGGAAATGCAATCGCCCGGATCGACGCGATCCGGGCGAGGAGACCTGATTGGTCAGAAGGCGGAGGGAGTTGGCGCGACCCGGCGGGGGAGGCACGCGCGCGGCGCGGAGCTCTCGACAGTCGCCGGCGGCCGGAGCCGCCGGCCGGGTCGATCAGAAGAACGACTTCACCAGGCTTCCGACCAGCAGATTCCAGCCGTCGATGAGAATGAAGAACAGGATCTTGAACGGCAGTGCGATCACGGTCGGCGGCATCATCATCATGCCCATCGACATGACGAGGGTGGCGACGATCATGTCGATCACCAGGAACGGCAGCACGATCAGGAAGCCGATCTCGAAGCCGCGGCGCAGCTCGGAGATCATGAAGGCGGGCACCAGGATACGCAGCTCGACCTGCTCGCCGGGCCCGATCGGTGGCACGTTGGCAAGATCGGCGAACAGGCTCAGGTCCTTGTCGCGCACCTGCCCAAGCATGAACTCGCGGAACGGGTCCGTGATCTTGGCGTAGGCTTCCTGCTCGCTGATCCGGTTCTCCGTCAGCGGCTGGATGCCATCGTTCCAGGCCCGCTCGAACGTCGGCTGCATGACGAAGAACGTCATGAACAGGGACAGGCTGATCATCACCAGATTGGCCGGTGTCGTCTGCAGGCCGAGCCCGGACCGCAGGAACGAGAGCGCCACGATGAACCGGGTGAAGCTGGTCACCATGATCAACAGGCCGGGGGCGATCGACAGGATGGTGATCAGCGCCACGAACTGCACCATCCGGCCGGTGGCGGAGGCCGAACCGTCGGGAAGCAGGGCGTCGAGCGACGGCAGCTCCTGTGCGGCCGCCGCCGCCGGGAGGATGAGGGTGGCGAGACCCGCGACCAGCGCGAGCGCCAGCGGGCGACGGCCGAGCGATGGGACGAACCGGACCATCACTGCACCACCATGGTTTCGATGATGAGTTCGCTGACCTTGCCGTCGGTGCGAAGGGACGCGCGCTCGTTCAGGTCGTCGCGCAGGTACTGCAGCGCCGTCGGCCCCTGCAGCTGGCTCAGGGACAGCGTGCGGGCATAGGCCACGATGTCCTGGCCGATCTGCGCCGCTGCCACGTCGGGGTTGGCCAGCGAGCCGTTCGGGAAGACGATCGCCGTCTCGATGCGGATCCACGTGTCGCTGGGCGCGGCCAGGTTGGCGATCACCGGCTCGAGGCGCAACAGCACATCGTCGCCGGAATACCGCATCTCGCTGGTCGCGACGGCCGGCTGGTCGACCTCGCGGCTGGTCACGGCCTTCTCGACCGTCGACGCGAGCTTCATGCCGATGCCGCCGCCCGCGCCGACCGCGAGAACGGTCAGCGCGAGGATTGCGATCAGCGTGCCACCCTTTTTCTTCTTCTGGGGCGGAGCGGCTTCTTCGGCCGGGGCTTCAATGTCCTTTGCCATTTCGTCCCCGGATCAGAACGGTGCGGCAACGTCGTAGAGGCGCTGCCCCCACGCCGGCTGCTGCATGTCGGTGAGACGGCCACGGCCACCATAGGAGATCCGGGCCTCGGCGATCTTGTCGTAGGCGATCGTGTTGTCGTCGGCGATGTCGAGCGTGCGCACGACGCCTGCGATGTTGAGGACGCGAACCTCGTAGTTGACGCGGATTTCCTGGGAGCCGCTGATCAGCAGGTTGCCGTTGGGCATGACGTCGACGACGACGGCCGCGACGGACAGCCGGAGCTTCTCCGACCGGTCGATGGTGCCCTGGCCCTTGGTGCTCGTGCCGGACTTGATGTCGAGGTCGGCGGACAGGTCGGCTGCGCTCGCCCCGAGGCCGAAGCCGGCGGCCGCGAGCGCGGCGTTGAGCCCGAACTTCGCCTTGCCGTCACGCGACCGGTCGCTGGCGTTGTCGAACTGCGCCTTGTCGTTGATCTGGATGGTGACGGTGAGCACGTCGCCGATCCGGTTGGCGCGCATGTCGCGGAAGAGATCCTGACCCTGGCCACCCCAGGTGGATCCCAGCGCCTTCGGTGCCGCCGGGGCATAGCTCGTCGGCATGGCGGCGGTCTGGATGACCACGCCCTGACCGACGGGAGTGAGCTCCGGGCCGGTGAACAGATTGTCTTTCGAAGACTGGCACCCGGCGACGACGAGCGCTGCCGCCGCGGCGGCGAAAAGGGAGGGCCTCATCCGGCGTTCCTCTGGCTGCTGGCCCGGTCGGAGAGGCCGGCCATGATGTTGGTGAGCTGAGCGGCCTTGGTCGGGTCCATCTCGTTCAGGATGGCACTCGCGGTCCGCGCCGGAAGCTTGGCGAGGATGGCGGCCGCGGTGAATTCGTTCATGATGGCAAGCTGTTGAGAGGCAGAGTCCGGCCGCATCTGCGTGTAGATGGCGACAAGATTGTCTTCGGCGCTCTTCAGAAACTTCTCGCGCCGCTGCAGCCAGTCTTCGTATTCGGCGCGCTTCTGCTCCAGGGTGACGACCCGCTCCTGGATCTTCTTCTCGAGCTCCTTCAGGGCCTCGACCTGGCGCTGGAAGCGCGCGTCGGTCGCCGCGTCAGCGATGTTGGCGCAGTATTCGGCCGCGTTGCGGTCGGTCGGGTTGACCGACTGGAGGGCCGGCTTGTCCGCTCCCTCGTTCCCCTTGCCTTCCGGGGCGGCCGATGCGGCCGCGGTGTCCGGTGCGACGGGAACCGGCTCGTTGGCCAGACCCGGCCCGGCAGCGAGGGTCGCCGCGAGAAGCGCGGCCGCAGACGCCTTGCAGAATGTGAACATGACGGAACCCCTCCTGTGGGGGGACTACCGGCACCGTCGGCCGGTGCGGGTCTATTGAACGATGAGTTCGGCTTGAAGGGCGCCTGCGGTCTTGATGGCCTGCAGGACGGCGATGATGTCGGTCGGCTTCAGGCCCACGCGGTTCAGCCCGTGGACCAGCGTCTGGAGGTCGGAGCCGCCGACGACGGCCAGGTGGCCGCTGCCTTCCTCGGCATTGACCACGGTCTGCGGCACGACGACCGTCGCGCCGTCGGAGAACGGATTCGGCTGGGACACCACGGGCATCTCGGTGACCCGCACCGTCATGTTGCCGTGGGCGATGGCGACCGTCGAAATCTCGACGTTCTGCCCGACGACGACGGTGCCGGTGCGCTGATCGATGACCACCCGGGCCGGAATGTCCGGCCGGATGGGCAGCTCGCCGATTTCGGCGAGGAAACGGGCCCGGGAAACCTTGGCGGGCCGGGTCAGCACCACCGAACGCATGTCGCGTTCGCGGGCCGCCCGCTGGCCGTAACGGCCGGTCGAATAGGCGTTGATGGCGTCGGCGATGGTCGCGGCGGTCTTGAAGTCGGGGTTGTCGAGTTCCAGCACGAGCGTGCCGATGTTGCCGAGGCCGCCGGGAACCTGGCGCTCGACGATGGCGCCGTTCGGGATACGCCCGGCGGTCGGCACGCCCTGGGTGAGCGTCTCGGCGGCGCCCTGGGCGGTGAAGCCGGACACGGCGAGCGGTCCCTGGGCGACCGCATAGGTCTGCCCGTCACCGCCCATCAGCGGGGTGACGACCAGCGTTCCCCCCTTGAGCGAGGTGGCGTCGCCAACGGACGAGATATTCACGTCGATCCGCGAGCCCACCCCCGCGAAGGGAGGCAGGTCGGCGGTGACGGTCACCGCGGCGACGTTGCGTGCCCGCAGCGGCACGCCCTGGACGTTGACGCCCAGCCGGTTGAGCATCGACTGGAGGGCCTGCTCGGTGTAGGGCGAGTTGCGCAGCGTGTCGCCGGTGCCCTGAAGGCCCATGACGAGGCCGTAGCCGATCAGCTGGTTGTCGCGGACGCCCTGGAGATTGGTGATGTCCTTGATGCGGGTCGCACCCGCGGGTCCGCTCACGCAGACCGCAAGCGCGGCGAGAAGGCAGAGCCAGCGGGTCATCGGCCGCTTCCCACGAGAAGGCTGCCATCGGCCTGTACGATCCCGGCGATCATCTGGCCGGAATCGAGGTTCCGGGCCTGGATGAGCGCGCCGAGCGCACCGGACTGGAGCGGCATGACGGTTGCGCTGATGGTCAGGTTGCCCGCCTCGAAGCGGGCTTCCGCAGGCTGACCGCGCGTGATCAGGGTCGGCTCGCCGAACGAGTTGTTCGGGATCGGCTTGCCGGCGACCAGCGTCCGCCGGGCCACCTTGCCCAGGATGGGCTCCGCGGAATCAACGACGGCGAGCGGCAGGTTCGGATCGTAGTAGAAGGGGCGCTCGGTCAGCATCTCCGGCGCGATGACGTCGCCGGGATAGATGGTGACCGACGGCACCGGAAGCATGCCCTGCACCTGGGCGGCGAGCGCCGAGCCCGCGGCCGCAAGGCAGGCGACCGCACCGGCGGCGATGGGGAGAAGACGGCGGATCGCGTGTGCCATCATGCGCCTCAGCGAATTCCCTTGGACACGGTGCCGGACATCTCGTCGGCGGCCTGGATGACCTTCGAGTTCATCTCGTAGGCGCGCTGCGCCGAGATCAGCTCGGTGATTTCCTTGACCGGATCGACGTTGGAGCCCTCGAGATAACCCTGGTGGATCTTGCCGAGGCCTGCCTCGGAGGCGACGCCCTCGAGCGGCTGCCCGGATGCGGCGGTCTCGCGGTAGAGGTTGTCGCCGAGCGGCTCGAGGCCGGCCGGGTTCGCGAAGGAGACGAGGGTCAGCTGGCCGAGCAGCAGCGGATCCTGCTGCGAGGCGACCTGGGCATAGACCTCGCCCGACTCGTTGATGGTGATGTCGGTCGTGTCGTCCGGGAAGATGATCGCGGGCTGGACCGCATAGCCGTCGACGGTCACAAGCTGTCCTTCCGGACCCTTGTTGAAGGCTCCGGCGCGGCTGTAGAGGCTCTCGCCGTTCGGGCCGACGATCTGGAACCAGCCGCCGCCGTTGATGGCGAGGTCGAGCGGGTTCGACGTGTTGGTCAGCGGGCCCTGGATGTGCAGGTTGCGCACGCCGACCGTGCGCACGCCGAGCCCGACGCGCGCCCCTTCCGGAACGGGGTTCTCGCCACCCTGGTTGGGGACGCCCTGAACGCGCTCGAACTGGTAGAGCAGATCGGAGAATTCGGCACGGGCCCGCTTGAAGCCCGTCGTGTTGATGTTCGCGACGTTGTTCGCGATGACTTCAACGTTGGTCTGCTGGGCGCTCATGCCCGTGGCGGCGATCGCAAGTGCTTTCATATCAATCCCCTAGATCGCCATCCGGCTGACTTCCTGGTAGGCGTTCACAACCTTGTCGCGGATCGCGATGGCCGCCTGCAGGGTCTCCTCGGCCGACATGATCGCCTCGACGACCTTCTGCACCGAGGCATTGCCCTGGATGCCCGAGATCGCGGTGGCCTCGCCGGTCTTCATCGTGCCGATCGCGTCAGCCGACATTTTCGCCAGCACCTCCCCGAAGGAGGTGGGGGACGCAGCCGCCGTGGCGGTCGCGCCTTCCGGACGTATCTGGGTCGCGACGGAACCGACGCTCCCGATTGCATTGATCATCATCGTCACGACCCCCTCAGCAGATCGATGGTCATCGAGATCATCGAGCGTGCTTGCTTCATCATCTGGAGATTGGCCTCGTAGGAGCGCGTGGCCTCACGCATGTCGGCCATTTCCACGAGCATGTTGACGTTCGGCATCTTGATGTTGCCGCTGGCGTCCGCGGCCGGATGGCCGGGGTCGTATTCGACCTGGAACGGGGTCTTGTCCGGGACGACGCCCTTTACCTCGACACGCTCGGCTCCGAGCGCGTTGTCGAACGAGGTCTCGAAGAGGATCGTCTTGCGGGCGTAGGGCTCGGCGCCCTGGGTCGCGCCGGTCGAGCGGGCGTTGGCGATGTTCTCCGCCACGATACGCAGACGCGTGGATTGGGCCTCGAGGCCCGAACCTGCGATCCGGCCGACGGCCATCAACGGGTCCATCATCAACCGCTCCTCAGGCTGGTCATGATCATGCGGTGGAAGGACCGCATGATGTTGGTGTCGAGGGAGAAGGCGCGGCTGACCTCATTGGCTTTCATGAGTTCTTCGTCGATGCTCACGCTGTTGCCCGAGTGGGTGACTTCCCACGTGTCGGTGCGCCGAGCGTCGGTCGTGCCGTCGGTGTCCGGTGTCGAGCCGATGTGGCCCACGGCGGTCGCGGTCATCCGGAGGCTCGTGCGGTCGAGGACGGCCTCGAACGGCTCGATGTCCTTCGCCACGAACCCCGGAGTGTTCGCATTCGCTATGTTCGCGCTGATCGTTGCCTGCCTCACCGCCGCCCACTGCGCATGGCGGCCAGAGAGGTTGAAAAGATGAATAGGTTCCACTCGGAGCCTCCACTGCTTCATCGCGGTGGAACCTAGGCAGGCAACCTTGCCCGAGGCTGGCGGATGACCGCGATTTCGCACGGATCCGTAGAACTCCTGATGATGCTCCGAAGAGCGGCCGTTTCCGCGCCATCCGGCAACGAGCCAGACGGGCGGATCGTGCCGGAGCGACGCCTCCTGACGGCCGGGCGATCGCCTCACCCGCAATCAGGTTAGGTCTGCCAATCCGGGACGTACGAAGGAGGGGGCCGGCCGAGATCGTCGCCGCGGATCATCAGGATCCGCACGGGCGTTCGGTCACGCTTCAGGCTCTGTGGGGGAAGGAGTCGCGGCGTCGGGCAGGCACGCCACGAGATAAGGCGGCGCGTTGCGATCCGCTCGATGGTCCGCATTGGATCGTATGGCCGCGGTGCCATGGTTCCGGCAGCGGCCCGGGCGCTGGCGCGCCATGCAGGCGCGTCAGTGCATCGAGTGGTCCGTGGAATCGGGCTGTGCCGGCCCGTCGATGCGGCGGGGGCCGGTTTCCGCGAGGCTGCTTTCGGCGACGACCGCGGCAAAGCGCAGCCAGTTCTCGTCGTCGCTGCCCGGCGCACCCGAATAGAGGATGCCGTGCAGGTTCACGCCGACGAAGTCCGCCTCGAAGACCACGCTGAAATAGGCGGTGAGCTGCGGATGGCGCAGCTCGAGTTCGATCGCCGCGGTCGGCTTGCTTCCCCATTCGCACCTGGCGCAGGCGGCGCGGCCATAGTGCAGGAAACCGGGCTTCAGGAAGTTCTCCGCGGACGACTCGATCAGATCCTCGAGCAGCCTCTCGCGCTCGAGGAGGATGTAGCCGATCAGCACGCCCGCATCGATGAGCTGCAGCTCGCCGATGAAGGCGCGCAGCGTGCGTGCCAGCAGCCGCTCATAGCGGCGATACAGCCGCGCGTGTTCGTCCTGCGTGCTGACGAAGTGATTGTCGGCTTCCATGTCAATCACCCTCGCGCGAGTAGATGTAGTAGATGATTTTCGCCACCGCGGTGTAGAACTCCGGCGGGATCCATTGGTCGACTTCTACTGCGTCATAGAGGGATCGCGCGAGGGGTTTGTCCTCGATCACCGGAATTCCGTGCAGCGTGGCGATCTCGCGGATCTTGAGGGCGACGAGGTCGGCGCCCTTGGCAACCACCAGCGGAGCGCCACCCTCGTCCTGGCGGTAACGCAGGGCGATCGCGTAGTGCGTCGGGTTGGCGATCACCACGGATGCCTGCGGAACCGAGGTCAGCATGCGCCGGCGGGCCCGGTCTCTGGCGAGCGAGCGCATGCGCGCCTTCACCATCGGGTCGCCCTCCATCTGCTTCATCTCGTCCTTCTGTTCCTGGTGCGACATCCGCAGGTCCTTGCGCCATTTGAAGCGCGACCAGAGAAGGTCGACGGCCACCAGCACGATGGTGGCCGCGCAGACCGCGGCCAGCAGCCGGGTCGCAAGGGAGAGAATCTTGGCCGGGAGTAGTGTCGGATCGCTGGTGATCGCGTTGATCACGCCGACGATCTCGCTCCGGAGAAGCATGATCGTGATCGTTCCGATCGCGGTGAACTTGACCAGTGATCGCCCGAACTCAATCACGCCCTGAATGCCGAAAATGCGCTTCCATCCCGCCATGGGTGAGATCCGCGACCACTGCGGCCGGATGCGTTCGCCAACGATCCGGGGCGCGTTCTGACTGAGGGAGGCGATGAGGCCCAGGACACTGAGCAGGGCCACTATCGGCACGAGAAACACCGCCACCGCACGGCCGATGTCTGCAAACAGGAGAAGGGCGTCCGACCCGTCCTTGATGAGGTAGCCGCCGGCGTTGTCGAAGACGCGTGAAAGTGAGGAGACGAGGGCCGGTACCTTCTCGGCGACGAGAAACGACAGGACGAGGAGGATGCCGAGCAGGGACGCAAAAATGGGAGCTTCCTTGGAGAAGGGAACGTTGCCCTTCTCCAGCGCATCGGAGATTTTCTTCTCCGATGCATCTTCTGTCTTGCTGTCCTTGTCCTGGTCTTCTGACACCTTCTTGGTTCATCCTGCCCTAGTTCGCGTAACCGTCGTCGTCGTTGTCGGCGAGTTCGATCTCGCCGCGACCGGCCATTTCCAGGGCGAGGTCGGTGATGAGGCGCCGCGCTTCGCCGACGTCCCGCTGGGAGGACGGTTCGCTGCCCTGGATTTCCTGTTCCACCATGCGGCGGACGCGCGAACCCAGGGACTGAAGGATGATGTTGCAGAACTCCGCGTCCGCGCCCTTGAGCGCGATCACGACCTTGTCGGTCGGGACCTGGTCGAACAGCGTCGTCCGCGCCCGCGGGGTCAGGCGAATGATGTCGTCGAAGGTGAACAGAAGGCCCTTGAGGATTTCGGCGGACTTGGGCTTCGAGTTGGAGAGGTCATCGAGCACCTGCTCCATCTGATCCCGCTCCATCTTGTTGATGATGTCAGCCATGCGCGCATGGGTGTCGGCACCCGCGTTGCGCGAGAAATTCATCATGAAATCGTCGTGGATCGTCTTCTCGATGATCTGCATCGTCTCGTCGACGATCGGCTTGAAGGTGAGCATTCGGCGGGTCAGGTCGTTGCGCATCTCCGGCGTCAGTTGCGCCATCACCTTGGCCGCGCAGCCGGACTTCACCTTCGAGAGGATCAGCGCCGCCGTCTGCGGGTGCTCCTTCGCGACGTAGGAGGCGAGCGACTGTTCGGCCACCTGGGAGATCCGGTCCCAGATCGAGTGGTTCTGGTTGCCCAGAACGTCGCTCATGATCTGGCGGACCTCCTCCGGGTCGAGGACGCCGCTCAACAGCTTTTCGACTTCGTCGACGGTTCCCACGAGGTTCGCGCCGGTGCCGAACTGCGTGGCGAAGTCTTCGACGATCGTCTCGATCTGGGCCGTGCTAACCGGTTTGAGCTCGGCGATCGACCGGGTGACCATGCGGATCTCGTCCGCATTGAAGTGACGCATGACGCGGGCGGCCGCCGGCTTCCCCATTGCCATGAGCAAGGCCGCAACCTTGTCGGGGCCCTTGAGCGGTCGTGATCTCGAGGAGGGAGCTGTGGTGACCATCAGTGGGATCGACCTGTCTCGGTTTCGAAGAAAGCGGCTTCCGCGAGGTGAAGAGCGCCGGCGGCCCTAAGGCGAACCGGCGCGCGCCCGCGCGGACGGATGGACGGCCTCGCCGTCCCCGCGTGTCTCAGTGGTTGGTCTCGGAGCCCGGAGGTCCGACGATCTCGGTCAGCGAGACGCCGAAACGGGAGTTGTCGTCTTCCACGACCACGACTTCGCCACGCGCGATGACCCGGCCGTTGACGACCACGTCGACCGGCTCGCCGACGCGATGGTCGAGCGGCACGATCGCGCCGCGGCCAAGCTTCATCAGGTTGGCAACGGGCATGGTTGCCGATCCCAGCACAACCTGCATCAGGACCGGGATGCGAAGGATCGAGTCGAGGTTCCGGGTCCCGCCGAAGGTCCAGTCGCCTGACTTGTCGGCGGTCTCCGTCGAGGTGTCGGTGCCGGCTTCGTCGTCGAGGGCGTCGTCGGAAAAGTCCGTGGGGTCGATGCTGTTCATGGTCTATCCTTTTTGCGCCGAGGCCGGCCTGTTCGTGTCTTTCGAGCCCGACGCCTCGATCCGCGCGTCGAACTGGCGGATGAGGGATTCGGCCTTCTCGATCCGGTCGGCGAGGGTGATCGCCGTTTCGCGACCTTCGGCACTGAGGCTCGCCACCGCGCTGAGCGCCGCCTGGAGGGCGTCGTCGGTTTCGGCGAGGATGCGCTTGTAGTCGGAATGGTAGAGGTCGAGCCGCTTCAGGCGGCGGTACATCGCGGCCGCGAAAACGCTGGTGACGACAAGCGCGACCAGGAGCGCGGCATCAGCGAGGTAGGATGTCATCGATGAACTCCTGCTCCTGATCCACCATGTCCTCGATACGCAGCTTGTAGAGACCTTCAGCCTGGCCGAGCTGGCACCAGAACAGCGGCTGGTTGTTGCCTTCCAGCTTGACCCGCGTGCGAGGAGTTGCGGACAACTGGAGCACCTGGCCGACCTTGAGCTGGGAGATTTCGTCGAGCGAGATTTCCCGGGACTCCAGAATGGCGTTGAGCGTCACGGAGGTCTTTCGGACCTCCGTGCTGATCTGCCGGACCCAGGCGGGATCGCGGACCGAGGAATCGCCGGTGAAGGCGCGCGCCAGCGTCTGCCGCATCGGCGTCAGCGCCGACTGCGGGATCATGACGAACATCTCGCCGCCGCGGTTGATCGCCTGCAGCAGGAACTTGGCAACCACCGACTGGTTGTTGCGGCGTCCGATGACGGCGAAGTCGAGGCGGGTCTCCAGGCGCTCGAACTTGAAGCTTGTATTGGAGATGAGGGAGAACGACTCCTTCATCGCCTTCGCCACCTGCTCGAACAGCGTCTGGCAGATGCGCATCTCGATGTTGGTGAAGGGGCGCTCGTCGTCGACCGGCGGCTCCGAGCCGTCCGATCCGAACAGCGCCTCCACCATCGTGAAGACGAAGTCCCTGTCGAAGCCGACCAGGACGTGCGAGTCCCAGCCCGGGGCGTTGAACACGCCGACGATGGCGTTTCCTTCGTATTCCTCGAGCACGTCGCCGATGCGGCCGCTCTCGATGTTGCTGAGCGAGTAGTAGCACTGGGACGCGGCCAGGTGGCGCAGGCCATCGGCACAGTGGGTCGACACGCGGTCGAAGATCACGTGCAGCATGGGCAGCCGGTCGAGGGACAGGCCGGCCGCGTCGAGAAGCCTGTCGCGGATGTCGCCGCGCGCCGGAGAGGGCATTGCGTTCATCGTATTAGGCTGCCTGCTGGAGGGCGGCACCGGAGCCGGGGATGTTGGCGATCGAGTCGTTCTCGACGTCGTCGATGGACGGACGCTCGGACGCGGAGATGGTCTTGCGGCCGTGCTCGAGGGCGATCTGGGGAAGCGCGCCGTTCATGTAGGCGATCAGCGTCTGCTTCACGATGATGTAGGGCTGGCACTGCTTCTCCCGGGTCGACTTGATCTTGGTCGCCAGCGGCGAGAGCATCGCGTACGAGGAGAAGATGCCGACGAAGGTGCCGATCAGCGCCGAGCCGATGTAGTGACCGAGGATCTCGGGTGACTGGTCGATTGCACCCATCGCCTTCACGATGCCGAGCACCGCAGCGCAGATACCGATCGCCGGGAGCGCCTCGGCCACCGAGCTGACCGCCGAGTAGGGCTTGGCCTTGTGCTTCTTGATGGTGGAGATTTCCTGCTCCATCAGCGCCTCGATTTCATGCGAGCGGGCGTTGCCGATAAGGATCAGGCGGGCGTAGTCGCAGATGTAGTGCGTCAGGTAGCTGTCCTTGTAGATCTTCGGATAGTGCTGGAAGATCGACGACTCGGCCGGATTGTCGATGTGGACTTCGACCTCGTTGCGCGGCTTGGAGCGCAACTCGCGCATCAGAGAGTAAAGCAGGCCAAGAAGCGCGAGATAGTCGGCCTTCTTGGGCCCGGCACCCTTCAGGGCCTCAACAATACCTTTGCCGGTGTCTTTGATGACCGACATCGGGTTTGCAATGATGAAGGTGCCGAGGGCGATTCCGCCGATGATGACGTATTCGAACGGCTGCCAGATGACTCCGATATGGCCACCCATCGCCATAAAGCCCCCGGCCATGGAGCCGATGCCGACAATAAGGCCTATGAGAACGCCCACGGATTTTCTCCCTTCCCGGTAAGATGGGCTCACCATAGGGCGCGTTGGCTTGCGCGAGGCTGATCTCGGAGGGGTCCGGCAGGGGATGGTGTGGCGGCAGCTTCGCGCAAGCCACACGGCCGATGGTGCGGGCCTGCCCTTCTCGAGGACCGGCCATGCTTTCCACCTACACATCCTATCAATTGGCGACGCGCGACCTCGACAGAACGCTGTCGCAGAAGGCCCAGGAAAGGTCCGTCGCGCTGGAGACGAAGTACTATCTGGACAACATCGCGAAGGTGAATTCGGTCGATGAGTTCCTGAAAGACACGCGTCTCTTCAAGTTCGCGATGAAGGCCTTCGGGCTGGAGGATCTGTCCCACGCCAAGGGGCTGATGCGGAAGGTCCTGAGCGAGAGCCCTTACGACGACGCTGCCTACGTCAATCGGGTATCGGACGACCGGTTCATCGACTTCGCCACGACGTTCAATTTCGCCGACACGGGACCGCTCGCGACGGTGACGCAGGACGCCGGCCAGGGCGTGGTCGATCGCTATGTCCGCCAGACCCTCGAGATCGATCTCGGCGAGGAAAACCAGGCGGTCCGGCTGGCGCTCTACTTCGAGCGCTCGGTCGACAAGATCAAGACGGGCTACAGCATCCTCGGCGATTCGGCCCTGCAGGAAGTCGTCTACACGACGCTCGGCTTCCCCGACGAGATGAAGGCGGCCGACATCGACCGGCAGGCAGCGACGATCGAGAAGCGCCTGGATCTGGCATCGCTGAAGGACCCGGAGACGCTCAAGAAGTTCCTCATGCGCTTCACCGCGGTGTGGGACGCGAAGAACGGCGTCCAGACGTCGCCGATCCTTTCCCTCTTCAATGGGGGCTCCACCACGTCCGTCGGTCTCGACCTGGTCATGACCTTGCAGAATCTCAAGCGGGGAGGATAAGCGCCGATGCCGTCCAGCCTCTATGTCTCCCTCTCCGCCCAGATCGCGCTCGAGCGGCGTCTGAACACCGTGGCCAACAACGTCGCGAACATGAGCACCGCGGGCTTTCGGGCTGAGGAGGTCCGGTTCGAGACGGTCCTGTCGAAACTGGGTGAACAGGAGGTCGCGTTCGCGACGACCGGCGAAACCTACATTTCCCGCCGCGCGGGGCCCGTTTCCTATACGGGCAACAAGCTGGACGTGGCCGTCAACGGTGATGCGTGGTTTGGCGTCGATACGCCGGCAGGCGTCGCCTACACCCGCGACGGCCGCATGCAGATCACCGAGTCAGGCGACCTGCAGTCCGTCGAAGGCCACCCGATCGTGGACGCGGGTGGCGCGCCGATCGCCCTCGACCCGCAGGGCGGCGAGGTCACCATCGGGCACGACGGTTCGATCGTGCAGGGCGGACGTCAGATGGGCGTCCTCGGCCTCTTCCTGCTGCCCGAGAACAGTCAGCTCACCCGCTACGGTGACTCTGCCGTTCTCTCCGACAAGGAGGGAAACCCGGTAGAGGACCGGGTCGCCAACGGCGTCAAGCAGGGCTTCCTTGAGGGAGCGAACGTCAATCCGGTGATGGAGATGACGAAGCTGATCATGATCTCGCGCACCTTCGACAGCGCCGCCTCCGCGGTCCAGCAGAGCGAGAACACGCAGCAGCAGGCGATCCGCGAACTGGGCCCGTCGTCCTGAGGACGACCCTGAAGGAGGACGCCGTCGATGCACGCGCTTGCCCGCCTCGCCGCCACCGTCGAAGAAGCGCTGTCCGAAGTGCCGATGACCCGCATTGGCGGCACGATATGCGACATCTCGCCGACCCAGTATCGTGTGGCGGGGCTGTCGCGGCATCTGCGTCTCGGTGACCGGGTGGCCTTCGAGGATGGCTCACGCCAGGTGACCGGCGAGGTCATTCGGGTCGACGACGATACCGTCGTGGTGAAGCCGTTCGACGGCAAGATCAGCATCGGGGTCGGGTCGAACGCCTATCGCATCGGCAGGATGGGGCTGAAGCCGCACCCGGCGTGGGTCGGTCGCGTCATCAACGCGCTCGGCGAACCGCTGGACGGAAAAGGCCCCCTGCCGCGCGGCGACAAGATCATGCCAACCGACCGGGAGCCGCCGGCGGCGATGACGCGGGCACGCATCGACAAGCCGCTCAAGACCGGGATCAAGGTCATCGACCTGTTCACGCCCATCTGCGAGGGCCAGCGCATCGGCATCTTCGCCGGGTCCGGCGTCGGCAAGTCGACGATGCTGGCCATGCTGGCGCGGACGGAAGGCTTCGATGTGGTGGTCGTGGCGCTCGTGGGGGAGCGCGGCCGCGAAGTGCGCGAGTTCCTCGAAGGACCCCTCGCGTCCAACCGTGCGCGGTCCGTGGTGGTCGTCTCGACCGGCGACGAAAGCCCGATGATGCGCCGTCTCGCACCGCAGTCCGCGATGTCGATCGCGGAATACTATCGCGACCTGGGCAAGTCGGTCCTGCTGATCATCGATTCCGTCACCCGTTACGCCCATGCGGCCCGCGACGTTGCGCTCGCCGCTGGCGAGCCGGCGGTGGCCCGGGGATACGCACCGAGCACCTTTTCCGAGCTTCCGCGGCTTCTGGAGCGGGCGGGGCCCGGCCTGGAGGGCGGCGGCAACATCACCGGCGTCTTCTCCGTGCTCGTCGACGGCGACGACCACAACGATCCCGTCGCCGACTCCATCCGCGGCACGCTCGACGGCCACATCGTCCTCGACCGCGCCATCGCCGACCAGGGCCGCTTCCCGGCGGTCAACGTGCTCGGATCGATCTCGCGGCTCGCGGATCTGGTGTGGACCAAGGACCAGCGGGAGCTCGTCCGGCTTCTCAAGTCGCTGATCGCGCGTTTCGAGGATACCCGCGATCTGAGGCTGATGGGCGGCTATCACCCCGGCAGCGATCTGGAACTCGACCAGGCCGTGACTCTCGTTCCGAAGATCTTCGAGGTGCTGCGCCAGAGCCCGGACAACCCGGCCTGCCGTGACGTGTTCGCCGAACTCGCGAAGGTCATGAAGGGCTAGGGCGTTCCTCGGCACAGGCGAAGATCTCGAACGCTTTTGAATCCAACGACATAGGATTCATTCGGTCGCTCGGACCGCGCCTGTTCCACCCTCAAAGGCCAGTCGAACTTTGTTCGCCAATCACTCGCCAAGCCCAGCCTCGCACAAGCTAGTCGGGCTCTATTGCATCAAGACCAACCCGGAGAACCCACATGTCCCTTTACGGGCTCCTTCGCACTGGTGTGGCGGGCATGAACGCCCAGTCCACCAAGCTCAGCACCATCGGTGACAACGTCGCCAATGCCGACACCACGGGTTACAAGCGCGCATCGACCGAATTCTCGTCGCTGGTTCTTGCCAACGGCAAGAACAGCTACAATTCCGGGTCGGTCACGACGAGCGTTCGCCATGCCGTGAGCGAGCAGGGCGCGCTGACCTACACCACGTCGGCCACTGATCTTGCCATTCAGGGCGATGGCTTCTTCGTGGTGACCGATCCCAACGGCCAGCCCTTCCTGACGCGCGCCGGCTCGTTCACCCGCGACGGAGATACCGGCAACCTGGTCAACGCCGCCGGCTTCACGCTGATGGGCTACGACATCAGCAATGGCCCCGCCGCCGGAACGCTGAACGGCTACGCCAACCTCGTCCCGATCGACGTGTCCGCCATGAACATGCAGGCGAGCCCGTCGACGTTGGGCACGTTCACGGCGAACCTGCCGGCGGACGCCGCGGCCGTCGGCCCGACGGTGCTGCCGAGCACCAACTCGGCAACCGCCAGCTACACCGCGAAGTCGTCGCTGGTTGTCTACGACAATCTCGGTAGCGAGGTGGTGCTCGACCTCTACTTCTCGAAGACCACGGCGGGGGACTGGGAAGCGACGGTCTACAATCAGGCCGATGGTTCGCCCGGGACGAGCTTCTCGTACCTCTCCGCCGCGCTTGTGAGCCAGACGCTGACCTTCGACGCCGCGGGCAACCTGACGAGCGCCGGAACGCTGGACGTGCCCGTACCGAACGGCCAGACGGTCTCCCTCGACATCTCCCGCATGACGCAGCTCGCCACCGAGTACACCCCCCTCACGGCGACGGTGAACGGCAGCACGGCGAGCCTCGTGTCGGACATTGAGATCGGCGAGGACGGCATCGTTCAGGCGGTCTACGAGAACGGTACCAAGGCCAATGCCTTCCGCATTCCGATTGCCGATGTTCCGAGCCCTGACAAGCTGAAGACGCTTGCCGGCAACGTCTATCAGACGACTCTCGATTCCGGCGATCTGACCATCGGCTTCCCGACCGAAGGCGGCATGGGGAGCCTCTTCTCCGGCGCGCTGGAGCAGTCGAACGTCGACCTTGCGACCGAATTCACCGAGATGATCGTCGCCCAGCGCAGTTACACGGGTAATTCGAAGGTCTTCCAGACCGGCTCGGAGCTGCTCGACACTCTCATGAACCTCAAGCGCTGACGGCGCCGGTTCGTCGGACCTTAGAGCGGAGATACCCAGGTGAGCCTGTCGGTTGCGCTGAACACGGCACGGTCGTCGATACAGACGACGTCCACTCAGATCGCCACGTCCGGAAGGAACGTGGCGGGGGCGGACGATCCGACCTATTCGCGCAAGATCGCGATGAAGTCGACGACCGCCGACGGCGGCGCGCGCACGATCTCCATCGCCCGTGCGACCGACGTGGCCCTGTTCACGCGGATGGTCGGCGCCACCTCGCAGACGACCGGTCAGGAGGCGTTGCTTGCCGGCCTGGAGCGGCTCGCCGAAACGGTCGGCGATCCGGAAGATGGAGGATCGCCGGCGGCGAAGCTCGGCGTCCTGACGTCCGCGCTTGGCGAGTACGCCAACACGCCAGACGATCCCCTGTTCGGCCAGAATGTCGTGACCGCGGCGAACGACCTCGTTCGCACGATCAACGGCGCCGCCAGTACGGTCCTTGCCGTACGGAACGAGGCCGACGCCGAAATCGCCAGTTCCGTCTTCAATCTGAACGAACTCCTGGTTCGTTTCGAGGACCTCAACAAGCAGGTCGTTACCGGCACCGGTACCGGCCGCGACGTCACCGAACTCCTGGACAAGCGGGATGCCGTGCTCGCCTCGATCTCCGAGGAAATCGGTATCTCCGTCGTGGCCCGGCCGGACAACGATCTGGCGCTCTACACCGACAGCGGTGTCACGCTGTTCGAGACACGGGCTCGGTCGGTGACCTTCACGCCGGCCACTTCGCTGGCCGCCGGCGCCCCCGGCAATGCGGTGAGCATCGATGGTGTTCCGGTCACCGGCGCGTCGTCATCGATGCCCCTTCAGTCGGGCCGGATCGTTGGCCTGACGCAATTGCGCGACGATGTCAGCGTCATCTATCAGCGCCAGCTCGATGAGATCGCCAGGGGCCTGGTGACGGCCTTCTCCGAGAGCGACCAGACGGCCGGTGGCGCACCCGATCTGCCGGGTCTCTTCACCTATACCGGGGCGACCGGCGTGCCGAGCGGATCGACGCCGGGTCTGGCCGCCGCGCTCAGGGTGAACGCCGCAGTCGACCCGGGGACGGGCGGTTCGGTCGCCGCCCTTCGCGACGGCATCAATGGGGGCGTCTACACCTACAACACCACCGGGGCGGCGAGCTTCTCCGACCGCCTGTTCGCGCTCGCCGACGGAATGAGCGCAAGTCAGAGCTTTGACGCAACCAGCGAATTGTCGACGTCCATCGGGCTGAACGAATTCGCGTCCGGATCGGTCAGCTGGCTCGAGGGCAAGCGCAGCGTGGCTTCGCAGCAGGTGAATTACCACACGGCACTTCTCAGCCGTGCTTCGGAAGCGCTGTCGAACGCGACCGGCGTCAACCTGGACGAAGAGTACGCGATCCAGCTGCAGCTCGAGCAGAGCTACGGCGCGTCCTCCAGGCTCATCTCGGTGATCGACAACCTGTTCCAGACGCTGCTCTCGGTCGTGAGGTAAGTCCAATGCGTACCAGCCTTATTTCCACGGTGACGCTGAACAATTCCCCACGCACCAATCTCGCGCAGATGCAGCAGCGTCTTGCCGACGCGAACAAGGAAGTGGCGACCGGTCGTCATGCCGATGTCGGCCTCAAGCTCGGCGACCGGGCCGGCCGTACCGTTTCGCTGCGCAGCGAGATGGGGGCGCTGGAGTCGATGATCGCCTCCAACGGGCTCGCCAAGGCCCGTCTCGATCAGACCCAGTCCGCGCTCGAAGGGCTGAACGCGCTTGGCGAGAAGTTCCAGCAGGCGGTCATCTCGCTTCCGTCGACGGCTCTCTCGGTCGACGTCCTCAAGCGTCAGGCGCAGCAGGGACTGGAAACGTTCCTGTCCACGATGAACGCCACCGACGGCCGGTCCTATCTGTTCGCGGGGATCAACACCTCCACCCAGCCGATGGCCCCCTACGAGGGCGCACCGAAAGCCGCGGTGGACGCCGCGCTCGTCGCAAAATTCGGCCTTTCGGCGGCGGCTCCCCAGGACGATGCGTCCGGCCTCGCCGCGATCGCGCCGAACGACATGGCAGACTTCCTGGACACCGAATTCGCGGCCCTGTTCGACAGCGCGAGCTGGACAACGAACTGGTCGACGGCGTCCGACCAGCCCCAGAGGAGCCGGATCTCCTCGAACGAGACCGTCGATTCCTCCGTGTCCGCCAATCAGGAATCCTTCCGCAACCTGGCGAAGGCTCTCACCATGATCGCCGACATCGGCATCGATCATCTGAGTGAGGAGACGCGCGCGGTCGTGGTCGCCAAGTCGCGCGACGTCGTGAACGGGGCGCTGTCGCAGATGGTCTCGGACCGGGCGATCCTGGGCGTCTCCCAGCAGCGCCTCGATGGCGCGGACACGCGCATGCGGACCGCCAAGGATCTGGTCGAGCAGCGCATCTCTGGCTTTGAAACCGTCGATCCCGTGGAGGCGAAGGTCGAGATCGACCAGCTCTCGACGCAGATCGAGATGTCCTACTCGCTGACCGCGAAGATCCTTCGCCTCAGCATCATGAACTACGCTTAGCGGGAGACCCGAAGCTCATGTACAAGTTCTCCTATGCCGAAGTCTTGGACGATGCGGGCGACGAACGGCGTGGCCGCGAGGTCATGGCGATCGATCATGGCATCGAACTCTTGCGCAAAGCGGACCTGTCCAATGTGACGGAACCGTCGACGCGCGACGCGCTGCTCTACATCCAGCAGCTGTGGGGCTTCTTCATTCGCGACCTGGCCGACAGCGACAATGCGCTCGCCGAGCCCGTGCGCGCCGACCTGATCTCGATCGGCTTGTGGGTTATCCGCGAAGCCGACCGCATCCTCTCCGGCGCCTCCTCGGACCTCGCGGGTCTGATCGACATCAACCGCACAATCCGGGATGGACTGAAATGACCAAGCCAATCCAGCTCTCGCTGCGCTCCGGCGAACGTATCTACGTCAACGGGGCGGTGATCCGGGTGGGCCGCAAGGTGACGCTCGAACTCCTGAACGACGTGACCTTCCTGCTGGAAAGCCACGTCATGCAGGTCGAGGAAACCACCACTCCCCTTCGGCAGCTCTATTTCGTGGTGCAGACCATGCTGATCGATCCGCGCAATGCGCGGGCGACGCGTCACCTGTTCGACAGCCTGTACGCTGCGATCGTCGAGGCCAGCACAAACGAGGAGATCCTCGAGGGTCTCGCCGAGGCCGAGGGCTTCGTCGCGGCGGAGCGGCCTTTCGACGGACTGCGGACGATCCGCCGCCTGTTCGCGGTCGAAGACGCGATCCTGAACCGGCTGCAGGGCGCAGAGACGGCGCGCAAGAAGCCGACCTGGACGATGCACGCCGACCCCGCCGTCGCGACGGCCTAGCGCCGTCCGGACCGGGCGGGACACTTTGGAAGGTGCGGACCCAGTTGCCGGCCGCCCTTCCGCGCCCCCGCCGACACACCCTCTCCGCCCGCCGACGGCGTCGGCTCCAAGCGGACCCAGACTGGAGGACCGCACCATGACCGATGTAGCCAGCCTGACCGGCAATTCGACGTTCGCCAAGTCGCAGTCCAAATCGGACTCGCAGACCTCGACGAAAACGCCCGACTACAACGCCTTCCTGCAGCTTCTGGTCACTCAGCTGAAGAACCAGGATCCGACGGAACCGGTCGATTCCACGCAGTACATGTCTCAGCTCGCCACCTTCTCCCAGGTCGAGCAGCAGATGCAGTCGAACGCGAAGCTCGAATCCCTCCTGACCTCGTCGACGCTGTCGTTGGGGGAGAGCGTGATCGGGCGGACGGTGACGTCGGCGGACGGATCCGAGAGCGGCGAGGTCGTCTCGGTGAAGATCACGTCGGACGGGCCGCAGGCGACGCTCGCGAACGGGTCGACCCTGATGATCGGTGCGGGCGTGGTGGTGAGCTGACGATGACCGAGGTAGATGCCATCGACGTCGTCCAGCAGGCCATCTGGACGATCATTCTCGCGTCCGCTCCGGCGGTCGCTGCCGCCATGGGCATCGGGCTCGCGATCGCGCTTTTCCAGGCGCTGACCCAGGTCCAGGAAATGACGCTCACCTTCATTCCGAAGATCCTGACGATCCTCACCGTAACAGCGCTCACGGCCACCTTTATCGGTTCGCAGATCTTCTCGTTTACCGAAGAGGTCTACGGACGGATCGTCACCGGCTTCTGAACGCCGCCACGGGGTCGACCTGCCGGCGGATGGTGTCGTAACGCAAGCTTCCCGACAGCGTCGCGATGCAGTGTCTGCTCCATCACCCCGGGGAGTAGACCGTGACAGACATCACCTCGACGGATCTGCCTGCAGTCGTGCGCAAGCCCCTGCGAGACGTTGGCTTCGCCATGGGCGTCGTCACCATTCTCGCCGTTCTGTTCCTGCCGATCCCGACCTTCCTGATCGACGTCGGGCTGGCGATATCGATCGCCCTGTCCGTTCTCATCCTGATGGTCGCCCTCTGGATCGAGAAGCCGCTGGAGTTCTCCTCCTTCCCGACGGTGCTGCTGATCGCGACGCTGACGCGACTGGCGCTTTCGGTTGCGACCACCCGGCTCATCCTCGCCAACGGCAACGAAGGCGTCTCCGCCGCGGGACACGTCATCCAGGGCTTCTCGCAGTTCGTCATGGGCGGCGATTTCGTCATCGGAATCGTCGTCTTCCTGATCCTCGTCACCGTCAACTTCCTCGTCATCACGAAGGGTGCGACGCGTATCGCCGAAGTCGGCGCGCGCTTCACCCTCGATGCGATCCCCGGCAAGCAGATGGCGATCGACGCCGACCTTGCGGCCGGGCTGATCGACGACAAGGACGCCCAGGCCCGTCGGCGTGAGCTTGAAGAGGAAAGCGCGTTCTTCGGGTCGATGGACGGTGCCTCGAAGTTCGTGCGCGGCGAGGCGATCGCGAGCCTGATCACCATCGCCGTCAACATCTTCGGCGGCATCATCATTGCCACCACGCGCTATCAGATGCCGCTGGCCGAAGCGGCGGACGTCTTCACCCGCCTGTCGGTGGGGGATGGTCTGGTCGCGCAGATCCCGGCGCTCATCGTGTCGCTGGCCGCGGGTCTGCTCGTCTCGAAGGGCGGCACAAGGGGAACCGCCGAACAGGCCGTCCTCGGACAGCTCGGGGCCTATCCTCGGGCGCTGTTCGTCGCGGCTGGCCTGATGGCTGTCTTCGCGGTGATGCCCGGACTGCCGATGCTTCCGTTCCTCGCCCTCAGCGCCGGGATGGCCTTCATCGGCTACACGATCCCGAAGCAGATCGCCGCCAAGGAAGCCGCTGCCGTCGCCAAGGCGGCGGTGGAGGAGGAGGCGCGCAAGCAGGAGGTGAAGGAGTCGGTCAAGGAGTCCCTGAGGGTCGCCGAAATCGAACTGGCCATCGGCAAGCAGCTCGCCGCCACGGTGCTCCGTCAACAGCAGGAACTCGCCCTGCGCGTCAACAAGATGCGGCGCAAGTTCGCCACCCAGTACGGCTTCGTGATCCCGGAGATCAAGGTCACCGAAAGCCTGTCGGTGCCGACCAAATCCTACCAGATCAAGCTGCACGGCACGATCGTCGCGAGCCAGGAACTCAGGATCGGCGAACTCCTCGTCGTCATCGGGGATGGCCGGAAGCCGGACGTTCCAGGCGACGAGGTTCGCGAGCCGGCGTTCGGGATGCGGGCGATGTGGGTGTCGGATGCGTTCTCCAGCGAGATGCGCCGCGAGGGCTTCGCCCCCGTCGACAACCTTTCCGTGGTGCTCACGCACATTGCCGAGGTCGTGCGCAACAACCTTCCGCAGCTGCTGTCCTACAAGGACATGCGTGCGCTGCTCGAACGCGTCGACCCGGAATACAAGCGGCTGATCGACGAGATCTGCCCTGCCCAGATCTCCTTTTCGGGGCTCCAGGCGGTGCTGAAGCTGCTGCTCGCGGAGCGCATCTCCGTCCGCAACCTTCACCTGATCCTGGAAGCCGTTGCCGAGGTCGTGCCGCACGTGCGGCGCACCGAGCAGGTGGTCGAGCATGTCCGCATGCGCATGGCGCAGCAGATCTGCGGCGATCTCTCCGAGGGCGGCGTGCTCAACGTCCTGCGGCTGGGCAACAAGTGGGATCTGGCCTTCCATCAGGCCCTGAAGCGCGATCCGAAGGGAGAGGTCGTCGAGTTCGACATCGATCCGCGGCTCGTCGAGCAGTTCGGGCAGGAGGCATCGGAGGCGATCCGCGATCGCATCGCCAAGGGCAAGGCGTTCGCCATCGTCACGGCCCCCGACGCACGGCCATACGTGCGCATGATCGTCGAGCGGATGTTCCCGTCTCTGCCGGTCCTTTCCCATGTGGAGATCGCCCGCGGAGCCGAGATCAAGCTGCTCGGCACGATATCGTGAGCATGATCGCCTCCGAGACCGTGCTCGGGGTGTTTCTTGTGTTCTGCCGTATCGGCGGCTGCCTGTTGATGGCGCCGGGCCTCTCGAGCATGCGCATCCCGTCGCAGGTCCGCTTGTTTCTCGCCGTCGGTCTGTCTCTCGCGCTCACGCCGGTGCTCCTGCCGGAGGTGATGCCGGCGATCGGAAACGGCAGTCCGGCCTCGCTGTTCGGGGCGATCGTGTCGGAATCGGCGATCGGGCTGCTGATCGGATTCCTGGCGCGAATCTTCTTCATGGCGCTGCAGACGATGGCCGTCGCGATCGCGCAGTCCATCGGTCTTGGCGGCATGTTCGGCGGCATCCCCGACGAGTCCGATCAGCTGCCGGGCGTCGCCGTGCTGTTCACCATGACCGCCACGACGATGATCTTTGCCTCGGACCAGCATTGGGAGCTTCTGCGCGGTCTCGTCGAATCGTACCAGGTGATGCCCCCGGAGGCCGGCTTCTCGCCCCGGCTCAGCCTCGTGAACATCGCCGACCAGCTCGCCAGCACGTTCGTTCTCGGGCTGCGGATCGCCAGTCCGTTCCTGATCTACTCGGTGATCGTCAACCTTGCCGTCGGCATCACCAACAAGCTGACTCCGCAGATCCCGGTCTTCTTCATCGCCATGCCGTTCGTGACGGCGGGCGGGCTCCTTCTCCTGTTCTTCACCGTCAAGGAGGTGCTGAGCGTGTTCTCCAATGCCTTCGGTGCCTGGCTGGTGGCGGGCTGAGCGATGGAAGACCGCGTCCGCCGCATGAAGCGCATCCAGACCGTGCAGGAGCAGATGCACCGCCTGGCCGAACAGCGCCTGAGTGGTCTGGTTTCGGCCGAGAAGGAGCTCCGGCGCCACGAGGAACAGCTGGTGACGTCGCTGGACGAGGCGACGCTCCTGCACGGCCTGTTCGTCGAACAGATGGCCCGGCGGGTCCGCACCGTGGCGGTGGAGGCGGCCGCCACAGCCGCCCAGGCGGTGGTCCAGCGTGAGAAGCTGTTGGAAGAAAAACTCAAGTTGAAGCGGGTCGAAGACGCCACCAGGCGCATCGAGCGCGAATATCAGCGCATCCTCGAGCGCAAGCGTCTGGAAGAGGTGGTGCGGCCCGTCTCGCGCGTCGGAGATGCAAGCCTCCCGTAAGCTTGCAGGGGCAGTGTGCGGTCATTCGAAGTCTTCCCGCCGAAGGTCGCAAAATGGCTATCAGTCCTCCCTCCGACATCGTCCTGGATGTCGCCAAGGCCGTCGATCCGATGAGCTACACCGAAGCGGTCGGGCGCCTTCGTCGCGCCGCCGCCGGTGCGGCGGCGGAGCCGGCCGGCTTCGAGGGTGTGTTCGACGGAATGGTGAACGGCGAGCGGCGCATTCTGCGCGACGCCGGCTTCTCGATGACCACGCGGGCCAACAACCAGGTCCTGTTCGGCAGTCAGCAGCTCAGCGCCCGTGACGACGCCTACCAGAATTTCGAGGCGATGGCGCTCACCACCTTCGTCCAGACCATGCTGCCCGATGACGCCGACAACGTGTTCGGCTCCGGCACCGCCGGTTCGGTGTGGCGCTCGCTCCTGGCCGAGAAGATTGCCGGCCAGATGGCCGCCGCCGGCGGCATCGGCATCGCCGATCAGATGCGTGCGGCCGACGAACGGCGCGAGGCCGGACTGGATGCATCCGAGACTGTGTCCGCGGCGCCCGCGACTTCCGTCCCGTCCGCTGCCGATCTCCCGACGGCCGTCGCCGACAGGCTCGCCAGCCTCGACCTGCCGCTTGGCCTCGGCTCCGCCGGGCAGCCCGAGTGAGGATGACCATGATCCCGACATCCGACCGCTACAGCGTTGCCATCTCGACCCTCCTCGATCGTCTCGAGGATGCCATCGACGCCGAAATGGTGGCCCTTGGCGAGCTCCAGACCGGCGGCTTCGACGTGTTCTGCCGCCAGAAGAGCCGCATTCTCCTCGAGCTGTCGCGGCTCGTCCGGGTGGCGGGCGTCGAGCCCCTCGATCCGGCCCTCGCCAGTCGGCTCGACACCGTCCGGACCAAGCTCGAGCGCGACCAGTCGCTGCTGGGCATCCATCTGACGGCTGCCCAGGAAGTCGCCGAGATCATCGCGAACTCGCTGCGTGAAGCGGATTCCGACGGCACCTATTCGGCCCCGTTCGCCAGCACCGAGGCTCAGGCGTGATGAAGATCGTCATGATCGGTCTCTGGGTGTGCCTGGCGGCGCTGGGGTCGAGCTATGCCTCGGCCTACTGGGTCTCGGGTCGCTCCGCGGTCGAGGAGGAGCCGTATCTGGAGGGGCTCGAGTACCGGAAGCTCGAGCCGATCACGATCCCGATGGTCTCGGAGGGGACCATCAAGGGCTACGTCGTGGCCAAGATCGTCTACACGGCCGACGCCGCGACGCTGCGCGAACTGAAGGTCGAGCCCGACCCGTTCGTCATCGATGCCGTCTTCCGCGAGATCTATACCAACGGTCAGGTCGAATTCGGCAAGCTGTCCAAGTACAACCTTCCGGAAATCGCTCTTTCCGTCAAAGAGACCACCAATACAAAGCTCAACTATGAAGTCATCCAGGACATCCTTCTGGAGGGACTGAACTATATCGACAAGAACGATATGCGGCGCGTGCTTCAGACCGCCGTTGCCGAACAGTCAAGTGGCCCGAAGCCGGCCGAAACAGCCGCCGCCGGGCACTGACCCACGTCGCCCTGGAGAGACGAACATGAAGATCCTCGGAAAGATCACCGCCATCGTCGGGCTCCTCGGCGCCAGCACCGTCGCCGTCTGCTCGATCGGCCTCTACGCCATGAGCCAGCTCGACCTGCGGGCGGATGAGCTCGAAGACGCGGCGATGCGTGCCGTCATTCTCGGCGCGATCGACAAGGACGTGAACGGGGTCGTTGCCGACACACGCGGCATCTACGTCACCTCCAACCCGGAAAGCGTGAAGGGTTTCGCCGAGTCCGTTCAGGCTCATCTCGCCGCCATCGATGCCAACATCGTCGAGCTGACGCCGCTGGTGGAGGAGAACGAACGGCCACTCTTCGAGGGCCTTCTCAGCACCTATTCGGCCTTCCGGGACTTCCGCGCCGAAACGGTCCGGCTCGCCACCGAAACCGGTGCGTTCGCTGCAATGGCCCAGGGCCAGGGCCCCGAGGCGGCAACGATCACGGCCGACCTTGAGGCGGTGCTGCGCGACTACAAGGCGGATGTCGGCGAGGACTTCAACGAGCTGCACCTCGCCCGATACGACTTTACCACCCGGATGAACGTCTTCGTCATCGCCGCGACGGTCCTTGGCCTCGTGGCGGCGGCTGGCCTCTCCATGCTGGTGGCGGTCCGCTCGATGAGCCGCCCCCTGCAGCGCGCGACGCGTGCGCTGGGGGAGATGTCATCGGGCAACCTCGACGTGACGGTGGACGCCTCCCGCTCGAATGACGAGATCGGCGAGATCTGGGAGGCGACCGACAAGCTGCTGGTCGAGCTGCGCAACGGCGAGCAGATGCGCGCCGAGCAGGCCACCCAGAAGGAACGCGCCGAGGCGGAGAAGCGGGCGGCAATGCACGCGCTCGCCGACGAGTTCGACCTGGAGGTCTCCTCCATCGTGCGCACCGTCTCGGCCGCCGTCGGCCAGCTCGAGCAGTCCGCCGGCACCATGAGCACGTCGGCCGACGAGACCTCGCGCCAGTCGACCGTGGTCGCAGCCGCCGCCGAGCAGGCCACCTCCAACGTGCAGACCGTCGCCTCCGCCGCCGAGGAACTCGCAGCCTCCGTCCGCGAGATCGGTCAGCAGGTGGCCGTCGCCGCCGAGATCGCCAGCGAGGCCTCCGATCAGGCCAGCGGCACCGCCGAGATCGTCCGTGGCCTCTCCGCCTCGGCCGACCGCATCGGCCAGGTCGTCAACCTGATCACCGACATCGCCTCGCAGACCAACCTGCTCGCCCTCAACGCCACCATCGAGGCGGCCCGGGCGGGCGAGGCCGGCAAGGGCTTCGCCGTCGTCGCCATGGAAGTGAAGACGCTCGCCGAGCAGACCTCCAAGGCGACCGGCGAGATCACCTCGCAGATCTCCGCGGTGCAGTCGGCCACCAACGACGTGGTCAAGGCGATCGAAGGCATCTCCGGCACCATCCGCCGGGTCGACGAGATCTCCTCCGCCATCGCCTCCTCCGTCGAGGAGCAGGGCGCCGCCACCGGCGAGATCGCCCAGAACGTCCAGCAGGCCGCCCAGGGCACCCAGGAGGTCTCCACCAACATCGTGTCGGTCTCCTCGGCCGCCAACGACACCGGACGCGTCTCCTCCGAGATCGTCCACGCCGCCGCCGACCTCTCCAACCAGGCCCAGAGCCTCAGGACACAGGTCGACGCATTCATCGCGCGCGTCCGCGCCGCCTGACAAGCCCACGAACAAGCGTTTCAAGGAAATCGGAGTCTGACATGAAGATCCTCGGCAAACTCAGCGGCATCGTCGGTGTGCTTGGCTGTGCCACCGTCGTCGTCTGCGGCATTTCTCTCTACGCAATGACCAAGCTCGACGAGATGAGCCTGGTGCGCAGCGAGACGGCCTCCCGCGCGTTCCATCTGGAGCGGATCAACCGTTACGTCACGGCCGTCGTCATGGATGCCCGCGGCACCTACATGGCCGCGACCCCCGAGAAGGCGGCGAAGTTCGCGGACGGAATCATGGGCTTCCTCGGCAAGATCGACGAGGAGCTCGTCGAGCTCAGGACGCTTACCTCCAGCGCCGATGATGCGCTGTTTGCCGAACTGCAGAGCAATCTTGCCGGCTTCCGGCAGTTCCGCGCCGAAACCGCCCGCCTCGGTCGTGAGGTGGGCTCGGAGGCAGCCAATGCCCAGGGCAATACTGACGAGAACCGGGCCAATCGCCAGGCGCTCCAGGTCACGATCGACCAGTTCACCGACCAGGTGAACAACGAGCTGGAAGGCCTCCGGGCGAAGGCCGCCGAGTTCAGCCGCCAGATGCGCCTGCTCGTCATCGGGACCTCGCTGATCGGCCTCATCCTGTCGGTCGCGATTGCGATGCTCGTGGGCGTTCGCTCGATGAGCCGGCCGCTGCAGAAGGCGTCGGGCAGGCTTCGCCGGATGGCCGATGGCGACCTCGACGTGACGGTCGATGCATATCGCTCGAATGACGAGATCGGCGAGATCTGGGAGGCGACCGACAAGCTGCTGGTCGAGCTGCGCAACGGCGAGCAGATGCGCGCCGAGCAGGCCACCCAGAAGGAACGCGCCGAGGCGGAGAAGCGGGTGGCAATGCACGCGCTCGCCGACGAGTTCGACCTGGAGGTCTCCTCCATCGTGCGCACCGTCTCGGCCGCCGTCGGCCAGCTCGAGCAGTCCGCCGGCACCATGAGCACGTCGGCCGACGAGACCTCGCGCCAGTCGACCGTGGTCGCCGCCGCCGCCGAACAGGCCACCTCCAACGTGCAGACCGTCGCATCGGCCGCCGAGGAACTCGCAGCCTCCGTCCGCGAGATCGGTCAGCAGGTGGCCGTCGCCGCCGAGATCGCCAGCGAGGCCTCCGATCAGGCCAGCGGCACCGCCGAGATCGTCCGCGGCCTCTCCGCCTCGGCCGACCGCATCGGCCAGGTCGTCAACCTGATCACCGACATCGCCTCGCAGACCAACCTGCTCGCCCTCAACGCCACCATCGAGGCGGCCCGGGCGGGCGAGGCCGGCAAGGGCTTCGCCGTCGTCGCCATGGAAGTGAAGACGCTCGCCGAGCAGACCTCCAAGGCGACCGGCGAGATCACCTCGCAGATCTCCGCGGTGCAGTCGGCCACCAACGACGTGGTCAAGGCGATCGAAGGCATCTCCGGCACCATCCGCCGGGTCGACGAGATCTCCTCCGCCATCGCCTCCTCCGTCGAGGAGCAGGGCGCCGCCACCGGCGAGATCGCCCAGAACGTCCAGCAGGCCGCCCAGGGCACCCAGGAGGTCTCCACCAACATCGTGTCGGTCTCTTCGGCCGCCAACGACACCGGACGCGTCTCCTCCGAGATCGTCCACGCCGCCGCCGACCTCTCCAACCAGGCGCAGAGCCTCAGGATGCAGGTCGACGCATTCATCGCGCGCGTCCGCGCCGCCTGACAACACAGCAACCGTGCCGGCGGCGATGGTCGCCGCCGGCCCAGTCACATCCCCGCAACAAGCGCTGGAATCGAGCCATGGATGACCTGCTGCGCGAGTTTCTGACCGAGACCAACGAGAATCTCGATGTCGCCGACACCGAGCTCGTGAAGTTCGAGCAGGACCCCAACAACGCCGATATTCTGAACAACATTTTCCGGCTGGTGCACACGATCAAGGGAACCTGCGGTTTCATTGGTCTGCCGCGCCTGGCGACGCTGACCCATGCGGCCGAGACGCTGATGGACCGGTTCCGCGAGGGAATGGCCGTGACGCCCGAGGCGGTCAGCCTCGTGCTCACCACGGTCGACCGGGTGAAGGAGATTCTCACCGCGATCGAGGAACGTGAGGGCAAGGAGCCGGACGGCTCCGACCAGGACCTGATCGACCGCCTCGAGGCGCTGGCCGCGGGCAGGAGCCTCGAGCAGGAGACCGCGCCGGTCGCGGAAGCCGAGCCGGAGGCCGTCGAGGAGGAAATCGACGAGCTGGAGCGTCTCTTCCGGGAAACCGAGGTGGAGCCGCCAAAGGCACCGAAATCGGTCGCGTCGGCCTCCGAACCGGTCGAGCTGACCGCGAAGCCCAAGGCCGAGACCAAGGCGAAGCCGAAGGCGAAAGCCGAGGCCGCTCCGAAGAAGGCCGCCGAGGCTGCGCCGAAGAAGGCCGCCGAGCCGGCCAAGGCCGCGGCGCCTGCCGCCCAGTCCGAAGAGCACGCGCCGGCGCAGGCCTCGAACGTCTCGTCGCAGTCGATCCGCGTCAACGTCGATACGCTCGAGCACCTGATGACGATCGTGTCGGAGCTCGTGCTGACCCGCAATCAGCTGACCGAGATCGCCCGTCGATCCGAGGACAGCGACTACAAAGTGTCCCTGCAGCGCCTGTCGACGGTGACGGGCGAACTGCAGGAAGCCGTCATGCGCACCCGCATGCAGCCGATCGGCAATGCCTGGCAGAAGTTGCCGCGCATCGTCCGTGACCTTGCCCGCGAGCTTGGCAAGCACATCGAGCTGGAGATGACGGGCGCGGACACGGAACTCGACCGCCAGGTCCTCGACATGATCAAGGACCCGCTCACCCACATGATCCGCAACTCCGCGGACCACGGCCTGGAAATGCCGGCCGACCGCCGGGCGGCCGGGAAGCCGGACAAGGGAACGATCAAGCTCTCGGCCTACCATGAGGGCGGCCACATCGTCATCGAGATCGCCGACGACGGCCGCGGGCTGGACGTCGAGCGGATCAAGGCGAAGGCCATCGAGAACCGGCTGACCACCGAGGCCGATCTCGCGAAGATGACCGACGCGCAGATTTACCGCTTCATCTTCCAGGCGGGCTTCTCGACGGCGGCCAAGGTGACGAGCGTCTCCGGGCGCGGCGTCGGCATGGACGTGGTGCGGTCGAACATCGAGGTGATCGGCGGCAGTGTGGAAGTCCGCTCGAAGGCGGGCGCAGGCTCGACCTTCCTGATCAAGATCCCGCTGACGCTGGCGATCGTCCCGGCGCTCATCGTCGCCGCCGCCGGCGAACGCTTCGCGATCCCGCAGTTGTCGGTGGTCGAACTCGTGCGGATCCAGGCGAACTCGGAGCACACCATCGAACGGCTTAAGGGCGCGAACGTGCTCCGGCTGCGCGACAAGCTGCTGCCGATCTTCCCGCTTTCGGATCTGCTCGAGGTCGGGACGGTCGGTACCGCCAACCTGGAGGACTCGTTCATCGCGGTCATCCAGGTCGGCAGCCAGACCTTCGGCATCGTGGTCGATGCGGTCTTCCACACCGAGGAAATCGTGGTGAAGCCGATGACCTCGCGCCTGCGGCACATCAACATGTTCTCCGGCAGCACGATCCTCGGCGACGGCCGGGTCATCATGATCATCGATCCGAACGGCATCGCCCAGTCCGCCGCGACGACCATCGATGTCAGCCAGGCCAATGCCGCGCATACGGCCGAGGCGGCCAACGACGACCAGGAAGAGAAGGTGTCGTTGCTTCTGCTGCGTGCCGGAACGCCGGAGCCGAAGGCGGTGCCGCTCTCGCTCATCACGCGCCTTGAGGAAATCGAGGTCGGGCGGATCGAACACACCAACGGCCAGCCGATGGTGCAGTATCGCGGGACCCTCATTCCGCTGGTGTATGCACACGAGGCGACCGCGGCGAAGACGGGCGGCACGCTGCCGGTTCTCATCTTCTCCGAGGGCGATCGCTCGGTCGGCCTCGTCGTGGACGAGATCGTCGACATCGTCGAGGACCGGCTGGACATCCAGCTTCCCTCCGACGCCCCGGGTGCGCGCGGGTCGGCCATCATCCATGGCCAGGCGACGGCCGTTCTCGACGTCGCGTACTTCCTGTCGATCGCCTTCAAGGACTGGTTCGACCGGGCCCTCGACGACCGGTCGGCGCCGCGCGGCACGCTCGTGCTGGTCGATCAGAGCGAGTTCTTCCGCAACCTGATCGAGCCGGTTCTGTCGGAGATCGGGTACCGGGTGATCGCCTTCTCGGGTCCCCAGGATGCGCTTGAGCATCTGAACGCCGGCGGCCCGGCCGATGTCATCCTGTCCGACCTCGACATGCCGGAAATGGACGGCTTCCAGTTCGCCGAAACGCTGCGGGCCGACGAGGCCTTCGGCACCCTGCCGATCATCGCCGTCTCCGGCGGGCCGTGCACGCCCCAGAAGGTGCATCGCGCCCGCGTCGCCGGCTTCACCGACTACGTCGCCAAGTTCGATCGGGCCGGTCTCGTCGCGGCGCTGACCGAATTCGACCATCACATCCAGGGAAAAGCAGCATGAGCACCAGCAGATCCATTCATGACGTCGCGTCGTCGGAGCGGCAGTTCGTTACCGCGCGCGTCGCCGGCAAGCTGTTCGGCCTCTCCATCGAGGCGGTGCACGAGGTGTTCTCGCCGGAAGGCATCACCCGGGTTCCGCTGTCGCCGCCGGAGATCGAGGGTGTCCTCAACCTGCGCGGCCGGATCGTCACCACGATCAATCTCCGCAGGATGCTCGGCCTGGACGAGGCGGACTGCGAGCACCGCATGGCGGTCGGACTGGAGGACCGCAACGAGACCTTCGGCCTCATCATCGACGAGGTCGGAGAGGTTCTCACCCTCGACGCGGCGGCCAGCGAGCCGCCGCCCTCGAACCTCGACCGGCGCTGGGCGGACATCGTCAGCGGCGTTCACCGGCTTCCCGGTGAACTGCTTCTGATCCTCGACGTCAAGCGTGTGCTGGGCGGGATTTCCACGGAGCAGGCGGCCTAGCGCCGTCTGCTTGGACCTAGAAACCAAACCCCTGGTGTTGCGATGATCAAGACCTGTCTCGTGGTCGACGATTCCCGGACGGTGCGTCGGATCGTCCGGTGCATTCTCGAAGACCTCTCCTTCGACGTGTCGGAGGCGGAGAACGGCCAAGTGGCTCTCGAGCTCTGCGATCGGTCGATGCCCGATGCCATCCTGCTCGACTGGAACATGCCACTGACCGATGGGCTGTCCTTTCTGAAGGCGCTGCGTGGGCGCCCGGACGGCCAAACCCCGAAGGTTATATTCTGCACCTCCGAAAGCGATATATCGAATATTGCGGAGGCGATCGACTACGGGGCGAATGAATACATCATGAAGCCGTTCGATTACGACATCGTCAAAGAGAAGCTATTCGAAGTTGGTCTGATCGACAGTATCTGAATTCATCCCGTACGCGACGGATCCCCGAAGATGCCCCTCGAAGCTTCCACACTATCCAAACCGCCTGCGCCGGGTGCTGCGCCGGTCCGCGTGATGATCGTTGATGATTCAACGGTCATCCGGTCGGTCCTCAGCAAATGGATCTCCGAAGTCCCGGAGCTCTCGGTGGTCGCGAGCCATGTCAATGGCCGCCGGGCCGCGGACGACATCGTCCGTGCCCAGCCCGACGTGGTGATCCTCGACATCGAGATGCCGGAGATGGATGGGCTCACGGCACTGCCGCTCATCCTCGAGCGGAAGCCGGGGACCATTGTGCTGGTGGCCTCCACGCTGACCCGGCGAGGGGCGGAAGTGAGCCTGCGGGCCCTCACGCTCGGGGCCGCGGACTACATCGCCAAACCCGATGCGCTTGCCGGGATGAAGAGTGCGGACGACTTCCGGCACGACATCATCACCAAGGTGAAGCAGCTCGGCCTGCGGGGCCGGATCCGGCACCGTGCCGCCGAACCGGCAGCTGCATCGGCGACCTCCACCGCGACCGTCGGTGCCGCGGCGCCGGCGGCTGCCAAGCCGGTGCCGGCGACGAAGCTGCGCACCTATTCGCGCGCCGCCATCCCGGCCCTGGTCATCGGCAGTTCGACGGGTGGCCCCCAGGCCCTCAACAAGGTGCTGACGGCGATCGGGCCGATGATGGCGAACGTGCCGGTGCTGATCACGCAGCACATGCCACCGACCTTCACGGTGATCCTCGCCGAGCACATGGCCCGGGCCTCCGGACGTCCGGCGAAGGAGGGACAGCACGGCGAACCGCTGGAGCCCGGCCACATCTACGTGGCGCCCGGTGGCCACCACATGGTCGTGGCGAAGTCCGGCGGGCGTGTGGTGACCAGGATCACCGACGATCCGCCGGTCAACTTCTGCAGGCCGGCCGTCGACACGCTCTTCTTCTCCGCGGCCGAGGTGTTCGGCGCGGGGCTGCTTGGGGTCGTGCTCACGGGCATGGGAGCGGATGGCGCCAAAGGGGCGGTGGCGATCGCCGATGCCGGCGGCAGCATCATCGCCCAGGACGAAGCTTCCAGCGTCGTGTGGGGAATGCCGGGCGCCACCGTCGCGGCCGGTGCCGCATGCGACGTGCTGCCCCTCGAAGAAGTCGGCCGGAAGGTCGCCCGAATGCTGTCAGGAGGACGCATATGATCAGCACTTCCGACTATGAATTCCTGCAGCGCTTCCTGAAGTCCAAGTCGGGCCTCGCCCTCTCAGCCGAGAAGCATTACCTGCTCGAAAGCCGGCTGATGCCGGTGGCGCGCAGCCTTGGCTGCGGATCGCTGAGCGAGCTGGCGCAACTGTTGCGGCGTCCCGGCAATGATGCGGCGGGGGAAAGGGTGGTCGATGCCATGACCACCAACGAGTCGCTTTTCTTCCGGGACAAGCATCCGTTCGAGGCGTTTACGGAGCGGATGCTTCCGCACCTGCTCTCCAAGCGGTCCCCGCACCAGCCGATCCGGATCTGGTGCGCGGCGGCCTCCTCGGGCCAGGAGCCTTATTCGCTGGCGATGCTGTTGCAGGAGAATGCCTCGCTCGTAGCGGGCCGCCGCTTCGAGATCGTCGGTACGGACATCTCCAGCGACATCCTCGACCGGGCCCGCAAGGGAATCTACAGCCAGTTCGAGGTGCAGCGCGGCCTGCCGGTCCACTACCTCGTGCGCTATTTCTCGAAGGTCGGCGACGACTGGCAGGTGTCCGAGAAGATCCGCCGTGCGGTGACATTCCGGAAGATGAACCTTCTCGATCCGTTCTCCGGCATGGGGCCGTTCGACATCGTCTTTTGCCGCAACGTGCTGATCTACTTCGACAACGAGCGGAAGATCGACGTCCTCCAGCGGCTTGCCAAGGTCATGCACTCGGATTCCTTCCTCGTGCTCGGCGGCGCGGAAAGCGTGATCGGGCTCACCGACACGTTCGAGCTGGAAGGCGGCTATCGCTGCCTGTTCAGGCCGAGGTCGCTGGCATCGGCACCCGCCCTGGCGCTCGCAAGATAAGATCCGGGCCGGCCGGGATGGCGCTCAGTCGCCAGCCCGGTCGGAGCGGTCCGCGGGGGCCTGCAACGGCATGGCCTCCTGCTCGCTCTCGCGCCAGCGGCGCACCAGGTCCGTCTCGATGTCGAAGAGGTCGAGCACCCGGCCGATCGTGTGGTTGACGATATCGGCGATCGACGTCGGCTTCGCGTAGAAGGCGGGCACGGGAGGCATCACGATGGCGCCCATCTCGGTCGCCTGGGCCATCGCGCGGATGTGGCCGAGATGAAGCGGCGTCTCCCGCATCAGGAGGACGAGCCGCCGGCGCTCCTTCAACACGACGTCGGCCGCGCGGGTCAGCAGCGCGTCGGTGGAGCCGTAGGCGATGTCGGCCAGGCTTCGGGCCGAGCACGGGGCAACGACCATTCCCCTCGTCTTGAAGGAACCGCTGGAGATCGCCGCGCCGATGTCCTGGATCGGATAGACGACGTCGGCGAGTTCGCGAACCTCCTGGACGGTGATGTCGAGCTCGTAGGCGATCGTCAGCGCCGCCGCTCGCGAGATCACCAGGTGGCTCTCGACGCCCGATTGCCGGAGTGCCTCCAGCATGCGGACGCCGTAGATGGCGCCGGAGGCGCCGCTGATCCCGACGATCAGCCGGTCGGGGGCGGCACCGCGCGCCATCAGCGCATTCCCCGCGGCGGGGCGGAAGCTTCGGAGGCGGGCTCTGAACGGCTGGGACGGATCACGGTTCGCGAACTCTTTGGAGAAGACCGGTCTGACTGGCGCGGAGGGCGGACCGCCGCTCCCCTAGTGCTAGTCGCTCGAAACGGTCTGCGCAAACGTTCGCTGGTCGAAGGAGACCGACTTCACCAGCGCGAAAACCTCCATTCCGCCCTGTAGTTGCAGGTCGGCGACCGCCTCCCGTGTCAGCTGCGCGCGCAGGCGTGCGGCTCCGACCGCGAGCTGGACCTCCGCGAACGCGGTCTCCGGATCCTCGACGATCCGCAGGACCGTTGCCGCCAGCACATTGCGCACGCTGATGCCTTCGGGCCGGGTCAGGGACACTGACACATCGCGGGCGCGGATGCGCAGGCGCACTTCCCGGCCGTCGGACAGTCCGGAAAACGGGATCGACAGTGTCTGCCCCGCCAGGTCCAGGCGGGTCATCTTGTAGGCTTCATCGGTGGCCACGACGCGCGCGGCGAGCACGACGCCGGCCTCGGCGCGCTCCTGCTCAAGGTGCAGGTCGAAGTTCTCGAAGACCTCTTCCACCGATCCGCTCGCGGCGACCGAGCCGTTGGACAGCACCACGATGCGGTCGGCGAGGCGTGCCACCTCGGAGACGTCGTGGGTGACGTAGACGATGGGAACGCCGTGATCGGAGGCCAGCCGCTCCAGGTAGGGCAGGATGTCCTGCTTGGTGGCGCGATCCAGGGCCGACAGCGGTTCGTCCATCAGCAAGAGGCGTGGGCCGGAGAGCAGCGCCCGGCCGACGGCGACGCGTTGCCGTTCGCCTCCCGATAGCGCCGCCGGTGCGCGGTCGAGATGCGTGCGGAGGCCGAGCATGTCCACGATGGTGTCGAAGTCTCCGTCATGCCCGGTGCCGGCGCGCTTCGACGCGAACCGGAGGTTCCCAAGAACGCTCAGGTGCGGAAACAGGCTCGCCTCCTGGAAGACATAGCCGACCGGGCGCTTGTGCGGCTTCACGAAGTGGCCGGCGTCCTGCCAGCAGTCCGCGCCGACGGCGATCCGGCCGCGGACCCGGGCGAGGCCGGCGATCGCCCGCAGGATCGTCGTCTTGCCGGAGCCCGACGGTCCGAAGAGCGCGGTCACGCCCTGCAGGGGGACGGAAAAGGTCGCCTCGAGCGCGAAACGTCCCAGCCGGTCGGAGACGGCGACCTCGAGGCGGTCCGGTGCGCTCATGGGCGGGCGCCGCCGCCGAGGCGCTTCTCGATCAGCATCATGGAGAGGATGACCAGGAACGCGAAGACCACGAGACCGCCGGACAGGAGATGGGCTTCCCGCCATTGTAGCGTCTCGACATAGTCGTAGATCGCGACCGAAAGCACTTTCGTCTCGCCGGGTATGTTGCCGCCGATCATCAGCACCACGCCGAATTCCCCGACGGTGTGGGCGAAGCCGAGGACGGCCCCGGTCAGAAGGCCCGGCCGTGCCAGCGGCAGCGCGACCGTCCAGAACGCGTCCCACGGGCTCGCCCGAAGCGTTGCCGCGACCTCCAGCGGGCGGTCGCCGGCCGCGGCGAAGGCGTTGCGGATCGGCTGCACCACGAAGGGAAGCGAATAGATCACCGAGCCGATCACCAGCCCTTCGAAGGTGAAGGCCAGCGAGCGCAGTCCGAACAGGCCTCCGATGGCGCCGCCGGGACCGTTCGGGCCGAGAAACAGCAGTAGATAGAATCCGAGGACCGTCGGTGGCAGCACCAGCGGAACGGCCACCACGGCCGCAACCGCCTCCTTCCAGCGGGCGCGCGAGCGGACGAGCCACCACGCGATCGGCATTCCCACGATCAGGAGGAAGACCGTGGTGATCGTCGCCAGCTCGAGGGTGAGCCGGAGGGGCGACCAGATCGCGGGGTCGAGCATGTCGGTCGTGGCCGGTCCGTTTGCGGGGTCAGTCGATGAAACCGTATCCGTAATGCTCGATCACCGCACGCGCCTCGGGTCCCTTCAGGAACGCCACGAAGCGCATTGCGGTGGGGTCGTCGGCGGCCGGCGTCAGCAGCACCGCGTCCTGGGAAATCGTGTCGTAGAGCCCCTGGGGCACGGGCCAGCGCGAGCCGCCCGTCACATCGGCGATCTGGGAGAGGGCGACGAAGCCCACCTCCGCGCTGCCCGACGCGACGAACTGATAGGTCTGGGCGATGTTGGTGCCCTGCACCAGCTTTGCCCTCAGCGCCTCGTAGACGCCGAGGCGTTCCATCGCCTGGACGGCGGCAGCGCCGTAGGGCGCGGTCCCGGGATTGGCGATCGCGATTTTCTGGAACGCGCCGCGCTTGAGCGTCTCCTCGCCGGTCACCAGCGCCTGATCCGCCGAGTAGAGCACGATCTTGCCGGTCGCGTAGGTGAAGCGGCTGTCGGCTACGGCCAGGCCTTCCGCGACGGCCTTCTCTGGGCGCGTCTGGTCCGCGGCGAGGAAGACGTCGAACGGGGCCCCCTGGGCGATCTGGGTGTAGAGCTGGCCGGTGGAGCCGAAGGACAGGATGGCCGTGTCGCCGGTTGCGGCCTCGAACTTCGCGGCGATGTCCTTGGCCGCGGCGGTGAAGTTCGCCGCCACCGCGACGTGCACGTCGGCGGCCCGGCCCGTGGCCGCGCCCATGACCGAGAAGGCGATCGCCGCCGCCAGTCGAAGCCCCGCCCCGTGTCGCCTCATCAGTCCCTCCATGGCGCGATACGCTATATCCAATTGTATATAGCGATCCTAGTCATCGGCTCTCGCGTTGGCAAGCGCGGGGCGCGTTCCGGCCCGGCTTCCGGTGGCCCGCGTGGATCGGTCCGCGCCTCGCTGCGCGGCAGCTGAGAGCGATGCCTCGGCGCCGCCCACTCTTTCTTGCAAATAATTCGCAGTTGCAAAGTTCAGGTGCGGGCGCTAGATCTGTGGACAATGGGACACGGTTCGGCATTGGAAAGCGCTATGCAGCCACCACGGGAGGCGGACGACGGCCGTGTGATCGGGGGAGCGCGCACCGTTGCTCGCCCTTTGCGGAGGCTCGCGTTGTTTTGCGGGCTGCTCGGCATGGTGCTGCAGGCGGGGCCCGCGACGGCTGCGGATCAGATGAAGGTGGTGACGACCTTCACGGTGATCGCCGACATGGCCCGCAACGTCGCCGGCGACGCCGCGACCGTGGAGTCCATCACCAAGCCCGGCGCCGAGATCCACAACTACCAGCCAACCCCGGGCGACATCCTGAAGGCTCAGGATGCCGACCTGATCCTGTGGAACGGGCTCAACCTGGAGCGCTGGTTCGAGAAGTTCTTCCAGAACCTGCGCGACGTGCCGAGCGCGACCGTCTCCGACGGCATCGAGCCGATGAGCATCGGCGACGGACCCTACCAGGGCAAACCCAACCCCCACGCCTGGATGTCGCTCGACGGCGCGCTGCGCTATGTCGACAACATCCGCGATGCCTTCGTCGCCCACGATCCCGACAACGCGGCGGCCTACGCGGCGAACGCGGAGGCCTACAAGGGTGAGATCCGGGCCGCCATCGAGCCGATCCGCGACGAACTCGCCGCGATCCCGGAGGACCGGCGCTGGCTGGTGACGAGCGAGGGCGCGTTCTCCTATCTCGCCCGCGACTTCGGTCTCAAGGAGCTGTTCCTCTGGCCGATCAACGCCGACCAGCAAGGCACGCCCCAGCAGGTGCGCAAGGTGATCGACGCGGTGCGCGCCAACGACATCGGCTGCGTCTTCTCCGAAAGCACCATCTCGGCCAAGCCGGCCGAGCAGGTCGCTCGCGAGACGGGCGCGGAGTATGGCGGCGTGCTCTACGTGGATTCGCTGAGCGATGCTGACGGGCCGGTGCCGACCTATATCGATCTTCTGAAGGTAACAGCGGGCACGATCGCCACATGCTTGACACGCTGAGCCCCGACACGACCGGTTCCGCATCGGAGCGCGAAGGCTCCGGGATCTCCGTCTCCCATGTCACGGTGACCTACCGCAACGGCCACACGGCACTGCGCGACGCGAGCTTCGCGATCCCCACCGGCACGATTACCGCGCTGGTGGGCGTCAACGGGTCCGGCAAGTCGACCCTCTTCAAGGCGATCATGGGCTTCGTGCGGGCCTCGAAGGGCGAGATCACCGTCCTCGGCCAGAGCGTGCGCAAGGCGCTCCGCCAGAACCTCATCGCCTATGTGCCCCAGGCCGAGGAGGTCGACTGGAACTTTCCCGTCCTCGTCGAGGACGTGGTGATGATGGGCCGCTACGGCCGCATGAACATGCTGCGCATTCCGTCCGCCGACGACCGCGCGGCGGTGACGTCGGCGCTGGCGCGCGTCAGCATGTCGGATTTCCGCAAGCGCCAGATCGGCGAGCTGTCGGGCGGCCAGCGCAAGCGCGTCTTCCTCGCCCGCGCGCTCGCCCAGGACAGCCGCGTGATCCTCCTCGATGAGCCTTTCACCGGCGTCGACGTGAAGACCGAGGAGGCGATCATCCGCCTGCTCGCCGGGTTGCGCGACGAGGGCCGGGTGATGCTGGTCTCCACCCACAATCTCGGCTCGGTGCCGGAATTCTGCGACCGCACGGTGCTGGTCAAGAACACCGTGCTGGCCTACGGCCCGACGGCGGAAATCTTCACCCAGGACAATCTGGAAAAGGCGTTCGGCGGCGTGCTGCGCCACTTCGTGCTCGGCGAGACCGAGATCGGCCAGCCGCGCGCCGTCGGCGTCATCACCGACGACGAGCGCCCCTTCGTTGTCTATGGCGACGAGGTCGACCCCGTCGCGCCGGAAGGCGGCCTGCGGTCGTGATGGATCTGCTGCTCCAGCCTTTCGGCTACGGCTACATGATCAACGCCATGTGGGTGTCGGCGCTGGTCGGTGGGGTGTGCGCCTTCCTCTCCGCCTACCTGATGCTGAAGGGCTGGTCGCTGATCGGCGATGCGCTCTCCCATTCGATCGTGCCGGGCGTGGCCGGCGCCTACATGCTCGGCCTTCCCTTCTCCATCGGCGCCTTCTTCGCCGGCGGCTTGGCCGCCGGCGCCATGCTGTTCCTCAACCAGCGGACCAAGTTGAAGGAGGACGCCATCATCGGGCTGATCTTCACGTCCTTTTTCGGCCTCGGCCTGTTCATGGTGTCCCTGTCGCCCACGTCGGTGAACATCCAGACCATCGTGCTCGGCAACATCCTCGCCATCACGCCGTCCGACACCCTTCAGCTTGCGCTCATCGGCTTCGTGTCCCTGGCGATCCTGCTGCTCAAGTGGAAGGACCTGATGGTGACCTTCTTCGACGAGAACCACGCGCGGTCCATCGGCCTCAGGCCCACCTTCCTGAAGCTCCTGTTCTTCACGCTGCTGTCGGCCTCCACCGTCGCCGCCCTGCAGACCGTCGGCGCGTTCCTGGTCATCGCGATGGTGGTCACGCCCGGCGCCACCGGCTACCTCCTCACCGACCGCTTCCCGCGCCTGCTGGTCATCGCCGTCGCCATCGGCACGCTGACCAGTTTCATCGGCGCCTATGTGAGCTATTTCGTCGACGGCGCCACCGGCGGCATCATCGTCGTGCTGCAGACGCTCGTGTTCCTAACCGCCTTCGTGTTCGCGCCGAAGCACGGCATGCTGGCCGCGCGCCGGCGCGCGGCGGACGCCTTGAAGGAGGCCGCATGAGCATGGAAAGCCTGCTGCTGCCCTTCCAGTTCGAGTTCATGCGCAACGCGCTGATCATCTCGGTGCTGGTGGCGGTCCCGGCGGCGCTGCTGTCGTGCTTCCTGGTGCTCAAGGGCTGGTCGCTGATGGGCGACGCCGTCTCCCATGCGGTGCTGCCCGGTGTGGTGATCGCCTACATGGTCAAAATCCCGCTCGGCGTCGGTGCGTTCGCTGCCGGGATGATCTGTGCGCTTGCCACGGGATTCCTGAAGGAGAACAGCCGCATCAAGCAGGATACGGTGATGGGCGTCGTGTTCTCCGGCATGTTCGGGCTCGGGATCGTGCTCTACACCAAGATCCAGTCGGACGTGCATCTCGACCACATCCTGTTCGGCGACATGCTTGGCATCGGCTGGGGCGACATCCTGGAGACCGGCATCATCGCGCTCATCTGCGGCGGGCTGATCGTGGCGAAATGGCGCGACCTGCTGCTGCACGCCTTCGATCCCGCCCAGGCACGGGCCGTCGGCCTGCCGGTGCGGGTGCTGCACTACGGCCTGCTGGCGATCCTGTCGCTCACCATCGTCGGCGCGCTCAAGGCGGTCGGCATTATCCTGGCCATCGCCATGCTGATTTCGCCGGGCGCCATCGCCTTCCTGCTGACTCGCAGCTTCGGACGGATGATGGCGCTCGCCGTGGCGCTCGCCGTCGGCGCCTCGTTCGTCGGCGTCTACCTGAGCTTCTTCATCGACAGCGCCCCGGCCCCCACCATCGTGCTCCTGCTGGCGCTCCTTTTCGGGGTGGCGTTCGTCTGGTCCACCGTTCAGACGGCGCGGATGCAGAAGCGTCGGCTGGAGCCTGATCGCGCCTGATCGCGGTCGCGGGCCCTGTCTCCCGCCCTTAAAGCTCCACCGTGGCGATGTGGTTGTCCCAGGCGATGCCGCGGTCCTCGCGCACGAGGGCACCGTCCTGCCACAGGTTGCCCCTGCCGTCGGAGTAGACGAAGCCGGCGCCGTACGCTGTGAGCCCGCACGTGTCGGGGACGACGCGCTGTTCGATCACCTGTCGGGTGACGCTGTCGAAGACCGTCATCGAGCCACCGCGGGGGCTTGTCGATGCCACGCGCCGGCCGTCGAGGCTGGTCGCCATCGCGCCGATATAATGGTTCATCGCGCGGTAGACGCCGGCGTCGGCGGAGACGAGCGCCACGTCCTGGCCGCGGGCGTGGCTGCCGACCAGTTCCACCTGGTCGGTCAGCGGCCCCTCGTACTGTCCGCCGAACCAGACCGAGCCGTCGCCGGCCTCGGTGAGGTGGCGGATCGACATCTGGTGGTAGCTCTCGGGCAGCACCGCCCTGTCGAGCAGGTCCCCGGTCTGCGCGTCCACGTAGGCCAGACATGGCTCCATGGTCGCGAGGTTGAGCTTCATGCGGGGAAAGTCCGGATGGGTGGCAAGTCCGCCGTTGGCGATGGCGATGGTCCGCCCGTCCGACATCAGCAGCGCCTGGTGCGGGCCGATGCCACCGGCATCGAACTCGCCGATGCGCCGATAACCGTCGGTGGCGTCGTAGAGGCCGAGAACCCCGCGTTCGCCGTCGAAGTCGTTCTCGGTGGCAAAGAGCGTACGCCCGTCGGCGGAAAAGAATCCGTGGCCGTAGAAGTGACGGTCCTCGGGCGGCGTGAACACCAGCACCCGCTTGCGGTTGACCAGATCGAGGACCATCGCGAACCGGTCCGGCCGGCGGGCGAAGATGACCGCGGTCGAGCGGTCCGGCGAGATCGTCGCGTCGTGTCCGCGCCGTTCCAGCGGCTCGGAGAACAGCACGCGGCCATCGGGGTCAAAGACGCACGCCGTGTAGCGCCCGTCGGTTTCGCGGCGGCAGGCCACGAAGGCGGGGATCCCGTCGGCATGGGCGAAGCGGCAGAGCGGCGTGAAGCCGAGCGCGGCGATGCCGGCGAGAACGGTGCGGCGGTTGAAGTCCATCGGGGAGGCTCCCGGTCCGGTTGGTGGGGGTCCGGCGGCCCTTGTCGGGTCGTCATCGTGGTTCGAGACAGAAGCGCGCGGCAGGTGTCCGCAGCGGCGGCGTCGACCGGTGCCGTCTAGTCGCCGTCGAGGGCGTTGAAGCCCAGGATCAGTCCGAGGGCGGCCGGGTAACGGGTCGCCAGGATTTCCAGGGCGCCGGTGATCGGGATCGTCGCGTAGGTCAGGCGCTCGTGGGTGGCCGGATCCTTGACGATCTCCGCCCACGGGCGACCGCTCTTGCTGAGTTCCTCGAAGACCCCGCCCGCCTCGGCAAGCTGGAAGCGCAACGAGCCGGCATTGAAGGCGGCGTCGGCGGGCAGCAGGTTGGCGAGACCGCCCTCGTCCTGAAGCGTCTCGACCGCCTGGAGGTTCGCCTCGAGCGACGGCAACACCAGCCCGGAGCGCCAGAACGGCGCAAGCTTCGGCTTGGCGGCGGCGGGCGTTTCGCCGATCACCGCAACGATCTTCATGTCGCGCACGACCTGAAGCTGCTCGCGGCTGGCCTCCAGGAATTCCTGCACGACTTCGCCGTGGCTGCGGAAGACCGGATTATCGGGACCGGCGGTCCTCATCAGCGCGCCGTACCCGTCGGGCGCGGTCCAGCCGCTGCGGATTTCCTCGGCGGTCTTCAGGACCGCGCCGGCGATCGCCTCCGCATAGCGGCACCGATAGCCGGCGGGGGCAACCGCAAGCTCGGCCGCGTCGTCGTCGGCGATCACGTAGTCGAGGGCGATGAGGCCCTGGACTGCGACGCTCTTGGCGCGCAGCGTGTCGACGTCGAGGGCGGTCGGATCTTCTTCGGCCAGCAGGCTCTGAACCTGGCGCATACCGATACCGCGGCGGTCGGGCCAGAAGAAGTTCCGCTCGAACCGGTTGTCGTCCCGGGCCGGCCCGAAACGGTAGGGCTCCACCGCGGAGAACGCCAACACCAGATCGGCGAAGCCGTCGCGCGCGGCCTTCAGCGTATCGTCGCCGGGGGCGTCGCAAAGGCCGGAAATGGCCGCCTGTTCGGTGCGCGCCGCATCGACGAGCCGGTCGTAGGACGGCACGATGACGCGGGAAATGATCCGGTCGACCGCCGGCTTGAAGGCGATGGGCGCGCCCGTCTCCTGGGCCATGCCGGGAGACACGGCCTGGGTGGCGGCCAGCAGCAGGGCGATGGGTAGAGCGCGGAGCATGGAGGTCAGCATGGTTTGCACCATCACAGCGATTTCAGGAAGGCGATGAGGTCCGCCCGCTCGTGGGGCGCCAGGGCGGCGAAGGCGTCCCGTGAGGCCTTCGCCTCGCCGCCGTGCCAGAGGATCGCCTCGGTGAGGTTGCGGGCCCGGCCGTCGTGGAGGAAGAGGCTGTGCCCGCTCACGGCCTCGGTCAAGCCGATTCCCCAGAGGGGAGCCGTCCGCCATTCGCGGCCGTTAGCCTCGCCGACGGGGCGACCGTCGGCGAGGCCGTCGCCCATGTCGTGCAGCAGCATGTCGGTGTATGGCCAGATCAGCTGGAAGCGCAGCTCCGCCTGGTCCGCGTCGCGCCGCGTGACGTACTTGGGCACGTGGCAGGACGCGCAGCCTGCCTCGTAGAACAGCTTCTTGCCCGCCAGCACCCGGGGGTCGTCGATGTCGCGGCGGGCGGGGACGGCGAGGTTGCGCGAGTAGAACGCCACCAGATCCATCACCGGATCGGGGGCCTCGGTCGCGCCGAGCCGCGACTGCACGCCGGTCGGCAACGTCTTGCAGGCGGTCTGGTTCTCGGTGCAGTCCCCGTAAGGGTCGGGGACCTCGGGCGTCGAGATGCCGATGTCGCCCGAGAACGCGTTGGCCGACTGGGTGCGCACGTCCGGCATCGAGGCCTTCCAGCCGAAGCGGCCGAGGGTCATCTCGCCCGTCTCAGGATCCCGCACCAGGCTCGGCTTGCCGGAAATGCCGTCGCCGTCCGCGTCGTCGGGATCGGCGTGGGCGAGGATATCGGCCGGGTGAATGGCCTCCAGCAGGCCCAGCCCGATCATCGGCGGGGCGACGCGCGGCGACAGCAGCACGTCGGGATCCATCGGGCCGTAGCCGAGGTCGGTCACCGAATAGCTCGGCGCGCGGAGGACGACCGTCTCGCCGCCGGCAAGCTCCACGGGGACATCCGTGTAGTCGATCCGCATGTGTCCCTCGATGGGGATGCCCGGCGCCGCGAAATCCTGGAGCTGGCCGCCGTAGGTGGGCTCGGGGATAGACAGCAGGGCCCTGGAGGCCAGCGCTTCCCGGTCGACGTCGGTCTTCGGCGGCACCGACAGGCGCAGGAACATGGACGTGGCGGCATCGTCGGCGCTGGACGGCGGATGCCCGCGGCCGTCCTTCAGGTGGCAGCGCTGGCAGGAGCGCGCGTTGTAGAGCGGGCCGAGCCCGTCGGAGGCCTGCGTCGACGACGGGGCGGGCACCCAGAGCTTCTTGAAGAGGCCGTTGCCCAGCTTGAAGTCGCGCTCGCCCTCGAACGACAGGTTGGCGGAGAAATCGGAAAAGGAGTTGATGCCGACGCTGGCGGTGGAGGTGGCGGCACCCCCCGACATGCGCTCGAAACGCTCCGGCTTCGTGAAGTCTGTGGTCGGCCGCGTCACGGCCTCGACGCGGCCGCGATCGGTCGGCGTCAGGTCGGTGCGGGTGGTCGGAATGGTGTCGGCGGTGGAGGGTGGCGTGTCGGGGCCGGCAGAGGCGGCGAGGACCGCCGATGTGGCGATCAGGAGACCGGTGGCGAGCGGCAGAATGTGCCGAGCGCGCGGGCCGGTTGTATGCGCCGAATGGACCATGGAAGCGGTCATGTACTCGATGCGGGATCGGCGGCCGGGACCTTGCGTTCCCGCATGCGCGCGCCGCTCCCGGCAGGTGTCGTTCGGGCGGGGGGCGCGGCGGTCGGCCGGCGGAGCCCGCTATGTGCCCGAAAAGGCAAGAGGCGGGCCTGAGCCCGCCCCTCTATTCCGTCGGACGAAAGCGTCCGTCAATCACTGAAAGACGGCGTTCGGATTGTCGAGGCTGTCGGATCCCTCGAATTCGACGCTCGAGAGGTCCAGGGTCGCCACCGCCCGCTCGATGGTGCGGGTCTGGTCGATCAGCCCGTCGATGGCGGCCTGCACCACCGCGTTGCCGACCTCGTTGCCTTCGCCGATCATCTGATCGTAGGCCTCAACGGTCTCGCCGCGCGCCTTCATGATCGCCATGGCCGCAACGGTCGCGTCGAGCTTGGCCAGCAGTTCGTCGTTCACCGCCGGATCGGCCGCGGCGACCAGGTCGCTGATCGACGGACCGTCGACGACGCTGCCGTCGATGCGCCGATAGTGGCCGGTGTAGACGTTGCGGATGCCGATCTGGTCGAAGTAGTGCGAGTTGACCGTGTTGTCGGAGAAGCAGTCGTGCTCTTCCTCCGGATCGTGCAGCAGCAGGCCGAGCTTCATGCGCTCGCCGGCCAGCTCGCCGTAGGAGAGCGACCCCATGCCGGTGAGAATGGTCGACAGGCCGGCGGCCTCGTCGTCCATCAGCGCGGTACGGGCGGCGCCGTCCGCGGTCCAGTTGTCGACCATTTCCTGAAGGTCCGCGACGAGCAGCGTGCTGGCGGCCTTGAGATACTGGGCGCGCCGGTCGCAGTTGCCGTGGGTGCAGGCGTCGCCGCTGGCGTAGTCGGTTGCCGGGCGGGCACCGGCGCCCGGGCCGGTGCCGTTCAGGTCCTGGCCCCAGAGCAGGAATTCGATGGCGTGGTAGCCGGTGGCGACGTTCGCCTCGACCTCCTCGGCCTCCTGCAGCTTGTTCGCCAGCAGGTCAGGCGTGATCTCGGAGGCGTCGACCTTCTCGCCGTTGATGGTGATCTCCGGGTTGGCGATCACGTTGACGGTGTAGAGCGCGTTGGAATCGGAGTCGGTGCCGTAGGAGGCGTCCACGTAGTCGATCAGCCCCTCGTCGAGCGGCCAGGCGTTCACCCGTCCCTCCCAGTCGTCGACGATCGGGTTGCCGAAGCGGAAGGCCTCGGTCTGCTGGTAGGGCGCGCGGGCGACGACCCAGGCGGCCTTGGCGGCGAGCAGCGTCGCCTCGGACGGATTGGCGATCAGCGCGTCGACCGCGGCGTCGAGCGCGGTCGCGGTTTTGAGCGAGTCCTCGTAGCCTGCGTGGGCGATGTCGGCGTAGGTCGTCAGCACGTCCTTGGGCGACTGGGCCGCCGCGGGCACGCTGAACGCCACCACCGACGCGGCGACGGCAAGGGAGAGGTCTCGAAACATTCTGAACTCCTTCATAGGTCGATTCAAAGGTCGCACGCAGGTCTGGATCAGTGGAATTGTCCGACGGGAGGGCGGCCGACGATGTCCTTCATCATTTCCGCCGGGATCGGAAGCAGCGCCTGGCCGAGGTCCATCAGCGTCGCCGCGTAGCGGCCGGCCGCGTCGGTGATCTCGTTGCTGCGGGGGCAGCCGCCGAGGCCGGAGATGCAGCAGCCGCGTAGCGTCACGTCGTTGTGCTGGCAGGCTGCCACCAGCCCGACGGCGAGGCACTCTTCCCGGCAGAGCCACTTCGCCCCGTACGGAAACATCCGCAACGGACAACCGGCGCAGCCGCGCAGCGCTCGCACGAAGCCGGAGAGGTCGGAGACGGCGCGCCGTCCGTCGGCGTCGCCAAGCTCGGTCATGTAGAAGCTCCACGCGAGCTCCCACGGTTCGATCGAGCCGGTTTCGTAACCGGCCATCCAGCGTCGATAGCCTTCGACGACGAGCCGTTCGGGCCGCCGCTCGAGGTAGCTGTTGGTAGAGGCGGAGGATTCCTGGCGCATCGTTTTCCCCCCGTCGCGCCTGACGGTCGCTGTCCCTGAGGCCGTCGGCAGCCGCTGTGGCGGATGCCGCCCTGAACCCCCGACGGACATCATCCGAACCTGCGAAGCAAGGTTCGGTACCAAGACGAAACGGTTCTACACTGTGATCGATTTCGAGCCGAGCAATAAAACGGAAAGCAGATCGCCTCAACCGTTATCTTTTCGAACGGTTATAGATCAGAAATAGAATAATTTTAATCGAGCGGTGGCAACTACATTGGAAGATCTACAATCTTGCCGGCCCGTGCGAGTTCCAGCTGGGGAGCCGTGCGTCGGTCGGGCCGCCGCGCAAGCTGGTCCCGCGTGGCCGAGACGGTGCGCAATCAACCCGCGCGTTGCGGGGCGGACCCATCCTCCGATATCCATTTTGGACAGATTCGCGCCACAGCCCCCGCGCCGCATGTGACACCTTCGACAGGTAACCGGAGGCGGCCCGCCGCACTCCGAAAAAAGATAGGGCGCGGCCCTCGAAGGCGCGCCGAACGGGAGGAAACCATGAAGCGCGTGCTCCTTGCATCCGTAGCCGCGTCGGTGTTGCTCGCCGGCCCGGCGCTGGCCGACAAGATCACCGTCGGCATTACCCAGAACAACGTCGGCGTCGACAGCTACCAGACCACCTACGAGAAGGCCTTCATCGCTGCCGCCGATGCCGATCCGGACGTCGACGCGGTCGTGCTCGACGCCGGTGGCGACGTCGCCCGCCAGATCGGCCAGATGCAGGACCTGATCCAAAAGCAGGTCGACGTCATCGTGATCTGGCCGACCAACGGCCAGGCGGTGGTGCCGATCGTGCGCCAGGCCAAGCAGAAGGGCATCCCGGTGGTCGTGACCAACAGTCAGATCGCCGATGCCGGCCAGGAATTCATCGCTGCCTTCTCCGGCCCCAACAACATCATCCAGGGCCAGTATTCCGCGCAGATGATGTGCGATGCCCTCGACGGGAAGGGCGAGGTCGTGCAGATCTCGGGTCAGCCGGGCTACACCACGGCCATCGAACGCCAGAAGGGCTTCGAGGACGAGCTTGCCAAGAGCTGCCCGGGCGTCAAGATCCTGGAAACCCAGCCGGGCGACTGGAACCGCGAGAAGTCCCAGCGGGTGATGGAGAACTTCCTCACCAAGTACGACAAGATCGACGGCGTCTATTCCGGCGACGACAACATGGGCGTCGGCGCGCTCAACGCGGCAAAGGCGGCCGGACGGGCCGACGGCATGATCTTCATCGGCGCCACCAACTTCGCGGTGGGCTACGAGGCGATGGAACGCGGCGAGTACTACGGCTCGGTCTACCAGTCACCGGTCGACGACGCGAAGAACGCGCTGGCCACCGCCAAGGCCGTGGCGGCCGGGGAAGAGGTGCCGAAGCTCAACTACTTCGACACGCCGAAGATCACCCAGGACAACATGAAGGACTTCGACAAGCCGGTCTTCTGACCGGCGGCCGAAGCTCCCTTTTCCCAACTCACCATCAGACCGCCTCGGGCGGCAGCGGAGACGTGTGTCCGCTGCCGTGCCCCCGGCGCGTGATGCGGCATCAGCGAGGAACGAACCCATGGGACGCATGGAGGGCAGGAACGTCATCGTGACGGGCGCGGGTCGAGGTATCGGCATGGCGATCGCCGACGCGCTCCTCAAGGAAGGCGCCAATGTCTGCTACGGCGACCTGAGCCCGGACGTGGCCGATGTCGCGAACGGCGCGGCCGACCGCATCGCCGGCACCGCCGGAAAGGCGATCGGTGTGCGGGTCGACGTCACCCGCCGCGACCAGGTGAAGGCGATGATCGACGAGGTCGTCGGCATGTTCGGCTCGCTCGACGTCAAGTTCAACAACGCCGGCGTGAACAAGCCCATGAACTTCCTCGACGTGACAGAGGAGAACTGGGATTTCATCATGCGGATCAACGGCCTCGGCGTGCTGATCGGCAGCCAGGAGGCGGCCCGGCAGATGATCGCGCAGGGCAACGGCGGCAAGATCGTCAACACCTGCTCCATCGCCAGCCGCCAGGGCTTCGACAACGTCGCGCCCTATTGCGCCTCGAAGTTCGCGGTGCTGTCGCTGACCCAGTCCGCGGCCCGTGACCTGGCGAAGCACAAGATCACCGTCAACGGCTTCGCGCCGGGGGTGGTCAACACTGAGCTGTGGCGCCAGCTCGACCAGGATCTGATGGAGATCGGGGCCTCGGAAAAGCCCGGTCAGGCGATGGAGGAGTTTTCCTCCGGCATCCTGATGGGCCGGCCGGCAACGCCCGACGACATCGTCGGAACGGCGACCTTCCTGGCGTCCGCCGATTCCGACTACATGACGGGCCAGTGCATGATGATCGATGGTGGCATGATCCTGGTCTAGAGCGTCTTCCGATGCGGTGGACACGCCCGATCGGCAAGACGCGGGATCCGGTGTCGATGCCCCGAGCAATCCGAACGGGAATTGCTCGGGACAGCCTCCAGCCGCGCCGGACTCCGGCAGCCGGCTGGAACCACGCCAGGAACGGGTGGCTGGGACCGTGAATTCGGCGCCAGCCCACGAAGGCTTCGGTTTGAACCGGGCGACAATGGTCGGCGATGGTGCCGGCCGCGACCTCCGAAAGACCGGCGCCAGACCGGCAGGGAGGCGGGAGGAACGACAATGGCGAAAGTCGATGCCGGGGCCGGGAATCCGGCCGAACGGCGGCCTTTTCTGACCGGGGAGGGCGTGCGGCGGATCCTGCAGACGCAGGGGATCCTGATCGCCTTCATCCTGTTTCTGATCGCGTTCTCGCTCTCCAGCGACCGCTTCGCGAGCCTCGACAACATCTCCACCGTCTTCCGCCAGGTGTCGATCATCGGGACCATGGCGCTGGGCGTGACGATCGTCGTGATCGGCGGCAATCTCGACCTCTCCGTGGGATCGCTGCTGTCGTTCACGACCGTCCTCGTCGTCGACCTCCACGACAAGATCGGACCCGGGCCGGCGATCCTGGTGATGTTCGCGGCGGCGCTCGCCGTCGGCGCGGTGAACGGAATCCTCGTCGGCTTCGCGCGGCTCAATTCACTCATCGTCACGCTCGGCATGCTGTCGGCCATCCAGGGCGCAACGTTGATCTATTCGGGCGGCCAGAACGTCGACGTCGTCGAGCAGGAAAGCACCTGGTTCGCCTTCTTCGGCCGCGACTTCCTGCTGGGCATCGCGGTGCCCACCTGGATCTTCCTGGTGCTCGCCGTCGTCTGTCACATCGTGCTCACGCGCACGACGTTCGGCCGCCGCGTCTTCGCGGTCGGCGGCAACCCAACGGCCGCCGCCTTCTCCGGGGTCCGCCGCGGCTGGGTGGTGTTCTCCACCTACCTGATCTCGGCCGCGACCACCGGCTGCGCGGCGCTCATCCTCGGCAGCCGCGTGATGGGCAGCCAGAACAACGTCGGCCAGGGCTACGAACTGCTCGTGCTGGCGGGCGTCATCCTCGGCGGAACCTCGCTGCTCGGCGGGTCCGGCTCGATCCCGAAGACCGTCATCGGCGTCCTGATCCTGGGTTTCATCCAGAACGGACTTCTGCTGATGGGCTACCCCTATTACGCCCAGTGGCTGGTCACCTGGGTCGTCATCATCCTTGCTGTCTGGCTGGACGTCGCGTCCAAGCGCGGCCGGCTGCTGACGACCACGAGCTGAGGAGGGGCGATCATGACACCCGTGCGCAGCGGTCTGGCCAGGCTGATGGTGGTGCCGCCGATCTGGCTCATCCTCGGCGCCTGCCTGATCTTCTTCTCGGTCTTCGCCGACAACTTCCTGGCGCTGACCAACTTCACCAACATCCTGATCCAGACGTCGACCATCGGGCTGATCGCGCTCGGCATGACCGTGGTGATGATCAACGGCAACATCGACCTGTCGGTCGGCGCAGTCGTGGCGCTGGCGGCCAGCCTGTCGGTCGGCCTGCAGGATCAGCTCGGCATCCTGCCGGCGGTGATGGTGGGGCTCGGCGCCGGCATCGCGCTTGGTTTCGTCAACGGCATGATCGTCTGGAAGACGGGCGTCGACGCCTTCATTGTCACCCTCGGCGCGATGATCGGCGTCCGTGGACTGGTGTTCCTCTACACCAAGGAGCAGTCGTTCTTTTCCATGAACTTCGCCTACGCCGACTTCGGGATGTCGTCGTTCGTCGGCCTGCCGACGCTGGCGATCGTGTTCCTCGCCTTCACCGTGCTGATGCACTGGATGATGACGTCGACCACCCACGGCCGGAACGCCTACGCGGTCGGCGGCAACCGGGAGGCGGCCGAGAACGCCGGCATCCGCGTCGGCTGGCACATGGTCGCGAACTTCATGCTCATCGGCTTTTTCGCGGCGCTGGCCGGCATCACGCTGTCCACCCAGATGGGCGCTTCCACCCCCAATCTCGGCGTCAACTACGAGCTCTGGACGATCACCGCCGTGGTGCTCGGCGGCACCAAGCTCGCCGGTGGCGCCGGATCGATCCTCGGCACCCTCGGCGGGGTGCTGACCATCGGCGTGCTGCGCAACGGCATGAACCTCATGCAGGTGCCCGCCTTCTACGTGCTCGTCGTCATGGGCGTGATCCTGATCGCCGTCCTGTTCGTCGACCAGCGGGTGAGCAGCCGCGAGGCGGAGGAGCTGAAGCTGTGACCCCTGTTGCCCATCACACCGAAGCCGAACTCGCTGACCTCAAGGCAAAGGCGCCGCTCCTCGTACTCGACGGGGTGACCAAGACCTTCCCCGGCGTGAAGGCCCTCGACGAAGTGTCCTTCGAGGTTCGCCACGGCGAGGTCCACGCGCTGCTGGGCGAGAACGGGGCAGGCAAGTCGACCCTGATGAAGGTGCTCGCCGGCAACCACCAGGCCGATCGCGGCCAGGTCCATCTGGAAGGCGAGGTGGTGAAGGTCGACAATCCGCTGGAGGCGAAGAAGCGCGGCATCGTTCTGATCCACCAGGAGCTTTCGCTGGTTCCGGAGATGACGGTTGCCGAGAACATCTTCCTCGGCTCGCTGCCGACCACCCTGCTCGGGATGGTCGACTGGCGGACGCTGTTCGACAAGGCGGGGCGGATCCTCGATCAGCTCGGCTGCCGCTTCGCCGCCTCCGACAAGGTCGACGACCTCTCCATCGCCAACCGCCAGATGGTCGAGATCGCCCGTGCGCTGGTGTTCACGCCCAAGGTTGTGGTCTTCGACGAGCCGACCGCGTCGCTCACCGATGCGGAGAAGGTCGTGCTGTTCGACATCATCGAACGGCTGAAGCAGGAGCGGGTGGGGATCGTCTACATCTCCCATCGCATGGACGAGATCTTCACGCTCTCCGACCGCATCACCGTGCTGCGCGACGGTGCGGTGCGTGGCACGCTCGTCACGGCCGAGACCAGCGAGGACGAAGTCACCCGGCTGATGATCGGCCGCTCGCTGGAACGCCGTCCGGTGGCGGCGTCCGGCACCACCGGCGCGGTGGCCCTGGAGGTGAAGGGGCTGTCCTGCGGCGCTCTCTTCCGGGACATCTCCTTCCGTCTGCACGCGGGCGAAGTGGTGGGCATGTACGGCCTCATCGGCGCCGGGCGCACCGAGATCGCGGAGACCATCTTCGGCCTCCGCACGCCCGATGCCGGCGAGATCCGCATCGACGGCGAGGTGGTCGAGATCACCTCGCCGCCGGAGGCGATCCGCCACGGCATCGCGCTGGCGCCCGAAAGCCGCAAGGAGCAGGGCCTGGTTCTCAACATGAACTGCCGGGACAACATGTCCCTCGCCCAGCTGGAGGGTGTCTCGCGTACCGGCTGGCTCGATCGGACCGCCGAGCAGGCGATCTACGACGACTACGCGGACCGGCTGGCGCTGAAGTCGCCGAGCTGGCGCACCCCCGTCGTCAACCTGTCCGGCGGCAACCAGCAGAAGGTGGTGCTCGGCAAGTGGCTTTCCACGAAGCCGCGCATCCTCATCGTCGACGAGCCGACGCGAGGCATCGACGTCGGCTCGAAATCCGAGATCCACGCGCTGATCCGGCGACTCGCGGCAAGCGGCATCGCCGTGCTGGTCATCTCGTCGGAGATGCCGGAGGTGCTGGGCGTGTCCGACCGGATCCTGGCGCTCTACCACGGCCGGCTCGCGGCGGAGTTCGATGCCGCGAGCGTCACCGAGGACGCCCTGGTCCAGGCGATCTCCGGCATGTGACCGGCGGCGCCCGCGTTCCCCTCACCAAGCGATCGAGGCGCACCATGAAGGCAGCACTTTTCTGCGGTGGCTGGGAAGGCCACAAGCCCGAGGCGTTCCGCGCCTGGGCGGAGGGACTCCTGTCGGCCAACGGGTTCGAGGTCGAAAGCCACGACACGCTGGCGCCGCTCGCCGACCGGGACGCCATGCGCGATGTCGATCTGATCGTGCCGATCTGGTCGTCGGCGCGCTCGGCTCACCGGCCCGAGTTCGGCACCATGACGAAGGACGAGGAGGACGGCCTGCTCGCCGCGATCGCCGGCGGATGCGGCATCGCCGGCTGGCACGGCCACATGGGGGACGCCTTCCGCGACCGGCCCACCTACCACTTCCTGATCGGCGGCCAGTTCGTGGCCCATCCGCCCGGCTGGCCGGACAATCCGGTACCGTCGGACGATTTCGTCGACTACGACGTCACCGTCACCAACCCCGGTCACCCGATCATGCAGGGTATCGACAGTTTCCGGCTGCGCTCGGAACAGTATTATATGCTGGTCGATCCCTCCAACGATGTGCTCGCCACCACCACCTTTTCCGGCGAGCATCTCTGGTGGATCGAGGGCGCGACCATCCCGGTGGTCTGGACCCGGCGCTGGGACAAGGGCCGCGTGTTCTACTGTTCCATCGGCCATGAGGTGGCCGATCTGGAGGTACCGCAGGTGACGGAAATCATGCGCCGCGGCGTCCTGTGGGCTGCCCGGCAACGATCATGAACGCACCCACGCGTCGATCGGGCGAAGGGTTCGGGCCGGCTCCCCCCAAGGTGCGCCAGCGGGGGGCGACCGGCAGCGATCCCACGGCGGCCATCCGCTTCACGCCTGAGGAGATGCTGCGCTTCATCGATTTCCTGGAGGAGGTCGAGAGCGAGGGCGAGCACGTGCTGCCCCTGTTCACCGCCGATCCCTATCTGCGCATGACGCTTTTTCTCATGCGCAACCACATCGACGGCAAGCTGACGACGATCTCGTCGCTGGCGATCGCGTCGGGCATTCCCTACGCCACCGCCATGCGGCGCATCCAGGACATGATCGGCTCCGGCCTCATCGACCAGCGGGCGCGATCGGCGTCGGGCAAGAGCTTCTCGCTCCATCCGAGCGCGACCCTCATCGAGGCGTGGATCGATTATGCCCACCGGGTGAAGCTCTTGGTCGGCAAGGCGCTCGGCCTCTCCGACAAGGGCCGCGGCGCCGACTACTATTTCGGCGGCTCCTATCTGAAGGCGCGCATCATCCCGATGCCGGCGGCGCGCACGACGCCCCTCAACATCACCGCGCCGCTGCGCATCCTCGTCCACGCCGACCCCACCTTCATGACCATGGACACGCTGAAGCGGCAGTTCGAGCAGCTGCTCGGCGTGTCGATCCGCAACCGCGCGCTGTCCATCGACCGGCTGCGGCTGGAAGCGCTGGAGAACGCGTCGCGTCCGGCATCGGCCTACGACATCATCGCCGCCGACCTCCCGTGGATCGGCGAGTTCGGCGAAAAGGGTGTGCTGGCACCCATCGACGACTTCGTCGCTCGCGATCACGTCGACGCGTCCGACTTCCACGCCGCCGGCTGGCAGGGCTGCTTCTACCGGGGACGCCAGTACGGGGTGCCGATCCAGACGACGCCCGAGCTGCTGTTCTACCGCACCGATCTCCTGGAGGAGGCGGGGCTTGCGCCGCCGGAGACGACCGACGATCTGCTGGCCGCCGCCAAGCGGCTGCACCGGCCGGAGCGCAACCTGCGCGGCATCGCCTGGAACGGCGCCAAGGGCACGCCGCTCGGCCACACCTTCATGTTCACCATGGCCGACTTCGGCCAGCCGGTGGTGAACCTTCGCCGCCGCGGCGCCCACTTCGACACCGGCGACCTGGAGGGCGAGCGCCTGCGTCCACGCATCGACAGCGAGGGCGGTCGCGCGGCGGCCGACTTCCTGATGCGCCTCCTCGACGTGTCGGCCCCCGAGGTGCTGACCATGTCGTGGTTCGAGCGCGTGAAGGCCTACTCGGAAGGGCGCGTCGCGATGGCCTACGGCTACTCGCTGCTGGCGCCCTATTTCGAGCTCGACCCGACCTCGCCTGTCTACGGCCGCACCGGCTTCCTGCCGCATCCCGCCGGCCCCGGGGCGGCGCGGGTCGCACCCGTCGGCGGCTATGTCCTCGGCATCCCGGCCAACATCGCGCCCGACCGGCGGCTGGCGACCGAGAAGGCGGTGCGGCTGCTCACCTCCGCCGAGGCGTGCAAGCTCTACATCACCAACGGCTCGCGGGTGTGCCCGCGCTACTCCGTCTCCGCCGATCCCGACGTGCGCGACCTGTCGCCGATCATCGAGGCGGTGGACGACATCGCCCGCGACGGCAGCCTGCAGCTTTGGCCCCGGCCGCCGGTCCCGGAGTTTGCCGAGATCACGGGCATCCTCGGTGAGGAGATCCATCTCATGCTGCGCCGGGAGAAAAGTGTCGCGGCCGCCCTCGCCGACGCCCAGGATCGGGCCGACCGGCTGATGCAGGCGAACGGCCGCTACTGAGCCGTTGCCCTCGCGGGCCCCCCCGCTTGACACTCCGCGGATAAAGCTGACAGTCGGGGGAAGAGGTTTGCCCCCAAACCAAGCGCATCGCGCGGCCGGCGGGCGTCCCGGTGCCGTCCCTTTTTCGATGGCGCGCGGAAGGCTATAACGCAGTCACGACAGGGCGGATTCAACCGTCTGACGATCCTGGAGGAAAACGAATGAGCAGACACGGAATTCTTGGCAAGGCCGGCATCGTCGCCGCCGCGCTTCTCGTCTCCGGCAGCGTCTACGCCGCCGACACCGTCAAGGTCGGACTGATCCTGCCGATGACGGGACCCTTCGCCTCGACCGGCCGTCAGGTCGAGACCGCCGCGAAGGCCTACATGGCCACCCATGGCGACGAGGTCGCCGGCAAGACGATCGAACTGGTCGTTAAGGACGACGGTGGCGTTCCGGACCAGACCAAGCGCCTCGCCCAGGAACTCGTCGTCAATGATGGGGTCAACATCCTGGCCGGCTTCGGCCTGACGCCGCTCGCCTTCGCCACCGCCCCGATCGCCAGCCAGGCGAAGGTGCCGATGGTGGTGATGTCGGCCGGCACGTCGTCGATCACCGAGAAGTCGCCCTACATCGTGCGGACGTCGTTCACCCTTCCCCAGTCGACGGTTCCGCTGGCCAAGTGGGCGGCCGAGAACGGCATCAAGACCGTCGTCACGGTCGTCGCCGACTATGCGCCGGGCCTCGACAGCGAGACGAGCTTCAGCAAGGAGTTCGAGAAGAACGGCGGCAAGATCGTCGAAAGCATCCGCGTGCCCGTCGCCAACCCCGACTTCGCGCCGTTCCTGCAGCGCGTGCGCGACGCCAAGCCGGACGCGGTGTTCGTGTTCGTGCCGTCCGGCGTCGGGTCCGCGTTCATGAAGCAGTTCAAGGAGCGCGGCCTCGCCGAGGCCGGCATCAAACTGATCGGAACCGGTGACGTCACCGACGACGACATCCTCAACGACATGGGCGATGTGGCCAAGGGCGTGATCACCACGCACATCTACTCCGCCGACCATCAGTCCGACGCGAACGCCAATTTCAAGGAAGCCTTCAAGGCGGCCGGTGGCGGACGCCCGAACTTCATGGCCGTCGGCGGCTGGGACGGCATGGCCCTGATCTACGGTGCGCTGGAGAAGACCGGCGGCGACACCGACGGCACCAAGCTCGTCGACGCGATGAAGGGCATGGAGTGGGAAAGCCCGCGCGGCCCGATCTCCATCGATCCGGAGACCCGCGACATCATCCAGAACGTCTACTATCGCAAGGTCGAGGAAAAGAACGGCGAACTCTACAATGTGGAGTTCGGCAAGGACGAGGCCGTCAAGGATCCCGGCAAGGCCGGCAAGTAGCGGCTTCGCCCGAGAGACGCGCACCGCCGGGCGGGTTCTCCTCCCGGCGGTGTTGTGACCGACGTGCAGGTGGATGCCCGGAGGGGGCGTGGCGAGCGGGGTGATCCCCGTCGGTCCGGCCTGATGATCCCGACGGCTGCACCCCCTGCGGCCCGCCCGCGCCCCCGAGAGGATCGTCTCCGGGGATGTTCCGCCCGAAGGCGTATCGATGCTCACCATCCTCTTCGACGGCGTCGCCTACGGCATGCTTCTCTTCGTGCTGGCGTGCGGCCTTGCCGTCACCCTCGGCCTGATGAACTTCGTCAACCTGGCCCACGGCGCGTTCGCCATGGCGGGCGGCTATCTCACCGTCATCCTGATGAACGACTACGGGATCTCGTTCTTCCTGTGCCTGCCGGCCGCCTTCCTCGTCGCAGCACTTCTGGGAGCGGTCCTGGAACGCACCCTCTACCGCCATCTTTACGATCGCGGCCATCTCGACCAGGTGCTGTTTTCCGTCGGGCTCATCTTCATCGCCATTTCGGCCATCGACTACTTCATGGGGGCGCGCCAGCAGATCGTCACGCTGCCGGAAATCCTGCGCGGGCGGATCGAGATTTTCGGCGTGCCCGTCGGGGTCTCGCGGCTGTTCATCATCGGCATGTGCGCGCTGATCATGATCGGGCTCCAGTACGTGCTGGCCTACACCCGCTTCGGAAGTCGGCTGCGCGCCGCGGTCGACGATGGCCGGGTTGCGCGGGGCCTGGGCATCAATGTCGGCGCGGTGTTCGCCATCACCTTCGCCGTCGGCTCCGGTCTCGCCGGCCTCGGCGGCGCGCTGGGCGCCGACATCCTCGGCCTCGACCCGACCTTCCCGCTGCGCTTCATGATCTACTTCCTGATCGTCGTCACCGTGGGCGGCACCTCGTCCATCACCGGCCCGTTCATCGCCTCGCTGATCCTCGGCGTCGCCGACGTGGCTGGCAAATATTACTTCCCGGCCGTCGGCTCGTTCGTCATCTACGCGGTCACCGTGGGCATCCTGTTGTGGCGTCCCTACGGACTTCTGGCGCGGGAGAACGCCCGGTGAGCACCCCCGACGAGACCGTTTCGCGTCCGGCTCCGGCCGCCCCGCCGGACACCAGCGCCCGGCGCAGCGACGCCGTGCGCCTGATCGCGCGGGGCAGCGCCTGGAACCCGCTGGAGATCGTCTTCTGGCTGGCGGCGCTGGCCACGATCTTCCTGCTGCCGAAGAGCTACCTGCTGCTCAACGACATCGCCATCCTGGCGCTGTTCGCGCTGTCGCTCGACCTGCTGCTCGGCTACGCCGGCATCCTGTCGCTGGGGCACGCCGCCTTCTTCGGGCTCGGCGCCTATGCGGCGGGGCTGTTCTCGCTGCATGTGTCGGCGGAGCCGGTGACCGGCCTGGTCGTGGCGGGGCTGGTGGCCGGGGTTCTGGGCTTCCTGTCCAGCTTCCTGGTCCTGCGCGGCTCCGACCTGACCCGCCTGATGATCACTCTCGGCGTGGCCCTCATGCTGATGGAGGCGGCCAACCAGTGGCGGTCGCTGACCGGCGGCGCCGATGGCCTCACCGGCATGGTCATGGGTCCGATCCTGGGCATGTTCGAGTTCGATTTGTGGGGCCGGACCGCCTACATCTACTCGCTCACCACGCTGTTCGTGCTCTTCCTCATCGCCCGTCGGCTGGTGCGCACGCCCTTCGGCCTGTCGCTGAAGGCGGTGAAGGGCAACCCGACCCGGGCGACTGCGGTGGGCGTGTCCAACAACCGCCGCCTCATCGCCGTCTACACGATCGCCGCCGTCTATGCCGGCATCGCCGGCGCGCTGCTGGCGCAGACGTCCCAGTTCGTGTCGCTGGATGTGCTGGCCTTCCAGCGCTCCGCCGACGGGCTGCTGGTTCTCGTCATCGGCGGCACCGGCTACCTCTACGGCGGGCTCATCGGCGCGGTGATCTTCAAGATCATGCACGACACGATCTCCACCATCACGCCCCAGTACTGGCTGTTCTGGCTCGGCCTGCTGCTGGTCATCATCGTGATGGTCGGCCGCGAGCGGATCTTTGCCGGCCCGCGCCGGGCGGTGACCTGGATCGGTGACCGAACCGCGCGCCTCATGCGGAGGAACGGGCGATGACCGTCATTCTCGAAACCGTCTCGCTGGTGCGCAACTTCGGCGGCCTGGTCGCCACCAACGATGTCACCATGACGCTCGAGCAGGGCGCCCGTCATGCCCTGATTGGGCCCAACGGCGCCGGCAAGACCACCTTCGTCAATCTGCTCACGGGCGCCCTGAAACCCACTTCCGGGCGCATCCTGCTGGAAGGCGTCGACATCACCCGCGAGCCCGCCCACCGCCGCGTCGGCCGCGGCATGGCCCGCACCTTCCAGATCAACCAGCTCTTCCCCGACCTCACGCCGCTGGAAACCGTGACGTTCGCGGTGCTCGAACGGCGCGGCAGCGGCATCGATGCCATCCGCTCCGTGGCGAGCCATGCCGAGGCGATCGACGAGGCGGCGGATATCCTGGAGCGCTTCCGGCTCGCCGACGTGATGGGCTGGAAGACGTCCGACATGCCCTATGGCAAGCAGCGGCTTCTGGAGATCGCCGTGGCGATTGCCGCGAAGCCGAAGGTGCTGCTGCTCGACGAGCCCGCCGCCGGCGTGCCCGAGGGTGAGCGGCACGAGATCCTCGACATGGTCAACGGCCTGCCGAAGTCCGTCGCCGTGCTGCTGATCGAGCACGACATGGACCTGGTCTTCTCGTTCGCCGAGCGGATCTCGGTCCTCGTCAACGGCGCCTTGCTGGTCGAGGGCACCACCCAGGAAGTGGGCGACGACCCGCGCGTGCGCACCGCCTATCTCGGGGAGGACGCCGATGCCTGAACTTCTCCGGGTCGAAAATCTCGTCGCCGGCTACGGCGCGGCCGTGGTGCTCACCGGCATTTCGCTGAGCCTGCAGGAGGGCGAGTCGCTGGCGCTGCTCGGCCGCAACGGCACCGGTAAGACGACGCTGATCAACAGCCTCGTCGGGGTGACGACGTTCAAGTCGGGAAAGATCGTCTTCGACGGCAAGGAGATCCAGCGCACGCCCATCGAGCGCCGGGCCGAGCTGGGCATCGGCTGGGTGCCGCAGGAGCGCAACATCTTCCGCTCCCTCACCGTGGAGGAGAACCTCACGGCGACCGCGCGGCCGGGCACCTGGACGCTGGACCGTGTCTACGACCTGTTCCCGCGCCTTGCCGAGCGCAAGTCCAACCTCGGCAACCAGCTGTCGGGCGGCGAACAGCAGATGCTCGCGGTGGCCCGTGCGCTGATGCTGAACCCGCGGCTGCTGTTGCTCGACGAGCCGCTGGAGGGGCTCGCCCCGATCATCGTCGACGAGCTGATGGGGGTCTTCCACAAGGTGGTGCGTGAAGAGGGCCTGTCGGCGATCATCGTCGAGCAGAAGGCCCGCAAGATCCTCATGGAAACCGACCGGGCGATCATGCTCGACCGCGGCACCATTGTGCACGAGAGCACCAGCGCCGATCTACTCGCCGACGAGGCGGCCCTGTCGAACCACCTCGGCGTCACCCAGAAAAAGAGCGCCTGAACCCGGCTACGCCGGATCGTGCCGGGGAAGGCGGCCCCGACTTCGACTCAGCTCAGGCGGTAGCCCGTGTCGATGACCGCGCGGCCGCCGACGAGCCGGGAGACGCAGGCGCACATCGTCTTGTTGGCGTGCTTCTCCTCGTCGGAGAGGAAGACGTCCCGGTGGTCGATGCGGCCGTCGAGGTCGACGATGTCGACGGCGCAGAGGCCGCATTCGCCGCGGCGGCAGTCCGACACCATGTCGACGCCGGCCTCCGTCAGCGCGTCCAGCAGCGACTGTTCCGGCTTCACGTCGACGGTGAGGTCGCGGTTCAGGATCTCCACCCGGAACGGCAGCTCCGGTTCGGCGCCGGAATCCCCGAACACCTCGTAGCGCAGCCGGGTCGGCTTGCGGCCGCTGGCCTCCCAGAGCCGCTTGGTCTCGGTCAGCATCGGCAGCGGACCGCAGATGTAGAGCTCGCCGTCGGGCGAGAGCGCGTCGATCTCGGCGGCGAGATCGATGCGTCGGCCCTCGTCGGCGACGAAGAACTCGGCACGCTCGCCGAGCAGCGCGCGAATGTCGGCCTCGAAGGCGAGCTGGTCGCGCTGATGGACGCCGTAGACCAGGCGCACCGGCTCGGGGCGCCGTGCCAGCGCCTCCGCCATGCCGAGGATCGGAGTGATGCCGATGCCGCCCGCGACCAGCAGGTAGTCGGGCGCGCGCCAGGACAGCTCGAACCGGTTGACCGGCAGCGTGAGGCGCACCGCCGCGCCTTCCTCAAGCGTCCACATGAAGCTGGATCCGCCCCGGCTCGCCGCGTGCCGTTTCACCGCGATGCGGATCCGGCCGGCCGGGCAGGGCAGGCAGCTGTAGCAGCGTTCGGCCCGCGCCGTTCCCACCGTCACCGCAACGGTGATGTGGGAGCCCGGCTGCAGCGACGGCACGCCGCCGTCGAGGGCGAACTCGATCAGCCGGACATCGGCTGCGATGGTCTCGGCCCGGACGACGTGCGCGTCCCGCCACTCGTTGCGACCTTTCATGACGTCGTTCTCCCGTCGCGAGCGTGCGCCTGCCGGCATGGGCCGGCCAGCTCTGGCGCCGCTTCATCTCTTGTTCCGCAGCCGGTCCCTGGCCGTCCGGTATCCCGGCGGCCGGAAGCGGCGCCCGTCAGCCCTGCACCAGGAACAGGCCGGGCACCTTCTTCATCAGTTTCCGGTTCTCGATGACGTAGTCGAGGTTCTGCCGCGCCAGCCGCGCGTGCTCGCGCGCCAGCGCCTCGGCGCGGCCGCCTTCGCGCATCTCGATGGCGTTCAGGATCGCCCGGTGATGCGCCTGGCCGATCACCAGCGAGGCACGGCACTGCGGGATCTCCGCCTGGGCCTCGATGAACGCGCTCGGCCCGGCGAACGGCAGGCTCATCACCCGGTCCAGCTCGCGGCGGACCATCTCGCTGCCGCAGAGGCTCTTCAGCGCCTCGTGGAACTCCTGGTTCCGCGCGATGTAGGCCTGGAAATCGAAGTCCTCCAGCGGAACGCCCACGATCAGGTCGAGCTCCACCATCAGGGCGTTCAGCGTGGCGAGCCGGGCCGGCGCGACGCCGCGCTCGGCGGCCAGGCGGGCGGCGGTGCCCTCCAACACGCCGCGCAGCTCGATGGCGTCGGCGATGTCGGCCTCGGTGAACGACCGGACCGCGTAGCCGCCGGACGGGATCATCTCCAGGATCCCTTCCTGCTCCAGCCGCGCCAGGGCGGCCCGCACCGGCGTGCGCGACAGGCCGAGCTGTTCGGAGATGGTGATCTCCGACAGGCGCTCGCCCGGCAGCACCTCGCCGGAGAACACCAGGTCGCGGATCCCGAGGATGGCCTTCACGGACTGGGAGGCGCTTCGCTCGGCGATGGGTCTGATGGCCATTGTCTACTCCGCAGCCACCCCGATCTGCGGGGCCGTTTCCTCGGCGATCATCCGGTCGATCAGCTTGCGGGCCCACATCGATCCGGCGTCGATGTTGAGATTGTAGAACACGTGGTCGGGATTCTCCTCAATGGCCTTCTGCTGGGCTTCGAGAATGAGTTCGTCCTCGCGGAAGATGGTGGCCACGCCCTCGCGGAGCTGGTGGGTGCGGGCCTGGTTCTTGAGGTCGTAGTTGCGCGAGAACGCCCAGAAATAGAGGCAGGTGTCCTCGGTGGCCGGCGTGATCGTGTTGAGCACGAAGCCGTTGACCCCCTGCGACCGGTCGCCCTCGGGCGCCCCGGTGCCGGCCGGCGCCACGCCCACATCGATGGCGATGGTCGCCGGCGCCTCGAAGTTGATGATCTGCCAGCGATCGACGTTGCCGGGCTTGCCCAGCTGGCCGCGCCAGAACGGCGGCGGCTCCACGTCGCGCATCCAGCGCGTCACCGTCGCGGTGCGGTCGGTGTGGGTGGTGGCGAACGGGGATTCGGCGACGGCCCGGTTGCCGATCGACGAGCCGTGGACGTAGGTCTCGTGGGTCAGGTCCATCAGGTTGTCGAGGACGAGGCGGTAGTTGCAGGCGACCTCGATCATCTTGCCGTCGGCGGCCCAGTCCGGATGGTCGTTCCAGTGCAGGTCGGGCACCAGCGCCGGATCGGCGAGCGCCGGGTCGCCGGGCCAGATCCAGACGAACCGGTGGCGCTCGACGATCGGGTAGCGCTTCACGCAGGCCGACGGATTGATGGTCTCCTGGGAGGGCATGTATACACAGCGGCCGGTGTCGTCGAATTCCAGTCCGTGATAGCCGCAGACGACGTGGTCACCGTGTAGTTCGCCCTTGGAGAGCGGCAGCAGCCGATGCCAGCAGGCGTCCGCCAGCGCGCAGGCCGACCCGTCCTGCTTTCGGTACAGAACCACGGGGTTTCCGCAGATCTTGCGGGAGACGAGCTCGCGCTTGACCTCGACGTCCCAGGCGGCGGCGTACCACGCGTTGAGCGGAAAGGAGCGATCGGACATGATGACCTCCCTAAGGTCGTCGTTCTTGGTATCCGGATTGTATACAGGTTGACCTCCGCGAGCGCAACGCCGATAACGCCATGCATACGTGGCGTCAGCGAGCGCCGCGCTGAAGCGATGGGTCGGGCCCGCGCGGTCCGCGCGCTGTTTCACCGAACCGACCAGCAAGGGAGGACTTCATGACGAATGCCCCGTTCCGCGCCGACGAAGTCGGCAGCCTGCTCCGCCCGAAGGAACTCAAGGACGCCCGCGCCGCCCGCGAGGCCGGCAAGCTCGACGCCGCCGGCCTGAAGGCCGTGGAAGACAGCTGCATCCGCGATGCCGTCGCGCACCAGGAGCGTGTCGGCCTGAAGGCGGTCACCGACGGCGAGTTCCGCCGCTCCTGGTGGCACTTCGACTTTCTCGCCGGCCTGGAAGGCGTCGACCTCGTCAAGGGCGAGAAGACCATCCAGTTCACCGGCATCCAGACCCGCTCGGAAAGCCTGGCCATCAACGGCAAGGTCGATTTCGGCGACCACTACATGCTCGACCACTTCCGCTTCCTGAAGGAAGTGGCCACGGTCACCCCGAAGATGACCATTCCGGCGCCGTCGGTCCTGCACTTCCGCGGCGGACGCAAGTCGATCTCCAAGGACGTCTATCCGGATCTCGACGCCTTCTTCGCCGACACCGCCGAGGCCTACGCCAAGTGCGTGCGCGCCTTCTACGAGGCCGGCTGCCGCTATCTGCAGTTCGACGACACCGTGTGGGCCTATCTGTGCTCGGAGAAGGAGATGCAGGCGGCGCGCGAGCGCGGTGACGATCCGGAGGGTCTGCAGCAGATCTACGCCGACATGATCAACCATGCGCTGGCCGCCAAGCCGGCCGACATGACGATCACCACCCACGTCTGCCGCGGCAACTTCCGCTCCAGCTGGATCTCCGAGGGCGGCTACGAGCCGGTGGCCGAGACGCTGCTCTCCAAGATCAACTACGACGGCTACTTCCTCGAGTACGATTCCGACCGTGCCGGCGGCTTCGAGCCGCTCCGCTTCCTGCCGAAGGGCGACAAGCGCGTAGTGCTCGGCCTGATCACCTCGAAGTCCGGCGACCTGGAGAGCCATGACGACGTGATGGCCCGCATCGAGGAAGCGCAGAAGTACGCCCCGCTCGACCAGTTCTGCCTCAGCCCCCAGTGCGGCTTTGCCTCCACCGAGGAAGGCAACATCCTCACCGAGGAGCAGCAGTGGAAGAAGCTGGAGTTCATCGTCGACATCGCCAAGGAAGTCTGGGGCGAGATCTGACCCACGGACGTCGCCGCCCGGCACGAGGCCGGCGGCGCATCTGACGCCTTGCAGCGCCGGCCCGATCGGGCCGGCGTTTGCGTTTCAGCCTTGCGCGGCCGCCGGTCGCTACTGCCGCATTCGCCAGACCAGCTTGTCGAGGAAGCGCAGTGCGACGATCACCACCAAGCCGATGGCGCCGGCGATCAGGGCGATGACCACGTAGCCGAGCCCGCAGGCGCTGCCGAGCGCCCCCGCCAGCCAGAGGCCCGCGCCGGTCGTCAGTCCGCGCACGACGCCGCCCGCCCGGATGATCGAGCCGGCGGCGAGGAACGCGACGCCAGCGGTCACCGCCTCGAGCACGCGGATGGGATCGATGCGCACCCGCTCCGGATCCGGAAGCGGCAGATGCAGTACCTCCAGCATCAGGATGGAGAACACCGCCGCCGCCAGCGCCACCAGCATGTGGGTCCGGAGGCCGGCCGAATGCTGCTCCAGCTCGCGGTCGAAGCCGATCGCTCCGCCGACGAGGGCGGCGCAGGCAAGCCGCGCGGTGATCACCCAGACGGGAATGGCCGTCGGCTCGATGAAGGGAACGGGGCCGGTTTCCATGCTTGCCTCTGCCGTCCGGATGCTCCGCTTTTCCTGCCGAAACGGGGAGCGGATCTGCCGTCTCGTCGGCCGGATTATGGCGCCGGACTCCCGCCCCCGATCAATCCCTCTTTGCGCCTTCCGGCACGAGGTGCCTGCCGACGGTCAGAACGGCGTGCCCGCCTTCTCCCGATGGGCCTTCGCGGCGTTGGCCCACCAGTCGAGCTCGTCGAGGAACCCGGCGGACGCCTTGACGAGATAGTCGGCCTTCGGGCTGCCGTCTTCCGCAAGCGCGTCGGAGATGCCGGGGACGGCCAGCATGGTCGAGATCGACACCATGCCGAGTTCGCCCAGCACCGGGCGGAGCTGCACCGCGGCGCGCACGCCGCCGAACCGTCCGGCGGAATAGCTCAGGATCGCAGCCGGCCGGAAGAACCACTCCTGCAGGTAATGGTCGAGCAGGTTCTTCAGCGCCGGCGGGATGCCGTGGTTGTACTCGCCGGTGACCATCACGAAGCCGTCGGCCCGTTCGATGAGCTGGCCCAGCGCCTCCATCTTCGCGGGGGCCTCCCCATCGGGGTACTCGGCGCGTCGGCGGTCCAGGAGCGGAAGGTCGACCTCCAGCGGGTCGACGAGCTTCGCTTCATGCCCGCGCGCCTCGATTTCCCGGCAGATGTAGCGGGCCGCTCGAATGCCCTGTCGTTCGGTGCGGACGGAGCCGTAGATGACGGGGTAAAGCAACGTCGTGCCTCCATGGATTGCGGGTGGGGCCGGCGACGGATGGCGCGGGCGTGGTGAGCGTCGAACGCCGGAATGTGGCCGTCGTTCCGGCGATGGTACCTGCGAACGGATGGCGCGCGGCCCTCAATCCGCAGGACGGCTGACGATTCCGGCGTCGAAAACGTTCAGGGACCAGGGAACCGCAAAACCTTGGGCAGCGTTTTCCTCTTACGGTTGGGGTCAGGATTGAGTTTTCGCGTTTCCGGGTGGATGGATGTCTCTCGACAGCCGCAGCCTGGCGTGGCCCGCATTCCCCTCCGTTTCGTCAAGCCGGCCGCCCCTCGCGGCCCAGATCAACCGCTTGGAAAAGCGATGCCGGCCGGGTCACCGGCTCGGCAGTTCAAAAGGAGAACCTGCGGATGGGTCCCGAATTCGGCGGCATACTCGGCCTTATCATCCTGGCCTTCGATATTTACGCCATCGTCAAGATCATCGGTTCCGGCGCGTCGACCGGCGCCAAGGTCCTGTGGATCCTGATCATCCTGTTCCTGCCGGTGATCGGTCTGATCCTCTGGCTCCTGTTCGGCCCGTCCAAGCCGAACCTCAGGTAGCGCACGCGGAACGGCGCAGACCGGCGTCACCGCCGCCTGTCGTTCCGAAGTGTCCGGTGGCGTGTGTTTCGAGATCGGGGCGTTTGCCCCGATCTCTTCGTTTTTGCGCCAGGCCGCGCACGCCGCCGATCTGCCTCTCAATCGGCGGGCAAGGTGATCTGTTGCCGTTGAGGTTTCAGTTGCCTGCCCGACCACGCGTCCCGCCGATCGCTGGCCGGGGCGCCGCACTCCTCTTCACGAAAGCCGCCATCGCTTATGTTCGACCAGCCGCTCGTCGCCCTGATCGCCTTCGTCGCCGCCGGGTCGGTGATCGCCCTCGCCGGCATCTGGATGTCGTCGACGGCCGACAAGATCGCCGACCGGACCGGCTTCGGCGAGGCGCTCGTCGGCGGGGTCCTGCTCGGCGCCAGCACGTCGCTGTCGGGCACCGTGACTTCGGTCACCGCGGCGCTCGACGGCCACGCCGAGCTCGCGGTCGCCAACGCGGTGGGCGGGATCGCGGCACAGACGGTGTTCCTTGCGATCGCCGACGTCGTCTACCGCAAGAGCAACCTGGAACACGCCGCCGCCTCGGAGACCAACCTCATCCAGGGCGCCCTGCTGATCGTGATGCTCGCCCTGCCGGCGATGGCGATGGCCTCCCCCGCCTTCGCGATCTTCGCCGTCCATCCGGTCACGCCGCTGCTGCTCGCGGTCTATCTGTTCGGCCTCCAGCTTTCGCGCAGCGCGCAGGAAGCGCCCATGTGGCGACCGATGCAGACCGACGACACGCACAACGACGTGCCCGACGAACCGGCGGCGGACGACGGGTCGACCCGCGGCCTCTTCCTGCGCTTCGCGCTTCTGATGGTGGTGATGGGCGTCTGCGGCTGGGCGCTGGCGCGGAGCGCGGTGACGATCGCGATGTGGGCCAACATGTCGGAGACGGTGGTCGGAACCTTCTTCACGGCGATCACCACATCGCTGCCGGAACTGGTCACGACGATCGCCGCCGTCCGTCGCGGCGCGCTGCAGCTCGCCGTCGGCGGCATCATCGGCGGCAACACCTTCGACGTGCTGTTCCTGGTGGCGTCGGACGTGGCGTACCGCGACGGCTCGATCTTCCACGCCGTCGGCGAGCGCGCGCTCTTCCTCGTGGTCTGGGCGATCCTGATGACCGGCATCCTGCTCCTCGGCCTCATCCGGCGGGAGCGTCACGGCGTCGGCGGGATCGGCTTCGAGAGCGCGGCGCTGATCACCGTCTTCGCCGGTGGCGTGGTTATGCAGGCCGTCCAGGGTTGAGCCTCACCCTTCGGCGCTTGCCGGCCCGGTGCGGAAGTAGGTTTCGTTCAGGACCGTCATCAGGATCGCGGTGATCGGCGTCGCCAGCGCAACGCCCATGATGCCGAACAGCGTTCCCATCACCAGCTGGGCGGTCAGCACGACCGCCGGCAGCAGATACACCGTCTTCTGCTGGACGATGGGGGTCAGCAGATAGCTCTCCACCGTCTGGATGATCACGTAGAGGCCCAGAACCCAGACCGCCAGCTGCCAGCTTTCCGACAGGGCGACCAGCCCCATCGCCAGTCCCCCGGCAAGCGGCCCGAGGAACGGCACGAAGGCGGCCAGGCCGGCGAAGACGGCCAGCAGAAGCGCCATGGGCACGCCCAGGATCAGCAGCCCCGCATAGCTCAGCAGGCCGACGATCAGCATCGAGATTCCCTTGCCGATCAGCCAGCGCTGCAGGACCGTTCCGGTTTCCGACAGGATGCGTCGCAGCGTCCTCCGCTTGCCCTTCGGTGCGAAGCCCACCAGTCCGGAGACGTAGGCGTCGGGAGAGGCGGCCAAGTAGATCCCCACCACCGCAACCACGATGGCGCTCCCGAACACGCCGAGAACGCTGGAGAGCGCCTTGGTCGCGCTGCTCAGGAGGCCGCTCGGTGCCGGCAGGACCTCCTTCAGCTTGATGTCGGCGTCCTCTCCCTCGGTGGACAGGCCGACCGCGGTCAGGTTGTCGCGCAGTCGCTCAAGCCCCGACTGAGCCTCGGTGCCCAGCCCGCTCACCTGTTCGGTGAGTGTCGGGCCGGCGAACACCGAGGCCGTCACGATCGCCCCGGAGATGGCCAAGACCGCGACGGCCAGCCCGATCCAGCGCGGAATGCCGAGCGGCCGGGTGATCCCGTTGGCGGCGGCGTCCAGAACGATGCCCACCATCACCGCGCACAGGATCAGGATGAGGACCGAGGCCAGCTTCCACACAGCCAGTCCGGCCAGCAGAACGCCGGCGATGATCAGGGTGGCATGGATCAGGCCGCGCCAGTCGTAGAGCACGTCGGTCTGATCGTCCCCGGCGGGGTCGTGGGGATGCGGGTCCTGTGTGCCTGGGCGATCGATCATGGTGGCCGAAGGTGTCCTTCTCGGATCTCGTGGGGTGTCGCGTTCGGGCCCATCTGCCCGAACGGAACGGCTGTGAGGTGGTGAAACCAACGTCGCCGGCTTCCGGCAGAAGTCGAGTACTGGTGTGGCCGAAGGTCGGTGCCCGCTCGGGCGCGCGGCCCGTCACCGACGCGGACTGCGAAGCGCACATGCGCTGCCGTGTTGCCCTGAGCTCTCCGTTGGCCAACGTTCTCGCGCGTGGGTTGTTCCGCGTGCCGGGGCGCCCCCGTTGGGGAATGCTGGAACCGATCCGTGTACGCGGCATTTCCGAAGCGGGAGTCCCGCATCAAGGAGCCCGACCAATGACCAATCTGTCGACCAGCACATCGAACATGTTCAACGCATCCCGGTTCGACGCCAGCAGGGCCCACCGGGCGGTCTATCGCCGCTACGAGATCGCCTACACGTCCATCGACCTTGTCGCGGGCGTGGCCTTTCTCGTGGGCTCGGTGCTGTTCTTCTGGAAAGCAACCGAGACCGCTGCGATCTGGCTCTTCGTGGCCGGCAGCCTGTTCTTCGTGCTGCGGCCCGTTGCCCGCATCAGCCGCGAGCTGGAACTGGCGCGCCTGCCGCTGCCGGAGGACGACCCGGCGAAGCAGCCCGGGGCGGAAGACAAGACGCACGGCGCGTCTCCAACCAGCCGAACCGGCTCCGGCCAGCCGGTTGCGTCGTGAGGCGGGACCGGACCAGGGCGCATTCATCGTGAGCGACTTCATCCGCACCCTCGTCGTGGAGTGGGGACCGGCCGGGGTCGCGTTCCTGATGTTCCTGGAGAACGTGTTTCCGCCGATCCCGTCCGAACTCATCCTTCCCCTCGCCGGCTATGCCGCCGGGCGCGGTGCCGGGTCGCTTCCGCTGCTGATACTCGGCGGGGTTTTCGGCTCGGTCGTCGGCACCTGTCTCTGGTTCGTGGCGGGTCTGTGGCTCGGCAAGGCCGGGCTGAAGGCCTTCGCGTCCCGGCGCGGCCGCTGGCTGACGCTGGCGCCGCGCGATGTCGATGCGGCCGATGCCTGGTTCGACCGGCATGGCGGCAAGACCGTCCTTCTGGGGCGTCTTCTCCCGGCGGTGCGGACGCTGATCTCCGTGCCGGCCGCCGTTTCGGGCATGTCCTGGCCCCGTTTCCTTCTCTACACCTCGATCGGCACCACCATCTGGTCCACGGCCCTGGCATGTGCCGGCTTCTGGCTGGGCAACAATTACGGTCTGGTCGCTGAGTGGCTGGCGCCGGTCTCGACGGGGATCGTCGTCCTGCTGGTCGCTGGCTATCTCTACCGGGTGGTGACCTTCGAACCCTGATCCGCTGCCCGTCCCGGCCGTCGATGGCACTTCCGCGGTCCCGAGGGCGCAGCTATGCTGGCGGGATGCCGACAGGGCGGCGTGAGCGGGAACTCCGATGGCCGACGATCTCAGTGGGGGCTGTGCCTGCGGGGCGGTTCGCTACCGCCTTCTGTCACCCCCGATGTTCGTGCACTGCTGCCACTGCCGGGACTGCCAGCGCCAGGTGGGCAGCGCGTTCGTCATCAACGGCTTGATCGAGACCGACCGGATCGATCTCGTCTCCGGCGAGCTGGAAGCCATCGCGTTGCCGACGGACAGCGGACGTCCCCACGACGTCTACCGGTGCGCCGTCTGCCGGACCGCCATGTGGAGCGACTACGGTCGCCGGCCGTATCTGCGCTTCGTCCGGCTCTGCACCCTCGACACGGTACCGGCCAACGGTCCGGACGTGCACATCTACACCCGCTCGACGCTGCCGTGGGTCGGCTTGCCCGCGGATGCGCGGGTGTTCGACGAGTATTACGACATGCCGTCCGAGTGGCCTGCGGAAGCGCTCGCGCGACGGCAGGCGGCCTCCGATGCCAGCAAGGCGGCCGGCTGAGCAGGACACACCACCGGCGTCCATCCGGGCCGGCGGGACGAGGGCTTTCAATTCCGATCATTCGCCGCGGGGAGGATCCGCGATCTGATAGCCCGAACGCAAAACTGCGCCCGATGGGGCGCAGCTTGACGTGTCGGCTCTGCCTGAGCGGAAGGTGGTTCTAGCTTGCGGCGGCGACGGCGCGCGGCTTGCCCGCGCGGGTATCGAAGAACAGCGCCTGGCTGATCACCGCCTTCACGACCTCCGGCTCGAAGGGCTTGGTCACCAGGAAGGCCGGCTCCGGCCGCTCGCCGGTCAGCAGGCGCTCCGGGTACGCGGTGATGAAGATCACCGGCACGTCGATTTCCTGAAGGAGCTCGTTGACCGCCTCCAGGCCCGAGCTGCCGTCGGCGAGCTGGATGTCCGCCAGGATCATGCCCGGGTTGGTCCGGCGCGCCAGGGCGGCGGCCTCGGTGTGGGTGCGGGCGATGCCGGCCACCTCGTGGCCGAGGCCTTCGACCAGCACCTCGATGTCCATCGCGATCAGCGGCTCGTCCTCGATGATCATCACCGACGTGGCGACCTGCGTGGCGATCTCGCGGCCCGCCTCGTCGAGGAGCGCGGAGACGCCGTTGTCGTCCGTGCCGAGGATGGTCGCGGCCTGGGCGACCGAAAATCCTTCGACCGTCGTCAGCAAGAACGCCTGCCGGGCCCGCGGCGTCATCGCCTCGAGATTGCGCTCGTGCGGAAGGTCGGACGTGTCGACGTGACGGTTGATGTCAATCGAATCCCAGATGCCGAGGAGGACGCGGTAGACCGCGACGCGCGGCTCGAGGTCCTCGTCGAACAGGCTTGGCTCGGCAATGATCGCCTCGAGGCAGGCGGCGACGTAGGCGTCGCCTCCGGTCTGGCTGCCCGTGAGGGCGCGAGCGAACCGCCGCAGGTACGGAAGATGCGGCGCAATTGCCATGGCAATCGACATAAAGATAACCCCCTTCAAAGACTGCGAGGGAACACAGTCATCGTGCACAACTGGACCCAAACGCCGGACGCGCCGGATGGTTCCGGATTGGCGCCGAAAAATTTTCGTCTCGCCGGAACCCGCCACGCGCGACTGCGTTAGACTAAGCCAAAGCCGGCTATGATCCGAGGGGCGCGATCGGAAAATTTGGCGGCAAAGGCGCGGTGGGGCAGACGAGCGATTTTGGCAGGCAAGTGTTGAGAAAAAAGGATGACAGTCACGTGGCGGACGATACGCCGACCAATCCCATGATGGAGCCGGCATCCGACAGCCCGGGAATGGAGCCGCAGCTGCAGGCCCAGATCGGCCGCAAGCTGAAGGCGATGTACGATTCGTATCTGAGCGAGCCGATCCCTGACCGGCTCGTGTCTTTGCTTGAGCAGCTGGATTCGCTGCCTTCGGCCCGCGATGGCACCAAGCCCGGAAATGAGGGGCGCGAGTCATGAGCGCGGACAAGGACGCCCCGGCGAAGGAAATGAACCCGCGCAAGGAATTGCTTCAGCACATTCCGAACCTGCGCGCGTTCGCCCTGTCGCTGACCGGCAACGCCGACCAGGCGGACGATCTCGTGCAGGAAGCGCTGATGAAGGCGTGGACCTCGCTCGAGCGGTTCCAGCCGGGCACCAACATGCGGGCGTGGCTTTTCACCATTCTCCGCAATGCCTTCTACTCGGAGTTCCGCAAGAAGCGGCGCGAGGTGGAGGATGCGGACGGGGTGATGGCGTCGAAGCTCTCCAGCCATCCCGAGCAGTTCGGGCACATGGACCTGGACGATTTCCGCCGGGTGCTGGAGACGCTGCCGTCCGACCAGAAGGAAGCCCTCGTCCTCATCGGCGCGTCGGGCTTCTCCTACGAGGAGGCCGCCGAGATCTGCGGCTGCGCCGTCGGCACGGTGAAAAGCCGCGTCAACCGGGCCCGCACCCGCCTCGCCCAGCTCCTGTCGGTGGATTCGGTCGCCGACTACGGTCCCGACGCCATCGCGTCGCCGATCATCACCAACATCCAGTCCAAGGGCCGTTCGGTCGCCTGACCGGACCGGTTACGGGAGCCTCCCACTCAGCCCCCTCGACTGACACGCGCACTGACCGTCTGACAGCCTGACGCGCACGCCGGACCCGTCACGCCGGTCCGGATATCCTGCAAGCCTCTGATTGAATTGAGCATTTACCGGAACGCGCAGCCGCGCGCAGCCTTTTGCGCGTTGCTGCGCGATTCCGCGCTTTCCTGCGCGTTTCTGCGCTCAGCGCGCAAGGTGCGCGTGGCCGGCGGCCGCCAGCCGTGCGCGATCGGCGTAGGAGAACACCCCGTCCCGATCGACCTCGATCAGGGCGTCGGCGATCTTATCGTAATACGCCGACAGCGCCGCCGTGTGGGCGCCCTCCCGCGCCGGGATCACCTTCCGGGCGTGGCCTCGCCTGAGGCGCCGGGCAAGCCACACCGCCGGACCGCGGGCGTCCTCCGCCACCAGCACGAGATCGGCCCGGACGATCGCGGCAGAGGCCGCGAGGGCGTCCCGCAGGGGGCGTTCCGTCTGGCCGTATGTGAGCTCGGTCACCGTGCCGCGACTGCCCGCTACCAGCGAGACGTCGCCGGCGAGCGCTTCGCCGATGGCCACCAGGCGGAGGGGGCGGGCGGAGGCGTGCCGGCGGGCGGCGCCCGCATCGTCGCGGCGCCGCGTCAGGCCGGGAAATCCAGCCGGTCGCGGCTGGCGTAGGGTGGTCATTCCGATCTCGTCAGTCGTTCATCAACGTCCGATGCCCGAGAGATGGGAACCGCCGTCCGCACCGGCAAGCCTGCCGGGCGAGGCGGGCCTATCGAAACCCGCCGACATCGTCCACGATGGCTCCCGGCCGCGTCGGCCCCGAACCACTGCCAGTGAGAGTTTGCTCGGAATGCGGCCAAGGCTGCTGGCCCTCATAAGCTGCGTCGTCTGCGCCCTCGCGGTCCCCTCGGGGGCCGAGGCGCAGCTCGACATCGCGGCGCTGAGGACCAACTCGATCACGGCCGACGAATGGAACGCCTACCGCTCGGCGTTCATGAAGCCGTCCGGCCGGGTGGTCGACTTCGAGAACGGCATGGTGTCCCACAGCGAGGGGCAGGGCTACGGGATGCTGCTGGCGGTCGAGGCCGGGGCGCGCGACGATTTCGCGCTGATCTGGGGTTTCGCCCGCGACGAGATGCGGATGCCGTCGGCGCCGCTGTTCTACTGGAAATGGAACCCCTTCACCGTCCCGCCCATCGAGGACCGCAACGATGCCTCCGACGGCGACATCTTCATTGCCTGGGCGCTGCTGCTGGCCGGGCTGAAGTGGGAGGAGCGGGGCTACGTCGACGAATCCGCCGCCATCATCCGCGTTGTCGCCCAGAACCTGATCTACCGCCGCCGCGAGGCGACGCTGCTGAAGCCGGGCCTGAAGGGGTTCAGCGAGGAGGAGCAGCGCGACGGGCCGGTGGTGAACCTCTCCTACTGGATCTACCCGGCCTTTCCCTACTTCAACCTGGTGCTGCCCGACGGCATGTGGCGGGCGCTGATCGAATCCGGGCTCGGGCTGACGCTCGCCTCGGCCTCCGGCCGCTACATGCTGCCCTCCAACTGGACCTCGGTCGCCGACCCGCAGCGGCCGCAGCCGGCCAACGCCTTTCCGCCGCTGTCGAGCTACGACGCCGTGCGCATCCCGCTCTACCTGCTGTTCAGCGGCGTGGTCCCGCGCGAGCAGCTGATGCCGTTCGACCGGGCCTGGAACGGCCCCGGCGCCGACGGGCCGGCGGTCATCAACGTGCGTACCGGCGCCGTCCTCGGGCCGATGAACGAGCCCGGCTACAAGGCGGTCGCCGCGCTGGTGTCGTGCGCCCTGCACGGCACCCGGATGCCGGACGAGCTGATCCGGTTCCGCACCACCACCTACTTCGCCTCGACCCTGCACCTGATGGTGCTGTCGGTGATGCGGCGGCACTTTCCGGGCTGTCTCTAGCGTCTGGCGGCCTTCCCGTCCGCGCCTGACCGGCGAGGATCCGGGGACCGGCCGGTTCCCCCGTCGGCAGGGCTAGCCTTCCGACTTCGACGCGTCGGCGGGTTTGGCGGCCTTGCCCGCGTCGGCAGGTCCCGGCAGGACCGGCTGTTCGGGCGACTGCGACGGCACGCCCGGCGCTCCGCTCACGCGGTCGCGGCCTTCGTGCTTGGCGGTCGACAGCGCCGCCTCCACCGCCGCGAGCACGGCCTCCTCGGTCGCCCCGTCCTCGGGGAACGTGGCGACGCCCATGGAGACCGAGATGCGCGGCAGCGCGACGCCGCGATAGAAGTAGTTGTGGTCGCCGATCCGGCTGCGCAGGATGTCGCACCGGCGCATGGCATCCACCTTGGTGGCGGCGACCATGACCACCAGGAAGTCCTGGCCGCCATAGCGGCTGCAGACGTCCTCGTAGCGGAAGAAGTGGTCGATCAGCCCGGCCATCTCGCGGATCACCGTGTCGCCCGCCTCAAAGCCGAACTCGTCGTTGATCATCTTGAAGCGGTCGATGTCGATGCGCACCAGCGTCACCGGCTGGTGGGTGCGGCGGGCGCGCGAGACCTCCTTGGCGACGACATCGTCGGCGAAGCGCCGGTTGTGCAGGCCGGTGAGCGCATCGCGGATCGTCAGCTTCCGCAGCGCGCCGCGCAGGCGGACGTTGTAGAGGGCGATGCCGATGGACGCCGCCGCCGTCTCGATGGTCGAGATCGCCCGGCTGGCGTCCTTGCCGACCATCTCGTACGGCATTTCCGACAGGTCGACGGAGATGACGCCGCGCGCCTCGCCCTGCACCAGGATCGGCGCGCACACCACGTCGAGGGCCGGATCCTCGATGTGGCGGCAGCGCGGGTTGCCGAAGCCGTCGCGGCCGGAGCGATGCGGGTTGCCGAGGCGCAGGCCCCAGCACTTGTCCGGCGTGAAGCTCTCTTGGAAGGCGCTCCTGTCGCCCCACTGGGCGACGGTCTCCAGCTCGCTGCGCGGTTCGGCGAACAGGGCGAGCGAGCCGCAGGTGCCGGGGAAGAGGTCGTGCATGCGGGCGCGCAGGATGCTGGCGCTCTCCTCGACGTCTTCGCTCGCCTGGATGAGGGTGACGATCTCGCGCAGCCGGGTCTCCTGCTCGAAGCGGCGCTCGACCGTCTCGGCGCGCGCCTCGGCCCGTTCGGTCATCACGTTGAGGTCGCGGGTCCGCTCGCGCACGCGGACCTCCAGGTCGTCCCGGGCCTCCTCGATGGCGACGCGGTAGCGCTCGGTCTCCTGCTCGCGGGCGTCGAGGTTGGCGGCCATCTGGTCGAACGCCGCACCGAGGGTGACGAGCTCCCGGGCGCCGCCGATGTCGCCGGCCCGCGCGCTGCGGTCGCCCGAGCCGAGCTTCTCGGCGGTTCTCACCAGGGACCGGGCGGGCCGGCGCACGAAGTAGGAGGCGATGGCGAGGCCGATGAGGAGGGCGAGCACCACGACGGCGGCGAGGCCGGCGAACACCCACCAGGCGACCCGGGCCGTCCGCGCCTCGAGGATCGTCCGGGGGACGCCGACGGACAGGCGGAGGAGATCTCCGGCCACCGCGATCTGCTGGTTGGACCACACGCGGTCGACGCCGTCGACGAACGGGGCGTCGACGGTCCCCTGGATCCGGCTGCCGACCTGACCGCCGGGGTCGGGGATCTGGGCCAGCACCAGCCCGTCGTTGGAGGAGAGGATCACGACGCTTTCCGGCAGCGCATAGCCGCTGCGGGCCTTGGCGAGCACGACGCCGAGGTCGATCTGGGCACCCACAGTGCCGGCGAACGCGTCGTCGGCGCCGCGCCATCCCAGCGAGACCGGGATCCGGGGGCGGCGCTGCGCGTCGAGCCGTGCCCCGCCCAGATAGAGCTGTCCGCCGAGGCTGAGCGTCTGGAAGGCATCGGACGACGCGACGGAGGTGCCGCGCAGGGCGGCGTCGGCGGCGCAGACGATGGCGCCGCTGGAGTCGGTCACGAAGAAGCCGGTGAGGGTGCCCTCGCCGTTCTCCAGTTCGGCCGCGACGGCCTGGCAGCCGGCCACGTCGCCGCGCTCGACGAGCGGCGTCAGAGCGCGGCGGGCGAGCCGCATGAACAGCTGCGCGTCGGTGATTTCCGCCGAGATGCCGTTGGACATGGCCCGGGCCTCGGTCTGCAGATACTGCTGCGTCTGGGCCGTCTCGGAGCGCTGGATCTCGTAGATGAACGCCGCGACGATCAGGATCGTCGGGGCGAGAAAGAGGAAGAGGTTGCCCAGAAGTATCGCGACGATACTCGGCCGCCTGCTGGTTTTCGGCTTCGACGTGTGCGCCATCCGGACGTGCGTTCCCCGTGCCCCGTTCGCGTCCGGCCTTCGCGGCCGGCCTCGGTCGCTCAAAGCCGCGAGCGGTACATATTGCAGTAGCACAGCGTGGCGCGAAGCGGGACCGGGCGCAAGCCGCACGTCTTCATGGAAAATACAGGCCAGGCGTGTCGCCGGTGGTCAGTCCAGAGGTGGGGGCCGGGGGCTGGGAGCGGGAGGTTGCGGGAGCTCGGAAGACGAGATCCGAGCGAAAAGCGCATAGTTCGGGATCGCGACCCTGAGCCCGTCCGGTCGAGCGGGGGCTTGCACCCGCCTAGGACGACCCTAGCCGGCGGCGGGCGGAAGGGTGTCGCGGCCGGGCGCCGCGAGCGGCGTCGGGCTCTGGTCCTTGAGCCTCACCCCGGTGAGCCCCAGGCGGAAGGCGGCCTCGATCAGCCAGGCGATGCGAGCTGCGGCGGCGTCGGGGGAAAGCCCGCCGGCGCGGATGTTGGAGACGCAGTTGCGCTCGGCGTCGCTGCGCCCGGGACGGGGCGCGAAGGTGAGGTAGGCGCCGAGGCTGTCGGGCGAGGAGAGGCCCGGCCGCTCGCCGATCAGCACCAGCGCCATGCGGGCCGACAGGCGCGCGCCGATCTCGTCGCCGAGCGCCACCCGAGCGCCGGTCGCGACCACCACCGGGGCGAGCGCCAGGCCGAGGCGGCGCAGGTGGGGGAGGAGGGCGGCGACCAGCGGCACGGCGTTCGCCAAAACGCCGGTCGCCGACAGGCCGTCGCCGACGACGATGGCGAGGTCCGGTGCCCGGTCGGCCGGCGGCGTCGGAGCAGCCGCTCCGGAAGTGGCGGCGTCGGCAGTGGCCGCATCGGCGCGCCCGCCCGCCTCCCGCTCCAACCGGTCGAGATCGAGGCGCGCCGCGCTCGCCGCATCGAGACGGCGGCCGAGGTCGGGGCGGCGCAGGTAGAGATCGCGCGAGGCGGCATCGGTGGCGACCGTGACGGCGGGCAGCCCGAGCGCCTGCAGGCCGGCCACGATGGCGGCGGCGTCGAAGGGCGTGTGGACGGCGTCGCGGGCCTGGGCGTGGGCGAGCGCCAGCTTCAGCACCTCGCGGGTCGGCAGGCTGGCGCCGGTGCGCCCCAGCGCGATCCGCGCCGGGGTGAGGGCGGCGAGCCGGCGCCAGGCGTCGGGAGGGCCGCCGCTCATCCGGCGAACGCCAGCGGCGCCTCCAGGAGCGCGGCCGAGCCCGCCGCGGGGGTGAGACGGCCGTCGGCGCCGGCGATGCCGGTGCGGACGAGCCAGTCCTCGAACTCCGGCGCGCGCTTCAGGCCGAGCACCTCGCGGACGTAGAGCTGGTCGTGGAAGGAGGTGGACTGGTAGTTGAGCATCACGTCGTCGGCGCCGGGAACGCCCATGACGAAGGTGACGCCGGCCACGCCGAGCAGCGTCAGCAGCGTGTCCATGTCGTCCTGGTCGGCCTCGGCGTGGTTGGTGTAGCAGACGTCGCAGCCGATCGGCAGGCCGAGCAGCTTGCCGCAGAAGTGGTCCTCCAGCCCGGCGCGGATGATCTGCTTGCCGTCGTAGAGATATTCCGGGCCGATGAAGCCGACGACGGTGTTGACCAGCAGCGGCTCGTAGACCCGGGCGACGCCGTAGGCGCGCGCCTCCAGCGTCTGCTGGTCGACGCCGTGATGGGCGCCGGCCGACAGCGCCGATCCCTGGCCGGTCTCGAAGTACATGACGTTGTCGCCGACCGTGCCGCGCTTCAGCGACAGGGCGGCGTCGCGGCCCTCGGCGAGCAGTTTCAGGTCGATGCCGAAGGCGGCGTTGGCGGCCTCGGTTCCGGCGATAGACTGGAACACCAGGTCGATGGGCACGCCCGCCTCGATCAGCTCCAGCGAGGTGGTGACATGGGTGAGCACGCAGGCCTGGGTGGGGATCTCGAAGCGGGCGATGAGGCCGTCGATGAGGCGGGCGAGGCCGGCCATGGTCTCGGTGGAATCGGAGGCGGGATTGATGCCGATCACCGCGTCGCCGCAGCCGTAGAGCAGCCCGTCGACGATGGAGGCGGCGACGCCGGCGGGATCGTCGGTCGGGTGGTTGGGCTGCAGCCGCACGGCCATCCGGCCGGGCAGGCCGAGGGTGTTGCGGAAGGCCGTCACCTTACGGCATTTGGCGGCCACCAGGATCAGGTCCTGGTTGCGCATCAGCTTGGAGACGGCGGCGGCCATTTCCGGGGTGATGCCCGGCGCCAGGGCGGCGAGCGTCGCGGTGTCGGCCGCCTCCGACAGCAGGTAGTCGCGGAAGGCGCCGACGGTGAGCGCGGCGATCGGGGCGAACGCCCGCGCGTCGTGGCCGTCGAGGATCAGCCGGGTCACCTCGTCGGTCTCGTAAGGCACCAGCGCCTCGGTGAGGAAGGTGGCGAGCGGCACGTCGGCGAGGCACATGCGGGCCGCCACGGCCTCCTCCGCCGAGCCGGCGGCGATGCCGGCCAGCATGTCGCCGGAGCGGATCGGCGTGGCCTTGGCCATCAGCTCCTTCAGGTCGGCGAAGACGTGGGTCTGGCGGCCGGCGGCAATGCGATAGGCCATCGGGGACGGTGCTCCTGCAGCCTGCTGGCGACCGGACGGACGCCGGTCGCGCCGCGTCCGTCCCCTGCCGGGGGCGGGCGCGGACGGAGGCCGATCTTCCCCGCAGCGGCCGGCCGCGTCAAACGCCGGGACCCGCCGGAGGCGCGGGTGGCCGGCCCGCGGAAGACATCCGTTCGCGCGGGCCGGCGGCGTTTTTTCCTTTCGTCGCGGGGCGTTTGCTGAAAAAGGGGAAGAGGCGGGCGCGTCGCCCGCAGGGTCGCACGGCTCGTATCCGGGGGGTGAGTGAGCGCATGGCTGGACGGATGTCGATCGCGAAACTGGCTGCCCAGGCGCTTCCGATCCTCTTCGGCCTGCTCGTGTTACTCGCCTCCGCCGCCGCCCCGGCGCACGCGGCGGATGCCAGCTGGGCCGGCGTCTGGGACACGCGCTGGCTGCACGGCGGCGCCCGGCTGACGCTGAAGCAGGAGGGCGACAAGGTCACCGGCCGCTATCCGCTGTTCGGCGGAACGATCGAGGGCACCGTCCAGGGCAACCGCCTCGTCGGAACCTGGCACGAGCCGGACGACAGCGGCGAGCTCATCTTCGTCCTCTCCAGCGACGGCCAGAGCTTCATGGGCCGCCTCGGCCAGGAGGCCTGGTGGACCGGGGCGCGGATTACCCCGGAGACGATCAAGGCGGAGACCAACATCTCGCAGGCCACGCCGGTCGAGGTCCTGCACGCGTTCCTTGTCATTGCCGACGCCGTGGAGAACGGCCAGCTCGAATATCTCGACGACATGCTCGGGCTGGTCGACTTCGAGGGCGCGGTGTTCGACCGGCGCGACCAGCTCAGGGACGTGGAGCTGCTGGCGCAGGTGATCAACGAGTTCGAGTTCCAGCTCGACGACATCCGCCAGCAGACCTCCACCGACGGCGACCGCGCCGTGGCGACGCTCGGGCGCTACGACGGCGAGACGTTCGAGCTGGGCTTCGTGAAGCGGAACGGCGACTGGTTCCTGTCGGGCGAGCCGACCCCGGTGCTGGAGGCCCGCCTCACCGAGCTGCTGGCGCGCACCGGCGGCCGCATCCCGCCGGCCAACCACATCTTCCAGATGCAGACCCCGCGCGCGACGATGGAGGCGTTCATCGACAGCATGCGGGCCGGGCCCGGCGGTCTCGACACCGCGGTGGCGACGCTCGACCTCTCCGAGCTCACCCCGGTCGGCCGCGAGCGCGAGGCGGTGCTCCTGGCGGAATACCTGGAGCAGGTGCTCGCGCGGCTCGGCGAGGTCGTCTACCAGGAAATCCCCAACGACCCGGACAGCCGGGCGCCGTACGTCCATTTCACCCATCCGCGGGGCGACATCGTCGTCGCCCCGATCGATACCGAGGACGGGGTGCAGTGGAAGTTCACGCCGGACACGCTGCGCTCGGTCCGGCAGCTGTTCACCGCCACGGAGGACCTGCCGCCGGCGGAGGTGGTGCTGCCGCTCTACCGCCCCGCCCAGGCGACGTTCTTCGTCATCCGCAGCGTGCTCGGCGAGCTGTCGCCGGGCCTGCTCCGGCCGCTCGGACCGCTGGAGATCTGGCAGTGGGCGGCGATGGTCGCGACCTTCGTGGTCTCGCTGGTGGCCACGGTGGCGATCAGCTTCCTGGTGAGCGTGCTGATCGGCCTGATCCTGGGGCAGCGGGACGAGGGCGAGGAGGCCGGCATGACGTCGTCGCGCTTCGCCTTCTGGGGCGTCCGCCTCGTCGTCTTCGGCCTGATCAGCTACGCCGGGCTGCTGCTTCTCGGCCTGCCGGACAGTTTCGCCGGCGCCGTGCTCGCCGTCGCGGTGGTGGCGATGATCGCCGGCGCCATCCCCATCGAGTTCTGGATCGTCGACACGGTGCGCAGCATGCTCAACCGGGCCGGGCTGATCAGCCAGCGCGGCGACATCCTGGCGTCGCTGCTGGTCGGCGTGCTCAAGGTGGTGATCGTGCTCGGCAACATGCTGCTGCTCGCCGAGGCGCTGAACATCCCCTACGGCGCGGCGCTGGCCGGCCTCGGCATCGGCGGCCTCGCGGTGGCGCTCGCCGCGCGCTCGACGCTGGAGAATGTCATCTCCGGCTTCATCCTGTTCGCCGACAAGCCGCTGGCGGTGGGCGACTTCTGCCGGTTCGGCACGCGCATCGGCACGGTGGAGCGCATCGGCATCCGCTCGACCTCGCTGCGCACCCTCGACCGCACGCTGGTGGCGGTGCCGAACGCCGACTTCGTCACCATGCACCTGGAGAACTTCGGCAAGCGCGACCGCATGCTGATGCACAAGACGATCCGGCTGCGCTACGAGACGACGCCGGACCAGCTGCGCTTCGTGCTGGCGGAGCTCCGGCGGCTGCTGATCGCCCATCCGAAGGTGACGGAGGATCCGGCGCGGGTGCGGCTGGTGGCGTTCGGCGACGACGCCCTGGAGATCGAGATCTTCGCCTACGTGCAGTCGACCGACTGGTCGGAGTTCCTGGCGATCCGCGAGGACATCTACCTGCGCATGATGGACGTGGTGGCGCAGTCGGGAACCGGCTTCGCGCTGCCCTCCCAGACGCTCTATCTCGGCCGCGACGGCGGCATGGACGCCGACGAGACGGCGCGCGCCGAGGCGGCGGTGGACGGCTGGCGGAGCGAGGGGCGGCTGCCGTTCCCCAACTTCGGCGGCGACGAGATCGCCCGCACCGCGAGCACGCTGTCCTATCCGCCCGAGGGGGCGCCGGACTTCGTCTCGCAGGTGGCAGACGGGCAGATGAAGGCGCACCGGGCGCGGCGGTCCTTCTGGTCGTTCGCGCGCGGGCCGCGTCCGGAAGGCTCCGGCACCTGAGCGGGCGGCCGGCTCGCCGGCGCGCGCGTCAGCCGCGCCTGTAGAAGGCGCAGACCTTCAGCGCGCCGGAGTTGTCGCCGAGCTGGTCCTTGGCCTCGTTGATGCCGAAGAAGACGCTGCGGGAGGGGCCGCCGGGGACCGCGAACTGTTTGCCGTGTTCGGCGTAGAGGTCCATCAGCACGAAGGTGTCGTTCGCCCACATGAGCAGCGCGCCGTAGGGAGCCTTGGAGACGAAGGTGCGCTTGGGGCCGCGCTTCGACGGGTCGGCGGAGGCGGCCATCATGTCGGAGAACAGGCCCGGCGTCGGCTTCTTGTCTTCCTGGCCGGTGTAGCCGGTGGCGCCTGTCATCGGCCAGCCGGGGCCGGCGGACCACTGGGCGGCCCAGCCGACGTCGGCCTTGTAGAAGACGGTGCCGGCCGGCGCGTCGACCCGCTGGAAGCCGGCCTTGGCCTCAAGGTCGAAGCAGACCTTCGGCTCCCGCTCGCGCTGATCCAGCAACTTGACGCTGTCCGACCACCGATCCGTTTCGGACCCGGCGCGCGCGGGTGCGGCGGCGGCGAGCGCGAGGGCCGCCGCGAGGGCGGAGGCGACGACGATCCGGCGGGGCATGGCGGTCTCCTGCGCGAGGGCGGCGGCGTCGCGACGGGACGCGCGATCGCTCAGGAGGGTAGGCGGAGGCGGCGCCGGAGGAATTCCCCAGATGGGGGACGGCCGCGGCGGGGCCGGGCGGGGCGCCCGGCCGGGGGCTACATGAACAGCTTCTCGCCGGTCTTGTCGGCGTAGAGCGCCGCCACGTACTCGCCGTAGCCGTTGTAGATCTGGGTGGGAACGGTCTCGCCGGTGCCGAGCACGCGCTCCTGCGCCTGGCTCCAGCGCGGGTGCGCCACCGCCGGGTTCACGTTGGCCCAGAAGCCGTACTCGGTCGGCCCGAGGGCCTCCCAGAAGGTCATCGGCCGCTCGTCGGTGAAGGTGAAGCGGACCAGCGACTTGGCCGACTTGAAGCCGTACTTCCACGGGGTGGCGAGGCGCAGCGGCGCGCCGAACTGCTTCGGCGCCGGCTTGCCGTAGACGCCGGTCACCAGGAAGGCGAGATCGTTGGTCGCTTCCTCGATGGTCAGCCCCTCGACGTAGGGCCACGGATACCAGCTCTGGTTCTGGCCGCTGGCGACCTTGGGATCCATGAAGGTTTCCATCTTCACGTACTTCGCCGAGCCGAGCGGGCGGGCGTAGTCGACCAGGGCCTTCATGGGGAAGCCGGACCACGGCACGGTCATCGACCAGGCCTCGACGCAGCGGTGCCGGTAGAGGCGTTCCTCCAGCGGCATGGCGCGCATCAGGTCCTCGATGCCGACGGTCTTCTCCTGCTCGACCATGCCGTCGATGGTGACCGTCCACGGGCTGGTCTTCAGCGCCTGGGCGGCCTGCCAGATCTCCTTGTGGGAGCCGAATTCGTAGAAGTTGTTGTAGCTGCCGGAGACCATCTCGTCGGTCAGCGGACGCTGGATCGTGTAGGTGTCGTTGCGCTTGAACGGGTAGAGGCCGGCGGTCGGGTCCGACGAGGTGTCGAGGGTCGCCGCGAGGTTCTCCTCAGAGCCGAACAGGGACGCGAACAGCGCGTGGGCGGGGGACGGCGCCGCGGCGGCGGCGATGGTGCCGAGGCCGGCGGCCCCGAGCAGCGCCCGGCGGGAGAGGTAGATGCCCTCCGGCGTCGCTTCGCGTTCCGGAATGTCCCAGCCCCGGCGTTTTTTCACGAACATGGCACGGTCTCTGTCGGCTCGGTGCGGACGGGATGCCCGGGAAGGGGCACCCGGGCCCCGGCGAAGGGAGGCGGCGCGCGCCGCATCCCTCACCCTGAATTACGGACGTGGCGCGCCATCGGTTCACGGCGGGCCGCCACACCCCGGAATCTGCGGCGCGATCGGCCTCGCGCACAAATCACCGTTTCGTCACTCCCGGCCCCGCAACCGGGCGATCCGGGCGGCGCCCGGGGCCGCAAAAGCGCCCGGTGGCCTTGAAGGCAGGGCGCGCCCGTCCGAAAATGCTTTGACGGATCGCCCGCCGATCGCCCATTGAGCGGGGGTTTTCGGGGCATTTTGCGATCGAAACGGGGGGCCGGCAAGCGGCCCCGGCGGGGTGTCACGTGAATTCTAAAGAATCATCCGATCATCGCGACGCCCGGAAGCCGAGCGACGAACACGTCGTCGAGCTCGTCGGACCACCCGCGGACGACGATGCCGCCGCGGGGCACAACAACGAGGCGCGCGGTCAGGGAGGGCGCGGGCCCGCGGAGGGAACGACGCACATGGCCCCGCAGCCGATCGCAGATCGGGCCCCCTCGGAGACGGCGACGTCCGTCCGCCGGTGGGCGAGCCTGCTGATGCCCGGCGGCGTGGCGGCGCTGGTGCTCGGCGGGGTCGCGTACCGCTGGGAGGTGCCGCCCGCCGTCGCCGTGCTGGGCGTGGCCGCGGTGGTCGCCGCCTCGGTGATGAGCCGGGCACGGGAGGCGCGCACCCCGGTGTCCGCCGAGCGCGGCCACTGGCGCGACCGCGACCTGACGCCGCCCAAGGCGATGCGGGTGACGCTCGACGCGCTGCCCGATCCCTGTTTCCTGGTCGACCGCAAGGGGCTCGTCCGGTTCGCCAACCGGGCCGCCGCCGACCAGCTCGGCCCCATCCGGATCGGCGATCCGCTGTCGTTCAAGCTCCGGGTGCCGGTGTTCCTGGAGGCGATGGAGCGGGCGCTGTCGGAGCGTCGGTCGGATCACATCCACTGGTCGGAGAAGGTGCCGACCGAGCGCTGGTTCGAGGCGTTCGTGTCGCCGTTCTCCGACCCCTCGGCGCCGTCGGGGGAAACCCGCTACGGCCACCTCATCTGCGTGATGGTGCGCGACCTCACCGAGCAGCGCCGGCTGGAGCGGATGCGCGAGGACTTCGTCGCCAACGCCAGCCACGAGCTGCGCACGCCGCTCGCCTCGCTCACCGGCTTCATCGAGACGCTGCAGGGGCCGGCGCGGCGCGACGAGCAGGCCCGCGAGCGGTTCCTGGTCATCATGCACGACCAGGCGGAGCGGATGCGCCGGCTGATCGACGACCTCCTGTCGCTGTCGCAGATCGAGATGCGGGCGCACGTGCGGCCGAAGGGGATCGTCGACCTGGTCGCGGTCGCCCGCTCGGCGGTGGACTCGCTGAAGCCGGTGGCCGCCGATTCCGGCATGGCGCTGGTCTTCGACGCCGCCGAGGCGCCGCTGTGGGTGCGCGGCGAGCACGACGAGCTGGTGCAGGTGTTCGACAACCTGATCGAGAACGCCATCAAGTACGGGGCGCACGGCGAGCGGGTGGCGGTGTTCGCCGAACGCGAGAGCCGCGCCGGGCGGGACCTCGCCGTCGTCTCGGTGCGCGACTGGGGGCCGGGCATTCCGCCGGAGCACCTGCCGCGGCTCACCGAGCGCTTCTACCGGGTCGACGTGGCGACGAGCCGGGCCAACAAGGGAACGGGGCTGGGGCTCGCCATCGTCAAGCACATCCTGACGCGCCACCGGGGCCGCCTGTCGATCTACAGCCAGCCCGACAAGGGCGCGACCTTCACCATTCGGCTGGAATTGGAGCCCGCCCCGGAGGGCGTTCCGGACCCTGCGTCCGAGGTCCAGCAAAATCAACAGGTTAGACTGTCATAAAAGGATCACCGCGCTTTCATAGAACGGTGGCGTCCGGCGGCTAGAGATCGTCGGTGTCCGGCGCGACCTTCAATGGCTGTTTCCTTAAGTAGGGCGCCACCCCCATACCAAGTCCCAACCCAGGGAGATTTCCACGTGAAAGCGAAAATCGTCAGCGCGATCGCGCTTGCCGCGACCGTCGGCTTCGGCACCGCCGCGACCGCTCAGCAGCGTGACACCATCCAGATCGCCGGTTCGTCGACCGTCCTGCCGTTCGCCAGCGTCGTCGCCGAAGAGTTCGGCAACACGTTCCCGGAATTCAAGACGCCGGTCGTCGGCTCGGGCGGCTCGGGCGGCGGCCTGCGCCAGTTCTGCCAGGGCGTTGACATGAACACGATCGACATCGCGAACGCCTCGCGTGCGATCAAGGACAAAGAGATCGAGGCCTGCAACGCCGCCGGCGTGAAGGAAATCATCCAGGTCAAGATCGGCTACGACGGCATCGTCTTCGCCTCCAGCGCCAACGGCGCCGCGTTCGCCCTGAAGCCGGCCGAGATCTTCCAGGCGATTGCCGCGAAGGTCCCGCAGGACGGCAAGATGGTCGACAACCCGTACACCAACTGGAACCAGATCGACCCGGCCCTTCCGGACCAGGAGATCACCCTGGTGATCCCGGGTACCAACCACGGCACCCGCGAAGTCTTCGAAGAGAAGGTCATCATCCCGGGCTGCGAATCCTTCGAGGCCATCAAGGCGCTCGGCAAGGAAGAGGCCGAGAAGGCCTGCGTGTCCCTGCGCCAGGGCGGCCGCGTGATCGAGATCTCCGGCGACTACACCGAGACGCTGGCCCGCCTCGACGCCCAGCCGGCCGCCGTCGGCGTGTTCGGCCTGTCCTTCTACGAGCAGAACCGTGACCGCCTGCAGGTCGCGACGGTCGACGGCGTTTCCCCGTCGCTCGACACGGTGGCTTCCGGCGAGTACCCGGTCTCCCGCCCGCTGTTCTTCTACATCAAGGGCGAGCACATCGGTAAGGTCCCGGGCCTCGAGGAGTACGCCCAGTTCTTCCTCTCCGAGCAGGTGTCCGGCATGGGCAGCCCGCTCGAGCAGGCCGGCCTGATCCCGCTCTCCGCCGAGGAGCGCGAGACCCAGCTCGCCAACGTCGAGAACAAGGTGTCGATGTCCAAGTAGGACAATCGATCCCCTGACCCGATCCGGACGGTCGCGCAGGATGCGCGGCCGTCCCCTTCCCCGACCGCGCCCCCCGCACCTGGGGGGATCCTGCCAGCCGCGCGAGGCCGCCGACGTGACGAACGCCGCGCATCCCCGGAGCGCCGCGCCCAGCAAGGGTCGCGCGCACCCCTCCCGGACTGGTAGACCTCTATCCGGCTCCGGCCACATCTCCCGCGGCGACCGTCCGGTCGAGACCGCGGACCGACAGCCCCGGTCGACCGGCAGCCCCCGCTGCCATCGGCGGGCGGACGACCTCGAGCCCCCTTCGCGGGCAGTCGCACCGACCGGTGCGGCGCTGGCAGATCGACGCGCAACGGCAGGAACGCCATGAACAATCTGATCGTGATCGTCGTCGCGCTGGTGCTTCTGGGCTTCGTCTATCAACTGGGCCTCAGGCGGTCGAAGTCGATCCAGGCCCAGACCGGCCGCAGGCTGCATTCGCGCCACGGCCACTACGGCCTGATGGTGGTGCTGTGGTGCCTGATCCCGGCCAGCATCGTCTACATCGTCTGGCTCTTCGTCGAGCCGGTGATCGCCACCAGCATCATCTCCTCCTTCATGCCCCCGGACGTGGCCGCCGACGGCGGCGAGGCGATCCGGTCGACCCAGCGCATTCACGCGCTGGTCAGCGGCTACGGCGTCGCCGGCGACGTCCACCCCTACGAGCAGGCCGCCGCCGAGCAGCTCAACACCTTCCACGACATCGCCCGCCTCGCGCTGGTCGCCATCGTCGCCGCGGCCGGCGTGGCCGGGGCGCTGTTTGCCCGCAGCCGCATCTCGCCGACCATGCGGGCGCGCAACGAGGTTGAGGGCTTCGTCAAGTTCGTCCTCATCGTCTGCTCGATCATCGCGATCCTCACCACCGTGGGCATCGTGCTGTCGATGCTCGGCGAGGCGCTGCGCTTCTTCACCTACGTCAGCCCGATCGACTTCTTCTTCGGCACCACCTGGAACCCGCGCTTCTCGTCGGTGGGCTCGGCCAACCAGGGCGAGTTCGGCCTGCTGCCGCTGCTCTGGGGCACGCTGATGATCACGCTGATCGCCATGCTGGTCGCGGTGCCGGTCGGGCTGATGTCGGCGGTCTATCTCTCCGAGTACGCCGGGCCGAAGCTGCGCTTCGTGGCGAAGCCGCTCCTGGAGGTGCTGGCCGGCATCCCGACCATCGTCTACGGCTTCTTCGCGCTGGTCACCGTCGGCCCGTTCTTCAGCGAGGTCGGCGCGCTGTTCGGCCTGCACGTCCAGGCGACGAGCGCCTTCACCGCCGGCGTCGTCATGGGGGTGATGATCATCCCCTTCGTCTCCTCGCTCTCCGACGACATCATCTCGCAGGTGCCGAAGGCGATGCACGACGGCTCGCTCGGCCTCGGGGCGACGAAGTCGGAGACGATCCGCAAGGTGATCCTGCCGGCCGCGCTGCCGGGCATCGTCGGCGCCTTCCTGCTGGCCGTCAGCCGCGCCGTCGGCGAGACGATGATCGTGGTGCTCGCCGCCGGCAACAGCCCGGTGCTCACGGCCAACCCGTTCGAGGCGGTCTCCACGGTGACGGTGACCATCGTCAACCAGCTCACCGGCGACGTCGACTTCGCCAGCCCGCAGTCCCTGGTCGCCTTCGCGCTCGGTCTGACCCTGTTCGTCATCACGCTGGGGCTGAACGTCGTCGCGCTTCACATCGTCCGCCGCTATCGCGAACAATACGAGTGATCCATGTCCTCGATCGACACCGCCTCCTCCGCCAGGTCCCATGAGGCGATCGGCAAGATCGTCGCCAGGTCGCTTGGCCGCCGCAAGCGCGCGGAAGTCCGTTTCCGGGCGATCGGCCTGACGGCGCTGCTCCTGGGCATCGCGTTCGTCGGCATCCTGTTCGGCAGCATCCTCTACAAGGGGCTGCCGGCCTTCTGGCAGGCGACCGTCCATCTCGAGGTCTACTTCGATCCCGAGATCATCAAGGTGCCGGAGAAGCCGGTGCAGACGGCCGACCAGTCGCCGGCCGAGTTCATCGAAGAGCTGCAGTCCTGGCAGCGCAAGCTCGCCTTCGTGAACTGGAACAAGATCGTCCAGAACGCGTTCGCCGAGCTCATCCCGGCCGCCGCCGAGGATCCGCGCAGCGCGCTCGGCATGGTCGCCTCCGGCGAGCGGGTGCGGCTGCGCGACCTGGTGATGAACGACCCGTCGCTGATCGGCCAGCGTCGCGAGGTCTCGCTGACGGCCAGCGCCAACGTCGACGTCTGGCTGAAGGGCAACATCGACCGCGACCTGCCGCAGTCGTCCCAGCAGCTGAGCGCCAACCAGCAGCAGTGGGCCGACGCGCTCTACGACCGCGGCGTCATCACCATGGACTTCGCGACGGGGCTGTTCACCAACACCGACTCGCGCTCGTCGCCGGCCACCGCCGGTCTCGCCGGCGCCTTCGTCGGCTCGTTCATGATGATGCTGATCGTCATGTTCCTGGCGGTCCCGGTGGGCGTCTGCGCCGCCGTCTACCTGGAAGAGTTCGCGCCGACCAACCGGCTGACCGACCTCGTCGAGGTGAACATCAACAACCTCGCGGCGGTGCCGTCCATCGTGTTCGGCCTGCTCGGCGCGTCGATCTTCATCAACTACCTGGGGCTGCCGTTGTCGGCGCCGCTGGTCGGCGGCCTCGTGCTGTCGCTGATGTCACTGCCCACCGTGATCATCGCCGCCCGCGCCTCGCTGCGCGCGGTGCCGCCGTCGATCCGCCAGGCGGCGCTGGGGGTCGGGGCCTCGCCGATGCAGGCGATGTTCCACCACACGCTGCCGGTGGCGGTGCCGGGCATGCTCACCGGCGCGATCATCTCGATCGCCCAGGCACTCGGCGAGACCGCGCCGCTGCTGCTGATCGGCATGAACGCCTTCGTGGCCTCGGTGCCGTCGACGCCGCTGGATCAGTCGAGCGCGTTGCCGGTGCAGATCTATCTGTGGCAAGGCAACGAGATGCGGAACTTCTTCGAATCCCGCACTTCTGCCGCGATCATCGTGCTTCTTGCGCTGATGATCTGCCTGAACGCCATCGCGATCTTTCTGCGGCACAGGTTCGAGCGTCGCTGGTAATCCGAGGGGCCGACGTCCACCGACGGACACCTGCCTCTTTCCGGAAAGGGAGACTACCCATGACCGCAGCTGCTGCCCAGGCGGCCCCCACCTACGAGACGGTGCGCACGCCCGATCCGGCGCCGCGCCCGGTGAAGATCGACGCGGATGCCGTGAGCGTCTTCTACGGCGCCAAGCAGGCCCTGTTCGACGTCTCCATCGACATCCCGGAGCGCGCCGTGACCGCCTTCATCGGTCCGTCGGGCTGCGGCAAGTCGACGTTCCTGCGCTGCTTCAACCGGATGAACGACACCATCGACAGCTGCCGCGTGAAGGGCAGCCTGGTGATGGACGGCGACGACCTCAACGATCACTCGCTCGACGTGGTGCTGCTGCGCGCCAAGGTCGGCATGGTGTTCCAGAAGCCGAACCCGTTCCCCAAGTCGATCTGGGAAAACATCGCCTACGGCCCGAAGATCCACGGGCTGGCGCGCTCCAAGGCGGAGCTCGACGAGGTGGTCGAGCAGAGCCTGCAGCGGGCGGGACTGTGGAACGAGGTGAAGGACCGGCTGCAGGAGCCCGGCACCGGCCTGTCCGGCGGCCAGCAGCAGCGCCTGTGCATCGCCCGCGCCGTCGCGGTGAACCCGGAAGTCATCCTGATGGACGAGCCGTGCTCGGCCCTCGACCCGATCGCCACCGCCAAGGTGGAGGAGCTGATCGACGAGTTGCGCGAGAACTACACGATCGTCATCGTGACCCATTCGATGCAGCAGGCCGCCCGCGTGTCCCAGCGCACCGCCTTCTTCCATCTCGGCCTGCTGGTCGAGGAAGGGCCGACGAACCTCGTGTTCACCAGCCCCAAGGAAAAGCGGACCCAGGACTACATCACGGGCCGGTTCGGCTGACCGCACGGACCTGACCAACCAAAGAAGAAAACCGCATGCCAAGCGAACACATCACCGGAGCCTACGACGAGGAGCTGCGCGACCTCGTGGGGCGCATCGCCGAGATGGGCGGCCTCTCCGAACGGCTCGTGTCCGAGGCGGTGACCGCGCTGGCGAAGATCGACATCGCGCGGGCCCAGGGGGTCATCCTCCAGGACCACCGGCTCGACGAGATGCAGCGGCAGATCGAGGAGCGCGCGATCAGCGTCATCGCGCGGCGCCAGCCGGTGGCCAAGGACCTGCGCGAGATCATCGCGGCGCTCAGGGTGTCGAGCGACCTGGAACGGGTCGGCGACCTCGCCAAGAACATCGCCAAGCGGGTGATCGCGCTGCAGGGCCAGTTCCACACCAAGCGGCTGATCTTCGGGGTGGAGCACATCTCCGAGATCACCCTGGAGCAGCTGAAGGCGGTGATCGACGCCTACACCGGCCAGGACCTGGAAGCCGCCCACGCGGTGCGCAACCGGGACGACGAAATCGACTCCATGTACACCTCGCTGTTCCGCGAACTCCTCACCTACATGATGGAGGATCCGCGCAACATCACCTTCTGCACCCACCTTCTGTTCTGCGCGAAGAACATCGAGCGGATCGGCGATCACGCGACCAACATCGCCGAGAACATCCACTTCATGATCACCGGGCAGCAGCTGCAGGAAGACCGGCCAAAGCATGATGAATCAAGCTATATCCCGGTCAATTACAGCGCAGACGATTGAACACGAACGGGGGCGCGCGCTGATGCCGAAGGTCTTGATTGTCGAGGACGAGGAATCGCTGACGCTGCTGCTGCGCTACAACCTGGAGGCGGAAGGCTACACCGTCGACGCGTGCGCGCGCGGCGACGAGGCCGAGATCCGGTTGCGCGAGAGCGTTCCGGACCTGCTCATCCTGGACTGGATGCTGCCGGGCCTGTCGGGCATCGAGCTGTGCCGGCGGCTGCGCAACCGGGCGCAGACCGAGAAGCTGCCGGTGATCATGCTGACGGCGCGCGGCGAGGAGACGGAACGCATCCGCGGCCTGTCGACCGGCGCCGACGACTACATGGTCAAGCCGTTCTCGGTGCCGGAGCTGATGGCGCGGATCCGGGCGATCCTGCGGCGGACCAAGCCGGAGGTCGTCTCCGGCATGCTGACGGCCGGCGACATCGAGCTCGACCGCACCACCCATCGGGTGCGCCGGTCCGGCCGGGAGATCCACCTCGGCCCGACCGAGTTCCGGCTGCTGGAATTCCTGATGCAGTCGCCGGGCCGGGTGTTCTCCCGCGAGCAGCTGCTCGACGGCGTCTGGGGCCACGACGTCTACGTCGACGAGCGCACGGTGGACGTGCACGTCGGCCGGCTGCGCAAGGCGATCAACCGCGGCAAGGCGCTCGACCCGATCCGCACGGTGCGCGGCGCCGGCTACGCCTTCAACGACCAGTTCGCCGTCCTGGAGAAATAGCCGGCTCGGCGGCCTGCCTGACCGGAGGCCGGTGCGTGAAACGAAAAATCCCGGCGCGGGGCGCCGGGATCCGGGAGGGTTCGAAGGGGCGGGTCGGCCGGGCCGACCGGGGCAGGCCGCGATCAGCGGCTGCCGCTGCCGCCGCCCGAGCGCGACTTCCGGCGATCCGGCGCCGGCTGGTAGGCGATCCGCGAATGGGCATTGCAGTAGGGCTGGCCGGGGGTGGACTCGCGGCCGCAGAAGGCGAAGTCGTCGCTGCCCGGGTCGCCCATCGGCCAGCGGCAGGTGTGCTCGTTGAGCTCCATCAGCGTCTTCCGGTCGCCGAACGGCACCACCTCGGCCGACATCGCGGCGGTCGGCGCGAGCTGGGTTTCCATCTCGGCCTGCGCGACGATCTTCAGCGCGGTGTTGCCGACGAGACGGGTCTGGCGGGAGATCGCCGCGCCGCCACCGCCGCCGCTGACCGTGGCGCCGCCACCGCCACCGCCGCCGACGCGGCCGCTGGTGGGCTTGGAGGCCGGACGCGGCTTGCGCGGACGCGAGGCGCCCGGCGCCTTGGCGCGACCGGACAGCCCGAGCCGATGAATCTTGCCGATCACCGCGTTGCGGGTGATGCCGCCGAGCTGCCCGGCGATCTGACTCGCGCTCAACCCCTCGGCCCAAAGCTTCTCGAGGAGCGATACGCGTTCTTCAGTCCAGGACATCGGTGTGTCGTCGGCCATCTCGGGACCTCCGTCTGTGGCTCGCAGAATCCTTCGGCCTCGCGGACAACGCCGCGTGTATGCGCCGATGCGGTTCAGGGTGGGGCCGTGCACGATATGTCGTGCCTTAACGATTTGGATACTACAACATCACGCGAATCGATGACAAGATTCACCTGATCCAGGCGGCGCGCGGCGCGTCGGTTTTCCCCAGCGGAATTCCCGGTGCCGCAAGGTCGCAGCAAGCCTGCCGGAAAGCCGCCGGACATTGACAGCGGGCGGCGTTCCTCGAATATAGAAAGCTTTCCATCGTGCCGCCTCTTGGCGGCACGATTTGTTTTTCGGGTGCCAACAATCCGGCCCCGGCTCCTAAACTTGAGAGAACCAATGACAACGTCGGCCCTTTACAAGACCTATGCGCGCGCTGATCTCTCGTTCGAGAGCGGCGAGGGTGCCTGGCTTAACGGGTCCGACGGCCGACGATATCTCGATTTCGGCTCGGGCATCGCCGTGACCGCGCTCGGTCACGCCCATCCCCACCTGGTCGAGACCCTGACCAACATGGCCGGCAAGGTCTGGCACACCTCCAACGTGTTCCGCATTCCCGAGCAGGAGCGGTTCGCCGAGCGGCTGTGCGCGGCGACCTTCGCCGACCGGGTGTTCGTGACCAACTCCGGCACGGAGGCGACCGAGGCGGCCATCAAGACGGCGCGGCGCTACCACTACGCCAACGGCGCGCCGAACCGCTACCGCATCGTCACCTTCGAGGGCGCCTTCCACGGGCGCACGCTGGCCGCCATCGCGGCCGGCGGCTCGGCGAAGTACCTGGAGGGCTTCGGCCCGCCGCTGGAGGGCTTCGACCAGGTGCCGTTCGGCGACTTCGAGGCGGTGAAGGCGGCCATCGGCCCCGACACGGCGGCGGTGATGATCGAGCCGGTGCAGGGCGAGGGCGGCATCCGCCCGTTCGCCAACGAGTTCATGCGCAAGCTGCGCGAGCTCTGCGACGAGACCGGGACGCTGCTCGTCCTCGACGAGGTGCAGACCGGCGTCGGCCGCACCGGCAAGCTGTTCGCCTACGAATGGTCGGGGATCACCCCGGACGTGATGGCGATCGCCAAGGGCATCGGCGGCGGCTTCCCGCTGGGCGCGTGCCTGGCGACGGCGGAAGTGGGCGACGCCATGGTGGCGGGTACCCACGGCTCGACCTATGGCGGCAACGCGCTCGCCTGCGCGGTCGGCAACGCGGTGCTCGACGTGGTGCTGGCGCCGGGCTTCCTGGAGCGGGTGTCCGAGCAGGGCCTGATCCTGAAGCAGAAGCTTGCGGCGGTGGTCGACGGCCATCCGCGCGTCTTCGAGGGCGTGCGCGGCGAGGGCCTGATGCTGGGCCTGAAATGCCGGGTGCCGTCTCCGGACGTGGTGGCGGCGGCGCGCAAGGCGGGGCTTCTCACCATCGGGGCGGGCGACAACGTCGTCCGACTGCTGCCGCCGCTGGTGGTCACCGCGGCGGAGATCGACGAAGCCATCAACCGTCTCGACGACGCCGCCACGGCGCTCGAGGCGAGCGAACTGACGAAGGCCGGGGGAACGGCATGACGACGAACGGCAACACACGGCACTTTCTCGATCTCGACGTCCTGTCGAAGGAGGTGCTCCGGGGCATCATCGACAACAGCCGCGCCATGAAGGGCACCCGCGACGGCGCTCGCCGCGGCCACGGGCCGCTGGCCGGCCGCGTCCTGGCGATGGTGTTCGAGCGTCCGTCGACCCGCACCCGCGTCTCGTTCGACGTGGCGATGCGCGAGCTCGGCGGCGAGACGATCATGCTGACCGGTGCGGAAATGCAGCTCGGCCGCGGCGAGACGATCGCCGACACGGCGCGCGTGCTGTCGCGCTACGTCGACGCGGTGATGATCCGCATCCTCGACCACGACGCGCTCATCGAGTTCGCCGAGTTCGCCACCGTGCCGATCATCAACGGGCTCACCAAGGTCTCGCACCCGTGCCAGATCATGGCCGACGTGCTGACCTTCGAGGAGCACCTGGGGCCGATCGCCGGCAAGAGCGTCGCCTGGACGGGCGACGCCAACAACGTGCTGGCCTCGTGGCTGCACGCCGCCGAGCGGTTCGCGTTCGAGCTGCGCATCGCCACGCCGAAGCAGCTGGCGCCCACCGACGGCAGCATCGAGCGGGCGCGCGCCGCCGGCGCCAAGGTGGTGTGGACCGACGATCCGTTCGAGGCCGTCGACGGGGTCGACTGCGTCGTCACCGACACCTGGATGTCGATGGGCGACCGCGAGCGCGAGCGCCGCCACAACCTGCTGAAGCCCTACCAGGTCAATGACCGGCTGATGGCGGCGGCCAACCCGAACGCCATCTTCATGCACTGCCTGCCGGCCCACCGCGGCGAGGAGGTCACGGAAAGCGTGATCGACGGTCCGCAGTCGGTGGTCTTTGACGAGGCCGAAAACCGCCTACATGCGCAGAAAGGAATTCTGGCATGGTGTTTGGCGGAGACGTTGGCGGCGGAATGACGAGCGGTGGCGCAGACCCGTTGAGGCTGCCCCCCGACGATCTCGTGCTGCCTTTTGCAGTGAACGCGCTCGATGTGCGCGGGCGCGTGGCCCATCTCGGCCCGGTGGTCGATGGCGTGCTGTCGCGCCACGGCTATCCGGAGCCGGTCGCCCGCCTGCTCGGCGAGGCGATGGTGCTGACGGTGCTGCTCGGCAGCGCGCTCAAGTTCGAGGGGCGCTTCATCACCCAGATCCAGAGCGACGGCCCGGTCAGCCTGCTGGTCGTGGACTTCCGCTCGCCGGACCGGGTGCGCGCCTACGCGCGCTTCGACGGCGAGGCGATCGCCGCGCTGACGGAGGCCGGCACGGTCGCCTTCACCGACCTGGTCGGCAAGGGGCAGCTGGCGCTCACCATCGATCCCGGCGGCCACATGCGCCGCTACCAGGGCGTGGTGCCGCTGGAAGGCGCCAGCCTGGAAGAGGTCGCGCACGCCTATTTCGCCCAGTCCGAGCAGATTCCCACGACGGTGCGCCTTGCCGTCGCGGAGGTGCTGGAGCGGCGCGAGGGCGAGGGCCCGCGCCACAGCTGGCGCGCCGGCGGGGTGCTGGTGCAGTTCCTGCCGGAATCGGAGGACCGCGTCCGTCGCCGCGATCTCGACCCCGGCGACGCACCGTCGACCCTGACCACGCCCGAGGCCGAGCCCGACGACGCCTGGGTCGAGGCGCTGGCGCGCGTCGGCACCCTCGACGACGTGGAGCTGATCGACCCGGAAATCGCGCCGCCGCGGCTGCTGTTGCGGCTGTTCCACCAGCGCGACGTGCGGGTGTTCGAGCCGCTGCCGGTCGCCGAGATCTGTTCGTGCTCGCGCGAGCGGGTGGAGGGCATAGTCCGGCAGTTCGACGCCGACGAACGCCGCGACATGGTCGAGGACGGCGAGATCGTCGTTACCTGCGAGTTCTGCAGCTCCACCTACCGGTTCGATCCATCCGATTTCGAGACGGGTGCGTAGGACAGGCATAGAGTGTGCGTTGACCTGGTCTGCACGCGGCCGGCATGGGCCGGCGACCCGGTGATGAGGCTCGATCGACGTTGCCTGACGACCTGCACAGTTCCCGCGGACGGATGCGGACGACCCTCGGCCTGACGGCGAAGGTCGTGCTGCCGGTGCTCGTGCTCGCCGGCGCGGTGGCGTTCACCCAGTGGCTGATCGCCTCCAAGCCCGAGGTCGTGCGCAGGACGCCGCAGGAAACCGCCTATTCGGTGGAGACGGTGGAGCTGGCGCGCGGCCCCCACCGCCCGACGGTGTCGGTGTACGGCGAGGTCAAGCCCGCCGCGCGGGTGGAGCTGCGCGCGCTGGTCGGCGGCGAGATCGTCGAGGTGTCGCCCTCCGTCGAGGTCGGCGCCACGGTCGCCAAGGGCGAGACGCTGCTGCGCATCGATCCGTTCAGCTACGAGGGCGCGCTGGTGGAAGCCCGCGCCAACCTCGCCGAGGCGAAGGCCCAGATGGCCGCCGCCAAGTCGCGGGTGGAGCTGAAGCGCGGCGCGCTGGAGCAGGTGCAGACCCAGCTCGAGCTCGGCGAACGGGACCTGGAGCGCGCCCGGACGCTGGTGGAGCGGCAGGCCGGGACCGCGCAGTCGGTGGACGAGCGGACGCTGCTGGTCAGCCAGCGCAGGCAGTCGCTCGACCAGCTCACCAACGAGATCGCCATCGAGAAGGCCGGGATCGAGCAGCAGGCCGCGACGATCGACCGGCTGGAATGGCGCGTGCGCAGCGCCGAGCGCGACCTCGCCGACACCGCCCTGAAGGCGCCGTTCGACGGCGTCGTGGTCGCCGAGGAGGTCGAGATCGGCCGCCGCATCGGCGAGAACGACCTGGCGGTCTCCCTCGACCAGGTGGACGACGTCGACGTCGAGTTCACCCTCTCCGACCGCCAGTACGGAACGCTGGTGTCGGGGTCGGACCGGCTCGTGGGCACCCGGGTGGGCGTGGTGTGGCGGATCGGCGAGACGCCCCGGCGCTACCAGGCGACCATCGTGCGCGTCGGCGCCGAGATCAGCGCCTCGCGGGGCGGCATCCAGGTCTATGCCCATCTGGACGACGGCGGCGACGTGCCGCTGCCGCGCCCGGGCGCCTTCGTCGATGTCCGGCTGCCCGGCCGCAGCTTCGACAATTCGCTGCGGCTGTCGGCGGCCTCCGTCTACGACGGCGACCACGTGTTCGTGGTGCGCGACAGCCGGCTGACGCGGCGCGCCGTCTCGGTGCTCGCCCAGGACGGCGAGAGCGTCATCGTCGACGGCGATCTCGCGGCCGGCGACCACGTGCTGGTGACCCGCATCGCGGAGGCCGGCGACGGCGTGCTGGTGAAGGAGACGCTGACCCCGCCGCTGGCGGAACCGACCACGGCGGTGGACAGCTCCGCCGTGCGGGTGCTCCCCCAGTGAGCGCGCCCGGCCGCGACCGCGCCGGCGGGCTGATCCAGCTGTTCGTCCGGCACCCGAACGCCGCCAACCTTCTGATGATCCTGATGCTTATGGCCGGCGCCTTCTCGCTGGCGCGCATCAACACGCAGTTCTTTCCGACCGTCGAGGAGAAGCAGATCACCGTCTCGGTGACCTGGTCGGGGGCGAGCGCGGAGGACGTTTCGGCCAACATCCTCGACGCGGTGGAGCCGGCGGTGCGCTTCCTCGACGGGGTGGACCACGTCACCTCCTACGCCCGCGAGGGGGCGGGCACGACGATCATCGAGTTCGATCCGGCCACCGACATGCAGAAGGCGCTCGCCGACGTCGAGCAGGAGATCGACCAGATCACCACCCTGCCGGAATCGAGCGAGAAGCCGACCATCACCAGCAACCGCTTCCACGACACGGTGGCGAAGCTGATCCTGACCGGCCCGTTCGATGAGGCGGCGCTGCAGATCTACGCCAAGCGGATCCGCGACGACCTGCTGGACCGGGGGATCGACAAGGTCACCTTCACCGGCATGCGCGACCAGGAGATCGACGTCTCGGTGCCGGAGCGGACGCTGGTGCGCCTCGGCATGAGCATCGAGGAGGTCGCCTCGGCGATCGCCCGCAACACCCTCGACCGGCCGTCGGGCACGGTGTCCGGCGACGTGGAGAAGCAGGTGCGGGCGCTGGCGCTGGGCGAGACGCCGGAGGACATCGCCGACATCGAGGTGAAGACCTTCCCGAGCGGCGAGCGCATCCTGCTGCGCGACATCGCCACCGTCGGCCGCGCCTTCGACGACGCCGCCGCGCGCGGCATCCACAAAAGCATGCCGGCGATCGGCATCGTGGTGCAGCGGGCGGTGTCGGCCGACGCGCTGGAGACCGACGCCATCCTGAAGGCGTACCTCGGCGAGATCCGCGGCACGCTGCCGTCGACCCTGCAGATCCTGGAGACGCAGGACACGGCGAGCTTCCTGTGGGACCGCATCAACCTGCTCGTCCGCAACGGCTGGCAGGGGCTCCTGGTGGTGCTGCTGGTGCTGTTCACCTTCCTGAATGCCCGCATCGCCACCTGGGTGGCGCTGGGCATCCCGATCTCCATGTCGGCGACCATCGCCATCATGTACCTGACCGGGCAGACCATCGACATGATGAGCCTGTTCGCGCTGATCATGATGCTGGGCATCATCGTCGACGACGCCATCGTGGTGGCCGAGCAGACCGCCACCCGCGAGGACGCGGGCGATCCGCCGCCCCACGCCGCCGAGGTGGGGGCGCGCCAGATGCTGGTGCCGGTGCTGGCGGCGAGCCTGACCACCGTCGCCGCCTTCGCGCCGCTGTTCCTGCTGGGCGGGGTGATGGGGCAGATCATCGAGGTGCTGCCGCTGGTCACCATCTCGGTGCTGACGGCGTCGCTGATCGAGTGCTTCCTGGTGCTGCCGGCGCACCTGGCCCATTCGGGCGGACCGCGCGGCGCGCCGCGCTGGTCGCTGGTGCGCCAGATCCTGGTGGGCATCGTCATCGCGGTGGTGCTGGCCGCGCTCGCCAGCCTGCCGGCCGAGGGGGCGCCACCGGCGATGGCGGCGATCCTCCATGCGGTTGCCGCGACGCGGGCGGCCGTCGGGCCCATCGGCGCGGCGCTCGGACTGGCGGCACTGGCGTTCGCGCTGGCCGGCCTGGTGGAGCTGGCGCTGCTCAGGGTGCGCGCCGCCTCGACGAAGCGGGCCGGGGCCGGCCACGCCAAGAACGGCTTCCGCACCTGGTTCGACGGCAATTTCGCGCGCTTCCGCGACGGGCCGTTCCGCGGCTTCGTCACGCTGACGTTCCGCTGGCGCTACACGACGCTGGCGCTGGCGCTGGCGGCGCTGGTGGTGGTCGGCGTCGGCCTCGTCGCCGGCGGGCGGGTCGGCTTCGTGTTCTTCCCCTCGCCGGAATCCGAAAGCCTGCGCGCCACCCTGGAGGTCAACGCCGGGACGCCCGAGGATCAGGTCATCGCGGCGGTGGAGGCGGTGGAGACGGCGCTCGACGTGGCCGAGCAGCAGCTCTCCGGCGGCACCGAGCCGCTGCTGCGCTCGGTCTCGAGCACGCTCGGCGTCTCCGGCCAGAACCGGGGCGACAACCTGGCGGAGATCGACGTGCAGCTGACGCCCTCGGAGGCGCGCTCGATCCGCACGCCCGAGGTGGTCCGGGCCTGGCGCAACGCGGTGCCGGAGATCCCGGGGCTGAAGTCGTTCGCCATCAACGAGCGGCGCGGCGGGCCGCCCGGCCGCGATCTGGACGTGCGCCTGGACGGCGCCGCGCCGGAGGTGCTGAAGACCGCCGCGCAGGACGTCATCGCCGCGCTGCAGGCGGTGCCGGGCGTCAGCGCGGTGGCCGACGACCTGCCCTACGGCAAGCCCGAACTCGCCCTGCGCCTGACGCCGCGCGGCGCGGCGCTGGGCTTCACCCTCGACAGCGTCGCCACCCAGGTGCGCAACGCCTTCGACGGGGCGATCGCCCGCCGCATCCCGATCGGCGACGAGGAGGTGAAGGTCCGCGTCAAGCTCGCCCAGGGCGACACCGGCGACGCGGCGCTGCGGCAGATGTGGCTGAAGAGCGACAGCGGCGCGTTCGTGCCGCTGTCGGAGGTGGTGAGCCTGGAGGAGAGCGACGCCTTCTCGGTGATCCTGCGCCGCGACGGCAAGACGACGGTGTCGGTGACCGCCGACGTGGACCCGGAGGTGAACACCGCCACCGCGATCACCGAGCTGATGCGCACCGAGGTGATGCCGGAGATCGCGGCGCGCCACGGCATCGGCTTCTCGTTCGCCGGCAAGGCGGAGGAGCAGCAGGATTCGTTCGCCGACCTGAAGCTCGGCACCTGGGTCGCCCTGTCGGTCATCTACATCATCCTGGCCTGGGTGTTCGGCTCCTACTGGCGGCCGCTGGCGGTGATGGCGATCATCCCGTTCGGGCTGGTCGGCGCGGTGCTCGGCCATCTGCTGCTGGGCTTCAACCTGACCATCATGAGCCTGATCGGCCTGCTCGGGCTGTCGGGCATCCTGGTCAACGATTCCATCATCCTGGTCAGCCGGCTCGACGAGCGGCTGAAGGACGGGGACGCGCTGGCGACGGCGGCGATCGGCGCCAGCTGCGACCGCCTGCGCGCGGTGCTCCTGACCTCGCTCACCACCATCGGCGGGCTGGCGCCGCTGCTGTTCGAGACCAGCCTGCAGGCGCAGTTCCTGCTGCCGATGGCGGTGACCATGGTGTTCGGCATCGCGGCGGCGACGCTGCTGGTACTGGTGCTGGTGCCGGCGCTGATCGGCATCGGCGGCGACGTCGGCAACGTGGTCAGGGCGATCGACGGTCGCCGGCCCGGACGCGGGCCGGCCGGCGGGTCGTCGGCGGACGGTTCCTCGGCCCCGGCCCTGCCGCGGGGGTGACGCGACCCGGTTGGCCGGTCGCCCGGGCGGCGGGCCAGGAGCGGATCAGGCGGGAGTCGGGAGGGGAGAGGGTGGCCTGGGGCTTGGCCCCATGCCGGCGCCGTCAGGACGGGTTCAGATGTCCTCGCCGTCGGCCTCGGAGTCCAGCTCGTCGCAGGACTTCCTGATGCGCGACTGCAGCGGATAGATCTCCAGGGCCTGGGCGCAGGCGGCGCGGGCCCCTTCCTTCTCGTCGATGGCGTTGAGGATCGAGGCGAGCCCGCCGATGGCTTCCCAGTTGCGCGGCTCCAGCGCCAGCGCGCGTTCCAGGTCGGCCAGCGATTTCCCGTAGTCGTCGAGCATGTAGTAGACGGTGGCGCGGCGGTTCCAGCCCTCGGCGTAGCCGGGCTTCAGCCGCACGACGGCGTCGAGCAGGTCGAGGGCGACGGGCAGCTCCTTGGCCTCCACCGCGGCGGCGGCCTGGGTCATCAGCAGGGCGATGGTGGGGCTGCCGGAGTTCATCAGCTCGCGCTGGATGTTGCGGGCGATGGCGCTCGCGCGCTTCTCGTCCGGCGCCTCCTTGAGGCGGGCGTAGAGGCGGTCGAGCCGGGTCTCGCGCGTCTCCTCGGTCTCCGGCACGGGCGGCGGCGCGGTCTCCTCGAGGGGGGCCGCCTCCGGGCCGCCGGGAAAGCGCGAGCCGGCGTCCTGCGCATAGGCGGGCGCGGCCGCGACCAGCGCGCCGGCAAGGATCAGGGTCGTCGCGAAACGGGTGTTCATGGAAGGAAGTATGGGGCGGACCCCGGCGCCCGTCAAAGGGCGATCGACCGCATCCGGATCACGGTGTCGTGGCGCGGACGGCCACGGGCCGGGCGTCCCGCGGGACCGGCGGGCAGCTCATGGGCGCGATGCGGGAAAGATCGTCGCGGCCGGCCGGCACGAGGCGGGCACGGACCGCGAGGCCGCGTGGCGGGAGAGGACGGCCACGCGCGGTCGGCCGGCGGAACGGGTCCGCCAGGCCGGCAAGCGGCGTCAGCCCTGGCGCGCCTTGTAGCGCGGGGCCTTCTTGTTGATGATGTAGACGCGGCCCTTGCGGCGAACCATCTGGTTGTTGCGGTCGCGCTTCATCAGCGACTTGAGCGAGTTCTTGATTTTCATCGGTCGACCCTGGCAAACGACAAAGGCGCGCACGGGCTCCGCGCGCGCCGAGTAAAAACTGACGCCGGGTTATGGGGCTTGGCCGCGTGGCTGTCAACACCGGGACGGCCGGCGATCGGGAGAGACGGGGGGTGCGGGCCGGGGGCGGCGCAGCGCCGGCCGGGTCAGACCTTGAACGACCAGATCGTGGCGCCGTCGGCATCCGACAGCCAGGCATAGCCCCCGCCGCCGATGTTCCAGTAGTCGTTGGAATAGGCCCGCGCCTGGTTGACGGCGACGCCGTCGGACTGGGCTTCGATCCGCGCCCGCAACAGGACCGCGGAGGGCTGGCCCTCGCTGTCGTGGCGCACCGCATTGACGACATAGACGGACATGGCTGTCCCCCTACCTTCACGCACCGGATACCGCGCGACGGACCGGGGATCCCCCTCCGTCGCGGGGTAAATTAGAAGATACGCATCTTTCCGCCGATTTCCAGCGAATGCAAGCCTTCCCGCGACGCGGGGGCCGGGAAGCCCGGCGCGCCCCAGGGGGCGGAAGGCGGCGTCAGTCCTCGTCGTCGCCCGACGGGGTGGCCGAGCCGTCTTCCTCGACCACGGGGATCGCGTAGGCGCCGCCCAGCCACTTGCCGAGATCGATGTCGGCGCAGCGCTTGGAGCAGAACGGCCGGAACTCCTGCACCGCCGGCTTGCGGCAGATCGGGCACGACCGTTTGCCCGGCTTCTTGCCGGACGCCTCGGGCGTGGCGCCGCCGCTTCCCGCGCCGGAGCGCTTGCGGTTCTTCAAGGGTGTCTCCCGGTATCTCATCTGAGGCGAACGCGCTTGAGGATCTGCGGTTCGGATCGGGGCGATCCGAACGACGGGGGTGGCCCGGGCGGGCGAAGGCGGACCGGGGTCAGACCGTTTCGGTCTTCACCGCGATCTCCGAGGGGGCCTCGATCTGCCGGCTGCCGGCGGCCCAGCCGTCGAAGATCCGGAAGCCCTCGCCGGTCAGCATCGCCGCGGTCTCGTGAAGCGGCAGGCCGACGACGTTGGAATAGGAGCCGACGAGCTTGGTCACGAAGGCGGCCGCGATGCCCTGGATGGCGTAGCCGCCGGCCTTGCCGCGCCATTCGCCGGAGGCGAGATAGGCCTGGATCTCCTGGCGCGACAGCCGCTTGAACCGCACCCGGGTCTCGATGGCCTTGAGGCGGAGCTTGCCCTTCGGCGAGATCAGGCAGAGGCCGGTGTAGACCCGGTGGCCGCGCCCCGACAGCAGGTCGAGGCAGCTCTCGGCCTCCGCCAGCGTCTCCGCCTTGGGCAGGATCCGGCGGCCGACGGCGACGACGGTGTCGGCGGCGAGAATGAAGGCGGCGCCGACCTCCTTGTCGGTGCGGGCGCGCTCGTAGGCCTCGTCGGCCTTCATGCGGGCAAGCCGCTGGGCCAGCGCGGCCGGGCCTTCGCCGTCTCCCGGCGTCTCGTCGACATCGGAGGGCGCGAGGTGATCGGGCACGATGCCGATCTGTTCCAGGAGCGCGAGCCTGCGCGGCGATCCGGAGGCGAGGACGAGGGTCTGACGGTCAGTCATGGCAATCAGTCATATGCTTGGATACCGGTTCGGGGTCCGAGGGGACGGATGGCTATTTGAACCGGTATGTAATCCGGCCCTTTGAAAGATCGTAGGGCGTCATTTCGACCAGAACCTTGTCGCCGGCAAGGACGCGGATGCGGTTCTTGCGCATGCGGCCGGCGGTGTGGGCAATGATTTCGTGCTCGTTCTCGAGTCTGACGCGGAACGTGGCGTTTGGGAGAAGCTCCGAAACAGTGCCGGGAATTTCCAGTACTTCTTCTTTGGCCATGCGCGTAGATGGTCTCTGCCGATGCCGAGTGGGCGAGACCGTAGCGAATCATCGTGCAGTTGAAAATACGTCTGATCATGCGAAATGCGGCCGTAAAGCTCTCCGACGGGCGATAATCCGGATCACGTTGCCATCCGTTCCCTGATGCGGCGCGCGAGACCGTCGCGGACGGAGCGGTAGGCGTCGAGGATCTGCGAGCGCGATCCGCCGGTGACGGTCGGGTCGGGGGTCGGCCAGTACTCCACGTCGAAGGCCTCCGTGCGGGCCATTTCCAGGGCCCGGTGGTGGGCCTCCGGGGCGAGCGTCACGACCAGGTCGAAGCTGGTGTCGGCCAGTTCCTCCAGCGTGCGCGGGCGATGCTTGGAGATGTCGAGGCCGAGCTCGTTCATCACCGCGACGGCGAACGGATCGGGCTCGCCGCCGGCCACCACGCCGGCCGACCGGGTGTAGATGCTCTGCGGGAACAGGTGGTGGGCGAGCGCGGCGGCCATCGGCGAGCGCACCGCGTTCTGCCGACAGACGAAGAGAACCGCGCCCGGGCGCCCGGTTCCGCTCACGCGACTAGCCCCGCCAACGCAGCGCGCAGAGCAGCGTGAACAGGCGTCGGGCGGTGCTGAAGTCGATCTCGATCTTGCCGTCGAGGCGGTCGAGCAGGATCTGCGATCCCTCGTTGTGCACGCCCCTCCGTCCCATGTCGATGGCCTCGATCTGGCTGGGCGAGGCCGTCTTGATGGCCTCGAAGTAGCTGTTGCACATCAGGAAATAGTCTTTGACGATCTTCCTGAAGGGGGTGAGGGACAGGACGTGGGTCATCACGTCGGCGCCGTCCTCCTGGGCCACCGCGAACACCAGCCGGTTCTCCACGATGGCGAGCGCCAGCCGGTAGGGGCCGCCTTCGTGGCCGACCGGCGCGAAATGGTTCTCCTCGATGAGGTCGTAGATCGCCACCGCGCGCTCGTGCTCGATGTCGGGGGTCGAGCGCGCGATCGAGCTTTCGTCGAAGTCGATCGCAACGAGCCTTTGGCGCGAGCCGTCTGCGGAAGCGTCGACCATGGCCGTGGAGCCTCGCTCAGTGATTGAGCCGGATCGAAACCGATCTGGCGTGGGCATCGAGTCCTTCCGCGCCCGCCAGCGTCCGCGTGGCGGCGGCGAGCCGTGACAGGCTCTCCGCATCGCAGCGCAGAAGCGACGTGCGCTTCATGAAGTCGAGAACGGACAGGCCCGACGAGAACCGCGCCGACCGCGCCGTCGGCAGCACGTGGTTGGAGCCCGCCACATAGTCGCCGACGGCCTCCGGCGTGTAGGCGCCGAGGAAGATCGCGCCGGCGTGGCGGATCCTCAGGGACAGCGCCTCGGGGTCGGCCACCGCCAGCTCCAGGTGTTCCGGCGCCAGCCGGTCGACCAGCGCCGGCACCTCGTCCATCGCGCGCACCAGGACGATGGCGCCGAAGTCGCGCCAGCTCGCCCGGGCGATCTCGGCGCGCGGCAGCGTCTCCAGGTGGGCCTCGACGGCGCGGGCGACGGCGTCGGCGAAGGCCGCGTCGTCGGTGATCAGGATCGACTGGGCGGCGGTGTCGTGTTCCGCCTGGGCCATCAGGTCGGCGGCGATCCAGTCCGGGTTGTTGGCGCCGTCGGCCACCACCACGACCTCGGACGGGCCGGCGATCATGTCGATGCCGACGGTGCCGAAGACCTGGCGCTTGGCGGCCGCCACGAAGGCGTTGCCCGGCCCGACGATCTTGGCGACGGGCGCGATGGTCTCGGTGCCGTAGGCGAGCGCCGCGACGGCCTGGGCGCCGCCCACCCGGTAGATCTCGTCGACGCCGGCGATGCGGGCGGCGGCCAGCACCAGCGGCGCGATCCGGCCGTCCGGCGTGGGCACCACCATGGCGACGCGCTCGACGCCGGCGACCTTGGCCGGCACCGCGTTCATCAGCACGGAACTCGGATAGGCGGCGGTTCCGCCCGGCACGTAGAGGCCGACCGAAGGCACCGCCGACCAGCGCCAGCCGAGCTCGACGCCGGCGTCGTCGGTGAAGCGGGCGTCCTCGGGCCGCTGGCGGGCGTGATAGGCCTCGATGCGCGCCTTGGCGAAGGCGAGCGCGTCGCGCTGGTCGGGCGGCACCCGGGAGACGGCCGCGTCGACGGTGTCGCCGTCGACAGCGATGCCGAGGGCGGCGAGGTCGAGGCGGTCGAAGCGGTTGGTGTACTCGATCAGCGCTGCGTCGCCGCGATCGCGCACGTCCGCGACGATGGCGCGCACCGTCGCGTCGACGTCCTCGGACACCTCGCGCTTGGTGGCGAGCAGGGCGGCGAAGGCGGTCTCGAATCCGGCGTCGGCGCTGGACAGTCGAAGCGGCACGGGGGCGTTTCCTTGCGTGGAACCGGTCATTCGCTCAGGTCGTGTTCGGGACGACCCCGGGCCGCCCAGGCGGGGCCGAGGTCGGTCAGCGTCGCCTCGATGCACTCGACGTCGAGCTGCATGGCGCCGCCGCCGGAGAAATGCAGGGTGATCACGCCGGCCGGTAGCTCGCCCGGCTCGAAGGTGATGGCCAGCAGCGACAGGATGGCATCGGGCGCGTCGCGGCGCAGCCGGCTGGCGCGGGCGCCGGTCACGTGGGTGAAGTCGAGCGCGGCGCGGCGGCGCTCGTCGCGCTTGCGGCGGCCGCTGGTGGTGGTCTCCCACACGAACCGGTTCAGCACGGCGACGAACCGCTGGTCGGCGGCGCGCCAGCGCAGGGCGCCGACGTTGAGGACGGCGTCCTGGACATGCGCCGACAGAACTTCGAGGTCGTCGGTGTCGAGGGCCGCGAGTTTCAATTGGGGCATGGCGGGCGTCTTGCGATCCAGTTGTTGGGTGGCGACAGGCCTGCGTCTGCACTTCCCTAGAGCCTTTTCCGCCCAGGTGGAAACACCTGATCGACAGGAAAGGGCTGAAGACGGGACGGCCCGCGCGATTCCGTGCCTTGCCGACCGGATGTAACCGAACGGACGGGCGCTAGCTCGAGATCCGTTCGATGTCGGCGCCGCAGCGGCCGAGCTTGTCCTCCAGCCGCTCGAAGCCGCGGTCGAGATGGTAGACGCGGTTGATCATCGTCTCGCCCTCGGCCACCAGCCCGGCGATGACCAGCGACACCGAGGCGCGCAGATCGGTCGCCATCACCGGCGCGCCGCGCAGCTTGTCGACGCCCTCGACGGTCGCGACCTGCCCGTCGAGATGGATCTTCGCGCCGAGGCGGGCCAGCTCCTGAACGTGCATGAAGCGGTTCTCGAAGATGGTCTCGGTGATGCGCGAGGTGCCCTTGGCCATGGTCATCAGCGCCATGAACTGGGCCTGGAGATCGGTCGGGAAGCCGGGGAACGGTTCGGTCGCCACGTCGACGGCGGCGATGCCGGCGCCGTTGCGGCGGATGCGCAGCCCGCGGTTGGTCTCGGTGATCTCGGCGCCGGCGCGCTCCAGCGTCGCGAGCGCGGCCGTCAGCAGGTCGGCGCGGGCGTGCTCCAGCGTCACGTCGCCGCCGGTCATGGCGACGGCCATGGCGTAGGTGCCGGTCTCGATGCGGTCGGGCAGCACGCGGTGGCGCGCGCCGCGCAGCCGGTCGACGCCCTGAATGGTGATCTCCGACGTGCCGGCGCCCTCGATCTGGGCGCCCATGGCGATTAGGCAGTTGGCGAGGTCGACGACCTCGGGCTCGCGGGCGGCGTTGGTGATCAGCGTCTCGCCCTTGGCGAGGCTCGCCGCCATCATCAGCGTGTGGGTGGCGCCGACCGACACGCGCGGCAGGTCGACGCGGCCGCCGACGAGGCCCTTCGGCGCGCGGGCGATGGCGTAGCCCTGGTCGATCTCGATCTCGGCGCCGAGCGCCTGCAGGCCGTCGATAAAGAAGTCCACCGGCCGGGTGCCGATGGCGCAGCCGCCGGGCAGCGACACGCGCGCCACGCCCATGCGGGCGACCAGCGGGCCGATCACCCAGAAGCTGGCGCGCATGGTGGAGACCAGCTCGTAGGGCGCGGTGGTGTCGACGATGGCGCGGGCGCACAGGTGCACCGTCTGGCCGGTCATGTCGTCCTGGCCGGCGCGCTTGCCCTCCACGGACCAGTCGGTGCCGTGGTTGGAGAGGATGTGGAAGAGCTGCTGGACGTCGCGCAGGCGCGGCACGTTCTCCAGCGTCAGCGTCTCGTCGGTGAGCAGGCTGGCGATCATCAGCGGCAGCGCCGCGTTCTTCGCTCCGGAGATCGGGATCGTGCCCATCAGCGGGCCACCGCCTCTCAGCCGAATGCGATCCATGATGCCTGACCTTTTCCTGGACGTGCGGGGCAGGCGCAATCCGCCGTCCCAACCGAACGCGTGTTCAACAAACAGGGCCCCGGTGTCGAACGGCGACCCTGGGGACCGGACGGTCTGAGGGCGGGGACGCGGGGGGACCCACGCAACTAGACTACCGGGGCGCCGGGCGCAAGGCGAGGCGCCGGGAGGGGCGCGGCGAACGCCCCGCCGGCGCGGCCGGCCTCAAGGCGCCTGGACGAACGAATCGAGCACCCGCTTGCGGCCGGCCTTGTCGAAATCGACGGTGAGCTTGTTGCCCTCCACCGCCGCGACCGAGCCGTTGCCGAACTTCTGGTGGAACACCCGGGCGCCGACATCGAAGGCCGGCGCGTGGTCGGAAACGCTCTTGGCGACCAGCTCGCCCTCGATGGTGAGCGGCCCGCGCGCGCGGGCACCGCCCTGGGGCGTGCCCTGCGACTTGCGGCGCTGGGCGCGCTCCCAGCCGGGCGTGGCGTAGGTGGAGGAAAACGGTTCGACGCGGTCGAACCGGCTCTGGCCGTAGCCGCCATACCCGCCGTAGCCGCCCTGCTCGCGGACCTGGACGTGGGCCTCGGGCAGCTCGTCGAGGAAGCGCGACGGCACCGTCGACTGCCACATGCCGTGCATGCGGCGGTTGACCGCGAACCAGACGAAGATGCGCTTGCGGGCGCGCGTCAGGCCGACGTAGGCGAGCCGGCGCTCTTCCTCAAGCCCCGCCTGGCCGCTCTCGTCGACGGCGCGCTGGTGGGGAAACAGCCCCTCCTCCCAGCCGGGCAGGAACACGGTGTCGAACTCCAGCCCCTTGGCGGCGTGCAGCGTCATGATGGTGACGGCTTCCGAGCCCGCCTCGCTGTCGGTGTCCATCACCAGCGAGATGTGCTCCAGGAAGCTCGGCAGGGAATCGTACGCGTCCATGGCGCGCACCAGTTCCTTCAGGTTTTCCAGCCGGCCCGGCGCGTCGGCCGAGCGGTCCATCCGCCACATGTCGGTGTAGCCGCTCTCGTCGAGCACGATCTCGGCGAGCTCGGTATGGGACATCCGGTCGAGCTCGGAGCGCCAGCGCGCGAACGAGGCGAGCAGGTCGCGCAGCGCCGTGCGGGTCTTCGGCTTCAACTCCTCGGTCTGGATGATCTCGGTGGCCGCCTGCACCAGCGGGATGCGCCGGTCGCGCGCCATGTCATGCAGCGTCTTCATCGCGACTTCGCCGATGGCGCGCTTCGGCGTGTTGACGATGCGCTCGAAGGCGAGGTCGTCGGCCGGCTGCACGATGACGCGGAAGTAGGCGAGCGCGTCGCGGATCTCGCGGCGCTCGTAGAAGCGCGGGCCGCCGATGACCCGGTAGGAGAGGCCGAGGGTGACGAAGCGGTCTTCGAACTCGCGCATCTGGAACGAGGCGCGCACCAGGATGGCCATCTGGTTGAGCGAGTTGCCCTTGCGCTGGAGCGACTCGATCTCCTCGCCGATGGCGCGGGCCTCCTCCTCGGAGTCCCAGGCCGAGGCGACGGTCAGCTTCTCGGCGTCCTCGTCGACGTCGTCGGTGAACAGCGTCTTGCCCAGACGGCCCTGGTTGTGGCCGATCAGGTGCGAGGCGGCGGCCAGGATCGGGCCGGTGGAGCGGTAGTTGCGCTCCAGCCGGATCACCGCGGCGCCCGGGAAGTCGATCTCGAAGCGCAGGATGTTGTCCACCTCGGCGCCGCGCCAGCCGTAGATCGACTGGTCGTCGTCGCCGACGACGCAGAGGTTGCGGTTGCCCTGGGCGAGCAGCCGCAGCCAGAGATACTGGGCGACGTTGGTGTCCTGGTACTCGTCGACCAGCATGTAGCGGAAGCGCTGCTGGTAGGAGGCGAGCACGTCGGGGTGGGCGCGGAACAGGCGGATCGGCTCCAGCAGCAGGTCGCCGAAGTCGGTGGCGTTGAGGATCCGCAGGCGCTCCTGGTAGGCCTTGTAGAGCTCGCCGCCGCGGCCGTTGGCGAAGGCGCGGGCCTCGCCCAGCGGGACGTCGGCCGGCGCCAGGCCGCGGTTCTTCCAGCTGTCGATGATGTTGTGGAGCTGGCGCGCCGGCCAGCGCTTCTCGTCCAGCCCCTCGGCCTGGATGATCTGCTTGCAGAGCCGGATCTGGTCGTCGGCGTCGAGGATGGTGAAGTCGGGACGCAGGCCGGCGAGCTCGGCGTGGCGGCGCAGGATGCGCGTGCCGATGGCGTGGAAGGTGCCGAGCCAGGCCATGCCCTCGGCCGACGGGCCGACCAGGCTGGCAACCCGCTCCTTCATCTCCCGCGAGGCCTTGTTGGTGAAGGTCACCGCCAGGATCTCGCCGGGCCGGGCGCGGCCGGTGGCGAGGATGTGGGCGATGCGGGTGGTCAGCACCCGCGTCTTGCCGGTGCCGGCGCCGGCGAGCACCAGCACGGGACCGTCGACGGTCTCCACGGCGCGCCGCTGCTCGGGGTTCAGCTTGTCCAGATAGGCGGCCGCCGGCCGGGCACCGCCGAGCGCGCGTTCGGCGATGCCGCCGCGGCGCGGAGCAGGTGCCTCCTCGAAGCCCGGGACAACGGGCAGGGCGGAGCCGTCAGTGGAGCGAATCATTCGGTGATCCTGAGCCGATTGGAACAATCGAGCAACAGCGGCGGAGATGCGCGCTTTGGGTGCTATCTCCCAGATTGGGCGGGGAGAGGGCAACCCCAAGGGAAAAAGTTGCCAGCGCCGGCCGCCGGGCCGCCGCTGCGCGGCTTGCGATCGGCGCCCGTCTCTGCCTCTTTTGGGATCCGCCCTCCTCCAGCCAGCCGGAGCCTTCGCCCGTGACCATCGCCATCCAGTGCGCCATCCCGCAGGAGCTCGCGGCGCTGCGCGCCGCGCTCGACCACCGCGAGACGGTGGAGATCGCCCACCTGAGGTTCGACCACGGCCGGCTGTTCGGCCGCGACGTGGTGCTGGTCGGCACCGGCATCGGCAAGGTCAACGCCGCGATGGTGGCGACGCTGCTGATCGACCGCTTCGGGGCGCGGCAGATCGTGTTCTCCGGCGTCGCCGGCGGGCTCGACCCGGCGCTCGCCATCGGCGACGTGGTGATCGCCGAGCGGCTGGTGCAGCACGATTTCGGCTGGTTCGAGGGCGACCGGATGCAGCCCTACCAGCCCGGCCACCTGCCGTTCTTCCTGCCCACCGAGGCGTTCGGCTATCACCTCGGCGCCGACACCCGCGCCCGCATCGAGGCGGCGCTCGCCGGGCTGGCGCTGGATCCGATGGCGGCGGCGGCCGGCGGCGACGGGCGGCCGCCGAAGGTCGTCTTCGGCACGGTGCTCACCGGCGACCAGTACGTGAACTGCGAGGCGACGCGGATGCGCCTGTTCGAGACCTATGGCGGCCACGCGGTGGAGATGGAGGGGGCAGCGCTCGCCCAGGTGGCGGAGATGCACGGGGTGGAGTGCGTCGTCATCCGGGCGCTGTCGGACCTCGCCGGCCACGAGTCGCGCTTCGACTTCACCGCCTTCGTCGAGGCCGTCTCGGCATCGTCGGCGAAGATCCTGGCGCGGGTGCTGCCTGTGCTGTGAGGTTCACACGAACTCCGACGCCACCCGGTGCAGGGTCGCGTGGCGGCGGGCGAGGCTGTCGATGTCGCGCTGGTAGCCGCCGCCGAGGACGCCGGCGAGCGGAATGCCGGCCTCGCGCACCGCGTCGATGACGAAGCGGTCGCGGTCCACCAGCCCCTCGTCCGACAGCGACAGGCGGCCGAGCCGGTCGTCGCGGTGCGGGTCGACGCCGGCGTTGTAGAAGACGATGTCGGGCCGGAAGTTGACGATCGCGGGGCCGACCGCCGCGCGCAACGCCTCCAGGTACTCCGTGTCGCCGCAGTCGTCGAACAGCGGCACGTCGAGGGACGAGGGCACCTTGCGGACGGGGTAGTTCTTCTCGGCGTGCAGCGACAGGGTGAACACCGACGGGTCGCCGGCGAAGATCGCCGCCGTGCCGTCGCCCTGGTGCACGTCGCAGTCGACGACCAGGGCGCGCTCGATGGCGCCGTCGGCCAGCAGCACCCGGATCGCCACCGCCACGTCGTTGAAGACGCAGAAGCCGGCGCCCTGGGCGAAGCGGGCGTGGTGGCTGCCGCCGGCGGTGTTGCAGGCGATGCCGTGCTCCATGGCGAGGCGCGCCGTCATCAGCGTGCCGGCGCTGGCGCAGCGGGCGCGCAACGCCACCGGCGGCGTCATGGCGAAGCCGATCTCGCGGGCGATCGCGGCGGGAACGGCGGAGGCGAACACCTGGTCGACGTAGGCGCGGTCGTGGGCGAGCGCGATCCACGAGGCCGGCGCCTCGGCGGGCACGTGGAAGGTGCCCGGCCCGGCGAGCCCCTCTTCCATCAGCACCTCCGCCAGCCGCTGGAACTTGCCCATCGGAAAGCGGTGGTCGGCCGGGAATTCGGCGTTGTAGCGGGGGTTGTGAACGATCGGGAGGCTCATGCCCGCATTATGGCGCGGCGTGCGCGGCGGGCAATGCGACGCCGCACCGGCCGGAGTGCTCAAGGCTCCAGGTGGAACCGGGTGTCGACGCTCCGGATGCCGCCGACAGGCCGCTTCCCGTCAGGTACCCTTTTCCGGCTACGCCGCCGCCGTTCCGTCGCGAGGTCGATCATCCATTGAAATAAAATTCACGGCAATCAGGCATATTTCAACAGTTTTTCCTGCTTCGAATCCTCGAGAGCAATCCGATTTCCAGGAAAAATATCAATGGATCGGAATTAAACGTGGTATTTCTTTCCCCTGTCGACAATTCTAAAAAGAAAATATGGAACGCGCTGATCTTTCAGCGCCAAGAAATAGGATCAATCTCCATGAAGTTTACCAGATTACCTCACCTCGCCGTGCGCACCGCAGCAGTTGCCGCGCTGGCTTTCGGCCTGCTCGGCACCGGAACCGCCTCGGCGTTGACCGCCGTGGAAAATCCCCCGGTCGGCAACGAGAAGGCGACGGAGGACAACGCCCTCGAACTGACCATCATCCTGAGGCACGACCAGTCCAGGCCGCTGAAGCAGTTGCAGGATCAGCTTACCGAGCAGGGCCACTATAAGGCCTTTCCGCCGCCCGGCATGGACGTGGTGAGCTGGCATCAGGTCATGGGGCTTGGGCAGATCATCGTGGTGCGATTGCCCGTGACGCGACTGCAGGAACTCAATCGCCTGCTGAAAGACACGGCATGGGGCGTCTACACAATCGAAGTCTACCCGACGTACGACTACAAGTCTGTCGGTATGAGCAAGAACCAACGGGCGCAGTAACTTCCGAATAGTTGGATCGAAACACTTCAAAGCTGGATCACTTTCCGGCTTTGAAGTGTTTTGTTGTTCGAAGCCGAAGCAGGCATCCGTCGATCACGCGACCCGGCGCGACGGGTGAAGGCCGGGATGCTGAACTCGGTCAACGAAATCAGCCCTCCAGACGTCCATTCAAGGATCAGACGGCCTAGCTGGTCTCGATGACCACCTTGCCGAAGGGGCCGCGGTCGAGATGGTCCAGCGCCGCCTGGAGCTCGTCGAACCGATAGGTGCGGTCGATGACCGGCCTGATGCCGGCGGTGTCCACGGCCGCCACGAGGTCGGCAAGCGCGCGGCGGTGGCCCACGGCGACGCCCCGGATGATGAGCTGCTTCAGCAGGATGTCGGCGATGGAGGCGCTCGCCGTCAGCCCCTCCAGAATGCCGATCACCGCGATATGGCCGCCCACGGCGGCGACGGCGCACGCCTTCTCGAGGTTCGCGCCGCCGACCACTTCCAGCACGTGGTCGACGCCGCGTCCGCCGGTGATCGCGCGGACCGCCTCGACCCAGTCTCCGGCGGTTCGGTCGACGCCGTAATCGGCTCCGAGCGCGCGGACCCGCTCCAGCTTGTCGGGGCCGCTGGAGGTCACGATCGCGGTCGCTCCGTGGGCCCTGGCGATCTGGAGGCCGGCCAGAGACACCCCGCCGGTGCCCTCGAGCAGGACCGTCTGGCCGGCGCGCAGCCGGCCGTTCTCCACCAGCGCGAACCACGCGGTGAGGGCGGCGCAGGGGAGCGTGCTGGCCTCGCCGGGGGAGAGGGTCTCCGGGGCGCGCACGAACCAGTCCTCGGGAAAGGCGACGTAGTCGGCGAGCACGCCCGGGCAGAGGCCGCCGAGCGTGCGGTGGGGCCGGGTTCGGGACGGACCATCCGGCAGGCCGTCGATCCAGCCCGGCGCGAAGGTCGAGATCACCCGATCGCCGGCCGCAAACCGGCGCGCGCCGTCGCCCGGCGCGACGACGGTGCCGGCGAGATCGGACGCCGGGGCGAACGGGAAGGCGAGATCGAGGCCCATGCCGGTCTCGACGACCAGCTTGTCGCGGTAGTTGAGCGACACGGCATCGACCCGCACGAGAAGTTCGCCCGGTCCCGGGGTGGGCACCGGCACCTCCCGCAGGGTCAGCCGGTCCCGGCCGACCGCATCCATCTCCCAGCGGCGCATCGTCGTCTGTGTCATGGCAGGTCTCCTGTGTTGGCGGAGACCCTAGCGGGGAACATAAATCTTCAGTGGCGACGATTTTTCCGATATTTGTCGCGTCAGGTTCGCCAAAAGGGGCGGTGCTGGCTCGACTGTGAAACGTCACGGCAGCAGCCGCTCCGGGGAGATGGATGTGCGCGACGGCCTGACGGGTATCGACATCTTCGTGACCGTGGTGGAGGCGGGCAGCTTTGCCGCGGCCGCCGAGCGGGTCAACCTGACGCGCTCGGCCGTCGCCAAGACCATCGGCCGCCTGGAAGTGCGCCTTGGCGTTCGCCTGTTTCACCGCACGACGCGCAGCCAGCATCTGACCGAGGACGGCCAGCTCTATTTCGAGCGCTGCGTGCGGGCCCTGGCCGAGCTTGCCGCCGGAGCGGCGATGCTGGAGTCCGGCAGGCACGAGGTGACCGGGCGATTGCGCGTCTCCGTCCCGGTCCTGTTCGGCCGGCGGTGCGTGGCGCCGATCCTGGCGGACTTCGCGGCCCGGCACGCGAAGCTGGAACTCCACATCTCCTTCAGCGACCGCCCCGTCGACCTCGTGGAGGACGGGTTCGACCTGGCCATCCGCAACGCTCCGGTAGAGACCGTGCCGGGGCTGACCATGCGCCGCGTCGCGACCCAGCAGATGGTCGTGTGCGCATCCCCCGCCTATCTCGCCGCGCACGGCGGTCCCGCCTCCCTGGACGGCCTCGACACCCACCACGCCATCACCTACGTGCGGGCCGGGCGGACGGCCCCCTGGCGGTTTCCCGTGGAGGACGGCGAGCGTCACGTCTTTCCGCCGAGCCGGATGAGCTTCGACGACCTGGAAGCGATCGCGGATGCCACGGCCGCCGGTCACGGGCTGACGTGGCTGCCGGGATGGCTGGTCGCCGACCGGCTGGCGAACGGGGAGCTCGTGACCCTGCTCGACACCGTACCGGGGCTCGTGCTCGAGACGTCGGCGCTCTGGCCCCAGACCCACAGCCTGCCGCTGCGCGTGCGGCTCGCCTTGGATGCGCTCGTCGAGGATCTCCCGAAGCGCTGCGCGGGGTGACGGCGGCGCCGGATCGCGATAGGCAGAACGCGCGAATCCGGGGACACTGCAGCCCGCGCCTTCCTCTCAGGATCCCTTCCGGTCAATGGACAGTCCAGCCGCTCCGCGCGTCCGCCCGTTCGCGGTGACCCACCGCATGGTGCTGGCCATCGCCGTGCCGATGACGCTCGCCTACGTGACGACGCCGCTGGTGGGCATTTCCGACACGGCGGTCATCGGCCAGCTCGGCAACGCGGCGCTGCTGGGGGCGATCGCGGTCGGCGCCATCCTGTTCAACTTCCTCGGCACCACGTTCAACTTCCTCCGGATGGGGACCACCGGGCTGGCGGCGCAGGCGCTGGGGGCCGACGACAAGGTCGAGATCCAGGCCGTGCTGGTGCGCGCGCTGATGGTGGCGCTGGCGGCGGGCGCGGTGGTGATCGCGCTGCAGGGGCCGATCCTCGCCGGCTTCCTGTCGCTGATGGGGGCGAGCGAGGCGGTCGACCGGGCCACCCGCACCTATTTCGAGATCCGGGTGCTCGCTTCCCCGATCCAGTTCATGAACTACGCGATCCTCGGCTGGCTGCTGGGCCTCGGCCGCGCCGGCATCGGGCTCGCCATCCAGTTCGTGCTGGCCGGCGTCAACGTGGTGCTCAACATCCTGCTGGTGCTGGTGCTCGACCACGGGGTGGCCGGCGTCGCCTGGGCATCGGTGGCGGCGGAGGCGACGGCGTTCGCGGTCTCGGTCGGGGTGGTGCTGCGGCTGTCGCGGGCCGATGCCTGGCCGGCCTGGAGCCGGATCGCCGACCGCGCCCAGTTCCTGCGCATGGGCGCGGTCAACCGCGACATCATGATCCGCTCGGTGGCGCTGATGACGGCGTTCACCTTCTTCACGGCCCAGGGCGCCCAGGCCGGCGACGTGACGCTGGCGGCCAACGCCGTGCTGATGAATTTCTTCATGCTGGGCTCGTTCATCCTGGACGGGTTCGCCACCGCCGCCGAGCAGCTCACCGGCCGGGCGCTGGGCGCGCGCTACCGCCCGGCGTTCGAGCGCGCGGTGCGGCTCTGCGTCGGCTGGGGCTTCGCGCTGGCGGCGGTGCTGTCGCTGGCGACCGTGGCCGGCGGCGGCGCGCTGATCGACTTCATCACCACCTCGTCGGCGGTGCGCGAGACGGCGCGCGAATACCTGGTCTGGGCGATGCTGCTGCCGCTCGCCGGCGTGCTCGCCTTCGAGATGGACGGGGTGTTCATCGGCGCCACCTGGACCGGCGACATGCGCAACATGATGCTCGCCTCGCTGGCCGCCTACTTCGCCATCTGGGCGGTGGCGGCGCCGGCCTTCGGCAACCACGGCCTCTGGCTGGCGCTGGTGTCGTTCCTCAGCCTGCGCGGGCTGACGCTTCTGTGGCGCTGCCCGAAGCGGATCGAACGGGCGTTTCCGCCGGAGGCAGGGGTTTAGTTCCTACGCCGCAGGACGCCTGATGCCCGGCAGCGCGGCCATTCGCTCGGCGATGCCGGCGAGCGTTGCCGGTCCGGCCACGGGCAGGCCGATCTCGCAGCCGAGATAGCGCCAGAAATCCACCGACAGCCAGGCGAGCCCGCCCTCGTCGCGGCGGAGCTTCCAGGCGGCGGAGATGCACAGCCGCACCAGCGCCGGCTGGGCCGGGTGCCTGCGCGACAGGGTCTCGAGCATGTGCCAGGCGGAGAGGAAGCGGTCGTGGTGCTGCTGGCGCTTGTCGGCCGACAGCGTCGGCGCGGCCTGTTTCGGCGCCGCCACCACCGTGGCGTCGGTGAGCGCCATCTGCGGGGCCGCGGCGGCCAGCCGCAGCGCCAGCGACTGGTCCTGGATGAACACCGCCTCGTCGCAGCCGCCGGCGCGCAGATAGAGCGCCCGCTCGACCATCAGCGCGATGTGGACGATCGGCCGGCTCGCCGCCTGGATCAGCGTCTCGTCGACCACCATCACATGGGCCTCGTCGGAGATCCGCTTGGGCGTCTCCTTGCGGCGGCGTCCGTAGAGGAGCGGCGCGCCGGTGTCGGCGAGCCGCGCCAGCATCCAGGCGGTGGCGTTGGGCGGCAGGAGGTCGTCGCCGTCGAGGGGATGCAGGTAGCGCCCGCCGGCGGCGCGGGCGGCCTCGTTGAGCCGGATGGCCGGTCCGCGGTTGTCGGCGGCGGCGATCACCCGGACGCGGTCGTCGGCGCGGGCGAAGCTCTCCAGGATCGCCAGCGATCCGTCGGTGGAGGCGTCGTCCACGAACACGAACTCGCGGCTGTGTCCGCCGGCCTGGGTCCGCAGGCTCTCCCAGACCGCGGGCAGCGCCTCGGCCTTGTTGTAGACGGTGATCAGGTAGGAGACGTCGACGGACACGCCTCTACACGCGCCAGTGGTCGCCGATCCAGCGGGCCGGCCGGAGCTGCTTGTGGATTCCGCCGGGCCAACGCCCCTCGAACGCCTCGTCGGGCTTTGGATGGCCGTGGAACACCACGATGCGGGCGCCCTCGGGGATCTTTGCCGGCACGAACCAGCGGCGGAGGCCGCGCGGCAGGCAGTGCTTCTTGAAGGAGACGCACCACTCGGCCGGCCAGAACTCGATGTCCGGCTTCATGTGCGAGAGGTAGGCCTGCTCGTTGCGGTAGAGGTCGACCCAGTGCTGGACGGAGTGTTCGTGGAAGGTGTCGAGCACCTGCGGGTCGGCGCCGATCTCGAAGCGGAACACCGAGGAGTTCCCGACGCGCCGGTCCGGGTGGGTCCAGTTGTGGATGATGCAGAGCTTGCCGGGCTCGTAGTCGAAGAACGGGTCGAGGCTGTCGACGACGATCAGGTCGAGGTCGAGGAACAGCGCGGTGCCCTGAAGGTCGGCGAGCGTCCGGTTGAACAGCGCCACCTTCTTCCAGGGCAGTTCCTGGTAGGCGTCGAGGGTGATCGGCGGCAGCGGCGCCGTCTCGATCCCGGCATCGATGCCGGTCGCGTCGTCGGTGAAGCACATGAACCGGAACGGCCGCGTCAGGTGGCGGGCCACCATGGCGTGCAGCCGGTTGACGTAGTGCGGACCGTAGGCGGTGCCCCACTTCATGCAGACGATGTTGACGGGAGGGATCATCTTGCCTTGTCTCAGGGCCGAGGCCCGGCGACGCGGGCAGGACGGATATGCAATCCGCCTATAAGAAACGGGCGTATGTGACAAGCTGAGGTCGGGTTGCGGGGAGGCGGGTGCCGTGTCGGCGGGAGCGAATCGGCTGTTGTTGGAAGATCCGCCGGACGAGGGGCGCCGTCCGGCCGTCACCGGATTGCGGCCGGACGTGGTGTTCGTCGTCACCGGCGCGGTGTGGCGGGATTTCGTCGCGCTCCGGGCGCGCTGGGACGAGCCGCTGTGCCTCGGATTCAACCAGGACTGCGGCGCGCGGATCCGGCAGGCGGCGCGCGGCGGCGAACCGGATCGCGCCCGCCACTGGCGCGCGGTGCGCGACCTGGCCGACTGCTACGGGGTTTCCTGGGTGAGCGCGGTCGAGGTCGACGGCGACCTCGTGCGCGAGGCGCCGCGCCAGCCGTGTTTCGACTACCCCGCCGACGACCGGCTGAAGCGGGTCGTGCTGGCATCCGACACCGGCGCGGTGTTCGGCTGACGGCACGCGTATCGGAGTTCCGTGACGTCGGGCGGGCCCGGCGGGAGACGGCTTGAGAGTGAGCAGGAGCATCATGGGTTCGTCTCCCCTTCGGTCCGCCTTCGTCACCGGCGGCGGGCGCCGCATCGGCCGCGCCATCGTCGAGGACCTGGCCGCCCACGGCTTCCGGGTGGCGCTGCACTGCCACCGCTCGGCCGGCGAGGCGGAGGCGCTGGCGGCCGGGCTGCGCGACCGGGGCGGCGACGTGCGGGTGGTGGAAGCCGACCTCTGCGACCTGGCGGGGCTGCCGGACCTGGTGGCGCGCGCCGCCGGGGCGGTCGGGCCGCTGGGCATCCTCGTCAACAACGCCGCGCTGTTCGGCGACGACGGCTTCGACGCGGTGACGCCGGAGGTGTTCCAGGCGCACATGACGCTGAACGCCGCGGCGCCGGTGTTCCTCTCCCAGGCGTTCGCCCGCCAGGTCGGCGACGACGCGCGGGGGCTGATCGTCAACATCACCGACCAGCGCGTCAGAAAACCGGTGCCCGGCCACTTCTCCTACGGCGCCTCGAAGGCCACATTGGAGGCCATGACCATCACCATGGCCCAGGCGCTGGCGCCGCGGATCCGGGTGAACGCCATCGCGCCGGGCCCGACGCTGAAGGGCGACCGCCAGTCCCCGGACGACTTCGCGCGGCAGTCCGCCGCCGTGCTGCTGGGGCGCGGGCCGGCGCTCACCGAATTCGGCGCCACGGTGCGCTTCCTGGCCGAGACGCCGTCGATCACCGGGCAGACCATCCTGCTCGACGGCGGCCAGCATCTTGCCTGGGAGACACCGGACGTCCTAGGGATTCCCGAATGACCGAATCGACAACCGCGGACCCCAAGCCCCCGGCCGCGCCGGGGCCGGTGTCCGTGCCCGGCGACGACGCCTTCGAGCGGATCGCTCCCGAGCCCGTCGCGGACGCCGCCGACGGCGAGGGCGGCCGGCTGGGCGCCGACCTGATCGCCGACCTGGTGAAGCGGCTGCCGAACGCGCCCGGCGTCTACCGGATGCTCGATCGCAACGGCGACGTGCTGTACGTCGGCAAGGCGCGCAGCCTGAAGAAGCGCGTCGCCAACTACGCGCGGCCGACGGGGCTTGCCAACCGTACGCTGGCGATGATCGCGTCGACGGCGGCGATGGAGTTCGTCACCACCCGCACCGAGACCGAGGCGCTGCTGCTCGAGGCGAACCTCATCAAGCGGCTGCGGCCGCGCTTCAACGTCCTGCTGCGCGACGACAAGTCGTTCCCCTACATCCTGATCACCGGCGACCACGAGGCGCCGCAGATCCTCAAGCACCGGGGCGCGCGCAGCAAGAAGGGCGCCTATTTCGGGCCGTTCGCGTCGGCCGGCGCCGTCGACCGCACCATCAATGCCCTGCAGAAGGCGTTCCTGCTGCGCTCGTGCACCGATGCGGTCTACGAGAGCCGCACCCGGCCGTGCCTGCTGTTCCAGATCAAGCGCTGTTCGGGTCCCTGCACCGGCGAGATCGACCCGGCCGGCTACGCCGAGCTGGTCGACGAGGCGCGCGCCTTCCTGAACGGCAAGAGCCGGGCGGTGAAGGCGGAGCTCGCCACCGAGATGGAGCGGGCCTCGGACCGGCTCGATTTCGAGCAGGCGGCGCGCTACCGCGACCGGCTGTCGGCGCTCTCCCACATCCAGCAGCACCAGGGCATCAATCCCCAGGGCATCGAGGAGGCCGACGTCTTCGCGGTGCACCAGGAGGGCGGGCAGACCTGCATCCAGGTGTTCTTCTTCCGCACCGGCCAGAACTGGGGCAACCGGGCCTACTTCCCCAAGGCCGACGCCCACTGGTCGACGGCCGAGGTGCTGGAGAGCTTCCTCGCCCAGTTCTACGACGACAAGCCGTGCCCGCGGATGATCCTCACCTCCGAGGCGCTGCCCGAGCAGGCGCTCTTGGAGGCGGCGCTGTCGGAGCGTTCCGACCGCAAGGTGACGGTGACGGCGCCCCAGCGCGGCACCAAGCGCGAGCTCGTCGACCACGCGCGCCAGAATGCGCGCGAGGCGCTGGGCCGCAAGCTCGCCGAGAGCGCCAGCCAGGCGGCACTGCTGAAGGGCGTGGCCGAGGTGTTCGGCCTCCCCGCCACGCCGCGCCGCATCGAGGTCTACGACAACTCCCACATCATGGGCACCAACGCGGTGGGCGGCATGATCGTCGCTGGCCCGGACGGCTTCGCCAAGGCGCACTACCGCAAGTTCAACATCAAGTCGGAGACGGTGACGCCCGGCGACGACATCGGGATGATGCGCGAGGTGCTGCAGCGGCGGTTCCAGCGGCTTCTGAAGGAAGCTGGCCCGCGCGGCGACGGCGAGACGCCCGACGAGGGGATCGGGCCGTGGCCGGACCTGGTGCTCATCGACGGCGGCGTCACCCAGCTCGGCGCGGCGCGCGAGACGCTGGCCGACCTCGGCATCACCGACCTGCCGCTGGTGGGGGTGGCCAAGGGCGTCGACCGCGACGCCGGCCGTGAGGAGTTCCACATTCCCGGCAAGCAGCCGTTCCGGCTGCCGCCGCGCGACCCGGTGCTCTACTTCGTGCAGCGCCTGCGCGACGAGGCGCACCGCTTCGCCATCGGCACCCACCGGGCGAAGCGGTCGAAGGAGATCCACGCCAACCCGCTCGACGAGATCGCCGGCATCGGCACCGCGCGCAAGCGGGCGCTGCTGCGCCATTTCGGCACCGCCAAGGCGGTGTCGAAGGCCGGAATTGAGGATCTCCTGTCGGTGGACGGCATCTCCGAGGCGATGGCGAAACTCATCTACGCCCACTTCCACGAACGCGCAGGTTGAAGTAATAACAAGTAAGAGCTGGCCGGAAAGCTTCGCACAGCCTTCCAGGCCGCCCTGCGTCCATGTGTTCCCGCGTCCACAGACTTTGAAATGACCTGTGATGTCCGTCACAGCGGCCCTCCGCCGTGGCGTGGCATCTGCAGTTTCGTTGGAAATCGATCGTTTCCGGCCACCGGTTCCCTGTGCCCACCGGCCGGCCGATCCCCGGAGATCTCTCGAATGTCGTTCAGGTTCGCGCCGGCGCTCGCCGGCATCGGCGTCCTGGCCGCGCTGTCGGCCGGCGCCTCCGCCGAAACGCTCACCGAGCGTGGCTTCTATCTCGTCACCACCGTCATGGCCTGCGGCAACTGCCATACGCCCGTCGGCCCCACCGGGCCCGACCAGGCGAAGTTCCTGGCCGGCGGCCTGACCTTCGACGACAAGCCGTTCACCGTGACGGCCCCCAACATCACCTCCGACAAGGCGACGGGCCTCGGCGAGTGGACCGACGCGGAGATCAAGGCGGCGCTGGTCGAGGGCGTCCGCCGCGACGGGACGCCGCTGGCGCCGGTGATGCCGAGCGCCTTCTACAAGGTGCTGTCGCCGCGCGACCTCGACGCCATCGTCGCCTATCTGCGCACGGTGACGCCCATCGAGAACAGCGTGCCGGGGCCGGAATACCGCCAGGTGATCGAGGCGAAGCCGCTGCCGGGCGCCGAGAAGCCGATCCTGGAGGCGGCGCGCAACCGCGACGTGGTGACCGAGGGCTTCTACCTGACCACCATCGCCCACTGCATGGAGTGCCACACGCGCTGGACCGACGGGCACCCGGATCCGATCGAGGGGCTGGGCGCCGGCGGTCGCGAGTTCCCCGGCCCCTGGGGCACGTCCGTCGCCGCCAACATCACCCCGGACCCGGAAGCCGGCATCGGCGCCTGGTCCGACGCGGAGGTGAAGAAGGCGATCACCGACGGCGTCGCGCCGGACGGAACCATGCTCAAGCCGCCGATGGGATATCCCTACTATCACGGCATGCTGGACGACGACGTCGACGCCATCGTCGCCTACCTCAGGACGATCCCGCCCCGGAAGTGAGCGGCGTCCCCGGCCGCATTCATCGGCGGCGCGGCGGAACGCTTCGCCGCGCCGGGAGGTTTCGTTGACGGGTGCGGTCGGCTGTGGTCTTTCTGTGCCGCCCGCATTCCGGATCAGGCGAACCCAAGGGACCGGTCGGAAATTGCTACGGATTCAACACCTTGAAGATGCCGCGCCCGCCCGGCCCCGGTCCCGCCAGGCGGACGCGCCCGGCTGGCCCCGCGCTTGCTTGACGGTCGAAGCATGAGCACCACCAACGCCTTCACCGTCCCCAACCTCCTCACCTACGGCCGGATTCTCGCGGTCCCCATCATCGCGGCGCTGCTGCTGGTGCCCGATCCGACGGCACGCTGGGTGGCGGCGGTGCTGTTCATCGTGGCGGCGCTGACCGACTATCTCGACGGCTACCTGGCGCGCACCCTGAACCAGGTCTCGGCGCTCGGGCGCATGCTCGATCCGATCGCCGACAAGCTGGTGGTCGCCGCGCTGCTCATCGCGCTGTCGGCCGACGGCACCATCGACGGGCTGAACGTGCTCGCCGCGGTGTTCATCATGATGCGCGAGATCTTCGTGTCGGGCCTGCGCGAGTTCCTCGGCGGCACCGTGGTCATCCACGTCTCCAAGCTCGCCAAGTGGAAGACCACCGCGCAGCTCGCCGCCATCGCCATCCTGCTGCTCGCGCCGGTTCTCGGTGCCGCCGCCCAGGCCACCGAATGGCTGGGGCTCATCGTCCTGTGGATCGCCGCCGGCCTTACCATCTACACCGGCGTCGACTATATCCGCGGGGGATTGCCCTATCTGAGCGAGGCCGAGTGATGCGTGTCGTCTATTTCGCCTGGGTCCGCGAGCGGGTCGGCGTCGAGGAGGAAGAGATCGACCTTCCGGCCGACGTCGCAACCGCCGGCGACCTGGTCGCCTGGCTGAAGGACCGCAGCCCCAACCACGCCTTCGCGCTGGAAGAGCCGGCCGCCATCCGCGTCGCCGTCGACCGGATGCACGCCCAGCAGGACGCGCCGATCGCCGGCGCCCGCGAGGTGGCGCTGTTCCCGCCGATGACCGGCGGGTGACTGCCGTGAGCGCGCCCTCCTGGCCGGCGCCCGTCGTGCGTGTCGGCCTCGATCCCATCGACGTCGCCGCGGAGACCGGGGCCCTCACCGGGGGCCGCACCGACATCGGCGCGGTGGTGACCTTCACCGGGCTGTGCCGCGACGAGGGCGGCCGGCTGTCGGTGCTGGAGCTGGAGCATTATCCCGGCATGGCCGAGGCCGAGATCGGCCGCATCGCGGCGCAAGCGATCGCGCGCTGGCCGCTGATGGGTCTCAGGGTCGTCCACCGCTCCGGCCCGATCCGCCCCGGCGAGACCATCGTGCTGGTGGCGGCCGCGTCGGCGCACCGCGGCGACGCCTTCGAGGCGGCCTCGTACCTGATGGATTTCCTGAAGACCCGCGCGCCCTTCTGGAAGAAGGAGCACCTCGCCGACGGCACCAGCGGCGGCTGGGTGGAGGCGAAGTCGGCCGACGATGCGGCCGCCGGGCGCTGGGACTAGAGCCGTTCCCTTTCGTTCAGATCGACGCGGTCCGAGCGAAAAATGCGCAAGGTCTTGAATCCAAGGAATTTCCGGGCGCAACGGGCGCCGGTTCGCCGTCCGGAACCGCGACGGGGAATGGCCGGGCCTATTCCGGGATCGGCAGGCGGTGGTCGGCCTTCAGGGTCGACAGCACGATCGACGACTTCACCGTCGAGACCGACTGGTGGGGCAGCAGCGCGCCGTTGATCAGCTCCGACAGCGCCGGCAGGTCGGCGACCACGATCTTCAGGAGATAGTCCATGTCGCCGGTGAGGGCGTGCGCCTCCTGCACCTCCGGCAGGCGGGCCACTAGCCGCTGGAAGCGCTCGGCGTTCTCCGGCGAATGGGTGTTCAGCATCACGTTGACGTAGACGGTGATGGTGAGGCCGAGCCGGGCGGCGTCGAGGTCGGCCCGGTAGCCGCGGATCAGGCCGTCGGTCTCCAGCCGCTGGCGGCGGCGGGAACACTGGGACGCCGACAGGTGGACGATGTCGGCCAGCGCCTGGTTGGTCAGCGCGCCGTCGTCCTGCAGCGCCCGCAGGATGCGGCGGTCGTAGAGGTCGAGGGTGGAGGATTCGTGCGGCATCGGATCACTCTATGCGCGCTTCGTGCGCCGTCAACGGCCGATATGCGCGCGCCGAGCGTGAACGAGCGCCGATACGACAACGGCCCGGCAGACGGGTGTCTGCCGGGCCGTGTCTGACTGTCGGAAGCTTCGATCAGGCGTCGGCGTCGGGCTTCGGCGCGGCCTTCGGGCCGCCCTTGGAGACGCCGACCATCGCCGGGCGCAGCACCCGGTCGGCGATCACGTAGCCCGGCTGCACGACCTGCACGACGGTGCCGTTCGGCACTTCCTCGTTGGGAACCTCGAACATCGCCTGGTGCTTGTTCGGGTCGAAGCGCTCGCCGTGCGGCTCGATCTTGGCGATGCCGTGCTTTTCCAGCGCGTTCAGGAACTCGCGCTCGGTGAGCTGGATGCCGTCGACCAGCGACTTCACGGCCGGGTCCTTGAGGGCGTCGCCCTCCGGCATGGATTCCAGCGCGCGGCGGAAATTGTCGCCCACCGACAGCATGTCGCGGGCAAAGCCGGCCACCGAATAGCGGCGTGCGTCGGCGACGTCGCGCTCGGCGCGGCGGCGGGTGTTCTCGGCCTCGGCGAGCGCGCGCAGCAGCTGATCCCGGAGGTCGCCGACCTCGCGCTCCAGCACGGTCACCGGATCGTCGACGCCGCTCGCGTCGGCAGCGTCTTCGGCCGGCGTCTCGGCGGTCAGCTCGGGGTCGATCTCGTCCGGGTTGGCCTTGTTGGCGGTCTCGTTGCTCATCATCGCTCGTCTTGGGCAGTCGGAGGGAGGGGCCGCCGCATGCGGCCCTGTTGCAGGCTATCTAGGTGGTCTCGCACGCGAATGCGAGCCCGGCCGTCGCCGACCGGGCCCGTTTTCGGCGCAGAAGCGTGCGATCAGATCGACGCGTTGATCCAGTCGACCAGCTTCCCCTTCGGCACGGCGCCCACCTGGGTGGCGGCCGGCTTGCCGTCCTTGAAGAGGATCAGCGTCGGGATCGAGCGCACGCCGTACTTCATCGCGATGTTCTGGTTCTCGTCGATGTTCAGCTTGGCGATCTTCACCTTGCCGTCCATCTCCGTCGCGATCTGCTCGAGCGACGGGGCGATCATCTTGCACGGGCCGCACCACTCGGCCCAGAAGTCGACGACCACCGGCTCGCTGGAGTCGAGAACGTCGGCCTGGAAGGAGGAATCGGTGACGTTGGAAGGGCTCATGGCACACCTCGGATCTGGAGACCCGGCGCCGGACTTTCGGCGGCGGGGCGGCCTTTTCGGCCGGCAGAAGAGAAAAGCCGGAAAACGTCCGGGAACTGCGGGCGCGAACCCGCCGGGCGGCGACTCTTCAGGTTGACTGCAAGGTAGGTAGCGCGACGAACAGCGTCAAGCGAGCGCGGCCTGCGGGGCCGCCAGGACAGGCATGCGGAGGCGGCGATGCGAATCGCCCCTCAGTCCTCGGTCCGGGCCTCGTTCAGGCGCGCCAGCACGGCGTCCAGCGCCGCGTCCGGGATCGCCATCAGCCGGGCCGTATCGGTCCACACCAGCGCCGCGCCGATCGCCGCATGCGGTTCCAGTGGCCGCAGGATCTCCCGGTAGAGCGCCAGCTGCGCCAGATAGGCGGGCGGCACGTCGTCCAGCGTCTCGGGTGCGGGCCGGTCGCTCTTGTAGTCGACGATGAGCACCCGGCCGTCGCCCCGGATCATCCGGTCGACGCGGCCGGTCACCAGCCGGCGCGCCCCGGCGACGGTGAGGTGGCCGGCGAGGCCCACCTCGGCGCGGCTGCCGGGGCCGAACACGGCGGCGAAGTCGGGGGCCTCCAGGATCCGCAGCGCCGCCGCGGCGATGGCCTCGGCATCGATCGCCGCCGCGCCGCGCTGGGCCGCGGCCAGCCGCCGTGCGGCGGCCGGGCGGTCGCCGGGAGCGATGTCGGGCAGCACCTCCAGCAACCGGTGGGTGATCGTGCCGCGCAGCATCGCGGCCTGGCGGGCGGCCTCGGGCGACAGGCCCGACGGTTCGCCCATGCCGGCCGTGTCGGGCGACGGGGAAGGCGAGCGGCGTGGTGCCGCATGGGGCAGGGCGCGCGACGGGCTGAGGGCCGGCGCCTCGATCACCGGCGGCGGGGCGGGCTGCCGGGCCCAGGCGGGCAGCGGCGCCGGGGCTTCGGCGGCGGGGGGCGCCTCCTCCGGCGCGCCGGCGGCGCGCGGCCGCGTGATGCCGCGCCACTCGCGGGCGACCACCGTCTTGCCGTCGTCGCCGAGGATGTCGACCAGCCTGTCGGCGAGCCCGGCCTCCACCAGCCGGTACCACGAGTGCTCGTGGGGCCCGCGCGCCGGCGACCAGCCACAGACCACCAGCTGGTCCATGGCGCGGGTCATCGCGACATAGAGCAGCCGGGCGTATTCCGCCTCCTGCCGCGTGCGTTCCGAGAGCACCACGTCGAGCACCGCCTGGGGCCGGTGGTCGCCGTTCGGCGCCCAGGCGAGCGGCGGCACCGTGTCAGGGGCGGCCGGCGCGATCGGCACGATCTTCGGGTCGTGATGGGAATGCAGCGGCGCCCCGCAGCCGTCGACCAGGAAGACGATGCGGGATTCCAGCCCCTTTGCGCCGTGCACGGTCATCACCCGCACCGCGTCCGAGGCGGCGTCGCTCTCGCGCTTCAGCTCGGAGGCGGTGGCGGTGACGCGGGTGAGAAAGCCCTCCAGCGTCGGTACGCCGGAGCGCTCGAAATCGAGCGCCATGTCGAGGAAGGCGTCCAGCACCTCGTCGACCTCCGAGCCCAGGCGGGCCCGGAACAGGCGGCGGCCGTCGTCGGCGCCGAGCACGGTGGCGTAGAGGTCGAACGGCCGGTCGGCGCGGGCGATGCGGCGCCAGCGGGCGAGCCGGTCGGCGATGCCGGCAAGGCGCGCGTCCTCCCCGGCCGCCTCGTCGAGCGCGGCGGCAAGCGTGCCGTGGCGGTCGTGGGCGAGGCCGAACAGCGTCTCCTCGTCGAGGCCGAACAGCGGGCTCTTCAGCACGCAGGCGAGCGACAGGTCGTCGGCTCCGGTCAGCAGCGCCCGGCCGAGCGCGATCAGGTCCTCCACCGCGATGTGCTCGGTGACGGTGAGGCGGTCGGCACCGGCGACCGGAACGCCCGCCGCCTTCAGGGCGCGGTTGACCAGGTCGGCGAACGGTGCCCGCTTGCGCAGCAGCACCAGAATGTCGCCGGCGCGGATCGGCGCGCCGTTCGGATGGCGGGCCTCGCTGTCGAGCCAGTGCCGGATCGTGGCGGCGATCCGCTCCGCCAGCTGCACCGGCCCCGACGAGCCGGACGCGTGGTCCATGGGCTGCGTCCAGTCGTCCGGCGCGTCGGCCGTCACCGATTCCATCAGCGGCCAGACCGTCACCAGCCCCGGCTCGTTGGCGCGGATCGGCTCGTGCACGGTGGCGGCGCCGTCGCTGGCGATGCGGCGCTGCAGCTCCGGGTCGGCGAACACCGCGTCGACGGCGCCGAGCACGTCCGGGGTGGAGCGGAACGACAGGGTCAGGTGGACGGAGTTGAAGGTGGCGGCGATGGCGGTCGCCTGGCCCTCGAAGTGGCTGTGCTGGCGGTGGAAGGCGTCGGGGGCGGCGCCCTGGAAGCCGTAGATCGACTGCTTCTCGTCGCCGACGGCGAACACCGTGCGGACGCGGCCCTCGCGGGCGCCTTCGCCGGCGAAGAACTCGCCGGCCAGCGCGTTGACGATGTCCCACTGGCGCGGGCTGGTGTCCTGCGCCTCGTCGACCAGGATGTGGTCGATGCCGCGGTCGAGCTTGTAGTGGATCCACTGGGCGGCGTCGGAGCGCGACAAGAGCATGGCCGTGCGGGCGATCTGGTCGTCGTAGTCGACGAGGCCCTCGCGCGCCTTCTCCACCTCCATGTGGCCGAGCGCCCGGTCGGCGAGGCAGGCGAGCGCGGCGGTCGCCGAAACGTTGCGGATGGCGCGGGCCTTCTCCAGCAGGCCGACGAGCCGCGCCTGTTCTTCCGCGTAGCGGTCGGCGAGGTCGGGCAGGGCCGCGAGGATCGTCTTGGTTCCGGCGCCGGAGGCGGCCCTGGGCTCGCGTTTGGCCGTCAGGAACATGTCGAGCCACGCCTCGGCGCGCTCCGCCGGCTCCACCGAGACGTCGCCGCACAGGCTGATGCGGTCGAGCTGCTTGCGGTCGTTGGCGCCGCCGGCGGACAGGGCCTCGGCGTAGGCGCGCCGGAAAGCGGGATCGAAGCCGGGCGAGCCGAGGATCTCGTCGGTGAGGCCGTCGAGGGTGTCGGCCGGGCTGAGGCTGAGGGCGGCGCGCAGCCGGTCGATGGCGGGCGCCAGCCCGCCGGCGCTCTCCAGCCACGCCCGGAAGGCGTCGCGCTCGCGGATCATCGCCCGCACGGCGCCGAGCAGCGTCAGGTCGGCCGACAGCGGCAGGATGTCGGCGATCGCCCGGGCGAGCGGTCCGCCGGGGTCGGCGGCGGCCTCGGTCAGCGTCGCGTCGATCGCCTTGTCGCAGAGCTCGGCGTTGGCGGCGTCGTCGAGCACGGTGAAGCGGGCGGCGAGGTTCGCTTCCAGCGGAAACTGGTGCAGCAGGGCGGCGCAGAAGGCGTGGATGGTCTGGATCTTGAGGCCGCCCGGGGTCTCCAGCGCCTCGGCAAACAGCCGGCGCGCGCCGGCGCGGTCGGCCGCCGTCGGCGCGCGGCCGAGCCGGCCGGCGAGATGGCCGTCGAGCTCGGCGTCGCTGGCGCGGGCAAACGCCGCCAGCCGGTCGAACACCCGCTGGGACATCTGCGCGGCGGCGGCGTTGGTGAAGGTCAGGCAGAGGATCTTGCCGGGCGCCACGCCGGAGAGCAGCAGGTTGACCACCCGCTCCACCAGCACGTGCGTCTTGCCGGAGCCGGCGTTGGCCGACACCCAGGCCGAGGCGCCGGGATCCGAGGCGCGCGCCTGGGCGAGCAGCGTCGCCTCGGGGATGGTGCGCACGGTCATTCGCCGCCCTCCACCGAGAGCGCCCATTCCCGCGAGCGGGCGAGATGGTCGTAGTCGCCGTCGAAGCTCTTTTCCAGCCGCACCCGGGCGCGCGACAGGTAGCCCGCGGAGGGGAAGGCGTAGCGCTCGAGCAGCGCGCGCAGGCGCTCGTCCACCTCGCCCACCAGGGTGGCGGCGTCCTTGGCCTCCTTGTTGTCGAGCACCGAGCGCAGCCGCACCGGGTCCCTAGACCCCTTCAGCTCGACATAGGCGAGGTCGGCGATCGGATGGTTGCCCAGCGCCCCGAAGCCGCCGGCCGCCAGCATCAGCGCCTCGATGGTGAGCTGCGGCTCCAGGTGGGTCGCCACCTGCTGGGGCGAGGGCGCGGTACCGGTCTTGTAGTCGAGGAGGACGACGCGGCCGTCGGTCTGCTCGTCGATGCGGTCGGCGCGGCCGGTGATGGTGACCGGACCGGCCGGGGTGGACCGCTCCAGCCGGCCGGCGATCTCGACGTGGCGGGCGCGGATGCCGGCGGCGCGCTCCGCCTCCAGCGCGACGAACGCCTCGGCGATGCGGGCGAAGCGCGGCAGCCAGAGGGCGGTCACCTCGGCCTCGTCGAGCTCGCGGAAGGCCTTTTCGCCAATGGCCACCAGCGCGGCGAGGGCGGTGGCGTCGAACGGCCCCTGCCAGTCGCGGATGAAGTCGGCGAGGATGTCGTGGATCAGGGTGCCGCGCTCGGAGGCCTCCAGCGACGGGGCGATCGGATCCAGCGGCGAGAGCCCCAGCACCCGGCGCGCGTAGACGGCGTAAGGGTCGCGGATCAGCGTGCCGATCTCGGTGACGCCGAGCCGGCGGGGCCGCGCCTCCACCGGCGGCGCAGGGTTCGGTCGGGATGCCGGGGCCGCCGGGCCGTCGGGGGTGTCGAGGCCGCCGGCCCAGGCGACATAGGTGCGGCCGCGCGCGGCGATCGCCCTCGACGCGTCGGGCCCGCAGACCGCCAGCAGCCGCTGCAGCCAGCGCGACGCCACCGTCGGCGTGCCGGAGACGCGCTTGGCCCGGCTCATCACCACGTCGCCGGCGCCGAGCGCCTGGGCCACGTCGTGGGCGGCAAGGCCGATGCGGCGTTCCGGCGGCTCCAGCCCGAAGGTGCCGAGCATCGGGCGCGACATCCATGGTCCGACCTCCACGGCGGCCGGCCAGGTTCCCTCGTTCAGGCCGGCGATCACCAGCCGGTCGACCGACTGCAGGCGGGCTTCCAGTGGGCCCCAGATGAACAGCCGGTCGTCGGTGGGCACCGGGCCGCGGACGGCGGCATCGCCGGCCAGCGCCTCGAACAGCGACGGCCAGTCGCCGGGCAGCACCTCGAAGTCGACGCCGCCGGTCTCGGCGATGCCCGCGAGCGCCGCGCTCAGCACCGGCCCGTCGGCGCGCCGCGCCAGCCGGTCCGGCAGGGCGGGATCGGCGGCGAGCGCCTCGACAACCGCGAGATGCGCGGCGGCCAGCCGGTGGAGCGGCACCCTGGCCTTCGCGGTGGCGAGCGCCTCGAGCGGCTGAAGCGCGCGCTCCAGCGCGTCGATGAGCGGTGCGGCGGCCTCCAGCCAGCGCAGCCGGCGGGCGTGGTCGGCGCCGCGATGCTCCTCGTCGAGCCGCTCGACGCGCAGGTCGAGGGCAGCGCGCAGCCCGGCCGATCCGGGGCGCACCCGGTGGCCGCGCAGGACGCCGAGCTCCAGCCCTTCCAGGCCGCGCATGTAGTCGGCGGCCGGCATGCCGAGCCGGCAAAGCGGGTGCTTGAGGAGCGCGATGATCGTGTGGGCGTCGCCCTCGGTGGCGGCGGTCGCGGCCAGGCGCGCGAACACGCCGGCCGAGGTGGTGCCCAGCGGCCGGCCGGCGGAATCGTCGACGGAGATTTCCCAGCGGCGCATCTCGGCGGCGACGCGGCGGGCGATCGCCCGGTCGGGGGTGACGAGGGCGGCGGTGGCGCCCGGCCGCTCCAGCGTTTCGCGCAGCGCAATGGCGATCGCCAGCGCTTCCTCGCGCGCCGTCTCCGCCTCGATCAGCGACAGGCCACGGGATGCGGCATCGGCGGCGGCCGCGTCGAAGGTCTCCGCCCAGGCGTCGGTGGTGGAGGCCGGCCGGAACGCCGCCGAGACGATCCGCGCCCGGGCGTCCGCTTCGCTCAAGGGGGCGGCGCCGAGGGCCGGGACGTCTGTGCGGTCGAGGCCGATGCGCTTCAGAAGCTGCTTCAGGCCGAACTGGGGATGGCTGAACGACGGCGCAGGCCGCGCGTCGATGGCGGTCCATGCGGCGTCGTCGATGTGTCCGTCGAGGCCGGGCAGCACCACCGCGCCGTTGGGCATCCGCGCGATGGTTGCGATCAGCCGCGCCGTTGCCGGGATCGAGCCGGTGGAGCCGGCGGCAATCACCGGTCCTTTCGGCGGCGCGGCGGCAAGGCGGTCGGTCTCCGCGTCGATCAGCAGCCGCCGGCGGCGCGCCGGTTCCAGCGCCCCGCGCTCCTCCAGGAACGCCGGCCAGACCTCGACGGCGATGGACAGGAAGGTGGTGGTCACCTGCCAGTACTGGGCAAGCTCCTCCGGCACCAGGTCGGCGAGGGCCGTCCAGTCGGCCTCCTGGGTCTCCACCTGGTCCATGAGGGCGAGCAGGTCGCTGGCGAGCCTGGCGGCGTCGGCCGGCGAGCTCGGCACGGCGACGGTGTCGCCGGGAAGCAGGTCGAGGGTGTCGGCCGACAGCCGCTCCGCCCAGCGCCGGACCAGGCCGGCCATGGCGACGCGGCGGGTCAGGTCGGGCAGCGACGGCGCCAGCAGCGTGGTGTCGTCGGGATCCAGGGAGGGATGAGGAAAAGTGGAATCCGGTTTTCCGCCCGCATCCCGCTCCAGAATGTCGAGCACCAGCAGGTCCTCGGAGACGTCGCCGATGGCGCGGATGTCCGGCAGCACGACGCTGGGTCCGGGGGCCGCAGACAGGAAGGCGGCCTCCAGCGCGCGCACGGCGCGCCGGGTCGGCAGGTAGATGATGGCATCGGCCAGCGCCAGCGGATCGTCGGGGACCCGGCCGCCCGGCCACAGCGTGCCGTCGGCGAGCGCCGCAACGAGCGCCGGCAGGAACGGCACCGACGGCGGGATGGTGAACACGCGCGGCGTGCCCGTGTCCCCGGCCGTTTCGGATGTCACCGTGTCGGGCATGTCGGCGTCGGCTCCGTCGCGGGCGGCGTGGATTCGGACGCCCGCCGGGTCAGAATGCGCGCACCGGAGCGTCCGCGACAACAGCGGGCTGTGGACGGTCCGGTCCGGCTCCGGAGCAACGGGCGCTTCCGAAGAAAAATGCAAGCCGGCCGCCGCTTCGGCCGGAGAGGCTCAGATTCCTATTCCGGAGCCATTTCTGATCGATCAGGTGATCCCACCTGATCGGAAAAGGCTCTAGGCGGCGCTCTCGGCGATCGCCGCCTCGGCGTCGCGGATCGCCTTGGGCGTGCCGACGTGCAGCCACAGCCCGTCCATCCGGAGCCCGAACATGCGGCCGTCGGCGATCGCCCGGTCGAACAGCAGGTTCAGCGAGAACCCGCCCTCGGGAACGTCCTGGAACAGGCCCGGCGAAATGATGCCGGCGCCGGCATAGGCGAACGGCGCCACGTGGCGTTCGCTGCGCCGCGCGATCCGGCCGTCGGTGGAGAGCACGAAATCGCCGGTGCCGTCGTAGCCGATGCTGGTCACCGTCGGGGCGAGCATCAGGAGCCCGTCCATCTCGGCCGGGTTCCAGGCGTTGGCGAGCCGCACCAGGTTGGGCGTCGCGCCCTCCAGCCAGAAGGTGTCGGCGTTGAGCAGGAAGAACGGCTCGTCGCGGAAATGCGGAAGCGCCTTGGCGATGCCGCCGCCGGTATCGAGCAGCTTGCCGCGCTCGTCGGAGATCGTCACCCGCGGCGCCTTCCGGCGCGAGAGATGAACCTCCATCAGGTCGGCGAGATAGTGGACGTTGACCACCGCCTCCTCGACGCCGGCGTTCTGCAGCCGGTCGAGGCCGTAGTCGATCAGCGAGCGGCCGGCCACCTCCACCAGCGGCTTCGGCGTGGTGGCGGTCACGGGCCGCATGCGCTTGCCGAAGCCGGCGGCGAGCACCATCGCGCGGGTGGGACGGGTGGAGGGCGTGGTCATGGATGGAGGACTTCGGTGCTGGGGGCTGAGCGGGCAAGCATGGCGAGCGCCGGCTCGTAGAACCCTCTGAGTTCGGCGAAAATGGGGTCTGCCAGCGATCGCTCGAGATAGGCGGCGATGCGCGGCAGGTGCGCGAGGTAGGCGGGCTTGTCGTCGCGCACCTTGAGGCGGGCGAAGATGCCCAGGATCTTGGTCGCCCGCTGGGCGGCGACGACGGTGTAGGCGCGCCGGAAGCCGGCCGCGTCGAAGGCCGGGTCGGCGGCGCGGCGGGCGGCTTCGTAGCGCGCAAGCAGGCGGGTCTCGATGTCGGCGGAAACGGTGACGCGGGCGTCCTGGGCGAGCGAGGCCAGGTCGTACGCCGTCGGTCCGATCAGCGCGTCCTGATAGTCCAGAAGCCCGACGGTGGCCAGTCCGCCGCGCTCCGGCAGCCACATCAGGTTGGGCGAGTGATAGTCGCGCAGCAGCCAGGAGGTCTCGGCCTCCTCCACGAACGGCCAGAGCGCGTCCCAGGCCTCGGCGAAGGCGCCGAGCGTCTCCGCGTCCATGGCGGCGCCGGTCGCGAACGGCACGAACCACTCCGGATAGAGCGACAACTCGATCCCGAACACGCCCTTGTCGAAGGGCGGGATCAGGTGGCGTCCGCCGCCCGGTACGGCGGGGTCGCGCGGCATCGGCTGGCCGTGCAGGTCGGCCAGCACGTCGACCGCCAGCCCGTAGCGCTCCTCCAGCACGGCGCCGTCCTGCAGGATCGGTTCGGTGCCGAGGTCCTCCAGGAGCAGCAGCCCGGCGTCGAGATCGTGGGCAAGCACCTCTGGCGCGGAATAGCCGCGGGCCCGGAGCCCGTCGCCGATCGCCACGAACGGCCGCACGCTCTCGGCCAGATGGGCGCGGCGCGAATAGGGTTCGCCGCCGTAGATCGCCGGCCCGTCGGGCTGGGTCGGCGCGTTCATCAGCACGGCGCGGGTGTCGCCGGCGCGGATGCGCTCGTAGGTGCGCGACGAGGCGTCGCCCTGCAGGTGGCGGCGGGCCGCACCGGCGAAGCCGGCGGCGTCGAGGAAGGCGCGCACCGCGCGCGAGCGCTCCAGCCGGCGCGCCATGTCGGGCGCGGCGTCGAGGGTCACCGTCCGCCGGTCCGCCTCGGCGCCCGGCGCAATCGCGATCGCCAGCGTGGCCGGCGGCAGCATGCCGGCGCCGTGTTCCGGCCATTCCATCAGCACCGCGCCCGCTTCCAGGAGCTCGTCGATGCCGAGCTCGGCGGCCTCGGACGGATCGCCGAGCCGGTAGAGGTCCATGTGGGCGATGGTCAGGCGCTTCAGCTCGTAGGGCTGCAGCAGCGTGTAGGTGGGGCTCGGAACCTCCAGCTCGGGATCGTCGGCGAGCGTGCGGAGCAGGGCGCGCGCGAAGGTGGTCTTGCCGGCGCCGAGCGGGCCGGAAAGGGTGATCAGGTCGCCCGGCCGCACGACGGCCGCCACGTCCTCCGCCAGCCGCGTCGTCGCGGCTTCGTCCTCGATGGAGATCACAAGCGGGTCACGGGTCATGGTCGGGGCCGGGGCGCGATCGCCGCGCCGCTTGATCTATTGCCTGAGGGGAAGCCGGACGGTCACCGTGGTGCCGGCACCGGGGGCGGACGCGATGTCGATCGAACCGCCGTGAAGTTCGACGAAGCTCTTGACGATGGCAAGTCCCAATCCGGCGCCGCGGCGGCGGCCGCCGGTGGGGTCGGAGACGAAGCGGTCGAACACGACGTCGATCTGGTCCTCGGAGATGCCGCGGCCGTGGTCGGCCACCGACAGCACCACGTCGGAGCCGTCGCGGCGGCCGTGGATCTCGATGGTGTCCTCGTCCGGCGAGAAGGTGACGGCGTTGGCGAGCAGGTTGTAGACGACCTGGCGCACCCGGGTCTCGTCGGCGGTGATGGTGCCGATCTCCGGGGCGATGTCGATGGCGACGGTGAGACGGGCTTCCTTGATGCGGTCCTGCAGGCCCTCGGTCGCGGCGGCGACCACGGCGGCGAGGTCGACGCTGCCGAGCTCCAGCTCCATGATGCCGGCGTCGACCGTGGTCAGGTCGAGGATGTCGTTGATGATGGCGAGCAGCGCCTCCGACGACGAGCGGATGTAGCTCGCGTACTCGCGCTGCTTCTCGTTCAGCGGGCCGACGCCGCTGCCGGTCAAGAGCTGGGTGAAGCCGATGATGGTCGTCAGCGGCGAGCGCAGCTCGTAGGAGACGTGGCCGATGAAGGCGGTCTTGAGCTGGTCGGCCTCCTCCAGCGCCAGGTTGCGCTCCTTCAGCGCCCGCTCGACCTTCACCGTGTCGGTGACGTCGACGAAGGTCGCCAGCGTCGCGCCGTCGGGCAGCGGCACGGTGGCGTAGTCGACCACGGTGCCGTCGTCGCGCTCGAGCCGGTCGGCGACGGGCTCGCGCCGGTCGTCCAGGCTGGTGACGGCGCCGGCGATGCGCACCCAGGCGGCCCGGTCGGCCGGACTTTTTGCGCTGGCGTGGCTGATGCGGGTGATGTGGGTCTGGTCGGTGAGCGCGTCCTCGGAGAGCTTCCACAGCGCCTGGAACACCGGGTTGCAGAGCCGCAGCCGGCCGTCGGGGCCGAACACCGCGACGCCCTCGGCCAGGTGGTCGAGGCTCTCGCTCTGCACCCGGATCAGCGCGTTGTAGCGGCTCTCCAGATCCAGGCGCTCGGTGACGTTTTCGTAGATGTAGGTGACGCCGCCGTGCGGGTGGGGGTTGGTGATCACCCTGAGCGTCTGGCCGTCGGGCAGGTGCCACCACTCCTCGAAGCTTTCCACCGACTGGTAGCCGCGGGTCACGTGGCGGGCCCAGACGTCGAACTCGGCCTGCTCGGGCAGCTTGCGGGCGGCGCGCAGCGCCTTCAGCAGCGTCTCGTCCTCCGGACCGGTGTCGAGATAGCCGGCGTCGAGGTCCCACAGGGCGCGGTAGGCGGGGTTGTAGAACTGCAGCCGCCGGTCGGGGCCGAACACGGCGACCGGGGTGGCCAGCTCGTCGAGGGTGCGGGCGTGGAAGTCGACGGTCCGGCGCAGCACCGCATGGGTCTGCTCCAGCTCGGTCACGTCGATGCCGACGCCGACGCTGCCGCCGCGTCCCGACAGCTCGACCACGTCCAGCGTGCGGTTCTCGCCGCGGATGACGGTGGAGACGCGCACCTCGGCGCGGCCGTCGGCGGTGCGGGCGGCGGCGAGCGCCTCGCGCCCGGCGGTGTCGAGGAGCTCGTCGCCCGCGGCGATCGCGGCGGCCGGGTCGGCGCTTTCCACCGCGTCCGCGTAGGCGGCGTTGACGAAGCGCAGCCGGCCTTCCGGATCGCGCATCCAGACCGGATAGGGCATGCGTTCGAGGAAATCGCGCAGCGCGCCGGTCTGGGGCGCCTGCGCGCCGCCGACGGCGTGGGCGAAGGTGACGGCGGCGCTGTCGCCGGCGATCCGTCCGCGCGCCGAGACCGTCGAGCCCGCCGCCGTGCGCAGTTCCGCCTCGAACGGCCGGCCGTCGGCGCGCAGCGCCTCCAGCGCGGCGGCGAAGGTCTCCGCGTCGTCGGGCGCGAGCCAGCTGTCGGGATCGAGAAGGGCGTCGGCGGCGGCCGGCACGCCGCCCAGTTCGGCGACGCCGTAGACGATGGCCGGGCCGCCGTCGGCGGGCAGCACCAGGGTGCGCCGGTCGGCGGCGTCCAGCAGCGTTTCGGCCCGCTCCGCGCGCAGGCCCGCGTCGGCGCCGTCGGCCTTCAGCGCGGCGAGGCGGCGATGAGTGGACCAGGCCAGCGCGGCGAAGCCGACGGTGGCCAGCAGCCCGGCCGCCGCGGCGGCGCCGAGCACCAGCGGCACCAGCCCGTCCGGCGTGCCGGCGGGGGCCGCGAACGCCGGGGCGACCATCGGCACGAACCACAGCGGAGCGGCGGCGAGAGGTCGGAACGGCCGGAGGTGTGGGGCGGTCATGGTCGTCGCGACTTGCCGTTGTGCGCGCGGGTTCGCGAATCGAACCGCAGCGGATGCCGCAGACCCTAATTCATCGGCGGCGCGGATGGGACCCGCCACGCACGCGGCGGCGGTCCTCGCGACAAAAAAAGGCGCCGGCCCTCGCGAGCCGGCGCCTTCGATCTTTCAGGTGTCCCGCGTCGGCGCGTGGCCGCCGCGGAGCGCCCGCAGCGACTAGTAGCGGTACTGGTCGGACTTGAACGGACCGTTGACCGGCACGCCGATGTAGTCGGCCTGCTCGTCGGAGAGCGTGGTCAGCTCCGCCGACAGCTTGCGCAGGTGCAGCTCGGCGACCTTCTCGTCCAGGTGCTTCGGCAGCACGTAGACCTTCTTCTCGTACTGCTCGGCCTTCGTCCACAGCTCGATCTGGGCCAGCGTCTGGTTGGAGAACGAGGCCGACATCACGAAGCTCGGATGGCCGGTCGCGTTGCCCAGGTTCACCAGGCGGCCCTCGGAGAGGAGGATCATCCGCTTGCTGTCCGGGAACTCGATCAGGTCGACCTGCGGCTTGACGTTCTTCCACTTGAAGTTCTTCAGGCCGTCGACCTGAATCTCGTTGTCGAAGTGGCCGATGTTGCAGACGATCGCCATGTCCTTCAGGGCACGCATGTGATCGACGGTCAGCACGTCCTTGTTGCCGGTCGCGGTGACGACGATGTCGGCGCGCGGAGCGGCCTGCTCCATCGTGACGACCTCGTAGCCGTCCATGGCGGCCTGCAGGGCGCAGATCGGGTCGATCTCGGTGACCATGACGCGGGCGCCGGCGCCCGACAGCGACTGGGCCGAGCCCTTGCCGACGTCGCCGTAACCGCAGACGACGGCGACCTTGCCGGCCATCATCACGTCGGTGCCGCGACGGATCGCGTCGACCAGCGATTCACGGCAGCCGTACTTGTTGTCGAACTTCGACTTGGTGACGGAGTCGTTGACGTTGATCGCCGGGAACGGCAGTTCGCCGCGCTTCTCCATCTGGTAGAGGCGCATGACGCCCGTGGTCGTCTCCTCGGAGACGCCGCGGATGGCGTCGCGGCAGCGCGAGTAGAAGGTCGGATCCTTCTCGAGCCGGCGCTTGATGGTGGCGACGAGGAACTTCTCTTCCTCGTTCTTCGGGTTGGCGAGGACCGAAGGATCCTTCTCGGCCTTGGCGCCGAGCATGACGAGCATGGTGGCGTCGCCACCGTCGTCGAGGATCATGTTGCAGGTCTCGCCGTTGCCCCAGTCGAGGATCTTGTCGGCGTAGTCCCAGTATTCCTCAAGCGTCTCGCCCTTGATGGCGAACACCGGGGTGCCGGTCGCGGCGATGGCGGCGGCGGCCTGGTCCTGGGTCGAGAAGATGTTGCACGAGGCCCAGCGCACGTCGGCGCCCAGCGCCACGAGGGTCTCGATCAGCACGGCGGTCTGGATGGTCATGTGCAGCGAGCCGGCGATGCGCGCGCCCTTGAGCGGCTGCGATCCGGCGAATTCCTCGCGGACGGCCATCAGGCCCGGCATCTCGGTCTCGGCGATGTCGATCTCGGTGCGGCCCCAGTCGGCGAGGCCGATGTCCTTCACGATGTAATCGGTGGCTGGCTTGTCGAGCATATGGTCGCTCCTCGTTCGTGTTCTCAGGTGGAAGGGCGCGCACGGCAGGGTGCGGCGCGCCACATGGGGCCGGGTATACCGGGGACGGCGCCGGTATTCAATAACGATATAAAGATTTCTTTATATTTAGCCGGTCGGCGCCGCAAGCGCTTTCGCGTGCCCGGCGCGCGTGAGCCCGGCGCAGCGCCGGCGCGCGGGCGTGCGGAGACGTCCGGTCATCGTCCGGTTCGGTCATGCGGGGGGTCGGGGAGAAGCCCGAGGGCTCAGGTGCAGTGCTGGCCGTCTTCGCCGAAGCCGTCGCCGACCAGCTCGGTCAGCGCGGCGATGGCCTCGTCGGCCTCGGGGCCCGACGCGGTGACGGTGATCTGGGTGCCCTTGCTGGCGCCCAGCATCAGGAGGCCCATGATGGAGCCGCCGCCCACCGTGTGGCCGTCGCGCGAGACGGACACCTCGGCGTCGAAGAACTCCAGGCACTTGACGAACTTGGCCGAGGCGCGGGCGTGCAGGCCGCGCTGGTTGACGATGGTGAGCGTTACCGTGCGGGGCTCGGTCACGGTGTCGGTCATCGGCTCCCCGAGAGAACCTGGCTCGCGACGCTGATGTATTTCTGGCCGGCCGTCTTGGCGTCGTCCACCGCCTTCACCAGCGGGGTGTCGACGCGCACGCTGGCCAGCTTCACCAGCATCGGCAGGTTCACGCCGGCGATCACCTCGACGGTGCCGGCGCGCATCACGGAGATCGCCAGGTTGGAGGGGGTGCCGCCGAACATGTCGGTGAGCACCACCACGCCGGAGCCGTCGTCGACGGCCGCCAGCGCGTCGACGATGTCGGTGCGGCGCCGTTCCATGTCGTCGTCAGGGCCGATGGAGATCGTGGCGACGTTCTCCTGGGGGCCGACCACGTGCTCCAGGGCGGCCTTCAGCTCCTCGGCAAGCCTGCCATGGGTGACAAGAACGAGCCCGATCATGAGACCTCGCAATCAGCGCGGCCGGCCGGCTCGGCGCGAGCGGCGGAGGCGGGCGCCAGGCGTCCGCGGGAAAAAGAAGGCCAGAAAGATCGATCCGTCACGTAGCGCTGACCCAGGGTCGACGAAAGGTGGCGGCCAAAATCGGCTACCCGGCAAACCAGTTCAAGGGAAATCGACCTCAATTCCTGCGGCATCCGCTTCCGTGATCGCCGCGATACGCGCTTGGATTGCGGAAATCGTGGTCCATCCACTTCCGGAAGCGGGCTGGCGGGCGACCTCGATGCCGTCGATGCGCGTGGACAACGCCTCCGCGTCCGGCATCCGGTCGAGCGCCTCGGCCGCCACGAGGTCGACCACCAGCCGCACCACGGCGGCCGGTTCGTGATCCACCTCGACGATGCCGCTGCCGCGGATCTCCATCCGGCCGGCGATCGGCGCCGGCACGCGCGCCACCAGCCGGCCGTTACGGGCCGTAAGCGCCACCCGGTCGTCGGCGACGAGGCAGGCGAAGCCGCCGTCGCGCTGCGTCTCGCGGATCAGCGTGCCGGCCAGCGCCGTCTTGCCGGCACCGGATGCGCCGCGGATGAGCACGCCGTGGCGGCCGATCAGGATACAGGTGGCGTGGACCGTCTGCATGGCCGGGCCCCGCTCAGCCGGCCGTCAGCGCCGGCAGCCGCACGATGAAGCGCGCCCCCGCCGTGTGGAACGCGCCGTCGTCGGAGACGGTGCGGTTTTCCGCCGAAATGGTGCCGCCGTGGGCCTCGATGATCTGCCGCGAGATCGACAGGCCGAGGCCGGAGTTGTCGCCGAAGCCGTCGACCTCCGGCCGGTCGGTGTAGAAGCGCTCGAAGATCCGCTCGATCTTCTCCGCGGTGATGCCCTGGCCCTGGTCGTCGACGATCACCTCGACCTCGCCCTCGCGCCGGTGGGCGGTCACGGTGATGGTCGCGCCCTTCGGCGAGAACGAGCGGGCGTTGTCCAGGAGGTTGGTGAACACCTGCCCCAGCCGGCTGTCGTGCCCGTTGACGAGGTACGCGTCGCGGCCGCCGCGGGTGGCCTTGATGTCGACCTTCAGCGCGATCGAAATGCCGCTGGAGCGGGCGATTTGGCGCTGCATCTCCACCACCGCCTCCAGCAGCGCGACCATGTCGACCGGCTCGGCGTCGCGCCGCGCCAGCTCCGCGTCGAGGCGCGAGGCGTCGGAAATGTCGGAGATCAGCCGGTCCAGCCGGCGGACGTCGTGCTGGATGATGCCCATCAGCCGCTCGCGGGACTCGTCGGTCCGGGCGCGCGGCAGCGTTTCCACGGCGCTTCTGAGCGAGGTGAGCGGGTTCTTCAGCTCGTGGGCGACGTCGGCGGCGAACGCCTCGATGGCGTCGATCCGGTTGTAGAGCGCCTCGGTCATTTCCCTGAGCGCCCGGCCGAGGTGGCCGATCTCGTCCTGGCGGTCGTCGAAGGAGGGGATGGCGTGGCGGCCGCGCACGCCCCGGCGCACCCGCTCGGCGGCCGCCGCCAGCCGGCGGATCGGTCCGGCGATGGTGCCGGCCATCAGGATCGACAGCACCGCCATCACGCCGGCGGAGACCAGGAAGACGCGCACGATGCCGAGCCGCTCGGCACGCAGGATGGAATCGATGTCGCCGCCCTGGGTCGACAGCAGCAGCGCGCCGAGCACGGCGCGGAAGCGCTGGATCGGCACCGCCACCGAGACGATCAGCTCGCCCTTCTCGTTGACGCGCACGACGCTCGCCGGCGCGCCGGAGACGGCCCGTTCGACCTCCGGGTACTCCTTGCCGTTGGCGCCGCCGATCTCCTTGTAGGCCGGCAGGTCGCCGTGCAGCGTCCAGGCCTTCAGCCGCTCCCAGATGCGCTCCAGCGGTCCGGGCTCGCTCTCCTGGGGCGGCGGCAGGTCGAAGCGCAGGATCTGGCCGCGCGAATAGAGGTGCCGGGAATCGAGCAGCAGCAGCCCGTCGCGGTCGTAGATCCGGGCGCGGGTCTTGGTGGGGGAAATCAGCCGCCGCAGGATCGGCGCGACGCGCTCCGGATTGATGGGGAAGTCGAGCGCGTGGGCGCCCTGGTCGATGGGCGAGACGCTTTCGCCGGCCTGCAGCTCCAGCAGGCGTTCGGGATCGACGGAGATGGTGTCGGTGTCGACGGTGGCGGATGCGGCGATGGCGGCCGCGATGATCTCGCCCTGGATCAGCAGGCTTTCCACCCGTGCGTCGATCAGCCCGGCGCGGAACTGGTTCAGGTAGAGCGTGCCGGAGACCAGCGCGACGAGCCCGACCAGGTTCAGCACCAGGATGCGGCGGGTCACGCTGGAGAACACGTAGGTCGACAGAAGCCCGCCCAGGCCCCGTCCGACGCGCGCGCCGAAGCGGCCCACGGCTCTCAGCCGCAACCGGCGCCGCGGGGTCTTCTGGGGGACGGACTTTGTGTCGGTGTCGACGGCCATGAGGGCGCCCGCGAAGCGCGGCCTACATCTCCTTGAAGCGGTAGCCGACGCCGTACAGGGTCTCGATCATGTCGAAGTTGGTGTCGACCACCTTGAACTTCTTGCGCAGCCGCTTGATGTGGCTGTCGATGGTGCGGTCGTCGACGTAGACCTGATCGTCGTAGGCGGCGTCCATCAGCGCGTTGCGGCTCTTCACCACGCCCGGGCGCTGGGCGAGCGCGAACAGGATCAGGAACTCGGTGACCGTCAGCGTCACCTGCTCGCCCTGCCAGGTGCAGGTGTGCCGCTCCTGGTCCATCATCAGAAGGCCGCGCTCGAGCAGCTTGCTGGCGTCGGTGGCCTTCGGCGGCGAGCCGTCGCGGGGCTGGGCGCGGCGCATCACCGCCTTCACGCGCTCCACCAGCAGGCGCTGGGAGAACGGCTTCCGGATGAAGTCGTCGGCGCCCATCTTCAGCCCGAACAGCTCGTCGATCTCCTCGTCCTTGGAGGTGAGGAAGATCACCGGCATGTCGCTCTGCTGGCGCACCCGGCGCAGCAGCTCCATGCCGTCCATGCGCGGCATCTTGATGTCGAAGATCGCAAGGTCCGGCGGATCCTGGGTCAGCCCCTGCAGCGCCGAGGCGCCGTCGGTGTAGGTCTGGACCCGATAGCCTTCGGATTCGAGGGCGATCGAGACCGAGGCCAGGATGTTCCGGTCGTCGTCGACGAGTGCAACCGTCGCCATTAAGCGTCCTTTCGTCGCGTTCGAACGCGTTCTTCATGTCTTCTTGATCACCGCGGCGCCCGGTTCTGCCCGGAACGCCGCCATGACCGTGATCGGCCGCTTGAGAACGGGAATGAATGCCGGTGAACACCGGTTCCGTCTGTTGCCCGTCCCGCCCGAGAAACCTGTCCGGCCGGGCCGAAATGCCCGATCCGCCGGAAGTGGCTCTCCAAACACATAAGGTGCGCACGCCCCTCTCGTTCGGATCAATTCGGTCCGAGCGGGAAATGCGGCAGTCACTGAGGCCCGTAAGAGGCACCAATTACGTACAAAATATGGCTTCTTGACTGTGATGTAAAAGACCCGGTTGCTGACCTATGGGAAGATCATCCACGGATTTCCGTGCCATTTCCGGCGCGGACGCGGATCGCGCCCCTTGCCGGGAAGGGCGCGCGCGGGCAATTCGTGGAGCGTGGGAGTCCGCATTTGACGCTTTGCCGGCGGTGCGCGGCTCCTCTTCCAGCCGGGCATCCGACCCCGCGCCGGCGCAACCCGAGGGATCCCGATGGCCTCCGACCCCGCCCCTGAATTCGACGCCCGGACCACCGCGCGGCACCTGCTGCGCACCGCCTTCCAGGGCGCGCTCGGCACGCTGGAGCCGGACGGCGGCGCGCCGCACGTGTCGCTGGTCACGGTGGCGACGATGCCGGACGGCGCGCCGGTGCTGCTCCTCTCCGACCTGGCCGTGCACACCCGCAACCTCAAGGCCGACGATCGCGTCTCGCTGATGATCTCCGAACCCGTCCGCCCCGGCGATCCGCTGGCGCTCGCCCGGGTCACCATCGCCGGGCGGATCGCCCGCACCGACGATCCCGCCGCGCGGCGCCGCTTCCTGGCGCGCCATCCGGACGCCGCCGCCTACGCGGCCTTTCCGGACTTCGGCGTCTACCGGATCGCGCCGGAGCGCGCCCATCTCGTCGCCGGCTTCGGCCGCATCGTGACGCTGCCCGCCGCCGAGCTGATGACCGATGTCAGCGGCGCCGACGATCTGCTGGCCTCGGAGGAAGGTGCCATCGCGCACATGAACCAGGACCACGCTGACGCGTTGTGCCTTTACGCGACCCGGCTTGCCGGGGCGCCGGACGGCGACTGGCGGGCCACCGGCCTCGACCCCGAGGGGATCGATCTGGTGGTCGGCCACGAGGCCGCCCGGGTCGACTTTCCCGAGCCCGTTCCGCCCGGGGGCTCGCTGCGCGGCGTTCTGGTCGATCTGGCCCGGCGCGCCCGCGAGGCCTCCGGCGGAGTATCGGATCGGGACCGCTAGCCGGCGGAGCGCATCACCGGACCGCGAGTCCGGTATTCGCTGGCGCGCGGAGGGTTTCGGCACCGGTTTGACAGCGGTGTCGAGTCGCACTTGTTTCGCTTGTCACCAGCGAAGCGGTTTACTAGGGTCGCGCGAGTTTTCGCGTGGGGAGGTCCAGTGCAGCGACCGACGCAATCTGTCGCTGCCACGGCCGGATGCTGCAGTGCAAAATAAAACCGGGGGTTTCAACCCGCGCTCCGGCTGTTTAACGAGAGGTACAACAGTGAAAGAAATCGGCTTGCGAAATCCTGCCGCGGGCACCGATACGGTCGGCCTGTCCGGTCTGGCGTCGATCCGTTGGAACCTCGCGGCGCCGCGCCTCTACGAGGAATCGCTCAAGCGCGGCGAAGGCATGCTGACGGCGGCTGGAACCCTTGCCGCCGACACCGGCGTCCACACCGGCCGCTCGCCGAAGGACAAGTTCGTCGTGTCCGACGACGTCACCGCCGACCAGATCTGGTGGGACAACAACCACAAGCTCGAGCCGGCCGCGTTCGATCTGCTGTTCGACGACATGCGCGCCCACGCCCAGGGCATGGACCTGTTTGCCCAGGACCTCTACGGCGGCGCCGACCCGGAACACCGGATCAACGTACGGGTGTACACCGAGTACGCCTGGCACTCGCTGTTCATCCGCAACCTTCTAATCCGGCCCGAGACCGAGCAGCTCGAAAGCTTCGTCCCGGAGCTCACCATCATCGACCTGCCGAGCTTCGTGGTCGATCCGAAGCGCTACAACTGCCGCTCGGAGACGTTGATCGCCTGCGATTTCGCGCGCAACGTCATCCTGATCGCCGGCACGTCCTATGCGGGCGAGATGAAGAAGTCGGTCTTTACCGTCCTCAACTACCTGCTGCCGCCAAAGGGCGTCATGCCGATGCACTGCTCCGCCAATCTCGGCGAGAACGGCGACACGGCGATCTTCTTCGGCCTCTCCGGCACCGGCAAGACGACGCTTTCGGCCGATCCCAAGCGCAAGCTCATCGGTGACGACGAGCACGGCTGGAGCGAGAACGGCGTCTTCAACTTCGAGGGCGGCTCCTACGCCAAGATGATCAAGCTGTCGGCCGAGGCCGAGCCGCAGATCTGGGCAGCGAGCCAGCGCTTCGGCGTCATCTACGAGAACGTCGCCATCGATCCGGACACCCGCGAGCCGGACTTCAACGACGACTCCAAGACCGAGAACACCCGCGGCGCCTATCCGATCGAGTTCATGCCGAACATCGCGCCGGGTGGCGTCGGGCCGCATCCGAAGAACATCATCATGCTGACCGCCGACGCGTTCGGCGTGATGCCGCCGATCGCCAAGCTGACGCCGGCGCAGGCGATGTACACCTTCCTCTCGGGCTACACGGCGAAGATCGCCGGCACCGAGAAGGGCGTCACCGAGCCGCAGGCGACGTTCTCGACCTGCTTCGGCGCGCCGTTCCTGCCGCGTCACCCGGTCGAGTACGGCAACCTGCTGCGCGAGCTGATCGCCGAGCACGGCGTCGACTGCTGGCTGCTCAACACCGGCTGGACCGGCGGCAAGTACGGCGTCGGCCGGCGCATGCCGATCGCCGCCACCCGCACGCTGCTGGCCGCCGTCCTCGACGGCTCGCTGCATTCGGCCGAGTTCCGCACCGATCCGAACTTCGGCTTCGCGGTGCCGGTGTCGGTGCCGGGCGTCGACGCCAAGATCCTCGACCCGCGCGCCACGTGGGACGACAAGGCCGACTACGACGCCCAGGCCGCCAAGCTGGTCGGCATGTTCGTCGACAACTTCGCCCGCTTCGCCGACCACGTGGACGCCAGCGTCCTGCAGGCGGCGCCGGAGCTGAAGAACGCCGCCGAGTAGCAGCGGGGTCGCGGCGCCGGCCCGCCGGCGCGGATCCGCCAGAAACGAAAAACGCCCGCGTCCTTCCGGATGCGGGCGTTTTTCGTTCGGGGGCTGGGCCCGCCTTGCCGTCCCGTGCAGATCTTTGGCTAGTCCTGCGGGCTCGCCGCGGGCTCCGGGGCGACGCCGTCGTCCAGCTCGAAGAACGTGACCGCCGTCTCGCCGTACTCGCGCCGCTCGACCAGCGTGAAGCCTTCCAGCGCGTCGACCTGGTCCTTGATGGTTTCCTCCAGCACGCAGAGCGCGCCGGGCTTCAGCCAGCCGCCGGCCCGCGCCGAGGCGAACGCCGCCGTGCCCAGGCCACGGCCGTAGGGCGGGTCGGCGAAGCAGAGATCGAACGGGGCGAGCGTGCCGGCCGGGCCGAGCTTCGTCGCGTCGCGCCGCCAGATGCGCACCAGCCCGGTGAGGCCGAGCGTCTCGGCGTTCTCGCGCAGCACGCCGCGCGCGCCGGCCGATTCTTCCACGAACAGCGTGAACTTGGCGCCGCGCGACAGCGCCTCCAGCCCGACGGCGCCGGTGCCGGCGAAGAGGTCCAGCACGCGGGCGCCCTCGACCGGGTCACCGTAGGCGTGCTGCAGCACGTTGAAGACCGTCTCGCGCAGGCGGTCGGTGGTCGGTCGCGTGGAGAGGCCGGGGGGTGCGGAAAGCCGCTTGCCCCGAAACCGGCCGCCGACGATCCTCACGAGCGCGGGCCCCGCTTCGGACCGGAGCCGCTCGGTCCGCCGGGCTTGCGCGGTCCGCGGTTGCCGCCCGCTCCGCCCGGACCCCGTCCGGGGCCGGAGCCGCCGGGTCCGCGATAGCTGCCGGGGCCGCCTGCCCCGGGCCTGCCCTGTCCGCCCGGCCGCTTGTCGCGGCCGCCCGCACCACCCGGACCGCCGGAGCCGCGATTTTCACCGCCGGCACCCGCGCCGCGCGGTCCCCGGTTGCCGCCGGGTCCGCCCGGTCCACGGCCGGGACCCGAGCCGCCGGGGCCGCGGTATCCACCACCCGGGCCGCCGGCCGGCCGCTCGCCGCGTCCACCGGACCCGCCCGGGCCGGAGCGGCCCTGGGGCCGGTCGCCGGGAGCGCCGCCGCGTCCGGCGGGACTTCCGCCCGTCTCGCCGCGATCGCTCTCGGGGCGCGGCGTGCGCAGCCCGGACCGGTCGAATGTCTTGCGCGGGGCATCGGAGGCACCGGCCGGGGCCGGCCGGGGCCGACCCTCGCCCGGACGTCCGCCACCGGCGCCGCGCGGTCCGCCACCCGGGCGTCCCGCTCCGGCACCGCCGCGGCGCTCGCCGCTGTCGCCGCCGGGGCGATCCCGATAGCCCGCCGAACGCGGTGCGGAGCCGGTGCGGCCCTCGCCGCCGGGCCGTCCGCCACCCGCGCCGCCACCCGGGCGGTCCCGGTAGCCGGCGGAGCGGGGGGCGGATCCCGAGCGACCTTCGCCGCCCGCGCCACGCGGTCCGCCACCCGGACGTCCCGGTCCGGCGCCGCGCGGTCCGCGCGCCTCGTCGCGTCCGCCGGCCGGCGTGTCGCCGGCGCCATAGCGCCCGCCCGGGCGCTGGGGACGGCCTTCGCCGCCGCCCGGGCCGCCACGTCGCTCGCCACCGCCTCCCGCCGGACGGTCGCGATAGCCGGCCGAGCGCGGCCGCTCCGGTCCGTCCTTGCTCTGTCGTCCGCGATAGCCGCCGCGCTCGCCGGGGGCCGCGCGCGCGTCGGCGGGGCGTCCTTCGCCACGCGGGCCGCGGCCGGCGTCGTCGCGGCCGTGCGGCCGGTCGCCGTGCCGCTTCGGATCGGTGGGCTCGCCGCCGCTGCGCGAGCGCTGGCGCGGCGGGTGGGCGCCGGGCTCGGCGCGGTTCGGCTGCTGATTGACCGGCGAGGTGAAGTCGGCGCCGGCCGCCTCGATCAGGCGCGCGCCGAGCTGGTCGCGCAGCGTCCGGCCGGCCACCTCGTCGGCCTCGCCCAGCGGGATGTCGCCCAGCTGGAACGGCCCGAACGAGATGCGGATGAGGCGGCTGACCTCCATGCCGAGCGAGCCCAGCACGTTCTTGATCTCGCGGTTCTTGCCCTCGCGCAGGCCGATGGTCATCCAGATGTTGGCGCCCTGGTCGTGGTCGATCTTCGCCTCGATGCCGCCGTAGAGCACGCCGTCGACGGCCACGCCGTCCTTCAGCCTGTCGAGCTGCGCCTGGGTCACCTGGCCGTGGGCGCGCACCCGGTACTTGCGCAGCCAGCCGGTGGTGGGCAGCTCGAGCACCCGCGACAGCCCTCCGTCGTTGGTGAGCAGCAGCAGCCCCTCGGTGTTGATGTCAAGCCGGCCGACGCTCATCACCCGGGGCAGCCCCTCGGGCAGCCGCTCGAACACGGTCGGGCGTCCCTGCGGGTCGAAGGCGGTGGTCACCAGGCCGCGCGGCTTGTGATAGAGCCACAGCCGGGTCCGCTCCTTGACCGGGAGCGGCCGTCCGTCGACGGTGATCTTGTCGTCGGGGCCGACGGTGACGGCCGGGGTCGTGAGCTTGGCGCCGTTGACGGTGACGCGGCCCTCCGCGATCCAGGCTTCCGCCTCGCGGCGCGAGCACAGACCGGCGCGGGCCATCACCTTGGCGATCCGGTCTTGGGAGGATGTATCGGGCGTGTCGGTCATGATCGAACCAGAGAGCGGACGGCGCGGGGAATCCCCATCCTTCATGGACGAGGCGCTCGGTGCGGCGCGCGATGCTGCGGGACGGGGAGAGGTGCCCGTCGGGGCGGCCGTCGTCAAGGACGGAAAACTCCTCGCCCTCGACGGCAACCGCACCCGGGAGCTCTCGGACCCGACCGCGCACGCCGAAATTCTCGCCATCCGGGCCGCCTGCCGCATGCTTGGCGACGAGCGGCTGACCGGCTGCGACCTCTACGTTACTCTGGAACCGTGCCCGATGTGTGCATCGGCGATCTCATTCGCGCGGATCCGGCGACTTTATTTCGCCGCCGCCGATCCGAAGGGCGGCGGGGTCGAGCACGGACCGCGCATTTTCGGGCAGCCCACCTGCCATCACGCCCCCGACGTCTACGGCGGAATCCGCGAGACCGAGGCGGCGCATCTGCTGAAGGGCTTCTTCCGCGAGCGAAGATAGGTGTTTTTGCCGCTCACGCCGGGTTCGCTTCGCTCACCGGCTCCGCGAGGGCGGCCTCCGGCCGGCCTGCGGTCGCAGGCTGGTGGGTGCGGTCCTTGAATGCGTGCGGCTATTGTCCTCGAGGCCAAATGCCAATCTCCGCTCATTCCAGCGAAGGCTGGAATCCAGTTGCGGCCGCGCCCCCATTCAACGCGGGGGCCAGCGGCGTGCTCCCATCAGCGCGCGACCGCGCGCCGGCCGGAGGCCGCGCCCGCGCAGCCGTGAGCGCAGCTCATCGGCGTGAGCGAACCATCAGCGCGCGACCGCGCGCCGGCCGGAGGCCGCGCCCGCGCAGCCGTGAGCGCAGCTCATCGGCGTGAGCGCAAAAATACCTATCCGACCTCGGTGCTTCCCGCTTCCTGCGGGTCCTCGAAGAACAGGAGCAGTCCCGCCAGCGTTTCGTCGGGGGCTTCCTCGCAGACGAAATGGCCGCCATCGACCGGCTGGCCGTCGACGCTGTCCGCCCAGTCCTCCCAGATCGTCAGGATGCCCTCGCCGGTGGCCGGGATGCCGTGCGAGCCCCAGATGACGTAGGTCGGCGCGGCGATCTTGCGGCCGGCCTCGGCGTCGTCGCTGTCGGCGTCCCAGTCGGAGGTGGCGCCGGCGCGGTAGTCCTCGCAGGTGGCGTGTATGCGCGGCACCTCGGAATAGAACGCCCGGTAGTGGGCGAGCGCCCGGTCGTCGAAGGCCGACAGGTTGCCCGACTTCGTCCAGCTCGCCAGCGTGTAGTCCTGGTACTGCACCGGCGCGCGGGCGATCAGCAGCTCCGGCATTGGCTCCGGCTGGGCCAGGAACAGCCAGTGATAGGTCTTCATGGCGCGCTTGACGTCGAAGCGGTCCCACATCGCCTTGGTCGGGATCACGTCGAGCACGGCGAGCTTCTCCACCGCCTCGGGAAAGTCGAAGGCGAGCCGGTAGGCGACGCGGGCGCCCCGGTCGTGGCCGGCGATGCGGAAGCGCGGATAGCCCAGCCGGTTCATCACCGCGACGATGTCCTTCGCCATGGCGCGCTTGGAATAGGCGTGCTGGTCGGCGCCGGGGCCGGCGAGCCCGCTCTGGCCGTAGCCGCGCAGGTCCGGCAGCACCACCGTGTAGCGGGTGGCCAGCGCCGGCGCGATCCGGTGCCACATGGCATGGGTCTGGGGGTAGCCGTGCAGGCAGACCAGCGGCGGTCCCTCACCGCCGATCCGGCAGAAGATCTGCGTCCCGTCGCCCTCGATCGTCTCCGAGCGGAAACCGGGAAAGAGCTCGGGGAGAGCGGCCATGGGGTAACCTCGGAGCGTTCGCGGGCAGGGCAGGCGGCGTGATCCGAGCATGGAGGCCGGCCGGTCCCCGCGCAAGGCGCCGCCGACAGGCCGGACGAGGCCGTGGCATTTCTGCCGCGGGCGCGCAATCAGCCGGCGTAGGGCTCCAGCTCGAGCGCCGTCTGGATCAGCCGGCCGAGATGGGCCACCAGGGCTGCCTCGGGCAGCTGCGTCATGGCCGGCAGTTCCAGCACGTAGCGGGTTAGCGCGAAGCCCAGCACCTGGCTCGCCACCAGCGCCGCCTTCCAGTCGCTGTCGCCGCTCGGATCGTAGGCGCGGATGGCCGGGATCACCTGGGAGGCGAACACCCCGCGCATGCGTTCCGAGACCTCCGGCTGGGTCGCCGCCGAGCGCAGCAGCACGCGCAGGCCGGGCGCGGTCAAGGGATCCGTCCACACGACCGTGAAGTGCTTCGCCAGCCGCAGGCCGACGTCGCCAGGGTCCGCTCCCTCCAGGTCCGGCAGCCGGAGGTCGATCCGCGCGGCCGCCGCGAACAGCTGCTCCTTGGAGCCGAAATACCGGATCACGAGCGCCGGGTCGGCCCCGGCCTCGGCGGCGATCTCGCGCACCGACACGCCTGCGTAGCCGGCTTCGGCGAACAGCGCGCGCGCCGCGTCGAGGATCCGCGCGCGGGTGAGGTCGGACTTCTTCGGGTAGGGAGGCCTGGTCATTCCGCAGCTATGTCAACATACGTTGACAAGCGCAAGAGGCGGGCGTATGTCAACAGGCGTTGAAATATACGGGAGTGCCGATCATGAAGCCCCGTTTCGCGTCCCTTCTCGTTTCGCTGTGTGTCGCGGTCACCGCGGTTTCCGCCGCGCTGGCCATCCTCGGGCCCGGCCCCGCGCTGGCGCTCGCCATCCTCACCGGCCTTGCCCTGGCCGGCTGGCTGTGGACGGCGGATGCGCCGCCGGTCGAGGGGCTGCTGTCGCCCTTCCTCGCCATCATCCCGCTCGTGCTGCTGCTCGACTGCCTGCGCTTCGCCGGCGGCTGGGTCCCGCTGCTCGCCGGCCATGCCGGCGCGGGGTTCCGGCCCGGCCTCGATCTCACCGAGGCGCTGTGGTTCCTCGCCTATGTCTGCGCGCCGGCGTCGCTGGTCGCCATCGGCGGCTTCGGGCTCGCCTTGCGCCACCCGCTCGGCGTGCTGATGGCCTGGTGGGCGGCGTTCTGGGCCATCGCCGAGGCGCTGTTCCAGCCGATCATGGGCGGCCTTGGCGGGTGGTCCGCCTTCGATGTCGCCGGCCTCGTCCCCGCCGCCGCGCTTGCGGCCGTCGGCGTGGTGCTGCTCCAGCGTCTGCTCGCGCCGAAGGTCCGCGCCCGGCCGGAGGCGGAGCCGGCATCGCTTCACCGGCGCCGGCTGTGGGCGATCCTCTTCGTCGCGCTGGTGGCGGTCTATGCCGTCACGCTCTACGCGCAGGCCGGGCTGCTGGTGGTCGGCGTCGTCGTGGGCTCCATGATGGGCGGCATGATCGGCTGGTGGAACACCACCTCCCGGCTGCCGGCCGACCCGGCGCGCATCCTGCCGCTGATGCTCCTGATGCTCGGCTTCTTCTACATCCACGTGGGAGAGGAGACGGTCACCGGCTTCCATCAGGCGATCGCCGCGCTCACCGGCGGCACCTGGCCCGAGCACGATTTCCTGCTCATCATCGCGCTCGCCGGCCCGGCGATCTGGTTCTTCGCCAGCTGGAGCCTGTGGCAGCGCCAGGCGTTCGGCAATTTCGTGCTGTGGTTCCTGGTCGTCGGCATGATCCTCGGCGAGCCGGCCCACGTGCTGGTCTTTCCGGTGGTGTTCGCGATCCAGCACGGCGGCGGCTACGCCTACTTCTCCGGCATGTACACGGCGCTGTTCGCCATGATCCCGGCGATCCTGATCCTGGCGGAGCTGCTGCGCACCCGCCGGCAGGCCGCATGAGCGGGCGCCATCTGGCCTGGGCGGCCGGCCTCGCCGCGCTGGCGCCGGGGCCGGCGCTCGCCCACGGCTTCGCCGGCAGCGGCTGGCTGCATCCGCTCACCGGTCCCGATCACATGCTGGCGATGGTGCTGGTCGGCGCCTGGAGCGCCCAGCTCGGCGGCCGCGCCCTGTGGACGGTACCCGCCGCCTTCGTGGCCGCCATGGCGGCCGGCGCACTGGCCGCCCGGCCCGGCGTCGTGCTGCCGGGAACCGAGATCGCGGTGGCGCTGTCGAGCGTCGCCCTCGGGACGGCCGTGGCGCTCGCGCGTCCGGTCGCGGTGCCGCTCGCGGCCACCGCGACGCTGGCCTTCGGCCTCGCCCATGGCGCCGCCCACGGGGTCGAGGCCCCCGTCGCCGCCGGCTGGAGCTACCTTTTCGGCTTTCTCGTCACCACCGCCGGCCTGCACATCGCAGGCCTCGCCGGCGCCAGCCTGCTGCTCGACCAGGCGCGCGGCGTCTCCGCCCTCAGGGTGCTGGGCACCGGCTCGGTGCTCGCCGGCGGCGTGTTCCTGATCGCCGCCGCGGGCTGAACCCGCGGCCCGCCGGATCGCGCGCTAGGCGAAATCGGCCTCTTCGTACAACGGCCGGATTTCGAGCTCGCTCGGGCCGGGCATCGGGTTCGGGCAGCGCTTGGCCCATTCCACCGCCTCGGCCAGGTCCTTCACGTTCCAGATCCAGAAACCGGCGACGAGCTCGCGCGTCTGCGCGAACGGCCCGTCGATCACCGTGCGGCCCGGCCCGTCGAAGGCGATCCGCTTGCCCCGGGAGGACGGCTTCAGGCCGTCGCCCGTCACCAGCAGGCCGGCGTTCGCCAGCTCTTCGTTGAACTTGCCCATGGCCTCGAGAAGCCCCGGCTCCGGCATCCTGCCTTCCTCGGACTCTTCCGTCGCCTTCACCAACACCATCACGCGCATCGCATCCTCTCCCTTCGGGGCTGGTGGCGGGATGCTACGCCCGATCGGGCGCGGCGCCTACGTCCTCCGGCCGATGGCCCTGGCGCCGATGTCGCGGCGGCAGAAGCCGCCCGGCCAGTCGATCCGGTCGACCGCGGCGTAGGCCCGGTCGCGGGCCTCTTCGATGGTGGCGGCCCTGGCGGTGACGGCGAGCACGCGCCCGCCCTTCGCCACCAGCCGGTCGCCGTCGCGCGCCGTGCCGGCATGGAAGACAACCGTGTCGGGACCGTCGATCCCGGCGATGCCGCCGATCTCCGAGCCGTTCTGCACCGGGCCCGGATAGCCGTTCGCCGCCATCACCACGGTGAGCGCCGGCTCGTCCGACCAGGCGACCGTTTCGCCGGCGAGCCGGCCTTCGGCGGCGGCGAGCAGCAGCGCCGCCAGGTCGCTTTCCAGCCGCATCATCAGCACCTGGCACTCCGGATCGCCGAAGCGGACGTTGTACTCGATCAGCTCCGGGCCCTTGGCCGTGATCATCAGCCCGGCATAGAGCACGCCCTTCACCGGGGTGCCGCGCGCCTTCATGGCCGCCACCGTCGGCTCGACGATCTCGCGCATGGTGCGGTCGATCATCGCGTCGGTCATCACCGGCGCCGGCGAATAGGCGCCCATGCCGCCGGTGTTCGGCCCCTCGTCGCCGTCGAAGGCGCGCTTGTGGTCCTGGGCGGTGGCGAGCGCCACCACGGTCTCGCCGTCGGTAACGGCAAAGAAGCTCGCCTCCTCGCCGACCAGCTTTTCCTCCAGCACCACCTCGGCGCCGGCCGCGCCGAACGTGCCGGCGAAGCAGGCCTCGATGGCGGCGACGGCCTCGTCCATGGTCTCGGCGACGACGACGCCCTTGCCGGCGGCGAGCCCGTCGGCCTTGACCACGATCGGCGCGCCCATCGCCTCGAGCGCCGCCAGCGCGTCCGCGCGGCTCGCCGCGCGCCGGTAGGCAGCGGTGGGGATGTGCGCCTCGGTGCACAGTTCCTTGGTGAACGCCTTGGAGCCCTCCAGCGCGCTCGCCGCCTTCGAGGGGCCGAAGGCGCGGATGCCGGCCTCCTCCAGCGCGTCGACGAGCCCCGCCACCAGCGGCGCCTCCGGGCCGACCACCACCAGGCCGATGTCGTTGTCGCGGCAGAACGCGATCACCGCGGCGTGGTCGTCGGCGGCCAGCGGCGCGGTTTCGGCGATCTCCGCGATGCCGGCGTTGCCGGGCGCCACGATCAGCCGGTCGGTGAGGGGAGACTTCAGCAGCGCCCAGGCAAGCGCATGTTCGCGGCCGCCGCCACCGATCAGGAGTATGTTCATGGCCCGCGCGTCCGCCTTCTCGTCATGTCCCGGATGTGTCCGCGCCGCGTTTAGCATCGCCTCCCGGTCCGGTCGAGCCGCTTGACCCGAAGCCGGGCGTGGGCGATGTCCGCACCGTCCACCCCGCCAACGGCCGGAGCCTGTCGATGATCGAAAGCGCCTCCCTTCCCGACACCGTCAGGGGCCACTGGGTCGAGCGCTGGTCGCCCGCGTGGTTCCTGCCCTATGCGCGGATGGCGCGGCTGGAGCGGCCGATCGGCTGGCAGCTGCTGCTGTGGCCGTGCTGGTGGTCGCTGGCGCTGGCGAGCGACGCGGCGGGGCGGGCCTGGCCGAGCCCCTGGTACTGGCTGCTGTTCCTGATCGGCGCGGTCGCCATGCGCGGCGCCGGCTGCGTCTTCAACGACATCGTCGACCGCGATCTCGACGCGCGGGTCTACCGCACCCGCGGCCGGCCGATCCCGTCGGGCCAGGTGACGCCGCGCCAGGCGGCCGTGTTCATGCTGGTCCTCTGCCTGATCGGGCTGGCGGTGCTGCTGCAGTTCAACCTCACCACCATCGTCACCGGCATCGCCTCGCTGGTGGTGGTGGCGATCTACCCGTTCATGAAGCGGATCACCTACTGGCCGCAGTTCGTGCTCGGCCTCGCCTTCTCGTGGGGGGCGTTCCTGGGCTGGACGGCGGTGTTCGGATCGCTCGGCTGGCCGGCGCTCGGCGTCTACGTTGCGTCGATCCTGTGGACGATCTTCTACGACACCATCTACGCCCACCAGGACACCGAGGACGACGTGCTGGTCGGCATCAAGTCGACGGCGCTCTTGTTCGGGGAGCGCACCAAGCCGATCCTGTCGGCGTTCGGGGCGGGGGCGGTGCTGGTGCTGGCGGCGTCCTGCGCGTGGGCGGGCGTCGGTCCGCTGGCCTATCTGGGGCTCGCCGGCTTCGCCGGCCACCTCGCCTGGCAGGTGAAGGTGCTCGACACGACGAGCTCGCCGGTCTGCCTCCGGCTGTTCCGTTCCAACTGGCACGCCGGCTGGTTCTTCTTCGCCGGCCTCGTCGCCGATGCGCTGGTCCGGAACGGCGGGTTTTTCTGAGTGGGTCTTTCTTTCCCCTCACGCCGAGTTCGCTGGCGCTCACCGGCTCCGGGTGGGCGGCCTGACCGGCCGTCGGACAGTCGTCCTCTGGGGAAGCATTCGTGCGAGCCCGAAATGGGTTGCCTCGCAAAATCCGGTTTCCAGCCATCCTGACCACCTAGGGCCTGGCCGGACACCACCAGCAGCGCGCGACCGCGCGCCGGCCGGTCAGGCCGCGCTCGCGCAGCCATGAGCGCAGTGAATTGGCGTGAGCGAAAACATCAATTCCGCGCGATGATCTCGCGCTCTTCGCTGTAGACCCGCGGCGCGCCGGGCGTGCCGGCGGTCCGGCGCCGGGCGAAGCGCGAACGGCGGCCGACCAGCGCCGAGCCCTTGCGGCGGGGCGACGGCTTCTCTGCGAACACGGCGCCGATGCGGTCGAGGCGGGCCGACACGCCGCCGGCCTGGTCGAGCACCAGCAGCGGCCGGTCGAGGGCGGCGCCCCAGGCGCGCCAGGCGGCGCCGATCTCGGCGGTGCAGGTGCCGGTCGCCAGCGGCACCGACAGGGTCGGGTCCGGGTGGCACAGCGTCAGCTGGAACACCGGTCCGGTCGCCGCGTCGCGCACCGCGCTGACGGCCACGCCGTGATAGGCGGCCATCGGCACCACCGCGGTGTCCGTGCCCTCCGGTCCGACGCGGCGGATCAGCGCGCGGTCCTGATCGAGGTGGACATGCAGCGTCGCGTCGTCGACGTCGACGGTGAACTTCGCCGGGACCTTGCACGCTCCGGCGTGGTGGTCGACCGCTGCATCGAGGACGCCCGCCTGCGTCTCATGAAGGGCCTGGATCATAACGCATCTCCTGTTGGTGCGGCCGGCGTCTTGGGCGTGCCGGTCCGCGTCCTATGGAGAGGACTATAGCGCCGCCGCTTTTCGGCCCCATTAAACGCCGCGTTGCAATGCCGGGGATCACGGGAACCTTTCCTAAACCAAGTCCGCCCGCCCGCACCCCGCCGCCGGCGCGGCTTGCACACGCGCCGGACGGTCCGTACATGACGGTCAGCCGAGCCTTCGGCGGCCGCGGCCTCTCCCCGGCGGCCGCCTCCCATGCCACGCTCCGACCGACAGGACCCCCATGACCGATGCGACCGACCTTTCCGCGCTGACCGAGGTTGCCGACCGGCTGGTCGCCGCGGCACGCGCCGCCGGCGCCGACGCGGCCGATGCGGTCGTCGTTCACGGCACGGCGCTGTCGGTCTCGGTGCGCGAGGGCAAGGTGGAGGAGACCGAGCGGGCCGAATCCGCCGATCTCGGCCTGCGCGTCTTCGCCGGCCGCCGCTCGGCCGTCGTCTCCGCCAACCTCACCGAGGACCCGAAGGCGCTCGCCGAACGGGCCGTGGCGATGGCGCGGGTCGCGCCGGAGGATCCGTTCGCCGGGCTCGCCGATCCGGCCCGACTCGGCCGCTCCGACGCCGACCTCGACCTGGAGGACGCCGACCTCCCGGACGCTGCCGCGCTCACCGCCTCCGCGCACCGCCTCGAGCGCGCGATGACCGACGTCGCCGGCGTCACCCGGTCCGGCGGCACCTCGGCCTCCATGTCCACCGGCGGCATCGTGCTGGTCACCTCCGAGGGCTTCTCCGACGGCTACCGCGCCACCCGCCACGGCCGCTCGGCCTCGGCGATCGCCGGCGACGGCTCGCGGATGGAGCGCGACTACTGGGGCGAGGGGCGGGTCCACCTCGCCGACATGCCGGACGATGCGTCGATCGGCACCCGCGCCGGCGAGCGCGCCGTGCGCCGCCTGGAGCCGGAAAAGCTCACCACCCGCAAGGCCGCGGTGGTGTTCGAGCCGCGCGTCGCCACCAGCCTGGTCGGCCATCTGCTCGGCGCGGTCAACGGCTCGTCCATCGCCCGCAAGACGAGCTTCCTGCGCAGCCGCATGGGCGAGAAGATCTTCGCCGACGGCATCCGCATCTCCGACGACCCGTTCCGCCGCCGCGGCATCGCCTCGCGCCCGTTCGACGGCGAGGGCGTCCCCGGCGAGGCGTTCGACATCATCGAGGACGGCGTCCTGCGGCGCTGGCTGCTCGATTCCGCCACCGCCCGCGAGCTTGGACTTGAGACCAACGGCCGCGCCCGGCGCGGCGTCGGCTCGCCCGGCCCCGGCAGCACCAACGTCACGCTGCACGCCGGCACCCGCTCGCCGGAGGACATGATGCGCGACATCGGCGAGGGGCTGCTGGTGACCGAGCTCATCGGCCACGGCGTCAACCTCGTCACCGGCGACTATTCGCGCGGCGCCGCCGGCTTCTGGATCGAGAACGGCAAGATCGCCTACCCGGTCAGCGAGATCACCATCGCCGGCAAGCTCGACGACATGTTCGCGCGCATGATGGTGGCGAACGACCTGGAGGAAACCCGTACCGTGAACGCGCCGACGGTCGCCATCGAGGACATGACGATTGCCGGACGCTGACGCCATCTCGCCGATCGCCCATCTCGACGCCGACGTGGCGCTGCTGGAGACGGCCGCGCGCGCGGCCGGCCGGATCGCGCTCGGCTTCTTCGAGACCGATCTGAAGCGCTGGACCAAGGGCGACGAGTCGCCGGTCACCGAGGCCGACATCGCCGTCGACACCTATCTGCGCGAGACCCTCGGCGCGGCCCGGCCGGACTACGGCTGGCTGTCGGAGGAGACCGCCGACACCGCCGACCGGTTCGACCGGCGCACCCTGTTCGTGGTCGACCCCATCGACGGCACCCGCGCCTTCATCCGCGGCGCCGACGAATGGACCATCAGCCTCGCAGTCGTCACCGACGGTCGCCCGGTCGCCGCCGCAGTCTTCTGCCCGCGCCACGACGAGATGTTCGTCGCCGCCGCGGGCCATGGCGCCTGGCTGGGCGCGGAGCGCATGGAAGCCGGCCGCAGGCCCGGCCTCTCGGGGGCCCAGATCGCCGGTCCGCGCAAGGTCATGGCCCACCAGGCGGCGACCGACGCCGGCCTCGTCTCGGTGCCGTTCGTGCCGTCGCTCGCCTACCGTCTGGCCCTCGTCGCGGCGGGCCGTCTGGACGGTGCCGCGTCGACCCGCGGTCCCTGCGATTGGGACCTTGCGGGCGCCGACCTTTTGGTGCACGAAGCCGGTGGCCGCCTGTCGCAGCTGTCCGGAGATCCCCTGCTCTACAATCGGGAGCACCCGGTCCATCCTCCGATCGCCGCATCGGGCGAGCCGCTTCACGAAGCCTTGCTGGCGTTGCTGGAAGTGACGCTGGCGGATCGGTCTACAGCGCAGGCGTAACCCCAGTTTTCGGCCCGTATCCGGCTCCGAGCCATCGGAATCGATCGTGGTCATGCGTCCGGGTCGGTCGGGACCCGACCCATCGTGATCCAAAGCGCGCAAGGATGGTCAGATGAACGAAGGCACCAAGCCGAAGCAGCTCCTCCATCTCGTCTTCGGCGGCGAGCTGACCCACGTCGACGGCCTGGAATTCCGGGACCTCAACCGTCTCGACATCGTCGGCATCTATCCGGACTACAAGTCGGCCTACGACGTCTGGCGCGGCAAGGCCCAGGCCTCCGTCGACAACGCGCTGATGCGCTACTTCATCGTGCACATGCACCGGCTGCTCGATCCCGAGGCGGGAGACGACCCGGCGCACTGACGGCGTAGGGCGGCGCGGCCGCGGGCGTTCCCGATCGGGCAGCGGTCGGGGCGCTTCGACCTGATCGGCCGCGTCCGCGCGATGCCGGTCCGGTTCCCCGTTCAGACCGCTTCGATCTGAACGGTTTATGCGTTAGGAACGGCGCAGGCGGCGCCCGCTCCCGGCATCCACCGGCCGGTCCGGAATGCCTGAACAAGAATGGCCTCAGCGGGTCCGTCCGGTCGATGTCGGTGCGGATCGCGTTGCGGGCGCCAGAACAGGCAGGTCTCTCGAGACGATGTGGAAACGCTTGATGCGCTCGGAGAGGGCCCGGCGCGCGCTCGGTCTCTCGATGGCCAACTATCTCAGCTTCGTTCACCGGACGAACCGGCTCGCGCTTGAGCCGGAAACGATGGTCGAGGATGCGGCTCCGCACCTGCCGGCGATCGTCGCCATGTGGCACGGCCAGCATTTCATGTTGCCGTTCGCGCGCCCCAAGAACTGGACCGACTGCCGGGTGATGATCTCGCGCTCGGCCGATGGCGACGTCAACGCCATCGCCGCCGCGCATCTGGGGCTGGGCCTGATCCGCGCCTCCGGCGGCCGCAACGCCGCGCAGATCAAGAAGCGCCATGGCGTGCGCGGCTTCCTGCAGGCGATGACCGCGCTGGAGGAGGGGGCGGTCGTGGCGCTGACCGCCGATGTGCCGAAGGGCCCCGCCCGCGTCGCCGGTGACGGCATCGTCCAGCTCGCCGGCCGCTCCGGCCGGCCGGTGATCCCGGTGGCCTACGCCACCAGCCGCCGCATCAACCTCAATTCCTGGGACAAGGCCACGGTGAACCTCCCGTTCGGCCGCGCCGCCATCGTCTGCGGCGAGCCGATCTACATCGGGCGCGACCTCTCCGATGCCGCGCTCGCCGAGGGCCGCAAGCGCATCGAGGACGGTCTCAACGGCGTCACCGAGCGCGCCTATGCCATCGTGGACCGGCATGCGGGCTGACGCGATCCTCTACACGATCTGGCGGGGCGTCTCGCGCGCCGCGCGGCCCTTCCTGCAGGTGCTGCTGGCGCTGCGCGTGCGCCGCGGCAAGGAGGATCCGGAGCGGCTGGCGGAGCGGCGCGGCCGGCCCTCGCTGCCGCGTCCCGAGGGCGACCTCGTCTGGATCCACTGCGCCAGCGTCGGCGAGACCAACGCGGTGCTGCCGCTCATCGAGCGCCTCGTCGCCCGCGATCTCAACGTGCTTCTCACCACCACCACCGTGACCGCCTCGCGGGTCGCTGCCAGCCGCCTGCCGGCCGGCGCGGTTCACCAGTTCGCCGCCCTCGACGTGGTCACCTATCTCCACCGGTTCCTGCGCCACTGGCGGCCGACCCTGGCGCTTTTCGTGGAATCGGAGCTCTGGCCGATCGCGCTCGACGAGCTCGCCCGCGCCGGCATCCCGAGGATCGTCGTCAACGGCCGCATGTCGAAGCGTTCGGCGCGCGGCTGGTCGCGCTTTCCGCTCGTCCACCGGGCGATCTTCGGGCGCATCACCGAGGTGTTCGCCCAGTCGCCCGCCGACGCCGACCGGTTCCGGGCGCTCGGCGTCGGCAAGGTGCGCGACGTCGGCAACATGAAGTACGACGGCGACGCCCTGGCCGCCGATCCGGAGGCGCTGGAGGGGCTGCGCGCTGCCCTGGGCGAGCGTCCGCGCTGGCTCGCCGCCTCCACCCATCCGGGCGAGGAGGATCTCGTCGCCGCCGCCCACGCCCGCCTTGCCGGCCGCTGGCCGGGCCTCGTGACGCTTCTGGTGCCACGCCATCCCAACCGCGGAACGGAGCTGCGCGACAGCCTCGCCGCCGCCGGGCACGCGGTGGCGCTGCGCTCGGCCGGCGATCCGCTGCCCGAGGCCGGCGGCATCTACATCGCCGACACCATCGGCGAGCTCGGCCTGTTCTTCCGCACCGCCGCCGTCGTGCTGATGGGCGGCTCGCTGGTGGAGAAGGGCGGCCAGAACCCGATCGAGCCGGGCCGGCTCGGCTGCGCGGTGGTCGTCGGCCCGCACACGGAGAACTTCGCGGCCGTCTACCAGACGCTGCTTGCGGCAGGCGGCGCGGTGTCGGTCGCCGATGTCGACGGCCTCATCGCCACCGTCGACCGGCTGCTCGCCGATCCGGAGGAGGCGGCCACCATCGCCGAGGCCGGCGCCCAGGTGGCGCTCGCCCAGGGCGGCGCGGTGGAGCGGACGATGACGGCGCTGGACGACTATCTGGGCGGACCGGATGCGACGCCGGCCGGCGTCGTGCCCTCCGGCTCCCCGGTCGGCGCGGGACCGGTCCGGTGACACGCTCCGCCCCCCGCTTCTGGTGGGAGGGAGGCGCCGCCGGCGTCCTGCTCGCGCCGCTGGGGGCGCTGGTCGGCTTCGTCGCCGGGCGCCGCCTGCGCCTGCCGGCGGGCGGCCGTCTCGCGATCCCGGTGATCTGCATCGGCAACCCCACCGTCGGCGGCTCCGGCAAGACCCCCACCGCCATCGCCGTCGCCGACATGCTGCGCGCGGCGGGCCACGCGCCGGCCTTCCTGCTGCGCGGCTACGGCGGCCGGCTGGCCGGGCCGGTGCTGGTGGATCTCGACGCGCACATGGCCGAGGATGTCGGCGACGAGGCGCTGCTGCTCGCCCGTCACGCGCCCACCGTCGTCTCCCGCGACCGGCTGGCCGGCGGCAGGCTGCTGGAGCGTTCCGGCGCCGGCGTCGTGGTCATGGACGACGGCTTCCAGAACCCCGGTCTGCACAAGGACGTCTCGGTGCTGGTGATCGATGCCGCGGTCGGCGTCGGCAACGGCCGCGTCACCCCCGCCGGTCCGCTGCGCGCGGCGCTCGCCCCCCAGCTTGCCCGGGCGGACGCGGTGATCCTGGTGGGGTCGGGGACGCGCGGCGACGCCGTTGCCGGACAGGCGCGACAGGGTGGCCTGCCGGTGCTCCGGGCACGTCTGGCACCGGTGGCGGAGGAGGGGTTCGCCGGCCTGCGGGTGCTGCTGTTCGCCGGCATCGGCCGCCCGGAAAAGGTGGCCGCGACGCTGGCGGAGGCGGGTGCGGAGGTGGTGCGGCTGGAGGCGTTTCCCGACCATCACCCCTTCACCGAGGCGGACGCCGAACGGCTGCTCGGGCGCGCCGCCCGGGAGCGGCTGGCGCTGGTGACGACGGAGAAGGATCTGGCGCGGCTGGCGGGGTCCGAGGGCGCACGCGGCCGGCTGGCCGAGGCCGCCCGGCCGATCGCGGTGGACCTGCGCTTCGAAGATCCGGACGCCGTGCGCGCCGTCCTGGCGAAGGCCGTCTCAGACTAGGTGCAGAACGGGGGAAAGGGGTGCGAGGTCAGGTCTCCCCCAGCGCGCGACTGCGCGCCGGCCAGAGGCCGCGTTCGCGCAGCGCGAGCAACGCGAGCCGGCGTGAGCGGCAAGAGAATCCTAGTTCCCCGCCTTCAGCGCCTGGTGCCGGCTCAGCGCCGCGGCGCCGTCCACATAGGCTTCCTGCAGGTCGACGTTCCAGTAGCGCAGCTCGTCCAGCGGGATCGCCCGGCCGGTCACCGCGCAGCGCACGAAGCCGCCCGGCGCGATCACCTGGAAGTCGCCATCCAGATAGCGCACGCGCGCCTCGCCATCGGGCTTGCCGGGAGTGTGGCGGTTCATGGCAGGTGTCTCTCTTCAGGGTCTCGCGCCGCCCTTGCCGGCGGAGATCAGGAGGTCGCGAACAGGCTGCCGAGGTCGGCGAAGGCCTTGAACTCAAGCGCGTTGCCCGACGGATCGCGCAGGAACATGGTCGACTGTTCGCCCGGCTGGCCCTTGAAGCGGGTGCGCGGCTCGATCACCCAGTCGATGCCCTCGGCGGCCTTCAGGCGGTCGCGCAGCTTGTCCCAGGCCTCGGGGGTGAGCACCACGCCGAAGTGCGGCACCGGCACGTGGTCGCCGTCGACCGGGTTCACGTGCGGCGTCGCGTCCATGCCGGGATCGAGATGGGCGACGATCTGGTGGCCGAACAGGTCGAAGTCGATCCAGGTCGTGTCCTCGCGGCCGGTGCCGCAGCCGAGCGGGCCGGTGTAGAAGGCGCGCGCGGCCTCCAGGTCGTGGACCGGAAAGGCGATGTGGAAGGGCGTCAGTTCGGCCATCGGAGGCTCCACGGGTGTGCCGGTCCCGGACGCGGGACCGCTGGATCTCTGGGCTTTAGGCCTGGGTGCCGCCCACCGTCAAGCCGTCGATGCGGATGGTCGGCTGGCCGACGCCGACCGGCACGCCCTGGCCCTGCTTGCCGCAGGTGCCGATGCCGGGGTCGAGCTTCATGTCGGATCCGACCATGCGGATGCGGGTGAGCGCGTCGGCGCCGTTGCCGATCAGCATCGCGCCCTTCACCGGTTCGCCGATCTTGCCGTCCCTGAGCCGGTAGGCCTCGGTGCAGGAGAACACGAACTTGCCGGAGGTGATGTCGACCTGGCCGCCGCCGAACGACACCATGTAGAGCCCGTCCTTCACCGAGCCCAGGATCTCCGCCGGGTCGTGGTCGCCGCCGCGCATGTAGGTGTTGGTCATCCGCGGCATCGGCACGTGGGCGTAGGATTCGCGGCGCCCGTTGCCGGTGGGCACCATGCCCATCAGCCGGGCGTTCTGGCGGTCCTGCATGTAGCCGACCAGCCGGCCGTTCTCGATCAGCACCGTCTCGTGGGTCGGGGTGCCCTCGTCGTCCACCGTCAGCGAGCCGCGGCGGCCGGGGATGGTGCCGTCGTCGACCACCGTCACGCCCTCCGACGCCACCTTCTCGCCCATCAGGTCGGCGAACGCCGAGCTCTTGCGGCGGTTGAAGTCGCCTTCCAGCCCGTGGCCGACGGCCTCGTGCAGCAGGATGCCGGGCCAGCCGGCGCCGAGCACGATGTCGAAGGTGCCGGCCGGGGCCGGGGCGGCGTCGAGGTTGACCAGCGCCTGGCGCAGCGCCTCGTCGATGGCGAAGCCCCACTGCGCCTCGCTGATGTAGTGCTCGAAGCCCTCGCGGCCGCCGAGGCCGTAGGAGCCGGTCTCCTGGCGGTCGCCGTCGCCGACGACCACGGAGACCGAGAGCCGCACCAGCGGGCGGATGTCGCGCACATGGTGGCCGTCGCCGCGTAGGATCTCGACCACCTGCCACGAGCCGCCGAGCGACACCGTCACCTGGCGCACCCGCGGATCGCGGTCGCGGGCGGCGGCGTCGATGCGCTCGAGCAGCTTCACCTTGTCCTCGAAGGACGGCGCGCCGAGCGGGTTGGTGGCCTCGTAGAGGCGCCGGTTGGTGCCCGGCGGCGGCGCGGCGTACTCGGCGCCGTGATAGCCGTTCTTCACCTGGCGGACGGCGTCGGCGGCGCGGGCAAGCGCTGCCTCCGACACCTCGCCGGAGTGGGCGTAGCCGACCGCCTCGCCGGCCACCGCGCGCAGGCCGAAGCCGTGGGCGGTGTCGAAGGTCGCCGACTTGAGGCGCCCGTTGTCGAAGACGAGGCCCTCCGACTGGCGGTATTCCAGGAACAGCTCGCCGTCGTCGGCGCCGGACACGGTGTCGCCGACCAGCGCGGTCACCTTTTCCGGCGACAGGCCTGCGGCGGCGATGAGGTCCGGGGCGGTGTCGGTCATCAGGTCCTCCAGGAAGCGGATGCGCCGCGCGACGCGCGCGGGCGGCCCGGGCGTGTCGCCGCGGGGGGAACCGGCCGTGCCGGTCGTTGCGCTCTATGTGGCGCGCCCGGGCGCGGCTGCCAACCCCGGCCTGCGTCCGCCACGGCGCCTGCGCAGCGCCTCGGCGCCGCTCACCGATGGCGCGGACGGGGCCGCCTCTGCGGTCGAGGCGGTCATACGGTCTCGGGCAAGGCGCCCGGCCCGCGCGGGCCGAAGCGCCGGCGGGCGGCCTACGGGAGCGCCTTGAAGCCGTCGGAGAAGCCGTTCAGCGAGATCGGGATGCCGATGCCTTCTTCCGGCGTCTGGAAGATGATGAAGGTGGCGGTCGAGCCGGCCTCGAACTTGCCGAGCAGGGTGTCGTCCAGCATCACCTCGGCGACGCAGCCGTTCGGCAGGCAGCGCACGAAGCCGGCGCGGCCGACATCCTCGTCGTCAATGGTCAGGCCGAGGCCCGACGGCAGCAGCACGCCCAGCGGCGCCAGCACGCGCAGGATGCGGCCGTCCTTGTCGGCGGTGTGCAGCACGATCACCGTCAGGCCGACGTTCTCGCGGTCCTCGGCGGTCACGTTCTGGATGAGAGCGCACTGCTCCCCTTGCGCGCCGGGCGGGGTGTCGCACCGGATCTGCCAGTCGCCGTGACTGGACTTCACCTGTCCCTGTGCGCTGGCGGGCGCGGCGGACAGGACGGAAAGGCACAGGCCCAGTGCCGCTGCGACCCAGGCGATTCGCGGCAGGTGAAGGGAGAACGTGTCAGCTTTCATACTTGGTCTCATTCCGTCGGCTTGAGGACTGACGATCTTGTTAGCGCATTGGTCCGCTTTTGCCGACCGCAGGTTCGCCACCCCCCGTGGGGCGGCATTGCCGTGAGAGCCCGTCCGTGCTTCGTACGGGCGGAACCCTGCCCGATCCGGCGTCGGTCGAAAAGCCTGCTGTTGCTTTGGAACGCGATGAAGGCGCGTTGATGGCAGGCACCGGGCGCGCGCGGCCGGTCCGCGCGGCGCGCGCCGGCGGCTTTTTTTTGGGCGTGGCGTTTCGTCTCGGGGCGTGCGAGAGAGTTCCGGGTGTATAAGTTGGAGCTGTTTTAAGGCCCGTGTGCACAATGCGCCCGGCGGGTGCTTTTCATCCGGCGGCGGCTGAGACATAACGGGGGCGCGGTCGCGCCCGGCCGCTGCGCCATGAGCGCGGACCGGGGCGACGGGCCGGTGCCGGCGGGTGCGGCGGAAACGTCGATGCCGCCTGCCCGGGTTGCGAGGCGACCGAACCCCTGGATACCGTTCGACGGGCCCGAGACCCGCGACGGCGACGGAAGCGAGATTCGAATGCGAGACGAGGTGTCGACCGCGATGAAGTGTGGGGCAACAGTAAGGAGTTGGGCCGCTCGGGCCGGGATCGCGGCGATCGCCGCGGCCGCTCCGTTGGGTGGAGCCATGGCCGCCCAGCCGCAGCCGTGGGAGATGCGCTTCCAGCCCGCGGCCACCGACGTGATGGCCAGCATCACCTGGTTCGGCAACTACACCCTCGTGCTGATGGTGCTTGTCGTCCTGCTGGTTCTCGGCCTGCTGCTCTACTGCGCCTGGCGCTTCTCCGAGCATCGCAATCCGGTCGCGTCGAAGACCTCCCACAACACCATGATCGAGGTGCTGTGGACCGTGCTGCCGGTGCTCGTGCTGGTGGCGATCGCGGTGCCCTCCTTCCGTCTTCTCTTCTACCAGACCACCATTCCGGAAGCCGACCTCACGGTGAAGGCGACCGGCTATCAGTGGTACTGGGGCTACAGCTACCCGGATGAGCAGTACGAGGGGATCGAATTCTCCTCCTACATCCTGCAGGGCAGCGACCTCGAGGACTACCGCAAGCAGCACAACCTGACCGCCCAGCAGGCGCCGCGCCTGCTGTCCGTCGACGTGGACATGGTCGTTCCCGTCAACAAGGTCGTGCGGATGCAGATCACCTCCGCCGACGTGCTGCATTCGTTCGCGATGCCGTCCTTTGGCGTCAAGATCGACGCCGTTCCCGGCCGCCTGAACGAGACCTGGTTCAAGGCGGAGAAGACCGGCACCTACTTCGGCCAGTGCTCGGAGCTTTGCGGCCAGAGCCACGCCTTCATGCCCATCGTCATCCGGGTGGTCGAGCAGGACCAGTTCGATGCGTGGGCCGCGGCGGCCAAGGAGGACATCCAGAAAGCCAACGACATGGTTCTCGCCTGGCAGGTGGACGACCGGCGCAAGATCGCTGACCAGGCGACCGTGCGACAGGTCGCCTCGACCGCCGCTGGCGTGACCGCCGAGTAAGGGATCGACCGACGCTCGGCCGCGCTGGGTCGCAGGCCGGACGGGATCGACAAGGAGATTGGTACGATGACCACCACTGTCGCTGACGCCGCTCATGCCCATCCGACCGGATGGCGGCGCTGGGTCTATTCCACGAACCACAAAGACATCGGTACGATGTACCTGATCTTCGCGATGATGGCGGGGGTTATCGGCGGTGGCCTGTCCATCGCCATGCGTGCCGAGCTGCAGTCACCGGGCATGCAGATCTTCGGCAGCGCGGAGATGTACAACGTCTTCACCACCTCGCACGGCCTGATCATGATCTTCTTCATGGTGATGCCGGCGCTGATCGGTGGGTTCGGCAACTGGTTCGTGCCGATCATGATCGGAGCGCCCGACATGGCGTTCCCGCGCATGAACAACATCTCCTTCTGGCTGCTGCCGGCGTCGTTCTCGCTGCTGCTGATCTCGCTGTTCGTCCCGGGCGCGCCCGGCTCCAACGGCTTCGGCGGCGGCTGGACGGCCTATCCGCCGCTGTCCTCCTCGCTGGGCAACCCCGGCCCGGCGATGGACTTCGGCATCCTGTCGCTGCATCTGGCCGGCGCGTCCTCGATCCTCGGTGCCATCAACTTCATCACCACGATCCTGAACATGCGCGCCCCGGGCATGACGCTCCACAAGATGCCGCTGTTCGCGTGGTCGGTGCTGGTGACGGCGTTCCTGCTGCTGCTGTCGCTGCCGGTCCTCGCCGGCGCGATCACCATGCTTTTGACCGACCGCAACTTCGCCACCTCGTTCTTCGATCCGGCGGGCGGCGGTGACCCGATCCTGTTCCAGCACCTGTTCTGGTTCTTCGGCCACCCCGAGGTGTACATCCTGATCCTGCCGGCCTTCGGCATCATCAGCCACGTCGTGTCGACGTTCTCCCGCAAGCCGGTGTTCGGCTACGTCGGCATGGCCTACGCCATGGTCGCCATCGGCGTCATCGGCTTCGTCGTGTGGGCGCACCACATGTACACCGTCGGCCTGTCGGCCGACACGCAGGCCTACTTCGTGTTCGCCACCATGGTGATCGCGGTGCCGACGGGCGTGAAGGTGTTCTCGTGGATCGCCACCATGTGGGGCGGCTCGATCTCCTTCCGCACCCCGATGCTGTGGGCGATGGGCTTCATCTTCCTGTTCACCCTCGGCGGCGTGACGGGCGTGCAGCTCGCCAATGCCGGCCTCGACCGGGCCATGCACGACACCTACTTCGTGGTGGCGCATTTCCACTACGTGCTGTCGATGGGCGCCGTGTTCGGCATCTTCGCCGCCTGGTACTACTGGTTCCCGAAGATGTCGGGCTACATGTACAACGAGACGATCGGCAAGGCGCACTTCTGGCTCACCTTCGTCGGCGTGAACCTGATCTTCTTCCCGCAGCACTTCCTGGGCGTCTCCGGCATGCCGCGCCGCTACGCCGACTATCCGGATGCGTTCGCGGGCTGGAACTTCGTCTCGTCGATGGGCTCCTACCTCTCGGGCATCGCGCTGCTGGTGTTCTTCTTCGGCATCTTCGAGGCGTTCTCGCGCAAGCGGGTCGCCGGCGACAATCCGTGGGGTGCCGGTGCGACGACGCTGGAATGGACCCTGACGTCGCCGCCGCCGTTCCACCAGTTCGAGACGCTGCCGCGGATCAAGTAGTCCGCGTCGCCGGTGTCCTTCCGGTCCGGAGGCGGTAACCGCCCCCGGACCGAGACAACCCCGATCCGATCCCCCACGGCGCCGGCACGGTCCGGTGTCGTGCAACGACCAATTCGAAGGGACGAAACACCCTCGTCATGGTGACAGTCGCCTCCACGCCGTCCATGGACGTCGCCTCGCCCCTGCTGGGAGCGGACGCCTCCGTCGAAGACTATTTCGCGCTGCTCAAGCCGCGGGTGATGTCGCTCGTCGTGTTCACCGCGCTCGTCGGCATGGCGATCGCGCCGTCCGGCGGCCTGCATCCGGTGCTGGCGGCGATCTCGCTGCTGGCCATCGCGGTCGGCTCCGGCGCGTCGGGCGCCCTCAACATGTGGTGGGACGCCGACATCGACGCGGTGATGGAGCGGACCAAGAACCGCCCGGTCGCCGCCGGCCGCATCGCGCCGCACGCGGCGCTCGCCTTCGGCATCGCGCTCTCGGTGGGCTCGGTGCTGGTGCTCGGCCTGACCGCCAACTGGGTCGCCGCCGGGCTGCTCGCCTTCACCATCTGGTTCTACGCCTATTTCTATACGGTCATCCTGAAGCGCCGCACGGTGCAGAACATCGTCATCGGCGGTGCCGCCGGCGCGTTCCCGCCGGTGATCGGCTGGGCCGCCATGACCGGCGACGTCGCCGTCGCGCCGCTGGTGCTGTTCGCCATCATCTTCCTGTGGACCCCGCCGCACTTCTGGGCGCTGGCGATCCTCAAGAACGACGACTACAGCCGCGCCGGCGTGCCGATGATGCCGGTGGTCGCCGGTGCCGCCGCCACGCGCCGCCAGATGCTGCTCTACGTGCTGGCGCTGCTGCCGGTGGGCGTGCTGCCCTACTTCCTCGGCTTCGCCGGCTACGTCTATCTCGGCGTCTCCACGGTGTTCGGCGCGCTGTTCCTGATGTCGTCGGTCAACGTGCTGCGCCATCAGGAAGGTCCGCGCGCCGACCGCGCCTGCGGCCAGATGTTCGCCTTCTCGATCCTCTATCTGTTCGTCCTTTTCGCCACGATCCTGGCGGAGCGGCTCCTCGGTCTGGCCTGAGCGGGGCGGCATGAACGACGACAACAAGCCCGAAGACGGCATCCAGCTCACCGAGGCGCAGAAGCGGCGGCGCCGCTCGCGCTCGATCGCCATCGCCGTCGGCCTGGGCGCGCTGGTCTTTCTGTTCTACCTGATCACCATCTTCCGCATGGGGTCGGGCGTGGCCGTACGGCCGCTTTAGCGGAGAGGCGGATGGGCGCGGGGCCGACACACGGACGGGGCAGGCGGATCCTTCGCGGGGTCGCCGTCGCGTGTGCGGTGATCGGGGTCGGCGCGATCGCTGCCGCGGTGATGGGCGTGCCGACCGAGCGGGTGCTCGCCGGTGCCCGTGCCTACGACGCCGTCACGCTGCGCTTCGACGCGGTGGTCGACCGCAAGCTGCCGTGGAAGGTCCGGCCGGTGGAGCCGGAGATCCGGCTGCCGGTCGGCCAGGTCGTCGACATCGAATACGAGGTGCAGAACCTCGCCTCACGGCCGACCGCGGCCGTCGCCACCTACACGATCGGCCCGGACGTGGCCGGCGTCTACGTGTCCAAGCTCGACTGCTTCTGTCGCGAGGAGCAGGATCTTGGCGCGGGCGAGCGGCGGCTGGTCACGGTGACCTTGTTCGTGGATCCCGAGATCCGCCAGGACGAGGCGGCCGGCAAGGCCGGGGCGATCACCTTGTCGTATACCTTCTTCCCGGTCGCCGGGCCGGACGAAGGAAACAGGGCTGCCAGGGCCGAAACTCTGGCGAAGCCGACGCGTCAGTTGTAAGAAACGTTCGAAACCGGACCCGGAACGGGCAGACAGGACGAAGGATCGGGACGAATCGATGGCCCACGCGCACCAGAAAGACCACGACTATCACCTCGTCGATCCGAGCCCGTGGCCGGTCATCGGCTCGTTCGGGGCGTTCGTAGCCGCCTTCGGTGCGATTGCGCTGTTCCGCTGGCACAAGGGCGAGGACCTCATCGTCTTCGGCCTCGACACCGGCGGCTGGGGCATCTTCGCCATCGGCATGGCCATCGTGCTCTACACGATGTTCGGCTGGTGGTCCTCGACCATCCGCGAATCGCTCGGCGGCGACCACACCCGCGTGGTGAAGCTGCACCTGCGCTACGGCATGATCCTGTTCATCGCCTCGGAGGTGATGTTCTTCGTCGCGTGGTTCTGGGCCTACTTCGATGCGGCGCTCTTCGTCGACGCGCCGATCGAGTTCCTGAAGCTGGAGCACACCGGCGGCGTCTGGCCGCCGATCGGTGTCGAGACCTTCGACCCGTGGCACCTGCCGCTGCTCAACACCCTCATCCTGCTGACCTCGGGCACCACCGTCACCTGGGCCCACCACGCGCTGCTGCACGATGACCGCGAGGGCCTGAAGTGGGGCCTGCTGCTCACCGTCGTCCTCGGCATGTTCTTCACGCTGGGCCAGTACGTCGAGTACTCCGAGGCGCAGTTCGCCTTCGCCGGTTCGATCTACGGATCGACCTTCTTCATGGCGACCGGCTTCCACGGCTTCCACGTCATCGTCGGCACCATCTTCCTGGCGATCTGCCTGCTCAGGGCGCTGTCGGGACACTTCAACAAGGACCACCACTTCGGCTTCGAGGCTGCCGCCTGGTACTGGCACTTCGTCGACGTGGTCTGGCTGTTCCTGTTCGCCTGCATCTACATCTGGGGCGCGTCGGTCCACACCTTCAACGCCTGACGCGGCATCGGGCCGGGGCGGGGTGCCCACGGTCCGTCCCGGACGATGCGACACGAGATCGAGGAACGCGGCGCATGCGCCGCGTTTCCCGTTTCTGGGGCGGAATGGATAGGAAAGTTCGCCGGCTTTCCGCCCGCATCCCGCTCCCCAATCGGGCGCGCGACAATCGGTCGGATTGCTGCGGCCGGCCCGTTGCGGTCTGACCGGGACCTGCTCTGAGGAGGCTGCGCACCATGAGTGACGAGGCGACACCGGGCGCATCGGCCCCCCGGCCCGGCCGCAAGCCGCGCTCCTACCCGCCGCTGCCCGCGACCCAGACCGGCATGGCCGGCCGCTGCCCGCGCTGCGGCGAGGGCAGGCTGTTCAGCGGCTTCCTGGAGACGGCCGACTCCTGCAAGGTCTGCGGCCTCGACTTCAAGTTCATCGATTCCGGCGACGGCCCCGCGGTGTTCGTCATCCTCATCGTCGGCTTCCTGGTGGTCGGCCTGGCGCTGATGATGGAGGTGCTGTGGCAGCCTCCGCTGTGGCTGCAGATGCTCATCCTCGGCCCGCTGACCATCGGCCTGTCGCTCGGCATGATCCGGCCGCTGAAGGGCGTCCTGATCGCCCGCCAGTACCAGATGAAGGCCGCCGAGGGGCGGGTGGAGGAAGCGTGAGCGCCGCCGCGCCCGGCTCCGCGCCGCGCGAGGCCGCGCGGCCGCTGCGCGGGCTCCTGTGGCCGACGCTCGCCACCCTGGTGGCGCTTGCGATCCTCGTCTCGCTCGGCAGCTGGCAGGTCCACCGCCTCGCCTGGAAGGAGGGGCTGATCGCCGCCGCCACCAGCCGCAGCGTCGCCGATCCGGTGCCGGCGCCCGGCCCGTCCGAATGGGCCGGCCTCAAGGAGGATCAGTGGATCTACCGGCGCGTCTCCGTGACCGGCCACTACGGTCCCGGCGAGCTCCACGTGTTCATGGCGCTCAGCGAGCCCAACGGCCCGCTCGGCGGCCCGGGCTACCTGGTGTTCGCGCCGTTCGTCACTGACGCCGGCTGGACGCTGCTGGTCGACCGCGGCTTCGTGCCCATCGACCGCAAGGACCCGGCCACGCGTCCCGGCCCGCCGGCGGGCGAGGTCACCATCGAGGGCCTGATGCGCCACGGCGAGCAGCAGGCCTTCTTCACGCCGGCGCCGGACCTCCAGAAGAACGAATGGATCGTCCGCGACCTGCCGGTGATGGACGCGGCGCTGGATCTCGATCCGGGCACCACGGCCCCCTACTACGTGTCGCTGGTCGCCTCCCAGACGCCGCCAGGCGGCCTGCCCCAGGCCGGCGAGACGCCGCTCACCTTCGCCAACAGCCACCTCCAGTACGCCGTCACCTGGTACGGCCTCGCCGTCGTGCTGGTGTTCGTCTACGCCGCCTTCGCCTGGCGCCGCCTGCGGCCGGCGAACGACGAAGCGCCGGACGCCGACTGAGCGCCAACAGGGCTGTCGCGCATCGGGGGCACTCCCCGCGCGGCCCGCGGCTCGCCTGCAGTGGCGCGCGCCGCCGGGACCTGCCCTCCGACGTCTTCGCTCCTCTTCTCCCGAGACCCCGTGCGCCGGCGCGTAGCGTCCGCCGGTGGACGCTTCTTCGCGTCGCTTATTTCGGTCTCAACCCCGCGAAGCCCGCCTCCCGACGAAATTTCATCGGGCCCTCTTGCGCCTATTAAATTATGCACAATATCATTGTGCATAATTCAACTCGGCATCAGGAGATCCCGGCCATGAGCACGCTTTATTCCACCACCGTCACCGCCGTCGGCGGCCGCAACGGCCACATCAAGAGCCAGGACGGCCTGCTGGAGGCCGATGTCGCCATGCCCGAGGCCCTCGGCGGCAAGGGCGGCGCCACCAACCCGGAACAGCTGTTCGCGGCCGGCTACGCCGCCTGCTTCGGCAGCGCAGTCATCCACGTCTCGCGGGCCGGCAACGTGAAGCTCAAGGACGACGCCGTCGGCGTCGAGGCGACCGTCGGGCTGTCGCCCAAGGACGGCGGCGGCTTCCAGCTCTCCGTCGCCCTCGACGTGAAGATCGCCGGCGTCGACCAGCAGGCCGCCGAGGCGCTGGTGGAGGCGGCCCACAAGGCCTGCCCCTACTCCAACGCGGTGCGCGGCAACGTTGACGTGGCGCTCAGCGTCACCGCAGTCTGAGACTTGACCACGACGACGGCCGGACCCCCTTCCCGCGATCCCATGGACCGCGGGGCGGGGCCGGCCCGGGAGGCGACCATGCCGGACGATGACGACGATCCCCTGCGCCTCGACCGGCAGGTCTGCTTCCCGCTCTACGCGGCGACGAACCTGATCACCCGGCTCTACCGGCCGATCCTCGCCGCCCTCGGGCTCACCTATCCGCAGTACCTGGTGATGCTGGTGCTCTGGGAGGGGACGCCCCGCAGCGTCGGCGACCTCGGCCGGGCGCTCTACCTCGATTCCGGCACGCTCACGCCGCTCCTCAAGCGCCTCGAGCAGGCGGGCCTGGTCACGCGCCGGCGCGATCCGGCCGACGAACGGCGGGTGCTGGTCGACCTGACGGAGGAGGGCCGCGCGCTCAGGGCGCGGGCGGAAAGCGTGCCGGCGACGATGGCCGAGGGGTTCGATGTCGATCCGGAGGCGCTCGACCGCCTGCGCGAGACCGTCCGTGCGCTGGTCGACACCCTGGGCAGCCATGCGGCCCTCGCCCGGATCGCCGGCGAACCAGCTACGGAGGGCGACCCGGAGCGCTGATCAGGCACCGCCGAACGACAGCGTCCGGTCCAGCTCCGACAGCGGCGTCGCCGCGGCAAGCAGCGCCTTCGCGCGGGCGCTGTCGTCGTCCATCTGGGCGATCAGCGCCTCCACCCCGTCGAAGCGCAGCTCCGGCCGCAGGAACGCGAACACCGAGATCCTGAGGGCGCGGCCGTAGAGGTCGCCGTCGAAGCCGAACAGGAACGTCTCGAACAGCGGCGCGCCGTCGTCGAACATCGGCCGCCGGCCGAAGCTCGCCACCCCGTCGTAGACCGCGCCGTCCACCCGCACCCGCACGGCGTAGACGCCGTGGCGCAGCCCGCACGAGGGCTCCAGCGCGATGTTGGCGGTCGGGTAGCCCAGCGTCCGGCCGCGCTTGTCGCCGTGCACCACCTCACCGACCACCAGCCAGCGATAGCCCAGAAGTCGCGCCGCCGCCTCCGGCGCGCCGGCCTCCAGGGCGGCGCGGATGCGGGTCGAGGAGATCGGCTCGCCGCCCTCGTCGACGCGCGCCTCGACCACCTCGACGTCGAAGCCGTCGGTCTCGCCGCGCGCCAGCAGGAAGTCCGGCGTGCCGGCCCGCGCCTTGCCGAAATGGAAGTTGTAGCCCACCACCGCGCCGCGGATGTCGAGCCGCTCGCGCAGGATGCCGTCGACGAAGGCGTCGGCCGTGGTGCCGGCCAGCTCGGCGCCGAACGGCACCACCACCATGCCGTCCAGCCCCAGCGCTTCCAGCACGATGGCGCGCTCGGCCGGCGGCGTCAGCCGGAACACCGGCTGGTCGGGGCGGAAATAGGCGCGCGGATGCGGCTCGAAGGTCAGCAGCACCGCCGGCCCGCCCAGCGCGTCGGCCTTGGCGCGGGCAACCGCCAGCACCTCCTGGTGGCCCCGGTGCACGCCGTCGAAGTTGCCGATGGCGGCGACGCCGCCGCGCAGGCGCGGCGCGACCGCGTCGATGGGTGAGGTGAACGGGCCGTCCGGGAGGTCGGGGGAGGAGAAACTCATCAGATGCGCGAACCGGTGCGTTGGATCATGCCGGATCCGTCACCGGCCGCCGGAAGCTGCCGAGCGCGCGGCTCCAGGTCAAGGCCCCTCTCGCCGCAGCGCCGCGCGCGTGCCGCCTCGCGGCCGCCATGCACCCGCCGTCCGGGCGCAGTTGCTGGCACCGCCAGCCCCGCCCCTCAATCGTCGTCCAGCTCGGCCCGCGCCGGCACCTTCACCAGCGCCTCGCCGTCCAGCACCACCGTGTCGCCCACCCGGCATTCGCAGGCGAGCCGCGCCCGGTTCTTCTCCGGCATCAGCTCCACCACCTCCACCGACACCGTCACCGTGTCGCCGATCTTCACCGGCGCCCGGAAGTGCAGGCTCTGGGAAAGGTAGATGGCGCCCGGCCCCGGCAGGCGGGTGCCCAGCAGGGCGGAGATCAGGCTTGCGGTGTAGAGGCCGTGGGCGATGCGGGTCTTGAACGGCGTCTTCGCCGCGAAATGCTCCGACAGGTGGATCGGGTTGCGGTCGCCGGACACCTCGGCGAAGCCGACCACGTCGGAGGCCATCACCGTCTTGTCGAAGGCGTCGCGCATGCCGATCGAAAGATCCTCGAAGAAGAGGGTCTGGAGCATCAGGGTCATGGGGGGCCTTTTTTCTCCGCTCATTCCCGCGAAGGCGGGAATCCAGGGCCAGTTCCACGGCGCCTGCTCGGTTGCCTGGACGCCCGCTTTCTTGGGAGCGGACGGATTGCCGTCGACGCAGCCGGCCCGACCGGAGCCGGCCGACTGCGCCGCCTCAGCGGAACAGCGAGCTCTTCGCCAGCTCCATGATCTCGTCGCCGCGGCCGTTCATGATGGCGCGCGCCGCGTAGAGGCTGAAGCCGAGCGCCTGCTCCGCCTTGATCTCCGGCGGCATCACCAGCTCCATGGCGTCGGTCACCACGTCGACCAGCGCCGGCCCGTCGTGGGCGAACGCCTTCTCGATCGCCGGCCGCACGTCGCTCGGGTCCTCCGCACGGATGCCCAGGATGCCGAGCGCCTCCGCCATCGCCGCGAAATTGGGGTTCTTCAGGTCGGTGCCGAACGGCAGGAAGCCTGCCGCCTTCATCTCGATGTCGACGAAGCCCAGGAGCCCGTTGTTGAAGACGACGATCTTCACCGGCAGGCCGAGCTGCGACACCGAGATGATGTCGCCCATCATCATGGTGAAGCCGCCATCGCCGGACATCGACACCACCTGCCGGCCCGGGTAGGCCGCCTGGGCGCCGAGCGCCTGGGGCATGGCGTTGGCCATCGAGCCGTGCAGCATCGAGCCGACCAGCCGTCGCGTGCCCTTCAGGTGCAGGTAGCGCGCGGCCCACACCGTGGTCTGGCCGACGTCGACGGTGAACACCGCGTCGTCGCTGGCGACCTCGTCGATCACCTTGGCCAGGTACTGGGGATGCACCGAGCGCGACCCCGACTTGCCGACCGCCAGCGCGTCGAGGTCCTTGCGGGTCTTCACGTAGTGGTCCTGCGCCTTCTTCAGGAAGGCGTCGTCGGTCTTCGGCGTGAGCTTCGGCGTCAGCCGCTTCAGCGTCTCGCGGACGTCGCCCACCAGACCCAGGTCGAGCCGGGTGCGCTTGCCGAGGTTCTCGCCGCGCACGTCGATCTGCGCCACCTTGGCGTCGGCCGGATAGAACTGCCGGTAGGGGAAGTCGGTGCCCAGCATCAGGAGCAGGTCGGCGCTGCGCATGGCGTGGTAGCCGGAGGAAAAGCCGATGAAGCCGGTCATCCCCACGTCGTAGGGGTTGTCGTGCTCCACGTGGTCCTTGCCGCGCAGCGAGTGGACGATCGGCGCCTTCAGGGCGGCGGCAAGCGCCACCACCTCGTCATGGGCGCCGGCGCAGCCCGCGCCGCACAGCATGGTGATGGAGCCGGCGCCGTTCAGAAGCGCCGCCAGCCGGTCGATCTCGGCCTCCGGCGGCACCACCACGGGCAGCTCCACCTCGGCCCACTTCACCGCCGCCTCGCTCGCCGCCGCCGCCAGCGCCACGTCGCCGGGGATCACCAGCACGGCGACGCCCTGCTTCTGGATCGCGGTGCGCATGGCGATCTCGATGGCGCGCGGCATCTGCGCCGGGCTCGAGACCAGCTCGCAGTAGTGGCTGCACTCGCGGAACAGCTGCTCGGGATGGGTCTCCTGGAAGTAGCCGGAGCCGATCTCGGCGCTCGGGATGTGGGCGGCGATGGCCAGCACCGGGGTGCGGGTGCGGTGGCAGTCGAACAGCCCGTTGATCAGGTGCAGGTTGCCCGGGCCGCAGCTGCCGGCGCACACCGCCAGCTTGCCGCTCAGCTGCGCCTCGGCGCCGGCGGCGAAGGCCGCCGTCTCCTCGTGACGCACGTGCATCCAGGAGATCGTCTTGCTGGTCCTCAGCGCCTCGGTGAAGCCGTTGAGGCTGTCGCCCACCACGCCCCAGACGCGCTCGACCCCGGCCGCCTCGAGGATCTTGACCATCTGGTCGGCAACCCGCGTTTTCGCCATTCTTCAGGTCCTCTTGCTGGCCGCTGTCACGCCGGAACGTAGGTGCAGTAGATCGGATCCCACATGGCCTCGTCGACCTTCGCGGCGATCGCCGCGTCGTCCATCGCCGGCACCAGCCCGTCGGCGATCGCCGCCTTGGCGACCGCGATCGCGATGGCGCGCGACACGTCGCGGATCTCCGACAGCGGCGGCAGCAGGATCGGCACGTCGCCGTCGCCGGCCGTGTTCGCCTCGGCCAGCGCCCGCGACGACGCCATGAACATGCCGTCGCTCACCCGCGGGATGCCGAGCGCCAGGATGCCGAGCCCCAGGCCCGGGAAGATGTAGGCGTTGTTGGTCTGGGCGATCGGGTAGGTCTTGCCGCCGTGCTCCACGGGCTGGAACGGGCTGCCGGTGCCGATGATCGCCTTGCCGTCGGTCCAGGCGAGCACGTCGGTCGGCTGCGCCTCGCAGCGCGAGGTCGGGTTCGACAGCGGGAACACGATCGGCCGCTCGGTGCCGGCGGCCATCGCGCGGATCACCTCCTCGGTGAACACCCCCGGATGGCCGGTGACGCCGATGATGATGGTCGGCTGGGCGTTCTGGACCGTCTCCAGGAGCGAGAACAGGCCGGGCGTCTCGCCGGCCGGCCATGCGGCGACGTGGTCCGCCGTGTGGGCGAGCTTCGCCTGGAACGGCCAGAGGTCCTTCTGGGTGTCGAAGACCAGGCCCTCGCGGTCGATCATGTAGAAGCGGCGGCGCGCCTCGTCCGGATCGAGGCCGTCCTCCACCATCAGCCGGATCATCTGCTCGGCGATGCCGCAGCCGGCCGAGCCGGCGCCCACCACCACCACCTTCTGCTCCGAGAGCGGCCGACCGGACTGCTTCACCGCCGACAGCACCGTGCCGACGACCACGGCCGCCGTGCCCTGGACGTCGTCGTTGAACATGCAGAGCTGGTCGCGGTAACGCTCCAGGAACATGGTCGCGTGGTTCTGGGCGAAGTCCTCGAACTGCAGAAGCACGTTGGGCCACTTGTGCTTCACGGCGTTCACGAAGCGGTCGACGAAGGCCACGTAGTCGTCGCCGGTGATCCGCTCGTGGCGCCAGCCGATGTAGAACGGGTCGTCGATGAGCGCCTGGTTGTTGGTGCCCACGTCCAGCGTGATCGGCAGGGTGTATTCGGGGGGCACGCCGCCGCAGGCGGTGTAGAGCGACAGCTTGCCGATCGGGATGCCCATGCCGCCGGCGCCCTGGTCGCCCAGGCCGAGGATGCGCTCGCCGTCGGTGACGACGATCACCCGCACGTCCTGGTGGCCGGCCGAGGCGAGCAGCGCCTCCATGTCGTCGCGCAGCGGATAGCTGATGAACAGTCCGCGTGGGCGGCGGTAGATCTCGGAGAACCTCTCGCAGCCGAGCCCCACCACCGGCGTGTAGACCATCGGCATCAGCGCCGTGATGTTCTCCGCCATGAAGGCGTAGAACAGGGTCTCGTTGGTGTCCTGCAGGGCGCGCAGGTAGATGTGGCGCTCCAGATCGGTGGTCTTCTGGTCGTAGGCATCCTTGGCGCGGGCGACCTGGGTCTCGAGCGTTTCCAGCGACGGCGGCAGCAGCCCGTGCAGGCGGAAGCCGGTGCGCTCGGCGTCAGTGAAGGCGTCGCCCTTGTTCAGGATCGGCGTGTCGATCAGGCGGCGGCCGTGATAGTGGCTCGCGTCCAGCGTCTTCGTGCTCATGTTCCCCCCGCGCTCACGTGAGACAGCCCACGTTTTGAGGGCAGCCTACACACGCAGGGGCGGCCCTGCCACGGCCTTCGTGCGGAATGTGCGGCCGGCCGCGCGACGGCAGCCGGGGGGAAGGGAGGAGGGCCCGCTACCAGGCGAGCCGGGGCAGCACGGCGCGCACCGCCAGCCCCTCGCGGCCGAGCCGGTCGGCGACCATCTTCGGATCCGGCGCGTCGGCGGCGCCGAACTCGGCGGAATGGATGCCGGCGGTGATCAGCAGCGCGCCGACGCCCTGGCCGACGGCGCCCTTGATGTCGGTCATCAGCCCGTCGCCGATGGCGAGCACGCGGTCGCGGTCGGGGGCGCGGCCGAGGATGACGCCGAGCCGCTCGAACGCCGCCTCGTAGATCGGCGCGTGCGGCTTGCCGGCCTGGCGCACCTCGCCGCCGAGCTCGGCGTAGAGTTCGGCGAGGCTGCCGGCGCAGTAGATCCGGTCGCCGCCACGCTGCACCACGATGTCCGGGTTGGCGCAGACCAGCGGCAGGCGGCGCGCGGCCAGCGCCGTCAGGCTGTCGCGGTAGTCCTCGGGCGTCTCGTTGTGGTCGTCGAACAGGCCGGTGCAGCAGATCGCCTCGGCGTCCTCCGCCCCCACCAGGCGGACGTCGAGACCGTCGTAGAGCGACAGATCGCGCTCGGGGCCCACGTGGTAGAGCGCGGCCGCGCCCAGCCGGGCGATCTGGCCGCGGGTCACGTCGCCGGAGGTCACCACCGCGTCGAAGGCCCCGTCGGGCACGCCGAGCTGGCCCAGCTGCTCCACGATCGGCGGGGCCGGGCGGGGCGCGTTGGTGATCAGCACCACCGGCCCGCCGGTCTCGCGGCGGAAGCGCGTGAGCGCGTCGACGGCGGGCGCGAAGGCGGTGACGCCGTTGTGGATCACGCCCCACACGTCGACGAGGAGGGCCTCGTAGTCGGGGGCGAGGGCGGACAGTCCGGCGGGGAAGTCGGGGGACGCATGGATCATGGGGCAAGGGGATCGCCTCCCCGCGCCGCCGGGTCAAGATGCGGCGGCGCGAAATCCGCAGCCGGCCGCCAGGCGGGGCGGCGATCGCCGGTGGAGCCCGCCAATTCGGGGCCTGACCTCGGGCCGCGAATCCGTCATGCTCCGCCGTTAACCTTTGCCCCCCGAATCGAGAACGCCCACGCCGCCATGCCCGTCCGCCAGCTCTCCAATGCCGTGATCAACCGGATCGCCGCCGGCGAGGTGGTCGAGCGGCCGGCGAGCGTCGTCAAGGAGCTCGTCGAGAACGCCATCGACGCCGGGGCGCGCCGGGTCGAGATCGTGACGGCAGCCGGCGGCAAGAGCCTGATCCGGGTCATCGACGACGGCTCGGGCATGACCCGCGACGACCTCGTGCTCGCCGTGGAGCGCCACTGCACCTCCAAGCTGGACGAGGACAACCTGTTCTCCATCGCAACGCTCGGCTTCCGGGGCGAGGCGCTGCCGTCGATCGGGTCGGTGGCGCGGCTGACCATTTCCACCCGCACCCGCGACGACGACAGCGGCTGGTGCGTGTCGGTGGAAGGCGGCCTGGTCGCCGAGCCGAAGCCGGCGGCGGTGGCGGCCGGCACCATCGTCGACGTCCGCGACCTGTTCTTCGCCACGCCCGCCCGGCTGAAGTTCCTGAAGTCCGACCGGGCCGAGACCACCGCGATCACCGACATCGTCCGCCGGTTGGCGCTTGCCCACCCGGAGGTCCGCTTCGTGCTGACCGGCTCCGACCGCAGCCGCACCGATTACCCGGCCCGCGACGGCGATGACGCGGATGTGATGCGGATCGCCGACGTCATCGGCCGCGACTTCGTCGACAACGCGCTGGTCATCGACGCCGGCCGCGAGGGGGTGCGGCTGGAGGGCCTGATCGGCCGGCCGACCTTCCACCGGGCCAACACGCTGCAGCAGTTCCTGTTCGTCAACGGCCGGCCGGTCCGCGACAAGCTGCTCCTCGGCGCGCTCCGCGGCGCGGTCTCCGACGTGATGGCCCGCGACCGCCACCCGGTCGCCGCCCTCTACATCACCCTCGACCCGGCCGAGGTGGACGTGAACGTCCATCCCGCCAAGGCCGACGTCCGCTTCCGCGACCCGGGACTGGTGCGGGGGCTGCTGGTCGGCTCCATCAAGCAGGCGCTCGCCCAGGCGGGTCTCGCGGCCAACACAACTTCCGCGCGTGCCGCGTTCGAGGCGTTCCGTCCGGACGCGGCTCCGGTGCGCGCGGATTATGCGTTTGCGCGCACAAACGCGCAGGAAAGCGCAGCCGGCGCTGCGCGTTTTCCGGGTGCGTACGCGCAGCCCGCGCGCGGCCCGGCGACGGGGTTCTTCGAGGACGGACAGGCGGCTTTCGCGGCCGTGGCGGCGCCCTCGGCGGAGACCCGCGCCGCCGTGCGGGAGGAGCCGGACGGCGATCTCGACCGTCCGCTGGGCGCCGCCCGCGCCCACTTCCACGAGAACTACATCTTGGCCCAGACCCGCGACGGCATCGTCATCGTCGACAGCCACGCCGCCCACGAACGGCTGGTCTACGAGCGCCTGAAGGCCGAGCGCGCCCGCTCCGGCGTCGCTCGCCAGATGCTGCTCGTGCCGGAAATCGTAGACCTTCCCGAGGAGGACGCCGCCCGGCTGCTGGCGGTTTCCGACGCCCTCGCCGAGACCGGGCTGGTGGTGGAGGCGTTCGGTCCGGGCGCCGTCGCGGTGCGCGAAGTGCCGTCGATCCTGGCCGGCCGCCTCGACGTGCAGGGGCTGGTTCGCGACCTCGTCGACGACCTCGCCGAGTGGGAGACCACCGACCGGCTCGCCGACCGGCTGGACCACGTCGCCGCCACGGTCGCCTGCCACGGCTCGGTCCGCACCGGCCGCCGGCTGAAGCCCGAGGAGATGGACGCGCTGCTCCGCGAGATGGAGGCGACGCCGAAGTCCGGCCAGTGCAACCACGGCCGCCCGACCTTCGTCGAACTGAAGCTCTCCGACATCGAGCGGCTGTTCGGGCGGAAATAAGCAAATCCAGGAAAAGTGCTCTTGCGGTTTTCCGTCCGGATTTGCGGAAACTGAGAGCAAATCCAGGAAAAGTGCCCTTGCGGTTTTCCGTCGCGATTTGCGTGTAGACAGGCGGCGGTGGCACACCCGCTTTTCCGGAAACCTCGGCAGGACCGCTCCCCATGACCACCTGGCCCGATCTCGCAGGCAGGCTCCACGGCAGCCGTCACCGGCTCGCCGCGCGGGTTTATTTCGAGGACACGGATTTTTCAGGCGTCGTCTACCACGCCAACTATCTGCGTTACTTCGAGCGCGGCCGGTCCGACTTCCTGCGCCTGTGCGGCGTCCACCACATCGAGCTGGCCGACGGCACCTACGGGGCCTCGCTGGCGTTCGCCGTGCGCACCATGACGCTCGATTTCAAGGCGCCGGCGCGCATCGACGACGTGCTGGAGGTTGAGACCTGCCTTACCCATCTGACGGCGGCCCGGCTGGGTCTCGACCAGGTGGTGCTGCGCGGCGAGCAGGTGCTCGTGCGCGCCAAGGTTGAGGCGGTGGTGATCTCGCCCGACGGCCGCCCGCGCCGGTTGCCGAAGCCGGCGCTGGCAAAGCTCCAGGCGCACGTGGCCGGCGCGGAAGTCGTCCCGTCTTAACGGTCCGTTTACCCTAATTGGCGACAGCTGTTGCGCCCGTTTTTCCAGCGGGAGTCGCAGTTTTGACAAACTCTGTGCTGACAGAGGCGCCAGTCACCCTCGTACCCAGATTGCCACCCAGCCTTCCCTTCGGACCTGTGGTCGTGCGCGCGCCGTGCGCCGCCGGTCCGGTGCCGAGAAGCAAAGTCGGGACTGAACATGGATTCCACCGTTGCGGTAGCCGGCGCCGATCTCGCCGCCCACTCTGGCTTCTCGCTGTTCGGGCTGTTCCTGCAGGCGCACATCGTCGTCAAGATCGTCATGCTGGGCCTGGTCTCGGCGTCGATCTGGTGCTGGGCGATCATCGTCGACAAGGTGGTCCTGTACCGCCGCACCCGGCAGGCGATGAACCGGTTCGAGGACGCCTTCTGGTCCGGCCAGTCGCTGGAGGATCTCTACCGCACCCTGTCCAGCCGCTCCAATCAGGCGCTGGCGGCGGTGTTCGTCGCGGCGATGACCGAATGGAAACGCAGCCACGACGGCCAGCATCCGGCGATCGCCAGCCTGTCGCACCGGCTCGACCGCGTGATGACGCTGACCATCGGCCGCGAAGCGGAACGGCTGGAGAGCCGGCTCGCGGTGCTCGCCTCGGTCGGTTCCGCCGGCCCGTTCATCGGCCTGTTCGGCACGGTGTGGGGCATCATGACCTCGTTCCAGGCGATCGCGGTCTCCGAAAGCACCAACCTCGCGGTGGTGGCGCCCGGCATCGCCGAGGCGCTGTTCGCCACCGCGCTCGGCCTTCTTGCCGCCATCCCCGCCGTGATCTTCTTCAACAAGCTGTCAGGTGACGTCAGCAAGATCATCTCCCGGATGGACGGATTCGCCGACGAGTTCCTGGCGATCCTGTCGCGCGAGATCGACGAGCGGCTGGAAGAAGAGCGCGTCTGAGCCATGGGTGTTCAACTTTCCAACTCCTCCGGCGGCCGCGGCCGTCGCCGCGCGCCGCGCTACCGGCCGATGAGCGAGATCAACGTCACGCCGTTCGTCGACGTGATGCTGGTGCTGCTGATCGTGTTCATGGTGTCGGCGCCGCTTTTGACCGTCGGCGTTCCCATCGATCTGCCGCAATCGCGTGCGAAGCCGCTGGAAGGCGACAACGAGCCGCTGACGGTCTCGATCAACGCCCAGGGCCAGGTGTTCCTGCAGGACAGCGAGATCACGCTCGACGACCTGGTGCCGCGGCTGACCGCGATCGCCCAGAACGGCTACGAAGAGCGCATCTACGTGCGCGGCGACCAGGACGTGGGCTACGGCGCGATCATGTCGGTCATGGGCCGGCTCAACGCTGCCGGGTTCAAGCGCATTGGTCTGGTGACCCAGCAGGAACCCCCGAGCTCCGGCAACTGACGTCCCAGTGCGGTCCCTTTTTCATGACGAAGACGGGCCTGACCTCGAAGCGGTAATCGAAGGCTAGATCTTTTCACCATGCGTGTCGGCTTGATTGTCTCTGTGGCAGGACACGGCGCCATCCTCCTGTGGAGTGTGTTGGCGTGGCCGGACGCGGAGTCCATGGCGGCCAAGCCGATCGAGATGTTCCCGGTCGAGCTCGTCACCATCGGCGAGGTCACCGACATCTCCAAGGGCGCGCCGACGGCCCCTGTCGAGCCGGAGCCGAAGCCGGATCTGGAGACTGTCGAGGCCAAGACCGAGGCCGACACCGCCGGCGAGACGAAGACGGCCGCCGACAAGCCGGCCGAGCGCGAAAACCCGTCGAAGGCGGAGTCCGCGGCGCCGCTGCCGAGCGAGCAGGCGGCCGCCCCGGCGGAAGAGGCGGCCGAGCCCGAGGCGGAAGCCCAGCCCGAGCCGACGCCCGCGCCCCAGCAGGAAGCCGAGGCGCAGCCCGAACCCGAGCCGACCCCGGAGCCGCAACAGCAGGCGGAAGCCGAGCCGACGCCGACCACCAACGTGGTGCCGCGCGCCCGCCCGACCCCGCCGCCGAAGCGCCCTCAGCCCACACAGTCGGCCTCCGCCCAGACCAACGAGAGCTTCGACGCCGACCGCATCTCCGCGCTGCTCAACAAGGTCGAGCCCTCGGGCGGCGGCAGCGGCTCGTCGCGCGCCTCCGCCGGCATCCGCTCCGGCGGCACCAACGCGGCCATGACGATGACCGAGCTGGATGCGCTCAGGGCCCAGATCCAGCGCTGCTGGAACCCGCCGGTGGGCGCCCAGGGCGCCGAGGACCTGGTGGTGACCGTGCAGATGCAACTGAACGAGAACGGAACCGTTTCCGGTTCGCCGGAGGTCATCAACTCGGGCTCCAACCCGTTCTTCCAGGCGGCCGCCGACAGTGCACGGCGCGCCGTGCTCCGGTGCCAGCCCTACAATCTTCCGCTGGAGAAATACGACACATGGCGCGAAGTCCGCGTCACCTTCGATCCGAGGGATCTCTTCTGAGAACGCCCGCGCGGTCTGCCAGCGGCCGCGCGGGCGCGGGATGAGCACGAGGCAATCCGACCTTCTGCCGCATTCCGCCCTCACATGTTGGAATCGATCACGTTCCTGACGTCCGGTCCCGCCCGGCCGACGTCTCCGGGATCTAGAGGATGAGCTAGCCAATGGCTTTCGAAATGACCCTGCCGGCGCTGCGTCGGTCCATGTTTTCCGCAAAGGGCTGGCGCCACAGGGCCGTCGCGCTCGCCGCCGCCCTATTCGGCGCCGTCGCACCGGCCCAGGCGCTGGTGCAGATCGACATCACCCAGGGCCAGGTCGAGCCGCTGCCGATCGCGCTGCCGACCTTCGGCTCCACTGGCGGCGAGGCGGATCTCGCCAAGCAGATGACCCAGGTCATCGCCGCCGACCTGCAGCGCTCGGGGCTGTTCCGGCCCATCGATCCGACGGCCTACGTCGACCAGATCCTCAATGCGGAGGCGGTTCCGAACTTCGCCAACTGGCGCGCCATCGACGCCCAGGCGCTCGTCGCCGGCACGCTGACGCGCGAGGCCGACGGTCGGCTGAAGGCCGAATTCCGGCTGTGGGACGTGTTCGCCGGCGAGCAGATGATCGGCCAGCAGTACTACACCCAGCCCGACAACTGGCGCCGCCTGGCCCACATCATCGCCGACGCGATCTACGAGCGGCTGACCGGCGAGAAGGGCTACTTCGACACCCGCGTGGTGTTCGTGTCCGAGACCGGGCCGAAGAACAACCGCACCAAGCGGCTCGCCATCATGGATCAGGACGGGGCCAACGTGCGCTACCTGACCCGGGGCGACGAGCTGGTGCTGACGCCGCGCTTCTCTCCGTCGACCCAGGACGTGACGTACATGTCCTACGGCGGCGGCGCGCCGAGCGTCTATCTGCTGAACATCGAGACCGGCGAGCGCGAGGTGCTGGGCAACTTCCCGGGCATGACGTTCGCGCCGCGCTTCTCGCCCGACGGGCGCGAGGTCGTCATGAGCCTTCAGCAGGACGGCAACGCCAACATCTACGCCATGGACCTGGGCTCCCGGCGGACGACGCGGCTGACCAACTCGCCGTCGATCGACACCTCGCCGTCCTATTCGCCCGACGGCCGGCAGATCGTCTTCGAATCGGATCGCGGCGGTGCCCAGCAGCTCTACGTGATGGGCGCCGACGGCTCCAATCCGACGCGCATCTCGTTCGGCGACGGCCGCTATTCGACGCCGGTGTGGTCGCCGCGCGGCGACATGATCGCGTTTACCAAGCAGGCCGGCGGACGCTTCGCCATCGGCGTCATGAAGCCCGACGGATCCGGCGAGCGGATCCTCACCGAAGGCTTCCACAACGAGGGCCCGACCTGGGCTCCGAACGGCCGCGTGCTGATGTTCTTCCGCGAGACGCAGGGCGCCCAGGGCGGGCCGTCGCTGTATACGGTGGACGTCACCGGACGCAACGAGATGCGGGTCAACACGGACACCTTCGCGTCCGATCCGGCCTGGTCTCCGCTGCTCGACTAGCTCGGCAGGCGCGCGGGCGGGCCGGCCGGCCCGCCCGCCGTATTCTCGACCCGAATCCTTCCCGAATGGCTCGAAACAGGCCGATTTTTCCGACCGGCGCGCACTGCGTGCCGGTCGGCCGCGTTTTGCCTCACGAGCGCCATGCTGCTATGCACGAAGAGGGTTTCGGGCCGGTTGGTCGCGGCGGCGCACGGCGCGCGCAGATCTTACCGGCATTGATCGAAGTTGGATCGAATTGTCTCGGTTAACCCTCTTTCTGAACCGACTTTTTACCACCGGATCCTAACGTCCCGCGCAAGATCGCTTCCGCTGGGGTGGGGGCATAAGGAGCACTTGGAGATGGCTACCAATATTGCACTGCGGAGTGTCGGACGCGCGGCGGTCGTCATTCTGATCGCGGCCGTGCTGGCCGCCTGTGCTCAGAAGCAGGAACAGCTCAACGGCCAGGCCGTCCCCGGCTCTGCGCAGGATTTCGTCGTCAACGTCGGCGACCGCGTCTACTTCGCCGTGGACCAGACGGACCTGTCGAGCACCGCCCAGGCGACCCTCGACAAGCAGGCCCAGTGGCTGCAGCGCTATGCCAAGTACACGATCACCATCGAGGGTCACGCCGACGAGCGCGGCACCCGCGAGTACAACCTGGCGCTGGGCGCCCGTCGTGCCAGCTCCGTGCGGGCCTTCCTGGCCAGCCGCGGTGTTGCGCCGAACCGGATGCGCACCATCTCCTACGGCAAGGAACGCCCGGTGGCCGTGTGCGACAACGAGTCGTGCTGGTCGCAGAACCGCCGCGCGGTGACCGTTCTCGACAACGCCGGCAGCTAGGCACGGCCTTCCCGGGCCCGACCGGACCCGGCCCCGCCGTGCCTGATCGAGGCACGAGCCACGCCGCCACGCTGGGCGCCATCCGGATCCGGATGGCGCCCGTCGGCGTTTGACAGACAGGCGCGGGCAGGAGCGGGTCTGGCCTTCGCCGGTTTCGCCGGCGGGACACAGCTTTGACGTGAAATGCTTTTGGGGCCGGTCCGGGTTTGGCGTAGGGTCGCGGCGTGGCCCGGCGTTGAGTGGGTCGACGCGCCGCCGCACCGATCGAGATCGGGAGATCGAGAGATGCGAATGATGTTTGGACGCACTGCCTTCATGGCCGCCGCCGTGGCTGCCGCCTTCTCCGTGGCGCCTGCCGCCGCCTTCACCGTTCCGGCCGACGCCGGCACCTCCGGTCTGCTCGAGCGCGTCCAGTGGGGCAACAACAACAATCGCCAGCAGGGCGAGCTGACGCTGCGCATCAACCGGCTGGAGGACCAGATCCGCCAGTTGAACGGCCAGATCGAGCAGCTGACCCACGCCACCCAGCAGATGCAGGACCAGATGCGCCGCATGCAGGAGGACAACGAGTTCCGCCTGCAGCAGCTGGAAGGCGGAAAGCCGCGCCGCCAGAACTTCGAGGGGGCGCCGCCCGCCTCGGGCGGCCAGCGCGATGCGTCGGCGGGCGATCCGCAGACGACCGGCTCGATCGGCTCCGCGGCGCCGGGCAGCCCGCTGGACCTGTCGGCGCTGGCGCGTGGCGACATCCTGGGATCGGCCATCAACCAGGCGGCCGCGCCCACCTACTCAGAGCCGCCGAGCACAACCGCGAACACCGAATACGAGGCGGCCTACTCGCTGGTGATGGCCGGCAAGTACGACGCGGCCGAGCGCGCCTTCCGCGCCTTCCTGGCCAAGCATCCCAACGATCCGCGCGCCGGCGATGCCGAGTTCTGGATCGGCGAGTCGCTCCTGCAGGCGGGCAAGCACCCGCAGGCGGCCGAGGCGTTCCTCAAGAGCTACACCGAGCATCCCGACAGCGAGAAGGCGCCCGACAGTCTCCTGAAGCTCGGCATGGCGCTGTCCGGCATGGGCGAGAGCACGGCGGCCTGTTCGTCGTTCTCCGAGCTCCTGACGAGCTATCCCTCCGCCGACCCTTCGCTGCTCGACCGCGCGCGCCAGGAGCGCCAGCGTGCCGGCTGCGCCTGACCTCCACCCGATCGAACCCGACGAGCTGAGCGGCCTGTTTTCCGCCGTCCGCGGCCACGAGCGGGTGGTGCTCGCGGTCTCCGGCGGCAGCGATTCCATGGCGCTGATGGCGCTCTACCACGCCTTCCGGCGCGCCGATCCGGCCGCCCCCGCGGCGATCGTGGCCACCATCGATCACGGCCTGCGCGCCGAGGCCGCCGACGATGCGCGTTTCGTGCTGGAGGCCGCCGCCGCGCTCGGCTTCGAGGCCGTGGCGCGCCGCTGGGAGGGCGAGAAGCCCGCCTCCGACATCCAGGCCGCCGCCCGCGATGCCCGTTACAGGCTGCTCGCCGCCATCGCGCGGGAGGCTGGCGCATCGGCGATCCTCACTGCCCACACTCTCGACGACCAGGCCGAGACGGTCCTGCTGCGACTGGCACGCGGCTCCGGCGTGAAGGGGCTGTCGGCCATGGCGCCGGTGCGGCGGCTCGCCGCGGAAGACGGACCCGACCTTGTCCGGCCGCTCCTCGGCATCTCCCGGGCGCGGCTGCGGGCCACCCTGCGGCGCGACGGCCTCGGCTGGCGCGAGGATCCCTCCAACGAGAACGACCGCTTCGCCCGGGTGCGCATGCGCCGGCTGATGCCGGCGCTCGCCGCCGAAGGGCTCGATGCCCGCCGCCTCGCCGGCACCGCCCGGCGGCTCGCCCGGGCCGATGCGGCGATCGACGCCATGGTCGAGGCGCTGGCGGCGGCGGCGCTGAAGGCCGATGCCTTCGGGGTGCTGTCGCTCGACGTGGCGGCCTTCGCGGACGCGCCGGAAGAGGTGCGCCTGCGGCTGCTCGCCCGGATGCTCGGCTGGGCCGGTGGCGGCGATGTCGGGCCGCGCCTGGAGCGGCTGGAGCGCGCGGCGGCGGTGATCGGCGCGGCGCGCGACACGCGGTTCACGCTGGCCGGCGCGCTGCTCACCCTCCGCGCGGGCCGCCTCGTCGTCTGCCGGGAAGCCGGGCGGGGCGGATTGCCGGACATGGAGCTCGTTCCGGGCACCAGCGGCGTGTGGGACGGACGCTGGCGGGTGCGTCTCTCCGACGCGGCGCCCGGCCGGGTCACCGTGCGGGCGGTGGGATCCGCCTGGCGCAAGCTTGCGCCGCCAGACTGGCGCGCGGCATCGGCCGGAATGTCCGCGGTTCCGGGCATCTTTTGCGGCGAGGGCCTTGTTGCGGCGCCCGCGTTCGGCCACTTTGCCGCGCATGAATGGCGTGGCGCCGTGGCCGCGGACTTCGCCACGCCCCCGCCGGGGCGGTGACGTCGAGGATGCGTCGCCGCGTTTGTGAGACGGCGAGCCTCGGAATTCCACCGGTCCGCCTTGGCACGGGCTGACCGGAACCCTATCTTTCCGGCCAGAGTTCTTTCCGATCAGGTGTCGTCTCCCCGACCGGAAAGGGCCCTGACTTCACTGAGTTGAGCGAATCCTGTCGGTCGGGTCACGCGATCTGATCGGGACGCGCTTTGAGACGGTGCCCGGCCTGGTGCCGATCGCGTAAAGAAGACGGGCTGCGAAAGGGCCGTGATGAACAACACGTTTCGCAATTTTGCGCTCTGGGTGATCATCGGCTTGTTGCTGATTGCCCTGTTCCAGCTCTTTCAGAGCCCGAGCCAGCGCACCAACAGTTCCGAGATTTCCTTCTCGCAGTTCCTCGACGAGGTGGGTCAGGGCAACGTGCGGGCGGTGACGATCACCGACCAGCAGATCGCCGGCAAGTACAACCACGGCGGCGCGTTCCAGACCTACGCCCCGAGCAACGCCAACTACATCGACAAGCTGGAATCCAGCAACGTGGCCATCACGGCGAAGCCTGCCAACGAGGGCTTCTCGCTGCTGGGCATCCTGGCCACGTGGTTCCCGATGCTGCTCATCCTCGGCATCTGGCTGTTCCTGATGCGCCAGATGCAGGGCGGTGCCGGCGGCAAGGCGATGGGGTTCGGCAAGTCGAAGGCCAAGCTTCTGACCGAGGCGCACGGGCGCGTCCTGTTCGAGGACGTGGCCGGCGTCGACGAGGCCAAGGAAGACCTGCAGGAGATCGTCGACTTCCTGCGCGATCCGCAGCGCTTCCAGCGCCTCGGCGGACGCATCCCGCGCGGCGTGCTGCTGGTCGGCCCTCCCGGCACCGGTAAGACGCTGCTCGCCCGCGCCATCGCCGGCGAGGCGAACGTGCCGTTCTTCACGATCTCTGGTTCCGACTTCGTCGAGATGTTCGTCGGCGTCGGCGCCAGCCGTGTCCGCGACATGTTCGAGCAGGCGAAGAAGAATGCGCCCTGCATCATCTTCATCGACGAAATCGACGCGGTCGGCCGCCATCGCGGCGCCGGCCTCGGCGGCGGCAACGACGAGCGCGAGCAGACCCTCAACCAGCTCCTCGTGGAGATGGACGGCTTCGAGCCGAACGAGGGCATCATCCTGATCGCAGCGACCAACCGTCCGGATGTGCTCGACCCGGCGCTCCTGCGCCCGGGCCGTTTCGACCGGCAGATCGTCGTGCCGAACCCGGACATCGTCGGCCGCGAGAAGATCCTGAAGGTGCACGTGCGCAAGGTGCCGCTGGCGCCGGACGTGGACCTCAAGACGCTCGCCCGCGGCACCCCCGGATTCGCCGGCGCCGATCTCATGAACCTGGTCAACGAGGCGGCCCTGATGGCGGCGCGGCGCAACAAGCGCCTGGTCACCATGCAGGAGTTCGAGGACGCCAAGGACAAGGTGATGATGGGTGCCGAGCGGCGGACCCTGGTGATGAGCGAGGAGGAGAAGAAGCTCACCGCGTATCACGAGGCGGGCCATGCCCTCGTCGCGCTGCACATGCCGGCGTCCGATCCGATCCACAAGGCGACGATCATCCCGCGCGGCCGCGCGCTCGGCATGGTGATGCGCCTGCCGGAACGCGACCAGCTGTCGCTCACCCGGGCGAAGTGCAAGGCGGATCTCGCCGTCGCCATGGGCGGCCGCGTCGCCGAGGAGCTGATCTTCGGCCACGAGAAGGTCACCTCCGGCGCCTCGGCCGACATCCGCATGGCCACCAAGCTGTCGCGCGCGATGGCGACCCAGTTCGGCATGTCCGACAAGCTGGGCCCGCTGATGTACGGCGAGAACGAGGAGGAGGTCTTCCTCGGACACGCCGTGGCGCGCCAGCAGAATGTCTCGGAGACGACGCAGCAGGTCGTCGACGCGGAGGTGAAGGGCTTCGTCAATGCCGGCTACGAGACCGCCCAGGCGGTGCTTCAGGCCAACATCGACCAGCTGCACACCATCGCCAAGGGACTGCTGGAGTACGAGACGCTCAGCGGCCAGGAAATCCGCGATCTCCTGGAGGGCAAGCCGCCCATCCGCGAGAGCACGGACGACACGCCGAAGGGCCCGCGCGCCGCGACGGTGCCGTCCACCGGCGGCAGCCGCGAGAAGGGCGACCGGGGCGAACCTGGTGGTCTGGAGCCGCAGCCGCAGGGCTGACCGTCTCTCCGGTCCCTCTGAAAATCCGCGAAAGGCCGGGCGCAAGCCCGGCCTTTTTGCGTCCGGCCGAGAGCGGGTTCGGCCGGTCCCCGTCCGACCGGGACGGGTGGCACGCCGGCTGCGGGAGCCGCGTGATGTCGGTCCGGCGATCCGGGCGATCGGCAATGGCGCCGGGTCCTTGTAACAAAAGCCGAGAAAAAGTGAGCCGGATGGCAGGACAGGCGGCCCCGTCTCGGGCTATCCCTATCCGGCTCGCGCCCCGTCGAATCGGCCGACGCCCCGTCGGAGTTTCCGGGCGCCCTGAACTTTGGCGGGCCCTTAGGGTTTCCTGCCGGACGAGCGGGCGCGATTTCGGAACGGCCTGGCCTTCCGGAGCGACAACGGACAGAGGACTCTCGGGTAGATGGGCACTTTCTTCGGAACCGACGGCATCCGCGGCGAAGCAAACCGCTGGCCGATGACGCCGGACATCGCGCTGAAGGTGGGCATGGCGACCGGTCTGGCGCTGCTCAACGGAGACGACCAGCACCGGGTCGTCATCGGCAAGGACACCCGGCTGTCGGGCTACATGCTGGAGAACGCGCTCGTCGCCGGCTTCACCGCCGTGGGAGTCGACGTGTTCCTGCTCGGTCCCGTGCCGACGCCGGCGGTGGCGATGCTGACGCGCTCGCTGCGCGCCGACATCGGCGTGATGATCTCCGCCTCCCACAACAAGTACGACGACAACGGCATCAAGATCTTCGGGTCCGACGGCTTCAAGCTGTCGGATGAGGTCGAGCTGGAGGTCGAGCGGCTGATGCAGGAGGACCTGTCCAAGCGGCTCGCGACCGGCGCCGACATCGGCCGGGCGCAGCGCCTCGACGGCGTCCGCGACCGCTACATCGAGTACATCAAGCGCAGTTTCCCGCGTAATCTCAGCCTCGACGGCATCCGCGTGGTCGTCGACTGCGCCAACGGCGCTGGCTACCGCGTCGCGCCCGAGGCGCTGTGGGAGCTGGGCGCCGAGGTGGTGCCGATCGGCAACCACCCGGACGGCATCAACATCAACACCGACTGCGGCTCCACCTCGCTTGGCAAGGTGCGCGAGAAGGTGCTGGAGGTGCGCGCCGACATCGGCGTGGCGTTGGACGGCGACGCCGACCGGCTGATCGTCATCGACGAGAAAGGCCAGCCCGTCGACGGCGACCAGCTGCTGGCGGTCATCGGCGCCTCCTGGAAGGAGACCGAGCGCCTGTCGGCGCCGGGCATCGTTGCCACGGTGATGTCCAATCTCGGCCTGGAACGCTATCTCGACCGCATCGGCCTGTCGCTGGCGCGCACCCGCGTCGGCGACCGCTACGTCGTCGAGCACATGCGCGCCCACGGCTTCAATCTCGGCGGCGAGCAGTCGGGCCACATCGTGATGGCCGACTATTCCACCACCGGCGACGGGCTGCTGGCGGCCCTCGAGATCCTCTCGGTCGTCGTCGGCACCGGCAAGCCGGTCTCCGAGGTCTGCCATCGGTTCGAGCCGGTGCCGCAGATCCTCAAGAACGTCCGCTACAGCGGCGGCAAGCCGCTGGAGAACGACATCGTCCTGAAGGCCATCGACAGCGGCCGCGACCGGCTCGGCAATTCCGGCCGGCTGGTGGTCCGTCCGTCGGGCACCGAGCCGCTCATCCGGGTGATGGGCGAGGGCGACGACGCCGGACTGGTGCAGGCGGTCGTCGACGATATCGCCACCGCGGTGGTCCAGGCGGCGGCCTGATCGCCGCCGGCTACGGCCGGCGGGGCGGCCCGCCCCCCTCTCTTCCTCGCCCTGGAAGATGCCGTGACGAACGGCCGGCCCACCGGCCGGCTGCCGTCGCATCTGGGGAAAACGTGGTTAAGAAACACGGTTAACGCCGAATTAACGCCCTTCGCCCCACTGTGGCGGACCGATCGAATCGATCGCTCGTCACTGGTGGGTCGAAGGAGCCGTGATGCACCGCCACGTACCTGAACTGCTCGCCGCGACCCTGGTCGCGCTGCTCGTCTCCGGCGGGGCGGCCGCCGCCTCCGACGTCGATGCCGACGCGGACGTGCCGGTGCTGCAGCACACCGACGACATCCTTCCCGACGAGGTGGAGCGGCGCGGGGCCTACGTGCGCTTCGACGTGGGCGGCGTCTGGTCGCCGTCGCCGGGCGTGTCGGTGGTGAACGCCCCGGCGGGCCTGGGCACCGTCGACGGCGGCACCCTCGATGCGCAGGTGAGCGTCGGCGGCGGCGTCGGCTACCGCTTCTCCAACTGGTTCCGCAGCGATCTGACCGTGGCCTACGCGCCCGGCCGGGACTTCTCCGCCGATACCAGCGGCACGGCCGGCACCGGCGCCATTTCCGGCTCGCTGTCCTCCACCGCGCTGCTGGCCTCGGCCTATGCCGAGTTCGCACCGGAATCCTGGATCCGGCCCTATGTCGGCGGCGGTCTCGGCCTGGCCAACCTGTCGCTCGATTCCGTCGAGCAGCGCATGCCGACGGGCGGCGTTACCGCCTTCGCAGACAATTCGGAGTGGAATTTCGCCTGGTCGGTGGCGGCCGGCGTGACCCTGGATCTCTCCGAGGCGATCGAGCTGGATGCCGGCTACCGCTACGTCAATTTCGGCGAGGCGAAGACCGGCATCGGCTCCAACGGCAGCAGCGTCTCCATCGACGGCATCGATTCCCACGAGCTGCGCTTCGGCGTCCGCTACCTGTTCCGATAGGGCGCCATGCGGGTCAGGCGGCGACCCGGTCGTCACCGCTTCCCGCGTGACACGGCCGCATTCGTCAGAGGTAGGTGACGACGAGGAAGACCACCAGGCCAAGGACGGCGACATAGCCGAGCCCGCGGCCGATCCGCCGGCCCCACTTTTCCGCCCAGTCCTCGGGCGGCGGGGGAGGCGGCTTGGCGCTCATCGCGTCCGCGACCGTCCGCCGAGCGCGCCGACGAGGCCGATCAGCACGAGGAAGGCCGACGCCACGGCGTTCCAGCCGGCGAACGACAGCCCGAAGATCCGCAGCGCCGGATCGGTGCAGCTGACGATGTGGGTCTCGCCGAGCGTCTGCAGGAGGCTGCCGGCATCGCGCACCATGGTGTCGGCGGTGGCGCAATCGGTCGGCCCCCGCCAGAAGCCCCATTCCGCGCCGGCCTGATAGACGCCGAGATAGCAGCCGTAGGCCATCACCGCGGCGAAGGCGATCAGCAGCACCCGGGTGGCCCGCACGCGCCCGACCGACGCCAGCCACACCGCCACCAGCACGATCGGGATGCCGACGTAATAGGGCACGCGCTGTTCCAGGCAGAGCGGGCAGGGCATGTAGCCGCCGATCAGCTGGAAGCCCCAGGCGGTGAGGATCGTCGCCGAGGAGACGGCGAACGCTGCGGCCGCGAACAGCATCAGGCGGCGGCGGGAAAGGGGGTCCACGTCAAACTCCAGCATGGGGGCAGCATACGGCGATGACGGCCCGCATCAACGTCGTTGTTGTCGCGCCTGACCCGGTGCGGGGTCCGTCCGAGCGTGGCGGCGGCGGGGAATCAGGCGAGGGGACCGTCCGGCGCCTTATTGGCACAGATCGCGACAAAAATGGATCGCGATCGTTTTTGGCCCCAAGGGGGGGGGCCGCTGGTCGGCGCGTCCGAGCCGGCGAGCCGGGTCACCCGGCCTGGCCGGGGGCGGTACCGGACGCGCGCTACATCAGCAGCTTGGCGGCGACGAAGCCGCCGACGAGCAGAACCACGGCGACGGTGAACACCAGCCCGAGCCGCTTCTCGATGAACGCCTTGACCGGCGGGCCGAACAGGTAGAGCAGCCCCGACACCGCGAAGAAGCGGATGCCGCGCGACAGCACGCTCGCCAGCATGAACACCGCGAAGTCGAGCCCGGTGGCGCCCGAGGCGATGGTGATCACCTTGTAGGGAAACGGCGTCAGTCCGGCGATGAAGACGATCCACGCGCCGTAGTCGTTGTAGCGGGCGGCGAAGTCCTCGAACTTGTGGGCATAGCCGTAGAAGGAGAGGATCGGCTGGGCGATCGCCTCGAACGCCGAGTAGCCGATCAGATAGCCGAACGCGCCGCCGAGGACGGAGGCGATGGTGCAGATCAGCGCGAACCAGGCCCACTTCGACCGGCGCGCGATCACCATCGGGATCAGCAGCGCGTCCGGGGGGATCGGAAACACCGAGCTTTCGGCAAAGGAGACGCCTGCGAGGGCGGCAGGGGCATGGCGGCCGGCGGCGAGGGCCAGCGTCTTGTCATAGAGGCGGCGAAGCATCGGACTTCCTTGGCGGAGCGGGACCGCGACAGGCCGGACGGCCCGCGGCACTCGGACTGGGGAGCCCATAGCGCAGTTCGCCGGCCCTGACGAGATGCCGCGAAGCCGCGATCGCCGTCCCTTGTCCGGGGGCTAGTCGTCCGGGCGGGAGATCCGGCGGCGGGCGGTCACCTCGATCTCGATCTTCATTTCCGGACGGATCAGATCGCAGACGACCATCGTCGCGGCCGGCCGGATGGTCCCGAACACCGAGCCGAGGACGGCGAACACCCGCTCCACGTCGTCGGGGTCGACGACGTAGTAGCGCGCCCGCACCACGTCCTCGAACGAGGCGTCGGCATCGGCCAGCGCCTGCCCGATGGTCGCCAGCGCGTTGCGGGTCTGCGCGACCACGTCGTCCGGCATGGTCATCGTCGCGTAGTCGTAGCCGGTGGTGCCGGAAACGAAGACCCAGCGCCCGTCGACCACGGCGCGCGCATATCCGGCGGCGGCCTCGAACGGCGACCCGGACGAAATCAGCCTGCGTGTCATGTCGGAACCCTCCCCACTTTTCCGCCTCCCGCCCCGGCGCCCCACCGCGCCATCTTGACAGCACCCCGGGCAAACGCTGCAACAGGCTTTGTGAAACCACCATCGGGGTACGGGCGCGTGTCGAAAACCTTCTACGGCAACTTCTTCGAGGACTTCACCGTCGGAATGGTGATCCAGCACGCCACCCCGCGCACGGTGACGGCCGGCGACGTCGCGCTCTACACCGGCCTGTTCGGGTCGCGGTTCGCGGTGCAGTCGTCGGACGCGTTCGCCCACGCGCTCGGCTATCCGCACAGCCCGGTCGACGATCTGCTGGTGTTCCACATCGTCTTCGGCAAGACGGTGCCCGACATCTCCCTGAACGCGGTCGCCAACCTCGGCTACGCCGGCTGCCGGTTCATGGCGCCGGTCTATCCGGGCGACACCCTGAACGCCGTCTCCGAGGTGATCGGCCTCAAGGAGAACTCCAACGGCAAGACCGGCGTCGTCTACGTCCGCTCCACCGGTTTCAAGGCCGACGGCACCGAGGTGCTGGAGTATGTGCGCTGGGTGATGGTGCGCAAGCGCGACCCCGACACGCCGCCGCCCGAGGCCCACGTGCCGCACCTGCCGTTCGCGCTGGAAGCCGACTCGCTGGGCAACGCCGTGCCGCTCCTCGACATCGACGGCTGGGACGACGCACTCGCCGGATCGCCCTTCCGCCATAGCCATTACTCGGTCGGCGAGAAGATCGACCACGTCGACGGCATGACCATCGAGGAGGCCGAGCACCAGATCGCCACCCGGCTCTACCAGAACACCGCCAAGGTGCACTTCAACCAGCACACCGAGGGCGAGGGGCGCTTCGGCAGGCGGCTGGTCTACGGCGGCCACGTGATCTCGCTCGCCCGGGCGCTGTCGTTCAACGGGCTCGCCACGGCGTTTCACCTGGCCGCCATCAACGCCGGCCGCCACGTCGCGCCGGTCTTCGCCGGCGACACGATCTACGCCTGGTCGGAGGTCCTCGACATGGGCGAGATCCCGGGTCGCCGCGATCTCGGCGCGCTGCGGCTGCGGACGGTCGCCACCAAGGACCGCCCGTGCTCCGACTTCCCCGACCGCGACGCCGAGGGCCACTACGATCCGTCGGTCGTGCTCGACCTCGACTACTGGGTGCTGATGCCGGTCACCGAATAGGCAGCCCCCGGGCACGCCCGACGCGGGGCGATGGACGGCGGCGCCGGTTGCGCTACACTCGGCCTCGACGTCGAGGTTGAGGACCGGCCGATGCTGACCACGCTCGGCGCACGCGACGTGCGCCTTGTCGGCAAGCTGATGGCGACCCTCGCGGACTGCGAGGATCGCGACCGCATGCGCACCCGCGCCGGCGAGGTTCTGCTCGATCTCCTGAAGGCCGACCAGTTCGCCTCGTTCGTCTGGGATCCGGTGGCCCGCACCTTCGGCGACCGGGTGTTCCTCAACATGGACCCGGCCAACCTCGACAGCTACGACGCCTACTTCCAGTTCCGCGATCCGATCACGCTGGAGCTGAAGAAGCGGGTGCGGGCGACCCACGTGAACGAGGTGCTGGAGCAGCCGGCGCTCGAGCGCACCGAGTTCTTCAACGACTTCCTGGCCCGCGACGGCCTGCATTTCGGCATGAACTTTCACGGCCACGACGGCGTGCGGCACGTCGGCGACCTGCGCATCTGGCGGCGGCGCGGCAAGGCGAACTTCGACCGCTCGGAGCTGGCGCTGCTCGACCTCATCGGCCCGGCCTTCACCTCGGCCATGCGGACCGCCTACCGCTTCGCCGGCCGGCAGACCGGCGACGATCGCGACGCCCGCATTGCGGTCGCGGCAGCCCACTACCGGCTGACGCCACGGGAGACCGAGGTGGCCCGGGCGCTCGCCGCCGGCGGCAGCGACGCCACCATCGCCGAGGCCTGCGGCATGAGCGTGCCGACGCTCAGGACCCACCTCACCCACATGTTCGCCAAGACCGGCTGCCGCTCACGCGCCGCCCTGCTCGGCGTGCTGCTGTAGCCGCGCTCCGGCCGGGACGGGGCTGCCCATGCGGCGGCCGCGACGCATCGTCATTTTCGAGGATGGCGGGGCGGGCGCGATCGGCGAGGCTCGGTGCTTCGGCTCCGGGAGGGGCCATCCGAGGGGAGACTGCACGATGACGACCGATCCGAGAGTTACGACCCGACGGAAGGGGCTGGCCATGGCCGTTGTCCTGGGCGCCGGCCTCGCCGCGACCGCTGCCGCCGCGCAGGAGGATCCGCGGGCGATGACGGTGCGCGAGGCCGCCGCCGCGATCCGCGCCGGCCAGGTGACCAGCGTCCAGCTCGTCGAGGCGCTGGCCAAGGCCGCCGAGGCGCACGACGACCTCAACGCCTTCATCACCCTGGACGTGAATGCCGCCGAAGCGGCCGCGGCCGAGGCCGACGAGCGGCTTGCCCGCGACGAGGCCGCCGACCAGCCGCTCCTGGGCGTACCGCTGGTCATCAAGGACAACATCATCGTCAAGGGCCTGCCGACCACCGGCGGCACGCCGGCGCTGGAGACCTTCGTCAGCGAGGCGAACGCCCCGGTGATCGAGCGCCTGGAAGCGGCCGGCGCGATCATCCTCGGCAAGACCAACATGCACGAGCTCGCCTTTGGCATCACCTCCGCCAACGCCCACTTCGGGGCGGTCGGCAACGCCTACGACGCCACGCGCTCGGCCGGCGGATCGTCCGGCGGCACCGGCGCTGCCGTCGCCGCACACCTTGCTCCCGGCGGTCTCGGAACCGACACCGGCGGCTCGGTGCGCATCCCGGCCGCCTTCAACGGCATCGCCGGCCTGCGCCCCACCGTTGGCCGCTATCCCACGTCGGGCATCGTGCCGATCTCCCACACCCGCGACACGCCGGGTCCGATCGCGCGCACCGTCGACGACTTGGTGCTGCTGGACGGCGCCATCACCGGAGGCGCGACCGTGCTCGACCCGGTGGCCCTGGATGGTGTCCGCCTGGGCGTCGCCGAGGCGTTCACCGGCGGACTGTCGAAGGAGGTCCAGGGCGTCTGGGACGCCGCGGTGGCGAAGCTGGAGGCCGCCGGCGCGACGCTGGTGCCGGTGGAAATGCCGGACGTGATGGCGCTCAACGAGCAGATCGGCTTCCCCGTCGCGCTCTACGAGGTGGCGCGCGACCTGCCGGCGTTCCTCGACGCGTGGAAGGCCGGCGCCAGCCTGCAGGACGTCGCCGACGGCGTGGCGAGCCCGGACGTGAAGTTCGTGTTCGACAACTTCGTGGTCGGCGACAAGCAGATGCCCGAGGCGGCCTATGCCGCGGCGATCGGCGTCCTCCGGCCGCAGCTCCAGACCCTCTACGCCGAGACGTTCGCGGCCAACCACCTCGATGCGCTGGTGTTCCCGACGACGATCCTGGCGGCGCCGCCGAAGGAGGGCTCGGGCGAGACCGTCGATCTCGACGGCACGCAGGTGCCGACCTTCCAGACCTACATCCGCAACACCGATCCGGGCTCCAACGCCGGCCTGCCGGGGCTGACGCTGCCGATCGGGCTGACGGACGCCGGTCTGCCGGTGGGGCTGGAGCTCGACGGGCCGGGCTTCACCGACCGCCGCCTGCTGGCGATCGGGCTCGCCATGGAAGACCTGTTCGGCACGCTGCCGCCGCCGGCGGTGGCCAGCCAGTAGGACGACCCGCAAGGAGATGCGCGGGCGGATGGCCGGTCGGTCGTCCGCCCGTTTCGCCGCCGGGGCCCATGCGCGCCTGAGGCGCCCTCAGCCCGAATGGCCGAGCGCGCGGGAGACCGCCTCGGCCGCGGTGCGCACGGCGCGGGCCGGTCTGCCGCCGGGGGTGGCGTCGAAGGCGGTGCTGGAGCCCAGCACGGTGAGCACCTGCACCACCCGCCCCTCGTGATCGTAGACCGGGGCGGCGACGGCCGAGATGCCGGCGAGCATGGTGTCGCGCACGCAGGCGACGCCGGCCGACCGGATCTCGGCGACGAGGGCGTCGATCTCTGCCGGGGAGAGCTCGGTTCCGGCCTCCGCCCGCACGGCAGGGTCGTCGTGGAAGGACAGGAACGCCCGTCCCGAGGCCGAGCGCGCCATGGACAGCACCGACCCGACGCGCACCGCCATGAACACCGACTGGGCGGCCGGCTCCACCGCCGCGACGGTGGCGCCCCGGTTGGCGAGCACCGCCAGCAGCGCCGTCTCGCCGAGATCGTGCGCGAGACGGTGCACCGCCTCGCGGCCGCGCCGCTCCGGGTCGAGGCGGCCGAGCGCCGCGAGCCCCACCGAGACCGCCAGCGGCCCCAGCACGTACTGCCCCCCGTCGCCGCCGCGCGCCACCAGGCCGGCGCGCATCAGGCTTGCCAGATAGCGATGCGCCTTCGGGGCGGCCATGCCAGTGGCATGGGCGATCTCAGTCAGCGACAGCGGCCCGGGTGCCGCGGCGATGGCGGGCAGCAGCGACAGACCGACCTCCACCGAGCGCACGCCGGACGAGCCGGGTTCGTCGGCGGGCGCGGTCGGATCGGCGGCATCGATCGTTGACATCGGGCGGGCTCCAGAATTACGCTATGTGTAATCAATTTACGAAATAAGGAAAGTCCGGACGGCTGGATGCCACGCCGTCACCGGTCTTCGGAGGATCCGCCATGACGTTCCGCACCTCGATCTTCTCCGTCCAGGACCACTACCCGGGCCGGGGCCGGTCGGTCGCCGAGCTCTACGAGCAGGTGCTGTCCCAGGCCGAGTTCGCCGAAGCCGAGGGCTACGACACCTTCTTCGTCGCCGAGCATCATTTCCACGAATACGGCGTGGTGCCCAACCCGCTGATCATGCTGTCCGCGATGGCCCAGCGCACCAGCCGCATCCGGCTCGGAACGGCCATCTCCATCCTCACCTTCCACGACCCGCTGACGGTGGCGGAAGGCTACGCCATGGTCGACGTGCTGTCCGGCGGCCGGCTGACGCTGGGCGTCGGCTCGGGCTACCTCAAGCACGAGTTCGAGGGCTACGGCATCCATCCAGCGGAAAAGCGCGAGCGCTTCGACGAGAACCTGGCGATCGTGGAAAAGGCGCTCGCCGGCGAACGCGTGCGCTACGAGGGCAAGTGGCGCACGGTCGAGGACGTGGCGCTCAACGTGGTGCCACTCCAGCGCCCGACCCCGCCGGTCTACGTGGCGATCCTCAACGGCGAGGCCGCCTACCACATCGGCAGGAAGGGCCAGAAGATCTTCACCGTGCCCTACGCCTCGGTCGGCGGGTTCGACGACATCGCCGGCCTCGTCGAGGCCTACCGCAACGGCCAGGCCGATGGCGGCATCGACGGCCAGCCGGACGACATCCTGGTCACCCTGCACACCCATGTGGCCGAGAGCGACGCCGCGGCGCGCCGCACGGCGGAGACCGCCTTCGACCTCTACGTCGACACCCGGCTCTATGCCCGCAAGCAGACCTATGACGACATCATGGCGTCCGGCCTGTCGCTGATGGGCGGCATCGACACGGTGCGCGACAAGGTGGCGGCGCTCGCTGGAATGGGCGTGAACCACATCGTGACGCTCCACAACTTCGGCCTGCTTCCGGTGCCGGAGATCGAGGCCTCCATGCGGCGGCTGATGCGCGAGGTCATCCCAAGCGCGGTGCCGGACAGTGACAACGCACGGGCGTTCTCCGGAGCCGGAACCCTGGCCGGATAGGCCCCTCCACACGATCTCCGAGCTTCCGAGAGACGCGCGCGACCGCCGGCGCCGCTCGTGCCGACCGCCCTGCGGTCTGCCGATCGGAGCCCTGTTGCCTCCCTACGGGCCGAGGCACCAGAGCGGACGCCATGGGGTGTCGGCTCGGCCCCGTCGAAACCCGATAGTCTTGGTCACCTTTTTTGAACGATGAGTTCAAAGCCCCCTTGCCTCGGTCCGTCCGGGCGGTGTCAATGGACGCAGTGAAGCGACCGTGCGCGACGGTTGCCAGCGTCGCGTCAGGCGGCATCACAGGTGAACCGGGCCTGCGACCATGCCGCGGGCGGAATTGAAGGCGATGGGAGCGGCCATCGGAAATCGACCATTCAATGGAGTTTCTCGAGCAGGCGGTACAGACCCTGGACAGGCTCCGCAGGGCAAAGACGCCCACCGATGTGGCGGCGTCGCTCGGGCAGGCCCTGTTGCACCTCGGTCTGAGCGGGTTCGGGCTGACGACGCTCGATCCGGCCACGGGGCGGGAGCCGACGGGGCGTTCGGTGCTCATGGAGAACTGGCCCGCTGGCTGGTCGAGCACCTATGCGACCGCCGGCTACCTGGCGACGGATCCGATCCTCGCCTTCGCCGAGCAGCGGGTCACGCCGTTCACCTGGCGTGACGTGCGCAGCGGCGGGTGCGGGTGCGCCCTGCACACGTCCTTCTTCGAGGACGCGGCGCGGTTCGGCCTGACTGACGGCATGGCCATCCCGCTCCGGCGCATGTCGGCCGCTCCTGCCGTGGCGGTGTTCGGCGGATCGCAGGTGCGCACCGACCCGGAAGCCACCGCCTTCCTGCAGGTGGTCGCCATCAACGCCCACGCGAAGCTGACCGGGGCGGTCGTCCATCCCGTGCGCGATACGCCCGAACGCGGAACGCTGACGCGCCGGGAGCAGGAGTGCCTGCAGTGGTGCGCGGAGGGCAAGACGAGCTGGGAGATCAGCCAGATCCTGTCGATCTCCCAGCACACCGCCGACTGGTATCTCGCCTCCGCGGGCCGCAAGCTCGCCTCGACGAACCGGCTTCACGCCGTCGCGGAGGCGCTGCGCCGCGGGCTGATCACCTGACCGGCCCGCGACGCGATCAGGAAGCGACCGGCTCTTCGGCGAAGCGGTCGCGGTCGTGCGGCGCATCGAAATCGATCTGCGGGCCGACCGGCACCACCCCCGACGGATTCACCGAGGCGTGGCTCTGGTAGTAGTGGTTCTTGATGTGGGTGAGATCGACGGTCTCGCGCACGCCCGGCCGCTGGTAGATGTCGCGCGTGTAGTTCCACAGGTTCGGATAGTCGACGATCCGGCGCACGTTGCACTTGAAGTGGCCGTGATAGACCGGGTCGAACCGCACCAGGGTGGTGAACAGGCGGACATCGGCCTCGGTCAGCCGGTCTCCCACCAGGAAACGGTGCTTCGACAGCCGCTCCTCCAGCCAGTCGAGGGTTTCGAACAGCGGCGTGACCGCCTCCTCGTAGGCCTCCTGCGAGGTGGCGAAGCCGGAGCGGTAGACGCCGTTGTTGACCGTCTCGTAGACGCGGTCGTTCACCGCGTCGATCTCGCTGCGCAGGGCCTCCGGGTAGTAGTCGCCGGCCGCCGCGCCAACGCCGTCGAAGGCGCTGTTGAACATCCGGATGATGTCGGCCGATTCGTTGGAGACGATCGTGCCCCGCTGCTTGTCCCACAGAACCGGCACGGTCACCTTGCCGGAATAGGTGGGGTCGGCGGCGGTGTAGACCTGGTGGAGCGCGTCGGCGTGGTTGACGGTGTCGGGGATGGTGCCGGGCGCCTCCCGGAACGTCCAGCCGTTCTCCTTCATCAGCCAGTGCACCACCGACAGCCCGATCTGGTCGTTCAGGCCCTTGCGCGCGCGCAGGATCAGCGTCCGGTGCGCCCACGGGCACGCGAGCGAGACGTAGAGATGGTAGCGGCCCGGCTCGGCCTGGAACCCGCCCTCGCCGGTGGGGCCGGGGCTGCCGTCGGCGGTGACGTAGTTGCGGAAGGCGGAGTTCTTGCGGACGAACTTGCCCTCCTTGTTGGCGAACCCGCCTTCGTCGGAGATCCACTTGCCGTTGTCGAGATAACCCATTCAGCGTTCCTTCCTGTCGCCCGGCCCCGCTCCGCTCGGACCCGATGGGGTTGAGCGGCGCGGGCCGAGGCGTTGCGGGTGGCCGGGCGCGCGGCGCGGCGGCCGTGCCCGGTGGCGTCGTCGATGGTCAAGTCCGCTCCGGCGCGGTGGCGAGGCCGCGCGTCTCGAAGGCGGTGGCGTGGTGGTCGGCGCTCGCCTCTGAAAAGCAGCAGAACACCACGGTGTCGAGGTCGCGCGGTTCGGCACCCAGCCAGTCGGCCACCGTGCCCACCGCGATTTCGGCCGCCCGATCGGCGGGGAAGCCGTAGACGCCGGTCGAGATCGCGGGAAACGCGATCGAGCCCGCACCGGCCTCGGCGGCCAGCGTCAGCGACGACCGGTAGGCCGAGCCGAGCAGCGCGTCCTCGGCGCGGCCGCCGCCCGACCAGACGGGCCCCACCGTGTGGATGACGTGGCGGGCCGGAAGGCGGAAGCCGTCGGTCAGCCGCGCCTCGCCGGTCGGGCAGCCGCCGATCCGGCGGCACGCCGCCATCAGCTCCGGCCCGGCGGCCCGGTGGATTGCGCCGTCGACGCCGCCGCCGCCGGCGAGCCGGGTGTTGGCCGCGTTCACGATGGCGTCCACCTCCAGCGCCGTGATGTCGGCGACGACGATCGTCAGTCGCGTGCGGTCGATGGTTCCGGTGCGGATCGTCTTCATGGGATGGTGCGGTCTGTGTGCGTCATGTCGGATCGGAGCGGGGCGCCGCGTTGGCGCCGCCCCACGGGAGGGGAACGGTGCCGCCGCCGTTCGGTTCGCTTGCCCGTTGCCGCGCGCGGCGGCTCAGGCATCGAACGCCACCAGCGTCAGGGTGCCGACGGCGCCGTCGACCCGGCAGTCGTCCAGGGTGCGGACGCCGCGCGCCGGCGCGTACCCCTGCTCGCACGCCCGCGCATAGGTGCCTCCGTCCACCAGCCCGATGCAGCCGGCGACCTTGTTGTGCTTCTCCAGCTTGGCGGCGAGGTTGGCCGGCTCGCCGATGACCGTGTATTCGAGCCGCTCGTCGTTGCCGATGGTGGCGAACACGATGCGCCCCGCTGCGACCGCGCCGTTGATCCGCAGCGGCTGGTCGATGCCGCGGGCGGCAAGCGCCGCGTGCCAGGCGGGCACGATGCCGAGGATCTCGTCCAGGGCGGCAACGGCGTCGGCGGCGGCGGTCTCCGAGGGCATGACGGCGCCGAAGCTCGCCATCACCCCGTCGCCCAGGAACTTGTCGATGACGCCGCCGTGGCGCTCGACGATCGGCACCACCAGCCCGTGATAGAGCGTCAGCGCCTCGACGACCACGTGGGGCGAGACGGTGGTGGCGAACGGCGTGAAGGCGCGGATGTCGAGCATCATCACCGCGGCGTCGCGCTCCACCGCCTGGCCGGCGGAAAGCTCCATCTCCGACGAGGTGATGACGTCGGCGACGCCCTCAGACAGGAAGCGCCTCATGTCGCGGGTGGCGCTGCTCTCGCGGATCGCGGTGATCAGCGTCGACCGCGCCCGCCAGAGCAGCAGCGCCAGGATCGCCGTCACCGTCAGGATGACGAACACCTTGTCGAACTCGGCGCCGATCAGGATCGCGTTGCCGCCGAGATAGGCGGAGAAGGAGCGGGTGACGGTGCCGGGCGGCGAGCTGTCGAGGGCGAGCCCGACGACGACGATCCAGCCGAGCGCGGCCAGCAGACCCTGGGTGATGACGAAGCGCGGGTCGAAGCGCAGCGCCCGGACCGCGATGAACACGAAGATGTACATGAACGTCGGCACCTTCAGTGAAAACGCCGGCGGCTGGCCGTACTGGTAGTGGAACGACCAGATCAGCCCGAACAACATCGCCGTGTCGACGACCATGGAGAGGAACAGGAACCAGCCGGGCAGCGCGTTGACGCGGGCGAGCGCGATGCGGATCAGCGTGAACACGAAGTAGATGCCGAGCGCGATCGGCACGGGGGCGAGCATCATGCCGGCGTCGGCCGGGCGCGGCGCGATGGCATAGAGCGTGGCGAAGGTGAGCACGACGGCGAGCTGCACCCAGCCGATCAGGCGTTCGGAGCGCTCTTCCTCGGCGATCACCAGTCGCTGGATGCGGGCCGGCAGCGGGCTTGCCCCGCCGGAGCGGCGGAACAGGGAGAGCGGCGCGAGCGCGCGCCGACGCCCGCGCTCCTCGGCGATCGCAGTCGGCTGATCGGCCATGCTGTCTCCCCCCGGCCGCCCCATGGCGGCCTCGTCCGACCGTGTCGGCCCATGCCCGGCGCATGACAGCGCCGGCCGTTCAAGCCAGGCCGCCTGGCCGGCTCAAGGCCGGCGCGGCCGTACCTGCAGACGATGATAAACCGGCGCCGCAGGGCATGCGGCGATCATGTCAGCCGGTGACGGGATCGTGAAGGTGCGGGCTGGGGGTGACCGGTCAGGCGCACGCGGGAACGTGGACCGGCTGCGGCGCGTTGTCCGGAAGGCGCGAGGCGCAACGGAACGCATGGTTGCCGCCGGTCGGGGCCTCCGGGCGGCCCGGATGTGCCATCATGAGCCGTCGGGAGCGATTCGATCCGGGCGGCACGCAGCGGGCAGGGGACGGACAGGCATGGTGAGACGCGGCATCACTCTCGTCTCCGCCGTCGTGTGCGGGGTCATCTTCTCCCAGCTTCCCGAATACACCCAGCAGTACCGCCAGCGCCTCGGCGGCGCGGTCGACGAGCTCCAGGCCGTCGTGGCGTCCTTCGACGCCGACGCCAGCCGGGTCGGCTATTCCCGGCCCCAGGCGATCGCGGCGCTGGCGCGCGCCGAGGACCCGTTCCCGCGCGAGCGGGCGAAATCCATGCAGGAGACCATCGAGCGCTACGAGCGGCTGACCCGCCAGCAGGCGGCGTTCCGCACCGCCGGCCCGTTCGGGCGGATGGCGGTGCTGGCCGAGGACTTCGATCCGAAGCTCGCCCAAAGCGCCTGGGCCGACTTCGAACCGGCGGTGCCGACCACCATCGAGGGCGCGGTGGTGGGCGGCGCCGGAGCCGTCTTCGGCGTCGTGCTGGCCGGCCTGCTCGGTGTCTTCGGCTTCCGACGGCGCAGGCGCCGCGCCACGGCCTAGGGGCCCCCGCCTCCCGGCGGGCGCCGCCTTCTTCAGGGTCCGCCTAGCGCACCAGCACGTTGCGGAACTGCCAGGGATCGCTCTCGTCGATGTCCTCCGGGTAGAAGCCCGGCCGGTCGGTGAGCGGCGTCCAGTCGGTGTAGTAGCCCTTCACCGGCCCGAGATAGGGCATCTGGACCTCCAGGCAGCGCCGGTAGTCCATCTCGTCGGCCTCGACGATGCCGGCCTCCGGGTTCTCCAGCGCCCACACCATGCCGGCGAGCACGGCGCTCGTCACCTGCAGGCCGGTGGCGTTCTGGTAGGGCGCGATCTGGCGCGTCTCCTCGATGGAGAGCTGCGAGCCGTACCAGTAGGCGTTCTTGGCGTGGCCGTAGAGCAGCACGCCCAGCTCGTCGATGCCGTCGACGATCTCGGTCTCGTCGAGGACGTGCAGCGTCTCCTGCGGGGTGCCGCCGTTGCCGAACAGCTCGTGCAGCGACAGCACCGCGTCGTTGGCCGGGTGGTAGGCGTAGTGGCAGGTCGGCCGGTATTCCGGATCGAGGCCCTTGCCGACGGTGAAGTAGTCGGCGATGGAAACGGACTCGTTGTGGGTCACCAGGAAGCCGTACTGGGCGCCCGGCGTCGGGCACCAGGTGCGCACGCGGGTGTTGGCGCCCGGCTGCAGCATGAAGCGGGCCGACTGGCAGCCCTCGGTCTGGCTCTGCATGTTGTCCGGCTGCCAGGTCTCGTGGCTGCCCCAGCCGAGTTCGGCCGGCTGGAAGCCCTCGGAGATGAAGCCTTCCACCGACCAGGTGTTCCAGAACACGCCCATCGGCTTGGGCAGGCGGGCGCGCTGGGTGTCGCGCTCGGCGATGTGGACGCCCTTCACGCCGAGGTCGCGCATGTAGGCGGCCCACTCGTCGCGGCTGGTCGGCTCCGCCCGGTCGAGCTTCAGCTCGCCGGCAAGGTCGACCAGCGCCTGCTTGACGAACCAGGACACCATGCCCGGGTTGGCGCCGCAGCAGGAGACGGCGGTGGTGCCGCCCGGGTTGGCGGCCTTCTCGCGGCGGACGGTCTCGCGCAGCGCGTAGTTGGTGCGCGCGGCGGCGCCGGCCGACTTGTCGAAGTAGAAGCCCAGCCACGGCTCCACGACGGTGTCGATGTAGAGCGCGCCGATCTCGCGGCAGAGCTTCATGATGTCGAGGGAGGAGGTGTCGACCGACAGGTTCACGCAGAAGCCCTGGCCGCCGCCCTTGGTCAGCAGCGGGGTCAGCACCTCGCGGTAGTTGTCGCGGGTGATGGCCATCTGCTCGAAGGCGATGCCGCGTTCGTCCAGCAGCTTGCGGTCGGTGTCGACGGGATCGATCACCACCATGCGCTCGCGGTCGAACGAGAAGTGGCGCTCGATGAGCGGAAGCGTACCGCGGCCGATCGAGCCGAAGCCGATCATCACGACGGGGCCGGTGATGGTGCCGTGTACCGGATGGTCGGCCATGGGAAGCTCCTTGATTCAGGCGGAAGGAATGGATCGAGGCGGAAGGACAGTATCGGTCAGGCAACATGACGGCGCGGGCGGTGACGGTTGTGTGACCGTGACCACCCGCAACGTCGAGAAAAAATCCTGCCTCAGGCGGCGGCGGGAAGATAGCGCGGAAGCGGCGCCAGCGGGGTGACGAGCGACGGGGCGGCAAACGCGCCGGTCGCGACCACCATGCCGCGCGCCTCCGACAGCGCCCCGTCGACGAGTTCCGTCGCCTGGAAGCGCGGCCGGTCAACCGGTCCGGGGAGGACCAGGCCGTCGGCCAGCCGGGCCGAAAAGCCGAAGCGGGCATAGTAGGCCGGATCGCCGACCAGCAGCACGGCGGCGTGGCCGAGCGCGCCGGCGCGGTTGAGGGCGCGGCGCATCAGGGCGGAGCCGACGCCCAGGCCCTGGGCGGCCGGATCGACGGCGAGCGGCCCGAGCAGCAGCGCCGACACGCCGCCGGCCGCGACATGCCACAGGCGGACCGAGCCCACCAGCCGGCCGTCGTCTTCGGCGGTCAGCGCCAGGCCTTCGGCCGGCAGGCGGCCGGCGCGCAGCACTTCGCTCGTCTTGGCGAAGCGATCGGCTCCGAAGACGGCGTCGAGAAGGGTTTCGCGGGCCGACCAGTCGGTCGGCGCTTCGTCGCGCAGGTGGATCATCGGCCTAACCCCTTCCGGCCGCCACGTGGCGGTCCGGCGAGAAGACGAACAACGGGTGAAACGAAGCGGCGGCCCGGGCACCGGGTCGCAGACCGGCGTGTCCGCCGTCCCCGAAGGGACCGCGAACCGCGCGCCGGGCCTTGCGGGCCGCCGTATCCCGCCGCGGACGAAGCCGCGGCGGTCGATGCTCAGATGACGTAGGACTGAAGCGGCGGGAAGCCGTTGAAGCCCGCCGACGAATAGGTCGTCGTGTAGGCGCCGGTGCCTTCGATGAGGATCTCGTCCCCGATCTCCAGCGTGATCGGCAGCGGGTAGGGCGTCTTCTCGTACATCACGTCCGCCGAATCGCAGGTCGGACCGGCGAGGATGCAGGGCGTCGCCTGATCGCCGTCGCGGCCGGTGCGGATCGGGTAGCGGATCGCCTCTTCCATCGTCTCTGCCAGACCGCCGAACTTGCCGATGTCGAGATAGACCCAGCGGGTGTCCTCGGCGGCGCTCTTGGTCGAGATCAGCACGACTTCCGTCTTGATCACGCCCGCGCCGCCGACCATGCCGCGGCCCGGCTCGATGATCGTCTCCGGAATGCGGTTGCCGAAGTGCTTGCGGACCGAGCCCATGATCGCGCGGCCGTAGGTCTCCGCGGTCGGGATGTCCTTCAGGTACTTCGCCGCGAAGCCGCCGCCCAGGTTGACCATCTTCAGCTCCACGCCACGCTCGGCGAGGGTGCGGAAGAGGTCGGCCGCCACCGAGAGGGCGCGGTCCCAGGCTTCGGTGTCGCGCTGCTGCGATCCGACGTGGAAGGAGATGCCGTAGGGCGTCAGGCCGACCGAACGGGCGTGGCTCATCACGTCGACGGCCATCGCCGGCTCGCAGCCGAACTTGCGCGACAGGGGCCACTCGGCACCCTCGCCGTCGCACAGGATCCGGCAGAAGACGCGCGCGCCGGGGGCGGCGCGGGACACCTTGTCCACCTCGGCGACGCAGTCGACGGCGAACAGGTTCACGCCGAGCGCATGGGCGCGGGCGATGTCCCGTTCCTTCTTGATCGTGTTGCCGAACGAGACGCGGTGCGGGCCGATGCCGGTCGCAAGCACCTGGTCGATCTCGACGATCGAAGCGCAGTCGAAGTTGGAGCCGAGCTCCGCGAGGAGCGACAGGATTTCCGGGGCCGGGTTGGCCTTCACCGCATAAAAGATGCGGGTATCCGGCATCGCGTGGGCGAAGCCGAGATAATTCTGGCGGACGACGTCAAGGTCCACGACGAGGCAAGGGCCATCGGGGCGACGCGTGCGAAGAAAGTCGAGGATGCGATCGGTCATTGTCGCTACTCCCCCTCTTTGCGAGGTTGCTCCAACCGGGTTGCTTTTCGGGCGTCAACTGCCGCGATGGAGACGGCAGGACGACCTCGAAGACCCGAAGCCGACCCTGGGGCCGGCTATGCTCATTGCGTAGGCGGATCCTCCGAGCAGGGAAAAAACCCTTTCGGAAACCGAATCCGGCCTATCGAAATGCCGCCGTTTGGAACGGGAGTTTCCCATTCCGCACGCCTGGCAAGGATGTAGTCGCCTCTTCAGTGACCCCGGCCTTTGGAGAGCCGGCAGAGACCAAAAAAGCCCTCTACGTCGTTGCTTCAAGTCGCGCTGCGTGCGGCGATCCGCTCGCAGGGTCCGGTATGCTCCGGAAGACCGGTCTTGCCCTGTCTTGTTATCGACTGACCGGCACGCGACCACAGGCACGTGCGAAATTGGGCAAGACGGAAATAGGAGAAACGAACCCGTCCCGCAAGGGCAAACTTGCGTCTGGGGCGAATTTCATCATGCTCGTGGCGCGTGCAGTCGGGATTGCGTCGCGGCCCTTGTTCTTCGCTCCGAAAAAGCCTCTTTTCAGCCCGATGAGACCGCGTCCGATTCACCGGGGCGATCAATGAGTCTTCCTTACGTTCTCGCCGCAATCGCCGGTCTGCTGCTCGTGATCGGGCTGACGGAGCCGCTCAGCCGGAGGCTGGCGCTGCCGCCCTCGGTCATGCTCGCCGCGGTGGGCATCCTGATCGGCACCGGGGCCTCGCTGCTGCTGTTCTCCAACTTCAGCAGCGGGCTCGACGACGTCGCCGCTGTGTTCGTCTTCCCGCCGCTGAATTCGGAGGTGTTCCTCTACATCTTCCTGCCGGCGCTGCTGTTCCACGCCTCGCTGTCGCTCGACGTGCGGCGGCTGATGGAGGACGCGGCGCCGATCTTCCTGCTCGCCGTTGTCGCCGTCATCGTCGCCACCTTCGTGATCGGCTTCGTGCTGCAGCCGGTCTCCGGCATGCCGCTGCTGGTCTGCCTGCTGCTGGGCTCGATCGTCGCCACCACCGATCCGGTCGCCGTCATCGCCATCTTCCGCGACCTCGGCGCGCCGGCCCGGCTGGTGCGCCTGGTGGAAGGCGAAAGCCTGTTCAACGACGCCGCCGCCATCGCCCTGTTCGTGCTCCTCCTGGAAGCGCTCACCACCAACGCCGAGATCACGCTGCAGGCCGCCGCCTACACGCTGGCCGTGTCCGCCGTCGGCGGCGTGCTCGTCGGGCTGGTCGGCGGCTGGTGCGCGCTGGCGCTGTTCCGGCTGGTGCGCGACCTGCCGGCGGCGCTGATGACGTTGTCGCTGGCGCTTCCCTATCTGGTCTACGTGATCTGCGAGACGGCGTTCCACACCTCCGGCGTCAGCGCCGTGGTCACCGCGGCCTTGGTGGTCGCCTCGGGCGGGCCCACCCGGGTGTCGCCGGACGCCTGGCGCCACGTTACCGAAATCTGGGACCAGATCGCCTTCTGGGCGAGCTCGCTCATCTTCGTGTTCGCCTCGCTCCTGGTGCCGAAGCTGCTCGGCGGCGTCGACTGGGGCGATCTGGCGAGCCTGGTGGTGCTGATCCTGGCGGCGCTGGCGGCGCGGGCGGCGGTGCTGTTCGGACTGCTGCCGCTGCTGTCGCTGGCCCGCCTCTCCCAGAAGGTCGCGGTGCCCATCAAGGCCGTCATCGTCTGGGGCGGGCTGCGCGGCGCCGCCACGCTGGCGCTGGCGCTGGCGGTCACCGAGAACGGCCTGCTCGAACAGGACGAGAAGCGCTTCATCGCGGTGCTGGCCACCGGCTTCACCCTCTACACCATCCTGGTCAACGGCCTCACCCTCAAGCCGCTGATCCGGCTCCTGAAGCTCGACCAGCTGTCGGCGTTCGACCGGGCGCTGCGCGAGGAGGTGCTGGCGCTGGCGCTCGGCAACGTGCGTGACGCGGTCGCCACCGCCGCCGACGACTACGACATCGCCCCGGTGGTCGCCCGCGAGGCGGGCCGGCCCTACGAGGCGCGCATCTCCGCGGCGCGGGCGGAAGCGGAGAAGGCCGAGGACATCCTCGACCGCGACCGCGTCACCCTGGGGCTGGTGGCGCTCGCCGACCAGGAACGCTCGATCCTGCTGGAACACGTCAACGAGCGGACGGTATCGCCGGGCATCGTCTCGTTGCTGGTCGTCGACGCCGAGCGGATGCGGGAAAACGCGCGCTACTCCGGCCGCGTCGGCTACCGGCGGGCGGCGCGGCGCGCCCTCGACTTTCCGCTCTCCTTCCGCATCGCGCTGCGCATCCACCGCTTCACCGGCTTCGACCGCTGGCTGATCAAGGCGCTGGCGGAACGCTTCGAGCGGCTGCTGGTCAGCCGCATCGTGCTGGGCGAGCTGGTGCCCTACGTGCGCAACCGGCTGGTGCCGCTGCTCGGCGAGCGCGTCGGCGACATCGTCGAGGAGATTCTCACGCTCCGGCGCGATTCGGTCGCCAAGGCGCTCGACGCGCTGCGGCTGCAGTATCCCGACTACGCCGCCGACCTGGAGCGGCGCTTCCTGATGCGCATCGCCACCCAGCGCGAGGAGCGCGAATACCGCGCGCTCTACGCCGACCACCTGATCGGGGCGGAACTGTTCTCCGACCTGGAGCGCGGGATCGACCGCACCCGCACCACCATCGAGCGCGGCCCGCGCCTCGATCTTGGCATGCGGACCCGCGATCTCGTCGCCCAGTTCCCGCTGTTCAAGAACCTCACGTCGGACCAGATCGACAAGGTGGTGCGGCTGCTCAGGCCGCGCTTCGCGGTGCCGGGCGAGCGGCTCATCCGAAAGGGCGAGCGCGGCGAATCGGTCTACTTCATCTCGTCGGGCGCGGTGGAAGTCACCACCGGCGAGCGGCGGGTCCGGCTCGGCCGCGGCGACTTCATCGGCGAGCTGGCGCTGCTTTACGGCGGCCGCCGCAACGCCGACGTGACGGCGCTCGGCTACTGCCAGATGCTGGTGCTGGAGGGCGAGGCCTTCAAGGCGCTGATCGACCGCTATCCGGAGATCGGCGTCGAGGTCGAGGCGATCGCCGAGGCGCGCAAGCTGATGAACAGCCGCATCGCCCATGCCGAGGAAAGCACCTCGGGGGCGGCGCCGGAATTCCGCCCCAGCAGCGACTACGACGACGAGGACGACGACGAGGACCGCTCCGCCCGCCGCGTCGCGGCGCTGGCGCGCTGGCGCACGCCGGGCTCGTCCGGCCCGCCCGAAAAGGCGGAAAAGGCAGAAAAGGCAGACAAGAAGGACGGCTCGCGCCCGGCCCCGAAAGAGGGCTGAGGCGGGGCCGCGTCGAACCGGACCGCGTAGGCACGCGTGCGGCGATGATCCGGGATTCGGGTGGCGAAGATCGCGGACGATCCGCCACGTGACGCACCGCCGGGCGTGCGGGCAGGCTGGTCAGGTCATCCGCCGATCGGCGCCGCCAGATCCGGAACGCCCGCTAGCCAGACAAGAAAATCCGCGAGATATCAGGATGTTGGGCGTTCGCGGCCGGCGCCGTTCCTGCCGTTCTCGACCGGAATGCCGGGCGCTTTCGCGCATCGAATGTGGATTGGGCCGCACGGTGTGCGAACGGGCTGGACAGGCCGCCGCCGACTTCCTATAAACCGTCGCTCCCAACGCGGGGGACGGACCGACCGGTCCGCGCCCTCACGGTCGCCCAGGTAGCTCAGTTGGTAGAGCATGCGACTGAAAATCGCAGTGTCGGTGGTTCGAATCCGCCCCTGGGCACCATTTCCCCTTCTCACGGCTTCTCATAGTGGCTGAATAGTCCAGGAAAACTGCGGGTTCTGACCCCGCAGGGTGCTCGTACGTGTCCACCACACATCCTTGAAGCGCGTGCGTTTGGGGGAACGATCTCGCCGTTGCCCCCAAACGGAAAAGGTCGTTTCGATCTCACTCAGCCGCCAGGACTCGTCGAAGAACGACGGAAGCACGCTGTAGAGGTGTGGGATCGTGAACAGCCCTTGGCCGGATCGGTCTGGATCCAGCTGCCGCGCTCCACGCCGTCGGCCTGCTCCGGAGCTGACCCGCCCGTCGTGGAGCCGTCCTTGGCCGCTCGCTGCCGTCAAACGCATGACGTCGAGCGGTCAGTCTCCATCACACAGCAGGACCGTCATTCCCGGCAGCTGTGTCAGCCTTACGTTCAGGCGATCGCAGCTCCTCGGAAACAACGTAGATCTGGGCATTCCCGCTGCGGTCGGAGGTGAACACGATCTCCCGTCCGTCCGGGGAGAAGCGGGGGTGGGGATGGGTGTGCTGCGGCGCGTAGACCTTCACCGGCCCGTTGGCGTAGGGAAACGGCCCGGCCCAATGCTCGCCCATCGAGCTCGCCTCAGGCCGGCAGACGAACCGGGCGCGCTGCCGGTCCCGCTCGGCGAGGTCGAGCAGGTGGATCCCGATGTCCGGAAAATTGGTGTCGCAGACCAGCCGCCGTCCCGATGCGTCGGGGGCGCCGTGCCAGACTGGGAAGTCGGTGACCCTCCTGACCTCGCCGGTGGCGACGTCGATCTCGCCCAACCCGTTCGGCCAGTCGACGAACAGGATCGACCGGCGGCCCGGACGCCAGACCTCGTGGGTGATCCATTGAAGGTCGTGGGTGCGCTCGTGCAGGCGCCGGTCCTGCCGACCGCTGCGGTCGGTGACCCAGACGCGGTCCGTCATGGGACCGGCATAGAGAATGAGGTCGTCGTCGTCGGGACAGAATTGGGGATGGCCGATCGTGGCCTTTTCCAGAAACACCTCGGTCGAGCCCCGCTCGGTGTCGATCATCCAGAAGCGGGTGAGGGAGCCGTCCCGCACGGGGACGGCCCACCAGCGGCCGCTGGCCGATAGGGCGGTCGTGCCCATCGCCGCTCCGACCATGCCCTTCTCGCGCATCTCGGCCGCACCGAAGTGGGTCAGGCACTCGCGCTCGCCGGTGGCCGGAGAGACCCGGTATCCGGCCTGGCCGGCGACGTAGTAGATCCAGCGTCCGTCCGTGGACGGAATGACGGACCATTCGGCGAGCGTCTCCTCCTCAGTGAGCTGAATCAGCTCCAGGCTTTCCTGATCCTCGACGAAGATCTCGGGACGGCCAGTGCGGTGGGAGACGAACACCAGCCGCCGCATTGCCTGATCGAATGCGTCAACGAAAAAGAAGGGATGGTGGTGGATCGACGGGTGGGTCGTGACCTGGCGCAGCGTGCGCCCGTCATCGTCGGTCCAGGTCCGGCCTTCGGCAGGCCAAGTGCGCCACGTCACGCCGTTACTCCGCGGGTTGAATGAAGAGGCGGTTGCCCACCGCTCGCCATTGAAGGCGGAAGGCGAGGTAGGTCGCCGCCAGCACGCCCCAGCCGACCGTCACACCGGCGATCCAGAGCGGCGACCCGAATGGCTCCATCACGGCGACAATGCCGGCCACCGCGACGAACGCGCGGAGCGGCAATGCCAGCGGTCGCCCGCACCATCCCCCGAACGCGACGGCCCAAAGCGCGGTGGAGATCATCAGCGCCCCGGCACTGACGGCGATCGCGCCGGCGCTTCCCTGGCCGAGGATGGCGGGATCGAACACGAAGCCGAAGGGGATGAAGAAGGCGACGAGGCTCAGTCCGAACGCCGACATGCTCGTCTTCATGGCAGATGCCCGGCCGACGCCGGCTGCGGCGAACGAGGCCAGCGCCACCGGTGGCGTGACCATCGACAGGACGCAGTAGTAGAAGATGAAGAAGTGGGCGGCGAGGGGCTCCAGACCGAGCTTCTGCAGGGCCGGTACATAGAGCACAGCGCCGATGATATAGGCGGCGACCGTCGGCAGGCCCATTCCCATGATGATGCAGCCGACCATTGCCAGCGCCAGCGAGGCGTAGATGGACCCTTCCGACAACGACAGCAGCGAAGCGGCAAATTTGAGTGCCAGGTTCGACTGGACGGCGACCGCGATCACCAGTCCGATCGCGGCGATCGGCACCGCAACTTCGGCCGCCTGACGCGGCGCGTTGCGCAGTCCATTGACGATTTTCTCGCCGCCGATCCACGTGCTCCGACGAAGAAACGGCACGACAAGGCAGCTGAGCGTCGCGAACACGGCGGCGTAGGAGGCCGAGTAGCCGTAGACCAGTGCGGTAATCAGAACGATCGGCGGCAGCAGCAGATGGATGCGCGGCATGAGCGGCGCCGTTGCGGCCACCTCCTCGGCTGTCATCGCGCGCTGGCCGTCGCGCCGCGCGATCAGGTCGACGACGAGGAGCAGAGCCAGATAGAAGGCGACGGCCGGAATGAGGCCCGCCAGCGCGATCTGCGCGTAGGGGACGTTCAGCATTTCCGCCATGATGAACGCAGCCACGCCCATCACCGGCGGCATCAACTGTCCGCCAGTCGACGCGATTGCCTCGATGCCGGCGGCCTGGTGGCCCTTGAAGCCGCAGCGTTTCATCAGCGGGATCGTGAACACGCCGGTGGACACGACGTTGGCGACGGCGCTGCCGGAGATGGAGCCCATCAGGCTCGAGGCGATGATTGCCGTCTTGGCGGTGCCGCCGACGGCACGGCCGGCAAGCCGGATGGCGAGGTCGATGAACAGCTGGCCGCCGCCGACGGCGGCGTAGAAGGCGCCGAACAGAATGAAATAGAAGACGAAGTCGACCGAGGTGGAGGTGGTGATGCCGAGCACGCCCGCCGTCGTCATGGTGCTGATCTCGATCGCCGCTTCGAGAGTGAAGCCGCGGAAGGAGAGCCAGCCGGGCAGGGCGCCGCCGAGGAAGGCGTAGGCGATGAACACCAGAAGCACCGCCACCAGGATCCAGCCGACCGCGCGCCGCGCGCCTTCGAGCAGCAGCCCGATCAGGAGGGCGCCGGCCCAGATGTCGATGGGGAAGATCGGCGAGACGTTCTCCATCCGGGTGGTCAGCCGCTCGAAGCCGGTCAGGTAGTAGGCGGCGACGGCCAGCGTCGCTGCCAGCACCAGACCGTCGAGGCCGATCCGGAGCGCGCGGGGCATCCACCGCGCCTTCAGCGGCCGGCACAGGAACAGCAGCACCAGCGCGAAACAGAGATGGATCGGGCGCTGGAACATCGGCTGCTGGGGTTCCAGCAGGATCCAGCCCTGGAAGGCGATGAACGCCAGCCCGATCAGGAAGATCGCGGCGCCAAGGGGGGAGGGAAGAGACTTCGTGGGCATGGACAGGCCTCCTCGACCGGTGTGAAGCCGCAGCGGGTGGCGCAGGCGCAGGCCCGCGCCACCCGGCGGGCGCTTACATCCAGCCGCGTTCCTTGTAGTAGCGGACCGCGCCGGGATGCAGCTCGATGCCCACGTTCTCGGGCTTCCAGGCCTCCTCCGGCTTGAAGTTCCGCCATGCCGCATGGGCCTCGCCCATCGCGGGGGCGTTCTCGATCAGCGTCTTGGTGATCTGGTAGGCCGTCTCGTCGTCGAGCGAGGCGCTGGCGATCAGCACCGTGCCGAGGTTGGCGCCGGTGTTGGCCTTGGTCTGGTCCTCGAACCAGGGCCCGTAGGTGCCCGGCTGAAGGCCGTTCTTGGCGAGCAGGTCCATCGCCTTCGGCGGAATGTCCAGGAACACCACGTCAGCGGTCAGATTGACCTCGGTGATCGTCGGATGCCCCTTGATCATGGTGTCGATGTAGATATCGGCGTTGCCATTGCGGAGCTGGTCCGGGATCTGGGCGGCGGCCACCTGGATCACGTCTCCGCCGTCTTCCTTGATCTTGTCGAAGCTGGAGCCGTAGGCCTCGAGGATCATCTCCGCGGTCGGAACCGCGCTCGATCCGGTCGGCTTGATCAGGAGCCGGATCGGCTTGCCCGAGGCGATGATCTCGGCGATGTCGTCGGTTCCGGCCTTGTCGATGAACTCCTTGCGGGCCATGACGCCGACGTAGACGTCGTTCAGCCCGCCGACGAGGGCGCGGATGTCGGGCGCCGAAGCGCCCTGGTAGATGTCGGCGCCGTCGCGGGCCCAGACGGCGGTCGCGACGTTCGACAGGGCGATTTCGGCCTTGCCGCTCTCCACCACCATCGGATTGGCGACGCCGCCGCCACGCGCGATCACCTCGACGGAATTGTCACCGAGGATCGGCTCGATCATCTGTTCGAGCGTGGCGGCGAACACGTACCACGAGGAGCCTTCCCGCATGGCCCCGATGCGGATGTCCTGGGCCTGGGCCGGGACCATCGTCGCGAACGCGGCTGCGGTGGCGACGATCGCGGAGCCGAGGCGCATTTTCATTGAGTTGATCACGATTTCCTCCCTGGGGTCTTTTTTGGGTCCGCGCCTCCGCGAGGGAGACGCGGCCGTGATTGGGCGCGCCGGATCAGGCGGCCTTGGTCTGACGCACGGAAGCGAACCCCGCTGCCTCCATCGCCGCCTGGATCTCCCGCTCGGCGGCCTCGCCCAGCGGCTGCAGCGGCTCGCGGACCGTAGCGTGATCCAGAATGCCGCGATGAACGAGCCCGATCTTCAGCGCGACGGTGCCCTCCATGTGCGACCCGCGATGGTAGATCGCCTGGGTCACGGGCAGCAGCCGGTCGTGGATCGCCTTGGCAGCGGAGTAGTCCTGGGCCTTGCCGGCCTTGATCAGATCGACCAGCGGCTCCGGGGTGACCGAGGCGTAGCCGACCAGGAGTCCGTCGACGTCGAACATGGTCGGCAGCAGCCACTCGTCATGGCACGACAGGATCTGGAGATCGGGGTGGGCGGCGCGCAGCTGCGGGATCTCGGTGTACCAGCGGCGCATGTTGCGGACGCCGTTCTTGGTGGCGACGACGCCCGGCTGGCCGGCGATTTCGAGCTGGGTCTCGAGGTTGTAGCTCGCCTTGGTCGCGTCGGGGTACTGGAACAGGATGCACTGAAGCCCCGATTCCTCGTGGATCGCGCGGTAGCGCTCCTGCGGCGCGCCCTTCTGGAAGCCGAACCGCAGCCAGCCGTGGTTCGGGTAGACCAGGGCGCCGGTGGCGCCGGCATCCTTGGCCCGCTTCGCCTCCAGGGCGGCGACCTTGGTGCCTTCGCCGGTGATGCCGGCGATGATGGGGATACGGTTCTCCACCGCTTCGGCGTAGGTGCGGATGAGCGCGACCTGCTCCTCGGACGTCAGAAACGTCCCCTCGCCGGCATGGCCGAGGATCACGAGGCTCTTGACCCCGTCGATCGAGGCGAGCCAGCGGGCCACCTTGGCGTTGGCGTCGTGATCGACTTCGCCGGACTTGGTGAAGGCGGTAACTGGGGCGGGGTTCAGTCCGCGGAGATCCATGACAGACATCGGCTTTTCCTCCAGGATCGTCTATAGGAACGTTCCCATTCCAGCGCCCGCGTGTTCGCACTTGCGAGAAGGGATCGTTTGTGGGAACGTTCCCATCTAGCGGCCGGCCTGGGTGCGAGTCAAGAAAAATGTGCGTTGGGCGTGCAGAGCGGCGGACGCGAGGAGGGACTGTTGAGCAGTGATATCGATCCCGCAGCGAGGAACGCGCGCGTCACCATCCTCGACGTCGCGGCCGCGGCAGGCGTCTCGAAATCGACGGTCTCGCGGATCTTGGACGACCGCTTGCCCCGTTCCGACAGCGAGACCGCACGGCGGGTGCGCAGGGTCGCAGCGGAGCTTGGCTACATCCGCGATGTCTCTGCTTCGAGCCTTCGTCGCGGGCGGACGATGACGATCGGTGTGATCGTTCCGCGCCTGACCGACACGGTCATGGCGATGCTCTACGAGGCGATCGCCCTGGCGTGCGGCCGCACCGGCCAGTTCGCCGTGGTGGCCACCACGAACGACAACCCGGATGCCGGCCGCGCAGCGGCGGACACCCTGCTCAGCCGCGGCGTGGACGGGCTGATCCTGTCGACCACCCGCATGGACGACGACTTTCCGTCCGAGCTGGACCAGCGCGGCGTGAACTATGTTCTGACGCTGAGGACGGACGGCCACAGCCCGACGTCGATCGGCGACGACCAGCTCGGCGGCTACCTGGCCACCCGGCACCTGCTCGATCTGGGCCACCGCCGCATCGGTCTCATCGCGGGGCCGTCCTATGCGTCCAGCGCCCTGAACCGGGTGGACGGCTACCGCCAGGCGATGGCCGAAGCGGGCGTGGAGATCGAGCCGGACTGGATCGTCAGTTCGACGTTCGGCATGGATTCCGGGGCGGAAGCCGCCAACCGTCTGATGGAGCTGAGCGAAAGACCGACGGCGGTCTTCGCGGTGAACGACAATACGGCGGTCGGGGCACTGTCGGCGATGTCGCGAATGGGCCTTTCGGTACCGAACGACATATCCCTCGTCGGCTACAACGACATTCCGCTGGTAAGCCGTCTGCCGACGCCGCTCACCTCGGTCCGCGTACCCTTCGACCAGATCGCCACGTCCGCGCTTCAGCTTCTGGAGCTTGGCGCGGACCGGCAGGGGGACCGCCTCAGGGTCGCGACCCCGTCCCTGATTCCCCGTCAGTCGACCCGCCCGTTGAAGTAGACAACCGTGACGTCATCATTTTCCGCTGTCGAAGAGGACCATCGCGCTCAACGTCAGATGCGGACGGCGGCCTGACTTCGGCGACGCAGCCTTCAGTCGCTCAGCACGACGATCAGGCCCATCCTGGTTGCCTTCAGGCCGAGCGCCTGTTCAAGAAAGGCGAGCGCGGCCGAGGTATCGGAAACGGCAATGGTGCCGCTTACACGCCGTTCCCCCAGGCCTTCGCCAACAACGAGGATCCGTCCGGAAAAGTGCCGCTCGAGTTCCTGGACGACGCTCGAAAGGGGTTGATTGTCCAGAACCAGATATCCGCGGCGCCAGGCGAGCGCAGCCGAGGCCTTCTGATTGGTGATCTCGCCGAGACCACGGGAGGCGCTGTAGCTGACGTGTTCGCCCTCTTCGAGCCGGATCGGCGCAAGGTCCTGGCCGGCGAATTCCATCAGGACCGCGTTGTGGGTCACCGTGACGTCCGTTTCGTCCTCTCCCCGACGGATGTCGAACGCGGTTCCCAGCGCCGTGACGCGTGCGTCTCCTACATGGACGCTGAACGGCCGATCGGGATCGGGCTGGACCTCGAAATAGGCCTCGCCCCTCAGAAGCCGGACCGTTCTGGCGCGATCGGTATAGTCGAACGCGATTGCAGATCCTGCGTTCATGAACACGGTGGAGCCGTCATCGAGATCGACAACGGGCAGCTCCGCGACGCCGGAGATGACATCGGCCCGCATCCGCATTGGTCCGTCGAGGCTGAAGAAGGCCAGCGCAACGATCGCAATGCCCAGCACGGTACCGGCGGCGGCCTTGCCACGCCCGGGTGCCTTCGGTTCGAAATCGCGCAGGCCCGGATCTGAGCTGATGGCGGAGCGGGCGTCGCCGAGCACCTTCTCCGCCGCATCGTAGGCCCGGCGGTTCTCGGGATCCTGCTCCAGCCAGCTGCGAAACGATTGCAGGTCTTCGTCGGCGAGCGCCGTGTCCCGGTTCCGGAGGACCCAGTCGGCAGCCTCCTCGTGGCGCTTGCGCTGCTCGCGCGTCAGTCGCCTCTTCGCCATGGTTCCCGACGAGCTCCAGTTCGGTTTGACACCCGGTTCGCTGGTCAAGCGGTCGCCCAAACCAGATTGCAGGCCTGCTGCCGATTGATGCCCGCGCGCGGTGCGTCATTCAATGGTCGCCCCCCCGGGACCACGAAGGGACGGGGCGACGGCCGCATCGAAGGCGCTCATGGGAAGCTCCACGTTCATCTGCGAAAGACGGGAAGCCCTTCGGGTTGCTCTGCCGCCGCCCGCTGTCCGGGAGCGCCACCCCTTTCGAGAGGCCCTGTCTCACTCCTTAGACGAACAGGTCGGAGATTTTGGGACCTTCAATCCAGCTGCGACAGGCAATCGAGACAATGGGCGAGGGCCCGCCGCAGATGCCGGTCCACCATGTTCCGGGAAATGCCGAGCTTCGCGGCAATTTCGTCAGGCGTCCGGTGATGCAGTCGGTGCAGGATGAACACTGCCCGCCGCCGTGCCGGCAGTTCGCCGATCGCCTCGCGCAGGACACGAAGGCGAGCCTCGGTTTCAAGCCCTTGGTCCGGAGCGACCGACCCCGCCGCGACGCTGTCTGCCGCCTGCTCCATCGAGGCAAACAGCCGGGCCTCGAACTGTTCGCGCCGGTACTGATCGATCCCGAGGTTGATCGCGGCACGGCAGAGAAACGCCTTGATCGATCGCTTGTCCCGCAGCACTTCGGGCTGGGACGAAAGCTTGATGTAGAGATCGTGGACGATGTCGAGCGCATTGTACTGCGAGGGGCTGCGGCGCCCGACCGCCTTCGCCACGTCGGCGTAGTAGATCTCGATGGCGCGATTGAGAAGCTCGTGGCCGTCGATTCCGGAGGGATCGGCAATGGTGTCGGACAGGCGGCCCATGATTGCTGATTGCCTTCGATCAATCCCGAGAACTGCAGGCACCGCCGAACACACGGACCGTGCGCGTCGCCGATCCAGCCCGGGACGACGGACCGGCGACTCGCGACGCGGCCGAAAGCGCTCCCTAAAACTGGATCAACGAAGTCCATTTTAGGCGAACGGGAAAAAGATGTGCAATATCAGTAGGTTGGAACTTCTTTAATCCGCATCGGCCGATCGGCGCGACCAGCCGCCTCCCGCCCTGTTCGCGCTTGATTTCATTGCGGAATTCGACCTCGGGGCAGAGTTCGCACCGTGGTTCATTGCCCGGATTACGTTCGGGGGTGTTGCGCCGGGGCAACAGCCCCGGCAGGCCGGCCGAACGTCAAAAGCGGTCCGGCACCGGTATGCACATCGGTGTGTGGGTCACGGGATCGGCAATGATCGTCGAGCGGATGTCGAAGACGGCCTGGATCGTGTCGGCCGTCATGATGTCGCGTGGCGGGGCCGACGCGACGACCTGTCCGCCTTTCAGCATGATCATGTGATCGGCGTATCGGGCGGCCTGATTGAGGTCGTGCAGGACGGCCACGATCGTCTTCTTCCTGGTCCGCACGAGGCGCGCGGCAAGTTCCATCACCTCGATCTGATGGGCCAGGTCGAGAAAGGTCGTCGGTTCGTCCAGAAGCAGCACCGGCGTCTGCTGCGCCAGGGTCATCGCGATCCAGGCGCGTTGCCTCTGGCCCCCCGACAAATGGTCGACGGGCCGATCCTGCAGGTCCGTCATGCCGGTCAGGCCCAGCGCCTCCTCGCAGGCGAGACGGTCCGTCTCCGTCCAGCGGCTGAAGAGCGGCCGGTGCGGATAGCGCCCCTGCTGGACGAGGTCCCGCACGGTGAGGCCCTCGGGCGCAACCGGACCCTGCGACAGGACGCCGATCCGCTGCCCCATTTCCCTGGTCGACAACCGGTCGAGCGAAGCCCCGTCCAGCAGGATCGTTCCGTGCGTTGGCCGGAGCAGTCGGGAGAGGGCGCGCAGGACGGTGGATTTCCCGCTGCCGTTCGGCCCGACCAGCGCGGTGAGGGCACCTGCCGGCACGGACAGGTCGAGATGCTCGACAACGGGCGTCGATCCGTACCCGATGGAGAGATCCATCGTCTCGAAGCACCGCGTCTCACCCCGCTCAGGCTCCGGCATGGCGATGCCTCCAGAGCAGGAATCCGAAGAACGGTGCGCCGATCAGCGCCGTGACGACGCCGGCGGGCAGTTGCACGGACCCCAGTGCCGTGCGCCCCAGAAAGTCGGCGGCGGCGACAAGGAGGGCGCCGATCAGTGCCGACACCGGAAGAACGCGGGCGTGCATCGGCCCGACCAGCCGGCGGGCGACGTGCGGGGCGATCAGCCCAACGAAGCCGATCAGGCCGGCAACGGCGACGGCTGCGCCCGAGATCAGCGTGCAAAGAACGATCATCAGCGCCCGGACAAGGTTCACGCGTTGTCCAAGTCCGTGTGCGGCGTCATCGCCCAGGCGGACGAGATCGAGCTGACGGACCGACGCGACCGTCAGTGCCAGGGGAAGGGCGAGCCAGAGGGCGAGGATGCCGACGCCCGCCCAGTCTGCATGATAGACGCTGCCGGAGAGCCAGATGAGGGCGCGCTGGACATCCGTTATCGCTCCGAACGTCGACAGGGTGGTCGTCGCCGCTCCGGCGAGCGCGCCGAGGCCGATCCCGATGAGGATGATGCGCAGCGACGTCGTGCCGCTTCGCCAGGACAACCCATAGATCGCCGCGGCCATGGCGGAGGCTCCCAGGAAGCCGGCCCACGGCGTCAGCCAGGCCGGCACGCCCTCCGACCCGACCATGACGATCATGACCGCCAGGGCCGCGCCGGCATTGATGCCGAGGAGGCCGGGTTCGGCCAGCGGGTTGCGCAGGACCGCCTGGGCGATGGTGCCGGCGACCGCGAGAGCGGCTCCCACCAGCATGCTCAGGAGCAGCCGGGGCATGCGCAGATCGATCACGATCATCGCGACATGCGGCGGCACCTCCCCAGGCCGCAGCAGGAGCCCAAGAAGGTCTCCCGGCGCGACCGGATGGTCGCCATAGGCGAGCCCCGCGACGGTCAGCGCGGCAAGCAGCCCCAGGAGCGCCACGACAATCCGCGTCATGGCGCCTCCCGCAGGCGCGACCGGGCCAGCCAGATGAAGAAGGGTGCGCCGATCATCGCCATGGTCACGCCGACCGGAAAGCTCTGACTGGCGAAGAGGATGCGGCTCAGGGTGTCGGCCGTCAGCACCAGGAGCGCTCCGCCCACCGCGGCATAGGGGAGGAGCCATTTGTAGTCGGTGCCCACGGTCAATCGCACGACGTGCGGCACCACGAGCCCGACGAAGCCGATCGGGCCGGCGAGCGCCACCGCCCCACCGGCCAGCAGGATCACGACGATGGCCGCGACCCCGCGCCAGACCACCGGGCTTTGTCCGAGCGATCGTGACACGTCCGCACCAAGGCTCAGGACCGCCAGCTGCCGGGGAAAGGCCAGGGCGGCCACGAAGCCGGCGGCCATGTAGGGCGCCACGGCCCGGACCTCGCTCATCGTCCGGCCCGTGAGGGACCCCGCCGTCCACAGGCGGACGCTGTCGAGCGCGCCTCGGTCGTAGATCAGGATGGCGGTGGTCAGGGAGGTGAGAAACGCCGTCAGCACCGCCCCGGCGAGGATCAGCTTGACCGGAGCGTGGTGCGCGGGACCGATGGAGCCGACGAGCGAGACCAGAACGGCCGAGACGGCGGCCCCGGCGAAGGCTGCCCAGACGAAGGTGTGCTGGGCGCCCGCTCCGACCACGCTGATGGCCAGAACGACGGCGAAGGCCGCTCCGGCATTGATTCCGAGCAGGCTCGGTGAAGCCAGCGGATTGTTGGTGATGGCCTGCATGATCGCACCGGCGAGTGCCAGCCCGGCCCCGGCGAGCAGTCCGGCGAGAACCCGGGGCAGTCGGATCGTCACGATGACGAGATGCTCGCGGGAGCCGTCGAAGGCGACGATGGCATCGACCATATCTCGCACGGGGACCGCGGTGTGACCGAGGCTGACCGAGCACGCGCTCGCAACGGGCAGAAGGGCGCAGAGCGCCCCAAGGGCGACCAGGCGGCGCCTTTTGCCAATTGAGGCCCCTTTCGCGGCGACGCTCACCTCTTGATGTTCCCGCTCACGGATTGGCCAGGATATGGGCCTCGACATCGTCGAGCACCCGGTGCGCCGACGCCATGCCGTGGAAGCCCATCCATGTCGCGCGGTCGATCCGGTAGGCCCGGCCGGCCTGCACGGCGGGCAGCGTCTTCCAGAAGGGGTGGTCGACGGTTCGTGCGGCGAGGTCGTCGTCGGCTTCCGGGGTCATCCCGCCGACGACGACGTAGAGAAGCACGTCGCCGGTGAGTGCCGCGAGCTCCTCCCAGTCCGGCCGCTTGACCATGGTGTCGTCGCCGGTCGTCTCGTACCCGGTTCGCCTGACGCCCGCCTCGCTCAGCACCTGGTAGGGCGCGTAGGCGCCGGGACCGTCGAGATAGACCTGGAACCCCTGCGGGGCGACGCGGACCACGGAGACCTCGAGATCGTCGGGGACGCGCGCGCGGATCGCCGCCGCGCGGTCCTCGTAGTCCGAGAGCGCCCGGCGCGCCTGCTCCTGCCTGCCGACCACCCGAGCCAGGAGCAGATAGTGCGCCTTCCAGTCCATCTGATCGAGCAGAAGGGTGGGCGCCACCTGCGACAGCTTCCCGTAGATCTGTTCGTGGATGTAGGTGCTGCCGATGATCAGATCCGGTTGAAGCGCGACGATCCGCTCCAGGCTGGGCTGCATGGGATGCCCGATATCCGCGACGCCGCCCTGTTCCACCGCGGCGCGCAGGCTCTCCTCCTGGATGCCCAGCACGGGCACGCCGGCAATGGCAGCGTTGAGTTCGATCAGGGTGCCGAGCGACAACCACGGCTCGAGCAGGACGATCCTCTGCGGATTGGCCGGCACGCAGACGGGACCGCCGTGAATGCCTTCTGAAACCATTTCGCCATTGCACGCGGCAAAGGTGGGCGAAACGCAGGCCAGGCAAAGCAGCACGAGGCCGGTCAGCCTCCCGGCGATACCCTGTCCGGTGAGGCTGGTGCGACGCGGGCCGGCCTCCCGGCCGCCCGCCCGCGCGCGACCGCAACCGGTCAGAAGATCACCCTGACGTTCAGGCCGAACAGGCGGCTGGGGCCGGCCTGGGCGAAGGTCGGATTGACGCCGCTGCCTTGCAGTTCCAGCGTCGTGTAGTACTCCTCGTCCAGCAGATTTTCCGCGAACGCGTTGATCTCCCAATTGGCTTTGCGGATGCCGGCCTGCGCGTTCAACAGGAAGTGGGAATCCATGACTTCGAGCGGTGCGGCCACGTTGAACCGGGCGTTGTAGTCGGAGACGAACTTGGCATCGCCGCCGATATAGAACCCGTTGTTGAACGTGTAGAGCCCGCCGAACGCGACCGACCATTCCGGCGCCTCGGGGAAGCTTTCGCCCGAGAGGTCCCCGTAGATGCGGTGGTCGAAGTCCTCGAACTCCGTATGGAGATAGCCGACGGAGGCGAAGACCGAGAGGTTCTGGTTCACGTCGAAGGTCGGCTCGAACTCGAAGCCGTACGAATAGGACGACGCTGCGTTGCTGACGATCGCACCGCCGCCGATGCCGGGGGCGATGGACTCCACCTGCTGGTCCCGGTAGCGCGTGTAGAAGATGTTGCTGTTCAGCCTGAGCCGGTCTTCCAGAAAGCGTCCCTTGTAGAAGACCTCGTAGTTGTCCGCGAATTCCGGGTCGTACTGGATGGGCTCGTTGGTGACCGGATCGAGATAGTAGCCGCCGGTCCGGAAGCCCTGGGAATAGGTGGCCCCGGCCACGTGGTTCTCGTTGAACTGACGCGCGAGACCGATCTTCGGGACCGCGTTCACCTCGGAAATCGCGGCGTTCGTGTAGGTGGTCGTCGCCCCGTAGCCGATCACCGTGCTGGTGCCCGTTTCCTTGGTGGTCTCCTCGATATAGTCGACCCGACCGCCCAGTGTCGCTTTCCAGCCCGGCAGGAACTCGTAGGTCGCCTCGCCGAATGCCGCGAGGTTCGCCGTCCGGCGATCGTAGAGCGACTCCTGCTGCAGGCTGAACTCGGTCGCCCGCCAGAACAGGTCGGAATCCTGGTATTCGTAGCTGCCGAACACGCCGGCGACCCAGCTCCACCGATCCAGGTCGTAGTTGAGGCGGAACTCCTGCGTCGCCAGGGTGTCCGCGTAGGTTCCGTACCAGGCGTTCGCGACACCGGGCGTGCCGTTGTCCATGGATTCACGCTCGGTGAGGCCGTAGCTCAGGCCCGTCTGCGAGGTCAGCTTGAGAGCCGGCGTGATGGCGTGCGTGACTTCCAGGCCGGTGTTCTGCACCTCGATTTCCCTGAACTCCGCGAGCGTCGGCAACAGATACAGGTTGCCGGCTCCCGTCAGCGGATCGACGAGGCGCTCGTTCGGCCGGTCCTTGGAATAGGAGTAGGTGAGCAGGGCCCGGGTGTCTCCGCCGAGCGGCTCGTAGAGGAGTTTCGCGCGAATGTTTCCGCTCAGCTCCGTCCGGAAGTCGTCGTAGTTCTCGTAGATGTCGTAGGTCGGGTAATCGATTTCCGTCGTCAGCTGCTCGAAGGACCCCGCGATGCGCATCGCAATGCCGTTCTCCTGGCTGAGCGGCGTGTTCACGATGAAGTCCGCGCCGACCAGGTTCTTGTTGCCGGCCGTAGTGGAAAGGACATAGGCGTGGTCGAACTCCGGGTCCTTCGTCTTCAGATAGATCGCGCCGGCGGTCGCGGACCGGCCGCTCAACGTCGACTGGGGCCCGCGGTAGACCTCGACCTGCTCGGCATCCCAGAGGCTGCGCGCCCCGAAGCGCGAGTTGTAGCGGCTCTGCAGGATGCCATCGACGTAGATCGACCCCATGGGCGAACCAGCAGGCGAAAAGCCCTCGAAGTTCATCCCGCGAACGACGATGCCGGTGTTGTTGGTCGCCCCCTTCTCGACGTTGGCGAGGCGCCGGAAGGCGCCCGGCAGATACTGGATCTGGCCGTAGTCGATGTCCTCCGCCGTCACGATGCCGATGCTTGCGCTGGTGTCTTCCAGTGTGGTGGCATCGCGGGCGCCGTAGACGGAGATCGGATCGAGCGTGACGTGGTCCGTCGCAGCCGAGCCCTGCGCGGCGAGCGCGATCTGGTCCCGTCCGGCAAAACTGGCCCTCACGCCGGTGCCGGCGAGCAACGCAGTCAGCGCGGCGTTCGGCGTCATGGTTCCGCTGACGCCGCCGGTGGTCTTGCCGTTTGCCAGGCCGGCATCGAAGATGATCTGCAATCCGGTCTGCGCGGCGAGGTCATTCAGCGCTGCGGTCAGCGTCCCGCCCTGAACCGAGATCGACTGCGTGGCCGCCTGTGCAAGAGCCTCTTGCGGCGACACGAGAGGAAGCATCGATCCGAACGCGATGACCGTGCCCGCCAGCAGCGTGGCCTTTCGGCTACCGGCCCGCGTCCTGTTCGTCCTGCCCTGTCTCTGTCCAGCCATGAAGCCCCCGTTCACCCGGCTCTTGAAATGCCGGTACGCGCTCGGCGCGGTGTGTGCGTGTCGACGTACTCACCTGCTTGACGACTGGCTTTTGGGGTTTCGGACTCCGCCGCGAAGAATTTTCGATCGTTTGTTGCCCAGGCCCTCTCGCCGAGAGCGCTGCGGCAACCGGCTGCCGCCGTCGATGCGTTCGATCTCGACCGCTGGCTCGGTTGCTCTCAGGGCGTGGTCACCGGTCGCGGCAGCAAGCATGGATCGGTCGACGCCGCTCTCGCGCGGATCGGCCGGGGGTCGACGGGGCGCGACCGTGGCTCCGACCTTCCTGCAAGCGCTGGAACTGCTTGGCTAAACGGACCTGATTGCCACGTTCCCGAGGACCTGCCTGGTTCGCAGCCACATCAAGAGAAAGCTCCGAACCGGACAAGAGGCCCGCGCCAATGTTGCCAACGGTCTGAAGGGTGGCAGGTGGCAAGGCAGTGCGTGTGGTGGATGGTCTTGGACTGCTGCGGCTAGCCTATTTCCGACGCAGCACATCCTGCCACTCGGGATGCCTGTCGATCTGGGCCTTGGCGAAGGGGCAGAGCGGAATGATGCCGACGCCTTCGTTCCGCGCGTCCTCGACCGCCTGGCGCACCATCTGTTCGCCGACCTTGCAGCCACGCAGGACGGCAGGGACTTCGGTGTGGTCGATGATGATCAGTCCCGAGCCGACCCGGCTGTAGGTCATTTCGGCCTCGTGCCCGTCGACCACCATCCGGTAGCGGCCCTTCGATGGGCCATCCTCTCGTTCCACCGGTCCTTCGACCCCTGAGGGTGCGCGCGCGGTCTGGCCGGCACTTGGCGTCCGGACCGCTCTCGGCTGGCCCGGAGTGCACTCCAAGAGCTCGCGATCCCAACCGCCCAGTTCTGCGGCGGCCTCGTAGGTGGAGACGAGAAAGGCCAGCAACGCTCCGTCGGGATCTGTCGCCGACTGCACGGCTTCGTAAGGCAGGACGAACTCTCCCATTCCGTCGTGCCAGAAGGCGGCATCGGGGCGCACCGACGCGGCCCGGAAGGCGTTCGGGGTGGGATAGGCGTAGGCGTAGAAGGCGGGATAATCGATGCCACCGCCGCCCGGCCAGAACCCGGCCGAGGACACTTCGCGGTCGTAGGCCTCCTGCGCCACGTCGTCCGGCAAGGCCGGAATACCGGCCGGATGCAGGGGGGCGCGGTTCCCCGAGAACCGCGTGACGGCGAGGTCGAAGCTGCCCCAGAACAGGTGGACCGGGCTGGACTTGCCGAGGAAGGACGTCCGGAAGGTGTTGAAGACGCGGTCCACCGCCATCAGCGCCTGATGGAAGCGTCGAACGGCGTCCCGGTCGTAGGGACGATCCCGGTGATCCTCGTCGAACCGCACGGGGTCCGGCACTTCGTTTGGTCGCCGGTTGAAGGTCGGCGTGCCGCCGAGGTCGGAAACGAGCCGGACGAAATCGGCATGGAACGCTGCGACCGTCGTCGGTCCGAGCGCGAAGGACGCTTCCCGCCCCTCGCCGTTGGTGCCCCTGACGCGGTGTTCGTGGACGTCGAACAAGATCTCGATGCCGGGGCCGTCGGGGATCGGAGAGGACCACAAGCCGCGCGGCGTGACATGAAAGGTCGCGTGCCAGGAATGGTTGATCCACGGCGTGTGCGCCAGCCGGTACTTGCCGGCAACCTGCAGATAGAGATGCAGCGCGGAGCACGTCTCCCGCCAGCCGAGATAGTCGAGGTGAGGCCAGGTGTTGCTCATTCGGCATCCTCCTGCCGGTCTGCACCCGGCGCACGTCGGTTTCGTCTCGTCTCGGGCGGTCGGAAGCAATTGCCCAGTCAGTCGGGAAGGGGAATGTGCTCGTCGCGGTCATCCGTCGGAAGGTCGAACCGTCCGTTGCCCCAATTCTGTGCCCGCCAGTCGGCCTTGGCTTCCTCGATCCGCTCGCGGGAGGACGCCACGAAGTTCCACCAGATGAACCGTGGCCCGTTGAGCGTCGCGCCGCCGAGGACCATCAGCCGCGCGCCGCTTTCGCCAGCGGCGACCGTGATCCGGTCACCCGGACGGAACACCATCATCCGCCCGGCGTCGAAAGACTGGCCGGCAATCGAGATGGAGCCGTCGACCACGTAGATGCCGCGATCCTCGTGGTCGTCCGGCATCGGCAGCCGGCGTCCCGGGTCGAGCTTCACGTCGGCGTAGAAGGTCTCGGAGTGCATCGCCGCCGGGGCGGTCTTGCCGTAGGCGGTCCCCAGGATCAGCCGAACCGAGACGCCGTCGTCCTCGATCATCGGCAGCGTCTCCTTGCCGAAATGCTCGAATGACGGATCGATATCTTCGTGGCTGTCGGGCAGGGCCAGCCAGGTCTGGATCCCGAACAGGCTATTCGGACCGCTCCGCGCCGCCGTGGGCGTGCGCTCGGAATGGGTGACGCCGCGTCCGGCCACCATCCAGTTCAGCGCGCCGGGACGGATGATCTGGTCGGCGCCGGTGCTGTCGCGATGATGGAAGTCGCCGCGAAACAGGTAGGTGACGGTGCCGAGACCGATGTGCGGATGGGGCCGGACATCCACGCCCTGTCCGGTCAGAAACTCGGCCGGTCCCGCCTGGTCGAAGAAGATGAACGGCCCGACCATCTGACGCTTCGGGGCCGGCAGCGCGCGCCGGACCTCGAAACCGCCGAGGTCGCGGCTGCGCGGCACGATCAGGGTTTCGATGGCATCGAGGCCCGCGTCATCGGGGCAGCCGGGTTCAAGCGTCGGGTTCCAGCTCATGCACGTCGTTCTCCTGCATCGTGGTAGACCTGATGGTTGTAGGCGCCCGCCCCGGACCCGGTCAGGCAAGCGCGCCGGCGTCGGCGGTCAGGACCGCGCCGGTGATCGCGCTCGCCGACGGACTTGCGAGGAAGACCACGGCGTTGGCGATTTCACGCGGGTCCGCGTAGCGGCCCAGCGACGTCAGGCTTCGCTGGAGATCGGCGGTTTCACCGCCCGCCGGATTCGACTCCGTATCGGTCGCCCCCGGCTGCACCAGATTCACGGTGATGTCGCTCGGCCCAAGCTCGCGTGACAGGCCGCGGGTGAAGGAGGTCAGCGCAGCCTTCGACATCGCGTAGACCGTTAGTCCGGGGAACGGGACCCGCTCGCCGAGCGCCGAGCCAACCGTGACGATGCGGCCCCCGGCGACGAGATGCGGAATGACTGCCTTTGCGAACAGCACCGGAGCGCGCACATTGACGTCCATCACCGCCTGATAGGCGTCGACGTCGATCTCGGCGATCGGTCCGGCGTGGCCGATCGCGGCACTGTTGACGAGGATATCGAGTCCGCCGAGCGCCGTGACTGCCTCGCTGACCGACCGCGCGATGTCCGTCGGGTCTGCGCTGTCGGCCTGGATCGGAACGGCGCGCCGCCCGGCCCCCTCGATCGACCTGGCCACCCCTTGGGCTCGCTCGGTCGAGCGCTGGTAGGTGAAGGCCACATCGGCGCCGTTCTCCGCCAGCGCCAGTGCGATCGCAGCGCCGATGCCCCGCGACCCTCCCGCCACCAGCGCGCGTTTCCCGTGCAAGTCGATCATGGGGCGATCCTTCATGCCGTCACGTGTCCGAACAGCCGGGCGCCGCACGTGAGCGTGTCATTGCCTCCGAACCTAGTTCCGATGACTGGTGCTCCGTAGTCACGCGGAGCGACACACAGCGTCGCGGCGCGGGGAACGCCGCCCGATCGTGCCCCTGATCCGGGCGGATCCTGCATTTGCGGACATGGGACCGCGGCAAGCGGGCGACCTGCGGCAAGCTGGAGCCGCAAGGCTCCGTGACGCCAGCCTAACGGTCGAGGCCCCAGACTTCGGGATGACGCTCGAAATGCTCGATCAGCATGTCGGCCAGAACCCGGACCTTCCGCGCGGGATACTGGCCCGGCGGGCGAACAACGAACACGCCCGCCGGCGGCGGGGGATAGCGCGTCATGATCGGGACGAGGGCGCCGGATGCCAAATGCGCGTAGGTGAGGCAGTCGGGGAGCCAGCCGATGCCGAGCCCGGCGACCGCCGCGGCCACAAGGGCGAGGCCGCTGTCCGCCTTGAACCGGCCCTGGGGCTGGATCCGGATAACCTTGTCGCCATCCATGAACTGCCAGGTTTCGGTGCCCTGCATGAGGGCCTCGTGCGCGGCGACCTCCTCCGGCGTCTCCGGTGCGCCGTGGGCGGCAATGTAGGCCGGGCTGGCGACGAGCTGTCCGTAGCTCGGCCCGATGCGTCTCGCGACCAGATTGGAATCCGGCATCAGGCCGACGCGGATTCCGCAGTCGAAGCCCTCGGCGATGAGATCGACGAAGCGATCGCTGTAGGAACTGTGAATTTGCAGCTCCGGGTAGCGGAGCGCCATGTCCGCGAGCACCGGTGCGAAGTGTGTCGGACCGAAGGAGAGCGGCATGGCGACGCGCAGGCGACCACGAAGATCTCCCGTCGGGCGTATGGTCTCCCTGGCCGTGTCGATCTCCGCGCCGATCCGCGCCGCATGTTCGCGGAACGTGACGCCCGCTTCGGTGAGGGCGGCCCCCCGCGTCGTCCGCGCCAGAAGCTGGACGCCCAGTTCCGCCTCGAGGCGGACGAGCCGCCGGCTGACGATCGACTTGGACACCCCGAGGCGGCGCGCGGCCGCCGAAACGCCGCCGGTGTCGGCCACGGCCACGAACGTCTCGAGATCCTCGATATCCACCAGGCGTTCCCCTTCTCGCGACACAGCTTGCCGCGCACCGGCACTATCGCGCCGTCAAGCGGACCGGCAGATAGCGGCGAGGCACCGACGCCAGCAGGTGCCTCCCGGAAACTCCAACGCCCCGAGTGGCAGGAAAGTGTGCAGCAATGACCTCGCGCAACGGCCTCGCTTCACTTCTTCGTCCCGAGGATTCGGTCCTCGTCTTGATCGATCATCAACCCTACCAGCTCGCCAACCTGAATAGCCACGACCCCCACATGGTGGTCAACAACTCGACCGCCTTGGCAAAGGCCGCCAAGATCTTCGGTGTCCCGACCATCCTGACGAGCGTGATCGCCGATCGAGGCGGACGTATCTTCCCGCAGATCACCGACGTCTTTCCGGGCCAGGAGGTGATCGACCGGACATTCATCAATACCTGGGAGGACCGGAAGGTCGTCGAGGCCGTGGAGGCGACCGGCCGCAAGCAGCTCATCATCGCGGGCCTCTGGACCGAAGTCTGCGTTGCCATGCCGGCGATCCAGGCGCTCGGGGAGGGCTGGGACGTAACGGTCGTAACCGATGCCTCCGGTGGAACCTCGCTCGAGTCCCATGAAGTCGCGATCCAGCGGATGATCGGGGCCGGCGCCAACATGATGACCTGGCTCGCCGTGGCGGCCGAATGGCAGCGCGACTGGGCCCGCGCCGACCACGCCGGGGACCTGGCCGAGCTGCTCGTGCAGCATGCCGGCGGCAGCGGCATCGCGTTCCTGTGGGAGCAGCAGCTCCTGAACACGCCGGTGCCCGCGACGGCCGGCTGATCCGGAGGGGGTGACGCGGTCAGACCGATGGGGCCCGCCAGCCTCTGATCGGGCCTCGTCATACCCATGCGTGGCCGCTTGTCGGCGCGCGGCTGAGCAGCGACGGCGCTGACGCTGGGGATGAGAGCAGAACCCGCTCAGGGCTGCCGTGAATTGTCGGCGTCGGGCGCGTGCTTCTGTTCGAGCCAGGCGCGGTCGCGGTCGTCGATCATGTGCCAGAGCACCTGCCAGAAGCCGCGGACGGCGTCGTCGCCGGCCATCCTGTAGGCCCGGGCGATCCGCTCGAACTGGCGCCCGGTCAGCGCGTCGAACAGCGCCCTGCCGTCGTCCGTGACGTAGAGCTGCCGCTGCCGCCGGTCGGTCATCGACGTCTTCTGTTCGATGAGACCCTTGCGCAACAATTCGCCCATGGGCCGCTGGATGTTCTGGTGCGTCACGCGAAGCAGCGAGAGCAACTCTCCGACCGTGATCCCCGGGGCCTGCGAGACGAAATAGAGTATCCGGTGATGCGTTCGCCCGAAGCCGAACTCCGCGAGCTTGCGGTCGGCGTCTTCCGCCAGGTTCAGGTGCGCGAAGAAATGCAGCTCGAGACCGCGGTGCAGGGGCTCGGTCGGTGCCGCGGCCGGGTCGCCCGCGGATGAGCGCTCCCCGGCCCGGGGGCGCGCTTCAGCGGAAGCCGGAGCTTTCTCCTTGGTCATTCCTGGCGGCCCATCGCTTCACCCGATCGTCCTGCCCGTGCAGGGCTTTTCGACCTACACACATGACAAGATGTGCGCAATCGCGATAATCACTCAAATCAAGATAGTACAAATCAATTGACATAATTTTCCCCCAGGGATTAGCTCTGCCTCAGAGCCCGCGCAGATGGGCTGCAGACAAGTTGGGAGGAAGATCATGGACACCATCAGGCGTGTTTCATGCGCGGCCGCGGCTGCCGCGCTGAGCGTTCTCTGGGCGACCGGCGCCGGCGCAGAGGACAAGGAATTCAAGATCGGCGGCGTCGTCGCCATGAGTGGCGCCTACGGCGTCATCGGCGAGGCGATGCAGCGGGGCGCCGAGCTGGCCGTCGAGATGCGCGGCGGCAAGGTTCTCGGCGCGCCGATCGTGTTCGACTGGCAGGACACCGAAACCAAGCCCCAGGTCGCCGTTCAGAAGGCGACGAAGCTGATGGCCGGCGGCGCGAACATGCTGTTCGGCGCGGTCAGCTCCGGGTCCACGCTTGCCGTCATGAAGGTGGCGGAGCGCCGGAAGGTCCCACTGCTGGTGACCCTGTCGGCCAGCGACGAGATCACCGGATCGCAGATGTCGCCCTACGCCTTCCGCACGTCGAATCCGGTCAACATGGAAAACCAGATGATGGCCGAGTTTGCGTCGAAGGAGGGCCTCAAGAAGGTCTACGGCGTGGTCGCGGACTACACCGTCGGTCGCGAGATGTGGGACAACCTCAAGGCCAAGCTCAAGGACAAGAACATCGAGATCGTCGCCGAGGACTTTCCGCCGCTCGGCAACAAGGACTACGCCATCATCATCGACAAGGTCGGCAAGTCAGATGCCGACGGCGTGGCGATGATCATGACCGGTGGCGACGCCATCACGTTTCTGAAGCAGTCCGGACAGGTGGGGCTGAAGAACGAGAAGGCGGTCTTCGGCACCATGGTCATGGACGAGCTGATGGGCAGCGCCGTCGGCGACCAGAGCTACGGCGTGAACTCCACCCTGCGCTATCACTTCTCCACCGAGAACGAGGCGAACGCCGCCTTCGTAAAGGCTTTCCGCGACAAGTATGGGGAGTTCCCCAACCAGTTCGCCGGCGAGGCCTTCGACGGGCTCTCCTGGTTTCTCGACGTTGTCGAGGAAACCGGCAGCTGGGACGCCGACACCTGGGTGAAGGCGTTCGAGGCGAGCACCTACGAGAAGTCGGTCGAAGGGGTGAAGACGATGCGGGCCTGCGATCATCAGGCCGCGCAGATGGGCGTCTTCGGCAAGGCGGTGAAGGGCGAAGCGCCCTATCCCGACGTCACCATGGACGTCACCTACACCTTCGAGCCCGATCTGCTGTTCGCTCCCTGCAAAGACTGATCGCTCGATCCGGCCCGCCGCGTCGCGCCTTCCTCGAGGCGGCGGGCCCTGCCGGTATGAAGCAACCGCCCCACAGGATCTGCCATGCGGATGATCGACTACTTCCGGAAGGGCGTCGAGCGCGCGCCTGACCGGCCGGCCTTTGTCGACGAGACCCTCGCCATCAGCTACCGCGAGATCGACGCGATCGCCTCGTGCATTGCCGGCGCGATGCCGGCGCCGGGGCCCGAAGGGGTCCGGGCCGCCGTCTACAGCCCGAACCATCCGCTGGCGTTCGCCTGCATCATGGGCATCTTCTACGCGGGAGGCGTCTGGGTTCCCGCCAACGCGCGCAACACCGTGGCGGTGAACGCCCACTTCCTCTCCATGACCGGCTGCGAGATCCTCTTCTACCATTCGAGCTTTCAGGCCGAGGTCGAGGCGCTCCGCGGCCGCGTCCCCAGCATCGAGACGCTGGTCTGTCTCGATGCCGACGGGCCGGAGGGCATCCGGTCCCTGGACGCCTTCATGGCGGCGGGCAGCGGAACCGCGCCGGACGTCGATGACGATCCCGACCGCATCGTCACGGTCTTTCCGACCGGAGGCACCACGGGGCTCTCCAAGGGCGCGCCGTGGTCGCACCGGACATGGGAGGCGATGATCAGCGCCTTCTGGCACTGCATGCCGAACCAGGAGCCGTCCGTCCATCTCGTCGCCGGGCCGATGACGCACGCAGCCGGTGGCCTGGCTCTGATGATGGTTCCGCACGCCACCACCAACGTCGTGCTTCCGAAGGCCGATCCCGAGCTGATCATGCAGGCGATCGAGCGGCACCGGGTCACCCACGTCTATCTGCCGCCGACCGTGCTCTACATGATGCTGTCGCATCCCGAAGTGGGCAAATACGACTACTCGTCGCTGAAGTACTTCGTGCTCGCGGCAGCCCCGATCGCGCCGGAAAAGCTCCGGCAGGCGATGGAGGTCTTCGGGCCGGTCATGTGCCAGTGCTACGGCCAGGCCGAAGTGCCGATGTTCATGACGTTCCTCTCCACGGCCGACCTTCTTGGGGCGAGCTCCAACGAGGCCGCGAGACGCTATGCGAGCTGCGGGCGGGCCACCATGAACGTCCGCCTGGAGATCATGGACGACGAAGGCACGGTGCTCGCGCCGGGCGAGCGCGGCGAGATCGTCGCGAAGGGGTCGCTCGTCTTTCCCGGCTACTACCGCAACCCGAAGGCGACCGAAGAGGCCTCCCGGTTCGGCTGGCACCACACCGGAGACGTCGGATACCGGGACGAGGACGGCTTCGTCTACATCGTCGACCGCAAGAAGGACATGATCGTCACCGGGGGGTTCAACGTCTTCTCCGTCGAGATCGAACAGGTGCTGCTGTCGCATCCCGCGGTGCGCGAATGCGCCGTCATCGGCGTGCCCGACGCCAAGTGGGGAGAGGCCGTCAAGGCGGTCATCGAGGTGAGGCCGGGCGCCACGGTGAGCGAGGCTGACCTGATTGCCCTCGTCAGGGCCGAGCTGGGCGGGGTCCACGCGCCGAAATCCATCGAGATCTGGGACGAGCTGCCCCGAAGCGGCAACGGCAAGGTGCTGAAGCGCGACGTGCGCGAAGTCTTCTGGAAGGACCATGAGCGGGCCGTCTGAGCACGGGATCCGCCAGGGAGAGAACGCAATGTCCAACAATGTCTACGTGCTCGGGGTCCACACCACCGTCTTCGGCCGTCGTCCGGACGCGACGATCAAGGACCTGACCCGCGAGGCCTATCTCGGTGCCCTCGCCGATGCCGGCCTGGAGTCGGGCCGGGACATCGAAGCCGCCTGGTTCGGCAACTGCCTGATGTCCTACTGGGGACAGGCGCTGACCCGCGGCAACATCGCCTTCATCCCGCTGGTCCGCGAAGGGCTGTTCCCCGACCGGGCGCCGATCGTCAACGTGGAAGGGGCATGCGCGACCGGCAGCCTCGCCATCGCCGGGGCGGCGAAGGAAATCCGGGCCGGCGACGCCGACGTCACGCTGGCGATCGGGCTCGAAAAGCTCTTCGACCAGAAGAACCCGAGGGCCATCTTCCCGCTTTTCGCGGGAGGCATGGATCTGCTGGATCCGCAGGAATGGGAGGAGGAGTACCGCTCGATCGGCGAGAGGATCGGTGTCCCCTTCACGCCGGGAGAGGACCGCACCATCGCGATGGACACCTACGCGATGCAGGCGAACTACCACATGGCGACCTACGGCACGACGGCCGAGCAGATCGCGGTGGGAGCCGCCAAGAACCACTGCAACGGCGCGCTGAACGAAAAGGCTCAGTACCGCTTCGAGATGACGCCGGAGGAGGTGCTGGCGGACCGCCCGATCTCGGCGCCGCTCACCCGGGCGATGTGCGCCCCGATGGGCGACGGCGCGGCGGCGGCGGTCCTGTGTTCCGAACGCTTCCTGAAGAGCCAGCCGGCATCGGTGCAAGACCGGGCCATTCGCATCGCCGGCCTGTCCCTCGCGGGGGGCAAGTACCGCGCCCTCGACGAGCCGAGCCTGACCAGGGCTGCGGCGGACAAGGCCTACGCCCAGGCCGGTATCGGTCCCCGCGACATCGATGTTGCGGAGGTGCACGATGCGACCTCGTTCTGCGAGATCTACCAGTGCGAGATGATGCGCTTCTGCGACGAGGGGGAGGGCGGCGCCTTCGTCGGCAGCGGTGCGACCAAGATCGGCGGCGAGCTGCCCATCAACACGTCGGGAGGGCTGGTCTCGAAGGGCCATCCGATCGGCGCGACGGGCGTCTCCATGTGCTACGAACTCGCCACGCAACTGCGCGGCGAGGCGGGGCCCCGGCAGGTCGAGGGCGCCACGTTCGCGTTGCAGGAGAATGGTGGGGGCATCATCGGCATGGAGGAGGCGCTCGCCGCCGTTTCCATCTACGAGCGAACCCGATGACCCCAGGCGCGCGCTTCCGGTTGCCGGGGAGGATGCCATGGTCGCCACCGCGCTGATCGGCCTCAGCATCGCGATGCTGCTGTTCCTGCTCGCCGCCGGGCTGACGCTGGTCTTCGGCATGCTGGGCGTGATCAATTTCGCCCACGGCGCCATCTACATGCTCGGCGCGTTCGGCGCCTTCGAGGTCTACCGCACAACCGGGAGCTTCTGGCTCGCTCTCATCGTCGCTCCGCTCGCCGTGGCGGTGATCGGGGCCGTGATGGAGATGGTCCTGCTGCGGCCGCTCTACGACCGGGACCACGTCGAGCAGCTCCTCATGACCTTCGGCGCGATCCTGGTCATCGAGGAAGGGGTCCGGATGGTCTGGGGCCTCGGCTACCGCGACCTTCCGCTGCCGCCCGCTCTGGAGGGATCGCTCACCGTGCTGGGTGACGACGTTGCGGTCTATCGCCTGTTTCTGCTGGCGGCGGGGACGGCGGTCGGGGCCGGTCTCTTCCTGCTGATCGAGAAAACCAGGCTCGGCATGGTGCTGCGCGCGGCGATGAGCTACCCGACAATGGTGCGGGCGCTGGGCATCCGCATCGATCGGGTGCGCACCATCGTGTTCGCCGTCGGCGCCGCGCTGGCGGCGCTGGCCGGCGCGATCGCGGCCCCCATCGTGCCGATCCAGGTGGGGATGAGCTTCACCATCATTGTCGACTGCTTCGTCGTCGTCATTCTCGGCGGCCTCGGCAACATCCGCGGCGCGATCGCGGCGGCCATCCTGCTCGGCCTCGTCCAGGCGTTCGGCCAGCATTACTTCCCCTCGTGGATCGAGGTTGCCACCTATCTCGTGCTGATCGGGGTGCTTCTTGTCCGGCCCCAGGGTCTGTTCTCGGTCGCACCGGCACGGAAGGCCTGAGGCGCATGACCCGATCACGCTGGATCTCGAGCCTGGTGCTGACCTTCGCGATCCCGGCCGCGGCGGTCGGCGCCGCCTTCGCCACCGACCCGGGTACCCAGTATCTGATCGCGCTGATCCTGGTCTGGAGCATCTTTGCGGTCGGGTTCGATCTCGTCTTCGGCGTCGCGGGCATCCTGTCCTTCGGTCACGCCGCCTTCTTCGGCGCCGGAGCCTACGTCTATGCGGTCCTGACCCTGGACTACGGCGTCCCGGGTCTCGCCGCCCTTGCCGCGGCGGTGCTCATGGGCGCGCTTCTCGGCGCCGTCTTCGGCGCGGTCACGCTGCGGGTGACGGGCATCTATCTCGCCCTGACCACGCTGGCGCTCGCCCAGCTCGTGCATCATCTGGTCGAGGTGAAGCTGAAATCCGTCACCGGCGGGACCGACGGTCTGGCCGGCGTGCCGCGACCCGAACTCCTCGGGATCGATTTCTATGACGACCGGATGTTCGTCGTCTTCGTCGCCGCCATCTTCCTGGTGCTGATGCTCGCGAATGCGGTCATGCGCGCGTCTCCGTTCGGAGACGTCCTGCGGGCGATGCGGCAGAACGAGGTCCGCGTCGAACAGCTCGGCTACGACATCCGGCTCTACAAGCTGTCGGCCTTCGCCATCTCCGGCGGCTATTCCGGCATTGCCGGCGGGCTGCTCGGCGCGCTCGTCATGTATGTGGGGCCCGAGATGACCCGCTGGATCACGTCCGGCGACGTCCTCATCATGACGGTGCTCGGAGGCCGGGGCACCTTCGCGGGGCCGGTGGTCGGCGTGATCGTCTTCGAGTGGCTGAAGGAGTCCGTCTCCGGCTACACCGAGCACTGGTACGGCGTGCTCGGCATCGTCTTCATCCTGATCACCCTATACATGCCCGGCGGGATCGTCGGGGTCGTGGGCCGGTTGGCGAAGCGCCGCAGCGCCGCGCCGCGGGCCGCGAACACGCCGGATGCGGCCCCCGAACGCTCCTCGGAGGCGGCATGAGCGTCGTGCTGTCCTGCTCCAACCTGTCGGTGTCGTTCGGCGCGTTCTCGGCGCTTTCCGGGATCTCCCTCGGTTTCGAGGAGGGGCGCACGACGGGCCTGATCGGGCCGAACGGCGCGGGAAAGACCACCTTTCTCAACGCGCTGACCGGGCTGCAGCGGGCGACGTCCGGGGCGATCGTGCTCAACGGCCGCGACATCACCGGGCTTCCCGCCCACCGCCGGGCCCGCATCGGCATGGCGCGATCCTTCCAGATCGTCACCGTCTTTCCCCAGATGACCGTTCTGGAGAACGTCCAGGTCGCCCGCATGCGGGCCCACATGAAAGTGGCCGTGCCCTGGCGCACGATCGCCTCGTTCCCGGAGGTCGGCAGGGAGGCGCTGGCGACGATCGACCGCTTTGGCCTGTCCGACGTCGCCGACGTTCCGGCGGGCACGCTGTCGCACGGTCGCCAGCGCGCGCTGGAGCTTGCGATCGTTCTGGTCAACGAACCGCGGGTGCTCCTGCTCGACGAACCGCTCGCCGGTGTCGGGCGAGCCGAACTCGATCATTTCGCTGGGCTGGTGCGCGAGGTCAGCGCACGCCAGACGACGATCGTGGTGGAACACAACATGGATGTCCTGATGGAGATGGCCCGCGACATCGTCGTGTTGGTCGGAGGGCAGGTGCTGGCCCGCGGGACGCCGGAGGCGATCCAGTCCGATCCGAAGGTGCGCGATGCCTACCTTGGAGCATGAAGCGCTGGCGATTGAGGCGGCGAACGTCTTCTACGGCGGCGCCCAGGCCCTGCACGATGTGTCGCTCTCGGTCCGGCGCGGAGAGGTGGTGGCACTCGCCGGGCGAAACGGGGCAGGCAAGTCGACCACGCTGAAGGCGATGGCCGGCCTGATCGCATTGCGAAGCGGCACGCTCCGTCTAAACGGGGCAGGACTGCCGGCGCCGACACCCGAAGGCATGAACCGGGCCGGCGTTGCCTACGTGCCGGAAGATCGACAGATCTTCCCGACGCTCACGGTGGAGGAAAACCTCTCCATTGCCAGGGTCGTGCGCCGGCACGGCGCCGGATGGAGCCGGGAGGACGCCTTCGCGGTCTTTCCGCGGCTTGCCGAGCGCCGCCGTGCCCCCGGCCAGGCGCTGTCGGGCGGCGAAAAGCAGATGCTGGCGATCGGCCGCGCGATGATGTGCGCGCCGAAATTCCTGCTCCTCGATGAGCCCATGGAGGGCCTGGCGCCCAACATCGTTTGGGGTCTGGTCGAGTCCATCCGCTCGATCGTGGCGACGGGCGTTGGCGTCATCATGGTGGAGCAGAATTTCCGGGTTCCGGCAGAACTCGCCTCGCGGTTCGTGATCCTTGATTCCGGACGGGTCGCCTGGGCCGGCGATCGCGACGCACTGGAGACCGACCGCTCCCGCGTGTCGTCCTTGTTGTCTGTCGCCCCGGAAGCCGAACCGCATCGCAGGTCCGCCCCTGATGGCGCCAAGGCAAGATGAGCGGAGGACGGTGCCTCCGCCCTGTTCGACATCCCTGGCCGGACGCGACGCCTCCGGGAGCGGCCCCGCACCGATTGAGCGCTGACGGAAACGGCGTCCCTCCACATCCGCGCGTGAGCCGCGACCGGACGCCTTACGCTGAGGTTCTGAGGCCGGCGTTTCCCGCGGTTTGCGGGTCACGCCGTTCCATGGGGATCGCCGGCGTCGAGGAGGGAGAGCGCGTCGTCTGGTTGCGCTCCTCCGCGACGGCGGGCAGCCGCTCAGCTCAGGCTGATCGTCTTGGTGACGAGGTACGGCTCCATGCCCTCGATGCCGCCTTCGCTTCCGTAGCCGCTCTGCTTGACGCCGCCGAAGGGCGTCTCGGGCATGTTCACGAAGCTGTTGTTGATGCCGAGCATCCCCGTCTCGACCTCGCGCGAAAGCCGGGCGGCGGTGGCCGTCGAGCGCGTGTAGGCGTAGGCGGCGAGGCCGTAGGGCAGCCGGTTGGCCTGGCCGATCGCGTCGTCGAGCGAGCCGAAGGCCGTGACGGTCGCGACGGGGCCGAACGGCTCCTCGTTCATGATTCGCGCCGTTTCCGGCACGTCGGCGAGCACCGTCGGCGCATAGAAATAGCCCTGGTTGCCGATCCGCCGGCCGCCGGCCTTCAGCGAGGCGCCGTGCTCGATGGCGTCCGTCACGAGGTTCTCGACGAACGGAACCCGCCGGGCGTGGGCGAGAGGCCCCATCTGGACGTCTGGGTCGAACCCGTCGCCGACCTGCACGCCCATGGCGGCTTCCGCGAGGCCATCGACGAAGCGCTCGTAGACGGGCTCCTCGACGAAGAAGCGGGTCGGCGAGATGCAGACCTGTCCCGCGTTGCGGTACTTCGTCGCCGACATCATCTTGACCGCGAGATCGACGTCGGCGTCCGCGCAGACGATGACCGGGGCATGGCCGCCCAGCTCCATCGTGCAGCGCTTCACGCCGGCATCCGCCGCCAGGCGGGCCAGATGCTGGCCGACTGCGGTGGAGCCGGTGAACGAAATCTTCCGGATTGCCGGATGGGCGATCAGTCGTTCCGAGACCATCGACGGCTTGCCGTGGACGACGTTGAGGACGCCGTTCGGAAGCCCGGCGTCGGCCAAGGCCCGGGCGATCTCCAGGACCGTCGAGGGCGTTTCCTCGGCCGGCTTGATGACCATGGTGCACCCCACCGCAAGGGCGGAGGCGATCTTGCGCGCCGGGATGATCCCCGGGAAGTTCCACGGCGTGAAGGCGGCGACGGGCCCGACGGGCTCCTTCACCACGTTCCACTGAACGCCGGGAATCGAGGCCGGGATGATTCGGCCATAGGTGCGCCGGCCTTCCTCCGCGGTCCATTCGATGATCAGCGCTGAGGCCTGCACCTCCTGGTGCGCCTGGGCGAGCGGCTTGCCCTGGTCCATGACCATGCGGGCGGCGATGTGATCCGCCCGGTCTCTCAGCAGGGCGGCCGCACGGCGCAGGATATCGGAGCGCTGCAGTGCGGTCCTGTTGCGCCAGTCCGGGAAGGCGCGCGCGGCGGCATCGGCCGCGCGATCGAGAAGGGCTTCATCCGCATGCGGGAGCCTTGCGAGCGCCATTTCGGTCGCCGGGTTGATGACGTCCTCGCCGGGGCGGCCTTCGGCCCCGATCCATTCGCCGTCGACATAGAGCTCAAGGTCACCGTACGCCTGCTGGCCTGCCATCGAGGTGGTTCCTCCCGGAATTTCAGTGTTTTGGATTGATCTGGACGTGAAGGGGCGGGGAAGACGGCCGTTCAGGCCGGCGCCATCCGCACCAGAGATTGTATGATATACAATACTGTTTGACCATGTGAAATTCCGGCGATACCCTTCCGGAAAACAATAGTTCGAGGGAGGGAGCCCCCATGATCCGTAGGAATTTGCTTGCAGCGGCGACAGCCGTTTCCGTTGGCCTGATGGTGTCCGCCGCGGCGGCCGATACCGTGAAGGTCGGTATCATCGCGCCGCTGTCCGGGCCGCTTTCCGGCTCCTGGGGCGTTCCCTTCCAGCAGGGGATCGACACCTGGGTCGCCATGCACGGCACCGAGGTGAACGGGAACAAGGTCGAGCTGATCTATCGCGACCTTCCGGGGGTCGACCCCCAGAAGGCGCTGTCGCTCGCCCAGGAGCTGATCATCAACGAGGATGTTCAGTACCTCGGCGGGTTCGTCACCACGCCGAACGCGCTGGCGGTGGCCAACATCGTGCAGCAGGCCAAGGTCCCCACCGTCATCTTCAACGCGGCGGGCCCGACCATCGTCGGCAAGTCCGACTATTTCACCCGGACCTCGAACACGCTGCCGCAGATCACCGTCCCGCTGGCCAACTACGTCGCGGAGAACGGACTGAAGCGCATCGTCACGGCGGTCGCCGACTACAGCCCCGGCCACGACGCCGAGAAGGCGTTCGAAGAGGCCTACGGCACCGAGGGCGAGATCGTCGAGAAGATCCGCATCCCGATGTCGACCACCGACTTCGGCCCCTTCGTGCAGAAGATCCGGTTGCTGGAGCCGGACGCGCTGTTCGTGTTCCTGCCGGTCGGTCCGGCCACCTACGGCTTCGTGAAGGCCTACAACGAAAACGGGCTGAAGGAGGACGGCATCCGGTTCTTCGGCCTGGCCGAGACGCAGGAATCCGACCTGCAGCAGCTCGGCGACGGGGCGATCGGCATGGAGACGAGCTACATGTACTCCGCCGCCCACGATTCCGACACGAACCGGGAATTCCTCGCGAAGTTCGCCGAGGTGAATCCGGGCGCGACGGTCAATCCGGCGACGGTCATGGCCTTCGACGGCATGCATGTCCTCTACGAGATGATCGCCGCGACCGACGGCAAGCGCGACCCCGAGGCCGCCATGACCGCGGTCAAGGGGTTCGCCTGGGAGAGCCCGCGCGGCCCGGTGCACATCGACGCCGATACGCGCCAGATCATCCAGAACATCTCGATCCGCCGGGTCGAGCGGGCCGACGACGGTCTCCTGATCAACAAGGAGATCAAGACCTACGAGAACGTCGCTCCCTGAGCAGCATCAGGACCGGTCGGGGGCGGGGGGACGATCCTCCCGCCTCCGCTGCTGCATGAAAGGCGTCCCCGCCCCTGCCCGTTAGGCCGACGGCGGTGAACCGCGACACACTCTCCGGGATCAACGGCATCGCATGGCAACGGTCATCAGCATCCTCGTGGACACCATCGCCTACACGATGGTGCTGTTCACGATGGCCATCGGACTTTCCATCACCCTGGGGCTGATGAAGCTGGTGAACCTCGCCCATGGCGGCTTTGCCATGATCGGCGGCTTCATCGCGTCCTATGCGATCGTGTCGATGGGCGTGCCGTTCTGGCCCGCCCTCCTGCTGGCGATCGTGGCGACCGTGATCGTCGCCATCCCGATCGAGATGTTCCTGTTCCGGCCGATCTACGGCAAGGGCGATCCCCTGACGCAGGTTCTCATCACGATCGGCCTTGCCTTCTGCATGATCGGCATCGCCAACCTGGTCTTCGGCCCGACGATCAAGATCATTCCCCTGCCGGAGTTCCTGAGCGGTCCGGTCGACCTCGGCTTCCGTCACATGCCGGCGCACCGCCTGTTCGTCGTGCCGCTCGGTCTCGCCGTCGCCTTCGGCCTGTGGTTCCTCATCGAACGGACCAGCTTCGGCGTGCGGCTGCGGGCGAGCGTCGACAACTCGGCCATGGCGATGTCGCTCGGGATCCGCACCGAGCGCATCTACTCGCTGACGTTCGCGCTTTCGGTCGCGCTCGGCGCGCTGGGCGGCATCTTCGGCGCCGAGCTGATGCCGATCGAGCCCCACTACGCGCTGCGCTACATGGTGATCCTGCTGGTGGTGGTCTCGCTCGGCGGGGCGGGGTCCATCGGCGGCGCGCTGCTCGCCACGCTCTTCCTGTCCTTCGTCCAGACCGCCGGCAAATACCTGCTGCCGGGATACGGCGACATCCTGTTCTACGCGGCGGTGATCCTCTGCGTTCTGGTCTTCCCGCACGGTCTTCTCGGCCGCAAGACCTCGCACACGCACGTCCCGACGCCCGCCACCGACATCAGCGCCCCGTCGCGCCGCACCGGCTACATCCTCGTGGCGGCGATCGTGGTGATCGCGCTGATCGCCCACAACCAGTTCCCGACCTATGCCGGGTTCTTCAGCCGGATCATCTCGCTCAGCCTGCTCGCCATCTCGCTGGACCTGGTGGTCGGCTTCTGCGGCATCGCCACGCTCGGGCAGGCGACGTTCTACGGGGTCGGGGCCTATACCGCGGGGATCCTGGCGGTCCGTCTCGGCATCACCGACCCGGTCGCCATGATGGCCGGAGGGGCGGCGCTCGGCGCGCTGTCCGGGGCGCTCTTCGGCTCGATCGTGGTCCGCGCATCCGGCCTGGCCCAGCTCGTGCTGACGGTGGCCATCGTCGAGCTGATGAACACCGTCGCCAACAAGCTGACCTGGCTGACCGGCGGCAGCGACGGCCTCGCCGGGGTCTCCGCTGGGCCGCTCTTCGGCATCTTCGCGTTCGATTTCCGCGGGCACACCGGCTTCTATCTGTCGCTGGCGGTGCTGGCGATCGTGCTGGTGCTCCTCGTGACCCTGGTCAACGCGCCGTTCGGCCTTCTCTGCCGGGCGATCAAGGGCGACCAGGTGCGAGTGGAGTCCATGGGCGGCTCGGTCAGGGGCAGCCTCGTTTCGATGTTCGCCGTCTCCGGGGCCGTCGCCGGCATCGGCGGCGCCCTCGTGGCCATCAACACCAGCGTCGTCGGTCTCGACAGCCTGACCTTCACCCGCTCGGCCGAGGTGTTCGTGATGCTGATCGTCGGCGGCGCTGGGACGCTGTTCGGCGCGGTCGCCGGCACCGTGCTCTACCTCTTCGCCGAGCACAGCATCGCCGTTCTGAACCCGTTCCACTGGCTGATCGCGATCGGTGCGCTCCTGATCGTGATGGTGTTCGCGCTGCCGACCGGGCTGCAGGGAATTGCCATCGCGCTCTACGACCGGCTGGCAAGGCGCCGACCGGAGCAACCCGCGAAGCAGGGGGCCGACCGATGACCGCACCGCTCCTGCGCGTCGAAGCCCTGAGCAAGGCCTTCGGTGGCCTCGCCGTCAGCCGCGACATCTCGATGGATATCCACGCCGGGGACCGCATCGCGCTCATCGGTCCGAACGGCGCGGGCAAGACCACGTTCGTCAATCTTCTGACCGGGCGGCTGCGTCCCGATCGCGGGCGGATCCTGCTCGAGGGCGTCGACGTCACCGCCCTGCCGACGGCGGAACGCGCCCGGCGCGGCCTGATCCGCTCGTTCCAGATCAGCCGGCTGTTCCTGGACATGACGACGATCGACCATCTGCGCCTGGCGCTCCTCCAGCGGGAGGGGCGGTCGCACGGGATCCTCCGCTCCGCGCAGGCCTATCCGGCGGTGGAGGAGGAGGCGCGGGAGATCCTCGAGCAGTTCGGTCTGTCGGACATCGCGGAGATGAAGGTGGGCCGCGCCGCGTACGGCCAGCACCGGCTCCTGGAAATCGCCCTGTCCTTCGCCATGCGCTCCAGGGTGCTGCTCCTCGACGAGCCGGCCGCCGGGGTCTCGCGCCAGGAGATGCCGAGGATCCTGTCGGTTCTGGAGTCCCTGCCGGCCGACATGGCGGTGCTGATGATCGAGCACGACCTGGAGCTCGCCTTCCGGTTCGCGCGCTCCGTCGTGGTGCTCGCCGCCGGCTCCATCATCTATCGTGGCACCCCGGCCGACGTGGTCGAGGATGCGGAGGTTCGGGAGGTCTATCTCGGCAGCTTCGCCGGGCGGCCTCGTTCGGACGACGACCAGGGGCGGCCGGCCAATGTCTGACGTCGCGTTGCAGGTCGACAATCTGTGCGCCGGCTACGGCCGCCTGCAGATCATCAACGATGTCTCGCTGTCGGTGCCGGCCGGCGCGCGGGTCGCCATCCTCGGCCGCAACGGCATGGGCAAGTCGACGCTGTTCGGCTCCATCATGGGGCTGACCACCTATCGGAGCGGGCGGGTCGCGGTGCAGGGGCACGACGTGACGCGGCTTAGGACCACCGATCGGGTGGAGGCGGGCCTCGGCTACGTGCCGCAGACCCGGGACATGTTCATGTCGCTGACGGTGGAAGAGAATCTGCGCGCCGGGCTGCGCAACCGCCCGCGCGGGGACGTCGCGGAATCCTACGAGCTGTTTCCGCGGCTTGCCGAGCGCCGCACGGCGATGTCGACGACCCTGTCGGGCGGCGAGCAGCAGATGCTGTCGATCGCCCGCACGCTACTGGGGCGGCCGAAGGTGCTGCTGCTCGACGAGCCGCTCGAGGGCCTGGCGCCCGTCATCTGCGATGAGTTGCTGGCCGCGCTGGGCGCGATGACCGGCAACGGCGAGATCACCACGGTCCTCATCGAGCAGCAGCTCGCGCGCGCGCTCGAGTTCGTCCAGTCCGTCGTGGTGATGGAGCGCGGTTCGGTCGCTTGGCAGGGATCGGCGGACGCGCTGAAGCGCGATGCGGCGCTGGTCGATCGATATCTCGGGGTTGGCGTGCACTGAGGTCGCCACGCCGGACCAGTCCGGCGCCGAGGCGGAACCGACACACCTGGTAACAGCAGAGGCAGGAATTTCGACATGAGCAGGCTCGACGGCAAGGTTGCGATCGTAACGGGTGCAGGGCAGGGGATCGGGGTGTTCTATGCGCGCGCTCTGGCGGCCGCCGGCGCCAAGGTGATGCTCTCGGACCTCACCGATCCGGCCGCCGTCGCCCAGGAGATCAACGAGGCCGGCGGCGAGGCGGCAAGCACGCCTGCCGACGTCTCCAACTGGGAAGCGTGCCAGAATCTCGTCGCGCGCACCGTCGACGCCTTCGGCGGCGTCGATATCCTCGTCGCGAACGCCGGGATCTACACCGCGATCCGGCGCGCCAAGCTTCTCGACCTGGAGCAGGAAGACTGGGACCAGGTGATGGCGGTGAACGCGCGCGGCACGTTCTTCTGCTGCAAGGCAGCCATTTCGGAGATGATGAAGACCGGCAAGGGCAAGGTCATCACCATCTCCTCCACCACCGTGACCACCGGCGTCCCGGACCTCACCCACTATGTCGCGTCCAAGGGGGCGGTCGAGGCCTTCACGCGCTGCCTCGCCCGCGAGCTGTCGGGAACGGAGATCTGCGTCAACGCGATCGCACCGGGACTGACGATGAGCGAGAAGGTGGTGGCCAACAGCAACCGGATCGGCGCCACCATCCAGGCCCAGCGCGCCGCGCGCAGCATCCAGCGCGACATGGTGCCGGATGATCTCGTCGGCACAATGCTGTTCCTCGCCTCTCCGGAGAGCGATTTCATGACCGGCCAGACGCTCACGGTCGACGGCGGAATCGTGTTCCGATAAGCCCGGCGCACCACCGCCGCGGCCGCTGACGGACCCCGTCATCGGCGCCACGCGAGCCGACCCGTCCCGAAGCGCCGTGCGGCGCTTCCGCCGCGCTTTATGCTCCGTTTATCTCCGGCCGCCACATCGCGAATGGCGCGTTTACCGGCCTCGATGACATCTGGGGAGCTCCATCCGACCGTTGGAGCTCCCCGATGCTGGACCTTGCCTACATCGCGATCACGATTGGCTTCTTCGCTGCCTGCGCCGTCTCGGTGCGGCTGATCGAACGGCTGTGAGGCCGGCCATGACGATCGACCTCGTCCTGGGCGCCGTGACCGCGCTGTGCCTCTTCGTCTATCTCGGATACGCGCTGCTGCGCCCCGAGCGGTTCTGAGGAGGCGGCCATGTCGGCGGACATCCTCCAGTTCATCCTCTACTGCGCCCTCGTCACGGCGCTCGCGTGGCCCCTCGGCGTCTACATGGCGCGCCTCTTCATGGGCGAGCGCACCCTTCTGACGCCGGTGCTCGCCCCGCTGGAACGCCGGCTCTACCGGCTCGCCGGAGTTGACGCGCAGGCGGACCAGCACTGGACGCGCTATGCGCTCGCCTGCCTTGCCTTCAATCTGGCGGGCTGGCTGGTCCTCTACGCCATCCTGCGGCTGCAGGGCATCCTGCCGTTCAACCCGCAGGGCTTTCCCGGGCTGTCGCCGGATCTCGCCTTCAACACCGCCGTCAGCTTCATGACGAACACGAACTGGCAGGCCTATGGCGGCGAGACGACGATGTCGTACTTCAGCCAGATGGCGGGGCTGACGACGCAGAACTTCGTCTCCGCCGCCACCGGCATCGCCGTCGGCGCCGCCGTCATCCGCGGCTTCTGCGGGCGCGAGGTCAGGCACCTCGGCAACTTCTGGGTCGACCTGACCCGCTCGGTTCTCTACCTGCTCCTGCCGCTGTCGATCCTCGGCGGCCTGTTCCTGGTCTGGCAGGGCGTCCCGCAGAATCTGCTGAGCTACGTCACCGCGACGACCGTCGAGGGCGCGCATCAGACGATCGCGCAGGGCCCGGCCGCCTCGCAGATCATCATCAAGCAGCTCGGCACCAACGGCGGCGGCTTCTTCAACGCCAACTCGGCCGTTCCCTACGAGAACCCGACGCCGCTCTCCAACCTGTTCGAGATGGTCCTGATCCTGCTGATCGGCGCCGCCTTCTGCTTCATGTTCGGCCGCATGGCGAAGGACATGCGCCAGGGCGTCGCCATCTTCGCGGCGATGGGCGTGATCTTCCTGGGCGCGCTCGCCGTGACCTACGGCGCGGAGATCCGCGGCAACGCCGGCTTCGATGCGCTTCCGATCGATCAGGCGGCCGGCAACATGGAGGGCAAGGAGGTCCGCTTCGGCACCGGCAACTCCGCCCTCTGGGCCACCGCCACGACGGCGGCCTCGAACGGCTCGGTCAATTCCATGCACGACAGCTTCACGCCGCTCGGCGCGCTGATGCCGATGCTGATGATGCAGGTCGGCGAGGTCGTGTTCGGCGGCGTCGGCTCGGGCTTCTACGGCATGCTCGCCTTCGTCGTGCTCACGGTGTTCCTCGCCGGGCTGATGGTCGGGCGCACGCCGGAGTACCTCGGCAAGAAGATCGAGGCGAAGGAGGTCAAGCTCGCCGTCATCGCCTTCCTGGTGATGCCGATCGGCGTGCTGGTCTTCGGCGCCATGGCGGCGGTCATCCCGGCCGCGCTGGCCTCCGTCCAGGATGCCGGGCCGCATGGTCTCTCGGAGATCCTCTACGCCTACTCCTCGGCGACCGGCAACAACGGCTCGGCCTTCGCCGGGTTCGGCGCCGGCGTGCCGTACCACACCACGATGCAGGGCATCGCGATGCTGCTCGGCCGCTTCGTCTTCATCGTCCCCATGCTCGCCGTCGCCGGCGCCATGGCGGCCAAGAAGACGGTGCCCGTCTCGACCGGCACGTTCCCGACGCACACGCCGCTGTTCGTCACGCTCCTCGTCGCCGTCGTGCTCGTGCTCGGTGGCCTGACCTTCTTCCCCGCGCTCGCGCTCGGCCCGATCGCCGAGCACATCGCGATGCTCTCGGGGCAGGTCTTCTGATGTCGCACGTGCCCTCAGCCACGCCGCCCGCCCCGGCCGTTCCCGGCGGGCCCTCCTCCGGCGGAGCCAGATCCATGCGCAAGAAACCAGATCTCTCGCTTTTCGACATGCGGGTGACCGGGCCGGCCTTCAAGGCGGCCTTCCGCAAGCTCGATCCCCGCAGCCTCATGCGGAACCCCGTGATCTTCGTCACCGAGGTGGTGGCCGCCCTCTCGACGCTCTTGTTCGTGCGCGACGCGGTCGCCGGATCGGAGACCGTCGCGGCGGTCGGGCAGATCGCGGCCTGGCTCTGGTTCACCGTCTATTTCGCCACCTTCGCCGAGGCGATGGCGGAGGGCCGCGGCAAGGCCCGCGCCGACACGCTGCGGGCGACGCAGACCGAGACTCCGGCGAAGCGGCTTGCGTCGGTCGGCGCGAGCATGCCGGAGATCGTGTCGAGCCGGACCCTGAAGCCCGGCGACATCGTCCTCGTCGAGGTGGGCGACATCGTTCCGGCCGACGGCGAGATCGCCGAGGGCGTCGCCTCCGTCGACGAATCCGCCATCACCGGCGAGTCCGCGCCGGTGATCCGCGAGGCCGGCGGCGACCGCTCCGCCGTCACCGGCGGGACGCGGATCGTCTCGGACTGGCTGAAGGTGAGGATCACCTCGAGGCCCGGCGAAAGCTTCCTCGACCGCATGATCGCGCTCGTCGAGGGCGCCGAGCGGCAGCGCACGCCGAACGAGATCGCCCTGTCGATCCTGCTTGCCGGCATGACGATGATCTTCCTGATCGTGACGGTGACCCTCGAGCCGTTCCTCATCTATTCGGGTGCCGTCGTGCCCGTCGTCTTCCTGATCGCGCTGCTCGTGACGCTGATCCCGACAACGATCGGCGGGCTCCTGTCCGCCATCGGCATCGCCGGCATGGACCGGCTCGTGAAGGCGAACGTGATCGCCAAGTCGGGCCGGGCCGTCGAGGCCGCCGGCGACGTCGACACGCTCCTCCTCGACAAGACCGGCACCATCACCTTCGGCAACCGCATGGCGGATGCCTTCGAGCCGCTTCCGGGGGTTGCCCGCGAGGCGCTGATGGAATGCGCCTTCCTCGCCTCGCTCGCCGACGAGACGCCGGAGGGCAAGTCGATCGTCGAGCTTGCCCGCAGAACGCTCGGGCGCGACATCGACGGCCGGGACGGTGTCGCCGAGACCATCCCCTTCACCGCCCAGACCCGTCTCTCCGGCGCCGACCTGAAGGACGGGTCCGCCGTGCGCAAGGGCGCGGCGGATGCGATCGCCAGGTGGTGCGAGACCGGCTCGAACCCCGACCTGACCCGGATCGTCGAGCAGATCGCCCGGTCGGGCGGCACCCCGCTCGTCGTCGCCAGGGACAGGCGCCCGCTCGGCGTCGTGCACCTCAAGGACATCGTCAAGCCCGACATCCGCGAGCGCTTCGCCGAGCTGCGGCGGATGGGCGTGCGCACCGTGATGATCACCGGCGACAATCCGCTGACGGCGGCGGCCATCGCCGCCGAGGCGGGGGTCGACGACTTTCTCGCCGAGGCCACGCCCGAGAAGAAGCTGGAGCTGATCCGGGAGGAGCAGGCGGAGGGCAAGCTCGTCGCCATGTGCGGCGACGGGTCCAACGATGCGCCCGCGCTTGCCCAGGCCGACGTCGGCGTGGCGATGAACTCCGGCACCCAGGCGGCCAAGGAGGCCGCCAACCTGATCGACCTCGACAGCGACCCGACGAAGCTCATCGAGATCATCCTGGTCGGCAAGCAGCTGCTGATCAGCCGCGGCTCGCTCACCACGTTTTCGCTCGCCAACGACGTCGCCAAGTATTTCGCGATCCTGCCTGCGATCTTCGTGACCGCCTATCCCGGGCTGCAGGCGCTCAACGTCATGGATCTCCAGAGCCCGGCCAGCGCGATCCTGTCGGCGGTGATCTTCAACGCGCTGGTGATCGTCGCGCTGATTCCCCTCGCCCTGCGCGGCGTGAAGTACGTGCCCGCCACCGCCGTGAGCCTCCTCCGCCGCAACCTGCTGGTCTATGGGCTCGGGGGCCTGGTCGTGCCCTTCGTCGGCATCAAGCTGATCGACGTCGTCATTAACGCGCTTTCAATCGTGTGAGGCTGCTTCCATGATCTCGCAACTCCGCCCCGCCTTCGTCATGATCGGCGTCATGACGCTCGCTCTGGGAGTGGCCTATCCCCTTGGCATGACCGGTCTGGCGCAGGCGATCTTCCCGCACCAGGCGAACGGCAGCCTCATCACCCGCGCCGACGGCACCATCGTCGGGACGCCGCTCGTCGCGCAGGATTTCGAGGGCGACGCCTATTTCCACGTCCGGCCGTCGGCGGCGAACTATGATGGCGCCGCGACGACCGGCAGCAATCTCGGACCGACGAGCGCGGCCTTGCTCGAGCGTGTCGCCGCGGACGCCCGGCGCTTGAGCCAGGCCGGACAGGGGGTCGCCGTCCCGGTCGATCTGGTCACCACGTCGGGCAGCGGGCTCGATCCGCACGTCTCGCCGGCGGGCGCCTATTTCCAGGTGCCGCGGGTGGCCGGGGCGCGGGGCCTGCCGGTCCGCGAGGTCCGCGCCCTGGTCCGGGCCCGGGTGGAAGGCCGGACGCTCGGCCTGTTCGGCGAGCCGCGCGTGAACGTGCTTGAACTGAACCTCGCCCTCGACGAGATGTCCTCGCCTGCCGACGGCGCCGCCGGAGCGGACACGAACTGATCGGGACGTGATGAGCGACACGGACAACCGACCCGAACCCGAAGCCCTCCTGGCGGAGGCCGCCAAGGAGGGGAAGGGCCGCCTCAAGATCTTTCTCGGCGCCGCCCCCGGCGTCGGGAAGACCTATTCCATGCTCGAGGCGGCGCACGAGCGCAGGGCCGACGGCGTCGACGTCGTGGTGGGCATCGTCGAGACGCACGGACGCGCGGAAACCGAGCGGCTGCTCGCCAACCTCGAGATCGTCCCCCGCCAGCGGATCGTCTACCGCGGCCACTATCTGCCCGAGATGGATCTCGACGCCATCCTCGCACGGCGCCCGCGGCTGGTCCTTGTCGACGAACTTGCCCACTCCAACGTGCCGGAAAGCCGGCATGCGAAGCGTTGGCAGGATGTGGAGGAGCTGCTCGCGGCCGGCATCGACGTCTACACGACGCTGAACATCCAGCACCTGGAAAGCCTCAACGACGTCGTCGCGCGGATCTCGGGCATCCGCGTCCGCGAGACGGTGCCGGACGGGGCCATCGAGATCGCCGACGAGATCGAGCTGGTCGATCTGCCCCCGGAAGAGCTGATCGACCGGCTGCGGCAGGGCAAGGTCTACGTCCAGGACCAGATCGCCCGGGCCATCCAGAACTTCTTCTCCAAGGGCAACCTGACGGCGCTGCGCGAGCTCGCCCTGCGTGTCGCCGCCGATCGCGTCGACGCGCAGATGACGGCGCACATGCGCAGCCACGCGATCGCCGGGCCCTGGCCGGCACAGGACCGCATCCTTGTCTGCGTGAACGAGTCGCCCGTGGCGAAGGCGCTGGTGCGGGCCGCAAAGCGCGCCGCCGACCGGGCCCGTGTCCCGTGGATCGTCGTCCACGTCCAGACGCCGGCGAGCGAGCACCTTCCCGATGCGGACAAGGACCGCATCGTGGAGACGCTGAGGCTGGCGGAGAGCCTTGGCTCCGAAGTCGTCACGCTCAACGCCGAGTCCCATCTCGCCGCAGAGATCCTCTCCTACGCCCGCTCCCGCAACGTGAGCCGCATCCTCGTCGGTCGTCCGCGCCCGCGCCGGTTCGGTGCCCGGTTCTTCCGGGAGAGCGTCGGCGAGGGGATCGTGTCGTCCGGCACCGATTTCGAGGTCACGCTGGTGTCGGCCGACGCGGAGGAAGCGCGCAGGGCCGCGCTGCGCCCTCCGCGCTTCACCGTCGAGGCGGATCCCAAGGCCTACGGCTTCGCGCTCGCCGCGGTGACGGTCGCGAGCGCCTTCGGCATGATCCTCAATCCCCTTCTGCCGGTGGAAAGCCTGTCGCTGCTGTTCCTGATCGCGGTGCTGATCGTGGCGACGCGGCGCGGGCTGTGGCCCTCGATCTTCGCGAGCCTGCTGAGCTTCTTCGCCTACAACTTCTTTCTGACCGAGCCCTACTACACGCTGCACGTCTACAGCGAGTACGTGGTCCGCACGCTCGTGCTGTTTCTCATCATCGCCGTCGCCACGGGCAATCTGGCGGCCCGTCTCAGGGCGCAGGTGCAGGCGCAGCAGACGATCGCGCGGCGCACCGCGAATCTTTTCGAGTTCAGCCGCAAGGCCGCCCAGGCCGCATCCCTCGACGACGTTGTCTGGGCCGCCGTCCATCACGTCGCCTCGACGCTGAACTGCGCATCGCTGGTGCTCGGTCCGCGCGAGGGGCAGAGCCTGGAGATCCTCGCCGGCTACCCGCCGGAGGACACGCTTGACGTCAGGGACCGGGGCGCGGCGGAATGGGCATGGGACCACGGCGAGCCGGCCGGCTGGGGATCGGCGACCCTTCCCGCCGCGTCCTGGCTGTTTCTGCCCCTCGCGACGGCGCACGGAAACCAGGGTCTGCTGGGCGTGAAGTTTCCGAAGGCGCAACCGATGGGACCGGAGGAACGGCGTCTGCTCGACGCGCTGGTCGACCAGGTCGCGCTCGCCATCGAGCGCACCCGCCTGGTCGCCGACATGGAGGAGACGCGTGTGCTGTCGGAGACCGAACGCCTGCGCGCGGCGCTTCTCTCCTCCGTCAGCCACGATCTCAGGACGCCTCTCGTCTCGATCATCGGCGCGGCGACGAGCCTCCTGGATTCCGACACCGCCCTCGACGCGGGCGGGCGCAAGGCGATGGCCGAGACGATCCGCGACGAGGGCGAGCGCCTCAACCGCTATGTCCAGAACCTGCTGGACATGACCCGCCTCGGCTACGGCGCCCTGAAGGTCGCCAGGGACGTCGTCGATCTCCGCGAGACCGTCGGCCGGGCGGTGCGCCAGCTCCGCTCGGCGCTGCAGTCCCATCCGGTCGAGTTCGACCTTCCGCGCGACCTGCCGTCCGTCATGGGGGACAGCGTCCTGCTGGAGCAGGTCGTCGCGAACATCCTCGACAACGCGGCGAAATACGCGCCGCCCGGAACGGCGATCCGGGTGGAGGCGACGGCGTCGGAGGGCGAGGTCATGCTGTCGATCGTCGACGCGGGCCCCGGCATCCCGCCGGGCGACCGGGCGAAGGTGTTCGACATGTTCTACCGCGTCCGCGCGGGCGACGGGCAGCGCGCCGGGACCGGGCTCGGGCTGGCCATCTGCAAGGGCATCGTCGACGCCCACGGCGGGCGGATCGTCGTGTCGGACGGCATGAACGGACACGGCACGCGCATTGGCATCGCCCTGCCGGTCGCGCCGGACATCGCCGCGGGGGCGAGGGGGGACGGACCGTGAGCCAGGGCCGCATCCTGATCGTCGACGACGAGCCGCAGATCCGGAAATTCCTCCGCGTCGCGCTGGAAGCGCACGGCTTCACCGTCCTGGAGGCCGAGACGGGCCAGGCGGGCGTCAACAAGACGGCGTTGGAAAAGCCGGACCTCGTCGTGCTCGATCTCGGCCTGCCGGACATGGACGGGAAGGCGGTCATCGCCCGCATCCGCGAGTGGTCGCAGATCCCGGTGCTGATCCTCTCGGTCCGCCAGGAGGAGACGGAGAAGGTCGCCGCCCTCGACGCGGGCGCGAACGACTACGTGGTGAAGCCCTTCGGGATCTCGGAGTTTCTGGCCAGGGTCCGCGCCCTGCTCAGAAGCAGCGGAAAGGCGGAGGACACCCAGTCCGAGATCGTCTCGGGCGACCTCAGGATCGACGTGGCGAAGCACACGGTCACGCTGTCCGGGGAGCCGGTGCGCCTCACCCGCAAGGAGTTCGAGCTCCTGCTCCATCTCGCCCGGCACGGCGGCCGGATCGTCACCCACCGTCAGCTTCTCCACGACGTCTGGGGGCCCGCCCACCAGGAGGACCTGCAGTATCTCCGGGTGTTCGTCGGTCGCGTGCGCCAGAAGCTCGGCGACGACCCGGCCGACCCGCGCTTCATCCTGAACGAGCCCGGCGTGGGCTACCGCTTCCTGGCGGAGGGCGAGCGCTGACGCCGGGCGCCGCCCCTTGAGGCCCACGGCCCGCAGGCAGTCCGATGCCCGTCGCCACTGCCCGCGCGCGGGAGCCCGCCGGCGGGTCCGGGCTGGGGACCGTTGTTTCCCGGTGCGCACGTGCCCCGTCCAATATGCCTCCAAGACATAACCAGAAGTAGATTTTGCATAAAATCCATATATCTGACGCGTGCTAGCGTCTGCCGAAATCCAGGGTGTCCTTCCCGGATTCAAGGGTGACGGAGCGGTCGCATGCGGAGAGCTGGCGCGGTCTCATCACGGGGTCCGGACGGGTCGGGGACGGCCCGGCGGGCGAGCTGCCCGAAGCATCCCTGTCGGTGGCGGGGGACGCCTGGCGGCCCGCTGCTCCGCATCGGCATCTGATCGGGCGCGAAGGGATCTCCTCGGTGGAACACGCGTCCGCGGGCTTGCATCGTCGACTGCTCGGGCCGATCGCCGGGCTGCTGGTGGCCGCCATCCCGGTCCCCCTTGCGGCGCAGGTCGCGCAGTCGCAGGGCGTCGCCGTCACGACCACCGGCGCCACCCCCGGCACGGTGAACGTCACCGGCTTCGACGGGACGGTGCCGATCTTCCTGCAGACGACCGGCGGCTGGTCGATCGATGCCAGCGGCGACGGCGCCAGCGTCACGCTCACCGGCACGCAGGTCTCGACGACCGGGCTCCCCACCACCAGTCCTGCCCCCAATGCGCTGGTCGACTTCAATGCCATCGGCACCAGCGCGATCGACACCACCTCAACCGTCACATCCGGCGCGGGATCGGTCACCGTCACGACCGGCACGTCGGCCGCGAGCACCGTCACGCTGAGCGGTCAGAGCGGCAGCGCCAGCGGCCCCGCCGGGCTGTCGGCGGTGTCTGAGGGCGCGGATGGGTTTCACGATTCCAGCGCGACGATCACCGACGGCGTCTACACCACCGAGCTGAACGCCGGCGGCACCTATTCCACCACCACCTTCAGCGGAACGTCCGGCGGCGCGGTGGGCCTGACGCTCGGTGCCGGCACGACGATTTCCGTTTCCGGCAGCGGCACGGGCGCGCAGGCGGACCTGCTGACGCCTACCCTCGTCGGCGTGGCGGCCGCCTCCCTCGGCGGCGACGGGACCATCGGCTTCTACACCACCGGCGTGGACCAGAGCCCGACGCCGTATCCGGGCAACGGCGGCGCCGCCGGCACGGTCGCCGTCGCCACCGCCGCCGGCACGTCCATCACCGTCACCCAGGCGGGCGCGGGCAGCAATGCCGTCGGCCTCAGCGCCGTCTCGCGCGGGGGTAATGCCGCCGCCGGGAACATCAACACGACGGAAGACCACTACGTCTCCGGCTCGGCGGGGGCGGCCGGCGCCGTCGCCGTCACCCATGCCGGGCGGATCGAGGTGGATGCCCCGGCGGGCGCCGGCATCTACGCCCTCTCCATCGGCGGCAACGGCAACGTCAGCGGCGGCGTGCCCGAGCCGACCGCCGAAGGCAACACGCCAAACCCCGCTCCGGCGAACGGACAGGCTGTCACCGTCACGCTGCAGGCAGGAAGCTCCGTCGTCCTCGATCAGGGCGGCATCGGCGTGTTCGCCCTCAGCCGGGCCGGGGACTGGACGCCGACGGGCGCCTTCGTCTCGCCGCTCGGCGGCGCGGTGTCGGTCACCCTCGATCAGGGCGCCTCCGTCACGGTGACGGGATCGGGCGGCGCGACCCCTGCCCCGTTCGCCTTCGGGGTCCTGGCCGTCAGCGCGGGACAGTCGCTGGTCAGCGATCCGCTGATCGGGGAGGGCAGCGGGCAGGGCTCCGGCTCGGCGGGTTCCGTGACGCTTTCCAATGCCGGCCAGATCAACACATCCGGCGAGCTCAGCGCCGGCATGGCCGCCATCGCCATCGGCGGCGCCCCGATCGTCGCCACCGCGCAGAGCGGCACCAACAACGTCGGCAACTCTGGCGCGACACAACCTGTCTTCGGCGGCACCGTCCAGGTCACCAACACCGGCACGATTTCGACCGCAGGCGACAGCGCCTACGGCATTCTGGCCATCAGCGCCGGGGGCGGCGGTGTCGTCCGGAACGAGGCTGCCGCCACCGTGTCCGGGTCTGCGTGGACCGCCGGCACCAGCCTGGGGGCCGCCACCGACAGCAACGCCCTTCCCACCAGCGCGGGCGCCGTCACGGTCACCCACTCCGGATCGATTGCAACGGGTAACGGCACGGGGGGCGGCGATGCGGCCTTCGGCATTCTGGCCCAGTCGATCGGCGGCAGCGGCGGCACGGTGGGCGGCAGCCAGGCGCTGCAATATCTCGGCGACAGCTCCGGCGGCGGCGGCAGCGGCGGCCCCGTCACCGTCACCCTCCAGGGCTCTGCCACGGTCGAGACCCGGGACAAGAATGCCCACGGCGTGCTCGTCCAGTCGATCGGCGGCGGCGGCGGCAACGGGGCGAACAGCTCCGCCGCCTTCGTCGCGGTCGGCGGAGGCGGCGGGTCGGGTGGCGACGGCAATGTCGCAACCTTCACCGCGACCCCGTCCGGGGGCGGACGCATCGCGCTCTCCACCCTCGGCAACTATGCGTCGGGCGTCGTCGTCCAGTCGGTCGGCGGCGGCGGCGGCAATGGTGGGATCGCCGATTCCAGCGGCGTGTTCGTCGCCAAGAGCACCGGCGGCACGGGCGGCGGCGGTGGTGCGGGGGGCACGGCGGGGGCCTACAACAACGCCGGCTCGTCGATCTCCACGCTGGGCAACCAGGGGCCGGCGATGCTGGTCCACTCGGTGGGCGGCGGGGGCGGCACCGGCGGCGCCGCGACCTCCTACAGCGCCGGGGTGTTCTTCACCGTGGCCGGGGCCATGGGCGGGGCCGGAGGCGGCGGGGGCGCCGGCGGCCTGGTGACCGGCATCAACCACGGCAGCCTGTCGACGGGCGTCGCGGCGAGTGCCCTGGCGAACGTCGCCTTCGTCGCCAACACCGGCACGCTGTTCGCCACCCTGCCCGACGGCACGGATATCGCCGTCTATTTCACCAGCGGCGGCATTTCCGGCGGCGTTCCCTTCGGCACCCTCCAGTCCATCACGCGGAGCGACGGTTCGGTGGTCAGCAACGTCCGCCTCTCCGGCAACACCCTCAGCGGGACCACCCAGAACTCCAGCACCCCCTACTCCGTGACGCTGTCGGGTGCCGCCATTTCCCAGGCTGTCGCCACCGACAGTTCGGCTTCGCTGGTGAGCGGCCTCATCGTCGGCACGGAGTTCGTCGTTCCCACCAATTCTCCCAATCCCAACGGCGCCGATTCCGACGGCATGGTCGTCCAGTCGATCGGCGGCGGTGGCGGCAAGGGCGGGGCGGCCGCCGCCAAGTCGCTGGTCCTGCCACTGCCGGGAGTGCGGCGCCTGGGCATCGCGATCCCCACCGTCGGCATTTCCTATGCCGTCGGCGGCTCCGGAGGCCCGGGCGGGGACGGCGGCGGCGTGACCGCCGGCAACGGCGCGGCGATCGCCACCCAGGGCGACAGCGCACGCGGCGTTCTCGCCCAGTCGATCGGCGGCGGCGGCGGCAGTGGCGGCGATGGCACGGCATCGTCCATGGCCATCCAGTCGGCGGGGTTCGACGTGCAGGTCAGCGTCGGTCTCGGCGGCAGCGGCGGCGTGGCCGGCTCCGGGGCCACCGTGACGGCCTTCAACGGGGCAAGCGACGGCAGCGAAGCCGGCACGATCGCCACCTACGGCCAGTACTCCGCCGGCATGATGGCCCAGTCGATCGGCGGCGGAGGCGGCGTCGGCGGCATCGGCACCGCCAGCCTGTCCACCCCGACCCTGCACACCGAAGCCGGTGCCGCCAACAAGTTCGCCATCTCCGTCGGCGGCTCCGGCGGCGCCGGAGGTCAGGGCGGGTCGGTGTTCGTCTCGAACTATCCCGGCAGCTCGATCCGGACCTTCGGATCCACCGCGCCGGGCATCCTGGCGCAGTCCATCGGCAGCGGCGGCGGCGCGGGCGGCGGCGGTTCGGCCACGGGCAGCGGCGGTCAGATGGACATCGACGTCTCGGTCGGCGGCTCCGGCGCCGGCGGTGGCAGCGGCAGCGTCGTGCAGGTGGAGAACGCCGGCCTGATCCAGACGGCCGCCGGCTCGTCGCACGGCATCATCGCCCAGTCGATCGGCGGCGGCGGCGGTTCGGCCGGGACGGCGGACGCCTCCGCCGGTGCGGCGAAATGGTACGACACCATCAATTCGTCGGTCGCAGCCCTGCTGTCGATGAGCAACAGCTACAATGCCGACGTCTCCGTGGGCGGCACCGGCGGCACCGGGGGCGACGGCGGATCGGCATCGGTCACCAACTCCGCGGGATCGATCGCCGGGCCGACGTGGACCCCCGGCATCGCCACCGCCGGAAGCCGCTCCTACGGCATCCTCGCGCAGTCGATCGGCGGCGGCGGCGGAACCGGCGCGGCGTCGACGGCCTCGTCGCGCTCGGCGCCGCGCGTCATCCTCGGCAGCAGCGGCACCTACACCGCCAACGTCATTGTCGGGGGCGGGGCGGGCTCGGCCGGCAACGGCGGCACTGCGACGATCACCAACACCGGTGTCGTGGTGACACGCGGCTACGGGGCCGCAGGTGTTGTGGCGCACGCGATCGGCGGCAGCGGTGGAATGGGCGCCGACGGCAGCGTCGACAGCGACCTCACCGTCACGCTCGGCGACCAGCTCAGCTACAGCAATCCTGGAACCGGTTACACCGGCGGTGTCGCGAGCGTGATCAATGCCACCGGCGCCGGCATCATGACGACCGGCCGCGACGCGCCGGCAATCGTTGCCCAGTCCATCGGCGGAGGCGGCGGCATCGCAAGCGCCGGCGACGATTCCTTCACGACCATCGGCGGCGGACAGGCGGGAACCGCGACCCACACGATCACCGTCGGAGGCATCGACTACGAGGACGCCGTGCAGTACGGCCTGCCCGTCAACCCGGGCGACCTGGCCCGGGTTACCCACTCCGGCGCGATCGTGACCATGGGAGACTGGTCGCCCGGGATCGTCGCCCAGTCGATCGGCGGCGGTGGCGGCATGGCGTCCGCCTACACGACGACCTCGGTCGCCACCAATCTGACCCTCGGCGTCGGCGTCCCGCCCCCCGACAGCAACTATGCCTACGGCAACTATGCCTACGGCAACGGCGGCGGGGTGCAGGTCGTTCTGCCGAACCGCGGCGCGGCCGCCACCATCGCCACCGGCACCGCGACCACCGCCGGCGGCACGACCCAGCGCACCGGCTACGCGGCGTACGGCATCCTCGCCCAGTCCATCGGCGGCGGCGGCGGCCTTGCCGTGGAAAACACCGCCGCAGGAACGCTTGCCACCGGCTCGGTCTCCGTGGGCGGCGACAACGTCGGCAGCGGCGGCACGGTCCTCGTTGGCGGCAACGCGACCGTGACCACGCTCGGCGACACCGCCCACGCGGTGCTGCTGCAGTCGATCGGCATGGGCGGCGGCGTCGGCGGCCAGGGCAGCAGCCTCACCGCCGACAGCCCGGCCGCCACCAACGCGGTGAGCTTGTCGCTCAACCCCCTGACGGAATACATGCAGGGCAACGGCGGGGCGATCGGACTGGACTCCATTCTGACGATCCGGACCGGCGGCGCCGACGCATATGGCATCCTCGCCCAGTCCATCGGCGGCGGCGGCGGCCTCGCCTTCGCGCAGAACGCCTCGCTCACCCAGACATCCATCGGATCGATCTATGACAGCCCCACCTACCAGCTCCCCTCGGATGGCGGCGCCGTCGGCCTGAAGCTCACGTCGGGATCCTCGATCACGACCGGCGGCGACCGCGCCCACGCCATCGTCGCGCAATCGATCGGCGGCGGCGGCGGCATCGCCGGCTACGCCTCGAATTCATCGCTCCAGCTGTGGAGTGTCCTTGGAGAGGTCAGCTCCAATCAGCTCGGGTCCGGTGGCAAGGTGGAGATCGACATCGATGCCGACGTCACGACCACCGGGGCGGGCGCCTACGGCATCCTCGCCCAATCCATCGGCGGCGGCGGCGGTCTTATTGCCCGCAACGGCACACTGTACGCGGGCTCGGCCGGAAATTCCGGTCAAGGGGGTGGCGAGATCATCGTCACCCAGGCCGGCTCCGTCCAGACGACGGGCGCGGACTCGGTGGCGATCTTCGCACAGTCGACCGAAGGAGGCACACCGAACCCCATCACCGTCTCGGTCAATGGGGCCGTGGCGGGCGGCAGCAACGACGGCGTTGGAATCTGGGTCGACGGTGGGCTGAACAACACCGTCGTCGTCGGCGCGTCCGGCTCGGTCGCCGCCGCCTCCAACACCGCCATCTACTACACCGGCGGCGGAGAACTCGCCGTGGACAACTACGGCTCGGTGACCGGCAACGTCCTCATCGACGGCAGCACGTTCACCAACTACGGCACCTACAACGTCGGCGACGCGTCGAGCATCGAGGGATACTTCACCCAGGACACGGCCGGCACGCTCACCTTCAATTTCGGGTCGAACCCGGCGCCCCGCCTCTCCGTCCAGTACGACACCAATCTGTACGGGACGGTAAGGCCGATCGTTTCTGGCTGGCTTCTGCCGGTCACCAACGCGGTGATCGCGCCGGGTCCGGGCGCGGCCGTCTACAACTACTACGCCGCCACGCCGTCCACCCCGATCTTCGGCTGGAATTACTCCCAGCCGGAGCCGTTCGGCATCCTCTACATGACGCCGTTCGCGAACTTCACGTCGGCGGCCGGCGGCCTCGACGCCAACGAGCAGTCGGCCGCCGCCTACCTCCAGGGCCAGTGGAACGCCTCCAACGCCAATCTCTCCGGCTTCTTCGCCGCGCTCTATTCCGGCATCGACACTCCGGCCGCCTACCGGACCATGCTTGACGACATGTCGCCGGCCGCCTCCCAGACCTTCGCGACCCAACTGTCCGATGTCTCCGGCGCCATCCTCGGCGCAGCCATGAGCTGCCCCGCGTTCGAAGGCACCTCGACGCTGATCGGCGAGGGAACCTGCGTCTGGGCGAAGGGCGGCGGCAGCGTCATCAACCGCTACGATACCGGCGGCAGCGTCTCCAGCTGGACAACCGGCGCTGGCGGCCAGAAGGAAATCGGCAACGGTTGGGCTGTCGGCGGCATGCTCGGCACCGATGCTTCCCGCGCTTCCGGCGGGTCGGCCTCGGGAACCGGCAACAGCTATTACGGCAGCCTCGCGCTGAAGCGGGTGGAAGGCCCGTGGACGGTGGCCATGGGGGTCGCCGGCGCGGTCGGCACCTACAGCGTCGACCGCCATGTGGAGACCGATGGACTGACCGTCTCAAGCGAGTCCACGTCCTATCTCATCGGCGCGCGCGCTCGCGCGGCCTACGACGTGGCCTTCGAGCGGTTCTACGTCCGGCCGATGATCGATCTCGACGTCTACCACCTCTATACGCCGTCCTACGATGAAGATGGCGCGTCCGCCTTTGCCCTGACCGTGGATGCAAGTCACTACACCGGGGTCGTGGTCTCGCCTGCCGTCGAAGTCGGCTTTCGCCGCGACGTCGACGCGCAGACGATCCTCCGTGGCTTCTTCAGCATCGGTGCCTCTGCTACCCCGACGCCGGACCGGGTCATCGACGCCTCTCTCGCGCTGGCCGGCTCACCCGCCCGCTTCTCCACCGACATCGAGACGCCGGCCATCCTCGGCACCGCGAGCGCGGGACTGCAGCTCTATCAGGACAAGGGCTGGGACGTGCGGGGCGAGACCCAGCTGCGCGTCGGCGACGGGTTCCTCGGCGTGGGCGGCCAGCTGCGGCTGTCCTACCGCTTCTGAGCCTCGCCGCGGAACGCCGGGCCGGGCCTGTCTGCCCGGCCGCCTTGTGAAGGCACCACGGCCGGGCGCATCGCGCCGGTCCGGCGGGTACGGATCTTCAGCACCTGGACTGCCGCCGCGCCCGGACGGAGAGGCCCGTCTCCGGCGGGCCTTGCCGCGCCCGGCGTCCGCCGGAAGCCGAAGCGCCGGCGGCACCTCCCGAAGCGCAATCCCGAAACGACGATCCCGAGCCCCTCCGGTCATCCCGGTGCGCGCATCGGGCCGCGCTGCCGGCCGGCAAATCGGGTGTTGAATCCCATCTCGTATGATGTAATCTTCATACAATCACGTATTATGAAGGAGGGGATCATGAACCGTCGTCAATTCTTCCTGGCCGCAGGCTGCGTCGCGGCAACCGTCGGGCTCGCAGCGCCGGCGCTGGCCGATGCGTACCCGGACCGTCCGGTCACGCTCGTCGTTCCGTTCTCGCCGGGGGGCGGCACGGACCTGCTGGCGCGGCTGGTCTCCACCAAGCTGGAGGCCGCGCTCGGCGCGCCGGTGGTCGTCGACAACCGTCCCGGCGCGAGCGGTGCCGTCGCCGGCGCCTACGTGAAGACCCAGCCCGCCGACGGCTACACGCTGCTGTTCGGAACCTCCTCCACAAACGCGATCTCGCCGGTCCTGCACGCGGACAAGATGGGCGACATGCTCGACGGCTTCGATCCGGTGAGCCTCGTCGCCAACAGCGCGCTCATCCTCGCGGTCCCGAGCGCGTCGCCGATCAAGGACCTCAAGGGCTACGTGACGGCCTCGACGGAGCGGCCGCTGACCTACGGCACCTTCGGGGTCGGCTCGACGCCGCATCTCCTCGGCACGCTGTTCGCCTCCGAGGCCGGCGCCGGCATGATCCACGTGCCCTACAAGGGGTCCGCCCCCGCCGTCGCCGACGTCACCGGCGGCCACATCGACAGCGCCTTCCTCACGGTGACCGCGCTCACCGCCTCGCTCGAGGACGAGGCCATGCGCGGCCTGGCGGTGGCCGCGCCCGCGCGCCTGGCGCAGTTCCCCGACATCCCGACGTTCGAAGAGCTTGGCTACGAGGGGCTCGACGACGCCGGCTGGTTCGCGATCTTCGCCCCCGCGGGCGTCCCGGCCGACATCCGCGCCCAGATCTCCAAGGCGGTCCGGTCCGTCCTCGACGAGCCCAAGGCCCAGGAGGAATTCGCCAAGCTCGGCGTCGCGGCACAGGGCTCCACGCCGGAAGAGCTGGAGAAGAAGCGCGACGCCTCCGTCGCGCTGGTGAAGCACATCCTCGCCACCACAGACATCGACATTTCCAAGTAAGCTGAAAGGTTAACGGCACGATGCGTCGCAACAAGATCGCCGACTACCAGATCCGTCGCTGGTACGGTCAGGAGCAGGAAATCCTGACCAACGAGATCTATCGGTCGGACGACGGGGCTCCCCTGCGCAAGATCCTGATCGCCGCGGCGATCAGGAACCCCTACGCGGGCCGGTTCAGCGAGGATCTGAGTGAGATCGTCGACGGCAGCGATCAGCTCGGAGAGGAGTTCGCCCGGCGCATCGTCGCCGCCCTCGGCGGCGCGCAGGCCGAAAGCTACGGCAAGGCCTGCGTGGTCGGCGGCGCCGGCGAGTACGAGCACGGCAACGCCTTCCTCACCGCCCGCTTCGCCACCCCGATCCGGGCGGTGCTGCCCGGCGCGAAGGAGTGGATTCCGTCGACCGGCAAGCGCGGCGGCCCCGGCGGCCTGATCGACGTGCCGCTCGCCCACATCGGCGAACTCTACTCGCGCGACCACTACGACACCGTCACCGCCTACTTCGACGACGCGCCCGCCGCCGACGAAGTCGTGGTGGCGTTCGCCGTCGCGACGCGCGGGCGTATCCATGCCCGCCTCGGCGGACCCGCGGTCGCGCCGCTGGCGGCCGGATAGAGACCGCGTAAAGGAGAGCACGATGGACCGGGAACGCTCCCATTTCGTTCAGCTGAACGGGTTGCGGTTTCACTATTTGACCTGGGGCGATCCCGGACGTCCGCCGCTGATCTGCCTGCACGGTCTGCGCAGCTACGGCGGGACCTTCGCCGGGCTCGCGGAAACCCTCATGGACCGCTTCCACGTGGTCGCTCCCGATCAGCGCGGGCGGGGGCAGACGGACTGGGATCCGGAGCGCGGCTACTTCGCCGATCGCTATGCCGCTGACCTGGCGGCGCTCGTCGATCACCTCGGCGCCGGGAAGGTCCACGTTCTCGGCCACTCGATGGGCGGCATCAACGCGCTCGCCTATGCCCTGACCCATGCCGACCGCTTCGCCTCGCTCATCCTCGAGGACAGCGGACCTGAGGCCGACGACAGCGCCGGGATCGAGCGGATCCTCAGGGAGCTGGAGACCACGCCGCTTTCCTTCGACGATCTGGACGAAGCCCGCGCCTTCTGGCGGTCGATCCGGCCGAACGTGACCGACGCGGCGATCGAATCGCGCGTCGCCCATTCGATGAAGGCCGAGGGCGGCAGGATCGTCTGGCGCCACGACCAGGTCGGCATCGGCGAATGCCGGATCGAGCAGGCGAGGGTCCGGCCCAATCCGGACCTCTGGCCGTCGCTCGCCGGGCTGTCCTGTCCGATTCTCGTGCTGCGCGGCGCGAACTCCGACTATCTCGATCCGGCGCGGATGCGGCGGATGTGCGAGGTCAATCCGCACGTCACGGCGCAGGAGATCGAGGGGGCCGGACACTACGTCCACGACGACAATCCGGTAAGCTTCAACCGGGCGGTCGGTGCGTTTCTCGATCGCGTCGTCGGCTGAGGGAGCAGGGCGGGAACGGCATGGATACCAAGACCAGCGATACGGCCCGCGTGCGGGGCGCCAGCGTGCGGGATCGCGTCACGAATGCGCTGCGGGCCGACATCATCACGGGTGTGTTCGTGCCCGGACAGCGCCTCTCCGAGGCCGATCTGTGCTCCCACCTCGACGCCTCGCGCACGCCGGTCCGCGAAGCGCTGCGCCAGCTCGAGGCGGAGCGGCTGGTCGAGATCCGCCCCAACCGCGGTCCGATCGTGGTCAAGCTCGGCTGGGAAGAGGCCGAACGCATCTACGACGTGCGGGAGCTGATCGAGCCGGAGGTGGTCCGCCTGTTCGCCCTCACCGCGACCGGCGAGCGGCTGGAGCGGATGGACGAAGCGCTCAGGGAATTCGAGCGGGCCTCGTCCGAGGGGCTGCACCCGGTCCAGCTGATCCTCGCCACCACCGCCTTCTACGAGGTGATGTTCGAGGGCTGCGGGAACGACATTCTCGCCGACATCCTGCGCGGCCTTCTCGCGCGGGTGAACCTGCTGCGCTCGCGCTCGATGTCCCGGCCCGGCCGGCCGAAGGAGAGCCTGAAGGAAATGCGCGAGATCCTGTTGCGCATCCGCGCGGGAGATGTCGCGGGCGCGCAGAAGGCGGCGATCGTGCACATCCGCAATGCCCGCGCGCAGGCCGAGGCCGCGATGCCGTCCCCGTCCGCCCCGTAAGCCCCGCAACGATCCCGGAAGCATCCATGCAGCCGAAGCTCAATCGAGATGCCGTCAGCGGGCTCCTGCTCGTTCTGATCGGAGCCGCCGCCGCCTATCGCGCCATCGACTACGGCATCGGCAGCACGGCGCGCATGGGCTCCGGCTACTTCCCGCTGCTGATCGGCGGGGCGCTGGTGCTGCTCGGCGCGGCCATCGGGATCGGCGGGCTGCGCGCCGCCTCGACGCCCCTTCACGTTCCCTGGCGCGAGTTGCTTCTGATCGCGCTCAGCGTCGCGAGCTTCGCATTGATCATCGGCCGGTTCGGCCTGTTTCCGGCTCTGGGCGTCTCGGTGCTCCTGGCCTGCCTGGCCGACCGCGGCGGCAGTCTCCGCCGGACGATCGGCATCGTCCTGTTCTCCTGCCTGCTCGTCTGGCTCGTGTTCGTGGTCGGGCTGAATTCCCCCGCGGCCCTGATCAAGGTGTGATCCGATGGAGTTGTTCACGCTCGGCTTCGCGTCGCTGACGCTGACCTCGGTGGTCTATTGCTTCGCCGGCGTCTTCCTCGGAACGCTGATCGGCGTCCTGCCCGGCGTCGGGGCGCTGTCGGCGATCTCCCTGCTGATGCCGGTCTCCTTCTATCTCGATCCGACGACGGCGCTGGTGTTCCTGTCGGGGATCTACTACGGCGCCGAGTACGGCGGCTCCACTGCCTCCATCATGCTCAACCTGCCGGGCACCTCGTCCAACGCCATCACCTGCCTCGACGGCTATCCGATGGCCCAGAACGGCAAGGCCGGCGTGGCGCTGACGGTCACCACCTACGTGTCCTTCTTCGGAGGAACGGTCGGCATCCTGCTCCTGACCTTCCTCTCGCCGCTGATCAGCCGGCTGGCGGTCGCCGTCGGCCCCTCGGAATACGCCGCGATCCTGCTGTTGAGCATCATCATGGCGGCCACGATCTCCGACGGGCCGCCGCTGAAGGGCATCGCGATGGTGCTGCTCGGCGCCCTGCTCGGCACCGTCGGCATCGACGTGAACAGCGGCGACTACCGCTTCACCTTCGCCGTCCCGGAACTCTTCGACGGCATCAGCCTGGTCGCGCTGGCGCTCGGCACGTTCGGCGTGGGCGAGGTCATCTTCGCGATCGGCGCCCAGAAGGCGCGCGGTCCGATGCCCAAGGTCTCCTGGCGCTCGATGATCCCGAGCCGGCCGGAATTCCTGAAGACGCTGCTGCCGATGATACGCGGCACCGGGGTCGGCAGCGTCGTCGGCCCGCTGCCGGGGGCGGGGCCGACGATCGCCTCGCTCATCGGTTATGCCATCGAGAAGCGCATCAGCCGCACGCCCCACCGGTTCGGCAAGGGGGCGATCGAAGGCATCTCGTCGCCCGAGGCGGCCAACAACGCGGCCGTGCAGACGGCCTTCATCCCGACCCTTTCGCTCGGCATCCCGGGCAGCCCGACCATGGCGATCATGCTCGGCGCCCTGATGATCCACGGCATCTCGCCCGGGCCGAAGTTCATCTTCGAGCAGCCGGAAATGTTCTGGGGGCTGGTCGCCAGCTTCTGGCTCGGCAACATCATCCTGCTGGGCCTGAACCTGCCGCTGGTCGGCATCTGGCTCTGGCTCCTGCGGATCCCGTACTCGATGATGTATCCGGTGATCATCGCGCTCATCTGCGCGGGCGTCTACACGCTGACCAACAGCGCGTTCGCCGTGTGGCTGGTCCTCGGCTTCGGCTTCGTGGGCTTCCTGCTGCGGCTGTTCCACTACTCGCCGGCCCCGCTGCTCATCGGCTTCATCCTCGGGCCGATGCTCGAGGAAAACCTGCGGCGGGCGCTGCTGATCCATCGCGGCAGCTATCTGGAGATGCTCTCCCGTCCCACCACCGCGGTGCTCATGGCGATCACGGTGGGCGTCCTGCTCTGGGCGCTCCTCAAGCGGACCCCGCCGGTCCCGGCGGAAGACTGAGACCCCTTCGATCATGCCCCTGAGGTAGCCTCGCCGCACCCTCGCCGGCGAGATCAAATGGGAGACCGAGGCACAGCGGGCATTGTCCCCAGGTATCGGCGGTCACCCTGAGTTCTTCTCACACGGTGTCGGACGACGACCACCGGTGGCGCCGGACCCAGCGTCCTCCGCGCGCGGTCGCGGTGGAGGGTCCGCGTCCGTCGGCATCCAGTCCGCGAGGGGCCGTTGTCGGTCGCCGACCGGTTGTCCGCCGGTACCGAAAGGCCGTAGCCGGACCAACCCAAGGTGCAATTGCCGCCGAGCCTCCTCATGCGGCAGCGTGGGATCACACGACGACAGGCCTGCCGTTCCAAAGGAAACGCCAATGTCGGGTTCCCCTCGAGAAAAGACCAGTGTCCTGCCGTCCGGTGGCGGCGCCATGCTCATGGATCCCGCCGATACGGTCGTGCTTTTGCTGGACCATCAGTCGGGCCTGTTCCAGACGGTGAAGGACATCCCGGTGGCGGATCTGCGCCGCAACGTCGAGATGATCGCCAGGCTCTGCACCCTGCTCGATATCCCGGTGATCACCACGGCGTCCGAGCCGGCCGGGAGCAACGGCCCGTTGATGCCGGAAATCCATCACTACGCCCCTCATGCCGTCTACGTGCCGCGCAAGGGCGAGGTGAACGCTTGGGACAACGATGATTTCGTGGCCCAGGTCGCGTCGACCGGCCGGAAGACCCTCGTCATGGCGGGCGTCTGGACGAGCGTCTGCGTCATGTTTCCCGCCCTGGACGCGCGTGCGGCCGGCTTCGACGTCTATGCCGTCATCGACGCGTCGGGAGATCCCAGCGAGATGGCCTCCCGGGTTTCCCTGAGCCGCTTCGTGCAGGGCGGCGTGAAGCCGACCACCACCAACGCTCTCCTGTCGGAATTGCATCGCACGTGGGCGCGGCCGGAGGCCGCCGATCTGGCGCAGCTCTACGGCCTCGTCGCGCCGAACTACGCGGCGGTCATCGAAAGCTACGTGCGGGCACAGCAGGCGGCCCGGGACGCCACCTGAAGCGCCCGCGCGACGTGGAAGGCTCCGGACGCGCCCTCCACGTCACCCCGCGGTCTCCGTTGGCGCGCACCGGGCGCGATTGTGCGCCGAACCCGGCCGGCGCTATCCTGCCGAAGCCTCGTGTCCGGACGGTCCGCATCACGGCACGCCCGTCCCTTCATCGGGAGCGGCAGCGGCGCGCTTTCACGGCCATTCCCGCCGGCCGCCCGGACCTCGACTGCGGAGAAGCACATGGCCTACGGATTCATGGACATCGCGCTGACCCCCAGTGTCCGGGACGCGCAGGCGGAAATGAAAGCCGATCATCTCTGGTCGGATTTCAAGGGCTCTCGCCAGTTCGATCGGTTCACGGACCAGGAAGCCGCCTTCATCGCGGAGCGTGACAGCTTCTACATCGCCTCGGTCTCGGAGACCGGCTGGCCGTACGTCCAGCACCGCGGCGGCCCGCCCGGCTTTCTGAAGATGCTGGACGACACGACGCTCGCCTTCGCCGACTATCGGGGCAACCGTCAGTATATCAGCACCGGCAATCTCCAGGCGAACGACCGCGCCTGCCTGTTCCTGATGGACTATCCCCGGCGGGCGCGCCTCAAGATCTATGCCCACGCCGAGAAGCTGTCCGTCGATGCGGACGCGTCGGTGACGAAACGGGTTCTGGACCCGGACTACAAGGCGAACCTGGAGCGGATTTTCGTCCTGCATCTGGCCGCGTTCGACTGGAACTGTCCGCAGCACATCACGCCGCGCTTCACCGAACGCGAAGTCGCCAGGGGCGTTCAGCCGCTGCGCGAGCGCATCGAGCAGTTGGAGCGCGAGAACGCCATGTTGCGCGACCAGCTGGCGTCGGGCGGAGGGGACTGATCCCCCGCGTGGCGACCCGGTCAGCCGATCTCCGCAAGGTTTACGCCGGGCCCCAGGTGGCTTCCAGCAGGTCGACGATCGGCTCGATCCGGTCGAGATCCCACGTCCGGTCGAGCCGGTACACCGGCACGGCCGCCGCCGTCGCCGCCGACAGCCGGAAGATCTGCGGCGTCCGGCCGAGGTGCCGGGCAATCTCCGGGCGGAAGGTGTTCTGCAGCACGTTGGTGATCGCCTCGGCGCCGGCGAGCGGTTTGAGCTCGGGGTGTGGCCCCGCCGCCTGCTCCAGGGCGACGACCGCGCGCAGCGGGCGGGCGCTCACCTCGGGCTCCTGGCGGACGTGATATTTCTCCCAGCGCAGCGTGTCGCGGTTGGCCTCCAGCCGGGGCTTGCCGAGCGCGTCCATGCTGGCGCCCCAGAGCTTCAGCCGGGCGATCGCCGGCCGCACCATCGGTGCAGCGCCGCCGGTGTCGACGACGCACACGTCGTCGGCGACGGTCTGGTGGCCGCGGTCCGACAGGAACGCCGCCATCGTCGACTTGCCCGCGCCGGAAACGCCGGCGAAGGCCACCACCCCGTCGCCGAAGGTGACGGCGCTGGCGTGCAGCGGCAGCAGCCCCCGCATGTGGATGAACGCGCCGAGCACCGATCCGAACAGGATCGCCCGGAGGTCCTTCTCGACGATCGGCAGCACGGGATCGATGCGGATGGTGCCCGGGGCGGTCAGCAGGAAGCGGCCGATGGCTTGTGGCCGGATGAGGATCTCGTCCGTCCCGCGCGTCTCGAACCAGCGGCGCACGTGATCGGCCCCCTCAAGGTGGGGCGGGACGCTGCCGAAGCGGATGTCGAGATCGGGCTCGGTTCCGGGCGGCAGCGCGCTTGCCAGCGGCCGCAGCTCCGGCAGTGCCAGCTCCGAACGCACGATGAACCCGCAGAGGTGATAGAGCCCGGTCTCGCCGCACGGGATCGCGGCGTCGTCCTGGTCCGAAATCATGCTGTCCCGTTCGATGGGCCTGCATCCTCCTCTCCGCCATCCCGGCGGGATCGGGTCCGAAGGCTGTGCCGTAAGGGTGTCGCGGCCGGCGCGTTCCGGTGCGATCGCGACATGCTCTAGCGCCTTTTCCGGCGGCGGGGAAACCCCTCGTCAGGCAGAGGGCGCCGGCGAACGCGGATCGGTCAGCTCGCCGCCGCAAGCCGGGTCGCGGACGCCCCGCGGTCCGACGAGGAGACCCGGTTGCGGCCGGTGTTCTTGGAGACGTAGAGGGCCGTGTCGGCCGCCGACAGCACCGCCTCGACCGATCCGCCGACCAGCTCGCTGGAGCTGGTGCCGATGCTGACGGTGAAGACGACCGCTCCGCGCTCGGTGTCGATTGTCTCGTTCGTGACGACCCGGCGAATGCGCTCGGCGATGTCGTCGGCCACCGCCGGCGGGGTGTCGGGCAGCAGCAGCGCGAACTCCTCGCCGCCGATCCGCGCCGGGATGTCGGCCGCGCGGCTGTGGTCGCGCAGCACTGCCGCGAGCCGGCGGATCACCTCGTCGCCGACCGGATGGCCGAAGCTGTCGTTGATCGCCTTGAAGCGGTCGATGTCCATCAGCAGCACGCTGAACGGGGCGTCGCGGCGGTCCTGCCGGGCGACTTCCCCCTCCAGGGCCGAGTAGAACGCGCGCCGGTTGGCGAGCCCGCTCAGCTCGTCGGTGGTCGCCAGTTCGCGGACACGCTGCTCCGCCGCCAGCCGCGCCTGCTCGTGCATCATGATCGTCCCCAGCGCGATGACGCCGAGGATCCGCGCGGCGCTCAGCGGCAGGAACGTCTCGGCCAGGTACGTCTCCACGACGCTCCAGGGGAACAGCAGCACGGCGAGCGAGGCGAGGGGCGACAGCAACGCCAGGATCACCAGCGCGCGGAAGCCGATCCGTTCCTCCCTGGCGCGCAGCACGTAGTAGCCAAGGAGGCCGACCGCGGTGCTGATGGCGATGACCAGGCACCCGGCCAGCGCGCCCGCGCCGCCGATATGGATCCGGAAGGCGATGCTGACGGCGGCGGCGACCAGCCCGGCCGCCGGGCCTGCGAAGAAGCCCGCGAGCGTCAGCATGGTGGTGCGCGAATCGACCATGACACCGGGGCGCAGCTCGACGGGATCGAGCATGGCGAGGAGGCTGCCGAAGCCGAACAGGACGCCGACGAGGAGCGCGTGCTCCATCCGCCCCAGCCGCTGCGGGATCAGCGAAAAGGCCACCGCGACGAAGGCCAGCGGGCTCAGGTTGTGCAGCAGCGCTTTCGCGAGTTCCATCAAGTCGCCCTCGTTCCTGGTCGGTCTCCGGCAACGGGCCAGCCCGGGTCAGGGTCCGGGACATACCTCACGATAGCATCTCCTGGGGCGCGGACGTCCCAGGGACCGCGACCGCCTCGCTTGCATTCGGACCGTCCGATCCGGCCGGACGTGCGCGGGGGCGCGGCCGATCCCCGTCGCATGAGGCCTCTACGAGGGAAAGGCGCGCCTTGGATCTATCGTCCCATGCCGTGATTGCGCGGGGCTTACTCCAGCCCGTACAGGGTCGAGATGGCGAGGCAGGTGGCGAGGCCGACGAGGATGTTCATCGGCACGCCCACCCTAAGGAAGTCGGAGAAGCGGTAGTTGCCGGCGGCGTAGACCAGCGTGTTGGTCTGGTAGCCGATCGGCGTGGCGAAGCTCGCCGAGGCACCGAACATCACCGCCATCACGAACGAGCGCGGCTCCAGCCCCGACGCCTGGGCAAGCCCGACCGCCAGCGGCGTGAGGATCACGGCCACCGCGTTGTTGGTCACCGCCTCCGTCAGCACCGAGGTCAGCGCGTAGACGCACAGCAGCAGCAGGAACGGCGACAGACTGTCGAGCCACGGCGAGAGCGTGTCGACCACCAGCTTCAGCGCCCCGGTCCGGTCGAGCCCGGCGCCGACCGCCAGCATCGAGAAGATCAGCACCAGCACGCCGCCGTCGATGGATTCCATCGCCTCGTCGAGGTCGATGCAGCGCAGCAGCATCAGCACCGCCGCCGCGATCAGCGCCAGCGCCGCGATCGGCATCACGTCGAACGCCGACAGCACCACCACCGATGCCAGCGCCAGCACGGCGATCGGCGCGCGCCGGCGGCGATAGCCGCGGGTGCCGGTCTCGGTGAAGGAGACGATGTCGCCTTCCTCCTCCAGCGTGGCGAAGCTCTGGGGCTCGCCGGCCAGCAGCAGCACGTCGGCGCCGCGCAGCCGGGTGCTGCCGAGGTCGGGGCCGGGGATGTGGCCGTGGCGGCGCACGCCCAGCGGCGTGATGCCGAAGCGGGCCGGGAAGTTGTAGTCGACGAGGCTGCGCATGTGGCCGCGCGAGCGCGGCGAGACGAGCGCCTCGACGATCTTCTCCGACTTGCCGGCGACGCTGCGCTGGCGGGTGCCGACGGTCAGGCCGTCCTCCTCGTGGAAGGTCAGGATCTCGGTCGCCGGCGCCATCAGCACGACGCGGTCGCCCACCGCGCTGGTCTCGGCCTGGACGCCCGACCGGAGCACCTTCTCGCGGCGCTTGACCGCCAGGATGCGCATGCCCGGCCGCTGGAACAGCGCCAGCTCGGCGTAGGTCTTGCCGACGTCCTCGAAGGCCTCGCCGATCTGCACCTCGGTCAGGTAGATCTCGCTGCCCTCGCTCTCGCCGCCGGTGCGGAAGCCCGGCCGGTCCGGCAGCAGGAAGCGGCCGCCGATCAGCATGAACAGCCCGCCCGCCGCCGCCGCGACGAGGCCGATCGGGGTGATCTCGAAGAGCCCGAACGGCGCCAGCCCGAGATTGGTCGACACGCCGTCGACGAGCAGGTTCGTCGAGGTGCCGATCAGCGTGCAGGTGCCGCCGAGGATGGCCGCGTAGGAGAGGGGGATCAGCAGCCGCGAGGCCGGCGTGTTGATCGACGCCGCCAGCCGGATCACCAGCGGAATCAGCACCATCACCAGCGGCGTGTTGTTCATGAACGCCGAGGCGATGATCGCCCCCGCCACCACGGCCAGCACCGCGGTCATCGGCCGGGTCTGGGCGCGGTCGAGGACGAAGGCGGAGATCGCCTCCAGCGCGCCGGTGCGCACCAGCGCGCCCGACAGCACGAACATCGCGGCGATGGTGATCGGGGCGGAGTTGGAGAACACCGCCAGCAGCTGGTCGGTGGTCAACAGGCCCAGCAGCACGAACGCCGCCGCCCCGGCCGCTCCGACCACCGCCGGCGGCCAGCGCTCGAGCAGGAACCCGATGAAGATGATGGCGACGAGCGCGAGCGCGGCGGTTGCCGCCCACTCTTCGGGCACGAGCATAGGGTCACTCCCAGCGGATCGGTCGGTCGGTGCGACGGGGCGTTGCGGCCGCATCAACAGCCATGAACACGCCGGGGGCGGTCGGGGTTGCCGCGCCGGAGGCAGAATTCGCATCGGACCGTGCGATTTCTGCTCCGGCGCGGCATTTCGGTCAGGTGCCGGGCAGCGGAGCCCGTCCCAGCGGCGGCCGGGAGGCTTGCTGGCGGGCGCCCGGGGCCGGCCGGCGGGGCGCCAGCAGGCGGAACGCCACCCAGGAGACGACGAACACCGCCACCACCGCGGCGGTGCCGATGGCCAGGTCGGCCACCGTCGACAGGGGGAAGCGCATGGCGCCCATCTCGACGGTCGCGACCGCCAGCGTGAAGGCGCCTGTGAAGAACACCGCCACCGGCATGACGACGGCCTCGCTCTTCAGACGCGAATGGTCCGGGAGCGCGCCGAAATGGCGGACGGTCCAGAGGAAGGCGAGCGTCACGCATGCGAGCGCGGCGACCGCAACGAGCAGGTACATGATCAACACCTCGAAGAAGAGCGGACCCTTGGGCCCGCCGAAGCGAGGAGCCCTCGCCGGCTCGAGGCGGAGTGTTTTGGCTTGGTTAGGGACGCCGGCGGCCGGATCGCGGCCGGGCAGGCGCCTTGCGCAGGCCGGACGCTCCGTCCGACGGCGCCCATTTTACGCCGCCTCCGAAATCCCCGCAATCGTCCTCGCCGGGCGCCGCCGGTCGCGACCCCGGGCGCCGTTCGCCTGCGACCGAATGCGCGCGGCCGCCGGTGGAACCGCGGGGCGGGAAGCACGGTTCGCTTCACACGAAGGGGGTGCGCGGGCCATGATGCGCGCCGCCGCCCCGCCCGCCGCCCATGCCGCCCCCTGCCGCCGAGACCCCCATGGAGCCCACATGACCACCAAGAACCGGAGCTTCGTCGTCATCGGGCTCGGCACCTTCGGCGGCACCGTCGCCGTCGAGCTGGCGCGCTTCGGCAACCACGTGCTCGGCATCGACACCAGCGAGACCATCGCCAGCCGCTTCACCGACGAGCTGTCGGAGGTGGTGATCGCCGACGGGCGCGACGAGGACGCCCTGCGCGAGGCCGGCGTCGGCAGCTACGACGTGGCCGTGGTGGCGATCGGCGAGGACCTGGAGTCCAACGTGCTGTGCACCATGAACGTGAAGATGCTCGGCGCGCCCATCGTCTGGGCCAAGGCGACCAGCCGCACCCACCACCGCATCCTCGCCAAGCTCGGCATCGACCGGGTCATCCAGGCCGAGCACGACATCGGGATGCACGTCGCCCAGATGCTGCACAATCCGCTGGTGCGCGACTATGTCAGCCTCGGCAACGGCTTCCACATCGTCGACTTCCAGGTCCCCGAGCGCATCGACGGCAAGACCGTGGACGCGCTGAACCTGATGGACGGCTTCGAGCTGCGCTGCCTGGGCCTGATGCGCGGCAGCGAGTTCCACGAATGCGGCGCCGACTGCGGCGTCCTGCTGCAGACCGGCGACAAGCTGCTGCTGCTCGGCGAGCGCCAGAACCTGAGATCCTTCGCCGACAGCCTGGCCTAGGCCGGTTCCGCGATGCAGATCCTGTCCCACTTCACCCGCCGCCGCATCAACATCCCGCCGCCGGCGGTGCTCGCCGGCTTCTACGCCGCCATCGCCCTGATCGGCACGCTGCTCCTGAAGCTGCCGGCCTCCGCCCATGGCTTCACAAGCTGGTTCGACGCGGCCTTCACGGCGGTCTCCGCGGTCACCGTCACCGGCCTCGTGGTGGTCGACACCGGCAGCCACTTCAGCCTCTTCGGCCAGGCGGTGCTGCTGGTGCTGATCCAGCTCGGCGGCCTCGGGCTGATGACGTTCGCGGTGCTGGTGCTGTCGATGTTCGGCGTGCCCATCGGCCTGCCCCACCGGATCTTCCTGAAGGAGGAGCTGAACCAGACCTCGATCACCGACCTGTTGCGGCTGGTGGCGACGATCCTGCGCGTGGTGCTGGTCTGCGAGATCGTCGGCGCGGCGCTGCTGGCGTTCGTCTTCGTGCCGGAGTTCGGCTGGGCGGGTGGCCTCTGGCAGGCGGTCTTCCACAGCGTCTCGGCCTTCAACAACGCCGGCTTCTCGCTGTTTCCCGACAGCCTCACGCGCTACGTCGGCGATCCGCTGGTCAATGTCACCGTGCCGGCGCTGTTCATCGTCGGCGGCCTCGGCTTCAGCGTCATCGCCGACGTCCGCAAGCGGCGCCAGTGGCACCGCTTCACGCTGCACACCAAGCTGATGCTGCTGGCCACCGCGGCGCTCTTGGTGTGGACCACCGGCGTCTTCGCCGCGCTGGAGTGGACCAACCCGCAAACCCTCGGCGCCCTGCCAGACACCGCGACGCGGCTGATGGCGAGCTGGTTCCAGGCGGCGACGCCGCGCACCGCCGGCTTCAACACCGTGCCCATGGAGGGGCTGACCGACGCCACCGCCCTGATGCTGATCTCGCTGATGTTCATCGGCGGCGGCAGCACGTCGACGGCCGGCGGCATCAAGGTCACCACCGTGGTGGTGCTGCTGATGGCCACCGTCGCCTTCTTCCGGCGCACCACCCATCTGCACGCCTTCGGCCGCAGCCTGGGGCTGGAGGAGGTGCTGAAGGTGCTGGCGCTCACGGTCGTCAGCATCCTGATCGTGATGAGCGGCGTGTTCGCGCTGGTGATCGTCCAGAAAGGCAATTTCCTCGACCTGGCGTTCGAGGTGGTGTCGGCCTTCGGCACCGTCGGCGTGTCGCGCGGGGTGACCGGCACGCTGGACCCGGCCGGGCGGCTGGTCATCATGGCGGCGATGTTCATCGGCCGGATCGGCCCGCTGACGCTGGGCTTCTTCCTCGCCACCCGCTCGGCGCCGCGCATCCGCTACCCGGCCGGACACGTGTTCCTCGGCTAGCGGCCCGGGGGGCCGCCGTCCCCTCAGGCCAGGTCTATGTGCGGAAAGCCGGGGACCGGGTTTCCGCCGTCAGCCCGCCTCCGCATTTCGATCACCGGTCACGATTCGGGACGTTGGGTCTTTGCGGTCCGAGACCGTCGCCCAACCGGGGCAACAGGCGGCACGAGCGGCCGGACTTGCCTCAGCCTCAGGCGCCGGCGCCGGCCGTGCGGCGCTCGGCGTCGGTGCAGGCGCGCCAGAAGCGCGTCGCGTCGGAGGCCTCCATCATCCGCATGCCGTCCGGCGGATAGCCGCCGTTGGCGGCCACCCAGTCGCGGATGTCGTCGGACTGGGGCGGGTCGATGGCGCCCAGGCGCTGGCTCAGGTCGGCGGAATAGACGGTGGCCTTGTGGAAGCCGAAGCGGGCGGCGGGCGTGACGCAGACGTGGGCGCGGGCCCTGTCGGCGAACGCCGCGCAGGCCGACTGGCAGGCTCCGTCGATGACGATCAGCTCCCGGCTTCCCGCGTTCACCTCGTCGGCGGCGCGCAGGAAGTAGACGAGCTCGCCGCCGTCGCTGGCGGTGATCACGCACGGCTCGCCGCACGGCCCGAACGCGCGCTCGAAATCGCTGGCCGGCACCGCCGCAGGCGGCGCCGCCGCCGGCACGCAGGCGGCAAGCAGAAACAGTCCGAGGAGAACGGCAAGGAGCCCGACCGGCCCGGCGAAAGCATGCCTCATCTGGGCGGTCTCGGGAGGGAAGTGGTGCCGCTTAGGTGACTCGAACACCTGACCCCATCATTACGAATGATGTGCTCTACCAACTGAGCTAAAGCGGCTGACCGGGAGGTGCATTGAACACCACCTTCGCCCTGCGCTCCACCCCCTTCGGACGGGCCGAAGCGGAAACGAGCACCGAGCATTGCGCGGGATGTACCGGCAACCGGCCGGCATTTCAAGGAGGCGCGCAAAAAACCGTCGTCAAAACTGCGGATCGGGGAGCGGACCGCGCGCGGGGCGGCGGTGGACGGGCCGCCCGCGCCTCAGCCCTGGGCGACCGGCGTGCCCGATGCGTCGACGACCTTGGCGCCGTCTTCCTTTTCGAACGCGCCGCGCTGCGGGTCGGGCAGGATGTCCAGCACGGTTTCCGATGGCCGGCACAGTCTCGTGCCAAGCGGCGTCACCACGATCGGCCGGTTGATCAGGATCGGGTGTTCCAGCATCAGGTCGATCAGCGCGTCGTCGGTCCACTTCGGATCGTCGAGGCCCAGCTCGTCGTAGGGCGTGCCCTTGCGGCGGAGCAGGTCGCGCACGGAAATCCCCATCCGGGCGATCAGGTCGACCAGCACGTCGCGTGCCGGCGGCGTCTTCAGGTACTCGATGACGACCGGCTCGGCGCCGGTGTTGCGGATCAGGCCCAGCACGTTGCGCGAGGTGCCGCAATTCGGGTTGTGGTAGATGGTGATGGTCATGGCCGCTCTCCGTGTGCCGTGTGCCGTGCGCGGGACGCTCTGCGGATCCTTATGCCTCGGGAAAGTGGCGTTTCGTGGCATTGGCGAAGGCGACCAGCGACAGCATCACCGGCACCTCCACCAGCACGCCGACGACGGTGGCGAGCGCGGCGCCCGATCCGAGCCCGAACAGGCCGATGGCCACCGCGACGGCCAGCTCGAAGAAGTTCGAGGTGCCGATCATCGCGCACGGGGCGGCGACGTTGAACGGCACCCGCCACGCCCACGCCGCCGCGTAGGTGAGCGCGAAGATGCCGTAGGACTGGATCAGCAGCGGGATCGCGATCATCACGATGAGGATCGGCCGCTCCACGATGACGTGGCCCTGGAAGCCGAACAGCAGCACCACGGTGGCGAGCAGGCCGATCACCGAGACGGGCTTGAGCGCGCCGGTGAAGCGGGCGACGGCGGCCTCGGCGTTCTCGCCGCGGCGGGCGTGGGCGGTCAGCCAGCGCCGGGTGGCGGCGCCGGCGGCCAGCGGGATGACGATATAGAGCACCACCGACAGGATCAGCGTTTCCCAGGGCACTGCGATCTCGGTGACGCCGAGCAGCAGCGCCACGATCGGGGCGAAGGCGAACACCATGATGACGTCGTTCACCGACACCTGGACGAGCGTGTAGGCCGGGTCGCCGCGGGTCATCTGCGACCAGACGAACACCATGGCCGTGCAGGGGGCGGCGCCGAGCAGGATCAGGCCGGCGATGTATTGCTGGGCGTCGGCCGGATCGATCCAGCGGGCGAACACGACCTCGAAGAACAGGACGGCGAGGCCGGCCATGGTGAACGGCTTGATCAGCCAGTTGACCACCAGCGTCAGCACCAGCCCCTTCGGCCGGTCGCCGATGTGGCGCAGGCTGGCGAAGTCGACGGCCACCATCATCGGGTAGACCATCGCCCAGATCAGCAGCGCCACCGGCAGGTTCACCGAGGCGTATTCGAGGCTGGCGAGCGCGCCGAACACGCCGGGCAGCAGGTTGCCCAGCACGATGCCGGCGAGGATGCAGAGCGCCACCCACACCGACAGCCATTTCTCGAAGAAGCCGATGCCGCCGGCCGGAGGGGGGGCGAGGGCTGCGTCGCGGGTGGTCATGAAACGATCCTTTGGGAAGACGGGTCAGGCGGTCTGGGCGGCGTCGGCCTTGCCGATCCGGTCGAGCTGGCGCTGCAGGCTGAGCTGGTCCAGCGAGGCCATCGGCAGCGCGAGGAACAGCGAGATCCGGGCGTTCAGCATCCGGAACGCGTCGGCGAACGCCAGCCGGCGCTCCGCCTCGGTGCCCTCGGCGGCGGCGGGATCGGGGATGCCCCAGTGGGCGGTCATCGGCTGGCCCGGCCAGACCGGGCAGGATTCCGCCGCCGCCTGGTCGCAGACGGTGAAGACGAAGTCCATCGCCGGCGCGCCGGGCTCGGCGAATTCCGACCAGCTCTTGGAGCGCAGGCCCTCCGTCGGGAAGTTGAGCCGTTCGAGCAGCTCGAGGGCATAGGGGTGGACGGCGCCCTTCGGCTGGCTTCCGGCGGAATAAGCGCGGAAGCGGCTGGCGCCGTCGCGGTTCAGGATCGACTCGGCCAGGATCGAGCGGGCGGAATTGCCCGTGCACAGGAACAGGACGTTCATCGGGGTATCGGTCATCTCGGCGGTCCCTGAACGGCGGGCCGGCACGAGGCGCCTTCGCCCTCGGCCCGGCAGGCCAGTGCTTCCATCAGCGGGGTGCAGATCTCCGGCCGGCCGGCGCAGCAGTCCTCCATCAGGTAGAGGATCAGGCCGCGCATCCCGGGGAGATCGACCCGGTATCGTATGCTTCGTCCGTGACGCTCCGCCGACACCAGCCCGCCGCGCGTGAGCAGCGCCAGGTGCGTCGACAGCGTGTTGGAGCGGACGTCCAGCGCCTCGGCGATCGCCCCGGCGGCGAGCCCCTCCGGCTCCTGGCGCACCAGCAGCCGGAACACCGACAGCCGCGTCGGATGGGCCAGCGCCGTCAGCGCGTCGAGGGCATCTGTCTTTTCCATAATTCGAGAATAATCGAAATGAAGGATTTGGCAAGCCCGGATCGGAGGGGGCAGGCCGGAAATTTCGGACCCCGCGCGGGCAACCGATCACGGGCGCCAGGAGGAATGCGGTCGGGCGGGCAATCGGGAAGCCCGGGGACCGCATGGGAACCCCGGGGTCGGAATGGGAAAGCCGGGGGCCGGATGGGAAATCGGGGGACCGGATGGGCCATCCGGGGCGGTCGCGGGACTCCATGGCCGGTCAAGGGCAGCCACGGGAAAGCATGGGACCGGCGGATTTCGCCCGCTCGGATCTCCCCCGCTCAGTCCCCGCGCGGCGGCGTGGCGCGCCGGGGCGGACGGGCGCGGCGCACGCGCGCGGGCTTCGCCTCCGCCGTGCCGGGCCCCGCCTTGGGCGATGGCGGCGGAGCGGACGTGGGCGCTGGATCCGTCACGCGAGCCGGCGGGGTCGCAGCGGTCGGCCGCGTCGGCTCCGCCGGTTCCGGCGTGGGCGCCACGGCCTGCGGGGCGACGGGGTTCGGCTCGGGCTCCGCCCTGGCCTTCGGTTCCCCGGTGGCCGGCGCCGTCCGGGCCTCGGGTGCGTCCGGCTCGGGTATCGCCTCGGGTTCCACCGGAACCAGCGGCCCGACCGGGACGAAGCGCGGCTCCACCAGCCCGGCCGTTCGCGGCTCGGGCCCGGCCGGCTGCAGCCGCTCGTGGTCGATCAGCGGGTCGGGCAGGTCGATGCGCCGCCACGGCGCCAGCCCCTGCTCCGGCGCGACGGGCCGGAACCCGTCCTCCTCGCGGCGCGCGCCGCCCGCCGGCAGCATGAGCGCGCCGATCGCCGCCGCCGCGGCGGCCAGCCCGGCGGCGAGGAAGCCGGCCACGACGAAGGTCGAGCGCACCGCCTCGGCGCGGATCGCCTGGATGTCGGCCGGGCCCGCCACCGGCGCCGCGAAGTCGGCCCGCGCCAGCACCGAGGCGAGCTGCGGCGCGAGCCCGGTGAGGGTATCCCGGTAGATCATCGTGGCGATGCCGCCCAGCGCCGCCACCGCGACCAGGCCGGCGAACCGCGCCACCGCGTTGTTGACGGCCGAGGCGATGCCCGCCCGGTTGGCCGGCGCGCCGGCCAGCACCGCCGCCGACAGCGGCGGCACGGCGAGCCCCATTCCGGCGCCGGTCAGCGCCATCGCCGGCAGCACGCCGAGCGCGTAGGCGTCGGCGCCCACCGCGAGCGCCACCAGCGCGAACCCCAGCGCCGCTACGGCGCAGCCGGCGGCGAGCGGCGCGCGGGCGCCGAAGCGGTCGACCACGTCGCCGGCGCGCCGCGCCACCAGCGCCATCGCCAGGCTGAACGGCAGGAACACCGCGCCGGCCTCCGCCGCGTCGCGTCCGCCGCCGTCGATCAGCGCGATGGGCATCAGGAAGAACAGCCCGCCGAGCGCCATGTAGAGCAGCAGCGTCACCCCATTGGCGCCCGAGAACGCCCGGTTGCGGAACAGCCCGACCGGCATCATCGGTTCCGCCGCGCCGCCGGCCTCCCACAGCACGAACAGCGTCATCCCCACGAGCCCGGAGAAGATGAGCGCCGCCGCGATGGTGCCGCCCGAGCCGGTGTCGATGCTGGTGACGGTGAGCCCCAGCGCCAGGATGCCCATGCCGGCGAGCGCGATGCCGCCGCCGATCAGGTCGAAGCGGCGGCCCTCCAGGATGGGGAAGTCGACCGGCACCCGGTAGCGCAGCAGCGCCAGCGCCGCCACCGCCGCGGGCAGGTTCAGGTAGAAGATCGCCCGCCACGACCAGACGTCGATCAGCAGGCCGCCGATGAGCGGCCCGATGGCGGCGGCGATGCTCGACCACGCCGCCCAGATGCCGATGGCGCGGCCGCGCTCGCCTTCGGGAAAGTTGGTGGCGATCAGCGCCAGCGCCCCCGGCACCATCACGGCGGCCGCCAGCCCCTGCACGCAGCGCGCGGCGATCAGGATATCGGCGCGCGGCGCCAGCCCGCAGGCGGCCGACGACAGCGCGAACAGCGCGATGCCGGCCCGGAACGTCCGCCAGCGCCCGAACGCGTCGGCCGCCGCCCCGCCGAGCAGCAGGAACGCCGACAGCACCAGCGCGTAGCCGGCCACCACCCACTGCATGGAGATGAACGACGCGCCCAGATCCTCGCGCATCGAGGCGAGCGCGACGGACACCGCCGTGGTGTCGACGAACGCCAGGCTCGATCCCAGGATCGCGACGATCAGGACGTATTTTCTCAGCTCGCGCGGACAGGGCTGCCAGTCGCACTCGGCGGGCAGCAGGCTGGACGAGAGCTGGGGTTCAGCGGTCATGCGGCAGGACGCGCCCCGGTTGGAATTGGCATCACGCGGCCGCGCGTTGCGGCCAATCCGATATGGTGCCCGAGCGGCCTTTCGAAAACGTGGACGCCGGCCGCGCCCGGGGCGGCGGCAACCTTGGATCTATTCGTCCCGCGGCCGGAAAACGTTGACTCCGTCGTCAACCGCGGATCGAATGTCCAGCAGAGCCGCGGACGATCCCCGGCCAATGCCATCTCAAGGGCACAACTCAAAGGGAGCCTTACGATGAAACGGACCATTGCAGCGCTTGCTGCCTCGGCGGTCCTCGCCGCCACCGGCCTCGCTTCAGCGCAAGACCAGCAGTTCATTTCCATCGGCACCGGCGGTGTCACCGGCGTCTACTATCCCACCGGCGGCGCCATCTGCCGGCTGGTGAACCGCGACCGCAAGGAACACGGCATCCGCTGCTCGGCGGAATCCACCGGCGGCTCGGTCTACAACATCAACACCGTCCGCTCGGGCGAGCTGGAATTCGGCGTCGCCCAGTCCGACTGGCAGTACCACGCCTACAACGGCACCTCGACGTTCGCCGACCAGGGGGCGTTCGAGAAGGAGCGCGCGGTGTTCTCCGTGCATCCCGAGCCGTTCACGCTGCTGGTGCGCGGCGATTCCGGCATCGGATCGTTCGAGGACCTGAAGGGCAAGCGCGTCAACGTCGGCAATCCGGGCTCCGGCCAGCGCGCCACCATGGAAGTCGTCATGGATGCCTACGGCATCGAGATGGGCGACTTCGCGCTGGCGACCGAGCTGAAGGGCTCGGAAATGGCCCAGGCGCTCTGCGACGGCAACATCGACGCGATGATCTACACCGTCGGCCACCCGGCCGCCGCCATCCAGGAAGCCGTCAACTCCTGCGACGTGAAGCTCGTCGACGTCACCGGTGAGCCGATCGAGAAGCTCATCGCCGACAACCCCTACTACCGCGTCGCGACCATCCCGGGCGGCATGTACAAGGGCAACGATCAGGACACCACGACCTTCGGCGTGGGCGCCACCTTCATCACCTCGGCCGACGTGTCGGATGACGTGGTGTACGTCGTGGTCAAGGCGGTGTTCGACAACTTCGACCAGTTCAAGCAGCTCCATCCCGCCTTCGCCAACCTGAAGGAGGAGGAGATGATCAAGGACGGTCTCTCCGCCCCGCTGCATCCGGGCGCCGAGAAGTACTACAAGGAGCGCGGCTGGATGTAAGGCCGCCGGCGGGGGGGGGGGGGGGGGGGGGGGGGGGGGGGGCCCCCCGGCGGGGGGGGGGGCCCCGCCCCCCCCCCCCCCCGGGGGGGGGGGGGGGGGGGGGCGCCCCCCCGCGCGCGGCCCCCCCCCCCGGGCCCCCCCCGCCCCGCCCCCCCCCCCC
>NZ_JBRJIT010000002.1:0-1670356 GCF_053629675.1 Amorphus suaedae | reverse complement strand
TCCGGATCTACGAGGGCACCACCCAGATCCAGCAGATCGTCATCGCCCGCAACATGGTCGCCGCCGCCAAGGACGGCCGCTGAGCGCGGGAGCGGTTACTCGAGGCAGTCGTCTCCGCCTCGAGCCGTCGTTGCTCACGACACGGTCAGCACGACCTTGCCGAAATGCGCGCCGCGCTCCATCAGCCTGTGCGCTTCGGCGGCATCCGCCAGATCGAACGTCGCGTGCACGTGCGGCCGCATTTGGCCTTCGGCGACCAGCGGCAGCACGTCGCGCCGGACCGTGTCGACGATCGCCGCCTTGGCCTCGGCCGAGAGCGGCCGCAGCGTCGAGCCCATGATCTTCAGCCGGCGGCGGAGAACGGGTTCGAGGTCGATGGTCACCTCGCGACCGCCCTGCAGCGAGATGAGCGCATAGCGTCCGTCGTCCGCGCTGCAAGCGATGTTCATCGCCGCGTAGGCGCCCGCCACCATGTCGAGAACGACGTCGACGCCGCGGCCGCCGGTTGCCGCCATCACCGCCTGCGGCCAGTCCCCGGCGCTGCTGTCGATCGCAGGTTCGGCGCCGGTCTCGGCGCAATAGGCGGTCTTCGCCGCGCCGCGCGACGTGGTGATGGGGATGGCGCCCAGCGACCGCGCCCGGGCGATGGCGTGGGACCCGATGCCGGACGAGCCGCCGTGGATCAGCACCGTCTCCCCGGCCTGCAAGCCCGCCCGCATCACCATGTTGAACTCCACGGTGAGCATCACCTCCGGGAGCCCCGCCGCCGCCACGAAGTCGAGGCCGTCGGGGAGCCGCAGGACGTGCCGGTGATCGACCTTGCAGAATTGCGCATAGCCGCCGCCGTGGACGAGCGCCATGACCCGGTCGCCCGGCCGCACGCCGTCGACGTCCACGGCAACCGCGGCGACGACGCCCGCCACCTCGAGCCCGGGGATCGGGCTCGCATCGGCGGGCACGGGATAGCGTCCGGCGCGCTGGGACAGGTCCGGCCGGTTGACCCCGGCCGCCCTGACTTCGATCAGGACCTCGCCGGAGCCCAGGGTCGGAACATCGATCTCGTCGAGCACCAGCACCTCGGGGCCGCCGGGCTCGCGGATCGTCACCGCCTTCATGGGCACCGCTCAGTCCTCCGCCACGATGGGGTTCGCCAGCGTTCCGATGCCGGTGATCTCCACCTCGATCCCGTCGCCCGGCTGCATGAACACCTTGGGCTCGCGGAACAGGCCGACGCCGCTCGGGGTGCCCGTGGCGATGATGTCGCCCGGCAGCAGCTCCGTGACCGTCGAGATGTATTCGATCAGCGCGGGAATATCGAAGGCGAGATCCGAGATCGGCGTCGACTGCATGACCTCGCCGTTGAGCCGGGTCGTCATGGACTGGGCGGCGGGATCGGCGAGCGCATCGGCCGTCACCAGCCAGGGCCCCATGGAGCCGCTGCGGTCGAAGTTCTTGCCGGCCCAGAACTGGGTGGTGTGGCGCTGGAAGTCGCGCACCGAGCCGTCGTTGAAGCAGGAATAGCCGGCGACGTGCTCCATTGCGCGCTCCGCCGGGATCGCCCGGCCGGGCTTGCCGATGACGACGGCGAGTTCACCCTCGAAGTCGAACCAGTCGGAGGCCTTCGGGCGGACCAGCGGCACGCCGTGGCCCACGACGGAGGAGGGATAGCGGGTGAATATCGAGGGCTTCTTCGGCGCGTCGCGTCCCGTCTCGCGAATATGGGTCATGTAGTTGAGCCCGATGCACAGGATCTTGTCCGGGTTCGGCACCGGCGACAGCAGCGTGAGCGCGTCGAGGGAAACGCGATCCCCGTCGGCGGCCTCGAGCGCCTTCAGCGCATCGGCGGCCAGAACCGCCCTGACGTCGGCGAACCGCGAGCGCAACGCCGCGCCCGCGTCCCGGACGTGATCGCCGTCGACCACGCCGAACGACGGGACGCCATCGGGCAGAATGTAGGAACACACACGCATATTCAGACTACCTTTTTTGATTGGACGACCGGATCTCGGGCGCGGTCACTCTTGCGCAATGATGCTGTCGAGCCAGGCGCAGTTGCTCTGCGGATCGGCGGCGCGCTGGCCGCGCCGGGCCGCGTCCATGCGCATGGCGCGCAGGCGCTCCCGATCGGCGGACCCTTCGGGCATGTAGAGGCGATCGTGCCCCCAGTAGCTCGGCCCGTCGAAGGTCTCGTGCGGCTCCCAGGTCGCGGGATCGATCACCCGCGCGCCCCAGCCATATTCGACGAAGAAGCCGGAGGGGGAGTTCGCGTAGAAGCTCAACATGTGGTCGTTGGAATGGCGGCCCAGCGTGTAGGCCAGCCGGCCGTCTTCCTGCTGGGCGATGTCGTAGCCCTGGCCGACGTCGTCCAGCGCCAGCAGCTCCACCATGAAGTGATGCATGCCCTGGCGGCCGGATCCGACCATGGCGAAGCTGTGGTGGCGGCCGTTGAGGTGGAAGAAGTAGAGCTTGTAGGGCTGCAGGCCGTAGTCGGTGACCTGGAAGCCGAGGAGATCCCTGTAGAACGGCAGCAGGACATCGACGTCGCGGGCATGGAGCACCGCGTGCCCCATGCCCAGCGTGCCTGTCTTGAACCCGGTGATCGGACGCGCCGGCCGGAACGGCTCCGAGGCGATCGCCGGGCCGCAGAACGCCTCCAGGCGGTTGCCTTCCGGATCGCGGAACGAGATCAGCCGGGCCACGTGCCGTTCGTCCGCGAGAGCGGATCGCTCGAGCGTCACCGCGACGCCGGCATCCTCCAGACGCGCGGCGAGCGCTTCGAGGGCGTCCGGCGTCTCGACCTCCCAACCCATGAAGTCGAGACCTTCCGATCCGTCTCCCGTCACGATCAGCCGCTGCTTGCGGTCGTCCATCCGGAACGCCCGCACCGACCCGCCGGCATCGACCTGCTGCATGCCCAGGAGGTTGGTCGCGAAGCTCTGCCAGTCGGCCGTGCGCGACGAGCGAACGCCGATATAGCCAAGGGATGCGAGCGTCATGTCCTCTGCTCCTCGTCCTGGCACCGCCGCAGCTGCGGCGATGCAACCCGCCCCGGTCGGGCCGGAGGGCCCTACTCGTGATCCGCCAGCGCCTTTGAGAAGGCGTCGTAGATCTGCTGTCCGTCGGGGTTGTTGGCGATCCATTCGGTGGTCGCGACCTCGAGGGCGGCTTTCCACTTGGTCACCAGCGCCGGGTCCGGCTCGATCACCTCGGGATGATAGGTCGAGACGATCTTCTCCCTGGCCTCGTCCACGTTCTGGTCGAAGGACTTGCCGAACCGCTCCGAGAACGCCGCACCGGAGAACTTGTCGATCGCCGCCTTGGCGGTGTCGGACAGCGCGTCGTACTTCTCCTTGTTCATCACCACGAGCATCGGCGTGCCGCCGAGCGGCATGATGTTGCAGTGCTTCACCACCTCGCCGATGCGGAACGTTTCCATGGCGCCCCACTGGGTGAAGGTGCCGTCGATGAGGCCGCGGCTGAGGCTCTCCGCCGCCGTGGGGCCGGTGATCCCGCCGACGGGCACCGCGCCGAGGGCATCGATCGCCTTCAGCATGGTCGGCCCGGGCGCCCGGAACTTCTGTCCGGCCATGTCGGCCGGTTCCCGGACCGGCTTCGTGGAGGTGACGAAATTCGGGTAGGAGACGAGCACCCCGATCATCTTGAACTTGTCGTAGTCGCCCTTGAACAGGCCCTTCTCGTACATCTCCCACATGGCCGCGGAGCCGACCGTGGAGTTGGGAACGAGGAACGGAAGCTCGGAGACCGTGCCCTCCTGGAAGCGGCCGGGAACGTAGCCCGGAATGACCCAGGCGATGTCGGCAACGCCGTCTTCCACCAGCTTCAGCTGCTGCGCCGGATTGCGGCCGAGCGTCCCGCCGGGAAACATCTGGATCGTCAGCTCGCCGTTCGAGGCGTCGCTCACGTCCTTGGCCCAGGGCGTCAGGATCTTCGCCGTCACGTGCGCGATCGGCGGCTCGAAGCTGGAAAAGCGGAGCGTCTCCGCGTGCGCAGAACCTGCGCCGAGTGCGACGGCAAGCGAGACCGTCAGCGCCACTCCCATGGATTTCATTGCGTCCTCCCGTTTCTTTGTTTGTCTGAATGACGCCGACGCTAGATCACGCGCCGGGGAACCGCAGCGCCGACGGCACTGCTGTCCGCCTCGTGAACAGCAGGTCATCCGAGCACGCGCGGAAGCCAGAGCGTGAGCACCGGAAACAGGACCAGAAGCGCCAGCCGCACGAGATCCACGCAGAGGAACGGGAGGATGCCCCGGTAGATCGTTCCGAGGCTGATCGACTTGTGCATCGAGTTCAGCACCATGACGTTGATGCCGATGGGCGGCGTCAGCATGCCGATGCCGATGACGACGACGTTGACGATTCCCCACCAGACGAGGTCGTAGCCGAGCGTCTGGATCACCGGGATCACGAACGGCAGCGTGATCACCATGGCGGCGACCTCGTCGAAGAAGGCGCCGAGGAAGATGTAGAGCACCAGCAATCCGAAGATGATGGCTTCGGGCGGCACGGGAAGCGCCGAGATCACGCCCACCAGGTAGGCGGCACCGCCGGTGACCGCGATGAAGTACGAGAAGATCGTCGCCCCAAACACCATGATGTAGATCATCGCCGTGCCGGCGCTCGCCTCGGCCAGCACGCGCACGAAGGATTGCCAGCTCAGGCGCCGCTTCAGAAGCGCGATGACGAACGCGATGACGACCCCGACGGCGGCGGCTTCGTTGACGGTGAAGACGCCGGAATAGATGCCCCCCATCACGACCACCGCCAGCAGGATCACGCCCCACGCCTCCCGCAAGGCGCGCAGCCGCTCCTGCAGCGTCGACTTCTCGCCGCGCGGACCGGCGTCCGGATCCCGGCTCAGCTTGATCTGGATCGCCACGATGTGCAGGGCGACGGCAAGCGCGGCGGGAATGATCGCCGCGATGAAGAGGTCCAGCACCGACTGTTCGGTCAGCACGGCATAGAGGATCATCATGGAGGACGGCGGCACGATGATGCCGAGGGTGCCGCCGGCGGCGATCGAGCCGGACGCCAGGTCGGCCGCATAGCCGCGCTTCAGCATCTCCGGCAGCGCCACCCGGCCGAAGGTCGCCGTCGTCGCCACCCCCGAGCCGCAGATGGCACCGAACCCGGCGCTCGCCACGATCGTCGTGGTGGCCAGCCCCCCGCGGCGATGGCCCACCAGGGCGTAGGCCAGGTTGTAGATGTCGCTGGCGAGCCCTCCCGCTGCGGCGAGGCTGCCCATCAGCATGAACAGCGGGATCACCGCCAGGTCGAGATTGGACATGGCCGAGGCCGGCTCGGTCGCCATCAGGGTGACGGCCGGAGCCCACCCGACCATCAGGCCGAAGCCCGAGATTCCGACGAGCGCCATGGCGATGCCGATGGGGACATGCACGGCGATGAGCGCCAGCATGATGAGAAAGCCGAGGAGCGCGATGAGCAGCGGGTCCATTCGGGAGGGCTCCTTGATGGACGGGGAAAACGCCGGGGAAGACGACCGGTCGGAACGGTCAGAGAAGCGGGTCGGGGCCGTGCGCGTGCGGGGCCTTCGCCGCTTCGCCGCGGTCGCCGGCGAACAGCGTCACCACGTCCGTCACCAGCACCAGGGCCTGGACGATGGCGGCGAGCACCATCATCAGCGAGGTCACCGCCCACCACGGCCAGACCGGCCAGGCCAGCACCCAGGTCCGCTCCCCGGTCTCCCTCAGCCCGCTGGCGAACGGCACGAACTGCCAGGCGATCAGCGCGATGAAGATCATGGTGAGGGTGCTTGCGACGACGTCGAACGCGCGCTGCAGGCCCGGACCGCCCATGGTTCCGATCACCTCGACCGTGATGTTCTGCTTCATGGCGAGGTTGGCGGGGATGCAGGCGGCAATCACGACCGCCATGACGACGGAGCTGACGTCGTTGACGCCCTGGAGCGGCGCGTTGAACAGCCATCGCAGCAGCACGTCGAGGGTCGTCATCGACGCGAGCACGAGCAACCCGAAGAAACCGATCAGGGCGAGCCCGCGGGCCACGTCCGCGACGCGCTGTTCAAACTTTTTCATTCGGTTCCTCCCACCCCCACCGACGTCATGAGGGTGCGGCAGCCTTGACTTGGGTCGGTCCGATTGCAACGTTCCGACCCTGGATGTCCGACAGGCGGACAAGGCGGGAGGCTAGGCCATTTCGACATTCGGTGCCGTCCGGTCGCTCAAGCGCGGCCTGGAGATCCTGCAGGCGATCAACCGGCACAACGGGCTTCGGGCCTCGGAGGTGGCCCGCCTCGTCGGGGTTCCGCGCCCCACCGCCTACCGGCTGCTGGAGACGCTGGAAGGGATGGGCTTCGTCGTGCGCGGGCCGTCGGGCGAGGAGTGGCGGCCGACGCTCCACACCAAGTCGCTCAGTTCCGGCTTTCGCGACGAGGACTGGGTCGCGCAGATCGCGGTGCCCGAGATGATGCGCCTGGGGCGGCGGATCCTGTGGCCGCTCGACCTGGTGACGTTTCGCGACTACCGCATGGCGGTGCGCGAATCGACCCACAACATCAGCCCCTTCTCCATCGATCTGGGCATGGTGGGGCGCGAGCTGCCGGTCCTGAAGACGTCCGGCGGCCGCGCCTATCTCGCCAACATCGCGCCGGAGGAGCGCGAGCAGATCCTCGCGCGGCTACGCACCGAGTACGGCGAAGGCGCCGTCGACCATCACGAGGACGGGCCGCTTCCCTTCATCCTGAACCGGACGCGGGAGCTGGGTCTCGGCTACCGCAGCGGCGGCTTCAACGACCACACGATGAGCCTCTCCGCCCCGATCATGGCGCCGGAGCGCCCCATCGCCTGCCTCACCGTCATCTGGATCGCCTCGGCGATGAAGATGGAGGAGGCGATTCACAGGCACGGCGGGGAACTGAAGGAGACGGCGGGCACCATCTCGCGCGAACTCGCGCGGCTGGCCGCCGAGAACGCCGAGGCCGACGACCGGGCTGAGGCCGCAAGCGAAAGCCCCCCTCCCGCGGCCGACCCGAACGCCCCCGGAGAAGACCCGGCACGTTAGCGCGTCCGAGTCCGGGGAACGGTCAGGGCCAATACTCTGGCCGCCTCGGTGCAGGGAAAAGCGTGGCGGTGCTCTCGGCGGGCACGGCGTGCCTGGCAGGCAGCGCCCGGCCAAGGCGGGCTGTCGAAGACACCACCGGGAGGCTCTAGCGGATCGCAGCGCTCTGCCCCCTCGCAACGGAGGCCCGCGGAGGCGCTGGACACGCGGGTAAGGAAGGCCGGGGTTCCGCGATCGTCGGCCGCCCGGGGCAGACTCACCGGCGTCCTCGGGCTCCTCCTCCGCCTTTCCCCATGCTTCGCAGACCGACCTGTTCTGGATACAGGTGGAAAGCCGCGTATTTCCTAAATGGCTGGAAACCCTCACCTAAATCCCCGTCTTGGGATCCTGTTTCCGTTTACTTGTCTCTCCCGCTTCGCCGATACTGATAGGGGGGAGATACAAATGACGTCGCTCTATCGGCACACTGCGGATCGACTTCTGACGGAGCTGGCGTCCGGCGCCTGGCGCGACGGCGCGATGATCCCTTCCGAGGCGCACCTGCAGCAGACCTTCGGCATCAGCCGCACCACGGTGCGCCGCGCGCTGGCGCTGCTGGAACGCGACGGCCACATCGAGCGCCGCCAGGGACTCGGATCGTTCTACCGGTCGCGCAAGATCGGCAAGCCCATCTCCAGCCGGGTCGATTTCCACACCGAGGGCCGCACCCACGGCCAGATGCCCTCCACCCGCGCCCTCTCCTTCACCGCCCGCAACGCCTCCATTTCGGAACTGGCGATCTTCGGCCCCGAGGCCCGCAGCGGGATCGTCGAGCTGCGCCGGCTCCGGCTGCTCAACGGCCAGCCGACGGTGTTTCAGATCTCCGTGCTCTGCCACGTCGGCATCCAGGACCTGAAGCGCTCCGATTTCGAGAACACCTCGCTCTATTCCCTGCTGTCGTCCCGGTTCGGGCTGGTGGTCTCGGACGTCGACGAGACGCTGGAGGCGGTGAACGCCGATGCCGACGTCGCCCAGGTGATGGGGATCCAGCCGGGGACGGCGATCTTCAACACCCACCGCATCGCCCGCGACGCCACCCGCCGGGTGGTCGAGCTGTCCAACAATTTCGTCCGGGCGGACCGCTACTATTTCTCCTTCTCAGGCTCCACCGAGGAATTTGGCCGATGAGTTCCGTCCTGGCCGTCGATCTCGGCGGATCCGCGCTGAAGGCCTGCCTGTTCGGCCCGGCAGGCGAGGTGCGTGGACTGGCCACCGTGCCGCTCGCCTTCGACGAGGACCCGACCGGACGGTCGGAGCAGGATCCGGACGTCTGGTGGCAGGCGCTCGTGCGCTGCGTCGGCGACATCGCCGAGACGAGCGCGAGCGCCCTCGACGACGTCACCGCCGTCGCGATCTGCGGATTGACGCGCACGCAGGTGTTCCTCGGCGCGCGCCGGCAGGTCCTGCGCCCGGCCATCGGCTTTCGCGACACCCGCGCCCTCGGCCCCGCCCGCGACGCGCTGGCGAGCCCGGCGGTCGCCTCGCATCCGGCGGCCGATCATCTGAACGCGTTCCATCCGCTGTCGCGGCTGTTGTGGCTCAAGCACAACGAGCCGGAGGCCTGGGCGGCGACGCGGCTGGTTCTGGACCCGAAGGACTACCTCAACCTGCGGCTGACCGGTCAGGCCCGGTCCGATCGGATCTCGCAGCACTGGCTGGTGACGACGCTGCGCGGCGGATCGCCGTCCCTGGCCGAGGTCGCCGGCATCGACCGCGACGTCCTTCCGGAGATCGGCGCGCCGCACGACGCCGTCGGCGACGTTCTTCCCGGCCTTCCCGGCCCCCTCGCCCGGCTTGCCGGCGCCCGGGTCTTCTGCGGCAGCAACGACACCTGGACCGGCGTTGCCGGTCTCGGCGCCCTGCACCCGGGCCGGGCCTATTGCATCTCGGGGTCGTCGGAGGTCTTCGGCCTGATCAGCGGACGCCCGGCGGAGGCCGAAGGGCTCATCACCATCGCCTGGGGCGAGGCGACCTGGCAGATCGGTGGACCCGGCCAGAACGGCGCCAACGCCCTCACCTATTTCACCGATCTGCTTAACCCCGGGGAGGCCCCGTTCTCGGAGCGCCTCGCGGCCCTGCTGGCCCGATCGACGAGCCGCCGGCCGCTGCTGTTCCATCCCTACCTTCACGGCGAGCGCACGCCGTTCTGGGACGGCGACCTGCGCGGCGGCTTCTTCGGGCTCACGGCGGCGCACGGACCGGGCGACATGGTCCGTGCCGTGATGGAAGGCATCGCCTTCGTCAACCGGACGGTCCTCGAGCGTGCCGAGACCGCCGGCGGCGATCGGGCGACGGAGATCCGCATCGCCGGCGGCGGCGGACGCAGCGCCGTCTGGAACCAGATCCGCGCCGACGTCCTCGGCCGGCCGGTGCTCGCGGCTCCGGATCGGCAGATGGGACTGCAGGGCTGCCTCGCGATCGCCCGCGTCGGGCTCGGTCTCGACGCGGACATCGGCACCGCCGGCGACACGATCGCCACAGACTTCGACCGCTTCGACCCCGCTCCGGCGGCACGCGCGCGTTACGACGCGATGTTCGCCGTCTTCCAGGAGAGCCACGAGGCCGTCGCCACCACCTCACACCGCCTCGCCGACATCGGGCGCAGCTGCTTTGCAGGCCCGGCGAGGACATCCGCTCAGAGCCAGGGAGTTGCATCCGCATGAAGACGTTGTTTCAGGACCGCTATGGCGAGGCCAAGCTGTTGATCGGCATGGTTCACACCCTGCCCCTGCCCGGCGCCCCGCTGTACGATCGCGCCGGTGGCATGCGCAAGGTCGTCCGGCAGGCCCTGACCGAGGCCCGGATTCTCCGGGACGTGGGATTCCATTCGATCATGTACTGCAACGAGTCCGACATGCCCTACCGACAGCAGATGCCGGTCGAGACGGTCGCCGCCATGACGGATCTGATCGCCGAGTGCCAGGCCGAGATCGACCTGCCGCACGGGGTGAACATGCTGATCGACCCGATTGCCTCCATCTCGATCGCCCACGCCACCGGCGGCGGCTTCATCCGCTGCTTCCTCACCGGCGCCTATGTCGGCGATCTCGGCCAGTACATCCCGGACGCCGCCCGCGTCCTGAAGCTCCGGTCGGATCTCGACGCCTCCGACATCGCCATCATCTCCAACGTCACACCCGGCTTCTCCATCAACCTCGATACCCGCTCGGTGACCGAGGCGGCCAAGGGAGCGGTGTTTCTCGGACTGGCCGACGCCGTCTGCGTCTCCGGCCCGGCCGCCGGCGTCGAGGCGGAACTCAACGCCGTGGGCGCGGTCGCGAAGGCGGTCCCCGACACACCGGTCGTCGTGGGGACCGGCGTCTCGTCGGCCAACATCGCGCAGCTGGCGACCGTCGCCGACGCCTTCATCGTCGGCACGTCGATCAAGCAGGACGGAAAGACGCTGAACCCGGTCGATCCTAACCGGGCCCAGGCTCTCACGGCGGCGCTGGCGGCATGAGCGGCGCGCCCGTCGCCCTCGTCACCGGTGCGGCCGGTGGCATCGGCCGCGCCACCATCGTGGCGCTGAAGCGGGACGGCTGGCGCATCTGCGCCACCGACCTCGCGGAGGCGCCGTCGGACGGCGGGCTCGGGAGCGATGACCTCTTCGTCGCGGCCGACCTTCTCGACCGAGCCGCCCCCGCCCGCATCGTCGAGGCCGCGATCGGCCGCTTCGGTCGCGTCGACGGTCTCGTGCACTGCGCGGGAACCTCCCATGTCGCCGCCTTTCCCAACCAGGGCGACGACGACTGGGATCGGGTCATCGACGTCAATCTGTCCGCCGCCCATCGCATGGCGCGGGCGGTGGGCCAGGCGTTCGTCGCCGGTGCGCGCGGCGGCGCGATGGTGTTCATCTCGTCGATCGCCTGGATGAGCGGCGGCGCCAATCCGGGCTACGGCGCGGCCAAGGCGGGGATCAACACGCTGACGTTCAATATCGCCCAGGCGATGGGACCGCGGGGGGTGCGGGCCAACGCGATCGCCCCCGGGATCATCGCCACGGAGATGGTGCACGGCGCCTTTCCCGACGATGCCTTTGCCCGACTGGAGGCGGCGGCCTCGGCGCGGACGCCGCTGCGGCGGCTCGGCCGGCCCGACGACGTCGCGGACCTGGCGGCGTTTCTCCTCTCCGACCGGGCGAGCTTCATCACCGGAACGGTGGTGCCGGTCACCGGCGGCCTGGAGCTGCTCCCGCCCATCGGAAACCTCATAGAGGCCAACGCGTGAAGCTGTTTATCGCCAAGTACGGGACCGCGCTCGCCGGCCTCGCGGTGCTGATCTTCTTCCTCCTGTTCGCGCGCAACTTCGCGTCCCAGGCGAATTTGCTCAACGTTCTGAAGCAGATGAGCTTCCTGACGATCTTGGCGCTCGGCTTCACCTTCGCGTTGATCACCTCCGAACTCGACCTCTCGTTCGCCAGCCTGTGCAGCCTCGCGGCGGTGGTCACCGGCGGGCTGATCTATGGCGGCACCTATTGGCCGCTGGCGATCCTCGCCGGCCTCGCGGTGGGCACCGCCGGCGGCTATCTGAACGGCGTGCTGGTGACCGTCGCCAAGGTCCCGTCGCTGATCGCCACCCTCGGCAGCGCGTCCATCGCGAACGGCCTCGCCTTCATGATCACCGGCGGCGTCGCCTTCGTCGGAAGCTGGGACCCCGCCTTCCTGGCGCTGGCGCGCGGCCGCGTGCAGGGCATCCCGGTTCTGATCTTCTTCATGGCCGCGGTGGTGATCGTCGCCTGGTTCATGACCAAGCATCTCAAGCTCGGCGTGCACATGCTCGCCACCGGCGAAGCCCAGGACGCGGCGCGCCGGGCCGGCGTGGCGACGCAGCGGATGAAGCGGATCGGCCTGACCCTGTCCGGTTTCGCCGCCGGCCTGACCGCCGTGCTCCTCGTGGCGAACCTCAGTTCCGCCGCGCCGCAGATGGCCGGCGACTTCCTCCTCAACGCCATCGCGGCCGTGCTCCTCGGCATGACCATGTTCGAGCCGGGTCGGCCGAACATGGCGGGGACCTTCGTCGGCGCCCTGATCATCTCGGTGCTGGGCAACGGCCTCGTGCTGCTCGGCGCCCCCTACTACCTGCAAGACATCATGCTCGGCCTGATCGTGATCGGATCCGTCAGCGTATCGGCCAGCGTACTGAAAAAGGCTGCGTTTTCCGTCTGACGCGGTCGCCAGATCCAGAACCCGAGACGGAGCCAGTGGAGAACATGCGATGAAGAAGAAACTGATCCTCGCAGCGGCAACCGCAGTCCTTGCCGTCTGCCAGTCCGTCGGCGCGCAGGCCTTCGAGCTCGGCGTGGTCGCGTTCCAGATGTCCTCCGAAACCCATGCGCGCGTCGCGAATGCGGTCGAAGAGGCCGCCAAGGCGAAGGGCTGGGACGTCGTCGTCCTCAATTCGAACGGTGCCCTCCCCACCCACGCGGAACAGATCGAAAGCCTCATCCAGCGCGGCGTCGACGGCATCGTGCTGGCCATGTCGAAGCCGGTGCAGTTCGAAGCCCAGATGAAGGAGGCGAAGGAGGCCGGGATCCCGCTGATCAGCGTGATGAGCGGCGCGAGCCCGGATGCGCTGTTCGACATCCAGGTCAACGAATACGCCGTCGGCGCGGACGCTGCCCTCCACCTTCTGGGCGCGCTCGGCTATACCGGGAACATTCTGACCGAGCGGTTCGATTCCAACGTCGGGACCCGGATCCGCGGCAAGATTCTCGACGTCGTGCTCAGCGAGAACACCAACGTCCAGGTCGTCGGCTCGCACTCCATGGCGCGCACGCAGAGCTGGCGCGACGACGTGCGCAACGGCATGAACGCGCTGCTTCTCCAGAACGCGGGCAACTTCCAGGGCATCTGGGCGTCGTTCGACGGGCAGGCCTTCATCATCGATGACCTGCTGAAGGAGCAGGGCATGAACAAGGGCGACGTCGCGATCATCTCGATCGACGGCGGCCCGGAAACCTTCCGCCGCATCAAGGATCCCAACTCGATGCTGACGGCGACCGTCGCCATCCCCTTCGAGGCGATGGGCGAGGCGGCCGTCGACGCGATGGACCGGATCGCCGTCAAGGGCGAGCCGAAGTCGGACATCGCGTCCGGACCCTACCTGTTCATGAATGCCGACGTCGTCGACCAGACCAACGTCGACCAGTTCCTGAAGTAGAGAGTGACGGGGCGGCGCAGGCCGCCCCGCTAGAGCGTTTCCGGGCGAAGTGGAAATCGGTTCGCCGTCCGGAAACGCACCAGAACAACTGGTTGGAGCCGCTCATCATTCCCGTGAGAAGAGTGAACGGCTCTAGGTCGGAGGGGACCCATGTCCGAAATCCTGTCGGTGCGCGGCGCGAAGAAGTCCTACGGCGCCGTCGTTGCCCTGCGCGGCGCCGACCTGTCGGTCAACCGGGGCGAAGTGCACGCGATCTGCGGTGACAACGGCGCCGGCAAATCGACGTTCATCAAGCTCATTTCCGGCGTGGAGATCCCCGACGAAGGCGAGATCGCCGTCAACGGCGCCGTGTCGCGCTTCGCGACGCCCCGCGATGCCCTGGCGGCCGGTATCGCCACCATCCACCAGGATCTCGGGCTGGCCCCGCGCATGAGCATCTACCAGAACGTGTTCATGGGCTCCGAGCTGGAACGGCGCCGCTTCGGCATCAAGGTGCTCGACCGCAAGGCGATGATCGACGAGGCGCAAGGCTATCTCGCGCAGCTGAACTCGACGCTCGAGGACATGACGGCGCCGGTCGAGAACCTGTCGGGCGGTCAGCGGCAGGCGGTGGCGATCTGCCGGGCGCTGCGCTGGAAGGCCGAAATCATCATCATGGACGAGCCGACCGCCGCGCTCGGCGTCCGCGAGACCGAGCAGGTGCTGAAGCTGATCCGCACGCTCCGTTCGAACGGCGTCACCGTGATCCTGATCAGCCACAACATGAAGGACGTGGTGGCCGTCGCCGACCGGGTGACGATCTTCAGTGGCGGCCGGTCGATCGAATCCCACCCGACGGCCGGCCTGGACGCCGACGCCCTCGCCCATCGCATCATGGTCAGCACGACGTCCTGACATCATCGGCCAGCCGGACTGCGACCGCCCGCCGATCGCGGAGCACGGTTTAGAAGTCCATTGATTCCCGGGAAGGTCCGAGGCCGGGAATGATGGCTTTCGGGACTGAGCAGAGGCGGGCTTTCCGGCACCGCGCCCCGAAGCGGGACTGGCCTCACCAGACATCGGAAGGCCATGCCCGGCTTCCTGCCCGTTCTGTAACCCCCTGCTAGCAGGCCGCCGTCCAGTTCTCGCGGCGCCAGTCCGATACCGCAAAGGGCCAGTCTTCATCGAGCCCGGCACAGACGATCCCGCCGAACCGGGTGTCCCCGGCCTCGACGCTTTCGACCAGGTGACCGAGCGCTGCGAGGTCCGCGCCGCTTGCGTGTCCGGCCTCCACCAGGAGCCGGCCCTCCTCGCTGCGCCAGCGGGGCGCGTCGATTGCCCGGGCGAGGTCGGTTCCGGACGCCACGGCGAGCAGGATCTGAAGCAGCGTCTGGACCTGGCCGTCGGCCCCGGGTGTCGCCAGCGCGAAGGCCGCGGAGCCCGCCTCGACCAGGGCGGGCGCCAGCGTGTGCACCGGCAGCCTGCCGGGGGCGTAATCGTTGGGAGGATTCGTGAAGCCCGCCGCGCGGTTGTTGAGGACGAAGCCGCCTTCCGGCACGTGGATCGCCGAGCCGAAATCGTCGAAGACGCTCATCAGCGACGAGACCACCATCCCGGTCGCGTCGGCGGCGGCGACGCCGGCGGTGTGGAGATAGCTGCGCGGCCCGGCGCGGCGCGAGGCGCGTTCGAGGTCGACCTCGAGCGGCGCGTCGAGCAGCGCGGCGCCCTCCCCGACCCGGTCGCGCAGGGCGAACACCGCCTGGATCGTCTCGATCGCGGCGTGATCGAGCCGGTCGGGCGGGATGTCCAGTCCGGCAACGCCCTTGAGGGCGGCGAGCAGCAGCACCCCCTGGGACATCGGCGGCTGTACGAAAACGCGCGCCCCGCCCCAGGCGAGTTCGAGCGCGGCGCCCACGTCACTGCGATGGGCGGCGATGTCCGCCTCGCTCAGCGTGCCGCCCCGCGCCTGGACCGCGCGCGCGATCGCGCCGGCCAGCGGGCCTTCGTGGAACCACCGTGGCCCCTCCACGCCCAGGGACCGCAGCGTCTCCGCAAGCCGCGGCTGGACGACGGTCGCCCCGGCTCCTGCCGCGAGGAAGGGCCACGTCTCCGCCCCGCCCCGCTGCAGCCGCGCGGCCTGCGCCCGGACGGCGCGGTGGGTTTCGCCCCGGATGGGGAACCCTTCGGCGGCGATTTCCGCGGCAGGCGCGAGCACGCGCTCCAGGGAGAGATTTCCGAAGCGGCTCGACAGCTCGCCCCACCCGGCCACGAGGCCGGGCGTGGTGACGCTGGTGCCGTCGTCGCCGATCGGGCCCGACGGCACCGACGCCGACCGCCCCGCGGCGTTGATCGCCGTGACGTCGCCGCCGGGCACGCGGACCAGGAAGAAGCCGTCGCCGCCGAGGCCGCCCGCCTCGGGCATCACCACCGAGAGGACCGCCTGGGCGGCGATCGTGGCGTCGGCGGCGTTGCCGCCGGCCCCCAGCACCTCCGTCGCCGCCGCGCACGCCCACGGGTGGGCGGCGGAGACCGCGGCGCGGCGCCCCGGCACGAGCGGGCGATGGCGCGAGGAATAGGGATCGCGGAACAGCCTGGAGGGATCGACGACGAACCTCACCGGCCGGCCCTCCGCAGGTCGTCCGTGGCGGCTTCGTCGAGGCGCGGCGGACTGCCGGAAATCACCACCCCGTAGACCTCCCGTGCGGCCGCCGGCGACACGATGTCCTGCACGACGTCGGCCAGCACGAGCGCCGGGTCGCGGGTCCACGCCGGGCCGTAGCCGCCGCCGCCGGCCATGCGGTGGTGGAAGACGTCGCCCTTGCGCAGGGTGACCGGCTCGGTGAACAGCGTCGGCAGCTGCCGATCCTCGGTTCCGGGATTGAGGATGCTCACGCAGGGGGCGCCGGTGCCGCCGCCGCCGAGGCCGTGGGGCGGAAAATCCCGCTTGTCGGAGCGGACGGAAAGCGTGAGCCCGTCGGCGAGCGCGCGATAGTCCCGCACCAGCGCCATGCCGCCGCGGTGGCGACCGGCCCCGCCGGTGTCGCTGACGTAGCCGTAGCGCTCGATCCGGATCGGATACTCGGCCTCGATCATCTCGATCGGCACGTTCGACTGGTTCGAACACATGTGGGGAACGCCGGACTGGCCGTCGTGTCCGCTGGAGGCGCCCCAGGTGCCCATGACGCACTCGGAGAACACGAACGGCTGCCCGTCCTGCCAGCCGGCGATGGTCGGCAGCGTCGATCCCCCGGTCCCGTCGGCGGTCACCGCGTCCGGCACCGCCTGGGCCAGCGCGCCGAACAGGCAGTCGGCGATGCGATAGCCGGTGATGCCGCGCGCGCCGCAGGCGCCGGGATGGACCGCATTGACGATGGTGCCGGCCGGCGCCACGACGTGGATCGGCCGGGTGAAGCCGTGGCAGTTCGGAACGTCCTCCGACATGACCGAGCGCAGCGCGGCGTAGACGTTCGATTTCAGGAACGACAGCGGCGCGTTGATGCCGCCGGCGACCTGCGGCGCGGTGCCGGTCCAGTCCGTGGTGATCTCGTCGCCGGCAATCGTCACCTTCACCCGGAAGACGATGGGCTCGGGCGTGTCGCCCAGCCCGTCGATGTGGTCCTCGAACGTGTAGACGCCGTCGGGCATGGCGGAGATCTGCAGCCGCGCCAGCCTTTCGGCATGGTCGTGCATCGCCTCGATCGCCTGGCGCATCGTCGCCGATCCGTAGCGGGCGAAGAGCTCCAGATATCCCTTCCGCCCCGCCGCGCAGGCGGCGATCTGGGCGTTCAGGTCGCCCAGGACCTTGTCGGGCACGCGCACGTTCGCCGCCAGGATGTCGAGGATCGCCGTGTTGCGCACGCCGGCCTCCAGGAGCTTCAGGAAAGGCAGCCGCAGGCCTTCCTGGTAGATCTCCCGCGCCCCGATCGAGTTGGAGCCGGCAACGATGCCGCCGACGTCGGCGTGGTGGGCGATGGTGGTGGCGAAGCCCTCCAGCACGCCGTCATGAAACAGCGGCTCGATGACGTAGATGTCCGGCAGGTGCTGGCCCGCCGCCAGATAGGGGTCGTTGCCGATGAACAGGTCGCCCTCGGCGATCCGCCCCTCGAACTGGCCGATCAGGTGACGCATGGCGTCGTAGAAGCTGCCGAGGTGCATCGGCGTGGTCAGCCCCTGGCCGACGATCCGACCCTGCGGATCGCAGACGGCCGTCGAATAGTCCATGGAGTCGCGGACGATCATCGAATGGGCGGATCGCATGAGGATCAGCGCCATTTCATCGGCGACGGTGCTGAAGCCGTTGCGGATGATTTCGAGCCGCAGGGAATCGATGTCGGCCATGGTCTCCCTCACGGCAGGTCGATGATGATGTTGCCGCGCCCGTCGAGGCTGGCGCGGCAGTCGGGCGGAACGACGGTGGTGCCTTCGAACTCCTCGACGATCAGCGGCCCCGGCCGCGGCTCCGGCGAGAGCGCCTGGCGGCCGACCACCTCGGTGTCGAGCAGACCCGCCGCTCCGAAATAGACCGGGCGCCGGTGCGGCGCGATCGCCGGGCGGGCTTGCAGGAACTTCGCCGCATTGAGGTGGCGGGGCGCCTTGTCGACGGCGCGGGCGCGCACCCGCAGCGTGACGAGTTCCTTCGGGTGGCTCGCCGGGAGGCGGTGGCCGTAGGTCGCTTCGTGGCTGGCGTCGAAGCCGTCGGACAGCGTCGCGAAGGTGGTCGCCGCGACGGGGCCGTCGGGAAGCGGGATGCCGAGCTCGAAGGCCTGGCCGGCATACCGCAGGTCGGCCTGCCGGGTGACCACGACATCCTCCTCCGACATGCCGAGTTCGGCGAGCGCCGAGCGGGTGAGCGCGGCGTAGAGGGCTTCCGTCTCCTCCGGGTCGGCGGCGTCCAGACGGCGGAGGCAGCTGTTGGAGAGGGTCACCTCGAGATCGGCGAACAGCAGGCCCAGGGCGCTGAACACGCCGGCCGCCGGCGGCACGAGGACCCGCCGGATGCCCAGCCCGCGCGCCAGCTCCGCCGCGTAGAGACCGCCGCCGCCACCGAACGCGCACAGCACGAAGGCCCGCGGATCGCGGCCGCGGTAGGTGGTCACCGCCTTGACGGCGCGCATCATCGTGGCGGCGGTCAGCTCGACGATGCCGTGGGCCACCTCGCGCAGGTCGCGGCCGCCGGCGACGCTCGCGATCGCGGTCTCGGCGGCGGCGGCATCGATCGGCATGCTGCCGTTGCCGAGCGCCACCGGGTTGAGATAGCCGAGCACCACGTTGGCGTCGGTGACGGTGGGCAGCGTTCCGCCGCGCCCGTAGCAGGCGGGACCGGGCACCGCGCCGGCGCTGTGCGGGCCGACCTTCAGATGGCCGGTCGCGTCGCTGCCGACGATCGACCCGCCGCCGGCGCCGACCTCGGAGATGTCGATCACGGGCAGCTTCAGCGCGTAGCCGCCGCCCTTCACCAGCTGGCTGGAGAGCGAGATGCCGCCCCCCACCTCGTACTCGTCGGTCGAGACGTGCCGCCCGCCCTCGATCAGGGCGGCCTTCGCGGTGGTGCCGCCCATGTCGAGGGTGATGACGTCGCCATAGCCCGCCGCGCCGCACATGCGGGCCGCGCCGATCACGCCGGCGGCCGGCCCACTCTCCACCACCTGGGCAGGCTTGGCGATGACCGAGTGCAGGTGCAGGAGGCCGCCGCTGGACTGCATCATGCGCAGCGGCGCGTTGAGGCCGGCGGCCTCGAAGCGGGCGATCAGCGAGGTCAGGTAGCGGCCCACGGGCGGGCCGACGTAGGCGTTGATGACGGTCGTGCTGGTGCGCTCGTATTCCCGGATTTCCGGCAGCACGTCGACCGACAGCGTCAGGAAGCGATCGCCCAGCCGCTGCCGGAGGATCTCGCCGGCGCGGCGCTCGTGGTCCGGGTTGACGTAGGAATTGAGGAAGCAGACCGCGACCGCCTCGATGTCGGATGCCGCGATCTCCTCGGCGATCCGGGCCACGGCCGCCTCGTCGAGCGCCGTCACCACGCAGCCGTCGGCGGCGATGCGCTCGGCGACCTCGTAGCGGTGGCGGCGTTCGGCCAGCGGGGCGGGCTTCTCGTACAGCGGCTCGTAGAGGCGCGGCACCCGGATCCGGCGCAGCTCCAGGACGTCCCGGAAGCCGGCGGTGGTGACGAGCGCGGTGCGCGCGCCCTTGGACTCCAGGATCGCGTTGGTCGCCACCGTCGAGGCGTGCAGGATCTCCTCGATGCCGTCGGGCGCGAGCCCGTGGGTGCCGAGAAGCGTTTCCACGCCTTCCAGGATCGCCAGCGCATAGTCCTTCGGAGTGGAGGGAACCTTCGCGGTGAAGAGCTCTCCGTCCGCCGACAGAAGCGCGATGTCCGTAAACGTGCCGCCGATGTCCGCGGCGAGGCGCAGGCCGTTCATCTCATACTCCCGAGACGTTCTTGGAGGTGATCACCGCATGAGGCCCGGCAGCCACAGCACGATTCCCGGCCATGCGGTCAGCACGACGAGGCAGCCGGCCATCAGCAGGCCGAACGGCGCCGCGGCGCGGGCGACGCGCGACAGCGGCTGGCCGGTCAGCCCCTGCAGCACGAACAGGTTGAAGCCGACCGGCGGCGTGATCTGCGCCAGCTCGACCATCACCAGCAGGAAGATGCCGAACCAGATCGGGTCGAAGCCCTGGGCCACCACCAGCGGCAACACCACCGGCATGGTCATGACGGTGATGGAGACCCCGTCGAGGAAGCAGCCGAGCACGAGGAAGAGAAGCCCGACCGCGAGGATGAGCTGGTACGGCCCGAGGTCGCTCTGGCGCACGAAGTTCGTGAGGTCGGTGGGAACGTGCAGATAGGCGAGCGTCGTGGAGAGGAGCGACGCCGCGATCATGATCGCCATGATCATGCAGGAGGTGCGGACCGCCGCCATCGACGAGGCGGCGAGGAGCTGGAAGCTGAACTGCCCGGTGATCGTGACCACGACGAGCGTCGCCGCGACACCGACCGCCGCCGCTTCCGTCGGCGTGGCGATGCCCGAATAGATCGCGCCCATGACGATCACGACCAGAAGCAGGATCGGCCAGAGCTGCCCCAGGGCGCGCACCGCCTCCCACAGGCCCGGGCGGTCCCCGTGGGCGGGCGAAAGCGCCGGGTTGATCGCGCAGCGGACCATGATGTAGGCGGAGAAGACCGAGGCGATCAGGAGCCCCGGCACGACCCCGGCCAGGAACAGCTTGGCGATCGAGACCTCGGCGACGACGCCGTAGACGATCATCACGATCGACGGCGGAATGAGCAGGCCGAGGGTGCCGGCGGCGGCCAGCGACCCGACCGTGAGGCTGCTGTCGTAGCCGCGGTCCTCCAGGGCCCGGTTGATGATCTTGCCGACGGTCGCGGCGGTGGCCGCGCTCGAGCCGGACACGGCGCCGAACAGGGTGCACGCCGACGTGCTGGTGTGCAGCAGGCGGCCCGGCACCCGATCGGCCAGCGGCGCGAGGCCGCGGAAGAGCCGGTCCGCCACGTCCGTGCGGAACGCGATCTCGCCCATCCAGATGAACAGCGGCAGGGCCGACAGCTCCCAGCCGGTGGCGCTGCGGAAGATCGACACCCGCGCCAGGTTCGCGACGCGCTCGACCGGAAAGCCGAGCAGCAGCATCTGGCCGGTGATGCCGACGAGCAGCACGCCGGCGAACACCCACAGGCCGAGGCCGAGATAGAGAACGACCAGTCCGAGGAGGATCAGGCCGATGACTTCCGCGCCCATTGCGATCGCTCCGCCTTAGCCCTGCGGGCCGGATTCGTAGAGCGGGGCGTCGCGGTCGACCGCGAGACGCGCCGCGTAGGTCGCAAGCTGGAACGCCAGCAGGAAGAGCCCGATGGCGAAGACGCCTTCCGGGATCCACATTGGGACCTCGAGATAGCCGGTGCTGACCCTGCCCTCGCGCCAGCTGCGCACGGCCGTCTGGGCGAACGAGTTGGCGATGACGGCGACCGGGACCAGGCAGACCAGCGCGCAGGCGATTTCGACGATCCGGCGCGCCAGCGGCGGCAGGTGGGCGAGAAGAATCCGCACGCGGATCATCTCGCCCTCCCTGAGCGTGTAGGCCATGGCGAGCACGCTCATCGCGCCCACGCCATAGCCCACCAGCTCGTCCAGGGCGTAGGTCGAGGTCAGGAACACGTTGCGCAGGATGATTTCGAGGATGATGTGGCAGGTCACGAACGCCATGATGAAGGCGCACAGGACGGCTGCGACCAGTCCGAGAAAGCGCGCGATGCGTTCCAAGGTCTCGACCGACGCGATCATTTGTGGCCGACCTCCGCAGCGAACGCGTCGAGGGTCTCCTGGCCGCTCGGGCCGGTCTTCGCCAGCCACTCGGCGATGGCCGGCTCACGCGCTTCCGAGAGCTTCTCCTGGAACTCGGCCGGGGCGTCGGTGACGATCTCGATGCCGTGCCCGCGCAGGGTCTCGTAGTTCTTCTCCTGATAGGACTCCACAGTCGTCCAGTCCCGCTTCTCCGCCGCGGCCGCGGCCTTCATGACGGCGTCCTGCTGCTCCGGCGTCAGCTCCTCGAAGGCGGACAGGCTGACGGCGGTGACGTTGAGCGGATAGGCGTAGCCCACGTCGTTGAAGTGGGAGAGGAAGTCCCAGAAGCTCAGCGAGCGGCCGCCGTCCGCCGAGGTCAGGACCGCATCGAGATTTCCCGTGCTCAGCTGCGGCACGACATCGCTGAAGCTCACCTGCAGCGGCGCGGCGCCGAGGTTCTTAAAGGTGATGGTGCCGTTCACGTCGTAGGTGCGCAGCTTCAGCCCCTTCAGGTCGTCGACCGAGGTGATCGCCTTCTTGGCCCAGATGCCGGACGGCGGGAACGGCGAGGTGTAAAGCAGCTTCTGGCCGTTGCGCGCGAGCGCTTCCTCGTATTTCGGGCGGGCCACATCGTACAGCACCTTCGCCTCCCCGAAGTTGCGGGCGACGAACGGCAGCGACGAAAGCAGGAAGATCGGCTCCTGGCCGGCGAACGCGCCGGAGATGCTCTGGGCCAGCGGCAGGATGCCGTCGCGCAGCGCCTCCAGATGATCCTTGTTCTTGAAGCCGAGCGCGCCGCCGTGATGGACGGTGATGACGACCTCACCGTTGGTCAGCTCCTTCACGTCCTCGGCGAACGCCGTCGCCCCCTCGCCCGGCAGCGAGTTCGCCCGGTCCTCCATGGACATGTCCCAGGCGACGTTGGCGGCGGCGGCCGGCAGCATGGCTCCCGCCAGCAGCACGGTGCCGAGCGCGGCCGATGCCGCCAGGCGGCGGGAGGTCTGGATACAGGTCTTCGCTCTCATGTCAGTTCCCCTCTTCTGGTTAGATCGCAGACTGCCTGAACCGGTCGAGCTTGCGCTCGTCGACCTCGACCCCCAGCCCCGGCCCGTCCGGGGCGCCCATGGCGCCATCGCGGAAGGGAAAGGCCTCGGTGATGATGTCGTCCTCGAAATAGTTGCCGCCGACGCGGCAGGGATGGGCATCGGCCGGCGCCGAAACCGGGATCACGCACGGCAGGGTGACGGCCGGGGTGGCGAGCGCGAACTGGATGTTCGCGGCGTTGCCGATCCCGGACTCGATGGAGCCGTTCACATCGCAGGGGAGCCCCGCGGCCTCCGCGATGGCGGCGACCGCGGCCGCCTGCCGGAAGCCGCCGGCCTTGGCGAGATAGATGGAGATGCAGTCGGCGCCCTTCGCCGCGACGAGGTCCAGCGCGTCGCGCGGCGTCCAGCAGCTCTCGTCCGCCACCACCGGCACCAGCGATCCCCGGGTGACGTCGGCCATGTGCTCCAGGCCGACGGCCGGCTGTTCGACGTAGCTCAGCTCGCCGGGCGCAAACGCGGAGAGGACCGTGAGGGCCGACTTCGCCGAGCCGTAGCCCTGATTGGCGTCGAGCCGAAGCACGACGTCCGGACCGAGCCGTTCGCGCAGGGTGCGGATCAGCGCGACGTCGCGATCGCCGCTTTCGCCGCCCTTGATCTGCAGCGCGGTCAGCCCCTCGCCGATGGCCGCCTCGGCCTCGGCCACGGCGTCGTCGAACGCCATCAGGCCGACCATGTGGGCGATCGGCACGCCCGACCGCACGGCCCCGCCGAGAAGCCGGTGGATCGGCTGTCCGACCGCCTTGCCCCAGAGGTCGTGCAGCGCCATCTCGACGGCGCACTTGGCGTAGGTGTGGCCGACGGCCACCCGCTCCATGCGGGCGCACGCCTCGGAGATCTGGCAGGGATCGGTGCCGATCAGCGCCGGCGCCAGCAGTCCGTCGACCATGGCGCAGACGGTGGCGCGGGTTTCGCCGGCACGGCGGCCGAAGCTGCCGCCCCAGTCGGGAAGCGGCACCGCCTCGCCGTGGCCAACGAGGCCGGTGTCGGTGGTCACACGGACCAGGACGAAATGACCGAGACCCTGGTTGAGCCCGTTCCAGCGGAACTCCCGGCGAACCGGAAGCCGGTAGGGGATGGCCTCGATCGATGTGATTTTCATGCCGTGCGGAACCCGGTTGCTGTTTTGGTTCCCATAAGGAAAACACCAGAAAATTTTTCTTCAAGGAAAATTTGTACGAAAATTCCACTTCGCTTGCTATTTGAGCAAATCGCGAAAAAAATAGGCTGAGACACGCAGGAGGATTCGGTCCGCCATGGATGACGGTCAGCACGCGTCGGATCGAGGCATCGGGCAGCAGCTCAAGGCAGCGCGCAAGGCGCTGAAGCTGACGCTTTCTCAGACGAGCGAGCGGACCGGCGTGTCCGTGTCGGGTCTCTCGAAGATCGAGAACGGGCTGGTGTCTCCGTCCTTCGACGTGATCAAGCGGATCTGCGACGGGCTCGATCTGCCGCTGGAGGAACTGGTCGCGAAGGAGCGCGTGGCGGCAGGCGGACCGGCGGTCCTCGGCCGCAAGACGGCGACCCTCAAGGGCGAAGGCGCGCGCTTCACCAGTGGTCAGTACGACTATTGCGCCCACGCGACCGAGCTCTCCCGCAAGGGCATGGTTCCGCTTGAGATGCGGGTGCGGGCGCGCAGCATCGACGAGTTCGACCACTGGAGCCGCCACAACGGCGAGGAGTTCGTCTACGTGCTCTCCGGCGCGATCGAGGTGCATACGGAGTTCTATGCGCCGTTCCGGCTGAACGCCGGCGAAAGCTCCTATTTCGACAGCTCCATGGCCCACCTCTACGTCTCGGTGAGCGAGGAGGACGCGCGGGTCCTGTCGGTGTCCTACGATCCCGAGCAGGGGCTGCGCCACGTGTCGACGTTCATGAACGCCTCGGCACGCCCCGAGCCCGTCGACGGCTAGCCGCCGGCCTTCGCTGACCGCCACCCGCTACCCGTTCTCGGGCCAGCGCGCCGAAAAGCCGGTGTATTCGCTGGCGGCGATGCGCTTGGAGAGACTTTGCGCGGGAACGACACGTCCGATGCACGGACGCCGGCCCTGAGCCCTTCAGGCCTGAAGCGACCCCACGATTCGCCCGGACGTCATTGAGCGCCGCGGATCCGTCGGCAACCCCGCGGGCATTCGGTGGACGCCCGCTCAGAGGCCACCCGACGCCCCTACCCTTCGTTTGGCTGTCTTCGCGGCGTCCGCGAACAGGACCTTCGACCCCAGCAGAATCTCGGTGGTGGCGCGCAGATGGTCGGCCATGGCCTTTGTCGCGGCATCGACGTCCCGGTCCAGCGTCGCCGCGGCGATCGTTCGGTGCTCGGCCGGAATGTCGCGGTCGGTTTCGGCGAACGGTCCCGACAGCCGCCGGTATCGTTCCGACTGGATGTAGAGCTGGCGGCGCAGGCGCAGCCACCAGGTGTTCTCGCACGCCGACGTCAGTTCGTCGTGGAAGACCTGATGAAGCGCATGCCAGCTGCGGGAATCGGGCGTGTCGGTCTCGAGGTAGGCGCGGCCCAGCGCCGACAGCTGATGGCTCGCCGACAGGACGCGCCCCTCCCAGGCCAGATCGCCATCGCGGATCGCCGACGCGAGGCACCGGCATTCCACCTCGATGCGGACGTCCGTTAGGTCGGTCAGATCCTGGCGCGACACCGGCGCCACCAGAAACCCGCGCTGCGGTTCGGCGACGACCAGCCCCTCCGAAGTCAGGCGCGACAGCGCCTCGCGCACGGCCCCGGAGCTGGCGGCAAACTCGTTGCGGAGGAAATCGATGCGCAACTTTTCGCCCGGCTGGAACCGCGCCGACACGATTGCCGCGCGCAGCCGCTCATACGTCTGCGCCGTCAGGCTCCTGGGTTGCTCCGCCACGTCGTCCATGTGCCGTTTCTATCGGGTGCCCGCGTCGAAATAAAATGTATTTTATGTTGACCTGTTCTTTTTATGGGCATATGTGCACTTAAACACAAGATCCTTGATGTGGGGAAACACCGACATGCGGTTCGTGAGCTTCGAGCAGGCGGGCAACCAGGGCCTGGCCATCGAGACGGGAGACGGGTACCGCGGTCGGATCGCGACCGATTCCGCGTTTCCGGGGACGCTGGACGACATCGTCCGCACCGGCGACTTCGCCGCCGCCGCCGATGCACTGAAGGCCGGCACCCCGGTCGATCCCGACACGGTGAGCTACGCCGTCCCGTTCGCGCGCGCCGGCAAGATCCTCTGCGTCGGCCTCAACTACGCCGACCACACCGCCGAGAGCGGGATGGACGCGCCCGACTTCCCCACCGTGTTCGTGCGCTTCAACACCGGGCTCGTGCCCCACGGCGCGCCGATGGTCCGGCCGAAGGCCTCCGACGCGTTCGACTACGAGGGTGAGATGGTCGCCGTGATCGGCAAGGCCGGCCGCGCCATCCCGGAAGACCAGGCGCTCGACCACGTCGCCGGCTATTCGATCTTCAACGACGGCTCCATCCGCGATTACCAGCTGCGCACCACCCAATGGACCATCGGCAAGAACTTCGACGGCACCGGTGGCTTCGGCCCGGCCTTCGTCACCGCCGACGCCCTGCCCGCCGGCGCGACGGGCCTGAAGCTCGAGACCCGGCTCAACGGCAAGGTCATGCAGAGCGCCTCGACGTCCGACCTGATCTTCGACGTGGCCCGGCTGGTGTCGCTGCTCAGCATCGGCATGACGCTCGAGCCGGGTGACCTCATCGTGACCGGAACGCCTGCCGGCGTCGGCTTTGCCCGCAATCCGAAGGTGCTCATGCAGCCGGGCGACGTCTGCGAGATCGAGATCGAGGGCATCGGCCTCCTGCGCAATCCCATCATCGCGGAGAACTAGAACCGGTCGAACCGCTGTCTGGGGAGGGAGCGATGACACACGAAGCGCAACGCCACGATTGCGACGTTCTGATCGTCGGTGCCGGGCCTGCCGGCCTGGCGCTGGCGACCGAGCTGACCGGCCGCGGCCACACCGTGCGCGTCGTCGAGAAGAACGCCCGCGTCGGCGTGCAGCCGAGGGCGAAGACGACCAACGTCCGCACGATGACGCAGATGCGGCGCTGGGGCCTCGCCCCGGAGGTCCGCAGCCGCTCGCCGCTGTCGCCCGATTTCCCCCGCCGCGTCGCCTTCTCCACCGGCCTGTTCGGCCACGAGATCCACGCCTTCGAGAATGCCTTCTGCGCCACCCCGAGGCGCGACGACCGGTTTCCGGAGAACGCCGAGTTCATTCCCCAGTACGTGGTCGAGGGCATCCTGCTCGATCACGTCCAGTCGCAGCCGCTGGCGCGGGTGGATTTCGGCGCCCGGCTCGTCTCCTTCGAGCAGGACGCCCACGGCGTGACGGCGTCGGTCGCCGGTGCGGACGGAACCCGCCAGGCCATCCGGGCGCGCTATCTGGTCGGCGCCGACGGGGGCCGCAGCACCGTACGGGAGGCCCTCGGCATCGCCATGCAGGGCCAGCGCAACCTCGTCTCCTTCATCACGCTGATCCTGCGCATTCCCGGGCTGGAAGCCGACCCCGGCCTGAAGGGCGCGCTGTTCCACTGGGTCGTGAACCCCGACGCGCCGTGCATCATCGGGCCGATGGACCGCAACGACACCTGGTTCTGGGCGATGGCGATCCCGATCGGCGCGCCGACCGACGACGCGACGCTTCTGGGCCACGTGCGCGCCGCCATCCAGAAGGACTTCCCGTTGGAGATCCTGGCGCGCGACGAGTGGACCGTTCACCGGCTCATCGCCGACCGCTACCGCGACGGCCGCGTCTTCCTCGCCGGCGACGCCTGCCACCTCCACTCGCCGTTCGGCGGGCACGGGATGAACCTCGGCATCGGCGACGCGGTGGACCTCGGCTGGAAACTCGCCGCGACGCTGGAAGGCTGGGGATCCGACGCCCTTCTCGACAGCTACGAGCGCGAGCGCAAGCCGGTCCACGAGAAGGTGCTCGAAACCTCCACCGAGAACGTGGCGGCGCTCAGCGATCACTTCAGCGGGCCGAACCTGGCCGACGCGGGCCCCACCGGAGAGGCGGCGCGCCGCTCCGCCGCCGCCGCCGTGGAAAGGATCAAGCGACCGGAGTTCGTGTCGCTCGGCGTCGTGCTCGGCTATCGCTACGAGGGCTCGCCGGTCGTTGCCGAGGAGGCAGGCGACGCGCCGCCCTTTTCCGTCACCGACTATCTCCCGACCGCCCGGCCGGGCGCGCTCGCGCCGCACGCCTGGCTCGCCGACGGCCGCTCGATCTACGACGCGTTCGGGGCCGGCTTCACGCTGCTGCGGCTGGCGGGGCACGACGCCGCCCTCGAGCGCTCGCTTGCGACCGAGGCCGCCGCGGCGGGGCTGCCGCTCGCCGTCGTCGACCTGTCCGACGAAGGCCTCGGCGACCTCTACGGCGCCGCCTACGCGCTCGTCCGGCCGGACCAGCACGTGGCCTGGCGCGGCAGCCGGATCCCCGATCCGCGAGAGCTGATCGACCGCATCCGGGGCGCCGCCGCACTCAACAAGACACGCCTTTCGGCGTGAAAAACACCTGGGAGGAACACGATGTCACTGTCCCGACGGACCTTTTTGGCCACCGCATCCGCATGCCTGGCGCTTCCGGCGATCGCCCGTGCCCAGACAACCCATCAGCTGAAGCTGTCCCACTATCTGCCGCCGCAGCACCAGATCAACGCCGAGCTGAACCGCTGGGCCGACGAGCTGCGCGAGACGACGGGCGGTGGCCTGGACATCCAGGTGTTTCCGGCCGGCCAGATGGGCCCGCCGCCCCGCCAGTACGACCTGGCCCGCACCGGGGTCGCCGATCTCGCCTTCGTCTACATCGCGCTGTCGCCCGGCCGCTTCCCGCGGACGGACGCGCTGTCGCTGCCGTTCCTGTTCGCCGATGACGCGGGCGTTCCGGTCAGCACCGCCGACGCCTCATGGATCGCCACGTCCATGAAGGACCTTCTCCAGCCCGAGTATACCGGCACCGAGATCCTCTACGACGTGGTGTCGACGTCCCTCGGCTTCTTCATGAAGGACCGGCTGATCGAGACGCCCGCCGACATGAAGGGCCTGCGGATCCGGCCGACGAGCGCCATCGTCTCCACGCAGCTGGAGGCGCTCGGTGCATCGCCCGCGACCATCGCGCCGACCGAACTGGCCGATGCCATCGCCAAGGGCGTCGTCGACGGAGCCGTCTTCAACTTCGAGGGCGGCAAGGCGTTCCAGCTGCAGCAGGCGGTCACCAAGGTGAGCCAGCTCGCGAGCTCGGTCGGGTTCTTCTCGCTGGTGATGAACCAGAACGCCCTCGACGGGCTGCCGGCCGAGATGCGCAAGGTCATTCACGACAGCACCGGCCCGGAAGCCGGGCGCCGCGTCGGCGCGCTCTACGACAAGGCCGAGGCCGCCGGCCGGCGGTTCATGGTCGAAAAGGGCGTCGAGGTCATCGAGCTCACCGGCGACAGGAAGATCCCGTTCGCCGAGAAGCTGAAGCCGGTGGCCGACCGGCAGATCGCCGATCTGGAGGCCAAGGGCATCGACGTCGATGCCATCGTCGCCCGGGTGAACCAGCTCAAGGCGGAGCTCTGAGCGATGCTTGATCGCGCCCTGGCCGGACTCGCCCGGCTGTGCACCGGCCTGGGCGCGGTCTCGCTTCTCGTCATGATGCTGGCGACCGACTACGACATCGCGGCGCGCTGGGCGGCCAACCGGCCGCTGCACGGCGTGGTCGAGATCGTCGAGATCATGGTGCTGGCAACCGCGATGCTCGGCCTGCCCGAGGCGTTCCTCCGCAGCGAGCAGATCCAGGTGGATCTCTTCGACACCATCCTGCCGGCCGGCATCCTGCGGGGGGTGAAGGTGGTCGCCCTCCTGCTGACGATCGTGTTTCTCGCGCTCCTCTGCCGCAACGTGACGGCTCCGATGATGGATGCCCGCACGTTCGGCGACATGAAGCCGGATCTCGGCATGCCCGTGTGGCCGCTCTACGCGCTGATCCTGTTCTCGTTCGCGGCCTCGGTGCTCGCCTGCGCGGGCGCCATCGTCCGGCTTGCCCGGGGCGGAAATCCGGAGGCGCGGACATGACGCCGCTCGTCCTCGCGTGCGCCGGCATCGCCGTCCTTGTGCTGCTCATCCTGGCGCGCGTGCCGGTGGCTGTCGCCCTCGGCCTCGTCGGTTTCTTCGGCTACGCCGCCACCGACGGCTTCATGCGCGCCAACCTCATGCTCGGGGCGCTGCCCATCGAGATGGCCTCGGCCTACACCTTCTCCGTCGTGCCCCTCTTCACGCTGATGGGCGCCGTCGCCGCCGTCTCGGGGCTGTCGGCGGATCTCTTCCGCGCCAGCCACGTCGCGTTGCGGGGCGCGCGCGGCTCTTTGTCGATCGCCTCCATCTTTGCCTCGGCGCTGTTCGGCGCGGTCTGCGGATCGTCGGTCGCCACCGCCCTGACCATGAGCAAGGTGTCGATCCCGCAGATGCTGGCGGCCGGCTACAGGCCCTCTCTCGCGGCCGGCTCGGTCGCCGCCGGCGGCACCCTCGGCATCCTGATCCCGCCGTCGCTGATCCTGATGATCTACGCCATCATCGCCCAGCAGTCGGTCGCCGAACTGTTCGCCGCCGCGCTGGTCCCCGGCCTGATCCTCACCGGGCTCTACTGCTGCGTGGCCATCTTCCTGAGCCGTCGCATGGCATCCGGCGTCGAAATGGGCGGCGGACCGGCCGGCGAGCGCGAACCGGCGGTCCGGACGCTCGGGCGCATCTGGCACGTCGTGCTCCTCTTCGCCGTCACGCTCGGCGGCATCTACACCGGGTGGTTCACCCCCACCGAGGCGGCCGCCGTCGGAGCGCTCGGGGCGCTGGTGCTGGGGATCTCGACCGGTCGCCTGTCGATCGGCGGCGCGACGACGTCCTTCCTGGAGACCGTGCGGCTGGTCGCCAGCGTCATCTTCATCGTGATGGCGTCGACGATGTTCTCCTACTTCATCGTCCAGACCGGCCTTTCCACCACGATCGCCGACGGCATGGCCGAGGCGGGGCTCGGCGCCACCGCGGTGATCATCGTGCTGTGCGTGATCTACATCCTGATGGGATGCTTCCTGGAAGGCATCGCGATGATCCTCATCACCGTGCCGATCACGCTGCCTCTGGTGCTGTCGTTCGGCTACGACCCGATCTGGTTCGGCGTCCTGCTCGTCATCCTCATCGAGATCGGCCTCATCACCCCGCCGGTCGGCATGAACCTGTTCGTCATCAAGGCCGTCTCGCCGGGGCTTTCGATCACCGACATCTACCGCGGCTCGCTGCCGTTCCTGGCCGCGCCGATGGTTCTCATCGCCCTCATGATCGCCTGGCCGGGGCTGGTGCTCTGGTTGCCGTCGATGCTGCAATAACGCGTACGGAGGAAACCGCCGTGACCTATCTCGTCAAGCAAATCGGATACGTCCACCTGGGCGTTCCGGACCCGGCCGAAAACGCCGCCGATCTCACCGACATCGTGGGGCTCCGGGTCACCGGAACCGACGACGGCACCGTCTTCATGTCGTCGAACACCCGCCAGTTCGAGATGGTGTACTCGCGCACCGACGCTGCGTGCATGATCTCCATGGGCATGGAAGCCGTCTCGCTGGAGGCGATCGACGAGGTGAAGCGCCGCGCCCTCTCCGACGGCCTGGAAATCGTGTCCGACACGCCCACCCTCCCCGGCATCGAGCGGGCGGTGACGTTCGTCATGCCCGGCGGCGCCCGGATGGAAGTCCACTCGCCCGTGGCCCGCAGCGCGTCGGCCTATCACGCGATGCCCGGCGCGCGGCCCCGCCGGCTGGAGCACGTGAACCTCTTCGTGCCCGACACGGCCGAGACCGCCGACTGCATCACCGACATCCTGGGCATGAAGCTCTCCGACCAGACCGATGGCGGCGCGCTGCGCTGGTTCCGCGCCGAGGACGGCTACCACCATTCGCTGGCGCTGGGTCCTGGCGAAGGCCGGCTCCACCACTACGCCTTCGACCTGAAGAGCCAGGAGGAGCTGGCGCGCCTCGCCGACACGCTCGTCGCCAGGGAGCGGACCCTGTTCTGGGGCCCCGGGCGTCACGGCGCCGGCGGCAACATCTTCACCTACTACATCGACCCGGTCGGCTGCATCGTGGAGAACTCGGTCGAGATGGACCGCATCGACCACGACCTGGCGTACGAGCCGCGGATCTGGGACATGAGCCAGGGCATGGGCGGCCGCTGGATCAACACGTGGGGCACCCCGCCGCCGGAAAACTTCCTCGAGCCCGGCGTGAGCTTTCAGGCCCTCTGACAGGTCGCCGGCAGAACAGCGGCCTTCAGCGCCGGCTGCGCCGGGCACGATGGAGCGGACCGTCGGATCTTTCGATCGGACGGTCGGTTTCCGGACGTCGACGGGAGGCTCCGGTCGGGCGAGACCCGCCCGCGTCAGAACCGGAGCGTAAGCCTGCCCGTCGCGGCGTTGTCCTGGGCGTCGGCGCCGAACTGGCCGTCGTAGGAGACGCCGAGGGTGGCCGAGGCGATGCCCATGGACTTGACCGGTCCGAGGTCGAACTCCAGCCCCGCGCCGATGACCGCCACGTCCTCGGCGATCGGAACGCCCGCTTCGGTGAACGCCGTGCCGCCGGCGAACGCGTTGGTGGCCGTCGGGTCGAGCGATCCGAAGGCGTGGCGCCAGCCGAGCAGCCCCGTCGCCCGCGCCCGCACGAAGCCGAGCGGCAGGTCGGCGCCTGCCCGGATGCCCAGCGTCGTGTAGGTCACTTCCGTGGTGTCGCCGTCGACGGTGAGCGCCGCCGCGCCGCCGCTCTCGGTGTACCCGTCGGTCGACACGGAGACGTAGGCGAGACCGGCGAACGGCTCCAGCGCCACTGGCCCGGTGACGACCTCGTAGCCTGCCTCGCCGAACACCTGCGCCGTGCCGGCGTTGGTGGAGCCCGTCAGCGACTGGGAGAAGCCGGGGAAGGACGCGATGCGCGAGGTGTCGACGTCCGACCACGCGTAGGCCGCGCCGGCGCGGAGATTCAGGCCGCGCCAGGCGGTGCCGCCGTAGAGGCCGAGCTGGTAGGTGTCGGCATCGGCCGACGACGACCGCCCGTCGGCGTCGTAGCCCGACGACTGGTAGCCCGCCACGAAGCCGAGCCGGCCATATCCGCCGACGCCCGCGTCGCCGCCCACCAGGAAGCCCGCCGTGTCGCGGTCGAGCTTCGCCGCGTTGGACGTGCCGTCCGACGACCCCCACGAGCCGAACGCCTCGCCCCAGGCGGCGAAGGCGGGGGCCGCGAGGGCCGGCGCGGGCGCGGCCAGCGCGCCGTTGCCGGCGTAGGCGATGCCCTCCGCGCCGCGGCCGCCGAGCGACGAGAACGCCTGCTGGATGCGCGAGAGCACCGCCTCGCGCACGATCCGGGAGTCCTCCACCAGCCCGGTCTTCAGGCTGGCGTGGATCTCGCCCGACAGCGCGTCGAACGCCGCCGGCGCGGCCGCGTCGTCCAGCGCCACCACCGCGTCGTAGACGGCGTTGCCCATGCCGAGGCTCTCGATGCCGTTTGCCGCCGCCCGCTGGTTGGCCGTCTGGGCCAGTTCCGCGAAGTCGGTGTCGTTGCGCACGAGTTGCAGCGTGACGGCGTTCGCCCCGTAAAGCAGCGTCGGGTCGAGGAAGGCGAGCGTCGACGAGACGCCGTCGAAGCTGCCGACCACGCCGCCGTCGGCGGTCAGGATCGTGTAGGTCGACGTCGGCGCGTAATTGCCGTCGAAACCGATGTGCAGGACCCGGCCGGCGAGCGTCGCCGTGCCGGTGGCGTGGATCAGGTCGGCCGCCGTGCCGCCCGGCTGGGTCTCCACCTCGTAGGTGGAGCCGGCCAGGAACGTCAGGTCGCCGGCAACATTGACCGTGCCGATGGAGTTGCCCGGCGCGATGGTGCCGCCCGACTGCACCGTCGTCGCCCCCACCGTGCCGTTGCCGGCCAGCCGCCCGCCGGAGCCGAGCGCGAGCGTGCCGCCGAGGGTGTTGCCGCCGAGCGTCAGCGTGAAGTTCGACACCGTCGTCTCGCCGGCGTAGCCGGAGGTGTTGCCGGTCAGCGAAACCTGCCCGCCGCCGGTGTAGAGAATGTTGCCGGTGCCGGTCACCGCACCGCCATAGCTTCCGTCGAAGGCCTGGTCGAAGGTGAGGTTGGTGCCGCCCGCCACCATCACGTCGCCGGTGAACAGCGTCGTCGTCGACACCACCGAGCCGGCGAGGATCGACCACGGCAGCGAACTCGCCCCCGTCAGCGTCAGCGTCCCTGCCCCGGACTTCACCATCTGCCCGTTGGTGCCGGAAAGCCCGCCGATGGTGCCGGCGAACGTGCCGGCCGAGACCTGCGCGAACTCCACCGTGCCGGCGTTGGCGATATTGCCCTTGATCGACCCGGTGTTGCCGACGAGCCGGCCGGCGGACACCTGCGTCCCGCCCGTGTAGGTGTTCGCTCCCGTCAGCGTCAGCGTGCCGGAACCGGACTTGGCGAGCGTCGTCCCGGTGCCGTCGGCGATCGTCGAGCCGATCGTCGCCGTCACGCCGCCATCGACGTTGAGCGTGCCGGCGGTTCCGCTCGCCGGCGACAGCGCCAGCGTGCCCCCGGTGAGCTGATAGCCGCTGGTCTTGAACTGGAGCGTGTCGAACGCCTGGGTGCCCGAGACCGTCACCGTGCCCGCCGTGCCGGAGAACACCCCGACCGACTTCGACCACGCGAAGTTCACCGAACCGCTGCTGGTGGTCCAGTTGGTGGTGGTGCCGTCCCAGGTGCCGGATCCGCCATCAACCGATCCGTTCGCCGTCGCGTTCGCCCCATCCCAGAACTGGATCGACTGGTCCGGACCGACGACCTGCAGGTTGACCTGACCGGCCCGCGCCGTATCGACGGTCGAGGTCGCGCCGGTGACCCCGGTCACCGAGGTGGTGTCGAACGCCCCCGACAGCGTGCCGCCATAGCCGAAGAGATTGTAGTAGCCGGCCGAACCGACGGATGCCTGCAGCGTGCCGCCGAGCGTCAGGTTGCCGCCGACGGAAACGAAGTCGTTGGTCGCGCCGGCCGACACGTTCGGCGTGTTCAGCTCGAACACCGACGTGGACCCTGCGGAGAGGGTCAGCGCCCCGCCGATCGTCAGCGTGCCCGGGCTCGCCCCAGGCGACAGCGTGCCGCCGGACTGCACGGTCACCGCGCCGCCCACCGTGCCGGTGCCGCCCAGCGTCGCGCCGGAATTGACGGTGAGCGTCGACGCCGGCGAGCCAAGCGTCCCGTTGACGAGGAGAGGTCCGGTCCTGACCGTCGTTGCGCCGGTGAAGGCCGCGCTGTTGCCGGTGAGCACGACCGTGCCTTGCCGCGCCTTGGTCAGGGCCCCTGCGCCGGAAAAGACGAGCGAGAACGTCCTGTCGACCGTCTGATTCAACGCAAAGGTGGCGCCGGGCGATATCGCAACGGACCCGCCGAGCTGACCGTTCATCAACGACAGTGAGCCGGCCAGAACGGATGTCGAGCCGGCAAATGCCGAGCTGTCGCTGTTGAGGATGGCGCTGGAGGATCCGGTCTTTTCGAGGCTTCCCGTTCCGGAGATGACCCCGGACATCGACAACGGAAGCTCGAAGACCGCCCCCGAAGCAACCGATGTCGGGCTCGTATAGTTCGGCGGAGCAACAAGACGGCCGGCCGAGACCGTCGTCGAGCCGGAAAACAAAGACGTCTCGGACAGCGTGAGCGTGCCCGCCCCCGCTTTGGTGAGGTTGCCGGAGCCTGTGGTCGATCCGCTGAGCGTTGCCGCGATACCTGTGCCAACCGAGATCGTTCCGTTCGACGGCCTAAGCGAAACCCTGTTGTCGACCGTCGTGTCGGCGGTGATGGCGAGCGTTCCGCCATCGATCGTGACCGTGCCTTCCCCGAGGGCACCGTCGGTGGAAATGGACAGCGTCCCGCCCTTGATGGTCCAGGGCGTCGTCTCGGTCGTGGTTCCGTTCAGCGTCCAGGTGCTCGTGCCGGTCTTCTCGAACGCCTCGAAGCCGCGGAACTGCGAGGCCGGTCCGATGAACGAGACATTGAACGTGCCATTGGTCGAGCCACCAAGGTCGAGCGTATCGGAGGTTCCGCCCCCGACGACGTTGCCAGTAACGACCGGGTTGGCATGGACCGTCAGCCGGTTGGTGCCGCCGGTGAACTCGATCGCGTTCGCCCGGCCCGAGCCGGCGTTCAGCCCGCCCAAGACAGACCCGCCGGTCTCCACCGTGACGTCCAGTCCGGCGCCCCGGATGCCGACGCCGCCCGCACCGTTCGTGCCGGCCGATCCGCCGCTGACCTGCGTCCCGGCAAAGTTGCCGGCGCCGCCGCCGACACTGCCGGAACCGATAATCTTGACCGTCGCGGTCGAATCGAACGACAGGCCGGCACCGCCGGCGCCGCCGTTACCGGCTGCACTGGACGACGTGCCGTTGCCGCCGATACCGCCGGTGCCGCCGGTGACCGTGCCGGAAATCAACAGAACGGCGTTCTGGGTCGCCTGCAGGCCCGCCCCGCCGGTTCCGCCAGTGCCGCCCGCGCCCCCGGAGCCGGCCCCGGTTGTCATCCCGCCCGCACCAGCGTTGCCGCCATTGCCCCCGCTGACCGTGCCGGAAATGGTCATGGTCAGGTCGACGGCCTGAGCCGCGAAGAGACCCGCACCGCCGGCGCCGCCGGAACCGCCCGATCCCGCAGAGATGGCGCCCGAGGTTTGCCCACCCGCACCGCCCGAACCGCCGGCTCCGCCGCCGGCTGTTCCATCGATGGTCAGCAGGTCTACCGGCTGCGTGAGATCGAGTCCGCGACCGCCATCACCGCCGCCGCCGCCATTGCCGCCGCCGACGTTGCTGCCGCCGCCGGTGCCGGCGGACCCGCCCTGCCCGCCGGTGATGGTCGTCGTATTCGCGATGGTGGTAAAACCGATCCCTGTAAAAACGACGCCGTATCCGCCGGCGCCGCCGCCGCCGCCGCCGCCGCCGCCGTTGGGACCGCTGGACCCGTTGCCGGCGATGCCGCCGAGGCCGCCGGTCGCGGTGAAGGGCGTCGCGCCCGTCACGGCGCCGTGTGCGCCGCCGCCGCCGCCGCTCGCGAGGACACCGTCGCTCCCCGGATCCCCCGGAATGCTGCCGCCGGGGGCGCCGCCAGAAGATCCCGCGCCGCCTGCGCCGCCGCTCGCTCCCGCGCCGCCGCCGCCGCCGCCGCTGGTGACCGTCAATATCTGAACTGCGGCGCCGCCGGCGCCACCGGGGTCGGTCGCGTTCGACGACCCGCCTGCCCCGCCTGTCGCCCCGTTGCTGGAATTGCCGCCGGCGCCGCCGTCGGCGAAGGCGGGCGCTGCGGCAAGCGCAACAAGCGCAACGGTGCCGACGAGACGGGTCGGGAGGGTTCGAAGAATGGGTATTTTGCGACCGCTCATCCCACTCGCTTCGTCGGAGCGGGTCCCCCCCTCGAGCCTGGACACCGGATCGACGGTCGAATTCTGCGGTCGCATCAACGTTCCCCACATGTCGCCGACTTGGCGGTATCTGGTATGCTCTGTCGGCTGACAGTTGGTCGGCTCAAGTGAACGCGACCACATCTCTGCGGTGTTGGGCAAGATTGATCGCGCTTGAGTCCACGCCGAACAACTTCGAATCCCGGCCGGCTGTATCCGAGTTGCAACAACGACGCGCGTACAATTAGAAGGCGCTAATATTCAGGCCGCCCGAAGGCGTTCGCCGACTGACCTGTTCGCCGCGCACAGCGCACGGCGCAGCCACTTGGAACGGCCGACTTGGGCGCGAAGCGGTCGTTGCGCGGGATCGCTCCGCTCGCCATGCGCGACAACCTGAAGCGCGTTGTCCGGCAGCGGCCTCTGCAGTGCCGACGCTTCCGCCCACGCCGCCCGCATCCAGGCATCCATCTCCCCGGCCGTCGTCCGGATGACCGGCATTGCCTTCGGGCGGATCTGCGCGACGACGGCGCCCGGTTCACACGTCAGGACCGAAGAGAGCTGCCGTTTGCCCTCGACCGGATCGGCCGTCGTGCCGCGGCCGCCCGTCCAGGTGCACCCCATGCCGGCCAAGGCAAACAGAGGCTGCCCCTCCCCGAGGGCGAAGGTCTCCCGGGACCTGTTCGAACGTCAGCAACGGGTCCGTCCGCAACGGGTTCGGTGAGCGCACGCGCGGGGCGAACGGTCCGCCCCGATGACGCCGTCGGCGAACGGCGCACCGCCGGCCACCAGGAGCCGCATGGCGATCGACGCCACATGCCCCCCGCCCGCCGCCAGCCCCCGGAAGACCACCTCCCCCGCCCCCGCCTCGTCCAGACGGAACGGCCACGGACTGACCTGGCGCGCCTACGCCTTGATCTCCTCCGCGTCGACCCGATGGCTGGCCTTGGTGACCGTCTGCCCGACGGAAAGGTCGTCGAGATGGAGGGATGGTTATGGCGCTATGCCTGAGTGGGGAAGACCGGGGTGGCGGGACCACGGGGACTCTGCGACTTCGGAAGGCACCATGAGCGGATGCTGAAACGGAGCAACGCAGCTCGTCCGATGCATTGGCAATGCCCGACCAACGGTGACCTTTAGGCCGGTTTTTGCCGACGGCGGACTGTCTGCTCTCGAATGCATCAGGCGAAAGGCTGCCGTTCGCCTTACAATCCAAAGCGATCGGTTCATCCGACACTCGCTACGGTTCGTTTTAGGTGCGCACAGAAGGCATTTTATTCATCAAGCTGGCGGCCGCCTATTATGTAGGCGTCGGGATTGCTATGGCGTTTGAAGCGGCGCATGTGTTCTCCATAATCGAAGGTGGCATTCGCTCGACCACGAAGATGTACCTGCCGTTACGAGACGCTGATGCCTCGAATAGATCGACGTGATGAAATGAGACTCAAGGACCGTCTGGCTGCTACCAAGACCGAAGAGGATGTCAAGGACGCCTACATCAAAGCGCTTGCCCTCAAATCCTACAACAAGGGCCTGGTCGACATCCAAACCAAGGAGATTTGGTTCGAGGCGAAAAGCACCGGCACACCCGCTACGGCCATGTTCGCCCAGCTGCTGTTCTACGTCCGCGCAGCCCGGAAAATGGGAGAGCAGATCCCGCCCTTCCTAGCTGTGATCGATCGCGAGAAGGCCGCGATCATGGAGACGGAAAAAGCACTTCCGATCCTCGACGACAAGTCAATCGTCTGGCCTAAGTCCGGTTCGAAGGTCAGCAAAGAGCTGGTTCTACAGGCTGCTCCCCACATCGAATCTCACTTCGTGGTTTACTCGATCGACAGTCACGAAAAGCAGTTCGTGCAGGCGGTCAAAAGCGCTCTGAAGACTGGCCGAATTATTCGGACCCCGATCACTCCGGACAACCTACGCCAAGTTTTTGACCAGTGGGTCGACATGATTGGGAGAGAGCTGGACGATATCGACCCATCAGACTACGCGCTGTTATTCTTCGCCGACATCATGCACGATGGTAAAAAGGCAGCCATTCGCGATCTTCCAGCCAAGCTACTTCATGACGATAATCAGCCTGTATTCCTGTTGGCTGGAAAGGACTACCGGCTTCACAGCGATCGCGGCTACCGAAACTTCTGGGCGATATATCACCGCCCGCCTGAGGAGGAGTACCGGCGCTACTTACTCGAGCGCCGAGACAGCCTGCTTCCCCTCGACGAGAGGAGCTTCAAGGGCGCTTACTACACACCGCTGCATATTGTCGACAAAGCCTACATCGAGCTCGCAGCGACATTGGGAAAAAACTGGCAGAAGCGCTACATAGTCTGGGATATGTGCTGCGGCGTCGGCAACCTTGAGGTGAAACACAGCAACTATCGAAATGTTTTTATGAGCACGCTTGATGTCGCGGACATCAACGTGATGAAGGCTAGCCACACTTGTGTTGGTGCGACGATCTTCCAGTACGACTATCTGAATGACGACATTGATGAATTTGGAAATATTGACTACTCGTTGACAAATAAGATGCCGAAGGAGCTCCAACAGGCAATCGCCGACGCGAAGGCGAAGAAGAAGGGTGCTAAGAAGATCTTGGTGCTGATCAATCCGCCTTATGGAGAGGCAGCGAACTCGAAAGGGAACGCCGGGAAAACGGACATTGCGGCGACCATGATCGGCGGCGGAATGGACATGGGCTATTCGGCGCGAGAGCTCTTTGTGCAGTTCCTTGTTCGTATCCAGAAGGAGCTCCCGACTGCTACGCTGGCGATGTTTAGCAAGCTGAAATACGTCTCAGCCCCGAACTTCGAAAAATTCCGAGAGAACTGGAAAGCAGAATATCTTAGCGGCTTTCTAGTGCACAGCAAAGCGTTCGATGGGCTGAAGGGCAACTTCCCAGTTGGCTTCTTAATCTGGGATTTGGGAAAGAAAAAGGAGCTCTCCTCGATCTCCGCAACCGCGCTGGACAAGTCCGGCACCGTGGTCGGCATTAAGTCATTTCACAATCTGCCGAAATCCCGCTTTTTAAGCGGATGGCTACCCCGTCTAAAGACGGACACCACGACAATACCGCTTAAGAATGCGATCACCCCACAGGATGGCCATGCCAAGGTGACAAGCTGGCGCCACGATTTTATCGGCTACATGCTGGCCAACAGTAACGATCTGCAGAATGCAGCACCGCTGACATCGATATTTTCGTCTGTCTACAGCGCTGGCAACGGTTTCTACGTGACAAAGGAAAATTTGCCTCAGATCTCGGTAATGTTCTCAGCGAGGCGCCTAATCACGCCCACTTGGTTGAATGACCGTGATCAGTTTCTCCAACCGCCAAAAGAGCTTGAAGAAGGATTCCAGACCGATTGTCTGATCTGGATGCTTTTCAGTACTAGTAATCTTACCGCGGGTGCTGATGGCTTAAAATGGAAAGGGAAAGAATGGAGTTTGATAAATCACTTCATCCCCTTCACAGAAGCTGAGGTAAATGCTCCGAAGCGATTTCGATCAGACTTTATGTCTGCATACATTGCCAAAAGAAAGCTCACGCCGGAAGCGACTGCTGTTCTGCAGGCAGGGCGGGAGATATGGGCGGCGTACAACCGAACAGAGTTCGGTCGCTCGATCCGTGAAGAATTTAAGCTTAACTGCACTGACGTTGGATGGTACCAGGTCCGCCGCGCCTTAATTGCCAACTCGGACAACATAACTACCGACTTTGGGCCCTTCAGGGACGCTTACGCCACACTCACCGATAAGCTGCGGCCTCAGATCTACGCCCATGGATTGCTTCTTGAGTGACGCTCGCTTCTCGCCTGAAGTTTGTGGACCCGAAAGTCCGATTTCGGGGAGCCGAAGTTGCCGCCGTGAGCGACCGGGATGGGCGCTAAGCGGTCATTTGCGACGTCGCTCGCCACTCAACGCCCCCCAAACCGCCAGCGGCGTCGCGGGTAGCCGCGTGATCGGCCCTGCCCCCGCGCCCGCAAGGGCGTCGTTGATGGCGTTGAGGATGGCTGCCGGCGCCGCGATGGCGCCGGCCTGGCCCACCCCCTTGGTGCCCAGCGGCGTGGTGCGGCAGGGCTGGTCGCCGGCGATCAGCAGCGTCGGCGCCGCCATGTCGGCGGCGCGCGGCAGACCGTAGTCCATCAGGCTGCCGGTGATCAGCTGGGCGTCGGCCGCGTCGAAGACGACGCGCTCGTGCACCGCCTGCCCCAGCCCCTGGGCGATGCCGCCGAGGAGCTGGCCGGCGAGCCCGGCGCGGTCCAGCACGGTGCCGTAGTCGTCGGCCGCCACATAGGCGACCACGGCCACCTCCCCCGTCTCCGGGTCGATCTCCACCTCGCAGGCGTGGCAGCCGTTGGGATAGGTGGTGGCGCCGCCGCCCTGCGCCTCGGCCCCGAGCCCGCCGGCCGCGCGCGCCAGCGCGGCAAGCTCGATGCGGTGGTTGGTGCCGGGCACCGCGAGGTCGCCCCGCTCGAACCGGACGTCGGCCGGCGCCACCTGGAAGCGCTCCGCAGCCAGCCCCTTCGCTGCCGCCACCAGCGCGTCGCAGGCGTTGGCCACCGCCGAGCCCATCACCGCCATGGTCTTCGCGCCGTAGCTGCCGCCGCCGTCGGGGGCGGTATCGGAATCGCCCTGGTCGAGGCCGGCGAGCGCCAGCCCCAGCCGGTCGCCGACGATGCGGGCGAAGGCGGCGGCGTGGCCCTGGCCGGTGTCCTGGCTGCCGGCGGCAAGCCGCGCCCGGCCGTCGGCGTCGACGGTGAGCCGCGCCGTGTCGACCGGGCCGCTGCTGGTGGTGTCGAGCCAGCACGAGAGGCCGCGCCCGAACAGCCGGCCGCGCCGCGCCGCCGCCGCCCGGCGGGCGGAAGCGCCGCTCGCCTCCAGCTCGGCCAGCGCCGCCTCCAGCCGGGCCGGGAAGTCGCCGCTGTCGTAGGTCTCGCCGGCCGGCGTCGCGTGCGGCAGCGCGGCGGCGCCGATGAGGTTGCGGCGGCGGATCTCGGCCGGGTCGAGGTCCATCGCCCGCGCCGCCGCGTCCACCAGCGCCTCCAGCACCAGGATGCCCTCCGGCTTGCCGGCGCCGCGGTAGGCATCGGTCCAGGCGGTGGTGGAGAGCCGGCCGGTCATCGCCACGTCGGCGGCCGGGATGGCGTAGAGGCCGGTGGCGACGCTGGTCGGGCCATAGGTCATGGTGTGCGGCGCGTAGGTGGAGACGTAGGCGCCGAAGTCGGCCTGGTGGCGCACCCGCACGGCGAGGAAGCGGCCGTCGGCGTCGAGCGCCATCTCCGCCTCCGAGCGCATCTCGCGGCCCTGGGTGTCGCTCTGCAGCGCCTCGGCGCGGCTGGCGACCCAGCGGACCGCGCGGCCGGTGCGGATCGCCGCCACCGCCAGCGCCACGTGTTCCGGATAGGGGTAGATCTTCATGCCGAACGAGCCGCCGACGTCGCGGGTGATCACCCGGACGCTGGCCGGATCGCGCCCGAGCGAGGCGGCGATCGCGCCCGCCACCGCCGCCGCGCCCTGCGTCGGCAGCTCCAGCGTCAGCCGGTCGGTGGCGGGGTCGTGGGCGACCAGCGCGCCGCGGGTCTCCAGCGGCGTCGGCGCCACGCGGGCCTGGTCGAGGGTGATGCGGACGATCCGGTGGGCGCTCGCGAACGCCGCATCGGTGCGGCCGCGCGGGCCGCTCGCCCAGTCGAGCGCGACGTTGCCGGGCGCCCGGGGGTCGATCTCGGCGTCGCCGGAGCGGTCGGCGGAGGCCGGCACCGCCGTCACCGAGGCGACGCCCGGCAGCGGATCGTAGTCGACCGAGACCAGCTCGGCGGCGTCGATCGCCTCGGCCTCGGAGGCCGCCAGCACCAGCGCCACCGGATCGCCCACGTGCCGCACCGTCTCGGCGCAGAGGATCGGCCGGCCGATGGTGGCGAGCCGGTTGCCCGCGCCGCTCACCGTCACCGGCGAGACCAGCGGGGCCACCTCGCCGAGATCGGCGGCCGTCAGCACCGCGGCCACGCCGGGAGCACCCAGTGCATCTAGGGTATCGATGGCGCGGATGCGGGCGTGGGCGAGCGGGGCGCGGACGAAGGCGGCGTGCAGGGCCCCCGCGTGGGCGAGGTCGGCGACAAAGGTTCCGCGTCCGAGAAGGAGATCTTCGACACTCATGCGGCGCTCGCCCGCCTCCGGTTCGACTGTTGCGGGGTCCGCCGCGCGCACCCGACCGCGCGCGGGTCGCGGCGCGCGGGAAAGCGCAAGATCGCGCACATTCGCGCAAGCAGATGCGACCACGTCCGACACCTGCACGTAAACCCCCAAAGGGCGTTCGCTGCCCGCCCTTCCCACTCACCGCAGCAGGGGGGACGGCGTGTACAGCCGACACTTCCGCAGCAGCCAGCGGCGCGGAATCCGCCCTGCGAAATCACATCAACGCAGGGAAAATTCGGTCTCATGAATTACATCAAATTTTATCAATAAAATATTGTTAATCATAAATTTTAGGCCTCAGGTTAAAGCCATATCTAAATCAGCTTAGCCGGGATTGCGGACTCGAAATATAAAGCCCTTGCGCCGCCCTAGGCGACGGTCCCGGCGCGGCGGGTCGGCCGGCTGCGGGGAAGATCGAGCCTCGCCACGATGCGCGAAAAGGCTTTAGATCGGCATAACGCGCGCGCGGCCGGCCCCTCGCCCGGCCGCGCGCAGCCACCGCCATCCGGAGGACCCCCGCCCCATGAAGATTCCCGCGCTCGCCGCCCTCACCGCCCTTGCCCTCGCGGCCTGCAGCCCCACGCAGGAGGCGCCCGGGCCGGCCGCCGGCGTCGGCCTCGCCAACCCCGCCTCGGTCTACTGCGGCGAAAAGGGCGGCCGCCTTGAGGCGGTGAAGACGGCGGCCGGCGTCTCCAACGACTGCGTGCTGCCAGGCGGCGAACGCATCGACGAATGGGCCCTCTACCGCCGCGATCACAATTCGTAGCGATCCAGGCCAACCCGTTCCGCCGTCAGCCGAAACCGCCCGCGCTTCAATCGGGATAGAAGGGGTTAGGCCGGACCGCGGGCCGGACCCGACGCACCGCGCCGGAAACCCCGCGCCTCCCCAAGGCGAAGGCCGGCACCGCCCGGCCAGGAGGCCAGTCCCACCCCGGTCCGGATCCTCACCACCCCAACAAGATTCTGAGCCGGCTAAACGTCAGGCGCGTGCGGCGAGAATGCCCCGGCTCGCGTGCCGGCCCGCCGTCAGCCCGCCGACGGTCTCAACGATCGCCGCCGCGTCGATGCCGTAGTGGGCGTAGAGGTCGCCGATGGTGCCTGTCTGGCCGAAGTGCTCGACGCCCAGCGGAATGGTCTGGTGCCCGGCGACGCCGCCCAGCCACGAGAGCGTCGCCGGATGGCCGTCGACCACGGTGACAATGGTGCAGTGGCGCGGCAGGCCGCGCATCAGATGCTCCACGTGCGCCTCGGCACCGCCGTTGCCGCGCGAGCGCGCCCGCTGCGCCGCCGTCCAGCCGGCGTTCAGCCGGTCGGCCGAGGTCACCGCCAGCACGCCGATGTCGCGCCGGCTTTCCGCCAGCATGCCGGCCGCCCGGATCGCCTCCGGCGCCACCGCGCCCTGGTAGGCGATGACGACCTCCGCGTTCGGCCCCGGCCGGCGCAGCCAGTAGCCGCCGTCGATGGCGCCCTGGCGGAAGGCGTCGTCGGAGCGCTTGCCGGGCTGCTCGATGGGGTTGGTGGTGAGCCGCAGATAGACCGAGCCGCCGGTCTCGTCGCGCAGCCAGGTGCGCTCGTCCGGGTCCGCCTCGCCGTCGCGCTGCAGGTAGTCGAAGGCCCACTCCATGATCACCGCCAGCTCGTCGGCGAACGCCGGCTCGAAGGCCGCCAGCCCGTCCTGGGACATGCCGATGAGCGGCGTGCCGATCGACTGGTGGGCGCCGCCCTCCGGCGCCAGCGTGACGCCCGACGGCGTGCCGACGATGAGGAAGCGGGCGTCCTGGTAGCAGGCGTAGTTGAGCGCATCGAGGCCGCGGTTCACGAACGGGTCGTAGACCGTGCCGATGGGGATCAGGCGCTTGCCGAATAGGCTGTGCGACAGCCCGGCCGCGCCCAGCAGCAGGAACAGGTTCATCTCCGCGATGCCCAGCTCGATGTGCTGGCCCTCGGGATCGAACTCCCACTTGGCGGTCGACGGGATGCGGTGGCTGATGAAGGCGTCGGACTGGGCGGCGCGGGCGAACAGCTTCCGCCGGTTCACCCAGGGGCCCAGGCTCGTCGTGCCGGTCACGTCCGGCGAGGTGGTGACGATGCGCGCGGCGAGCGTGCTGTCGCCCTTGGCAAGCTCGTCGAGGATCTTGCCGAACGCCGTCTGGGTGGAGATCTCGCGCTCAGCCGGCGGCGCGATCGCCGGCACCTGCAGCCGGGCGTCGGCGAAGCGCCGCGGCCCGGTCTGGAAGAACGGCACCCGGCCGAGGAAGGCCTGCAGCCCGGCCACGTCCTGAACGGTGGCGAACGGGTCCCACTCGGCGCCCTCGGGCACCCCCATATGGCGCTGCCAGGCGGCCATCTGGGTCTTGTTCATCAGGCCGCCGTGGTTGTCCTTGTGCCCGGCGATCGGGGTGCCCCACCCCTTGATGGTGTAGGCGAGGAAACAGGTCGGCCGATCGTGGTCGATGGCCGCGAAGGTCTCTGCCATGGTCGCCACGCAGTTGCCGCCGAGGTTCTCCATCAGCGCCGCCAGCTCCGCGTCGCTGCGCCGGTCGATCAGCGCCGAGACGTCGCCCTGGTCGCCGAGATCGTCCATCAGCCGCTTGCGCCACACGGCGCCGCCCATGAACGTCAGCGCGGCGTATTCCTGGTTGGAGCAGCCGTCGATCCAGTCGCGCAGCTTGGCTCCGCCCGGCTCCTCGAAGGCAGCGCGCTGCAGCGCCCCGTACTTCACCCGCACCACGTCCCAGCCGAACGCGTCGAAGATCTTCTCGATGCGCCCGAACAGGCCCTCGCGCACGATCCCGTCGAGGGACTGGCGGTTGTAGTCGATCACCCACCAGGTGTTGCGGAGATCGTTCTTCCAGCCCTCCTGCAAGCATTCGTAGACGTTGCCCTCGTCCAGCTCCGCATCGCCCACCAGCGCCACCATGCGGCCGAGCGGCGCGTCGCCGCCCCATGCCTTGGCGTGGATGTAGTCCTGGACGATCGAGGCGAACGAGGTGATGGCGACGCCGAGCCCCACCGAGCCGGTCGAGAAGTCGACGTCGTCCACGTCCTTGGTGCGGCTCGGATAGCTCTGCACGCCGCCGAAGCCGCGGAACGCCTCCATCTTCTCGCGCGTCTGGTTGCCCATCAGGTACTGGATCGCGTGGAAGATCGGCGAGGCGTGCGGCTTCACCGCCACCCGGTCCTCGGGCCTCAGCGCCTGGAAATAGAGCGCCGTCATGATCGACACCATCGAGGCCGAACTCGCCTGATGCCCGCCGACCTTGATGCCATCCACCTTCGGGCGGATGTGGTTGGCGTGATGGATCATCCAGTGCGACAGCCACAGGAGGCGCTGCTCGATGGTCTTCAGGTGGGCGTTGGACAACAGGATCACCCCGCAAGAGTTGGGAGAGCGCGGGGCCACCGCCGGGTGGCCCCTTCGGTGCCGGAGCGGCGCTCAGCCGTCCTTGTAATAGTAGCTGTAGCCGTTGAGCGCGGGCGCGCCGCCCAGATGCGCATAGAGCACCCGCGACCCTTCGGGGAAGAAGCCGTTCTTCGTCAGGTAGATCATGCCCTGCATCGATTTCCCCTCGTAGACCGGATCGGTGATCATCGCCTCGGTCCGGGCGGCAAGACGGATCGCCGCGTTGGTTTCCTCCGAAGGTACACCGTAGGCGGGATAGGCATAGTCCGGATTGATGACGATCTCGTCCTCGCGGACGGCGCGCCCGAGGCCGACGAGGTCCGCCGCGCCGTCGACGATGGCGCGCACCTGGGCACGGGTTTGATCGAGCGTCCCCGACGCGTCGATGCCGATCACCCGGTCGGCGCGGTCCTGGGCGGCGAACCCGACGACCATGCCGGCCTGGGTCGAGCCGGTCACCACGCAGACGACGATGTAGTCGAAGCTGAAGCCCAGGTCGGCCTCCTGCGCGGCGACTTCCTCCGCGAAGCCGATGTAGCCGAGCGCCCCGTACTTGTGCACCGAGGCGCCGGCCGGGATCGGATAGGGCGTGCCGCCGGCCTGGCGCACCGACTCGATCGCGTTTTCCCAGCTCTTGCGGATGCCGATGTCGAAGCCGTCGTCGACGAGGCGGGAATCCGCCCCCATCAGCCGGGTCATCAGGATGTTGCCCACGCGGTCGTAGACCGCGTCGTAGTGCGGCACCCACTTTTCCTGGACGACGACGCACTTCATGCCGATCTTGGCCGCCGTCGCCGCCACCATCCGCGTGTGGTTGGACTGCACGCCGCCGATGGAGACCAGCGTGTCGGCGCCCGAGGCGATGGCGTCCGGCACGATGTATTCCAGCTTGCGCAGCTTGTTGCCGCCCATGGCGAGGCCGGAATTGCAGTCCTCGCGCTTGGCGTAGATCTCCACCTTGCCCCCGAGCGCCTCTGAGAGCCGTGGCAGATGCTCGATGGGCGTGGGGCCGAAGGTGAGCGGGTAGCGGTCGAATTTCTCCAGTAGCGACATCGGCTTTCTCCTCGTTGTCCTGTCGATCAGGCTAGCCGACGGGCCCGGAAAGGTGCTCTCGAAGTTCGCCGCCGTTTCATGCGTTCTGGACAGAAGATCGGGATCTGGAACACTGTTCTCCGCATCCGATGCCATCGAAACGGAAGATTCTTTCATGGCCGACCTCGACCGCATCGACAGGAGCATCCTGCGCCACCTGCAGGCCGACGGACGCCTCACCAACGCGGAGATCGCCAAGGCGGTGAACGTCAGTCCCGCCACCTGCCACCGCCGGACCCAGAGGCTCTTCGACGAGGGCCACATCGCCGGGGTGCACGCGCGGGTCAATCCGGACTCCGTCGGGCTCGGCACGCTCGTCATGGTCGGCGTGGTCCTCGACCGCTCGACGCCGGAAAGCTTCGCCGAGCTGGAGGCCGCCGTCGCCGGCATGAAGGAGCTTCTGGAATGCCAGCTCGTGGCCGGCGACTTCGACTACCTGCTGAAGATCCGCGTCCGCGACATGCGCGACTTCAACGCCCTGCACGGCAAGATGCTGATCGCGCTTCCGGGCGTCCGACAGATCCGGACCTTCTTCGTGCTGAAGGAGGTCAAGGACGCCGCCCCCCTGCCTTTCTGACCGGGCGGCGGGGCAGCGCCGGCCGCGCGACATGTCGGGCTTTTCCCGCCGCCGGGGGTGGCCAAGCGCCCGTCTCGCTTGTTAGGGGTTCCCCGCGCCCCGGGACAGCCGGCCATGCAGGCCGCGATCCGCGCCGCGCCGACGACGGGGCCTGCCCGTCCGGCCGTGCCCCCTCGTCCCGGCACCGGCAACAAGCAAACCACCGGAACTGCATTCCATGTCCGACCTCAGCGTCCGGCCCAACGCGCCGTCCGACCTCGCGCCGCTGGCGCGCCTCCTCACCGAGGAAGACGACCTCGCCCTCGTCAATCCCAGCGCCAAGTTCCCCTTCGATCCGCTCGAGTGGCGGGAAAAATGGCTGAACGAGCCCGACGACGAGTCCTTCTACCTGATCGACGGGGACGGCCGGGAAGTCGGCTTCTTCGCGCTTAGGGTCGGCATCGGCCCGGAAGTGCGCCACCTCGTCTACGTGTTCATCGAGGAGGCGGCGCGCGGCGGCGCCGGCAGGCAGCTGACCGAGATGGCCGAGGCTGCCGCCCGCGACCTCGGCGCCCTGTCGATCACGCTGAAGGCCGAGACCGACAACGAGGCGGCCATGCGGCTCTACGATGGCGCCGGCTACGAGGAGCTCGGCCGCCGCCGCGGCATGGCCACCATGCGCAAGGATGTCGCCTGACGCGGCAGTTAGCGCAAAAAGGTATAATCACTTAAATGCTGTGCTTAGGGCTTGAGTCCACGCTAGGGCCCGTTTAGAGTGTTCCCACTTTGTTCTTGGTTAGAAAACTTGGATACCCTATCTCCTAGTCAGCGCAGCGAACGCATGAAACAGGTGCGCGGGCGCAATACAAAACCCGAGATGGCGGTTCGTCGGTTAGCTCACGGTCTAGGCTACCGATACCGGCTACACCGGCGCGATCTACCCGGCAAACCAGATCTGGTGTTCGGGCCCAGGAAGAAGGTCATTTTTGTCCACGGCTGCTTTTGGCACCGGCATCCTGATCCAAATTGCAAGCTCGCGCGAATGCCGAAGTCGCGACTGGAATTCTGGGGGCCCAAACTCAAAGGCAATCGTGAGCGGGACGTCAGACAGCTAGCCGCATTGGAGGCCAAAGGTTGGGAATACCTAGTGGTCTGGGAGTGCGAGACGGCAGACCGCGCTTCGCTGGCAACAAGGTTGAGGGAGTTCTTGGGACAATGAAGTCGATCGAACTCTTTGTTGGAGCAGGCGGGCTCGGAATCGCCGCGAGCCGCGCCGGTTTCGAGCCCGCAGCTGTAATCGATTGGGACAAGTGGGCCTGCGACACTATCCGAATGAACCAGGCGCGGGGCCTAGAGCCGTTCACTCACTGGGACGTTGTACAGTGCGATGTTCGAGAGTTTGAATTCGGAAATGTCTCGGGTCCTATCGATCTCGTTACAGGAGGCCCGCCCTGCCAACCGTTTTCGCTCGGAGGCCGCCATAAAGCATATCTTGACGATCGTGATATGTTTCCGCAGGCCGTCCGTGCAGTAAGAACTTTGCAACCAAGGGCCTTTGTATTTGAGAATGTAAAAGGCCTTACCCGGTCGACTTTTTCCAGCTACCTCGAGTACATTCGCCTTCAACTTAGGCACCCGCATCTTGAATCTCACAAACAAGAAACTTGGCTAGACCACCTTTCGCGCCTTGAAGATTACGAAACCGCCGGCATCTCAGGCGACATCGAGTACAACATCGTAATGCGCGTCCTTAATGCGGCAAACTACGGCGTCCCACAACGACGCGAGCGAATTTTCATTGTTGGATTTCGATCAGACCTTGCATTTGACTGGCACTTTCCGCCTGAAACCCACAGCCAAGACGCGTTGCTGTGGAGCCAATGGCGTTCGGGCGAATATTGGGATTTGAACTGCGTTGCGACCCGTGATCGGCCGGCTGCAGGCTCGGGAGCGTCTCGCGCGATGCGTCTTGATGGCCCTCCATCCAAAGATGCGTGGGTCACTGTGCGCGAGGCAATTTCCGACCTCCCTGACCCCGAGATCCAGCCCGAGTTAGCCGTTAGGTATCATGATCACCGGTACATGCCTGGCGCTCGCAGTTATCCCGGCCACACAGGTAGTCCGCTTGATGAGCCAGCAAAAACCCTGAAAGCTGGTGTTCACGGTGTTCCGGGCGGAGAGAATATGCTGCGGCGCCCCGATGGCACGCTACGTTACTTCACCATACGAGAAAGCGCTAGACTGCAGACATTTCCCGATGAGATGATCTTCCACGGATCGTGGACGGAAACTATGCGTCAGCTCGGTAACGCTGTACCTAGCGACCTCGCATTCTCCGTTTTATCGAGCGTGCGAGACCGCCTTATACAAACTTCATGACGCGATCGTACATTCGCTGAACTACAATGTCTTTGTTTTGTTGGCCGATCTCAGAGACTCTCTTGGCCACAATTTTTGCAGCCTCTTCGGCACGACTTTCACCCTCGGGACGCCCGCTTCGTCCAGGATGCAGCGCGTCCCAAAGGCCTACTTTGCCTTCCATGCGGTGCTTCCCGACAACTTTGCTTCCAAATGACATACCGTTCCAGGCCGGCCTAAAAAGACGTATCAGGACCGACTCTCCAAGCGCAATATAGGCATCATTCACGATGAGGAATCTGCAACTAAAATCCTCTATATCGAGATTTCCTGCCTCTTCTATTGATTTTGCATGCTGTATCAATCGATTGAACATAACCGATTTCTTTGAATTTCCTGCACTTCTGAAGCCGACCTTAGAACTCTCCTGGGTTGACTTCCCTATGTATATTGGAAATTTACAACGCCCCGCATCAATTTTTGTAAGATCCGAGTAAGCCGGATGCCCTCCTGAGTAGTAAAGAGCATATATTCCAGCCCCATCAAATCGCACCGGCGGAGGCATCTTCGAAAGCGGCTGCTCGAGCAATTCTACAGCCAAGGTTACGCCGACATTCTCCACCGCCAATGGATTGAACTCTGGAACATCTATTGTATCACTCATACTTCCCCGCGCGCCACAGAAACGAACTTTCTATCGGTGCCTACCCTTACACAATTCTCCGTAGACCCTAAGCAAAGGATCAAGAGAGCTCGGTTGCAAGAACATTGGCTTTGACATGAGATTGAGTTCTGAGAAACGGTTGCCGCTTGCCCCTCACCCCCGCACGAAATCCACGAAGGCGCGCAGGGCTGCCGGCAGGTGTCGGCGGCCGGGGAAATAGAGGAACGGCCCGGAGAACGACAGCCACCAGGGCTCAAGCACCCGCTCCAGCGCGCCGCTTTCGAAATCCGGGCGAAGCCAGTCCTCGAACAGCGCGACGACACCGAGGCCCGCGCGGGCGGCCTCGATGGCGAAGTCCGTCCCCATGCCGGCGCTGACGACCAGCGGCCCCTTCGGATCGACCAACACGGTCTCGCCGTTGCGCTCGAACTCCCAGGCGGGGTTCGCGCCGCTTGGAAAGCGGCTTCGCAAGCAGGCGTGATGCAGCAGGTCACGGGGATGCTCGGGCCGTCCGCGGGCATCGAGATAGGCCGGGGACGCGCCCGCGGCGAAGCGCTGCACCCGCGGCCCGATCGGCACCGCGATCATGTCCTGCTCCAGCCGTTCCTCGTAGCGGATGCCCGCGTCGCAGCCGGCCGCCAGAACGTCGACGAAACCCTCGTCGACCACCAGTTCCAGCCGGATGTCCGGGTAGGCTTTCAGGAAGGCGGGCACGATCTTCGGCAGCACCAGCCGGACGGCGCTGCCGGGCACGTTCAGCTTCAGGGTACCGCGGGGCCGATCGCGAAAGGCGTTCACCAGATCCAGGGCTGCGTCGATCTCGCCCAATGATGGCGCGAGGCGCTCGGCCAGTTGAAGCCCCGCCTCCGTCGGCGCAACGCTGCGCGTCGTCCGGTTGAGGAGCCGCACGCCCAGCCGCGTTTCCAGCCGGCGCACCGCCGCGCTGAGGCTGGAGGCCGAGCCGTCGCCGGCGCGCGCGGCCTCGCGAAAGCCGCCGGCCTTCACGACGGCGACGAAGGCTGAAAGATCCTGAAGGTCGGGCGTGCTCATTGTGCGCAATCCTGCACAATCCCGTGCGCCGCGTCACGGATTATCGTGCACCGCGAGTGCCCCTATCTCCCGGTCCGGCACCCAGAGGAGACTTGGACATGACAGATCTTTCCCGCGCCGGGACCTTCCAGCTCGGCACCCGCCCCGTGAAGCGCCTCGGTTACGGCGCCATGCAGCTCGCCGGCCCGGGCGTCTTCGGCCCGCCGAAGGACAGGGCCGCCGCCGTCGCCGTGCTGCGCGAGGCCGTCGCCGCCGGCGTCAACCACATCGACACCAGCGACTTCTACGGCCCGCACGTGACCAACGAGATCATCCGCGAGGCGCTGCACCCCTATCCGGACGACCTCGTCATCGTCACCAAGATCGGCGCAGTGCGCGGCGCCGACGGCTCCTGGAACCCGGCCTACTCGGCGGCTGACCTGCGCAGCGCCGTTCACGACAACCTCCGCAACCTCGGCCTGGAGGCCATGGACGTGGTGAACCTCCGGATCATGGGCGAGAACCACGGTTTCAGTTCCGACCCCATCGCCGAGCCGCTGTCCGTGCTGGTCGACCTGCAGCGCGAGGGCTTGGTCCGCCACATCGGCCTCAGCACGGTGACGCCCGCCCAGATCGAGGAAGGTCGCTCGATGGCCGAGATCGTCTGCGTGCAGAACCACTACAACCTCGCCCACCGCGGCGACGACGCGATGATCGACGATCTGGCGGCGAAGGGCATCGCCTACGTGCCCTATTTCCCGCTCGGCGGCTTCTCGCCGCTGCAGTCGTCCACGCTGTCCGACGTGGCGGCGGAGCTGGGCGCAACGCCCATGCAGGTCGCCCTCGCCTGGCTGCTCCAGCGCAGCCCCAACGTCCTGCTGATCCCCGGCACGTCGTCGACGGCGCACCTGCGCGAAAACCTCGCGGTCGCCGACCTCGAGCTGCCGCCCGAGGCCATCGCCCGCCTCGACACCATCGCGTCGGCGGAGGCCTGACAGAAAGGGATCGGATCGCGGCCGGCGCGGGCAGCCGGCCCGGTCACCCGCCCGGCCGCGCCGGGGCCTTGCGCTCCGGCGCCCCGAACCCGCCTGAGGCAGCCTTCTTCAGGATGCGGCGGAAGGTGGGGCATTCCATGTGGCTCGGCGCGCCGCAGGCGGCCGCGTGGCGCAGGCCGTCGCGCATGGCGGCCAGGCGGCGGATCGTCCGGTCGAGATCGTCGGCTTTGGCCGCCAGCATCGTCCGGTCGAGGCTCGGGCGGCCGTCGGCGCCGAACATGCCGGCGATCTCGTCGAGCGAGAAGCCGGCGGCGCGCCCGAGCGCGATCATCGCCAGCCGCTCCAGCACGTCCTCGTCGAAGACGCGCCTCAGGCCCCGGCGCCCGACGGAGGCGATCAGCCCCTTCTCCTCGTAGTATCGCAGCGTCGAGGCCGGAACGCCCGACCGCTTCGCCGCCTCGGCGATATCCATGTGGCGGCGGTTCTCCTCTGCCCTTGACCTCAAGTCGGCTTGAAGTGGCAGAGTGCGCGTTTCGCCCGGTTCGGGCAAGCGCCCGATCGCCTTGCGGCGGGCCCATGGAGACCCAAGACGATGACCACCGCACCAGACCCCGCCCCCGCCGCACCCGCCGCCGTCGACCAGGCGGCGCTTTGGAACGGCCCGGCCGGGCACGCCTGGGTGGACGCCCAGGACACCCTCGACCGCATGTTCCAGGGCTTCGAGACCCGGATCGCCGATGCGGTTCGGGAGGGAAGCGGCGCGCATGTGCTGGATGTCGGCTGCGGCACCGGCGCGACCACGCTCGCCGTCGCGCGCCGGGTGGGCGGCCGAGGAGCTGCCGTGGGCGTCGATCTGTCCGCCCCCATGCTCGCCCGCGCCCGTGAGCGCGCCGCCGCGGCCGGCCTGCCGGCGACCTTCGAGCAGGCCGATGCCGGGACCCACGCCTTCCCGCCGGCCCGCTTCGACCGGATCGTCTCGCGCTTCGGGGTGATGTTCTTCGCCGACCCGGTGGCGGCCTTCGCCAATCTCCGCGCCGCCGCCCGGCCCGGCGCCGCGCTGGACGCGTTCGCCTGGCGCGCGCCGGCCGACAACCCGTTCATGACCACGGCGGAGCGCGCCGCGGCCCCGTTCCTGGCTGCGATGCCGCCCCGCGACCCGCGCGCGCCCGGCCAGTTCGCCTTCGCCGACCCTGACCGGGTCGCCGGCATCCTGTCGGAAAGCGGCTGGAGCGGGATCGACCTTGAGCCCGTCGACGTGGCGTGCCGGTTCCCGGGGGCCGGACTCGTGGGCTACCTCACCCGGCTCGGGCCGGTCGGCCTCGCCCTGAAGGACGCCGACGAGGCCACCCGCTTCCGCGTCGTCGACACGGTGCGCGCCGCCTTCGATCCGTTCGTGGAGGGCGACGAGGTCCGCTACGTCGCCGCCTGCTGGCGCCTGCGCGCCCGGGCATGACTTCCCGTCAGCGCGACAGATATTCCGGCAGCCAGAGGGTCAGTTCCGGGAAGACGATCACCGAAATGAGCGCCAAGAGCTGCAGCAGCACGAACGGGATCACGCCCTTGTAGATGGTCGAGATCGAGATCTCGGGCGGCGCGATGCCGCGCAGGTAGAACAGCGCATAGCCGAACGGCGGCGTCAGGAACGACGTCTGCAGGTTCACCGACAGCGCGATGGCGAACCAGATCAGCGTCTGGTCGTGGTTGAGCCCGAAGTCGAGCCCGGCCACCACCGGCGCCACGATCGGCACCACCACCAGCGTGATCTCGACCCACTCCAGGAAGAAGCCGAGGATGAACACCAGCCCCATGATCATCGCGAGGACCAGGTAGGGGTTGCCCTCGTGGACGGCGAAGGCGTCCTCGATCATGTCGTCGCCACCGAGCTTGCGGAAGATGACGGAGAACACCGTCGCGCCGATCATCACGAAAATGATCATGGCGGTCGTCTTGGTGGTGTCGCGCAGCGCCGTGCCGATCGTCTTCAGATCCAGCCGCCCGGAGACCAGCGCCAGCAGCGTCGCTCCGAGCGCGCCGATGGCGGCGGATTCCGTCGGCGTGGCGATGCCGGCGACGATGGTGCCGAGCACGGCGGCGATCAGGATCACCGGCGCCAGGAGGTCGAGCAGCAGCCGGCCCAGGCTGGCGCCGAAGCTGCCGGCCGACTCGATCTCCGCGGGCGGCATCTTGTGGGGCTGGAAGATCGCGATCGCGGCGATGTAGAGGATGTAGAGGATGCCGAGGAACAGCCCCGGCCCGACGGCGCCCATGAACAGGTCGCCGACCGAGATCCGCATCTGGTCGCCCAGCACGATCAGCATGATCGACGGCGGGATCAGGATGCCCAGGGTCCCGCTGGCGGCGATCAGCCCGCTGGAGACCTTCGGGTCGTAGTTGTTCTTCAGCATGGTCGGCAGCGCCATCATGCCCATCAGCACCACCGAGGCGCCGATGATGCCCGTCGAGGCCGCCATCACCACGCCGATGATGGCCACCGCGAAGGCGTAGCCGCCCGGCATGCCGCGGAAGATCGCCGCCAGCGAGCGCAGCAGGCGTTCGGCGATGCCGGAGCGCTCCAGCATCAGCCCCATGAAGACGAACAGCGGGATCGCGATCAGCAGCCAGTTGGTCAGGATGCCGGAATAGATGCGCGAGACCGACGTGGACAGGAACAGGATCGGCACGCCGGCCACGAACGCCGTCAGGATGCCGACGCCGGCCAGCACGAACGCCACCGGGTAGCCCGCGAAGATGCCGGCCATCAGCGCCAGCAGCATCAGGCTCGGCCAGAGAACCTCGCTCATCGGTCGGTCGCCCTTTCGTCACGGGGAGTTGGGCTGACCAGCTCGATGATTGTCAGCAGGGCGCGGGAAAGGCCGCAGAGGCCAAGCAGGGCGAAGGCGAAAGGCACGCACGCCTTGACCATCCACCGGTCCATCAGCCCGCCGTAGGTCGAGCTCTCGCCGCTGTTGAACGACGACAGGGCGAACTTGTAGCCGAACCAGACGATGATCGCCGCGAACGGCACCAGCAGGAACAGATCGCCGATGGTGCGGATGATCAGGCGGGTGCGCGGGGAGAACCCGGAGGAGAGAAAATCGACGCTGACGTGCTGGTCGTCGCGCAGCGCATAGACGCCGCCGAACAGCACCACCAGCGCGAAGATCGACCACTGCAGGTCGAGCAGCGTGTTCACCGTCAGCGCGTCGCCGAGCAGCGGCAGCGGCTGGCTCCAGCTGGCGATCTGGTTGATGCCGAAGTGGGCGGCCACCACCGCGCCGCAGACGAACACCACCAGCGGCAGGATCAGCCAGCCGATGTGGCTGCCGATCACGCAGCAGGCATCGATGAGAAACTGGAGCAGGCGTCGCATCGTCGTCCGTCCGGAATGGGAAGGACCGGCGCGTCGATGACGGGCCGGTCCTGTTGCATGCGGGATGCGCCTGAAGGAGCGCGGCTGGCTAGTTGCGGGGCAGCGCCTGGAGGGTATCCCACTCGCCGACGCGGTCGATATAGGCCGTCAGCGACTCGTAGGCTTCCTTGAAGATCGGATCCTTCGCCGCTTCCTCGTCGAGCACGTCCTTGGAGGCGGAGCGCAGCGCGTCGAGCACCGGCTCCGGGAACCGCTCGACCGTCACGCCCGCTTCGCGGATGGTGGCGATCGCCTCGGCCTGGGCGTTGATCTGGTCGGCCAGGTTGTCGGAGATGTTGGCCATGCAGGCCTCGACCATCTTCGACTGCTGGTCCTCGGAGAACGCCTTCCAGACATCCATGTTGATGATGATGGAATCCCAGCTCGACGGCTGGTGCCAGCCCGGGAAGTAGTAGTGCTTGGCGACCTTCTGGAAGCCGAAGCCGAGGTCGAGCTGCGGCGCGGAGAACTCGGTGGCGTCGATGCGGCCGGTTTCCAGCGACACGAAGATCTCGCCGGCCGGCACCAGCTGGGTGTTGGCGCCGAGCTTGGCCAGCGCCTTTCCGCCGAGACCGGCGATGCGCATGTTGAGGCCCTTGAAGTCGTCCGGCGAGGTGATTTCCTTGTTGAACCAGCCGCCGGCCTCCGGCACCACCAGGTGGCACGGGATCACCTTCACGCCGAACGGATCGTAGGCCTTCTGGATGATCTCCAGGCCGCCGCCCTTGAACATCCAGGCGAGCGCCACGTCCGGGGTCGGGCCGAACGGCATCGAGCCGACCAGGTTCGCCACCGGGATCTTCTCCGCCCAGTAGCCGATCCAGTCGAAGCCCATCGGGATCGCCCCGGAGGAGACCGCGTCGAACACCTCGAACGGCGGCACGAACTCGCCGGCGCCGTGCACGTCGATCTCGACGTCGCCGCCGGTCATCAGCTCGACCCGCTTGGCCCACTTCTGCGGGCTCGGTCCGATCGACGGGACCTGGAGACCGAACACGCTCTGCAGGTCGAATTTTTCAGCCGACGCGGTCTGCACGCTGGCCACCAGCGCGACCACTCCGGCCGCCAAGAGATACTTCTTCATGTTTCCTCCCGTCCTTGCTCGGACGCTTATTCATTCTCGATGGACTAATTTATTCGGCATATACGAATTGCATCGGAGCATCAACCTCCGCCACCCCCGAAAAGGGGCGGAAATCCACGCTCAGCTTGGTCTTTTCGCCCGCCCCAGCAACCTGCGTGCAAGGTCGAGCGACGTCAGCAGCCCCAGAGTTGCGAGCCCGATCCCGACCCACTGCGCCGTGGTCGGCAGGCTGCCGGCGAGCGGGATCGCCAACAGCACCGCGAGCGGCGGCACCAGCGCCGGAAACAGGCCCCCGAGTCCCGGTCCGATGGTGGCGATCGCCGCGGCGTAGAGGATGATCGCCAGGCATCCGCCGAGGCCGCCCTGGTAGACCACCTGCAGCGCCCAGTCGCTCAGCGGCAGGTCGGTCGCGCCGAACCAGATCAGGTAGACCGGCAGGAAGGTGAGCGTGGCGAGCAGCCCGACGGCCGCGGTGGTGTCGATGGGGTCGAGCCGCCAGCGGCCCAGCAGGTAGGTGAACAGGCCCCACAGGAAGCCCGAGCAGACGAAGCACAGATCGCCGAGCCAGGTGGCGGTGGTCGGATCCTTCGGCATCGGCTGGTCGACGGCGATGGCGGCGAGGCCGCCGATCAGGATCAGGATGCCGACCTGGCGATGCAGCGGCAGCGGCCGGCGGTCGATGAGGACCGACAGCGCGTTGGCGGTGATCATCGTCATGCCGGGGCTGATGACCACCGCATGGGCGAGCGGCGCGATGCCGTAGCCGGTGTTGAAGACGAACGCGAACAGCGGGCCGATCGCCACCGTCAGCGCCAGGGCCTTGGCAAGGCCGAGACGGGCCGCGACCTGGCGCCGGCGGGCGATCAGCAGCGGCAGCAGGACCACCGCCGGCACGATGTAGCGCAGCAGCGTCAGGTCGGCGCTGGAGAAGCCCTGGCGCCGGCCGACCTCCACGCCGACGTTGTAGATCGCCCAGCCGAGCGCCGCCGCAAGCCCGAAGCCGATTCCCTTCAGCAGGATGGCCGTCGACAGCTCCGCCGCCGGTCCGGCCGGCGGCGAAAGCGGGCTCAATCGTTCGCTCCGGCCATGTGCCGCGCGGCGATGTAGCCGAAGGTGATCGCCGGGCCGAGCGTGATGCCGCCGCCCGGATAGTTGCCGCCCATGATGCTGGCGGCGTCGTTGCCCGCCGCATAGAGGCCGGGGATCGGCTGGCGCGCGCCGTCGAGGACGCGGGCGTTGGCGTCGCAGCGCAGCCCGGCGAAGGTGCCGAGATCGCCGACCACCAGCTTCACTGCGTAGAACGGCCCCTTCTCGATCGGCGCGAGGCACGGGTTCGGCCCGTGCTCGGGATCGCCGAGCGACAGGTTGTAGGCGGTCGAGCCCTTGTGGAATTCCGGGTCCTCGCCCTTGCGCGCCGGCCCGTTGAAGCGCTCCACCGTCTGCTCCAGCTGGCGCGGATCGGCCCCGATCTTCTCCGCCAGTTCGGCAAGCGTCGCGCCGCGGATCAGGTAGCCCGACTTGATCTGCCCCTCGTAGGGCACCGGCGCCGGCTTGGCGTAGCCGAGGCCGTACTTCCGGAACGTCGGGTGGTCGGCGATGAAGTAGGCGCAGATCTCGCCGCCCTCCTCCCGGCACCGCTTCACCATCGCCTGGCAGAAGTCGTGGTAGGAATCGGCCTCGTTGACGAAGCGCCGGCCCGACCGCGTCACCGCGATGACGCCCGGCTTCGACCGGTCGACGAAATGCGGGAAGGTGCCGAGCGTCCCGTCCGGCCGCACCGGCCGCGAGATCGGCACCCAGGCGGCGGCGTTGGGCAGCGTGTCGTCGACCGTCGCGCCCACGCCCTCGCCGAGCCGCAGCCCGTCGCCGGTGTTGCCGGGGGGCGCCGGCGAGGCATGCTCGTTGCCGGTCGGTGCATGCGGAAACAGCGCCTTGCGGCGGGTGATGTCCTGCGGAAATCCGCCCGCCGCGAGCACGACGCCCTTCGCGGCGATCACCTCGATGGGGCCGGTTGCGGTGTCGACGATCGCGCCGGTCACCCGCCCCTTCTCGTCCTTCACCAGCGTGCGCACCGGCGCGCGGGTCCAGATCTGCACGCCCTTGTCGAAGCAGGATTTCGCGAGCCGGGCGACCAGCGCGTTGCCGTTCATCAGCCGCATGGCGCGGCCGTGGAACGCCTTGTCGCGTACGAACTTCGAGAACAGCTTGGCGACGAAGAAGGCCGAGATCGGCGAGCGCGTCACCTTGAAGAAGTGCAGCAGCTCCTTGCCCGAGCCGATCATCATGCCGAGGAAGGTGATCTCGGCGAGCGGCGGGCGCAGCCGGCTGATCTCCTTGCCCAGCTCGCGGCCGTCGAACGGCCGCGCCACGATCGACCGGCCGCCGGGCATGCCGCCGGGCGCATCCGGGTGATAGTCGGCGAAGGTCGGGCCGAGATCGAACTGCAGCGCGGTGTCTGTCTCGAAGAAGTCGACCGCCTTCGGGCCGTTTTCCAGGAACGCGTCCACCCGGGCGGCGTCGAAATGCGCGCCTGCCTCGTGCTCCAGGTAGGTGCGGGCCTTCTCGGCGCTGTCGACGACGCCCTCGCGCTTGGCGGGGGCGTTGCCGGGGATCCACATCCAGCCGCCGGAGCGCGCGGTGGTGCCGCCGAACACCGGCTCCTTCTCCACGACCAGGACATTGAGGTTGCGGTGGGCGGCGGTCACCGCGGCCGACAGCCCGCCGGCGCCGGAGCCGACGACGAGAACGTCGCAGAAGTGCTGTTTCATCACTGTTGTCTCTTCCGATGGGGCGGCAATCAGGCGGTGAGGTAGCCGCCGTCGACAGGCAGCAGGACGCCCGTCACGTAGCTCGACATGTCCGACACCAGGAACAGCACCGGTCCGACCAGTTCGTCCGGCTCGCCGACCCGGCCGAGCGGCGTGTGGCCCATGAACTTTGCGATGGCGGCGCTGTTCGCCCGGGTGGCCTCGGTCATCGGCGTGGCGATCACGCCGGGCGCGATGGCGTTGACGCGGATGCCGTCGGCGGCGAGCTCGTTCGCCATCGCCTTGGTGAACTGCAGGATCGCGCCCTTGGTCGCGGCGTAGGCGGAAATCCCGGCGCCGGCCGTCACCGACATGATCGAACCGAGGTTGACCACCCGGCCCCGGCGCGCCCTGAGCTGCGGCAGCAGCGCCTTCAGCATGTTGCGGGTGCCGTCGACGTTGACCCGGAACAGCGCGTCCCAGCCGTCGTCGAAGTCCGCCTCGGCGATCGGCTGGCGGCGGATGATGCCGGCGTTGTTGACCAGGATCTCGACCTCGCCCAGCCGCTCGCGGCAGGCGTCCGCGAAGCCCGCGCAGGCGACCTTGTCGGACACGTCGACGGCGGCGGCGTAGGCGCGCACGCCCAGCGCCTCGATCTCGGCGGCGACATCCAGCGCGTTCTGGCCGTTGATGTCGCACAGCGCCACGTGCGCGCCCTGCCGGGCCAGACCCAGCGCGATGGCGCGTCCGTTGCCCTGTCCGGCGCCGGTCACCACGGCCACCCTGTCCTTCACGCCTTCCATAGCGAACGCTCGTCCCTGATTTTGTGATTATCTAATTCATTCGCTTATAACAAATCATCCGCCGGCGCAAACCTCTCCCGCACGGCAAGGGCCGGGCAAACGGCGGCCGTCACGCGGATCCGCGCGGCCAGTCATTCATCGAGAAAAGCATTTATCTAAGGGCGCTTAGGTGGAATTCTTGCGATTCCACGCGAATCCACCGGCCTGAAGGGGAAGCTCCGCCGGCCCGCGGACGGAGGCGACATTTCCCCAGACGATCGGCGTCAGTCGCCGTCCGGCGAGACCCCTTCGCGCGCCGGATCCGGCACGACCACCTCGGCGCCGAGCTTGCGCGACACGTCGCGGGCGGACCGCAGCAGCACCGGCAGGAACGGGCTTTCGGGCGAGGTGTCGAGCACGCTTTCCGCTCCGATCAGGGTGATCGCGATCTGGATCTGCCCGGAATGATCGAAGATCGGCGCCGACAGCGCGTTCACCCCCGGCACCGGCGGCGGCGACACCGTCGCGTAGCCGGTGCCGCGGATCGCCGCGATGTCCGCGTCGCCCAGCGTCGCCACCGAGCCGACGCGGCCGGTCGAGCCGTTCTCGCCGCGCTCCTCCGCCAGCGCCCGCTCGACGATGGCCGGCGAATGGAAGGCCGCGAACACCCGCCCGCTCGCCGTGCCGGTGATCGAGTAGACGGTGCCGGCCTTGGTGTTGATGTGGATCTGGTCCGGGCCTTCCTCGACCTGGATCACCGTCGGCCCGAACGAGCCCCAGACGACCAGCGCCACGGATAGGCCGGTTTCCGCCGACAGCGCGATGGCCGCCTCCTGGGCGAGCCGGATCGGGTCGACGTTGCGCGTGCGCACGATGCCGAGGTCGAGGCTGGCGGGGCCGAGCCGGTAGCGGGTCGTCTGCGGCTCCTGCTCGACCAGCCCCAGCTTGCGCAGGCTCGTGAGGTAGGCGTGCGCCTGCGCCGGGGCCACGCCGGCGCGCTGCGAGAGATCGCGCAGCATCAGCGGCTCGGCGCTCGCCGCCAGCACCTCCAGGAGATGCGCCCCGACCTCGATCGAGCGGACGCCGCGTCCTTCCTGCCCGGTCGGCATCTAGCGCCCCTTCCCGCCGGCCGACGCGGCCGCCATCCGCCGCCCGGCGGCCGACAGCCCGCGGCTCACCTCGAGAAGCCGGTCGAGCGCCGGGTTGTCCTTCGTCGCCACCGAGAGGCGGCCCACCGATCCGATCAGCGTGATGGCGGCGGCGATGTCGCCGTCGGCGTCGAGGATCGGCGCGGCGAGCGCGTTGACGCCCGGCACCGGCGCCTCGCGGGTGATCGCGTAGCCGCTCGCCCTAGCGTCCGCGATCCGCGCGGCGGCGGCCGGATCCTTGATCGGCGCCCTGCGTGCCTTCGGGGCGAACGCCGCGAAGAGATAGCCGGTGGCGGTGGCCTCCATGGCGAACATCGTGCCGACGCGGATGTTGACGTTGAGCACCTCGTCGCCGTCCTGGCGGTGGACGACGGTGGCGCCGTGCGGGCCCCAGACCGCCAGCGTCGCCATGATGCCGAGCTCGCGGGCAAGATCGATGGTGGCCTGGGTGGCCGCGACCAGTTCCGGGACCGTGCGCAGCCGCGCCGTCGCCAGCCGCATGGCGAACGGCCCGAGCTGGTAGCGGCCGGTGGCGGCGTCCTGCTCGACCATGCCGCAGCGGCGATAGCTCGCCAGATAGCCGTGCGCCTGGGCGGGCGCCATCCCGGCCGCGCCGGCAAGATCCTTCAGCGACATCGGCGTCGCATGGGCGACGAGCGCGTCCAGCAGCCGGCCGCCCACCTCGATCGACTGGATGCCGCGCGGCTGCTTACCCACCGGCGTCGATCTTCCGCTTGTCAGGCGCAGCACGCGTCACGTTCACCCTCATCGCACGGATCCGGATCGCGTCCGGTTTGCTCTGGTCTAGCCAATTGCGGGCGGCTTGGCCAAGGTCGCGTGTGCGCCTGGCCGGCCCGATCGACCGCGCATGGCCGTCAGCCCGGGACGCCCTGGGCCTCCCTGGCGCTCTGCCTGAGCAGCCGCTCGACCGTCTCCTGGATCAGGCTCAGCGCCGCCTTGTCGGCGATCTCGCCGCAGAGGGCCCGGTGGACGTGTTCGCCGATGCTCTCCTCGATGGCGCGGTAGGCCGGGATCGGCGGCCGCTGCCAGGAATGCAGCATGTCCCGGCGGGCGAGCTTGTCGACGAAGCGGACGATGGGCGACGTCGCGGCCGCCTCCGGATCGGCGCTGACGGAGAAGCGCGGCGATACCGGATAGCCGTTCTTCACGTGCTCCTTCATCGCCTCCCGCGACGCCATCCATTCGATCGCCTCGAAGGCGAGCGCCGCGCGGTCCGGCGACAGGCTCGCCGGCAGCGTCAGCACGAAGCCGCCGAGCGGCGTCACCTGCTGGCCGTTCGGCCCGGCCGGCTGCGGCAGGTATTCCACCTTCCGCTTCACCGCCGACTGAAGATCGTACTCACACCGCGCGGCGCGCATCGTCCAGCAGTAGCTCATCGCCGCCGCGCCGGTGAGGAAGGTGCGCAGCGCCGCGTTCCAGTCGGCTTCCAGCACCCCCGGCGGCGAGATCTCGATGAGCTGGTGCAGATAGTCGAGCACCGCCCCGCCGCTCGGCGTGTCGATGTTCACCGTCTCGGCGACGTCGGTGCCGGCCTGCGGCGAGAAGCTCTCCGCGCGCCCGGCGGCGCCGATGATCGGCTTGCCGCAGCAGCCCATCAGGAACATGAACGTCGAGGCGACCGGCATGCCCCTGGCGCCATTCCAGCTGATGCCGTAGAGGCCCTTTGCCGGCCGGTGCAGCGCGCGGCCGGCCTCCAGCACGTCGGCGAAGCGCTTGGGATAGGCGAGCCCCGCCTCCTCGAACAGGTCGCGCCGGGCGAGCAGCGCCTCCGCCGTGCAGTAGATCGGGATGCCGTACTGGCGGCCGTTCCACGTGCCCGTCGACCAGACCGAGGGATGGAAGTCGAGGGCCTGGATGTTACCGCGGCTGATGAAATCGTCGAGAGGCCGCAGCAGCCCGGCTTCGGCGAACTCGCCCAGCCACGGCATGTTGAGGCTGACCACGTCGAACACGGGGTCGGCCGAACGGGCGTTCTCCAGCGCGCGGGTGTGCAGGAGCGGCAGCGGCTGCAGCTCGAAGTCGGAGCGCGAGGCCAGATTGTTGCGCATGTCGGTCCACATGTTCTGCATCGACACGAAGTAGTTGTCGTTGTGCAGCAGGAAGCGGACGTCCCAGTCTTCGTTGCGGCGGCGCTCCACCAGCCGCAGCGGCGGGATCAGCCGCGAGCCGGCCGAGCCACCGAAATAGTATTCCCCCTCGCTCTCCACGCCGGGCCGGAGGCCGATGGTCTGGGCGACCAGCACCTTCACGTCGGTTGCCTGCTCGATGAAGGCGGCCAGCAGTTCCTCGCTCGGCAGCAGCGCGAACTTGGTGGAGGTCGGCGACTTGGCGCGGGTGACGATCAGCCCGTTGTCGATGAGCGCGTTGATCCGGCGCAGCGCCGTCGCGTAGGGCGCGCCAGACATCTGCGCCAGCGACGACACCGTCACCATCCGCCCCAGCACGTGCTCGCGCACCAGCGACACCACGATGTTCCAGTACGGATCGTCGGTCGCGCCCGGGATCCGTTTCAGGAACGGCGCGCGGACCTTCTCCATGAAGTCGATGACGCGCAGCAACTCGTAGTCGTTCAAGACCGCTTCCCCCTGGACCCGTCCGATTCCGGAACGTTCGTTCCGGCATATAGACGGGCCAGACCGGCCGCTTTCAAGCACCTCGCCCCGATCCTTTCCCTGCGCGCGCGCCTAGTCGGGCTCGGTCCGGGCGCGCAGCCGGGCCCGCGAGGTGCGCGCCGCGACCCGGTCGAGCAGCTCGATCATCTGCGACAGCGCCTCGCGCGCGACGCCTTGCGTGATGAACACCACGCGTGTGCGCTCGTCGGCGTCCGGCCAGCGCTCCAGCCACGTCATCGTGTGCAGCAGGTGCTGGGCGCCCTGGATCACGGCGGGCCGGCCGGGCTCCTCGGCGACGTTCACCAGCCCCTTCACCCGCAGCAGGCCGGTGCCGAGATTCTGCTGGATGCCGTCGAGCAGGAACTGCAGCGCGGCGCGCGTGAACGGCTCGTCGCGCACCAGCACGAAGCTCTCGATGCCGTGGCCGTGCAGGCCGTGGGATCCGTCGTGGTCATGGTCATGGTCGTGTCCGGCGTGTCCGTGCTGAGCCGCCTCGTGACCGTCGACGCCGAGCCAGGGCCGCGGGTCGGCGCGCGGGTCGGCGGGATCGAAGCCCGCGCGGGTGAGCAGCGCCGCCACCGACAGCGCCGGATCGTCGATGCGGCGGATCTCCGCCACCGGGTTCATGCCGGCAATCGCGGCGCGCAGGTCCGCTTCCGCGCCCTCACCGGCCAGGTCCAGCTTGCTGATCAGCACCGTGTCGGCCAGCGCCACCTGGCGCACCGCCTCCTCATGGCGCTCCCAAGTGTCGCGGGCATTCACCGCATCCACCACCGCCACGACGCCGGCAACCCGGTAGAGGCCGTCCAGCGTCGGCTCGGAGAGGAAGGCCTGCAGCACCGGCCCCGGCTCGGCGACGCCCGACGTCTCGATGACCACGTTGTCGAACGCCCGCACCCGCCCGGCCTGCCGGTCGTGGTGGAGCGCGTTGAGGGTCCCCACCAGGTCGCTGCGCACGGTGCAGCAGAGGCAGCCGTTCTCCAGCACCACCACCGTGTCGTCGCTGGCGGCGGCGAGCTGGTGGTCGAGGCCGATCTCGCCGAACTCGTTGATCACCACCAGCGTGCCGGCGAGCTCCGGCGCCTTCAGCGCCCGGTTGAGCAGCGTCGTCTTGCCGCTTCCGAGGAAGCCGGTGACGATGGTCACCGGCGTCCGGACGGGAGCGCCCGAGGCCGGACGGCCGGTCATCGCGACCCCCACGCCCTCACGAAAAGACTTCGCAGCCGGGCAGGCCGCAGGAGATCAGCCGGTCCGACGGGAAGTTGGTGATGATCTCGCAGCCGTCCTTCGTCACCACGACCTCCTCCTCGATGCGCGCCGCGCCGGAGCCGTCCTCGGCGCCCTTCCAGGTCTCCAGCGCGAACACCATGCCCTCCTTCAGCGGCGTGTTCTGGCCGCGGAAGCGCTTGGAGAAGATCGGCCGCTCCCACAGCGACAGCCCGACGCCGTGGCCGTACTGCAGCAGGAAGGCCTCCGCCTCGTCGCGGTAGCCGAACTCCTGGGCGTCGGGCCAGACCGAGGCCACCTCGTCAGGCGTCACGCCGGGCTTGATCATGTCGATGGAGGCGCTGATCCACTTCGACGCCGTCTCGTAGGCGTCGATCTGGTGCTTGTTCGGCTCGCCGCAGATGAAGGTGCGGTAGTAGCAGGTCCGGTAGCCGTTGAAGGAGTGCATGATGTCGAGGAACACCATGTCGCCCGGCTGGATCAGGCGGTCGGAGAAGGTGTGCGAATGCGGTCGCCCGCGCGAACCGGACACCGAGTTCACGCACTCCACCCGCTCCGATCCCATCCGGAACAGCCGGTCGTTGGCGATCGCCACCAGCTCGTTCTCGCGGGTGCCGGGCCGGATCGCCCGCACGATGTCGACATAGGTCGCGTCGACCATCGCCGAGGCCATCTTCAGGAGCTCGATCTCGTCGACGGTCTTGATCTCGCGGGCGTCGAGCAGCGCCTGCTGGCCGTCGACCACCTCGATCCCTTCCGCCTCCAGCGCCCGGATCATGCCGAGCTCCATGATGTCGATGCCGAGCGGCTCCTTCTCGATGCCGTACTCCACCATCGCCTTGCGGATCTGCCGGGCGAAATCGCCGGCCGCGTTCAGGTGCGGCGGCAGCGCGCCCTGCATGGTGGTAATCGGCGCGGCGACGTTGTCGGCGATCCACGGCGAGGAGATCCGCTTGGCCGGCGGCGCGGGGTCCCAGAGGTAGGGCGAACCCTCCGCCGGGCAGAGCGCGTAGCGCATGAACTTGTCGCGCGCCCACTCGCCGATGTGGGTCGCCGTCACGTAGCGGATGTTGTCGAAGTTGAAGCACAGCACCGCGCCGAGCCCGGCATCGCGGATGGCGCGCTGGGCGCGGCCGAGCCGCTCCTTGGACAGGCGGTGGTAGTCGATGCCCTGTTCCCAGTCCTTCGCCATCGCGCCCCAGGCGGCGGTCGAATGGGGTTGGTTGTATTTCATTGCGGGTCACTCTCTGCTTGGGAGGACGAGGAAAGGACGCGCCGGCTGGCCGGCGCGCGATGTCGGGAGGCGCGGGTCAGCGCGCGCCGATGCGAACCGCGTCGCCGGTTTCCACCGACCGCATCATCGCCTCCAGCAGGCGGGTGTTCGCCACCATGTCGGCCGTCGGGATCGGATAGGTCCGCTCGCCGCGGATGGCGGCGGCGAAGGCCTCCAGGTTGGCGATCACGGCTTCCGCCGGCGGCACCTCCTCCATCACGGTCGCGCCGCCCTCGCCGCTGCGCAGGATCAGCCAGCCCGTCGGCGCCTCCACGTGCGACTTGTCGCGAATCTCCACCCAGCCCTTCGAGCCGTAGAGCGCGAAGCGCGAGACGAACGGATAGCCGAGCGAGGCCGCCACATAGGCGGTGCCGCCGTCCCGGAAGGTGATGTGGGCGCCGAGGGTGTCGCCCTGCGGAATGCCGGATGCGAGCTGCGCGCAGTAGGCGTGGACCGAGGCCGGCGCGCCGAAGAGCGCGATCGCCAGGTCCGTCAGGTGGATGCCGGTGGCCGTCATGCCGGCGAGCGGCGCGCTCGCCTTGTCCAGCCGCCAGTTGTCGGCAGCGAGCCCCACGAACTTGTCGTGGCTGAAGTTCGCCTCGATCTGCATGAGCCGCCCCAGCCGGCCGGCCGCGGCATCGGCGAGCAGCGCCGCCACCGCCGGCTCGAAGCGCCGCTCGTGGCCGATCGCCAGCACCAGCCCGCGCGCCGCGCACAGGTCGGCCGAGGCCGCCGCCTCGTCGCCGGTCAGCGCCAGCGGCTTTTCGCAGAACACGTGCTTGCCGGCTTCCGCCGCGGCGCGCACCTGGTCGGTGTGGAAGCGGTGCGGCGTCGCCAGGATCACCGCCTCGACGGAGGCCATGGCCAGCGCCTCGTCCAGCGTCGCGACCGTCCGGAAGCCGGCGCCTTCGGCCTCGGCGCGCGCCTGGTCGCCGGGCTCGACGATCACCTCGATCGCGATGCCCTCGCCCGCGCCCGCCACCAGCGATGCGATCTTGCGTCCCCACCAGCCGTAGCCGACCAGCGCCGCCTTCACCTGTTTCATGTCGTCTCCGCCCTTCGCTCCGCCCCTCCACGGGAGGCGGTTATGGGCGACAGGATCCGTGAGTTTTGGCCGCGGCGTCGGGAGTTTTTTGCCCGATCTGAACATTCCCCGGCCGGTCGCCGGCCGGCGGGTCAGCCCGACCCGCTCCCCGCCAGGCTCACGCCGGGTCGGCGCGTCCCGCCGCATCGTCGGACGGCTCGGGCGTCGGCGGCCGGTACATCAGCTCGATCTCGCGCCACACCCGGTCGACCACCGGCGCGCCCTCCAGCCGGAGGCGCATGGCGACGATCTGCAGCCGCCCGGCGCCGAACTCGGCGGTGAGATCGCTGAGCGCGCCCGACGCCACCTCGTCGGCCACCAGGCTGGCGGGCAGCCACGCCACCCCGACGCCCGCCGACACGAGCTGCTTCATCGCCAGCGTCAGCGCGGTCTCGGCGCGCTTGCTCAGGAACGCGGCGCTGGCAAACCCCGGCAGGATCTCCTGGTTCATCACCTTCCCCAGGAACACCTCGGCCGGATAGGCGACGATGGGGATGACGCCCCGCGCGTAGTCCTCGTTCAGCCGCTCCAGCAGGCGCGTCGGAAACACCGGGATCAGCGGCTCCGGCCCCATCTCGATGCGCTCCAGATAGGCGTCGCCGGCCGGCAGCGGTTCCGTCTCCGACTGGTAGAGCAGCGCGATGTCCGCCTGCTTGGTCATCAGCTGGGCGTAGCATTCCTCCCGGTTCGCCGAGCGCAGCCGGGTGCTCAGGTTGCGGTCGCCCGACAGCTGCTGGACCAGCGCCGGCGCGATCGACGTCGTGATGGCGTGCTGGCACGAGATGACGATGCGGTTCTGCACCTCGCGGTCCTGGCGGCGCAGGTGGTTCTCCAGCTCGCGCAGCCGGGTGGCGAGGTCCTGGATGCGCTCGCGCTCATTGCGCACCGCCGCCTTCATCTGCGCCGGCTTGCGGCTGCGGTCGAGAAGCTCGACCCCGAGATGGGCCTCGATCGCCATGATCCGCCGCGAGAAGGCGGGCTGCGTGACGAAGCGGCGCTCGGCCGCGGCGGCCAGCGAACCGGCCTCCAGCACCGCCAGGATGTCCTCCAGCCAGTCCAGCCGCATGTCTCAATAATCCTCGAACATTATGCCGAAAGCGCAAGTTAGGACGTAAATTTTGCATTTGCACCCGCGCATTTCTTGGTCATGATCATTGCTTATGCATATTGCGAAGTTCCCCAGGCTGCGCCTCGCCCATCTCCCCACGCCGCTGGAGCGGCTGGACCGGCTGACCCGCGAACTGGGCGGCCCGGAGATCTGGATCAAGCGCGACGACTGCACCGGGCTGTCGACCGGCGGCAACAAGACGCGCAAGCTGGAGTTCCTGATGGCGGAGGCCGCCGAGCAGTCGGCGGACGTGGTGATGACCCAGGGCGCGACCCAGTCGAACCACGCCCGGCAGACCGCCGCCGCCGCCGCGCGCCTCGGCATGGCCTGCCATCTCCTGCTGGAAGACCGGACCGGCTCCACCGACGCCAACTACACCGGCAACGGCAACGTCTTCCTCGACATCCTGCACGGCGCCACCAGCGAGAAGCGCGGCCCGGGCCTCGACATGAACGCCGAGCTGGAGACGGTCGCCGAGACGGTTCGCGCCGGCGGCAAGCGCGTCTACACGATCCCCGGCGGCGGCTCCAACCCGACCGGGGCGCTCGGCTACGTCAACTGCGCCTTCGAGCTCGTCGGCCAGGCCAACGACGCCGGCCTGGTCATCGACGCCCTCGTCCACGCCACCGGCAGCGCCGGCACCCAGGCCGGCCTCGTCGTCGGGCTGAAGGCGATGAACGCCGGCGTACCGCTGCTCGGCATCGGGGTGCGCGCGCCGCGGCCGAAGCAGGAGGAGAGCGTCTTCGCGCTGGCCTGCCGCACCGCCGAGAAGCTCGGCTGCGCCGGGATCGTCGCCCGCGAGGACGTCGTCGCCAACACCGACTATGTCGGCCCCGGCTACGGCATCCCCGCCGAGAGCACCATCGAGGCGATCGAGATGTTCGCGCAGCTGGAGGGCATCCTCCTCGACCCCGTCTATTCGGGAAAAGGCGCCGCCGGCCTCATCGACCTCGTGCGCAAGGGGCACTTCACCCGCGGCCAGCGCATCGTCTTCCTGCACACCGGCGGCTCGGCCGCCCTGTTCGGCTACACCTCGGCGTTCGGATCCCCCTCCGCCCTCAAGAGCGCGGCGTGAGCGGACCGGCAAACGAAGACCCCGCGATGACCGTGCGCCCCTTCACCCGCAGCTTCACCCAGCAGGAGCCGATCGGCGAGGCCGCCATCGAGGCGGCGGTGGCCGTGCTGCGCTCCGGCCGGCTCCACCGCTACAACACAGTCGCCGGCGAGCCCTCGGCCGCCGCCGAGCTGGAGCGCGCCTTCGCCGCCTACCAGGGCAGCCGCTACTGCCTGGCCTGCGCCTCCGGCGGCTACGCCATGCAGCTGGCGCTGCGCGCATCGGGCCTGGAGCCGGGCGAACCGGTGCTCACCAACGCCTTCACCCTCGCCCCCGTCCCCGGCGCGATCGTCGCCGCCGGCGGAAAGCCGGTGCTGGTGGAGACGACGGACAACCTCGTCATCGACCTCGACGATCTCAACGCGAAGGCCGAGGCAACCGGCGCCCGCTTCCTGCTCCTCTCCCACATGCGCGGCCACCTCGCCGACATGGACGCGCTGATGGCGATCGCCGACCGCCACGGACTGATCGTCGTGGAGGACTGCGCCCACACCATGGGCGCAGCCTGGCGCGGCCGGAAGAGCGGCAGCTTCGGCCGGGTCGCCTGCTTCAGCACCCAGACCTACAAGCACATCAACTCCGGCGAAGGCGGCCTGCTGACCACCGACGACCCCGACCTGATGGCCCGCGCCATCATCCTGTCCGGCTCCTACATGCTCTACGAGCGCCACGGCGCCGCCCCGGATGCCGCGGTGTTCGAGCGCATCCGGCTGGAAACGCCCAACAATTCCGGCCGCATGGACAATCTTCGGGCGGCGATCCTGCTGCCCCAGCTCGGCACGCTCGATGCCAGCGTGGAGCGCTGGAACGCGCGCTACCGCGCGCTCGAGGACGGCCTGCGCGGCGCGCCGGCGCTGCGCCTGACGGTCCGCCCGCCGGAGGAGCGCTACGTCGGCAGCTCGTTCCAGTTCCTGATCCCGGCCATCGGCGCCGACGACGCCCGCCGCTTCGTGGCCGACGCCCTCGCGCTCGGGGTGGAGCTCAAATGGTTCGGCGCCGCCGAGCCGCATGCCTTCACCAGCAGCCACCACAGCTGGGCCTATCTGGAGCCCCAGTCGCTGCCGCAGACCGACCGCGTGCTCTCCGGCCTGTTCGACCTCCGCGTCCCGCTGACCTTTTCCGTCGAGGATTGCCGGCACATCGCCGAGATCATCGCGCACTGTGCCGCCCGCCTCGCCCGGGGAGCCGCGTGATGGCGGCGCGGCGCTGCATCGGCGTGCTCGGTGGCATGGGGCCCGAGGCCACCGTGCTGTTCATGCAGCGCGTCATCGAGCGGACCGAGGTCACCGACGACCAGGACCACGTGCCGCTGCTGGTCGACAGCAATCCCCAGGTGCCCTCGCGGGTGAAGGCGCTCGTCGAGGGCAGCGGCCCGAGCCCCGCCCCGGTGCTGGTCGCCATGGCGCGCCGCCTGCAGGCGGCCGGCGCCGAGGCGCTGGCGATGCCGTGCAACACCGCCCACCATTTCGCCCCGTCGATCGTCGCGGCGGTGGACATCCCCTTCCTCGACATGGTCGCGCTGTCGTCCCGCCACATGGCCGGCCTCGGCGCCGGCCGCGTCGGCATCCTCGCCTCCCCGGCGGTCCGGATCACCGGCATCTTCGAGCGGCCGTTCGCCGACCACGGCCTGGCGCCGCTTTATTGCGGCGAGGAGGCGGCCCTCCTGGCGGCGATCCGCGCCGTGAAGGTCCGCGACTACGCCACCGCCCGCCGCACGCTCGCCGATGCCGCCGCCGAGCTCGCCCGCGCCGGGGCGGATTGCCTGCTGATCGCCTGCTCGGAATTCTCCATCGTCGCCGAAGCGGCACGCAATGTGCTTCCCCTTGCCGACACCATCGACGTGCTGGCTGGGGAGGTCGTCGCCGTCTCCTGCGCGCCCGCAGAAATTGTGCGAGGCTTTGCAAGGAACGCTTGAGACGCGGAACGTCCAGAGGGCAAGCTGAAGGGCCTGCCGGACAAGGTCGTTCCCGTCTTCCACACCAGATCCCCGGAAAAGGGGACGGATCATCAGAAGAGAGAAGGAAAAGTCAGCATGAAGACCACCCTTGCAGCACTCCTCCTGGCCGGCGTGACGGCATCTGCCGCCTTCGTCGCCTCGGCCCAGGCGGAAACCGTCATCATCGGACACTTCGGCAACCCGACGCCGGACCAGTACGCCGCCGCCGAGAAGAAATTCGAGGATGCGACCGGCTGGGACATCGAGTGGCGCAAGTTCGCCTCCGGCACCGACGTCATCGCCGCCATGGCCTCGGGCGACGTCGTCCTGTCGGACCTCGGCTCGTCGCCGATGGCGATCGCCGCCAGCCAGGGCGTGCCGATCGAGATGTTCATGTTCGCCATGGTCATCGGCGACGCGGAATCGCTGATCGTGAGCGAAAGCTCCGGCGTGAAGACCATCGAGGACCTGAAGGGCAAGCGCGTCGCCGTGCCCGTCGGCTCCACCGCCCACTTCTCGCTGATGGGCGCGCTGAAGCACGCCGGCATCAAGGAGAACGAGCTCACCATCATCTCCATGCCGCCGGACCAGATCGCCGCCGCCTGGGAACAGGGGGCCATCGACGGCGCCTGGATCTGGCAGCCGGTGCAGGCGAAGATCCTGCAGACGGGCACCCGCCTCGTCAGCGCCAACCAGACCGCCGAGTGGGGTTACCCGACCTTCGACGCCTGGGTGGTCAACAAGGAGTTCGCCGCGGCCAACCATGACGCCGTGGTCGCCTTCACCAAGGCGATGAACGACGCCAACGAGGCCTACCTGAAGGACCCGTCGGCCTGGACCCCGGACAGCGCCGCCGTGAAGGCGATCGCCGAGCGCACCGGCGCCGAGCCGGACCAGGTTCCGGAAATCATCGAGGGCTTCACCTACCTGCCGCTCTCCGAGCAGGTCGGCGAGAAGTGGCTCGGCGGCGGCGCGGCCAAGGCGCTGAAGGAGACCGCGGAGTTCCTGAAGTCGGCCGGCCGCATCGACCAGCTCGCCGACGACTACTCCGACTACGTGACCGACGAGTTCGCCAAGGCGGCCATCGGCAAGTAGGCTCTTCGACCGACCGTTCCGGCCGCGGCGGATCCGTCCGCCGCGGTCGTCTTTCCGGGGAGAAAGCATGGCGCTACGCATCGAAGACACCTCCGTCGTCTACCCGGCGGCGAACGGCCGCCCGCCGGTCGAGGCGCTGCGCAAGATCGACCTCACCATCGAGCCCGGCGATTTCGTCGTCGCCCTCGGCGCCTCGGGCTGCGGCAAGTCCACGCTGCTCAACCTGATCGCCGGCTTCCTGTCGCCCTCGTCGGGATCGATCACGCTGGACGGCGAGCCCGTCGCGGGGCCCGGCGCCGACCGGTCGGTGGTGTTCCAGAAGCACGCGCTGCTGCCGTGGCTCAACGTCCTCGACAACGTCGCCTTCGGGCTGAAGCTGCAGGGCATCTCCCAGCAGAACCGCAACGCCATCGCCGAGAAGTTCATCGGCCTGCTCGGTCTCGCCGGCTTCGAGCAGTCGCCCGTCTATTCGCTCTCCGGCGGCATGCAGCAGCGGGTCGGCATCGCCCGCGCGCTCACCTGCGAGCCGAAGGTGCTGCTCATGGACGAGCCGCTGGGCGCCCTCGACGCGCTGACCCGCGAAAAGGCCCAGGAGCTGATCCTCCAGATCTGGAACGATACAAAGAAGTCCATGTTCTTCATCACCCACAGCGTCGAGGAGGCCCTGTTCATGGGCACCAAGCTGGTGGTGATGTCGCCGCGGCCGGGCCGCATCGCCCATCGCTTCGACCTGCCCTTCTCGCGCCGCTTCTGCGACGGCCAGCCGGCCCGCAAGATCAAGGCGTCCCCGGATTTCATCGAGATCCGCGAGCAGGTTCTCAGCATCATCTTCGCCGACGAGGAGGCCGCATGAGCGAGCAGGTCGAGCAGGCAACCGACAGCCCGCCGCAGCGGAAATCCGCCATCGCCGCCGGCTTCGCGCGGCTGGCGCGCGGCAAGCCGACCCAGCCCGGCGAGACCTACGGCGTGCCGGGCAGCGGCGACACCGTCGTGCTCAGCCTGGTCACCATCGGCCTGCTCATCTTCCTGTGGTGGCTGGTCACCGAGCTCGGCCTCGTCAAGCCGCTGTTCGTGCCCTCGCCCCAGGCGATCGTGCAGAAGTTCGTCACCGTTTGGCAGAATGGCTTCACCGGCACGCCGCTGTGGGAGCACATCGCCATCTCGGCGGCCCGGGTGTTCGGCGCCTTCCTGCTCGCCTGCGCGGTCGGCGTGCCGCTCGGCCTCGCCATGGGCATGAGCCCGACCATGCGCGGCATCTTCGATCCGCCGATCGAGTTCTACCGGCCGATCCCGCCGCTCGCCTACCTGCCGCTGATGATCATCTGGTTCGGCATCGGCGAGGTCTCCAAGGTTCTGCTGATCTTCCTGTCCGTGTTCGCCCCGGTGGCGCTCGGCGCCAAGGCCGGCGTGCGCTCCGCCGCCATCGAGCAGATCCACGCGGCCTATTCCTTCGGCGCGTCGCGCTGGCAGGTCATGCGCCACATCATCCTGCCCTCGGCGCTGCCGGAAATCCTCACCGCCATGCGCATCGGCATCGGCTTCGGCTGGACCACCCTGGTGGCCGCCGAGATGGTCGCCGCCACCTCCGGCATCGGCTACATGGTGCTGTCGGCCTCGCAGTTCCTGCAGACCTCCACCGTCATCATGGGCATCATGGTGATCGCCGCGATCGCCTACGCCTTCGACCTCCTGATGCGCTTCATCGAGCGCAAGGTCGTGCCCTGGAAGGGCAAGATGTAGGCCGCCACCGATGGCCGCCGACGCGACCGACGACCCGCCGGCCGGCATCCCCGGCCTGCGCCGGGGCAGCGGCGCGCCGCTGGTGCTGGTGCACGGCTATCTCGGCGGCTCCGGGATGTGGCGGCGCGAGGTCGAGCGGTTCTCCGACCGCTTCGACGTCGTCGCGCCCGACCTCGCCGGCTACGGCGCCCGCGCGGCGGAGGCGAGCCCCGACACCATCGCCGGCCACGCGCGCGACGTGATCGCCGGCCTCGACCGCCTCGGCATCGGCCGCTTCCATCTCCTCGGCCATTCCATGGGCGGCATGATCGCCCAGGAGATCGCCGCCCTGGTCCCGGACCGGATCGACCGGCTGGTGCTCTACGGCACCGGGCCGCGCGGCGTCCTGCCCGACCGCTTCGAGCCCATCGAGACATCGCGCCGGCGCCTCCGCGCCGACGGCGTGCCGGCCACCGCCCGGCGGATCGCCGCCACCTGGTTCGTCGACGGCGAGAACGCCGCCGCCTTCCCGCTCTGCCGCGCGCTGGGAGAACTGGTCGGCGCGCAGACGGCGCTCGCCGGCCTCGATGCCATGGAGGGCTGGGACGGCCGGCCCGGGCTTGCCCGCATCGCCGCGCCGACGCTGGTGCTGTGGGGCGATTGCGACCGCTCCTACGCCTGGCCCCAGCCCGAAGCCCTGTGGCGCGGCATCGCCGGCGCCAGCCTCGCCGTCGTTCCAGGCTGCGCCCACAACGTCCACCAGGAGAAGCCAGCGCTCTTCGAGGCGCTCGTTGCCGATTTCCTGGCTCCCGCCCAGGCGCGTGACCGCGGATAGAAGATGCGCCGGACCGGCGCCCGAGCCGGGCGCACGGCGCGGCGGTCCATCGCACCTTGTCCAGGCTTCAGGCCGTCAGGCTTCGTGCGGAGCGAAGAGAGACTGCCCGGAAAGTCCGCTCTGCTTGATGTTCACGTACCAGGTCCTGACGAACGTCGGGTCCCGACCCGTCGTTTCGTGGCGGCCTTCGTCGCCCTCCAGCAGCCATCGCTTGAGCGCCATCTTCACCGCACTGGATTGCCGGACGAAGTCATCGATGCCGCGCTCCTTCAGATAAGCCAGATAGGTGCCGTCGCCATAGGCCTCCTTCTGAAGGATGGCGGAGGAAATCGCGTAGTTCGGAAAATACACCCACGACGGCAACGGATCCGCGGCATGGACATTGCGCGCCACCTTGAGCGCCTCGTTCAGATCCGCGTTCGATTCCGCGATTTCTCTGTCAAACGCATCCTTGCCGATCTTCTCGGCGGTGGTGTGCGCGACGATCAGCTTGGCCGAGAGACAGCAGTCGATCGCTTCCAGAACCCTGCGCGCGCAGGATGCGTCAAAGAGATCGTTCACTTCCCGGATGATCAGAAGAATGTCGTCGCCGCTGAAGTCGATCCGATCCTGACCCTCCTCGCGATCCATTTTGATCAGCAGCGACTGCATGACGCGATCCAGAAGCTCGCTCGTCACCGAGAGCAGCGCGCATGAATATCGTTCGTCGCCGATGAGGTGGTTCTTGGCGATGAAGTTCGCCATCGTCAGGCAGAACTCCCTGGAAAGCGTCGGCCCCGGGTAGTCCTCCCCGTGCGGCTTGACCTTCTGGGCAGCGTCGGAGAGCGACAGCAGCTCATGGAAAAGCTGGTGCTTGCCTTCGACATCGCTGGGAAGGGCGGCGTTCAGGCGCCGCGACTGCATCGCATGCGCGTCCACCACCTTCTGAAGCCTGCGTCCGGACGTCTGGGCTTCGTCCAGCCTGTTCTGGAGCGCAATGTTCGACTCGCCAAGCGCCCGGCGCGATCGCCAGAGTTTCCAGAGAAAGGAGACGGCTCCGATGATGGTTACGCCGAACACCGAAGAAACGGCCGTCAGTTCGTCGATCATACAATCCGTGGCGCCGCTGGGATCGGACAAAAAGTCTAGAGCGCGGCCCGAGGCGGGGCAAGCCGAAGCCGGGTACAGCCGTTGATACGGAGAGTATCGCGACCGGCGCCAGTGGACCTGCCGGGCCCGAGGGACTGATCGGGCGGCGATGACCGAAACCCCGGGGTGCTGCCGGCTCATGAGCCGGCAGTTGCAGCCGCCGCACCGGCCCGGCTGTCACCGAAGGTCAGATGGGCAACGAGGCCGGAGCCGACGGCGCAGCTGGCGATGATCGCCAGCAGGGGCAGCGCAGTGCCATCGTCCCATATGCCGATAGCGGCGCTGGAGAGTGCTCCGGCGCCGAAGCCCAGCGCACCACAAAGGGCAGCTGCCGTGCCGGCAATCTGGCCGTGGCTTTCCATGGCCAGAACGTTGCACGACGGCATGATGCCGCCCACACCGGCTGACACCAGTACGAAGAGCAGGATGCAGACGGAATAGACGGTGCCGACGCCGGTCAGTTCCGCGAGGACCAGCAGGACTGCCGCACCCGCATAGATGAGGGTGGCGCATTTCACCACATTCTTCAGCCCGATCCTTTCGCCCAGACGCGACGAGATCTGGGCGCTGATACCGATGCCGATCGCATTGAACGCAAAGATCATCGAGTAGGTGACCGGGCTGAGGCCATAAACGCTGATCAGCATGAACGAAGAGCCGGCGACATAGGCAAAGAAGCCACCCAACGCAAACGCGAGCGTGCCTGCATAGGGGATGAAGGTACGTGTGAAGAGCAACTTGCCGTACCAATAAACGGCCTTTGCCGGTTGGCTTGCGGCGCGCTGCGACAGCGTGCGGGTTTCCGGCAACAGCAGCGCAACGATTACCGCCACGGCGATCCCCAGCAGGCCCATCACGATGAAGATCGCGCGCCACGAAAAGAAGGTGAGAAGCAGGCTGCCCGCCAACGGCGCGATGACGGGCGCAAGGCCGAGGACCAGAACCACCGACGACATCAGCTTGGCAGCACTGGCGCCGCTGAAGAGATCGCGAATGGCGGCGGTCGCGATGACCATCCCGATCGAGCCTCCAAAGCCCTGGAGAAACCGGAAGGCGAGCATCTGGTTGGCGGTTCCCGACAAGACGCAACCGACCGTGCCGACCAGAAAGACGGTAAGCGCGAAGAAGATCACGGGCTTCCGGCCGAGCTTGTCGGAAGCCGGGCCATAAAACAGCTGGCCGACGGTGAAGCCCCAGAAATAGGTCATCATCGTCATCTGGATGGTCGCAGCCGAGCTCGAGAGATCGTCTGCCATCCTCGGCAAGGCCGAAATATGCATGTCGGTGGCAAATGGGCCCAGCGCGCAGAGCGAACCGAGCGCGATTGCAATCGCGACAGTGTTGGGCTTTGAGCCGGTGTTCATGCCTTGTTCCTATGGAAGAGTGCTAGCAAGCTATTTTGGAAACGGTTTCGTTTCCTATATATTTGGAAACGCTTCAGTTTCCTTTTGTCAATGTTTTTTGCTGCGACTCTCTCGCGAACGAAGTCTCCGCGCGGGCTTCTCCACCACCCGCATCGCCGCGCCGACGCCGTCGTCCCCCGGTTCAGCCCACAGCGTCCGCCCGGAGAAGCCGGCGTTGTTCGAGGCGCTCGTTGCGGACTTTCTCCTTCCCGCCCCGGAGGTGTAAGCCTTCCGGCGGTCGCGTCCCGCGGCCCGAGGCACAGGACGTTGGAGGAGACGCCATGTCGGACCAGAGGCTTGCCGGAAAGACCGCGCTCGTGACCGGCGCCAGCAAGGGAATCGGGGCTGCCATCGCCCGCCGGCTCGCCGCCGACGGCGCCGACGTCGCGCTGGTCGCCCGTTCCGGCGACGCCCTCGAGGAAGCCGCCCGCGAGATCGAGGCCACGCACGGCGTCCGGGCGGTCGCGATCCCGGCCGATCTCACCAGCGAGGCCGGCTGCGCGGACGCCGCCGCGCGGGCGCTCGCCGCCTTCGGCCACCTCGACATCCTGGTCAACTGCGCCGGTGCCACCCGGGCCGGCGCCTTCCCGGCCCAGCCGGACGCCGAGTGGACCGACGGCTTCGCCCTGAAGTTCTTCGGCGCCGTGCGGCTCACCCGCGCGCTCTGGCCGGCGCTGGCGGCGCGGCACGGCACCGTCATCAACATCGGCGGCGCGGCGGCCTACACGCCGGGCCCGACCTTCATGGTCGGCGGCGCCGTCAACGCCGCGCTCGCCCACTTCAGCAAGTCGCTCTCAAAGCAGGGGCTCGTCGACGACGTGAACGTCAACATCGTGCATCCCGGCATGGTGGAGACCGACCGGCTGGAGCAGCTCGTCCAGCAGCAGGCGGCCGCCGAGGGCGTGCCGGAGGACGAGATCCGCCAGCGCAACGTGACAAAGGCCGGCATCCGCCGCCTCGGCACCACCGACGACATCGCCGAGATGGTGGCGTTCCTCTGCAGCCCCGCCGCGCGCCACGTCCAGGGCGTCGGCTTCGCCATCGACGGCGGCGCCACGCCGGGGATCTAGACCGCCTGGCGGCGCCCGCCCCGCCCCTTCAGGAAGGGCAGGAAGCCGTCGAGGAAGCGCGTCGTCGCCGGCATGAAGTGGCTGCCGTGGTGGTACATCGGGTCGAGCGCGGTGACGATCAGCGTGCCGTTCGTCGTCGCCCGGTCCTCGTAGAGGATCGAGCCGCCGCCCCGGACGTCGATGAGCGAGCGGGCGCCCGGCGGCGGCGCGAAGTGGCCGTGGTGGTGCCAGGTCGCGTCGTCGAGCGTGATGTGCCCGAACAGCGGATGGTCGGGCGCCACGCACGCGAGGCCGAGGCTGCCGCCTTCCTTCCACCACCAGAAATTCGTCGGCGTGTCGGTCCAGACCACGCGGTCGAGCCACTGGTGCGGCCCTGTCGAGCCCATCGCCACCAGCGTCCCGCCGCCGTCGAGAAAGCGCTGGAACGTCTCGCGGTGCGGCACCAGCAGCGACGGATCGGTCCGGCAGGAGACGATCAGCACGTCGACGGCGGAGAGATCGGCCTCGCCGAGCCGGCGGGCATAGATGATCTCGTCGAAGGCGTCGCGGTAGCGCGCCTCGTAGAGCGTCCGGTGGTGGTAGTAGGTGCCGCTGTCCAGCGCCGCGATCCGGTTCATGCGGGCACCTCGTTGTCGTGGCCGACCGCCCAGGCGCAGAGCTGCGGCACGATCCGCCCCGCCGTGGTGCCGTCGCCCGCGTACATCCACAGATCGTTGCCGGCGTGCATGAAGATGCGCCCGCCGCCCGGCCGCTCGTACACCCAGTCGCACGGGCTGCGGTCGGGCCCCAGCCCGAGCACCGGTACCGCGCCGTCGGGCGGCGGATTGTGGCCGCGCGCGTAGAACCCGGCGACGCCCCTGCGGTAGGTGAGGTCCGCCATCTCGACGCCCTCGAACACGGGATGCGCGGTGAGGCGATGGAGCTGCAGATGGTCCAGATCGATCTTCGGCAGCGGCACGAAAGGGTTGAATTCCGGCAGCATCGGCCAGGCCACGTGGCCGTTGAAGACGAGCGTCCCGCCCTGGTCGAGGTAGGCCTCGACCACCGGGGCGATCTCGCCCAGGTAGCGCTGGTCCAGGTGCGCCGGCAGGAGCAGCGCCGCGTAGCGCGCCAGCTCGGTCTCGTGCAGCGCGTAGTGGTCGATCTCGTCGGCGTCGTCGACGAAGCCCATGACGCTCGGCAGGTCGCCGCCGGCGCCCTTGATGGGCTTCAGGAACAGGCACCGGGCCATGGCCGAAGGCTCCTCTTGTCCGCGTGAGACGGGGCGGGGGCCGCCTGCCCCCGCCCCGCATGGGTCAATCGCCCTTCGAGACGCTCTTGAAGTCGAAGAAGAAGCCCGAGGGGTGGATGCGGTAGCCGTGCACGTCGCTCGCCGAGGCTGCGACGAACACCTTGTGCACCAGCGGGATGATCGGCGCGTCGTCCTGCAGGGTCTGCAGCGCCTCCCGGTAGGTGTCGTCCCACGCCTCGCCACGGTCGAGCGTGCGGCCCGTGTCGACGAGATCGTCGAAGCGCGGGTTCGCCCAGCCCTGGTAGTTCATCTCCGCCTTGGAGTGGAACTGCGACTTCAGGTGCAGGTCCGGGTGGCCGGTCATCTCCGGCGTCCAGAACACCACGGAGACGTCGTAGGCGCCCTGCCGCACAAGGTCGAGCATGCCCTCCCAGGTGAACAGCTGCACCTCGCTGGCGATGCCCTGGTTGGCGAGCAGCGCCGCCAGCGCCTCGGTGATCGCGGACATTTCCGCCCGGCTCGAATAGGACAGGATGCGCAGGCTGAGCGGCTTGCCGTCCTTCTGCCACTGGCCGTCAACGTTGCTATAGCCGGCCTCTTCCAGCAGCGCCGCCGCCTCCTCCTCGTTCACCGCGTAGGGCACCACGCCCTCCGGCACCCAGTCGAACTGCGGCGCGAAGAAGCTCCAGGCGGGCTTCCCGACCCCGTCGAGCGCGCCCATGACCAGCGCCTCGCGGTCGACGAGATGGTTGATCGCCCGCCGCACGCGCACATCGGCGAGCGGCGTGTCGCCGGCCGTGTTGAAGGCGCCGTAATAGAGCCCCGCCGTCGGCTCGGCGTAGACGGTGAAGGCGGGATCCGCCTCGAGCCGCGCCACGTCGGAGGGCAGCACGTTGGTGGCGAAGTCGATCTCGCCGGCCTCCAGCGCCAGCGTGCGCATGTTGTGGTCGGGAATGTAGCGGTAGACGATCCGCTCAAGCGCCGGCTTCTCGCCCCAGTAGCCGTCGAACCGGTCGACGATGGTGCGGTCCTGCTTGACGTAGTCGACGAACTTCCACGGCCCGGTGCCGACCGGCTTCACGAACTTGCCGGTCTCGTCGAACGACGACGGCGCGTAAATGACGGTGATGGCGTCGGTGAGCTGGTTCGGCAGCGCCGCGAACGGCTCCGTCGTCTCGATCTCCAGCGTCAGCGGCCCCGTCGCCTCCATGCGCGCGATGTTGAGGAGATCGCCCGCATAGGCGAGATGATCGACCACCTGCTGCAGCGAGTTCCTCACCGCGTCGGCGGTCAGCTCCGTGCCGTCGTGGAAGACGACGCCCTCCCGGATCTGGAAGCGCCAGACCTTGGGCGACACCCGCTCCCAGGAGGTCGCGAGCCCCGGAACCAGCGTCATGTCGAAGTCGAGCTTGATCAGCGTGTCGAGGATCTCGCTCTCGTTGAAGAAGCGGCTGCGGCGCGGCGCCATGGCGAGCGGCAGGGATTCCCACATGGTGCCGACGATCAGCGTGTCGGCGCGGGCCACGTCCTCCTGGGCCGTCGCCGGCGTGGCGATCAGCGTCGCCAGTCCCGCGACGGCAACCAGCATGCGTCTCAGTGGGGTCATTCGGGTCTTCCTTTCTTGATGCTTCGGCCGAGGACCTGGTCGACGCGCCAGCGGTCGGCCAGCGCGTCTCCCAGCAGATTGACGACGATGACGAGCGCCATGATCGAGAGGCCGGGGGCGAGGACCAGCCGCGGATAGGCCCGCATGTGGCTGCGCGCCTCGGCGACCATCCGCCCCCATTCGGCGGTGCCGGGCTCGACGCCGAGGCCGAGGAAGCTCAGCCCGGCGAAGGCGAGGATCACCCACGACAGCGAGTAGGCGCCGAGCACCAGCAGCGGGCCCGCGACGTTCGGGAGGAGGTGGCGGAACATGATCACGCGCCCCGGCGCGCCCATCGCCTGGGCGGCCATGACGTAGGGCTTGGCGCGCTCGACCACCGTCATGTTGCGCACCACGCGGGCGTATTCGGTCCAGTGCACGGCCGTCAGCGCGATCAGCACCGATGCGAGGCTCAGTCCGAGCGTGCCGGCGATCACCAGGCTGACCGCCAGCGCGGGCAGGATCGAGACGCCCTCGACGAAGCGCATGGCGATCCGGTCGAGCCAGCCGCCGGCGTGGCCCGCCGCGAGGCCGACGAGCGTCCCGAGCGTCGCCGCGGCGGCGACCACCAGCGCGGCCGCCGAGACCGTCAGCCGCGCGCCGTAGAGCAGCCGGCTCAGCAGGCAGCGGCCCATGGCGTCGGTGCCGAGCGGATAGTCCCAGCCCGGCGCGGCCAGACGGTTCAGGATGTCGGTGCGGACCGGGTCGTGCGGCGCCAGCAGCGGCGCGGCGACGATGACGAGCGCGATCACGCCGAGCACGGTCGCCAGCAGCGTCGGCCGCGGCAGGATTGGCCGGCGGCGCGCAACGCCGATCCCGTCGCCATACGCCATCGCCATCAGACGACCTCCCGCACGCGCGGATCGATGGCGGAGATCGCCAGGTCGACGATCAGGTTCGTGGCGATGTAGGCGACCGCGATGGCGAGGAAGCAGGCCTGAATCAGCGGGAAGTCGCGGTTGAGGAGGGAGTCCACCAGAAGCCGTCCGATGCCCGGCCAGCCGAACAGCGTCTCGACGATGATGACGCCGTCGAAGATCCGCGCGAACTGAAGCCCGGCGAGCGTGAGGACGGCCGGCAGCACGTTCGGCCCCGCGTGCCGCACCAGCACCGAGACGGGCCCCAGCCCCTTCATCGCGGCGGTCCGCATGTAGGGCCGGCCCGCCTCGTCGATCAGCAGGCTGCGCACATAGCGCGCGCTCACGCCGCACACCGAGGTGCCGATGACGATCGTCGGCAGCACACCGTGCTGCCACGTCCCGTAGCCCGAAGAGGGCAGCCAGCCGAGGGTGAGGGAGAAGAACAGCGCCAGGAGCAGCGCGTACCAGAAGTTCGGGATCGACATGCCCAGCACCGCCACCACGGCGCTGACGCGGTCGAACGTCCCGTTCCGGTGGCGCGCGGCGAGGAAGGCGATGGGGATCGCGATCGCCAGCGACAGGACGAGCGCCGCCACCGCGAGCTTCAGCGAGTTGCCGAGCCGCAGCACGATCTCGCGGCCGACCGGCTCGCCGGTGACCAGGGACGTGCCGAGATCGCCGGTCAGCACGCCGCCCAGCCAGCGCACGTACTGCAGCGGCAGCGGGTCGTCGAAATGGTGCTCGGCCTCGAAGCTCTCCAGCGCCTCGGCCGACGGGATCTCCCCATCCATCTGTGCCATCAGCAGCACCTCGGCGAAGTCGCCGGGCATCAGCCGCAGCAGCGCGAACCCGAAGACCGATACCGCCAGCAGCAACCCGATGGCGAAACCCAGCCGTCTGCCGATTGATCCAGCCACAGTGACGTCCACCCCGTACGACGCATCGGCCGATGATAAATCCTGACTTCCATTGTCATGATTATCCGCCGGGCGCAATCGGGACGGCGACGCTGCGGCCGGAGGCCGCTGGGCCGGGTGGCCGCACCCGGCGGATCGGGGTGTGCAGGAAGGGGGAACGGTAGATGCGGAACCGCGGCCCGGTACGGAAGCCGGCGGCGGCGCGCGGCAGCGCCGCCCGCAGCTCTCTCCACCGCCCGCGCCGTCACGTCACCCGGGGCGCGCCGGCGCTGACGGCGCCGGACGGGTGGAAGAAGGCCGGTTCAGCGGCTCTCCGCTTCTCTGGCCCAGTAGTCCCAGGCCCGGGTGATCTGGCTGTTGTTGGCGGCGGCCGAGGCGGCGGCCTCCTCCGGCGTCATGAAGATCGGCTCGCCGAGCTTCATGGTGTCCATCTGGATGCCGGCGTTCCACTCGGTGTAGACGGCGCGGAACACCGCCTGGCGGACGGTCTCGCCGACGGCGGTGTAGCCGTGCCCGCGCATGAGCACCACGGGCGCGCCGCCCATCACCCCGGCGAGGTCGTCGCCCAGGCGGTTGTCGCGGATGAGCAGGTCCGAGGCCGGCCCGACGCTGTCGCGGATCTCGTAGCAGGGGCACCCCTCCCCCAGGAAGCTCGCCATGTGCGACAGCGGTTGCAGGCTCGCCCCTTTGGCGGTGGCAAACGGGATGACCGAGCGGGCATGGCTGTGGACCACGGCGCCGACGGTCGGCCGCGCCCGGAAGATCGCAGCATGAATGAAGCGTTCCAGGTAGACCGGCGGATGGTCGGGATCGGTGGGCTCCCCGTCCATGTCGTATTCGAGGATGTCGCCGGCCTCCACCAGCGCCGGCGCGCGGTTGCGCGACAGCAGGAACCGGTCCGGCCGGTCCGGATGGCGGGCGCTGACGTGGCCGAAGCCGTCGACGATGCCCCGCGCGTGGAGGATGTGGTTGGCGACCACCAGGTCCGCGATGACCGCGTCGACGCCCGCGGACTGAGACTGAACAGCCATGTGGAATTCCGCTCCTCGACAGGTTGGGCGAGGAGCGCCCTCAGCCGCCTCTCGCCCGAGATCTCTCTCGGCATCCGTCCCGACGCCTTCCCGGAGACGGTCCCCTCTCATGCCGTCATCCGTCGCGGGTGACAAGCCGGCGGGACGGGTCGAGCGGTACCGCACCGGCCCCTGGCGGAACAGCCAGCAGCCGGCGGGTGGCGCCTCGAAGTCCCATTACAAAAAGGCATAGGCACGGCTTCATTTTGCAATGGCCCGATCGCGCCAACAGGGTGTTAGCTGGCCATATGCCTGCAGCCACGGCTGCCAACGAGGACAGATTTCCTTGTCTGACGAGATTTATCCCGGCTACACCCAGGCAGAATTGGATCGCGCCTATTCCCAGAAAGAATGGGCCGCGAACATGGAAGCGATCCTGCATCGCTGGTCCGCCGCCGCGCCGGGCGTGAAGGCGGCTCATCCCGGCCATTCCGAGTTCCGCTACGGCGATCACCCGGACGAGCGGATCGACGTCTTCCCCGCCGACGGTCCGCTGGTTCATTTCCATATCCACGGCGGCGCGTGGCGCGGCCAGTCAAAGGACGACAGCGCCTTCCTCGCCCCGTCGATGGCCGCCGCCGGAATAACGCTGGTCCTGCCGGAGTTTTCCAAGCTGCCCGACGTGCGGATGCCAGTCCTCCTGGACCAGCTGAAGCGCGCGCTCGCGTGGACCCACCGGCGCCTGGTGGTGGAGGGAGACGCTACCGGAATCGTCATGTCGGGGCATTCGTCCGGCGCCCATCTGGCGGCCCTGCTGGCGGCCGAGAATGCCGCCGGCAAGCTCCTCCCGGACGGCGCGCTCCGCGCCGTCGTCTGCATCAGCGGCTCCTATGACCTGGAGCCGGTGCTGCTGAGCGCGCGGCGCCACTACATCGACCTCAGCCCCGACGAAGCAGCCGACCTCAGCCCGATCCGGCGCACCGCCGAGCTTCGCCTGCCGCTGCATCTGCTCTACGGTGAGCACGAGTCCCCCGAGTTCCGCCGCCAGGCGCGCGCCTTCGCCGCCGCCCTCGATCGGGCGGGCCTGCTTGCCGGCTGCGCCGAGATCGCAGGGGTCAACCATTTCGAAATTCTCGACGACGTCGCCGCCACCTCCTCCGAGGCCGGCCGATACGTCCACGAGGTACTGGCCACACACGACGACGCGCCGCAGCCGCCGTTGCGGCTGGGACGCGCCGGTGCGGCGACTTTGGCTGCCAACGACTGACGGACAGGAGACAGGCCATGCGCCCCCGCCTTCGCCACATCGCCCTCAGGGTTCAGGATCTGGAGAAATCCGCCGACTTCTACCAGGAGGTCTTCGGCCTTGAACGCGTCGGCCGGGAGGAGATCCCGATCGGGGCGGCCGTCTACCTCAGCGACGGCGTCATCAACCTCGCGCTGATCAAGTATTTCGGCCAGGAGGGCGCGGCCACCGACGACGCCGTCGGCAGCGTCGGAACCGACCATTTCGGCGTCCAGGTCGACGACATCGACGCCATGCGGACGCGGATCGAGGAGCTGGGCGGCAAGTTCTACTTCGATCTGGGCGACGCCCGAAAGGGCAACTTCGAACGCAAGTTCAAGGATCCCGACGGGATCGTCTTCGACATTTCGCACCATGGCTGGCTCGGCACCGACAGTCGCACCGTACCGGACGATCACGAGTGAGCCGGCAGGAACAGGGAGACCGGCCATGAAGGCAATCGTCGTGGGCGCGGGAATTGGCGGGCTGACCACGGCCCTCTTCCTGCACAAGTACGGGATCGACTGCGAGGTTTACGAGCGGGCGCCGGAGATCCAGGAACTCGGCGTCGGCATCAACCTGATGCCGCAGGCGATCGCCACGTTTTCCGAGATCGGCCTGCTCGACGACATCGAGGCCGAGGGGATCGCGCCGGAGCACCTCTACTACCGCACGTTCTCCGGCCTCACCGCCTGGGACGAGCCGCGTGGCCGGGCCGCGGGTCTGCCCGTTCCCCAGATCTCGGTCCACCGGGGCCGGCTGCAGGCAATCCTCCACCGGGCCCTCGAGGCGCGCAAGCCGGGCACCGTCCATACGGATCGCGAGTTCGTCGGCTACGAGGAGACCGCCGACGGCGTCACCGCGACCTTCCGGTCGACGGACGGGACCATGCACACCGCCACGGGAGACGCCCTGATCGGCGCCGATGGCATCCATTCCGCGCTCCGCCGCATCCTCTTTCCCGACGAGGGACCGCCGCGCTGGAGCGGCCGCGTCATGTGGCGCGGCACCGCCGACTGGCCGGCCTTCGGCGACGGCAAGACCTTCGTGATTTCCGGCTCGATCGACACCCGGCTGGTGCTGTTCCCGATCGCCCGGGGCAAGACGCCCGAAACCAGGCTGACCAACTGGGTGCTCGTCCATCGCGCTGCCGACGACGGCACGGCCCTGCCTCCCGCGCAGGACTGGCAGGGCAAGGCCGACCCGGCCAAATGCCTGAAGGCGCTTGAGCCGTTCGACCTGCCGGACCTCGACATCCGCGCCCTGGCCCGGGCCGCGACGGAGATCTTCGAGTTCCCGATGTCGGACCGCGACCCGCTGCCCCGCTGGAGCTTCGGGCGGGTGACGCTGCTCGGCGATGCCGCCCACCCGATGTATCCGTTCGGCGGCAACGGCGCCGCCCAGGCCATCCTCGACGCCAAGGCCCTGGCCGGTGCGCTGGCCGCGGAGCGCGATCCGGTGCGCGCCCTGACGCTCTACGACGAGGAACGGCGCGAGCGCGTCTATCAGGTCGTGATGACCAACCGGCAGGGCGGCCCCGAGCGCGTCATCGACATGGTGGAGGCCCGCGTGGCCGCCGAAGGGATCGCCCCCTCCGACATTCCGAGGGACGAGCGCGCGGAGATCGTCCACGGCTACTCGCGCCTTGCCGGCTACTCGGCCGACCAGTTGAGCAAGGCGGCCTCGTAGCCCGGCCGGCGAGTGAAATCGGCCGGCCGCCGCGCATCCGCAAATGCGGGGACCGGCCGACGCGAACGGGGGGCCCCGACCCGATGTCGGACACCTCTCGACGGACAGGAAAACCGCGCTCAAAATATGTGCATTAGCCATAACATTTGGTCAGATAAATAACGTGAAATCAGATATTTATATGAATTGATCACGCTCGGCAGATCGCCTGCCGCCCCGCTCCTCTCGACGCCATGTGACGGCACCGACCCATGCAGGACACAGCCAGCACGATCTCCTCAAGCGAAGCGGCGGCGCTGCTCGACCGGCCGATCGTGGAGCTGGTCGATGCGGTGCGCGACCGGCGGGTGACCTGCCCCGCCGTGGCGGAAGCGGTGCTTGGCCGCATCGAGACCGGGGACGACCGGATAAAGGCCTGGGCTCATCTGGATCCGGCCCAGGTGCGCGCCGAGGCAGAGGGGCTCCAGGCCTCGCGCGCCGGCGGTCCCCTCGCCGGCGTGCCGGTCGGGATCAAGGATTCCATCGACACCTGCGACATGCCGACGGCCTACGGCTCGCCGATCTACGCCGGCTACCGCCCGCGCGCCGACGCCGCCTGCGTCGCCCTGCTTCGGGCGGCGGGGGCGCTCATCGTCGGGAAGACGGCGCTCACCGAATTCGCCGCACCCTACCCCGGCCCGACGCGCAATCCCCACAATCCCGAGCACACGCCCGGCGGCTCCTCCAGCGGCTCGGCCGCGGCGGTCGCGGCGGGAATGGTGCCGGTCGCATTGGGGAGCCAGACCATGGGCTCCCTGATCCGGCCGGCGGCCTACTGCGGCGTCGTCGGGTTCAAGCCGAGCTGGGGCCGCATCAGTCCGGCCGGCATGAAATCGCAGGTCGCCGAGTTCGACCATGTGGGCGTCATGGCGCGGCGCGTCGACGATGCGGCCCGCATCGCCGCGTTGATCGCCACCGTGGATGCGACCGCCTGGCAGGGGCTGCCGACGGCGCCGCCGCGCCTCGCGATCTTCCGCGGACCCGCCCCCGAAAAGGCCGAGGCCCCGGCCGTCGCCGCGCTCGACCGCGCGGCGGAGCGCTTCGCCGCGGCCGGCGCCGAGGTGGGCGCCTTCCCGCACGACCCGTTGCTGGACGCCGCCTGCGCCGCCCAGATCACCATGCTCTGCTACGAGATGTCCCGCTCCATGGTCTGGGAGTGGCAGACCCGTCGCGACCAGATCAGCACGCTGCTGCAGGGCTACATCGAAACCGGCTGGGGCATCACGCCGGACAGCTACTTCGCGGCGCGGAGCCAGGTCGAGGCGGCGCGGGCACGCGTCGGCGAGCTGTTCGGACCGGCCGACGCGATCCTCACCTACAGCGCCCCTGGCGAGGCGCCCCGCGGGCTGGAGAACACCGGCGACACGATCTTCAACCGGCTCTGGTCGGTCCTGCGGCTTCCCGCGGTCACCCTTCCCGCCGGCGTCGGTCCGCAAGGGCTGCCGCTCGGCGTGCAGCTCGTCGGCCGGTTCCTGGACGACGCGCGGCTGGTGTCGGTCGCCCGCTGGGCCGAGGCCGTACTCTCACAAGAATAAGCACCACAGAGAAACCAACAGGGGAACTCCGATGAAAGACCTTGCCCTCCTTCAGACATGGCGCCCCGGCGCACGCTCCCGACGCCTGCTTGCCCTTCTCGCGACGTCGCTTGCCGTCGCCGCCGCCGCTCCGGCCGCCGCGCAGGAGCTGGAGAAGACCGAACTGACCGTCGCCATCCTGCCGACCATGGACTACGTGCCGGTCGTCATCGCCATCGAGGACGGGCTGTTCAAGGACGAGGGCCTCGACGTGACCTATCAGGTCACCACCGCGCCGGCCTCGCTCAACGGCGTGCTCGGCGGCACCTACGATTTCGCCGGGATCACCTGGTTCGCCTTCCTCACCGCCTACAACCGCGGGCTTCCCCTGGTGGCGGCGAGCGAGCTGGACCGCGGCACGCCGGGCTACGCCACCATCGCCGTCAAGGGCGACTCGCCGGTGAAGACCCCGGAGGACCTGATGGGCAAGAAGGTCGGCGTGCTGTCGACCAACGGCGCCTGCGACCTGACGCTGAACGACGTCCTGCTGAAAGAGGGCAAGGACTACAAGTCGATCGAGTACGTTGCGCTGGGCGTGCCGGAGCTGGTCTCGACGCTGATGACCGGCGGCATCGACGCGGCCTGCCTGCCGGAACCGCTCCGCACCCCGGCCATGACCGCCAACAACCTGCGCGACGTGCTGGACCTGTTCACCGGCCCCTACGAAGACATGCCGATCGTCGGCTACTCGACCACCACCCGCTTCCGCGACCAGAACCCGAACACCTTCGCCGCCGTCAAGCGCGCGATGGCCAAGGCGCTGGAGATCGCGCACAACGATCCCGAGCGCGCCCGCGGCGTGCTCTCGGTCTTCACGCGGGTGAGCCCGGAGGTCGCCAAGACGGCGGTTCTGCCGACCTATCCCGTGGGAGAGGGCATCGGCGACCTGTCGGTGGTGGCCGACCTGATGGACCGCCTCGACGTCGTCGACGGCCCGGTCAAGGTTCCCCAGCAATGATCGATACGACCGGCACCACGGCGGCCGACAGGCACGCCCCCGGCGCCGGCCGATCCCTGACGGACCTGCGGCTCCCGCCGCAGGTCCGGAAGCTCGCTCTGGGCCTCCTCGGCGGCGCCGTCCTGTTCGGCCTGTTCGAGCTGCTGACCAGCCTCGCCGGGGTGCCCGAGCAGTATCTTCCCCACGCCACCGGCGTGGTCGTGCGGTTCGTGCAGCTCGCCTACGATCCGGTGTTCCTGGCCGACGTGGGCGCCACCCTCGGCGCCTGGGCGCTCGGCATCGCCATCGCGCTGATCCTGGGCGTCGTGTTCGGGCTCTGGCTGGGGCTGTCGCCGACGGCCCACGAGATCGGCCTTCCGATCGTCAACCTGCTGCGCCCGATCCCCTCGGTCTGCATCATCCCGCTCGCCATCCTGGTGATCGGCCAAGGGCTGTCGATGAAGCTGCTGCTCGTCAGCTACGCGGCCCTCTGGCCGATCCTCATCAACACCATCTACGGGGTGCACGGCGCCGATCCGGTCGCCACCGACACGGCGCGCTGCTTCGGCCTGCCGCGCGGCGCGATCCTCCGGCGCATCGTCCTGCCCCAGGCGGCGCCGATGATCTTCACGGGGCTCAAGATTTCCGTCTCCATCGGGCTGGTCGTGCTGGTGAGCGCCGAGCTGCTGGCGGCCACCAGCTCCGGGATCGGCGCCTTCATCTTCCGCGTCTCGAGCAGCGGCGGGAACATGGATTCCGTGCTCGCGGGCGCGGCCTACGCCGGCATGCTCGGGGTGATCGCCAACGCCGTGCTCGCCAGGCTGGACCGGCGGTGGTTCGGCTGGAGCCGCAGCGAGGTGGGCTCATGACCGCGATCGATGCCGGCCCTCCGGCCGCGCCCCGCGCCGCCCTGCGCCGGCTGACGGTGCTGCGCCGCTACAGCGGGATCGCCGTGCTGCTGGTCCTCTGGCAGCTCGCCACCATGTGGGCGGGCTCCTTCTTCTTCCCGACCCCCATCGACATCCTGGCGACCGCCGGCAGGCTGTGGTTCAGCGGCGAGCCCTCGCGGCTGTTCCTTACCGACGCCGTCTTCAGCGACGTGTTTCCGAGCATCGGCCGGCTGCTGGCCGGCTGGGCGATCGCCGTCGTGCTGGGCGTCACGCTGGGGCTTGCCATCGGCGGCATGCGCCGGTTGGCGGAAGCCGCGCAGCCGGTGCTGGAATTCCTGCGCGCCCTCCCGAGCCCGGCGCTGATCCCCGTCTTCCTCATCCTGCTGGGGACGGATTCCACCATGCGCATCACGCTCATCGTCATGGGCTCGATCTGGCCGGTGCTGCTGAACAGCATCGACGGCATGCGCACGATCGATCAGGGGCAGATGGACATGGCCCGGGTGTTCCGCCTGCCGCCGTACGCGCGCCTGTTCCGCATCATCATCCCCGCCGCCATGCCGCGCATCTTCGCCGGGATACGGGTCTCGCTCGGGATCGCCATCATCCTGATGGTGGTGAGCGAGCTCGTCGCCAGTTCCAGCGGCATCGGCCACGCGATCGTCGACGCGCAGAACACGTTCCGCCTCCCGGAGATGTGGGCGAACGTGCTGCTCATCGCCGTTCTGGGCATTTCCCTGAACGGTCTCTTCTCGCTCGTCGAGAACCAGGTGCTCTACTGGCACCGGGCAGCCAGGAGGCTTGCGAAATGACCCCCAACAGCCAGGTCCCCGTCCTCGAGGTGGTCAAGCTCCACCATTCCTACGCGCCGGGCGCCACCGCCATCGCCGAGCAGAGCTTCGAGGTCTACGCCGGCGAGTTCGTCTCCATCGTCGGCCCGTCGGGGTGCGGCAAGACCACCTTGCTGAAGGTCCTGGCCGGCCTGCTGAAGGCCACCTCCGGGTCGGTCGCGCTGGAAGGGCGCGTCGTGACCGACGTGCCGGAGGGGCTCGCCATGGTCTTCCAGGAGTACAGCCGGTCGCTGCAGCCGTGGCTGAAGGTCCGCGAGAACGTCGAGCTGCCGCTCAAGTACCAGCCGATCGATGCGGCGACCCGCAGGGCGCGCGTCGACGAAAGCCTGGAGGCGGTGGGCCTGACCGGCGCGGCGGGGCGCTACCCCTGGCAACTGTCGGGCGGCATGCAGCAGCGCGTCGCGATCGCCCGCGCCATCGCCTACCGGCCCAAGCTGATGCTGATGGACGAACCGTTCGCCTCGGTCGACGCCCAGACGCGCGCCGACCTGGAGGACCTGGTGCTCGACGTGCACCAGAAGTTCGGGATCACCACCCTCATCGTCACCCACGACATCGACGAGGCGGTCTATCTCGCCGACCGGGTGATCGTGCTGTCCGCCTCGCCGAGCCGGGTGGTCGCCAACATCCCGGTGCCCCTGCCCCTGCCGCGCGACCAGATCGAGACCAAGGAGCGCGAGGACTTCGTCCACATCCGCTCCGAGGTCGCGACGCTGATCCGCCGGCCCGCCGCGACGCGGGCCGCGTAGTCCGCTCAGGCGCGCGGGGCCGGCGGAAGGACCTCGACGTCGAGGACGACGGGTCCGCCGGCCAGCGCCGCGGCAAACGCCTCTTCGAGCGCGGCCGCCAGGTCCTCGATCCGGCGCACCGGGCCAAACGCGCGGCAGCCGTGCCCCTTGGCGATGGCGACGAGATCGAGCGGCGGATCCTCCAGCGCCATGCCGATCGACTTGTTCTCGACGGGACGATTGCGCCGGCGGGCGACGGCCTCCTGATGCTCGACGTCGTTGTGGAAGGCGCGGTTGTTGTTGACGATGAACAGCGCCGGCAGCTTCTGCGCCGCGGCCGTCCAGAGCGCCTGGCTTCCCATCGCCAGATCGCCGTCACCCAGGATCGCCACGGGAAGCCGCTCCGCCTCCCGCAGGGCCAGCGCCGCGCCCACGGTGATCCCGGGGGTCGAGCCGATGCCGCCGCCGCCATCGTATCCGATGCAGTCCAGCGGATGGGTGAACCGGACGAGCGCGTCCGGAAGCCCGAAGGCGAGCCGGGTCAGGCAGACCGGCCGGTCGCCCCGCACCGCGTCGAACGCCGCGGCGAGCGCCGGCAGCGTGACCGGACCGGCGACCGGGACACCGGGCTTCGGCGCCGGAGGGATCGGCCAGGGCTCCCGCGCCGTGCCGTCCAGATGCGGCAGCAGGGCCCGGGTGAAGATTTCCGGCCGGACCGACAGGCGCAGGTCCGCCGCCGGATAGGGAAAGTGGTCGAGCGACCAGCCGTTGTGCAGGCGCTCGTCGGCCGAGACGACGACGGTCGCGAGGCCCGCCCCCCGGTCCGGCCGCAGCCCCAGCAGCCCCTTCAGGTCGAGCCAGTCCAGCGAGATGACCAGGTCGGCCTCCGCCAGGAGCCGCGCGGTGCGGGCATCGGGATACTGGGCGGGAGCCGCGATGAAGGCCGGATGATCGCTCGGGAAGCCGACGCCGCATTTCTGGTCGCAGAGGACGGCGGCGCCGATCGCCTCCGCCAGCGCAATCCTGTCGGCCCACGCGGCTTCGCTTCGCTCGTGGCGTCCGACGAGCAGCAACGGCCGCTTCGCCGCGCCGACGCGCTCCATCACCCGGGCGAGGTCGGCGGTGTCCGGCGCCGGTTCGGCCGGCGGCGCGAAGCGCGCGACATCCGGGCTGTCGGGAACCTCGGCGAGAGGATCTTCCTGAACCGCCGTGTCGAGGCAGATGTAGACGGGCGCATGGGGCGCCGTCCGCGTCATCGCCCATCCCCGCAGCAGCGACTCCTGCGCGGCTGCGACCGACGCCGGCTGGTCGTCCCATTTCACGAACTGGCGCACCATCGCGGCCTGGTCGCGGCTGGTGTGGATCCATTCGATCCACGGCCGGCGCCGCGCCGCATCGACGGCGCCCGTCGCCCCGATGATCAGCATCGGCACGCGGTCCGCCCAGGCGTCGTAGATCGCCATCACGGCGTTCATCAGCCCGACATTGGCATGCAGCGCCACACCCATCGGCCGGCCAGTGACCTTGGCGTAGCCGTGCGCGATGGCGACGGCCTGCGCCTCGTGCAGAGTGAGGATGATATCGGGGTTGGCGGGCGCGGTCCGGTTGACCAGGCTGTCGTGCAGCCCCCGGAAGCTCGCGCCCGGATTGATCGCCATGTGCGGAACGCCAAGCGCGTGCAACAGGTCGGCGATGACGTCACTGCCGTAGGAGGGGGTCTCAGACGCGCTCAATCCGCTGGCTCCATCACAAGTTTCTCTTTTCTTACTGCATATTAAACGTCTATTGTTAAGTACATTTACATGTTTATGGGAAGGATCCCCCGTGGCACGATCCCCAGCGCGCGAGGCGCTCAATCTCTACCGCCGCGTGGAGGCCGTGTTGCGCGACCAGATCGCCGACGGCGTCTTCGCCCCGAGCATGCGCATGCCGTCGGAAGCCTCGCTGCAGGCCGCCCACAAGGTCAGCCGCGGAACCATCCGGCAGGCCCTGGAGGCACTGGAGAGCGACGGGCTGATCCTGCGCCAGCCCGGCCGGGGCACCTTCGTCCGCCGCTCCCCGTCGGGCCGGCAGACGCGGCCGCGCCAGTCGGCGGCCGAGGCGCTCGGCACGGCGTCGCTGGCCGATCGGCTGCTTCGCAGCGGCACCGGCCCGACGCCCCCGGTCGTGCAGGATGCCCTCGGCCTCAGGGCCGGCGGCGACTGTCCCTTCTTCATTCGGACATCGGCCGGCGGCCAGCGTCCCGTCGCCATCAAGCGCTACCTCCATCCGCGCTTTGCGCACCTGCAGAAGGCGCTTTCCGAGGCGGGTGATTTCGATGCCGGCCTCGGCGAACTGCTGGACGGCGCGGTGTCCACCGACCCCGTCTGGGTCGAGGCCATCCTGGCCGAGCCGCGCTTTGCCATGCTGCTCAAGGCCCGGCCGGGCGCGCCGCTGCTGTCGATCTGGTGGGTGACCCGGGTCGCCGGTCAGCCGGTCGCGTGCAGCCAGATGCTGCGGCCGGGCGCCGATACCGCGATCGTCGTTTCGCCCGGGTGGGAGGCGGCATGACGTACAGCCCCTCCACCGCGCGCTTCCGTAGTTTCGCGGCGGCGCGCGAGCGCTTCGCTCAGGACTACACCCCGCGGCACTTCCTCGAGGACTGCCTGACCCGCGTCGCGGCGCGGGAATCGGACATCAGGGCCTTCGTCTCCCTCGACGTCGAGGCCGCGCGCGCCGCGGCCGATGCGGCATCGGCGCGCTGGCGCGACGGCCGCCCGCTGTCGGCGCTCGACGGCCTGCCGTTCGCGGTGAAGGACTGCTTCGACGTCGCGGGCCTTCCGACGCGGGTCAACAGTCCGGTCTTCGACGATGCGCCGCCGGCGCAGTTCGATGCCGCCCATGTCGAGGCCCTTCGCGGCGCCGGCGCCCATGTCCTGGGAAAGACGGTCACCACCGAATTCACCATGGCGCTGCCCGGCCCGACGCGAAATCCCTGGAACACGGAGCACACGCCCGGCGGGTCGTCGTCCGGGTCGGCGGCGGCGGTCGCGGCCGGAATGCTGCCGCTCGCCACCGGCAGCCAGGTGCGCGGCTCGGTGATCCGGCCGGCGTCGATCTGCGGCATTCCCGCCTACAAGCCGACCTTCGGCGCCCTCAGCGCGCGCGGCGGCATCGATCCCTCGCCGGGGCTCAACCATCTCGGGCTTCTCGGCGGGACGTTCCGCGATATCTGGGACGCCGCCTGCGCCATCGCGCGCGGCGTCGGTGGCGATCCGGGGCATCCGCCGTTCCGGCCCGATCCCCTGCCCGCGCCGGCACGCCCGGCCCGGCTGGCGCGGCAATACACCATCGGCTGGGAGAAGACCGACGACCGGTCCAGGGCGGCGTTCGAGGCCTGGCTTGCCAGCCTGCGCGCCGACGGGATCGAGATCCTGGAACCCGAGAGCGCGCCGGAACTGGCTGCCTACGAAGCCGCGACGGCCGCCGTGCAGGAGTTCTTCTTCGACCTCTTCTGGGAGATCCGCTGGCCGTGGCTCGCGCTGCGCGAGGCGCATCCGGAGAAGTTCAGCCACGTCATGCACCGCCACCTCGACAACGCCGCGGCGCTCAGCCTCGACGACTACCGCCGCGCCCTCGACCGGCGCGACCGCCTGCGCCATCTGCATCGCGCGCTGAGCGGACAGGTGGATGGCTTCGTGACGCTGGCGCACATCGGCCCGGGCCAGCACGGCGACCCGGAGGTCGGCACGCCCTGGTACAACGATGCCTCCTCCGTCGTCGGCGCGCCGACCGTCAACCTCCCCGTCCTGTCCGTCGACGGCCTGCCCCTCGGCGTCCAGCTCATGGGCTTCGAGCACCGCGACGCGGAGCTCTTCGCGATCGCCCAGGACCTCACCTCCCGCCCGCAATAGGCGCGGACCGGACGCGGAAGACGCAGGGCAGGCAGAGGGATGGGTGTGGCGGCGGACCTTCGGGCGGGGCGGAACGCGCGCGCCGTGCATCCGGAAAGGCTTGGCGACCCCGGCAGGATTCGAACCTGCGACCATCGGCTTAGAAGGCCGGTGCTCTATCCACTGAGCTACGGGGCCGTCCGGGCGCCCGGCAGCCGCCGGACAGCCGCAAAACGCGGACTGGCAAGTCCCTACCCCATCGGCGCGGGAATGGGTAGCACCCGGTTGCGCCGCCGCCCGCCGCGGACCCGGCCGCCGCGCGCCCGCCCCCGCCCGGGGTCTTTCCCGGATCGTCCGGCCGTCCTATCCTCGCACCCAAAGCGCCCCCTTCCGGGCGCCCCTCCCCGTACGGCGCCCCTCGCCGATCCCTTCCGGAGTTTCCCGATGCAGACACGTCCCCTCGGCACCACCGGGTATGCCATCGCGCCCCTCGTCTTCGGCGGCAACGTCTTCGGCTGGACCGTCGACGAGCGGGAGAGCCATGCGCTCCTCGACCGGTTCGTCGACGCCGGCTGCAACGCCATCGACACCGCCGACGTCTATTCGCGCTGGGTCGAGGGCCATTCGGGCGGCGAATCGGAGACGATCATCGGCAACTGGCTGGCCGCCGATCCGTCCAGGCGCGACAAGATCGTGCTGTTCACCAAGGTGGGCGGCGACATGGGCCAGGGCGGCAAGACGCTGAAGGCCGAGTGGATCGAGAAGGCCGTCGAGGCGTCCCTGCGCCGGCTCCGGACCGACACCATCGACCTCTATTTCTCCCACTGGCCGGACCCCGACACCCCCCACGAGGAGACGCTGGCCGCCTACGGCCGGCTGCTCGACGCCGGCAAGATCCGCGCCATCGGCGCCTCCAACTTCGACGCCGAGCAGCTCGGCGCAGCCCTCAAGGCGAGCCTCCACAACCGACTGCCGCGCTACCAGGTGCTGCAGCCGGAGTACAACCTCTATGCCCGCACGTCGCTGGAGGGGCCGCTGCTCGACCTCGCCCGCCAGGAGAAGATGGGCGTCGTCAGCTATTTCGGCCTGGCCGCCGGCTTCCTCAGCGGCAAGTACCGCAGCGAGGCGGACCTGGCGGGCGCCTCGCGGCGCGACATGGTCCGCAAGTACCTCAACCCGCGCGGCCTGCGCATCCTCTCGGCACTCGACGTGGTGGCCGACGCCCACGACGCCACCCCGGCCGAGGTGGCGCTCGCCTGGATCATCGCGCGCGACGGCGTGACCGCGCCAATCGCCAGCGCCACCACCGCCGAGCAGCTCGACAGCCTGATCCGCTCGGCGCGGCTGTCGCTCGCCGACGAGGAGATCGCGCTCCTCAACGACGCCAGCCTGCAGGACGGGGCCTGAACGCCCCGCCGCCCTGCCGCAGCCGGCAGCGACCTGCACCCGTCGTCGTGGATCAGTCCCGGAAAGACGTCAGCGATCCCTCACCCAAGGGATCGCACCAACAGCGCGCGACGGCGCGACGGCCGACCATGCCGCGCCCGCGCAGCGGCGAACGAAGTGAGCTCGCGTGAGCGGACCAGGCCCCCAACAGCGCGCGACTGCGCGCCGGCCGGTCAGGCCGCCCGCCCGGAGCCGGTGAGCGAAGCGGACCCGGCGTGAGGGATAAGCTCAGTGGCTCCAGGGCACCCGGCGGTCGGCCTTGAAGTTGTCGGCGTAGGCGATCTTGCGCGGGGTGCGCTCCTGCGGCTCCTGGACGTGGTAGGCGATGCCGTGCTTCTCGGCGTAGGCGATCGCCTCTTCCTTCGTCTCGAAGCGCAGCCGGATCTGGCTCTTCATGTCGCGCGACGAGGTCCACCCCATCAGCGGGTCGATGGTGCGCGGCATCTCCGGATCGAACTCGAGCAGCCAGAGGTGCGTCTTGGCCCGGCCGGACTGCATGGCCGTCTTCGAGGGTCTGTAGATCCGTGCGCTCATCTGCGTCCCCATCTGCGGTCCCGGGCGGCATGCGCCGGACCGGTGTGTCCGTGGTCGGGGCAGCAAGATTCGAACTTGCGACCCCCGGCTCCCAAAGCCGGTGCTCTACCAGGCTGAGCTATACCCCGACGGCCCCTCTCCGATACACGCACCGCCCCGGCCGGGCAACCGGAGAGACGGGCCGCGACGCGACGACGCCCGCCGGTCGGCCCGAAGCCTCACTGCGCGGGCGTCACCCGGGCATGCTCGATGCGGTCGCCCGGCGCGATGCCGAGCTTCGCCGCGGTGCCGCCCACCACCTCCAGCACGAACCGCACCGGCGCGCCGGCCGGGATCGCCTCGGTCGACTGCGGCGTGGTGTTCTCGGCGATGCTGACGATGGTGCCGTCGGCCTTGGCGAACAGCATGTCGAGGGAGAGCGGCGTGTTCTTCATCCAGAACGACACCTCGTCCTCACGGGCGAAGTCGAACAGCATCCCGTGGTCGGGCGCCATCTGCTCGCGGAACATCAGCCCGCGCGCCCGCTCCATCGGATCGTCGGCGATCTCCACCGTGAAGGCGTGCGTCGCCCCGTCGGCGGTGACGATGGTGAGGTCGGTGCTGGCGGCGAAGGCGCCGACCGGCGTGGCGAGGAGCAGGAAGGCGAGAACGGCGCGCGCGAGGACCGACATGAAGGCTCCGACAACTGATGGACCGGCGGGCGGACCCGCGTCCGTCCCCGACGCGCCGACAATGCCCGCCCCCGCGCCGTTCCTCAAGCCGCCCGCGCCCGCGCGCGCCGAAACGCCAACGGCCCGCGATCGCCGGGACCGCGGGCCGTCATAACATTTCGATCTCAGACCAACATCAGGCCGCGGTGAGGACCTGCTCGCCCTTCTGCCAGTTGCAGGGGCACAGCTCGTCGGTCTGCAGCGCGTCGAGCACGCGCAGGACTTCGTGCGGGTTGCGGCCGACGTTGAGGTCGTTCACCGACACGAAGCGGATGATGCCCTCCGGGTCGACGATGTAGGTGGCGCGCAGGCAGACGCCCTCGGCGTTGTGCAGCACGCCCAGCGCCTGGGAGAACTCGCGCTTCAGGTCCGACAGCATCGGGAACGGCAGGTCGTTCAGGTCCGGGTGGTTCTGGCGCCAGGCGAGGTGGACGTACTCGCTGTCGGTCGACACGCCGTAGACCACCGCGTCGCGGTCCTCGAACTCGTCGTTCATCTTGCCGAACGCGGCGATCTCGGTCGGGCAGATGAAGGTGAAGTCCTTCGGCCAGAAGAAGATGATCTTCCACTTGCCGGCATCGGAGGCGGAGGTGATGCGGGTGAAGGCCGACTTCGGATCGATCGAGACCACGGCCTGGAGATCGAATTCGGGCAGCATGTCGCCGACGGTGCGCATGGCAAAGGCTCCTTTCGAGGGCTTGGGAGGTGGATTGGAAGGCAAACGGTGCGGCGGGATCACGCCGCTTCGGCGGGCGCGTCCGGCACGGTGTCGAGCACCGTCGCGGTGGCGTGCAGCACGGCGGCGAGCTTGATCACCGCCTGCACCGCCTGGACGCTGGCGCCGTGCTCGCGGGCGCCGGACACATGCGCCGCGATGCAGTTCTCGCAGCCCTTCACCGCCGAGGCGGCGAGGCCGAACAGCTCGAAGTCGCGCTGGGAGACGCCGTGCTTGGCGAGGCCGTTCATGCGCAGCCCGGCCGGCAGGCCGCTCAGGTCGGCGTCGCCGGCCATGTGCAGGGCGCGGTAGTAGATGTTGGTCATCGCCATGATGGCGGCGGAGATGCGGGCACCCTCGATCACCTGGGCGCTGGTGTTCTCGGCGGCCAGCGCCTCGACCACGCGGGTCAGGGCAACGTTGCGCGCGGCGATCGCGGCGGCCAGCGCGGCACCCCACTTCTGGTCGGTCTCCAGCTCCGGAAGCCCGTCGTTGCCGAGCATGGAACCGAGGTTGAGGCGGATGTCGCGCGCCGAATCCGGCAGCGCCTTGCGGATGCTTTCCAGGTCAATCATCGGTGGTCCCCCAACGGACGGCGGCCGTGGCCGGGCCCGGTCAAACACAGCCTCCTCCGACATTTCCCCTGCCGCAGTGCATCGTCTTGTTGCGATCCCCCGAGCGCCTCGCCGGACGGGCGAGCTCCCCGTCGACAGCACGGATCCGCGACCGGCGGCAAACGCCGGCGTCAGGATCGTGTTGCTCTTTGGAATCAAGGGGTTCAACCGGCCGGGAGCCGACAGTCCCCGTGCTTTCTGCGTGCGGTCCAGTTTGTATACAGCGGGCCTTCCGCAGGCAATCCCTTGCGTGTCGTCCTGCCTGCGCGACAGTGACACAGCCCCGCCGGGCCGGCGCTCAGGCGGCCGAGCGCACCGGAGCCGCGGCGGGTCCGTCGCCGGCCGTCGCCCGGGCCTGCGCCAGCGCCTTCCGCCCGGCGCGCTGGCCCAGCCACACGCTCGCCAGCACGACAACCGCGCCGGCCGCCTGCACCGGCGCCAGCCGCTGGCCGAGGATCGCCCAGCCCAGAAGCACCGCGCTCAGCGGGCTCAGGAAGCCGAACGCCGTCACCGTCGCCGGTCCGAGGCGCGCGATGCCGCGGAACCAGAAGAAATAGGTCACCGCGGCACCCACCAGCCCCAGCCACAGGAAGCCGGCCAGGTTGGTGACGGACGGCATCGGGAACCCCGGCTCGACCAGCAGCGCGACGGGGGCGAGCAGCAGCCCGCCCGCGGTGAGCTGCCACGCGGTGAAGGTCAGCGGCGAAACCGGCGGCTGCCAGCGGCGGGTCAAAACGGTGCCCGCGGCCATCGACCCGGCGCCGATCAGTGCGGCCGCCACGCCCACCGGATCCATCGTGGCGGACGGCCCGAGGGTCAGGAGCACCACCCCGAGGATGCCGGCAACGGCGGCCATCACGCCGGCCGCCTGGATGCGGACGCCCAGCACGGCGCGGGCGAGCAGCAGCACAAGCAGCGGCTGGATGGCGCCCAGGGTCGCGGCAACGCCGCCGGGCAGCCGGTAGGCGGCGACGAAGAGGGCTGTCCAGAACACCGCGAAGTTCAGCGTGCCGAGCACGAGCACCCGTCCGAGCCACTCCCTCGGCGGCAGCTGGCGCACGATCAGGAGCAGCACCAGACCCGCCGGCAGCGCCCGCAGAAGCCCCACCGTCAGCGGATAGCCCTGCGGCAACAGCTCGGTGGTCACCACGTAAGTGCTGCCCCAGATCGCCGGGGCGGACGCGGCAAGGATCAGGTCGCTCGGACGACTCATCGACGCACTCCATTTATCTTGACGTCAAGATAGAATGGGAAATCTTGACGTCAAGACAAAGTGCGGGCACATCGAAAAATATGGATCAGGTCGACCGCATACTCGCCCAGTGGCAGGCCGAGCGCCCCGAGCTCGACGTCGCCCCGATGGGCACCATGGGGCGCTTGAATCGCCTGACCCTGCACCTGTCCCAGGAGGTGGAGCGGGTGATCGCGGAGCACGGGCTCACCCCGGCGAGCTTTGACGTGCTCGCCACCCTTCGGCGATCCGGCCCGCCCTACGCGCTCACCCCGTCGGCCCTGGTCGAGTGGACCATGGTCACCTCCGGAACAATGACCAACCGGATCGACCGCCTGGAGCGCGCCGGAATGGTGACGCGCACCCGCAATCCCGAGGATGGGCGCGGCTTCGTCGTCGGGCTGACGGAGGACGGCTTTCGGCTGATCGACGCGGCGGTCACGGCGCACGCCGCCAACCAGCACCGGCTGCTGGCCGCGCTGAGCGCGGACGAACGGGCCGACCTGGACCGCCTGCTCGCGAAATGGCTCGCCGCCTTCGAGGCCGGCGACCTCTGAGCGATCGGTGGCGTCGGTCTTGTCGGCTCAGTGCGACTGGGGAATGTTGCCGCCGCTTTCGGGGCGGATGTCGGCCGCCATCAGGCCCTTCGGGCCGTCGCCGTAGCGCACGATCACCACCTGGCCCGGGCGCAGCTCGGTCAGGCCGAAGCGGCGCAGCGTCTCCATGTGGATGAAGATGTCCTCGGTCCCCTCCCCGCGGGTCAGGAAGCCGTAACCCTTGGTCCGGTTGAACCACTTCACCCACGCCTTGTCGGGCCCCTGGGTGGGCGTCACCTGCACATGGGTGCGCGAGGGCGGCAGCTGCGAGGGGTGGACGGCCGTCGATTCGTCCATGGACAGGATGCGGAACGCCTGCAGCCCCTTCGGCCGGTCGAGCACCTCGACCACGACGTGGGCGCCTTCGTAGGCCGTCTGGAAGCCGTCGCGCCTGAGGCAGGTCACGTGCAGCAGGATGTCTTCCATCCCGTTGTCCGGCACGATGAACCCGTACCCCTTCGAGACATCGAACCATTTGATCTGGCCCGCAACCTCGATCAGGTCGAATGCTGTCTCTTCACCCGCGTCGTTGACGATCAGGTCCAGATCAGTCGACGACGCAAATTTTCCACTCATTCGGCAGAGCCCCCGTGTCCGCCAACCGCGACACCGCGAACCGTCGATAACGAATCTTTAACGAGGATACCATTCCCGGTTGTCAGGCGCGATATGGGGATTCGCACTCCGGGCGAACTGTGTTGAAAATGCGACAGCGTGTCATAATCGCACTCTGTGCACGGCCGTCGGGCGATTGGCAAACGTTTGGTTGCAAACGTCTTTTCGGGCCGCGGCCGAGGGCGCCGAGTCAGGCTTCCCCGACGGAAAGCGGTTCGAAAATGGGGCCGATCGCCCCCCGCAGCACATAATCGGCGACCTGGTCCTGCTCCGTCGGGTCGCGATTCACGATCACGAGCGTCGCCCCGTTGCGCTTTGCCGCGAGCGGAAAGCCGGCGGCCGGATAGACCACCAGCGAGGACCCGACGGCGACGAAGAGGTCGCAATCACCAGTTGCAATCTCCGCCCGTTCCATCTCCCGGACGGGCATCGGCTGGCCGAAGCTGATGACCCGGGCCTTCACCAGTCCCCCGCACGAGAAGCAGCGCGGCGCGTGGCCGCTGGCTTCCAGCTCGACGCGCGCCTCGTCCAGGGTCATGGGCGCGCCACAGTCGAGGCAGCCCGCCGTGGTGGCGTTGCCGTGCAGCTCGATCAGCCGATCGTCGGGCACGCCCGAGCGCTGGTGCAGTCCGTCGATGTTCTGGGTGATCACGTGGCTGGCGATGCCGCTCTTGATCAGCCCGGCGATGGCGCGGTGGGCGGCGTTGGGCCGGGCCGTCTCCAGAAGCCGGCGCATGTCGAAGCGGCGGTGCCAGTCCTCAAGCCGGGCCTCTTCGGAGGCCAGGAAGTCGTCGTAGTAGACCGGCTCGCGCTGGGACCAGATGCCGCCCGGGCTGCGGAAATCCGGAATGCCCGATTCGGTGGAGATGCCGGCGCCGGTGAACACCACCACCCTGCCCGCCCCGGCGACGAGGTCGCCAAGAACGGCTCGGGCTTCGGAGAGATCGTCGACGATCGCCATTGGTCACGTGCCTCGGGATAGGAGGGCGGATGCGCCCTGGAGCCTCGTCATGCAGGTGAACGCACCTGACCGATCGGATCCGGCTCCGGCTTCAGTACGAAAGCCTGCGCCCGTCGGATCCATCCGGCCCGAACGGCGCGTGCTTCCATGATCTGGGTCTCACAGCCGCGCCCGGCAATCAAGCGGACGAACCGGCGCACCGTCCGCTATTCGCCGGCCACCAGCCGGGCCCGTGGTGAAGGAGCGCCCTCCGCCCCCGCCGGCTGGCCGGTACCCGGGGCGGGCTTTCCCGCGGCGGCGGGAGGGGAAACCGGCTTGCGCCACGGCTGCGACTTGAACCACGCCACCGAATAGGCGACGGCGATGAGCAGGAGGAAGCCGGCGCCGTTCACCAGCCCGACCGTGAACATGGTCCGGCCGGTGACGTCGAGCACCATCCCCGCCGTCTGGGCCAGCACCATGCTGGCGAGGAACACCGCCAGCGACTGCTGGCCGACCTTGCGGGTGACGGTGACGACGCGCGCCCAGGCGCCCGCGCCCGTCAGCCTGCGGCCGCCCTCGCCCGCCGCCACCCAGGCGACGTAGGCGAGCGCCAGGAAGTGGACGTAGCGCAGTGCGCCGAAGTCGGTCTTGTCGAGCGCCGGCCACACCGCGTCGCGCGCGTCGTAGATCCACTGGGAGTTCTGCCAGCCCGTGTAGTGGGCGAACGGCACCGTCACCACGATGATCGCGACGGACAGCAGGACCAGCCGCCGGTCGACGGGCGGCGGCTTCAGCCAGCCGGTCATGAACGCGAAGCCGGTGAAGAACACCAGCTGCCAGGCGAACGGATTGAAGAACCACACCCGGTCCGACCACGGCTCCGCCGGCAGGTCGGCATGTCCGGTCGTCGCCACCAGCCACAGCGCCACGATCGCCCCCATCGCCACCAGCGGCGAGATCCGCGCCAGCCCGACGACGATCGGCATCATCAGCAGGATGACCAGGTACATGGGCAGGATGTCGAAATAGTTGGGCACGTAGGTCAGCGTCATCAGCCCGAACAGCGCGCTGGCGGTGTCCTCGAACAACGGCAGCACGTAGAGCCGGTCGGTATAGAGGATGCCGGTATCGAGCTGGTTGAACACGATCAGCAGCGACACGGTGACGAAGAACAGCCCGATATGGGCCCAGTACACCTGCCACACCCGGTGCAGCGTGCGCATCGTGCCCATCCACCATCCGTGCTTCAGGAAGGTGCCGCCGAAGGCGATCGCCGAGGCCATGCCGGAGCAGAACACGAAGATCTCCGTCGCATCGGAGAATCCGAAGCGCGCCGGGATCCACAGCGCCCAGGCGTTGTCCGGGACGTGGGCGATGAAGATGATGAACATGCCGAGCCCGCGAAAGAAATCGAGTCTCGGGTCGCGCGGGCGGGATGGAACGGGTGTGGTCAACGGCCTCTCCGGGGGCGAGATCCGCAGGCGCGGCCGGTCAGCGGCCAACGGCGATGCGGGCGTCTCGAATGCTGCTTTTGCCGGATCGCGGTCCTGGCTTCAATGTCCGGGCTCTCGTGATCCCCGCTTCCCTCCGCGCGGGCATGGATGCCGATCCGCGGCCACCGGCGGCCGAAGGCCCTTGGGGCGCGGCCCGATCACGCCGCCCCGCATCCAGCGAGGTCGGCCGGGCGGCGCGCCGGACCGCCGGCCTCAGATGGCCGCGTGCAGGCGGGGCTCCGCGCTCGCGGCCTCCGCCAGCGCGGCGTCGATGCGGCCCATCCGCGAGGTGGCGAAGGCATCCACCGCGCCGCGGAACGTCACCCGGTCGCTGACCAGCCCGCGCGCCTCGTGCAGCAGCCCGGCGCGGATCGCCGCCTCGATGGCCAGCCGCTCGAACACGTCGCGCTGGGCGTGGCTGCCGCCGATCGACTGCATGCGCGGCCGGCAGCTCTGGAAGGCGCGGTGGGCGGCCCGGTAGTCGCCGGCGCGGAAGGCGGCAAGCGCGGTCGCCACCGCCACGCCCGGGTCGGCGGTCACCCGGTCCATCTCGTCCTCGGCCCGGTCGGCATCGGCGCGCATCCGCGCCACCAGCCGCGCCGCGCTCTCGGTCCGGTCGCCGCCGCACAGCGCCAGCAGGTAGTGCAGGTCGGCGAACACCAGGCAGCCGTCGTCGGTCCGTCCCTCGCTGATCGCCGCCAGCTCCTCCCAGCGGCTGCCGACGTCGACGCCCTCGATCTCCAGGCGCGACAGCAGCGAGGCGCCGTTGGCGATGTCGCGGAAGTCGTCGGTGTGGTCGGCCCGCACCGCCTCGTCGTAGAGCGCCAGCACCGCGTCGATCTCGCCGAGGTCGAGGTGGAACAGCGCCTTGTGCCACCATACGTGGTAGCGGAAATTGTTGCAGTGGCCGAACGCGGCGTGGCGCCCATCGAGCCAGGCGACCCCGGCCGCGGCCCGCCCCGTCATGTCATGCACGTGGGCTACGGCGTGCAGGCCCCAGGCGTCGTCGGGGGCAAGCTCCAGCGCCCGGCGCCCGGCGAACTCGGCGGCCGCCAAGGAGCCCGTCTCCTCCAGCGCGAAGGCGTGGCAGCCGTGCACGTAGCCGGCCGCCGGATGGCCGTCGTCGTAGGCCTCCAGCACGTCCTCGATGGAGCGCCGCATGCCGCCGGCGTCGCCCAGCATGAAGCGGATCTGATGCACCAGCTTGAGGGCGAGCGCGTCGCGGGGATTGTCGCGCAGCGTGCGGTCGAGCCGGGCGGCGGCGGCGCTCGGCCGGCCGTCCAGCCAGTCGGCGAGCGCCTCCACGTAGGCGGTCTCGCGCGCCGTCGCGCCGGCCCTGGCCGTCGCCGCGCGGGCCGCCGTCAGGGCCGCGCGGGCGGGCGGCACCATCTCGCGGCGCGCCAGCAGCAGGCAGAACAGGCCGCGGGCGGCATGGCCGAGGGCGAAGTCGGGAGCGCGGTCGATCGTGTCGGCGAGGTGGCCGGGGGTGGCGTCGGCATGCGCCAGGAAGGTCCGCGCGGTCGACGACCACGACGCCGCCGCCTGCCCGTCCGACATCGTGAGGGCACACCCGAAGAGATCCGCGACCGGCATCGACACTTCCCTGACCTGACCAATGGCTGGCCGAACGGCCCCATTCTCCCCCGGTGCAGCATACGGGCCAGCGCGCCGACCGGATGCCCGGCGTGCGGGCGAATCGACGCGCCGGCGCGAGGCGACCGGCGTGTTCGGCTAACGTAGAAACACCGCGATGCTGCGTCGCGTCACGACCGCTCACACCTCGGTGACATGGGCGTCCGGAAGCGCCACCGCGTCCCCTGGCGAGAAGCCTCCGGCCTACTCGCCGGCGGGCAGGCTCCGGCCGCGGTTGAGCCGCCAGATGGAGACCGTCAGCGCCGAGGCGAAGGTCACCCACAGCAGGTACGGCACCAGCAGGAACGCCGCCGTCAGGCTGAGCCTGGAGAACGCCACGATGGTGGCCACGATCGCGATCCACAGCGCGGCGATGACCAGCGTCGCCAGATCCGGCCGCTTGGCCCCGAAGAACACCGGCGACCACATCCCGTTCAGCACTATCTGCAGGAAATACAGCGCGAATGCCCACGGCGCGCCGGCGAAGCCCACCTTGTACCAGACCACGAAACCGGAGATGGCGATCATCAGGTAGAGCAGCGTCCAGGCCGGCGCGAACACCCAGTCGGGCGGCGTGAAGCTCGGCTTTTCGATCGTCCGGTACCAGCCGTCCGGACGGAACACCGCGCCGGTCGCCGCCGCCGCCCCCACGGCGGCGAGGAACAGGAGAAGGACGAGGAGGGAGACAAGCATGGGGACTGCGCTTCCTTGCGACGGGTGACGATCGGTGCCCCCAACCTGTGCTGTCAACGCGCGAACCCCCGCCGGGGATCGCCCTGCCCTATCTCTTTTTCGTGACCGCCGCCAGCGCGCGTTGCAAAGCGATTCCAGATGGTTGCGCTTTGCGTACGCGCGGCGGCCGCGCGCGAAATCGCGCAGGAAAAGGCCGGTTTCGCGCAAGAACGCGCAAGCCCGCGCGGGCTTGCGCGCGCGCAGCCGGCGCGCGGCCAACCCTATGTGTTCGCTTGCCTTTTGGCGATCGCCGCGGCGCGGATCGCGGCCAGCGTGGTGGCCGGCGTGATCGCCTCCGGATCGGTCTTCAGGTGCAGGAGCGACAGCCGCCCCGACGCCACCGCCGCCTGAAACGCCGGCTCGAACTCCGCGTCCGTCTCCACCCGCGCCGTGAACGCCCCGTAGGCCGCCCCCAGCATGGCGAAGTCCGGGTTGACCAGCCCGGTCGCCGACACCCGGCCGGGATACTCCCGCTCCTGGTGCATGCGGATGGTGCCGTAGATGCCGTTGTCGACGACGATGAGGATCACCGCCGCCCCCGCCTCCGCCGCCGTCCCGAGCTCCTGGAGGGTCATCTGCAGGTCGCCGTCGCCGGCCACGCACACCACCATCCGCTCCGGATGCCGGATCTTCGCCGCCACCGCCGCCGGCAGGCCGTAGCCCATGGTGCCCGACGCCGGCGCCAGAACCGTGCCGAAGCGGCGGTACCGGTGGAACCGGTGCACCCAGCCGGCGAAGTTGCCGGCGCCGTTGGCGACGATCGCGTCCTCCGGCAGGTGCCGCTCCAGCACCGCCATCACCGCCCCCATCTGCACCGCGCCGGGCGAGCGCGTCGGCTCCGACCACGCCAGGAACGACGCGTGCGCCGCCGCCGCCTCCCTCGCCCAGGCCGGCGCGTTGGGCGGCCGCAGCCCCCGCCACGCCTCCAGGAACGCCCCCGGCGTCGCCACCACGCCCAGCGTCGGCTGATAGACCCGGCCGACCTCCTCGGCGCCCGGATGGACGTGGACGAGGCGCTGGCGCGGCACCGGGATGTCGAACAGCGTGTAGCCCTGGGACGGCATCTCCGACATGCGGTCGCCGACCAGGATCACCAGGTCGGCCGCGTCGATGCGCGCCTTCAGCGCCGGGTTCGGGCCGATGCCCACGTCGCCGGCGTAGTTCGGGTGGCGGTTGTCGATGAGCTCCTGGCGGCGGAACGAGGTGGCGACCGGCAGGTCCCACGCCTCCGCCACGGCGGCGAGCGAAGCCACCGCCTCGGCGTCCCAGCGCGAGCCGCCGACGATGGCGATGGGCCGCTCGGCGGCGGCGAGCAGCTCGGCGAAGCGGCCGATCTCGGCGGCGGACGGCGCCGGCGCCGGCACCGAGGCGGCGGCGACGGCCGCGACCGCCGCCCGCTCGCGCAGCATGTCCTCCGGCAGCGCCAGCACCACCGGCCCCGGCCGCCCGGCCATCGCGGTCGCAAAGGCGCGCGCCACCATCTCGGGGATGCGGTCGGCCGTGTCGATCTCCGCCACCCACTTGGCCATCCCGGAGAACATCCGAACGAAGTCGACCTCCTGGAAGGCGTCGCGGCCGCGCATCCCCCGGCCGATCTGGCCGACGAACAGGATCATCGGGGTGGAATCCTGCTGGGCGACGTGAACGCCGGCGGCGGCGTTGGTGGCGCCGGGGCCGCGGGTGACGAAGGCGATCCCCGGCCGCCCGGTCATCTTCCCCCACGCCTCGGCCATGAAGGCCACGCCGCTCTCCTGGCGCCCGACGGTCACCGGGATCTCGGCATCGAAGAACGCATCGAGTGCGGCCAGATAGCTCTCCCCCGGAATGCAGAACACCCGCTCGACGCCGTTGGCGGCCAGACAGTCGACCAGGATCTCCCCGCCGGTGCGGGAGGACGGGGCGGAGGGGGTGTCGGAGCGGGGCATGGGAGGGACTCGCGCGGACCAAACGGAAGGCCCGATGTCAGGCGGGAGGCGGGAAGGAGTCAATGGAGGGGGGTGGGGAAAGTAGCAGGCCACAAACGGACTAGCGGATTCGAGTCGACCGATGTCGATGAGGTGCCACTAATCTCCGGATATCTTCAACGACGGTTCTCAAGCAAACTGTCGATTTCGAAGCTACTCTTTAGCCGGACGTGGTCGCCTCCCCCACTGGGGTTCATCAACAAGCAATAGCAAGAGCATCACCTCAATCGAGGCTGATCCACAAAGGAGGCCTGCGAACAAAAGAAAAACACGAATGTGGATAACCACCGATCAGAGGCTTTTCGGGGTCCGCCACCGCAAAAATTAGTAGATAATCGTAGAGCTTAGGGAACGTAGAAGCGATATGATGCGCGATACGGTCTTCATCTGTCATGCTACTCCCGACGACAATACATTCGTCAGGTGGCTCGGCGCGCGGCTAAGCGGCCATGGTTATCGCGTCTGGGCGGACCTTTTCGAACTCAAGGGTGGGACACCCTTTTGGCTCACAATCGAAGAAGCGCTACGTCAACGTACGATAAAGTTCATTTTCGTAGTTTCTCGACAGAGCGTAGATCCGGCGCGATCTGGCGTCCGAAGCGAGCTTTCAGTAGCCGATTCCCTAAAGAAATCACTAGGCGATCCGGATTTCATAATTCCACTGAGGATCGACGACGTTCCATTCAGTGAATTTCCGATACAGATACATCAGCTAAATGCCATCGACTTTTCGCCCGACTGGGGCCTCAAACTCGTCGAGCTACTTGACACATTAGAGGCGGCCAATGTCGTCAGGCATCAAGACGATCGCACAGCTGAGTTCGATGCATGGCGCGACAGCTTCACGAGCAAGGCTGTTTTCGTAGCCGAGACCGAGGAACCGGTTCTGACAAACTGGTTGCCTATATCGGCTCTGCCCCGTTTCGTAAATTTCTACGAGTATACCGGGTCAAATGATCTGATCAGAAAGGTGCTGGAAGACACGGGGCTGCCACTTCGGCCATTCCATCGGCTGATTATTTCTTTTCTCGACCTGGCTAGCCTCCAAGCCAATATGCCGCCAACCATCACAGTTTCGCTCCGGGCGAGGGTGCAGCTGGACGATTTTCTGTCAGGCAATACGGTGGGCGTCACTTCACCGCGCGCTGGAGACGCACGTAATATCGCCACCCATCTTCTGCGCGACCATATTGAAAGCTATCTCGTTAGCCGCGGACTCAAGCGCCACGAAACATCGGGAGGCGCCGCATACTATTTTCCTAAAGATTTAATCATAAATGATAAGGTCTCATACCTAGCAGCATCAGGAAAAATAACGAATAAAAACGTCGTTGGACGGAGCGAACGTAATAAAGTTTTCTGGCATCTGGCCATGAGGGTCAATTTAATGCTTGGAGATACACCGTTCGTGCGATTCAAGCCCTATATCTGCTTCTCGGAAGACGGCTTTTCCGCAATCGTCGATGCAAAAAGGACGTCCGCCATCCGTCGGCGGTTTTGTATGAATTGGTGGAACAAGCAATGGCGGCAGTTGCAGCAGGCATTCTGCGCGTTCCTTGTCGCTGGCGGTCAGGAGATTCAGATCAGTCTGGGCGATGACGAGCTCATCCTCAGCGGGGCCCTGCTTGAGTTGGTGTCAGCCCGCCGGATGCCGGACGATTTGGCGCTGATGGAGCCCGAAGACCCTGAAGACCCCGACGAGTCGGAAACTGTCGAGTACGATGATGACGACTTCCCGCTTGAGGAGGCCGACGAAGATACGTCGGAGGTAATCGAATGAAAGAGTGGCGGCTAGTCCACATCAACGAGCCGCAACTGACTTTTGGCTTTGCCCAGAAAGCTGAACATCCGAAAGACGGCTTGTTCCTGTTCGGCCCTCCCGCCTCCAACCAGAATCCCGCTCGTATGGATATAGGTATTATCGGCACTGAACGGGCGGCACCGATTTATGAAAGTTGGGTTCAGTCTATACAGACAACGATTGCGGAACCGGAAAAAGGAAAGCCCGAAAACAAGATGATGTGGCCGGGTTTTCAGGCCGTTTTTGGCATCCCTTGGCCCACCAAGCCCTTTGCGTTGTGTCAGATCGACGCTGCGGAACTAAGCCGCCGGATACGCGGCGCTGATCGTCATGAGGCCATCTATCGAGCGGTCGATCTTTATGGGGAAGCCCTGCGCCGCTACATGCGTGAAGAGGAAGCCCGTCCGCAACTGTGGTACGCGATTGTTCCCGAAGAAATATTCCGATACGGGCGACCGCAGTCGAGTGTACCACGTAGTATTCGCGAGCCCGCAAAACGAGGGCTCGGTAAGCGCGTAGCGCGGAAGATTCTTCATACAGGCTCCCTCTTTACTGAAGAGGTCGAGGCTGCCGAAATGTATGGTTACGAACTAAATTTCCACAACCAGCTTAAGGCGCGGCTCCTAGACACCAAACAGGTGATCCAGGTCGTTCGCGAGACGACGCTAGCGCCGCTTCTCGCTGAGGAAGATAGCCGGCGATCGTTGCAGGACCCGGCTTCGGTTGCCTGGAACCTAGCGACAACAAGTTTCTATAAATCCGGCGGTCGACCATGGCGTATCGCCGATGTACGCGAAGATGTTTGCTATGTTGGGCTAGTTTACAAGCGGATCGAAAATGCAAACGGGCACGACAATGCCTGTTGCGGTGCGCAAATGTTCCTATCGAGCGGCGACGGCGTCGTTTTCAAAGGCGCGGTAGGTCCCTGGTATTCACAAACCAACAAACAATATCAACTCTCGAAGGAAAAAGCCGCAGAATTGATGGATATGATTGTTCGAACCTACACGGAGATGCACGGTTGCCCGCCCGCTGAGCTTTTTATCCACGGTCAGGCCGCCTTCGGGGCCGATGAATGGGCCGGCTTCTCAAGTACGGTTCCAGAAGACACCAAACTAGTCGGTGTGCGGATCAAACGGCAATCTGAGATCAAACTTTTCCGCTTCGGCGACCGTCCCGTATTGCGGGGCACAGCGATGATTTCCGGCAGCCGCAAGGCTTATCTCTGGAGCGTCGGATTTACGCCTCGCCTCAATACTTATCCTGGCAGAGAGGTGCCCAACCCGCTGACCATCGACATCGTTCGCGGGGACGCAGACATTGAACGCGTTCTGGCTGACGTTTTGGCACTGACAAAGCTTAACTTTAACAACGCTGGATTCTCGGACGGAATCCCGGTGACACTGAGGTTCGCGGACTTGGTTGGGGAAATTCTGACCGCAGGACCGACTGACAACACGCCGCCGCTTCCATTCAAGTACTACATCTAGGCGTTATTTGCGGCATGCGGCCTGCGGTATGCCGGACCGTCCGATAGACACCGCTACGCCATCCGACGACTAGGTGGTCCACTTTTGTGCGCTGTCCACTAAGTTTTGACGGCCAAAGTGTGCCCGGTGGACATATCTGCCCAGCCAACCGCCCTGGATTCCCGCTTTCGCGGGAATGAGCGGAGGATAGGGCTTACGCTTGGGCACCGGCCGGCAGGCCCCAAGTGCGATGGCGACAAGGGAGCCTGTTTGCGGAAGGCCCGACTTTCGCTTCCTGCGCGCCGCCTGCAATCCACCCTCCCCCACCGTCTCCGATCCGCGAACACACCGTCACTCCCCCCTCCGGTGACGGTGTCCCCGCCCGCCCCTATCTATCGGGACAACGCGCGACAGCAGGATTGCTGCGCAGGGCGCGGGCGCCGAAGGGTTGGAGTTCAGACTTCGCTGGAGTGAGCGGAGGTCATGGCTGCCGCCCGGCGCGCCGCCATTGGAAAAGGAGATTTCCATGTCCATTCGTCCCGTCCGCCACGAGAGCCTGGCGGAGCCGCATCTGGAGGGGGCCGGCGTGCACCTGCGCCGGGCATTCGGGTTCGGCGATCCGTCGCTGACCGACCCGTTCCTGATGTTCGACGACTTCCGCAACGACCGGCCCGAGGACTACCTCAAGGGCTTTCCCTGGCACCCGCACCGGGGCATCGAGACCATCACCTACGTGCTGGCCGGCACCGTCGACCACGGCGACAGCCTGGGCAACACCGGCAAGCTCGGCGCCGGCGACGTCCAGTGGATGACGGCGGGCTCCGGCATCATGCACCAGGAGATGCCCAAGGGCGACGCCGACGGCCGCATGCACGGCTTCCAGCTGTGGGCGAACCTGCCGTCGTCGCTGAAGATGACCAGCCCGCGCTACCAGGACGTCAAGGGCGCCGACATCCCGGTCGTCATCGACGACGACGGCACCGTGGTGCGCGTCATCACCGGCGACTTTTGGGGCAAGAGCGGCCCCGTCGACGGGATCGCCGCGGAGCCGGTGTACCTCGACATTTCGGTGCCGCCGGGGGTGAAGAAGCGCTTCGCCGTCGACACCTACCGCAAGGCCTTCGCCTACGTGTTCGCCGGCTCCGGCTCCTTCCGCGACGCCTCCGCGCCGATCGGCGTGAAGGTGGAGAAGGAGTTCCAGGGCCGCGAGATGACGCTGCGCGACCAGTCGGGCGACCGCACGCTCGTCGTGTTCGACAGCGGCGACGAGGTGGTGGTGCAGGCGGGCGAGGAAGGCGTGCGCTTCCTGCTGGTCTCCGGCAAGCCCATCCAGGAGCCCGTCGCCTGGCACGGCCCCATCGTCATGAACACCCGCGAGGAGCTGATCCAGGCGGTGACCGAGCTGCAGAAGGGTACGTTCATCCGCGAGGGCGCCCGCTTCGACTGAGGGGGTTGGTTCTTGTCCCTCACGCCGGGTTCGCTGGGCGAACCGGCTCCGGGGGGCGGCCTGACCGGCCGGCGCGCGGTCGCGCGCTGGTGGGGGGCTTTTCCCCTCACGCCGGGTCGCTGCGCGAACCGGCTCCGTGGAGGCGGCCTGACCGGCCGGCGCGCGGTCGCGCGCGGGTGGAGGCTTTTCCCCTCACGCCGGGTTCGCTGCGCGAACCGGCTCCGGGTGGGCGGCCTGGCCGGCCGGCGCGCGGTCGCGCGCTGGTGGTCTACTCCTCAGGCCGGGCGGGTGTCCGTCCGGCGTTGCACTGACAATCGAGAGGCCCGCGCCCGGCAGGATGCGGGCCTTTTTCGTGTGCCCGCGCACGCTCGCGCATCATCATTTAACCAGATGGTTGACAGTCTGAACGGACACGGCTACGTTCAACCGCATGGTTGAATTACAGACATCCCCGCTCGACACCGTCTTCCACGCCCTCGGCGACGCCACGCGCCGGCGGATGCTCCGCGCGCTCGCCGATGGCGAGCGCACCGTGGGGCAGCTGGCCGAGCCGTTCGCGATCTCGCTGGCGGCCGCCTCCAAGCACATCAAGGTGCTGGAGAAGGCCGGGCTGATCCGCCGCGAGGTGCGCGGGCGCACCCATCACTGCCGGCTCGAGCCGGGGCCGCTGGCCTCCGCCACCGAGTGGCTGAGCTTCTACGAGCACTTCTGGACCGGACGCCTCGACGCCCTCGATCGCCTGCTGCGCGAGGAGGACGCCGGACGCCCATCATCCGACAGGGAGAAGACCCATGACGCAGACACTGATACAGACCGCCCCCGCAGGCGGAACGGCGACGCCTGACGCCTACGGCCGCCTCATCGAACCGGCCACGCTGGAGATCCAGCGCCTGCTGCCCGGCCCCATCGAGCGGGTCTGGAGCTATCTCACCGATGCCGACAAGCGCCGCCAGTGGCTCGCCGGCGGCCTCATGCAGGAGGCGGCGGGCACCGAGTTCGAGTTCGTCTGGCGCAACGACGAGCTGACCGACCCGCCCGGCGCGAAGCCCGACGGCTTCGGCGCGGAACACCGGATGAAGGCGACGATCACCGAGTACGATCCGCCACGCCGGCTGGCCTTCACCTGGGACGAAAGCGGCGACGTCTCCATCGCGCTGGAGCCGCGCGGCAAGAAGGTGCTGCTGACGCTCGTCCACCGGCGGCTGCCGCGCCGCTCCATGCTGGTCGGCGTCTCATCGGGCTGGCACGCCCATCTCGACGTCCTCGCCGCCCGGCTGGAGGACCGCAGGCCGACGCCCTTCTGGGACGCCTGGGCCGGCCTCAAGGCGGACTACGAGCGCCGCATCCCGGAGTGAGCCGGGCGAGCGGACACTGACTGCGAACCGGTTGCCGCTGTCGCGCCCCTCGCGATGGCGGAGCGTCGGGCGGTCTTTGCCGGACCGCCTGCGGGGAGGCGCGCGCGGCCCGGCCGCGAGCCGACCCTCCCCACCCCTGATCGGAACGGGAGCTGACATCATGGCGACGACCTACAAGGGCGGCTGCGCGTGCGGCGCGGTGCGCTACGAAACGACGAGCGACCCCATCTTCCAGAACCACTGCCAGTGCCTCGACTGCCAGAAGCGCAGCGGCACCGGCCATGGGTCCTACCTGACCTTCCCGCGACGCGCCGAGGTGACGCTTTCGGGCGCGGTCGGCTCCTGGCGGAGCACGGCGGACAGCGGCAACGACAAGGTTCACGCCTTCTGTCCGGTCTGCGGCAGCCCGGTCTACCTGACTCTCGGCGCGATGCCGGACGTCATCGCGGTCCACGCGGCGAGCCTCGACGATCCGGGCCAGTTCAAGCCGCAGGCGGTCACCTACGCGTTCCGCGGCCTGCCGTGGGACACGCTCGACCCGTCGCTCCCCACGTTCGAGACGATGCCGCCGGGCTAGGTCCCGTCGTCCGAGGCGCCCGTCGCGCCGCAGTCAGGCAGCCAGCGAGATCCCCCATGGACAAGACCACCCATTTCACAACGCGCTTTGCCGTCGACCAGAGCCCGGATGCCGTGTTCTCCGCCATCAGCAGCCCGCGCTGCTGGTGGAGCGGCGACCACGAGGGCGACCCCAAGGCCGTCGGCGACATCTTCGTCTACCGCTACGAAGACCTCCATCACTCCACCCAGCAGGTGACCGAGCTCGTGCCCGGCAAGCGGGTCGTCTGGACGGTCGTCGACTGCCAGCTCAACTACCTCGATGACGTCAAGGAATGGGCGGGCACGTCGATCGCGTTCGACATCCGGCAAGCCGGCCCGAAAACCGAGGTCACCTTCACCCATGTCGGGCTGACACCGGCGGTCGAATGCTTCGACACGTGCACGAACTCCTGGTCCAGGCTCATCCAGGGCAGCCTCAAGGAGTTCATCGAGACCGGCGACACGGAGGCGATCGTGCTGGGCGCTTCCGACACGTAAGCCCATCGTGGCCGGGCGGCATCGCCCGAACGACACCCGCTCTCAGGTGGACGCGTCGTTCTCCCGGTTCCCCATCTGGGGGCTGTGCGCCGGAACCTGTTGCCCACAGACTATGCCCTCGTAAACTGTCGGCGGAATCGCGACGGCTGGGGAGCACAGTGCGATGCTGAAGGGACTTTGGGGGGCGAGCGCGCCATCCACGGCCATGGCGGCGGCCGTCGCCATCGGTATCGCCGCCGGCCCGGCGGTGGCGCAGGATCGGTTTTCGGCGGATCAGTTCGGCAACGTCAACCTTCGCTTCAACCAATCGCTCGGCGGCAACGACGACTTCATCCGCGCCCAGCAGAACGCGGCCTTCGAACCGCTGGCCGACTTCAACGAGAGCGAGCTCTTCCGCCAGCGCTCGCGCCCGGTCGGCAGGCTGCAGATGCTGATCGAGGACGAAGACGGAAGCACCGGCACGGGCACCTGCACCGCGACGCTGGTCGGCCGCGACCTCGCCCTCACCAACTACCACTGCATTCCGGGCCTCAGCGGCACCGTCCACAAGGCGCTGCTCCATCTCGGATACCTGCGGCAGGACCAGGACGACGTCGACGCCTACAGCGTCGACCCGCGGACGGTTGTGACGAGCCGCGAGCTCGATTTCGCGCTGGTCAGGGTGTCCGGCCATCCCGGCGACACCTACGGCTTCGTGGACCTCACCCCCGTGCGGGTCGTGCCCAACCAGTCGCTGTTCATCTATCATCACCCGGCCGGGCTCCCGTTGCGGCTGTCGCGCTTCCGCTGCAAGGCCTACGCGGGAGATGCGTATATCGGCTCGGAGTTCCGCCACCGCTGCGACACGCTGGGCGGCAGTTCCGGCTCACTCGTCCTCTCGACCGAATTCCAGGTCGTCGCCCTGCATCATTCGGGCGGCCTGACCGGCGACAGCCGGTCGTCCTTCAACACCGCGACGGCAATGGATGCGGTCTACGAACGGATCGCGCCCTATCTGGACCAGCCGGCCGCCGCCGTTGCCCGCCAGAATCCGATGCCCCTGACGCCGCCGGAGGAGCCCGCGCCGGAGCCGGTGTCGCTGCCAGGCGTGAGCGAACCGGCCCCTGCCGCCGCCCCTTCCGGCCGCCTCGCCCGGGTTCCGGAGCGGATCGGCAACGGCTTTCTGAACGTGCGGAGCGGACCCGGAGTGAGCAATCCGGTGATCGGCTCCATCCCGGCCGGCGCGAGCGGCGTCGTGGTCGACGAGACGGCCTGCCGGCAGGCACCGGACGGTCGGACCCAGAAGCCGTGGTGCCCCGTGACATGGCGCGGGCTTCAGGGCTGGGCCTCGTCGTCGGGGCTGATCCTGCCGCCGGTTGCGACGGCCGCGGCATCCGATGACCAGCCGTTCGTGTACGCCCGCATCCCCGACGAATCCGCCGACTACAAGCTGAACGTTCGCACCGGCGCCGGGCTCGATCACCCGGTGATTGGCGCGATCCCCGCCGGCACCGAGCAGGTGGTCGTGTTCGTGGAGACGTGCCGCCAGTCGGACGACGGACGCACGCGGAAGCCGTGGTGCCGGGTGCGCTGGAACAGCCTGGAAGGCTGGGCGTCCACGTCGGGCCTGATCCTGCCGCAGGATGTGCCGGCCGCGGCATCTGAGGACCAGCCATTCGTCTACGCCCGCATCCCCGACGAGGTCTCGGACTTCAAGCTCAACGTCCGCAGCGGCGCCGGGATCAGTCACCCGGTGATCGGCGCGATTCCGGCCGGCGCCGAGCGGGTGGTCGTGCTTGTCGAGACATGCCGGCAGTCGGACGACGGACGCACCCGGAAGCCCTGGTGCCAGGTGCGCTGGAACGGGCTGGAAGGCTGGGCCTCGACCAGCGGCCTGCAGCGGTAGGCCGTTGCATCCGGGGATAAAATTGGCGGCCTGAAGCCGTCGCCCCGACGCGGTGCCGGACGGCGAACCGGTGCCCACTTCGCCTGGCTTTGCTTCGCCCGGACGGAAAAGCGCAAGAGCACTTGTCCAGGGGGTTGCTCAGCGCAGGTCCACGAACCGGGCCGCCTTGACCGAGCTTTCGAAGGCGCGGGCGATGGTGCCGGGGGCGCACCAGACGAGGTCGGGCGTCACCTCGAAGGTGCGGCGGACGCGGGCGGCGAGCTGGGTGCCCAGCGCCGCGGGGTCGGCGTCGGTTTCCAGATGCAGGCGCAGCACGTCGTTGCCGTCGGTCGCCAGCACCTCGACCCGGAAGTCGGCCACGGCCGCTTCGGCGAACATCATGTCCTCGAAGTCGGCATGGCCGATGTTGACGCCGCGCACCTTGAAGAAGCCGGCGGTGCGGTGGGCGTGGCGCATTACCGGGAACAGCGCGAAGCGCGGGTCGACGGGGCGGCGGCCGTCGTTGTCGGCGCGCAGCTCCGCCGGATAGAGCGGGTTCCAGCCGGGCCCGGCGCGCTCCGGCTCGGCAATGCGCACCACGTCGCCGGTGTTCCAGCGCAGGAATGGCGTCGCCGCGTTGGTGGCAAGCGAGGTCACCACCAGCAGCCCCTCCCCGCCGGGCGCGACCGGCGCGAACGTCTCCGGGTCCACCACCTCGGGGAACACGAAGTCGGTCCAGATGCGGAAGCCCCCGTCGGGCGCCGTTTCCGCCCCCATCATCATCATCTCGGTCATGCCGATGGAATCGATCACGCGCGCGCCCCACAGCGCCGACAGCTTGGCGCGCTTGGCCGCCGAAAGGGGTTCCGCGGTGCAGATGACGGTGTGGATGCCGCAGTCCGACAGGCGCAGCCCCTCGGCGGCGGCGAGGTTGGCGAGATGGATCGCGTAGCTGGACATGCCGACCCAGACCGACGGGCGGAAGCTGCGGATCAGGTCGAGCTGCATCGCCGACGGCGCGGCGTTGCCGGCGCCCACCCACATGACCGCGGCGCCCTCGGCCTCGGCCGCGCGGGCGCACATGTGGCCGGCCGGGTGGATGCCCAGCGGCAGCGAGATGTGAACGAGGTCGTCGGGTCCGACGCCAGCGCAGGCATAGACCCGGCGGAAGCCCGCCATGGCGGCGGCGAGGTCGGCCTCGGTGCGGGGGTAGAACAGCGGCCGGCCGGTGGAGCCGCCGGAGCGCCAGTATTCCACGGTGTCGCGGCGGCCGGCGGTGCAGAAGTCGGCGTAGAAGGCCTCGGTCGAGAGCGCCCGCAGTTCCTCCTTGGTGAGGATCGGGATCTTCGCCCATTCGCCCGGCTCGTCCAGCCTGTCGATGTCCACGCCCTTCAGGCGGGCGCGCCAGAACGGCGCGCGCAGCGCGCGCTCCACGGCGCGGCGCCTGCCGGCGCGCTGGGTGGCGGTAAGCGCCTCGGCCGTTTCCGGCAGCATCAGACCCTGGTTCACCGCCTGCCCCTCCTAAGGTCCCGCCCGCATCCATTACACGCCGAAGACAGACGGATCGTCCGCCGTGCCTCCGCGAAAAGTGGCGGACGGGCGCCTCCCAACGCCCGTCCACCGTCCCCCTCCCCATCTCGTCCAGCGCCGGTTTCCCTGCCGGGAGAAGCGGCGGACGGGCTATCTCCCCATCCCCCGTCCGCCTTCCCCTCCCGATCCGGCAGCCGCGCCCGCGGGCCGTGCGCCCGCCGCGCAGCCCGTGCTCACTCCGTCAGCGCGCCCTCGGCCGTCAGTTCGCCGATCCAGCGTTCGGCCGCCCGGTAGGCCGCTGGCATGTCGCCGGCCCGTTCCGCCGCCACCATCTCGGCCAGCCGCGCACGCTTCTCCGGCGTATCCTCGGCGATCTCGGCCAGCACGTCGGCCAGCCGCGCGTAGTCGTCGCCGACCGGGCAGACATCCTGGCAACGACGGCAGCCGGTCACCACGCCGGCGCCACGCAGGATCGACTGCCACAGGTAGAACTGGTCCTTGGAGCGCAGCATCGCCTTCTTCTTGGCCGGGTCCGGCTCGTCGATGATGCGGCCGATGTGGTCGGCGAGCGCGTGGAAGCCGTGCGGCGAGCGGTAGGTCTGGCAGGCCTCCCAGTCGCGGTCGAAATGGCGGATGACATCGCCCGGGCATGCCGAGAGGCAGCGTCCGCACGAGGCCCCCAGGCACAGCGCCTCGGTGCGCCGGGTGTCGGCCTCCAGCGGCGCCGACGTGAGCACCGCGGTGAGGATGACGCGCGGCCCGTACTCGGGCGTCAGCAGCATCTGGTTGAGGCCGAGGGTGCCGAGACCGGCCTCCACCGCCGCATGGGGAAGCGAGAGGATCGGCCCGAGGGCGGCGCTCGCATCGCCGCGATAGTCCAGCGGATCCACGTGGGTCGGCGGCACGATCAGGGCCGGATAGCCCTGGTCCTCCAGCCACAGCACCAGCTCCAGCGAGACGGCCTCGATGGCGGTCAGCGCCAGTTCGTCGTTGTAGTATTGGTGGCGCTCGTCCCAGCGCGGCAGCCGCGTGGTGCCGGCCGACAGGCGCTTGCCCAGCACGATCACCCGGTCGGCGTCGTAGTCGGAAATGTCCATCGGCCGCTTCGGGCGGGACGGATCCGGCGGGTTCTGGTTGAGCGCGGCGGAATCGGCGATGCCGACGAGATCAGCGCCGAGCGCGCGGGCCTTGTCCTTGACGTCCGCGCCGGTGATCGGCTCCTGGAAGACGGTGACCATCTGGCGTTCTCTCTCAGCGCTCGGCGTCTGGGTCGGTGGCGACATCGGCTGCCACGGCCGCTTCGGCATGGGCGTCGGCGCGGGCCTTCTGCGCCGCCTTGAAGGCCTGCAGCTGGCGGGCGACGAGGCCCTGGTAGCCGTCCTCGCCCACCCAGCGGCGGTTCCACTCGTCGAGCCCGGCGATCGGTTCGCCCGCCTTGCGCGCCTCCTTGAAGGCCTTCGCCTTATCGACCTTCTCCGGAGTCTTTTCCGGGATCACCTTCTGCGGGCCGGCCAGGTGTGCATGGTAGTCGTTGCCGACCGGGCAGACGGCGAGGCAGCGCGGACAGTCGCCGAAGGATCCCACGACGCGCAGCAGCCCCTGCCAGAAGCCGTAGATGTCGCGGCTTTCCACGATCTCCTTGCGGCGCGCATCGTCGTCGGTGTCGATCATCTCCTCGAAGACGCCCAGCGACGTCATGAAGCCGAATTCCTGGGCGGCGGTGGCGCAGGCGCGCTTGTCGATGCCGAAGTGCTTCACCGCGTCGGTCGGGCACGAATAGAGGCAGCGCGAGCAGGATTCGCCGATGCAGACCTGCTCGGTGATGCGCTGGTCCGGCTCCAGCTCCAGTTCGGTCAGGATGCCGGTGAGGTAGATGCGCGGCCCGAACTCCGGCGTCAGGATGTTGACCTCGAGGCCGAACGTGCCGAGCCCGGCTTCGATGCCCAGATGACGGGTCGACAGCCGGCCGTAGGAGGCGGTCTTCAGGTCCCAGTCGGTTTCCTGGGCGGCGGTGACGAACGACGGGTGCCCGTCCCGCTCCAGCGCCTCGGCGAGCTTGTGGGCGATGATGTCCATCCGCCGCAGCACGAGCATGTCCATGTACTGGACCGCCGCCGACGCCTTGGCGCGGAACACCGCCACCGGAATGCGCGAGATGATGACGATGACGCTCTTGCAGTGGGGCGAGATGCGCTCGGGCGTCTGCGGCCAGCGCGGATCCGGCGGGAACGCGTTCAGCGTCTTCGCGCTGGCGATGCCGACAAGATCGGCCCCGAGTTCCATGGCGAGCGCTTTGACGGCGGCGGAATCCATTCAAGCCCTTTCGCTGGATCCGGCGCGCGGACCCGGAGCACACTCTGGAACCGTTATGATGTCGGCCGCAGCCCCCGCTGACTAGCCCGATCGCGCCCCTCTAGCCCAATTCGGCCCGCTGCAATAGATTGCGCCAGATCGCACAGGATCACGGCAGGCTTGGCCGGTGGATTGGCCTCGAAAGCCGCCTTGCGACCACGGGACCGGAGACCGGAAAGCGCATGACCGTCCTGAATCCGCCCCAGCCCTTTTCGGCCCACGCCGCCGTCGAAGGCGCCTCGCCCGGGCTGGCCAGGCGGCACGTGGCGCGCTTCTTCCGCACACACGACCTGACGACCGCGACCGACCTGCCGGGCTTCCGCCACAGCCATGCCAGCGTGGGCGGGCTGTCGCTGAACCATCTCACCTATGGCACCGAGACGGTGATCGGGATGCCGCCGCTGCGCGACTTCTACATGCTGCAGTGGACGCTGGAGGGGGCAGCGACCTACCGGCAGGAGGGCCTCGAACAGACGGTGCGCGCCGGCGGCCTGTTCGTCGTCAACCCCGACCGCCGCACCGAGAAGACGTGGGACGCTTCCTGCACCCAGCTGATCGTGCGGCTGGACCGCTCGCTGCTGGACACCGCGGTCGCCGGATGGCGCGCGGAGGAGACCGGCCGGATGCCGGAGGCCGATCGGACGGCGCTCGAACCGGTGCTGTTCGCGCCGTCACCCACCGTCGAGGAGGCCCGCACCGCGAGCCTGTTCGCCTTCCTGAGGGCGCTCGCCGGCGATGCCCGCGCGGGCGACGTCGGCTGGGCCCATCCGCGGCTGGCGGAACGGGCCGGCGCGGTCCTCGCCGACCTGATGCTGACGGCGCTCGACCATTCGGCCGGCGGGTGGCTGATCCATGCCGGATCGGCCCGGCCGCAGGCGCTGTCGCGGGCGGAGGAGTTCATCAAGGTGCACGCCCGCGAGCCGCTGCGCCTCGACGACATCGCCGAGGCGGCCGGGGTCAGGCCGCGCACCCTGCACAAGGCGTTCCAGCACCATCTGGGGCTGACGCCGATCGCCTATGTGCGACAGGTGCGGCTGGATCTCGCCCGACGTGACCTGATGGAGGCGGCCCGCAGCGGCCGCACGGTGACCGACGTCGCCACCGACTGCGGCTTCGACCACCTGAGCAAGTTCGCGGGAAGCTACAAGGCGCGCTACGGCGAGAGCCCGTCCGAGACCGTGCGCCGGTTCCGGACGGGCTGAGACCCGGAGGTCAGGCGTGCGCGATGCCGTCCGCCGTCTCGCCGGCGGCGAAGCGGTGGAAGAGCGCCCCGACCAGCCCGCCGAGCAGCGACCAGGACAACAGCGTCGTCATCAGCGCCGCCACCACGAAGCGGTGCTCCAGCGCCTCCGGCACGGCGGTCTCCATCTCGGCGAGCATCGGCGCACCGATCAGGTGGGGGACGGCGAAGAGGACCACGGCCGCGGCGGCGGCCAGCGGCGAGCGGACGAAGGCGATCAGGCCGAGGCTGACGGCGGTTGCCACCACCGTGCCGATCCACCACGCCTGGCGCGCGCCGAGCTCGGCCGCCGGCATGCCGGGAAGCTCGGGCGGAAGCCCCAGCGCCGGCGCCCAGGAGAAGATCACGAAGCCGGCGAGCCCCCAGAGGAAGCCTTCGCGCCAGGTGATCGCGCGCCGCGACAACACCAGCCCCGCCGTTAGCAGCAGGCCGAAGCCGACCTGGGTTATGACGTTGAAGAGCGTCGTATAGGCGGTGCGCTCGAGCCCGTCGGCCGGCGCCCAGAAGGCCGGCTCGTGGTGGGCGGCCGCCTCGGTCTCGGCGGGCGCGGCGCCATGGTCGCTGCCGGCGGCGCCGTGGTCGTGTGCGGCTTCCCCGCCGTTCTCGTAGACCTCGGCGGCGAGGATCAGCGGCACGGTTCCGAAGTGCTGGACGACGGTCACCGCGAGGCCGACCAGAAGGCCCGCGAGGACGGCGGTGAAGACGATGGGACGGAAAATGGACATGAACGGCTCCCTGTGGCCGCCTTGCGCGCCGAACGCACCCTGACCGTCTCCACCCCGGATCATCCGAGCGCGGAAACAGGCTCAAGCTGCTCGCCCGGGACCCGTTTTCGCACGACCGGGCGTCATCGCCCGACCGGGAAGGCCTCCGGAGCGTCCGGCCGCACGGCCGACATCATGACATGAGAGACGCCGGTCCGCACGGGGCGTCCGGACGTCAGGAAAATCTCAGACCCGGTCGGTGACCGGATGTCAGTGACAGGGGAAAGCGTTCGAATGCCGCATGTCGTGGGCGGCGTTGTGCACGGCGGGCAGCTGGGTGAACCCGGCCACGCCGATGACGAACACGCCGAGGAGCATCGCCGACAGCGCCTGGACGACGGCACTGGACGAGCGGGAGACGCGGATGGAAGAGGAAGAGGCGGAAGCTGAAGTCGGGGACATATTGACCCTCCCGGTCAAGCATGAGCAAGGACGGGCCGGACGGACGTCCGGCCAGTGTCGCGCTTGGCAGGTCTCCTGGCTTGCGGGTCACCATCTCCGTTCAGCCTTCCCGGCCAATGGCCAGTGGCAGAAACGAACGGACACTCACCGCTCACAGTTGCGGGGGCAGCCACGGTCTCGGCCCCTTTTGGGTCGTCCTCACCGTGTTCCCTTTTCATCCCGGGGACTCTCGTCCCGCGAGAACCAACGCACCAACGAGATAAGCCGGTGCGCCGCAGCATGTCAATCGGAGCGGGGGTAAACGGCGCGTCTGAGATCGCGGCTGGTGAGGTGAAACCGGGCGTCGGAAGGCAGGCCTGCCCTGGCGATCTTCGCCTCGGCGGCAGCCCGGAAAAGACCGTGGTTGGCGGCAAAGAAGGCCATGCAGGATTCGGCTGTGGCGGGGCCGTCGAGCAGCGCGCGGAAGGCGAGTCGGTGCACGAGGGCGGCCCCTGCCCCGACCGCGAATTCCAGCGCGTCGAGGTCCGTGCGCCAGACGGCGGCGCGGTCCCCGCCGGTCTCCGTCACCGGTCGCAGCGATAGAGGCGGATGTCCGGATCCCCCTTCCAGGAGAAGTACACCTTGCCGCCGGCCGTCTTGCCGAACAGCGTCGCGCTTCCCGCCGCATCACCCTCGTCGGTGCACTGGATGCCTTCGACCCGGAACATCCCGTCGGCGCGGGAGCGGATCTCCTTGACCTTGCACTCGAAGGGACCGATCGCCACCCGCGACTTGGAGATCTCGGCGTCCATCCCCTGGCAGCTCGGCCCGGTGGAAAAGTGGCCGAGGAATTCCTGGGCGTGCGCCGGCACGGCGAAGAGGAGCAGCGTAAGCACGGACAGGCGGGCGATCATGGGCGAGGCACCTCGTGGCTGGCGGGGTGCCGACGGACGGGCCCGCTATTTTTCAACAAAGGCCTTTTCGATGACGAAATGGCCGGGGTTGGCGTTCGACCCCTCGTCGAAGCCGCGCCCCTCCAGGAGCTTTCCGCAGTCTGCCAGCATGCCGGGGCTGCCGCACAGCATCACCCGGTCGGCCTCCGGCGACAACGGCTCCAGCCCGAGGTCGGACGTGAGCTTGCCGGTCTCGACCAGCTCGGTGATGCGGCCGCGGTGCTTGAAGGGTTCGCGCGTCACGGTGGGATAGTAGAGCAGCTTGTCGCGCACGACGTCCCCCAGATAGGGGCTCTCGAGCAGTTCGGAAACGATCTTCTCGCCGTAGCCGAGTTCGCGCACCTGGCGGCAGCCGTGGACCAGCACGACCTTGTCGAAGCGCTCGTAGGCCTCCGGATCCTTGATGACCGACAGGAACGGCGCCAGGCCGGTGCCGGTGCCGAAGAGGTAGAGCGTGCGGCCGGGCAGCAGCGCGTGCTGGACCAGCGTGCCGGTGGCCTTCTCGCCGACCAGGATCGGGTCGCCCACGGCGATGTTCTTCAGCCGCGAGGTCAGCGGGCCGTTCGGCACCTTGATGGAGAAGAAGGACAGCTCCTCCTCGTAGTTGGCGCTCGCCATGGAATAGGCGCGCAGCAGCGGCTTGCCGTCCACCTTCATGCCGATCATCGTGAACTGGCCGTTCTCGAAGCGGAAGGTCGGGCTGCGGGTGGTGGTGAAGGAGAACAGCGAATCCGTCCAATGGGTGACGGAGAGGACGCGTTCTTCGTTGATGGCCGCCATCAATCTGTCCTTCTGGTCGCGCGGGCCGCTCGCCCGCTGTGGCCGTCCGCCGCCCTGCCCGGGCTGTGCGGTGCTCTGGCCGTCATGTCGTGGCCCGCGCGCGGGTCCCGGGACCCGCGCAGGCGTGGTGCGCTTGTAGACCGTGCTGCCCGCGCCTGAAAAGGTAAGTCATGCTTCCGCACGGGGTGGTCAAGGGCAAGTTTTACTCAATGCCCGTCCGGCAACCTGGGCGCAAGAGGGCTCGGATGTCCTTGCGCCATCTCAAGTCCCTCGCCGAAAGGCGCCGCGAGACGCGCCGGACCGTCGATATCGGGCCGCGTCTTACCCCGGTCACGATCTCCGGCTTGAAGGGCTGCCGTCCCGCCACGGCATACGGCGGGGCGCCCCTGATCCGGGCCGGCGCCCTGCCGCCCCGGCACCCGCAAGCGACAAAGGATCCTTCATGCGCGCTCCCGGCCTCGGCCTTCTCACCCTGCTCGTTCTCGCCGGCCCTGCCCTCGCCCTCGAACTGCCGGCGCAGGATCGGGCGGCGCTGGAGACGCGCGTCGAGACCTTCGACACGGCGATCCGCGCCAACGACACCGACCAGATCGTCGACGTCGTGCCGCCGAAGGTGCTGGCATTCATCGCCGACAAGGCCGGCGTGCCGCTCGACAAGCTGAAGGAAGGGCTCGCCACCCAGATCGAGCAGGCGATGGCCGACGTCACCATCGTCTCGTTCGGCATGGACCTGGACACGGCCGAGGTCGGCGAGAGCGCCACCGGGCGCACCTATCTTCTGGTGCCGACGCATACGGTGATGCAGGCAGAAACCGTCGGCAAGGTCGAGACGAAGACCCACACGCTGGCCTTCGCCGATGGCGGGAAATGGTACCTCGTGCGTCTCGACAACGAACAGCAGAAGGCGATCCTGAAGGAAGCCTACCCCGAGTTCGCCGACATCACCTTCCCCGAAGGGACGATCGAGATCGTCGAAAAGAAGTAGTCCGCCGCTCCCCCTGCGCGCCCGGGCCCCCTTCCGGGCATGCCTCCCCGGACCGGCCGTTCGCAACCCTGCACCTGCGGTCGCAAGGGCGCCCAAACCGCGTGCCGAGCGCGGGATGCCCGCGCACCGCGTCAGCCGGTCCCCGATGGGCAGCGCCGTGCGAATGGAATCGCCCTAAATCACGAATGTGCTAAAATGCAACGATAGATAGGCCCTCCCAGCCGAAAGACGCGTGCCGAAGTCAGACATCGAAGCTCTCTTGTGACGCGGGAGACTTGCACATGCCACGGCGCTCCATTTTCCTCGTTCTCGCCTCCACCTTCGTCGCGTGCCCGGCGCTCGCCCAGGACGCGGTGACCACCGACGCCGGCACGATCGAGGCGTCCCAGGTCGAGCGCTTCTTCAAGCAGCCGGGCTATTCCCCCTACGCGGGGCGCGACTTCCCGACCCGCCCGCTGTGGGGAGAGCAACATCTGCACACCTCGTGGTCGCCGGATGCCTTCGCTGGCGGTACACGCGTCGGCCCGGACGAGGCGCTGCGCTACGCCAAGGGGGAGGAGATCACCTCGAACACCGGCCAGCGGGTCAAGCTTTCGCGCCCCTACGACTGGATGGTGGTCGCCGACCATTCCGACGCGCTCGGCGTCGTCGCGAACATCTACGGCGGCGACCCGGCGCTTCTGGCCGATCCGGTTCTCAAGGGCTGGCACGACGGCATGAAGAAGGGCGGCGACGCGGCGACTGCCGTGGTGATGGAGATGATCATCCTTCAGGGCGCGGGAAAGCTTCCCGCCGCGATGACCGACAAGGACACCCAGTTCGATATTTGGCGAAAGATGACGGAGATCGTCGAGAGCCACGACGATCCGGGCACCTTCACCGCCCTGATCGGCTACGAATGGACCTCCAACTACGGCGGCGGCAACAACCTCCACCGCAACATCATCTACCGCGACGGCAAGGCGCTCGCCGACCAGGTCCGGCCGCTGACCACCTTCGACACCGAGCTCCCGAACAAGCTCTGGGACTGGATGGAGTCCTACGAGGAGACCACCGGGGGGCGGCTGCTGGCCATCCCGCACAACGGCAACCTGTCGAACGGCCTGATGTTCGCGACCGAAACGCCGGACGGCAAGCCGATCGACGCCGACTGGGCCATCCGGCGCAACAAGTGGGAGCCGCTCTACGAGGTGACCCAGAGCAAGGGAACCTCCGAACAGCATCCTTCGCTGGCGCCGGCGGACGAGTTCGCCGACTTCGAGATCTGGGACAAGGGCAACCTCAACGTGATGCCCAAACAGCCGGGCATGATCCAGTACGAATACGCCCGCGAGGCGCTGAAGCGCGGGCTGAAGCTGGAGGACGAGCTCGGCACCAACCCGTTCAAGTTCGGGCTCGTCGGCTCCACCGACGATCACACCGGCATCTCGTCGGCGGAGGAGAACAACTTCTTCGGCAAGTTCCCGGCCAGCGAGCCGGGACCGGAGCGCTCGACCGGCAACGCCTTCGACTTCGAGGGCCGCACGGTGAAGGACTGGCAGCTCGGCGCCTCGGGGCTCACCGCCGTCTGGGCGAGCGAGAACACCCGCGCCGCGATCTGGGACGCGATGAAACGCAAGGAGGTGTACGGCACGACCGGCCCGCGGATCTTCGTGCGCTTCTTCGGCGGTTGGGATTTCGTTCCCGAGGATGCGCTCGGGCGCACGCCGGCCACGATCGGCTACGCCAAGGGCGTGCCGATGGGCGGAGACCTGACGCCGCCCACGCAGCCCACCGGGGCGCCCAGCTTCCTGGTGGCCGCGCTCAAGGATCCGTTCTCCGGAAATCTCGATCGCATCCAGATCATCAAGGGCTGGGTCGATGCGGACGGCGGGCTGCAGGAGAAGATTTTCGATGTCGCCTGGTCCGGCGACCGCACCCCCGACGCCGACGGCAAGGTGCCGCTGGTGGGGAACACCGTGGACGTTGCGAACGCCACCTGGACCAACACGATCGGCGCGCCCGAACTGATCACCGTGTGGCAGGACCCGGAGTTCGATCCGTCGCTCAAGGCCTTCTACTACGCCCGGGTGATCGAGATCCCGACGCCGCGCTGGACCGCCTACGACGCGGCCTATTTCAAGGACGCCGACTTCCCGGCCGACGCCACCATGGAGGTCACCGAGCGCGCCTACACCTCGCCGATCTGGTACACGCCGGCAATGTAGTTCCCTCGTCCTGCGGGACGGCCGAGCAACCGCCCCGACCTTCTCGTAAGACGGATGACCAGGGAACAAATACTTGATGGCCGTCAAGTCCTTCCTCAGATCGCCGCTGGTGCACTTTTTTGTCCTCGGAGCCTGTATTTTCGGGGCTTATCGACTGATCGACCCGAAGCCCGCTGTGTCGCCCGCCGATGCGATCACGATGAGCCGGGATGACGCAACGCGCCTGGTCGCCCAGTTCAACTCGGCATGGAACCGCCCTCCCAGTGCGGAAGAACTGAAAGAGCTCATGCACAAGTGGGCCACGGAAGAGGCCCTGATGCGCGAGGGGCTGACATTGGGCCTGGACCGCGGCGATCCGGTCATCCGGCAGCGGGTGGTCTTGAAGATGCAGTTTCTGGCAGAGTCCGGCGCTTCAACGCAGAAGCCCGATGATGCCCAGTTGCAAGCCTATGTCGATGCAAACCCCGACAGGTTTGAGCAGCCAGCCGAGGTCGCGTTCTCGCAAGTCCTGCTGTCGCCGGCCGAGGATCCCGTCGCGATAAAGGTCGCACTCGATGGCGGCTCCAACCCAGCGCAAATGGGCGAGGTCGGCTTGCTGCCGGCGTCGATGCCAATGACGCAGGTTCCGGTCATAGGCCGGATTTTCGGAGCGGAGTTTGCATCGGCGCTTGCCAAACTGCCGGTGGGTGCCTGGCAGGGGCCGGTCAAGAGCGGCTATGGCCAGCATCTGGTGCGTGTGACCGGACGTAGCGCCGCCCGGCTCCCGCCGCTTTCGGAAATTCGCACGCTCGTCGAACGCGAGTGGCGCGCGGATCAGACCAGGCAGACGCGAGAGGCGTTCGGAAAGCAATTGCTCGGCCGCTATACGGTCACGTTGCCGCCGGCCGAGGAGGTTCTGGGGAAATGACCCGCCTCGTCTTGGCTTTGTTCCTCACCTTCAACGCGTTGCTGCCCTCGGCGGTGTCCGCGCATGCACTCGATCCCGGTTACCTCAACCTCGAAGCGCTGGGCCAGGACCGCTGGCGCGTCACATGGCGGGTGCCCGACGTGGGGGGCAGCCCGATGGCGCTTGCCGCGCAGCTGCCGGATGGGTGTTCCGGCGCGCCCCTCGCTGCGGCGGCGTTCGACGGGCGCGCCTGGCTGACTTCGTGGATCGTGACCTGCCCCGGCGGGCTGTCGGGGGGCAGGATCGGCATCGACGGGCTGGACAGGACGGGCACCGACGCGCTGGTTCGCTACGAGCCCGAGCCGGGCAAGACCCAGGTCCGCCGGCTCACCGCGACCGAAACCGCCTTCGTCGTCCCGGCCGACGCCGACGTACTGGAGGTGCTCACCAGCTACGTCGTGCTCGGCATCACGCACATCCTCGAAGGTGTCGACCACCTGCTGTTCGTGCTGTGCCTGATCCTTCTGATCCGCACGCCGAGCGGCCTCCTGTGGGCGGTGACGGCCTTCACGCTTGCCCACAGCATCACGCTTGCCGCCGCCGCGCTCGGACTGCTGAAGATCCCGTCGCCGCCGGTGGAGGCGGTGATCGCTCTGTCGATCGTCTTCCTCGCCTACGAGCTGGCCTTGCCGCCGGAGCGGCGCGATCCGCTCACCGACCGGTTTCCCTGGATCGTCGCCTTCGGCTTCGGGCTGATCCACGGCCTCGGATTTGCCGGCGCTCTGCGCGAGATCGGGCTGCCGGAAGGCGACGTGCCGCTCGCCCTGTTCGCCTTCAATGCCGGGGTGGAACTGGGGCAGCTCATGTTCATCGCGGTGGTGCTCGCCGCGGGCTTCGCGGTGCGCGCGATGATCCCCGTACTCACGGCGCAAGGGCCGCGCTGCACCCGGGTGGCGAGCTACGCCATCGGCAGCACCGCGGCCTTCTGGGTGATCGACAGGATCAGCGGCTTCTGAAAAGGGCCGCCCCGGTCGCCCGGTGGGGCTGGTCCGGAGGCCTCGTGCAACGCGGTCAATGGCCGCCATGCCCGGCAGGGCTCACGCGTCCGCACAGCCCACGGACGGCCCGGGCCTTCGGACTCAACGGCTTCAGGTCAGCCGGGAATTCCTGGGGGATTGGTGGAGCCGAGGGGAATCGAACCCCTGACCTCTGCAGTGCGATTGCAGCGCTCTCCCATCTGAGCTACGGCCCCCGGGGCTTCGCGAGGCGTCTGGCCTCGGAAAGCATCGCGGATGTAGGGTGCGCCGGCACCTCGTGTCAAGGCACTTGGATGCCCCCGCGCCACCGATCCACCGAAGCCGGTGCCCGCGCGCGGCCGGTCAGTAGACCCGGTGCCGGATCGCTCCCCCCTCGACGGCGCGCTGCACGTTGTCCCAGGCGGTCCGGAACAGGCTCGCCCACGCCTGCCGCGTCACGCCGCCGATGTGGGGGGTGAGAATCAGCCGGTCGGCGGCGTCCCCGTCGAGGGCGAACAGCGGATGGCCGGCGGCCGGCGGCTCCTCGGCGTAGACGTCGACGGCCGCTCCCGCGATCGCGCCGGCCGACAGCGCCGCCGCCAGCGCGTCCTCGTCGACGATGCCGCCGCGCGAGGCCTGGATCAGCACCGCGTCGGGCTTCATCGATGCCAGCTCATCCGCGCCGATCAGCCCTCGGGTGGCCGGCAGCAGCGGCACGTGCAGGGTGACCACGTCCGCGCTGCGCAGAAGCGTCGCCAGGTCGGTGCTCTCGGCGCCGATCGCCGCCGCGCCGTCGGGGTCGCGCGGCGCCGGGTCGAAATAGAGGATGCGGGCGCCCATCCGGTGGAAGCCGCGGGCGACGTCGAGGCCGATGGTGCCCAGCCCGACGACGCCGACGGTGAGCTCGCCCAGGCCGCGCGGCAGCGCCGTGACCAGTTCGGCGCGGTGGGCGGCATAGCGGCCCTCGCGGAGCGCGCGCGTCGACTGGGCAAACCGGCGCAGCAGCACCAGCGACGTCGCGATGGCGTATTCAGCGAGCGCGTCGTTGCTGCCACCGGGCACGTTGGCGACGGCGATGCCGAGCGCCTCCATCCCGGCCCGGTCGAGCCGGTCGACGCCTGCGCCGGTCACCTGCACCAGACGCACGCTGCCTGCCTCGAAGAGCGAGGCGGCGAGCGCCGGGCCCACCGCCGGGATCAGCACCGCCCTCGCCGACGCCACGAGGGCGGGCACATCCTCCGCGTCGGGCGCGCGATACGCGACGGCGAGGCCTTCGGGCGGTGTCACCCCGACCTTCAGGAAATCGGCTTCCGGCCGCAGGCAGACGACATCGCAGCTCATTCGGCAGTTCCCCCTCGTTGCGGTCCCGGCGACGCCGGATCGGCCGTGCGGCCGCTTGGATGGCGGGCCATCGAAGCCGCCCGTCCGCCCCGCGATCGCGCTATGATCCGGGCGATTCGAGACCTGCGGGAGGGCCCGTGGACCGCGCACCCTCCGCTTTTCTGTCCGGCTGTTTTGCGGATGATCGCCGCAATGCGCGCCGACGCCTCCGCCCGCGGCACCGATCCGGTCGCGGCGTTCCGACGTAGACCGTATGACCGTAATACCGGTCTTCCTGCCGCTCCCGCAAGGCCATTCCGGTCGCGGGACCGGCGGATCGGCCGAAGCGCCCTCGTTCGCAGTCGCAGGTGACCATGCCGTCCGATCCGTCTCCCGCCTCCCCGTCCGCCCCGACACACGGATCCTTTCTCGAGGGCCGGGACCTCCGGATCGTGCTCATCGGCGTGATGCTGGCGATGTTCCTGGCGGCGCTCGACCAGACGGTCATCGTCACCGCCCTGCCGACGATCGCCGCGGACCTCGGCGACGAGGCCTACCTGCCGTGGGTCGTGACGGCCTACATGCTGATGGCGACGGCGACGGCGCCCCTCTACGGCAAGTACGCCGACATCCGCGGCCGGCGGGTGGCGCTGTTCCTGGCGCTCGGCATCTTCACGGTCGGCTCCGTCGCCTGCGCGCTGTCGCCGACCATGCTGGCGCTGGTGCTGGCGCGCGCCCTGCAGGGCCTGGGCGCCGGGGGCCTGATGGCGGTGCCGATGACGATCGTGGCGGACGCCATCCCGGCGCGCGATCGCGGCCGCTACCAGGGCTACATCACGGCGGTCTATGCGCTCGCCAGCCTGGCCGGGCCGGTCATCGGCGGCACGCTGACCGACTTCTTCGACTGGTCGCTGATCTTCTGGATCAACCTGCCGCTGGCGGCGGTGGCGGCGGTGATCGGCTGGCCGGCGCTGGGACGCCTGCCCCGCCACGAGCGGCCGCACCGGCTGGACGGCATTGGCGCAGTGCTGCTGATCGCCGCGACGGTGACCATGCTGCTGCCGCTGACCTGGTCCGGCAACAGCCACGGCTGGCTGTCGTCGACGACGCTGACGCTGTTCGGCACGGCGCTGGTGCTGTGGGGGCTGTTCGCCTTTCGGCTGCGGGTCGCACCCGAGCCGCTGGTGCCGGTCATCATCCTGCGCAACCCGGTGGTGGCCACGGGGGCCATCGCCGCCTTCTTCTCCACCGGCAGCTTCATCGGCCTGACCGTGGTGACCCCGCTGCTGTTCGAGACGCTGCTGGGCTACTCGCCGAGCCAGTCGGGCCTGGCGGTCATCCCGCTGATGATCGGCGCCGTCGTCGGGGCAACGGTGGCGGGCCACGGCATGTACTACCTGCGCCGCTACAAGCGCGTCGCCATCATCGGTCTCGCGTGGGCGGTGGTCGGCATGGCGGTGATGGCGTTCGGCTTCCAGCACATGTCCGGGGCGCTGCTGTCGGCGGCCCTCGGGCTCGTCAGCCTGGGCATCGGCACGGCCCTGCCGGTCACCATCGTGGCCATCCAGAACGCCGTCGAGCCGCACCAGATGGGCACCGCCACCGCCTCGTCCACCTTCTTCCGCCAGTTCGGCGGGGCGATCATGGCCGCCGTCTTCGGCGCCATCCTGCTGACCGCCGCCGGACAGGACGCGAGCATCGAGAACCTCGGCCGGCAGATCGACGACCCGGCCGGACTGGTGTCGGCCTTCCGGTGGATCTTCGCGGTCGCCGCCGTCACGCTGTCGGCGGCGCTCGTCGCGCTCATCAAGCTGGAGGAACGGCCGCTGCGCGGACGGAGCTGATCGCCGCGGCCGGGCGCGCCCGACCGGAGACAGTCCTGCGCCCTGCCGCGCGGCTCAACCCAGCAGCCGGCGGACCTCCTCGGCGGCCTGGCGGGTTTCCACGCGCATGCGCGCCTCCGCCTCGTCCGGGTCGCGCGCCTTGATGGCGGCGATCACCGCCCGCAGATTGTCGACCGTCTCGGCCGAGCGTCCGCCCCGACGGTCCGGGTGGCTGAGCCCCAGCGCACGCCAGCGCGAGATGCGCGCGTGTAGCGTGTCCAGCATCTGCGCCAGCGTCGGCGACCCCGCCCCCTCCGACATGATCCGGTAGAAGGCGTTCTTGGTTTCCAGGATCGTCTCGGTCTCGCCGGCGGCGTAGGCCTTCTCGACCGCGTTCAGCTCGCCCTCCAGCCGCGCGACGTCGGCCTCCGAGGCGTTCTCGGCGAACAGGCGGGCGGCGAAGCCCTCCATCACCGAGCGGATCTGGTAGAGGTCGTTGGCCTCCGCCTTGGTGAGTTCGCGCACGATCGGGCCGCGGTTCGGAACGATCGCCACCAGCCCCTCGGTCTCCAGCTGCCGCAGCGCCTCGCGGATGACCGTTCGCGACACCGACATCATCGCCATCAGCTCCCGCTCGGTCAGGCGATGACCCGGCGCCAGCCGGCCGGCGATGATGGCGCGCCGCAGCCCCTCGACGACCTGAAGCCGCAGCGGCGCGACCGCTTTCACGATGTCGATAGCGTTGGTGTCTTCCACAGCCACTGCGTGTCTCCTTCGGCTGATTGACCGCTTCATAATACGGTATTATGGTATGCTTCAGTCAGACCATGACCCTAGCCTTAGAGCATCCCGCATCCCGGTGGAATCACCGGCATGCAGAGTTTGATATTTGTACGCAAAAGGCCGGGACAACGGCCGGAACGGGCGACCGGACGCATCCGGCGCCCGACAATCGATCGGGGAGCAGACGATGACATCCAAGCCGGTGAAGATCGGGATCGTGGGACTGGGCCGCTGGGCCAAGGTCCTGACGCGGGCAGCCCAGACCAGCGACAAGTTCGAAATCGTTGCGGGCCACAGCCGCTCGGAAGAGAAGCGGTCCTCCTACGAGGCCGACTTCGGGATCGCCACCGTGGCCTCGCTCGACGAGCTGCTGTCCAACCCCGAGATCTCCGGCTGCATCCTGACGGTGCCGAACGAACAGCACCTGCCGGTGGCAGAGCAGGTCGCCGCGGCCGGCAAGCACATCTACACCGAGAAGCCGATCGCCAACACGCTGACCAACGGCCTGAAGATGGACGCGCTCCAGAAGCGCCACAACATCCGCCTGATGGTGGGCCACAGCGCCCGGCTCCTGAAGGGCACGCGCATGATCAAGGCGGCGATGGACGCCGGCGAGCTCGGCCGCGTCGCCTTCATCGAGGCGAACTTCTCCAACGAGCGCGCGCTCGAGCTGACGCCGTCGACGTGGCGATGGTACCGCGACAAGGCGCCGGGCGGCCCGCTCTCGCAGCTCGGCATCCACCAGTTCGATGCGCTCCACTATCTGGGCGGCGAGATTTCCGAGGTGTCTTCCATCGCCTCGAAGCTGTCGCCGGTGGGCGCGGAGGTCGACGACCAGTCGATGACGCTGATGAAGTTCGCCGACGGCAAGGTCGCCTATGTCGGCTGCTGCTGGACCTCGCCGGGCATCTACTCGATCCGCGTGTTCGGCTCGAAGGGCCTGATGCACTACGAGCTCGACTTCAGCAGCTGGGACGACCCGTCGAACCTGCACGAGACGTCCACGCTGTACATCCAGCGCGGCAAGGACGGCTACGGCAAGCGCGAGGTCATCGAGATGCCGAAGGCGAACATGTTCGTCGACGAGCTGGAGATGTTCGCGGAGGTCTGCCGCACCGGCGAGATCAAGGAGCTGTCGGCATCGGACGGCAACGTGGCGCTGGCCGTCGTCTACGCGGCGCTGCGCTCGGTCGACCGCAACGGCGCCCTCGTCCCGCTGTCGGACGTGATGGACGAAGCCCGGGCCGACGTCGCAGCCGAGCGCGACGCCGCCTGATCGGACCAATCCCGAGGCCGGATCGGCGTGCGGGGCTGAACCGCCCCCCGCCCCGGCCCCGGACACCCAGGAGAACGGTACCGGCATGACGGCGTCCGCACCCGGCGCGCTTCCCACGCGCTATTTCATCGAACTGACGCAGCCCGAGATCGCTGCCCAGCTCGCCAAGAACCCGCTGGTCATCCTGCCGGCCGGCAGCGTCGAGCAGCACTCCAACCACCTGCCGACGGGCACCGACATCTACGCGGCCAACGAGGTCTCCCACGCGCTCGCCGAGCGGATGGACGGCCTCGTGCTGCCCGGCGGCCCGCTCGGCGTCACGCCCATGCACATGCCGTTCGAGGGCACCATCTCCCTTTCGCCGGAAACCTACATGCAGGTGGTCAAGGACACCTGCATCTCCACCGCCCGGCACGGCGCCAAGCAGCTCCTCATCGTCAACTGGCACGAGGGCAACAGCGCGCCGCTGGCGCTGGCGGCGGAATCGCTCCACCGCGACCACGGCCTGTCGGTGGTGACGGTACAGGCCTGCTACGTCGCCGCCGACCTCTACGGTCCGACCTGCGGGGGACTGACCCACGCCGGCGAGATCGAGGCGCTGGCGGTGCTCGCCCACCGGCCCGACCTCGTCCACCTGGACCGGGCTGAGGACGGCAGCAACAAGACGCTCGGCTCGAAGATGGACAAGCTGCGCCGCAACCGGAACTATCAGCCGGTGCTGACCGACATCCGGTCGATCGAGCCGCGCGGCTGGTACGGCGACCCGAAGCCGGCGACCGTGGAACGCGGCCGCCAGATGATCGTCGACATCGCCGACACCATCGCCGCCGAGGCGCGCGAGATCTTCCGCCAGCTCGACAGCGTGCAGGGCGGCGGCACCCGCGTGGCCGACCTGAAGAAGACGGCCTGACACGCCGCATGGGACCGGTGCGGACGCACCGGCGGAGGGACACGGACATGGCCAAGGTGATCCGCCTCGAGGATGCGCCGCAGGTCGGCCTTGCGGGCCGCAGCGCGCGCGAGATCGTCTGGGGCGGCAGCGGCTCGGCCCAGGTGACGTTCCGCCGCGTCGAGATCCCGGTTCCCGACCCCGGCGCGAAGCCGCGCACCCAGCACCTGCACCAGGGCTACGAGGAGTGCATCCACATCCTCTCCGGCCGCGGCGAGATGCGGGCCGGCAGCGGCACGCGGCTTCCGGTCGGTCCCGGCGACACCATCCTGGTGCCGGCCGACGAGCCGCACGCCACCAGCAACACCGGGACCGAGCCGCTGGTGATGCTGTGCTTCTTTCCGGTGCCCGACATCCGGCCCGGCACCGTCGAACTCGGATGACGGGGGCGAGGTCCGAGGCGGCGCCAGCGGCCGGACGGATCCCCGTCACGCTGCTGACCGGCTTTCTCGGCTCCGGCAAGACCTCGCTCCTGAACGCCCTACTCTCCGACCCTGCCCAGACAGGCATCTTCGTCATCGTCAACGAGGTCGGCGCCGTCGGCCTCGACCATCTGCTGGTCGACCGGGCGCTCGACGGCGCGGTGGTGCTGGAGAACGGCTGCGCCTGCTGCGCCGTGCGGGGCGACCTCAGGAGCACCCTGATGACCCTTTCCGAGCGCGTCGCGGCCGGGGCGCTGCCGCCGCTCTCCCACGTGGTGATCGAGACGAGCGGCCTGGTCGACCCGGGTCCGCTGGTGTCGCTCTTCACCGCCGACCCCGGGGTGCGCCAGCGCTTCGACTTGCAGGCGGTGGCCACCACCGTCGACGGGCTGCACGCCGACGCCGACCTCTCCGCCCACGAGGAGGCGCGCCGGCAGGTGCTGTTCGCCGACCGGGTGATCGTCACCAAGGCGGATCTTGCCGACACCAACCGGCTGCAGATGCTGCACGCGCGGATCGCTGCGCTGAACCCGACGGCGGAGATCGTCGTGCGCGACGCGGAGACCGACCTCGCCGCTGCGCTTCTGGCGCCCGCGCGCGCAGAAACGCGCATCGAACGCAGCGTTTCGGCTGCGCACGCGCACGGCGCGCGCACCGTCGTGCTGGAGCGCACCGACAGGCTGCCGTGGCCCCCGCTTGCCGACTGGCTGGCCAGCGTGCTGTCGCTGCGCGGCGACACGATCCTGCGCGTGAAGGGGCTCGCCTGGGTGCGCGAGACCGACCGGCCCATCCTGGTCCAGGCCGTCCATCACCGGCTCGCCCCGCCGGCCCGGCTGCCGCGCTGGCCGGACGAACGCCCGGCGACCCGGCTCGTGTTCATCGCATCCGGGCTCGACGCGGACCTGCGGCCCGGGATCGAGGCGAGCCTCGCCCGCGCCTGTCCGCCGCCGGCCCCGCCGCATCATGCTCTCAGGGAGGAGACGACCACCCATGGCATCGCTTGAAGCAAGCAACATGCGCATCATAGGCCACAACCGCCTGGGCGGCTACGGCGGGCTGGGCGAAGGCATGTCGATCCAGATGACCAGGGACGGACGCCGCATCATGTGGCTGGCGCACGAGGGGCCGCCGAAGAACTTCACCGGCGTCGACGTCAGCGATCCGCGCGACCCGAAGGTGGTCGTGCAGACCGACCTCGCCCACAACCGGATGCGCTCCAACTCCCTCGACGTGGTCGGCGATCTGCTCGCCGTCGCCTACCAGACGCTCGGAGAGAAGGGCCTCGGCGATCCCGGCCTCGACATGACGCCGGCCGGCATCGAGCTGTTCGACGTGTCGGTGCCGGAGACGCCGAAGCGGGTCGCCTTCTACGACTGTTCGGGGCCGCACTCGATGGGCGTCCACCAGCTCTGGTTCGTCGACGGCGAGACGATCCACTTCTCCGGTGGCGCGCCGGACTTCAAGCCGCGCGACCGGCGCGACTGCCAGTTCTACCGATCCATCGACGTGCGCAACCCGTCCAAGCCGGTGGAGATCGGGCGCTGGTGGTATCCGGGCGTGCGCGAGGGCGACAGCGCCCCGCCGCCGGCCCGCCATCCCCGCTTCGACACGGCGTTCCGGGCCCACAACACCAACGTCTATCCGGACCGGCCGGACCGGGCCTACGTCTCCTATCTCGACGGCGGGATGTTCATCCTCGACATCTCCGATCCCGCCAACCCGAAGGAGATCAGCCACTGGAACCCGCATCCGCCGTACAACGGCTTCATGCACACGGTGCTGCCGCTGATCGACCGCGAACTGCTGATCGTCACCGACGAGTCCATCAAGAACGAGGCCGCCGACTGGCCGAAGATGACCTGGGTGGTGGACGCGCGGGTGGAAACCAATCTCGTGCCGATATCCACCATGCCGCTGCCGCCGCTGGCGGACTTCGGCCATCGCGGCGGCCGCTTCGGCTCCCACAACGTCCATGAAAACCAGCCGGGGCCGTACAGCTTCCGCTCGGAGACGATCATCTTCGCGGCGATCTTCAACGGCGGCATCCGCATCTACGACATCGCCGATCCGCTGCAGCCGAAGGAAATCGGCTTCTGCGTGCCGCCGGCGCCGGAAGGCTCGCCGGTGGGGTGTTCGCAGATGAACGACGTCTACGTGGACGAGCGCCGGATCGTCTACGGCGCCGAGCGCTTCACCGGGGGCCTCTACTGCATGGAAGCCGACTTCTAGTTCCCGGCGACCCGCGGCCTCTCTCTGGCCCTCCTCGGAGTCAGAGGGGCAGCGCCAGCGTCGCCGCAGTGCGCGCCGGTGCGGCCGGCAAGCCCGAACCGGCCCAGAAGGCGATGGCCTCCGCCGGCAGAGTGGCACGCAGCGTCGCGATGGGATCGCGCGCGAGATCGCGGCCGTCGATGCGGGCAATCTGGGTCGGAAACCGGATTGCGCCGACGTCGAGCGGGCTGCCGTGGTCGCCAAGCTCCACCGCCAGCACCGCCGCGCCCGTCCAGAACGCGAACGGCACCAGCCGATGCCCGCCGGCGGTCGGCAGGTGCGCGAGGGGCAGCGGCAGCCAGGCCGCGAAACGCAGATCCTCGGGCCGGTAGAGGCCGTGGAAGCCGGCGAGCTCGGCCGCGATCGCGTCCCGCGACCGGGCGATCTCGTCCATCACGAAGGCGAAATAGCCGTCGACGAAGGCACGCATGGACCGCGACCAGGGATCGGACAGCGCCGCTAGACGCGCCCGCAGCGCCTCCGCCTGATCGTCGGCAGAGAGGACCCCTGGTGCGCCGTCGATCCCGACCACGCCGCTGGAAAGGCGGAGCGGTCCGTGGCCGGGCTCCGCCCGAAAGCAACGACCGGCGGTGTGGGGATCGGCGGACAGCCGGGCCGCGCCGAACGGGATGACCGCCCCCGACGGAAGGGCCGGATTGCCTGCGGAAGGATCGCGCCCGGTCATCTGCCCTCCTGCCCGTCTGGCCCTTTCGCCGAAGCCTGGACCCTGGTGCGGCCGGCCCCGATCACGGCTTGAGATCGAACAGCCCGGCCGTGCGGGTGACGAGCCGCCGGTGCAGCGCCGGCAGCTTCAGGGCCACCCCCATCGCCTTGGGGCCGAGCCTGCGCATCACCCCGCCTTCGCTGGTGGCGAAACGCTGCATGCGATCGCTTTCCTTGAGCACCGTGGCCGCCTTGCGCCAGCGCCACGTCGCCCATTCGGCGACACGGCCGGCGCTCAGGAAGCGCGCGAAAGTGACCGCATCCTCGATGCCGAGATTCATGCCGCGCCCGCCGGCCGGCGAATGGATGTGCGCCGCATCGCCGGCCAGCCAGACGCGCCCCTTGCCCTGGGTGGCGACGTGGCGATGGCTGACGGCGAACTCCGCGCTCCAGTGCAGCGCGCCCAGCTGCCAGGCCGGCGGCGCCAGATCCAGCACGTTCGGCACGTTGGAGATCAGCCGGTGACGGCCGCTCGCGATCGGCACGCGTAGCAGCATCGGCCGGCCCGGATCGAGGCGCAGTTCGCCCCACTCCATCGACGCCCCGTCATGGATGTCGATATCGGCGAGCGACCACTGGAACGGATAGGCCTCGCCGGCGAAATCGAGCGACAGCGCCTTGCGGACGGTGGAATGGGCGCCATCGGCGCCGAGCACCCAGTCGTAGCTTTCCTCGTGCCGGTCGTAGCCATGCGTCGTGGTGACGTGCACCCGGGCCGCGTCCTGGTAGAGCTCGCTCACCCGGGTGCCGCGCTCGACCGAGATCCCCTCGAAGGCCAGATGGTCGTCGAGGATCGCCTCGGTCTCGCTCTGGGGAATGCCGAGGATGAAGTTGAAGGGATGCCGGAGCCGCGTCATGTCGACGGTCGCAAGGGTGGAGTAGCCCGCGACCAGCTTCAGCCCGTCCAGGCGCACGCCGGCGTCGATCAGGTCGGCGGCGACGCCGAGGTAGTCGAGCAGTTCGAGGGTACGGGCGTTGACCACCGCCGCGCGCGACTCGCTCGACGGCTCGGCCGACTGGTCGACGATGCGCACGTCGAAACCGGACCTGCCGAGCGCCAGCGCCGCTGAGAGACCCACCGGACCAGCACCGACGACCAGCACTCGCTCCGCCTTGGCCATGATCACCGTCGCTCCATCGTTCGCCGTCCCCCCGTGCGCCAAAGATGCGGGCGCGCTGGGCAGGGGATCGGTCTGTCACACAAATTCGGGCGGGAAAAGGTCGCCCGGCCGGGAGACCGGCGCGGTCGGGATAATCTGGGATGGCGCCGCGGACCGCAGCGCGGCGGACGATGGCATCAAGGCGACGCGGAAGGCAACCATCGGCATGGCTCCCGACGCACCTCGCTCAGCCCAGCAGCAACAGCAGCAGCGGGACCAGCAAGGCTGTCAGGAAGCCGTTCAGGCCCATTCCGAGCCCCGCGAAGGTGCCCGCCAGCGGCGACAGCTGAAACGCCCGGGCCGTGCCGATGCCGTGCGCGGCGACGCCAGCCGCAAGCCCCTTCGCGCCCTCGTCGCGAATCTTCAGGAGGCCCATCAGCGGGGTAAGCAGGATCGCCCCGATCACGCCGGTGCAGATGACCAGCACGGCCGCAAGGCTGGCGATGCCGCCCAGGCGCTCGGCGATGCCCATGGCGATGGGCGTGGTCACCGACTTCGGCGCCAGCGAGACGAGCACGTCGTGCGGCAGCCCGAAGGCGTAGCCGAGCGCCAGCGCCGATCCGACCGCCGTGACGGACCCGGCGGCGAGCGCCACCAGCAGCGGCAGGAGCGCGCGCCGCACGTGCCGGATGTTTTCCACGAACGGGATGGCGAGCGCGACGGTGGCCGGCCCCAGCAGGAAATGCACGAACTGCGCGCCCTCGAAGTAGACGGGATAGGCCGTGCCGGACAGCCGCAGGCAGATCACCACCAGCGCCGTCGCCATCACCACGGGGTTGGCGAGGGGCGCGTAGCCGAACCGCGCGGCGATCCGGTCGGCGAGCAGATAGGCGACCAGGGTGACGGTGAGCCAGAGGAGCGGCTTTTCGGCGAGGTAGACCCAGAGGCTTTCCACCGGCGTCATCGCTCGTCGTCTCCCACCCGTCCGCCGACCAGCCGGAACACCAGCGCGGTGACCGCCATCGCGAGCGCCGTGGAGACGACGAGGATCACCGCCAGCGCGACCCCGTGTTCGGCCAGCAGCGGCCCGTACTGCACGACGCCGACGGCCGCCGGAACAAACAGCAGCGACAGGTTGCGCAGGATGCCGTGGGCGACGGGCGGCAGGAAGGAAGGGATGCCGCGAACCGAAAGCGCCAGCGCCAGCAATGCCGCACCGACGACGGGGCCCGGCACCGGCGCGCCGATCAGGCGTACGGCGATTTCGCCCGCCAGCTGGCAGACGAGCAGGATGGCGAGTGCGTTGATCATCTGTTCGTCATGTCTTGCCCAAAGCCGCCCTCATCTTGACACCGGGGCCGGTTGACCGCGTTGTCCGGATCAGCGGATTGGTATAGGCGACATCGAGCCCACAGAGATCAAGGCCGGAGACTCGATCCGTCCGCAAGATCTGCGCACGATGTGCTGGACGCTGCCAGAGGGGGATGGCCTGCCGATGTTCGACAAAATCCTGATCGCCAACCGGGGCGAGATCGCCTGTCGCATCATCCGCACCTGCCAGCGCCTCGGCATCAAGACGGTGGCGGTCTGCTCGGAAGCCGACCGCGACGCGCTACACGTGGAGATGGCCGACGAGTTCGTGCTGATCGGTCCGCCTGCCGCCTCCCAGTCCTATCTGCTGATCGACAAGATCGTCGACGCCTGCCGCCAGACGGGCGCCCAGGCCGTCCATCCGGGCTACGGCTTCCTATCCGAGCGCTCCGCCTTCCCGCAGGCGCTCCAGGCCGCCGGGATCGTGTTCATCGGGCCGCATGCCGACGCGATCGACGCGATGGGCGACAAGATCACCTCGAAGATCAAGGCGAAGGAAGCCGGCGTCTCCACCGTTCCCGGCTCCGCCGGCATCATCGCCACGCCCGAGGAGGCCGTCGAGGTCGCCCGCGAGATCGGTTTCCCGGTCATGATCAAGGCGTCGGCCGGCGGTGGCGGCAAGGGCATGCGCGTCGCCAAGACGGTCGACGAGGTGGCCGACGGTTTCGCCCGCGCCCGCTCCGAGGCCGCCTCCTCCTTCGGCGACGACCGCGTCTTCATCGAGAAGTTCATCGTCAACCCGCGCCACATCGAGATCCAGGTGCTGGGCGACAAGCACGGCAACGCGATCTTCCTGGGCGAGCGCGAATGCTCCATTCAGCGCCGCAACCAGAAGGTCGTCGAGGAAGCCCCCTCGCCGCTGTTCGACAAGGACGATCCGGTGCGGACCCAGATGGGCGCCCAGGCGGTCGCGCTGGCCAGGGCCGTCGGCTACGATTCCGCCGGCACGGTCGAGTTCGTCGCCGGCCAGGACAAGAGCTTCTACTTCCTGGAAATGAACACCCGCCTGCAGGTGGAGCACCCGGTCACCGAGCTGGTCACCGGCATCGACCTCGTCGAGCAGATGATCCGCGTCGCCGCCGGCGAGACGCTGTCGATCGCCCAGGAGGACGTGAAGCTGGACGGCTGGGCCATCGAGACGCGCCTCTACGCCGAAGACCCGTTCCGCGGCTTCCTGCCCTCCACCGGCCGGCTCACAACCTATCGCACCCCCGCCGGCGAGGTGCTCGGCGATTCCAAGGTGCGCGTCGACACCGGCGTCGTCGAGGGCTCGGAAATCACCCTCTTCTACGACCCGATGATCGCCAAGATGGTCACCCACGCCCCCACCCGGCTGGGCGCGATCGACGCCATGGGAGAGGCGCTGGACCGCACGATCATCGAGGGCATCCGCCACAACATCCCGTTCCTGTCGGCGCTGATGGCGCATCCGCGCTGGCGCTCCGGCGAACTGTCGACGAACTTCATCGACGAGGAATTCCCGGAGGGCTTCGCCGGCGGCGAGCTGGACGCCACCGCGAGGCGGGTGCTGTGCGCCGCCGCGGTTTCCGCCGAGCTGGCCAGGGCCGAGCGCTACCGTCGCCTCCCCGACCAGATGCGCCGTGTCCCCGCACCGCTCAACACCGAGTGGACCGTCGACATCGCCGGCGAGCAGCTCCCGGTGCGCGTGACCGAGGGCACACCCGGACTGCCGATCTCGCTCGGGCTGGTGATCGGCGACGATGCCGAGCCGGTCACCGTCACGTCGGACTGGCGTCCGGGCGATCTGCTGTGGACGGGCATGGTGGGCAACCTGTCGGTGTCGGTGCAGCTTCAGTCGGCCCTCAACGGCTACCAGGCGACATGGCACGGGGTCTCCACCGAGGTGCGTGTGCTGCGGCCGCGCATCGCCGAGCTGGACGCGCTGATGCCGGAGAAGATCGCGGCGGACACCTCGAAGTTCCTGCTGTGCCCGATGCCGGGGCTGGTGGTCTCCATCGAGGTCGCCGAGGGCCAGGAGGTCCAGCCCGGCGAGACACTGGCTATCGTCGAGGCCATGAAGATGGAAAACGTCCTGCGGGCCGAGCGCCTCGTCACCGTGAAATCGGTCAACGCCGCGAAAGGCGACAGCCTTGCCGTTGATGCGATCATCATGGAGTTCGAGTAAGGTCCCCTCCGACCACCCTTCCAGTACCCCATTCGCGGAGTGTCGCGCCGATGCGCCTGACGTTCGCCTACGGTGCCAATCTCGACCCCGCAGGCATGCGCCAGCGCTGCCCGTCGGCCAAGCCGCTCGGCCACGCGAGCCTGGAAAACTGGCATTTCCGGATCACCATCGACGGCTATGCCTCGGTCGCGCCGCGGCTCGGCTCCACCGTGCACGGGGTGCTCTGGCAGATCTCCGCGAAGGACGAAGCGGCCCTCGATGCCTACGAGGAGGTGGCGAGCGGCCTCTATCGCAAGACTCATTTGCCGGTCCGCGGAACAAAGGGACCGGTTCGCGCGCTCGTTTATGTCGGCCGCTCGCAGACTTCGGGCCGCCCGCGCAGAGGCTATCTCGACAAGATCGTCCTGCCCGCGGCCCGTGCGTGGGGCCTGCCGCCGACCCATCTATGTGAACTGGAGTCCTGGCTGCGGCCGGGATAGCGCGAAAGGACATCGCCATGAGCGATCGCAGCGTTCACGTCGTCATTGCCGGCATGTTGCAGGGGGTCGGCTACCGCTCCTGGCTGGCGCAGATCGCCGACAGCTACGAGCTGGGTGGCTGGGTCCGCGACCGCATGACCGGAGAGATCGAGGCCGTGTTCTCCGGACCGAGCGAGGTCGTGGCGGAGATGATCGCCGAATGCCGCAAGGGACCGCCTGGCTCGAACGTCACCTCCGTCAGCGTCCAGGAATACTCCCACACCATCAACACGCCGTTCGAGGTGCGCGAGACCAGCTGAACGGTCAGCCGGGCTCAGACGTCCCGGCCGACGCCCTGATCGAGCACGTGGCGCGCGACCATCAGGTCGAGATGCGCACCGCCGCCGTTCTTGCAGACCGTGATCTGGTCGTCTGCGGTGCGGCCTTCCGCTCCCGTGGCGAGGTCGAAATAGTCGGCCCGCACGTCCTCCGCCGAAATCACCCCGCGCTCCATCGGATCGATCAGTTCGCCGATCTCGCCGATGGTGGTGTGCCGGCAATCGACGAACAGCCGACCGCGCGTGAGAACGGCATCGTCGGCCTCGCGCATGGTGGGGGTGAACGCGCCTATGAGATCGACATGGCAGCCGGACTTCAACAGCGCCCCCTTCAGGACCGGCGTTTCCGACATCGTCGCGGTGGTGACGAGATCCGCCTCTGGAAGCACGGCGTCGAGATCGTCGCTGACCACCAGCTCGGCGGGCAGGTCCGACAGGCGCGCCGCCAGCGCCTCGGCCCGGGCACGTGTGCGGTTGTAGAGGGTGATCCGGGTAAGCGACGGACGCACGGCGAGATGCGCGCGGATCAGCGGCTCGGCCATGCTGCCCGCCCCCACCATCAGCATTGAGGCGATGTCGGAGCGGGACAGGAAATCGGATCCGAGCGCCGAATCGGCCGCCGTCTTCCACGCGGTCAGCGCGACGCCGTCGACGAGGGCCGCCGGCGCGCCGGTCTCCTCGTCGAACACCAGCATGGCGCCCTGGACGGAGCGGCGGGGCGGCTCTGCCGTCGGATTGTCCGGATAGACGGTGACCGCCTTCACGCCGGCCCCGAGGCCGCCGATCCAGGCCGAGCGCACCAGCAGCTTGCGGCCCTCCGACGACAGCAGCGTATCGCCCAGGTCGACGCTTTCAGCCTTGTGTGCGGCTTTCAGGGCATCGACGAGCGATCGCCACGACAGCGCACGGTCGATGTCTTCTGCCGAAACGATGCGCATCCTGAGTTCTCCCGATCCTGATTTCCGGTCACGGTTCGCACCGGGGGTGCGAAGTCATGTTGACACGGCGCGTCCGGACGGCCTCAAAGGCAGCGGGCAACCGGTTCGCACGCCCCCTTCCCTCCGCTGACGAGGCGCACGATGGCCCTTCCGCCGCTCGGCATCCCCTACGACGACGCCGCGATCTTCACCGACCTCTACCAGCTGTCGATGCTGCAGTCCTACCACCGGGAGGAAATGCGCGGCCAGGCGGTGTTCTCGCTGTTCTTCCGCAAGCTGCCCGAGGCGCGCAACTTCATGCTGGCCGCCGGCCTCGACCCGGTGCTGGAATATCTGGAAAACCTGCATTTTTCCGATGACAGCCTGACCTATCTCGCCTCGACCGGCCGCTTTTCGTCCGAGTTCCTGGAGTATCTGAAGGGTTTCCGGTTCACCGGATCCGTGCGCGCGGTCGCGGAGGGAACGCCGATCTTTCCGCATGCCCCGATCCTCGAGGTCGAGGCGCCGATCGCCGAGGGGCAGCTCATCGAGACGCTGCTGATCAACCAGATCACCATCTCGACGATCCTCGCCTCGAAGGCGATCCGCATCGTCGAGGCGGCCCGGGGCACCCCGGTGATCGACTTCGGCACCCGTCGCGCCCATGGCTTCGACGCGGGCAACAAGGCGGCGCGTTCGGCCTACATCGCCGGCTGCGTGGGCACCGCGAACGTGCTGGCCGGCAAGCTCTACGACCTGCCCATCGCCGGCACCATGGCACACTCCTACGTGGAGGCCTGGAAGGACGAGCTCTCGGCCTTCCGTGCCTTCACCGCGCTCTATCCGGATACCGTGCTGCTGATCGACACCTACGACCCGATCCGGGGCGCCGACAACGTCATCGCGCTGTCCCGCGAGCTCGGCGACGACTTCCACGTCCGCGCGGTCCGGCTCGATTCCGGCGACCTGGCGGACCTCTCCAAGGAAGTCCGCCGGCGCTTCGACGCGGCCGGCCTGGAGCGCGTGCAGATCATCGCCTCGGGCGGCCTCGACGAGCACCGGATCGCCGAGCTCGCCGCCGCCGGCGCCCCCATCGACGGCTACGGGGTGGGCACGCGGCTGACGACCTCCTCCGACGCCGCCGAGCTCGACATCGCCTACAAGCTCGCTGCCTACGACGGCCAGGGACGCATGAAGCTCGCGCCGCTGCGCAAGAACCTGCCCGGCGCGAAGCAGGTGAGCCGGATCGAGGCCGACGGCAAGGCCCGGAAGGACGTTGTCCGTCGCGCCGACGAGGACGGACCGGGCCGGCCGCTCATGGAGACGGTGATGGCCAACGGCGTCCGCACCGAAGCGGGCCGCCGCAGCCTCGACGAGATCCGTGCCACGACCCTCCGGGAGGTGGCATGTCTGCCGGACCATCTGCGCGCGCTCGCCCGCGCCGTGCCCGCCTACGAGGTCGAGGTCAGCGACGCGCTGCGGGTTTACACCGAGACGATCGAAGCCGAGCTTCGCGCGGAAACCTGACCGCCCTGCACGACTTCGGGGTGTGACGGATCGAACGATCCCGCCTGATCGGCGAGAGCTCCGGGCGGTATCGCCTGACGAATGACAACGGGTCTGGGTCTGGGAGGACCGCCAATGACGACTGCAGCCGCCGAGCTCGCGCCCCTGCTCACCAGCATCGCCGAAGACGCGCCGGTCTACTTCGGCCAGGGCAAGGTCAACGGCTCGATCCCGCGGCTCGCCGAGGTGAACCCGAAGCAGTTCGGGATCGCGGTCGCGACGCTCGACGGCGGGATCGCCACCGCCGGCGCCGCCAACGTCCCCTTCTCGATCCAGTCGATCTCGAAGGTCTTCAGCCTCTGCCTGGCGCTCGACTACATGGAGGCGGATCTGTGGACGCGCGTGGGGCGCAACCCGTCCGGCCAGCGGTTCAACTCCCTGACCCGCATCGAGCAGGAACAGGGGCGGCCGATGAATCCGTTCGTCAATCCCGGCGCGCTGGTGGTGGCCGATTGCCTGATCGAGCGGGCCGCAACGCCCGTCCACACCCTGATCGGCTTCCTGCGCAAGCTTGCCCATTCCCAGCGGGTGAGCTGCGACTACGAGGTGGCGAAGAGCGAACTCTCCACCGCCTTCCGCAACTACGCCGCCGCGGCGCTGCTCAAGGAATACGGCAACCTCAGGGGCGACCCACGGGCGGTGGTGTCCGCCTACACCCACTTCTGCGCCGCCTCGATGACCTGCGTGGAACTGGCGAAGGCGGCGCTGCCGCTGGCCAACGACGGGCGCGATGCGAAGTCGGGGGCCCAGCTGCTGCCCCCGGGACGGTCCCGGCGGGTCAACTCGCTGATGCTCACGTGCGGGCTCTACGATGCGGCCGGCGACTTCGCCTATCGCGTCGGGCTGCCCGCCAAGAGCGGCGTCGGCGGGGGGATCGTTGCGGTGGTTCCGAACCGGATGGCGATCGCCGTCTGGTCGCCCGAGCTCGATGCGCTGGGCAACTCGGTGGCGGGGTTCGCGGCGCTGGAACGGCTGGCGCGTGACGCCGACCTGTCGGTGTTCTGACGACCGGACGCAAAAACTCCGGCAAGCGAGGCTTGCCGGAGCGCTGATCGGTTCAAATTCGGTGACGCCTGAAGGCTGCGCGCGTCAGTCCCGTCCGGTGATGGAAGGGGACACCGCGGGGTCGCTTGCCGGGAACGTCTCGTCGAGCGCCTCGTCGAGGTCGTCCGACTTCTCCTGCTTGGTCCGCTTGTCCTTGTCTTCGGCGTGTTCGTCTTTCTTCTTGCCGTCGCTCATGGTCTTCCTCGCGTTCGCTGGCCGGTCGGGCCGGGCCGTGAGCAGACCCGAAGGATCTGCCTGTCGGAGAGAAAACGCGGTGATGCCATGCGCGGTTCCCTCCCGGGCCGGCCCGCGTTCGCCATCATCATACCGTGAACGGACGTGTCCGCCGCAACGGGCGACGGCCAGGAACCGCGCGCGGATCCTCCGCGTTGGTTCGCATGGAAGCTGCGCCCCGGATTATCCGCCCTGCGGGTAGCCGGCTGGCGCGCGTACGTGATGGAAAGGTGTACCGCCATGCTCAAGGAAACCCACGACGACGAGCTCCGCGTCGGCAAGGAACGCGCCCGCCAGGGCGAGAACACCTGGCCGATGAAGTGGGTGCTCGGCCTGGGTATCGCGGCGTTCGCGATCTTCGGATTTCTGGCGTGGTTCTACCTGATGGCCGAATCGGATCAGGCGCTGTCGCCGGCGACCAACGGAGAGGCGCCCGCGCAGTCCGAACCGGCGTCGCCGCCGTCCTGAGGGCGGGGAAGTCTACCGACTGACACGGCCGCTCGCGCAAAACCGTCGCGAGCACGCGTATCAATACCAAACGAGGCGGGCGCCCACGCCCGCCTCGAATGCGTTTAGAGCAGGTTTGTCAGGACTGACGGATCTGACCGACGGCGACGGCCATCAGCTCTTCCATCGTGCGGCGAATCTGGTGATCGCTCTGCTCGACGCCGGCGGCATCGAAATCGCCCCGCACCTTGCGGAACACGTCCTCGTCGCCCGGCTCGTCGAAATCGGCCCGAACGACTTCCTTGGCGTAGTTCTCCGCCTGGTCCCCGGTGTAGCCGAGCTTGTCGGCGGCCCACAGGCCAAGCAGCTTGTTGCGGCGCGCGGTGGCCTTGAAGCGCAGCTCCTCGTCGTGAGCGAACTTGCCCTCGTGAGCTTCCTTGCGGCCTTCGAACGTGGTCATGAGAGCCTCCCAAAAGTGACACACTGCCGGCCGCTGTGATGCAACCTCGTGGTCCGTCGCTGCCTCAATAACGGCGCATCATCACGGAATCAACGCGGTGCAACGCGCGCTGGCCTCCGAAGGCCGCCCCTGCGCACCAAAATGGGAACAATCGGCGTCGACGCCAAGGGCTTCCTCTCGTCCGCAGACCCACATCGCCGTGATCCCGGGCGCCCGCCCCTGCCCGCGAGAAACCATCTTGTTGAAACCGCTCGGAAATCCCATCTAGCGTTGCAGTACGTGCATGCGCGCCTGGCAGGCCCGGAAGGCCGGCCCCATCGCCGCCGCTGCGTCCGAGGGTGTGGATTGTCCACGGTTTCGCGATCGAGTAGGGTGCGGCCGCGGTGGCTGCGCAGCGACTCGTGATACGTTCAGCCACAAAACGACAGTGGCTGGTTCGCGCCCCGCAATCTCGGAGAGCCACCAGCTTCATGGATTTTCACAATCACACACGGTATGTGCCGATGAACCGTCGTCGCCGAATTTACGAAGGCAAGGCCAAGATCCTCTATGAGGGTCCGGAACCGGGCACCCTGATCCAGCACTTCAAGGACGACGCCACCGCGTTCAACGCGAAGAAGCACGAGATCGTCGACGGCAAGGGTGTGCTCAACAACCGGATCTCGGAGTACATCTTCGGCCACCTGAACGACATGGGCATCCCGACCCATTTCATTCGGCGCCTGAACATGCGCGAGCAGCTGATCCGCGAAGTCGAGATCGTGCCGCTCGAGGTCGTCGTCCGCAACGTCGCGGCCGGCTCGCTGTCCAAGCGTCTCGGGCTCGAGGAAGGCACCCAGCTGCCGCGCTCGATCATCGAGTTCTATTACAAGAACGACGAACTGAACGACCCGATGGTCACCGAAGAGCACATCACCGCCTTCGGCTGGGCAACCCCCCAGGAGATCGACGACATCATGGCGCTGGCCGTGCGGGTCAACGACTTCCTGTCCGGCCTGTTCCTGGGCGTCGGCATCCGTCTCGTCGACTTCAAGATGGAATGCGGCCGCCTCTGGGAAGGCGACATGATGCGCATGGTCGTCGCCGACGAGATCTCGCCCGACTCCTGCCGTCTGTGGGACATCGCCACCGACGAGAAGCTGGACAAGGACCGGTTCCGTCGCGACCTCGGCGGGCTTCTCGAAGCCTACCAGGAAGTGGCGCGGCGCCTCGGCATCCTCAACGAGGTCGAGCGTCCGCAGGGCACCGGCCCCGTCCTCGTCAAATAGCGGGCACGGGGCGATGCGGTCACGCACCGCCCCCGCCTGCGGTTTCCGATACCGCCCGAACGGCTCGGGCGCCTCAGATGATTGAAGCGGATTTGGACAAGACGATGCGTGCGCGTGTGACCGTGACCTTGAAGCAGGGCGTTCTCGATCCGCAGGGCAAGGCCATCGAAGGCGCCCTCAGGGGCCTCGGCTTCGGCGGCGTCAACGCGGCCCGGCAGGGCAAGGTGATCGACCTCGACCTGGCCGAGACGGATCCGGAGCGCGCGCGCGCCGAGGTCTCCGCCATGTGCGAGGCGCTGCTCGCCAACACCGTCATCGAATCCTACGCGATCGAGCTGGTCTAGATCTCGCCGCCGGAGATATTCCCGTGAAGTCAGCCGTCATCGTCTTTCCCGGGTCCAATCGGGACCGCGACGTCGCCAAGGCGATTTCCGCCACGACCGGGAGCGATCCGGTCTTCGTCTGGCACGCCGACACGTCCCTTCCCGACGTCGATCTGGTGGTGCTTCCCGGTGGCTTCTCCTACGGCGACTATCTGCGCTGCGGCGCCATCGCCGCACGGGCGGGCATCATGCCGGCGCTCGCCGAGCACCACCGCCGCGGCGGCTATGTGCTGGGCATCTGCAACGGCTTCCAGATCCTCACCGAGGCCGGGCTGCTGCCGGGCGCGCTCATGCGCAACGCCGACCTGCGGTTCGTCTGCCGGACGGTGAAGCTCTCCGTCGAGCGGACCGGTACCGCCTTCACCAGCGCCTATGACGAGGGTCAGGTCATCTCCTGCCCCGTCGCGCACCACGACGGCAACTATTTCGCCGATGCCGACACCCTCGCCCGGCTGGAGGACAACGGCCAGGTCGTGTTCCGCTATGCCGCCGGCACCAATCCGAACGGCTCGGTCAACGACATCGCCGGCATCCTCGACGACACCGGCCGCATCCTCGGCATGATGCCGCATCCGGAAAACCTGATCACCGCGCACCAGGGCGGCACCGACGGCGTCGGCCTCTTCGCGAGTCTCGCCTCCGCGATGACCGAGCCCGCCTGAGCCCGCGTCAGGGCCTCAGCCGCGCCGGATTGCCGAAGGCGACGCCGTAGCCCGGCACATCCCGGGTGACGACGCTGCCCGCTCCGATGCGGGCGTGGTCGCCGATGGTCACGCCGGGCAGGATCAGCGCCCCTCCCCCGATCCAGACATTGCAGCCGATCGTCACGGGACGGCCGAACTCGATCCGCTGGGCCCGTCTCGACGGCTCGCGGGGGTGGTCGGCGGTCAGGATCTGCACCCCCGGGCCGATCTGCGTGCCGTCGCCGATCCACACCTCGACCACGTCGAGGATGATGCAGTTGAAGTTCAGGAAGACGCCCGCCCCCAGGCTGATGTTGTAGCCGTAGTCGCAGTGAAACGGCGGGCGCACCTCGCTGCCGTCGCCAACCGCCGCGAACAGCTCCTTCAGCAAAGCGTGCCGCTCCTCCGCCGGGCGGGCCTGGGCGGCGTTGTAGACGTCCATCCACTGCGCGGCGCGGGCCTTGTCGGCGGCAAGCTCGGGGCCTTCGGCGACATAGAACTCGCCAGCCAGCATCTTGTCCTTTTCGCTGCGCGTCATCTGCCGGGCGATCCCTATCGATCCGAGGCGGCGTCGCCGCCCGGCTTCTTGCCCTTGGCTTCCGCCTCCTCGTCGAGGAGCCGGCGCGCCGCGGCGCCGGCCGCGTGCTTGCGGCGCTGGTCGTTCTCGTCGTCGTCATCGATCTCGTTGCCGTCCTGATCGACGATGCGCACGGTCACCTCGCGATGGGCGAAGTGGATGTCCTCGCGGGCGAACAGGTCGCGGATCTCGGCGTAGACGCGCTTGCGCACGAGGAACTGGTCGCCGGGCTTGGTCATGAACTTCACCCGGATGATCATCGCGGAGTCTTCCATCTGGTAGACGCCCTGCGACTTCAGCGGATCCAGGAACATGTGGCCGATGTCGGGATCGGCGAGCAGCTCCTGGCCGACCTTCTTGATCAGCTTGCGCACCTTTTCCGGATCGGTGTCGTAGGTGAGCCGCAGCGGCAGCTTCATGATCACCCAGTCGCGCGAGTAGTTGGTCAGCTGCTTGATCTCGCCGAACGGCACCGTGCACAGCGGCCCATTCTGATGGCGCAGCTGGAAGGAGCGGATCGAGATCTTCTCGACCACCCCCTTCACCCCGCCAAGGTCGATGTACTCGCCCTTGCGGAAGGCGTCGTCGATCAGGAAGAAGGCGCCGGAGAAGATGTCCTTGATCAGCGCCTGGGACCCGAAGCCGACGGCGAGGCCGACGACGCCGGCACCGGCGAACAGCGGCGCGATGTTCACCCCAAGCCCGGCCAGCGCGACCATGATCGCCATGGTGGCGATGGTGATCAGCAGGAAGTTGCGGAACAGCGGCAGCAGGGTGGCGAGGCGGCTGGCACCGCCGTGTCCCATCTCCGATTCGCCGTCGCCGTGCACCTGGTACTGGGCCTGTTCCGCGGCGATCTTTCCGTCGACCCAGAGCTTCACCGCCTCGTAGGCCATGTAGGCGAGGAACAGCACGACGAAGGTGCCCAGCGAGCGGGCGACGATGTTGCCCTCCGCCGCGATCGGCAGCCCCCACAGGTGCAGGATCAGGACGGCGCAGACGACGAACGAAACGATCGCCGCCCCGTGCTCGAAGAGGCGCTTGAAGGCCGGCTTGCCGACCATCCGGACCTTCAGGGGCGCCGTGTCGGAATAGTCGTCGTCCCCATCGAACGGAACGTAGGTCTCGGGCCCGGCGACGGCCGCGCCCAGCGAATGGGCCTGCACCGGCGGAGCCTCGTCCGCGACCACCAGGCGCTCGCTCTTCTCCGGCAGCGGGAACATGTGGTCGATGACGATCAGCAGGATGGAATAGAGGACGAGCGACAGCACGATCGCCAGGAGGGGCCCGGCGATGAGCGCGCCGCCCCCGGCGATGTCCAGCAGCCGCCGGACCGACTCGACGATCCACGCGGCCCACAGATACAGCAGCACCACCACGTACCAGGTCTGGGCGATGACGCGCCGCATGCCGGACAGCGGGCGTCCCGGCTCGTGCGCCAGGATCGCGGCCCCCACCTCCCTGCGATAGGCGAGCGTGATCAGCGACAGGATGATCACGGCGATCAGGCCGGAGAGGATGTAGACGAGCTTGAAGGCGTCGATGTCCATGCCCATGCCGCGCATCCACTCGGCAAGCGCCAGCACGGCAAGCGAGACCCACAGGCCGGCCATCAGCCGCGAGAACAGGGTGGCCGCGGTGTGGTCGTCGAAGCGGAAGGGGCGGTAGGCGGCATTGTCAGGACACAGAAGCGTCTTGAAGATCGTGCGGGCGACCAGGCCGACGGCGAAGGCCGAGATCACCACCATGTTGGTGATGCGGACGGGCCCGCCGGTGTTGGTGACCGACACGCCGACGACGAGCCCCACGAAGGCGAAGCACGCCACCGCGATCAGCATCATCACCCCGCGCGACAGGAGGTAGCCGATCTTCTCGCCGCGGGTCTCCGGCACGGCCGGATAGAGGCGCAGCAGGTGCTCGCGGAACCAGCCGATCACCAGCCGGTAGACCAGCGCGCCGGCAAGCACCGTGATCCCGACCAGCAGCGCGGCCATGCCGAGCCAGGTCAGCGAGTTGTCGGGCGAGGCGGCGCGAAGGGTGCGATCGACGTGCGCGGGCAGCAGGTGGAACTTGCCCGCCAGTTCCTTGACCTTCGCCTCCACCCTGATGGTGATCGCGACGAGGCGCTGTTTGAGGCGTCCCGCGCTCTCGGTCGGCGTCTCGGCCGGCTCGCTCGCAACCCCTGCCGGCGCGATCACGATCACCTGGGCGCCGGCCTTCTCGGCCTGCTTGACGACAGCCTGGAGCCCCGACGACAGCCCGTCGACGGAGGTTTCGGCGGAAGATGTCTCGGAGGACTTGCCGGCGTTCTTGGCCGCCAGCAGCGCCGCCGCCTGCGCGTGCACGGGCGCCGCTCCGGCAAGCGACCCGAGCGACAGGACCGCCGCCAGCAGCACCGCACCCAGCGCGGCGCGAAGACCGCATCCCCAACCATTCAGCATCACAGGCCCCCAAGTTCACGCCGACGGCGTTTCGCCATCTCCCCGGGTGTGCAAGATAATGCGTTGGAAAACCAGCATGGCGTCAAGCGCGGGCGGCAATTCGCCCGGCCAATCGCCCGCCAGTCGATTGACGCGCGCCGCGCACACGCCTATCCGCGAGGGACATTCACCGAAAGGCCCGACGCCCGCCCCATGTCGATCCCGAACGCCATCGAAATCACCCCCGAGCTCATCGCCGAGCATGGGCTGACGCCCGACGAGTACGATCGCTTCGTCGGCCTGATCGGCCGCGAGCCCACGATCACCGAGCTCGGCATCGTCTCCGCCATGTGGAACGAGCACTGCTCGTACAAGTCGTCCAAGAAGTGGCTGCGCACGCTGCCGACCAAGGGGCCCCGCGTGCTCCAGGGTCCTGGCGAGAACGCCGGCGTCGTCGACATCGGCAACGGGCGCGCGGTGGTCTTCAAGATGGAGAGCCACAACCACCCCTCCTACATCGAGCCCTACCAGGGCGCGACGACGGGCGTGGGCGGCATCCTGCGCGACGTGTTCACCATGGGCGCGCGTCCGATCGCGGCGCTGAACGCGCTGCGATTCGGGGCGCCCGAGCATCCGCGCACGCGCCATCTGGTGTCCGGCGTCGTCGCCGGCGTCGGCGGCTACGGCAACTCCTTCGGCGTGCCTACGGTGGGCGGCGAGGTCGAGTTCGATCCCTCCTACGACGGCAACTGCCTGGTCAACGCCATGGCCGTGGGCCTCGCCGACACCGACAAGATCTTCCTGTCGAAGGCCGAAGGCGTCGGCATGCCGATCGTCTATCTCGGCTCCAAGACCGGGCGGGACGGCGTCGGTGGCGCGACGATGGCCTCGGCCGCGTTCGACGACACGATCGAGGAGAAGCGCCCGACCGTCCAGGTGGGCGATCCGTTCTCCGAGAAGCTGCTCCTGGAAGCGTGCCTGGAACTCATGGCGACCGGCGCGGTCATCGCGATCCAGGACATGGGCGCCGCCGGCCTCACTTGCTCGGCGGTGGAAATGGGCGCCAAGGGCGACCTGGGCGTGCGCCTCGACCTCGATCAGGTGCCCGTCCGCGAGGAGGCCATGTCGGCCTACGAGATGATGCTGTCGGAAAGCCAGGAGCGCATGCTCATGGTGCTGCGGCCGGACCTGCGGGCCCAGGCCGAGGCGATCTTCGTGAAATGGGGCCTCGATTTCGCGGTGGTCGGCGAGACCACCGACGATCTGCGGTTCTCCGTCTGGCACCAGGGCGAGGAAGTCGCCAACCTGCCGATCAAGGAGCTCGGCGACGAGGCGCCCGAATACGACCGCCCGTGGGGCGAGCCGGCCCGGCCGAAGGCGCTCGCGGCGAAAGATGTGCCCGGCCCCGCCGACCTCGGCCCGACGCTGCTGTCGCTCGTCGGCTCGCCGAACCAGTCGTCCCGGCGCTGGGTGTGGGAACAGTACGACAACCTGATCCTCGGCGAGACCGTTGCCGGCCCCGGCGGCGACGCGGCGCTGGTGCGGATCGACGAATCCACCCAGGGCCTGGCGATGACCGTCGACGTGACGCCGCGCTACTGCGCCGCCGATCCGTTCGAAGGCGGCAAGCAGGCCGTGGCCGAGGCGTGGCGCAATCTCTCCGCCATCGGCGCCGAGCCGCTGGCCGTCACCGACAACCTGAACTTCGGCAACCCCGAGCGGCCGGAGATCATGGGCCAGTTCGTCGGCTGCATCAAAGGCATCGGCGAGGCCTGCACCGCGCTCGACTTCCCCGTCGTCTCCGGCAACGTGTCGCTCTACAACGCCACCGGCGACGAGGCGATCCTGCCGACCCCCACCATCGGTGGCGTCGGGTTGCTGGACGACTACCGCAAGACCGCCGTGGCGGCCTTCGGAGCCCCCGCGGAGCGCGTCCTGCTGGTCGGCGGCCATGGCACCGAGATGGGCCAGTCGATCTACCTGCGCGACGTCCTGGGCCGCTCCGACGGCCCTCCCCCGCACGTCGACCTGGCGCGCGAGCGCGCCAACGGCGACTTCGTCCGCCGCGCGATCCGCGAGATGGGCCTGCGCTCCTGCCACGACATCTCGTCGGGCGGGCTCGGGCTGGCGCTCGCCGAGATGGCGATGGCCTCCGGACTGGGTTGCACGGTGTCGGTGCCCGGCGCGCCGCACGTCGCCCTGTTTTCCGAGGATCAGGCGCGCTACGTTGTGTCGGCGCCGGGGGAGCTTGCCGCACGCCTCGTCGAGGCCGCCGCTCAGGCGGGCGTCGAGCTCGTCGACATCGGCGAAGTGGGGGGCAGCGAATTGACGGTGGAGGGTGCGCTCTCCATATCCGTTGCATCCCTCGTCGAGGCGCACGAGGATTGGTTCCCGACCTACATGGGCGCCAACTGACCGACTGCGCGAGAGCTTCGAGGCGAAAGGACACACCCGCACCATGGCAATGGATGCCAGCGAGATCGAGAAACTGATCAAGACCGCCCTTCCCGACGCGACCGTCGAGATCCGCGACCTTGCCGGCGACGGCGACCATTACGCGGCCGTCGTGGTCTCTGCGGAATTCAAGGGAAAGACCCGCGTCCAGCAGCACCAGATGGTCTACAATGCGCTGCAGGGCCAGATGGGCGGCCAGCTACACGCACTGGCGCTCCAGACCTCGGCGCCGGAGGCCTGAGAGACGCTTCAACCGCCGGGCCTTGACCCCGGCCGGATACGGAGATTGCAGAATGAGCGATGTGAACACCTGGATTGCCGACACCGTGAAGGACACCGACGTGGTTCTCTTCATGAAGGGCACCCCGACCTTCCCGCAGTGCGGATTCTCCGGCCAGGTCGTCCAGATCATGGACTATCTCGGCGTGCCCTATCAGGGCGTGAACGTGCTGGAGTCGGCCGAGCTCCGCCAGGGCATCAAGGACTATTCGAACTGGCCGACCATCCCGCAGCTCTACGTGAAGGGCGAGTTCGTCGGCGGCTGCGACATCATCCGCGAGATGTTCCAGGCCGGCGAGCTGCAGGCCCACTTCAAGCAGCACGGCATCCCGGTTCGCGAAGCGGTCTGAACCCGCAAGCTTCCCGTCCGGATCGAAGCGGTTCGGACGACCGGGAACCGCGCAAGGCTACGATGCCGGGGCCATTTTGATCGTCAGGCGGGTCCACCCGCCTGGCAATGGCTCCGGACCCGCCTGGCCGGACACGATGCCACACCCTCTGGCCAGCGCCTCCCCCGCCCCCAAATGGGAATTGATCCGGTCCCGCCGGATCCAACACGGCTGATGTCGTGAAAGATGGCCGCGGTCGATCGCCTTCGGGCGGCCGGCACGTCGGTCCACAGGTGAGGTTCGCCCGCTCCCAGCAAGCCAGGTGCACCCCCATGTCACGCACAGCACTCATCACCGGTGGCGTCACCGGTATCGGCGCCGCCATTTCCAAGCTCCTCAAGGCCAAGGGCTATACCGTCGTCGCCAACTATTTCGGCAACGACGAAGACGCCAACGCCTTCGCCGAGGAGACCGGCATCCCGGTCCGCGCCTGGAACGTCGCCGATTTCGACGCCTGCCAGACCGAGGTCGCCGCGATCGCGGCCGAGCTCGGCCCCATCGACGTGCTGGTCAACAACGCCGGCATCACCCGCGACGCAACGCTCCACAAGATGACGCAGGAGCAGTGGAAGAGCGTGATCGAGGTCGACCTCGGCGGCTGTTTCAACATGTGCCGCGCGGTCATCGAGGGGATGCGCGAGCGCCGGTTCGGGCGGATCGTCAACATCTCGTCGGTCAACGGCCAGTCCGGCCAGTTCGGCCAGACGAACTACTCCGCGGCCAAGGCCGGCATGATCGGCTTCACCAAGGCGCTGGCGCTGGAAGGCGCCCGGCGCAACATCACGGTGAACGCGGTTGCCCCCGGCTACACCGCAACCGCGATGGTCGAGGCGATGCCGCAGAAGGTCCTGGACGGCATCGTCGAGGGCGTACCGGTCGGCCGGCTTGCCACGGTCGACGAGATCGCCCGGGGCGTGCTGTTCCTGGTCGAGGACGAGGCCGGCTTCATCACCGGCGCCACGCTGCCGATCAACGGCGGCAAGTACCTCGCCTGACCGCGCCCCAGACGTGAGCAGTTCCTTCCGTTCGGATCAGACGGATCCGAACGGAGTAGGATCTACGCCCACCACTTCGACGGCGTGAAGGAGCCCGCGGCCTCCTCCAGCGCGCGCGCCGGAGCGAACAGGCCGGCTTCCCTGAACGGCTGGCCGATCAGCTGGAGGCCGAGCGGCAGCCCTTCCGCCGACAGGCCCGCCGGAACCGCGATCGACGGCAGTCCGGCCATGTTGACCGGCACGGTGAACACGTCGCTCAGGTACATTTCCACCGGGTCGCTGGTCTTGGCGCCGAGCGGGAACGCCGCGCCCGGCGTCGTCGGTGCCAGCACCGCGTCGACGCCCTCGGCGAACACCGTCTCGAAGTCGCGCTTGATCAGCGTGCGCACCTTCTGGGCCTTCAGGTAGTAGGCATCGTAGTAGCCGGCCGACAGCACGTAGGTGCCGAGCAGGATGCGGCGCTTGACCTCGTCGCCGAAGCCGGCGGCGCGGGTCTTCTCGTACATGTCGGTGATCTCGTCGGCCGGCACGCGCACGCCGTAGCGGACGCCGTCGTAGCGGGCGAGATTGGACGACGCCTCGGCCAGCGCCACGATGTAGTAGGCCGGCAGCGCATACTTCGTGTGCGGCAGCGAGATCTCGACCACCTCGGCGCCGGCGGCGCGCAGCCAGTCGGCGCCCTTCTGCCAGACGTCCTCGATCTCGGCGGGCATCCCGTCGACGCGATATTCGCGCGGGATGCCGATCTTCAGGCCCTTCATCGGCCCGTCCACCGCGGCCTCGTAGTCCTCGACGGGCATGTCGACGGAGGTGGTGTCCTTGTCGTCGACGCTGGCGATCACCTTGAGGATGGCGGCGGCGTCGCGGACCGTGCGGGCGACCGGCCCGGCCTGGTCGAGGGACGAGGCGTAGGCGACGATGCCGTAGCGCGAGCAGCGGCCGTAGGTGGGCTTCAGCCCGACGGTGGCGGTCAGCGCAGCCGGCTGCCGGATCGAGCCGCCGGTGTCGGTTCCGAGCGCGGCGGCGCAGAGATGTGCCGCGACCGCGGCGGCCGACCCGCCCGACGAGCCGCCCGGCGTGCGCGGCGTGTCGTCACCGGTGGCGCGCCAGGGATTGACCACATTGCCGAAGGCGGAGTTCTCGTTCGAGGACCCCATGGCGAATTCGTCGAGGTTGAGCTTGCCCAGCAGGACCGCGCCGGCCTTCCAGAGGTTGTCGGTGACGGTCGATTCGTAGGGCGGCACGAAGTTGCCGAGGATCTTGGATCCGGCGGTCGAGGCGATGCCGCGGGTGCAGAACAGGTCCTTCACGCCGAACGGGATGCCCTCGAGCGCCCCGGCTTTGCCGTCGGCCCGGCGCTTGTCGGAGGCGGCCGCCATCTCGCGCGCCGCATCCGGCGTCTCCAGGATGAAGGCGTTCAGCCCGCGCGCTGCCTCGATGGCCGCGATGTAGGCCTCGGTCAGCTCGCTCGAGGTGAAGTCGCCGGCGGCCAGGCCGTCGCGGGCGTCGCACAGCGAAAGCGCCGTCAGATCCGTCACGGGAAGATCCTTTCCAGAGCGCCCGCCCCGCGCCGGGCGCGCGGACGGGCGAAATCGTCAAACTTCACAGGTTTTCCAGGGTCATGCGGATGGACGACCGGGCCGTCACCGCATTCCGCTCCGGCGGCCGCCTATTCGACCACCTTGGGCACGAGATAGTAGCCGTCCTCGCTGTCGGGCGCGTTGGACATCACGGCTTCCAGGCAGTCGCCGTCGGTCACCTTGTCGTCACGCATCTTCATGGCCGTGGCGACGACGGCCGTCATCGGCGGCACGTCGGTCACGTCCACCTCGGCCAGTTCGTCGACGAAGGCGAGGATGCCATTGAGCTCGGCGGTCAGCCGCTCCGTCTCCTCGGGCGTCACCGCGAGCCGCGCGAGCGAGGCGACGTGCTTCACCGTGCCAGAATCCACCGACATGTCCCGGTCTCCGATGCCGTGTCATTGCGAGCGCGCCGGAAGCGGCGCGGGTTCGCCGCTTGATAGCACCGGCCCGCGCGGCGGGGCAACGGCAGCGGGACCAGCAATCGGCCGCCAGCGCGACGGGCGGCCGAATTCCGAACCCGGAGGGCCGGGAAACCGCTTCCAGCGCCATGCGCCCGCGGTCAGTGCTTGTACGGGTCCGCCGCGTCGCGCAGGCCGTCGCCCAGGAAGTTGAAGGCGAGCACCACGATGATCACCGGGATCACCGGCGCCATCAGCCACGGATAGACCGTCACCACGGTGATGTTCTGGGCCTCGTTGAGGAGCACGCCCCACGACACCGCCGGGCGCTGCAGGCCGAGGTTCAGGAACGACAGCGCCGTCTCGCCGAGGATCATCGTCGGGATCGACAGCGTCGCGGACGCGATGATGTGGCTGGTGAAGCCCGGCAGCAGGTGCTTGCGGATCACCCGCCCCGGAGGCGCGCCCATGAGGACGGCCGCGCGGGCATACTCCTCCTCGCGCAGCGACAGCAGCTTCGAGCGCACGGCGCGCGCCAGCCCCGGCCAGTCGAGCAGGCCGAGGATGACGGTGATGCCGAAATAGACCCAGACCTGGCTCCAGGTCACCGGGATCGCCGCCGACAGCGCCATCCACAGCGGCAGTTCGGGCAGCGAGCGCAGGATCTCGATCAGCCGCATGATCGCGGAATCGACGATGCCGCCCAGATAGCCGGCGAGCCCGCCGAAGAACATCCCCAGGAAGATCGAGATGGCGACGCCGACCAGGCCGATGGTGAGCGACAGCCGCGCCCCGTAGACGAGGCCGGAAAGCACGTCGCGGCCGAGCCGGTCGGTGCCGAGCAGGAAGAACGTGCCGCCCTTCGCCGGACAGACAAGGTGGAACCGCGCCTCCCAGAGGCCCCAGAACATGTACTCGTCGCCGATGCAGAAGAAGCGCAGCGGCTGCACGTCCTTGCGGTTCGTCGTGTACTCCCACTGCAGCGTGTCGAGGTTCACGGTCGACTCGTAGCCATAGACGAACGGCCCGACGAAGCGGCCGTCGTTGAACAGGCGCGGCAGCTGCGGCGGGGTGTAGAGGTGGCTGTTGTCGCGGGTGTTCGGATCGTACGGCGCGATCACCTCGGCGAACGGAACGCAGAGATAGAACAGGATCAGGATCACGCCGGACCACAGCGCCAGCTTGTGGCGCTTGAAGCGCCACCAGATGATCTGCCACTGGGAGGCCTGATAGAAGCTCTCCTGCTCCGGCGTAAGCGTCTCCGCCTCCTGCGGATCGAACGGCTCGCGGTCGACGTAATGGTCGGTCATCGGGGTCAGGTGGCTCATTTCGACGCCTGGCCTCCAAGCCGGATCCGCGGGTCGAGCAGCGCGAGCAGAATGTCGGAGACCAGCATGCCGATCAGCGTGAGAACCGCGACGAACAGCAGGATGAAGCCCGACAGGAACTGATCCTGGGACTGCAGCGCGGAAAGCAGGATGGGCCCAACGGTCGGAAGGTTGAGCACCACCGACACGATCACCGAGCCGGAGACCAGCGACGGGATCAGGTTGCCGATGTCGGCGATGAACGGGTTCAGCGCCATGCGCAGGGGATATTTCAGGAGCAGCTTGTTCTCCTTCAGACCCTTGGCGCGCGCCGTGGTGACGTACTGGCGGTGCAGCTCGTCGAGAAGGTTGGCGCGCAGGCGGCGGATCATCGCCGCCGTGCCCGACGTCCCGATCACAATGGTCGGGACGATCAGGTGGCCGAGGATCGAGCCGAGCTTCGCCATGCTCATGGACTGGTCGACATATTGCGGATCCATCAGCCCGCCGATGGACAGGTCGAACCACCGGTTGGCCAGGAACAGCAGGATCAGCCCGAGCAGGAAGTTCGGCGTCGCCAGCCCCAGATAGCCGAGGAAGGTGAAGCCGTAGTCCCCCCAGCTGTACTGGCGCGTGGCCGAGTAGATGCCGATCGGGAACGAGACGATGTAGACGAACAGGACGGTGGCGAAGTTCAGGATCACCGTGAGCAGGAGTGTCCCGGACACCACCTCCTCCACCGGCTTCTGGAACTCGAACGACCAGCCCCAGTTGCCTTGCAGCAGCCCGTCGAAGCCGTTGGGCCCCGGCCAGATGCCCACCCAGATGCCGTAGCGCTCGACGAACGGCTTATCGAGGGCGAACTGGTCGCGCAGGAATTCGACGCGGGCGATCGACGCGGATTCGCCCTGCATGCGCAGCTGGTCGATCTGGTTCGACAGATAGTCGCCCGGCGGCAGCTCGATGATGGTGAATATCAGGAAGCTGATGACGAACAGCGTCGGAATCATCGTCAGCAGCCGTTTGAGGATGTAGACGCCCATGATCTCGCTGTCGCTCGGCCGTCCCCGGGAATGGAGCACCGGCCGGTGGGATTGATCGTCGGTGGCGGCTTCCGCCGCCGGCCGTCTGCCGCGCCGCCGGAACCGGAAGCGCGACCGACACCCTGCCGGTTAGCCTACTTGGCCGGATTGAAGAAGAACTCGTCCATCCGATAGATACCGAACTGCGCGCCCGGATCCCACCCATAGACGGCCTTCTCCGGCACGTTCTTGAGGTTGTTCTTCACCACCACCGGCTGGCGGACGCCCGCCACGGTTCCGATGGTCAGCTGCTGGTCGGCGTGGATGTGCAGGATCTCCTGCCATTTCTCCGCCATTTCCTCCTCGTCGGTGGCGAGCAGCCAGTCCTGGTAGGCCTGGTAAAGCTCCTGGATCGGCTCGTAATCGATCTGCTCGCCGCTCTCGCCCTTGCTCATCACGTAGGCGCCCCAGGCGGGTCCCACGTAGAAGGTGGTGTCCAGCGGCACCCGCTGGTGCGGCGCCATCTCGGCGGTGGGGATGCCGTTGTCGAAGCCCGACCACACCAGCATCATCAAGTCGCCCGAGAACGCCCGGTTGCGCAGGATGTCGCGCTGGCTCGGCCGGATGTAGAGGCCGATGCCCGCTTCCGCCCAGGTGTCCTTGATGAGCTCCAGCGCATCGATCTCCTCGCGGCTCTCGCCCGAGGTCTCGATGATGATCTCCAGCGGCCGGCCGTCTGCCATCAGCCGGGTGCCGTCGGAGCGGCGCGTGTCGAGGCCGAGTTCATCCAGCAGCGCGTCGGCCTTCTTGATGTCGAAGTCGGTCCACAGCTTCTGGAATTCTTCCTTGTAGAGCGGGCTCGCGTCCAGGACGGCGTTGTTGCTCGGGCGCGCCAGGCCGAAATAGAGGACCCGGTTGATGGCGTCGCGGTCGATGGCCAGGGACAGCGCGCGCCGGAAGCGGACGTCGCGGAACAGCTTCCGCCATTCCGGGTCCTTGGTCGTCAGGTTCGGGTAGATGGTGATCTGGTTCGCCTTGGCGATCGGCCACAGGCGCGTCTTGTAGTTCTCGTTCTCCTCGCCGCGCTTCAGCACGGTGATGTCGGAGAAGCCCAGACCGCGGGCCTGCAGGTCCACCTCGCCCGCCTGGGTCTTGGCGGCGATCAGGCTGCCCTCGGACACGTTCATGACGACGCGGTCGATGTAGGGCAGCTGCTGGCCGGTGGAATCGATCCGGTGATAGTAGGGATTGCGGATCATGATGGCCCGGCGGTCGGTGCCCTCCTGCGACGGAACCCACGGCTGCAGCGACGGCATGTCCGGGTTCGTCGCGTCGTACATCTCGTCCTTCTGGTTGTGCAGCTGCGCCCAGTTGCGGACCTTCGTGTCCTCGACCTCCTTCTGGATGATCTGCGGATCGCCGTACTTGACGTGGAAGGTCTTCAGGTAGTGGGCCGGACGGTAGATGAACGGCGGCGCCGCCTCGGCAAGCGTCGGAAGGAACTGCGGGTTCGGCTCCGGCCAGGTGTAGCGGACGGTCGTCTCGTCCAGCACCTCGAACACCGGCGGCACGCCGTTGACCAGCATGAACGGCGGCGGACCGGACGGCGTCAGTTCCTTGTTGTTGATGATGTCTTCCCAGTAGTAGCGGAAGTCCTCGGAGGTGAACGGCTTGCCGTCCGACCACTTGTGCCCCTTGCGCAGGTGCAGCGTGAACGAGGAGCCGTCCTCGACGTCGACGTCCGCGAGAATGTCGGGAACGAGGTCGAGATCCTCCGTGTAACCGACCAGCCGCGCGTAGCCCCACACGTTGATCAGCCGCACGTCCTTGCTGCGCCCGATCAGCGTCTCGATGTCGCCCCCGGCGATGCCGGTCTCGCGGCCGTCCTTCGGCAGGTCGACGATCAGCGGATCCTCCGGGATGCGCTCGGCGATCGGCGGCAGCCCCTCCGGATGGGTGCGGGAGAGCGTCGGCGTCTCCTTCAGCGGAGGAAGGCCCTCGGCGTGAGCGCCGGTGCCGACGATGAGGAATCCAAGGGCGGCAAGAAAGAGACGGGGCAACATCACACGGCTTCCTTCAGGGACGGGCTTGCGAGACCGGGTGCACAGACGAAGTGGTTCGGAGACACTTCCACCAGCACCGGTTCGGTCGTGTCGTCGAGCCGGTAGGGCTCCGGCCAGGCCGAGGGCTGGGAGGCCCGGGTCTGGGACAGGTGAGCGAAGTCGAGCGGGTGATCGAGGCTCGCTTCCGGAACGGCGGCCAGAAGCGCCTGGGTGTAGGGATGCTGCGCGTCGTTGACGACCGATGCCGTCGGGCCCATCTCGACGAGCCGCCCCTTGCACATCACCGCCACGCGCTCCGACAGGTAGTCGACGACCGCCAGGTTGTGGCTGACGAACAGGTAGGTCAGGCCCAGCTCCGACTTGAGGTCCTGCAGGAGGTTAAGGATCTGCGCCTGCACCGACACGTCGAGGGCGGAGACCGGCTCGTCGCACACCACCAGGTCGGGTTTCAGCGCGAGCGCCCGGGCGATGCCGATGCGCTGGCGCTGGCCGCCGGACAGGGAGTGCGGGTAGCGGCGCAGGTAGCGCTGGTCGAGGCCGACGAGCGCCATCAGTTCGCGCACCCAGTCGGCGCGTTCCGCCGGCGTGCCGATGTTGTGGATGACCATCGGCTCCATCAGGATCTCGTTCAGCGACATCCGCGGATTGAGCGACGAGAACGGGTCCTGGAAGATCATCTGGACGCGGCGGCGGTAGTCCATCAGGTCGGCGCCGCGCAGGCTCGCAATATCCGTCAGGCCCTTGCCGGCGTCGAACTTCACGCTGCCGCTGTCGGGCGTCAGGGCCCGCATCACAGCCATCGCCGTGGTGGTCTTGCCGGAGCCGGATTCGCCGACGAGCCCGAGGCACTCGCCGCGATGGATCTGCAGCGACACGCCGTCGAGCGCCTTCAGCGCGCTGGCCTTGCCCTTGGAGAAGAACCCGCTCTGGCGCAGCGAGAAGGACTTGCTGATCCGGTCGACCACCAGCAGCGGCTTGCCGTCCTTGCCGCCGGCCCCCGCCGGGCCCTCCTGCTTGCTGGACAGGAACCCGCCGATCTTCGGGGCGATCGGCCGGATCGGCTCCAGCCGCTCGTCGGCGCCCATGTGGAAGGTCGGCACCGCGTTGAGCAGCGCCTTCAGGTAGGGATGCTCCGGCGCGCGGAACACGGTCTCCACCGGCCCCGCCTCCATCACCCGGCCCTGGTAGACCACGACCACGGCGTCGGCCATGTTGGCCACCACGCCGAAATCATGGGTGATCAGCAGCACGGACATCTGCAGCTCCTGCTGCACGTCCCGGATCAGCTTGAGGATTTCCGCCTGGATGGTCACGTCCAGCGCAGTGGTCGGTTCGTCGGCAACCAGCAGCGCCGGCCGACAGATCAGCGCCATCGCGATCATCGCGCGCTGGCGCAGGCCGCCGGAAAGCTCGAACGGGTAGGTATCGAGAGCGCGGTCCGGATCGGGAAACTGCACGAGGCGCAGCATGTCGCGGGTCGCCTCGCGGGCCTCCTCGCGCGACATGTTCTGATGCAGGCGCGCCGCCTCGCCGATCTGGTCGCCGATCGTGTGCAGCGGCGACAGCGAGGTCATCGGCTCCTGGAAGATCATGGCGATGCGGTTGCCACGGATCTCCCGCATCATCGGACCGTTGCGCTCGAGCGCGGCGATATCGACGGGATCCACACCCCCGGCGGGATCGGTGAACAGGATCTGTCCGGAGGCGACCTCGGCGGCGGGCGGCAGCAATCCCATCACGGCCTGGGAAATCGTCGACTTACCGCATCCCGACTCGCCCACCAGCGCGATCGTCTTGGCATGCGGAATGTCGAACGAGACCCCGTCGACCGCGCGCACGACGCCGCTGTCCGAGTGATACTCGATGCAGAGATCCCGTATGGATACGACGCTCACTCGCCCTCCCGATCAAGCAATCTGCGCGGCCGCAGGGCCCCTTTTCCCAGCGGCGGATGCCGACCCACTAGAGCATTTTGGAGTTGAGGGGAATCACCGAACCGCCCGAAAACCCGTCCATTGATGGAATTAGTCTACGGGGGGACGGAAATGAGACACAAGCCACCCGTTCCGAAAGCGCGGGTTGGATCGCCAGGGGCTTCCAGCCTCCGCCGGACTAGCCTGCGTTCGGCTCCTGCGGACCGGTGAGCGCGGCCGGCATTTCGCGGTCCACGATGCGCCAGATGTCCACAAGCGCCTCGCGTCCGGTGAGATGGACGGCCCCGACCGGCTCGCGGACGACCGGGAAACTCAGCCGGTCGACGGTCGCCTCGCTGGCCAGGATGATCGCATCCGCGGAGGCATCGATGTTGCGGCCGAACGATTCCAGCCGCGCCGCCACGTTTACCGTGTCGCCGACGATCGTGTAGTTCACCCGGTCGGGCGAGCCGAGATTGCCGACGATGACCGAGCCCGAATGCACGCCGATGCGGATCCGGAGCGGCGGGTCGCCGTTCAGGCGCGACTGGGCCGCGCACGCCTCGGCGTGGCGCTTGATGGAGAGCGCCGCCCGGATGGCGCGGTCGGCGTGATCCGGAACGTCCAGCTCGGCCCAGAACGCCATCATCCCGTCGCCCATGAACTTGTCGATGATCCCGAATTCCTCCTCCACGCACGCCACCAGCCCGGCGAAGTGCGCGTTGAGGACTCGGGCCGCTTCCTCGGCCGTCATGCGCTCCGACAGGGCGGTGAAGCCCACGATGTCGGTGAACAGCACGGTCGCCTGCTGGGACCGGCTGCGCGTCGCCTCCTCGAAGCCGCGCTGCAGGAGGCGGTGCACCAGCTGGCGCGGCACGTAGAGGGAGAAGGTGCGAAGGCCCTGGACCATCGAGTTGAAGGCGCGGGCCTCCGTATCGACCTCGAAGATCCGGCTTTCCGGCAGCCGGCCGACCTGTTCGAACTCGAAGCGGGCGATGCGCTCGGCCTCCGGCGCGATCCGACCGACGGCCCGGGCGATGGAGCGCCCCGTGAAGATCGCGGTGATCACCGCCAGGACCAGCAGCCCGAGGCCGAGAACAAACGAGCCACGCAGCCGGCGTAGCTCGTCCGAGACCTGGTATTCGGGCTGGTACAGCACCGCGATCCACGGCTTCGGACCGTGCCGCGGGATCGACTTGGTGATGACGACGTACTGCTCGTCGTTGGCCGTGATCCCGCTGACGGAGACACCCGCCTGCCGCGCCCGCGCGAACCCCTCCAGTTCGGTGCGTTCGGGGAAATGCCTGAGGACGGGATCCTCGAGCTGGGCGAGCGGCACGGTCGGATCGGTGCTGGTGAAATCGAGCGGGACCAGCTTGCCGGCAAGGGTGGTGTGGGCGAACACCGTGTCCTCGCCGTAGAACAGCGCGACCGCCCCGTCGTTCTCGCGCCCGACCTCCTCGACCACCGACGTGAAGCCGTCGATGCCGACCGCCGCCACGATATAGCCGTCGAGCCGGCCCTTGCGCATCAGCGGCGCCGCGACGTTCATGAACGTCCCGCTGCCCACGTTGACCGGCGGCCCCCAGATGGGCGGGTCACCCGGCCTGATGCCCGACAGGGCATTGCGGATTTCCGGCGAAATCGACGTCTGCACCGGTGTCGGCACAAACGTCCCGTCGTCCGCCCGGTAGAGCCCCGAAGCGACGAAATCCCGATCGTAGAAGAGGATCGCCCGGATCACCGGCGCTCCCGACAGGATCCCGGACAGGAAGGCCTCGCGCGTCGGGCTCGTGGCGAGATCGATCTTGCCCTCCTGATAGGCCCGCGTCAGCGCCTTCACCGTCGGCTGCACGGTGGCGACCCGGTCGGTGATGCGCTCGACGAGCGTCTCCATCACCAGGACGGCCTTGTCGTTGAGCAGCGTGAAGGTGTTCTGGAAGTTCGCGGTGACCGTCAGAAGCAGCACGCTGAGGATCGCGATGCCGACGAGCAGGCCCGAGGTGCCCGCGAGGAAGGCGGCCAGCGACACCTTCGGCCACAGCCGGTTGCGCCGCGACCCGGCCGCGGCACCGGCGTGCCGGCCGGCGCCGGGCACCGGCTTCGGCCGCGGCACGGGCACCGTGGTGTCCGCGCCATCGGGCGCGGAACCGCTCACCGTGGCAAGATCGCGCTTTGCGGCGTGCTTCCTACGCTTCCACACCGCTGACCGCTCCCCGCATCTCTTCCCGGGCCCTGCCGCCCCCGGAGACGCGCACCGCCCCTTCCGCTCTGCACGGGAAGGAGACGGGAACGCGCGTCACCGGAGCCGGGCTCGGGAAACGCCCTACGAGAACGCCTGGATGCCGGTCTGGGCGCGGCCCAGGATCAGGGCATGGACGTCGTGGGTGCCCTCGTAGGTGTTGACGGTCTCCAGGTTCGTCATGTGACGGATCACCTGGTATTCCTCCGAGATGCCGTTGCCGCCGTGCATGTCACGGGCGACGCGCGCGATGTCGAGGGCCTTGCCGCAGTTGTTGCGCTTGATCAGCGAGATCATCTCCGGGGCCATCTTGCCGTCGTCGAAGAGACGGCCGACCTGAAGCGCCGCCTGCAGGCCAAGGGCGATCTCGGTCTGCATGTTGGCGAGCTTCAGCTGCACCAGCTGGGTCGCGGCGAGCGGCCGGCCGAACTGCTTGCGGTCGAGCGTGTACTGGCGCGCGGCGTGCCAGCAGAACTCGGCCGCTCCCATCGCGCCCCAGGCGATGCCGTAGCGCGCCCGGTTGAGGCAGCCGAACGGCCCCTTCAGTCCGGCGACGTTCGGCAGCAGGTTCTCCTCCGGCACCACCACGCCGTCCATGACGATCTCGCCGGTGACGGACGCGCGCAGCGACAGCTTGCCCTGGATCTTCGGCGCGGAGAGCCCGGCCATCCCCTTGTCCAGGATGAAACCGCGGATCTGGCCGTCGTGGGCCGACGACTTCGCCCACACGACGAACACGTCGGCGATCGGCGAGTTGGAGATCCAGGTCTTGGAGCCGGTCAGCTTGTAGCCGCCGTCGACCTTGTCGGCGCGGGTCTTCATGCCGCCCGGATCGGATCCGGCGTCGGGCTCGGTCAGGCCGAAGCAGCCGACGAACTCGCCGGACGCCAGCTTCGGCAGGTACTTCTTGCGCTGGTTTTCGTCGCCGTAGGCGTAGATCGGATACATGACCAGCGAGGACTGCACGCTCATCATCGAGCGGTAGCCGGAATCGACCCGCTCCACTTCGCGCGCCACCAGGCCGTAGGAGACGTATCCGGCGCCGACGCCGCCGTACTCCTCGGGGATGGTCACGCCCAGAAGGCCCAGCTCGCCCATCTCGTTGAAGATGGCGCGGTCGGTCTTCTCCTCGCGATACGCCTCGATCACCCGCGGCTGCAGCTTGTCCTGCGCGTACTGGGCGGCCGTGTCGCGGATCATCCGCTCTTCTTCCGAGAGCTGGTCTTCGAGCAGGAACGGATCGGACCAGGCGAAGGACGAGGACGTCCGGGTGGGCGCGGAATCGGCCGCAGCAGTCATGCCGTGTGTCTCCTAATGAAGCTTTCGCGTTTGGCGGCACTCTATAGAAGCGGGCCACCACCCGGCAAGCGCGGCCTAGCGCGATGCCCGTCATGGGCGTTATGACGGTGGCGGGCGGGCGCCCCGCACTTCCGCTTCTCCGTGACGGCCATCACCGTCGATACTCACCACGTCACGAATTTGGGACAGGCTCGATGAAGACCCCGACCGGCCAGAGCGTTCGCCTTGAGGACTACCGACCGACGCCCTACGCGATCGACACGGTCGCGCTCGATTTCCGCCTCGACCCCACGGCGACGAAGGTGACCTCCACGCTCGCCATCGAGCCGCGCGACGGCACCGCCCCCGGCACCGCGCTGGAACTGGCCGGCGACGCCCTCGCCTTCGTGTCCGCCTCCGTCGACGGCGAGCCGCTCTCCGAGGACGCCTACATCGTCTCGCCGGACTCCTTCAGCCTGAAGCATCCCCCGGCCGGCCCGTTCAGCCTGACCATCGAGACCGAGATCAATCCGGAGGGCAATTCGGAGCTGATGGGGCTGTTCCGCTCCAGCGGCACCTACTGCTCCCAGTGCGAGCCGGAAGGCTTCCGCCGGATCACCTACTTCCTGGACCGCCCCGACGTGCTGTCGGTCTACACCACCCGCCTGGAAGGCCCGCGCGACCAGGTGCCGGTGCTGCTGTCGAACGGTAACCCGATCGAGGAAGGCGAGCTCGAGGGCGGCCGCCATTTCGTCGTCTGGCACGACCCCTTCCGCAAGCCGAGCTATCTGTTCGCCGCCGTCGCCGGCGACCTTGCGTGCGTCTCCGACACCTTCGTCACCGCCTCCGGGCGTACCGTGGATCTCAGGATCTATGTGGAGAAGGGCAAGGAGGACCGCTGCGACTGGGCGATGGACAGCCTCAAGCGCTCGATGCGCTGGGACGAGGTCCGCTTCGGCCGCGAGTACGACCTGGACATCTTCATGATCGTCGCGGTGTCCGACTTCAACATGGGGGCCATGGAGAACAAGGGCCTCAACATCTTCAACGACAAGTACATCCTGGCCGACCCGAGCACGGCCACCGACGTCGACTACGCCGGCATCGAGAGCGTCATCGCCCACGAGTACTTCCACAACTGGACCGGCGACCGCATCACCTGCCGCGACTGGTTCCAGCTCTGCCTGAAGGAAGGCCTGACGGTCTACCGCGACCAGGAGTTCACCTCCGACGAGCGCTCCCGTCCGGTGAAGCGCATCTCCGACGTCCGCACCCTCAAGGCCCACCAGTTCCCCGAGGATGCCGGGCCGCTGGCCCATCCCGTGCGGCCACACACCTACCGCGAGATCAACAACTTCTACACGGCGACCGTCTACGAGAAGGGTGCCGAGGTCGTGCGGATGCTGGCGACCCGCCTCGGCGAGGCCGGCTTCCGCGCCGGCATGGACCTCTATTTCGAGCGCCATGACGGCGACGCCGCGACCATCGAGGACTTCATCGCCTGCTTCGCCGAGGCGACCGGCACCGATCTCGACGCGATGCTCATCTGGTACGAGCAGGCCGGCACCCCGACGGTCACCGCCAACGGCGCCTACGACGCTGAGGGCCACACCTTCACGCTGGAGCTGAGCCAGACGGTGCCGCCCACCCCTGGCCAGCGCGACAAGAAGCCGATGCCGATCCCGATCCGCTTCGGCCTGGTGGGCCCGAACGGCGAGGACATGGACATCGAGCGGATCGAGGGCGCCGACGTCGCCGACGACGTGCTGCTCCTGACCGAGGCCGCCCAGACGGTGGTCTTCCACGGCATCGGGGCGCGTCCGGTACCCTCGCTCCTGCGGAACTTCTCCGCGCCCGTGCGGCTCCTCTCCAACGCCGACGGGGACGACCGCATGTTCCTGCTCGCCCACGACAGCGATCCGTTCAACCGCTGGGAGGCCGCCCAGGCGATCGCCATCGACCTCCTGAAGCGCGGCACCGAGGCGGCGCGCTCCGGCGGCACGCCGGCCGGCGATCCGCAGTTCGTGCGCGGCCTCGGCACCATCGCCGCGGACGACGGCCTGGAGCCCGCCTATCGCGCCCTCGCCCTGCAACTTCCGGCCGAGTCCGACATCTTCCGGGAGATCGGGTCGGACGTCGATCCGGCCGCCATCGCGGTGGCGCGGCACGCCCTGAAGGTGGAGATCGGCAAGGGTCTCGCCGACACCTTCGCGGCGCTCTACGCGGAGCTGGCCGACGATGCGCCCTACACCCCCGACGCCACCTCGACGGGCCGCCGCTCGCTGCGCAACGTCGCCCTCGACTATCTCGTCACCGCCGGCATCGACGGGTGGGAGGCACGCGCCCTCGCCCACTTCGAGAACGCCCGCAACATGACCGACCGGCTGGCGGCGCTCACCACCCTCGCCATGAACCGGCTTCCCTCGGCGGAAGCGGCCTTCGCAACCTATGCGGAGATGTTCGCCGGCGACGCGCTGGCCATGGACAAGTGGCTCTCGCTGCAGGCGATGATCCCGGAGACCGACAACCTCGACCGGGTCCGCAAGCTCATGGACCACCCGGCCTTCTCGTTCTCCAATCCAAACCGCGTGCGCGCCCTGATCGGGGCGTTCGCCACCGGCAACCCGGTCGCGTTCCACAATCCGGACGGCACCGGCTACCACTTCCTGGCGAGCGTGGTGGTCGAACTCGACACCCGCAATCCCCAGGTCGCCGCCCGGCTGCTCGCCGCGTTCCGCTCCTGGCGCGCGCTGGAGACCGAACGGCAGGCTCTCGCCAAGGCCGAACTGGAGCGGGTGGCGGAGTCCGCCGGCCTGTCGACCGACACCTCCGACATCGTCACCCGTATCCTCGGCTAGTAGCCAGGCCTCCACAGAGGGCATTGCGGGAGGCCGGATCCGGATGGGTCCGGCCTCCGATGCGGCCGCGATCGACTGGATTTGAGGTCGGCGGAGACCTCGACGGGCCGCCGACGATCGTCGCCGCGACCACATCGGTGCCGGCTCGGCGACGCCCCCGCCGACGCGCTCGCCACCTCCCACCCCGCAAATCACTTGGCGCTGGATCGCTCCGGCCGGCCGAACGAGCGGATTCCGCCCCGGAGTCGGCTCGAAAATGCCTGTCCGATTCGCAGGTTACGGAAAATTAATCAAAACCCTAGACAACAGGATTCGCGTCGATTCAAATGCAAATGATTCGGCGCTGAACGGCGCGTTTCAACAACGCAATCAAGCGGTTTCCAGGGGATATTGCCATGGCGCGCGCGGGGGCTGCCCACGCGACCATTCGACGTCGCGCATCTATCTCATGGCTGACGACTGCGGTCCAAGAGCGGCTGCAGAAGTTCCTGTCGACCGCTGAGCCGCGGGAAGCAGATGCCCCGTCGGATCGTCTCAGCGGACACGTCCGCCTCCTCGCCGCACCCGGCTACCGGCAGCTCCTCGACACCGAGCCGCTGTTCCGGCGCGCCATCCCCTTCCTGACGATCATCTTCGTGCTGGTCATCGCGGCCTACCGCACCGCCGTGATCGTCGCCGACTACGAGGCGACCGACGAAGCCGCGAAGTCCGATCTCGCGCTGATGGCGAGCGCGCTCTCCTCGGAGCTGTCGCAGTCCGTCGACCCGACCGTCGGCCCGGCCGAGCGCGGCCGCGTCGCCGCGGCGCTCGCAGAGGCCCTGCCCGCCGGCGCGACCCGGCTCGACCGCCAGATCCTCGTCGCCGACGAAGCCGAGACGATCCTCGCCACCGCGCCCTACCGCCCAGAGCTGATCGGCAAGCCGCTCTCCACCATCCTCGGCGCGAACCAGCCGCTGACGACCTTCGGCGCCCGCGCCGGCGTCCTCGACATCACGCCGAACGGCCGCGACGACCACATGTACGCCACGGTGCACCACCTCCGTGGCGACGTCGGCATGGTGGCGCTGACCCAGCCGGTGGAGTCGGTGTTCCTGCGCTGGCGGCGCGATCTGTCGGCCAACGTCACCCTGTTCGTCTGCACCAGCGGCGTGATCCTGGTGCTGGTCTACGCCTTCTACGCCCAGTCCACCCGTGCCCGCGGCGCCGACCAGATCTACGAGTCCACCCGCGTCCGGATCGACACGGCGCTGACCCGCGGCCGCTGCGGCCTGTTCGACTGGGACCTGGCGCGCGGCCGGATGTTCTGGTCCGCCTCCATGTATCAGGTGCTGGGCCTGCCACCGCGAGACGAGCTTCTCGGCTTCCGCGAGTTCGCCGCCCTGATCCATCCCGACGACGGCGACCTCTACGCCATCGCCGAGACCATGCTCGCCACCGACACCACCGTGCTCGACCGGGCCTTCCGGATGCGCCACACCGACGGCCGCTGGGTCTGGCAGCGCTTCCGCGCCGAGCTCGTCACCGACGGCCCGCACGGCACGCCGCACCTCATCGGCATCGCCCTCGACATCACCGAGCAGAAGATGATCGCCGAGCGCTCGGCGACCGCCGACCTGCGCCTGCGCGACGCCATCGAGACCGTCTCCGAGGCCTTCGTGCTCTGGGACGCCGAAAACCGCCTGGTGATGTGCAACTCCAAGTACCAGCAGCTGCACAACCTGCCCGAGGAGGCGATCCGCCCGGGCGCGCCCTATCAGGTGGTGATGCAGGCCGCCCGCCAGCCGATCGTCTCCAGCCAGACCCCGCCGGAGATGATCGAGACCGAGGAAGGCGCCCGCTCCTACGAGGCCGAGCTCGGCGACGGCCGCTGGCTGCAGATCAACGAACGCCGCACCAAGGACGGCGGCTTCGTCTCGGTTGGCACCGACATTTCGGCGCTCAAGCGCCACGAAGAACGCCTCATGGAGAGCGAGCGGCAGCTGCGCGCCACCGTCGTCGATCTGCGCCAGTCGCGCCAGAAGCTGGAAAGCCAGGCCCGCCAGCTCGTCGAGCTCGCCGAGAAGTACGCCGAGGAGAAGACCCGGGCCGAGGAGGCCAACAAGGCGAAATCGGAGTTCCTGGCGAACATCTCCCACGAGCTGCGCACCCCGCTGAACGCCATCATCGGCTTCTCCGAGATCATGCAGCAGGGCATGTTCGGCTCGCTCGGCTCCGTGAAGTACGAGGAATACTGCAACGACATCCACCACTCCGGCACGTACCTGCTTGGCGTCATCAACGACATTCTCGACATGTCGCGGATCGAGGCCGGCCAGGTGGACCTGTCGGTGGAGGCGGTCGAGCTGGAAGAGCTGGTCAGCGAGGCGACCCGCATCATGACCCCGACGGCGCGCGAGAAGGACATCGTCCTCGCCTCGTCGATCGCCCCGCAGATGCGCATCAACGTCGACCGCCGGGCGATGAAGCAGATCCTGCTGAACCTCATGTCCAACGCGGTCAAGTTCACCCCGGACAACGGCCGGGTGACGGTCCGCGCCCGCCTCGAGCAGCACGCCATCATCGTCTCGGTCGAGGACACCGGCATCGGCATTCCCAAGCGCGAGGTGGAACGCCTGGGCCAGCCGTTCGTGCAGGTGGAGAACCAGTTCACCAAGACCCACCAGGGCTCGGGCCTCGGCCTCGCCATCGCCCGCTCGCTGGTCGAGATGCACTCCGGCACCATGGACATCCAGTCGGAGGTCGGCGAGGGCACAGTGGTCACCGTCCACCTGCCGCGCGAACCTCAGGCCCGCGTCTCCTGACGCACCGGTCTTGAAGACCCGAACATGCAAACGGCCGGGGGCAAGCCACCCCCGGCCGTTTTTGTCTTTCAGGTCAGGCAAGTCCGGACGAAAGGGCCTTACTGGGCGCTGTCGTCCTCGTCGCCGTCCGGACCGTCGTCCTGCATCTGGCCCTGCCAGCCGGGACCCCGGCCGCCCCAACGCGGACCGTCCGGCCCGTCGCCGCGCCAGCCGTGGTGACCGCGGCGCGGGCCGCAGTCGTCACCGCCGCGGAAGCCATGCCGGCCGCCGTCCGGCCCCTTCGGACCCATCATACCCATGTGGTGGCCGCCACCCGGCCCGCCGGGTCCCATGCCCCTGTGCATGGCCGGGCCGCCCATCTCGCGGACGAGCTTGCGGAACATCCGCATCTCCTTGGCGTCGATGGTGCCGTCGTCGTTGCGGTCCATGAGCGCAAAGATCTTCTCCCGCTGACCCTGGATCTCCTCCGCCGTGATGGTGCCGTCACCGTCGAGGTCGAAGCGATCGAGGATCCGCTGGCGGCGGCGCTCGACCATGCGCTCGAGGATCGCGGCGTCGATCTCGTCGGAGGTGATCGAGCCGTCATCGTCGGCATCGAACCGGTCCATCGGACGCTCGCTCATCACCGCGAACTCCTCGATCGACAGCTTGCCGTCACCGTCCTTGTCGAGCCGCTCGATCAGGAAGGCGCCGCCCTTGCCGCGCGGGCCGCCCGGACGCGGACCCATGGGGCCGCCGGGCGGCGGACCGTCGGGGGCCTGTGCGGCGGGCGTGCCGCTGTCCTGCGCGAAGGCGAGCGTCGCCGGCACCGACGTGAAGGCGAGCAACGCGGCAACCGCGAGGCTCGGAACTTTGTGAAATGCCATGGTGTGTGCTCCTCGGATGTCGTTTCGACTGCCGCCGCGACCGCATCGCGGTCTTGGCGGACCGGCCCGGGATCCACGTCCCTTCCGGCCGGCTTACCGAGTTCAACGGAGCCAAGGGGGCCGGCCTACGCACGGGGGCCGCGCCCGACACGGACGGGCGATCACGAAACCGAGAGGAGTGGCGGGGCGGCGCGCGTCAGGCCGTCTCGGGGCTTTCGTCCATCCTGCCCACGATGGCCTCGAAGGTGCGCCGGACGGTCGCCTGGGTCTCCGCCAGGTCGGCCTCCAGGCGGGCGAAATCGGGTGCGTCCCCGGCCCGGGTCAGCAGATCGCGCACGCCCATGGGCGCCGTCTCGGCCTTGAACGGGCCGTCGAGGGAGAGCCGCAGGATCTGCGTCAGCGCCTGGTAGAGCTTGGCCGCCGGTACGAGGACCTCCGCGTCGCCCGTGTCGAGCACGCCCGCGGCGGCCGCCGCCTGCAGGGCGGTTTCCGTGTTGGTGGACAGGATCTCCGGGTGCGCCTCGGCGTGGGCGAGCTGGAGGAACTGGGCGACGAACTCCAGGTCGACGAGCCCGCCCGCCACCTGCTTCAGCTCCCAGATGTCCTTGGTGCCCTTCTCCTTCTCGATGCGGCGGCGCATGTCGAGGACGTCCTTGCGGATCGCATCGATGTCGCGCGGCCGGGCGAGCACGGCGTGGACGATGCCGTTCACCCGCGCCCCCAGGTCGAGATCGCCGCCGATGACGCGCGCCCGCGTCAGCGCCATGTGCTCCCAGCTCTGGGCCTGGTCGGCCTGATAGGCCTCGAACGAGGTCAGCCGGGTCGCCAGCGGCCCGGAGTTGCCGGACGGGCGCAGGCGGAAGTCCACCTCGTAGAGCATGCCCTCGGCCGTCGGCGCGGACAGCGCGGCGACCAGTCGCTGGGTGAGCCGGGCGAAATACTGGCTGGGCGCGAGCGACTTGGCGCCGTCAGAGCCCTCGACGTCGGCGTCGTGATCGTAAAGCAGGATGACGTCGAGATCCGAGGCGGCCGTCATCTCGCCGCCGCCGAGCTTGCCGAGCGCCAGCACCGTGACCGCCCCGCCGGGGATGTGGCCGTGGGCGATGGCGAACTCGGCCCGCACCCGGTCGAGAAGCCGGTCGACCAGCACGTCCGCGATCCGGGCGTAGGCATGGCCTGCATCGGCGGCGGAGACGGTGCCGGACATGACGCGGACGCTGACCAGGAACACCTGCTCCTGGCCGAAGATCCGGGCGCGGTCGAGGGCCTCCTCGTAGGTGCGCGCCTCCTCCAGCGAGCGGTCGAGGAGGCGTCGCAAATCCTCGGCCTCCGGCAGCAACCCGAAGAATTCCGGGTCGAGCACCGCGTCCAGCACCCGCGGGCGCCGGGTCAGGGTCAGGGCGACCTTCGGCGCGGCCCCCATGATGGTGGCGAGGAGCTGCAGCAGCCCGGGGTTCGACTTCAACAGCGAGAACAGCTGCACGCCGGCCGGAAGCTGCGACACGAACCGGTCGAAGGCGGCGAAGGCGACGTCGGCGTTGCGGGTGTGGGCGAAGGCGTCGAGCAGCACCGGCAGCAGCTCGGTCAGCAGTTGCCGCGAGCGCGACGACCGCGTCGCGGCGTAGCGCCCGAAATGCCAGGCCCGCACCGCGCGGGTGACGTCCTTGGGTCGCTCGAAGCCGAGGCCGAAAAGGGTCTCCAGCGTCTCCGGGTCGTCCTCGTCACCGGTGAAGACCAGGCTGCCGAGATCGGTCGACAGGCTCGGCGCATCCTCGAACAGCTGGGCGTAATGCCCCTGCACGCGCTCCAGATGCCCGCGCAGGTCGTTGGCGAACCCGTCGAACGCCGGGTAGCCGCACAGCCGCGCCACCGCCGCCAGCCCCTCGTCGCTCTTCGGCAGCGTATGGGTCTGTTCGTCGGCGATCATCTGCAGCCGGTGCTCGACGAAGCGCAGGAACCGGTACGCCGCGTCGAGTTCGTCGCGGGCGGCCTGGTCGATCCAGCCGGCCTCCACCAGCGCTTCGAGCATCGGCAGCGTGCGGATGCCGCGCAGCCCCGGATTGCGTCCGCCGGCGATCAGCTGCTGGGTCTGGACGAAGAACTCCACCTCGCGGATGCCGCCGCGGCCAAGCTTGATGTTGTGGCCGGCGACGGCGATCCGTCCGTGGCCCTTCACGGCGTGGATCTGGCGCTTGATGGAATGCACGTCGGCGATGGTCGCGTAGTCGAAGGAGCGGCGCCAGATGAACGGGGCGATGTCGGCGAGCAGCGCCGCACCTGCCTCCGGGTCGCCCGCCACCGGCCGCGCCTTGATCAGCGCCGCCCGCTCCCAGTTCTGGCCAAGCGCCTCGTAGTAGTGGAGCGCCGCCGGCACCGACAGCGCCACCGCCGTCGCCCCCGGGTCCGGCCGCAGCCTGAGGTCGGTCCGGAACACGTAGCCGTCGCCGGTGCGCTCCTGCATGATCTGCACGAGCCGGCGCGTCATCCGCACGAACAGCGTCGACGCCTCGTCGGGATCGGCCGTCGGCGCGCGGTCGGGATCGAAGTACACGATCAGGTCGATGTCGCTGGAGTAGTTGAGCTCCGCCGCGCCGTACTTGCCCATGCCCAGCACGATGTAGCCGGAGCCCGCCTGCGGGTGTTCCGGATCGGGCAGCGCCAGCTTGCCGCGCGCGTGGAGGTCGCGCAGCAGATGGCAAACGGCGGCCTGCAGCGCCGCGTCGGCGAACGCCGTCAGCGCGCCGGTGACGGCTTCCAGCTCCCAGGTTCCCGAGAGGTCGGCGAGCGCGATCAGCAGCGCCGCCTCCTGCTTGCCCTCGCGCAGCACCCGCATCAGGGTCGCCTCGTCGGGAACGAAGGCGGACACCCGCGCGATCAGGTCGGCGATCCCCGCCTCCGGCGCGGCGGACAGGATGCGCGCCAGACGGCCGGCGTCGCGCAGGCCGAGGTCGCGCAGGAACGGGCTGTTGGAGAAGACCCCGACGAGAAACGGCGCGAGGCCCGCTTCCGCGTCGAGGAGCTCGCGCAGCGCCGCGCCGCCCTCCGCCTCGGCCAGCCGGGCGAGATCGTCGGCCAGCGCATCCTTGCGGGCGGGATCGGACGGGATCGTCCGGTCGATCCGGCGATAGAGCGGTCGGGCGTCGGTGGCGGTCATCAGCTCCGGTCTTGTGGCGCGTGCTTCAGGTCATGCGGGAAGACCAGCGTGGCCTTCAGGCCCGGCTCGGCGTCGCCGAGCACGAACTGGCCCCGGTGCACATTGGCGATCGCCTCGACCAGGCTCAACCCCAGACCCGAGCCCGGCGTCGACCGGCTCGCCTCGAGCCGCACGAACCGGCCCGTCACCCGGTTGCGATCGGCGGGCGAAATGCCGGCTCCGTTGTCCGCCACGCTGAGCTGCGCGCCGATCTGCGACACGATCAGGGTGACCGAAACCTCCGGCGCCTCGGCGTCGAGCCCGCCGTGCTTGATGGCGTTGTCGATGAGATTGGCGAGCGCCTGCCCGACCAGTTCGCGATTCGCCTCCACCACCACCGTCTCGGGCACATCGACGGTGAGGTTCACGCCCGCTTCCTCGGCGACCGGCTCGTAGAGCTCCGCCACGTCGCGGGCGATCTGCGCGAGGTCCACCGGCGCCAGCGCCACCACCGCCGATCCGGCCTCGCTGCGGGCGATCATCAGCAGCGCGTCGAAGGTGCGGATCAGCGCCTCGGACTCCTCGATCGTCGCCTGCAGCGCGTCGCGCAGCGCCTCCTCCGAGCGCGCCTGGCGCAGCGCCGCCTCCGCCTGCATCCGGAGGCGGGTCAGCGGCGTCTTCAGGTCGTGGGCGATGTTGTCGGAGACCCGGTGCAGCCCCTCGTGCAGGTCGACGATGCGGTCGAGCATGGTGTTCAGGCTGGCCGACAGGCGATCGAACTCGTCGCCTGTCCCGGTCACCGGCAGCCGCTGGGTGAGATCGCCGTCGACGATCCGGTTGCCGGTTGCCGCGATCGCATCGACGCGTCGGAGCACCCGTCGCGAGACCACCAGGAAGCTGACGAGGCCGAACACGATGGCCACCAGCAGCGCCCACTGGGCGGCCTGGCCGATGATCGCCCGGAACTCGGTGCGCTCCTCCAGGTCGCGTCCGACCAGCAGACGGAACCCGCCCGGCAGCACGAACACCCGCACCAGCGCGCGGCGCGCACGAGACTCGTCGGCGCCGGACGGTCCGAGCCGCTGATAGAACACCGGCCGCGCCTCGCCGTCGGCGCTCGACAGCAGCGACTGGGTCAGGCTGTCGATGTTGCCGGCGATGCGGTTGCCTGCGAAATCGGTGATGAGATAGAGGCTCGCGCCCGGCGCCACCGACCGCCGTTCCACCGCGTTGACGAGGCCGGTCAGCCCGCGCACCCGGTACTGGTCGGACAGGCCGCGGATCTCCGCGTCGATGGTGTCGCGCAGCTGACGGTCGAGGAGATCGTCCGTCATCGTGAAGATGTAGACGATCAGCCCGACCAGCAGCGCCGTGAAGACCGCGAGGTAGACGAGGGTCAGCTTGACGGCTGTGGTGCGGAAGAGCCTACCGAGCGTCGTCACGAACGACATAGCCGGCTCCGCGCACGGTATGGAGAAGCGGCCGGTCGAAGTCCTTGTCGATTTTCGCCCGGAGCCGCGACACGTGCACGTCGATCACGTTGGTCTGCGGGTCGAAGTGGTAGTCCCAGACGTTCTCCAGCAGCATCGTCCGGGTCACCACCTGGCCGGCGTGCTGCATCAGGTACTCCAGCAGGCGGAATTCGCGCGGCTGCAGCGGAATGGAGCGTCCGCCCCGGGTCACCGAGTGGGACAGGCGGTCGAGCTCGAGGTCGGCGACGGTGTAGACCGTCTCGGCCTGGATCGGCTTCTGGCGGCGGCCCAGCGCCTCCACCCGGGCGAGCAGTTCGGAGAAGGCGTAGGGCTTGGCGAGATAGTCGTCGCCGCCGGCGCGCAGCCCCTTCACCCGGTCGTCGACCTGGCCAAGCGCCGACAGTATCAGGATCGGGGTGGTGTCGCCCGCCTCGCGGCGCTCCTCGACGATGGAGAGGCCGTCGCGCAGCGGCAGCATCCGGTCGATCAGGAGCACATCGTAGTCGCTCGCCTGGGCCAGATCGGCCCCCTCCACCCCGTCGCGGGCGAGGTCGACCACATGGCCGGCTTCCTTCAGCCCCCGGGACAGGAAGCCCGCCGCGTCGCTGTCGTCTTCGATCAAAAGGATTCGCATGGCATCCGTCATCTTGCAGAGTCCGGTTGATCTTGCATGAACTGGAAGCTGGCGGAAGCCGAATGAGGTGGACGGCAGACCACGCTGGGTGATCTGCCGTCCGACGGTGCCGAGTCGGCGGGGGCGACGGAAGCCAACGACGACACCGATCAGGTGGATCACGGGCGGCATCGACGGATGTCGGACGACCGGGACCGTGATCGAAACGGGAGCGCCAGGGGCGGTGCCCGGCGGAGTGCCCGGACCGGCGCCGAAGGGTCCGACGGGTGCGGCGGGCGATCCGGGGCCGCGAGGGCGGCCCCGGCAGTTGGCGTCGGGACGGGCTGGTCAGCCCTTCTCGACGGGCAGGGCCACGAAGCGGATCTGGTCGCCGGAGCGGACCCGGAACAGGACGGCCTTGCGGCCCTCGTTCTCGGCGACTTCGATGCTCTTCTTGATGTCGGCGGGCGTGGCAACGTCCGCGCCGCCGGCATTCAGGATCACGTCGCCGACCTTGAGGCCCTTCTCGGCGGCGATGCTGTCGGGATCGAGTTCGACCACGGCGACACCCGTCTCGTCGACGCCCATCTCCTTGGCCGGAGCCAGGCGCATCCCGAACGACATGTCCGTGCCCGGCTCGACGCCCGGCGTCATGCTGGCCTGCTGGTTCGGATCGAGGGTGCCGAGGTCGACCTTGACGTCTTCCTTCTTCCCGTCGCGCCAGAGCGTCAGCGTCACCGACGAACCGGGAGCCTTGGAGGCAACGGTGCGCGCGACGTCGCGCGGGTTGTCCATGGTCTCGCCGTCGATGGCGATGATGGCGTCGCCGGCCTTGATGCCCGCCTTCGCGGCCGGGCTGTCATCCTGCGGCTGCGCGACGAGCGCACCCTTGATGGCATCGAGACCGAGGGAGTCGGCGATGTCCGGCGTGATCGGCTGGATCTGCACGCCGAGCCAGCCGCGCGTGACCTTGCCGTCGTCCTTCAGGTCCTCGATGACCTGGCGGGCGATCGACGCCGGAATGGCGAAGCCGATGCCGACCGAGCCCCCCGAGGGCGAGTAGATGGCGGTGTTCACGCCGACAACCTTGCCGTCGAGGTTGAACGTCGGGCCGCCCGAGTTGCCCTTGTTGATGGGCGCGTCGATCTGCAGGAAGTCGTCGTACGGACCGGCACCGATCTCGCGGCCGCGGGCCGACACGATGCCGGCGGTCACGCTGCCGCCGAGGCCGAACGGGTTGCCCACCGCGACCACCCAGTCGCCGACGCGCACGTCACCGTCGGTGAAGGAGACGAACGGGAAGCTGTCCTCGCCGTCGATCTTGACGAGCGCCAGGTCGGTCTTCTCGTCGACGCCGATGACCTTGGCGTCGTAGGTCTTGCCGTCGCTCATGACGACGGTGACTTCCTCGGCGTGGTCGACGACGTGGTTGTTGGTCACGACGTAGCCGTCGGACGAAATGATGAAGCCCGAACCGAGCCCCATGGAGAAGTGATGGGGCTGCTTGCCGCCGCCGTCAGGGCCACCGCGCCCCTGGGGCATCTGCTGGTCGCCGAACTGGTCCTGGAACTGCTTGAAGAAGCGCTCGAACGGGCTTCCTTCCGGCATGCCCTGGAAGGACGAGAGTTCCGGGCCGGAGTCGGACTTGACGCGGATCGACACCACCGCCGGGCTGACCTGCTCGACGATGTCGGCGAAGCCGGGGGCCTGGTGCTGCGACACGCCGGCGGAGAGGTTCTCCGCGTTGGCCGGGGTGGGCGTGACGACGAAGGCCTCGGTTGCGAGGAGGCCGGCGACGCCGAGCGCGATGGTGCCGGCGGCAAGCGCCTTGCGGCGCTTGGCAAACGCGCTCTTGCCGGTGTCGCGTGCTGAATTGGGGGCTTTCATCATGAAAGGCTTCTCCGTGAAGAGATTGCGTAAAGGCGAGGCGACAGCAGGAATCGCCGCCTTCGCTGGCCCCCTTTGTGATGGATCGCGCCTTACAGGGTTCTGTCCGCTACGTGACGAATTCGTAATGTTGGGCCGCTTCGGCCCTGATCGGCGCGTTTCCGCGCCGAGCCGCCGCCTTCAGCGCGCTTCGCCGGACGGCGGAACCGCCACGGTCACCACCGCGGCGCCCTCGCTCAGCGTCCGGTGGACGGGGCACTTGTCGGCGATCTCCAGGAGCCTCGCCCGCGTCGCGTCGTCGACGTCGCCACGGATCGTCACGCGGCGTTCGAAGCGGTCCACCTTGCCGGCGCGGCTCGCAATCTCGTCGGCGCATCCCTCGCAGTCGGCGGCGTGCACCTTGTCGTGGGACACCTCGACCGCGAACTGGTCGACGGCGATGCCCTTGTGGTCGGCGTAGAGCCTGAGCGTCATGGTGGTGCAGGCGCCAAGGGCGATAGCGAGATAGTCGTAGGGCGAGGGTCCGGTCGCGGTGCCGCCCACCGCCAGCGGCTCGTCGGCGAGCAGCCGGTGCGGACCGGCCACGACGCGGTTCTGGAACGTCCCCTCGCCCGTCTCCTCCACCCGCACGCCGTACGGCTCCGGAGGTTCGCGGCCCTCGTCCTCCACGGAGAGGAAGCGCTCGGCCCAGGCCGCGATCACCCGCGCCGCGTAGGTGGCGTCGCGCGGGTCCGACAGCAGGTGGTCGGCGTCGTCCAGCGAGACGAAGCTCTTCGGATGCTTGGCCGCCGCGAAGATCCGGCTGGCGTTGTCGATCCCCACCGTCTGGTCCGTCGGCGACTGCAGCACCAGGAGCGCCTTGCCCATGGTCGCCACCCGGTCGACCAGAGCGTGGTCCTTGAGATCGTCCAGGAACTGCTTCCGGATGGTGAACTTTCGGCCCGCCAGCGACACGTCCGCCGCACCGTCCGCCTCGATCCTGTCGACGTCGGCGGCGAACGCGTGCACCACGTGGGTGGCCTCCGCCGGCGCCGCGATCACCGCCACCGCCGTCGCCTCCGGCACGTCGCCGGCCGCCGCCAGCACCGCCGCCCCGCCCAGCGAATGGCCGACCAGCAGCTGCGGCGCCTCCAGGTTGGCGCGCATGTACTCGACCGCCTTCAGGAGATCGGCGACGTTGGAGGAGAAGTTCGTCGAGGCGAACTCTCCCTCCGACGACCCCAGCCCGGTGAAGTCGAAGCGCACCACCGCGATCCCCGCGCTGGCGAGCGCGCCAGCGATCTCCCGGGCGGCGATGATGTCCTTGGAACAGGTGAAGCAGTGAGCGAACAGCGCGTAGGCGCGGGGCTTGCCGGCGGGCCGGTCGAGACGGGCCGCCAGCCGGGCGCCGAAGCCGCCCTCGAACTCGATCTTCTCGATGGTCTTGCGCATGGTCCCTCCCTGCGGCTTCGCGCCGAACCGCCAATCAGGATCGCGCGTCGTCCGACAATACCTTCTGCAGTTCGGCTTCCTCGGCGGCGCTCAGCGGCGCCGTGTCCGGCTGCCGCCGCCGGCGCAGTCCGCTCACCACCATCCATCCGCCGGCCAGCAGCACCAAGAGCGGCGTCAGCCACAACAGCAGCGTATGGGCGCTGAGGCGCGGCTTCAGCAGCACGAACTCGCCGTAGCGCGACACCAGATAGTCGAGCACCTGCCGGTCGCTGTCGCCCTTCTGCAGCCGTTCGCGCAGCAAAAGGCGGATGTCGCGGGCAAGCGGCGCGTTGGAGGCGTCGATGGATTCGTTCTGGCAGACCATGCAGCGCAGTTCCGCCGACAGGTCGCGGGCGCGGGCCTCCAGCACCGGATCGGCCAGCACCTCGTCCGGCTGCACCGCGAACGCCGGCGCGGCCAGACCGATCGCCAATGCCATGACAGCGACGAGGCGCGCCAGCCGGGTCATGCCGCCGAGGCCTTGCGGGCGCGCTTGGCCGTCGGTGCCGGCGCGCCGACCCGCAGGCGTCGGTCCGACAGCGACACCAGCCCGCCCAGCGCCATCATCACCGGACCGAGCCAGATCAGCAGCACCAGCGGCTTGTTGTAGGCGCGCACGACGATGGCGCCGTCGTCCTTCAGGTCGCCCAGCGACACGTAGAGCTGCGACAGGCCGCTGGTGTGGATCGCCGCCTCCGTCGTCGGCATCTGGCGGGCCGTGTAGAGGCGCTTGGCCGGGCGCAGGTTGCTCACGCGGCCGCCCCGCGCGGCCTCCATCAGCGCCACGTCCTGGCGGTAGTTGGGTCCGAGCTCCGGCTCCATGCCGTTGAAGGTGAGCGTGTAGCCGGCGATCTCGACGCTGTCGCCGGGCGCCATCACCAGGATCCGCTCGCTCTGGAACGCCGAGCTCGCGACGATGCCGAGCAGCATCACGCCCAGCGCGAAATGGCCGAGCGTGGTGCCGAAGGCCGAGCGCGGCAGGCCGACCAGCCGCCGCATCGAGGTGCCGACCCGTTCGCGGCCCACCTTGGCGCGCATCAGGATCTCGGTGAGCGAGCCCGCCATCAGCCACACCGCAAGCCCGATGCCGAGGGCGGTGAGGAGGTAGAGGTTGCCGGCGAGCCAGGCGACCACCGCGATCGCCACCACCGCGGCGACCATCGCCATCCACAGCCGCTGCGCCACCGCGAAGAAGTCGCCGCGCTTCCAGGCGAGCATCGGCCCGAACGGAACGGCGACCAGCAGCGGCAGCATCAGCGGGCCGAAGGTCAGGTTGAAGAACGGCGCGCCGACGGAGATCTTCTGGCCGGTTAGCGCCTCCAGCACCAGCGGATAGAGCGTGCCCACGAACACCGTCGCGCACGCCGCCGTCAGGAACAGGTTGTTGAGCACCAGCGCCCCTTCTCGGCTGATCGGCGCGAACACGCCGCCGGGCCGCAGCCGCTGGGCGCGCCACGCATAGAGCGCGAACGATCCGCCGATGAACAGGATCAGGATCGCCAGGATGAACACGCCGCGGGTCGGGTCGGTGGCGAACGCGTGCACCGAGGTGAGCACGCCCGAGCGCACCAGGAACGTCCCGAGCAGCGACAGCGAGAAGGTCAGGATCGCCAGCAGCACCGTCCAGATCTTCAGCGCGTCGCGCTTCTCCATGACGATGGCCGAATGCAGCAGCGCGGTGCCGGCGAGCCACGGCATGAACGAGGCGTTCTCCACCGGGTCCCAGAACCACCAGCCGCCCCAGCCGAGCTCGTAGTAGGCCCAGTAGGAGCCCATCGCGATGCCGAGCGTGAGGAACAGCCAGGCGAGCAGCGTCCAAGGCCGGACCCAGCGCGCCCAGGCGGCGTCGATGCGCCCCTCGATCAGCGCCGCCACCGCGAACGAGAAGGCGATGGAGAAGCCGACGTAGCCGACGTAGAGCAGCGGCGGATGGATCGCGAGCCCGATGTCCTGGAGGATCGGGTTGAGGTCCTGGCCCTCCAGCGGCGCCGGCGACAGCCGGATGAACGGGTTCGAGGTCGCCAGGATGAACAGCAGGAAGGCGCTCAGGATCCACGCCTGCACCGACAGCACGGTCGCCTTCAGCGACCGGGTCAGCGCCCCGCCGAACGCCGCGACGAGGCCGCTGAACAGCGCCAGGATCAGGATCCACAGCAGCATCGAGCCCTCGTGGTTTCCCCAGACGCCGGAGACCTTGAAGATCATCGGCTTGGCGGAGTGCGAGTTCTCGAAGACGTTGAGCACCGAGAAGTCGGAGCGCACGTAGGCGATCATCAGGATCGCGAAGGCCAGCCCGATCAGCAGGAACAGCATGCCGGCCACCGGCTCGGCGATGCGCATCAGTTGGCTGTCGCGGGTCCGGGCCCCGTAGAGCGGCACGATGGACTGGACGAGCGCCAGCGCCAGGGCCAGCACCAGCGCATAGTGTCCAAGCTCGTTCAACATGAAGGCCGTTCCCGCCGCTGCCGGTTCGGTTGTGGCGAAGGCCCGACCCTACTGGGTGCGGGTTTCCGTTTCGAAATAGTGGTTCTGCTCCTTGAGCGCGTCGGCGACTTCCTTCGGCATGTAGCTCTCGTCGTGGCGGGCGAGCACGGTGTCGGCGCGGAAGGTGCCGTCCGGCGCAAGCGTGCCCTCGGCGACGACCCCCTGCCCCTCGCGGAACAGGTCGGGAAGGATGCCGGTGTAGGAAACGGTCACTTCGTCGTTCATGTCGGTGACGCGGAAGGTCACCGTGGTGCCGGCGCCGCGGTCCAGCGATCCGTCCTCGACGAGGCCGCCCAGCCGGATGCGCTGGCCGGCGACCGGCGCCATCGCGGCAAGCTCGGTCGGCGTCTTGAAGAAGGTCACCTTGTCGCCCATCGCCGCGAACACCAGCCCGACGGCGCACGCGAGCACGCCACCGACCACGCCGATGAAAGTGAGACGCCGCTGTTTCCGCGTCATCGCCGCAAGACCCGTCACTCCGGTTGCCGTGCCATCCGGTTCGCGTCGTCCGCGACCACCGGCCAGCATCTTCTAGTTCGCTCACATAGAACGATTATTGATTTAGACCAATTTCGTCCTCGATGGACCGGATGCGCGCTTGTGCCTCAGGGTCCTCGGAGAAGGCCTCGGTCGCCCGCGCGGCCGCCGCCTTCGCTTCGTCGGTGCGACCGAGCACCTGGTAGGCGCGGATCAGCCGCAGCCATTCGTCGACGCTGCCGCCGCTCGAATCGAGGCGCGTCGCCAGCTGCGAGACCATCCCCTCGATCATCGCCTGCCGGTCTTCGTCGGTCATGCCGGCCGCCGCCTCGACGTCGGCGCGGCCCGGTCCGGGCATCGCGGCCGGCGCCTCCGCCGGCTCGCCGCCCAGCGCCGCCACCTGCCGCCGCGCGACGGGGAGCCACGGCTCGCCGCCGGAGGCCGACGCGATCAGCGCGTTCCAGGCCGCGATGGCCTCCTCGGTCTTGCCCTCCTGGCTCAGGCCGAGCGCCAGGAAGAAGCGCGGATTGGCCGCCGTCGGATCGAGATCGTTCGCCGCCTGGAACGCCGCCGTCGCATCGTCGGTGACCACGCCGCCGTTCGCCTGCACGATCGCCTCGCCGAGGCCCGCCAGCCGCTCCGCGCTCTGGCCCTGCAGGCGGATGGCGTTGGTGAAGGCGGCGCTGGCGTCGGCGGGACGGCCGAGGCGCAGGTAGACCGGGCCGAGCACGTCCCAGCCGCGGCCGTCGTCGGGGTTCTTGGACAGGTGGTCCTCGACGCGGGCGACAAGCGTCGAGAGCGTCTCGTCGCCGGCCGGCGCCTGCAGGCGCGCGGCGCGCGGCTGGTCGGGATAGGTGGGCCGGCCGAGCGTGCCGTAGACGAGGAGCGAGATCAGCGGGACCGCCACGATCGCCGCCAGCGCCACGACCCTGCGCCGGTTGCGGCTGGTGGTGGAGGCCGCGCCGGCCTCGCGGTCGGCGCGCAGCAGGCGGCGGGCGATTTCGGCGCGGGCGGCTTCCGCCTCGCCGGGGGCGATCAGCCCGCGCTCCACGTCGCGGTCGACCTCGCCCAGCTGGTCCCGGTAGACGGCGACGTCGTGCGGGGCGTCGTCCGGACCCGGTTGCCGGCGCGACAGCGGCCACAGCACCGCCAGCACCGCCATCCCGGTCAGGATCGCCACCGAAACCCAGAACACCATCACGAGACGTCCGTCTCCATCCGCAGCCCGCGCGGCCCATCTCCCCGTCTCGGGAAACGGCCCTTGATTGACCCGCCGGGAAAAAGGGGGTGGCACGCCCGCCCCGTCAAGCACCCTTCGCTCGGATCGAGCCAGGGTGCCCGCGCCCCTTCACGGCGCGCGGGGACAGGCGAACTGAACTCGGACTGCTCTAGCAGGACCGGCGTCAGGTCACCACCTGCCACACCCCGTCGACGCCGCGACATGCGGTCGCCTGGAAGCTCACCGCGTCGGCGGCGGTCACGTTGTGGGTGTAGTCGCGGCAGCTCTGCGCGTTCACCTGATAGGCGGGCCCGGGCAGCACGTCGCCGGCGTGGCCGGTGGCGGGATTGCGCCACGAGACGGCGGCGCCGGCCGGCGTCATCTCCAGCGCCCGGAACTCCGCCTTGAGCGCCACCGACTGATCCTCGCGTGTGAGGCCCAGCGCGTCGCTGCGCGAGATCTGCGATCCTTCCACCCGCCCCGCGGCATCGGCGGCGGTGGTCCCGCCGCCGTTCGTCGAGACGCAGGCGGCCACGACGCTCGCCAGCACGAGCACCGGGGCGAGGCGGAACACGGAAGCGCGGAGGGCACGCCGGGAGGGGCGGTTCATTTCGGGTTCCGGAAACTTGAAATCGAGGGACGGACGAGCGGGACGAAGGGTCGTTGGCATGGTTTGGTGGCCGAATTGCGTTTCGACATCGTGTACACCAAAACGACGCAGGAACCGAAACGATCCCCATCAAATCCTTGGCAGGCGCACGACCGCCCGCAGGCCGCCCTCCGCGGAGGCGGCCAGCGTGAGTTCGCCGCCGTAAAGCCGCACCAGTTCCGACACGATCGACAGGCCGAGCCCGCTTCCCGGCTTGGTCTCGTCCAGCCGCCGGCCGCGCTCGATCACCCGCAGCCGCTCTTCCGGCGGCAGGCCGGGCCCGTCGTCCTCCACGACGATGTCGAAGAACGGCAGCGCGCCGGAGGTGTCCGGCGACGGCCGCACGAGCACCCGCACCTCGCGCTCGGCCCACTTGCAGCCGTTGTCGAGGAGGTTTCCGAGCACCTCGAGCAGGTCCTGCTTCTCGCCGCGGAATCGGAAGCCGGTGCCGTCGGCCACCTCGATCGAGATGCCCTTTTCCTCGTAGAGCCGGCGCATGGCGCGCACGACCGATTCGAGCACCGGCTCCACCGGCGTGACCACGCCGATCACTCGGCGTTGTGCTGCGATCTGGGCCCGGTCGAGATGGTGGGCGATGTGGGTCTGCATGGCGCCCGCCTGTTCGGCCACCTTGTGGGCGAACGGGCCGTCGGCCTCGCGCGCCTCGTTCAGGATCACGCTCAGCGGGGTCTTCAGGGCGTGGGCGAGGTTGCCGACGTGGGTCCGCGACCGCTCCACCACCTCCTGGTGGCTGTCGAGAAGCGCGTTGAGTTCGCTGGCGAGCGGCGCGATCTCGCGGGGAAAATCCCCCTCCAGCCGTTCCCGTTCGCCGACCCGGATGGCCTGCAGCGAGGCCCTGATCCGGTCGAGCGGCTTGAGGCCGATCCGCACCTGCAGCACGATCGCCAGCACCAGCCCCGCCGCCATCGCGAACAGGGTCGCCGCCACGCGCGTCCCGAACGAGACCACATCCTTGCGGACCTCGGTCGTGTCGCCGGCGATGGAAACGAGATAGCGGGTGCCGCCGGGAAGGCGGATGTTGCGGCTGACGACGCGCAGCGGCTCGCGGTCCGGCCCGGTGATCGAGGCAGTCATCGGCTGCCGCCAGTCCTGCGGCTGCTCCTGATCCGCCGGCAGCGCCAGGCGGTCGCCCGCCAGCGATGGCGAGGCCGCCAGCACCGTGCCCGACTTGGCGTCGGCGACGGTCCAGTACCAGCCGGAGAGCGGCAGCGCGAAGCGCGGTTCGCCGAGGCCGCCTACTGAGATCGCCGTGGGCGCGCCCTCGCCCGCCTGCTGGTCGGCGGCCAGTTCGCCCACCACGGTCTTCAGGTAGACGTCCAGCCGTTCGTCGAAGGCGCGCTCCACCGACTGCCGGTAGAGCGCGACCAGGATGACGCCGGCGATCAGGATCGCGGCGACGCTCCAGACCGCCGAAATGAAGAAGAGGCGTCTGGCGAGGGAATTAGGAGCCGGCCGCATCCGCCCCTTCGCCTTCGCCCGGCTCGGCGATCCGGTAGCCGAGCCCGCGGATGGTCTCGATGATCGGCGCCGGGATCTTCTTGCGCAGCCGGCCGACGAACACCTCGATGGTGTTCGAGTCCCGATCGAAATCCTGGTCGTACAGGTGCTCGATCAGCTCGGTGCGCGAGACGACCCGGTCCTTGTGCATCATCAGGTAGGCGAGCAGGCGGTATTCGTGGGAGGTCAGCTTGATGCTCTGGCCGTCGACCGCGACGCGCCCCGAGCGGGTGTCGATCTCCACCGGCCCGCAGGTCACCACGTTGCTGGCGTGTCCGGCGGAGCGGCGCACCAGCGCGCGAAGGCGCGCCAGCACCTCCTCCATGTGGAACGGCTTGGCCACGTAGTCGTCGGCGCCGGCGTCGATGCCGGCCACCTTGTCGCTCCAGCGGTCGCGCGCCGTCAGCACCAGCACGGGCATGGTCCGCCCGTCCCGCCGCCAGCGCTCCAGCACCGAGATGCCGTCCATCACCGGCAGGCCGATGTCGAGCACCACCGCGTCGTAGGGTTCGGTGTCGCCCAGGAAGTGGCCGTCCTCGCCATCGTGGGCGAGATCGACCACGTAGCCGGCGTCGCTGAGGGCCTGCTTGAGCTGGCGCGACAGATCCTGATCGTCTTCGACGACGAGTATGCGCATGACGACGTCCCTACTGCCTGGCGCCGGAGCGGGCGTCGAACACGACCCGGTCGACCTGTCCGCCCGGCATCAGGACCGTGGCAACGTAGACGAGGCGCCCGCCGTCCTGGCACAGGTCGAGCCGCACCAGCTCGCCCTGCACCTGGCCCTGGACGGCGGCGGGGCGCACCGCGGCGCCGCTCTGCACGGCGTCGCGCTGCTCGCCCGGCGACAGGCAGGCCGCGTCGGCCGCTTGCACCGCGGCGATCGACAGGGTCAGGGCAATGAGGAAGGCTCGAAACCGCTTCATGGGACTGGAAGTACCGTGCTCATCCTGAACCTGCCATGAACAATCGCGCCAGGCGTGCGATGCTGCGGCGGGCGACCGGGTGCGGCGGCCGACCGCACCGTGATTTCGGCTTAACCACGCTTGGAAGCGCGTCTTGAAGGCGATTCCACTGGCTCATAGGATGAAGGCATGGCACCCCGCGACACAATCCAGTTTCTGGTCGGAGTGGAAACCGCCGTCGAGAACGCGCGCACCCGCGTTGAGGGCACCGCGCAGGTCGACGGCCGTTTCGAGGGCGACCTCGCCGCCGGGCATCTCGTCGTCGGCAGCGGCGGCACGCTGACCGGAACCGCGCACGCCGAGACGGCGGAGATCCACGGCACCGTCCGCGGCGTCCTGACCGTCGCCGGCCAGCTCGCAGTCCGTGCCACCGGCGACGTCGAGGGCGAGATCGCCTACGGCGCGCTGGCGATCGACGCCGGCGGCCGCCTGGTCGGCACGCTGTCCGCCTCCAGCAGGCCCGAGAAGCCGGTCGAGGCACCCAGGCCCGCTGCCGCCGCGCCCGAGCCTGAGCCCGAGCCGGAACCCGCAGCGCCCGAACAGGTCGCGGAGCCGGAGGCACCCCCTGCGCCCGCCGAGGAGCCGGAGGCCGACTGGACCGTGGATCCGGATGCGGAGAAGCCCGGCGAGACCGAACCGGCGGACATGCCGAACCCAGTCCCCTCCCGCAAGGCCGCTCCCGCCTCCAGGCCGGCCCCGGCCGCCAAGGGCAAGCCGGCCGGCAAGGCCGCCGCCGCCAAAAAACCGGCCCCCGCGAAACGGCCGGCGGCGAGCGCGGGCAAGTCCGCCGCCAAGCCGCGCGCCTCCCGCAAGACCACCGACGAGATCTGACGCCGGCAAACCGTTCGCCGCTTAGCGCGCCCGCCGCGATATTTCTTGGTGGCCGCGAAGATTTTCTGCATCTTCGAGCGCGTCTGTGCGTTTGGCATATGCAGATCTTGATGAGCGCCCCCGGCCCACTGACGAGATCGGCTTTTCGAGCCGGAGCCGCCTCCGATCTGTCCGCGCGAGCGGATCGACAAGAAGCGCCCCGGAGTCAACAAGTTGACGGCGCGGGCGCCAGCCTGACCGCCCAAATCAGTGTGAGCGCATGAAGACCTCCGTCATCGGGATCTTCCTGATCATGATCGTGGGTGTCCTTTACTTCGGTAAGGGACTGATCCTGCCCGTCACCCTCGCCTTCCTGTTCGCGCTGGTGCTGCTGCCGATCGTCCGCGCGCTCAGGCGACGCGGCATCCCGGAGGGCGTGACGGCGGTGACGCTGGGGCTGGTTCTGGCGATCGGCCTGGGCGGCGCCGCCTACACGCTCAGCGCACCGGTGTCGGAGTGGATCAGCGCGGTGCCGCAGATGCGCTCGGAGATCAGCTTCAAGCTCCGCAACCTGCGCAAGTCCGTCGAGGACGTCCAGAAGGCGCAGGAACAGATCAATGACGCCATCAAGCAGCCCGCATCCGGGGGCGCCCAGGAGGTCGTGATCCGCGATCCGGGCCTGCTCGACACCGCCGCCAGCAGCGCCTCGCAGGTGTTCGCCGGCGCCGGCCTCACCCTCATCCTGCTGATGTTCTTGCTGTCGTCGGGGGACATGCTGCAGGAAAAGCTGGTCCGGGTGCTGCCAACGCTCACCGACAAGAAGCACGGGCTCGCGATTGCCAAGGAGATCGAGCGGTCGATCTCCACCTACCTGTTCACCATCTCCATCATCAACGCCGGCCTCGGCGCGGTGATCGCCGCCGGCATGTTCGCCATCGGCATGCCCAACCCGATCCTCTGGGGCGTCGCCGCGATGCTGCTCAACTTCGTGCCCTACCTGGGCGCGATCATCGGCATCGGCGTCACGGCGCTCATCGCGCTGATCTCGTTCCCGACGCTCGGCCACGCGATCCTGGCGCCGCTGATCTATCTCATCTGCACCAGCGTCGAGGGTCAGTTCATCACGCCGCTGCTGGTCGGCCGCAGGCTGCAGATCAACACGGTGGCGGTGCTGCTGGCCGTGGCCTTCTGGGGCTTCATCTGGGGCTTCATCGGGGTGCTGATCGCGGTGCCGCTGCTGGTGGTGATGAAGGTGTTCGCCAGCCGCATCGAATCGCTGTCCGGCCTGAACGAGTTCCTCAGCATGCGCGGCGACGAACCGGAGCGGTGAGGCCTCCTCCCCGCCTTGCCTTCTGGGCGTCGACAGGCCGTCGCTCGCCCCGCCCGCGTCGGCCCCGATAGGCCCGCCAACCGACCCCCATGCCCTCCCGGAAGAGACGTTCGGACCGCGTTTGTGCGGGCCGGACGGTGCAACGGCGTGTCCCGGGGAATGAAATCTGGCCATTCTTCGTCGAGAACATGACGAATTAGGCAAACCCGCGCCGGTTTTTGTTGAAATCGTGGCCCCAAATCGGTTTCTTGGCCGATGGGGGGCTGGCTGAAAGCGTCGGCCCGGCCTCGTTCGTAATCATTTCGACCGGGAGGACAGAATGTCCATTTCGAGACTGCTTGCCGCAGCGGCCCTGACCGCGTTCGTCGGCCTGTTTGCGTCCGCCCACCAGGCGTCCGCGCAGACCATCGGTTATGCCGGTGCCATTAAGATCCTCGCCGACAGCTGCGGCGCCGACATCAACAAGTTCTGCCCGAAGGCGAACATCGGCAACTTCGGCATCCAGAAGTGCCTGGACGCCAACGCCGCCAAGGTCTCGCCCCAGTGCAAGGCGGACTACGTCCGCGTCTACGAGCTCATCCGGAAGCGCCACGAGGCCCAGCAGGTCGTCTTCCAGGTCTGCGCCCGGGATTCCGCCCAGCTCTGCAACGTCCACGGGAGCACCCCGACGCAGACGCTGGCCGGCAAGGTGCCCGAGCTTCGCTGCCTTCTGAAGGCGGAACGCTCCGTCGGCAAGGCGTGCAACCAGGCCATCACCGACGCCGGCTATCGCTGAGCCCGCCAGACCCGACAACGAGCCGAGTAGATCCCATGAAGAGACTGATCCTCGCTGCGGCCGCCCTGGCGCTTCTGTCGCTGCCCGCGTCCGCCCAGACCGCGCTCACGCGCAATGAAATCATCAACAACCTGCAGAACGTCGAGCGGGCCCGGCTTCAGATCACCGCCGACGAGATCCGCCAGCAGGCCCTCGACAACATCCGCCTGCATCCCGGCGACGATTCGACGACCGATCTGCCGATCGAGTCCCAGCTCGCCAAGCTGCGGCAGTTCATCGTCGAGATTACCTTCGACTTCGATTCCGACCGCATTCGTCCGGAATCCTACGAGTCGCTGGGTCTCATCGCCGACGCCCTGCACACCGTCTTTCTCGGCGGCGACCAGTTCCTCGTGATCGGTCACACCGATGCCAAGGGCAAGCGCGAGTACAACCTCGACCTCAGCCAGCGCCGCGCCAACGCCATCGTCGAGGCGCTGACCACCACCTTCTACGTCCCGGCGAACATGCTGATCCCCGTCGGGCTCGGCGAAGAGGATCTCCGCGATCCGGCCAACCCGTACAGCGAGGTCAATCGCCGGGTGCAGCTCATCAACCTGGGTCCGGCGCAGTAGCGCACGCCGATCCGGACGAACGACGGAACGGGCGGGGTCTTCCCCGCCCGTTTTGCGTTGGCGAGAGGCAGGGCCTGCCCGGGGCCTTTTCGCCACTAGCCGCGCAGCCCCGCATCCCGCACGCCATAGAACGTCCGCAGCCCCTGGTGCCGCCGCTTGCAGGTCACCAGCGCGGCCCGGTCCCGCGCCCACAGTTCCACGACGGCGGCCTGCGAGGCGGCCGCCCCCGCATCGGTCGCGGCGGACAGGCGCACCGGGTCGTCGCACTCACGGGTGAGGCTCGCCGGCGGCTCCGCGAGGCTCGGCCTCACCGCCGATCCGGTCGAGGAGGCGCAGCCGGTCAGGATCGATCCCGCAAGCACCGCCGTCAGGCAGGTCACGGCTTTCATCGGCAATCTCCGCAACAAGGCTCTTCAGCCGGTCGTTCTCGTCGGCGAGCGCGGTGGCGATCTCGGCCCCCGCCCGCAGCGCCTCGGCGTTGGCCAGGGCCTGGCGCATCCGCTCCGCGGCGATGGCCCGGCTCGCGGCGGCCGCGCAGTCGGCCCGGCCCCGGTCGTAGGCGCGGTCCACCGCCCACCAGCCGGCGAGCAGCAGCGCGGTGGCGGCACACACCTTCCATGGGATCCGGCCCGCCAGGGCCGCGGCCGCCATCGCGGCGGCGATCACGCCGCCCCTCCCAGCCAGCGCGGCAGCGCGCCCGCCCGCTTCATCGTGCGGTAGGCCTGCAACCCCAGCAGCCCGGCGACGGCGAGACCGAACGCGGCATGCACCAGCGTGCCCGGGGTGAAGATCGCCTGCCCCTGGCGCGCCGCCTCCACCGCCTGCTCGATCCCCTGGCCGGCGAGCCCCGCGCCCGCCAGCGCCCCGCCGCCGCCCACAGCCAGCGCCTGCTTCGCGGCGGCCTGCTGGTCGCTCTCCTCGGTGGCCGGCCCGGCGGCCGCCACCTCCTCCGTGTCGGCCACGGCAAGGCCGGCGCCCGCCGCCTCCCCGCGGGCGCGGGCGGCGATCATCGCGTCGATGGCGGTGCGGGTGCGCGGTCCGAGGATGCCGTCGGCCGCCAGCCCGTTCTGGCGCTGGGCGACACGCAGCACGAAGCCGGTGCGGTCGTCGAGGCGTCCGTTGACGGGCACCGCGTAGCCGAGCCGGCGCAGCTTCGCCTGATAGGCCCTGAGCACCGCCGCGTCGTCCCCGTCCCCAGCGCCGGTGTCGGGGCGGGGCGGCGCGGCCGCCACCGGCCGGTCGGGCGGATAGGCGCCCCAGGGCAGCTGCCAGTGCGGATAGTCCTTGAAGGAGCGCCAGTCGCCGCCCCATTCGACCGGCACGCCCAGCTCCCGCGCGGCCGCCTTCACCGCCGTTTCCAGCCGCCGCCAAGCATCAGCGCCCTGCGGAGACGCCGGGCTTGCCCACAGATCCGCGCCGTCGATGTCGCCGTCGCGGTCCACGTCGAAGGCCAGCACCAGGTCGACCGCGTGGCCGACGTCGTTCGCCGCCCGGATGTGCCGGGAGTTCATGGTCTTCGAAACGCCGCGGCGAACGTTCTCGCGCTGCCGCTCGACGCTCCGCACCCCCTCGAACACACGAAACGGAACGGGTGAGAGCTCGGCCGCCCGCTCGACGATCCGTACGAGATCCGGGTGCACGCCCGCAAGCGCCGCGCGGTCGCGCGACTTCAGGGTCATTGTCATCGCAGTGTCCTGAATGTGTGGAGAAATGCGGTTCGGGCCGGGATCCGGAATCGGCCGGTTTCCAGCCTGATTCCGGCGAAAGGCCCCGTCGGTGTCGCGCGCGGCATAGTTAGCCGTTGCAATTTTAGGTCGGCGATTCCATTCTGGACTTCGCAGTCCCGAAACCGCGAACGATGACGATGATCAGGCACAAGCCTCGTCGGCGGGCGTTGCCGAGCGCACCTCGGCTCTGAGCCCTCGCATCGTTGCAATCCACGGCATCGGCCGCGACAGCGTGTCGCTGGTGCGGTGGGTGGCGCCGACGGACGGTCCGCACCGGAAACCCTGGGGTTTCACGCGATGCCGATGCCGTCGGGGGGACTACTGGGGCGTGCAAACAGTTTGCGCCGCACCATGCAACTTGGTAAAACCTGATCGATTCGATCTTGTATGTTTCTGCGTGCGACGATTATCGGACGACAAGGCGGGGGACGACTTTGCCACATTATCAGGTCGGACTTATTGGCGGCACGCTGAAGATCAAGACGCGCGGGTGGCTGCAGAGCTATGAGCGCAAGCGCGAAGTCCCGATGGTGAGGCTGGGGCGCTGGTATTTCATCTGGATTTCCAACCAGGACTTCATGTGGCTGAGCCTCGAGAAGAAGCACAAGGGTCGCGCCAAGAAAATCTACCACTAGAAGATCTTGGACACTCGGACTGCGAACGCGAAATCGAGACTTCACCCACTTGATCTCAAGATATCGCCTCGGCGCTTCCGCCCAGATGGGCGCTTCATCAAGACAATCCACCGGTATTCGGCCTGGCCTAATGACGGCGTGACATCGCCCGGCGCGGCGATACAGCGCCGCCCGATCGCCTCTTCGGCCTGCCGGCCTCACAGCGCCCCGTCAATCAGAAATTGAACGTCGCCGTGCGGGCGATCCCCGCTCCCGTCCCGATCGCCACCTGGGCGATGCGCACCTCCAGCGCCGCCGGCAACCCGCCGAAATCGGCCATCTGGTCCGCCACCTCGTAGACGAAGCCCGGCGTGCCGACCTCCACGGTCCGCACCGCCGCCCCGCCCGCCAGGATCTCCAGCCGGTAGCGCTCCACCGTCTCGCCCAGCGGCACGTCCTCGCCGGTCCAGTCGTCGCCGCCCACCCGCGTCCGGCGGATCCACGACAGGACGACCCGTCCGTCCTCCGTCCGCCGCGCGCGGGGATGCACCGGGCTCAGCGGCGCGAGGCCCCTGCCCGTGCCGGCGAAGACGGTCTCCACCACCGCCGCTCCCGCGATCCCGCCGGACGGAGGGCCGATGCGGTAGGTCCGCGCCAGCCCGACGGCGCTGCGGTCCAGCGGCACCGTCGTCACCGCCGGCGTCAGCAGCACCGCCGCGGTTCCGGCCGCATGGCCCGCCGCCATCGCGTCCTCGGTGCCGAGCTGGCCGCGCAGCAGCCGGCTCAGCCGGTAGCGCCGCTCCGCCACCAGCTCGGCCACCGCGAACTGCAGCACCTCCCAGGTCCCGGCCGCCGAGCGCACCGCCAGCGCGTTGGCACCGGCGAACACGTCGGCCTCGGCCCGGCTCGCCAGGCTGCCGCCCGCCAGGTCGACGAGCACCGTGTTTCCCCGGTCCCAGCGGCCGAGGGGTCCCGCGCCCAGCGGCGCCGCCAGCGTGCCCATCGTCGCCGGCGCCGCCACCGTCGCGACCGCCTCGAAGCTCGCCCCGCTGGCGGTCCGCCACACCGTCTCCGCCCCCGGCCACGGTGCCGCGAACACCGCCACCCTGGGCCGATGGTCGTCGCCGTCGACGAGGCGCGGCAGGTCCAGGAACACCACGTGCGGCGGGCCGTAGCTCGCCGCCGGCGCTGGCGTCCGGCCGACGCCGACGGCGGCAGCCGGCCGGAACACGGCCGCCTCGTGGCTGCGCGCCTCCACCTGCCGGTGGCCGGCGTCCTCGATTTCCTCCAGCGTGACCGTGCGCGGCCCGGCGCGGGTGGCGAGTTCGACCACGTCGCCAGGCTCCAGCGCCACCCGGCTCGGCGGCAGCCCGAACGACAGCCGCGTCCGCTCCGCCCAGCGCGCGTGCAGCCGCCGCTCCGCCGCCTGCCCCGCCAGCCCGTCCCAGAGCGCGGCCGGCAGCGCGAGGTCGGCCACCTGCCGGCTCGCGCCCACCAGCCGCCGGGAGAAGGCGGTGGAGGCGGAAAAGTCCTTCAGCGTGTCGCGGTAGGAGAGCCGCAGCTCGATGGGCAGCTCGCTCGCCTGCTCGCGCACCACCGAGGCAAGCACGCCCTCGGCGCCGAAGGTGTCGACCAGATCGTCCTCGGCGATGGTGGCGGTGAGCCGCCCGCCCCGGTCGGCGAAGCGCACGTGCGTCCCGGCGTCGATGCCGACGAAGCCGAACGCCTCGCCAAGCGGCGACAGCACCGTGCGCAGCGTCGCCGGCGCCTCGATGGCGATCCCGTCGATCACCGTGTCCAGCCCGACGATCTCGGGATCGGGAAGGCCCCAGTCGGAAAACAGCGCCCGCACCAGGCCGGCGAGGCTGGTCCCGCCCAGCCGGCCGTTCAGCCAGTGGCCGCGCTGCCAGTTCGGCCCGTCCGACCAGGCGTCCTCGCGCTGGGGAAAGGCCGGGAACGGCCGCGCGTCCCAGGTCCAGGCGTGGATCCCGTCGGCCGCCACCATCCGCCAGCCCTCGCCCGGGTGCGGCGGGTTCACCGTCGCGTCCGATCCGAACTCCGGATCGAAGCCGGCCGCGATCGCCTCCAGATAGCGCCGCTGGACGGCATCGTCGCGGCCGCCGGAGGAGAAGTATGGAAAGAAGGATTCCGACGACTTCGGATCGTAGAAGACGTTCGGCTGGTTGGCGCCGCGGTCGATCGCCGGGCAGCCCACCTCGGTGAACCACACCGGCTTCATGCCCGCGCTCCAGGCGGTCGGCGCGCCGGCCTCGACGCCCCCCGGCCGGTCGTGGTGGGCGTTGCCCCACCAGCCGGCCAGGTCCTTGTAGCGGAACACCCAGGGCTTGCCCGCGGCGCCGTCGGTGATCGGCGTGCGCGTCTGGGCCGTCCGGTCCGCGGCGTTCGCATAAAACCAGTCGAAGCCCTCGCCGCCCGCCAGGTTGCCGGCGAGATAGGCGAGATCGGTCGGCCCGGCCGCGTCGGCGGCGTCCAGGTGGTCGCCGTCGCGCCAGTCCGACAGCGGCCAGTAGACGTCGATGCCGACGAAATCGATCGCCGACCGCGCCCACAGCGGATCGAGGTGGAAGTGGACGTCGCCGGTGCCGTCGGCCGGCTGATGCCCGAAATATTCCGACCAGTCCGCCGCGTAGGAGATCTTCGTCTCCGCCCGGAGCACGCCGCGCACGTCGTCGGCGAGGTCGCAGAGGCCAGCCACGAACGGATAGGTGCCCGGATCCGAGCGCGTCCAGGTGAGCCCGCGCAGCTCCGACCCGATCAGGAACGCATCGACGCCGCCGGCTGCTTCGCACAGGTGCGCGTAATGCAGGATCATCCGGCGCAGCGACCACTCGTCCGGCCCTGAATAGGCGATCCCGCCGTCCGCCGCCGTAAAGTCGCCCGGCCCCGCCGCGCCCAGGATCGCCGCCGCCTGCTCGGCCGCTGCCCCCGTCTTGTCCGGCGAGCCCGGCTGGCCCGGCGCCGGGTGCACGCTGATCCGCCCGCGCCAGGGGTGCGGCGCCTGCTCCGCCTCGCCGTAGGGGTCCGGCAGGCCGTTGCCGGCCGGAATGTCCATCAGCACGAACGGGTAGAACACGACCTTCAGCCCGCGCGCCCTGAGGTGCTGGATCGCCGCGATAACGCTCGCGTCCGACGGCGTGCCGCCGTAGGCCGGCCGGTCCTCGATGCGCGAGGTCAGCCGCGCCTCGCCGCGCTCCAGCCCGCTCACCCGCCAGGTCGCGCCGGTGGTCTCGCGGGTGGCGTCCTCCACCTTCGGCTCGATGCGGCAGTGGCCGGCGCGCAGGTCGTCGCCGAACCACGCCACCACCAGCGACACCCGCTCCAGCCGCGGGCACAGTGCCTGCAGCTCGTCCAGCGACGCCTCCAGGTCGGAGCCCGCCGTCGTCACGTGCCGGTTGTCGCTGACGCCGCGTCCCGGGCCGAGGGTGCGCCGCACCTCGTCGGGCGCATAGCCGAACTCGGTCGCGCCGGGGATCAGCGTCACCGCCCGCAGCATCCCCTCCAGCCGGTCGACCACGCGGATCACCTCGAAGGAGAGCTGCGGCAGCCGGTTGCCGTAGGGCCCGACCGGCATCCGCTCGAACACCACGTAGGCGAGGCCGCGATAGGCCGGCGCGGTGCCCTGCTTCGCCTCGATCAGCGGATCGGGCATCTGGTCCGCGGCGCCGAGATGGACGCGGTGCGTCACCGCCTCCCGGTCGATGAGCTTGCCGTCGGCCCAGATCCGGCCGATGCGGGCGACCGGCCCCTCGCAGACCCCGACGGCGAAGCTGGCGAAATAGGCGTACGACGAATTTTCCGGCTGCGCCCCGCCCTTGCCGCCGGCGCTCTCCTCCACCACCACCGTCTCCTCGAAGCGGGTGGCCCAGATCACCGTGCCCGACAGCCGCATCCGGCCGTAGACGCGCGGGATCGGCGTGCCTTCCGTCGAGGCCTGAACGCCCAGGTCGTCGAGCTTTCCCGTCGGCGTCGACGCCTTCGAGCCGCCGAACAGCGCGTCGTCGGCAACCGCGCCGGCGAGCGCGCCCGCGGCGCGGCCGACGAGCGCGCCGACCGGCCCGAACAGGCCGCCGACGGCCTGGCCGGCGGTGGAGAGGACCAGCGTTCCCATCAGTCGCGCACTCCCGGAAAGGCGAAGACGAAGGCGAGCCGGCGCGTCCACCAGGGCGACAGCGGGCTCGCCACCACCCCGCCGGCCGCGTCGTAGGCGTGCAGGAAGCGGTCGGGCGTCGCCAGGATGCCCACGTGCTTGGCCGGCACCCCCATGCGCCAGCGAAACAGCAGCAGGTCGCCCGGCCGCCGTGCCTCGGGCGCCACCGGCACCAGGTGCCGGAAGCCCGCCGCCGCCAGCGCCTCCTCGCCGCCGGCCTCGGCCCAGTCGGGCGTGTAGACCGGCACCGGCTCGGGCTCCGGCCCGATGGTTTCCCGCCAGACGCCGCGCACCAGGCCCAGGCAGTCGCACCCCACGCCCTTGAGCGAGCCCTGATGGCGATAGGACGTGCCGCGCCAGCCTTCCGCCGCCGCCACGATCTCCGCGCGCGTCACGCTCACGCCAGCCTCCCGCCGTCGTTGTCGCCGCCGGCCGAGGCCGACGACAGCGCCGCGTCGTTGCCCGGCATGTGCGGGAAGCCGCGGAAGTTCAGCGCGTTGGCGAACCGCTCGGTGCAGGTGGCAAAGCGCTTGTCGCAGCCGGCCGTCAGCACGACGTGGTCGCCGGTCGCGATGTCGGCCGCCATCGGCTGCCACAGCTCTATCCGCCACGTCGCGTTGCTGTGCGCCTTGATCTCCGCCGCCCGCCCCGCGTTGGCGCCGCTGGTGAAGGCGAGCCGCCCATGGGCGAACCAGCCGTCGGCGAAGCCCTCGAGCCCGCTCACCGAGAGCGCCGCGCGGCCGTGCACGCTGGTCACCTCCGCCTCCAGCCGGTACGCCGGATCGCCGAGGTCGACGCCGCAGCGGCCGTCGCCCAGATCCGCGTCGCAGCGCGGCTGGAACAGCCGGCCGGACACGATATCGAGGTCGACGGTCGGCCCGCGCACCTCCGCCCGGAACGCCCCGTCCGCCCGCGTCACCTCGCCGATGGTGCCCCGGCGCAGCCGCACCCGCTCGTCCGACGCCGCCCAGTTGACCAGCCACAGCTCCACCGCCGCGCCGTCGTAGACGCCGCCCTCCAGGTCGCCGGCCGCCAGCCGCGTGTCGGTCAGCGCCCCCTCGATCTCGAAGCCGCCGACGGCGAGCCCGCTGGCGGCAACGTCGGAACTCGCCGCCAGCCCGCCCTCGGCCGAATGCACCACGCCGTCGAAGACGAGGTCCCGGTCGTGGTCGGTGAAGCCCAGCACCGCGCCGTCGCCCCGCGTCAGCCGCCAGCAGCGGCAGAGCGTGGTGGTGCCGCCGGCGAGATGCGCCGCGAGTCCTTCGGGAAGCGTCTTCACAGCCGGATCTCCACGATCGGAACGGACGGCAGCGCGCCGGCGGCAAACGCCGTCAGCGAGATCTCCAGCCGGTCGGTGTCGAACCGCACCGGCACGTCGAACAGGAAGCCCGCCGTCACCGCCGCCCCGATGCCCGGCACATGTCCGGGCTGGAACGTCACCACCCCCGTCGCGCCGTCCACGATGACCTGCGCGCCGACCGCCTGCTCGACCCCGCCGACGGCCACCCGCACGCTGTCGGCCACCGGCTTGTCGATCCGCCGCACCCAGGGCGCGTGCGCGCCGCCATAGGTCTTGGTCAGCTGGAACGTGGCCGTCGCTCCGTCCCCGGTGCCGATATGCTGGTCCAGCGGCGTCGGCGCGGCGCTCGGCGGCCCGGACCGATGATCGACCGGATCGCGGTAGCGAAACCCGGTCAGCCGGCCGCGCCGCTCCTCGAAGAAGGCCGCCACCGCGTGCAGGTCGTCGAGGGAGCGCACGCCCGAGCCCGCATCGTAGCGCCGCCGGGAATCCGCCCAGCGCGCGTTGCGCTCCTCGTGACCGGAACCGAGCACGACGATCTCGGTCCGCCGCTCCGGCCCCGCGCTCGCCCCGAATGCCACGGCAAGCGGAAACAGCACCTCGTGAAAGGCCGTTGTCATTGGCTCTGATCCTGTTTTTCGCTCACGCGAGCGCAGGTTGCTGGTCCGCTCACGCGAGCGCGCTTCGCGCGCCGCTGCGCGGGCGCGGCCTCCGGCCGGCGCGCGGTCGCGCGCTGGCTGGTGCTGTCCGGACGAGACGGAGGCCGGTTCTCCCCGCCCCCCACCCCAAACTCCGCTCATTCCCGCGAAAGCGGGAATCCAGGGCGGCAATCCCCGGAGCCTGTCGCGGTTCTTGGTCCCCTCACGCCGGATGCGCTCGCGCGCCCCGGCTCCGGGTGGGCGGCCTCCGGCCGGCGCGCGGTCGCGCGCTGGCGGGTGTGCGCCGGACCGGCCGGAGGCCGGTTCTCTCCGCCCCCGCCCCAATCTCCGCTCATTCCCGCGAAGGCGGGGATCCAGGGCCCCATGCCGCAGCATCGGAGACGGAAGCCCCCTCAGCTCCCCCGCCGCCCGCGCCCCACCGCGCGGGCCAGCATCGCCGTCACCTGCGCCTCCGACCGCCGGAAGCTCTCGGCGTCGGGCGTCGTCACCGTCATCGTCACCTGCACCGGCGCACCGCCGCCTGCCGACACGCCGAGCCGTCCGTCCGGTCCGCGCGAAAGCGGCAGGATCGCCTCCGGCCCCGCCTCGCCGGCAAGCCCGGTCCGGCCGCCGGCCAGCGGAAACGTCGTCGGCGCGCCGATCACCCCGCCGTCGGCGAACGGCAGCAGGTTGCCCGCCGTCTTCACCGCACCGGCGGCCGCCCCCGACAGCAGCGACGTGCCGAGCCCGCCGAGATCGCCGAGCAGCGTCTCGCCCAGCGGCTTCAGCGCCGCCTTCAGCACCGAGGCGGAAATGCTGCGCGCCGCCGCCGCCAGCACGCCGTCGAGGCGCTTGCCCTCGAGCACAGCCTGCTTCAGCCCGCCGACGACGGTGGTGGAGAAGCGCTCCGCGGCGCGCTCCAGGTCAGCGGAGGTGCGCGCCACCGCCGCCTCCAGCGCGGCCGCGTCGAAGCCCGCGCCGGGATCGTTGGGATCGGTCGCCATGGTCGCTCCTTCAGCGTTGGTCGTCGCGGATGATCAGGGCGCGCAGCCGGCGGGTCTCGCCCGCCGCCGCGCCGGCAGGCGGCAGCGCCGCCATCAGTTCCGGCAGGCTCATGGCCCAGAAGGCGGCCGGCGCGAGCCCGAGCCGGCCCAGCCCGAAGCGCATCGCCTCGGTCCAGGGAAACGCCACCGGACGAGGGTCTTCAGCCGTTCCGCCTTCCGCGCGAAGGCCGAACGGCGCCGAAGCGTTTCCAGGCGAAGTGGGAACCGGTTCGCCGTCCGGAAACGCGACAAGACAACGGCTCTGAGCCGTTCCGCCTTCTTCTGGAAGGCCGAACGGCTCTAGCCAGGGTCCGCGTCGTCCCCCTCCGCCTCCCCGCCGAAGGTGGCGGTCAGCAGATCGGTGACGATGGCGGCGAAGCCCGCCGCCCCGCCGTGGGTGGTCATCGATGCCACCTCGTCGTCCTCGACCGGATGGCCGGCGCCGCGCAGCCCCGCCCCGATCACCTTGACCGCGTCCCGGGCCTTCAGCCGGCCCGAGCCGAACCGTTCCGCCAGCCCGACCAGGTCGTCGGCCTGGAACGCCGCCTCCAGTTCCGCCAGCGCGCCGAGCGTCAGGCAGAGGGTGAAGCGCCGCCCGTCGAGGACGGCGGCGATCTCGCCGCGATGCCGGTTCGCCATGCTCATGCCGCCTGGAACGCGAGCTCGCCGGCCGATTCCAGCGAGATCTCGTAGGTGACCTCGCCGTCGTGGTTGCCGGCGTAGTCGAGCCCGGTCAGCTGGAACAGCCCGGAGACGGTGCCGAAATCGGGAATCACCAGCTGCCAGCTGCGGATCGCGCCGGCGAAGAAGATGGCGCGCGCCGCGGCGTCCGAGGCAGCGTCCTTGAAGATGCCGGATCCCGACAGGCTGGCGCGCCGCACGCCGGCCCCGTCGAGGAGCTCGCGCCAGCGCCCGGCCGACTCTGTGTCGGTGACGTCCACCGTGTCGGCGTTGAACGACAGCCGCCGGGCGCGCAGCCCCGCGACCGTCACGAACGACCCCGCCCCGCTCTCGTCGAGCCGGAGCACGAGGTCCCTGCCCCGCTGTGCGCCCATCTGCGCCTCCCTGTCTGGTGAATGCGTCGGTTCGTCCGGGGGTCCGGACGCGCGCGACCGCCCCGGCGCCCTCGGGCACCCGGCGATCGCGTCGATCCCTGGTCGGTCACGTCTGCCCCGGCCTCAGCCCCGGGCCTGGTTTGGTCCGCTCACGCGAGCGCGCTTTGCGCGCCGCTGCGCGGGCGCGGCCTCCGGCCGGCGCGCGGTCGCGCGCTGGCGGGTGCGGTCCGGATAGGGTCCGCATGTGTCACCCGGCCCCCGCCCAATCTCCGCTCATCCCCGCGAAAGCGGGGATCCAGGGCCACAAACCGCAGAGCCTGTTGCAGTTTCTTTGTTTCCCTCACGCCGGATGCGCTCACGCGCCCCGGCTCCGGGAGGCGGCCTGGTTTGGTCCGCTCGCCGCTGCACCGGGCGCGGCCTGACCGGCCGGCGCGCGGTCGCGCGCTGGTGGGTGGGTCCGGACAGGCACGCCGTGTGTCACGCGGCGCCCGCCTTTATCTCCGCTCATCCCCGCGAAAGCGGGGATCCATAGGGCCTCTCGGCAAACCTCAGCGGGATGACGGAATCCGCCGACCTACCCCAAACTCCGCTCATTCCAGCGACGGCTGGAATCCAGCTATGGCCGTCGATCCAGACCAGGACGCGAGCGGACGCGCGTAGCCCGCCCGCCCCAGCCTTCAGGCCGTCACGCCCCTACCTGGCGTAGTTGTAGATCGCGCAGAGGTCGGAGTTCGGCGTCGGCGTCTCGTTGCCGGTGTAGACGATCAGGCTCAGCCCGCCGTCCAGCGGCGTCAGCACGACGAAGGTCGCCGGGTTGCCCGGCATGCCGCAGAACTTGTTGCCGTTCAGGAGCTCCGGATCGGCCGGCGGCGCGAGCTTGAAGATCTCGCCCTCCACCGAGGCGCTCTGGCCGCCCCAGTTGCCCTTGGCCGAACCGGCCGGCGCGATGCCCAGCTTGGTGCCGTTCTGGAACTGGATGGTCTTCGCGGAGATCTCGATGTTGCCGGTGATCGACGTCGCCGTGTTGCTGAGCGCGTCCCACTCGCCGTCGAAATCCGCCGCCGCAGCCCCCTGCGCCAGCCCACAGGCCACCAGCGCAGCCAGCATCGTCCTCGTCTTCATCCGTCTCGCTCCCTCGGGCAATCACCGTCTCTGCCCGCACGATAGAGGGTGAATCTCCCACCGTCACGACAGGATGATGGGTGCGAAGCGCCGCGCCCCAAACTCCGCTCATCCCCGCGAAAGCGGGGATCCATAGGGCCTGCCCGCAGGTCCAGACGGAATGACGTGTCCCCAAACCCGGCCCCAACCTCCGCTCATTCCAGCGAAGGCTGGAATCCAGATCCGACCGTCGAACCGGGCCAGGACGCCAGAGGACGCGCGCGGCCCGCCGCCCCGCACCACATCCAGCCCTGCGGCCCGCAGCAAGCTCAGCACCTGGATTCCAGCCTTCGCTGGAATGAGCGGGTGTATGGCTCTCCCGCCTCTGCCACAAACTCCGCTCACTCCCGCGAAGGCGGGAGTCCAGGGCCGCACGACGAGCACCAGCGAAACCCAACTAGGCCTCCCCGTCACCCAAAGCACCGGACCGGAAAGCCCCTACTGCGCCACCTCCGTCACCGCCCGGAACCGCAACGTCGCCACCACCGACTTCCGGTCGCGCGCCTCGCGCACCGCGCGGTCGGTAAGGCGCAGCGACACCAGCCGGTGCCCCTCCAGCGACAGCGCCGCCCCGGACAATACCGCCTCGATGCGCGCGGCGATCGCCGCCGCCTCGGCGCGGCCCTGCGCCGTGGAATGGATCTCCAACGCCAGCCGGTGCTCCTTGAGCGGCGGCAGGTCGCCGTCGATCGGCCGCTCGCTCGCCTCGCCGAACGCCGCGAACGGATGCGCGGCGCCGCGCGGCGCGCGGTCGTGCACGCGCGCCCCGCCGAGCAGCCCCACCAGCTCCGCGTCGCCGACGAGGGCGGCATGAATGGCCGCCTGCAGCGCAATCCCCGCGTCCATCAGCGTCCCTCCTCTTCGGCCTCGAGCACCAGATAGCGGTCGCCCCGCCCGGCCGGCCGCGTCGCCAGCACGGCGAGCGACCGCCCGCCGAGCACCAGCCGCTGGCCGCTCGCGACCCCGTCCCGCGCGCGGATCGTCACCCGGTGCGTGGCGACGCCATCGAGGCGGCCGGAGCGGTCGCGCTCGGCCGCCGCAAGCGCCTCCACCTTCGCCCACACGGTGGCAACCGCCGCCCACACCACCGTCGCCCCGCCGGCGCCGTCGGCCGTGCTGAGCGGCGCCTCGATCCGGACGCGCCGGTCGAGCGCGCCGATGGGCAGGTCCGCGCTCATGACACCCTCGTCAGCCGGTACGGCCGGATCAGGCTGTCGACGCCCAGTCCCAGCGGCTCCGGCACGGCGGCGAGCGCCGCCTCCCGGTGGGCGAACCAGTGCGCCACCAGCATCAGCACCGCCTGGCGCAGCGGCTCGGGCACGTGGGCGGGCTCGGTGCCGTAGCCGGCGGTGATGTCGATCTCCACCTGAGAGGCCGACAGCGCCGGCCGCGCCCCCGGCAGGATGCGCAGCCGCGACGAGACGAGGTCGACCATGTAGGCGTCGGGCGGCAGCACGCTCGCGGTGCCGTCGGCGCCGCGCAGGCTCACCGCGTCGACGGACATCACCGGCGCCGGTTCCAGCCGCACGATGCCGGCCGGCCGCACGTCGTCGCGGACGATCCGCCAGCCCTGTTCCAGCAGCGCCCGGCCGGTGGCCGCCTCCACGTGCCGGCGGGCGGCGGCGATCAGGTCGACGATCGTCGCGTCCTCCTCGGCCCCGTCGACGCGCAGATGCGCTCGGGCGGCGGCCAGCGTCACCGGCTCCAGCGCGGGCGGCTCGGTCAGGATGGCTGTCATGGTCCCTCCGGAAAAAGAAGGCCCGGCTTCGGGTGAAGCCGGGCCAGGTGGCGCGGGGGAGATCGGTTGAGTTTTTGACGCTCACGCCGGTTTGGTCCGCTCGCGGCTCCGCGAGGGCGGCCTGGTTTGGTCCCCTCACGCCGATCTCGCTGCGCTCGACGGCTCCGGGAGGGCGGCCTCCGGCCGGCGCGCGGTCGCGCGCTGGTGGGTGAGGTACGGACAGGCCTGCCGTGGGTCTCCAAAGCGCCCCCCAACTCCGCTCATCCCCGCGAAGGCGGGGATCCAGGGCCAGGGGCCGCAGCTTCGGAGCGTGCCGCCTTGGACTCCCGCCTTCGCGGGAGTGAGCGGAGTGCGGTGGACATTCCTGAGCGCGGCTCAGCTCGCGCCGAACTTCAGCAGCTTGATGGCGTCGAAGTCCTGGACGCCGCCGCCGACGCGCTTGGTGGTGTAGAAGAGGATGTAGGGCTTGGCGGAATAGGGATCGCGCAGCACCCGCACCCCCATCCGGTCGACGATCAGGTAGCCGCGGCGGAAGTCGCCGAAGGCGATCGCCATGGCATCGGCCGCCATGTCCGGCATGTCCTCCGCCTCGACCACGGCGAAGTTCATCAGCGAGGCCGTCCCGCCCGGCACCGCCGGCGGCTGCCACAGATAGGTGTCGTCGCCGTCCTTCATCCGCCGCACCGCCGCCTGGGTCCGCCGGTTCATGACGAAGCTGGCGTTCTGGCGGTAGCCGGCCTTCAGCGCGTAGACGAGGTCGATGAGCACGTCGCCCGGGTCGGCGGCCGGGAACGCCGCGTCGACGCCGGTGGCGAGGTAGCCGATCTTCTCCCAGGCCCAGGCGCTCTCGGAGACGGTGGGATAGCTCAGGAACCCGGTCGGCTTCTTGTCGCCGTCGCCGGCCACGAAGGCCGCCCCCTCCTGCTCGGCGAACGCCTGGTCGATCTCCTCCGCCAGCCACTGGCCGATGTCGATCGCCGCGTCGTCGAGCAGCGTCGCGGTGGCCGCCGGCATGGCGTAGAGCTCCATGGTCGGGAACACGAGTTCCTTCAGTACCGGCGCCGCCGTCTCCGGCCGGGCGTCGGTCTCGCCGACCCAGCCCGCCGCCGGGCCGGAGGTGGCGAACGGCTTCTTGTAGCCGGTGCCGGAGATCTGCCGCACGCCGGAGATGGCGCGGATCGGCGAGATCTGCGCCAACCGGCGGCCGATCTCGCGGTCCACCTCCTCCGGCACCAGGTAGCCGGCGTCGTCGGAGGCGGCCGTCAGCGCCTTCGTCTCCAGCGCCTTCAGGTCGTGGTCGCGGCCGCCCCGCACATAGGCCTCGAACGCCGCCTTGTGCTCCAGCGTCACGCCGTTGCGGAACGCCGAAGCGTCGCCGCCGATCGCCGGGCGGCGCGCCTTCAGCACGAGCTCGTCGACGCGGGCCTTGTGGGCGTCCAGCGCCTGGTCGACCCGGTCGAGCTTCTCCAGCGTCACCACGTCGGCGCTGGAGCGCTTCTCCAGGTCACCGAGGCGGCGGTCGTTGGTCTCCTTGAAGACCTCGAACGCCCCCATGAAGTCGGAGAACGCGGCGCCGAGTTCCCCGTCGGTGGCGGCCGCCTTGGTCTCGACGGCGTGATCATGCAATCCGGTCATTCTGCTGTCCTCGCTTGGATGGAACGGGATGACGAAAGGGGCGCGTCCGCCCGGCCGCGGCCCGGATCCGGCCGCAGGGGGCGTGCGCGCAAGGGTCGATTGGGGCGCCCGGCGGTCAGCCGGAGCGGATGAGGCGGGCGGCCTGCCGGAAGCCGGCGGCGAGCCGCGCCCGGTCGGTGGCGATGGAGACCGCCGCGGCCTTCGCCGCCCGGGCCCGCGCCTCGGGCAGCATCGGGAAGGTCACGATGGAGATCTCCCAGAGGTCGACCTCCATGAGGATCCGGTGGCCGGTCGCCCGGTCGGTGCGGGCGCGCACCGTCCTGAAGCCGATGGAGAGCCCGTCCAGCACGCCCTCTCGCATCAGCGCGCGCACTTCGCGGGCCCGGGTCGTCTCGGTGGTCAGCCGGCCGCGCACGAACAGGCCGCGCGCGTCCTCGGCGATCGTCAGCCAGCGGCCGATGGGCTCCGCCGGGTCGTGCTGGTAGAGCAGCTTCACCGCCCCCGCCCCCTTGGCCGAAAGCGCCGCCGCAAACGCCCCCGGCGCCACCACGTCGCCCGACAGATCGGCCCGGCCGAACAGCGTCGCGTAGCCGGAGAACGACCCGTCCATGGACACCGTCGGTTGCGGCGCCGGGGAAAATTTCACCTCCAGCGCGGTACCGGACGGCGCAGCGAAGGCGCCCCTGTCCACCGTCGTTGCCGCCTTCGTCTCGGCCGCCTCGCGGTCACCCAGCGCATCGCGGTCGACCCCGTCCGCCCGATCCCAGGCCTTTTTCATCGGCCCACCTCCACGATGCGCGGCCCCCGGCCGGACCGGCTTCCGGACGACCGCCCGATCAGCCGCGCCACCTCCGCCACGAACTCGGCAAACACACCCCTGTGGTCGGCGGTGAGACCCGCCGAACCCTTGCTGTGCCTCTGCATGTGCTGTCTCCAGAAGAGCCCAAATCTCCGCTCATCCCCGCGAAAGCGGGGATCCAGGGCCGCAGGCCGCAGCCTCGGAGGCTGTGTCGGTTTTTCTGTTCCCCTCGCGCCGAGTGCGCTGCGCGCACCGGCTCCGGGAGGGCGGCCTGGTTTGGTCCGCTCACGCGAGCGCGCTTCGCGCGCCGCTGCACGGGGCGCGGCCTGACCGGCCGGCGCGCGGTCGCGCGCTGGTGGGTGCAGTCCGGACAGGGCTCGCGTGTGTCGCGCGGAGCGCCCTCAAACTCCGCTCATCCCCGCGGAAGCGGGGATCCAGGGCGGCAAACCGCAGCGCCTGTTGCAGTTTTATTGGTCCCCTCACGCCGGATGCGCTCCGCGCACCGGCTCCGGGTGGGCGGCCTGACCGGCCGGCGCGCGGTCGCGCGCTGGTGGGTGCAGTCCGGCGAGGCCTAGCCCACGCGCACCTGCGCCGGCCCCAGTCTCCGTTCATCCCCGCGAAAGCGGGGATCCATGGGGCCTGTCGGCAAACCTCAGCGGGATGACGGATACAAAAAGCCGACCCCCAAAACTCCGCTCATTCCAGCGAAGGCTGGAATCCAGTTGCTGAGTCTGCCGCGAGCCGGGAGCGGGAAAAGGCCCGTTGCCGCCACCCCATCCATCCTCTCACCAGGTCGCCCCGGTTTTCCGCCGTATCTGGATTCCAGCCTTCGCTGGAATGAGCGGGTGATAGGTGGTCCGGAACTGACCAACCTCCGCCACGCCGCATCTCTCCCACCAGCGCGCGACCGCGCGCCGGCCGGAGGCCGCCCTCGCGGAGCCGATGCGCGTGAGCGCATCCGGCGTGAGCCGACCAAAACCCTCCCCTAACCCCGCTCCCGGAAGATCGACGTCAGCCGGGCGATCTCGTTGACGAAGTCGTTGAACCGCCGGTTCGACGCCGCCAGCTCGCGCAGCGCCCACACCGCCAGCGCGCTCGCCGAGCTCGCCCACAGGAACAGCGCCAGGTGCGCGAGGTCGCCGCGCTCGACGACCGACTGGGTGACCGGGTCCACCTCATCCCTCCGGAGGCGCGGCATCCGCCCGGGGCGAGTAGCCGACCGCCGCCCGCTTCTCGTCCTCGCTCAGGAACGACGCCGCCTCCAGCCGCCGCCACAGCGCCTCGCGCTCGGAGGCCAGCGCCTCGATCCGGTCGGCGTCGCAGGCAAGCATCAGCCCATCGCCGAACGCCGGGCCGAGCCAGCCGCCCAGCGCCTCCAGCGTGCGCCCCACCAGCGGCAGCACCGTCTGGCGCCAGAGCGCCCGGTTGGCCTCCTGGTAGTTCGCGTAGGTGTTGTCGCCGGGGATGCCCAGCAGCATCGGCGGCACCCCGAAGGCGAGCGCGATCTCCCGCGCCGCCTGGTTCTTCGCCTCGATGAAGTCCATGTCCTTCGGGGTGAGCGCCATCGCCCGCCAGTCGAGCCCGCCCTCCAGCAGCAGCGGCCGCCCGGCGTTGCGCGCGCCCTGGTAGCCCTCCTCCAGCTCGTTCTTCAGCCGCTCGAACTGGTCGGCCGTCAGCGTGCCGTCGCCGCCGGAATAGACCAGCGCGCCGGAGGGCCGCGCCGCGTTGTCGAGCAGCGCCTTGTTCCAGGCGCCGGCGGCGTTGTGGATGTCGAGGCTCGTCTGCGCCGCCTCGATGGGCGCGAAGCCGTAGTGGTCGTTGAGCGGATGGAACAGCGTCAGGTGCAGGATCGGCGGCAGCCCCTCGCCGCCCTGGGCAAACCGCACCGAGCGGCCGCCGACGGTGTACTCGAACGCCTCCGGCCAGCCCGAGGGCCCCGGCAGCACGCGCATCCGGTCGGGCCGCAGCGCGAACAGCTCGCGCACCCGCCCCTCCACGCTGACGGCCTCCAGATAGGCGTTGCCGGCCACCAGCAGGTGCCCGTAAACGGCCTCCAGCAGCCCCGTCCCCGCCTGGCCTCCGTTCGGCCGGGCCAGCAGGTCGGTGAGCGGGTGGCGCTCGATCTCGGCCTCGCCGCGATAAAGCAGGATCGGCACGCTGGCGGCCGCCTCCGCGATCATTCGCACGCAGCGGTAGACCACTGGGTTGCGCCCGAAGCCCTCCCGGGCAAGCGCCCCGTAATCGCGCGGCGTCCACACCGGCCGGCCGAGGGTCGACACGGCGATCACCGGCCCGGTCCGCGAGGCCTTCGCCTCGGGCGCGGCCGCTCCGCCCGCCCGCCTGAAGAAGCGATCGATCAGCATGTGAGGGTCCTGTGTTGAAACGAGGAATGGTCGTGACGCAGGGTTCTCCGCCCCCCCGCCCGAATCCCCGCTCATCCCCGCGAAAGCGGGGATCCAGGGCGGCGGACCGCAGCGCCTGTCATTGTGTTGTTGATCCCCTCACGCCGGATGCGCTCCGCTCACCGGCTCCGGGAGGGCGGCCTGATTTCGGTCCGTTCACGCGAGCGAGCTTCGCTCGCCGCTGCACGGGGCGCGGCCTGACCGGCCGGCGCAGCGGCGAGCGAAGCTCGCTCGCGTGAGCGGACAAAACCAAACCCATCCCCCTCACACCCGCCGGATCGCCGGCCGGCTCTGGGGCGCAAGCATCAGCGCGGTGATTGCCCAGACCAGCGCGTCGAGCCGGTCCGGCGAGCGGCCGTTCGCGGTGCCGTCGGGCCCGAAGCCGCAGAGCTCGTCCTCCAGCTCGGGGAACGCGCCGGCATGGCGCACCCGGCCCTGGGCGTAGAGCGTCGCCACCGGCTCGGCGCGCAGCCACTTGCCCCGGTGCGCCCGCACGTTAGTCACCGGCACCGAGCCGTCGACCTGGCGCAGCACCGCCGCCACCATGTCGCCGCCCTGGTTCACCTCGGCCACCAGCGCGTCGGCCTTGAAGCGCCGGTAGGTGGCGATCGCCCGCGCCGCCCACACGTCGGGCGCCGCCGCCGACAGCGTGTCGTCGGCCAGCACGTAGCCGATGCCGTCGGCGCCGATCCCGGCCGCGACGATGCCGCACACCGAGGCCCGCCCGCCCGAGGCCGGCGGGTCCACCGCCACCACGATGCGGGTGAGCGCCGGCGCGGCGTCGACCCGCGCCCGCTCCACCGTCGCCCGGCTCCACAGCGCGTCCTCCCGGTCGGCCAGGATCTCGCCTTCCAGCTCCTGCCGGCCGAGCCGCGTGCCACGGTAGCGCCCGACCACCCGGTCGAGAAAGCCGGGCGCCAGGTTGGCGGCGTTGTCGCGGGTCGGCATCCGCGCCACGGCGGTCGCCGGCGCCTCCATCAGCCGGGTCAGAAGCGGGATCGGCCGCGGCGTCGTGGTGACCGCCTGGCGCGGCCGCTCGCCGAGGCGCAGCGCGAACTGCAGCATGTCCCACGCCTCCTCCGCCTGCCGCCACTTGGCCAGCTCGTCGGCCCAGGCGGCGCCGAACTGCGGCCCGCGCAGGCTCTCCGGATCGTCGGCAGAAAACAGCTCCGCCACCGCGCCGTTCTTCCATTCCAGCCGCCGCCGCGAGGGCTGCCAGAGCGGCCGTTCGTCGGCCGAATGCACCGACAGCAGCCCCGACACGCCCTCGATCATCACGGCGCGCGCGTCGATCAGGTTCTCGCCCACCAGCGCGATGCGGCCGACGGGGGCACGGGCGAAGCCGTCCTTGCCCAGCGCCATGCCCTTCACCCATTCGGCCCCGGCCCGCGTCTTCCCCGCGCCGCGGCCGCCGAGGATCAGCCAGACGGTCCAGTCGCCCTCCGGCGGCAGCTGCTCGTCGCGGGCGACGAACGTCCACTCGCGCGCCAGCCACGCCAGCGTCTCGTGGGGCAGTTCGGCCAGAAACTCGGCCCGCCCCTCAGGGTCGAGCCCGTCGAGCGAGGCGATCAAGGCGGCCCGCAAGGTCCTGTCTGAGGGTATCGATGTCGATCCGTTCGGCATGCGCCGCCTCTCCGCCGTCGGCCTGCGCCTTTCGGTCGAGGGCAAGCAGGATGTCCAGGGTGCGCGCCAGCGCCGCCAGCACCTTGGTGTCGCGTTCCGCGTCGTCGGTGGCGTCCGGGTCGAACCGCGCCTCGATGGCGGCGATCCGGGCCTCGAACACCCGGTACAGCCGCGCGATCATCGCCGCCCGATCCGACGGCGTCCGCCTCAGCTCCCGTCCACGCGGACGGGTCGCGAGCGGGGGTTTGGATCCCCTCACGCCGGATGCGCTTCGCGCACCGGCTCCGGGAGGGCGGCCTCCGGCCGGCGCGCCGTCGCCCGCTGGCGGGTGCTCACTCTCTCCCCTCACGCCGATCTCGCTGCGCTCGACGGCTCCGGGCGGGCGGCCTCCGGCCGGCGCGCCGTCGCGCGCTGGTGGGTGCACATCGGCAGAGTCCGGGTATGTTCCCGGCGCCTCCCCCAAACTCCGCTCATCTCCGCGAAAGCGGGGATCCAGGGCGGGTCTCTCTCCCCTCCCGCCGATCTCGCTGCGCTCGACGGCTCCGGGCGGGCGGCCTCCGGCCGGCGCGCCGTCGCGCGCTGGCGGGTGCTCACTCTCGCCCATCACGCCGATCTCGCTGCGCTCGACGCCTCCGGGTGGGCGGCCTCCGGCCGGCGCGCCGTCGCGCGCTGATGGGTGCTCATCGGCAGCGTCCAGGTATGTCCCCGACGCCTCTCCCAAACTCCGCTCATTCCAGCGGAGGCTGGAATCCAGTGCCCCGGACCGCGGCATCTGCGGCACGCAAACCTGAGCCCCGCCGGCGTCCTGGTGGCCGGGCACCCCAACCGCCCTCGCCGGCCGAAGCCGCCGGTCCCAGCCCTCCCGCAGCGCGCGGCCGCGGATGCCGGACTCCGTCATGCCGAAGCGGTCGCCGATCTCGCGCAGCGACCCCTCGCCCGCCTCGAACGCGGCGCGCGCCGCCGTCCAGTCCTGACCGAAACGGCGAGAGCGCTCGTCCATCGCGTCCTGTCCCGTGCCTGCGAAACCAAAAAAGGCGCGCCGAAGCGCGCCCGTCGAGCAATCGGAAGTGCCGGCCCTAACCTCCGCTCATCCCCGCGAAAGCGGGGATCCATAGGGAGCCCGCCGGGCATGCAAACGCATGCCAAAACGCCGCTCATTCCCGCGAAGGCGGGAATCCAGGGCCGTAAATCCGGCCTCACCCAAATGTCCTGAAACGCCGGTCCCGCGCCGCCGTCCCCCGGCCGCAACTCTCCGACGATGCCTGAACCCTACCGAACCAGCGTCACGCTGTCAAGGATTTTTTTCCTAGGATCAATTTCCTCACGCCGCCCTCGGCGTGATCCCCGCCAGCTCCGCCTCGATCGCCCGCCGCCGCTGCATCGGGTCGAAGTCGGTCTGCAGGCCGAGGAAGAACCCCTCCGACATTCCGAAGTAGCGGGCGAGGCGCAGGTCGGTGTTGCTCCGGCCTCTCCCCATCCTCCGCTCATTCCCGCGTAAGCGGGAATCCAGGGCCACCCGCTCCGGGACCCGTTGTAGAATGCCATGCACCGGTGCGGCAGCGGACCCATCCCGATGGCCTTCTACGTCTACATCCTCGCCAGCGGGCCGAACGGGACGCTCTATACCGGCATGACCGACGACCTCGCCCGCCGCATCTACGAGCACCGCGAGAAGGTCCGGCCCGGCTTCACCAGCACCTACGGGATCGCCGGGCTTGTCTGGTACGAGGTTCACGATACCCGCGAGGCGGCGTTCCTCCGCGAACGACAGATCAAGAAGTGGCGCCGCCGCTGGAAACTCGAGTTGATCGAGGCGATCAATCCCACCTGGCGCGATCTCAACGACAGCCTGCTCTGAGTCCCACGGCCCTGGATTCCCGCTTTCGCGGGAATGAGCGGAGTGTTTGACCGCCCCGCGGGACCCAAATGCTCACTCTCCGGACAACACCCGGAAACGGGCTGCCGGCCGTGACGGTGCTCGATGGAGCTCCGGCCGGGTATGCACAACCCCCAACGCGAGCGATCCAGCACGAGCGGACAATGAAACCGCCGCACCCACCAGCACCCCCAAAAAATCGAAAATCCGAAACCCTCCCCCGCGCCATCGCCGCAAAAACCACGGGACTACCGCAAATCCCGAAAATGGATTTCTTTGACAAATTCGTTTTTCTGCTTTTTTCTGGTCCAGCCATCTTTGCAGGCGAAGACGCCGCATTCCGGAGGACCACCATGAAGATTTCCCCAGTCGCGGCCGCGCTCGGCGCCGTGCTCGTTGCCAGCGCCGCCCAGGCCGATCCCATCAAGATCGGCTTCATCTCCACCTTTTCCGGTCCCGCCGCGTTTTCCGGCGACTACGCCAAGAAGGGCGTCGACCTGTTCCTCAAGGAAAACCCGGACGCCTTCGGCGACCACGAGGTCGAGATCATCGAGCGCGACGACACCGGCCCGAACCCGGAAGTCGCCAAGCGCCTGGCCCAGGAGCTGGTTGTCCAGGACGGCGTCGACGTGATCATGGGGATCCAGTGGTCCAACAACGCCTTCGCGGTGCTCGACGTCGCCAACGAGGCCGAGGTGCCGGTGGTGATCTTCAACGCCGCCACCGCCTCCATCACCGAGGCCTCGCCCTACGCGGTGCGCGTCAGCCGCACCATGTGGCAGTCGTCCTACCCGCTCGGCGCCTACGCCTACGACAAGCTCGGCCTGCGCAAGATCGCCACCGTGTTCGCCGACTACGCGCCCGGCAAGGACGCCAACCAGGCGTTCGCCGAGGGGTTCGAGAAGGCCGGCGGCGAGATCGTCGACCAGATCCCGCTGCCGTTCCCGCAGACGCCGGACTTCACGCCCTTCCTGCAGCGCATCAAGGCGTCGGGCGCCGACGGCGTCTACGCCTTCATGCCGTCGGGCCCCTACTCCACGTCGTTCGTGAAAACCTACGTGAACCTCGGCCTGAAGGACTCCGTGAAGCTGATCGGCCCCGGCGACATCGCGCCGCCGTCGGAACTCGACAAGATGGGCGAGGGCATCGAGGACGCGATCATCGCCTTCCACTACTCCGCCGCCGTGCCCGGCGACGCCAACGCCAAGTTCCTGAAGGCCTGGACCGCCGCCTATCCGGACACGCCGGTCGATGCCTTCGCCGTGCAGGCCTATGACGGCATGGCGGCGATCGCCGCCGCCATCGAGAAGACCGACGGCGACTTCGACGGCGAAAGCTTCGTCGAGGCGCTGAAGGGCTGGACCTACGACAGCGCCCGCGGCCCGATCACCATCGATCCCGAAACCCGCGACATCATCGAGAACCAGTACATCCTCACCATCGTCAAGAACGACGACGGCAAGCTGGTGGAGAAGCTCGTCGACACCCTGCCGGACGTGAAGGATCCCTGGAAGGAACTTCACTCCACGAAGTGACCGGCGCGGCGGCGGGCGGGATCGTCCGCGCCCGCCGCCCGTCCCGCGATGCGGGTCCCGCCCGGCGGCCGTCGCCGCCGATGCCGGGGCCGCGTCCGCGTCCAGGTCAGCGTTTTCCTCTCGCGCCGGTCCGGCCCTCGCCCGGCCGCGGCAGACTTCAGGCGGCGACCGGTTCATGACGAACCTCTTCCTCTCCATCGCCTTCGACGGCATCGCCTACGGGATGCTGCTGTTCACGATCACCATCGGCCTGTCGATCACGATGGGGGTGATGAACTTCGTGAACCTCGCCCACGGCGCCTTCGCCATGGGCGGCGGCTACCTGCTGGTGGTGCTCGCCGGCGATCTCGGCATCCCCTTCCTGCCCGCGCTGGCGCTGATCGCGCTCGTCTTCCTGGTGCTCGGCGCCGGCATGGAGGCGGTGCTGTTCCGCCGCTTCTACGGCGCGAGCCCGCTGCTCCAGGTGCTGCTCACCATCGGCATCGTGTTCATCTCCATCGCCGCGGCGACATACGCCTTCGGCCCGCTCAGCGCCGGCATCCGCATCCCGGACTGGCTGCAGGGCCGCTTCGCCGTCGGCTCGATGAGCTTCCCGGTCTACCGCACCATGGTGGTCGGCTTCGGCGTCGCGCTGGCGCTGATGCTGTGGTTCGTCCTCGACCGCACGCTGGTCGGCGCCCGGGTCCGCGCCGCGGTGTCGAACCGCGCCATGGCGGAAAACATCGGCATCAACGTGCCGCTGCTGTTCTCTGCGCTGTTCGGCGTCGGCTCGGCGCTCGCCGCCGTCGGCGGGGCGCTCTCCATCGAGATCTTCGGCCTCTCGCCCACCTACGCCCTCGACTACCTGGTGCTGGTGCTGCTCGTCGTCATCGTCGGCGGCATGGGCTCGATCCGCGGCGCCTTCGCCGCCTCGCTGCTGATCGGCATCATCGACAACGCCGGCAAGTTCCTGCTGCCCCAGTCGGGCGCCTTCCTGATCTACCTGGTGGCCTTCGCCGTGCTGTTCTGGCGCCCGTCCGGGCTGTTCTCGACCGTGGAGCATTGACGATGGCGACCGGATCCGCCCCGCGCGCGAAGTTCACCCAGGTCGAAGGCCCGATCTGGCTCTTGATCCCCGTCTACCTGGCGGCGATCGCCTTCTATCTCCTGATGGGCAAGCAGCTGCATCTCGGCATGGCGGTGGTCAACATGATCATCCTCGCCCTGTCGATCGACTTCATCCTCGGCTTCGCCGGCATCAACTCGCTCGGCCAGGCGGCGCTGTCGGGCGCCGGCGCCTACATGGCGGGCTTCCTGCCGGTCTATTTCGGCTGGGCGGAGCCCATCACCGGGCTGATCGTCGCCGGCCTCGTCGGCGCCGCCATGGCCTACGTCACCGGCTTCATCGCGCTGCGCGGCGGCGAGCTCACCGTGCTCGCCATGACCATCATCGTCGCCGCCATCCTCTACAAACTCGCCAACACCTTCCAGGGCGTCACCGGCGGCTTCGATGGCCTGCGCGGCATCGACATGGACAAGCTCCTCGGCATCTACAAGTTCGACCTGTGGGGCCGCACCGGCTTCGTCTATTCCGTCTGCGTGCTGTTCGTCATCCACCTGGCGCTCCGCCTCATCGTCACCTCGCCGTTCGGGGTGATGATGCGCGGCCTGCGCGAGAATGCGGTGCGGATGCGGGCGCTCGGCACGCCGGTGTTCCAGCGGCTGCTCGCCATCTACGCCATCGGCGGCTTCGTCGCCGGCGTCGCCGGCGGCCTGCAGACCCAGACCAGCGAGTTCGTGTCCATGGAGGTGTTCGCCTTCCACGTGTCGGCCACCGCCCTCACCGTGGTCATCATCGGCGGGCTCGGCCGGCTCTACGGCGCCTTCATCGGCGCCATCGTCTACGTCGTCTTCCAGGACGTGTTCGCCAAGCTCGCCCCGCAATACTGGTACTTCTGGCTCGGCCTGCTGCTGGTGCTGGTGGCGCTGTTCGCCCAGGGCGGCGCCGTCAGCCTGATCGACCGGACCGCCGCCCGGCTCGGCCTAGCGGGGAGGCGCGGCAAATGACGACGCTCGCGCACCCCGCCGCCCCCGCGCCCGCCGCCGCCGCCGAGCCGCCGGTCCTCCAGGTCCGCGACCTCTGCCTGTCGTTCGGCGCCATCCGGGTGGCCCGCAACATCTCCTTCGATCTCGCCCGCGGCGAGCGGCTGGCGCTGATCGGCCCCAATGGCGCCGGCAAGACCACCCTCATCAACCTGCTCACCGGGGTCCTGAAGCCCGACAGCGGCGCCGCCACCCTCGGCGGCCGCAACCTGCTCGCGCTGAAGCCGCACCAGCGGGTCCGCGCCGGCCTCGGCCGCACCTACCAGATCACCTCGCTGTTCCGGGCGATGACGGTGTTCGAGAACATCTTCGTCGCCGTGTCGGAGCGGATGGGCGGCGCCGCCGTCCTCTGGCGGCCGGCGTGGTCGCGCGCCGACGTCTGCGCCGAGGTCGACCGGATCCTGGAGATCGTGTCGCTCACCGACGTCGCCGGCGAACGGATCTCCGACCTGCCCTACGGCCGCCAGCGCCTGGTGGAGCTCGGCCTGGCGCTGGCGCTGGAGCCGAAGGTGCTGCTCCTCGACGAGCCGGCCGCCGGCATCCCCCACCGCGAGGCCGAGGTCGTCCAGCGCACCGTCGACCAGTTGCCCGACGACATCGCCATCATCCTGGTGGAGCACGACATGGACCTGGTGTTCCGCTTCGCCCGCGAGATCCTGGTGCTGGTCGAGGGCGCCGTCCTGCGCCGCGGCACGCCCGACGAGATCGCCGCCGACCCGGAGGTGAAGCGCATCTATCTCGGGAGCGCCGAATGACCGCCGCCGCCGCAGAGACCCGCGCCCCGGCCCGCACCGCCGCGTCGCTGGCGCTCGCCTCCGTCACCGCCGGCTACGGCGAGCTGAAGATCCTCGTCGACCTGACCCTGGAGGTCGCCCCCGGCGAGACCGTCGGCATCATCGGCCGCAACGGCATGGGCAAGACCACGCTCATCTCCACCATCGCCGGCCGCACCCGCGTTCACGCCGGCGAGGTCAGCCTGTCCGGGCGCCCGATCACCGGCGAGAGCCGCGTCGCCCGCAGCCGCCTCGGCATCGGCCTGGTGCCCCAGGAGCGCGAGGTGTTCCCCACCCTCACGGTGGAGGAGAACCTCCGGGTCGCCGCCCGCGACGGCGGCTGGAGCGTGGAGAAGGCCTACGCCCTCTTCCCGCGCCTGAAGGAGCGGCGGCAGAACCTCGGCGCCCGGCTGTCCGGCGGCGAACAGCAGATGCTGTCGATCGCCCGGGCGCTCATGTGCGACCCGTCGCTGCTGCTGATGGACGAGCCCTCCGAGGGCCTCGCCCCCGTCATCGTCGACGAGCTCTATGTGGCGCTCCGCCGGATCGTCGCCGAGCAGGGCCTGACGCTCCTGCTGGTGGAGCAGAACGTCCACCGCGCCCTCTCCTTCGCCGCCCGCGCCGTCGGCCTGCGCAACGGCGAGATCGTCTACGACGGCCCCTCGCGGGTGCTGCTCGAGGACGAGTCCCGGCTCGACCGCATCATGGGCGTGCGCGCGGAGTAATCCCCGCGCCCGCGACCGCCTTTTCGAGCGCTATCCCCGCTGCGCACGGGTGCGCGCGGGCCGATGCGCGCGCGTTTTTCGGCCGCGCGCAAATTCGCGCGGAAACGCGCAGAATCGCGCAGGGCTTTCGGCTGCGCGCGCGCAGCATCCGCGCGCACCGTCGAACGCTTCAAAAAATCGTTTTTCTCTTTGACAATCGAATTTCTGGTGACATGATCCCTGCAGGCAAGGAGGTACCGTCATGGCCAACGAATTCGATCCCGACCTGCCTTCCAACCGGATGGTCTTCGAGGTCCGCCGGGACAATGCGGTCTGGCCGCACTTCCCGGAGCGCTGCGAGGAGCTGATGGAGGCGTACGGCCTCAGCGAGCCGGAGAAGCAGGCGTTCCGCGACATCGACGTCCGCCGCCTCGGCGAACTCGGTGTGCACCCCTATTTCCTGCCGCAGATCACCCGGCTGTTCCACGGCGGGGCGCGCAACACCAGCAAGAGCGCCGCCGCCGAGGCCTACCGGAAGTCGTTCGGCGACCAGATCGTCGAGCACCAGAAGAAATAGCACCCCTGAGCCCGCCGCCCGGTTTCCGCCGGGCCGGCCGGCCGAGGCTCCCGGCGCCATTGCCGCCTGCCCGCACGGGCGGGCGCGGCCTGTCCGGGACCGTTTGAGGAGGAAACGACATGGCCGAATTCGTCTCGATCATGGGCATGGCCCACGCCCCCGGCGTGACCGGCTGGCTGGACTCCTGCCCCCAGGAGGAGCAGGACGCGATCCAGGCCGGCTACGGCGAGCTCGGCCAGATCATGAAGGACGCCAGGCCCGACGTGATCATCGGGGTGGCCAACGACCACCTCCTCAACCTGCCGCTCAAGAACCCGCCCCACTGGCGCGTCGACGAGGCGGCGGAGTGGAACGGCCCGGCCGAGTTCTTCAAGGCCTGGCTGAAGCAGCCCGGCTACCACGTGAAGGGCCGCCCCGACGTCGCCGCCAAGATCCATGCGATTGCCAGCGCCGAGGGCCACAACATCGACAAGGGCTCCGGCCTGCTGTTCGACGACAACTGGTCGGTGCCGCTCTGGTACCTCGGCTACGACGTGCCGATCGTCCCGATCCACATGAACTGCATCAACCCGCCGGTGCCGACGCCGGAGGAATGCGTCGCCTTCGGGCGGACGCTGCGCCGCATCGTGCGCGAGGAACTCCCCGCCGACCTCCGCGTGGCGCTGATCGCCACCGGCGGCCTCTCCCACGAGCCGGGCGGCCCGCGCTACTTCACCATGGACGACACCTTCGACCGCTGGTTCCTCGACCTGATCTCCGAGAGCGATGCCGACAGGATCTGCCGCGAGGCGACGGTCGAGCGGATGAACGCCGCCGGCGGCGGCGGCACCACGGAACTGCTGGCCTGGATGGTGGCGATGGCCGCCGCCGGCGGCGCCCGGGGCCGCCCCACCTTCTACGTCCCCAGCGCCGAAATGCGCTGCGGCGTCGGCGCCGCCGTCTGGGAACAGTTCGCCTGAGCCCCTGCCCGCTCGGAAGTCCCCTTCCCTGTGCCAAACAGAAAAGCCCGCGCAACGCTGCGCGGGCTTTTCCGTATCCGGTCAAATCGCGTGGGGAAACGCCTCAGGTTTCAACTGCAGACCCTGCAGAAGAGTATTCCGCCGCGCCAGTGTTTCTTGCCATTCCTGCGCTTCCCTATCCTTAAAGAATGAAGCTTGTGGCGCCAACCGCGCAACGGCTTCCTCAACTTCCTCAAGAGAAACTCGAAAAAATTCTTTCCGCATATTCGCAATATTAATTCTTCTATCAGCAAAATTTCTATGCAAAGCGGCCTCCAAGGCGGGCGCTTCATCTGAATATATCATCGCGTGAGTATCAAAAGAGAATGGTACGCTTGCATCTCCAAGCTCCCTAACGCGATCATCGGGATCAAGCCTCCTTGTCAGGCCAATTTTGACTACATCTTCACCAAATGAACCAATATTTGAGATGATGTAGACATACCCGCATCTGGTCATCTCCGCCATCGATCGGGCCCTCTCGCTCGCATCGTGCGCCGCAGCCAGGGCGGCCTCCAGTTCGGCGATCCTAGCTTGCATCGAGGAAGTTACATTCCCACCGACAACCTCATTGCGGGCTTTATCAAGAAGCGCCTGGTACTTTTGCTCCTCTCTTTCAGCGGCTTCCGCCTCCGCGAGAAGCTTCTTCTCCTCTCGCTCGGCTCGAGCAAGCTCGGCACGTTCCTCCTTCTCGATCTTCTGCTGCTCACGGTATTCGTGTGTGAGATGAAGTTCGTCTAGCTTAAGCGCCACGTACTCTTCATTAATCGTCAGCTTCATCGAGGAGTTGCTGCTGTCGATCGCCTTGGCAGCATTAAGAATCCGCTTTTCCATAGCGACCACATTATTCCAACGCGCATTGGCAATGGCTGCATCACACTCGTTGTTGAATGCCCTCATCGTCAGCCGCATCTGGCGGTTCACCATTGTTTGGCCTTTTGAGCGGCTTCCGTCGACAGTCCAATCACTCGGACAAAGCGTAGCCGTTTTTGCAGCGACCATTGCCTTCTGTCGGTCGCGACCTTCCGCAATTCTTCTCTTGTAGGCCTCACTGTCTCCGAAATCGAAATGCGGCTCATAAAGGCCGAGTTCCGCAAAGGAAAGTCGCTCGTCGTAGATAGCTACCCGGCGCTCCAAATTGCTTAGAACTGCTCTCTTCTCTGAATATATTGACTGAATACTTAAAATATTCGCTTGCGCCTCAGCTTCTTCAATGAGCAGTCGTGATATTTCATCTTCCAATGAAATTACCGGTGAGAACCGAGCCTTCATGGCCTCAGCCTCTTGGCTAACATTTGCCAGATCAGCTCTGACACGCTTGAGCCGCCTGCGCAGAAAGAGAAGGAGCACAAAAAACAGTACCGGCAACAGCATCCAAATTAACAGACCAATCTCCAAAGGCCCCATATCACCCCCCACCAACGCATTGCTGACAATCTCTGCGGGAGCTTAGAAATTTTCGTTACACCAATAAACCCCTATAATATCACCACATTTCCCCGATGAACGGGGCGCCGCACTTCTAGGAAGTAAAGTTCACCATTTTCGCGTGCATGCGGCGCGCCGCGACGATGAAGCTTCTGCGAAAGCGGAAATTCAAAGGAAGAAGCGCCAGAAGCGGCGGCATGAAACCAGAGCGTGGACGCGCTGCTCTCCGTGGCGCCCGGCCAGACCCGACACCATGTCCATCAGCACCACATGGGCCCCCAGTCTAGGCCCCATGGATTCCCGCTTTCGCGGGAATGAACGGCGTGTTTGGCTCAAGCCCGAGGCCCAACAAGCTTGCCCTCTCCGGAGATAGCCCCGCGACAAGCCGCTCAACGCCCCCCACCCGTCTGAACTTGCTCCGCGGCAGATATTTTTGCTCCGCTCATCCCCGCGAAAGCGGGGATCCATGGGGAGCTGCAGCAGACACGGCAGGATGAAATCCGGTGCGGACGCGCTGCTCTCCGGGGCGCCCGACCAGGCCGGAGACCGTGCCCATCTGAACGAAAAGCGCCCCTTGGTCCCGCCCTATGGATCCCCGCTTTCGCGGGGATGAGCGGAGAACGGGATACGGAAAGACATCCGGGCCCGACAAGCGGCGACCGTCGCCGTCATCACCCGTCTTCGTCCTTCCTGACCGTAGCTTTCCCGCACCTCCGCGCTGAGTCTTCCCGCCTCAGCCCTTCCAGTGCCCGGCGATCGCCTCGCGGGGCAGCACGTCGCCGAACAGGAAGCCGATGTTGGCGATGGTGGCATCGTGCAGCGGCGGCGCGTGAGAGGCGACGCAGTCGACGGCGAGCACGCCGTAGAAGCCCCGGCAGACCGCATCGCGGAAGCTCGTCTCCACGCAGACGTTGGTCTGCACGCCGGCGAACACCAGCGTCTCGATCCCCCGGTTGCGCAGGTAGGCCTCCAGCTCGGTGCCCACGAAGGCGGAATAGCAGTGCTTGTCGAACAGCGGGTCTTCGGGACCGGGCGCGAGACCGTAGAACTCGTAGCCCCAGCTGCCCGGCGCGCAGCACACGCTGGTGGACCGCTCGCGCTGCTTGGCGAGCATTCCGGACGGAAGCTTGGAGGGCTCGTAGTCGGCCCGCACCCAGATGACGGGCACGCCCGCCGCGCGGGCATCGGCGACCAGCGCCGCGATGGGTTCGGCCACCGCCCGGCACGGGCCGGCGTCGCGGCCGACCACCGTTTCCACGTAGCCGCCCTCGGCGCAGAAATCGTTCTGCATGTCGATGACGATCACCGCCGACCGGGTGGGCGCGAGCCGCGCCTCGACACTCTCCAGAACGTCCGACATTTGGGGCCTCCTGCGGGTTGGCGGTTGCGGCGCCGGCCGGAGCCGGCCGGGAGCGACGGGGTCTAGATCAGTTCGCGGGCGGCCTGCAGACCCGGCATCAGCGCCAGCGCGTTGTCGCGCTCGATGGCGGCAAGGTCGGCGGCGCCGAGTTCGAGGCCGGCGAGGCCGGCGATGGTGCTCGTCATGGTGTCCTCGGCGGCGAAGGGAAAGTCGCTCGCGAACAGCACGTGGTCGGTGCCGACCAGCTCCAGCAGCGCGGAGAAGGCGAAGCGGTTCGCCGACAGCGCCACGTCGTAATAGTGGCGCTGCAGCTCGGCGATCACCCCGTCGGGCACGAACTTGCGGTAGTCGGGCCGGCGCTCCAGCCGCCCCATCCGCTCCGCCAGGAACGGCACCGCGCCGCCGGCGTGCGAGAAGATGAAGCGGATGTCCCGGCAGCGCGTGAAGCTGCCGGTGAAAAGCAGGTTGGCCACCGCGCGGGTCGTCTCGAACGGAAATTCCAGCGTCGCGGCGGGAAGTCCCAGGAGGTTCGCGTCGACCGATTCCGTCGGGTGCACGTGGACCACCGCCTTGCGGCGGTTGAGTTCGTCCAGCACCGGCGCCAGCGCCGCATCGCCCGGATAGGTGGTGCCGTAGCTCGTCAGGATGCAGACGCCGTCGGCGTGGAGCGTGTCGAAGGCGTAAGCGATCTCGGCAAGCGTCGCGTCGACATAGGGCAGCGGCAGCGTGGCGAAGTTGCCGAAGCGGCCGGGGAAGTCCTGCTGCATGCGGGCGACGTACTCGTTGCAGGCGCGCGCCATGGCGACGACGTCCGCCTCCGCCGCGAACGGCAGGCCAGGCGCGGACAGCGAGGTGACCGCGGTGGCGATGCCGTTGCGGTCCATCGCGTCGATCGAGACCGACGGCGACCACTCCGGGCAGCGGCCGGAAACGATCATGCCGGCGATGGCCGGCGCGCCGACCGCCCGCACGTAGTCCGGCGGCAGGATGTGATGCTGGACGTCGATGCGATGCGGATCCGTCACCGGTTCATGTCCCGTTTGCCAATTTTTGGCGGCGTCGGATCCACGCGCGACTCGCGGACGGATCGCGGCACGCCGCCGTTCACTCCGTCCAATTTATTTCAGAAAATCGATATTTGCAAAATCTACCAGATTCCAACGGCGCATTTATCCCCGTGCCTGTACCCCGGGGACAAACCGGCCGGAAGACGCCCCTCAGCCCTCGGCGGAGGGGAACAGCGCCCTGGCGAGACTGCGCCCGGAGTTCTTGATGTGGACCTTGAGGAGTTCCGAGGCGAGGCCGGCGTTGCGCTCGATAGCGGCGTCGAAGATCGCCTTGTGCTCGCGCAGGAGCGTCTCCTTCGGCACCGCCTGGCGGGCGACGGCCTGGCGGCGGTAGCGCTCCGACTGCTCGGCCAGCACCATCACGAAGCGCAAGAGCCAGGGCGACCCGCAGTTCTCGATGAGCGCCAGGTGGAAGGCGCGGTTCTCGCGCTCCCATTCGCCCGACAGCTCCATCGGGTTGACGTCGAGGGTGACCTCGACCCGCGACAGGCGGTGGAACGCCGCCACCACGCCGCTTTCCCAGTCCAGCGTCGCCCGCTCGATGGAGCGCTCCAGCGCTTGCGGCTCCAGGAACAGCCGCATGTCGGTGATGTCGTTGAATTCGTCCGGCGAGATCGCCGCCACCCAGTAGCCCTTCTGGCCCTTGGCGGTGACGAGCCGGTCGGCGGCCAGCCGCGACAGCGCCTCGCGCAGCGGGCTCGACCCGAAGCCGTAGGTGGTCCGCAGGTGGTCGAGCAGCAGCTTGCGGCCGGGCTCGAACTTGCCCGACAGGATGTCCTCGCGGATCATCGCGTGCGCGGCTTCGGACTGGGTGGCGAAGGCATCGGCGCCGGACCCGAGATCCGGCCGCGCCCTCAGTTTCTGCGTCTCGCTCAGCGGATCCTCCGTCATCAGCAGTGTCGGACGGTGCGCGTCCATGGATCCTGCCCCCGCGGCCATGCGGAAAGGAGGGTCACCTGATCGCCACCGACCATCGGGGACAGCTCTGCGCCGATCCCGACGCGCGCAATCCTCCACCGGTCGATGTCACTCGATCCGGCCACCATCGGCCGGACCATACTGCAAGAATCGGTATTGCTCCAGAATGCCCATAAGGACGCCGGCCGATGGCGCCCCGGCGCGGCGGTGAACCCCGAAAATCGGACCGGCTCCGGCCGTCCAGCCTCCAAGATATCGATTTTGGCGCAAAGAACGACATTTTTCTACACGCAAACCGTGCAGAATTCGCCTTCCGGCTTGTGAAAATATGGATTTCTGGGCACGGTCGCCACACCGTTGCGGGCGAGCGCCCAGACCTTTTCCGTCTCCCGAGCGGCCGAGCCGGTGCGAGACTCGCACGGATCGCGATTTCACCGAGCGGATCACGTTCGAGGTCCGCTCGAGCCGACCAGGCATCCTTCAGAGACCTTCTCCATGTCCGACCCTTCCTCCGCCATCGATCCGTCATTCGCACCCGGCGAGCCGATCCTGAAGGACACCATCGCCGAAATGACCTCCGGCGAGGTGGTGGACGCGATCGGGCGCGGCGCCATCGCGCTGTGGGCCTTCGGCGTCGTCGAGCAGCACGGCCCGCATCTGCCGACCGGCACCGACATCTACATCCCCTCCGCCCGGCTGCGCCTGGTGAAGGCCCTGCTCGCCGCGGACGGGATCGAGGCGCTGATCGTGCCGCCGTTCTACTGGGGCGTGAATCACGTCTCGGCGAGCTTCCCGGCGTCCTTCCGGGTGCGGCCGGAGATCATGGTCGGGCTCATGTGCGACGTGATCGACAGCCTCGGCGGCGATGGAATCCGCCGCCTCTTCTGCGTTTCCGGTCATGGCGACGCCCTGCACAACAAGGCGGTGCTGGAGGGGGTGACCAGGAGCTCCCGCGCCGACGGCATCCAGGCCGCGTTCGTCGCCGACCCCGGCCTGTTCGCGCGCATCGGGGCGGATCCCGGGGACCCGCACGCGCTGGCGACCCTGCCCGAGCCGGCGCCCGCACCAGCCGGCCCGTACGCCGACGTCCATGCCGGCGACTGGGAAACCTCCCTGATGCTGGCGCTCAACCCGGAGGTCGTGCGCGACGAGAAGATCGCGGCGCTGCCGCCGACCAACCTGACGGCCGACGACCTCGCCGAATGGCGCAAGGGCCACGACCACGCCAGGCGGGTGACGCCCGACGGCTATCTGGGCGATCCCGCCTCTGCCGACGCCACGCGCGGCCGGGCCGATCTGATCCGCGACGCCCGCGCCATCGCCGAGGCGATCAAGGCGCGGCTCGCCGGGACGCGGTAGTCCGCCTACAACGCCCTACCCGATCAGCTCGATCCTGGTGCGGTGGAGGCTGGCCGGATCGGCCGAACGACCGACCGCGATCTCGAAGGAGCCCGGCTCGGTCCGTGGCGTGAGGTCCTGGCCCAGGAAGGCGAAGGCGTCGGCCTCCAGCCGGAAGCGCAGGACGCCGCGATCTCCCGGCGCCAGCCCGATCCTGGCGAAATCCTTCAGCTCCAGCAACGGCCGCGCGACGCTCGCAACCGGATCGCGCAGGAACACGAACACCGTCTCCTCGCCGCCGCGCGCGCCGCGGTTTTCCAGCCGCACCAGGATGTCGACCGCCTCCCCCGGCCGGAAGGTCCAGGAGTCGCCGCCGGCACGTCCCGGGTCTCCCACCTCGACCGCGGCGATCTCGATCGCCGCGAACGACAGGCCGTGGCCGAAGGCGAACTGCGGCGTCACCGGGAGATCCAGATACTTGCTGGTGTAATGGTCGTCGGCGTTGAAGGGCCGGCCCGAGGGGCGTTCGCCGGCATGGATCGGGATCTGGCCGACCGCGCGTGGCCACGTCACCGGCAGCCGACCCGTCGCGTCGGCGTGGCCGGTGAGGACATCGGCGATGGCGTGGCCCGCCTGATGGCCGAGGAACCACGTCGCCAGCACGCAGGGCGCCCGTTCGAACAGCCATGGCGCAATCAGCGGCCGGCCGGAGGAGAGCAGCACCACCACCGGCCGCCCAGAGGCGAGCACCGCCTCGGCCAACGCCCGTTGGGCTTCGGGAATGCCGGGGTCGGCGCGGCTGGCCGCCTCGCCGCTCATCGCTGCCGTCTCGCCGAGGCAGAGCACCACGAGGTCGGCCGCCTGGAGGTCGAGGGAGGTGAAATTCGCGATCGCGTCCGTGTCGGTCGCGACGGTGTCGATGCGCGCCTGCGGCAGCGCCGCGCGCAGGCCCTCGACGATGGTGACGGGGGTGGCTCGGTCGCCGGCACCCCACCAGGGGCCGACCATCTCGGCGCGCGCCTCGGCCAGCGGCCCTGCGACCACGATCCGGGTTAAGCCGGGCGGCACCGGCAGCACGCCGCCGTCGTTCTTCAACAGCACGATGGAGCGGCGGGCCGCCTCGCGGGCGCGCTCCCGGCGCGCCGAGGCGACGCCGGCCCCGGCGGCCTGCTGGCGGCCGGTCGGAGCCTCGAACAGGCCGAGCCGTTCCTTCAGCGTCAGCACCCGGCGGACGGCGGCGTCGATGTCGGCGAGGGCGGCGAGGCCGCGCTCCAATGCCTCCGGCAGGCCCTGCTCGAAGGCCGGGCTCATCATGTCGATGTCGACGCCTGCGGCGAGGGCGAGCGCCGCCGCCTCGGCAAGGTCCGCCGCAATGCCATGGTTCAGGAGTTCGGCGATGGCGTTGTAGTCGCTGATCAGCACGCCCTCGAAGCCGAGCTCGCCGCGCAGCCAGTCGCGCAGCAGCGGCACGTGGGCGGTCATGGGCATGCCGGCGATGTCGTTGAAGGCCGGCATGATCGCGGCGGCGCCGGCCCGGACGGCCGCCGCGAACGGCGGCAGGTAGACGTCGCGCAGGGTGCGCTCGGAGATGTCGACGGAAGCATAGTCGCGGCCGGCGGCGGGAGCGCCGTAGGCGGCGAAGTGCTTGGCCGTCGCGGCGATGCTGCGCGGATCGGCAAGCGCGGCCCCCTGGAAGCCGCGCACCTTGGCAACGGCCATGCGGGAGGCGACCAGCGGATCCTCGCCCGGCCCTTCGGCGATCCGCCCCCAGCGGGGGTCGCGCGCCACGTCGATCATCGGCGCGAAGGTGAGATCGATTCCGTCGGCGGCCGCCTCCTCGGCGGCGGTGCGGGCGGTCGCCTCCCACAGGTCCGGGTCGAACGCAGCCGCCTCGCCAAGCGGGATCGGAAACACCGTGCGATGGCCGTGGACGACGTCGAAGCCGAAGAACAGCGGGATGCCGAGACGGCTTTCCTCGACGGCGATTCTCTGCATGGCGGCCGTCTCGTCGGCGCCCCAAAGATTGAGCAGGCTGCCGATGCGCCCGTCGCGCACGCCCGAGGTCGGATCGCCGGCGGCGACCGGGCCGGTCACGGGAGTGCCCGCCGTCACCATCACCAGCTGGCCGATCTTCTCGGTCAGCGTCATCTCGGACATCAGCGCGTCGATGCGGGCCACGTTTCACTCCCGGGAAGCCACTCGGCACGCCAAGCCTTCGGCCGCGCCGGGGCCGGTGTCAAACCGCTTGCGAGCCATCGGCCGCTCGGGTCTAGATCGCGACACGTTGGAGCGGAATGCAGGCGGAAAGCCGGTGCCCCCCGTTTTTCCCGATCCCGCTTGCGCAACCACGACACGTCGGAACCCGGATCGATGACAGACGCCCCCGCCAGCCTGGAGCAGCCCCCATCGCACGACGGCGAACCCGAACCCGCCCTGCCTGGCGTCATGGCGCTGGTCCGGTCGATGTACACCTCGTTCCGCGCCTCGCCGACGCGTAACAGCGTGCTGTGGATCACCGGCGGGCTGGTCGGCGTGGTCCTGTTGACGGCCTACGGCCAGGTTCGGCTCAACGCCTGGAACCAGCCCTTCTACGACGCCCTGCAGCGCCGCGACCTCAGCGAGTTCCTGCAGCAGCTGATCGTGTTCGCGGTGATCGTAAGCGCGCTGCTGGTGCTCAACGTGTCGCAGAACTGGCTGAACCAGATGATGAAGCTGAAGCTGCGCGAGGGCCTCGTCCACGAACTGCTCGACCAGTGGCTGAAGCCCGGTCGCGCCTTCCGCCTGTCCGGCGCCGGACGGATCGGCGAGAATCCCGACCAGCGCATCCACGAGGACGCGCGGCACCTGACGGAGCTGTCGACGGACCTCGGTGTCGGCCTGTTCCAGGCGACGATCCTGCTGCTGAGCTTCATCGGGGTGCTGTGGGTGCTCTCGGCCGACGTCATGTTCACCGTGCGCGGCGAGACGTTCGGCGTCCCCGGCTACATGGTCTGGTGCGCGCTGTTCTATGCCGGCACCGCCTCGCTGGTGAGCTACCTCGTCGGCCGGCCGCTGTTTTCGCTCAACGCCGAGCGCTACGCCCAGGAGGCGGAACTGCGGTTCGGGCTGGTGCGCCTCAACGAGAACATCGACGACGTGACGCTGTCGCGCGGCGAGAGCGACGAGCGGGTTCGCCTCAACAGCGAGCTCGCCGACGTGCTGCGGATGATGCGGCGGATCGTGACGGCGCAGACCAACCTGACCTGGGTCACCGCCGGCTACGGCTGGTTCACGCTGATCGCGCCGATCCTGGTGGCCGCGCCGGGCTACTTCGGCGGCGACCTGTCGTTCGGCCAGCTGATGATGGTGGTGGGCGCCTTCAACCAGGTGCAGCAGGCGCTGCGCTGGTCGGTCGACAACTTCTCCACCATCGCCGACTGGCGGGCGACCTTCGGCCGCGTCGCCGTGTTCCGCGAGGCGGTGATGACCATGGACGTGGTCGAGACGGCCGACGTGGAGCGGATCCAGTTCGTCGTCACCGAGCAGCCGATGATGGTGATCGAGAACCTGAAGGTGGCGACGCCCGCCGGCGCCATCATGCTCGATCCGCCCCGCCTGGAGTTGCGGCCGGGCGACCATGTCCAGGTGACCGGCGACTCCGGTTTCGGCGGTCATTTCCTGTTCCGCGCGCTGGCAGGGCTGTGGCCGATCGGCTCCGGCCAGATCGCGCTGCCGGCCGGCGACGAGATCGCCTTCATGCCGCGCCATCCCTACATGCCGCCCGACACCCTGCGTGCCGTCCTCGCCTATCCGGCGGCGACGAGCGCCTACGACGACGCCAAGATGGCGGCCGCGCTCGAGAAGGTGGGGCTGGAGCGGATGGCCTCCCAGCTCGACCGACGGTCGCGCTGGGACCGGGAGCTGCCCCACGAGGAGCTGCAATGCATCGCGTTTGCGAGAATGCTGCTGCACCGGCCGAAATGGATCGTCATCGACCAGGCGCTCGGCGGCCTGCAGGAGCGCGGCAGCAAGCAGATCCTCGACGCGATCCAGTCCGACCTGCCCGACGCCGGCATCCTCAACATCGGACGCACCGACGCGGAGGGCTTCTTCCAGCGCACCCTTCGGCTGGTCCACGACCCGGCCGGCAAGCGCTTCTCCACCAGCCCGGAAACGCTCGCCAAGGCCGCGCCGAAAGGCGGCGCGATCGCGGCCGCCCGATGAGCGGAACCGCGACCACCCCTCGCCCCGATCCGGCCCTGCCCGACGAGGCGCTGCTGGACGCCATCCAGCGGGCGACCTTCGGCTTCTTCTGGGAGGGCGCGGAGTCGTCGAGCGGGCTTGCCCGGGACCGTTGCCGCAACAGCCGCGAGCCGGACGCCGACGACGATCTCGTCGCCATCGGCGGCTCCGGCTTTGCCGCCATGGCGATCGTCGTTGCCGCGGAACGCGGCTGGATCAGCCGCGACCAGGCGCGCGACCGGCTGTCGACGATGCTGGAGGCGCTGGAACGAGGCACCCGCCACCACGGCATGTATCCGCATTTCATGCATGGGCGGAGCGGCGCGACGATCCCCTTCTCCGAGCTCGACGACGGCGGCGATCTGGTCGAGACGGCGCTGCTGGTGCAGGGCCTGCTGATCGCGCGCGCCTACTTCGACCGGGCTGATGCTGCCGAGGTGCGCCTGCGCGCGCGCATCACCGCGATCTGGGAGGCGGTCGAGTGGGACTGGCACCTCGACGGCGGCAACGTGCTGCTTTGGCACTGGAGCCCGAACCACGGATTTCAGATCCGCCACGAGATCCGCGGCTGGAACGAATGCCTGATCGCCTACGTGCTGGCCGCCGCCTCGCCCACCCATCCCATCCCGCCGGAGGCCTATCACCAGGGCTTCGCGAGCGGCCCCGCCTTCCGGAACGGACAGACCTACTTCGACATCGAACTGCCGCTGGGCCCATCCTATGGCGGGCCGCTGTTCTTCGCCCACTATTCCTTCTGCGGCCTCGACCCGCACGGGCTCGCCGACCGCCATGCCGACTACTTCGCCGAGAACGTCGCCCACACCCGCATCAATCACGCATGGTGCCGGGAGAACCCGGGCGGCCACAAGGGCTACAGCGACGCGTGCTGGGGGCTGACGGCGAGCGACGACCCGGACGGATATGTCGCGCATGCGCCAGACGTCGACACGGGCACCATCTCGCCGACAGCGGCGCTGTCGAGCATGCCGTACACCCCGGACCTGGGGATGAAGGCCGCGCGGCATTTCCTGCGCGAGAAGCCCGAGACCTGGGGCCGCTACGGCTTCGTCGACGCCTTCTGCGAGGATCGGGGCTGGGTGGCCGACACCTATCTCGCCATCGACCAGGGACCGATCGTGGCGATGATCGAGAACCATCGGAGCGGCCTGCTGTGGCGGCTGTTGATGGCCGATCCCGACGTGCGCGCCGGGCTCGGCCGCCTCGGCTTCCGGAGCCCGCATCTCGCGCCGGGCGCCTGACGGGCCGGACGGAGGAGACCCGAGCATGGACGACGGCCTCGACGCCTGGATCGACCGCCAGACGGAAGCGTCGCGGATGCGGATGGCCGCGGCGCTCTCGCGCACCGATCTGGTCCACGAACGCGTCGGCTTCGGGTTCGCGGTCCGGCCGAAGCCGGGCTCCGTGCTCGCCTGCCCCCTCTCCGCCCACTACGACCCGGACCCGGACTACTTCTTCCACTGGTTCCGGGATTCCGCGACGGTGATGGAGGCGCTCCGGATCGACGCCGAGGACACCGGCGCGCTCACGGCCGCCAGGACCGCCGTCTCGGCCTTCGTGCGCTTCAACACCGACCTTTCCGGGATTGACGGACGGACGACGGCGCTGCCGCCCGACGTGGAGCCCGCGTTCCGGCGCTATCTGCGGCCACGCACCGAACTCGATGCCGTCGACGGCCGGACCGTGGTGCTGGAGGCCCGCGTCGAGGCGGACGGGCGGCTCGACGTGACCCGCTGGAGTCGGCCCCAGTGGGACGGGCCGGCGCTGCGCGTGCTCGCCCTGTCGCGCTGGTGGGACGGCGCCGATCCCGACGACCGGCCTGCCATGCGGCGGCTGATCGCGTCCGACCTCGCGCTGCTGGCGGACGGCGCGGCCGAGGAGAGCTTCGACATCTGGGAGGAGGAGTTCGGGCGCCATCTCTACAACGACCTCGTCATCGCGGCCGCCCTGGCGGAGGGTCCGACGCGCCTGGACGATGGACCGCTGGCGGCGCGCTGCGCGGCCGCGGCGGCCACCGTGGAGGCGCGGCTGCCGGCCTATCGCGCCGACGGTGGCGAGTGGCTGCGCGGGCGCCTGCCGGGCCGCGGCATCAGCGAGGAAAAGGCGCTGGACATCGCGACCGTGCTGGGCGTGCTCCACGCCGGGCGCACGGAGGGGCCGGCCTCGCTGCTCGATCCCGCCATGCACGGCACGCTCGCCCGGCTGGAGGCGCATTTCGCGGCCACCTACGCCATCAACCGCACCGGACCGGGCGCCGTCGCCCCGGCCATGGGCCGCTATCCTGGCGACGTCTACGTGTCCGGCGGCGCGTTCTATTTCTCGACCTTCGCCGCGGCCGAGTTCCACTTCCGGATCGCGGCTACGATTCGCACCGGCGCCCGGCTGGAGGTGATCCAGGCGAACCGGGGCTTCGTCGCGGGCGTGTTGGGACGGCCGGCCTCCGTCGCGGCGGACGGTGGATGCGATGAAGACCCGGCCGCCCTGGCCGCCGCCTTCCTGGCGCGGGGCGATGCCTTCCTTGCAACGGCAAGGGCGTTTGCGCCGGCCGACGGGGCGCTGGCGGAACAGTTCGACCGCACCGACGGACGGCCGGCCTCGGCGAAGGACCTCGCGTGGAGCCATGCGGCCTTTCTGACCGCTGCGGCCTGGCGAAGGCGCGCCCGGGAGAGTTCCTGAGATCCAAGGCAACCGTCGTGCAACGCGCGATGCTGCGCCTCGCCGACGGAAAATCGTTGCCAAACTCTGGCCGAAATCTCACACTGTGATAAAGTGACTCACTGCCAAACCACGAGATCGTCGGCACGAACCGACGCACACGGGAGGAAACACCAACATGATCAACAGGATAATTGCGTCCGTCGCCCTGTCGGCCGGACTGGCGTTCACCGGCGCGGCCAGCGCCCAGACGGTGGGCATGGCGACCTCCAATCCGGGGTCGCTCTACCACGGCATCGGCTCCGCCGTGGCCAAGGCCGCCAACGAGGCGGGCCTCAACACCACCATCCAGCCGGCCACCAGCCCGAACCAGTACCTGCCTCTGGTGGGCGCCAACGAGATGGAGTTCGGCGTCTGCAACCTGGAGGAATTCCTCTACGCCTACCAGGGCACGGAGTGGTTCAACGGCCGCGCCAATCCCGACCTGCGCATCGTCGGGCTGATCATGCCGCTCGAGGAAGCGATCTTCGTCCGCAAGGACTCCGACATCAAGACGATCGCCGACCTCAAGGGCAAGCCGATGGTCGACGGCTACACCGCCCAGAATACCATCCTGCCGCACCTGGACGCCATGTACGCGACCGCCGGCATGACCCGGGACGACGTACAGCCGGTGCAGGTGCCGAGCGTGGTCGGCGGTGCCGACGCCTTCATGGCGGGTGACGCGGTCGGCTTCATCTTCTCCCACGGCGCCGGCAAGGTGCGCGAGGCCGACGCCTCGGTCGGCGGCATCCGGGCGCTGACGGTCCCCGACACGCCGGAAGCGCTGGCGGAGATCCGCAAGCACTGGAAGACCGCCAGCATCGTGACCATCAATCCCGGACCGGCCTATCCGGGCGTGCTCGAGCCGGGCACCTACATGGAGTACCCGCAGGCGATCTTCACCAACGCGGAAGTCTCCGACGACGCCGTCTACAAGATGACCAAGGCGATCTACGAGAGCCAGAAGCTGCTCGGCGAGACGTTCCCGCCGTTCAAGCGGTTCGACCCGGCCAAGCACATGGTCGGCGACGTTGCGCCGGGCCAGTACCATCCGGGCGCGATCAAGTTCTACAAAGAAGTCGGCATCTGGAAAGAGTAGCACCGGATGTCCGAAACCCTGGTTCGGGAGCCCGATTCCGGGCTCCCGTTTGGACTGTGGCGACCGGTCGCCACGGCCCTCGCCGCCGCCGTCACGCTGATCGCCGGCGCCTGGTCGCTGGGCGTGCCGCGCATGGTCGGCATGTCATTCTATCCGCAGCAGTTCCTGGCGCTGATCCTGGCGCTGGCGCTGTCGCTCGCCATTCTCCTGACGACCCCGAAGCGCCAGAAGCGCACCGGTGGCCTGGCCTGGTATGACGCGCTGCTGGCGCTCCTGGGCCTCGGCGCCGGCCTCTACGTCGCGGTCGTCTACCCGCAGATCGTCAACCAGATCTTCTTCCGGCCGCCGGAGGCCTACGTGCCCGGCGCCATCCTCATCCTGCTGTCGCTGGAGGCCGTGCGCCGCACCACCGGCTGGGCGCTGGTCATCATCATCGCGGTCTTCCTGGCCTACGCGCTGTGGGGCGACGCCCTGCCGGGGCGGCTCGCCGGGCGCGCCTCCGACTGGCAGAAGCTGTCGGGATACATGGGCTACGATTCCAACGGCATCCTCGGCATCCCGATCGCCGTCGCGGCGACCGTCGTCACCGCGTTCATCTTCTTCGGCAGCCTGCTGAACGTGACCGGCGGCTCGCGCTTCTTCACCGATGCCGCGCTGCTGTCGATGGGCAAGCTGCGCGGCGGACCGATGAAGATCGCCGTCGCCGCGTCGGCGCTGTTCGGGTCGATTTCGGGCTCGGCCGTCGCCAACGTCGTGGCCACCGGCGTCGTCACCATCCCGATGATCAAACGCAGCGGCTATCCCGGCCACAAGGCCGCCGCCATCGAGTCAGTCGCCTCCACCGGCGGCCAGTTGATGCCACCGGTGATGGGCGCTGCGGCCTTCCTGATGGCCGAGTTCCTGCAGATCCCCTACTCCGACGTCGTGCTCGCCGCGCTGATCCCGGCGCTGCTCTATTACGGCGCGCTGTTCATCCAGGCCGACCTGGAAGCCGCGCGTCTGGGCATCGAGGCAGCCCCCGACGACGAGATGCCGACACGGCGCACCGTGATCGGCGGCCTGCACTTTGCCTTCGCGTTCGCGCTTCTGATCTACGCCCTCTTCGGCATGAACTGGCAGCCCGAGCGGGCGGCAATCCTCGGCTCAGGCGCGGTGATCCTGACCGCGTTCCTGTTCGGCTACGACGGGTCGCGGGCCTCCATCGGCGCCATTGCCCGGGCGTTCGTCACCACCGGCGAGAGCGTTGTGGAGATCATCGTCATCTCGGCCGCGGCCGGCATGGTGATCGGCGTCCTCAACATCTCCGGGCTGTCGTTCAACCTGACCTACGGGCTGGTCCAGATCGGCGGCGGCAGCGCGATCCTGCTGCTGGTGCTCTCGGCGCTCATCTGCATCGTGCTGGGGATGGGCCTGCCGACGCTGGGCGTCTACGTGCTGCTGGCGGCGCTGGTGGCCCCGGCGATGGTCGAGGTGGGCATCGAGCCGATCGCGGCGCACCTGTTCGTGCTCTACTTCGGCATGATGTCGATGATCACGCCGCCGATCGCGCTCGCCGCGTTCGCAGCGGCGTCCATCGCCGAGGCCGATCCGATGCGCACGGGCGTCGCGGCGGTGAAATTCGGCTGGGCGGCCTACGTGGTGCCGTTCCTGTTCGTCTTCTCGCCCGCCCTGATCCTGATCGGCAGCCCGGCCGAAGTCGTGCTCGCCGTGGTCACCGCCGCGCTCGGCGTCTGGCTGGTCTCGGCGGCGCTGGCCGGCTACTTCATGGCGCGGCTGTCGGCCGGCATGCGGCTGCTGTTCGCCGCGTCCGGCCTGCTGGCGCTGGTGCCGTCCGGCGCGTTCGACGGGGCGCTCTACACCGACATCGTCGGCGTCGTGATCGGCCTCGCGCTGATGGCGTTCTCGCTTTACGGCGCGCGGGTCCGGTCGGCGCCGGAGGCGGCCGGATGAGCGAAAGCAGCAGCCTGGAGCGGATGCTCGACATCCTCGGCCTGTTCGACGAGGCCCGTCCGGAATGGACGCCGGCGGAGCTCGCCGCCCAGCTCGGCTACTCGCGCCCGACGCTCTACCGCTACCTGAAGACGCTGAAGGGCGCCGGCCTGATCGCCAGCGTCGACCAGTCGACCTACACGGTGGGGCCGCGGGTGGTGGAGCTCGACTACCTGCTGCGCCGCGCCGACCCGCTGGTGCCGGAAAGCGACGCCGAGATCCAGGCGCTGGCCACCCGCTTTCCCGGCACCGCGTTCGTCTCGCGCTGGTACCGCGACCGCGTGCTCTGCATCAATTCCGTGAGCCTGTCGGAGGACGTGGTGTCGAGCTTTCCGCGCGGCCGGCCGATGCCGGTCGGGCGCGGCGCCACCTCCCACGTGATCCTCGCCCACCTGCCCCGTCGCCAACTCCTGCCGCTGATCGAGCCGCGCCTCGACGACTACCGGCAGATCGGCTTCGGCGCAGACCTGGAGGCCGTGTTGGCGCGCTACCGGGCCATCCGCAAGGACGGCTACATCGTCTCGCGCGGCGAGGTGCAGCCCGGCGTGGTGGGCACGGCGGCACCGATCTTCGGGGCCGGGCCGACGCCTATCGGCAGCCTGTGCCTGACGCTCTCCGACCGCCAGTTCGCCCCGCACGAGCCCGCCGCCATGGGACGCGAGATCGCCCTGACCGCGGCCCGCATCGGCGCCCGGCTCGCCTCCCGCCGCCACCTCGAGGCGGCCGAATAGACCCTTTCCCCTCCTCATCCCTTTCCGAGTAAGAAGGACCCATCGCGTGAAGAAGATCGACGTCTACAACCACATCTGGCCGAAGCGCTATTTCGACGAGCTGATCAAGGCGACCGGCGAGATGCAGGCGATCACCGCCCGTTCCGGCCGCGTCCCGATGATGACCAACCTCGACCGCCGCTTCGAGGTGATGGACATGTTCGGCGAGGACTACCAGCAGATCCTGTCGCTGGCCGCCCCCGCCCCCGAGGCGATCGCCGACCCGGCGAAGGCACTCGAGCTGACCAAGATCGGCTCCGATTCCATGGCCGAGCTCTGCCGCGATCATCCGGACCGCTTCCCGGGCTTCATCGGCACCGCCTCGCTGACCAGCGGCCAGGCCTGCGTCGACGAGTGCCGCCGCGCCGTCGAGGATCTCGGCGCCGTCGGCATGCAGATCTACACCAACGTCAACGGCAAGCCGCTCGACCTGCCGGAGTTCGAGCCGTTCTTCGCCTACATGGCCGAGGTCGGGAAGCCGGTGTGGATGCATCCGCTGCGCGCCCAGGATTTCCCGGACTACAAGACCGAGGACCGCTCGGAATACGAAATCTGGTGGACGTTCGGCTGGCCCTACGAGACCTCCGCGGCGATGGCGCGGATGGTGTTCTCGGGTCTGTTCGACCGCTGCCCGGGCCTGAAGCTGATCACCCACCATGCCGGCGGCATGATCCCGTTCTTCGAGGGCCGTGTCGGCGCCGGCTGGGACCAGATGGGCAAGCGCACGACCGACCGTGACCTCGGCGCCGTGCTGAAGACGCTGGAACGGCCGCACCTCGAGTACTTCAAGGACTTCTACGCCGACACGGCGACGTTCGGCTCCAAGAAGGCCATCGAACATGCGGTCGAGTTCTTCGGCGACGAGCACGTGCTGTTCGCCTCCGACGCGCCGTTCGATCCGGAAGGCGGCCCGCTCTACATCCGCCAGACCATCGCCATCATCGACAGCCTGGAAGACGAAGCGCTGAAGCGGAAGATCTACCAGGACAACGCCGTACGGCTCCTCGGTCTGAAGGCGCCGGCGTGAGCACGGAGACGTTCGACGCAGACGTCGTCATCGTCGGAGGCGGCCCGGTGGGAATCGGGCTCGCCATCGACCTCGGCCAGCGGGGCGTTCGCACCATCGTGGTGGAGCGCTACCCCGAGCTGCAGCCGGTGCCGAAGGGACAGAACCTGACCCAACGGACCATGGAGCATTTCCAGGCCTGGGGCATCGAGGACGAAGTCAGGGCCGCACGCACCGTGCGGTCCGACTACGGGATCGGCGGACTGACCACCTACCGCACGCTGATCTCCGACTACACCCACGACTGGCTGCAGCGGGAGCTGGTGCGGCCGTTCTACCACGCCGACAACGAGCGCCTGCCCCAGTACCAGACCGAGGCGGTGCTCCGGAAACGGGTGGCGGAACTACCGAGCGTCGAGGTCATCTACGGCTACCGGGCCGACGACGTGCGCCAGGACGCCGACGGCGTCGAGGTGTCGCTGACCGAGCGCCAGGGCGACGGGACGCGGACCATCCGCGCCCGCTATGCGGTCGGCTGCGACGGCGCCAAGTCGGTGGTGCGGGAAACCGGCGGCATCACCCAGACCCGGTCGGACCACGACCGGCTGATGGTGCTGCTGGTGTTCCGCTCGACAGAGCTGCACGAGCTCCTGAAGCGCTATCCGGGCAAGTCGTTCTACAACGTCCTGCACCCGGACCTGAAGGGCTACTGGCTGTTCTTCGGCCGGGTGGACCTGGGGACCACGTGGTTCTTCCACGCGCCGGTGCCTGCCGACACCACCAAGGACAACTTCGACTTCACCGCCTATCTGCACCGGGCGGCGGGGGCGGAGTTTGCTGTCGAGTACGACCACATTGGCTTCTGGGACCTGCGCTTCTCGCTGGCGGACAGCTACCGCAACGGCCGCATCTTCGTGGCCGGCGACGCGGCCCACAGCCACCCGCCCTATGGCGGCTACGGCGTGAACTCCGGACTGGAAGACGCGCGCAACCTCGGCTGGAAGCTGGCCGCCGTGCTGCAGGGATGGGGCGGCGACGCGCTGCTCGGTTCCTACGACCTGGAGCGGCGGCCGACGTTTGCGTCCACCGCGGGTGACTTCATCGAGAAGGCCATCTTCACGGACCGCGACTTCCTGGACACCTACGATCCGGCGGTCGACCGGGAGGCCTTCGAGCGGGAGTGGACCAAGCGCGGCTCGGGCGCCCAGAGCGAGGTGAACGCGTTCGAACCCCACTACGGCGCCTCTCCCGTGGTCACAGGGGCGGACGGCGACGACACCTCGTCAGTGGGCAAGCACACCTTCACCGCGCGGCCAGGCCATCATCTGGCCCCGGCCGCGCTGTCCACCGGAGGCAACGTTTCGGAGGCACTGGGCGACGGCTTCACGCTGCTCGCCTTCGGAGCCGACGATGCGTCGGTCGCCTCGATGGAGTCGGCCGCGCGTGCCGCCGGCGTTCCGCTGAAGGTGGTCCGTGACGTAGCGGGGGGCGAGCCAGACCGGTACGAGGCGAAGCTCGTGCTGGTGCGACCCGACGAGTTCGTCGCGTGGGCCGGCAACGCGGCCCCCGCCGACCCGGCCGGCCTGATGCTCAGGGTGTGCGGCGCAGCACCGACGGGGTAGCCACCCGGCCGGTAAAGGCTCTAGGTTGTCGTCGCCGCAGCGGATTCCGGTCGAAGCCGGCTACGCTGCTGCGGCGACGACGCGCTGCTGACGGAGACAAGGGTGAGATCATGAGTGGGTGGGGGACCTGCGCGGATCGCCAGGCGGCGATCCGGACATCGGTCGTATTTGCAGCCGTTCTGGCGACGGGGATCGGACTGGTGCCGCTTGCGGCGCAGGCGACCGACAAGACCGACGGCGAGGCGGCGCGCTACGCGGTGGGCACGACCGGCATCGAGTGCGCGTCATCGCCCTGCCCGCGCCGCGGGATCTGGATCCCGCACGGCAAGGACGAGACCCCCGCCAAGATCCGTCACACGCTGCTGTTCGCCGACGAGGACGGATCGGTCGACCTGCCCAACCTGCTCGGATCGCCGGCCGACCGCGCAGCGGTCGACGCCGCCTGGCGCGACGGATCGTGCCTCGTCGTCGAGGGCTCCTTCGGCCCGCACCCGAAGACCGGCATTCCGCAACTTTCCGTCAGCCGGATCGTCGGTCCCTGCTGAGGCGGGCCGGCGCATATACCGGGGCATAGCCTGACACCGCGGAGACGGCCCGCATCGAATCCGGCACCGATTGCCGCCGGGAGCCCCGAGGCCGGCCAGGCTCCCCGTCCAGACCGAAGCAGTCCGAACGAGGCAGCCTCGACCGGCGAGACCGGTCAGTTGGGGGTCGGCGGCGTCTGGCGCTGGCTGTTGGCTTTCTCCAGCACGTCGTTCTGCGCCATCACCAGCGCCTCGATGCACTGCTGCTCCTGTCCGGCGCTCCTGGCCTCGCGGGCCTGGTCGAGGTGGGACTTCGCGGTGGTCGTCTCCAGACCGGCGTTGTCCGCCTGGCCGATCAGACTCTCGATCTGCGGCAGCGCCTGCTGACACGTCGGGGTCGAACGGGCCGCTCCGTCCTGTGGCGCGGCCGTCTGCGCCAGACCAAACGATGTCGACAGCGCCAGAGCAGCGGCGGAAGCCAAGATAACTTTCATACAAACCTCCAAAAGGCGGCTTACAAAGCGCCTCGTTCTTCGATTATTCTTTGGTATTCTTGAATTCTGTCGCGAATTTGCGCCGAACAAGATCATTCAGTGGACGCGCGCCGTCTTTCGACCATATCGACGGCGCGGCTCACGGCCTTGGGAGGGCGCAGAGCCAGCCAGCGGGCGAGGCTTTGATGCAGCGCAATGTGGCAAGCGCCCTGCGGGAGGAGACTTCAGAAGGCGGATGGCGCTTCACACCGCCCTCCCGCCTGCCCCCCCGGAGAGGATTGACCCGATCATGCAGAACAGCGCCCGCGCATGGTGGCTCCGGCTCCTCGTCGTCGCGGTGCTGGCGGGAGCAGCGGCCTTCGTCTGGATGTCGTTGCGCAACGAGACGCTGCCGCCGGGCTTCGCGTCCAGCAACGGCCGGATCGAGGCGGTCTCCATCGACATCGCCAGCAAGGTCGCCGGGCGCATCGAGAGCGTGCTCGTCGACGAGGGCGATCCGGTCACGGCCGGCCAGTTGCTCGTGCAGATGGACACGGCGACGCTGCGCGCCCAGCGGCGCGAGGCGGAAGCCGAGCTCCGGCGCGCCAACATCGCCATCGAGACGGCCACGGAATTGGTCAAGCAGCGCACGTCGGAGCGGGAAGCCGCCGATGCCGTCGTCGCCCAGCGCACGGCGGAGGTCAACGCCGCCCGCAAGCGCCTCGACCGGACCGAGCGGCTGACCGAGCGCGGCACCACCTCGCTGCAGACGCTCGACGACGACCAGGCGGACTTCGAGGGCGCCCGCGCGGCGCTGGCCGCCGCTAACGCTCAGGTCGCCGCGTCGGAGGCCGCCATCTCCCAGTCGAAGTCGCAGATCGTGTCGGCCGAGGCCGCCGTGGAGGCGATCAAGGCGCAGATCGAGCGCATCGACACCGAAATCGAGGATTCCGCCCTGCGCTCGCCGCGCGACGGACGGGTGCAGTACCGCGTCGCCCAGCCCGGCGAGGTGGTCGCCGCCGGCGGCACCGTGCTGAACATGGTCGACCTGACCGACGTCTACATGAACTTCTTCCTGCCGACGGCCGCCGCGGGCCGCCTGCACGTGGGCTCGGAGGCACGGCTGATCTTCGACGCCGCGCCGGAATATGTCGTGCCGGCCACGATCTCCTACGTCGCCGATGTCGCCCAGTTCACGCCGAAGACCGTCGAGACCCAGGAAGAACGGCTGAAGCTGATGTTCCGGGTGAAGGCGCGGATCGCGCCGGAGCTGCTGCGCAGGTACCTGAACATCGTCAAGACCGGTGTGCCTGGCGTCGCCTACGTGAAGATCGACTCCGGCGCCGAATGGCCGGACGACCTGCAGGTGAAGCTGCCGCAATGACCCCGACGGCGGCCCGTGACGGAGACGACGGTCCGGCCGCCGGGTCGGTGGCGCGGCTTTCCGACGTGTCGCAGCGCTACGGAAAGACGCTGGCGCTCGACGCCGTCAGCCTCGACATCCCCGCCGGCCGGATGGTCGGCTTCATCGGCCCCGACGGGGTCGGCAAATCCAGCCTCCTGTCGCTGATCGCCGGCGCGCGCGCGATCCAGGCCGGAACCGTCATGGTGCTGGGCGCGGACATGGGCCGGACCGCCGCGCGCGACGCGGTGATTCCGCGCATCGCCTACATGCCCCAGGGGCTGGGCAAGAACCTGTATCCGACGCTGTCGGTGCGCGAGAACCTGGAGTTCTTCGGGCGGCTGTTCGGTCACGCTCGGGCCGAACGCGACCGTCGGATCGACGAGCTCACCCGGGCGACGGGGCTGCGGCCCTTCATCGACCGGCCGGCGGGCAAGCTTTCGGGCGGCATGAAGCAGAAGCTGGGGCTCTGCTGTGCGCTGATCCACGATCCGGACCTGCTCATCCTCGACGAGCCGACCACCGGCGTCGACCCGCTGTCGCGCCGGCAATTCTGGGATCTCATCCGGACACTGCGCACCGGGCGGCCGGGGATGAGCGTCATCGTCGCGACGGCCTACATGGAAGAGGCGGCGTCGTTCGACTGGCTGGTCGCCATGGACGCCGGGCGGGTTCTGGCGACCGGAACCACCGGGGAGCTGCTGGCGCGCACCGGCCGCGCCACCCTGGAGGCGGCCTTCATCGCGCTGCTTCCGGCCGAGATCCAGGCCGCGCATCGGGAGGTGACGATCCCGCCGCGCGCCGACGGCGACGGGCTGGCGATCGAGGCGGCGGGACTGACCAAGCGCTTCGGCGCCTTCACCGCGGTGGATCATGTAAGCCTTGCGATCGAGCGCGGCGAGATCTTCGGGTTCCTCGGATCGAACGGCTGCGGCAAGACCACCACCATGAAGATGCTGACCGGCCTGCTGCCGCCGAGCGAAGGCTGGGCGCGGCTGTTCGGGCACGAGGTAGACCCGAACGACCTGGAGACCCGCAGGCGCGTCGGCTACATGTCGCAGGCCTTCTCGCTCTACACCGAGCTGACCGTACGGCAGAACCTGGAGCTGCACGCGCGCCTGTTCCAGGTCTCCCGCGACGAGATCGCTCCGCGCGTCAGGGAGATGAGCGAGCGCTTCGATCTCATCAACGTCGCAGACGCGCTTCCGGACTCGCTGCCGCTCGGCCTGCGCCAGCGCCTGTCGCTCGCGGTTGCGATGATCCACAAGCCGGAGATGCTGATCCTCGACGAGCCGACCTCCGGCGTCGATCCCATCGCGCGCGACAGCTTCTGGCAACTGCTGTCCGACCTGTCACGCAACGACCGGGTGACGATCTTCATCTCCACCCATTTCATGAACGAGGCGGAGCGCTGCGACCGCATCTCGCTCATGCATGCCGGCCACGTCCTGGTGTCCGACACGCCGGCCGCAATCGTTGAGCACCGCGGCGCGGCGAGCCTGGAAGACGCCTTCATCGACTACCTGATGGAGGCCGTGGAGGGCGGCGAGGTGGAGGAGGCCCAGTCGGTCATAGGCGAGCCGCTGGAAACGAGCCCCCAGCAGAGCGCGGGTGGCGCTGGATGGCGGCGCTGGTTCGATCCCCGGCGCATGTTGAGCTACTCCGCACGGGAGGCGCTGGAGCTCCGGCGCGATCCGGTCCGACTGACGCTGGCGCTCCTCGGTAGTCTGATCCTGATGTTCGTGATGGGCTACGGCATCAGCCTCGACGTGGAGAATCTCACGGTCGCGGTGATCGATCGCGACGACACCACGCTCAGCCGAGACTACGCCCAGAACCTCACCGGCTCGCGCTATTTCGTCGAGCAGGATCCGCTGACGAGCTACGAGGAGCTCGACCGGCGCATGCGCGAGGGCGAGCTCGGCGTGGCCATCGAGATTCCGCCCGGCTTCGCTCGCGACCTCGCGCGCGGACGACCGGTCGAGATCGGCGCCTGGATCGACGGCGCGATGCCGACGCGGGCGGAGACGATCCTCGGCTATGTCGAGGGCATGCACGCCACCTGGCTTTTGAAGAAGGCCCGCGAGCGGGGACAGGCCGCCGCTGTCGCCCAGCCGGCGAGCGTTGAAATCCGCTACCGCTACAACCCGGACGTCAAGAGCCTGGTCGCGATGGTGCCGGCGGTGATCCCCATCCTGCTGATGATGATCCCGGCGATGCTCGCCGCCCTGAGCGTGGTGCGCGAGAAGGAGCTCGGCTCGATCGTCAACTTCTACGTGACGCCGACGACGCGGCTGGAATTCCTGATCGGCAAGCAGATCCCCTATGTCGCGGTATCGATGCTGAGCTTCCTGATCCTGGTGGCAGCCGCCGTGACGGTCTTCGACGTGCCGCTCAAGGGCAGCTTCCTCACGCTCCTGCTCGGCGCGCTGATCTACTGCTTCTCATCCACCTCCGTCGGTCTGTTCATCTCCACCTTCACCAGCAGCCAGATCGCGGCGATCTTCGGTACCGCGATCCTCACCACGCTGCCGGCAATCAGCTTCTCCGGACTGACCGACCCGGTTTCGTCGCTTGAGGGCTTCGGGCGCGTGGTCGGCGAGGTCTACCCGACCGCCCATTTCCTGACGATCGCGCGCGGCACCTTCTCCAAGGCGCTCGGCTTCTCCGACCTTCACACGTCGTTCGCCATCCTCTCCGCGTCGGTGCCGGTGCTCCTTCTCCTGACCTCCGTCCTCCTGAAGAAGCAGGAGCGCTGACGCCATGCGGCTTTCCAACGTCATCCAGCTCGGCATCAAGGAAATCCGGTCGCTGGCGCGCGACCGGACCATGATGATCCTGATCCTCTATGCCTTCACGCTGGCCGTATATGCCGGAGCGAGCGCCGAGCCGGACAGCCTGAACCGTGCCCCGATCGCGATCGTCGACGAGGACCGCTCCGCCCTCTCCCAGCGCCTCGTTGATGCGTTCTATCCGCCCTACTTCGTGCAGCCCAAACTGATCGACCACCGCGAGATGGACGCGCGCATGGACGCCGGGCTCGACACCTTCGCGCTCGATATTCCGGTGGACTTCCAGGCCGACGTGCTCGCCGGCCGGCAGCCGGCGGTACAGCTCAACGTGGACGCCACCCGAATGAGCCAGGCCTTCACCGGGACCAGCTACGTCAACCAGATCATCTCCGACGAAGTGGCGGAGTTCGTGAACCGCTACCGCGACGGATCCGAGGTCTCGATCGCGCTGGTGCCGCGCTCGCGCTTCAATCCCGAACTGAACAAGACCTGGTTCGGCTCCGTCATGGAGCTGATCAACAACGTCACGCTGCTTGCCATCGTGCTTACCGGAGCCGCCCTCATTCGCGAGCGCGAGCACGGCACCATCGAGCATCTTCTGGTCATGCCGGTGACGCCACTGGAGATCATGACGAGCAAGATCTGGTCGATGGGTCTGGTCGTGCTGGTCGCGACCGGCTTGTCGCTCGCCCTGGTGATCCACACGCTCCTCAAGGTCCCGCTGCACGGGTCCATCATGCTGTTCCTGTTCGGCGCGGCGCTGGAGATCTTCGCCACCACGGCACTCGGGATCCTGCTTGGAACGATTGCCCGCTCGATGCCGCAGTTCGGGCTCCTGTTCGTGCTGGTCCTGTTGCCGATGCAGATGCTCTCCGGCGCCATGACGCCGCGGGAAAGCATGCCGGAGTTCGTCCAGGTCATCATGCTGGCGTCGCCCAACACCCATTTCGTTCTATTGGCCCAGGCGGTCCTGTTCCGCGGCGCCGGCTTCAGTGTCGTCTGGCCGCAGTTGCTGTCGCTGGCGGCGATCGGCGCGATCCTGTTCGCGATCTCGCTGACTCAGTTCCGCAAGAGCATCAGCACCATGGTCTGATCGCCCGCCGGGGGTGCTCCGGTACCCTTCGCAGGTCGCAATGGGCCTTGTTGGACGAGCGGGAAAAAGGCGCCGAAACAGAACGACGCAGCGCCGCTGCAATCGATTGCATTTCGAGTGCGACCCCGCTAGCTTGTCCGCTCGATAGCCTTGCAGCCCCGGAAGAGGGCGCAGCGGCGGGCCATCGCATGACCCGCCCGAACCCGGAACCTCCCTCGCATGCCGGCAAACGCCGGGACGAGAGATCACGGCTCCGGAATCAACAAGTCGAGCCGTCGCCTGACCTCCGATCGCGGTGATCCGGGCAACGGCGGCTCCAGGGAGAACGCGCCATGCTGACAATCGATCGGCGGACCATGCTCGCCGGCATGATCACCGCAACGGCCGCCGCCCCGCTGACCTTCGGTCGCAGGGCGCTGGCGGCGACGGAAACCATCCAGCTGACCATCTCGTCGAGTCACCCCACTGTGATCCCGTGGGTGACGCCGCTGAAGACGATCGTCGTCGACAAGTCGAACGCGCTGCTCGAGGAGCGCGGCAGCAACTACCGGATCGACTGGACCGAGGCGTTCGGCGGCACCCTCTACAACTTCAACGACACGCTGGAGGCGGTCAGCCAGCAGCTGACCGACATGGGCTGGATCGGCGCGCTCTGGGAGCCCTCCACCCTGCCGCTGCAGAACATCATGTACTCGACCCCGTTCGCCACATCGAAGGTGAGCCAGGCGATCGAGGTGATGAACACGCTCAACGACACCGAAGACGCCATGAAGAAGGAGTGGAAGGACCAGAACGTCGCCTACTTCGGTTCCTGCGTCTCCGACGGCTATCACCTGTTCACCAAGAAGCCGGTCAACACGCTGGCCGACCTGGAAGGCATGAAGCTGCTGGGCGTGCCCGTGTGCGCGCCGTGGGTCGAGCCGCTCGGCGCGACCCTGATCAACACCGGCATTCCCGCGATGTACTCGCAGTTGCAGACCGGCGTGGGCGACGGCACCATCCTGATCGCCACCGGCGCCTATCCGCTGAAGCTGCATGAGGTGGCGCCCTTCGTGACGCGCGTCGACACCGGCCCCCTCACCTTCGGCGGCTTCGGCGTCAACGCCGACACCTTCGATGCCCTGCCGGATGACGTCCAGCAGGTGATCGCCGAGCTCGGCCGGGAATACTCGCTGGAGAACGCTCGCCTGATCGAGGAGCGCGAAGGCCAGGTCTTCCAGAAGTTCGCGGCGGAAGGCGCCACCGTTTCGGTGATGCCCGAGGAACAGCGCGTCGAATGGGTCAACCGCCTGCCCGACCTGGGCAAGATCTGGGTGGACACCAACGAGGCGAAGGGCGTGCCCGCCCGGCGGATCATGATCGAGTTCATGGAAACGCTGCGCTCCGTCGGCGGCGAACCGCTGCGCGACTGGTCCGCCAACGTCTGAGCCCGACCCGCCCCTGCCCGGTGGCAGGGGCGACCGACTTTCGGCCTCGGCGAAGTCCGCCCCCTGCTCCCTCCCATCACGTGAGTCGTCCATGCCCGCTGCCGGCCATCCGGAGACCACCCCGACCACGTCCCGGCTCGACCGGCTGACGGGTTACGTTCCGCTTGCCCTCTCGGTCGTCGCGTCCACCACCATCGTGGTGATGATGCTGGCCATCTGCGCCGACATCGCGCTGCGGTTCCTGTTCAACCGGCCAGTCTACGGGGTCACCGACTTCGTTGCGAACGGCATCGTCGCCTGCGTCTTCCTGCAGCTCGGCGCCACGATCCGGAACGAACGGCTGATCGGGGTGGAATTCATCCTGGCACCGCTGACGACCTACCGGCCGATGGTGGCCGCCGTCCTCAACACGCTGTTCTTCGCCACGGCCGCCTTCCTGTTCTACCGGATGTTCGCCTACCTGCTGGAGGACTTCATCGACGCCTACGTGTCCGGCGAGTTCGACGGGGCGGTGGGCGCCTACCAGATGGCGCTGTGGCCGTTCAAGGCGGCGGTGGCGCTCGGCGCCGCGGTTGCCCTGTTCGAGGTGGTGCGACGCATGGGGCTGTCGCTGCGCGACGCGATCCGGCTCGGCCGCGACGACATTGGCCCCAACGTCATTCCGCTGATCATCGTGTTCGCGTTCGTCCTGGGCGCGGTCTTGCTGTTCGGCTACGGCGGGCTCGACCGGGTGACGCTGGGCATCGCCTGCTTCCTCGGGCTTCTGCTGCTGGTCACCTGCGGCATGCCGATCGCCTTCGCGCTTCTGGCCATGTCGTTCATTGGCGTCTGGCTGGCGCGCAACAACATCGTCGTGGCCGACAACGCCCTGGGGATCGCCGCCAGTGGCGCCATCAAGTCGTTCGAGTTCGGCGTGGTGCCGCTGTTCGTGCTGATGGGGCTGATCCTCGACAAGGCCGACGTCGGCCGCGACGCCTTCCAGGTGGCCGTGCTGGCGCTGCGGCGGGTGCGTGGCGGCCTCGGCATCGCCACCGTCGCCGCCAACGCGGTGTTCGCCTCGATCACCGGCTCCTCGATCGCGTCGGCCGCGGTGTTCAGCCGGATCGCCGTGCCGCCGATGCTGGAGACCGGCCACACCCGCCGCTTCGCCGTCGGCACCGTCGCCGGGTCGTCGGTGCTCGGCATGCTGATCCCGCCGAGCCTGCTGCTGATCATCTACGGCCTTCTGGCGGAGGTCTCGATCGGCTCGCTGTTCATCGCGGCGATCGTGCCGGGCATCCTGCTCGCCTGCGCGTTCTCGGCGCTCATCCTGGTGCTCGCGCGCTTCTTCCCCGAGTTCACCGGAGAGGCGGCGCCGCTGGCGGAATACGAGGCGATGTCCGCGTCCGGGATCGCCGGCCGGCTGCTGCCGGTGGTGTTCATCGTGTTCGTGGTGATGGGCGGCATCTACGGCGGCGTGTTCGCACCGACGGAAGCCGGCGCCGCCGGCGCCTTCGGGGCGGTGGTCGTGGGCCTCGCCCGCCGCAAACTGAACTGGAAGGTGTTGAGGTCGCTGGCGCTGGAGACCGGCTACATCACCGCGGGGCTGCTGTTCCTGATCATCGCGGCCAACCTCTACGGCCGGATGCTGACGCTCACGACGATCCCGATGCAGATGACGGAATTCATCGCCTCGCTCGACGTCAGCCTCCTGGGTTTCATGCTGCTCTATCTGGCCGTCGTGGTGCTGCTCGGCATGATCCTCGATTCCGTGTCGATCATGCTGATCATGCTGCCGATGGCCCTGCCGGTGGTGGCCGCGCTCGGCGGCGACCTCATCTGGTTCGGCATCGTCACCGTGATCGCCATCGAGATCGGGCTGCTGACACCGCCATTCGGCCTGAGCGTGTTCGTGGTGAAGGGCTCGCTTCCACCGGGGTTCGTGTCGCTGTCCGACATCTTCACGGGCGCGGCCCCGTTCGTCATCACCATGGTGCTGGTGACCATTCTCCTGGTGCTGGTTCCGGCGATCAGCACCGTGTTCCTGTAACCCTTTCGACCGACGAGGCAGGCACGATGGCCTTCACACTCATCAAGGGTGGCCAGGTGGTCACCATGGATACCGAGCTCGGCGACTTCACCCGGGCCGACATCCTCATCGAGGACGACGTCATCAGCGCGGTGGGGCCGGACCTCGACGCGCCGGCGGGCGCCACCGTCATCGAGGCGCACGACCGCATCGTCATGCCGGGCTTCGTCAACGCCCACATCCACACCTGGCAGACGGGCCTGCGCGGGCTCGGCAGCGACTGGACGGGCACCAACTACTTCCGCGCCATGCATGCCGGGCTCGCCGGCTTCTTCACGCCCGAGGACATCTATCTCGCCAATTTTATGGGCGCGCTGAACCAGCTCAACGCGGGCGTCACCACCCTCGTCGACTGGCACCACAACAACCCCACCCCCGATCACACCGACGCCGCCGTCGACGGGCTCCTGGAAGCCGGGATCCGCGCCGTGTTCCTGCACGGCTCGCCGAAGCCGGATCCGAAGCCAGGCCAGCGGCCCTATACCGAGATCCCCATGCCCCGCGGCGAGGTGGAGCGTCTGCGCAAGGGCCGCCTCGCCAGCGACGACGCGCTGGTCACCATGGGGCTGGCGATCCTGGGACCGCAGATCGGCACCGAGGAGGTGCTTTTGGAGGACCTGCGGCTCGGGCGCGAGTTCGATCTCGTCACCTCCATGCACCACTCCCAGGCGCTGATGAACGCGCCGGACGGCTACAAGCGCGCCGAGGCCGAGGGCCTGATCGACCGCCGCTTCAACGTCGTCCACGGCAACGAGATGACCGATGCCGACCTGACGCGGCTCGTCGACAACGGCGCCAGCTTCGCGGTCACGGCCGAGGTCGAAATGCAGATGTGCTACACGGACCCGCTGTCGGGGCGGCTGCTGGCCATGGGCGGGCCGATCGCGCTGGGGTCGGACGTCGAGAGCGCTTTCGCCGCCGACATGTTCGCCGTCACCCGGATTTCGCTGCAGACCGAACGGCACCTGACCAGCCTCCGCATGAAGGCGGTCAGCGGCGAGCGCCCGCATCCGATCCCGGTTACGGTGAAGCAGGCGCTCGGATGGGCGACCATGGGCGGCGCCCGCGCCTTCCGGCTGGAGGACAGGGTCGGCTCGCTGTCGCCGGGCAAGAAGGCGGACATCGTCCTGCTGCGCGCCGACGACATGAACATGATCGGCGTGCAGGACCCGGCCAACGCGGTCGTCTGCTACGCGAACCCCGGCAACGTCGACACGGTGCTGGTGAACGGGCAGGTGATGAAGCGCGACGGCAAGCTGCTCGTCGACGGCCTCGGCGAGACCGCTGAGCGCCTCATCGCGTCCGGCCGCCGCATCGTCTCGGACTTCCGGGCGAACGCGCCGACCGCCAGCTTCGCCTGATCCTGCGGACGCGGCCCGTCCGGAGCAGCCGACCGATCGGGTCAGTGGGCGTGGCCGTGTCCGGGAACGGGGTCGGCGGTGCAGACCGCCGCCTCGGCGACGGTCTCGCGCCCCGGCGCTTCCAGCTCGACGGTGGCGTGGCCGACGCCGAACTCGTCCGCCAGGCGCGCACGGATCCCCGCCGCGGCCATCGCGGCGTCGGTATCCTGGGACACGACCGCGTGCAGCGTGACCAGCACCTTCTCCTCCGACAGCGACCACAGATGCACGTGGTGGATCTTCTCCACCCCCGGCACGCTGGCCGTGAGATCGGCGGCGATGGCGGCGGGCTCGACGCCGCGCGGCGCCCCTTCGAGCAGGATGTGGGCGGATTCGCGCATCAGCCGGATCGTCGTGCGCAGGATCAGCAGTCCGACCAGGATCGACAGGATCGGGTCGATCATCGTCCAGCCGTAGAACAGGATGACGCCGCCGGCGATGATCGCCGCCACCGATCCGAGCAGGTCCGACAGCACGTGCAGGACGGCGGCCCGGATGTTGAGGCTCTCCTTGTTGCCGCCCGAGAGCACGAGGAAGGCGGCGATGTTCACCAGAAGGCCGAGCCAGGCGACGATGAGCAGCGGAATTGAAGCCACCGGTTCCGGGGCGGCGATGCGCCCGACGGCCTCGATGAAGATCCAGACGGTCAGCAGCAGCAGGACGATGGCGTTGGCGAAGGCGATCAGCACCGGCATCCGGTGATGGCCGAAGGTGAGCTCCGGCGTCGCCGGCTTGCGCAGCTGGCGGAACGCCCACCACGCCAGGAACAGCGCGACGGAATCCGTCATCATGTGGGCGGCGTCGGCCAGCAGCGTCAGCGAGTTGGCGATGATGCCGCCCGCCGCCTCGGCAATCATGAAGCCGCCCGTGAGCACCGCCGCGATCAGCGTGGCGCGCTCGTTTTCCGACGCATGGCTGTGCGAGTGGCCGTGGGAATGGCCGTGACCGTGATCGTGCGCTGCCATGGTATCCTTTCGGCGCTTCTGCCCCTTTCGGGAGCCGCTTCAAAGTTGCTGGTACCGTCCGGTCCGGCAAGGCTCCGGGGCAATCGGCCCGAGACTTCCGCTGCCCTTGCGGCGGGCCCGTGCCCGATGCGCCATGCTCTACGGGATCGCCGCGCCGATCTCAAGGCCGGATACCCGATTTTTATTGCGCGCGCGCTCAGAACATCACAAAAAATCCGGCAAATGCGTGGATGCGCAAAGCAAATCTTAATCGAAACCCATACCGTAACTTTATAACATCTCTTGAGTAGATGTGTTTCCCGTCCGGGCTCGGCTTCGTCGGGCACGCAGGCGCACCCGGCCTGCGCCATGGCACCGCCTCGACCGCCGAAGGGCGACTCGGCCATAGTCGCTCGCGCGAACCGCAATCCCGCCGGAGACCGGACGATGGCCACGCCCGCGATACGCCGCCTGTGTGCAGCCGGCCTCCTGCTCCTGGTGAGCACCGTCGCGGCCAGCGCGACCGAGGCCCAGCCCTCCGCGGCTGAGCCAGATGCTTCGCCAGCGGCGGCGATCGCCGATCCGGCGGCCGTCGCGATCCCGACGCCAGAGGCGAAGCCCGCCGTGCCCGAGGATTACGCGGCGCCCCCGCCCGACCTCTCCCAGCCGGCGCGCTTCCTGTTCGGCGCGCGGACCGCCCCCTCCCCGGCGCCGACCCGGTCCATCGGATCCTATGCGCGCGGCTGCCTGGCCGGCGCCGTCACGCTGCCGGTCGACGGTCCCGACTGGCAGGTGATGCGGCTGTCGCGCAACCGCAACTGGGGTCACCCGAAGCTCGTCGACTATCTGGAGCGGCTTGCCGGCGACGCGCCGGCACTTGGCTGGAACGGCCTGCTGGTCGGCGACATGTCGCAACCGCGCGGCGGCCCGATGATAACCGGCCACGCCAGCCACCAGATCGGCCTCGACGCCGACATCTGGTTCCTGCCGATGCCCGACCACGCGCTTTCGGCCGACGAACGCGAGGAAATCAGCGCGATCGAGGTGACCATGGCGGGCGCCTTCGAGGTCGACCCCGCCATCTGGACCGACGCCCACAACCGCCTGCTCAAGCGTGCCGCGTCCGACCCCGACGTCGCGCGCATCTTCGTCAGTCCCGGCATCAAGCGGGCGCTCTGCGAGTGGGCGGCGACCGATCGCGGCGCGGAAACCTGGCTGCGGCGCATTCGGCCCTGGTACGGACACAAGGATCACCTGCACGTCCGGCTGACCTGCCCGGCCGGCGACAAGAGCTGCCGCGACCAGTCCCCGCCGCCCGCCGGCTCCGGTTGCGGCTCCGAGCTCGCCTGGTGGTTCACCGACGCGCCCTACAAGCCGAAGCCGGGCACCCCCGCGGAGCCGAAGGAAACGATGCTGGCCGACCTGCCCGCCGCCTGCCGCGCCGTGCTGCTGGCCGACTAGGCGAGGCTTCGCGAAGGACGCTCCCTGAGACGACCAGAGGGTCCCGGGCCGTGAACCGGTCGACCGCGCCGGACGTAGACATGTGGAGCGAAGCCTGGAGCCGCTCTTCCGACCATGGCATCGCGCCCGGGCGGATCCGGCTCCCGTTGGGACAAGACCTGTGGGCACCGTGATCGATGAACGCATGACCGCCCAGATCGATGGCGATTTCGTCGTCTTCCTGATCGGCCTGCGCGTCAACAAGCCGTGGAAGATCCACAAATGGTTGCCCGTGGTCCGAGCCATGATGCGGATGATGGCCGAACTCCACCGCCTTCCCGCCGCGGAAACGGGCTTCCTCGGGCGATCCGGTGCCGGCCCCGGCACGATCGTCCAGTATTGGCGAAGCTTCGACCATCTGGAGGCCTATGCCCGCGCGACCGATGCCGCACATTTTCCGGCCTGGACGGCCTTCAACCGTCGCATGAAGACCAGCCGCGGCGACGTCGGCATCTGGCACGAGACGTTTGTGGTCCGGGCCGGCCAGTATGAGACGCTGTATTCCGGCATGCCCCCGTTCGGCCTGGGAAAGGTCGGCGCGCTGATTCCGGCCACCGGCAACCGCAGCGAGGCCCGGGCCCGCCTCACCGGCTGAGCCGGCGCCCCCACTCAATCCAGACGGATGCGGTCGCGGAAGGCCTTCGGCTTGTCGGCATAGAGCTTCGCGCCGAGCCGGAATGCCTTCTTCTGCAGCTTGGCCCGGCGCGCGTCGATGACCTCGTGGATGCGGTCGGCCGAGCGTCCGTCGCCGGCGAGCAGCGGGTCGTCGAGCAGGCGCGCGGCAAGCACCGCATGGTCGTGCTCGAGCCCGAGAAGCTCGCCGAGGGCATCGAGATCCGCGACAACCTTCTTCGTCGTCGCCTTGCCGGCCCCCTTCGCCATGCGGCTCAGATGGAAATGGTGCTTCACGCGCTTGCGCCACTCGTGGAACGGGTGCTCGCCTTCCCCCGCGCGCGCCGCCGCCATCGCCTTCCGGGCGGCCTTGTAGGCCCGTTCCAGTTCGCCCCGGAACAGCGCCGCTCCGTCTTCGGGGTCGCCGAGCGCTTCCGCTTCGGCCTGGGCCGAGCGCAGGCGTTCGACGACGTGATCGACCGGCGTTTCCGTGGAGTGGGCCGCCTCCGCCTCGCGCGCGACGCCGAGGGCGATGTCTCCGATGACCGGCTTCAGCTTGCCCGGAGCATGCTCCGACAGGCCGGTGGCGGTGGCGGCCATGACGTCGAGATCACGTGTTCCGGAGAGCGCCGCCGCGGCATCGCGCAGTTCGCCGCGACGTCGGTCGTAGTCGCCGCCGAGATGCGGCTTCAGGATGCGCAGGACCGAGCGGGCGTGCTTGAGCTTCCTCCGGGCGGTATGAACCCGCGCCTCGCGCGCGAGACGATCGTCGCAGAGGGCGGCGATGGCGTCCGCGAGATCCGCCACCAGGAGACGCTTGAGGTCGCGCCCCACATCGTCCGACTTCACCAGTACTCCCGGCATACGGTACGCGCCCTTCCCCGGCCCGGACGGCGCGCCCCGGCGGTCAGGAGGCCGGCGCGCCGAGGCCGAGCCCCGTCGGGCAACTCACACCGGTTCCACCAAGACCGCAATAGCCATGCGGGACCTTGTGCAGATATTGCTGATGATAGTCCTCGGCGAAATAGAACGGTGCGTCGGCGTTGATCTCGGTGGTGACCGGGGGGAACCCGCGGGCCGCCAGCGCCTTGCCGTAGGCGGCCTTCGAAGCCTCGGCGGCGGCGAGCTGGGCCTCGGTGCTGGTGAAGATCGCCGACCGGTACTGGGTGCCGACGTCGTTGCCCTGGCGCATGCCCTGGGTCGGGTCGTGGCCTTCCCAGAAGGCCTTCAGCAGCTCCTCGAACGAGATCACCGCCGGGTCGTAGACGACCTTCACCCCTTCGGTGTGGCCGGTCTGTCCGCTGCACACCTCGTTGTAGGTCGGGTTCGGCGTCGGGCCGCCGATGTAGCCGACCGCGGTCACCCAGACGCCCTCGAGCTGCCAGAACAGGCGCTCGGCGCCCCAGAAGCAGCCGAGCGCGAACACCGCCGTCTCGGTGCCGTCGGGATACGGCCCCTTGAGAGGATTGCCGTTGACGGCATGCAGCTTCGCCGTCGGTATCGGATCCGGACGGCCGGGGATGGCCTCGGAGCTGGAGGGCAGCGACAGCTTCTTCGACAGCATGTTCAGGAGCGACATGGATTGACCTCGTTCGTTGAAGCGATGGCGATGCGGCCCGCGAAGGTGGGGATCGCCGGTCGGACCGGCATCCCCCGAATCTCACTTCCTATCTGGGGCGCCAGAGCACCCGCGCAAGCACCAGTACCACGATGCCGAGCACGCTGAGCACCGCCCAGCCCGGGGCAATCAGCAGGCCCTGGATGTACGGATCCCACAGCGCCGGGCTGATATAACGCTGAACAACCGCCTGGGAGAGGTTCAGGCTCCCCGGGCTCAGGGCATACCACCACTCTCCGAGCGACGTGGAGTCGTTGTGGCCGATCTGGACGCTGTGGAAGACATCGTAGGCACCGGCGGCGAGGCCGGCGAGGAAGAGCCCCCAGCCGAGAAGCCGCAGCGGCAGGCTGACTATCCACAGAAGCGTGCGCATCGGATCCTTTCCACCGCGTGCCCTTTCCAAGGGCCCCCGCGCCTCCCCGGCCGTCGGCGCGAGAGGGGTCTGCCCCATCGCCCCACCTCCGCGCCATTGGCCGCGGGCCACGCGCATCGCCGCGATGCGAGGCGTGTTGTCGCCGATCGGACCAGGCCCGTCCAGCGTCGCCCTTATCGGGAGACGCGTTCCGACGATGGCTCCGGGTCTGCGCGCACTGCTCGTGGCCCGCTGACAGCACCTTCCACCGGGCAACCGGCAAACACACATGGGCCGGCGCGTCCGGGCGACCAGCTGGACGCCTTTCTTTCACGCGCGGGACGGCGGATCGGATCACCGGCGGGCACCTTCGACGCGGTTCTCGTGGGCGAACGTGCATTTCACGCGTCTTTGCTCTTGAACGCCCGCCTGCGGATCGGCTAGACCCTGCACTCTCCTTCGATCGAGGATGGTGTTGGCCGCCATTGCGGCGCCTTGGGACACGTCGATCGAACGAGATGCGGATCCGGGATCCGGCGTGGAATGCGCCGACGTCTTCCGCCGCGTCGCGAGAGCGCTGGATGGGTGGCCGAGTGGTCGAAGGCGCACGCTTGGAAAGCGTGTAGGCGGGAAACTGTCTCGTGGGTTCGAATCCCACCCCATCCGCCACCGACCGCCGTCGAACGGTGCGCAAGGTTTCGGTGGCCTCCAACTTTCTCGACGCCGTTTCGTTTCGCGCGATCGAGCTCGTCGGCAGCGTCCGGCCCCGCTTTAGCGGTCTCACCACGTACGTCTTCCTGTCCCTCCACGAGGTCGATCTGGCAGCGCCTGCATTGCAAGCGCCTGGGCGACGACACGGACCGGCCTCTTCGCCTCACCCCGGAGGGGTGTCGATCGCGCCCCGGCGACTTCGGCTCCGGTCGGCAGGTGGATATCGTCGACGCGCTTCAAGCCATGATTTGCCCCCGCGGCGGTAATCCGCGGGGGCGCCACCGGCGACAACAGGGCCGTCCCGGGCGAAACGTCGCAGAGCCTCCCTATCGGCGAACTTGCCGGAACCCGCACGTATAGGCGGCGTTCCCCAACCCGTCCGCATGGAGGTTATGATGAGCGAAGAACCCCGCCGCCCCGCTCACAGCCCGACCGATCAGGATCCAGACACGCCGTTCTATGACAGCGCCGCCGGCGGATGGGGATCGCTGAAGGGCGTCTCCCGGATCTTCGGGGAGGCCAGTTCCTCGGTCGCGCTGCGCATTCTCGCCAAGCAGAACAAGCCGGGCGGGATGATGTGCAGCGCCTGCGCCTGGGCCAAGCCCGCCAAGCCACACACCGCGGAGTTCTGCGAGAACGGCGCCAAGGCGACGTTCTGGGAGGTGGACTCCCGCCGCGCCGACGCCGAGTTCTTCCAGGCGCACACCGTGTCCGAACTGCGGACCCTCCACGACCACGATCTGGAGAAGAGCGGCCGCCTGACCGACCCGCTGCGCTACGACCCCGAGAGCGACCGCTACCTGCCCGTGTCCTGGGACGACGCCATCTCGGAAATCGCGAGCGAACTGCGCGCGCTGCCGCCGGAGCAATCGGTGTTCTACGCCTCCGGACACGCTGGGCTGGAGGCCTCGTACCTCTATGCGCTGTTCGCCCGGGCCTTCGGGCACCAGAACCTGCCGCAGTCGTCCAACATGTGCCACGAAACGACCTCGGTGAACCTGAAGTCGTTCATCGGAACGCCGGTCGGCACCTGCACGCTCGAAGACTTCGAGCACTGCGACACGATTTTCTTCTTCGGCCAGAACACCGGCACCAACAGCCCCCGCTTCCTGCATGTGCTGAAATCCGCCGTCGATCGCGGCTGCCGGATCGTCACCTTCAACCCGCTGCGCGAACGCGGATTGATCGAGTTCGTCGACCCCCAGGACATCGTCCAGATGACGGTCGGAAGCCCGACCAGCATCTCGCACCGCTATTTCCAGGTTCGCCCCGGCGGCGACATCGCGGTGCTGGCGGGGCTCATCAAGTGCGTGCTGGCGGCGGAAGACGCGGCCCCTGGAACGGTGATCGACCGCGGCTTCATCGCGAGCGAGACCACTGGCTACGAAGAGATGGTGGAGGCCGTCCGCAACGTTTCGTGGTCGGACATCGAGGCCCACTCCGGACTGACGCGCGCCATGATCGAGGAAGCCGGAGAGATCTATCTGGCGGCGGACAAGGCCATCGGGATCTACGGCATGGGGCTGACCCAGCACGTCAACGGCTGGCTCAACCTCGGCATGCTGTGCAACCTCCTGCTGATGCGCGGCAACATGGGCCGGCCGGGAGCCGGGATTTCCCCGGTGCGCGGTCATTCCAACGTGCAGGGGCAGCGGACGGTCGGTGTCGGCGAGAAGAGCGCGCACATGCCGGCCGACAAGCTGCGGGAGCTGTTCGACATCGACCCGCCGACCGAGGACGGACTGAACGCGGTTCACGCATGCGAGGCCATCCTGGACGGCCGGGTCAAGGCGCTGATCTCGCTCGGCGGCAATCTCGTTCGCGCCCTCCCCGATCGCGAGCGCATGGAAAAGGCCTGGCCCAGCCTGCGCCTGACCGTGAACATCGCGACCAAGCCGAACCGCTCGCACCTGACGCCGGGGCAGCGGGCCTTCCTCCTTCCCTGCCTCGGCCGGACCGACAAGGACATGCAGTCGAGCGGCCAGCAGGCGGTCTCGATGGAGGATTCCCTTTCCCACGTCTCCGGCTCGATCGGACCTGCCGATCCGCCAGGCGAGAACGTCCGGTCGGAGGTGGCGATCGTGGCGGCCATCGCGAAGGCCACCCTGCCCGCCAATCCCAGGCTGAAATGGGACGACTGGACGGGCGACTACGGCCTGATCCGCGACCTGATCGCGGCCACCTACCCGGACGACTTCGCGGACTTCAACGCGCGGATGTTCGAGCCAGGCGGCTTCTATCGCGGCAATCCGGCGCGCGACCGGACGTGGAACACCGAGAGCGGCAAGGCGCAGTTCACCACGCCCACGACGCTGTCGGCGCTGGGACAGGAACCGTCCGGCGAGGGCGTGATGACCCTCGTCACGCTGCGCTCGAACGATCAGTTCAACACCACGATCTACGCGTTCTCGGACCGCCTGCGCGGCCTGGAGGGAAGCCGGGAGATCCTGCTGATCAATACCGACGAGATGGAGCGGCTCGGTCTTGCGAAAGGCCAGAAGGTCGCGCTCGTCTGCGCGGTCGAGGATGGAGTCGACCGACGGGTCGACGGGTTGACCGTCACGCCCTACGACCTGCCGCCGCGCTGCGTCGCCGGTTACTATCCCGAGCTCAATCCTCTGGTGCCGCTCGGCTATCACGAGAAGAATTCCCAGACCCCCGCCTACAAGGGCACGCCGGTGCGGATCGTCGCCTGAGCACGGAAGGGACGCGCTGGACGGGATGCCCGGGATCTGGGTCATGGTCAACCTGATGGGGCGGATGGGGTGATCCGCACGGCGTCGGCGAACCTCGACGAGGTCGCGCGCGGCGTGAACCCGCGCGCGACCGGCGAAGGGAGCGCTAGCCCTTCAGGAAGGCAAGGATGTCCGCGTTGATCGTCTCCGCTTCCGTCGTCGGCATCCCGTGCGGGAAGCCCTCGTAGGTCTTCAGCGTCCCGTTGGGGAGAAGCTTCGCCGAAAGCGGCGCGGAATCGGCATAGGGCACGATCTGGTCGTCGTCCCCGTGCATCACGAGAACCGGGACCTGGATCTTTTTCAGGTCCTCGGTGAAGTCGGTTTGCGAGAACGCCGCGATGCCGTCGTAGTGGGCCTTGGCGCCGCCCATCATGCCCTGCCGCCACCAGTTCGCGATGACGCCCGGCTGGGGCGCCCGATCGGGCCGATTGAACCCATAGAAGGGTCCGGCGGCGATATCCTGGTAGAACTGGGCACGGTTCAACGCGACCTGCGCGCGGAAGCCGTCGAACACCTCGATCGGCAGTCCGCCCGGATTGGCCTCGGTCTTCACCATGATCGGAGGGACGGCGGAAATGATGACCGCCTTCGACACGCGAGCTTCACCGTGGCGGGCGATGTAGTGGATCACTTCGCCGCCGCCGGTCGAGTGACCGATGTGAACGGCGTTCCTCAGATCAAGCGCTTCGGTCAGCGCGGCCAGGTCGTCGGCGTAATGGTCCATGTCGTGGCCGTCCGCCACCTGGGTCGACCGGCCGTGACCGCGGCGGTCGTGTGCGATGACGCGGAAGCCGTTGTTCAGGAAGAACATCATCTGGGCGTCCCAGTCGTCGGACGAGAGTGGCCAGCCGTGGCTGAACACGAGAGGCTGCGCGTCGCGCGGGCCCCAGTCCTTGTAGAACAGGGTCACGCCGTCCTTGGTGGTCACGGTGTCCATTGAACTGTCTCCTGGTGTGGCGGGCGCGGGCTGGGCAACTGCGGCGCCGCCGATGGCCAGCCCCGCGAAGGCGATCCCCGTTGCCGCCAGAACCGTCCGGCGGTTGACGTTGCTGAACGTGATGTGATCGGTCATCGTCGACGCTCCGTTGCAGTCCCTTCCGGTCTAAGTCAGGAGCAACCTCCCTGCATCCTGCCCCTTGGCATCGGCGCGCAAGACTTCGGCAGGGTGCAGTCTAGCCTTCGGTATAATCCGGCCGACGAAGGCCGCATCTGGTGAGCAGGCATGGCGAACTGGCGGACCACGCCGTCGAACGACCGCGACCAGGCGTTCCTGGTATCGCGCTCGCCGCCGGGCCGGAGGCAGAAGGCCTTCGCGCTGGCGCTTGTCGTCGGCCTGGCGTTGGCGGCGGCGGTCGTCGCCCCGGTCTCGCAAGTAGCACTGCCGGGATCAGCGCCGTTCCTGGCGGCGTACGCGACGGCGATGTTCGTCAACGACCTGATCACGGCGGTGCTGCTGTTCGCCCTGTTTTCGGTCACCGCCTCGGCCGGCATCCTGTCGCTCGCGACGGGGTATCTGGTCCTCTCGCTCACCATCATCCCGTGGGCGCTCACCTTCCCCGGCGCCCTTGCGCCCGACGGCCTCTTCGACGCCGGCCTGCAGGGCACGGCGACGATCGCGGCCGTACGCCGGCTCGCGTGGCCGTCCTTCGTCATCGTCTACCTTCTTCTGCACGACCGGTCGGGCGGCGTCTCCGTCCGGCGCACCGGCCCCGCGATCATCGCCAGCGTGGCCGGATCGGTGCTGGCAGCGTGCGCGCTCGGCCTCCTCGCGACCACGGCCGACAGCCTGCTGCCGCACCTCATGCAGGACGCCCGGCAACCCTCTCCCGCCTGGCGGTACATCCCGCTCGCGGCGGTCGTCCTCTATGCCGCAGCGCTCTATCTTCTCTGGCGACGGGGCGACTCCGTCCTCGACCTCTGGCTCGCGGTTGCCATCGCCACCGTTCTGCTCGAGGTGGTGATGCTGTCCTACGTCAGCGCCGGCAGCCGCCTCAGCCTCGGCTGGTGGGCGGGACGGATCTTCGGGCTCGTTTCCGCGAGCGTCGTCCTCTTCGTGCTGCTGTCGGAGATGACGGCCCTCTATGCGCGGCTGGTGCGCGCCACCGCGACGGAGCGCCGGGCCCGCGAGGCGCGTCTCGCCAGCATGGAGGCGCTGTCGGCGTCCATCGCTCACGAGGTGAACCAGCCCCTGGCGAGCATGGTGACGAACGCCGATGCCGGCCTGCGCTGGCTCGAGCGCGATCGCCCGGATCTCGGCGAGGCGATCGCATCGTTCGAACGCATCGTCCGCGAGGGCCACAGGGCGGGTCACATCGTGGCGGCCATCTGCTCGATCTTTCGAAAAGGCGCGGACGAACGCCGACCTGTCGACCTCAATTCCGTCGTGGCGGGAGTGGCACGGGACCTGCAGCGCGACGTGAAGCTTGCCGCCGCCCATCTGGAGCTCGATCTCGATCCGGACCTACCCCTGGTTCCCGCCAACAGGCTTCAGCTCGAGCAGGTGCTCGCCAACCTGCTGACGAATGCGATCGAGGCCATGGCCAGGGTCGAGCGCCGGCGCGTCGTCAGCGTGACGACAGGACCGCTCGAACCCGGGCAGGTTCTGGTTGCCGTCGCGGATTCCGGGCCCGGTATCGGCGAGTCCCGCGATATCTTCGAGGCCTTCGTCACGAGCAAGTCGGACGGGCTCGGTATGGGGTTGATGCTGTGCCGGTCGATCGTGGAGTCGCACGGCGGGCGCATCTGGACCGAGCCGGGCATTGCGGGCGGCGCCATCTTCAAGTTCAGTCTACCCGCAGAGGGGCAAAACCAGACGGAGCAGCGGCACCCATGACCCCAGAGGAGACCCTCGTCGTTCTCGTCGACGACGATCTTGCGGTGCAGGAGTCGCTGTCGAACCTGTTCCGCTCGGTAGACCAGCCGCTCCGTGCCTTCTCCTCCGCAACGGCGTTCCTGGAAGCCGACCTGCCCGACGTCCCCACGTGCCTGGTTCTCGACGTACGATTGCCGGGCCAGAGCGGGCTGGAACTGCAGCGCGTGCTTTCGTCCAGAGCCGGCTTGCCCCCGATCGTCTTCATCACCGGCCATGGCGACATTCCCATGTCGGTCGAGGCGATGAAGCGCGGCGCGATCGAGTTCCTGACGAAGCCGTTCCGCGACCAGGACCTGCTGGACGCCGTGTGCCGGGGGCTTCTCATCGACAGCAAGCGTCGCGAGGAGACGGGGCGGCTCCGCGAACTGGTGGACAGGTACGAGTCCCTCACGCCCCGCGAACGCGACGTCCTGGCCTACGTGGCCGAAGGGCGCCTCAACAAGGAGATCGCCGCGCGGCTGGAACTGAGCGTGGTGACCGTCAAGGTCCATCGTGCCCAGGTCATGCGCAAGATGCGCGCGCGCTCGATCGCCGAGCTGATCCGGACCGCCGACGCGATATCGCGGAATAGCCCCGGGGCGTAGCTCCACTGGGCCAAGGTCCAATTGCCTCCAGCCCCCCTTCTTCCGCACCCTTGCCGATGACAGGTGGATCCGTCCTGCCGATCGCCCGGCCCGACTTGGGAGCCGGCGCGGCGGAACGGGAGGGTCGCAGGTTGCTGATCGCGGTGGTCGACAATGACGGCTTTGCCAGAGAAGCCATCACCGGGCTGCTGAGAGCGTTGGGCCACGAGCCTCTGGAGTTCCAATGTGCATCGGACCTTCTTCACGAGCACGTGCTGCTGCGGCAGATCGATTGCCTCATCACCGACATGCGCATGCCCGTCCTGACCGGGCTGGACCTGCACCGCGAACTCTTGGCCGGCGGCATTGTCGTGCCGACCATCATCGTCACCGCGTTCCCGAGCGACGGGATGCGGGCGCAGGCTCTGGCCGCCGGCGTCCGCGCCTATCTGCCCAAGCCGCTGACCGCGGGCGCGCTGGTGAAGCTGCTCGAGACCTTCGAGCGGCCCACGCGATAACGCCCCGCCTCCCGCAGCCGGGCGACCGCCTCACCGCATCACGTTCAACCCCCATCCAACACTCCTAGGAGCCGCTCCATGCCGACCGCGAACACCACCCCCGGCGCCCTCTTGCTAACCCCGGGCGACCACACGCTCGTCATGATCGACTTCCAGTCGCAGATGGCATTCGCCACCAAGTCGATCGATCCGGTGCTCCTGCGCAACAATGCCGGTCTCGTCTCCCAGGCAGCTGCCGGCTTCGGTGTCCCGACGATCCTCACCACCGTTGCCGAGAAGAGCTTCTCGGGCCCGATGTTCGACGAGGTGACCCGGCCGTTCCCCAACCAGGCGATGCTCGACCGCACCACGATGAACTGCTGGGAGGACGAAGCGGTGATCGCGGCGGTCAACGAGATCGGCAACAGCCGCATCGTTCTGGCCGGCCTGTGGACCTCCGTCTGCATCGTCGGCCCGGCGCTCTCCGCGATCGACCAGGGCTTCGAGGTCTTCGTGATCGCCGACGCATGCGGAGATGTCTCGGCGGAGGCCCACGAACGCGCGGTGGACCGGATGGTGCAGGCAGGCGCCCAGCCGATGACCTCGGTCCAGTACCTGCTGGAGCTTCAGCGCGACTGGGGCCGTGCAGACACCTACGACCTGACCACGGGCATCGCGAAGACCAACGCCGGCGCCTACGGGCTCGGCATCCTTTACGCCCGCTCGATGTTCGGGGCGTCCGAGGGCGGCCACGAGACGAACGTTGCCGCCGAATAGAGACCCGAACGGCGGAGAGGCCTCGTGAAGCCGTACCTCCTTTCCCTCGGCGCGGGCCTCGTTGTCGGCCTCGTCTACAGCCTCATGGGGGTGCGGTCTCCCGCGCCGCCGGCCATCGCGCTGATCGGCCTCCTGGGCATCCTGCTGGGCGAACAGGCGTTGCCGATCGCCAAGCGGCTTTGGGAAGGCGTTCCGGTCATCGACTACGTCCGGACCGGCTGCGCCGACCACGTGATGGGCCGGCTGCCCGGCGACAGAAGCCAGAAGAGCGACCCGGCTTGACCTTGGGTGGCGCCGGTCACGCGCCACCCTGCCCTCCCTGTCCTGATCCTCATTTCCCGGAACCTGCAAATGACCTCTGCAGACATGATCCTCCTCAACGGCAAGGTCACCACGCTGGACCGCCAATGTCCCAAGGCGGAGGCCGTGGCGATCCGGGAGGGTCGCTTTCTCGCCGTCGGGTCCGAACGCGCGGTGCGCGAGCTCGCCGGAGCGGATGCCGAGATCGTCGATCTCGGCGGGCGACGCGTGATCCCCGGGCTGATCGACAGCCACATGCACATCATCCGGGGCGGGCTGAACTTCAACATGGAGCTCCGCTGGGACGGGGTGCGATCGCTCGCTGACGCGATGCGCATGCTGAAGGACCAGGTGGCCCGCACGCCCCCGCCGCAGTGGGTGCGCGTCGTGGGCGGGTTCACCGAGCATCAGTTCGCGGAGAAGCGGCTGCCGACCCTCGAGGAAATCAACGCGGCCGCCGCCGACACGCCGGTCTTCATCCTGCATCTCTACGACCGGGCGCTCCTCAACGCCGCAGCGCTTCGCGCCGTCGGCTACACCAAGGACACGCCGGACCCGGTCGGCGGCGAGATCGTCCGCGACGGGCGCGGCAACCCGCTGGGAATGCTGGTCGCCAAGCCGAACGCGACCATCCTCTACGCGACGCTCGCCAAGGGTCCGAAGCTGCCGCCCGACTACCAGAAGAACTCGTCCCGGCACTTCATGCGCGAGGTGAACCGCCTCGGCGTCACGAGCGTGATCGACGCCGGCGGAGGCTTCCAGAACTACCCGGACGACTACGCCATCATCGAGGAGCTGCACGCGGCGGGACACCTCACCGTGCGCATCGCCTACAACCTGTTCACCCAGAAGCCGAAGGAGGAGCTCGCCGACTTCGCAAGCTGGGCCGGCCAGGTCGCGCCGGGCCAGGGCGACGATACCTACCGGCACAACGGCGCCGGCGAAATGCTCGTCTACACCGCCGCCGACTTCGAGGACTTCCGCGTCGAGCGGCCGGACATGCCGCCGTCCATGGAAGGCGACCTCGAGCCGGTGGTCCGGCTCCTCGCCGAACACCGCTGGCCCTGGCGTCTGCACGCGACCTACAACGAGACGATCACCCGCGCGCTCGACGTCTTTGAGGCGGTCAATCGCGATATCCCCTTCGATGGCCTGCACTGGTTCATCGACCATGCGGAGACGATCGACGCGCGCAATATCGATCGCATCGCGGCGCTCGGCGGCGGCATCGCGATCCAGCACCGCATGGCCTATCAGGGCGAATATTTCGCCGCGCGCTACGGCAGCCGCGCCGCGGAGCACACGCCTCCCGTCCGCCGCATGATGGAGGCCGGCCTGCCCGTCGGCGCCGGCACCGATGCCACCCGCGTGGCGTCCTTCAATCCGTGGGTCTCGCTCTCCTGGCTGGTCACCGGCAAGACGCTCGGCGGCATGACGCTTTATCCCGCGGCCAACCGCCTCGACCGCGAGGACGCGCTCCGCCTCTGGACCGAGGCCAACACATGGTTCTCGTCCGAGATCGGAAAGAAGGGACAGATCAAGACTGGCCAGCTCGCCGATCTGGCCGTGCTGTCGTCCGACTATTTCGCGGTGCCTGAAGAGGGCATCCAGGACATCACCTCGGTGCTGACACTTCTCGGCGGCCGGCCGGTCCATGGCGACGCCGAGTTCAAGCCCCTCGCCCCCGACCTTCCCCCGCCCATGCCCGACTGGTCGCCGGTCCGCAGCTACGGCGGATATCAGGCGCGCGAAGCCGGCAACCCCGCGCAGCACGCCATCCTGTCGTCCGCGGACTGCGGATGCGCCAGCGCCTGCGGCGTCCACGGCCATGCCCACGCCGGGGCATGGGCGAGCGACATTCCCGCGTCCGACGAGACGGCGTTCTGGGGAGCGCTCGGCTGCTCGTGCTGGGCATTCTGAAACAGGAGTATCGTCAGATGACGAGCCTTGCCGCACCGCGCGCCCTTGAACGGCTCGCCGACCTGCCGGGCATTTCGACGGCGGTCAGACTGGCCCTCGCCTCGCCCTTTCTCGTCAGCGGCCTGATCAAGCTCTTCGATCTTCCCGGCGCCGCTGCCGAAATGAGCCACTTCGGGCTGCAGCCCGCCCCGCTCTTCGCCGCCGCCGTCATCGTCACCCAACTCGGCGGCGCAGCTCTACTCCTGACACGGCGCTGGTGCTGGCTGGGGGCTGGCATCCTGTCCGTGTTCACGATCCTCGCGACCCTGCTCGCCCATCCGTTCTGGGCCGCAGCGGGACCCGACCGCGTGCGCCAGGCCGCAACCTTTTTCGAACATGTGGCGATCGTCGGTGGGCTGGCGCTGGCGGCGATCCACACGAGCCGGGGTCGCGATCGATGAACACGAGCCCCGCTGACCAGCCGCCAAAGCCCGCCGGTGCTCCAGTCCCGGGCGCCTTCGCGCCATTCCGGCATCAGGTCTTCGCCATCCTGTGGACGGCTACCGTCCTCGGCAACATGGGAACCTTTGTCCGTGACGTGGCGAGCCAGTGGATCGTCAGCGGGCTCACTCCGTCTCCGGCGGCCGTCGGCCTGATACAGGCGGCCGGGACGCTGCCGATCTTTCTGCTCGCCATTCCGTCGGGCGTTCTCTCCGACATCCTCGACCGCCGGCGTTTCCTGATCGCCGTCCAGATTGGGCTCGCCTGCGTCTCGTTCTCGCTCGCCACCCTGGCCTCGCTGTCGGCGCTGTCTGTCTCCAGCCTCGTGCTGCTGACCTTTCTCGGCGGCGTCGGAGCCGCGCTCACCATGCCCGCCTGGCAGGCGGTCGTGCCGGAACTGGTGCCGCGGCCGGACCTGAAGAGCGCCGTGGCGCTGAACTCGCTGGGGATCAACATCGCGCGCGCGCTCGGCCCCGCGCTCGGCGGCTTCGCGCTCGCCATGCTGGGAGCCGCCGCGACCTACGGGATCGACGTTCTGACCTACTTCGTCGTTATCGGCGCCCTCCTCTGGTGGAAACGACCGGCGCAGAAGGACGACACGCTCCACGAGCGGTTCCACGGGGCCCTCAGGGCCGGACTGCGCTACACCATCGCCAGCCGCGAGATGCACCGGCTCCTCTGGCGTGCCGCGGTGTTCTTCCTGTTCGGCAGTGCCGTGTGGGCGCTTCTGCCCCTCGTCGCGCGGCGGGAACTCGCCGGCGGCCCGGGCTTCTACGGCGTCATGCTCGGCTCGATCGGGCTCGGCGCCATCGCCGGTGCGCTGCTGTTGCCCCGCCTGCGCGCGCGCCTCGGTCAGGACCGGCTGGTGCTGGCCGCGTCGCTGGTCACCGCCCTGTGCTGCATGCTGCTCGCCCTCACCGGCGCCAAGGCCGTGGCGCTGGCGGCGACGTTCGTGCTGGGCATGGCCTGGATCACGGTCCTCGTGACCCTCAACGCCACCATGCAGTCGATCCTTCCGGACTGGGTGCGCGGGCGCGGCCTCGCCGTGTATCTCACGGTGTTCAATGGCGCGATGGCAGCCGGATCGCTCGGCTGGGGCCTCGTCGGTGAGGCAAGCAGCGTCCCGGTCGCATTGCTGATCGCGGCAGCGGGGCTCGCGGTCACCGCCCTGATCGTCTATCGGGCGGCGCTCCCATCCGGCGAGGACGACCTGTCTCCGTCGAGCCACTGGCCGGAACCGTCCGTCGTCACAGCGCCGTCCGACGATCGGGGACCGGTGCTGATCACGATCACATACGAGATTGCCCCGGACGACGTCGCTGACTTCGTGCGGGCGCTGACACGGCTGTCGTCCCAGCGCCGCCGCGACGGGGCCTATGCCTGGGGCGTATCGGAGGATCCGGCAGCCCCCGGGAAGGTGGTCGAATGGTTCTTCGTGTCGTCCTGGGCCGAACACCTTCGCCAGCACCGCCGTGTCTCGCGCGCCGCCGCCGATCTCCAGGCCGAGGCGACGGTGTTCCACCGCGGCGCGGTAGCGCCTGAAGTCCGCCACCTGATCGCGCTGGATCCTTCAGCCGAGCGCTGATCGAAGCAGGCGTTGGGGCCGGGCCAGCGACCCCGCCGGCGTGAGCGCCCTAGATCGCAAGGCCGTCGCGGGCGTGGCGGTCCATGGACCGCTTCTGGGCGGCGATCCGGAAGGGGGCATTGGGCGCGCCGTACCCGGCATAGCCGCCCCGCCGCTCGACGATCTCGAAGAAGAAGCCCTCGCCGTAGTTCGGGCTGTAGAGCTGGAAGAACTCACCGTTGTCGTCGCGGTCGTAGAGGATGTTCAGGGCACGCAGGCGCTCCATCAGCGACGGATCGAGCGCGAAGCGGGCAACCAGGTCGTCGTAGTAGTTGGCGGAGATCGGCAGCGTCCGGAAGCCCGACGCCTCCAGGGCCTCTGCGGTTGCGAAGATGTCAGGGGTCGAGAAGGCGAGATGCTGGACGCTCGAGCCGAAGCTTTCGGCGATGAAGCGGCCGGCGAGCGTCTTGCGGTTCTCCGCGCCGTTCAACGTCAGCCGCAGGCAGCCGTCACCGCTCTCGATCACCTGGCTGCGCACCAGGCCGCCGGGATCGACCACGTCGACCATCGGAAGCTTCCGCGTCCGGAAGATCGACGTGTAGAAGAGAATCCAGGTGAGCATCTCCTCGTAGGTCATGGTCTGGGCGATGTGATCGATGGCGGCCAGCCCCACACCCGCGCGTGTCGCATCGTCGGAGAGGTCGAAATCGATCTCCCAGATCCGGCCGAGATCGCTCTTGCCGTCGATGAAGAAGATCACCCCGCCGCCGACGCCCCGGATCGCCGGGATATTCAGTTCCTCCGGCTCGCCCTGCTGCTCGAACGGCGTCGCCCCGAGCGCACGGGCGCGCTCCAGAGTGGCCTGCGCGTCCTCGACCCGCAGGCACACCGCGTAGGCACTGGCGCCATGCACGACATAGGACGAGTGGGCGAGCCCCTCCTTCTCCGTGTTGACGAGAATGTTGATGTCGCCCTGCCGGTAAAGCGTCACCTCCTTGCTCCGGTGCCTGCCGGCAGCCGAGAAGCCCATGGCGCGCAGCAGCCGGTCCAGCTCGTCGCTCTCCCGGTCGGACACCGCGAATTCCACGAACGCCACGCCGTCGACGGCGACGCGGTCGGGCATGTCCGGCACGTCGATCGCGACCTGCGGCTCGCTGCGCTTCACCTGATCCATCAGGGCGATCAGCGAGCGGTGGCCGTCGATCGCGATGGATTTCGGCGAGCCTCCCCGGAACTGGTCGTTGAAGATCTCCAGCGACAACGGGCCGGAGTAGCCGGTGGCGGCCACGGCACGCATGAAGCCGGTGACGTCGAGGTCGCCCTCGCCCGGCATGTTGCGGAAATGCCGGCTCCAGTAGAGCAGGTCCATGTCGATCAGCGGTGCATCGGCCAGCTGGACGATGAAGATCCGGTCGCCCGGAATGGCGCGGATGGAGTCCACGTCGAGCTTGCGGGCCAGCGTGTGGAAGGAATCGAGCACGAGGCCGACGCTGGGGTGGTCGGCTCGGCGCACCACCTCCCAGGCATCGCGGTGGTCGTTGATGTGCCGGCCCCAGGCGAGCGCCTCGTAACCGATGCGCAGCCCGCGACGCGCGGCGCGCGCGCCCAGTTCGCGGAAGTCGTCGGCGAGCCGGTCGATGCCCCCGAGCGACTGGGCCGACACGTTGGAGCAGACCAGCATGAGGTCGGTGCCAAGCTCCTGCATCAGATCGAACTTGCGTTCGGCCCGCTCGAAGCTGCGCGCACGCTGCGGCTCCGGCATCCCCTCGAAGTCGCGGAAGGGCTGGAACATGGTGATCTCGAGGCCGTGGTCGCGGACCATCCGTCCCACTTCCGCCGGCGACCCGTCGAACGCGAGAAAGTCGGCCTCGAAGATCTCGACGCCGTCGAACCGCGCCGCGGCAATCGCGGCGAGCTTCTCGCGCAGGTCGCCGCTGATCGAGACGGTGGCGATCGATGTCTTCATCGGGGTGTCCCCTCCTGGGCGCCCGGCATCAGGATCCGGCGCGGCTCGCCGCCAGCGCCAGCGCCTCGCGGACGGCCGCCGGATAGCCCCGGGCACCGAGACCGGCGATCACCGCCGTGGCGACGGTCGAGACGAGCGAGTTGTGATAGATCGCCTCGCGCCGGTGGATGTTGGAGATGTGCAGTTCGATCAGCGGGCCGGGAAACATCTTGAGAGCATCGAGCAGCGCGATCGAGGTGAAGGTGAACGCCGCCGGATTGATGACGATGGCCGATCCCTCGTCGATCGCCTCGTGGATCCACTCGATGAGTTCGTACTCGCGGTTCGACTGGCGGAAGACGAGGCCGGTCTCGCCGGCCGCCTCGCGGCACATCGCCTCGACCTCGGCCAGCGTCGTGGTGCCGTAGATCTCCGGCTCGCGCAGACCGAGCCGGTTCAGGTTGGGTCCGTTGAGGACGTAAATCGGCTTCATCGGTCTCTCTCGGTTTCAGGCGCGATGCGGTTGGGGTGGCGCCTCAGCCCTGGTAGCCGAACAGGCGCGGCAGCCAGAGCACGAGGTCGGGCACGAACGTGATCACCATCAGCATCACCAGCATCGCCAGCAGGAAGGGTGTGATGTCGCGCACGATGGCTTTGAGCGGTTGTCGCGCGATGGTCGTCATGACGAACAGGAGCAGGCCATAGGGCGGCGTGATCAGCCCGATCATGATGTTGACGACGGCGACGATGCCGAAGTGGACGGGGTCGATGCCGAGCGCCTGCGCGGTGGGGAGGAACACCGGCACGATGACCAGCAGGATCGTCGTCCCCTCCAGCAGGCAGCCGAGCGCAAGCAGGATCACGTTGACCAGCAGCAGGAACATCCACGGCGACAGCTCGTAGGCGGTGAGCGCCTGGCTGATCGTGCGCGGGATGTTCTCGATGGTGACGACGTAGTTGAAGACCAGGGCGCCGGCGATGAGCATGCCGATCGAGGCGGTGATCCGCGCACTCGACAGGAGCGACCGGTAGGTGCTCTCCAGCGTGACCGTGCGATAGAAGAAGACCGAGATCAGATAGGCGTACGCCGCGGCCACCGCCGCCGCCTCGGTGGGCGTTGTCACGCCGCTGTAGATCCCGCCGAGGAGAACGGCCGGCATCATCAGGGCGGGGAAAGCCCGAAACGTGATCTTCGGGAGCTCGCGCATGGGAACCGGCGCTTCGACGGGAAACGCGCGACGGCGCGCGATCACCGCGACGATGCCCATCTGCGCGAGCCCCATCAGAAGCCCCGGCACGACCCCGCCAAGGAACAGGTAGCCGATCGAGACGTCGCTCACGAGCGCGTAGAGGATGACCGGGATCGACGGCGGGATGATCGGGCCGATGACCGCCGAGGCCGCCGTCAGGGCGGCGGCGAAGCTCGGCGTGTAGCGTCCCTCGTGGGTCATCATCTTCTGCATCATCCGGCCGGTTCCGGCGGCATCGGCGATGGCCGACCCCGACATTCCGGCGAAGATGATGCTCTGGACGATGTTGACCTGGGCGAGCCCGCCACGGAAGCGGCCGACGAGCGCGTTGCAGAAATTGAGCAGCCGCTCGGTCATCGAGCCGGTGTTCATCAGCTCGGCGGCCAGGATGAACAGCGGCACGGCAAGCAGGATGTAGCTCGAGTACATGCCGTTGAGGATCTGTTCGGCCACCGTGCCGAGATCCAGCCCCGCCAGATAGAGATAGAGAATGGAGGCGGCGATCATCGCGTGCCCGATCGGCAGGCCGAGCAGGCTGAGCAGGACGATCGCGAGGACAGCCGCGACGAACGGGTCGATCATCACAGCCCCGAGCTCCCCGCGTCGCGCTCTCGCTGCCGCGTCGTCCGGTCACCGTTGAGGAGCGTGTCGCCGACGATCCAGGCGTAGCGAACGATGATCGCCGCAGCGAAGATCACGTAGATGAAGTAGAGCCAGTCGAGCCGGATGTGGAGATAGGTCGTGCTCTCCACTTTCATGAACGTCACGTAGTCGATCACCGCCGGCAGCGAGACGATGTAGAGAACCAGCAGGGCGAGACCGGAAACGACCGTCATGATGCTGCGGATCATGCCCGGCACCGCGCCATAGACGAGATCGAACCGGATCTCCTCGTCCTCGCGCACGACGAAGGCCGCCCCCCACAGCACCAGCCAGAGCCAGGTCGCCACGGTGACCTCGGAGGGCCAGCCGATCGGCCAGTTGAGGACGTAGCGGAAGACGATCTGTGCGATGAAGGCCAGGAACATGACCGCCAGCAGGCAGACGGCGACGTTCTCGGCCCTGCGACGCAGCCATTCCGCGAGAGCTGTTGTGCGTGTGGATCTCACCGGCGGTCTCAAGCTGTCACGTCATGGACGAAGGACGCGTGGCGCGCCCGCAAGCATGAGGATCGGCGGGGCTGGTCCTGCGACCGCCCCGCCGAAACAGTCCTAAAGGGCGTTGATCTTGTCGAGCATGCCCTCGGGCCAGTCCTTCGCGAGGTCGGAGTTCTTGTACTTGTCCTGCGCGTAGGTGCGGAAGGCGTCGACGTTCGGCTTGTAGAGCTTGAGGCCCTGCTCTTCCATGAAGGAGGCCAGCTCCTTCTCCTGGTTCAGGTGCTGCTCGGTGCTCCACCCGATCGCCTCGTCGGCGGCGGCCTGGAACTTCTCCTGCTCCTCAGGCGACATCGCGTCCCACACCTTCTTGGAGACGACGAGGAGGTCGTATCCGACCAGGTGCGAGGTCAGCACGATCTGCGACATGACCTCGTAGAACTTCATGTTCTTGACGTTCGGCAGCGGGTTGTCCTGACCGTCGATCGCGCCGGTCTGAAGGCCGGTGTAGACCTCCGCATAGGCCATCGGGGTGGGGTTCGCCCCAAGCGCCGAGCCGAGGAACTGCCACGCCTCGCCGCCCGGCATGCGCAGCTTGATGCCGGACATGTCCTCCGGCGTCTCGATCTGCTTGTCGACCTTCAGGCCGACCTGGCGCGTGCCGAAATAGGTCGGGCCGAGAATATGGATGCCGAGCTTGTCCTCGGCCATCCCCTTCATTTCCTTGCCGGCATCGCTGGCGAAGAACGTCTTCAGATGGTCGGCGTCGCGGAACAGGTAGGCCGAGGTGAGGATCGACCATTCGGGGATCTGCTTGGCGATGTCCTGGGGAGCGACGTTGCCCATCTCCAGGTTGCCGCGCTGGAGGGCCACCAGCTCGGTGCCCTGCTTGAAGAGCGTGCCGCCGTAATACGGCTGCAGGACGAAGCCGTCGGAGATGCTCTCCCCGAACTTCTTCATCATGTCGGCGCGAATGTCGTTCTCGGAGAAGACGGCGGAAAAGCGCAGGTTCGGCTTGTCCTGAGCCTGCACCGAGAAGCTCGAAAACGCAGTCGCGGTGACGGCGGCGGCAATGCCGGCGGCCAACGCGGAGCGACGGGTGAAGTGACGCGTCATGGGGTTCTCCCTCTGGCAATGTGTTCTTGAGCGCGTGCGGATGGGCATGCACCGCATGGGGAACCATCGCACTGGATGGATCGGCCATCAATAGGTGAATCTGATTTCCTATGAGATTTATGATTTCGTATGATCGACTTCGGGGCCCTCTCGGCTAGCCGTTGATGGGCGCGACAGACATGCGAGGCTGCCCCCGCGCCCGACGGCGCAGGACGCACGCGGCTTGAGAAATGAGGGCGATCTCGGTAAAGATGCCAACCGATAAAATGGCTTCCGTCAGAGGTTCACTCCATTGCTTGATCAGGTCGGAACAGCGTCGTCCATCGGAGAAAGTGCGTATCATCGGATCCGCACCGACATCATCTTCGGACGCCTCGCCGCGGGTCAGCGTCTGCGGCTCGACCGGCTCAAGCAGGAGTACGGCGCCAGCGTCAGCACCCTCCGCGAAATTCTCAACCGGCTGAGCTCCGAGGGCCTCGTCCTCGCCGAGGGACAACGCGGGTTCGAGGTAACGCCGGTCTCCGCTGAAAACCTGAAGGAGATAGCCGGGCTGCGGCTGCTGCTGGAATCCCACGCCCTCGAACAGTCCATCGCCGCCGGCGACATGGAGTGGGAGGGACGCCTCGTGTCCGCCCACCACAAGCTGGCCAGCATGGAGGCGCGCATGAAGGCGGGCGACATGAGCCAGACGGAGACCTGGAAGCGTTACGACTGGGAGTTCCATCAGGCTTTGATTTCGGCCTGCGGCTCGGCCGTGCTCATGGACACCCATGCCGGCGTCTTCGACAAGTATCTGCGCTACCAGATGATCGCGCTCAGCTACCGCGGCGACATCGCCGCCGAGGAACACAAGACGCTGCTGGAGTCCGCCCTGGCCCGCGATGCGGCAAAGGCCCGGCAGGTGCTGGAGCGGCATATCAACGGCGGCGTCGACCACGCCCTGGCCAACACAGCGATCAGCTGAACGCCCCGGCTAGCCCCCTTACCGGTTGGCCCACCGCGCGGCCCCCTCGCCCAATCGCCTGATCCCCCAATGTTTGGACGGTCCACCGTGCTCGGACACCGAGGGGCCCGGGCCCGTCCCGTGCGCCACTTCGCGCCAATGCGCGCCCGACTTAGCGGCATCCCGCTCGGCTCGGTTTCGCCGCCGGGATGAGAAGCAAACTCCTACGAACTAAATTTCCTCATATGATTCTTCGTATAACGGTTGAAGTGAACGCCCTGACCTATATGGTTCGGGGAGATGCGGACGCTTGGCCCCGTTCGTCCGGGCGATCGTCGACACAGAGGCAGTGAGAATGCAGAGGATCAGGCTCGGTCTGATCGGCGACAACATCCGCCAATCGCGGTCGCCGGCGTTGCATCGCCTTGCGGGCGCGATCTGCGGGCTCGACGTGAGCTACGATCTGCTGGTCCCTGCCGAGCAGGGAGCGACGTTCGACGAGCTGTTCGAGCGGTGCCGCGACACGGGCTACCGCGGCGTCAACGTCACCTATCCGTACAAGGAACGCGCCTTCGACCGGGTCGTCGTGGAAGAGCCGGCGGTGCGCCGCCTCGGCGCCTGCAACACCGTCCTCTTCGCGGAGCCGCCAATCGGCCATAACACGGATTACAGCGGGTTTCAGAGCGCCTTTGCTGCCGCATTCGGCCGCCGCCCTCCCGGACGGGTGGCGATGGCGGGCGCTGGCGGCGTTGGCAAGGCCATCGCGTTCGCGCTCGCGGAACTCGGCGCCTCGGCAATCGCCGTCTTCGATCGCGACACGGCGAAGGCGGAGCGGCTGGTGCGCCTCTTCTCGGCCGCGGCACCGGGCACCCCGCTGGAGGCCGTCGCCACCATGGAAGAGGCCATGGACGGCGCCGACGGACTGGTCAATTGCACGCCTCTCGGCATGACCGGCCATCCGGGCAGCGCGATGCCGAGGGCCCTCATGCCCCGGTCGGGGTGGGCCTTCGATGCGGTCTACACGCCCCTCGACACCGAGTTCCTCTGCTCGGCGAAGTCGTCCGGCCTCGCGGTTCTGAGCGGCTACGAGCTGTTCTTCCACCAGGGGATCGACGCCTTCAGGCTGTTCACCGGCATGGAGCCGGAAAGCGATGCACTCCGGGAGGCGCTGCAGCGCGACGCAGCCGAAGACCGGGCCAGCGCCCGGTCGATCTGAACGCCAGGGAAGCGTTCGCCGGCACGCATTTGGGGGCTTGCCTGCCGCCCGTCACGATGCGGACGCGTGGCACCGCCGGCAGCCCGATTCCACCCGCCCTCGCCGCGGCTGCGTCAGTTGCGCATGGCCATGAGCGGGAGCCAGAGGCTGAGGGCCGGAAAAAGCACCAGCAGCGCCAGCTTGACGATGTCCGCGAAGACGAACGGAAGCACTCCGCGGTAGATCGTCATCAGGGAGATGTCCTTGGCGACACTCTTCATCACGAAGAGATTCATGCCGAACGGCGGCGAGATCACCCCGATCTCGATGACCACCACCATGACCACCCCCCACCACAGAAGATCGTAGCCGAGCGTCGCGATCATGCCGGAGACGATCGGTGCGGTGACCAACAGGATGGTGAAGGCGTCCATGACGCTGCCGAGAAGCAGGTAGGCGATCGCCAGCAGCGCGATGATGGCAAGCGGCGCCAGCCCGGAATCGAGAAGCGACTGGGTCAGCATCCCGGGCAGACCGGCGGCCCCGATGAAGAACGAAAAGACGTTCGCGCCGATCAGCACGAAATAGAGCATGGCGGTCGCCTGCGTCGTCTCGACGATCAGCTCCTGGATCGTGCTGGCGCGCAGCTTGCCGCGGAAGAGCGCGACCAGAAACGCGATCAGCACGCCGACGGCCGCCGCTTCCGTCGCGGTGAACACCCCGGTGAAGATGCCGCCGATGACCGCGCCGAACATGATGAAGGCGCTGACGCTGCGCCAGAGCGCGTGCACCAGTTCCCGTGAATCGAAGGGCACGCGGCCGGGCGCGGAGTCCGGGCGCAGCCGGATGATCGCCCACGTGGAGCCGAGATAGAAGACGATCGACAGAAGCGCCGGAACCAGCAGGGCTATGTAGAGCATGCCGATCGACTGCTCGACGAGGATCGCGTAGAGGACCGCCGCCGTCGACGGCGGAATGATCTGGCCCAGGCAACCGCCGGCCGCAATGCATCCTGTCGAGAGGCTCCTGGAATAGCCGCGCGCCTCCATCTCGGGCAGTGCCGCCCGGCCAATGGTCGCGACCGTTGCCAGTGACGAACCGGTGAGCGCGCCGAAACCCGCGGCGCCGCCGATCGTCGCCAGCGCCAGGCCGCCCCGCTGAAACCCGAAGATCGCGGCGGCAAGGCGAAAGAGGTCGTTCGCCATGCCGCTGGCCGTCGCCAGGCCCCCCATGATCAGGAAGAGGGGCAGAACGGCCAGCTCGCCGCTGGTGACGAGCGCCGTGGTCTCCGAACCGACGATGTTGAGGGCGATCGGGATGCCCATGACGAGCGCCGTTCCGACGAAACCGCTGAACAGCAGCGCCAGTGCGACCGGGGTGAGCCCGGCGACGAGCAGCCACAGGGCAACGAAGATCACGATGGACAGCATCGCGGCCGATGCGCGCATGCTGCCGCCGTAGTGATCCAGCAGATACCAGCCGATCCCGACGGCCACCGCCATCGCCGCCCAGAATGCGGCGAGACGCAGGCCGGCGGCCCCCTCGTCGGCCCCGCTCATGAGCCGCGCGACGGAGCGCGAGACCGACACGACCTGGACCGGCACGCAGACGACGAAGATGGCGGCGATGACGGCCAGGAAGGGCCAGGTCTTCCACTGCAGGATGACCGTCTGGCGACCGCTGGCATACGCCTCCTGAGCGTAGACGACCACCTGCCAGGCGACCACGGCGAGCGCCACCGCGAACACGGCGCCGGTGACGACGCGCAGCCAGGCGGAACGCCGGTCGCCGAGGGAGCCGGCGAGGATGTCGACCTCCAGCATCCCCTTCTGGGCAAGACCGGAGGGCAGTACGGCCGCCACGGCGACGGCGAAGACGGTGCTGAGGATCTCGTTCGACCCTGGGATCGGCGCGTTCAGAAGATAACGGAACACGACGATGTCGACCGTCGTGAGGATGGCGATGGCCAGCATCCCGAGGACGCCGGCCATCGCCATGTACTGGGTCGCCCGACGAGAGAACGCATCAAGCTGAACCGACGGTCCGCGTTCGATGAAGGTGCTTTGCGCGGTCATGGTCCGATGCTGTCCCTCGTGGGCGCCGCTCACGTCACTTGGAGCCGGAGGCCTGCTGGAAATCGGCGAGGACCTCGGCGCCGTTCGGCGTGCGCTCGACCCACTGGTCGATGACCGGCTGCAGCTTTTCCTCCCACTTCTTCCGCTGGTCGGCGCTGAGCTCGACGATGTGCTGATCGCTCTTCGACTCCAGCCCCTTCTCGATCTTCCCGGCGAGCGCGGCCTGCCCCTCGCCGGCATATCTGGAGAGATACGCGCCGATGTGCTTGTCGAAGATCTCCCGGCCCTTGGGCGACAGCTTCGCGTAGGAGGCTTCGTTCATGATGAAGAAGGAGGGCACTGCGCCCAGCGGCACGCCGCGCTGGTGGTACTGGGCCACCTCGCCCACGTTGAACGCGCCGACCATCAGCCAGTTGACGACGGCGCCATCCACCACCCCTCGGTCCAGCGACTGGTAGACCTCGTTGGTCGGCAGCGCGATCGGCGACGCCCCCAGCGCCGACACGGCGTCGGCGGCGACCTTGTCCACGGCCCGGATCTTCATCCCGGCGATGTCGTCGAGGCTTTCAATGGGCTTGCTCGAGCTGATCCCCTGGATCGGCAGGGCGACGAGCCCGATGACCTTCACGCCGGGATACTCGTCGGAAATCACGCCGTCCGCGTAAAGCTTCCACAGCGCGTTCGAGGCCTGCACGGGATCGGTGACGATCAGCGGCAGGCTGACGACCATGGTCTTGTCGAACGGCAGCCCGCTCGCCCCGTGCAGGGCAAATCCGATGTCCACGACGCCCGCTTTGACGCGGTCGATCATGTTCGTGTTGTTGGCGAGCGCGAAGCCGTTGACGACCTCGATCTCGTACTCGCCCTCGCTGGCCGCATTGGCTTCGGCCGCCCACGGTTCCATCACGTCCTTGACGATCGGGCTCTGCGGCGGAATGCCCGTCGCGAAGACGAGCTTCACCGGTTCGGCCTGGGCCGCGGCGGCGAGGCCGGCAAGTGCGAGACCGGTGGCAAGGGCAAGGAGACCGCCACGCAGGGCGGCGCGGTTCCTGGACAATCCGTTCGACATGATTGGTATTCCTCCCGGTTTTGTTTTTTGGGTACGGCTGTTTCCGCCGTCGCTGCACTCAGACGACGGTGTTGACGATCTTCCCGATGCGTTCGATTTCGACCTCGACGATCTGGCCCGGCTGCAGGAACCGCTTCGGGTTGCGCCCGACGCCGACCCCGGCGGGGGTGCCGGTCAGGATGACGTCGCCAGGGCGCAGGACCAGCCAGTAGGAGAGATGGGCGATCAGGCGCGCGATCGGGAACACCATGTTGCCGGTGTGGCTGGACTGGACGGTCTCGCCGTCGATGCGCGTTTCCAGCTTCAGGTCCTGCGGATCGGGAATCTCGTCCGCTGTCACCAGCGCCGGCCCGAGCGGACAGAAGGTCGGGAACCCCTTCCCCAGCACGTTCCTGTCCCAGTTCATGATCGGCTCGAACACGCCCGGCGTGGCCTGGACGGCGGCGACCCAGTCCCGCGCCGAAACGTCGTTGGAGGCCATGTAGCCGGCCACGCAGTCGAGCGCATCGCCCTCGGCGACCTTGTGGCACTCCCTGCCGATCACGACGGCGAGCTCGCCTTCCCAGTCCACCATGTCCCCGTGGCCTTCGGGACGCACGATGTCGTCGCCGGGCCCCGCCACCGAAGCCACACCCTTGATGAAGACGAACGGTTCCGTCGGGACCGGCGTCTTCATCTCCACCAGATGGTCGCGGTAGTTCATTCCCGCCGCGTAGAGCGTGCCAGGAACGGGAATGGGCGCCGCCAGGCGGCATTGATCCGAAGGCACCAGCGCTCCTGACCGGCGCAGCCGATCCTTGAGCTCCCCGTCGCTCTCCAATCGCGAAATCAGCTTTCCGAGGCTTGCGAGCGCGTCCTTGCCGGCCTGGACGATCCCCATGACTGTCGCGGGAAGCCCTCTGATTTCCTCGCAGTCGGATTGCGCCCTGCCGAGCGAAAGCACCTCATCGCCCAGGAGAAGACCCGCTTCCGCCTGATCGCCTTGTCGTATCGAGACCAACTTCATCGAAGAGCCTATTCTGCGTTGCTGGGCGATTTTTCGTGAAATATTTCACGCATTGTTTCTAGTCAACGATCTCTCAAGCTTTGGCAGCCGAAATGGGGGTCAAACCCGGAGGATGTGCAGCAGTGGAAGTGAGTTAGCCCGGCGGGCCATGCAGAGGCAGGCGCTCGCGCGCCGAAAGGAATGCTTTCGTCACGGCCTGTTCGACCTCCGGCCTGCGGATGCCGCGAGGAATGATCGAGGTCACGCAGCAGGCCAATTCTCCACTTTCGTCGAAGAGCGGCATCATCGCGGCCGTGCTTGAAACGATGGCCTGCGTACTCCAGTAGATCTCGGAGGCGCGAATGGTCGCGAGCTCGGCCTCGATCGCCTCCATGTCGATCTTGATGCCCTCGACCTCGTTGACGCGGATCTCCTCCCGAAGCAGGCGCTCGCATTTCGCCCGCGGCATGAAGGCCAGGAACACCCGGCCGGTCGCCGACGACAGGAGCGGCAGGGCCGACCCGAGCTTCACGGTGAACGGGAAATAGTGGGTTCCCTGCTCGGAGGCGACCAGCGTCGGTCCGACGGGCGTCCACACGTAGAGATGGATCTGGTTGCCGGTCGCGTTTCGGATGTTCGCCAGCGCATTGCGAACGCCGATGATCGGGTCGTAGCGGCGCAGCGCGGCCATCCCCAGCCGATGCGATTCCGGGCCGAGATCGTAGTGTCCGGTTTCCTCCGACTGGACGAGATAGCCCCGCTCGCGGAGGCTGACCAGGTAGCGATGCAGCTTGTTCGGCTTCTCGCCCGAAATCCGTGAAAGGTCGGACAGGCTGACCGAGCCGCCCCCCTCGTAGACCGCCCGTAGGATATCCAGGCCGACCTCGAGCGCGACGATGCCTTCCGGCTCGCTTCGGGTGGCGCGCGGCCTGCCGCGAACGGGGGCAAGTGAAGATGTGGTCTCGCTCATGCGGCCGAGACTAGCTGGATAGCCCGGGGATTCCAAAGCCCTACCCCCGATAGCCGTAAGCGGCGCGTGCATGGTCGAGACTCATGTAACCGTTCCTGAGATCGCGCTCGATGGCCGCCGGATCGCGCGCCTCAGGGGGGCCGTAGCCGCCGCCTCCCCCGGTTTCGACCTTGATCTTGTCGCCGGCCTCCAGGCGCACGTTGGCCACCTTGCCGCTGTCGAGCTTCTCCCATACGCCGTTGCGGTAGAGCGCGACGTTGTTCGCCATTCCGTCGAACCCGCCCTCGATGCCCCAGGGCCGGCAGCGGGTCCGTTCGACGGGCGTGCTGACCTCCACCGGAGCGAGCGCCTCGACCACGATTTCAGCACCCAGTCCGCCCCGGAACGTCCCCGCCCCGCCGCTGTCCTCGCGCAGGCAGTAGCGTTCCACCAGGAGCGGATACTTCGCCTCGATCCGTTCGGAGGGGCTGTTGTGGGTGTCGCCATCGTTGCTGCAGACGGTGACCGGATGTCCGTCCTCCGTCGCCTTCGCTCCCCACCCGCCTCCGGTCGGACCGATGGCGGCGACGAAGAACTCTCCGGTCGCCGGATTGATCCCACGCACCTCGATCACCGCCAGATCCGCATGGTGACCACCGGCCGCCTGCAGCGGCAGGGCCGGCGCGAGCGCCTTGATGATCGTGTCGACCACCGTCATCGGAATGGCCATCCACCAGCGCATGGCGGCGGGCCGCCTGGCGCTCACCACCGTGCCTTCCGGGCAGATGACCTCGAGGCTGCGGAACGCTCCGTCGTTGACCGGATAGACGTCGGGCGTGGTCAGGCACTTGTAGGCCACCTGGGCGCAGGCGATGCCGGTCCCGCCGGCGGAATTGTAGTAGCCCTGCACCTGCGGGCTGACACCCGACAGGTCCACGGTCACCTTGCCGCTCTTGACGATAACCTTGACCCGGATCGGGATCGGCTTGCCCTTGGAAAGCCCGTCGTCGTCCATGAAGCTTTCCGCCTCGTAGACCCCGTCCGGGATCAGCGCCGCGCGGGCGCGCGCCGTCTGGTCGCTGTGATCCATGATGGCGTCGATGGCCGCGAGAACTTCGGTCTCGCCGTAGCGCGCGATCATTTCGTTCATGCGCTTCTCGCCGGTCTCGACGGCCGACAGGCCGGCGCGCAGGTCGCCGATCGAGAGGTCCGGCATGCGCACGTTCATGCGCAGGAAATCCACCAGCAGCTGGTTCACCTCGCCGCCCGAGATGTACTTGGTGATCGGGACCTGGATGCCCTCGGAGAAGATGTCGCTGGTGATGTCGCCCTTGGTGCCCCCGATGTCGATCCAGTGGGCCATGCAGCAGGTGAAGGCGACGATCCGACCGCCGCTGTAGACCGGCTTGGTCAGGGTGATGTGGTTGAGATGGCTGCCGGTGATGTAGGCATCGTTCGTCACCAGCACGTCGCCCGGATGGATGTTCTCCAGGCCGAAGTGAGCGATCTTGGCCTTCACCGTCTCCGACATGCCGCGCACGAAGCTGGGCAGCCCCAGCCCGATCGAGATGGTCTCGCCGGTCACCGAATAGAGGCCGACCGTGAAGTCGAGGGCCTCGTAGATGATCATGTTGTAGGCGGTCCGCATCAGGTTGATCTTCATCTCCTCGGTCAAGGAGAGGATCCCGTTGCGGACGATCTCGACCAGAACGGGATCGATGTCGGCGGCGGTGGTCCGGGTCTGAACGTTCATCGGATCGCTCCCACGTCGATGTCGAGATTGCCGTATCCGTCGACCCGCAGCCGATCGCCCGGCCAAATGACCGTCGTCGACGCGTGTTCCTCAACCAGCGCGGGCCCCATCGTCTCGAAGCCGGGGCGTAGCGCGTCGCGCTTGTAGACTGCGGTATCGAGGAAGCCCGCCGCCCCGAAATGGACCTCCTTCATCCGGTCAGGTTCCGGCTTCACCCGGTCGGCCGGATCGATCCAGCGCATCTCCGGCTCCAGCATCTTGCCGTGGGCGGTCACCCGGAGAGAGACGATTTCGGCCTTCTCGCGCGGCGCGCTGGTGCCGTAGCGCTGGAAGTGTTCCTCGTCGAAGGCGGCCTTGATCGCTGCCATGTCGAACCCCTGACCGTTGCCGGCCTCCGCCATCGGCAGGTCGACGGTGACGGCATGTTCCTGGCCGCGGTAGCGCATGTCGGCCGACCGCTTGAGGGTGATCTCGACGGCCCCGCTGCCCGCCTTCTCGATGGCCTCCCGGCCCTGGGCCTCGAGCTCGCGGAACCTGTCGCTCAGCGTCGCGATGGTCTCCGGCGTCAACGCCGTGAACACGGAGCGGACGAAATCGTATCGCAGGTCGCCGAAGAGCATGCCGTAGGCAGAGAAATGGCCCGGCGAATAGGGGATGATGACCCGCCGCGTGCCGAGTTCGCGGGCGACCGCCGAAGCGTGAAGCGGCCCCGCGCCGCCATAGACCAACATGGCGAAGTCGCCCGCGTCGAGCCCGCGTTCGGTGGTGACGCCCTTCACTGCGTAGGACATGGACGTCGCGGCGATCTGGAGGATGCCTTCCGCGGCCTCCTCGACGCCGATGCCGAGCGGCTCGGCGATGCGGCTGCGGATCGCCTCGACCGCCGCGCCCGGATCAAGGCGCATGTCACCGCCGAGGAAGTGGTCGGCATCGAGCCGGCCCAGCACGAGGTTGGCGTCGGTGACCGTCGGCTCCTCGCCCCCTCGCCCGTAGCACGCCGGACCTGGCATGGATCCCGCGCTGCGCGGTCCGACGCGGAGCGCGTTCATCGTCTCCAGCCGGGCGATCGATCCCCCGCCGGTGCCCACCTCGAAGATGTCGATGGTCGGCAACTGGATCGGAAGGTCGCTCCCGTAGGCACCGATGCGGGCGGCGCTCGTCGTCAGCGGCTCGCCGTTACGGATGAGACCGGCCTTCGCCGTGGTGCCGCCCATGTCGAAGGCGATGGCATTGTCGAGCTGCAGATGCCGCGCCACGGCCTTGACGCCGATCACTCCCGAGGCCGGCCCGGACTCCAGCATGTTGACGCAGCGCTTGCGCGCGTCGGCGACCGGAAACAGACCGCCCGTCGACTGAACGGCGAAGAACTTGCCACCGAATCCGCTGCCGGAAAGGTGGTCCTCGAGCTCGCCCAGATAGCTCGCGACCTTCGGACCCACGTAGGCGTTCGCGACCACGGTCGAGGCCCGCTCGAACTCCCTGTATTCCTGGCTGAGCTCGGTCGACACCGAGACGAACGCGTCGGGCATCGCCTCGCGGACGATCTCGGCCACCCGCCGCTCGTGCGCATCGTTCGCATAGGAATGAAGGAGGATGATCGCGACAGACTCGATGCCCTCCGCGTTCAGGCGCTCGGCCAGCGCGCGCACCTGCGCTTCGTCCAGCGGCCTCCGCTCGGAACCGTCGGACAGAAGCCGCTCGGAGATCTCGTGCCGGTCGACGCGTTCGACGAGCGGCTGATGCTTCTTGAAGTAGAGATTGTAGGCGTCCGGGCGGTTGATGCGCCCGATCTCGTAGATGTCCCGGAACCCTTCCGTGATCAGCAGGGCCGTCTTGGCGCCGGTTCGTTCCAGCAGCGCGTTGATGACGATCGTCGAGCCATGCAGGAACAGCGTCCCCTGGCTCGGATCGATGCCTGCCTCGGCAATTGTCGACGCAATTCCCCGGACGAGGTCCCCGTAGGTCGACAGCGACTTTCCGAAATAGAGGGCCTTCCCCACTTCGTCGAAGGCGGCGAGGTCGGTGAAGGTGCCACCGATGTCGACGGCGATACGCAGGCGCCGGGCAGGCTCGAGGTGCGTCATTCAGATGCTCCAGATTTCCATTTCGTGAAATATTTCACGAAATCTGAAGTGTCAACAGGCTCCCGCCCGATCGCAAGGGATCGTGGGTCGGGATACCGCCTCTGTTGCGACAGAAAATCGAGCCTGCCCGCCCTGTCTGGCGGATCCTCCCGATGAAACGACCGGCGCTGTCGCGCCCATCGGATCCGGAGTCTGGCCGGCGCGAAGTCCGCGCCAGCCGCGGGGTCGGAAACGCCTAACGAGGCTGCAGCGGCATCAGCAGGTAGGACTCGCGGTCGCCGCCCGTGTGGAGCGTGGTGCGTCCGGTGAACTCGCCGGCCGGCCGATCCGACGGGTCGTCGTGCGACAGCCGGCTCTTGGTCTCGTACTGGAAGTCGCGGCCCGCGACGGTCAGCGCGAGCACGTAGCCGGGCGGACAGACGATGCTGGTCGGCCAGATCTCCACGTCGAGCTCGGTGACCTCGCCCGGCGTCAGCTTCTCAACCCGGTCGTGCGTCAGATACGGCCGGTAGGGTAGGCTCTTCCCGGTATCGAGGCGGCGCTGCGACGCGCGCAGCCAGCCGCGCGCCATGGGCACCTCCTCGTGGGCACCGACGAAGCGGACCTCCCTGCCCTCCGGATCGAACAGCCGGATCGTGACGAACAGGTCGAGGTCGGTGGTGGTCGACGCGGCGAACAGCTTGAGCGCCACGGGTCCGGTGAACTCGGTCTCCGTCTCGAAGGGCGCGGTGCGGAAGGTCACCTCGCCGTCGCCGGCGTCGAAGGCAGCCGACGCTTCGCCCGATGCCGCCTCGAACGACAGCCTCTCGCTGCCCGCATCGAGGTGAAGCCGCGTCCAGTCGGTCGCCGGCAGCGGCCAGGCCGTGTCGGTGCGCACCTCCCGCTTGTCGTCCGGTCGCCGGATCACCACGCGGATCGGCGGCTCCTTGTCGAAGCCGTTGTCGATGTCCTTCAGGAAGCGGTCGAAGAACCGCTTCTGCATGGCGACGTACTCGGGAAGGTAGAAGCTCTCGTAGTGGGTGCCGATGTGCATGGAGAGCCACTTCCGCGTCGACCCGGCGCGCAGGAAGCCCTCGACGTTGCCGCGCAGATGCAGCGCCGGCCCGCCCCAGTTGCCGGCCGAGAGGATCGGCACGTCGATGGCCTCCAGGCGGCCGCAGCGCTGCTCGTACCAGGCATCGTCGAGCGCGTGCGCCCTGAGCTCCTCCATGAACGGCGCGATGCTGCCCGCCAGGATGCCCGGCTCGCGCGTCGGACCCGTGGTGCGCTCGCCCGTGTCGGGGTCGCGCAGCGGGCTGTCGCCGTTGCCGTGCTGGTTCACCAGCACCTGGCGGGGCAGCCACCCTTCCGTGAAGGAGTTGCTCAGAATGCCGCCGTGCCGGGCCATCTCGCGGTAGAGGTCGGAGGAGCCCTCCCACGGCACGATGGCGGCCAGATGCGGCGGACGCAGCGCCGCCACCTGCCATTGCTTCATGGCGAAGTAGGACACGCCGAGCAGGCCGACCTTGCCGGTCGACCAGTCCTGCACGCCGGCCCACTCGATCAGCTCGTAGTGGTCCATCGTCTCGACGGCGGAGAACGGATCGAGATAGCCCTCCGACTTGCCGCTGCCGCGCCCGTCGACGGAGACCAGCACGTAGCCGTCCGGCACCCAGCGCTCGGGATCCGCGGTCTCCCAGCGCAGGAAGCGGCCGGTGGAGCCGTCCTTGGTCAGGCCCGGGTAGATCCGGTTCAGGATCTCCCACTGCGGCTTGAAGCCGTCCCGGAAATGCACGTCCTTGCCGTAGACGCCGTGCGCCAGCACCACCGGGTAGCGGCCCGGCTCGCGCGGCCGGTAGACGTTGGCGCGCAGCACGATGCCGTCGCGCATGCCGATCGGCACGTCCTTGTGGAAGACCAGCGCCGGCGTTTCCTCGACCGTTTCCTTCACGTCCATCTCGTTGTGATCCTTCTTGTCCGTCAGGCGATCTCGGTCCCGAAGCGGAGATCCAGGTATTTGCGCGGGTCGGTTGGCAGGCAGACGTCGCCGTAGCGGCTGCGCAGGTCGAGCACCTTGGCAAGTCCAGACACGCTGACCGGCATGTCGGGGCTGATGATCGAGCCGGGCGCCTGGAGGGCCGCCGCAACGCCTGCCGCGCGCTCGGCCGTCAGGCCGGGCAGATGCGCCACCAGGGCGTCGGCCACCTCGTGCCGGTTCGCCGGGTCCAGCGTGGCGGCCACCCCGCGCAGGAAGGCGCGGGTGAAGGCGCCGATCGTCTCCGGGTCGCCGTCGAAGCGATCGCGACGGGCGCAGAAGGCGTTTCCCTGATAACCCACCCAGGGATCCGGCTCGGACTCCAGAACGTGGAAGCCGTGCTCCCGGGCGATCGCCGCGAAATGATCGTTGAGCAGGGCGGCGACCGCCTTCCCGTCCCGGATCGCCTCCCAGCGCTGCTGCGGCGCTCCGAACGACTGGAAATCGTAGCTGCCCGGCGGCAGCCCGTTGTCCTCCAGCATCCCGCGCAGCAGGAAGGCGAAGCCGGTGGAGAGGGCGTCGACGGCGATCGTCTTGCCGCGGAGCTCCGCGAAGCCGCCGACCTCGGGGCGCGCGACGAACGGCAGCCGGTAGGTGGCGCTGCCGAGGAAGACGACGAGATCGACCGGCGCCAGTCCCTCCACCGGCGAGACGCCCTCGGCGTAGGCGACGACGTTGTCCACGGCCGTGGCAGCGATGTCGTACCGCCCCTCGACCAGCCCGGTCATCTGATGGACCGAGCTCGGCGTCGAGACGATCTCCACCGAAAGCCCCTCTTCCGCGAAGAAGCCGCGGCGCGCGGCGATCTCCAGCGGCACCGTTCCGGCGTTGGCGAAGATGCAGACGGACAGGCTCGAACGGGTGCCGGACATGGTCATCCCCTCCTCATCGGCCGAAGGCCTGCTCGGGCAGCCAGAGGACGAGATCCGGCACCACGGTGAACAGGACGAGACAGGCGAGCGTCACCAGGAAGAAGGGGACGATGCCTCGGAAGATCGCGCCCAGCGGAACTTCCGGCGCCGAGCGCGAGATGATGTAGACGTTGAGCCCGACCGGCGGGGTGATGGCCGCCAGCTCGCACATGATGATGATGTAGACGCCGAACCAGACCGGATCGATGCCGGCGGCCATCGCCACCGGGAACACGAACGGGATCGTCAGGATCAGCATCGCCCAGATGTCGAGCATCATGCCCAGCACGATGTACATGAGGGTGAACATCAGCAGCAGGCCGTAGACCCCGAGGCCCATGCCGGCGATCCAGTCGACCAGGCTGGTGGTGATGTTGGTCAGCACCAGGAAGCGGCTGATCACATGCCCGCCGAGCAGGATCATGAAGATCATCATCGAGGTGTGCATGGCGCCCGACAGCGCCGACTTCAGCACCGGCAGCGACAGGCGCCCCATCACCAGCGCGATCACCAGCGTGCCGACGACGCCGATCGCCGCCGATTCCGTCGGATCGAACACGCCCCCGTAGATGCCGCCGATGATCAGGCCGAAGATCAGCAGCACCGGCAGCAGCCTGACGAGGCTCGCCAGTTTTTCGCGCAGCGTGAACGCCTCGCCGACGGGCCCCAGCTCCGGCTTCAGCCAGCAGCGCACCACGATCATCAGCGAGAAGGCGCCCGCGATCAGCAGGCCGGGGACGATGCCGGCCATGAACAGCGCGCCGATGGAGGTCTCGGTCCAGATGCCGTAGGCGATCATGAAGATGCTCGGCGGGATCAGGATCCCGAGCGTGCCGGCCGCCGCGATCGAGGCGGCGGAGAGGCCGCCCTGGTAGCGGAACGCCCGCATTTCCGGCATGCACATGGGGCCCAGCGTGGCGACGGCCCCCGCGCTGCCGCCGGAGACCGCGCCGAAGCCGGCCGCCGCGATGACCGAGGCGACGGCCAGACCGCCGGGCAGCCGGCCGATCCAGCGATAGACGCAGCCGTAGAGGTCGCCCGCGAGCCCCGTGCGGAACACCAGGTTGCCCATCAGGATGTAGAGCGGGATCGCCAGCAGCGAGAAGTTGGTGCCCTGGTCGAGCAGATTGAGGAGAAGCTGCGTCTCGGCGTAGATCGTGCCGCCGACGGCGAGCAGCCCCACGGTTCCGATCAGGAGCAGCGCCACCGCGATCGGCAGGCCGAGGATGATGAGGCCCAGAAGCGCCGCGATCGCGACGAGGCCGATGGCGAGCGGTCCGGCGAGCATCAGCCCCACTCCCCTTCGCCTTCTTCGGCGACCTCGGCGCGGCGGCCGCGCACGATCTCGGTCGCGGCGACGACCGCATAGAGCGCCACCAGGACCGCGATCACGGCGATCACGGCGTAGAAGACCCAGACGCGCAGGTGCAGCTCGGGGGTCATCTGCGGCAGCGAATAGAGGAAGGGGATCTCGTCGACCGCCTTCTTGGCGAGCAGCCCGAACACCAGCACCAGCGAGGCGCACATCACCAGGGCGACCGCCCGCTTGGCGGCCGGCGGCAGGACGCCCGCGAGGATGTCGGCGCGGATGTGGGCGCCCGTGCGGAACGACTCCAGCATCCCGCAGACGAAGAAGAGCAGCAGCAGGTACTGCGCGCCTTCCAGCCCGCCGATCAGCGGCGCATTGAAGACGTAGCGCAACACCACATCGAGGGTCACCAGGCAGACCAGCGCTGGCAGCAGGAGATAGGCGCCGATCCCATGCAGAAGCGTGGCAAGCACCCGGAGGGCACGGGCAACCGCTGACATCTTCGTTCCCGCTATCGTTGGAAAGAGAGGTTGCCGGCGCCGCTCGGGGCGCCGGCATCGGTACGCGTCGACCGTTCGGGGCGCGCTACTGGGGCGCCACGCCGGAGGCCGGGTTGTTGATGGTTTCCATCATCAACTGCGACCGGTTCATCTTGCCGTACTTCTCCACCGCGGCGCGGATGTCCGCGACGAGCTGGCGCGTCGGCAGGCCCTTCGCCTCGCCTTCCTCGATGTAGGCCTTGATGACCGGATCGTACTTCTCCTGCCAGCGCTTGAATTCGGCAGGGTCGATCTCGTTGTAGGTCATCCCCTCGTCGAGGAAGTACTTGCGCGCCTCGGCGGAGGCGAGCGTGAACGAGATCTGGCTGTCCGCCTGGCTCTTCTGGCGCGACCAGCGGTAGAATACCTCCTTCAGGTCCGCCGGCAGGGACGCGTACTTGCGCTGGTTCATGCAGAATTCCAGCGGCATGTGGTTGATCGGCGTGTCGGTGTGCTGCGAGGCTGCCTCGTTGATGCGGAACGCCTTGGCGGCCGCGTCCGAGGTGAACACGGCATCGATCAGGCCGCGCTGCAGGGCGGAGAAGAAGTCCGCCGAGCTCAGGGAGACCGGCGTCGCGCCAAGCGCCTCGAACACGTCCTGGTTCACGCCGGTGCCGGAGCGGATCTTCAGGCCCTGCAGGTCCTCCAGGGTCTTGATCGGCTTGTTGGAGAAGATGTTGAAGCGCGCGCTGCCCGTGATGCCCTGGATGTAGACGCCCTGGCGCTCGAACTCGGGCCGGAAATACTTGTCGGCCAGTTCCTCGCCCACCAGCGACAGCGTCCCCGCGTTGGGGAACAGGCCCGGCAGCGACAGCGCCTTGGTCAGCGGAAAGCTGGTGATGTTGAGAAAGGTGAAGCAGGCAGCCATGTCGGTGATGCCCGACCGGTTCGCGTCAAAGCCCTCGCTCACCGAATGGACCGTCGCCGACCAGCGCGGCGATACCTTCAGCTTGCCGTCGGACATCTTCTCTAGGACCACGAACGAGCTCTTCAGGAACTTCGCCTGGGCCGACAGTTCGGGCAGGTGGCTGGAGAAGTTGATGGTGATGGGATCGCCGTCGTAGGTGATCTCGGGGGCATTGTAGTTGTCGAGCTTGAGATCCCGCCAGTCCATGGCGGTCTGCATGCTGGCGCGGACCTCGTCCAGCGTGGCCTCGTCCGTCTGCGCCCTCGCCTGCACCGACGCGAGCATGGCGGCGGCGCAGATGGCGCTCCCCAATCCAACGTATTTCATGACGTCCTCCCTTGCGTTGTTCTGATGGTCTATCGCCCTGGAGCCAGGTCGACCGGACGACGACGCCCGATCGAGAAATGGCTCCGGATTCAACACCTTGAGCCGTTCCGTCCGGGATCGCTCCGGGGATCGGGACATGCTCTGCCGGTCTTGGTCTGCCGGCTTTTCCTCACCGATAGGCAACCGCTCCTGCCGCAACCCCGCCGGACCGGGTCCGGGTCAGCGATGCCGCAGGGCGGGCAGATCTCGCGCGCGTCGCTTCGCCCGTCAGCGCACCTCGTCGACGATGGCGTTGGACAGCACGCCGAGCTTCTCGACCTCGATCTCGATGGTGTCGCCCGCCTTCATCCAGACGGGCGGCGTGCGGGCGTGGCCGACGCCTGGCGGCGTCCCCATCGCGATCAGGTCGCCCGGTTCGAGTTCGCAGAATTCGGAAATGGCCGCGATCGTCTGGGCGACGCTGAAGATCATGTCGTCGGTGTTTGCGTCCTGCAGGATCCCGCCGTTCAGGCGCGACTGGATGCGCAGCCCGACACAGCCCGCCGGAAGCTCGTCGGGCGTCAGCACATCGGGCCCGACCGAGCCCGACCGGTCGAAATTCTTGCCCGGCGTCCACTGGGTGGTCTTGCGCTGGTAGTCGCGAATGGAGCCGTCGTTGAACAGCGTGTAGCCGAAGACGTGGTCCAGCGCGTCAGCCTCGGAGATGTGCCGGCCACCCTTGCCGATCACCGCCATGAACTCGGCCTCGTAGTCGAAGCGCTCCGAACACAGGGGACGCACCAGCGGAATGGCATGCGGCACGACCGAGCCGATGGTGCGCGTGAACAGCGCCGGATAGTCCGGAACGTCGTAGCCGCCCTCCTTGGCGTGATCGACGTAGTTCAGCCCCAGGCAGAAGATCTTCGACGGACGCGCGACGGGGAGCGCGCGCTCCGCATCGAGGGGGAGACGCGGCGCGCTTCCCATCGCCTTGCGGGCAACATCGACCGCGGAAGCACCGGCCTCGATCACCGGCATGAGATCGCCCGCGAACATGGCGTCTGCAGCGGACAGATCGACGATCGCATCGCCCTCCACCACGGCGACGCCCGTGGTCCCGTCGCTCTTCCTGATAACCGTCCATCGCATGCGCACGCGTTCCTTATGGCTTGGCAACTTCAGTCGCCGAACGATAAAGTTGGCAAAGCCCGTCAGTCAATCGATGTTATGTTGACTGATCTATTTTTATCGACAGAATTGATCCGAGGCTGGGTTTAGCCGCCCCGCCGCCCATCGCGATCGATACGAACACGACATTTGGAGGAACTGGCATGAAGGGCATTCGGCGGGTCGTCACGGGTCACGACGAGAGCGGCAAGGCCGTCGTGATCTCCGACGAGGAGGCAACGGAAATCCTGCAGCGTCCGAACCGCCCCGGTGTCGCGCTCGTCAATCTCTGGCAGACCGACGACGCCCCCGCCGAATACGACGGCGCCGAGGAATCGCTGACGGGCAACTTCGTGCTGCATCCGCCGAAGAACGGGACGATCTGCCGGATCGGCGTGTTCGAGCCGGAGGATCCGGAGGTTCTGAAGACCCTCGACGGACGTGCGGCATTCGGCGAGATGGGCGCTTCCCACAACATCGTGGAGAATGCGCGCCATCCCTTCATGCACCGGACCGATTCCGTCGACTACGCCATCATTCTCACCGGCGAGATCACCATGCTGCTCGACGAGGGAGAGGTCCACCTGAAGGCGGGCGACGTCCTAATCCAGCGCGGCACCAACCATGCATGGTCCAATCGCGGGACGGAGACGTGCACGATCGCGTTCATTCTGGTGGATGCGGTGGCGAAGCGCGGCTAGAGCATTCCGGCCGGGCCCCAGCCCGTATTGCCGAACGGAAGCGCCGTCGGAATGATCTGAACCGATCGCCCTATGGTTTCAGGCCGCTCGACCTGAAACCATGGTGATCTAGGATGGCGGTCCGAGTTCGACCAACGGAGAGACTTGATGGCGCAGGTGGAATCAACCGCCGAATCCTTGACCCGGCGGGCCTACGCGCAGCTCCGGCAGGACATCATCGAGGGCACGTTGCCTCCGGGATTGAAGCTGAAGATCCAGGAGCTCACCAAGGCCTACAACACGGGGGCCAGCCCGATCCGCGAGGCGCTCAGCCACCTTGCGTCGGACCGGCTGGTCAACCGGATCGAAGGGCGCGGCTTCCGCGTCTCCCGCGTCAGCCGGGAGGAATTCCTCGATCTCCTGCGGGTGCGCCTCTGGGTCGAGGGTCGCGCGCTCGCGGAATCCATCGCCATCGCCGATCCGGCCTGGGAAGACGCTGTGCTCAGCACCAACTTCCGGCTGGGCCAGTCGCCCCGATCGACGCGGGCCGACAGCTTCGAACCCAACGTGGAGTGGGAGGAGAAGCACAAGCTCTTCCACATGGCGCTGATCCAGGGCTGCCAGTCGCCCATCGCCCTCCGCATCTGCGACCAGCTCTACGACCAGAACATCCGCTACCGGAACATCGCCGGGCCGTTCGCCTATCCCGGTCGCAACGTCGGCGACGAGCACGACGCCATCGCCAAGGCGGCGCTCGCCCGCGACACCGACAAGGCGGTGAAGCTGCTCCACGAGCACTATTCGGCAACGGCCGACTACGTGCGGGACCGCCTTCCTCCGGCGGAATGACGCCGCCCCACCGTCCCGACCAGCCCCGCTGACCGGTTGGCTGCCCTCCGTTCCGACAGCTGCATGGAGCGACCGCTCAGACCCGGGCGACCGCTGGCGTAGGCCGCAGGAAGACCCAGAGTCCCGCGAGCATCGCCAGACCGATGAGATCCGTCGCCAGCGTCTGGTAGAGCAGCAGCAGCCCGGCCACCATCAGCAAGCCACGCGGCGCGGGTCCGAGCGGACGCCGCAGCCATCCGACGATGCCGGCGGCAAAGCAGAACACGCTGATGACGCCGCTCGCCACCGCCAGGGCGATCTGTCCGGCCGTACCCTGCATCAGGAGCGCCGGACCGAAGAAGAACATGAACGGCAGGATGTAGCTCGTCAGCCCGTAGCGGAAGGCCGTCCAGCTGACCTTCGAGATGCTCGAGTTGGCGATGCTCGCGGCAACGTATGACGCGAGCGCCACGGGTGGCGTGATCGTCGAGATGCACCCATAGAAGAAGACGAACATGTGCGCGGTCAAAAGCGGCACACCCATTTTCACCAGCGCCGGCGCGACCACAGTCGCCAGGATCAGATAGGCGGCGGTGGTCGGCAGCCCCATGCCGAGAACCACGGCGACCAGCATGGTCAGCACCAGGGCAAGGACCGGAACGCCCGCCGAGGCGGCGACGATGAGCGAGGAGATCTTCGACCCCAGGCCTGACATGGCGAGCGTGCCGGAGATGATGCCGGCGGCCGCACAGGCGACGGCGATCGGAACAACGGCGATGACGCCCTGCTCGAGGGCGCTCAGCGTCCGTCGCAGAAAGTCGCCCGGCGACGGCCGATGCATGATGGCGCAGAGCACCAGGAGGAGGCCCAGCGCGGCGAACGACGCCTTGAACGGCGAGTAGCCGTTGACCATCAGCCCCACCAGCGTGGCGAACGGCACGACATAGGGAATGCCGGAGACGAACAGCGACCGGCCCGTCTCCACCGACACCTCGCCGCCGCCGTCGGAGGCGCGGCCGATGCCGAGCTTCATCGCCTGCAGATGCACGATGAGCAGGATGGACAGGAAGAACAGCAGCGCCGGGATGAGCGCTGCCTGCATCACGTCCGCATACGGCATGCCGATAATCTCGGCCATGATGAAGGCCGCCGCCCCCATGACCGGCGGCATGATCTGGCCGCCGGTGGAGACCACCGCCTCGATCGCGCCCGCCTGATGGGGAAGATAGCCCTCCCGCTTCATCATCGGGATGGTCAGCGTGCCGGTCACCGCGACGTTGCCGGCGGCCGAGCCGGAGATCATGCCCAGCAGCGCGGAGAAGATGACCGCCGTCTTGGCGGAGGCGGCGCGCATCGACCGTGTGAAGCGGTGGGAGAGCGCAAAGAAGAAGTCCCCCGCCCCGAACACCGAGAGGAAGGCGCCGAAGATCGTGAACATCACGATGTAGGTGGCCGAAACCCCGAGCGGGATGCCGTAGACGCCTTCCGTCGTGGTGGTCAGGAAGGTGGCCACGCGGTCGACGCCGTAGCCGCGACCGTGCAGGAGTCCGGGCAGATAGGGGCTGACGAAGGGATAGACGAAGAAGACCGCCGTGATCAGCGCGAGCGCCAGCCCCACCCGCCGGCGCGCGCCCTCCAGGACCAGCAGGATGACGGCGAGCCCCACCCAGGCGTCGAGGGTGGTCGTCATGCCGCCTGAAAAGGCGATCGCTTGCCAGCGCGACAGCAGGTAGGCGCTACAGCCGATGGCGGCGGCGACGAAGAGCGCCCGGACCGCGACGTCGATCCAGACGCCTGCCCCCCGCGCTCGAGGATCGCGCGGCTCGAACGCCGGAGTGGTGGCGTAGAGCAGCACCAGCACCGCACCCAGGTGAACGAGACGGATCTGCATCGTCGAAAGCACGAGGACGCCGCCGACGTTGAGCAGGTGGAAGACGCCCAGCGCGATGGCGACCCATCGGACCGCCATCGCGTTCGCGCGCAGGAACGCAGACCCCATCGAAAACCCCGATGCCGGAGGGAGACTATTTGCTCTCGTCGAAGTAGCGCTGCGCGCCGGGGTGCAGCGGCACCGCCAGCTTCAGGGAGTCCGACGCTTTGATCTGCTTGGCGTTGGCGTTCTCCTCGCCGAACGCGTCGAGGTGGCCGTAGACCGCCTTGGTGATGGCATAGGCGCGGTCATCGTGCATCGACAGCGGCGCGATCAGGACGTTGTTCACGCCCAGCACGACGGCGTCCTCGTCGAGGTTGTAGACGTCCTTCGGCAGGTCGACCTGCGAGTAGTACGGGTACTTCTCGAGCATCTCGGCGAGCTTGTCGTCGGCGATCTTGACGAACTTCAGCTTGTTCGTCGCCTGCGTCTGCATGACGGCGGACGTCGGATAGCCCGACAGCGCGAGCGCCGCATCGACGTTGCCGTCCGAGAGCTGGCTGAAGCCGTCGGCATAGGACAGGAAGCTCGGCGTGATGTCGCCTGTGGACATGCCGTAGACTTCCAGCAGGCGGGTGAGAAAGCTGAGCGTCCCTCCCCCGGCCGGCCCGACCGCAAGCCGCTTTCCCTTCAGGTCGGCGAACGTCTCGATCGGCGATCCGTCGAGCGTGACGATGTGCAGGATGCTCGGGTGCAGCGCGCCGAGCGGCGCGATCTCCAGCGTCTCGCGGTAGGGAGCCTCTCCCTTGGTGGCGAGATACAGGAGATTGGCGTTGGTGATGCCGAGATCGGCTTCGCCGCTGGCGACGAGGCGCGGGTTCTCCACCGCGCCCTGGGTCACCACCGGTACCATCGAAACGCCGTCGACGTGCTCGGTCACCAGGTTCGCGATGCCCTGCCCGACCGGATAGAAGGCGCCGCCCAGGCTGGCGGTGCCGATGCGCAGTTCTTCCTGGGCCTGCGCCGGCTGGCCGAACGCCCCCAGCGCGAGCGCGCCGGCGACGAGAGCGGATGTGAAAAGCTTCTGCATGTTGTCCTCCCCGATTTTTGGGGAGTGTCAAACCTTGCCCACCCGCTGTCAACATTCCATCGATAAAAATACTGAATTATGATTTTCGTCGATCAGATTTCCGCGCCGTGGCCTCAGGCCACCTCGATGCGGACAGCGACGTCCTCCGCCAGCGACATCGACGACGTGATGCCGGGGCTCTCGATGCCGAACAGGTGGACGAGGCCCGCCATCCCGTGGTCGGCTGGCCCGTCGATGAGGAAGTCGGTGAAGCCGCCTCCGGGTCCCGTCAGCTTCGGCCTCACCCCGGCGTAGTCCGGCACCAGCCCGCCGTCGGGCAGCCGCGGCCAGTACTGGCGGATCGACGCGTAGAAGCTCTCGGCCCGGGTCGGATCCACGTCGTATCCCGGCCGATCCACCCATTCGACGTCGGGGCCGAAGCGCATGCGCCCGGCGAGGTCGAGCGTCAGATGGATGCCGAGGCCGCCATCGACGGGCACCGGATAGATCAGCCTGGAAAACACCGGCCGTCCCGGGTAGGCGAAATAGTTGCCCTTGGCGTAGCGAAGCTCCGGCACCCGCTCATGCGGATAGCCCTCCGTCGCACCGGCGAGCGCCATCGCGCCCAGCCCGGCCGCATTGACGACCGCATCGAACGCCAGCGGTCCATCGGCCTCGCCGGCGAGATGCACGCGCCAGCCGCCGGCCGGATCCGGCTCGAGCCGCTCCACCGACGTCTGGAACGCGATCGCGCCGCCGGCATCCTCGATGTCGCCGAGGAACGACAGCATGAGCGCATGGGTGTCGAGGATGCCCGTCTCCGGCGACCAGAGCGCCGCCTCGCCGGCAAGCTCCGGTTCCATCGCCCGCGCCTCCGCGCCGGATAAGAGGCGCAGCCCCTCGACGCCGTTGCGTGTCCCCAGTTCCTGGAGATCCCGGAGCCGCTGGACGTCGGCCGACCCGCTCGCGACGATCAGCTTGCCAGGCTGCGCATACGGCAGCCGGCGTTCGCCGCAATAAGCTTTCAGCAGGCTGCGACCGCGCACGCAGTGGACCGCCTTGAGCGACCCTTCCGGGTAGTACATGCCGCCATGCACCACTTCGCTGTTGCGCGACGAGATGCCGTTGCCGATCCCGCCCGTCGCTTCGGCAACGAGCACCTCGTGGCCCCGCAATGCCAGGGCGCGGGCGACCGCGAGCCCGACGACGCCACCGCCGATTACCAGTGCAAGCAACCGAACGTCTCCTCTTCCGCCTGCCCTCGGACGCAGCGAGATCCGACCGGCACGATCGGCGGGCCGCTAGACGTGCTGGCCGCCGTTGATCTCGATTTCCGTGCCGGTGACATAGCTGCTCTCGCCGGAGCAGAGGAAGTAGATCGTCGAAGCGACTTCCTTCGGAAGCCCGAGACGGCGCATCGGCAGCGTCTCGACGATCTTGTCCGTCCCCGGGCTCAGGATGCCGGTTTCCACCTCGCCCGGCGCGATCGCGTTCACGCGCACGCCATACGGACCGAAGTCATGGGCGAGCTCCCGGGTGAGCGCCGCGAGCGCCGCCTTCGAGGTCGAGTAGGCCGCCCCCGCGAACGGGTGCACCCGGCTTCCCGCGATCGACGTCACGTTGACGATGGAGCCCTTCGCGGCGATGAGCTCGTCCTTCAGTTCGCGCGCCAGCACCACCGTCGCGAAGAAGTTGACGTGGAACACCCGCCCCCAGTCGGCGAGGTCGGTGGTGAACGTGTTCATCCGCTCGCCCGCCGGTCCCTTGGGCGAAATGCCCGCATTGTTGACGAGCGCCTGCAGCTTGCCGTCGGCCAGCTGCTCCCGGATCTGCGCCACGGCGGCGATCGTGCTCTTCGGATCCGCGAGGTCGAGCTGGATGTGGTTTTCGCGGCCGCCGGGCCAGGGACAGCCCTCGGGGAAGGGATGACGCGAGCAGGTGATGACGCGCCACCCGCGCATGGAGAAATACTGAACCGTGGCATGCCCAATGCCGCGGCTTGCTCCCGTCAGAAGCAGCGTGCGTGGGGTATCGGTATCGGCCATGTCGACCTCGGTGTTCCTCGAATGCGAATCGGATACCGCCATCCATCAGGCGGCGGCGTGACGACCCGCGATCAGTGCGAACCGGCACCCCTCCACCTCCGGCGGCCGTCCGCTGCGGACCGGTGCGCATGGTGCAGGCGATGACGATGGTCCGGCCGGCGCCGGCCCTTGCGCGGGCATGATACGTTGTTCGCGGTCGGTGTTGTCTACCTCGATCGGATCACCGGACCGTTTAGGTCGCACCTTGTGGGGGCGGAAAAGAGTTACTCCGGTGCGGCGGCACGACCGCCGTCTCCGGCACGGCGCATTCGGTGGTCGACGCCGGGCATCGGCATTGCCACGATGCGTGCGGCGGCCGCTTCGCCGTTTCGCCGCGAGGCAACTTCGACCGATATGCGGCGAAACGGCGCCCGGACCGTCGCAGGGAGGAACAGTAGGGATCCATGTGGAGCACGAGCGACGCCTCCAGAACCGGCCTCGACGGGGGAGCCGACGCGATCGACCGCGTGCGGTCGCATGAAACCCTCGGCAACACGGTCTACCTCGCCATCTGCGACGGCCTGACGAAGGGCCACTTCAAGCCGGGCGACCCGGTCCGCATCCGCGCCCTGGCGGACCTCCTCGGCACGAGCGTGACGCCCGTCCGCGACGCCGTGCTGCGCCTCGTCCACGACCGCGCCCTCGTCATGAAGAGCGCCCGCGACATCCGCGTGCCGATGCTGACGTCGGACGAGTACCAGGAAATCCGCGAAATCCGCCTCAGCCTCGAGGCGCTCGCCGCCATGAAGGCGGCGGAGAAGGCGACCGCCGCGGACATCGAGCACGTCACCCGCCTGCTTGCTGAGAACGAGGCGGCGATCCGCGACGGGCGGTTCGCTCAGGCGACCGAGTGCAACCAGATCTTCCATTTCGCCCTCACCGACATCGCCGCGATGCCGACGCTGAAGAGCGTGCTGAACCGCCTCTGGCTGCGCATGGGGCCGATCATCGCCGCGGTCTACGAAAGCGGGGGCCGCACCATGATCGACACCCACTATGACGTGCTGGACGCGCTGAAGAAGAAGGACGGCAAGGCCGCCGCGGAGGCGATCCAGCGCGACATCGTCGTGGGCGGCGGCGCCATCCGCGAGCGCATCGCCGCCGAAGCATCAGAGCCCGGCCGGTGACGCCACCGCATCGGCGCGCCGTCAGTCGCCGCCGGGCGCTCGATCCGCGGTCCCGACGCTCACGACCCCATCCCGGGTGAGCTCCTCGACCTGACCGGGCTCCATCCCCAGCACGGCTTCGAGCACCTCAGCGGTATCGGCGCCGAGCCGCGGCGGAATGCGCTGGTAGGACACCGGCGTCGCGGAGAACTTGATCGGGTTCGCGAACAGGGTCACCGACCCGGTGCGCGGATGGTCCATCTCGACCAGCATCTCCCGGTATCGGAGCTGCGGATCGGCGAGCGCCTGCTCGAAGTTGTTGATCGGGGCGTTGGGAATGCCGGCCGTGGTGAGGAGCGCTTCCCACTCCGCCGCGGTTCTCGCCGCGAACCGCTCGGCGAGCATGGGAATGAGCTCGGACTTGTGGGCCATCCGGTCGCGGTTGGTGCGGAAGCGCGGATCCTCCGCGACCCCTTCGAGCCCCAGCGCGTCGCAAAGCTTGGCGAACTGGCGGTCGTTGCCCACCGCGATCATCAGGTCCATGTCGGCGCAGCCGAACGCCTGCCACGGGCAGGTAACCTGGGAGGCGGCGCCGGCGCGGATCGGCATCTTGCCGGACACCAGGTAGTTCATCCCGACGTGAGAGAGGGCCGCGACCTGGGCATCGAACAGCGCGAGGTCGATATGCTGCCCCTCGCCGCCGTGGTCGCGGTGGGCCAGCGCGCCCAGGATGGCGATCGTCGCGTAGAATCCAGCGATGATGTCGGAGACGCTGAAGCCGACGAGGTTCGGACCCGCGCCGGGCTCGCCGTCGGCCACGCCGGTGATGCTCATCAGCCCGCTCATCGCCTGGAACAGCGGATCGTAGCCCGGCAGCTCCTTTCGCGGTCCCGTCTGCCCGAACCCCGTGATGGAGCAGTAGACGAGGCCCGGATTGACCGCCTTCAGATCGTCGTAGCCGAGCCCGTAGCGCTCCAGCGTGCCGGTCTTGAAGTTCTCCACCACCACGTCCGCCTCGGCGGCGAGCCGGCGCACGAGGTCCTGTCCCGCCTCCGACTTGAGGTCGATGGCGACCGAGCGCTTGCCCCGGTTCATGGCGAGGAACGAGGACGTCTCCCCGACGTCCGCGCCGGCCTCGTCGGTGCGATGAAGGCCCATGTGCCGGATGTCGTCGCCGCCCTTCGGGTGTTCGACCTTGATCACCTCGGCCCCGAAGTCGGCGAGGATCTGCGTGGCCCATGGCCCGGCGAACACGCGGCTCAGGTCGAGAACGCGCACATGCGAGAGACAGCCCGGCATCAGGCCCTCCTGGGTTCGGGACAGCTAGAGCGGGATGGCGAGCGTGCTCTCGACGGGGAAGTCCAGCGCGACCGCCTCGCCAATCGGGTAGCGCACGTCCGGACTGGTGCTCGCCTGCAGCTTCGCGTCGCCGGCCTGGACGGTGTAGCGGTTGAGGCTGCCCAGGAAGCCGGCGACGGCGACCGCACCGGTGATGCGGTTGTGCCCGTCCGCGAGCGGGGCGGTGGCCGGATTGAGCATGATGATCTCGGGGCGCACCGACACGGCGATCGGTCCGCCCGGCGCGAGCGTCGTATCCGCCGCGCACCGGATCGTTTCGCCGCTCGCGATCCGCACCGTGATCCCTGGCCCGTTCGCGGCGCCCGAAACCGGCGTCGCCTCGAGCAGGTTCGTGGATCCCACGAACCCGGCGACGAAGGCGTTCTTCGGCCGGAAGTAGATCTCCCGGGGATCGCCCAACTGCACGACCCGGCCCTTGTCGATGATCGCGATCTGGTCCGACATCTCCAGGGCCTCGGCCTGATCGTGCGTCACGTAGATGGTGGTCACGCCGATCTGCTGCTGCAGGTTCTTCAGCTCGTTGCGCATTTCCTCGCGCAGCGAGGCGTCGAGGTTGCTGAGCGGCTCGTCGAGGAGCAGCAGGCGCGGCTTGCGCACGATGGCGCGGGCGAGCGCGACGCGCTGCTGCTGGCCGCCGGACAGCCGGGTCGACGGCCGCGAGGCAAAGCCGTCGAGGCTGACGGTGCGCAGGGCGGCGTGCACCAGTTCGTCGATCTCGGCGCGGGTGAACTTTCGGTCTTTCGACACCCGCAGCGGAAACGCCACGTTCTCGAAGACCGTCATGTGCGGCCAGATGGCGTAGGACTGGAAGACCATCCCGATGGCGCGCCGGTTCATCGGCAGCCAGGTCCCGGTGGCGGAATCGTAGAAGGTGCGGTCGCCCACCCGGATCGCGCCGGAGTCCGGAAACTCGAGCCCCGCGATGCAGCGCAGCGTCGTCGTCTTGCCGCAGCCGCTGGGTCCCAGAAGGGTGAAGAAGGTGCCGTCCGGCAGATCGAACGTCGCGTCGCGGATGCCGCCGGCGGGACCGCCGTGGGTTTCCTGGAACACCTTCGTCAGCGAGTCGATGCGCAGCGCAGTGGAATCGGACATCGGGCGGCACCGCAGGTCAGGAGACGTGGCCCGTGCCGCCATCGGCACGGGCCGGGAATGCGCGGCGCGAGCTACTTGAAGAGCTCGTCGTAGATGGCGACCATCGGCTTCAGATCCTTGGCCGTCGCGCTCGGCGAGATCACGAAGGCCTTGAAGCCGCCCTGCTCCGGCTTCAGCGTCGGCTCGGCAGCCGTCACGTTCGGATTGGCCGGAATATAGAGCGCCTCCTGCATCACCTTCTGCCCCTCCTCGGAGAGGATGAACTCGACGAGCAGCTTGGCGGCGTTCGGATGGGGCGCGTCCTTGACGATGCCGAGCGGGTTGATCGCCTCGATCACCGGCTCGAGCTTCACCCATTCGACGGGTGCGCCCTTCTTCTGGCTGATGACGCTGTGGTGGTTGAAGGTCATCAGGCCGATCGGGAACTCGCCCGAGATCACCTTGTCGAGAACGACGCGCTGGCTGGCCGGCACGTTGACGATGTCCTGGGCGGCGAGCTTCTCCAGATAGGCCTTGCCCTTCTCCTCGCCCATGGTCTGCAGGACCATGTAGATGAACCCCGGCCCGCCCAGCATGGTCGGATCCGACGTCCAGGCGATCTTGCCCTTCCAGCGCGGGTCGAGAAGCTTGTCCAGCGTATCGGGATAGTCGGCCTTGTCGACCAGCGTCGTGTTGACGGCCGGAACGAGGAAATAGAGGTTCGCCGCGGTCCAGTAGCCGTCCGGATCCTTGTTGTCGGCGGAGAAGTCGGCGGCCGCCTCGGGCTTGTAAGGCTCGACGAGCCCCGCCTCCATCAGCGGAAAGACCGCCGTCGATCCGTCGAAGACGTCGGCCTGCGCCCGTCCCGCCTGGGCCTCGCTCTGCACCTTCAGCACGACTTCGGACGGCACGTGCCGCGCCGCGTTGACCTTGATGCCCGGGTATTTCTTCTCGAAAGCCTCGGAGATCGGGCGCACGATCTGGTTCACGATCATGCCCGAGTACCAGACGACCTCGCCCTCCTTCTTCGCCGCCTCGACGACGGCGGGATCGATGGCGAACGCCTGCGTGGAAACCGCGCCGAGTGCCGCACCGAGTACGGCCGCGCGCAATAGGGGTGCAAATCGCATGGTGAAGTGTCCTCCCGGAGTTCCGCCGACCGGTCGCCCCTTGGACGCCGGCCTTGTTCTGCCAATTTGACCTTATAGGCTAGCTTATTATCCTTTGTTTCGGCGTGTCAATTCATCTCGATCGCCGGATCAGGCCCCGTCGCCGGCGTCCGCCGCGGCCTTCCGGGCCTTCGCCAACTGCTCCAGAATCCCGGCCCTGCGCGAGGTGGCGGCGTCCGCCAGCGTGTCGTAGAGGCTGTTTCCGTGCGCATCGATCGCGACCGTCAGCGGCCCGAGCGAGGTGACCTCCAGCGTCACCAGCCGGTAGTGCGAGATCAGGTCGCCCCAGCCCACGGAGACCACCTTTCCGACCGCCTGGGAGATCAGCGGCGCGCCGCCGCCAAGGAAGGACAGGTAGACCCCGCCGACCTCCTTCAGCGCCTGCGCGCACGCGGAGTCCAGGCCACCCTTGCCGCCGACGCAGCGCAGGCGGAAGTGCCGGATGATCTCCGGCATGATCGGGCTGAAGCGGGTGCTGGTGGTCGGGTTCATGTAGAGGATCTCGAACCCGTCCTCCGTCTCCCGGCTGTAGCTTCCGAGATGGAAGAAGGCCGCCTCGTGCATGTCGGCGGGCGGCTCGTCGCCGGCCCGGATGGTGTCCAGGATCCGGTGATGGGTGGGCAGGCCGGCCGTCACGACGATCTGCCCGTCCAGGGTGATCATGTCGCCCAGCTTCAGCGACAGCGCATCCTCGGCGCTCAGCGGCAGTCGGTAGGACTTCGGCGACGCCATCGTCCGCCTCCCCTATTCCAGCCGTTCGACGGTGCCGTCGCTGTAGATGCGCGCCCGGCTCCGCCGGTTGATCCAGCAGTTGAAGCAGACGGCGACCGGCGTGAAGCCATGGCCGGCGGCGTAGTTGGCGTGCACCGCCAGCACCGTGGTGTCGCCGCCCGTGCCCATCGGCCCGAAGCCCAGCGCGTTGACGGCGTCGCGCAGGCGTTCCTCCATGGCCGCAACCGCCGGATCCGGGTTCACCGACCCGATCGGGCGCAGCGTCGCCTCCTTCGCCATCTTGGCGCAGTAGTCGAAGGTGCCGCCGATGCCGACGCCCATCACCACCGGCGGGCAGTGCTGGGAGCCGGCCTTGATCGCCACGTCGAGAATGTACGCCTCGATGGTCTCCAGCGTCGGCAGCGTGAACAGCTCCATCGCCGCCCAGCGTCCGGAGCCGAGCGCCTTCGGCGAGCAGACGATCTCGATGTAGTCCGCCCCGCCGATCAGGTCGAAGGTGACGATCGGCATGTCCTTGCCGGCGTAGCCGCGCTCCAGCGTCAGCGGATTGGTGACGTGCTTGAGGAGCGGCGGATCGATGGTGTCGACGAGGATGTCGAACCCCTCGCGGATCGCCGCCTTGATGTCGACGTCCCAGTCGGCCTTGGTGCCGATCCGCACGAAGTACACCGGCACGCCGGAATCGGAGCAGACGAACGTGTCGCCCGACTCCGCCTTGCGGGCGCTCGCCAGCATCAGGCCGAGCGTCTGCCGTGGCGTGTCCTCGGTCTCCGCGTCCCGCGCCCGCTCCAGCGCGGCCTTGGTGTCGTCGGGAACCTTGCGCAGCGCCCACGAATAGAGATCGCGGCTCAGCCGGCTGATCTGCTCGTGATCAATGGTCATGGCCAGTGCCTCCCAAACACCTGCCAGCCCCCTCTGTCTAAGGTCAACCGGGCCGCCGCATCTCGAACACCTCGTCCACGCAGGCGTAGTCGAGGTAGCCCATGCGGGCGAGCGGCCGGATCCGGGTGATGTCGACCATGCCGTCCTCGATCACCGCATCGTCGATGTAGATGCTGACCACCTGGCCCAGCACCATCGAGCCCGGGAACTCCTCGCCGTCGATCCCCTTCAGGCGGATCGTCTGGACGTACTTGCATTCCAGCGCCACCGGCGACCGCTTCACACGCGGCGGCGTCACGGCGAGCGATGGGGCGAGCTCGAGCCCGGCGAGTTCGGCCTCGCTGACATCCTCCGGCACCACCGCCGACGTCTGGTTCATCTCGGTGCGCAGGTCGTAGGTCGCCAGATTGAACACGAACTCGCCGGTCTCCTCGGCATTCGTCTGCGAATGCTTGCGGGAGTCGCTGGAGAACATGATCATCGGCGGCTTGCCCGACACCGCGTTGAAGAAGCTGTAGGGCGCGATGTTCACCACGCCCTTGCGGCTGACGGTCGAGATCCAGCCGATCGGCCGCGGCACGACCAGGGACGTGAAGGGATTGTGGGCAAGACCGTGCTCGCCGGTCCTTGGGTCGTAGTGCAAAAGCTGCGTCTCCCGTCCGCCTTGATGTGTCCGCTGTCGGTCCGGCCCGCCCGCGCGGCAGGCCGCCCCCATCCGTTACTGGACGCCCTGCGTCCTGGCCATGGGGATCGCCGTCAGCGTCGTGCTCGTCTCGCCCTCGGCGTGCAGGTCCGGCTGCATCCCGTCCGGCAGCGGGATCCGGTGGGCGTTCAGCGTCATCGACACCATCGTGTAGTAGCCGATGACCGCGGTCAGCTCGACCACGCCGCGCTCCTGCCAGCGGGAGCGGACCGCCTCGTACGCTGCGTCATCCACCTGGCCGTTCAGCTGGATCTGGCGGGCGAACTCGTAGATCGCCGCCGTGTCGCCGTCCGCGATGTGCGGCGGGCGACCGTGCAGCAGGTCCTGGATCAGCTCCTCCTCCAGCCCCGCGGCGCGCGCCGCTTCGGAATGAACGACCCACTCCAGCTCGCTGTTCCAGCGCCGTGCCGTGACCAGGATCGCCAGCTCGTTCAGCTTGGCCGGCAGCATCGTCTTGTAGCGGATGAACTCGCCAAGCTTCGACCAGCGGTCGGCCAGCTCCGGGCTGTGCAGGGCCGCGCGCAGCGGCCCCACCACGGTGCCGCGCGGGCCGCTGACGACCGCGTCGAAGACGGCGCGCTGCGCGTCCGACATGCTCTCGGGTGTTGGAAACGGGATACGCGGCGTGCTCACCGTTCAGGTCTCCATCCGTTCATCGTCTCGGGTCGGGCATCGCCTCTACGCATCGGAGGGTCCGGCGTCTTCGGGTCCGTAGAGCTCGGCGAGGATTGCCTTGGTGTGCTCGCCCAGCAGCGGCGGCGGCCGGTCGAAGGCGAGCGCCGCGTTGGCGAATTTCATCGGGCTCACGATCTGCGGCACCTCGCCGGCCAGCGGATGCGGCAGCATCCGCAGCATCTCGCGATGCTTCACCTGCGGGTCGTCGAGCACCCGGGGAATCGTGTTGATCGGCCCGCACGGCACGCCGCGGCTGCCGAACGCCTCGATCCAGTGGTCGAGGGGTTCCTCCGCCAGCCGTTCGCCGATCATCGGGTGCAGCGTGTCGAGGTTGCGCACCCGGTCCTTGTTGGTCGCAAAGCGCGGATCGTCGGCCCAGTCGGTCCGGCCGATCGCCTCACAGAAGCGGCGAAACTGATCGTCGTTGCCGACAGCGAGCACGATGTGGCCGTCCTTCACCGGGAAGACGTCCTGCGGCTGGATGTTCGGGTGCTTGTTGCCCTTGCGCGTCGGCGTCGTCCCGGAAACCAGGTAGTTCATCGCCTGGTTGGCGAGAAAGCCGACCGAGACGTCGAGCATGGCGATGTCGATCTGCTCGCCCTCGCCGGTCTCGTTCCGGCGCGCCAGCGCCGCCAGCACGGCGATCGTCGCGTACATGCCGGTCATGATGTCGACGATCGGCACGCCGACCTTCTGCGGCCCGCCGCCCGGCGCGTCGTCGCGCTCGCCGGTGACGCTCATCAGCCCGCCCATCGCCTGGATCATGAAGTCGTAGGCGGCCTGGTCGCGGCGCGGGCCGGTGGAGCCGAAGCCAGTGATGGAGCAGTAGATGATGCCCGGATTGACGGCCTTCAGGTCCTCGAAGGCGAGGCCGTAGCGGGCCAGCGTGCCGGCCTTGAAGTTCTCCAGCACGATGTCGGAGCGCGCCGCGATGTCGCGCACCACCGCCTGGCCTTCCGGCGACGCGAGGTCGAGTTCGATCGAGCGCTTGCCGCGGTTGACCGACAGGTAATAGCCGGACTCCGCCGTGTCGGCGCCGTCCTCGCCCTTGAGATAGGGCGGACCCCACCCACGCGTGTCATCGCCGACGCCGGCTCGCTCCACCTTGATGACGTCGGCGCCGAGGTCCGCCAGGATCTGGCCAGACCACGGCCCCGCCATGATGCGGGAGAGGTCGAGCACGCGGACATGGGAAAGCGGGCCGGCCATCTCAGGCCGCCTCGAACACGAAGGGGGAGTCGGAGTTCTCGCCGGCCCCGAAGCCGGGAACGGGGTTCGGGTCGTCCCGAACGGCCGTCGCCGCCACGGAAGGCCGGTCCAGCATCGTCCGGTGCCACGCGGCGAGCTTCGGATGGGCGGCTTCCCATCCGCTGCCCCGGTAGCGGAAATCCATCTGGCCGAGCGCGCATTCGACCGCGATCTGGCCGATGCCGAGCGGAACGGACGCAAGCGCATCCGCCTCCTTTTCGAGCTGGGCGAAACAGGCGCGGATCTTCCGCTCGAAGGCGGACAGGTGCACGTCCCACGCCCCGTCCGGCCGGGTGCGCTCGGTGCGCGAGAGCAGCAGCACGTCGGTCAGCCCGTCCCCGAGCGACAGCCAGCGAAGCTGCCGGAACCGCTCGTTGCCGCCGGCCGGAAACAGCCTGGCGCCGTCGTGCAGCGTGTCGAGATATTCGCAGATCACGCGGGAATCGAAGAGCGCCGTTCCGTCGTCGAGCACCAGCGTCGGGATCTTGCCCAGCGGGTTGTCCTTCAGCACCTCCTCATTCGGCGGGGCGGAGAAGGCGACCACGTTGCGAACGCACTCCACCCGGTCGGCAAGCCCCGTCTCGTGCAGGACGATCATCACCTTGCGGACGAAGGGAGAGCGGGGCGACCAGTGGAGTTTCATTGTTTGCGGACATCTTTTTTCGCATTGGCCGGGCGATGGCGACAGTAGCCGCCCGGCCCAAAAATGTCTATAACCTAGTCTTATCACTTATAAGGGAGACCGAGCGCGGCCGCACGCCGATCCCGGCGCTCCCCAATCAAAAAGCTAATGATCCATACTATCCGCTGTTGGCGGTGGTGGGAAACAGGGAGGATGAATTTCATGTCAAGGAAGACGACGCTCGGGCTTCTCTCCGGTCTCGCCGCCGGGGCCGCCATGATGGCCGCCGCGGTCGCCCAGGACGCGGAGTTGAAAACGGTCGCCAACGGCGACGCCACCATCGCCTACTACGCCCAGGGCGAAGGGCCCATTGTCCTGTTCATCGCCTCGACGGGACGCGGCAACGCGGAGTTCGACGATCTCGCATCGGACCTCGCCGGCCGGGGCTTCCGCGTCCTGCGTCCGGAGCCGCGCGGCATCGGCGAGAGCGTCGGGCCGATGGAGGACGTCAGCTTCCACGACTTCGGCAACGACGTCGCCGCCGTCATCCACAACGAGGGCGGCGGTCCCGCCATCGTCGCCGGCCACGCCTACGGCAACTGGATCGCCCGCACCGTCGCCGCCGACCACCCCGAGATGGTGCGCGGCGTGGTCCTGGTCGCCGCCGGCGCGCGGAAATGGCCGAAGGAACTCTCCGACGCCATCACCATGATCAACGATCCGGCCTCGACGGAGGAGCAGCGGCTGCAGGGCCTGCGTACGGCATTCTTCGCGCCGGGCAGCGACCCGCGCCCATGGCTGGAAGGCTGGCATGCCGACGTCACCCGCAGCCAGCGCGCCGCTCGCAAGCAGACCGAGCAGAGCAGCTGGTGGGATGCTGGCGGCAAGCCGATCCTCGATCTCCAGGCGGGGGAGGATCCGTTCCGTCCGGCCGCCTCCCGGAACGAGCTGGCCGAGGAGTTCGGCGACCGCGTCACCGTGGTGGTGATCGAAGGGGCGAGCCACGCCCTGCCGGCGGAGAAGCCTAAGGAGGTCGCCGACGCGATCGCCAAGTGGGCCGGCACCCTCAAGGACTGAGCGACGACCGGGGCAGGCCCGCCCTGCCCCGCGTCTTCCCGTGTTGACAGAGCTGCGGGCGGGACAGCAGGCGCTACTTGAGCTTGATGTCGAACCGCACGACGTCGCCGCGGTAGATGCCCTCGGCGATGAAGACGAGCGTCCCGTTCGCGTCCACGGCCCGGCGGTGCACGAAGGCGACCGGGCCGTTCAGCGGCATCATCAGCGTCTGGGCCGTCTCGACGTCGGCCGTCCCGATGGTCAGCGTCTGCTGGGCATCGACGATGCCCGTCCCCATGACGTCGTGGATCAGCCGCAGCGCGGTCTTGGTCTCGATGTCTTCCTGGGTGATCCGGTCGCGCAGCCGCTCGTCGATGTAGACGTCCGTGAGCAGGAACGGACTGTCGTGGCGCCAGTGGCGACGATGGAGCTGGCGGTAGCTGGGCGCGAGTTCGCCGAGCTGGTAGGCCACGTTCTTCAGGACGACCTCAGGGCGGTCGAACAGAACCTCGATCGTCGCTCCCTGGCTCGGTCGCAGCAGGCCCGACCAGTCGGTGCCGACGGCGCACCAGAGCTCCTCCTGCGGGCGCGCCCGCACGAACGTCCCCTTCGCCCGGAAGCGCTCGATCAGGCGTTCGTCCTCGAGCTGGTCGAGCGCCTGCCGGATGGTCGCCCGCGCCACCCCGCACTCCGCCGCCAGTTCCTCCACCGTCGGGATCTGGCTGCCCAGCGGCCACTGGCCCGATTCGATGCGGCGGCGGAACAGGGTCGCGAGCTGGATGTAGCGGGAGATCGCACTCCGGCTGAAGTCGACGGCCGATTTCTTGTCCTGGGCGTCCATTAGGGGCTGTTGCTTTCCGTTCTCCGGTCGTCTGTGTCCACCGACATGATAGGTACTCGCCTGCTCATCCGAAAGCCTCGGCCCCGCGGTTGCGGGCGAGCAGGAAGAAGCCAAAGGCGAGCGTCATCATCACCATGGTCCAGACCAGACCGAAGGCCGCGAGCTCGCCGCCCTGGCCGTTGACCCAGAGGTCCAGCATCGCGACCGCGATCACCTGGGAGCGCGGTCCCGCCAGCAGGACGGCGACGGACAGCTCCTTGGAGCAGATGAGGAAGATGAAGATCCACGCCGACAGCAGCGCCGGCGACAGCAGCGGCGCGATCACCCGGCGCAGCATCGCCGACAGCGGCGCGCCGGAGACCGTGGCCGCCTCCTCCAGCTCGCGGTGGATCTGCAGGACGCCCGAGTAGGAATAGCGCATGCCGTACGGCATGTAGCGGATGAGGTACGCGATCATGATGGCCCACAGCGATCCGTAGATCGGCAGCGGCAGCCGCAGATAGATCTGCATCATCGCCACGCTCATGACGATGCCCGGGAAGATCAGCGGGATCGTCGACAGCTGGTCGATGGCCCACGAGAACGGCCCCCGCCGCGCCGCGATCCATCCCGACAGCGCGCTCAGGAGCACGACGAACGTGGCCGCACCCGCCGAAACCAGCACGGTGTTGATCGCCAGGTTGAGATAGTAGGTCTCGCCGAGAACGACCCGGTAGTTGTCGAGGTTGAGGAACGGCACCATCCGCAGCGCGATGCCGCTCATGTACGGCAGCAGCGACAGCCAGACGAGCGCCAGGATCGGCAGCAGCAGCACGATGACGAACTCCGCCACGATCAGCGCGCCGGCCAGGTACTTGTAGGCGCCGAGATCGAACAGGCGCGGGCGATACGCCTTGCCGGTGATGCTCTGGTAGCGGTCGGCGTTCCGGGCCAGCCGCCCGTAGAAGGTGAACAGGATCGCCACAAGCACCAGCAGGATCATCGCGAAGGCCGACGAGTGGCCGAGATCCGGCGGCATCTGCTGGGTGCTCTCGTAGACGTCGGTGGTGAGCACGTCGATCCCGCCCGGCATGCCCACCAGCAGCGGCACCTCGAAGGCTTCGATGGCGCGGATGAAGACGAACATGCCGAGCGCCAGCACCGCTGGCATGGCGAGCGGCAGAGACACCCGGCGCACCGTCTGGAAGACGCTCGCCCCGCTCATCCGGGCCGCCTCCTCCATGTCGGCGTTGGCCGCGCGGAAGGTCGACGACAGCATCAGGAAGACCAGCGGCGACCAGAGGAACCCCTCGATCAGCACCATGCCCACCATCGAGTTGGCGTTGATCAGCGGCTCCGTCGCGCCGGTGAGCTGCCGGTAGACCGTGTTGAAGGGCCCGACGTTGCCGAGCAGGAACAGCCACGCCACCACGTAGAGAATGTACGGCGTCCCCATGGAGACGATCGCCGTCACGTAGGCGAGCATCTTGCACGGCGCGTTGGTGCGCTCCACGACCCAGGCGATGACGCCGCCGACCAGGAACGACACGACCGCGCTGCCGGCCGCGAAGATGACCGAATTCAGGAATGACGCGGCCAGGTGCCGGTCCGCCAGCAGCTTCTGGAAGTGGTCGAGCGTCCAGCCGGTGACGACGCCGCCCGGCCCCAGCTCGGCGATCGAGCTGCGCGCCAGCATGACGATCGGCGGCAGCACCAGCAGCAGCAGGATGGCGAGGATCGCCAGCGACAGCGGGGTGCGCGCATCCCGCCGCAGGCCGGAGAAGACCGACCGCTTCTTCGGGGGTTCAGTCCAGGAAAGGCTTGCGTCAGCGCTCATGCCCGGTCCCGCCAGCTATCGGCCATCCCGGCCGGCCCAAATCCGTGTCAGCGCCCCTGGAAAACCGGCGGGCGCTTCTCGACCACCGCGCGGGTCGCCTCGCGCGCATCCTCGGTCGCCATCAGCCGCGTGCTGTACTGCTGCTCGCGCGCATAGCCCTCGTCGACGGGCATGAATTCGACCTCGTTCATCGCCTGCTTGCCGAGCCGGAGCCCGAGCGGCGCCTTCGCGGCGATGACGCCGGCGAGGCGCTCGGCCGCGTCCATCAGTCCGTCCAGCGGCACCACCTCGTCGACGAGCCCGATGCGGAACGCTTCGGCCGCGTCGATGGGCTTGCCGGTGAAGAACATGCGCCGCAGCGCACCCTGGGGAATGAGCCGGCCGAGATGGGCGGCGCCGCCGCACCGGCCGACGTTGATCTCCGGCAGCCCGAAGGTGGCGTTCTCCGCCGCGATCCGGACGTCGCAGAGCGAGGCGAGCACGCATCCCGCCCCGAGCGCCGGGCCGTTCACGGCGGCGATCACCGGGACGGCCGCGGTGCGCACGGCGGTGAACGTCCGGCGGATGACCGCAGCCCGCTTCGGGTCCTCGTCGACCGTCGCGGCGAGGAATTCGTGCAGGTCGAGCCCGGCGCAGAAGGCGCGGCTGCCGGCACCGGTGAACACGATGCAGTTCACGTCGGTCCACTCGGCGGCGCTCTCGAAGACGTCGCCGATCTCCGCATAGATATCGAGGGTGATCGCGTTGACCGGCGGACGGTCCAGGGTGACGCGGGCGATCCGGTCGCTTTTCTCGACGGTCAGGGCCATGGGCTGCGCTTCGTCCTCACGTGTTCCGATTGATGCGTTCACGGGCCTGCGGGCGACGGCGAAAAGGCGCGCGGCGCCCCTCGTAACCGCCCCGACGCCGATTGACACGCCGCATTACATCATTAGTCTAGCCTTTTGATTTTATCAAGTCGGGCAACCCCTTGGACACTCTCTCCGATACCATCCGGATGATCCGGGAAAGCGCCGGCGCGGTCGTCCGCGAGGATGGCTCGCTGACGCGGATCCGGCGCGCGCGGTTCGATGGCCCGGGCTTCGACAGGTCGGTCTACGCCACCATGGTCGAGATGGGGTGGCTCGCCCTGCGGCTGCCCGAGGACGCGGGCGGGCTGGGGCTCGCGATGGCGGACTACTGCGCGCTGGCCGAGACGCTGGGCGCCGGCCTGGTGCCCGAACCGCTGATCCCGGCCGCCCTCGGCTGGCGGCTGCTCGGCGACGCGCTGCCCGCAGATGTCGCGTCGGGCGAACGGCTGCTGCTCGCGGCCTGGCAGGACGCCCCGTCGCGCCTGGACTGGCGCTCCGGCGTCACCCGCACCGATGGCCGGCTCTCCGGCTGCAAGCGCTTCATCGCGGGCGCCGACGCGGCCGACCTCTTCGCGGTCGCCACCGCCGACGGCATCTGCCTCGTCGAGGCGGGGGCCGACGGCGTCCGGATCGAGGCGCAACGCGGCCAGGACGGCGGCACCATCGGCACCCTTCACCTCGACGGCGTGCCCGCCGAGCCGGTCGCCCGTCCCGATGTCGACGCGGCCCTCGACGAGGCCTGCCTCGCAAGCGCCGCCTATCTCTTCGGCCTCGCCGAGCGGGTGTTCGCCATGACCGTCGACTACCTGAAGATCCGCAAGCAGTTCGACCGGCCCATCGGCAGCTTCCAGGCGCTCCAGCACCGCGCCGTCGACCTGAAGATCCAGATCGAGCTCGCCCGCGCTTCCGTGGCGGCGGCGGCCAGCGCCATCGACGGCGGCGCCGAGGCCCCTGCCAGGGCCGCGGCGGTCTCCGCCGCCAAGGCCCGGGTGACGGACACCGCCTTCCTCGCGGTCAAGGAAGCCGTCCAGATGCACGGCGCCATCGGCTACACCGACGAGAGCGACATCAGCCTCTACGTCCGCAAGGCGATGACGGCCGGCAACCTCTTCGGCTCCGCCGCCGTGCACCGCAGCCGCTTTTCGGCCGCCTCCCCACAGATGGCCGGCTGAGAGAGCGAGGAACGCGCCATGGACGTCTTCATCGAGCCCAACGAGCGCGAGGACCTGAACGCGCTCTCCGACGACGACTTTCGCGCCCGGGTGCGCCGGTTCGCCGAGGAGAGCTACCCCGACATCCCGCGCTACTCCCAGCGGCGCCTGCATTTCGTCGAGAGCAAGCCCTGGTATCTGGCGCTGTCGAAGAAGGGCTGGCTGTGCCCCGCGTGGCCGCGCGCCTACGGTGGGCTCGGGCTGTCGGCGACGAAGCAGCTCATCATGATCGAGGAGTTCGAGCGCCACGGCTGCGCGCGGGTCAACGATCTCGGCATCGCCATGCTGGGCCCGCTGCTCATCCGCTACGGCAGCGACGCCCAGAAGGCCTTCTTCCTGCCGAAGATCCTCTCCGGCGAGCACATCTGGGCGCAGGGCTACAGCGAGCCCAACGCCGGCTCGGACCTGGCCGCCGTGCGCACCGAGGCCGTGCTGGAAGGCGACGACTGGGTGATCAACGGCCAGAAGACCTGGACGACGCTCGGCGGCGACGCCAACTGGATCTTCATCCTCGCCCGTACCGACCGGACGGTGAAGAAGCAGGCCGGCATCTCGTTCCTGCTGGTGCCGATGGACGCCAAGGGCGTCTCCGTCCGCCCGATCGAGAACCTCGACCGCCACGACGAGTTCAGCGAGGTCTTCTTCGACGACGTGCGCGTCCCGAAGGACCATCTGGTCGGCGAGGTGAACGGCGGCTGGTCGCTCGCCAAGGCGCTGCTCGGGCACGAGCGCGTCTTCATCGGCGCGCCCCGCCTTTCCGGCAACGCCCTCACCCGCCTGCGCCTGCTCGCGGAGCGCATGGGGGTCTGGGAGGATGCCGCCTTCCGCGACCGCTACACCCGCCTCGCGCTGGATCTCCACGACCTCACCGCCCTCTTCGAGACCTACGTCGAGAAGCTCCGGCGCGGCGAGGAGATCGGCGCCGACGTGTCGACCATGAAGATCTTCCAGAGCGAGCTCTACCAGCGGATCTCCGAGGAGATGCTGGAGATCGCCGGCGAGACGTCCGGCGACATCGACCCGCTGGACGGCGATCCGCGCCTGCACGCGGCGGGCACCTACATCATGGCGCGGCCGACGACGATCTTCGGCGGATCGAGCGAGATCATGCGCAACGTCGTCGCCAAGGCGGTGCTCGGCCTGCCGGGCTGAGGCCGCCGGGCGCCCCTCCCGCCGGCCGGGCCGTCCGCCGTCCGGCGACCGCTCAGCGGTCGTTGAGGACGCGCTGGATCGCATCGTGCAGCGTGGTGGCGATGTCCTCGCGGGTTTCCTGCGTCACCGCCGCGTAGTGGGGCTGCAGCACCACGTTCGACAGCTCCAGGAACCGCGGGTCGATCGCCGGCTCGGTCTCGAAGACGTCGAGTCCCGCCGCGGCGATCGTGCCGGCGGCAAGCGCGTCCAGCAGCGCCTCCTCGTCGACGACGCTGCCGCGCGACACGTTGATGAGGATGCCGTCAGGGCCGAGCGCCTCGAGCACCTCGCGGTCGACGATCCGGTAGGTGGACGGCCCGCCGCTGCAGCTCAGCACCAGCACGTCCACCCGGGTGGCCAGTTCCTTCACCGTCGGCGCGAAGGCGTACGGAACGTCCTTCGCACCGGTGGCGGTGTAGGAGACGTCCATGCCGATCGCGGCCGCGCGCCGGGCGATCGCCGAGCCGATGCGGCCGAGCCCGACGATGCCGAGCCGGCGCGAGTAGAGCCGCCGGGACGGCGACATCCGCTCCTTGCCCCAGCGGCCGGCCCGCACGAACCGGTCTCCCTCGGCGATCCGGCGCGAGGTCGCATACATGAGGCCGAGCGCGAAGTCCGCCGTGTCCTCGGTCACCGCGTCGGGGGTGTTGCACACCTCGATCCCGCGGCGCGCCGCCTCCTCCACGTCGATCTGCTCCAGCCCGGCGCCGTTGCAGGCGATCAGCTCCAGGTTCGGCAGCGATGCCATCAGCGCGGCGTCGGCGCCGGCGACGCTGGTCGTCACCGCGACCCGGTGGCTCCGGTCCGCCGTGCCCGAGGCGCGATCGAGCGTGAAGCTCGCCGAGAGGCGCCGCTCCAGCTCCGGCGGGATCGGCGCGACGACGAGAACCGGGGGCTTGCTCATGTCGCGTCCTGCTCCTTGATGGCGGGAGCCGCCCGCATTTCGCGCACGATGACGCGGATCGAGAGGATCAGCACGGCCACCGTCATCGCCAGCAGCACGGCGCTGATCGGCCGCTCCCAGAAGATCGAGAAACTCCCCCGCGACATCAGCAGCGCGCGCTTGAAATGCTGCTCCATCATCGGGCCGAGGATGAAGCCCAGCAGCAGCGGCGCCGCCGGGTAGGACAGGCGCTGCATCACGTAGCCGACGAAGCCGAAGACGATGACCGTGTAGACGTCGAGGATCTTGTAGCTGATCGAGTAGACGCCGATGCAGACGAAGAACAGCATCAGCGGATAGAGCACGTTGTAGGGGATCGCCAGCAGACGCACCCACACCCCGATCAGCGGAATGTTGAGGACCAGCAGCATGATGTTGCCGATCCAGAAGCTGGCGATCAGCCCCCAGAACATCTCCGGCTGCTCGATGATGAAGCGCGGGCCCGGCACGATGCCGTGGATCATCATGGCGCCGAGCAGGAAGGCCATCAGCGCGTCGCCGGGAATGCCCAGGCTCAGCGTCGGGATGAACGCCGCCTGCACCGCCGCGTTGTTGGCGGCCTCCGGCGCGGCGATGCCCTCGATGGCGCCCTTGCCGAAGCGCGAGGGATCCTTCGCCACCCGCTTCTCCACCGCATAGGACATGAAGGTCGCGATCGTCGCGCCCGAGCCCGGCAGCGCGCCGATCACCGCGCCGATGGCGGTGCCGCGCAGGGTCGGCATGACCACCATCTTCATGTCCTTGCGCGACGGAATCATCGACCGCAGGCTGACGCTCTTGGCATCGAAGTGCTCGGCCGGCCGGCCGTTCACGCTGCCGAGGATCTCGGCGACGCCGAACAGCCCCATGGCGACCGCCACCAGGCTCAGCCCGTCGGCCATCTCCATGCTGCCGAAGGTGAAGCGGTAGGTGCCGGTGTTGATGTCGGTCCCGATCATGCCGAGGCCGAGCCCGACCACCACCATCGCCAGCCCCTTGAGCGGCGAGCCGCGCGAGATCGTCGACGCCACGATCAGCCCCAGGAGCATGATCATGAAGTACTCGGCGGAGGAAAAGCGCAGCGCGAAGCTCGCGATCAGCGGCGTGAACAGCATCATCCCGATGATCGCCAGCGAGCCGCCGACGAACGAGGTGATGGTGGTCACGAACAGCGCGATGCCCGCCTTGCCCTGCTTGGTCATCGGATAGCCGTCGAGGCAGGTGACCGCCGCCGTCACCGTCCCCGGCACGTTGAGCAGGATCGACGCGGTCGAGCTGCCGTACTGGGCGCCGTAGAAGATGCCGGCCAGCATGATCAGCGCGACCGTCGGGTCGAGGTAGAAGGTCATCGGCAGGCACAGCGCCACCGCCGCGATGGCGCCGACGCCCGGCAGCACGCCGACGAAGGTGCCGATCGTCACCCCGACGAAGCAGAAGAACAGCGCGTCCAGCGACACCGCCCGTTCGAAACCGAGAACGACGTTGGAGAAGAAATCCACGGGGTCACCACCAGAACGGGTCGATGGTCAGCCTGAGGCCGACGATGAAGACGAGATAGCCGAGGATCGCCGCGCCCAGCGCCGTCAGCAGCGCCCGGCGCGGCCGCATCCCGACCTCGGCGAAGGCGCTGACGAACACCAGGACGAGCGTTGCCGGGACCAGCCCGGCCGACACGACGAGAACGGCGAAGGCGACGAGCCCCAGGCCGATCATGACGAGCGGCCGCATGGGGAAGGAGATCGGTTGGGATCCCGAGCGCAGCGCCTCCGGCGCCAGCAGGACTGCGAAGACCATCAGGAGGACGCCGAGCGCCGCCGGGAAGAAGCCGGGGCCCATGCGGTTGATGGCCCCGACCCCGTACTCCACGCCCTCCAGCGCCATGTAGGCCCCGAACGCGAACATGGCGACGACGAAGATCGTCTCCAGCACGTTGGTCCGCACGCTCGCATCGACGTCGCCGACCTTCACGCCGAAGCCTCCGTGTGCAGCCGTTCCTTCAGGGCGGGCCCCAGGCCGCCGGCGCGCCAGATATCGATCATGCGCGGCGCCCAGGGCCGGAAGGCAAGCGTCTCGCCGGTGTCGACGTTCCTGACCGTGCCCGCCGTCAGGTCGGCCTCCACCCGGTCGCCGGTCGCAGCAAGGCCGCTCACGCCCGGGCAGGTGATCAGCGGCAGGCCGACATTCAGTGCCTTGCGGATGAACGCGGAATCGGTGCTTTCGGCCAGCACCGCCGCAATGCCGGATTCGCGCATGGCGACGCAGGCGTGCGGGTGGCTGTGGTGGCCGAAGTTGCGGCCGGCCACGATCACGTCGCCCTTCTGTACCCGCTCGGGGAAGTCCGGCATCAGCGTCGTGAAGCACATCGCCTTCAGCGCCGGAATGTCGAAGGTGCCGAGGTCGGGCACCTGCGAATACTGGATGATCCCGTCGTCGGCGCTGATGTTGTCGCCGAACTTCCAGACGCGTCCCTCGATCCGGCTCATGCCGCCACCTCCGCCAGCATCGGCCGCGGATCGGCGATCCGCCCGGCAAGCGCCGATGCGGTGACCACGTAGGGACTTGAGAGGTAGGAGGACGACTCACGGCTGCCGTTGCGGCCGTGATAGTTCATCTGGTGCGTCGAAATCTGGACCTCGCCGGGGTTGAGGAAGCCCTCGTAGCCCCAGCAGGTGGTGCAGCCCGGCGCCAGCACCGTCGCCCCCGCTTCCGCGAAGATCTCCAGCAGCCCTTCGCGCGCGGCCGCCGCATAGATCTCCCGGCTGCCGGGCGTGATGTAGAAGGTCACGTGGGGCGCGATCCGGTGGCCGCGCAGCAGCGAGGCCGCGACGCGCAGGTCGTCGAGGCGGCCGTTGGCGCAGGAACCGATCGCCGCCTGGTCGACCTTCACGCCCGCGGCATCCTCCACCGGCACCACGTTGTGCAGCTCCGGCGGCAACGTCACCATCGGCGACAGCGCGCCGAGGTCGTAGCTGGCCTCGAAGGCGTACTCGGCGCCCTCGTCGCTCTCGAAGACCTCGAACGGCTGTCCGTTGGCCCGGCCCCGGGCATATTCCAGGGCGAGCGCATCGACCGGCATCAGCGCCGTGTCGGCGCCGGCATGGTACGAGCAGGCGAGGATCGACTGCCGCTCGTCGAGGGAGAGGCTCGCGACCCCCTCGCCCGCATACTCGATGCAGGACTGGGTGAGCGTGTCGGTCTCGGCGAAGTCGCGGATGATAGTCTGGGCGAGATCGCGGGCGAGCACCCCGTCGCGGAGCCGCCCGGTTAGCGTGAATCGCACGGAGCGCGGCACCATCATCCAGTTCGTCTCGAAGATCTGGGTGACCACCACCTCCGAGGACATCGGGATGTTGAGGGCGCCCACCACCCCGATCGACGCGATGTTCGGCTCGTCGGAGAAAACGAGCGTGCCCGGACGCGCGAACCCGTCTTCGATCAGTACCTGGTGGCGCAGGCCGCTGCCCGGACCGTAGAAATGGGCCCCGTGCTTCGCGGCGAAGTCACGCATTTCCCTGTGGGCCTTGTAGTAGGCCGTGCCCATTCCGGCAGACGTGGTGTGGTCCACGACCATCACCACCTTGTCCGGCCGGGCCAGGCTGGTGGCGCCGGACCTGTCGATCACCGCCTTGCGGGCGGGCCAGGCGATTTCCTGGCAGACGGTGCAGTCGGGGGTGACGTCGACGTACTCGCCCGGCTCGACGCTGTCGCGGCCGGCTGCGCGCGCGACGATCTTCTGTGCGATCGTCTGCTTCATGGCGGACTGTCCTGAACAAGGAAGGGGGCGCGGCGCCTTGGGCGGCGCCGCGCTGCTGCTCAGTTCGACTTGAGACCGGCCTTGTCGATCAGGCCCAGCATGCGCTCGGAGTCCTTGGCGAGGTAGGCCGCGAACTCGTCGGACGGCATGTAGAAGACCTCCGCGCCGCGGCTCGTCAGCTTCTCGGCGACGTCCGGCGAGGTGACGGCTTCCTTGATGGCCGCGTCGAGCTTGGCGACCACGTCCTTCGGCGTGCCGGCCGGCGCGGAGATGCCGTACCAGGTGCTCATCTCGAACCCCTGGAAGCCCTGCTCCTCCATGGTCGGCAGGTCGGGAAGCTTGGCGCTGCGCTTCGACGAGGCGACGCCCAGCGGGATCAGTTCGCCGTCCTCGATGTAGGGCATCAGCGGCGGCGCGTTCAGGAACGCCATGTCGACGTTGCCGGCCAGCACGTCGACGACGGCCGGCGCCGCACCCCCGTAGGGAATGTGCGTGAGCGTCGCATCGCTGGACTGCTGGAAGAAGACGGCCGCCAGATGCGGCAGGCTGCCGACGCCGACCGAGGCGAAGCTCACCACGCCGTCGCCGCTCTTCGCCTTCTTGACGAGATCGTCGAGGGTCTTGGTGTCGGACTTGGCGGACACGACAAGTACGTTCGGAACGATCGCCACCATGGCGACCGGCTCGAAGTCCTCGATGCCCTTGTAGTTCACCTTCTGGATCGCCGGGGTCACGACATGGGTCGGCGAGCCCGCGATCAGCAGCGTGTAGCCATCCGGATCGGCCTGCGCGACGGTGCTGGCCGCAATCGCCGTGGCCGCGCCCGGGCGGTTTTCCACCACCACCGGCTGGCCGAGGATCTGCGACACCTTCTCGCCCACGGTGCGGGCGATCAGGTCGGCCGGGCCGCCCGCGGAATACGGGTTCACGATGGTGATCGGATGATCCGGAAACGTCTGGGCTTGGGCGGCTCCGAGGGAACCGACAAGGGCCAGCCCGACGGCAGCGGCTGCGAAACGTCTCATGGTGCTTCCTCCTTCGACGGAGCCGGACAGCTTCCGCCATTCACCGGTACGTCGTTCGGCCGTGGGGATGTTCGGGTCCCTTCTTTCCGGCCATTTCCGCTTATAGGCTAGACTAATAACCTTTGCAAACCGCCTCGTGCGTTGGGACGCCTATTTCGCGTCCGCCGTCTCCGCCAGAAACGCCATCAGCGCGCGGTTGAAGGCGGCGGCGTTCTCGACGTTCGGGATGTGTCCGGCATCCGGGATCTCCACGAACCGCGATCCCGCGATCCGCTCCGACAGCTTCCGCATCCCGGCCGGCATCCCCCCGTCGTTGGCGCCGGCGATCAGCAGCGTCGGCACCGCGATCGTCTCCAGCACATGGGCGAACTGATAGTTCTGAAGTGCGCGCGCGCAGGCGACGAAGCCTGCCGCCTGCATCGCCGCGATGCCGCGCCGGACGCGGTCCGCGCCGCCCTTCTCGGCGAAGGCCGGGGCGAACCAGCGCGCCACGGTGGCGTCGGCCACGGCTTCCATGCCCTCGGTCTCGGCGTGGACGATCCGCTCTTCCCAGGTCGCCGCGCCCGTTGCCGCGGTCGCCGCCTGCCCGTCGCAAAGGACGAGGCGCCGGATCCGCTCCGGCTGGCTGGCATAGACGCTGAGCGTCGTCGGCACGCCCATCGACAGCCCGACGAAGGTGCAGCGGTCGACGCCGAAATGGTCCATCAGCGCGCGCGCGTCACCGCCCAGCTGGTCGAAGGTGCACGGCCCCGGCGGCACGTCGGTGCCGCCATGGCCGCGCTGGTCGTAGCGCAGGATGCGGTACCGGTCCTTCAGCGCCTCGACCTGGCTGTCCCAGATCGAGAAATCGGTGACGATCGAATTGGAGAAGACGATCCACTCCCCGGCCTCTCCATCCACCTGGCACCTGAACGTCAGGCCGTCGTGGCGCACCGCATCCGTCACCGACATGATTTCTCCCGCGTAGACCCGGCCGCCACAGGGGCCGGCTGAACAAAAGGTCGTTCAACCGAACTTTAGAGTTTTGCCATCCGCATTTCCAGAGGGCGCGGCTGCCGAATTCCCAACGAAGGTAGGCCGGCAGGGTTCAGGCCGACCGCCAGTCCGCCTGCCATCGGGTGCGGCGCACATGCCCGAACCCGGGCGCATCGTCGAGCACCAGGCACCCGTCCTCGACGCTCGGCGGCGCATGGGCCGTGTCGGAAAAGTGCGCGAACTCGGCGATCTCGGCGAAGCCATCGAGGGTCGCGATGCTGGCCGCCACCTGCGCGCCGGCGAGCGACACCAGAGGTCCGCCGAAGGCCGTGCCCATCCGCACGGCGACGCCGTGGGCGCGCGCCATCTCCACCATCGCGAGCGTCGGCAGGATGCCGCCCGAGCGCGCGAACTTCAGGCAGATGCCGTGCGCCGCCTTGCGCGCCAAAACATCGGCGAGATCGCCCACCCCGAACAGCCTCTCGTCGGCCTCCACCAGCGGCAGCCGCACGGCGGCCGCGAGCCGCGCCATCGTCTCCCGGTCGGACGCGGGCACCGGCTGCTCGACGCGCGCGACCCCGAGGTCGGCGGCGGCCGCGCAGAAACGGACGGCGCCGTCGAGATCGTAGGCCTGGTTCGGATCGATGTAGATCTCCACGGCCGCCCCGACGCGCTCCCGCACCGCCGCCACCCGCTCGATGTCCTCGTCGAGCCGCCCCGCCGCCTTCAGCTTCACCGCCCGGTAGCCCTCCGCAACCAGCGCCCCGGCGGTATCGGCCATCGCCGCCGGCGCCTTGATCGGCACGATGCGGACCACCGGCACGCGGTCGCGGAAGCGCCCGCCCAGGAGCACCGCCACCGGCACGCCGTGCATCCGCGCGGCGAGGTCGATGAGCGCCATCTCCACGGCGGCGAGCGCCGGACCGGACACGCCGCGCTCGCGCGCGAGCAGCGTCGCGGTCACCCGGTAGGCGACGGCTTCGCGACCGAGGCAGGCCGCAGCGAGGCGCCCGCACGACGCGGCGAGCGCGTCGCGGTTCACGCCGAGGTGGCCGAGCACCGGCGAGTAGCCCTCCCCCACCGTGCCGTCCTCGGCCCGGAGCGCCACGAACACGCCTTCCAGGCGCGGCACATGGGCGGTGCCGTAGCGCCAGTCCGGGTCCAGGTTGTCGAACGCCGAAGGCTCGACCGAAAAGGCCGCGATCTTCATTCCGGCCTGGCCTGGCCGGCCAGCCGCGGCGCCGCCTTGAACCCGTAGCCGTACCCGAACACCGCCAGCGCGATCACCAGCCCGACCACGTCGCTGCGCCCCTCCGGGATCAGCATCAGCGCGCCGGCAACGCCGACCGCGATGCGCAGCACCGCGGTCAGCCGGCCGAAATAGTGCAGGTACCCCTCGAAGGCGCAGGAGATCAGCCAGATCGCCAAGGTCGCGGTGGCGACCGCCATCACCACCTCCACCGGCTCGCCGCGCAGGATCAGCGCCGGGTTCAGGACGAAGGCGAACGGCAGGACGAACAGGATGCTGCCCAGCCGCATCGCCTTGATGCCCGTCTCCAGGCTGTTGGAGCCGGCGATCACCGCCGCCGTCACGGCGGCAAGCGCCACCGGCGGGGTGATGTAGGAGAGCATCCCCCAGTAGAGGATGAACAGGTGGCTGCCGATCTCGTCGAGCCCCTGGCCGGTCAGCGCCGGGCCGAGGATGATCGCGAGGAAGATGTAGCAGGCCGACGCCGTCATCCCCATGCCGAGGACGAAGCTGGTGATCGCCCCGAAGATCAGCAGCAGGGCGGTGTTTCCGCCGGCGTGGAAGATCAGCTCGCGCGAGACCGACGACCCGACGCCGGTGATCGACAGCGCACCGACGATCAGCCCGATACCGGCGAGGATGCCGAACAGGTAGGCCGCGCTGCGCCCGCTCTCGAAGACGATCCGCTCCAGGGTGGCGAACACCTGCCGCGGCTCCTTGAGGATCGCCACCAGCGCCATCAGCCCCGCCGAGATGAACGGCGCGGTGCGCTCCATGTGGAAGAACAGGATCAGCACCACCAGCAGGATGAGCCCGCCCAGGTGCGGCCAGCCGTCCCGAAGCGTCGGCCAGAGCGACGGCAGCTGGTCCTTCGGCAGCCCGGCAAGGCCTTTCTTGGCGGCGTAGGCGTCCACCTGCAGCAGCAGCGCCGCATAGAACAGCACCGCGGGGACCAGCGCCGCCGAGACGACCGTCGAGTAGGGAATGTTCAGGAACGACGCCATGATGAAGCCGGCCGCCCCCATCACCGGCGGCATGATCGTCCCGCCGGTGGAGGCGCAGCTCTCGATCGCGGCGGCATAGGAGGCCGGATAGCCGCAGCGCCGCATGGTCGGGATGGTGAACGAGCCCGTCGAGATGACGTTCGAGATCACGCTGCCGGACAGGCTGCCGAACAGCGCCGACGAGATGATCGACACCTTCGCCGGGCCGCCGCGCGCGCCGCCGAGCAGCGCGCTGGCGAAGTCCATGAAGAAGCGTCCGCCGCCGGTCGCCGTCAGCGTCGCCCCGAACACCAGGTAGCCGATGAGCAGGTCGCTGACGACGCCGATCGGGATGCCGACGATCGATCCCACCCCCATCACGTGGGCGCGGACCGCCTCAAGCACCGAATACTGGGTGCCCCAGAGGATGCCGGGCATGTGGTCGGCGAAGATCGGGAAGACTCCGAAGAAGGTGCAGAGGATGAACAGCGTCAGCCCGCTGGTGCGCCGCAGCGCCTCCAGCACGAGGATGAACAGCACGCAGGCCATGGCGGTCGGCAGCGGCGGCGCGACGAAGTCCCAGCCCCGGCTGATGATCGATTCCGCCTGGCTGGCGAAGTAGAGACCGCACGCCAGCACCGCCACCGCGAGGACGACGTCGTAGAACGGCATCCGGTTGGCGTCCGCCTCCCTTGCGGGAAACAGCAGGAACACGATGCACAGGAACGAGCCGATCAGCGCGTAATAGTACCCGGTCGAGATCAGCTGGAAGCCGAACGCGCGGATCAGGAACACCTGGTTCACCACCAGCGCCAGCGAGGCGAGCGTCAGGATGCCCACCGCCCACCGGGCGGCGCGGCCGCGGTTGGAGGTGGCAACGGGATCCATTTCGACAGCGCCGGTCATGACACGCGTTCCGCGACAGGGGGAAAGTCCCCGCGCGGCGGCCGATCGGCGGGCGGCGGGGACGGGACGGCAGGATGACGGGCGGGCGGCGGAGGCTGCCGCCCACCCGTCGGATCGATCAGCCGAGGTTGGCCTTGCGGTACGCGTCCCAGAACTCCGGCCACTTGGCGTCGGGGACGTTCTTCTCGTCGGCCTCTTCGGTCGCCGTCTCCCAGGCCTTCTTGACCTTCTCCAGGCGGGCGAGCCGCTTCTCGTTCCAGGCCTGGTCCTTGTCGGTCCAGATGCCGATTTCCTCGTAGTAGCGCTGGGCGCCCTCGTGGACCGGCGCGTCGAAGGGCGGGTGCCCGGCCTGGTTGACGTCGTATCCCGCCATCACCGGCGCCGACTTCTTGTAGAGGTCGTAGGTCGAGGCGATCGCCTTGGTCAGCTCGTAGACCTCGTCGGCGCTGCGGTCGGCGTAGACCGACAGGATCGGGTAGCGGTAGGCGACCATCGGCACCGGGTTCTCAGGCGACGCGCCGGGCCCGTTCGTCATGGTCGACGGGGCGAACAGCGGGGCCACCGCGTTCATCCGGTCCCAGCCCTCGGCGTCGTCGGCCGGCACCGGCGGCCAGTGGATGCCGCGCGGGCTCGCCTCCAGTTCGCGCAGCAGGCTCGCGCCCACCACCGCGCCGGCGGCGTCCACGTTGCCGTCGATCACCGCCTGGATGCCGGCGCTGTAGCCGGGCACCTCGATCGCGTCGACGTCGTCCCAGGTCAGGCCGGCAAAGGCCAGCTCACCCTCGATCTTGAAGTTGGTGGAGGGGTGCGCCTGGATCTTGGCGACGCGCCGCCCCTTGAGGTCGGCGATCGTCTTGATGCCGGCGTCCTTGGCCGTGACGATGCCGAACAGCGCCTCGCGGCCCATCAGGGCGCGCAGGTCCTGCGGTCCCCATTCGCGGGTGGAGAAGTCGTAGATCGCCTCCGTCGCGAAGAAGCACTCGTTGGCGAGGAAGCCCATGTTCACGCGGCCCTGCTTGAGCTGCATCATGCGGCCGATCGAGGTTCCCGACGGAACGATGCGGATGCGCGTGCCGAACTTCTCGATCAGCGCGTTGGCGATGGCGGTCGCCTCGATGTAGCCGCTCGAGCCGACGTCGGCCGCCGTCCACTGCATGGTTTTCGGGACATCGGCGAACGCCCGGAACGGAACGATCGACGTGCCCGCAAGGGCTGCTGACGCTCCCAGAAAGGTTCTGCGATCAAGCTTCAATGACATTGTGTGTCCTCCCGACGGATTCTTGGGGCCTGGCCAGTTCTGGGTGGGCCGGGGTCACCGTAGTTCGCCGGGCGGACAGAGCCGTCCGGCGCAAACTCACACGTGCGCGTCGACGGGCAGCGGCAGGCCGCGGACGACGGCGAGGTATTCCTCGGCGATCCGCCGCACGACCTCCCCCGCCGGCGCGATCTCGTCGACGAGGCCGGCCGACTGGCCCGCCTCGACCTTGCCGGTGGCGACGTCGCCATCCAGCGCAGCCATCTTCAGCGAGCTCTGCTGGAATCGGTCCTTGCGGGTGGCGACGTCCGCGCCGGAGAGTTCCAGCGCCTGCATGGCGTCGGTGAACTCGTTGGCGAGCGCCCGGATCATGCCGACGTCGCGGCCGACGGTGCGGGTCGCCGACGGACCGGCCTCCACGATCATCCGCTTGTAGGCGTCGCTGACGGTCGCTTCCGGCGTCGCGATGAAGCGGGTGCCGAAGTTGGCCGCCCCCGCCCCCAGCGAGAGCGCGGCGGCAAGTCCGGCGCCATCGGCGAACCCGCCGGAGGCGATCACCGGAACGTCGGCGACCGCCTTCACCACGGCGCGCGCTAGCACCAGGGTCGACACGAGATCCGGCGGCGGATGCCCCCCCGCCTCGCCGCCGACGACAACCAGGGCGTCGACCCCGGCGGCCGCCGCCTTGACGGCGTGCTCGACGCTGGCGACGACATGGATGCACACCGTGCCTAGCGCCTTGAAGCGATCGAGATATTTCTTCGGCCCGCCCTGGGAGGCGACTAGCACCGGCACCCGCGCCTCCGCGAGAAGGTCGAGCACCCGCTCCGCCCCCTGCCGATAGAGCGGCATGTTCACGGCGAACGGTCGGTCGGTCCCGGCGCGCACGTCGTCGATCGCCCGGACGAGCGCGTCCTCGTACATGGGCCCGGCCGCGATCACCCCGAGGCCGCCGGCCCTGGAGACGGCCAGCGGCAGCGCCGCGCAGGACGACGCCCACGACATCCCGGCCTGTACGATGGGCAGGTCGATCCCCAGGCGCCTGGTAAGGGCCGTTTCGATCCTCATGACGCCACCGCCTGCTCTGCCTCGAGGAGGCTTGCTGCGTGCTGCGCCAGCTTCGACTTCTGAACCTTGGAACTCGCCGTCATGCCGATCGCCTCGAAATCCGGCACGACCCAGATCCGGCGGGGCACCTTGAAGCCGGCCATCTCGCGGCGCGCCCAGGCGATCATCTCGCCTTCCTCGATCTCGCAGCCCTCGTTGGCGACCAGGAAGGCCACCGGCACCTCGATCAGCCGCGGGTCGGCCACGCCCACCACCTGCGCGAGGCGCACCTTCGGGTGCTTGTGCAGGATGTCCTCGACCTCCGCCGGCGAGACGTTCTCGCCGCCGACACGGATGATGTCCTTGACCCGTCCGAGGAACTCCAGCCGCCCGTCGGCGCCGATGCGGCCGAGATCGCCGGTGGAGAGCCAGCCGTCGGCGGCAAGCGCCGCCGCCGTCTCGTCGGGCTTGTCGAAATAGCCGCGCATGACGCTCCAGCCGCGCACCCGGATCTCGCCGCGGGCATCCGCCGGCAGGGTCTCGCCCGTCTCCGGGTCGCGGATCTCGACCTCCAGGCCGGGCTGCGGGCGCATCCGGCCCGACGCGCGGATCTCCTCGCTCTCCCACCAGCACGACTGGGCGATGTTGGGCGAGGCCTCCGACAGGCCGTACCCGACCACCGCCTCGGCCGCCCCCAGCTCGGAGATCACCCGGCGGACGATCTCGGCCGAGGCCGCCACCCAGGCGCCGCGGAGCACCAGCTTGCGCTGCCGGCGGTCCGGATGGTTCAGCAGCATCAGCGCCATGGTGTCGTTGCCGGAGAAGTGCGTACAGCGCTCCTCCTCCAGCAACCTCAGCGCCTCGGCCGGCTCGAACCGCTCCATGGAGACGAGGGTGACGCCGTGCTGGAGCGCCGAGAGCACCGACAGCGTCGACCCGGCGACGTGGAAGAACGGCCGGGCGCTGTGGAAGCGGTCGGCGAGCCGGAAGCCCATCCGGCCGCCGGAGACGAACGCGTTCCCCAGCATGTTGCGGTGGGTCAGCATCACCCCCTTCGGGAAGGACGTGGTGCCCGAGGTGTACTGGATCAGCAGCAGGTCGTCGGGGCCGACCGGCGCCGGATCCTCCTCGCTGCGTAGGTCGCGGAACGCCTCGAAGCCGATGCCGGCCGCCGGCACGTCGTCGCCGATCACCACCAGCCGCTTCAGGTCCGGCAGGTCGTCGCCGGGCAGTCCCGCATCGATCGCCGGCGCGATCTCGCGCAGCATCGCCACGAAGTCCACCTTCAGGAACCGGTCGGCCAGAAACAGCGTCGAGACCCGCGACTGCTTCAGCGCGTACGCCATTTCCGGCGCGCGGAAGCGGGTGTTCATCGGCACGGTGACGGCGCCGATGGTGCCCGCCGCCAGGAACAGCGCCACCCAGCGGCAGCTGTTGCCGAGGCACAGGCCGACGTGGTCGCCCTTTCGGATGCCGAGCGCCGTCATGGCGCCGCTCAGGCGCGCCACCTCGTCGGCGAGGTCGCGGTAGGTCATCCGGCCGTCCGGCGCCACGATCGCTTCGACGTCCGGCACGATCGCGGCGGCACGGGCCAGCGCGGCGGCAACGGTGGTGGGACAGGCGCGGTCGATGTCCATCGCCCTACTCCCCGGCCGCCTTCTTGCCGATGCTGTCGGCGAAGTCGGCGATGCCGCTCCGCCAGTCGCTTTCGGCGAGGTTGCGCTCGATGGCCTTGAGCTCGATCCGGATGCCGCTCTCCAGATCGGTTTCCGATCCGAGATCCACGCACTCCTTGGTCAGTGCCATCGCGAGCGGCGGCGCGGCGGCGATCTGCGCGGCGATCTCGCGGGCCGTCGCCTCCAGCGCGTCCGGCTCCACCACCCGCGCCACGAGGCCGAGCCCGTACGCCTCGTCGACGCCCATGGTGCGCCCGGTGAACAGGAGTTCCTTGGCGCGGCTGCGACCGATCACCCGCTGCAGGCGCTGGGTCGCGCCGACGGTGCCCCACTGCGGTTCGGGAAACCGGAACGTCGCGGCGGTCGAGGCCACCACGAAGTCGCAGCTCATGGCGATTTCGCCGCCCGACCCGACGACGGGTCCCTGCACCACCGCCACCACCGGCTTGGCGCAGCGCCCGATCGTCTCGTAGGCGTGGAAGGACGCGTGCCGCCGGCTCAGCACCCACGCTTCGTCGCGGCCGGTGCGCTCCTTCAGGTCGGCGCCGGCGCAGAAGACCGGGCCTTCCGCCCGCATCAGCACGACGCGCACCTCGGGATCGGCCGACAGCGCCTCGAAGGCTTCGGTCAGGCCGTGGCACATGGCGAGATTGAGCGCGTTGCGCGCCTCGGCACGGGCGAGGACGACGCTTGCGACGGCGCCGTCGCGCTCGACGCGGACGAAGGTGCTGTCGGCCATCAGATCGCTCCCTCTTGCCGGAGTTCGGCGATCTCGCCGGCGCCGAGGCCGAGCTCTTCGCTGAGGATCGCGTCGGTGTCGGCGCCGAGGCCGGGCGGCGTCCCGATCTCGGGATCGTCGAGCCCCTCGAAACGCAGCGGCGTGCGCAGCGCGCGCACGCTGCCCTCCACCGGATGGTCGAAACTGCCGACCACGCCGCGCGCCTGGATGTGCGGGTCCTCGATGCTTTCGGAGACGCTGTTCACCTCGCCGGCCGGAACGCCCGCCGCGCGCAGCGCCTCGGCGAGCGGGGTCCTGTCCTGGGCGGCGACGGCGGAGCGCATGGCGGCCATCACCCGTTCGCGCTGGGCGACGCGAACGGCGTTGTCGTCGAGCGCCCGGTCGGCGGCGAGGTCATCGAGACCGAGCACCTTGCAGATGCGCGCCCAGTGCTGGTCGCTGCCGGAAATGTGCAGCCAGCCGCCGTCGCGGCACTGGAACGCGGCGCTCGGCACCCGCCCGGGATGCTCGGTGCCGGTGCGGTGCGGCGTCTCGCCCAGCGCGAAATAGCGGGCGGCGGCGATGGTGAGCAGGCTCACCTGCACGTCCATCATGGCGACGTCGACGTGGGCGCCCTTGCCGGTGTTCGCCCGGCCGAGGAGCCCGGTCATCGCGGCCATCGCGATCCACAGGCCCGAGGTCAGGTCGGCGAACGGGACCCCGACCTTGGCCGGCGGCCCGTCTGGATGGCCGGTCAGGTCCATCACGCCGGAGAGCGCCTGGAAGATCGTGTCGTAGCCGTTGCGGTCGCGGTACGGGCCGGACTGGCCGAAGCCGGTGTTCGACACGTAAACGAGCCGCGGGTTCTCGGCCGACAGCGCCGCGTAGCCGAGCCCCATCCGGTCCATCGCGCCGGGCAGGAAATTCTCCACCAGCACGTCCGCCTTGCCGGCCAGCCTCCGCGCAATGTCGCGGCCCCGGGCGTTCTTCAGATCGAGGGTGATCGAGCGCTTGGCGCGGTTGAAGGCGAAGTAGTAGCCGCTCTCCCCGCCCGGAAACTTCGGCTCGTAGGAGCGGCTCTCGTCGCCCGAGCCCGGCCGCTCGACCTTGATCACCTCGGCGCCGAGCTCGGCCAGGATCTGGGTCGCCATCGGTCCGGCCAGGACGCGGGAGAAGTCGAGGACGCGGGTGCCCGCCAGCGGCTTCATTCCGGCGCCTCCCGGAAGCCGCGCATGATCGCGTTCACGTCGCGGCCCGCCGCCATCGCCGCGTCGTAGGGAAGGTCGGCGACGCGGTAGAAGAGCTGCTTCACCGCCGCCATCGCCAGCGGGCTCGCCTTCGCCCACGCCTCGGCGATCTCCAGCGCGGCCGCCAGCGGATCGGCGGCGACGCGGTTGGCGAGCCCCATCGCGACCGCCTCCTGCGCCCCGATCAGCCGGCCGAGGCTCACCATCTCGAACGCCGCCTTGCGGCCAAGGCTGCGCTGCAGGCCCGTCATCACCAGCGCCGGCACGATGGAGTGCTTCAGCTCCGGGTAGCCGAACTTCAGCGTCTCGCCCGCCACCATCATGTCGCAGCCGATGGCGAGCCCGGCGCCGCCGCCCACCGTCGCCCCATGAGCGGCGGAGACCACCGGCTTGCCGAGCCCCTGCATCATCGACTGCAGGCGGCAGGTGAGGTCGGCGCGCTTCAGCACCAGGTGCTGGTTGGCCGGCGTCAGGTCCTTGAACTCGGCGAGGTCGGCGCCGGCGCAGAAGCCCCTGCCCGCCCCGGCCAGCACGATCGCCCGCACGCGGTCGTCCGCGTCGGCCGCATGGAACGCGTCCACCAGCGCCTGGGTCAGCGCGGTGTTCAGCGCGTTCAGCTTGTCCGGCCGGTTGAGCGTCAGGATGCGGACGGCGCCGCGGTCCTCGACCAGGACGAGATCGTCGGCGTGGGCGTCAGACATTCACCACCTTTTCCTGCGGGGCGGCTTCCAGGCCGGCCCGTGCCACCATGCTGTAGAGCCGGCGTCCGAGAAGCGCCTCGCAGCGCTCCGAAAGCCGCATCATCCGGTCGAGGTCGATGCCGGTCGAAACCCCCTCGGCCTCCAGCAGCGCGACCAGGTCCTCCGTCGCGACGTTGCCGGTGATGCCGGTGCCGTATTCGATCTCCGCCGGGTGCCCGCCGACGCCGCCGATGGCGCTGTCGAGGTGGGTCGCGCCGGCGTCGAGCGCGGCCATGCAGTTGAGGAGCGCGGTGCCCCGGGTGTTGTGGAAATGACCGACGAAGATCATGTCGGAGAAATCGGAGACGAGGCGGTCGAAGAGCCGCCGGGTCGTCTTCGGCGTGCCCGTCCCGATGGTGTCGCCGACGGTGATCAGCTTGACGCCCAGCGCCCGGAAGCGGGCGGCGTCCTCGGCCACCCGGCCGGGATCGACCGGCCCCTCGAACGGGCAGCCGAGCGCCACCGAGATCACGCCCACCAGCCGGAACCGGTCGCCGGCGGCGGCGACCATCGCCTCGACGCGGCGCCACTGCTCGTCGCGGCTGGCGCGCAGGTTGCGCTGGGTGTGGGATTCGGTGGCCGAGACCAGCAGGCTGACCTCGTTGGCCCCGCGCCCGGCGTCGAAGTCGGCGGCGGCGCGCACGACGGCCCGCTCGTTCGGGCAGGTCGCCTTGTACCAGACGCCTTGCCTGCGGGTGAGCCGCGCCAGCACCTCGCTCGCGTCGCGGAAGGCGGGCACCCGCTCCGGATGGCTGTAGCTGGTGGCCTCGACGCGCGGAAAGCCCGCCTCGGCGAAGCCCTCGATCAGCGCGACCTTCTCCGCCGTCGGCACGAACACGGTCTCGTGCTGCAGGCCGTCGCGGGCGAAGCATTCGCACAGGATCACGTCCGGGCCCATGTCCTCTCCCTGGTCCGTCGCCGCTCGGCACGGTGGACCGGCCGGCGCTCGTTGGTTGCAGCTATGCAGATCTTAGTTCACATAGTCAACGATCTAGTCGCCATCGTGACAAATTCGCGCAGCCCCGTTCACACGTCCTCGACGGCGCCGCGGCGGCGCACCCTGAGCGCCGAGACCAGCCCCCAGACCAGCAGCAGCAGCGCCAGCGTCATCACCACCGCGCTGATCGGGCGCTCGAAGAAGGTGAGGAAATCGCCGCGCGAGAGCAGCATGGCGCGGCGGAAGTGCTCCTCCATCATCGGGCCGAGCACGAAGCCCAGGAGCAGCGGCGCCGCCGGAAAGCGCAGCAGCCGCATCAGGTAGCCCAGCAGCCCGAAGGCCAGCACCACCCACACGTCGAAGGCGCTGGAGTTCACGCTGTACGTCCCGATGCAGATGAACATCAGGATCGCCGGCACCAGCAGCCGGTAGGGCACCAGCAGCAGCCGCACCCACAGCCCGATCATCGGGATGTTGAGCACCAGCAGCAGGATGTTGCCGACCCAGAAGCTCATCACCAGCCCCCAGAACAGCTCCGGCTGGTCGGTCATCAGCGTCGGCCCCGGCGCGATGCCGTTGATGGTGAGTGCCCCCAGCATCAGCGCCATCGTCGCGCTGCCGGGAATGCCCAGCGCCAGCGTCGGGATGAACGCCGTCTGGTCGGCGGCGTTGTTGGCGGCTTCCGGCGCCACCACGCCCTCGATCGCGCCGTTGCCGAAGCGCCCGGGCTCGCGGGAGATCCGCTTTTCCAGCGCGTACGACATGAAGGAGGCGATCGACGGCCCGGTGCCGGGCAGCGTCCCGAAGAACGAGCCGATGCCGGTGCCGCGCAGGATCGGCCGCCACGAGCGGGCGAGATCGTCGCGCGTCGGTCGCATCGCCCGAAAGGTCACGCTGGACCGGTCGATGGACCGCCCGCCGATCGTCCGGGCGCTGACGATCACCTCGGAAACGCCGAACATGCCCATCGCCAGCGCGATCAGGCTGATGCCGTTGGCGAGCTCCAGGAAGCCGAAGTCGAACCGCGTCTCGCCGCTGTAGATGTCGATGCCGACGGTGCCGAAGACGATGCCGAGCACCACCATCGCCAGCCCCTTGGCGGCCGACCCGTCGGTGACGGCGGAGGCGGCGACCAGCCCCAGAACCATCAGCGAGAAATACTCCGCCGAGCCGAACTGCAGCGCGTAGCGGGCGATCGCCGGAGCGAAGATCATCAGGATGACGATCGAGATCGAGCCGCCGACGAACGACGCCACCGTGGTCATCAGCAGCGCCACGCCGCCCCTGCCCTGGCGCGACATCGGATGGCCGTCGAGGCAGGTGACCGCGCTGGACGTGGTGCCCGGGATGTTGAGCAGGATCGCCGCCGTGCTGCCGCCGTAGGCGGTGCCGTACCAGATGCCGGCGAGCATGATCAGCGCCGTCGTCGGGCCGAAATGGAAGGTCAGCGGCAGGAGCATCGAGATCGCCGTCAGCGGGCCGATGCCGGGCAGCACGCCGATCAGCGTGCCGAGGAACACGCCGACGAAGCAGTAGAACAGGTTCGCCGGCTCGAAGGCGGTCTCGATGCCGATGGCGAGGTTGGCGAGAATGTCCATCAGAGTGGCCACCCGATGAGGGTGAGCGGCAGGTTCAGCGCCACCACGAACAGGAGGTAGGCGACGGCGCAGAGCACCGCGGCCACCAGCGGGATCTGCCAGAGCCGCGGCTGCGGCACGGCGAACGACGCGACGGCGACCAGCAGGACCACCGCCGGGATCAGGCCGAGCGGATCGATGGCGAGCGCGAAGGCGGCGATGCCCGCCACCACCGGGAAGGCGGCGCGCAGGTGCAGTTCGCTCGGGCCGCTGGAGGCCCGGAACACGGCGGGCCCGCCGACCACGGCGCCGAGGATCGCCAGCAGCACGCCCGCGCCCATGGGAAACATGCCCGGCCCCATCCGCCGGACCGTTCCGATGTCGTAGTGGCCGAAGGCGTAGAGCGCGACGAAGACGCCGCCGGCGACGAGCAACCCGCCGCCCAGGATATCCTGCCAGTCCCGGGTCATGCCCCCTCCCCGTATCCCTTCACGCCGTCATCCCGACGGGCAGCGCGGCGAGCGCCGCCACCACCTCGGAGGGCGAGCGGCAGACGCGCGCGCCGGCCGCCTCGAGGCGCGCCATCTTCGCGGCCGCCGTCTCCGTCGCGCCGCCGACCAGCGCCCCCGCGTGACCAAGCCGGCGCCCCTCGGGCGCGCTGCGGCCGGCGATCAGGACGACGACCGGCTTGGAGATATCCGCCAGGGCGTCGGCGAGCTCCGCCTCCTTGCCCCCGCCGATCTCGCCGATCACCACCACGGCGTCGGTATCCGGATCGGCCTCGAAGGCCCGGACGTACTCGGCCGGCCGGCGCCCGATGATGCTGTCCCCGCCCATCGAAACGGCCGTGCTCTGGCCGATGCCGGCCGCACTCAGCGTCCGCAGCATCAGGAGCGACAGGGTGCCGCTGCGCGACACCAGGCCCACCCGGCCCGGCCGGCCAAACGCCGGCGGAAGCCCGCAGAGCATGCCGATGCCGGGCGACAGCAGCCCGAGCGAATTGGGACCGACGACCCACAGCCCGGCGTCGCGGGCGCGCGCCAGCGCCGCGGCGACATCGTGCACCGGGGCGTATTCCGCCGCCGCGACCGCGAGCGACAGGCCGGCCTCGGCCGCCTCGACGATGGCGTCGGCGACGGCGAACGGCGGCGAATAGATGACCGAGACGTCCGCCCCGGTGGCTGCCCGCGCCTCGGCGACGGTGTCGAACAGCGTCATGCCGTGCGCCACGGTCCCGCCGTGGCCGGGCGCCACGCCGCCGACGATCCGCGTCCCCGCGTCGCGCATCAGCGGGATCATCCCGCGGGCATAGGCCGAATGGGCGTTCTGGACGATCACGCGGCTGTCGCGCTGAAGCAGGATCGCCATCAGACCGCCTCCGCAAGGCGGCCTGCGGCCCGGTCGGCCGCCATCACCGCGATCAGCGCCTCGGGGTCTTCCTCGGCCGGATAGCCGGCCTCGCGGATCCGTCGCCGCGCCTCCGCCGCCGTCATGGTCCGCTCGGCGACGAAGCTGGCGCTGAGACCGAAATAGAACGGTTTCGGCGGCGGCGAGGCCGCCAGCCGGGAGAGCAGCGCCTCGACGCGCGGGGCAAGGTCGCGGGTCGACAGCACCTGGTAGAAGACGATCGCAGCGATGTCCGGCGCTTCGGCGCGGCGCCACGCGAGGTCGAGGCGCGCCTCTGTGGTGTCGCCGCGCGCGCCCGCGGCATTCTCGAAGAAGGTCGCGGCCCGGAAGCCGGCGTCGGCGAGCAGGTCGGCGCACATCATCCCGAGCCCGGCCCCGGCCGAGATCAGCACCACGTCGCCCGGCATCTCCACGTACGCGAACCCCTGGTCGCGGGCGCGCCGCTCGTCGGCGGTCAGCGCCGCGTCGGCGAGGCTCTGCGACAGCGCGAAGCGGTCGGCCGGGTGCCGGTGAAGCGCGCTGTCGTCCAGCACGATCTTCGCGTCGAGGGCGATCAGCCGGTCGTGCGGCGTGACGGCCAGCGGGTTGATCTCCACGAGGGTGCAATCCTCCGACACCATCAGGCGATGGAGGTCGGCGGCGACCTGCGCGATGCGCCCGAGCGCGCCGGCGGGCGCCCCGGCCGCGCGCAGGAACGGCACCGTCTCGTGCGCCCGCAGGGGCCGGCCGGGCGGAAGCGGCAGCCGCGACACGCCACCGCCCGCCTCCACGTCGACGCCGCCGTCGCAGGAGAACAGCAGCACCGGCCCGCCCAGCACGTCGTCGATCGCCAGCGCGAGGTAAAGTTCGGCGGCGATGTCGGCGCGCTCCTCCAGCATCACCGCGGCCGGCAGGCCCCGCTCTTCGAGCGCCGCGGCGATGGCCAGCGCCGGGCCGATGTCCCCGGCCTCCGCCATCCGGACGAGGCCGGCCTTGCCGCGCCCGCCGGACAGCACCTGCGCCTTGGCGACGAGCGGCCGGTCCGGCACGGCGGGCGACGCACCATCGAAGCGCATCAGCCGGCCAGGGAGCACCGGCAGACCATGCGCGCGAAGCAGCCCCTTCGCGTCCCACTCACAGAGATCCATGCCCTACTCCGTCACCACGTGCCGCCGGGCCGAAAGCGCCGCGAGCTTTTCCCAGTCGACCAGCTCCGCCAGGGAAGCCGCTTCCGGCGGCAGGAAGCAGCCGTCGGAAAAGGCGATCGGCCGGGCGAGATAGGTGTCGGCGAGACCCTGGTGGAAGCCGAGCTCGGCGGTCGCCAGCACGGGCCCGTCCACCCAGTCCGCCGCCAACCGCATCTGGGTGACGACGCCCGCCGCGCTCTCGCCGAACATGCCGAGGCAGACGTGCCCGGCGGCCCGCGCGGCCGCACCGACCACGCCTTCCGCCTCGCTCAGGCCGATCCGTCCCGGCTTTGCCGCCACGTGGGTCGCCCCCAGTTCGAACCACGCCTCCGCCCCGACGGACGAGGTGCAATGGCGGTCAAGCAGGATCGGCACGGGCGCGCCGGAAAGCCGGTCCCGCCAGCGCGCCAGCGGCTGGATCGGGCACGGGTCCTCCAGGAACGCGAGCCCCGTGTCGGCGGCGATCGCCATCAGCGCATCGAGCGATTCCTCGCCATAGGCACCGTTCGCGTCGCCGGTCAGGAGGACGTCCGGGCCGACAGCGGACCGCACCGCGCCCAGGACCCCGGCATCTTCGTCGAGCCCCTGGCCCAGCTTGACCTTCAGGCTGCGATGGCCCTGCCCGTCCACCGCCTCGCGCGCCGCCTCCGCCATCCGCGCCGGGGCGTCACGCGTCAAAAGCGCGGCCGTAGGTACCGGCCGCAACGGCGTCGTGCGGGCCGCGCCGCCGCGCGCCGCGAACAGGTCCCGGCAGGCGTTGTCGAGCACCGTCGCCAGCGCGCCGACATCGCGGATCGACCGGCCGAGGCGCGCGCCGGCGCCGGCGTCCGGAAACCCCTTGGCGCGGATCGCCGGCCACGCGATCTCGACAATGGCCTTGGCGAGGACGCCGGGTGTCATCCCGTTCCAGGCCGGCTTGCAGACCACCTCCGCCGCTCCCGCAACGCCGTCGTCGCCGACAACGCGCAGGACGAGATAGTCCGCCGACGCCTCGGCGCCGCCGGTGGTCCAGACCACCGGGGCGCGATAGGCGAGCGTGACCTCGAAGACCTCGAGGGCCGCGATCGATGCCGGCAGGGTCATGTGGCCCGCCCCCGCGAGGCGACCGCCTCCGCTACTGCGCGGTCTCCTTGGTCGCCTCGATGATCTTCCGCCAGCCGTCGATGTTCTTGCTGATGCGCTGGACCACCTGCTCGCCGGTGGCGAACTGCGGGGTCACACCCATCTTGCGCAGCGCCTCCTGATAGTCCGGCTCGGCCACCACCTTCTCGATCGCGTCCTGCAGCGTCGCGACGACGTCGTCGGGCGTGTCCTTGTTGACGATGATCACCGATGGCGTCTCGACCATCACCATGTCGATGCCCAGGTCGCCGACCGTCGGCACGTCGGGAAGCACCGCGTCGCGGTCCTCGCTGATGAAGGCGAGGAAGCGCAGCTCGTCCTTGAAGCCGAGATAGTTCGAGGTCGACAGCACGGCCATGTCGATGTGGCCGCCGAGCAGCGCCGCAACCGACGCCGAGGAACCCTGGAACGGAATGTCCACCGCCTCGACGCCCGTCGCCTGCATCAGGCTGGTGCCGTTGACGTGGTGAAAGCCGCCGCGCCCGGTGTGGCCCCAGCTCAGCTCGCCCGGGCGTTCGCGCATCGCCGTCAAAAGGTCGTCCAGGGTCTTGTAGGGGCTCTTGGAGGACACCGCGATCGCCGACGCCAGCTGCGCCATCTGGGCGACGTAGCGCACGTCGGTCTGCGGATCGATCGCCTGCTTCTTGAACAGCGACGTCAGGATGAAGGTGCCGAGCGACTCGTGCGCCAGCGTGTAGCCGTCGGGCCGGCCGGAGACGATCGACTGGGCGGCGACGTAGCCGCCCGCGCCGGTGCGGTTGATCGGCACCACCGGCTGCCCCAGCACCGGCTCCAGCCGGGCGGCGAGCGCACGCGCCACCTGGTCGTTGGCGCCGCCGGCGGAGAACGGGATCAGGAGCTCGATCGGCTTGTCGGGATAGGTCGCCTGGGCGGCCGCGGTGCCGGCCGTGCCGATCGCGGCGACCGCCAGAAGAACGCCCGCGGCGGCCAGCGCCGCGCCACGAACGAGAGTCCGCCTGTTCGGATGGTTCATCGTCTCCCCCTTTTATTGTCACAGGATCATTATTGATGATCATGCTACCAATAAAGGTAACGATGTCAACGAACTCGGTGGCGCCGGTATCGGGTCATTTGGACGGCGGCCCGGGCGCTCACAGCACCTCGGTCTCGAACAGGGTGCGCGGCTCGGGCGTCTGCACGTCGTCCTCGTCGGACACGCCCTTGAGTTCGGAGAGGAATTCCAGCGAGCCGAGCGTCACCTTCTCCATCAGCGCCATCAGCTGCTCGCGCTCCGACTGGTCCAGGTAGGCGAGCATCCGCCGGTTGCGCTCGTGGGAGACGGCCAGCACCTCCGCCGCGATCCGCTTGCCGTCCTCGGTCAGCGTGAGCAGCGTCGAACGCTTGTCGCGCGGGTTGTCCTTGCGGGTGATCAGCCCGCGCGCCTCCAGCGCCGCGGCGGTGCGGCTCATCTGGCTTTTCTGGACGCCGGCCCGCTGGGCCAGCACCTGCAGGGGTGCGGCGCCGAGGAAATCCAGCACCGCGATCGCCCGCCAGTCGTGCATGTTGAGATCGAAGCGCGGCTTGATCGCCAGCAGCGCGATGCGGGTCGACACGCCCGCCAGCCGTTGCAGGTTGTAGGAGAACAGGTCGCGGATATCTCCGTCGACACCGCCGATCCCGTCCTTCGGGCGCGAATCGTCCATACGCCAAAACCCCTCGTTCCAGCCAGTAGCCCGCCATCCTACCGCCAAAGCGCCGGCCGGACGATATGGTTGTAACGCGTCACGAGATCGTTGTCAGTGTGGACAATCGCACCCTGGCGCAACCCGCGGTCGCACGCGGGGATCAGGACGGGCTTTCGGGGCGCGCGAGGGCAGCCCGCAAACCCGCTTGTTTTTCAAAATCCAATTTGCATCATGAAACAGTATACGGATTGGCTTTCCCCATCCGTCGCCCCGCCCACGTGCGGAGTTGGAGCCCGAGCATGCGCAGCGCCGTCCCTGCCGAGACGCCCGCGACCGGGCCGCGAGAGCCGCGGCGGCGGTGATGCGCTCAGGTGGCCAGGCGCGCCTTGCCGGTCTCGCGGGTGGCCGTTTCCTTCGCCCGCTCGGAGAAATAGAGCTTCTCCGCATCGTGGATGAAGACCGTCATCACGGCCCCCACCGCCTCCGGATCGCGGTTGACGAAGCCGTCGGTCAGCTTGGCAAGCCCGGCGATCACGGTGTCCTGGGTGACCGGCAGATAGAGCGTGCCGAGGCGGACCGTCTGCACCTGGTCGGCGAAGCGCGAGATCGTCGAGGCCAGCCGCCAGTTCGGCTCCGCGTCCAGCCAGGTCTGGCGGAACTGCATGTTGGCGAGGCCGAGCTCGTCGGCGTCGCGCACCGCGTAGGCGGTCTTGGCGCGCTCGAACGCCTCGCACAGCGTCGCCTCGGCCTCCGGCGACAGGTGCCGCGCCGCGTTGGCGGCCGCCCGGGGCTCCAGGAGCTTGCGGATCTCGAAGATGTCGGCGACGTCCTTCAGCGACAGCTTCGGCAGCACGAAGCCGCGGGTGGTGCCGACCAGGTAGCCCTCGCTCACCAGCTCCAGCAGCGCCTCGCGCACCGGCATGCGCGACACGCCGAGACGGTTGGCGATGTCCACGTCGACCAGCCGCTCGTCGGACCCGATCTCGCCATGCTGGATGCGGCGCCGGATCGATTCGCGGATCTGCTGCCGCAGGCTGGTCTGCCGTGGCGGCAGCGGTCCGCGCTCCGTCCTGTCCTCAGTCGTCACCCTCAATCTCCCGCGTGCAGCGCACCAATACTACCCCGTCTGGTCCGGGCGCCAAGCCGGCGCGCCGTCTTTCGGCGCTCCCGGAGACAGACGTCGATCGATGGAAGTCGCGCCGGAAGCGTCCGGCTGAGAATCCGAAACCTGGAGAAACATCGATGAGTTGGACATACGAGGTCGCGCTGACCGGCGCAACCGAAGCCGGCGGGCAGCTGGCAAGCTGGCTCGCGTCGGGCCCCTCCGGCGCCATCGCAGCCCTGCCCGGGCTCCGGCATCTGGACGTCTACACCCCCGCCTCCGGCTCCTCCCGCGATCCCTACAACAACGACGTCCACGGGCCGGCGATGCTGCTGATGCTCGCCTTCGAGAGCCAGGAGGCCCTCGCCGAAGCGCTTCGAAGCGGCGCCATCGCCGCGGCGCTCTCCCCGCTCCCGGCCGGCATCGCCGCCTCCGGAGCCGCCTTCGAGCAGCGCCTCTACCCGGTCGGCGACGACCCCGAGCCCGCCCCGCTCGCCGCCCCCTTCTCCTACGTCGTGCGCTACCACCGCCCGGCCGAGGACGAGGCCGCCTTCATCGACAACTACATCGCCACCCACCCCTCCACGCAGGCGCGCCTGCCGGGCATCCGCGCGATCCTCTGCTACCTGCCGGTCGCCGGCCTGCGCGGCGCGGGCGGCCTCGCCGACCCCGACTACCTCGTCGGCAACGAGGTCGCCTTCGACGACATCGACGCCTTCAACGGCGCCATGGCCTCGCCGGTGCGCGAGGAATTGCGCGATCACTACCGGACCTTCCCCAGCTTCAGCGGCGCCAACACCCACTATCCCATGGAGCGCAAACGCTATTTCGGTTGAGCACGGCTGCCGCAGCAGCAGGCAGCCGGTGCATGAAAATTCTTCATTCGGAGGCACTTAAGGCAGTTGCGCGTAAACAGTATACTGTTTACGCTTCAATCGTCGAACGGCCGCTCCGGGGGAGTTTTTTGGGCACCGTCCGGCAATTGCGGGACACCGGTCGGACCCGGTTTCGGTCCGCCGCGTCGCAGGGAGGCTGCGCGGCTCCGGATCGCGCTTTGGGCTTGGTGGCTGGCGGGCACCGCAACCACCCGATGCAACTCGACAATCACATCTAGAGGGGTTCAGATGGCTTTCGAGATCCAACGCCGCACGCTGCTGCAGATGATGGGGATCGGCGCTGCCGGCGCGAGCATGCTCGGCAGCAGCCTCAAGGTCCTCGCCGCCGAGACCGACTCCGTCACCATCGGCTGGCCGAGCGATGTCCCGAGCTGGGACCCGAACCTGCGCTTCTCGCCGGATGCGCAGCCGCTCTTCAAGCAGGTCTTCAGCCAGCCGCTCACCCAGGCACCCGACCTGAAGCTGATCCCCAACCTCATCTCCAAGTGGGAGATGGCCGAGGACGGCCTCAGCCTCGCGATCGAACTCCGCGACGACGTCCTGTTCCACAACGGCGACAAGATGACGACGGCGGACTTCCGATTTACCTTCCTCGAGCGCAAGGAGATCACCAAGCTCCCGCTCGACATCAAGAATTCCTGGCGCAACCTCACCGACGTGGAGATCGAATCTCCCACCAAGGCGGTGATGAAGTTCGCCAAGCCGTCCACGACAGCCCCCCAGTGGCTCGCCTTCCTCGGCAGCTACGTCGTGCCGAAGGCCTACATGGAGAAAGTCGGCGAGGACGAGTTCGCCAAGAAGCCGATCGGCACCGGCCCCTACAAGCTGGTGGACTATCAGCTCAACGCCCGCAGCGTGATGGAGCGCTTCGACGAGTTCTGGGGCCCGAAGCCGGCCATCAAGCGGGTGATCTTCGAGGTCATCAAGGACCCGTCGGCCCGCGGCGCGGCGATCCAGTCGGGCCAGGTCGACCTGACCGTCAACGTGCCGGTCCGCGACATCAAACGCTACGAGAGCGAGGCCGGCCTTACCGGCGAGATCAATCCGATCACCCGCGTCATCCTCGTCCAGTGCCGCGCCGACCAGGGCTTCGCCGACGACAACGTGCGCCTGGCCGCCAACCACGCCATCAACAAGGAGGCGCTCTCGAAGGCCTTCTATGGCGGCGCCGCGGTTCCGCTGGCACTTCCGGTCCCGCCCGGCACCCCGGGCTACGTGGAGGACTTCACCTTCCCCTTCGATCCGGAGAAGGCCAAGGAACTCCTGGCGAAATCCGGCTACGGCCCGGACAAGCCGGCGAAGATCACCTTCGGCACCACCAACGGCCACTTCCCCAGCGACTACGACGTCGCCCGCGCCATCCAGCAGATGTGGAAGGCCGTCGGCATCGACGCCGAGCTGGAGACCATCGAGTACTCCAAGTATTTCGAGCTCAACCGCGGCGGCAAGCTGCCCGACGCGACGCTCTACAGCTGGGACAACGCCACCGGCGATCCGGAGATCTTCGCGGGTTATCTGCTGAACCCGAACATGCCGTTCTCCGCCTTCAAGAAGCCGGAACTCGGCGAGAAGATCGACAAGCTCTTCACCGAGACGAACTACGACAAGCGCATCAAGGGCTACCAGGAGTTCGAGGTGTTCGCGGTCGAGACCGGTGCGACGATCCCCGTCCTGCAGAGCGTCCAGACGCTCGTCCGCAAGAAGGACCTCAGCTACCTCAAGTACGCCAACGGCTGGGTGCTCGCCAACACGATGAAATGGAGCTGACCCCCAGGGTCGCTCCGCCCACCGGTGTCCTCGTAGCCGTCGCGGCGCATGTGCCCCGTTCGACCCCGGTCGTCCGGAGCCGCCGCGATGGCGGGTAAGTCCCAATGATCGCATCCATTCTTCCGCTGATCGGCCGACGCCTTGCTCTGTCGGTGCTGATCCTGCTGATCGTCTCCGTGCTCCTGTTCTTCGTGCTGCATGTGCTGCCGGTCGACCCGGCGGCCATGTCGCTGCCGCCGAACGCGACGCTCGCGGAAATCGAGGACATGCGGCGGGAAATGGGCCTCGACCTGCCGCTGCCCCAGCAATACCTGATCTGGCTCGATCACGTGATCCACGGCGACTTCGGCACCTCGATCCATTTCCGGCGCGGGGTGGTCGGCCTCATCGGCAGCACCCTTCCCGCGACCCTCGAGCTCGCCGTCTTCTCGATGATCATCGCCTCGGTGCTCGGCATCACCGGCGGCCTGTTCCTGTTTCACGTGCGCGGCACCTATGCCGAGCCGGTGGCCGACGTCGGATCGATCATGCTGCTGTCGATCCCCGAGTTCCTCTGGGCGCTGTTCTTCATTCTGATCTTTGGCGTCGCCCTCAACGTGCTGCCATTCACCGGCCGCATCGACTCCAGCATGCAGTTGCCGGGCGGTACCGGCTTCCTGCTGATCGATGCGCTGCTGCACGGCCGCCTCGACATCTTCTGGAGCGCGATCCGGCACATGATCCTGCCCTGCTTCGCGCTGGGCATCGCATTCGCGCCGCCGATCATGCGGGTGCTGCGCTCCAGCCTGCTCGACGTCTACCAGGAGGACTACATCCACCTGGCCCGGCTGCGCGGCCTGTCGGAGCGCCGGATCCTGGTGCGGCACGCCCTGAAGAACGCCATCCTGCCCACCCTCAGCCTGATGGGCGTGCAGTTCGGCTTCCTGTTCGGCGGCACGCTGCTGGTGGAGGTGATCTACTCCTACCCCGGCCTCGGCAACCTGATGGTCGATGCGGTGCGCAACGCCGACCTGCCGATCATCCAGGCGGTCGGGCTCGCCTACTGCGTGGTGGTGCTGGTGATCAACACGGTGGTGGACAGCCTCTACCTCGTGCTCAACCCGAAGCTGAGGGTCCGCTGATGCTCAGGATCCTCCCCCGCTGGATGCGGTCGGCGCGCGTGCTGACCGGCCTGTCGATCGTCTTGGTCATCCTGATCTGCGCGATCTTCGCGCCGGTGCTCGCCCCCTACGATCCCAACCATCAGGACCTCATCGCCATGTTCCTGCCGCCGGCGTGGCTGCCGGGCGGTGATCCGGCGCACCTGCTCGGCACCGACAGCCTCGGGCGCGACGTGCTTTCGCGCCTCATCTACGGGGCCCGCGTCGCCATGCTTGTGGCGGTCCTGGCGTCCTTCGGGGCGATGGTGATCGGCGCGACGCTCGCCTACATCGCCGGCTATTTCGGCGGTCGCGTCGACTCCGTGATCGGGCGCGCGGTGGACGTCTGGATGTCGTTTCCGCCGGTCATCCTCTCGCTCATCCTGATGGTCGGGCTCGGCGTCGGCCTGCGCAACGTCATCCTGGCCATCATCGTGGTCGACTGGACCCGTTTCTGCCGGGTCATTCGCAGCGAGGTGCTGGTGACGGCCCAGCGCGACTACGTCTCGGCGGCGCGCCTCGTCGGCTTCTCCCACTGGCGCACCATCACCCGCGAGATCATTCCGGCGAGCCTGCCCCTGCTGATCACCCTGATCAGCCTGGAAATGGGCATCGCCGTCATCGTCGAGGCGATCCTCTCGTTCGTCGGCCTGTCGGTCAGCGCCGAGACGCCGGCCTGGGGCCAGATGATCGCCGACGCCCGCCAGTACATCTACGATTCCCCATGGGGTCTGTTTTTCCCCATCCTCGCCATCTTCTTCGCGGTGTTCGGCTTCAACATGCTCGGCGACGGCCTGCGCCGGACGCTCGACGTGCGCGTCGCCGTCACCCAGCGGGTCTGACCTCATGGACATGCTGATCGCCAGGGACCTCGCCGTGAGCGCCACCATTTCCGGTGCGCACGTCCCGGTCATCCAGGAGCTGAACTTCTCGCTGCCGGCCGGAAAGATCCTCGGCCTCGTCGGCGAATCCGGCGCCGGCAAGTCGATGATCGGCCGCGCCGTGGCGCAGCTCCTGCCCAACGGCTTCTCCTGCACCCGCGGCGAGCTTCAGTTCGACGGCCAGGACCTCGTGCGCATGCCCGAGGCGAACCGCCGCCAGATGCTCGGGCGCGAGATCGCCTTCGTGCCGCAGGAGCCGCTGTCGGGTCTCAACCCGGTGCTCACCATCGGCCGGCAGATCGACGAGCACCTCGCCCGCCTGAAGGTCGGCAACGCCCGGGTCAGGCGCGAACGCGCCATACATATGCTCGACGAAGTCCACCTGGACCGGCCGGCGGAGCTTCTGGGCAAGTACCCGCACCAGCTCTCCGGCGGCATGTGCCAGCGCGTCCTGATCGCCATGGCCTTCGCCAGCCGGCCGAAGCTGCTGGTCGCCGACGAGCCGACCACCGCCCTCGACGTGACGATCCAGGCCCGCGTGGTCAAGCTCATCGCCGAGATGCAGGAGCGCGACGGCACGGCGGTCATCTTCATCACCCACGACCTGCAGCTCGCCGCCCAGATCTGCGACGACATCATGGTGCTGTATGCCGGACGGCCGGCGGAATACGGGCCGGCGCGCCAGGTGTTCGCGCAGCCCGCGCACCCCTACACGCGCTGCCTCCAGCTCTCCAATCCGGCCATGAGCGGTCCCCGTCGCGGCCTCTATTCGCTGCCCGAGCGGATGCCCGGCCTCAGCACCCTCAAGGACATTTCCGGCTGCCTGTTCGCGCCGCGCTGCCCCAGCGTCGTCGATGCCTGCCTGGAGGCGATGCCGCCGTTCGTGACCGTCGCCGAGCGTCAGGTCGCCGCCTGCATCCGCAGCGAGACCACCGCCGCGATCGCCCCGCCGCCGCCCGCGCCGGTGGAGACGCCGGAGTTCGGCACGCCGCTGCTCACCGCGACGGGCCTCTCCAAGACGTTCGTCACCAACGGCGGCCTGTTTCGGCGCAGCACGGTCGACGCCGTCAAGGAGATGAGCTTCGCCCTGCACCGCAACGAGTTCATCGGCATCGTCGGCGAGAGCGGCAGCGGCAAGAGCACCGTCGCCCGGATGCTGTGCGGGCTGGAGCGTCCGAGCGACGGCTCGCTGGTCATCGAGGGGCGCGAGGTCGCCGACTTCACAACCGCCTCCCGGGCCCACCAGCGCGGCCACGTGCAGATGGTGTTCCAGGATCCGCAGTCGGCGCTCAATCCGCGGCGACGGGTCGGCAGCATCGTCACCCAGGCCATGGAAGCGGCCGGCGAGCGCGACTGGAAGACGCGCCTCGCGCGGGCCGAAGCGCTCCTCCTGGAGATCGGCCTGCCGCCGGAGGCGGCGACACGCTTTCCGACCCAGCTTTCCGGCGGCCAGCGCCAGCGCGTGAACATCGCCCGGGCGCTCTGCGTCGCGCCGAACATCCTGGTCGCCGACGAGATCGTGTCAGGCCTGGACGTGTCGGTGCAGGCCCAGCTCCTGAACCTGCTGCTGGCGCTCCGGCGTCAGCGCGGCTTCTCGATGCTGCTGATCTCCCACGACCTGTCGGTGGTCCGCTACCTCTGCGACCGGGTCCTGGTCATGTACCGGGGCGAGGCCGTCGAGAGCGGCGTGACGGAGGAGGTCTTCAGCGCCCCCGCCCATCCCTACACCCGCACGCTGCTCGCCGCCGTGCCACCGGACGACCCGACCGCCGTCTGGACACCCCAGGCCGAGACCGGGGACCGCGCGGCGGACAGGATCGGGATCGGGGCGTGACGTCGTCAGGTCACCCGGAGGCCCGCCTCGCGCAGCAGCGGAAGCACCGTCTCGTTGAAGTACGGCAGCTCGTCCTTGTAGTTGACGAACGACAGGGCGGTGCCGGCGAAGCCGACCTCGCTCATCTTCGCCATTTCCGAGGCGATGTGCTCGGGGGTGCCGACCAGCGGGTATCCGCCGCCGCCGCCGACGAAGCGCTTGCGGTGCAGCCGGTAGGCCTCTTCGTCGTGGGACCCGGAGAATTTCTGCTTCTGCGCCATGTAGTGGTCGACGCTGGCGGTATCCTCCATCGTCACGGCGTAGTGCTCGAAATAGTCCTCCGCCTCGGCCTGGCTCGGCCGGCAGACCACCGCGCAGGTGGTGAAGACGCCGACCTCGCGGCCTTCCGCCGCCCCGCGCTTCGTCATGTCCTCGACGTGGCCGCGGCCCTGCTCGATCTCGGTGAACGTCGTGAACAGGAAGTCGGCCGCCTTGGCGGCGAACTCGCGCCCGGGCGGCGAGAAGGCGGCGTTGAGGGTCACCGGGCGCGGCATCTGGATCGGCCGCGGCTTTCCGGAGACGCCCGTCAGCTTGTAGAATTCCCCGTCATAGTCGAACGGCTCCTCCGACGTGTAGATCCGCCGCACGATTTCGAACCATTCGAGCCCCTGGTCGTAGCGGTTGTCGATCATCGGCAGGCCGAACATGCCGAACTCCTCCGGGTTCCAGCCGCAGACGATGTTGAGCCCGGCCCGGCCGTTGGAGATGTGGTCGACGGTCGTCAGCGCCTTGGCGGCGAAGACCGGGTGCACCATCGGCACGTGCACCGTCGAGAACACCGCGATGTTCTCGGTCGCGGCCGCCAGCCCGGCCGCGAAGGTGAAGGTCTCGAAGCTCCACTCGCGGCTGTTGAGCTCGCCCCCGAACCCCTTCCAGCGGGCGATCGGCAGCACGAACTCCAGCCCCGCCCGGTCCGCCATCTGGGTGGCCTCGACGATCTCGGACCACTTGGCGGGCCACCGCTCGGGCACCTTGGTGAGCGCCAGCCCGCCATCGGCGTTCATGGAGAAGACGCCGAGCTTGAACTTGTTCGGCCCGTGCATCGGATTGGTCGGGGTCATGGTGGTACCTGCGCTTGCCGGTGGGGGTCAGTCGGTTGGACCGCAGACGTCGCGGTAGTGGCGTTCGGCGCCCTCGATGAAGGCCTCGGTGACCTCCGCCGCCGCGTCCTCGTCCCGCCGCTCGAAGGCATCGAGGTAGCGCTCGAGGAGCGCGATCACCTCGTCGCGGGCATGCGCATGAACGAGCGTGCTGCGGCGGACGAATCCGGCCTGGTCGTCGAAGCGGAGGATCGAACCGGCGAGGCGCTGGTTCGGAACCCGCTCCACCCAGGCCGCGCGGAAGTCGTAGTTGGCCGCGAGGAACTCGGGGAAGTCACCGTCGGCGTGCGCAGTGCGCGTGCGCAAAAACGCGCGAAAAAGCGCAGCCGTGAGTGCGCGATCGGTGGTGCGCGCGACCCTGCGCGCGGCGGTGGGCTCGAGCAGCCGGCGCATGTCGAAGATCTCGGCCATGTCCTGCAGCGTCGGCATGACGACCTGGAAGCCGTTGCCGCCGCTTTCGAGCAGCCCGTCGGCCGTCAGCCGGGACAGCGCCTCGCGCACCGGCGACCGCGAAACCGACAATTCCTGGGCCAGCGCCGACTCCACGAGCCGCTCGCCTGGCGCAAAGGTCCCCGCCCGCAGCTGGAACCGCACCCGCAGATAGATCTGATCCGCAAGGGCGGGTGCGCGCCGCAGTTCCGCAAGAGCTGGGGAAGCCATGGTCGGGCCGATCCGATAGTGGTTGCACCGTCGACTGTCGACAGTATACTTTTTGGGATATTACCGGCTGGCGGCGGCGCGTCAAGCAGCCGTCCGGCACGGTTCGGAACCCAAACCAGACGCATGGACGAGGCTCGGCTGTGACGGATCAAGGGCCAGGACTGGGCGGGCAGGCCATCGACGCCAGGACCTTCTGGAAGGCGCTGGGGGTAAAGCCGTCGGCCGTTGCAGTGGTGACGGCGCAGGGCGCCGACGGTCCGAGCGGCTTCCTCGCCCTGTCGGTGGCCCATCTCGCCGCCGACCCGCCCACCCTCACGGTCGGCATCGACCTGCGAACCTCGACGCTTGCGGCCATTCGCGACGCGGGCCACTTCGCGGTGAACTACCTGAAGAAGGGCGACGCGGCGCTGGCGGACACCTTCGGCGGCAGGACCGATGTGCATGGCGCCGACCGTTTCGAGGCCGGCCGCTGGGCGACCATGGCCACGGGAGCGCCCGTCCTCGCCGATGCCGTCGGCGTCTTCGACTGCACCCTGGAGGAAACCATCGAGCGCCACGGCGCCGTCATCGCCATCGGTCGTCTGGTCGACTATGCGGGCCGCGACGGGGACCCGCTCCTGTTCTTTCGGGGCAGCTACCAGTGACGCCCGAAACCGAGCTCTTCAAACACGGCATGCGGCGCCTCGCGGCGGGCGTGTCCATCGTGACCACCCACGACGCCCACGCGCGCCACGGCATGGTCGCCACGTCGGTCTGCTCGGTCTCGGCCGATCCGCCGGCCCTCCTCGTCTGCGTGAACCGCTCCGCCTCCTGCCACGCCGCGATCCGCACGGCAGGCTTCTTCTGCGTCAATCTGCTGGCCAGCTCCGACGCCGCGCTGGCCCGCCGGTTCAGCACACCGATCGACCGCGACTCCCGGTTCGAGGGCCGCGAGTGGACGACACTTGCGACCGGTGCGCCCGCCCTGGTCGACGCGCTGGCGAGCTTCGACTGCGAGATCAGGGAGACGCTTGACGTGGAGTCCCACACGATCTTCGTCGGCCGTGTGAAGGCGATCGAGCTCTGGCGGGGCGACGTCAATCCGCTCGTCTATGTGGACGGCCGGTTCGATGAACTGGAAGGGTGCCGGGTGAAGGACGCATGCGCATGACCGCATTTCCGGCCGGACCGCGCCCATGAGCAGCCGGATACCCCGCCGCAGCGCCGGCACGCGCACGGGATACGATGATGTCGCCGTCTGCGTTCCAGTGACCGTGCCCTACGAGCGCTATTCGATCGAAAGTGCCCAATGGTGGATCGGCCGCGCGCTGCACGCCCTCGTCGGCCGCGCCGGACTCGAGCCCGGTGACATCGACGGCCTGTCCGTATCGAGCTTCACCGTCGGCCCCGACACGGCGGTCGGGCTGACCCAGCATTTCGGCCTTTCCCCCCGCTGGCTCGACCACGTGCCGCTCGGCGGGGCGTCCGGCGTCGTGGCGCTCCGTCGCGCCGCGCGGGCGGTCCAGGCCGGAGACGCCGACATCGTCGCCTGCGTGGCCGGGGACACCAATACGGTGGATTCCCACCGCGAGACGCTGGAGCGCTTTTCGCGCTTCGCTCAGGACGCCGTCTATCCCTATGGCGCGGGCGGGGCGAACGCCAGTTTCGCCCTGATCACCCGGAACTACATGAACCGCTTCGGAGCGACCCGGGAGGACTTCGGCAAGATCTGCGTCGCTCAGCGCGACAACGCCCTCTCCTTTCCCCACGCCCTCATGAAGAAGCCGCTCACCCTCGACGCCTACATGAGGGCGCGTCCGATCTCCGACCCCATCCATCTGTTCGACTGCGTGATGCCGTGCGCCGGGGCAGACGCCTTTCTCGTGATGCGAACCGAGACGGCCGCGGCCCTCGGCCTGAAGACCGTTCGGCTCCTCTCCACGATCGAACGCCACAATTCCTTCCCGGACGACCCCATCCAGATCCGCGGCGGCTGGGCAGCGGACATCGACGATTTCTGGGCCATGGCGGGCATTGGGCCCGACGCCGTCGACTTCCTCGAGACCTACGACGACTACCCGGTCATCTCGATGATGCAGTTCGAGGATCTCGGCTTCTGCGCGAAGGGAGAGGGGCCGGCCTTCGTCCGCGATCACGGCCTGACCAACGACGGGAGCTTTCCGCACAACACGTCGGGCGGCCAGCTCTCGGTCGGCCAGGCCGGAGCGGCGGGTGGCTATCTCGGCCTCGTCGAAGCGCTGCGCCAACTGACCGGCGAGGCGTTGGGCGTGCCCGTTCCCAACGCGCGGGTGGGCCTCGTCTCGGGCTTCGGCATCATCAACTACGACCGCGGGCTCGCCTCTGGCGCGGCCCTGCTGGCGAGGGCGTCATGACCGAGCCACTGCAGCGCCCCGGACGCAAGAGCCCGCTCGATCGCACGCGCGCGCCCACCTCGCCGCAAGGGTTGCGCAGCCGCACCGCCCTCGGCCTCGTCTCGGCCGCCGCCCAGGGCCGCTTCGCACTGCAGACATGCACGGACTGCGGTGCGACCGTCTATCCGCCCCGGGACGCGTGTCCGAAGTGCCTGTCGGCCCGCCTGCCGTATCGCGACGCGGACCCGATGGGCACGCTGCTGGCGGAGACCACGATCCGCGTTCCCGCCGACGTCTATTTCCGCGAGCGCGCGCCCTGGCGCACCGGGATCGTCGCCCTCGACGCCGGCCCGATGGTGGTGGCGCACCTGCACGGCGACCTTGCCGAGGGCGCGCGGACGCGCCTCGACCTCAAGCTCGACCGCAGCGGCGCCGCCGTGATGATGGCGATGCCGGAACAGGAGACCCCGAACATGGAGGACGATCCCGCGCTCCGGGAAATGACCTGCCATCCCAAGTTCCGCCGCGTGCTCGTGACCGACGGCCGCAACCCGATCGGCCAGGCGGTGGCGAAGGCGTGCGCGGAAGCCGGCGCAGAAATCGTGTTCGTCGGGATCACCGCACCGTGGAAGCCCTATGCCGGCGAGGATGCCCTGCGCGCGATCGAACGGGTGGCCATCGTCCCGCTGGATGTGGCGGAGTCCGAGTCCGTCGAAGAATGGGCCAAGCAGGACGCCCACCGGGTCGACATCCTCATCAACACCGCCGAGCACACCCGCCCGGGCGGCCTTCTCGACCGGCCGGACCTGACCATGGCGCGCGAGGAGCTGGAAACGCGCTATCTCGGCCTCCTGCGCCTTGCCCAGGCCTTCGGCCCGGTGATGCGGGCTCGCGGCGCCGACGGCGTGAAATCGGCCACTGCCTTCGTCAACATCCTCTCCGCCTATGCGCTGACCAACTGGCCCGCCTACGGCGCGTTCTCGGCGGTCGAGGCAGCCTGCCTGTCCGCCTCCCAGAGCCTGCGCGCCGAGCTGCGCCCGGGCGGGGTGAAGGTCCTCAACGTCTTCACCGGCCCGACCGACACCGAATGGTTCCAGACCGTTCCGCCGCCCAAGGTGGCGCCTGCTGCGATCGCGCGGGCCGTCATCGACGCCCTCGGACGGGGGCTCGAGGACGTCTTCGTCGGCGACGTGGCGATGGACATCCGGGACCGGCTGGCCGCCGATCCGAAGGCGCTGGAACGGGAGCTTGGACAGGAATGAGCGGGACCACCGACATGAGCGCTCCGGATCTCCTCTCGTTCGCCGCCGCGATCGCGTCCGGCGCGATCCGCGTCGTCGACCTCACCGAAACGCTGTCCCCCGACTTCCCCACCATCGTGCTGCCTCCGGAGCTCGGCCAGTGCACCCCGTTCCGGCTCGAGGAGATCTCCCGGTACGACGACCGGGGCGCCATGTGCTACTGGAACAACTTCTCCATGGGCGAGCACTGCGGCACCCATTTCGATGCCCCGATCCATTGGATCTCCGGCCGCGACCTCCCCAACAATTCGGTCGACACCATTCCGCCGGCCCACTTCATGGCGCCAGTCTGCGTGATCGACTGCTCGTCGGAAACGGCCGAAGACCCGGACTTCCTGCTGACCATCCCGCGCGTCGAGGCCTGGGAGGCCGACCATGGCCGCATCGAAGCCGGTCAGTGGGTCTTCCTGCGCACCGACTGGTCGAAGCGCCGCGGGCGGGCCTATGCCAACCTCCGGGAAGACGGCGCCCACACGCCCGGGCCGGACGCAGCGGTCATGAAGTGGCTGGTGGAAGAGCGGGGCATCCGCGGCTTCGGCACCGAGACGATCGGGACCGACGCCGGCCAGGGCCAGCATTTCGTGCCGCCCTTCCCGGCCCATTTCTACCTCCACGGCGCGGGCCGCTACGGGCTCCAGTGCCTCGCCCATCTCGACCAGCTTCCGCCAACCGGTGCCGTGGTCTTCGCCGCGCCCCTGAAGATCAAGCAGGGATCCGGCAGCCCGCTCCGCGTCCTTGCGCTCGTCGCCAACCAGTGAGTGCCCTCACCCATGACGAACTCCGCTCCGTCGCTCGATCTGGCCGCCGCCTTCCCGCCTGAGACGCGGACGGTGCCGCAGATGCTGCGCCGCCAGGCCGAGCGCTACGGCACCCGCTCCCTGTTCAAATGCGACGACGACACGATCGCATTCGGCGAAGCGCTCACCGAGGCCAGACGGTTTGCCGCGCTGTTCGCCTCCGCCGGCGTCGGACGCGGCGACCGCGTGGCGCTGATCTGCGGCAACTGTCCAGAATTCGTCCGACTGTTTCTGGGCCTTGCCTGGCTGGGCGCGGTGTCCGTGCCCATCAACACCGCTTCGCGCGGGTTCCAGCTGCACCACATCCTGGCCAACAGCGGCGCGAAGATCCTGGTGGTCCAGGACACCTTCTTCGGCGCGCTGGAAACGGTCGACTTCTCCGATCTGCCCGTCGAGCGCATCTGGGCGGTCGGTCCGGGTGCCCCTCCGAGCCCCCTCGAAGGCGCACCGCCCCTGGAGCCACTGCCCGAACCGACCGGCGAGGTCGAGGCCGCGGAGAGCAAACCGGGCGACCTCCTGACGATCCTCTACACCTCCGGCACGACCGGCCTGTCGAAGGGGGTCTGCTGCCCGCACGCGCAGTTCTTCTGGTGGGCGCTCTACACCGGGAGGCAGCTCCGGGTGGTCGAGGGCGACGTCCTGCACACCCCTCTGCCGCTGTTTCACACCAACGCGCTGAACTGCTTCTTCCAGGCGCTGCTGCACGGCGCGACGCAGGTGGTGGAGCGCCGCTTCTCCGTGACCGAGTTCTGGCCGGCACTGGCGCGTTCGGGGGCGACGGTCACCTATCTTCTCGGCGCGATGGTGCCGATGCTGCTGTCGCGCGCGGCGTCGGCGGTCGAAAGTGCCCACTCCGTGCGTGTGGCGCTGGCGCCCGGCGTGCCGGAGAACTTCCACGCGCCGTTCACGGAGCGCACCAAGATCGTGCTGCTCGACGGCTTCGGCACGACGGAATCGAACGCCGTGATCGCCTCGACGCCAGACAGCCGCAAGCCCGGCTGGATGGGGCGGCTGATCGACGGCTTCCAGGCGCGGGTGGTCGATGACGACGACAACGAGCTTCCGGACGGCGAACCCGGCGAACTGATTCTTCGGGGCGACGAACCATTCTCGATCGCCACAGGCTATTTCGGCATGCCGGACAAGACCGTGGAGACCTGGCGCAACCTCTGGCTCCACACCGGCGACCGCGTCGTGCGCGACGCCGACGGTTTCTATCGCTTCGTCGATCGCATGAAGGACGCCATCCGACGACGCGGCGAGAACATTTCCTCCTACGAGGTCGAGCAGGTGCTCACCAGCCACCCCGCGGTCTCGCTGGCGGCGGTGTTTCCGGTGAAATCCGATCTCGCCGAGGACGAGGTGATGGCCACCCTCGTCCTGAAGGAAGGCGCCCACGTCAGCGAGGCAGAGATCGTGCATTTCTGCGAGGGCAAGATGTCCTACTTCGCGATCCCGCGGTTCATCGCGTTCGCCGACGAACTGCCACGGACCGAGAGCGGCAAGATCCAGAAGTACAAGCTGCGCGAACAGGGCCACGGCGAAGGCACCTGGGACCGCGAGGCTGCGGGGATCGTGCTGAAGCGCTGAACCGCCGTCACTCGGCGAAGGCGCGTCCGGGATTGAGGATGCCGTTCGGGTCGAGCGCCGCCTTCAGGCGCCGCATCGTCGCGATCTCCGCGGCCGAGCGGGTGTGGCCAAGCCACGGGCGCTTGAGCCGGCCGATGCCGTGTTCCGCCGAGACCGAGCCGCCCAGCGCGCGCACGAGGTCGTAGACGACGCGCTCGGCGGCCAGCTTTTCCTGCGACGGCAGCGCGGCCTGCAGACCGATGACGACGTGCAGGTTCGCATCGCCAAGATGGCCGTAGAACAGGAGATCGGCGTCCGGCAGCATCGCCTTGATGCCGCTGCGGATCTCGTCCACCGCAGCGCTCATGCGGGCGGTCGGGATCGAGACGTCGAAGGGAACGATCTGGGCGAAGGCCACCGGATAGTCCGCCGGCACCTCGTCGCGGACCGCCCAGATCCGCCGTTCCTGGTCGATGGTGTCGGCCAGCACGGCGTCGGTCAGATGACCCGCCTCGATCATGTCGGCGAGGAACGCCTCCAGCCGCTCCCGCTCGGTGGCCTGGTCGGCGCCGAGGCATTCGACGATCAGCGCCGCGCCCTCCGCCGGCAGCGGCAGCCGGAATCGCGGCATCCGGCGCTCCACGGTCTGCAGATAGTCCAGCCACATCGGCTCGAACGCGCCCAGCGATCCGCCCAGCCGGTCGCGCGCCTCGGCGAGCAGCAGCGGCAGCGCGGCGGCGTCCGCGACATTCGCCCAGGCCGTCGCCCTGGCCTTGAACAGGGGGTGCAGCTTCAGGACGGCGCGCGTCACCACGCCGAGCGTGCCCTCGCTGCCGATGAAGAGCTGCTTGAGGTCGATGCCGGTGTTGTTCTTCACGATGCCGCTCATGTCCGAGAGCACCGTGCCGTCGGCCAGCACCACCTCCAGGCCCAGCACCTGCTCGCGGGTCATCCCATAGCGCAGGACGCGGATGCCGCCGGCATTGGTGGCGATGGTGCCGCCGATCGCCGCGGTTCCCCGCGCCCCTAGGTCGACCGCGTAGAAGAGGTCTTCGGCAACGGCCGCCTCCTGGACGTTTCCGAGCGTCGCACCGGCCTCCGCGGTGATGGTGCCGGCCGTCCGGTCGACGGCCGAGATCGCCGCCATCCGCTCCAGCGACAGCGCCAGTTCGCCGCGCCCCGCCGTCGCGCCCCCGGCAAGCCCCGTCAGGCCACCCTGGACGACCACCGTCTGGCCGGCGGCGTTGCAGAGGCGCAGCACCGCGGCAACCGCCTCCGTCGTGCGCGGACGGACCACCGCGCGCGGTTGCGACAGGACGACGCCGCTCCAGTCCGACGCGTGCTTCTGCAGGAGATCGGGATCGCGGCCGATGCCGTCCGCCCCGATGGCGGCCGCGATGTCCGCGCACAAGACGTCGAAATCCGCCTCAGGCAACGGTGGATGAACTCCGCCGCGTCCGGGTGCGTCGGGAATCATTGCCGCGCTGCCGGTCATGAAAACTCCTTGACGAAGCCAACCATACCAAACACCGTATACAGTGTACGGCGCGGCTGGAAGTGGTCGGAGGCGCCGTCAGGGGATTGCGATGGTCGCGGGCAACCAGGGTCGCCAGATGCGGACGGTGGCGCCGGTAGAGCGCGCCGTTCCGCTCGGAGAGCAGGTCTATCTCCGCCTGCGCTCGATGCTGCGCGCGCGCAGCTTCGAGCCGGGCGAGCGGCTGATCGATGCGTCCCTGGCGCCGCTGCTGACGGTGTCCCGCACGCCGGTGCGCGAGGCGCTGCTGCGGCTCGCCGCCGACGGGCTGGTCGAGACCCACGAGGGCGGCTTCACCGTCCCCCGCCTTTCGGTGGACGATGTGGAGGAGATCTTCGCCATCCGCCGCCTGCTGGAGCCGGCCGCTGTCCGGGATGTGGCCGTGTCCCTCGACGCCGACGGGCGGAAGGCCATCGCCGCCGCGCTGGCGCAGGTCGAGGCTGCCGCCGAAACCGGGGACTTTGCCGCCTTCGCCGGCGCCAACGTCGACTTCCGCGCGGCCTGGCTGGAACGCGTTCCGAACCGGCGCCTGCGCGAAACGCTCCGGCGCTTCGACGATCAGGTGGCGCTGGTACGCCGCACGACCCTGAACGACGCGGAGGCGCGCCGCGATGCCCTCCTGGGGCTCCGCAGGCTCGCCGACGCGCTGCAGGCGAACGCCGGTCCGGCCGCGGCCGCCGCGATGGAAGCCTTCATCGCCTCAGCGCTGACCTCGTTCATCGACCATTTCGACGCGACGCCCGCTTTCCCGCGCGACGCGCGTCACGCCGGTCCCGCACCATTCCCGAACCGGAGCCGGCCTCGTTCCGCCGGCCCCCCGGACACGACGGCCAAGAAGAAGCGAGCCCCATGAAACGAGCCAGGACAGAACCCACCGCTGCGGCGGGCCTCCGGGCCCGCCTCGACGCCGGCGATCCCATCGGAGCCGTGTGGCTGGCACTCGGTTCGCCCGCGGCGGCCGAGGCGATGACCCACAGTCGCCCGGACGCAGCCGTCTTCGACCTCCAGCACGGCCTGTGGACCCGGGACCGGCTGGAAAGCGCGATCATCGCGGTCTCCCCGCGAACCATCCCGCTGGTGCGAACGCTGTCGTCCCGCACGGAGGACATCGCGGTGGCGCTGGAGGCGGGCGCGGCGGGCGTCATCGTCCCCATGGTGGACGACGTCGAGACGGCCCGCGCCGCCGTCGCGGCCACGCGCTACCCGCCCCACGGCATCCGCTCGGCCGGCGGCATCCGCCCCCTCTTCGACTTCCCGGCGCACTTTGCGGCCGACCAGAAGGATCCGCCGTTCGTGGGCGTGATGATCGAAACGGTCGCGGGCCTGGAAGCCGCGGCCGAGATCGCCGCGGTCGACGGCGTCGACCTGATCTTCATCGGGACCGGCGATCTCGCCCTCTCCCTCGGCGAATTCCCGAACGTCGGAGCGCGCCACACCGAGGCCGTCGCGAAGATCCTGTCGGATGCCAGGTCGGCCGAATGCGCCGGCGGGGCCTTCTCGATCAACGAGACCGTCGGCGCAAAATGGCGGGCGCTCGGGGCGCAGTTCACCATCCTCGCCAGCGACGCGGAAGCGCTGCGGCTCGCCACGACCGACGCGCTCGCCCAATTCCGCAAGGCGCCGCGCCCGAAACTCGGAAGCTGATCGACGGACCGGAAGATCCGTCAGCCGGCAGGCAGCAGGATCGCCTCGTCCAGGTCGAAGTGCAGCGTGATCGGCGCGCCGACCGGGTGGGTGGAGACGATCTCCGAGCCGGTGACGCGCGTCTGCACCAGGCCGATGCCCGGAACCTCGACCCGGGTGATGGTGTGCGAGCCCTGGTAGATGTGGTTCGTCACCACGCCGTCCACCCGGTTGCCGGCCGGCGTCGCGGCCGTGACCGGCAGCACCTGTTCGGGCCGCAGGAACGTCCGGACTGCCGCTCCATGCGCGAATGTCCATTCCGCGCGGCGTGAGGCGCCGAGCCGGCCGATGCCGGGGAACGACAGCGCGGCCTCGGCGCCGTCGATCTCGTAGCGCGCATCTGGCAACGCGTTGATCTCGCCGATGAACGACGCCACGAAGCCGTTCGCAGGCGTGTTGTAGAGGTCGATCGGCGATGCCACCTGCTGCACCTCGCCCTTGTTCATCACCACGATGCGGTCGGAGAGGCTGAGCGCCTCGCCCTGGTCGTGGGTGACGAAGATCGTGGTGAGACCGGTGTTGCGGTGCAGTTCGGACAGTTCGATCTGCATCTGGGCGCGCAGGTTCTTGTCGAGGGCCGACAGCGGCTCGTCGAGCAGCAGCACTTTCGGCTGGATCACCACCGCGCGGGCCAGCGCCACACGCTGCTGCTGGCCGCCGGAAAGCTCCCGCACCCGGCGATGCTCCAGCCCGTCGAGCTTCATCATCTCGATGCCGCGCCGGGTTCGCTGCTCGATCTCCGCCTTTGGCAGTTTGCGCATTCGCAGGCCGAAGGCGATGTTGTCGAAGACGTTGACGTGCGGAAACAGGGCGTAGTTCTGGAACACCATGCCGATGTCCCGCTTGTAGGGCTCCACGTCGGTCAGATCGACGCCGCCGACGACGATCTTGCCGGCCGTCGGCGTGATGAAGCCTGCGATCATGCCAAGCAGCGTGGACTTCCCGCAGCCGGACGGACCGAGGAGGGTCACGAACTCCCCCTTCTCGATGGTCAGCGACAGGTCATGGACGCCGATCGCCCCGCCGTAGTCCTTGCGGACACGATAGAGCTGGACCGCATGCGGCTCGCGCGGGGTGGTCGGAGTGTCCGGCAGATCTTGCGACATCATGGCTCGCGGCGAATGGGGCTGAAACGGGAAAGCGGCGGCATCGGTCACAGCCTCAGTGGCTGTCGATGGCCAGGACGCGGCGCAGGCCGAACACCCTGTCGGCGAAGAACATGATGAGCGTGGTCGCGATGATGAGCATCGCCGAGATGGCCGACACCGTCGGATCGGCGTACTCGCGGATGTAGTTGTACATCGCCACCGGCAGCGTCTGTGTCCGGCTGCCCGTCACGTACAGCGACGCGGTGAACTCGGTGAGCGAGATCACCGCCGCGATCAGCCAGCCGCCGGCCATGCCCGGCAGCACCAGCGGCAGCTCGATGCGGGTCAGGACCTTGAAGGGAGAAGCCCCGAGACTGGCGGCGGCGCGGGCGAGGTTCGGGTCGACGTTGGCCAGGCTCACGTAGACCGCGCGGGTGACGAACGGCATCACCAGCATCATGTGGGCGAGCACGATCATCACGTAGCCCTGGGTCAGGCCGAGGACGCCGCCGAGCAGCAGGAAGCCGAAGCCGAGCGTGAAGTGCGGAATGATGAGCGGCGACCAGAGCACCGCCTCCAGCAGGCCCCGTCCGCTGAACGTGTAGCGATGAACGAGCCAGGCGAAAGCGGAGCCAACGAGCAGCGCCAGCGTGGAGGCGCAGCCCGTGACGATCAGGCCGTTCTTGAACGCCATCTGGAAGTCCCGGTAGGTGAGCGCCTTCTCGTACCAGCGGAACGAGACGCCCTCCGGCGGAAAGGCCAGGATCTCGGTCGGATTGACCGAGGTCATCAGGACGACGATCGTCGGCAGCGTCATGTAGACGAGGATGGCGACGACCAGGCTCCAGAAGGCGAACGATCTCATCAGGAGCCTCTCAGTTGATCGCCAGGCGCTTCTCGAGCCGCCCGGTCATGGATTTCACCAGCGCCAGGCTGCCCAGCGCCGCCACCAGCGCAATCAGGCTGAGGGTTGCCGCGAACGGCAGGTTGAGGGTCGAAAACCCCTGCAGGTAGGCGAGATTGGAGATCATCAGGATCTTGCCCCCACCGATGAACTGGGGCGTGGAGAACGCGCTCATCGTCCAGGCGAAGACCACCACCACGCCGGACAGCACACCCGGCGCCGTCAGCGGCAGCGTGACCTTCCAGAACACCGTCAGCGGCGGCGCGCCGAGGTTGGCGGCCGCCTTTTCCAGGTCGCGGTCCACATGGGAAATCGCCGTGGCGAGCAGGATGATCATCACCGGCATGGAGAACTGGACCAGCGCGATGACCACGCCGAAGCGCGTGTACATGATCTGCAGCGGCGCATCGGTCAGCGACAGCCCCTGCAGCAGGCTGTTCACGAAGCCATCGGAGCCGAGCATCAGCATCCACGAGTAGGTCCGCACGATTTCGCCCGTGAAGAGCGGCGTGATGGACAGCGCGATCAGGATCGAGCGCACCCAGTCCCGCTCGGTGCGCACCAGGGCGAAGGCGACCGGATAGCTCAGCACGAGCGAGTAAAGCGCCGTGAGCAGGCTCATGTAGAAGGTGTTGATCAAGGCGCCCCAGTAGATGGGCTTGTTGATGCGCACGAAATTGTCGAGCGTCAGGCCACCGACGTTCAGCGAACCCGGGATGTATTCGCGCACGCTGTACTGCATCACCTCGAACAGCGCCGCGACCAGGATGACGGCCGTGAGCACCGCGGGTGCGAGAAAGGTGACGAAGAAGGGGCGTCGCGTGCTGGTCATCGGTCTCTTCGCAAGGCCGGCCGGCGCGCGGGACGCGGCCGGCCGGGAGTTTGAGCGGGAAGTGCCGTCTAGTTCATCATGTTCTCGGTGAACCACACCTTCCACTGCGGGAGCAGCGTGGCGTAGGTCTTGTCGTCGAGAACGATGGCTTCCTTCTCGATCTGATCGGCGCTGGTGAAGATGCCGGGAAGGCTCGCGATTTCCGGATCAAGCTTGGCGTCCGGGCTCATCGGCGAGCACTTGTGGAAGTTGCACAGCTTGGCGAGCATCTCCGGCTCCAGGGCGATGTCGAGGAACTTCTGCGCAAGCTCCTTCTTCTTCGACCCGGCATTGATGCCCCACACGTCGATGCCGACCACGGCGCCTTCCTTCGGCACCACGATCTTCACCGGCACACCGAGCTTCTCGAGGTGGTAGCCGTTGATGTTAAGCAGGACCTGGACCGGCGTTTCGCCGGTGCGCATCAGGTTCTGGCTGGTCGCGTCGGACTGGTAGAACGCCTTGATGTTCGGCTTCAGGGCGAGGAGCTTGTCCTTCACCTTGTCCCATTCCTCCGGCTTCACGCCGGCGAGCTTGGTCGCCGCGATGATGATGTGGCTGGGGTCGAAGTCAGGAAGGCCGAGCTTGCCCTTCATGGACTCGTCCCAGAGCACTTCCCAGGAATCGAGCTCGAAACCCTCGGGCATCGCTTCGGGAAGGAACGCCGGGGTGTAGACGTAGACATAGTCGGCGACCGTGTAGTCCGAGCGCTTGGCCATCGGATACAGCTTGGCGGCGTTCGGGATCTTTTCGTAGTCGAGCTTCTCCATCAGCCCGTCGGCGTAGTAGAGATAACCGACGTGGGCCGTGGTGTTGATCAGGTCGGACTCGGGATTGTCCCGGGCGACCTTCGCCTTTGCCAGGCGGTCCAGAGTACCGCCGGTGATGTATTCGACCTCGACGCCGGTCCGCTTGGTGAATTCGTCACCGACGATCTTCACCCCTTCCTTCCAGTTGCCGCCCCAGGTGCTGATCACCAGGGGATCCTGGGCGTGCGCCGTCGTGGCCATCAGCGCCAGGGCGCCGATGGCGAATGCCAACTTCTTCATGAGTCCACCTCCTCTTCCGGACGGCCCACCACCGCCCGGTCCTCATCTTCCGGCCCGCGTCAGTAGCCGCGGACGGGATCGATCTCGTGCAACGGCGGCCGGCCCGCCCGCACGCGCCGGATGCTTTCCGCGACGTCGTGCGCGGCGAGCGCCGGAACGGTGATGCTGGCCATGTGCGGCGTGATGAACACGTTGCCCATCGTCCAGAACGGATGGTCCGACGGCAGCGGCTCGACGTTGAAGACGTCCAGCGTCGCTTCGGCGATGGCGCCGCTGGTCAGCGCCGCGATCAGCGCGTCCTCGTCGACCACGGCCGCGCGCGACACGTTGATGAACTTCGCCCCCTTCGGCATCAGCGCCAGTTCCGCGGCGCCCAGCAGGGCGCGCGAGTCGGTCGTCAGGGGCAGCAGGCTGACGAGGATCTCGCTCTCCGAGAGGATCGTCTCCAGGCCTGTCCGGCCGGTGAGCGAGCGAACGCCGTCGATCGACTTTTCCGTCCGCGACCAGCCCGAGACCGCATAGCCCATCCGAGCCAGCGCGGCGGCCGCGGGCGCGCCGAGTTCGCCGAGGCCGAGGACCCCCACCTTGATCTCCGACAGCGGGCGCGGATGCACGTACTCCCACTCGCCCCGGAGCTTGGCGCGCTCGAAGACGTGCATGTCGCGGGCATAGCGGGTGACGGCGTAGACGACGTAGCTCGACATCATCTCGACCATGCCGGTGTCCGACAGCCGCGAGAATTTCACCGGGACCAGGTCGTCGCGCCGCACAAGCGCATCGACGCCTGCGCCGAGATTGGTGACGAGCTTCAGGTTGGGAAACCGCTGGAAGAAGCCTTTCGGCGGCAACCACACCAGCGCGTAGCCAATGTCCGTCGGATCCCCCACGTCGGGATCGACCCGCACGTCCAGATCGGGAAGCTCTTTGTGCAGCGCGTCGCGCCAGGCGGCCGCATCGTCGACAAGACTGTAGAAGACGAGCGCATCTCCGCTCATGGCGTATCGGTCCTCGCAGAAACGCTGGCGGATCCGACACGAACGTCCGTTCGGGCCGCCGTTGTGCGACGCACCATGCCACAAGCGGATGATGAAATAATACTCATGGCCCAAAATTTGGCATGAGTGTCGTTGACAGGAAAAATAGTTTTAACTGGCGTCTAGGATCGGCTTTCCCAATGCAGCCCAAGAGCCGAGATACTGGCGTACCGGGCGCCTTCGCCGCGGCCCGAAAGGGCCGTCGGACACCGCGTCAGCGCAGCGGCGCGTTGGGCGTCAGCGTTCCGGGGGCGAGGATGCCGCCGGGCGAGAAGCACGCCTTGAGATGGCGTTCGAAGACATCCACGACCGGTCGCGGCGCCTGCCGGCGCAGCTTCAGGCTCACCACGCGCACCGGCTCGAGCACGTCGGTGATCGGCAGCACGGCGACGCGGCCGCCGTCGTGGGTCACCTGGGTCTTCGGCTGGATGTTCTGGATGGTGTAGCCGCGCCCGTGCCCGACCAGCCCGCGCGTCAGCTCGTACGCCTTGGAGCGGAAGGCAATGTGCGGCGTGACCCCGACCGACCGGAACAGCCGCATGAAGTAGTCCCGCGAATGGGGCAGATCGAGCAGGATGAAGGGCTCGTTGCGCAGCTCCGACAGGCTGATGCTGTCGCGCTGCGCGAGCGGATGGTCGCAATGGAGCACCGCGCACGGCGGCAGCTCGGCCAGCTGCTCGGCCACGATCTCCTCCGGCCGCGACAGCTCGTAGGAGATCGCGAGTTCGGTGCGGCCGGAGATGATGCCATCGAGGATCTGCTGGTGGTCGCCCTCGTCGAGCCCCACGGTCACGCCGGGGTGGGTCTCGGCGAAGGTGGACAGCAGGCCCGGCATGAAATGGGTCGCGATCGTCCAGAAGCAGCCCACCGCGATCTCGCCGCGCACCTCGTCGGCCATCGCCCGCGCGTTCTGCGCGAAATTGCGCGCGTGGCTCAGCAGCATGCGCGCTTCGTTGACGATGCGCGTGCCGGCGATCGTCGTCGACACCCCCTTGGCGTGATGGCGCACGAAGAGCTGTACCCCGCACTCTGCCTCGAACTGGGCGATGGCCGCAGAGATCGAGGACTGGGACACGTTCAGATGCTTCGCCGCATCGGTCTGATTGCCGAAATCGGCGGCGGCCACGACGTAGCGCAGGGTGCGGAGCGAGATATGCATCGGTTTTTCCGGTCCAAAGCAACGTATGAAAATGTTTTAACGATCCATCTTCGCAACGCAATATCAGCGGACAGCGAAGAGGTAGGCGCATGATCCGTACGGGCGAAGACTATCGAGCGGGACTTCAGGACGGTCGCGAGATCTGGATGGACGGCGAGCGGGTGAAGGATGTCACCACGCATCCGGCATTCAAGCCGATCGTGGACGTCCGTGCCCGCATGTACGACATGGCCCACGAGGCTCGCTATCAGGACCAGCTCACCTATCTGGACGACAACCGGCGCAACACGATCTTCCACAAGCCGCCGCGCGAGAAGCGCGACTGGACCGACAAGATCGATGCCGTCGACCTGGTGATGAAGGACATCGGCGGCGTGGTCACCCGCGTCGGCGACGAGACCATCGGCGAGGTCTGGTCGCTCATCGACGGGCGCGACGTGCTGGCCGAGTTCGATCCCCGCTTCGCCGACAACGTCGACCGGCACGTCCAGTCGATCCTCGACAACGACATCTTCCACATTTCGGCCAACACCGATCCGAAGGGCGACCGCTCGCTGCCGCCCCAGGACCAGGACCCCGACATGATGGTCCACGTCGTGAAGGAGACCGATGCCGGCATCGTCATCCGCGGCGCCAAGTACGAGACGGCCGCCGCCTATGCCGACCAGGCCTTCCTGAAGCCGACCGTTGGCGCGTGGACCAACGAGAAGCTCTCCGACTACGCCGTCGGCGGCATCGTCGACATGGGCGCGCCGGGCGTGAAGCAGATCTGCCGATCGTCCTTCGCCGGGCGCACCGACCCGCGCGACTATCCCCTCGCCAACCGGTTCGACGAGATCGAATCGCTGGTGATCTTCGACAACGTGCTGATCCCCTGGGAGAACGTGTTCTTCTACCAGCACACCAAGGCGGCCCAGTTCGTGCGCGCCACGCTGCACCGCTACTCCGCGTTCCCGTACGTGCACCGGCTCCTGTACGTGGCCGACATGATGATCGGCGCGGCCATGTGGAACGCCCGCCAGACCGGCCTAGACAAGCTGCAGGCGGTCCGCGAGAAGCTCGCCGACCTGGTCTGCTACCGGGAGGGCATCAACGCCCACCTCACCGCCTCCATCGCCACCGCCGAAACCAGCCCCGGCGGGCTGCTGATGCCGAACCAGTCGCTGCTCTACGCCGGCCGCGTCCATGCCTGCGCCAACCTGCCGGCGATGATGCACATCGCCCGCGAGCTCTGCGGCGGCCAGATCTGCGTGACGCCGAACGCCGCGTCGTTCGAGGGCACGGAGACCGGCCCCTGGCTCGAGAAGTTCTACTCGCTCAACAAGGAGTGGGAGGCGGAGGACCGCCGCAAGCTGCTGGCGTTCGCCCGCGACCTGCTGAACTCCGACTACGCCGGCCACCGGCTCACCTTCGTGCAGTTCGCCCAGGCCCCGCACTTCAACCACCTGAACGCCGTCTACAACGCCTTCGACTTCGCGGGGCCGCTGGACTTCGTGCGCAAGGTGGCAGGCCTTTCCGACAAGGTGACGGGATCGGCCGGATGAGCACCGTCCTGCCGGAGCGGTTTCGCGGGGCGATGCGCCGGATCGCCTCCGGCGTCACGGTGGTCACCAGCGACGGGGCGCATGGCCGCGTCGGCGTCACCGTCTCCAGCCTGTGCTCGCTGTCGCTGGAGCCGCCATCCGTCCTGTTCTGCCTGCATCGGGAAAACCGATCGCTGCCGACCCTGATCGCCAATGGCGTGTTCGCGGCGAACATCCTGGCCCAGGGCCAGCAACGGGTGGCCAGCAGCTTCGCCGGACTGATCCCGGAGCTGCGGGAGGATCGCTTCGCCGCCGGCGAATGGAGCGCCCTCGTCACCGGCTCCCCGCACCTGGCGGGCGCCCTGTGCTGCCTCGACTGCCGGCTTGCCGAGGTCTTCGATTTCGGCTCGCACCGCATCATTGCGGGCGAAGTGGTTGCGGTGGAGATCCAGGGCGAGGAGCCGCTGCTCTACTCGGACGGCGACTACCGCCGGCTGGAGGTCGCGTGACCCGATGAGCGTGCGCAGCCCCGCCGCGACGACGCCTGCCCCGTCCGCCGGCCCCGATGATGCGGGGGCGCCGTCGCCGGACCGCACGGTCTCGATCCTGCGCGATCTCATCGCCTTCCCGACCGTGAGCGCGCGGTCGAACCTCGATGTCGTCGACCACATCGCTGCGCTGCTCGAGGCGGAAGGCGTCGAGGTCCGCCGGATCGCCAACGCGGCCGGCGACAAGGCGTCCATCCTCGCCACCATCGGCCCGGCGGACCGGCCGGGCGTCGCGCTCTCCGCCCACACCGACGTGGTTCCGGTCGACGGCCAGGCCTGGTCGAGCGATCCGTTCCGGGCCGAGATCCGCGACGGGCGCATCTACGGCCGCGGCGCCACCGACATGAAGGGCTTCGTGGCCTCGGTGCTGGCCCACGTCCCGCTGTTCAAGGCCTCCGCATCGGCCACCCCCGTCCACATCTGCCTGTCCTATGACGAGGAGCTCGGCTGCCTCGGCGCCCCCGACCTCGTCGCCGCGACGGCGGCCCTGCCGGTGCCGCCGGCGCTCTGCATCGTCGGCGAGCCCACGGGCCTGCGCGTCGCGCGCTCCCACAAGGGCAAGCTCGCCCAGCGGCTGACGTTCACCGGGCGCGGCGGTCATTCCGCCCTCCCCCATCTTGCGGCGAACGCGGTGCAGTCGGCCGCCGAACTCGCGGCGGCGCTGGCGGCACTCGGCCGCGACCTGCGCGCCGAAACCGACGATGCGTTCACGCCGCCCTGGACCAGTGTCCACGTCGGCTCGCTCCACGGCGGCAACGCCCTCAACTTCGTCCCCGATCATGCGGTGATGGAGTTCGAGGCACGCATCCTGCCCGGCACCGACGCGAGCGCCCTGGATGCGCGGATCGAGGCGCTGATCGACGCGGCGCGGACCGCCCTTGCCGCCAACACGGACGGCACGGGCATCGCGGTCGATCATCTCAGCCGCTATCCCGGCCTGGACACGCCGGCCGACAGCCCCGCCGTGCGTCTCGTTTCGCAGCTGTGCGGGCGGAGCGATGCCCCGATCACGCTGTCGTTCGGCACCGAGGCCGGCCTCTATTCCGAGGCAGGCATCCCGACCGTCGTCTGCGGTCCCGGCGACATCGGCCGCGCCCACAAGGCCGACGAATGGATCGGCCTCGACGAGCTCGCCGAGGCCGGAGCGATGATGACCCGCCTTGCCGCCCGTCTGGCCGACCCGTTGCCCGCAAACTGATCCACACGCCCTCAGGAGACACGTCTTCCATGCCGACGCACACCCGCATCCGCCCCTTCAACACGAAGGACACCTATCCGGAGCAGAAGCTGAACAACGACCTCTCCCAGGCGGTCGTCGCCCGCGGCACGACGGTGTTCCTGCGCGGACAGGTGGCGCAGGATCTCGACACCCGCGAAAGCCTGCATCCGGGCGACGCGGGGCTGCAGACCGCCAAGGCGATGGAGAACATCAAGATGCTGCTGGAAGAGGCGGGCAGCGAGCTCGCCCACATCTGCCGCATCGTCGTTTACCTGACGGACATCCGCTACCGCGAGGCCGTCTACCAGGAGATGGGCAAGTGGCTGGCGGGTGTCTTCCCGTGCTCCACGGGCCTCGTCGTGGAAGCCCTCGCCCGCCCGGAATGGGTCGTCGAGATCGAGGTGACGGCCGTCATCCCCGACGCCTGATCAGGAGGCCGACGTGACCTTTTCCATCTCCGCCCGCTGCGCGCGCACCGGCATGTTCGGCATCGCGGTGTCATCGTCGTCGCCGGCGGTTGCCGCGCGCTGTGCCCATGCCCGCGCCGGAGTCGGCGTGGTGGCGACCCAGAACATCACCGACCCGACGCTTGGTCCGAAGGGGTTGGACCTGCTGGCAGAGGGCCTTGCCCCGGCCGAGGTGCTCGCCCGCTTCGAAGCCGAGGCGCCGCATTTCGACTATCGGCAGGTGGTGATCCTCGGCGCCGGCGGCACCGCCGCCCAGCATTCCGGCGCGAAGACGCTCGGCGTCCACCGCATCGTCGTCGAACCCGACGTGGCGGCGGCCGGCAACCTGCTCGCCTCGCCCGAGGTGCCCCGGGCGATGGTCGACCGCTTCCGCTCGATGCCCGATGCCCATATCGGCGACCGTCTGGTGGCCGCCATGCAGGCGGCGGTCGCGGCCGGCGGCGAGGAAGGTCCGGTCCATTCGGTCGGCATGCTGATCGTCGATACCGTCGCCTGGCCGGTGGCGGACCTGCGGATCGACTGGTCGGACGGCGACGTCATGGCGGAACTGGAAGCGCTCTGGACCCTCTGGAAGGATCAGATGGACGCGTACGTGACGCGCGCGCTCGATCCCTCCACCGCGCCGTCCTACGGCGTTCCCGGCGACGCGTGAGGCAGGCGATGTCCGTGACCCGTTCCTTTCTCAAGCTCACCCACGTCGGCGCGCTTCGGATGCTCGCCGGCGCCGTCGCCAAGGCGGAAGCACTCGGCGTGCCCCAGAACATCTCCATCGTGGACGACGGCGGCAACCTTCTGGCGTTCGTCCGCATGGATGGCGCCCGCCTGCTGTCCCGCGAAACCTCGATGTCGAAGGCGGTCACCGCCGCCTCCCACAGCCAGCCGACCTCCCGGCTGAATCCGGCCGACGAGATCAAGCTCTCGCTGGCCGCCGGCCAGCGCCTGACCAACCTGGAAGGCGGCCTGCCGATCGTCCTCGACGGCGTGTGCGTCGGCGGCATTGGCGTGGGCTCGGGCACCGGGGCGCAGGATGTGGAAGTCGCCCGGGCCGGTCTCGCGGCCATCGGCGCGGAGGACCAGCAGCCATGAGACTGCTGCACGCGCCGACCTCGCCGTTCGTCCGCAAGGTCATGGCCGTCGCCCATGAGGCCGGCCTAGAGGACGCAATCGAGATCGAGTTCAACGCCGCCAGCCCGCTGCAGCGCGATCCTGCGCTCGTCGATCACAACCCTCTCGGCAAGATCCCGGCGCTCATCCTCGACGACGGGACCGTGCTCTACGACAGCCGGGTGATCTGCGAGTATCTGGCCGCCCGCGGCAACGCGCCCAACCTGTTTCCATCGGGCGACGCCCGCTGGACGGCGCTGACCCAGCAGGCGCTCGGCGACGGGCTGCTCGATGCCGCCATCGCGGCGCGCTACGAGAAGCTGATGCGGCCCGAAGAGGCCCGCTGGGCCGGCTGGACCGACGCCCAGCTTGCGAAGATCCGTGGCGCGCTGGACCGCATCGAAGCGCTCGTGCCGAGCCTGCCGGTGGAGCCGACGATCGGCGTCATCACCATCGGATGCGCCCTCGGCTACCTGGACTTCCGCTACCCCGAGCTTTCCTGGCGCGACGGACGGCCGCGCGCGGCCGACTGGTTCTCCGCCTTCGACGAACGCCCGTCCATGGCCGCCACCCGCCCGTTCGAACGGGCCGCATGAGCGCACCGACCCCCGAAAGAGTGCCGATGGATTCAACGCCGCTGCGCATCACCGTTCTGAACGGTCCCAATACCAACCTCTACGGGCTCGACCCGGCTGGCCCCTACGGCACGCTCACCCTCGCCGACATCGCCGAGCGGTGCCGCGAGACCGCGGCCGGGCTCGGCGCCAGCCTCGACTTTCACCAGTCCAATCACGAAGGCGCCCTGATCGACTGGATCCAGGACGCGCGGACGAGCGCCGACGGCATCGTCATCAACGCCGGCAGCCTGTCCTACACCTCCATCGGCATCCTCGACGCGCTGGCAGCGGTCGGCAAACCGGCCATCCAGGTGCACGTCAGCAACGTGTTCAAGCGCGAGCCCTTTCGCCATCATGCGCCGCTCGCCGCGGTCGTGACCGGTTGCGTGATCGGTCTCGGACCGGAAGGCTACCCCATTGCGGTCCAGGCGCTGATCGCGCATCTGCGGGATGCCGCCACGAGGTGACTAACGGTCTGGCGACCACAGGGCGCGACGTTGCCGAGCCCGCAGACCGCCGAGGACCTGGAGCCGGTCTTCGTTCAGATCGCAAGGGCCTGAACCAGGACCGCTCTCGCAGCAAGGAAAGCACGGGACACCGATGACCGAGATCACCGCCATCCGCTTCGCCGAGTACGGCTCCGCCGACGTCCTCTCCGCCGACCGCATCGAGGCGCCCACGCCCGGGCCCGGCGAGGTCGTCGTCGGCGTGCGGGCGGTCAGCGTGAACCCGATCGACTGGAAGGTCCGCTCCGGCGCGATGAGCGCCGTGATGCCGACCGCGTTTCCGGCCATCACCGGGCGCGACGGTGCCGGCGTGATCGCCGCCGTGGGCGACGGCGTCGATGCCGGGCGCGTCGGTGAGCGCGTCTGCTTCCTGGCCGGTCGCGGCGTCGGCACCTGGGCGGAGCAGATCGTGCTGCCGGCAGAATTCGCGGTGCCGATCCCGGATTCGCTGTCGTTCGCCGACGCCGCCTCCCTGCCGCTTGCCGGACTGAGCGCCTGGATCCCGCTGGTGGCCACCGCAGAGGTCGGGCCGGACATGCGGGTGCTCGTACACGCGGCGGCGGGCGGCGTGGGATCCCTCGGCGTCCAGATCGCCCACGCGCGCGGCGCCTGGGTGGCGGGTACCTGCTCGGCTCGCAACGCCGACTTCGTGCGCGCCCTCGGCGCCAGCGAAGCGATCGCCTACGACCAGGGCGCCTTCGAAGACCAGCTCACCGACATCGACGTCGTCTTCGACACGGTGGGTGGCGACGTCCACCGCCGCAGCTATTCGGTCATGAAGAAGGGCGGCACGATGGTCTGCCTCAGCGCCGAACCCTACGAGGATCGCGGCGCGGAATTCGGTGTGCGCGTGGTCAAGCCGATGGTGCAGCCCGATCCGGAGGCCCTCGCCGCCCTGGTCGCCCTCGTCGCGGAGGGACGGATCCGCACCGTTGTCGAACACGTCATGCCGTTCTCGGATTTCGCCGCGGCACAGGTCCATTCCGAAGGCGGCCATGCGCGCGGCAAGACGGTGCTCGAGATCGGGGCGTGACGCGAAAGCGTCCCCTCCTCAGGGAAGCGTCAGGCGCGTTCCCTTGAGCGAGGTCGGCAGCGGCCCTTTGAGCAGCGCGCCATCTTCATCGTAGAAACGGGCCGTCGCGGTCCCGCTCAACGTGTCGCCCGCGACCTCGATCTCGAACGACACCTCGCCGCGGCTGACCAGCCGGTGGGTTGCGCGGTCGGCCGTGAACTCCACGAATTTCCCGACGACCCCGTCGCCCCGGCGGGCCCAGATGCCCTTGCCGTCGCTGTCGCTGGTCAGGGCGTTTCCGGCATCGGGGTTGGCCTGCTGCATGGTGCCGTCCCCGTTGAAGACGAACACGTGATGCGGGAACGGCGCGTCCGGCGCCGTCACCACCCAGGTGCCGACGACACTGTCGACCGGCGAAGCCTGTGCGGGTGCTGCCACCGGCCGGCGACCGAACAGGGAAAGAAACGCGGACATCATCGTCGGGAAACCCTCGTCCAATCGACCGGCGGGAACGGATACAGCTTGGCCGCATTGGATGGCCGCGTTCAATCGGAACGTCCAGGGCCCGCTCATTCGGAGGCAGGATCGGGCACCAGCACGATCGCGCCGGCGTGCGCGCCGCTTTCCAGACGCCGGTGGGCGTCTGCCGCCGCGGAGAGCGGCATCACCGCGTCCACATGGGGCCGGATCACGCCCCGAAGGCACAGCCCCAGCAGCTCCGACGCCATCCCCTGATAGTCCTGGGGCGCGCGGATGTGATCACCCATCGCCAGCCGTCCCACCGAAAGCGACCCCTTCGCGGCGAGGGCCAGCAAGTCCACCGCCGGCGGCGGGCCCGAGGCGTTGCCGTAGCTCACCAGCTTGCCGAATGGCCTCAGGCAATCCAGCGAGCCGAGGACGGTGTCCTTACCGACCCCGTCATAGACCGCCGCTACCCCGTCCGGACAGATCCGGCGTACTTCGGCGACGAAGTCGGTTTCGCGGTAAAGGATCGTCTCGTCGCAGCCGTGCGCCACCGCGATCCGTGCCTTCTCCGGCGTGCCGACGGTGCCGAGCACCCGCGCGCCGCAGTGCTTCGCCCACTGGCACAGGATGAGCCCGACGCCGCTTGCCGCTGCGTGGACGAGGACGGTTTCCCCCGGGGCGGGCCGATGAAAGCGGTGGATCGCCGACGACGCCGTGAGGCCCTTCATGAGGATGGCTGCCACGTCGACGTCGCTCAGCCCCGCCGGCAGCGGAATCAGCCGGCCAGCCGGTACGGCGCGATAGCACGCGTAGGCGCCCGTATCGGCGAAGAAAGCGCCGCCCATCCCGACATAGGCGACCTTGTCGCCGCGGCGGAACCCGTTCACCCCGTCGCCGAGCGCGACGACCTCGCCCACCGCCTCGTTGCCCGGAATGACCGGCATCGCCTCCGGGCCGCTTCGGTAGAAGCCACCGCGGCGCGCGTTCACGTCGGAGAAGTTGACGCTGATGGCCGTGTGGCGCAGCAGGACCTCGCCCCGCGCCGGCACGGGGATGGGGAACATCGCGTGTTCGAGGACATCCGGTCCGCCAAAGCGGTGGTAGACGATGGCCGGCGCGTTTCCCTGAAGTCTCGTCATGCGCCTCTCCCCATCGAGCCAGCGTCCGGGACCGGCCCCTCGCCAGCCTACACGATGCCGGCGAGATCGCAGGGATTGGTCGCGATCATCTTGCGCACATCCTCGGGGCTGTAGCCGAGATCGAGACAGATGCCGATCACCGAGCGGAAGCCGACAACCGGGCTCGGATTGCCTTCCTGGCCGAGGTCGGAACCGAGGATCGTCCTGTCGACTCCGGCCGCCTTGATGAGCTGGTCGAGAAACTCCGGCTCGTAGAAGAGGAAGCACGAGCCCGGCGCCCACATGCAGACCGAATGCTCGATGTAGGCGCCCATGCCGGCGAGCGTCGCCACGTCTTCCAGCGTCGCGTCGACGACGAAAGTCGGGTGATTGACGAGCAGCCGCTTCACGCCGTGCGCCTTGGCCACCTCGAACAGCTTGAGGATCTCGGTGACGTGCAGGTGGCCGCCCGACAGGACCAGATCGTAGGCGGCGATCATGTCGAGGATGACCTTCACCTCGTCCTTCACCGCGCCGGCGTCGTCCAGCACGGTGAGCGGTCGCGGGGCCAGCACATCCTGGACGGTCTGGGGAAACTTCGTGTCGAAGTGGTCATCGCCGTGGTGATGGCGGATGTGGTTGGCGGAGGAGAAGGTCGGCATCCAGACCAGCCGCGCGCCGAGCTTGATGCCGTGGTCGACCGCGTGGGGATTGAAGTCGCCGGTGGTGTTGTTGAGCGGAACCCCGGAGAGCATCTGCACGCCGAGATGGCCGAACTGCCGGTTGAGGAGCTCCGTCACCGGCGTCGCGGAATAGAAGTGGTCCTTGACGAGGACAGCCTTCATGCCGGCCTCGGCGGCCTCCTTCATGGCCTCGATGTGATCGATGCCGCGCGGCATGACGGACGGCCCGCTGTGGCAGTGCAGGTCGACGGCGCCCTTCAGCAGTTCGGTGATCAGCGCCTCGCGGTCGGTGGCGGCGGAACTCTCGGTGTCAGACATGTGCACAGACTCTCAACTGTGGCGCTCCACGGCGCGCCGCGGCGTGACAGCTCCGCCCGCTACTCGACGATGAGGTTGGGCAGGAACAGGACGATTTCGGGAACGAAGGTGATGAGCATCAGGACGCCGACGGCGATCAGCAGCATCGGCAGCGCCTGGATCGAGACCTTGTCGACGCCGATCTTGGCGATGCTGGACACGATGAAGAGGCAGAGGCCCACCGGCGGCGTGACGAAGCCGATCAGCACGTTGAAGACCACCATCACGCCGAGATGGACCGGGTCCATGCCCAGCACCTGGCCGATGCCGACGAGAGCCGGCACCGTGAGGATCAGGATCGCGGCCGCGTCGAGCACCATGCCCAGGAACAGGAGCACGATGTTGACCATGATGATCACGACGATCGGGTTCTCGCTGATGGCGAACAGCCCCTCGACGACGTGCTGGGGCACCCTCTCCATCGCGAAGATGAACGAGGCGATGTTGGCCATGGCGACCAGCATGAAGATCGCCGACGACAGTACCGCCGTGTTGAGGAGCGCCTTGCGGACGTGCCGCCAGCCGAGGTCGCGGTAGAAGATCCCGGCGGCCAGCAGCGCGTACATCACCGCGACGGCGGCCGCCTCCGTCGGCGTGAAGACGCCGCCGCGAATGCCGACCACGATGATCAGCGGCAGCACCAGGACCGGCAGCACATCGACCGACGCCTTGACGAAGGCGCCGAAGGTCGGGGCGGGAAAGCGCGGGTAGTTGCGCCGCCGGGCGATCCACGACGCGTAGACCGTCAGCCCGATGGCGAGCAGGAACCCCGGCACGATGCCGCCGACGAACAGCCTGGCGATCGACGTGCTCGACAGCGCCCCGAAGATGACCATCGCGATCGAAGGCGGGATCAGCGGCGCCATGATCGAGCTCATGCTCATCAGCGCCGCCGCGTAGCTGGTCTGGTAGCCCTGGCGCTTCATCTCGGGGATCAGCACCGAGCCGAGGGCGGCCGCGTCCGCCGCCGCCGATCCGCTGACGCCGCCGAACAGCAGGCTCGACCAGATCGCGGTCAGCGAGACGCCGCCCCGGAACCGACCGACCAGCACGTTCGCGAAGTTCAGCAGCCGGGTGGTCAGCCCGCCGACCTCCATCAGGTTGCCGGCGAGGATGAACAGCGGGATCGCCAGGAGCACGAACTGGTCGGTTCCGGCGAACATGCGCTGGGGCAGCACGAGCAGGAACTGGAACTGCCCGGTGGCGATGAAATAGGCGAACATCGAGACGCCGATGACGAAGACGATCGGTGCTCCGAGGATGAGGAGCACCACGAAGGTGATGAGAAGCGCGGTCAAATCATGCCCTCATTGATGCCTTCGTGGGGGGCATCGCCCTCGCCGACGAAGAAGGACGCGACCACGTGGAGCGCCATCAGCACGCAGCCGACCGGCACGCACAGGTGGATCCAGACCATCGGCACGCGCAGCGCGGTGGCGTAGTCGAAGCGGGTGCGCCAGGCGAAGTCGAAGCCATACCAGGCGACGACCAGCAGGAAGCCGATGATGACGAGGCGGACGAACCCGGTGGCGATCAGCCGCGGCCAGCGCGGCAGCGCATCCACGACGAGGGTCAGGCCGAGCATTTCGCCCCGGGAATAGGCGAGGCCCGCCAGCGCGAATGCGCTCCAGGCCATCATGAAGAGCATCAGTTCCTCGGACCAGAACAGCGACGCCCCGACCACGTATCGGAAGAACACCTGCAGGATCGCCACGACGGAGATCGCCGCGATGACGAACATCCCGAGCGCTTCCATCAGCGCGATGTAGAGGGCGGCAATGCGCCTCGCCGTACCCATCGGACCATCTCCGGGACGAGCCGCGGAAGCGCCGCGACTGGCGGCTTCTCGACGGCGGAGGGAAATCGGAAAAAGGGCGGGCGCGCCAAGGAAGAACGGCGCGCCCGGACGGCCTGAGTTCAGTCGGCCTTCTGGCCGATCGCCTTCGCCTTCGCGACGAACGGCGCGATGGTCGGATCGGCGCCCATGTAGGCCTCGTAGACCGGCTGCACGGCATCGATCATCTGCTGACGCATCTCCGGGCTCGGCTCGACGAACTTCACGCCGGCTTCGTCCTCGAGCTTCTTCATCAGTTCATTGTCGTACTCGTCGAGCGCCTGGATCTGCGGCTTGACCGTCTCCAGCGCCGCCTTGTGCAGGATCTCCTGCTGTTCCGGCGTCAGGCTGTCGTACTTGACCTTGTTGATCATCAGCAGACCCGGCCAGAAGTAGTGGCCGGTGAGGAGCACGTTCTTCGCGACTTCGGAGTACTTCTCAGCCGCGATGGACGAGATGTTGGTCTCCACCGCATCGAGGGCGTGGGTCTCGAGGCCGGTATAGACCTCGCCGTACGCCATCGGGGTCGGGTTGGTGCCGAGTGCCTTGAACACGTCGAGGTGCAGCCGGACCGGCGCCACCCGCGTCTTGAGGCCCTTGAAATCGTCCATGGTGGTGACCGGCTTGTCGATCGTGAGGAAGTGGCGCTGGCCGCCTTCGTAGATCGTCAGCGCGATCGCGCCGCTCTTGCCGAGGCCCTCGTAGAGCGCCTGCGCCTCCGGCGTCACCACCAGATCGGCGAACTCGGAGTAGCCGTTCACCAGGAAGGGGAACTGCAGCGCGTTGATGCCGGGGATCTGATCCGCCATCGCCGACGACGAATTGATCGTCATGTCGACGGTCCCGAAGCGAACACCCTCCGTCAGTTCCTTGACGCCGCCGAGCTGGCGGTCGGGGAAGATCTGGATCTCCATCGAGCCGTTCGACAGCTCGTCGACCTTCGCGGCGAAGCGATCGGCGGCGTCGTTGAACGGGTGCGGCTTGAACGACGACAGCCCCAGCCGGAGCGAAACGTCGGCGGCCTGCGCCGAAGTCAGCGCGACGGCGACCGCCCCGCAGACGAGCGCCGTCTTCAACAGGATCTTCATGGTGAACCCTCCCTAGTGTTCCATTGTCGAGAACCTTGTTTTCAATCAGCGTATGGACGGTTCACGATCCTGTCAATTGCCCAGGTGGGCAGCACCGCGACGCCATCCCGCAGTGCGGCATTCGGCAAGCTTTCCGGGAGAACCATGGGCACTCACCGCATCCTTTGTGATGCGCCATCCAGACATCGACATGGCGTTTGACTGAATTTTTGAAACCTCGTACCGTCATCGCGAACAACAGGGATTGCAGGTTCATGGGAGACGACCAGGGTGAGCAGGGTGTCCGCGCGGCACAGACGACGCTGCTCGTTCTCGAAACCATCGCCTTCGCGGAGGAGCCGCTCGGCGTGACGCAGATCGCGGCGCGGGTCGGCCTGTCGAAGGGCGCGATCTTCCGCCACCTGCAGGGTCTGGTCGCGCGCGGCTACATCGCGCAGGAGCCGGTGAGCGCCCGCTATCATCTGGGCGTGAAGGCGTCGCTCATCGGACGCCTGGCGCCGCCCCTCAACGATCTCGCCGGCGCCGCCGACGGGCCGATGCGGGAGTTCCGCGACGCCACCTCCATCACCACCGTGCTGACCACGCCGACGGCGAACGGCGCGCTGGTGCTCTCCACATCGATCGCCTCCCACAAGATCGAGATCGGGGTCCGGCGCGGCAGCGAGCTCGCCTTCCATTCCTCCGCGCAGGGCAAGGTCATGCTCGCCCACGGCCCCTCCCCGCTGCTCCCGCGCATCCTGCGCGAAGAGCTGAAGCCGCTGACCCCGTTCACCATCACCGATCCCGAGCAGTTGCGGGCGGAAGTCCAGGCGGCCTTCGAGAACGGCTACGCCGTGGCGCCGGAAGAGGCTCTGCTGGGCATCAATGCGCTGGCCGCCCCGGTCTTCGGCCTCCACGACGAATTCGTCGCCGCGGTCGCGCTCGTCGGATCGATCCAGTTCCTGCCCCGCGACCCGCCGCAGGACCTCATCGACGCCGCGCGCGAGATGGCGCAGGCGATCTCCCACAACCTCGGGCGCGGCATCGTGCCCTGGAGCCGGAAGGCGCAAGCCGGATAGGGCGACCGGCTGGCCGCCCGGACACGCGGCGCAACATCGGCGCGGATCCTGCCCGGGCCACCGCGAAGCGCCCGCAACAGCCGGTCGCTTCGAGACGACACAGCAAAACAACAATCACTTGGGGTGGAAGCAGACATGGCGATCGATCTGTCGACGCGCATCGGCAACGTAGAGCTGAAGAACCCGATCATCGCAGGATCGGCCGAGCACCTGACCTTCGAGACCGGCGTCCGCCGGGCGCTCCAAAGCGGGGTCGGTGCGGTCGTCGTCAAGTCGGTCAACGAGGTCGAGGCCGGCAAGGACCAGATGGAGCGCGCGGAATACACGCTGCTCGACGAGAACTGGGAGCGCGTGCCGTGGAATCCCTCGGCGCCGCGCACCGCGACGGTCGCGTGCCGGTCGGGGCTGTCGCCGTTCTCCTTCGAGGAATGGCTGGATCAGACGCGTCGCCTGGATGCCGAGGCGAAGGCGATGGATGCCTACGTGGTTCCCAGCATCATCCTCGGCCAGCTCGACGCGGCCGTCGAGATGGCCAAGGCGATCGAGGCGGCCGGCCTGCGCGTCATGGAATTCAACGTCGGGACGCCCTATGCCAGCCAGACCGCGAAGGGCAACGTGTCGACGGAGCTGTCTCCCGACCGGCTCGCCGAGCAGGTTGCCGCGGTTGCCGGCGCGGTCTCGATCCCCGTCTGGGTGAAGACGACGGGCCAGAGCGAGCGCGTCCCCATGCTGGCGCAGTCGGCCTTCGACGCCGGCGGCAGCGCGACCATCATGGCCGGCCGCCTGCTCGGCTTCATCCCGGACCTGGAGACGATGGAGCCGCTGTTCGGCACCAGCCTCGGCATCGGCGGCTACTGGAACCTGCCGATCACCTGCCACTGGCTGGCGATGACCCGCAAGGCCATCGGACCGGACAAGCCGCTGATCGGCATCAACGGCGCCCAGTCGGGGCGCGACGTGGCGCGGATGATGCTGTCGGGGGCGAGCGCCGTGGAGATCGCCTCGCCCGTGATGGTTTACGGCTTCGAGCTGCTGGAGCGCGCGCTCGCCGAACTCACCGCCTTCCTCGAGGACAAGGGCCTCGATGCGCGCGACCTGATCGGCCGCGCCGCCGACCAGCACAAGACGTTCATGCAGATGCCGCGCATCCCGGGCAACTGGCGCAACTACATTCCGGACGAGGCGCAGCCCGATGGCGAAGTTGCCCCGGCTTCGGCACGCGAGGGGGCGGCCCGATGATCCGCGTCCTCAAGTCCGGCCGGACGCCGGAGGCCTCCGCCGCCGATGCTGCGCGCACCAAGGCGACGGTCGAGACGATCCTCGCCGACATCGCAGAGCGCGGCGACGCGGCGGTCCGGGAGCTGTCGGAAAAGTTCGATTCCTGGTCGCCGGAGACGTTCCGGCTGAGCGCCGAGGAGATCGAGGCATGCATCGCCGCGGTCCCGCCGCGCGATCTCGAAGACCTGAAGTTCGCCCAGGCGCAGATCCGGAATTTCGCCGAGATCCAGAAGGGCGCGCTTCAGGACGTGGAGGTGGAAACCCTCCCGGGCGTCATCCTCGGCCACAAGAACATCCCGATGCAGAGCGTCGGCTGCTACGTGCCGGGCGGCAAATATCCGCTCGTCGCCTCCGCCCACATGGGCGTGCTCACGGCAAAGGTGGCCGGCGTCGAGCGGGTGATCGCCATGACGCCACCGTTCCAGGGCAAGCCAGCACCGGCCGTCGTCGCGGCGATGGCCATGGCCGGCGCCGACGAGATCTACCTGCTCGGGGGCATCCAGGCGATCGCGGCGATGGCGCTCGGCACCGAAACGATCGCCCCCGTCGACTTCCTCGTGGGTCCCGGCAACGCCTTCGTCGCGGAGGCCAAACGCCAGCTCTTCGGCCGCGTCGGGATCGACCTGCTGGCCGGCCCCACCGAGACCCTGATCATCGCCGACGAGAGCGTCGACGCCGAAATCTGCGCGACTGACCTCCTTGGCCAGGCCGAGCATGGGCCCAACTCACCGGCCGTGCTCCTCACCGACAGCGAGCGGCTCGCCCGCGCGACCATGGACGAGGTCGAACGCCTCCTGGACATCCTCCCGACCCGCGAGATCGCCCGCAAGGCGTGGGAGGACTACGGCCAGGTAATCGTCTGCGACACGGTCGACGAGATGGTGTCGGAGGCCGACCGCATCGCGTCCGAGCACGTGCAGGTGATGACCCGGGATCCGGACGTCTTCCTCGCCCGCATGCGCAACTACGGCGCCCTGTTCCTCGGGCCCCGCACCAACGTCGCCTACGGCGACAAGGTGATCGGCACCAACCACACCCTGCCGACGCTCGGTGCGGCGCGCTACACCGGCGGACTGTGGGTCGGCAAGTTCATGAAGACCTGCACCTACCAGAAGGTGCTCACCGACGAGGCCTCCGCCCGCATCGGCGAAGTGTGCTCGCGCCTCTGCATGCTGGAAGGCTTCTCCGGGCACGCCGAGCAGGCGAACGTCCGGGTGCGCCGGTACGGCGGCAGGAACGTGCCCTATGCCGGGGCGGCGGAATGAGCGACGACGCCGGATCCGCGCTGCCGCGCACGCCCTCGTTCCGTCTCGACGGACGCCGGGCGCTGGTGACGGGAGCGGGTCGCGGGCTGGGACTGGCGTTCTCGGCGGCCCTCGCCCAGGCGGGCGCGCACGTCGTGCTGGCCGCGCGCTCGCGGGACGAGATTGAGGCGGCGGCGGACCGCGTGCGCGCCGAAGGCGGATCGGCCGAGGCGCTCGTTCTGGACGTCACCGACATCGCCGCAACCCGCGCGGCCGTCGATGCCCTGCCCGCCTTCGACGTGCTCGTGAACAATGCCGGCACCAACCGGCCGAAGCCATTGACGGAAATCACCGAGGACGACTACGACGCGATCGAGGGGCTCAACCTCAAGGCCGCGATCTTCACCACCCAGGCGGTCGTCCGGCGGATGATCGCCGAGAGCCGCCGTGGCTCGATCGTCACCATATCCTCGCAGATGGGTCATGTCGGCGGCGCCAACCGGACCCTCTATTGCGCGACCAAGCACGGCATCGAGGGCTTCACCAAGGCCGCCGCCGTTGACCTGGCGCCCCACGGCATCCGCATCAACACGATCGGCCCGACCTTCATCGAGACGCCGATGACCAGGCCGTTCTTCGAGAATGCGGCGTTCAAGGCCGACGTCCTCGCAAGGATCAAGCTCGGCCGCATCGGCCGTCTGGAAGACGTCATGGGCGCCCTCGTCTATCTGGCGAGCGACGCCTCGGGATTAGTGACCGGCACATCCATCGTGGTCGACGGCGGCTGGACCGCCGACTGACCCGCCGGGGCGAGGGAAAGGGAGAACATCATGCGGATTGTCTACTGGGCCCGGATCCCGCTTGCCCGCAAGCTGATCACCGACGGCTTGACGGCGCGGCCGGACGTCGAGCTCACCGTTGCGGAGAGCCTCGATGACTTCCTCGCCGCGCTGCCCGGCGCGTCGGCGCTGGTGCTGGCGGACGCGCCGGAAGCCGAGGCCCGGCAGGTTGCCGATGCCATCGCCCGGGGTGGCACCGTGCGCTGGATGCATTTCGTGACCGCCGGCAAGGAAGGCTTCGACGCCGCCGGGCTGCCGGAGGGCGTCGTCGTGACCGGCCCGAGCCTCGGCGTGTCGCCCACCGTTGCCGAACACGCCCTGACGCTGATCCTCGCGCTGCTGCGCCGGGTGCCGGACATGCTCGCCTCCACCCGCGAAGCGCGCTGGGACCGCAGCGTCATGCAGCGGCTCGCCACCCTGGAAGGCGAGACCGTCGCGATCGTCGGCTTCGGCAACGTCGGCCGGGAGATCGCCGCCCGGCTCAGGCCGTTCGGAGCCGAGATCGTCGGCGTCCGCAGGTCGGGCACCGCCGATCCACTCGCCGACAGGATCGTCACCCCCGACCGGCTGCACGAGATCCTGCCCGGCGCCGGGGTGGTGGTGCTCGCAATGCCGCAGACGGCGGAGACCGAGCACCTGTTCGGCGCGGCCGAGTTCGCCGCCATGCGGTCCGACGCGATCCTCGTCAACGTGGCGCGTGGCGGGGTGGTGGACCAGACCGCGCTCGTTGAAGCGCTGCAGGCCGGCACGATCGGCGGCGCGGCGCTGGACGTGACCACCCCGGAACCATTGCCCGGCGACGATCCGCTCTGGCGCTGCCCGAACGTGCTGATCTCCAGCCACATCGCCGGCGGCGGCAGCGAGCGGAGTCGTGCCCGCATCGCCGGCGACGTGACCACGCATCTCGACCGGCTGATCGCCGAGGGAACCCTGCGCGCCTAGACGATTTCTCCTGTCGGGTGGCATCGGCCCCGCGACAGGAGATGCCGCCCAATGCCCACGAGCCGTGCCCGATCCGGCTCCATCCGCGCCCCCTGGGCGCCCTCAGAAGGAGGCCCGGACCGCCATGACATCGACCAAGGACTCCCGAACCTGGTTCATCACCGGCTGCTCGACCGGCCTCGGCCGTGCGATCGCCACCGAGGCGCTCGTGGGCGGCCATCGGGTTGTCGCCACCGCCCGCGATCCGGAGACCCTGTCGGCGTTCACCACCGACTTTCCGCAGTCCGCCCTCACCCTCCGCCTCGACGTCACGGATCCGGTTGAGGTCCGCGCCGCGCTCGCCGCCGCGAACGAGCGCTTCGGTGACATCGACGTTCTGGTGAACAACGCCGGCTACGGATACTTCTCGGCCATCGAGGAAGGCGAGGACGACGCCGTCCGCGCCATGTTCGAGGCGAACGTGTTCGGCCTCTTCGACCTGACGCGCGCGGTCCTGCCGGGCATGCGGGCCCGCCGGAGCGGGCGGATCGTGAACATCACCTCGGTGGGCGGAATGATCGGCTCGGCCGGTGTCGGCTACTACAATGCCACCAAGTTCGCCGTCGAAGGCTTCTCGGAGGCCCTTGCACAGGAGGTGACACCGCTCGGCATCCGGGTAACGGCGGTGGCACCCGGCCCCTTCCGCACCGACTGGGCGGGGCGCTCCAGCGTCCGATCCGCCAACCGCATCTCGGATTACGAAGAGACGGCGGGTGCGCGCATCGCCATGGTCACCGGCCGCGCCGGCAACCAGCCGGGTGACCCGCAGCGCGCGGCGGCGGCCATCATCGACGCCGTGCTGTCGGACGATCCGCCGCTGCATTTCGTGCTCGGCGCGAACGGCACCGAGCGGGTCCGCGCCAAGCTCGCGGCGGTCCTCGACGAGGTCGACCGCTGGGCGGACGTCGGGGTCGCCACCGACTATCCAGCCAAATCCTGATCATCCTCCGCGCAACCGGCGGCGTGGCTCAGTTGAAGCCGCCGTCGGCGAGGATCGTGCGCCCGGTGATCCAGCGGGCTTCGTCGGAGGCGAGGAAGGTCACGATGCCGACGATGTCGTCGGGCTGACCGATCCGGCCGAGCGGCGTGCCGGCGACGATCGCCTCGCCCCGCTCGCGGATCGCGGCTTCGGTCATGTCGGTCTCGATCACGCCGGGCGCCACCGCGTTGATGGTGATCCGCTTCGGCCCGAGTTCCTTGGCGAACCCGTGCACCAGTGTCGACACGGCGGCCTTGGAGGCGGAGTAAACCACGCCCTTCGGCAGCGGCGCCGTCGCGAGGCGCGACGAGAAGTGCACGATGCTGCCGCCCTCGGGCAGCACCCGCGCGGCTTCCTGCGTCACCATGATCGAGCCCAGCACGTGAACGTCGAAGATGTCCCTGTAGTGCTGCTCGTCGATCTCGCCGAGCGGCAGGTACGGGCTCACACCGGCCGCGTTCACGACGATGTCGAGCCGACCGAGGAAGGCCGTCGCCTCCTCGACCATTCGCGCGACATCGGCGGGCTTTGCGACGTCGGCCTGGATCGCGACGGCGCGTCCGCCGGCGGACGTGAGGTCGTCCACGACCTTCCCCGCCTCGTCCGCGTTCGAGCGGTAGATCACCGCCACATCCGCCCCGAGCGCGCCGAACCGGCGGGCGATCGCCGCCCCGATCCCGCGCGAACCGCCGGTCACCAGCACGGCCTTGCCGCTGAACTGTCTGTTGCCGTCCATCGTCGCTCCCACCTTCAAAGACGATCTAGCGGGCCTTGGCCCATGCGTTGTCGGGGACGAGATCCAGCGGATTGTCCACCTTGAGGCCGCGGTCGATCGGCTTCGCCGCCATCTCCAGCACCCGGGCTTCCAGGGCGTCGAGATAGCCCGCCCGTTCCGCATCGCCGGCGCGCGGCGTGCCGTAGGCGATGAACGGCTCCTCCACCTCGTAGCCCATGTATTCCAGCGTCAGGTGCTGGACCTGCCACAGCACCCGGTCGACCTCGCCGTAGACGGCGTCCGGGCCGAACCGCGCGGCGGTTCCGCCCGTGGTGAGCGAGCACATGGCACGCCGGCCCCGGAACAGTCCGGCGTCGAAGCGGGCGCCGTCCACATAGGCGAACCCATACGCCAGGACCCGCTCGAACCAGCCCTTCAGGATGGCCGGCACCCCGCCCCACCACAGCGGGAACTGCAGAATCACCAGATCCGCGGCGGCCACGCGCGCCTGCTCGCGCGCGAGCTCGGGCGAAAACGCGTTCAGCCGCGCGGCATGGGCCTGCTCGCCCTGGTAGTGGAAGCGCGCCGGGTCGGCGACGGAGGTGAAGTCGTGCCGGCCGGCGACCGGATCGAAGCCCTCGGCGTAGAGGTCCGACACGGTCACCTCGTGGCCGGCCCGCTCGAGCGTCCGCCGTGCCCGATCCGTCAGCGCGGCGTTGAACGACGTCGGCTCCGGATGGGCATGGACGATCAGGACGTTCCGCTGCTGCGGGCCGGGCGCCTCCATCAGAACGCCACCTTGTCGGCGCCCTTGAGCTGGAGGATCTCCCGGGCCTCCTCGGGCGTCGCGATCTCCAGGCCGAGGCCCTCGATGATGCCGCGCGCCTTGGTCACCTGCTCGGCGTTGGAGGTGGCGAGCTTGCCCGGGCCGATCCAGAGATTGTCCTCAAGCCCGACGCGCACGTTGCCGCCCATCGAGGCGGCCATGGCGGCGATGGACATCTGCTGGCGCCCGGCGCCGAGCACCGACCAGCGGTAGCCGTCGCCGAACAGCCGGTCGGCGGTGCGCCGCATGTGCATCACGTCTTCCGGATGGGTGCCGATGCCGCCCAGGATCCCGAACACGCTCTGCACGAAGAAGGGCGGCTTCACCAGGCCCCGCTCGACGAAGTGGGCGAGCGTATAGAGATGGCCGATGTCGTAGCACTCGATCTCGAAGCGGGTGCCGTTGTCGGCGCAGGTCGTCAGGATGTTCTCGATGTCCTGGAAGGTGTTCTTGAAGATCCGGTCCTTCGAGCCTTCCAGGTACGGCCGCTCCCATTCGGTCTTGAAGTCCTTGAAGCGGGCGAGCATCGGATACAGCCCGAAATTCATCGATCCCATGTTCAGGGACGCGATCTCCGGCTTGAACATCGCCACCGGCCGCAGCCGCTCTTCCACCGACATGGTCGGCGCGCCGCCGGTGGTGATGTTCACGACGACGTCGGATCGCTGCTTGATCACCCGCAGGAACGGCTCGAACCGTTCCGGCGACTGATCCGGCATGCCCGTCTCCGGATCGCGCGCGTGCAGGTGCACGACCGCGGCCCCCGCCTCCGCCGCCCCGATCGCCGCATCGGCGATCTCCTCGGCGGTGACCGGCAGGTGCGGCGACATCGACGGCGTGTGGATCGAGCCGGTGACGGCGCAGGTGATGATGACTTTTCGCGACAAGGCGCGTCTCCCTTCCAAGCTCCGGGTGTTCCCGTTCAGGAATCGAGGTTCAGCAGCTTCGAGGCGTTTGTCGACACCAACTTGCGGATGTCGGCCTTCGACACCTGCAGATCCAGGAGTTCGGAGACGATCCACCGGTAGCCGTCGACCGGCAGCGGCGCCTGGGTGAGCCCGAGGTCGGAGCCGAGCACCGTCCGGTCTACCCCGGCCACCTCCACCAGATGCACCAGATCCTGGGGTTCGTGGATCTTCGCCCGGCCCGGCACGAACATGCAGATCGAGTGTTCCATGTAGGCCCCCAGCGCAACCAGCTGGCGGATGTCGTCGTCGGAACAGCCGATCACGTAGGTCGGATGGTTCACCATCATCTTGCGGACCCCGCGCCGGCCCGCCTCCTCGAACAGCACCACCAGTTCGCTGGCGTGGAGGTGGCCGCCGGCCAGAATGATGTCGGCCTCGGCGATCAGGTCGAGGATCTGCTTCGCCTCGTCCACCAGCTCGCCGTTGGCGTCGAGCACCGTCAGCGGAATCGGCGGCAGCATGGTCCGCGCCGTCTTCGGGAAGCTCTGGGACTGATAGGAGCGGATGTGGTTCTGGGCCGCGAAGGTCGGCATCCAGACGATCTTTCCTCCGAGCTTGATGGCGTGGTCGACGGCATGCGGATTGAGGCCGCCGGAGGCACTGTTGAGGGCGACGCCGGAGAACAGCTCGACCCTGGACTCCGGATAGATGGCCTTCAGCACGGCGCAGTGGGGCATGCCCAAATAATAGTGGTCCTTGTAGAGAAGCGCCCGGAAGCCCGCCTCCTCCGCCTGGCGAAACGCGTCGACGTGGTCGAGGATGCGCGGCATCGCCGCCGGGCCGGAGTGACAGTGCAGATCGACCGCTCCGACCAGCAGGTCGGCGACTTCGGCGGCGCGATCGTCGGACATGTCCGCAAGCGGCACGATGGTGGGGTACTCGGTGGTGGTATCGGCCATGACCGTTGATCCTCTATTTGTCCTTGGGCGCGCCGACGGCCGCCAGATCCGCATAGGCCCGGCTCGCCGCCTGGTGCATGAAGCCCTGGTCGGAACTCACGATGAACGCCGAGGCGCCCATCGCCTGAAACCGCCGGGCCTCGTCGGCACCCGGCACCATGACGGCGACCGCCTTGCCGGCCCTGCCCGCCGCCTCGCAGATGCGGGTGCAGGCGTTTTCCACCTCGGGGGCTGCCATGGATTCCGCGCCGTAGGCGACGGTGAGATCGCCGCGCCCGATGAACACGCCGTCGAGACCGTCCACCGCCAAAATCGCGTCGATCTCGTCGAGCGCCTCCGGATCCTCGATCATCGCGATGAAGGCGACGGACGCGTCGGACGCCGCGATGTGCTCCTTCATCCCCGTCTGGCCGTAGCGGCCGGCGCGGTTGGTGTTGGAGAACCCGCGCTTGCCGCCGCGGTAGCGGCAGGCCGCCGCCATGTCGCGCGCCTTCGCGGCGGACGAGACGTGGGGCACCAGGATGCCCGAGGCCCCGTCATCCAGGACGGAAAGCACCCGCGCCGCCGTCGGCTCGGAGATCCGAACGACGCCGGCGGTGCCGCTTGCACGCGCGGCGAGCAGGGCATGATCGATGGTGACGCGGTCCCAGGGCGCGTGCTCCTCGTCGATCACGACGAAATCGAATCCCACGTCGCCGAGGATTTCCACCGGATGCGCGTCCGGCGTCTTCACGAAGGTGCCGACGAGATGCTGGCGGGAGCCGAAGAGCTCGCGAAAGCCGCTGCGCGGGCGTGTGGTCTGGGTCGTCATCGAAAGCCTTCCGTTGGTGTGCGTCGTGAGGTCCCGGGCGCGTCAGTGCATCGGCATGAACGCGTGCGGCAGGAACAGCGAGATCTGCGGAACCAGCGCGACGAGAGCCAGCACCGCCAGGCAGATCAGGATGAGCGGGATCGCCTCCCGGGACACCGCCGACAGCGATTCCCCGGACGTGGCGCAGACGATGAACAGCAGGATGCCGACGGGCGGCGTCGCCATGCCGATCACCACGTTGAGGACGACCATGGTGCCGAACTGGACCGGCTCCATGCCGATGATTGTCATGAACTTCATGAGGATCGGCATGGTCAGGATCAGGATCGAGATCGGCTCGAGGAACATGCCGAGGACGAGAAGGACAAGGTTCAGGAGCAGCAGCACGAGCAGCGGCTCGTCGGTGATGCTCAGCACCAGCGAGGCGATCTCGGACGGCACCTGTTCCAGCGTGAAGACGAACGAGACGATGCTGGCCATCGCGGTGATGAACAGGATCGACGCGCTGACGAAGCAGGTCGCGACCAGCGACTGCCAGACGCGCGGGATCGTCAGGTCGCGATACGCGAAGCCGATGATCAGGGCGTAGACCACGGCGACGGCGGCCGCCTCGGTGGGGGTGAATACGCCGGCCTTGATGCCGACCACGATGATGAGCGGCAGGATCAGCGCCGGCAGCGTGCGCACCGTCGCCCGGCGCCGGTCGGCCCAGCCCATCTTGTCGGTGATCGGGAAGCCGTCGCGGCGGGCCCGCCAGCCGGCGTAGATCAGAAGGCCGAGCGCCAGCAGGATCCCCGGCATGACGCCCGCGATGAAGAGCTGGCCGATCGACACCCCCGACAGCACCCCGAAGATGATCATGGTGATGCTCGGCGGGATGATCGGTCCCATGATGGAGCTCACGCCGACGAGCGCCGCCGCATAGGCCTTCGGAATGCCCTGGCGGGCCATGGTCGGAATGAGGATCGACCCCAGCGCCGACGCCTCGGCAGTCGCGCTGCCGGAGATGCCGGCGAAGAAGCCGGCCGACAGCACCGTGACCGACGAGAGGCCGCCGCGCCGATGGCCGACCATGGCGCGGGCGAACTCGACGATGCGGTCGGTGATGCCGCCGACGTTCATCAGCATGCCGGCGAGGAGAAACAGCGGGATCGTCAGCAGGATGAACTGGTCGACGCCGGCCATCATCCGCTGCGGAAGCGCCAGCAGGACCGCGCCATTGCCGCTGAGGAACAGGTACCCCATTCCGCCGACGCCGAGCGCCAGCGCGATCGGCACACCGGTGGCGAGCAGCACGAAGAAGACGCCGAAGAAACCGCCCATCGCGCTACAGAGCTCCCCCGGTCACCGTCGGCGCAGTTTGGTCGCTCTGGTCACTCTGGTCGCTCCGGTCGCCCCGCAGCGTCAGCGCATCCACCACGATCGCACCGATGATGTGCAGCCCCAGAAGCGCGCTGCCAACCGCCACCGACACGTAGACCCAGAAGACCGAGATGTGGATGCCGTGGCCGGTGATCGACATCCAGATGAAGTCGATGGCCGGCAGTCCCTGGTTCTGGAACCGCGCGGCGTAGATGTAGCCGTTGACCATCATCAGCCAGAGGAAGATCAGGATCGGGATGCTCACCACGATCTTCAGCGCCAGGCGCCAGCTCGGCCTGAGCATCAGAGGCACGACGTCGACCGCGATCAGTTCGCCCCGCTGATAGGCCATGCCGATGAACAGGAAGGTCTGCCAGACCAGGATGTAGCGGCAGAGTTCCTCGGCCCAGATCAGCGACGCATTGAACACGTAGCGGGCGACGACCTGGACGGCCATGATGACGACCACCACCGCCATCGACGTGCCCGCGAGGACATTGATCAGGCGCGCGTAGGCGCCGTAGATCCGTGCCAGAGGCCCGATCCGGGCCGGCATCGCGTTCATGCGACCTTGATCCCTGAGAGAGGCGTTGCCGTGGACATGGCGGGCGCAGCAGCCTGCGCCCGCCGGACGACGATCAGGAGTTGGCCCGTGCGGCGACCACGAACTCGGCGATCAGCGGTGACTTCTCGCTCCACTGGGCGATCAGCGGCGCCACCCGCTCCTTCATTGCCGGCAGGTCCTCGAGCTCGTAGATCTCGACGCCCTTCGCCCGCAGCTCGTCGCGACCCTCGTAGTCCTGGGTCTTGGTGTAGTTCAGCGTCGGGATGATGGAGTCGCGCCCGGCCTTGCGCATGGCCTCCTGCACCTCCGGCGGCAGCCCGTCGAAGAACGCCTTGTTGGCGGCGATGACGTTGTGCCAGGGGTAGTGGCCGGTCAGCGTGAAATGCTTGGCGACCTCCCAGAGATTCTCGCCGAGCATCGAGGAGACGTTGATCTCGCAGGCGTCGATGACGCCGGTCTCCAGCGCGCCGTACACCTCGCCGTAAGGCAACCCGACCGGCGCGACGCCGATCGTCTCCCAGATCTGCTTGTGCAACGGAACCGGTACGATGCGGGTCTTCAGGCCGGCGAAGTCGTCGACCTTGCGGACCGGCTTGGAGACGCTGGCGAAGTTGCGCTGTCCGATGTCGGTCGTCTGCAGGCCGATCAGGCCGGCCGGCGCCAGGTCGTCGAGGATCTTCTGGCCGATCTCGCCCGTGGCGAGCTTCCCGAACTGTTCGTAGTCCTTGATCAGGAACGGAAGCTGATAGGCGTCGAGCGCCGGACGTCCGGTGACGAGCGGATAGAGAACGCCGCTCGCGCCCACCAGCTCGTTGGTCCCCGTCATCGCGGACTCGAGATTCTGCTTGTCGTCGCCCAGCTGGCGGTTGGGGAAGATCGTGACCTCGACCTGACCCGGCAGAAGCCCTTCCAGGGCCTTCTTGAACTCCACGGCCGCGATGTGGCCGGGGTGGATTTCATTGGCCGCATGCGCGAGGCGCATCTTGATCGGCGACGCCTTGGCGATGCTCGGCATCGCCAGTGCAAAGGCGGCCGCACCCGAGGCGGCGAGAACCTCTCGACGAGTTGGCATTGGCACCCTCCCTGTGTTTTGTTCTGCAGAACAGTATTATTATTTATCGATTGTTTGACGGGACATCTCGGCTGTCAAGCGCCATTCCCGAACAAAAACCTTCCAGATTGCGCTTGACAGGCACCGCCCATCGCATCTCATTTTTAGCGCATACGTTCTCTCTGACAGAACACTGGCATCACATCACGAAAGGGAGGTCTTTCGATGTACGACCAAACGGACCCGCGCGCGCGCCTTGCCGCCAGCGCGGCCAAACCGGCCCCGAAAGCCTTCGTGGGCGCGGACTTCGGCCTCTTCTACGAGACCGCGCCGCAGCTTGAGGACGGGGCGACGAAGACGTGGATCACCCGCGGCCAGAACTTCCTGGTGGCGCACACGGAAGCGCAGGCGGGAGCCGTACTGGAGCGGCACGACCAGATCGACGAGTACGTCCTCCTGCTGCCCGACCGGGGCACCTCGGCGTACGTGTCGGCCGGCGGAACGACCCACGACGTTCCGGGCTTCTCGCTGGTTATCCTGCCGCCCGGCGACAGCCGGATCGAGCTGCCGGATGGCGGCCGCGCGGTGCGGATCTTCTCGACCCAGTCGGAGGACCTGAACGCGCTGTGCTCGAACGCCGCCTCCTATGCCGAGCCGCATCCGAACATTCCGCCCTTCGAGCCGTGGCCCGAGCCGCGCGGCGGCTACAAGGTCCGGGTCTACAGCCTCGACGTGCCGCAGACGAAGGGTCGGTTCGGGCGGATCTTCCGCTGCACGACGCTGATGGTGAACTACCTCGATCCCCAGGACGGCCCGCGCGACACGACGAAGCTGTCACCCCACCACCACGACGACTTCGAACAGGGCTCGCTTGCGCTGGAGGGGTCGTATACGCATCATCTGCGCTGGCCGTGGACGACCGATCTCAGCACATGGCGCGAGGACCAGCACGCCCGGTGCGGGTCGCCCTCGCTGACGGTCATCCCTCCGCCGGCCATCCACACCTCCCGCGGCATGGACCAGGGGCTCAACCAGCTTGTCGACATCTTCTCCCCGCCGCGTGACGACTTCTCGCGGCAGCCGGGGTGGGTGCTGAATGCCGACGAGTATCCCATGCCGGGCGAAAGCACCGCGAACTGAGCCGCCCGTATCCGGCTCGGACACAGGAAGATTGATCGCGATGATTTCCGGTCGCCAGGACCGGGATCACCGCGATCGGGCGGACCGCCCAGTCGGAAGTGAGAGATGACGCGACCATCAGGCATCCAGGCAGTCGAATTCGCCCTTCACATCCTGGAGTACGTCGCCCAGTGCCAGACCTCGGTCGGCGTGACGGAGCTTGCCCGCCACTTCGACACCAACAAGAGCCGCATCCACCGCCATCTCCAGACGCTGGTTTCCGCGGGCTACCTGATCCGCAATGACGACACCGAGCGCTACGGCATCAGCGCGCGCCTGATGGCGCTCGGCCAGGCGGTCAGCGAAAGCTTCGAGCTGGCCACCGCCGCCCGGGACATCGCGCGCGAGCTGCGCGACGCGCTCGGGCACGCGGTGGCGATCAGCCTGCCGGAGAAGGAGGGCAACCGCATCCTGCTGATCATGCCCAGCCGCTCCAACATCGAGATCGCGGTCAAGCCGGGCTCGCTCTTGACCTTCAACGGCAGCGCCCAGGGCAAGATCACCCTCGCCTTCGGGGCGCCGGAACTGCTGGAGCAGGTCACCGCGGAAGGGCTCGGCATGATCACGCCCTACACGATCACCGATCCCGTCCGCTTCCGCGAGGAGATCGCCGCCGTGCGCAGCCACGGCTGGGCGGTTGCGCCGAACGAGGCGATGATCGGGCTCAACGCCCTCGCCGCCCCGATCTTCGATGCGTTCGGCAAATATGCCGGCTCGATCGCGATGACCGATTCGATCCAGTTCATCGGCGAGACGCCCACCAACGAACAGCTCCAGCATCTGCGCGAGGCAGCCCGGAAGATCTCGGCCAACCTCGGCTTCCGCGAGCCGGTCCGGGCGGCCGACCGGACAGTCTGACGCGCGACGGCGCAAGGCCACGCGGGAAGAACATGCCGGGCCGCCCCGGGGCGCTTGGCGCTCCGGGACGGCCCCTGTCGGAGGTCGCCTACTCGGCCGGCTGTGCGGCGAACGCGTTGGACCGGGTTTCCCGGGCCAGCACCAGCAGCACCACCAGGAACAGCGCCTCGATCACCGCGAACGCGATGAAAGCGCCGGTGAACCCGCTCGAGCTCTTGATAAGGGCGCCCATCAGCCAGGGCGAGGCGAAGCTCGACAGGATGCCGAACACCTCCGCGTAGCCCACGGCCGCCGTCGCCAGGCTGTCGTGGTACTTCTCGCTCATCAGGGAGAAGATCGCGCCGCCGCCCAGCACCGCCAGTCCGCTCAGGGCCGCGTAGAGCACAAGAGCGCCGAACGGCAGCGGATAGAGCGTGCTCGACAGGAACATGATCGCCGTCAGCAGAGCCAGGAACGCCGTGAGCTTGATCATGAAGGTCTTGCCGAGATTGTCGGCCATGTAGCCGCCGATCACCAGGAACACCACCTGCGAGAGCCCCATCAGCGTGCCGATCAGCGCCGCCGACTCGACGGGCATGTTCTGCACTGTGATGAAGGTCGGCACCACCCAGGTGGCGGTGCCGGCGATGGCGAAGGTGCAGGCGGCGATGCCGAAGCCGCCGACCGCGATCCACTTGGAGCGGAACACTTCGCGTACCGGCAGGTGCGCGACGGGCGGTTCATCCTCCCAGCGGAAGCCGGTGTACCCGATGGCCGCCGGCCCTGCCCTGACCGCGATCATGTCGATCACCGCCACGATCAGCGTTCCGATCGCCAGCACCGCGAAGAAAGTGCGCCAGCCCACCGCGATCGTCAGCGGGATGCCGAGCGCGAAGTCCAGCGTGATCGCGAGGCTGTAGGCGGCCAGGATCATGCCGACGATGGCGCCGCGCCGGCGCTGCGGAAACCAGTCGAAGATCAGCTTCATGTTGCCGAGGAAGATCGCCGCGTCGAAGAAACCGATGGCGAGGCGTAGGAGCAGCAACTGCGTGTAGTTCTGCACGAACACCTGCAGGACCATCCCCAGCCCCGTGCCGGCGAGACCGATCAGCAGCAGGGTGCGCGCCGAGACGGTCCGGCTGAACGGCGCCCAGACCACCATTCCGATGCCGTAGGTGAGCGCGAAGATGCCCTGGGCGAGCCCCGCCTGTGCCGGATCGAGCGACAGCGTCTCGGAAATGAACGGCACGACCGCGGCAAAGGCGTACCAGTCGGCCGCGAGGAAGATTTCGCAGACGAGGGCGAGCAAGAGCATCCCTACCTGCCAGCGTTTGATCCGCGCCCTGTCGGCGTCGGAAAGGCTTTCCCAGTTCATCGTATGACCCCTCATCATTGTCTGGTTGACGTCCGGCTCCCCTCGCCGCCTCAGGCCGGCGGCGGCAGGAAATCCACCTCGTGCTCGGCGGCGATGCGCACGACTTCGGCCGGATCGGGGACGTTGTGGATGCGCTCGAAGAGTTCCCGCAGCGAGCGGGTCGGGGCGACCCAGAACAGGCTGGTCGCGTCCGCGTCGGACTTGTTGAAGATGCCGTGCGGGATGCCCATCGGCATGCGCACGAGATCGCCCGCCGTCGCCGTGAAGTCCTTGCCGTCCAGCCACAGGTCGTAGCGACCGCTCAGCACGTAGATGAATTCGTCCTGGGTCGGATGGACATGCGGCGGGACGAAGGTTCCGGGCGGGAACTTGGCGTGCCAGGCCATCGACGACGTGGAGACCTGCTTCAGCGTGTAGGTCTGGCCGAGGATGTCCCAGACGGCCTCGTCGTAGGCGTTCGCCGCGTCGGTGATGCCGGGTGGCATGTCGATCATTGTGGGTGGTCCTTTCAGGGAAGAAGGTCGGGTCAGCCGGCAAGGAAATCTGTGACGATGGAGGCGGAGGCGGGCGTCTCCTCCAGGACGAGGTGGCCCGTCGCCTCCACCAGCTCGAGGCGGACATCGGGGAGAAGCCGCAGCCACGTCTTGCTCTGGCCAGTCGGCCGCAGCCGGTCTGCCGCCCCCCACAGCAGGAGCGCCGGCATCGTCAGGCGATGGAGCCAGCGGGAGAGCTTGGGGTTGCCCTGGGGATTGGCGGCGACGAGCTTGGCGAGCGACCCGATCTCGCGGCCGAGCGCGGCATCGAAGTCGGGGTCCGGTTCGGACGGGAAATAGCGCAGCGCCGCCGCCGGATCGTGGGCGAGATAGGAAGGCAGTTCCGGCGGCGCGATCTGGAACAGATCCGGCGCCGGCACTTCCTCGTCGACGAGACCCGCCGGCCCGATCAGCACCAGGCGACGCACCCGCTCCGGCTGGCGCACGGCGAACTCGGCCGCGATCCAGGCCCCCAGCGAAAATCCCGCCAGATCGAGCGTATCGAGGCCAAGCCGGTCGAACAGGTCCATGTAGTGCAGGACGTAGTCCTCGATGGTGTCGAGGCCCTCGCCGTCACCGGAAAGTCCGAAACCGGGATGGAAGGGAATCAGCACCGTGTGCGAGGTCGCCCACTCCCGCGCCGCCTCGAAGCCGGTGAAGGTGCCGGTGCCGTGGAGAAAGACCAGCACCGGCCCCTCGCCGATCGACAGGACCACCGTCCTGACGCCGTTGATGTCGTGCTCGGCCTGGGTGAAGCCGGTCAGGTCGAGGCCGGGTCGCGTTGCGGTGGCGGTCATGCCTGGAAAGTCCCCCTGTCGTGGATCGGTCCGGTGATGGCGGCGGCCGCGGCGGGTGCCGCGCCCGGCTCAGGCGGCCGCCGCGTGGCGGCGGGTCAGCAGCGCGGCGAACTGGTCGACGGCATCGGCGATGCGCGCATGCACGGCCGGCGTCTCCAGCCGACCGTCGACGAAGTCGACCGCGCCGGCGTAGACGGCGGTCGAGACCGTGGAGCCCTCGAAGAAGCCGAACAGCGGGCGGAGCTGGTGCTCGACCATCAGCGAGTGGCGGAGCCCGCCGCCGCGCGCGGTGAGCAGTACCGGGCGGGTCTTGAGCGCCCCCGGGGCGATCAGGTCGAACACGTGCTTGAACAGGCCCGGATAGGAGCCCTGGAAGACCGGGCTGCCGATGATCAGCGCATCGGCGCATTCGATCGCCTCGATCACCCGAAGCGCGTCCGCGCTGAGACCCGCGCGGGTGAAGGTGGCGATGCCCGGTCCCACGTCGACCAGATCGAGCGTCGCCGTTTCCACCGCGTGGCGACTTAAGAGCTCCTGTGCCACCGCCTCGACCAGCAGCCGCGCCTTGGCCGGCCGCCAGCTCGTGCCGCAGAACGCGACCACCCGACCCGCACCGCCGACCGACTGCTCGCGCCCGCCCATCGGGATCACCCGGCGACGCCGAAGACGGTCCACTGGGCGTCCGGATCGGGGATGCCCATCAGCGCCCGACCGCATTCCTCGACGATCTGGTCGGCCAGCAGGATGTGCTGCGTGCCGGCGTGGATGTCGCGGTAGAAGCGCTGCATCGGCGTGTTGTGCAGCGACGCGCCGCGCGCCGCGCGATGGGCGAAGGTGCCGACCTCGGAGATCACGTCGTGGACGTGGCGCAGCGTCAGCTTCGCCATGGTCATCTGTTCCTGGGAGGGCGCGTCGCCTCCCGCGCAGGTCTCCGAAATGCCGCGCCACGTCTCGTAGGTCAGCGCGCGCGCCGCCCGGAAGCGGGCCTCGGCCTGGGCGAACTGGAACTTGAAGCTGGCGCTCTCGGCCGACTTGCCGAACGGATCGGAGCGCTGGACGATCACCTTCACCAGCTCGTCGAGAACGCGCCGGCCCACTCCGATCGCCCAGCTCGTGTGCGCCCAGGCGCTGTAGCCGGCGAGCCCGAGCACCCCCTGCGAACCGCCGCGGCGGGGCGCACCGATGTCGAAGTCGTAGGTCATGTGCGTCGGCACGAAGATCTCTTCGGCGTCGGCCGGCTTGTAGTCGTAGCTGCCGGTCGCCCGGAGCCCGAGCACGTCCCAGTTGCCGAGCAGCTCGATCGTCGAGCGCGGATGATGGCAGATGACGATCTTCGGCTGGCCGTTGGGCTGCATGACCATCTGGCCTTCATCGTCGGTGATGAAGCAGCCGGTATGGATCCATTCGGCGTGCTGGACCGCGCTGGCGTAGGCCCACTTGCCCTTGATCATGTAGCCGCCGTCCACCGGGCGGGCGAACCCGCGCGGCACGCCGTTGCCCGCGATGGTGATGTCGACGCCGTCCTTGAAGACCTCGGCGATGCCCGCGTCCTCGATGTAGAGGGCCATGGTGGTGCCCTCCATGTTGTTGACGATGGAGCACCACCCCGCCGAAGCATGGGCATAGGAGAGCCGCTCCACGATCTTCATGGCCTCGAAGTGCGAGAGTTCGGAACCGCCAACCTCCTTCGGGAACAGCATCGTGTAGATGCCGGCCTCGCGCAGCGCCGCGACCACCTCGTCGGTCATGTGGCCGAGCTTTTCCGCCTCGTCGGCCTTGGCCTCGATCAGCGGCAGCAGGGCGTCGAGGCGCGCGTGCAGCTCGGCCGCATCGGGCGCTGCGTGCGGAATGGCGGTGGCCAGGGACAAACTCATCGCGTGGGGTCCTCCAGAACAATCGGATCGTGCGCCGACCGCGCGGTCGGCGTGGCCGCGCGCGGCTCGGAAGGCGGAAAACGGTGCAATCCGGCGCGGCGCGCTGTTTTTTGCCCGCCTGTCCAGCGCTTCGGCCAAGTAAGGCGGCGGCGCTTTCCAGGTCTCCAGTGCCGGGAATGCTCGGGCGGCCGCGCCCGGATCGGCAATCCCCCCGCATGGGGGGCTGCGGCGCTTGCGGAAAGCCGACTAATCTGATGGGAACTGCGCCCAGTTCATTCCATGAGCTAGGTCTGCGAACAATTCGGGCTTGACCGCAAAGATCGCTTGGCCAGACTTTCATGTCGGCCGCAGGATGAAGTTCTTCCGGCGCATCGATTGTCGATCAGGTGTCGCCGCCTGATCCAAGAAACCTTCCGGGGGACGCTCAACTCAGACTTTCGCGCGCTGGGGAGCGAGGGGAGGCCTGTTCGGACTGCTACTCGGGAGGGGATGATGCCGGGGGTTCGAGACTATCGTGACACGGCGACTGCGGGCCTGCTCGCGGACAGCCTCATGACGATCGCCGAAAGCCGCTCCCTGGAGGGGCTGGGCGAAGCGTGCCGGCGCGCGATCGTGCGTTTGAGCGGCTCCCCCACGGTCGGGCTTTATCTGGTCGCCGACGAGCCACGGCTTCTCTACAGCTACCACACGCCAAGGGGCTTCCTGGACGACTACAGCCGCGGCATGGCGAAGTCGGATCCCATCATCGACTGCATTCGCAGCACCGGGCAGGTCGTGGACGGCGCCTCGTTCTTCGGGCCGCTGTCCTGGTCGAGAAGCGAGTCGTACGAGCTTCTGCATTCGTGGGGGTTCGGCCACAACATGTGCGGGCCGCTGCGCTGCGAGGACGCCATCGTCGGCGTCTTCTACACGGCGAACGGCGACCGGGACGCCCCCTACTCCGACCGCATGAAGCAGCAGATGGCGCTCCTGTGCCGGGCCTCGTCGATCGCGCTGACCGCGCTGGCGCGCAGCGGCGACCTCGACGACCATCCGGTCGTCACCGACGATCGGTCCGCGCCGCGGACCTACGCGTCCGGCGCGCTGCCGGCCGTGTGCCGCGACACCTGTCTCTCCATGGATCTGCCGCCGCGCTCGGCGCAGGTGGCGCGGCTCCTGTGCATGGGACAGACCAACAAGACGATCGCCCGGGAAATGGGCATCTCCGACCAGACGGTGAAGGAACACGTCACCAACCTGTGCCGCCGCGCCGGTGCCCGCAACCGCACCGAGCTCGCCGCCATGCTGCTGCGCACCCGCACCGCCCAGTGATCGCGCGCACACGACGCGTTCACGCGCACGGTCCGAAGGGCGCAACGGGCATCATGTGACCGGGCTGGGCGTCAGCTCACTGCTTCCGACTGAGCGTCCTGCGCCGAAAGCAATTTCTCCACCGCCAGCTCCGTATGGGTCAGGTGCGCGTTCATCAGCGCGACCGCCTGCTCGGTATCGCGGGCAAGAACGGCCTGCGCGATGGCCTCGTGCTCGCCGTTCATGCTGCGCGCGTCGAAGCCGATCTGGCGGTAGGTGAGCACCCTCAGGTTCCGATAGCGCTCCGAATGGTCGGTCAGCGTCTGCCAGAACTTGAGCAGCCAGGGCGAATCGCAGGCCGACACCAACGCCAGGTGGAACTTGCGGTGAAGCACCTCCCATTTGGTGGCCGCCGCATGGTCCTCCCGGTCGGCCGGCAGTGCCGCCCGGCTCAAGAGGTGGAAGCTCCGCAGGATCTCCGCCTCCCACTCCGCATCGCCGCGCGCGATCGCGCGTTCCAGGCAGCAGCGCTCGATTTCGCGGCGGGTCCGCATCAGGTCGTGCAGTTCCTCCACCGTGGTGGCGCTCACCCGCGCCCCCCGGTTGGCCTCGTTCTGCACGAGCCCCTCCGAGGCGAGCCGCATGAGCGCTTCGCGCACCGGCGTCAGGCCCAGGTCATAGCGCGCGCTCAGCTCCGAGACGCGCAGCCGCTCGCCGGGCGCGAGCGCGCTGCTCAGGATCTCGCGACGCAGGAGTTCGTAGGCTGTGAGGGGTTCGGTCGTCATCGGCCCATTTCATATTGACTTGCAGATTTTATAAAACAACACTCATTCTATGTAAACGATAACCGACCCGCGACGGCGTGGCCCAGCCCGGATGTCGCAGGCGCCGCCTGGCCTCCGGACCCAGCAGGCCCACCCGACACGGAGAAACATCTGATGACCCGCCGCCTCCTCCTTCCAGCACTCGCCCTGGCCTGCAGCCTCGGCGCCGTACTGCCCGGCCAAGCCGCCAGCGAAGTCCGCATCTCCACCGCCGGGCCGGGCGACTCCCCGCTGACCCGCGCCTTCCAGCACATCGCCGATGGGATGAACGAGACCTATCCGGACGACGTGAAGTTCACGGTTCACCACTCCGGCTCGCTGTTCAAGCAGGGCACCGAGTTCCCCGCCCTGCAGCGCGGCAACCTCGAGATGTCCTCGCCGATCACCTTCGAGATCGAGCAGCAGCTGCCCGAGTACGGTGTGTTTGGCGCCGCTTACCTGTTCAAGGACGCGGCCCAGATGATCGAGGTCTTCCGCGGCGACATCGGCGCGGAATTCGCCAAGGACGTCGAGGACAAGACGAGCGTCATCATTCTCGACACCGGCTATCTCGGCACCCGCACCCTCAACCTCGCCAGCGTCCACGAGGTCGCCAAGCCCGAGGACCTGGCCGGCGTGAAGCTGCGGATGCCGCCCGGACCCGCCTTCCAGCTGCTCGCCGACGCGCTCGGCGCCAATCCGGTGTCGATGCCGATCACCGAGGTCTACCTGGCGCTGAAGACCGGCGCGATCGACGGCCAGGACAATCCGACCAACCTGACCCGCGACTGGAAGTTCGACGAGGTGACCAAGCAACTCGTGCAGACCGACCACCTCGTCCAGCCGGTCTTCTTCGCGATTTCCAAGAAGGCCTACGACGGGCTGACGCCAGAGCAGCAGAAGACGCTGCGCACGCTGACGCGCGAGGCCGCCGATACCGAGATCGCCGAGACGCTGGCTTCCGAGAAGGACGCCGTCGATGCCTTCAAGGCCGCGGGCATGACCATCACCCCGGTCGACACCGAGCTGTTCCGCAAGGCCGTCTGGGCCGAATACAACAGCAAGGGCATCACCGAGAAGTGGAAGCCCGGCCTCGCCGACAAGATCGAAGCCGCGAACTAGCGGCTCGTCATCCCCCGATGGCGGGACGTGCGTGACGCCCGGCCGGTTCGGATCCGCGGGATCGGAACCGGCCGGCCCCGACATGTCCCGCATCCCGGCCGCCGGAAGGCCCAGCCCATGATCCTTTCCCCCCTGCCACGCGTCGCCAGCCGGCTCAGGCAGGCCGCCAGCCTGCTTGCCACCGCAGCAATGATCGCGACGTTCGCGCTGTTCATCTATGGCGTGGGCATGCGCTATCTGGCCGACCAGCCCGTCCGCTGGGTCGACGAGGCGGTCACGCTGCTGACCACCTGGCTTGTGTTCTGGGCCGGCGCCTTCGTGCTCGACTGGTCAGAGTTCATTTCCTTCGACGTCGTCTACCGACTGGTCCCGCCCGCCGGCCGGCGCCTCATGGTGCTGCTGGGCGCGATCGGCTTCGTCGGCGTGATCGGCGCCTCGATCTACGGCATCGTCGACTACGTGCTGTTCATGCACATCTCCACCACCGACATGCTGACGATCCCGCTCGACCGGGTCTATTCGATCTTCGTCGTCTTCCTGATCGCCATATCGCTGCGGCTTCTGGTGCTGATCGCGCGCCTGCTGTTCGGCGACTGGCGGCGCGCCCTTGCCGAGCTCGACGGCCGGTCCGAGGAAAGCCTATGACGCCCGGCCTCTACGTCCTGCTCGCCGTCTTCGTCGCCGGCGCCGTCCTGCGGCTACCGCTGGCGCTGGCGATGTTTGCCGCCGGCGCCGCCTACTTCCTCGCCACCGGCCAGGACGTGGGCCTGCTCGCCGGCCAGGTGATGGGGCAGATGACCGGCCTCTACGTGCTGGTGGCGATCCCGATGTTCATCCTCGCCGCCAACGTCATGAACGCATCAGGCATCTCCGAACGGCTGTGGGACGCGGCCGACACGCTGATGGGGCGGCTCAGGGGCGGCACCGGCCACGTCACCGTCCTCGTCAGCCTCATCTTCTCGTCGATGAGCGGCTCCGCCGTCACCGACGCCGCCGGCCCCGGCATCGTGTCGATCCGTATGATGCGCCAGATCGGCCGCTTCCCCGGCGAGCTCGCCGTGGCCGTGGCGGCGGCCGCGTCGGTCACCGCCTCGGTCATCCCGCCGTCCATCCCGCTGGTGATCTACGCGATGCTGTCGGGAGCCTCGGTCGGCGCCCTCTTCCTCGCCGGCATCGTGCCCGGCCTGCTGATGGGCATCACCGTCATGCTGACGGTCTGGGCCGTCGCCAGCCGCCACGACCTGCCCCCGGGCAAGGCGGTTCCGCTGGCCGAGGCGCTTCCCCGGCTTGGACGCGCCGGGCTGCCCATGACCCTGCCCGTGCTCTTGCTCGGCGGCATCTGGTCGGGCTGGTTCTCGCCCACCGAGGCCGCGGCCGTCGCGGCGCTCTGGGCGATCATCATGGGCAGCCTGTTGCTACGCAGCCTCTCGCTCGGACAGGTCGGCACCTCGTTTCGGGACTCGGTCCGCCAGACGGCGTCGACCATGCTGCTCATCGCCAGCGCCTTCGTGGTCAACTACGCGATTGCCAACGAGGGGCTCGCCGAGGCCCTCGCGAGCCTGATCAACCACATGCAGCTTGGGCATCTCCAGTTCATGCTGGCGGTGAATGCGCTGCTGCTGATCGTCGGCTGTTTCCTCGACGGCTCCGTCATCCTGCTGGTGATCGTTCCCCTCCTGCTGCCGACGGCAAAGGCCCTGGGGATCGACCTCACCTATTTCGGGGTCGTGCTGATCATCAACTTCATGATCGGGCTGATCACGCCTCCCTACGGGCTCGTGCTGTTCGTGCTTGCCTCCCTCACCGGCGTGCCCCTCCAGCGCATCTTCCGCGCCATCGTGCCCTTCTTCCTCGCGCTCATCGTCCTGCTGGCGCTGCTGGTGATCTTCCCCGGCATCACGCTCTTCCTCCCCCGCCTCTTCGGCTATTCCTGAGCGTGCGATGACGGACACCAAAGCCGCCTTCGCGACCGGCACCGGCGGGCGCAGCCGCTGCACCATCGCCTGCCCCGCGTCGCCGGACGCGGGGTTCATCGCCGGTCGGTGGCGCCTTGTCGATGGTGACAGGTCGCCCCGCCGTCACAGCATCCAGTACCCGTCATGACCCATCCCTTCTTCACGCTGGAGCCGCAGCCGGAGCTGCCGTTCCATGCGGCAAAGCTCTACGCCGCCCAGGCCCTCGCCGCGTCCGCCGGCGACTGGCCGGGGGTGGTCGCCCACCGCAACCAGCGCTTCGGCCCGGCCTCCTGGCAGCTCTTCGACGTGTTCACGCCCGCCGAACCGGGCAGCGGCCGCGACGTGATCGTGGTCTTCCACGGGGGCGGCTGGACCAACGGCTACCGGGAGTTCAACGGGCTGATGGCCCCCGGGATCACCGCGCAGGGCGCCATCCTGGTCGCACCGACCCACCGGCTGGCGCCGGGCGTCCGCTATCCGCAGTTCATCCACGACGCCATGACGGCGCTCGCCGCCATCCGGCGGCGGATTGCGGCGTTCGGCGGCGACCCGGACCGGCTGTTCCTCGCCGGGCACTCGGCCGGCGGCCACGTCGCCACCCAGATCGCGCTTCGTCCCGACCTCCGGGCGCCCCACGACCTGCCCGACAGCGCGTTTCATGGCTGCCTGCCGATCAGCGGCATCCTCGACCTGAGGTCCGAGGCCCCTGCTCCGGACAGTCTCGAGGCTCGGGTCTACGAGATGGTGCTCGCCTCGCCGGACCAGGATGCGGAGGCAAGCCCGCTCCTGTGGCTCGACCGGCTCGCCATGCCGCTGCTCCTCACCTGGGGCCTGCGCGACAGCGAGCGGGTGCGACGGTCGAACGCCGAGGCCGCGGAACGCCTGACGGCCCTCGGACTCCCGCACCGGACCCGCCTCGAAGACACCGACCACTTCGGCACCCACCTGGCGCTCATCGATCCGGCGCACGGCTGGTACCGGGATCTCGCCCGGATGAGGGAGGAAACGCGATGAAGCACCACGTGACCGGCGGCCTGCCGACCCCCGGCCAGCCGTTCTCCTGGGCGATCCGCGCCCGCGACATGCTCTACGCGACCCATGGCCCGGTGCAGGACGACGGCACCATTCTCCAGGGCTCGATCGAGGAGCAGGCGGAGCTCACCATCGCCAATCTTGAGAAGACGCTCGCGGAGGTCGGCGGCCGGCTCGACCAGGTGGTCCAGGTGCAGATCTTCCTGCTCGATGTGGCCGACATGGCGCCCGTCGACCGGGTCTACGCGCGCTTCTTCGCGCCGCCCTACCCCAATCGCGCCAGCCTCGTCGTTGCCGGGCTGGTCGCGCCGGGCATGCGGATCGAGATGACGGCAATCGCCGACCTCACGCTCTGAGGCGGCGTCCCCGCGCACGCGCCAGGCGCGTCAGCGCACGCCGAGGATGTCGCGCGCGACGATCATCCGCATGATCTCGTTGGTGCCTTCCAGGATCTGGTGGACCCGCAGGTCGCGGACGATCTTCTCCAGCCCGTATTCCGACAGGTAGCCGTAGCCGCCGTGGAGCTGCAGCGCCTGGTTCGCCACCTCGAAGCCGACGTCGGTGACGAAGCGCTTGGCCATGGCGCACAGCCTTGTCGCGTCCGGCGCCTTCGCATCGAGCGCCGCCGCCGCGCGCCACAGGAAGGTCCGCGCCGCCTCCAGCTCGGTCGCCATGTCGGCCACCTTGAACTGCAACGCCTGGAAATCCCGGAGTTCCTTGCCGAAGGCCGAGCGCTCGGCCATGTAGCCGACCGTCCTGTCGAGCGCCGCCTGGGCCCCGCCCAGCGAGCAGGCGGCGATGTTGAGGCGTCCTCCGTCGAGGCCGGCCATGGCGATCTTGAAGCCGTCGCCCTCCTCGCCGAGCCGGTTTTCGACCGGCACCCGCGCTCCCTCGAAGATCACCGCGCGCGTCGGCTGGGCGTTCCAGCCCATCTTCGCCTCGTTGGCGCCGAAGCTCATGCCGGGCGTGTCGCGCGGAACGACCAGGGTGGAGATCCCCTTCGGCCCGTCGGCGCCAGTGCGCACCATGACCACGTAGACGTCGCTCGCTCCCGCCCCCGAGATGAACTGCTTCTGGCCCTCGAGCACGTAGGCATCGCCATCGCGGACCGCGCGCGTCTTCAACGCCGCCGCATCCGAGCCGGAGCCGGGCTCCGTCAGGCAGTAGCTCGCCATCGTCGTCATTGTGCAGAGATCGGGCAGGAAGGCGTGACGCTGGGCGTCCGAGCCGAAACGGTCGATCATCCAGGCCGACATGTTGTGGATCGACAGGTAGGCGGCCACCGACGGACATCCCGTCGACAGCGCCTCGAAGATCAGCGCGGCCTCCAGGCGCGACAGGCCGGACCCGCCGACGTCCTCGCCCACGTAGATCCCTCCCATGCCGAGGGCCGCGGCCTTGCGCAGGGTCTCGACGGGGAAGATCTTGTCGCGGTCCCAGCCGACCGCGTGCGGCGCCAGTTCGTCGGCGGCGAAACCCGCCGCCATGTCGCGGATCGCCGCCTGTTCCTCGCTGTAGGTAAAATCCATTGTGCCGCCCTGCTTCTGCGTCGGGGTACCGGCGGCCTGGCCGCCTGGGCCGAAGCATGACGCACCCGTGCCGGTTCGTCATCCCGGTAACCACGCGGGCATTGCCGACCTCCACGCCATCGTTCAGAAACGGGCCACCGACAGGAACTTCGGTCACACCCGGGAGAGACCAGATGGACGCAGCCGCCACCCCGCCGTCACCGGCCGAAACCCATTTCGCCAGGCTCGCCAGCCTGGTTCCGGTGGCCGGCCGCAAGATCCTCGACATCGGCTGCGGATCCGGCGCGTTCCTGAAGCAGCTGCTCGCGGGCGGCGCCGACGCGACCGGCATGGAGGTCACCCAGGAGACCCTCAATCGCGCCGCCGCCGCCGGCATCGATCGCAAACGCCTGGCGCTCGGCGACGGACGGACGCTGCCGTTCGCCGACGGATCGTTCGACTGCGCGTGCTTCGTGTTCAGCTTCCACCACGTGCCGGCCGGCCTGCAGACGGCCGTCCTCGCCGAGGCAGCCCGCGTCCTCGCCCCGGACGGAACGCTGATCGCCATCGAACCGCTGCCGACCGGACCGATGAGCGAGGTCCTCGCCCCCATCGAGGACGAGACGGAGGTCCGGACCCGGTCCCAGGCGCTGCTGGCCGCGCCGCCGGCCCCGTTCGTGCTGGAGGAAACCGTGTCCTACGAGATCGCCCGCATCCACGCCTCCCACGACGCAATGATCCGCGACGCGGTGGAGGTTGACGCCGCCCGTGCCGAGCGCGCCCGGCAGCCCGAGGTGGTGGCGGCGGTGGCCGATCGCTTCGCCCGGGTCTCGACGTCCGTCGACGGCGGCTTCGAGCTGCGCCAGCCCTGCACGCTCTACCGGTTCTGCAAGCGGTAGACGCTGCCGGCCTCGGCGGACAGCCGCGTCACTTGATGCCGGCGGTGAGGAACGCCTGCAGGAACTGGCGCTGGAAGATCAGGAAGGCCACCAGCAGCGGCGCGATCACCATCAGGGTCGCGGCGCTGATGACGGAGATGTCGACGCCGCTTTCCGGCGCCCCGAACAGCGACAGCCCCACCGTGAGCGGCCGGACCTCGGCCGAGTTGGTGATGATCAGCGGCCACAGGAAGTTGTTCCAGTGGGTCGCCACCGACACCAGCCCGTAGGCCAGATAGGTCGGCCGGGCGACCGGCACGTAGACCCGCCACAGCACGCCCATCCACGAGCATCCTTCCACGCGCGCCGCATCCTCGAGCTCGCGCGGGACCGACTTGAACGCCTGGCGCAGCAGGAAGATGCCGAAGGCGCTCGCCATGTAGGGCAGGCCCATGCCGAGCGTGGTGTCGAACAGTCCCAGGCTGGAGACGATGGCGTAGTTCTCGACGATCAGCACCTCGGGCAGGATGAACAGCTGCAGCAGCACGAGCACGAACAGGATGTCGCGGCCCGGGAACTCGAACCGGGCAAACGCGAAGCCGGCCAGCGTGCACAGCAGGAACTGCCCGGCCAGCACCAGGCTCACGAGCTGCACCGTGTTGAGGAAGTAGCCGAGCCACGGTGCGCTCGCCCACACGGTGCGAAAATTCTGCAGCGTCCACGGCGCCGTGGGATCGAGCGATACGGCCGCCGTGGCGGAATGAAAAGCCGCCCAGGCGGCGAACAGCAGCGGCGAGATCCAGACCACCGCCAGGACGATGGCGCCGACGGCATCGAGGCTGATGCGGGGCCGTGCCCGCGTCCGCTTCCGATCGGTGAGCAACGCTGCATCTGCGGAAGCGCTCATCGGCCTTCGCCCTCCCGTCCCCACGACCGCGAGCCGTTGCACGTCATTGTGTTTGCAATTATTGGTTGATTATTACTAATGTTAATCTCGTATGAGTTGCGTCTTTGGCGTTCGAAATTTCCTCTGGCAATCGGTTGGATTGAAAGGAGATCACCATGGGACAGGCAATTGCCTCCGCAACGGTTAGCGAGAACGGATCCCTGAACGGCCCGCAGAACATCGCCTCCTGCGACCACAAGGGAAAAGGCATGTACCTCGTGAACTACGCGCCCGGCTTCTCGGCGTCTTCCGGCGCCCAGGCGACGCCGTGGGGGCCCGGCCACACGATCGGCCTCAACATCATGGCCGCAAACACCTGCGAGGTGCTGGTCACGGACGTGCACGGCAACCCGACCGATGGCGGGTTCTCCTTCGTGGCGTTCGGTTCCGACTGAGCCATTCGCGCGAGGACAACGATCGGCGCCGCCTGCGTGGGCGGCGCCGGTTTCGCGCATGGGGGGCAGAGTCATCATCGGTAGTGCGCCCTCCGGTCGATCACGCCGAACTGGATGGACGCGACGATGCCCAGCACCACCAGCACGAGGACGGTCATCGCGGCCGCGTGGGGCGCGTCGAAATACGAGAACGCCATCTCCCAGATCCAGTAGAGGATGAGCTTGGAGGCGTTGTCCGGCCCGCCCTTGGTGAGGATGAACAGGTGATCGATGAGCCGCACCGAGTTGATCAGCGCGTTGACGAGCACGAAGAGCGTCGTCGGCATCAGAAGCGGCAGCACGATCCGGCGGGTGTAGGTCCACCGGCTGGCGCCCTCGATGCGCGCCGCCTCCTTCAGCTCCGGCGGGATGGTCTGCAGGGCGGCGAGATAGAAGATCATGAAGAAGCCGGCCTCCTTCCAGATCGTCACCGCCATGATCGCCCACAGCGCGGTCTCGGGTTGGCCGAGCCAGTTGACAGAGCCAAAGCCAAACAGCCCACCGATCCGGTCCAGAAGTCCGAAGCCAGGCGTGTAGAAGAACAGCCAAAGGTTCGCCGCGGCGATCATCGGAAGCATGGTCGGCGTGAAATATGCGACGCGCACGAAGCCGCGGGCCGGCATCTTCGCGTCCGCCCACAGCGCCATGCCGAGCGCGATGGCGATCGACACCGGGACGGTGACGCCCGCGTAGAGGAGATTGTTGCCGACCACCTGCCAGAACACCGGGTCGGCGGCGAGATCGGCATAGTTCTGGACGTCGACGAAGACGGAGGGGCGCCGCGTGGTGCCGCGCGAGAACAGGCTCGACCAGAGCGTCATCACCGTCGGCGCGAACGCGAACATCGTCAGGAGGATGAGCGCCGGCGACAGCAGCATCAGCGCGTAGAGCGATATCCGCCGTCGTTCGTCGCTCGCCATGGTCGCAATCCGCCGCGCTGTTGAAACGAAAAGGCCGGCCGGGGGCGCGTACCGCCTCCGGCCGGTTGTGTCGGGTGCCTGTCGAGGCTTACTGGAAGGGCTTCAGCAGCCGTTCCGAGGTCGCCTGCGCCTCGCCCAGGGCCTCTTCGGCGCTCTTGGAGCCGGTGAGGGTCGCCTGGATGGCGTTGTTCAGCGCTTCGCGGACCCGGGCGGTCTCGTAGGTCGAGAACTCCGGGATCGCGACTTCGAGCTGGTCGCGGGCGACCAGCGCCGCCGGGAAGTCCTTGGTGTAGGTCTTCAGCGCTTCGGTCTCGTAGGAGGCCGGGCTGACGCCCACGTAGCCGGTGGCGATCGACCATTCGGCGGCGCGGTCAGGCGCGGTCATGTACTGCACCAGCTTCAGGGCAGCCTGCTGCTCGGCCTCGTCGGAGCCCTTGAAGAGGTAGAAGTTGCCGCCGCCGGTCGGCGATCCCGGCTGCACGTTGGCCGGCAGCATGGCGACGCCGAAGTCGAAGGTCGCTTCGTTCTTCACGGCGCTCAGGTTGCCGGTGGAGTGCCACATCATCGCCGTCTGGCCCTGCAGGAAGGCCTGGCGCAGCGTGCCCCACTCGACGGTGCCTTCCGGCATCACCTTGGCGTCGGTGGCGAGCCCGCGCCAGAACTCAAGCGCCTCGACCACCTTCGGATCGGTGAAGTAGGTCTCGGTGCCCTCGGAGTTCATGAGCTCCTTGCCGTTCTGGATCGCGAAGCACTGGAACATCCAGTAGGGGTAGCCGGTCGACGGCACCATGATGCCCCAGCGGCCGTCCTTGGTGAGCGCCTTGGCGTCGGTCACCAGTTCGTCCCAGGTCTTCGGCGGCGCGTTCGGATCGAGGCCGGCCTCCTTGAACATGTCCTTGTTGTAGTACATCACGATGGTCGAGCGCTGGAACGGGATGCCCCAGGTTTTGCCGTCGATCTGGCCGTTCTTCATCAGCGCCGGATAGAAGCTGTTGAGCCACTTCTGGCCCTCTTCGCCCTTCACCACGTCGTCGAACGGGACGATCAGGTCCTGCTCGATCAGGTCGTAGGCATCGATGGAGAACAGCACCGAGAGCTGCGGGGCGTCGCCGCTCTTGATCGCCGACAGGGCGCGGATGCGGGTGTCGTCGTAGTTGCCGGCGTAGATCGCCTCGACGTCGATGTCCGGGTTCTCCTTCTCGAACCCTTCGATCATGCCGTCGACGACCTTGGTGAGCGCACCGCCCACGGCGATCGGATAGTACATGGTCAGCTTGGTCTGCTCGGCCGACGCCGGAAGGGCGGTGGCGGTGAGCGCAGTGGCGACCATGAGACTGGTCAGGAGCTTGTTCATCGGGAAGGCTCTCCTTGCTGGGATGGCAGGCGATCTCGACCGGCGGTCGGTGCGTCGATGCCGGGCGATCTGGGGGGACGCGCGTCGGCGAGCCGTCGGCCGGTCGCGCGGTCGAAACAGTGCATGGCCTCGGCGGGCCAGGTAAGCCCGACGGCGGCGCCGGCTGCCAGCTCGCAGCGTCGGGGAATGCGGGCGGTGAGCGTGTCGCCGGCGCCGGTGCGCACGGTCACGAACGTCTCCGCGCCCAGGAACTCGTGGGACACCACTTCGGCATCGAGACGGCCTTCTCCGGGCGCCACGAACGCGATGTCCTCGCCGCGCACCCCGAACATCGCGTCGCCGGACCGGTGGGCGGCGGGGCGTTCGGCCTCGGGCAGGATCGCGATTGGCAGGATCGACATGGGCGGGGAGCCCACGAAGCTCGCCGTGAACGCGGTCGCCGGGCGCGCATAGATCTCCGCCGGGCTCGCCATCTGCTCGATCTTCCCGTCGCGCATCAGGATCACCACGTCGGCCATGCTCATGGCCTCGGTCTGGTCGTGGGTGACGTAGACGACGGTGATCCCGAGCCGCTGCTGCAGATCGCGGATTTCCTGGCGCACCGAATGGCGAAGCTTGGCGTCGAGGTTGGAGAGCGGCTCGTCCATCAGGCACAGCGGATGGCCGGCGACCACGGCGCGGGCGAGCGCCACTCGCTGGCGCTGGCCGCCCGACAGGCGCGACGGCTTGCGATCCTCCAGGCCTTCCAGTCCGACCAGACGCAGCGCTTCGGCAAGCTGCGCGGCGCGCTCGGTTCGCGAGACGCCGCGCACCTTCAGTCCGAAGACGATGTTCTCGGCCACCGTCAGATGGGGAAACAGCGCATAGGACTGGAACACCATCGACAGGCCACGCTCGGATGGCGGCAGGTCGGTCACGTCGCGCCCGTCGATCTCGACGCGGCCCGCATCGGGGGCCTCGAGCCCGGCGATGAGCCGCAGCGTCGTCGACTTGCCGCAACCCGACGGGCCGAGCAGCACGACGAAGGCGCCCCTGGCGATATCGACGGAGAGATCGTGCACGCCCGACTTGGCCGTGAAGGCGCGGGTCAGCCCGGTTAGGCGGATGAACGGAGCGGCTGCGGTCATGCCCGCCCGTCCACAAGACCGAGGGCGTCCGCGCATCGAACAGCGGCATGGGCGGACCGCGGCGCATTCGCACCCGTCCAGGCCCGCAACGAGTTCCGCTCTTCACGCTCACGCGTCATCGACGCCTCCTCTCCAATAGCCGGCTGAGTAGAGGCGTTCAGTAACGGTCTCGTGTCGTCTGCATGACGTTCATATGAACATTCATGTCGCCCTCCCCGGCCTTGCATTTTCATTTTGCGAAATGCTGAGCACGCGCAGACGATACCCGCCCATGGCGCGTATGGCCATGGAGGGCGTGTCGCTCAGGTGTCATATCCCGGGGCTATTGCCGTTTTTGCGAACGGAGGGGCTATTTTCGTATGAGCATCACCGGCAACGCCGAAGCCCGGCAGTCAGCGATCACCGAAATGCTGAAGGAACGCGACTTCGTCAGCGTCGAGGAACTGGCCGCCCGGTTCGACGTCACCACCCAGACGATCCGTCGCGACATCAACGGCCTGTGCGAACAGGGGGCGGCGCGCCGGCGCCACGGCGGCGTCGTGCCAGCGGCACTGAGGGGCAACGCCACCTTCCACGACCGCCAGGTGCAGAACAGGCACGCCAAGCTTGCCATCGCCCGTGAGGTCGCCCGCCACATTCCCGACGGCAGCTCGATCTCGTTCGGGATCGGAACGACGCCCCAGCTGGTGGCCGAGGCGCTTCTGACCCGCCAGCGCATGAAGATCGTCACCAACAACCTGCCGATCGCGCTCACCATCGCCCGCAACACCAGCTTCGAGGTGGCGATCGCCGGGGGCACCGTCCGCACCAACGACCTCGACGTGTGCGGCGGCTCGGAGGCGTTCTTCGCCGCCTACAAGGTCGATGTGGCGGTGTTCGGCGTCGGCGGCGTCGACGAGGACGGCTCGCTGCTGGACTTCACCCAGGACGAGGTGCGGGCCCGTCAGACCATGCTGGAGAACTGCCGCCGCTCCTTCCTGGTGCTCGACGCCTCCAAGTTCGGCCGCGCCGCCCACGTGCACGGCGGCCGCATCGACCAGGTCACCACCGTCTTCTGCGAGGCGGAGCTCCCGGCGCCGATCGGATCTCTCCTCTCCCGGTCCGGCACCGGCTTCGTGCGTTGTCCGATGACGGCCGCGCGTCCCGGCGGCGACGGCAACGGGCAACACGTCTCCCCCTGAGTTCGACAGAAGCCCCGTCGATGCCAGCCCCTCATGCCGTCTCCCGGAACGCGGATCAGGGCTCGGCCGGGAAACGGGTCACGACCTGCCCGCTTCGGGCTGCGGCCGAACGGCAAACCCTGTCCTGAGCGCAACCGCCCACTCGGGTCGCCCGGACGCCCCGGCGCGTCGTGCCGCCTCTTCGTGGTCGTAGGCGACGGCCAAAAAAAGCACCGATGGAAGACCACCACCCGCATCCGGCGTGACGATCACGTAGCGCGCGTGGGGCGATCCGCTTTCGGAGACATGCGGCGGGTCGTCATCGTCATAGGCCGGGCAGCCGACCGACCCCGGATTGACGATGGTCGCCCCGCCCTCGATCGCCACCAGGTCCGGCCGATGGCTGTGCCCGGTCAGCACGATGCGGGCCGCGCCAGCCGCGCCCAGGCGCGCCGCGATCGCGTCATGCCGGTCGCGCACCAGCTCACCATGCTCGATCCGCTCCAGCAGGTAGAGGGTGTCGGACGCGGGAGACGCATGCATGGCCACGATCCCGTCGGCGATCGTGGCCTGAGGCGGCAGCGCCCCGAGCCAGGATCGCTGCCGGGACGAGATGGCCTCGACGGTGAAGCGATCGGAGGCGTTCATGCGGTCCGGCGCCAGCGTCGCCACCTGCCGATCATGATTTCCGCGCACGGTGACCGCGTCGAGGGTGGCGAGCCGGTCCATCGTCTCGCGCGGCCACAGCGGACCCGAGGCGCAGTCGCCGAGATTGACGAGCAGATCCGCCGCGCCGCGGCCGGCGAGATCGGCGAGCACCGCCTCCAGCGCCGGCAGGTTGCCGTGGATGTCGGCGATGACCGCGATCCTCATGGCGTCTCTCCGAACGATCGCATCGGCTCCCCCTTCCCGATCAGCGACGCTCGAAATAGGCGCGGGGCGAGGCGCCCAACATCCGCCGGAACATCGCGGTGAACGCCGCCGGGTTGTCGTAACCCAGGTCGAGCGCCACGGTGGTCACCGGCTGTCCCGCCGCCAGCCTCGGCAGCGCCGCCATCAGGCACGCCTGCTGGCGCCAGACGACGAAGCTCAGCCCCGTCTCGCGCCGGAACTGGCGGGTGAACGTGCGACGCGAGACGCCGAGCGCGTCGCTCCAGTCGTCGATGGTGTCGTGGGGCGTCGGATCGGCCAGGAACGCCCGGCATCGGCGCGCCAGCGCGCCGTCCAACGGCAGCGGCAACGACAGCGGCAGCGGCGGCAGCAGGCGGATCTCGTGCAGGATCAGCGCCATCAGCGCCCCGTCGCGGCCGTCCACGTCATAGATGTCGGGGATCGTCACGGCATCGGCGAGAAGCCCGCGCATCAGCGCCGAAATCCCCACCACCTGGCAGCGATCCGGCATCCCCGCCACCGCGCCCGGCTCCAGATAGAGGCTGCGCATGCGCACGTCGCCGAGCATCTGCACCTCGTGGACGGTGCCGGCCGGGATCCACATGCCGCGCTGGGGCGGCATCATCCAGGCGCCCTCCGGCGTCGCCACCATCACCGCGCCCGTCGACCCGTAGAGGAGCTGGTCGCGGTTGTGGTAGTGCGCCGCGATCACGTTGCCGTCCGGATAGTCGACCCCGAGCGCCACCACCGGTCGCGGCACTTCCCGATAGGACTGGCGCAGCTCGCCTTCGATCATCATGGCCCACTCTCGTAAGAGATTGACCCTATGCGGGTGGCGGGCCGCCGTCCAGATCGCATGATGGCGTCACCGGGACGCCGGTTCCGCGGCGTGGAATCGCGCCCCGGCCGGACGAACAATGCGCCACGCGGCGGCCAACGCCGGCGGGACAGGGAAGACGCCCTCATGAGCGAAATCACCATCGATCGGCCCGCGACCACGCCGACGGCGTTTGCGGTTCTCACCGCCGCCGGCTTCTGCCACATGCTCAACGACACGATGCAGTCGGTCTTTCTGGCCGCCTACCCCATCTTCAAGGGCAATTTCGACCTGAGCTTCGGGCAGATCGGCCTGCTGACGCTCACCTACCAGGCGACCGGGTCGATGCTGCAGCCGCTGGTCGGGCTCTACACCGACCGCCGGCCGATGCCCTATTCCCTGCCCTTCGGCATGGGGTCGTCGTTCGCCGGACTGATGATGCTGGCCTACGCCCATTCCTACGCGATGCTTCTGGCCGGGGCGGTGCTGCTCGGCATCGGCTCGTCGATCTTCCATCCGGAAGCCTCGCGGCTGGCCCGCCTCGCCTCCGGCGGCGCCCACGGGCTCGCCCAGTCGCTGTTCCAGGTCGGCGGCAACGTCGGCACGTCGCTCGGGCCGCTGATGGTCGCCTTCTTCGTGCTGCCGCACGGCCAGCGCAGCATCGCCTGGTTCGCGCTCGCGGCGCTTGCCGGCATGGTCGTGCTCACCGGCCTCGGGCGCTGGTATTCCCGCACCGGCCATGCCCGGCGCCGGCCGCGCGGCACCCCCGTCGACCGCAGCCATCTGCCGCCGCGCGAGGTGCGCCGTGCGATGACCATCCTCATCAGCCTGCTGGTGTCGAAGTGGTTCTATCTGGCGAGCTTCACCAGCTACTACGTCTTCTTCCTCATGCAGCGCTTCCAGCTCGCCGAGGGACAGGCCCAGATCTACCTGTTCGTCTTCCTCGCCTCGGTGGCGGTCGGCACGCTGATCGGCGGTCCGGTGGGCGACAGGATCGGCCGCAAGACGGTGATCCGCGTCTCCATCTTCGGCGTGCTGCCGTTCACGCTGGTCCTGCCCTACGCCGGCCTGCCGCTGACCATCGGCCTCAGCGTCGTCATCGGCATGGTGATCGCCTCGGCCTTCTCCGCCATGGTGGTCTACGCCCAGGAGCTGATGCCGGGCCGGGTCGGCATGGTGTCGGGCCTGTTCTTCGGCCTCGCCTTTGGTATCGGCGGCATCGGCGCCGCCCTGATGGGCGTGCTGGCCGATCGCACCAGCATCCAGTTCGTCTACGAGGTCTGCGCGTTCCTGCCCGCGATCGGCATCCTCGCGGCGCTGCTGCCCGACATCGAGCACGAGCGCCTCGAGGCCCGCCGGGCCGGCTGACGCAAATCCCGCGGCCGTTCCCGGTCGGACGGCGGTCGAACGCGGCCGGATGTGGTAGACAGCTCCGCGGGTGCCCGCCGCGACCGGCAACGGCCGGACGCGCGCCCCCAACCCGATGAGGTGACCATGACCGCCCCCGACATCGCCATCGTCGCGCCCGGCATGATGGGCAGCGGCGTCGCGCGCCGGCTCGTCGACAACGGCGCCCGCGTGACCACCTGCCTCGACGGACGCTCCGAGGCGACCGCCCGGCGGGCCGAAGCCGCCGGAATGACCGCCGTCGCCTGGGACGCCCTCACCGACGCCGATCTCGTGCTGTCGATCCTGCCGCCGGGAGACGCCGTCGCGCTCGCCAGCAAGCTCGCGCCGGCGCTCGGCGCCAACCCGCGCAGACCCCTGTTCGTCGACTGCAACGCCGTGTCGCCCGCCACCATGGGCGAGATCGCGGAGATCGTGACGGCTGCCGGCGTGCGCGTGGTCGATGCCGGGATCATCGGCGGCCCGCCGAAGCCGGGCGGCAAAGGCCCGGTCTTCTACGCCTCCGGTGAACCGGCAGATGTGGAGGCCTTCGCGCGGCTCACGGCGTTCGGCCTGCGCATCACGCCCATGGACGGCGGCATCGGCACCGCGTCGGCCATGAAGATGTCCTATGCCGGCGTCACCAAGGGACTGACCGCCATCGGCACCGCGATGATCCTGGCGGCGGAGCGCGGCGGCGTCGCCGACGCCTTGCAGGCGGAATTCGCCGACAGCCAGCCGGAGCTCCTCGCCTGGCTCGCCCGTCAGGTGCCGCAGATGCCGCCCAAGGCCTACCGGTGGGATGCGGAGATGCGGGAGATCGGCGCCTTCACCGGCACGTCGGAGGCTGGCACCGCCATCTACAACGGCATCGCCGACCTCTACCGCGCCATCGCCGCCGACCCGGACGCCGCCGCGGCCCGGATTGCGGCGTTCTTCGATCCTGCCCGCAAGGACGGCGCCGCCTGATCGGCCCGCAAGCGGAATTGCGGGACCAGCGCGAGGCCGAATGGCCTGGACGGAAGCACGGATGGTCGACGGGCTTCCGCCGTCCCACCGCGCTTGCCGTGCCGGATGTTCCCCGCATTTCGTGTGACCTCCGGTCGGCTGCTCTGCAACCGACCGGAAGGGTCTGTTTCTGCGAAGCGGACGCTTAGAAGCGCCAGGAGAACTTCGCCTGCACCGCGTTGACGGCCACGCTGTCGCCGAACTGGCCGACATAGGAGGCGCCGAGGCTCGCGCGCTCGTTGATGGCGAGATCGGTGCCGACCTCGATGAGCGCGGTGTTCTCCGCCAGCGGCACGCCGGCCACCGTGAAGTTCGAGCCGGGGACGCTCAGGAGCGCCATCTGCGTCTCCGGCGTGGTGTCGCCGAAGGCATACTGCCAGGCCACCGAGGCGTGCGGCTTCAGGGCCATGCCGCCCGACAGCGCCATCGTCGTCGCCACGCGCAGGCCGACCGACGAGTAGCCGACGCCGGACGAGCTCGACGCGCCAGACAGGCCGTTGGCCGCCCCGGTCTCGGTGAAGCCGTCGGTGTTCACGTTGACGTAGGAGAGCCCGACGAAGGGCTCGAGCGCCACCTGCTGCATGGCGAAGCCGTAGCCCGCCTCGGCGAACACCTGCGCGGTGCCGCCGTCGTAGCTGGCGTCGGCCTGGCCGGAGTGTCCGCGGAAGGCCAGCGAGCGCGAGGTCTCGATCTGGTTGAAGGCGTAGCTGGCACCGAAGCGCAGGTTCACCGGGCCGGCGCTGGTGCCGGCATAGAGGGCGATGAGGGCGCTGTTCACGTCGGCGGAGCTCGCCAGCGAGTCGATGTCGGAGTTCGACTGGCTGTAGCCGCCCGCCGCGCCGAAGATCCAGTTGGCGACGCTCATGTCCACGCCGGCGATGAAGCCGCCGATGCTGGAGTCGACGTCGGCGTTGGTGGAGCCGCCGTCATAGCTGGCCCAGCCGCCGTAGGCCTGGGCCCAGACCGTGCCGTTGAAGGCCGAAGGGGACGCGACCGGCGTGTCGGTCGGGAACGGCGCGGCCGATGCGGACGGGGTGGCCGGGGCGGCGTACGCCAGGGCCGGACCGCCATAGGCGAGCGCGCTCGTCGGACCCGCCCGGTTCGCATAGGCGCCCTGCCGCAGCCGCGACAGCAGCGACTGGCGGCTGTACTGGCTGTCGCCGATCATCACCGACTGGGTGCTGGCATGGGCCTCGCCCGTCAGCGCGTTGAGCGCGCCCGAGAGCTCGCCGGAGGTCAGGTCGTAGAAGGCGGAAAGATCCCCCGGAAGGCTGGTTAGATAAGGCCCGCTTGTGGTGTTGACGACGTTGTCGATCACCGCGCCGACCGCCTGCTGGTTCGGCGTGGTGCCGGGCTGGCCGGCGAGGTTGGCGGCGACGTTCAGGCTCACCTGGGTCGGCGCGTAGGCGAGCGTCGTGCCGTAGAGGGCCGGCAGGCCGCTGACCGCCAGCGTGTCGAACGCGCCGCTGACCCCCTGGGTCGCCTTCAGGACGGTGTAGCTCGGCGCGATGTTCGAGGTCTGGAAGTTGGCCTCCATCGTACCGGCAAGCCGCGCCGTGCCGGTGATCTCGAACGCATCGTGGCCCGCGTCGGTCACGCGCGCCGCGTAGGTGCCGGCCGCCGTCTGAACGAAGGTGCCGCTGAAGAGGTGCGTGATCGGAACGCCCGTACCGGTCACGCCGATCCAGCCGCTGTTCTCGAACCGCTTGCGCGGCCCGGCCGTCGCCGCGATCCGGCCGTCGATGACGCCGGTGTTGACGATCACCGAGCCGACGGCGTCGGCGCCGGTGCGCAGGGCATCGGCGACCGGGGTCGCCTGCAGCGTTCCGTAGTTCAGGAGGGTGCCGTACAGGCCGTGCATGTCCACCGCCGCGCCGGCGATGCCCGACGCCGTGACGGTGCCCTTGTTGATCAGCACGCCGTAGGTTTCGCCGCGGATGCCGATGCCGCCGTTGCCGCTCACCTGGACGGTTCCGGTGTTGATGATGTCGTCGCCCTTGCGGCCGCTGAGGACCGCCGTGTCGGTGGCGCTGGAGGTCAGCGTGGCGGCATTGCGGATCGGGTTGTAGATGCCCGGGATCGTGGCGAGGTAACCGTTGATGCCCGTCGAATCGATATAGATGCCGACGACGTTGTCGCCATAGGCGGAATTGGACGACACGACCGCGCCCGGAATGTTGATCTCGTACCAGGTCGCGATGCCCAGGGCATCGACATGCATCACCGCCGGATGCACCACGCCGTTGGCGGTCACCCAGTTGGCGACCAGGTTGTACTCGCCGGAGCGGCCGGCGCCGGTGATCCCCTCGAAGTGGGTCGCGACGGCGCCCGGGTGGTCGTAGGTCGTGTAGGTGCCGGTGGTCTGGTCGTAGATGTAGCCGTGGGCGGCATGAAGCACGCCGTCGACGTTCAGCTCGCCGTAGCCGCCGGCGATCTTGTCGCCGTAGATGCCATAGGCCGTGGTGCTGATGGCGCCGGGAACGTTGTTGGTCGTGTAGGTGCCGGTATCGATGTTGTAGATGAAGGCGTTACCGGTCGCGAGGCGGGTGTCGTAGTTGCCGACCAGCTGGTTGCCGAACGTCGAGTGCGCGATGGTGAAGAGCGTGCCGGAGGTCGGATAGACCAGCGTCGTCAGTTGCTGTCCCGGTGCCGCCGCGCCGTCGTACAGGTAGCTGAGGTCGTAGGGGTTGGAAGCCGCCGTCTTGTAGCTGCCGACCACCCGCAGGATGCCGTCCGGGTTGCCGAAATTCGGCCCGTAGGGCGAGGAGCCCACGGCGCCGGGGAAGTTCGAGCCGTTATCGGTTGCCTGCGGAAAGGGCGACCAGGTCTGGCTCGTCATGTTGTACAGGAGACCGCCGGTCTGGCCGCTCGACGGAATGGTGTAGTTGCCGACGATGTTGTCGCCGCGGATGCCGGTGAGGAACGTGCCGTTGGTTCCGAAATTCAGGGTCTGGAAGGACGTCGGCACCGAGACGATCACGTCGGCGGCCTGAACCGCGGGTGCCCCGACGCCGAGACCGACGCCGACGGCTACGAGCGTGCCGCGCCGCGTGCGGGACGCTGCCCGCGAAGTCGACCTGATTTTCATGCGTTCCGCCCGTGGTTGGCGCGAAATGATCGCGCATTATCGGCGCGGATCGGCCCCGCGCATTTGCAGTCACGCTATCCGGTTCCGACTGCCTTCGATAGCGTGCAAATAAAGGCTGCACAGGCAGCCGGTAGATCGATCAGAAGATTGAGACCCGCACCGCTTCCGGCGCGCTCGGATGGAAAAGCTCTTCCGGTACAACCAGGCGCGACGAAAGCCCCTCGGCGTGATGCTGTGTAGGAAGGATTGGCACACGGAGAACGCCGGAACCGGACCGGAACCCGTCGCCCGGAATGTGCGGAAAGAGCTATGACTCCCTCATCCGCTTCGATTGTGCAGATGAAGTTGCAGGCAAGCTCTGCCGATCCGCGCGCCAGACGGGGTTTAAACGCCTGTAACAGAAGCCTTTTCTGGAACAGCGGAGTGCTGGCGCGCGTCATCAAAAAATCCACGATCCCTTGCAAAATCGGTTTCGCCGGCCCTCCATCCCGGCGTAGTTTGCATTCTTCGGAATGGTCCCAGAGTGGGCGCGGCACCGGACGCGCCGGACCGGGGTCGAGGAATGCGGACGGCCCACCCGCCGGGCCGCCGTGATGCGTTGAAAGGGAGTGCCGCGCCATGATGAGCCAAGAGCAGAACGAGTTGCTGAGCCATGTCGGCCCCGGCACCGGCGCGGGCGCGGTGCTGCGGCAGTACTGGCAGCCGGCGGCGCTCGCCGAGGAGCTGGTGTCGGCCCGTCCGGTCGTGCCGGTGACGCTGCTCGGCGAGGAACTGGTCCTCTTCCGCGACAACTCCGGCGAGCTCGGCCTCATCGGACGCCGCTGCCCCCACCGGGGCGTCGACCTGTGCTTCGGCCGGCGCGAGGACAACGGGCTGCGCTGCCCCTTCCACGGCTGGCACTTCGACAAGACCGGCCAGTGCGTCGAGCAGCCGGGCGAGCCGGAAGGCAGCCAGATGTACAAGAACATCCGCACCGTTTCGTATCCGGTGGTGGAGAAGAACGGCATCATCTTCGCCTTCATGGGCGAAGGCGAGCCGCCGGCGTTCCCGCAGTTCGACTGTTTCGCCGCCCCCGACACCCACGTCTTTGCCTTCAAGGGCCTGTGGGAGTGCAACTGGCTGCAGGCGATGGAGGTCGGCATCGATCCCGCCCACGCCTCGTTCCTGCACCGCTTCCTCCAGGACGAGGACCCGAACGAGGGTTACGGCAAGCAGTTCCGCGACAAGGCGGCCAACACCGACATCCCGATGACCCAGCTCCTGCGCGAATATCCGCGCCCGGAGATCAAGGTGGAGGAGACCGAGTTCGGCCTTCGTCTCATCGCGCTGCGCCACATGGACGGCGGCCGCAGCCACGTGCGGGTGACCAACCAGATCTTCCCCGAGACGATCTGCATCCCGATGTCCAACGAGATGACCATCACCCAGTGGCACGTGCCGATCGATGACGAGACCTGTTACTGGTACGCCATGTTCACCAGCTTCGGGAAACCGGTGGACAAGCACCTGATGCGCGAGCAGCGGCTCAAGGAACACCGGCTGCCGGACTACGCGCCGCTGAAGAACAAGCGCAACAACTACGGCTACAACCCTGACGAGCAGGAGAGCCTGACCTATACTGGCATGGGCCTCGACATCAACGTCCACGACCAGTGGGCGGTGGAATCCATGGGCCGCCTGCAGGACCGGACCCAGGAGCATCTCGGCCGCACCGACGTGGGCATCAGCCGCAACCGGCGCCGCCTCCTCGACGCCATCAAGAAGGTGAAGGCGGGCGAGCTCTCCGGCCTGCCCATGTACGGCGAGGGCGACATCGAGGCGATCCGGGGGCCGGCCTCCATCGACGCCATCGGCCTCACCGACGAGTGGGAGGAAGTGTGGCTGCAGGCCGAGGCCAGCCGCCGCGCCGCCTGCGACTGGAGCGCGGCGCTCTAGTCACCATGCTGAACGGGATGCGGGCGGCCAGCACAGGTCGTCCGCAATCCCCGTCCCTCGGTACCCGGATCGGTGCGGTGCAGGTCCGGACGTCCGCCGGTCCCCGACCGCGATCAGCTATCGCCCACGCCAATCATTGAGGAATGCGCATGTCGAAGTCCGGCAAGGTCACGCTGGAAGACGGACTGGTGGGACGGTGCGGCCTCCTCGACGCGGCCGGCTTCGACGCCGCGCGCCACGTCCTCGACGAGGTCGAGCGGCGCGGGCTGGAAACCATCCGCTTCGCCTTCGTCGACCAGCACGGCGTGCTGCGCGGCAAGGCGATCGTCGCCTCCGGGCTCGCCTCCGCCTTCCGCAACGGCGTGCCGATCACCTCCACCCTGCTCCTCAAGGACACCTCCCACCGCACGGTCTTCCCGGTGTGGGCCGACGACATCGGCTTCGGGGCCGGCACGCTGACCGGCGCCGGCGACGTGACGATGGTGCCCGATCCGACCACCTTCCGGGTGCTGCCCTGGTCGCCCCACTCCGCCTCGATCCTCTGCGACGTGGTCTACAAGGACGGCGCGCCGCTGCCGTTCTGCTCGCGCTCGATCCTGAAGAAGGCGGTGGCGAAGCTGGCCGATACCGGCAAGGCCCTCGTCTGCGGGCTGGAGGTGGAGTTCTACGTCCTCAAGCTCGAGGATCCCCGCCTCGCCCACTCCGACAGCGGCATCCCGGCGGCGCCGCCGGCCACCAGCCTGCTGTCCCACGGCTACCAGTACCTGACGGAATCCCGCTACGACATCCTGGAGGACGTCATGGACGACCTCCGCCGTGCCGCCCAGGGCCTCGACCTGCCGGTGCGCTCCATGGAGGCGGAGTTCGGGCCGAGCCAGTTCGAGTTCACCTTCGAGCCGGCCGCGCCGCTCGCCCACGCCGACGCCATGGTCACCTTCCGCTCGATGGTGAAGGAGGTCTGCCGCCGCAAGGGGCTGCACGCCACCTTCATGTGCCGGCCGAAGCTCGACAACGCCGTCCCCAGCGGCTGGCATCTCCACCAGTCCGTCGTCGACACGGCGACCGGCGACAACCTGTTCGTCCCGGCCGACGACGGCACCCTGTCGCCCACCGCCAGCGGCTGGATCGCAGGGCTTCTCGCCCACGCCGAGGAGACCTGCCTGCTCACCACGCCGACCGTGAACGGCTACAAGCGCTACCAGCCGAACCTTTTGGCGCCGGACCGGGTGCAGTGGGGCCGCGACAACAAGGGCGCGATGATCCGCGCGCTGATGGCGCCCGGCGACAAGGCCAGCCGGATCGAGAACCGCGTCGCGGAGCCCACTGCCAATCCCTACCTGTTCTTCGCCTCCCAGATCCTCTGTGGCCTGGACGGGGTGACGGGCGGGCTCGCCGCGCCCGCCCCGGTCGAGAACCCCTACACCAGCGATGCCCGGGCGCTACCGAAGAGCCTGATCGCCGCCATCGAGCGGTTCGAGGCGAGCGCCTTCTACCGCGGCGCGCTGGGCGACGACGTCGTGCGCTATCTCGCCACCATCAAGCGCGCCGAGTGGGACCGCTATCTGATGACCGTCTCGGAATGGGAGCAGAGCGAGTATTTCTCGCTGTTCTGAGCGGGGCGCCCGAAGGCATCCGCCGGCTGTCACCCCATCCCCCGGGGACGATGTGCAATTCCGTCACCCCGTGCGCCGGCCCAGGACCACCTGACGGGGTCCGGAACAAAGCGACCCAGCCGAAGTTGTATCGCCGCAGACCCAGCCGGACGGCCGCATCGCGCGGCCGGCGGCGGGCCACCATCCCGGCGGACACCTGATCGCGCATGCTTACCCCGAGACCCCTACCCGCTCGCCCGGACGTCCGCCTCGCGGACCCGTCCGGCGACCCTTTCCCCGTCCTCGATACCCGGCACCACTCCGCATGAACGCGGTCTGCCGTCCCACCCCGTATCCCGAGGCGATCGCGCTTCTCGACCATCCGATCTTCGTCGGCTCGCGGACGCTCGGCCCGCCGGCGAGTTCCGCGTGGTCGGAGAGCTGCGGCTACGCGATCGCCATCCCGGCGCGCCAGGAGGAACGCCGGATCGGCGCCTGCCTCGCCTCGGTCCTTGCCTCCATGCGGGCGAGCGGCCGGCCGGGCGGGATCGTCGTTCTCGTCAACAATTCCACCGACAAGACCGCAGCGCGTGCCACCGCCATGCTCGCCGACAGCGGCGTCGCCCACCTGGTGCTCGAGGTCGCCCTGCCGGACACCATGGCCAACGCCGGCACCGCCCGGCGCCTCGCGCTGGACCTCGCCGCCGCACATGTGGATCCGCACGGCGCGCTGCTGACCACCGATGCCGACACCCTTGTGGGCCTCGACTGGGTCGGCGCGACGCTTGCCGCCATCGATGTCGGGGCAGACGTCGTCTGCGGCGCCATCGACGTGGATCCCGACGAGGCCGCCCCGATCCTGGCGCGGATGGGCCGGGGCTACCTCTCGGAGAGCGAATACGTCACCCACACCATCGAACTCGGTGCCCGGCTCGACACACGCCCCCACGATCCGTTCCCCCCCCACCGGTGCGCCGGCGGCGCCAGCCTCGCCTTCCGGCAGGCCGTCTACCGTGACACCGGCGGCATGCCGGCGCTGCCCAACGGCGAGGATCGCGCCTTCGTCGCCGCCGCCGACGCCCGCGACTGGCGCGTCGTCTGCTCCGCCGCGGCCCGGGTCACCACGTCGTTCCGGCTGACCGGGCGCGCGACCGGCGGCATGGCGGAAACCCTGGCGGAGCGGCTGCGCGGTGACGACGCGCCCTCCGACGATCTGGTCGAGCCCGCCGCCCGGGCGGCGCTGCGGGCCTGGGCGCGCGGCCGGCTGCGCGCGGTGGCCGACGGCCCCGCGCACCTGCGCGCGGACATCCTGTCCGCCCTCGACCTTGACCCTGCCGACGATCCGTTCGGCCGCACGCGCTTCTTCGGCGAGGCGTGGGCGATCGTCGAGGCGGAGAGCCCGCGCCTTGCCCGCAGGCGTCTCAGCCTGGCCCAGGTGGCGGACGAACTTCCGGCGATGCGCGCCCTCGTCGCCTCGCTGCGGGCCGGCGGCGAAATCCCGCTGACCGCCGGCGACGCGGAGCGGTGGATCACGCGGACATGCGACCAGGTGGTGGCCAATGGGTGACATGATCGCGCTCGTGAAACGCGCCCCCCCGCCGCCCCGCCCCGACGAGGGAGCACTGGCGGACGCGCTCGCGGAGGTAGCCCGCCGCGCCGCGGCGGCCGATGCCGGCGACGAGGATCTCGGTCGGTCGATCGCGGCGCTGCGCGGCGCCGGCCTGTTCGAGACGCTCGCGGCCTATGCGGACCCTTCACCCGGTCCGGCGGTGGTCGGCCAGATCGTGACGCTGCTGCGCCGGATCGGTCGCGCCAACCTTGCCGTCGGCCGGCTGGTGGAGGGGCATCTGAACGCGCACCGTCTGATCGCGCTCTACGCCACGCCGGAGCAGCGCGCGTCGGTGGAAGCCGCGATCTCCGCTGGTGCCCTCCTCGGCGTCTGGGGCGCCGACGGGGATCCGCCCTTCTCGTTTTCCTCCCACGGCGACAGGCTCGTGCTTCGGGGCACCAAGCGGTTTGCCTCCGGGCTCGGCCTCGTCTCTCCGGTCATCGTTTCGGCGCGCACCCGCGACGGGGCGCAGTTGCTGCTGGTGGAGGCCTCCGGCGCGGAGCGCATGGACGCCGCGTCCTGGACGACCAGCGGCATGAAGGCCACCCTGTCCGGGACGTTCCGCTTCGAGGGGATGGTTGTCGACGCCGACGCGCTGCTCGGCCGTCCCGGCGACTATGCCCGCGAACCGCACTTCGAGGGCGGTGTCTGGCGCTACGCGGCGCTCCACGTCGGCGGCATGGAGGCGCTTGCCGAGACGGCACGCCGGCACGCCGTCGACGGCGGGTTCGCCGGCGATCCGCTCACCGCGACCCGGCTCGCCGAACTGGCGACCGCCTGCGAAACCGGCCGGCTCTGGGTGGAGTCCGCGGCCGCCCGCGTCGAGGCGAAGGGCGCGGGAGCGCACGAGGTTGGCTACGTCCTGCTCGCCCGCGAGGCCATCGAGCGGGCCTGCCTCTCTGCCATAGAGACCGTCGACCGGCTGATCGGCGCGGCCTCGTTCTTTGCGGGACATCCGGTGGAGCGCATCCGCCGCGACCTGACCTTCTTCCTCCGGCAGGCGAACCTGGACGGCAAGCGCGCCAAGGCCGCCGAGGCCGTCGCGGGCAGCACCATGCCCCTCGGAGAGATGTGGTGACGGTCGTGCGTGGCCCCCTTCTCGACCTCGCCGCCACGGCGCCGTGGGCCGACATCGAGGACCTGACCGGCTCCGGCGCGGTCCTGGTGCTTGCCCCGCACCCGGACGACGAGGCGCTCGGCTGCGGCGGGGCAATCCAGCGTGCCCTCGATGCCGGGCACCGGGTTGTGGTGGCGGTGATGACCGACGGCCGCCGTTCGCACCCCAATTCGGCGAGCTTCGGCCCGGACCGCCTGGCCTCCCTGCGCCGGGACGAGGCCGCCAGCAGCGTCGAGACCCTCACGGGTTCGGCCGATGCGATGGTCTGGCTCGGGGTGCCCGACTGCGAACTGCCCGGAGACGGTGCCGGCGCGGCGTCGCTGGTCGAGCAACTCGCCCGGATCGTCGACGACATCGGCGCCACCGCCGTCTGGTCCGCCTGGGTCCACGACCCCCATTGCGACCACGAGGCGACCGCCCGCATCGCGCGGGCGCTGGCGGCGGCACGGCCGGGGCTCGCCCTGTTCAGCTATCCGATCTGGGGACGCTTCGCCGCGGTCGCGCCCGGCGACCTGCCGACCGACGGCGAGCTGCTGCGGATCGACACCGTCGCCCAGCGGCCGGCGAAGGCGCGCGCGGTGGCGGCCCACCGGTCCCAGATGACCGACATGATCGACGACGATCCCGACGGGTTCACCATGGACCCCGCCCTGCAGCACCATTTCGTCGAGGCGGCGGAACTCTTCATCCGGGAGAAGGCATCATGAGCGAGCGCAAGGAGGTCTTCGAAACGCTCTACCGCACCAACCTCGACCCCTGGGACTACGAGACCAGCTTCTACGAGCAGGACAAGTACCGCATGACGCTCGCCGCGCTGCCGCGCGAGCGTTACCGGAGCATCGTGGAAATCGGCTGTTCCATCGCCGTGCTCGGCGAGAAGCTGGCGGGCCGGACCACCCGCTATCTCGGCCTGGACGTGTCCACGACCGCGGTCGAGGCAGCCACGGAGCGCCTGGGTGGCCTGCCAGGGGCGAGCGCGGTTGCCGGCGAGGTGCCGCACGACTGGCCCGACGGCCGCTACGACCTCGTGGTGCTCTCCGAGATCCTCTATTTCCTCTCGGCTGCGGAAATCGCCGAACTGGCGGTCTTCGTGGCGCGCGACACCGTGCCGGGCGGCGACTGCGTGGTGGTGAACTGGCATGGCGAGACGGACACCCCGCTCACCGGCGCGCAGGCGGGCGAGACGTTCTTCTCCGAACTCCGCCGCCACCGCGCGGTGCAGCCCAAGCACGACTACCAGCACCCCTGCTACCGGCTTACCGTGGTCCGCCTGGACTGAGACCCGTACGGGTCCTGCTCTGCGGCACGACGGGTCGCGCGGGTTTCCGATCCTGCTGGTGCCTCTCCGATTCCGGAACCGCGTCTAGATCGGCGCGGGTGCCACGCTGACATCGGCCTTGCCGGTGGCCGCCAGCGCATCCGCCACGAAGCCGGAGACGATCATCTCCCGCACGAAACCGCGCAGATAGGCGGTCGCGATGGTTCGGCCCGTCGGCGTGCCCATCGCCTGTTCAATGGCCATGAAGCGGTCGGGAAGCATCCGCAGGCCTTGAGACCGGTCGACGAGCTGCTGCATCGGCTGGCGCACTCCGGCGAGCACCTCCGCGTCGCCCCGCTCGAACGCCGCCACGAGGGCGGTTTGGCCAACCTCGCGCAGGATCGTCGCGGCTTGCAGATGCCGGGTCAGGAACAGATCGTAGGCGCTGTCTTTGCCAACCAGCACCCGCACGCCCGGCCTGTCGACGTCCTCGACCTCGCGCAACGTCGATGCGTCCGGGACCACGTAGACGCCCTCGATGATCACGTAGGGCGCGGCGAACGCGATGGTGTCCGCCCGCTTCGGATCGATGGCCAGAAAGCACACGTCCCAGAGGTCGGCGGTCGCGGTCGTGGCGACCTCGCCGGCCCGCTCGAACGGCACCAGGTCAAGCGACAGGTCGAGCCGACGCGCCAGTTCCTGCGCGAGCGCCACCGACACCCCGCCCGCCTCGCCGGTGTCCGCATTCCGCTGGGCCAGCACCGGATTTCCGAAGTTGATCGCCGCCCGCAACCGGCCGAAGGGGGCCAGTACGGACGCAACGGCCTGGAGATCGTCTTGCATGCAGCGCTCCTGGAGCGACTGGGGATCGGGCGATATCGCCTACGCTAGAGCCTTTCGCGATCAGGCAGAAGCCGGGAGCAGGTTGTCGGACCAGCGCCGGGCGATGTGCTCGAGCGGCGGCTCCGACACCCCCACCCCGTCGACAAGATCGAGCACCCGCGGCGGCGTCAACGGAATCTGCCGCACGGTGCGTCCGGTCGCGTTGGCGACGGCGCAGGCAACAGCCGCCGCGACGTTGAGGATCGGTACCTCGCCGGCCCCCTTGGCGCCCAGCGGGCCGATCGACGGCGCCCCCTCGTGCAGGCAGATATCCACCGGCACGACGTCCTGGGCTAGCGGCACCCGGTAGGTCTCGAAGCCCTGCTGAAGGATCCGCCCGTCGGCATCGATGGTGACGTCCTCGTGGAGCGCGTAGCCCAGCCCCTGGACCACGCCGCCCTGGATCTGGCCGAAGATGGCGCGCGGATTGATCGCCTTTCCGACGTCCTGGACCACCGTGTAGCTGAGGATCTCCACGTGCCCGGTGTCCGGGTCCACGGCGAGTTCGCAGTCGTGGACGGCGAACACCGGCATGTCGAGCGCCTCGATCATGTGGCCGGCGGCGCAGCCCGGCATGGCCGCAGTGCCGGGGCTGGTGAACGCCCCGCTGCCGGAAATCGGTCCGGTCGTCACTTGGGCACGCGCCGCGACGTCGGCGATGGTGACCTTCTGGTCGGGCACACCGACAATGGAGACGTGACCGTCGGCGAGCTCCAGGTCCGACGGGTCCGCTTCCAGCATGTCCGCGGCGACCTGCAGCATCTTCTTCTTCACCTCCGCGCTGGCGGCCGTGCCGGCCACCCCCAGCGAGACCGTCTGCCGGCCGCCGCCGACGCCCACGTCGTAGCCGGCAGCGTCGGTGTCCGCTGCGCGGATGGTGACGTCGCCAGGCTGCAGCCCGAGCTGGTCGGCGATGATCTGCGGAAGCGACTGCATCATCGATCCCGACCCGATCTCGACGCCGGAGGTAACCAGCGTCGCGGTGCCGTCTGGGTTGAGGTTGACGGTCGCGGCCGACGGCCCGACGAAGACGAACCAGGTACCGACCACCGTCGCGCGGCCGTAGAGGCGCCCGTCCGCCGCCTCCATGCGCGACGGCTTCGAGGCCTTCAGCTCGGCCATCCGATCGAGCATCGGCCCCAGCACGTCGCCCTCGAACACCTGGCCGGTCGAGCCGAGCGAGCGGTCGCCGATGACGTTCCGGCGGCGGAACTCCATCGGGTCCATGCCGATGGCGGCGCAGATCTCGTCGGTGTGCCGCTCCAGCGCGAAGGTGTTGTACGTGCCGTTGCAGGCGCGGAAGGCGCCGGTCGGGGCCGTGTTGGTGTAGACGGCGCTGGAGAGCAGCTTGACCGAGCCGAGCCGGTAGTTTCCGCCCAGCGTATGAGCGGTCATGGTGGTCAGGAACGGCGTCTCGCCGCCATAGGCGCCGCAGTCCATCAGCACGACGGCCTCGCGGCCGGCGATCTCGCCGTCCGGGGTGATCGCCGATCGGATCAGGATCTCGGCGTTCTCGCGGCAGAGTGCCGTCTGCATTTCCTCCTGCCGCGTGTTGACCAGCCGGACCGGACGCCCGGCCGCGCGGCTGAGCAGCGCCGCGAACGGCTCCAGCGCGAACTCGAACTTCAGCCCGAAGCCGCCGCCGACGGCCGGTACCGTCACCCGCACGTCGGACGGTCGGATCCCGAGCAGCCGCGCGGTGGTATCGCGCACCGCCCACGGGACCTGGGTGGACGTTTCGATGTGGAAGCGGCCGTCCTCGAAGGAGGCGACGCAGGCGCGCGGCTCCAGCGGCGTCTGGTTCTGCCGGCCGATGCGGAACGTGCTCTCCACCACGGTGACGTCGTCGCGGGCGAACGCCGCCTCGGTGTCGCCGCGCACCACGGTCGCCTCCCAGGCGACGTTGCCGGCCCGCTTGCCGCCGGGAAACAGGATCTCGTAGTCCCGCCAGTCCGGGTGCACCTCGGGGGCGCCCGGCGCCAGCGCCTCGGCCATGGTGATCGCCGCCGGCAGCGGCTCCAGCTCCACCACGATCGCCGCCGCCGCGGCGCGGGCCTGGGCCAGCGTGTCGGCGGCGACGGCGGCCAGCGGCTCGCCGTGGAAGCGCACCCGGTCGACGGCGAACAGGGGATGGTCGGCAATGCCCAGCCCGTAGCGGCCGGGCGCGTCCTCGGCGGTGACGATCGCGCGGACCCCGGGCATGGCGCGGGCGGCGCTGACATCGATGGAGACGATGCGCGCCGAGGCGACATCGGCGCGGCGGACGCTCGCGTGCAGCATGCCGGCGCCGGCCCGGTCGATGGTGTAGCGCGTGCGGCCGCGCAGCTTGTCGCGCGCGTCGCGGCGCGGCAGGTCGGATCCGATCACCGGTGCGTTCATCGGGCGATCTCCCCTGCCGCGTCCGGCGCCTGGACCACCGACAGCGCCGCCTCGACGATGCGCTCGTAGCCGGTGCAGCGGCAGATGTTGCCGGCAAGCGCCGAGCGGATCTCGTCGCGCGACGCCTCGGGCCGCTCCTCGAACAGGCCCGTCAGGCTCATCAGGATGCCGGGAAAGCACATGCCGCACTGGACCGCGTCGTGGCTCTCCATCGCCGCCTGCAGCGGCGACAGGTCCCCGGCCGGTCCGGCGAGCGACTCCACCGTGCGGATCGACCGCCCCTCCATCAGTCCGACGGGCACCAGGCAGGACACCATCGGCGTGTCGTCCACCAGCACCGTGCAGGCGCCGCAGAAGCCCTCCCCGCACGCGACCTTGGCGCCGGTCAGGAACAACGTGTCCCTGAGCACATCGGCGAGCGGGGTCATCGGCGGCACCGCCACCGGCCGTTCCTCTCCATTGACGACGATACGCACGGTTCTGCCTCCGTTGGCGAGGGACGGGTTCAGATCGGGTCTTTCAGCGCGGCGACCGCCCGGCGCACCAGCGCCGGCAGCACGCGCACGCGGTAGGCGCCGGAGGCCTCGACGCCGTCGCGCCCTTCGAAGCCATCGGTGCATCCGGCTGCAAGCCGCCCCGCGGCCTCCGCATCGAGCGGTTGGCCGGCGAGCGCGGCCTCCAGCGCGCCCCAGCGGCGGGCGACCGGCTCGACCGAACCGACCGCCACGCGGGCATCGGCGATGGTGCCGTCCGCGCCCAGCGCCACCGACAGGCTGACGATGGCGACCGGATAGTCGCCGGCCACCCGCAGCGGCAGGCGCGCATGGGCGCTCCGGCGCTCGGCGCGCGGCACGATCACCTTGGCCACGATCCGGCCGGCTTCAAGCCCGGCGCGCGCCTCCAGATACCGCGCCAGCGGCATGCGTTCGCGGCCGGAGGGACCGGCGATCTCCACGGCCGCATCGGCGGCGAGCAGCGCGGGCACCAGGTCGGCGGCGGCGAAGTCGGCCGAAGCGAGGTTGCCGCCAACGGTGGCGACGGAGCGGACCGCCGGATTGGCGGACGCGCCGGCGGCCTTCGCCAGCCCGCGGCAGTCGGCGAGCGGGGCAAGGGCAGCGGCCAGTTCGGCGTGGGTCACGCAGGCGCCGATGGCGATCTCCGCCTCGCCGACCGCCACGCCGCGCAGGTCCGCGACCCGTCCGAGCGCCACGTAGAGCGGATGGAGCGCCTCGGCGCGCAGCGGCGCCCGCATGATCCACGTCGCCCCCGCCATGGGCACCGCGTCCCCGCCGTTGGCGGCCAGCACCGCCACGGCGTCGTCCAGCGAGGTCGCGACGTGCAGGCGGACGTCCTCCAGGGCGGGCATCAGGTCCGGCCCATCATCATCCGGTAGCGGATCTGGTCGAAGACGACCGCCAGGATCAGCACGCCGCCGAGCAGCACCATCTGCATGTAGGAGCTGACCTGGGCGAGGTTCATGCCGTTCTGGGCGAGCGTGATGAAGATCGCGCCGAGCACGACGTTCTCCACCCGGCCGATGCCGCCGCGCAGCGACACGCCGGCGATGACGCAGGCGGCGATGGATTCCAGCGCCGTGGAGCCGCCGAGGTTGGCCTCGCCGCTTTCCACCCGCGCCGTCAGCAGGAGCCCCGTCAGCGAGGCGATCAGCGCGCACGTGCCGTAGGCCATGATCAGCGTGCCGCGGGTGTTGATGGCCGACAGCTTCGCGGCCTTCTCGTTGCCGCCGACGGCGTAGATGTGGGCGCCGACGCGGGTGCGGGCCATCAGCACCCACATGGCCGCGATGACGACGATGGCGACGAGCACCGGCACCGGGATCCCGAACACGCGGCCGAAGCCGAAGAAGTTGCCGAAGGCGTAGGGGATGCCCGAGACCGGCACGCCGCCGGTGAGGAACAGCGAGATGCCGGTGACCACCGAGCCGACGCCCAGCGTCATGATGAACGGCGAGACGCCGAAGTGGGCGACGCCGATGCCGTTGACCAGCCCGACCACGCCGGCCGCCGCGAACCCGACCAGGCAGCCGATCAGGATCACCAGCCAGACCGCGTCCGGAAACATGCCGGCGACCGCCACCATCGCCATGGCGGCGGTGACCGAGGTGAGCGCGATCACCGCACCGACGGAGAGGTCGAAGCCGCCGGTCAGCAGCACCAGCATCTGGCCCATGGAAACCAGCAGCAGATACACCGACTGGCGGAACACGTTCATGAAGTTGCCGACCGCCAGGAAGCGGTCCGACAGCAGCGAGAAGGTCACGATGGCGATGACCAGGAAGAAGGGCAGCACGCCCAGCCGCAGGAAGACCGAGCGCAGGAACGCCATGATCCCGGACCGGCCCGTCCCCGGCGTCTCGGCAGATACGGTATCGCTCATGCGGCTTTCCCCTCGTCGTCGAAGAAGTGCGCGAGCACGCTCGCTTCGTTGATGTCGTCGCCGCTCAGCTCCGCCGCGATCCGCCCCTTGGAGAACACCAGCAGGCGGTGGGCGAGGTTCATGGCTTCCGGCAGGTCGGACGAAATGGCGATGACCGCCTTGCCGGCGTCGGTGAGGTCGCGCATCAGCCGGTAGATCTCCGAGCGCGCGCCCATGTCGACGCCGACCGTCGGCTCGTCGAGAATGTAGATGTCGTAGTCCTGGCCGAGGCCGCGTCCGAACAGCGTCTTCTGCTGGTTGCCGCCGGAAAGCTGTGCCGCGAGCCGGCCGCGATAGGCCTCGGGCAGCCCGACCTGGTCGGCGATCGTCTCCACCCGCTTGCCGATCCGCCCCCACGGCAGCAGGCCGAACGCGGACCGCGTGCCCGGCAGCACGCCCTCGGCGAGGTTGTTGCGCACCGTGAACGCCATCTGCAGGCCCTCGGCCTTGCGGTCGGCCGTCAGGTAGTAGACGCCGGCGCGCATCATCCGGCGGGTGCTGTGGCCGGTCACGTCCTCACCGTTGAGATGCACCGAGCCGCCCAGCACCGGTGCCAGCCCCATCAGCGCGCGGAAGCAGCGCGACTTGCCCGAGCCCACGAGGCCGGCGACGCCCAGCACCTCGCCGGGGCGGACGTCGAAGCTGACGCCCGCGAGGCCGACGGCGCGCAGGTCGCGCACCTGGAGCACGGGGGCGGCCGGCCGGTGCGGGATGACCGGATAGATCTCGGCAATGGCGCGGCCCGTCATCATCTCCACGAGCTGGTCCTCGGTGGAGTCGGCGATGTCCACGGTGCCGATCTTGGCGCCGTCGCGCAGCACCGTGACCCGCTCGGCGATGCGGGCGAATTCCTGGATGCGGTGGGAGATGTAGATGATGCCGACGCCGCGCGCCTTCATCTTGGCGATCACCCGGAACAGGTGGTCGACCTCGTGATTGGTGAGCGAGGCGGTGGGCTCGTCCAGGATCAGGATCGACAGGTCGGAATGGACCGCCTTGGCGATCTCGACCATCTGCTGCTGGGCGCGGCTGAGGCGCGCCACCATGGCGCGCGGGTCGATATGGAAGTCCAGCTCGGCGAAGATCTCCCTGGCCCGGCGGCGCATGGCGCCGATGTCGGTGAACGGGCCGCGGCCGGGCTCGTCGCCGAGGAAGATGTTCTCGGCCACCGACATGGTCGGCACCAGCGAGAATTCCTGGAATACGGCGGAGATGCCCTTGTCGCGCGCGTCGGCGACGCTGCGGAACTGCACGGGCTCGCCGCGCACCTCGAGAACGCCGTCGCTCGGCGTGGAGGCCCCGGCGACGATGGAAATGAGGGTGGACTTGCCGGCGCCGTTCTCGCCGAACAGGACGTGCACCTCGCCGGCGCGCAGCTCGAAGTCGACCGCGTCCAGGGCGACCACGCCGGGATAGCGCTTGGTCAGCCCGCGCGCCCTGATCAGAACCCCGTCGGAAGCCTCGGTCATCGTCCACGATCCCGCTTGAGAGGGAGGCCGGTCAAGGAAGGCAGTCGGGAGAGACCGGGGGCGGAGCGCCCGCCCCCGGCCGGATGCGGTCGGTGCTAGTCGACCGAGAACACCGGGCTGAAGCCCTCGGGCGGCAGGATGTTCTCCCGCGGCACGTCGCCGATGTTCTTCTGGTCGACCACGAAGATCTTCGGACCGACGTGCTTGATGTAGTCCTTGCCCTCGAGGATGCGGACGGCCTGGTCGACCGCGATGCGGCCCTGGATGACCATGGAGTCGGCCGGAGCCGCCTCGATGAAGCCGCGCTTGATGCCCTCGTAGACGCCCGGAGTCATGTAGAAGGACACGATCCCGACCTTGCCCATCAGGCCGCGCTCGCGCAGGAGCCCCTGGGCGGCTTCGGCGGTCACCGCCGTGCCGGCGATGTACTTCACGTCCGGGTCGGCCTGCAGCACGTCCTCGACGAGGCGCTGCTGGGCTTCCTTGCCGGTGTCGCCGTAGCGCGGCTCGAGCATCTCGATCGCCGAGTCCTTCACGGCCTCGGTGAAGCCCGTGTTGGCCGCTTCGACCCAGCCGGCGCCTGCCGGTCCGGGGAACCAGCCGACCTTCACCGGGTCGCTGCCCTTCGGGTGCTTGGCGGCGAGGTACTTACCCGCCTCCGAACCCATCGTGTAGAACGACACCAGCGACTTGGCCGCCAGGTCGGGCGACGACATGCCGTTGATCACGTCGACCACCGGGATGTTCTTGCTCTTCAGCTCGCCGACGACGTTGTTGAGGCCGTCGTAGGAGATCGCGCCGATGATCACCGCCTGGGCGCCGCCGGACGCGCAGTCCTCGATCTGGTTGATCTGGTTGTTGAGCTCGGTGTAGCCGCCGGCTTCCACCACGTTGAGCTTCACGCCCAGCCGCTTGGCCTCTTCCACCACGCCGTAGTCGACGCCGAGCCAGTAGGCATCCTTCATGTGCGGGAAGGAAACGCAGATGTTCCAAGGCTTCTCGGCCTTGTCGAGCGCCTCGTAGGTGACGTCCTTCGTCGTCCCGTCGGTCGAGAAGGCCGGCACGACCTCCTGGGCATCGTAGGGGTACCAGCTGTCCGCTGCGAGTGCCGGGGTCGCGAAGGCGGCTCCGAGCAGCAGGACGGAAGTCATCCGTTTCATCATCATGTCGGTTCTCCGGTCGGCTTGATTGCTCTTCTTTGGGTCAGGCGAGCTGGGTCTTCAGCTCCTGGTACAGACGGGCGCGGTCGGCGCGCGCCGCCAAGGCTTCGTCCATGGTTACGCTGACGAAGCGCGTCGGGGTGTGCGGCTGCAGCTGGCCGATCAGGTCCATGTCGGCCGAGATCACCGCGCCGAGGGTGAAGTAGCCACCGCCCGAGACGGCGTCGCGGTGGAGCACGATCGGCTCGGTGCCGCCGGGCACCTGGATGGAGCCGTAGCTGTAGCAGCCGTCGACGATGTTGGAGGGGTCGGAGCCCGCCCCGAAGGGCTGCTTGCGCTCCTTGAAGGAGAGCGGGCGGCCGCCGCGGAAGCGCACGCCCATGCGGTCGGCCTCGGGCGCGACCTTCCACTCGTCCTCGAAGAAGTTGCGGCCGGCCTCCTCGGTGATCAGACGCCAGTAGAGGCCGGGCAGCGCCCTGAGCTCGGCCGGATTGCCCGGCAGGCGGCGCAGGTGTTCGGGCACCGAACGGCCTTCGGCGACGGTTTTCCCCTCGCCCAGCGGCAGCATGTCGCCGATGCCCACGGCCCGGCCTTCGACGCCGCCGAGCGCACCGATCAGGTAGGTGGACCGGCTGCCCAGGTAGGTCGGCGTGGCGATGCCGCCGGAAATCGCGATGTAGGCGCGCGCGCCCCGGCGCAGATAGTCGAAGGAGACCACCTGCCCGGCCTTCACCTTGAAGGAGGTCCAGCACTCGCGCTCCTCGCCGTCGACCTTCGGCGGGATCTCGCCGCCGGTGACGGCGACCGTCGCATCGGACTCGAACTCCAGCGTCGGGCCCATGAAGGCGCTTTCGAGAACCGCCGCACCCTCGTCGTTGCCGACCAGCAGATTGGCGGCGCTGAGCGCGTAGCGGTCCATGCCGCCGGACATCGGGATGCCGAGATGGAAATAGCCCGGCCGGCCGAGGTCCTGGATGGTGGTGAACAGGCCCGGGTTGACGACTTTAACCGACATTGAGCGCCCCCATCAGCTTGGCGTTGGTTCCTTCGGGGTCGGCCTCGAACGCGGCAAGATCGAACTCGACTTCGCGGATCTTCGGGGTGAAGCGGTTCGCCTGCACGTCGGCCAGGATGCTGTCGTATTCCTCGCGGCCGATCGGCGAGAACTTCACGATGTCGCCCGGCTTGAAGAAGACCATGAAGTCCTTGAGGTAGCTGGTCTCCTGCTTCGGATCGAAGATCGGGAGCGGCGTGATGCCGAACATCTGGTAGCCGCCGGCGCCGCGCACCGAGTAGATGGCGGAGAAGCAGCCGCCGTAACCGACCGTCTGCTTCGGCGTGTCCGTCCGGGGCCGCACGTACTTCGGCACCTCGAGCTGCTTCTCGCGCTCCACCAGCTGGAAGAGGAACGGCAGGCCCGAGACGAAGCCGACCATGGTGACGAACCAGGGCGCGGCGTGATGGGCCTCGATGAACGCCTCGACGCTGTCGAAGCCGTTGATGCGGGCGGCGTACTCGAGATCCGTGCCCGACGGGTCCTGATGCCGGTCGCGGAAGCGCATCAGCGTCTCGTGTGTCCACGGATCCTGATAGTAGACCGGGAACTCGACGATGCGCGTGGCGATCCGCTTCTCAGCGGATTCCGCATGGGATTCCAGCGCCTTGATCTCCGCCATCATCGCCTCGGGCTTGATGCGGTCCGGGTCGAACTTGACCTGGAAGCCGGCGTTGGCCGGACAGATCTCGGTGACGCCGTCAATGTCGGCATCGCGGATCGCGTTGCAGATCGACAGGGCCATGAAGAAGGCCGCGAGCGACATTTCCTCGTCCATTTCGACGAAGATGTGCTCGTCCCCTCCAAACGAATAGCGTGTCTTCATAGGTCCTCCACGTGCGTCTCGGTCATTCGGCCGCAAGCGGCGCGGCTTCGAGCCAGGGCTCGAGGAACTGGGTGTGCACCTTGCCCGCCCGAACCTCCGGGTCGCGCGCCAGCGCCTTGTGCAGGGCGATAGTGGTCTTCGGTCCGACGATGGTCAGTTCGTCGAGGGCGGCCGCCATCGCGTCGATCGCGGCGTCGCGCGTCGGCGCGTGGACGATCAGCTTGCCCAGCAGCGAGTCGTAGAAGGGCGGGATCGCGTAGCCCTCGTAGAGCATGGTGTCGAAGCGCACCGCGTCGGAGGCCGGCACCTTCAGCGCCTCCACCACGCCCGGCGACGGCATGAACTGCATCGACGGGTCCTCGGCGTTGATCCGCACCTCGATGGCGTGGCCGTCGAGCTTGATGTCGTCCTGGGAGAGCGTCAGCGGCTCGCCGCCGGCGATCCGAAGCATCCAGGCGACCAGATCGAGGCCGGTGACCATCTCGGTGACGGGATGCTCGACCTGGATGCGGGTGTTCATCTCGATGAAGAAGAACTCGCCGGCCGCCTCGTCGTAGAGAAACTCCACCGTGCCGGCGCCCCGGTAGCCGACGCTGCGGGCGAGCTCGGCGGCCGCCTCGCAGATGCGCGCGCGGGTCTCCGCGTCGAGGCAGGCGGCGGGCGCCTCCTCCCAGACTTTCTGGCGCCGGCGCTGCAGCGAGCATTCGCGCTCGAAGCAGTGGACCGCGTTGCTGCCGTCGCCGAGGATCTGCACCTCGATGTGGCGCGGTGCGGTGACGACGCGTTCCAGGTAGAGACTTCCGTCGCCGAAGGCCGCCTTGGCCTCGGCCCGCGCCTGGGGCGCGATGCGCTTGAGCTCGTCCTCGTCGGCGGCGATGCGGATGCCGCGGCCGCCACCACCGGCGGCAGCCTTGACCATCACCGGGTAGCCGACCGTTGCGGCCGCCGCGATGGCCGCCGCCTCGTCGGCGACCAGCCCGTCGGATCCCGGCACCACCGGCACGCCCGCCGCCTTCGCGGCTTCGCGCGCCGCCGCCTTGTCGCCCATCCGCGCGATGGTCTTGCCGGACGGCCCGACGAAGATCAGCCCGGCGGCCTCGACCGCGTCGGCGAAGGCGGCGTTTTCGGAGAGGAACCCGTAGCCCGGATGGACGGCATCGCAGCCGGCCTCCTTCGCGGCGGCGATCAGCGCCTCGCCGTTCAGGTAGGACTTCGCGGCCTGGGGCGGCCCGACGCAGACCGACTTGTCGGCGATCCGGACCGCCAGCATGTCGGCGTCGGCCTCGGAATAGGCCTGGACGGCCTCGATCCCGAGCGCCTGGGCCGCGCGCACGATGCGGACCGCGATCTCGCCGCGATTGGCCACGAACAGCCGCCGGATGGCCATCGGATCAGCCGTCCAGCTCGGCCACCACGGCCCCGGCCGTGATCGGCTCTTCGTTCTCCGCCTTGAAGGCGGTGATGGTGCCGGCGGTTTCCGCCTTCACCTCGATGAAGGACTTCATCACCTCCACGAGGCCGACCACGTCGCCCGCCGCAACCGTGTCGCCGACCTCCTTGTAGGCCGGCTCGTCGGGCGACGGACGGCGGTAGAAGGTGCCGGGAATGGGGGAACGAATGTCAGCCATGGAATGTCCTCCGAAAGGGTTGCGACGGGGCACGGTTCAGGCGGCGGCGGCCATAACCTCCGCGGCCGGCATGATCCGGATTCCGTTGTCGATGAGGGCGTCGCGGATCGCGGTGCCGATGGCGAGCGCCCCCGGCGTGTCGGAATGGAAGCAGATGGACTCGAACTCGATGTCGATGTCGGTGCCCGACGCGGTCTTCACCTTGCCGGTCTGGCAGGCGCGGACGCAGCGCTCGGCCACTTCCTTCGGGTCGAGGACGCGCATGCGGCGGGTGAACACGATGGTGCCGGTCTCGTCGTAGTCGCGGTCGGAATAGAACTCGCGGACGACGGGGTGGCCGGCGGCCTTGGCGACCCGGTAGGTCTCGGCGGCGCCCATGCAGAAGATCGCGGTGTTGGGGCTGGAGCGCTGCAGCGCCTCAACCAGCAGCCCCGACAGCTCGGCGTTGCGGGCGGCTTCCATGTAGAGCGCGCCGTGCGGCTTCACGTGCTGCAGGCTGCCGCCGTGGCGGCGGGTGAACTCGCGCAGCGCGCCCATCTGGTAGAGCACGTCGTTGACGAGCTCCTCCGGCTTGGCGTCGATCCGGCGCCGGCCGAAGCCCTGCAGGTCGTGATAGGCCGGGTGCGCCCCGATGCCGATGCCGCGGGCGACGGCGCCCTGCACGACGGCGTTCATGATGGTGGGATCACCGGCGTGGAAGCCCGTGGCGATGTTCGCCGAGGTGATCAGGTCCATCAGCTCTTCGTCGGAGGCCTCCGCGTTGGCCCATTGGCCGAAGGACTCTCCGAGATCGCAATTCAGGTCGACGACACTTCGTGGCACGTCTGAGCCTCCCTGCTCCCGCCCTTGAGGACCGGTCTGGCCTTTGAACGATTGCCCAATGGTTTCGCATGCCGAAGCCGTTATCAAATTCGTTTTTTCGAAATACGATCATCTACATCTTCGATTTTTGCAGTGCACATCCGTTGCAGCGGCGGCGCGAACCTTTCAGAATGCCCGGGTATCTCCGACGGAATGGCCAAATGCATTATCGGCATTTCCGAACATGCATTATCGGTGATCGAAGACAGGGCAGGCGCGCATGAACTTTCGGCAGGTGAAGTATTTCGTGGCGACGGCCGAACTCGGCCAGGTGTCCCGGGCCGCGATGGAGCTGTCGATCTCCCAGTCGACGATCACCACGGCGATCAAGGAACTGGAGGCGGAGATGGACACCCGCCTGTTCGTGCGCACCGCCCAGGGCATGGAGCTGACCCAGGCCGGGCGCCGCTTCCTGGACGCCGCCTACCGGCTGCTCGCCACCGTCGAGGAGGCGCTGCATTCCGGCAGCGAGCACGAGGAGATTTCCGGCACCATCTCGGTCGCCGCCACCTACACGGTGATCGGCTACTTCCTGCCCCAGCACCTGGAACGGCTGGAGCGCCGCTACCCGAACCTGACCATCCGCCTCTACGAGCTGACCCGCGAAATGGTCGAGGACGGGCTCATCACCAACCGCTTCGACATGGCGGTGCTGCTCACCTCCAACGTCGACAACCCGGAGGTGGCAACCGAGCAGCTGATCAGCTCGCAGCGGCGGCTCTGGGTGCCGTCGGGCCACCGCTTCCTGCAGATGGAGACCGTCGGCTTCCGGGAGATCGCCGAGGAATCCTACATCATGCTCACCGTCGACGAGGCGGCCCATACGGCGCTGCGCTACTGGAGCGCCACCGAGCACCAGCCGCAGATCCGGCTGCGCACCTCGTCCATTGAGGCGGTGCGCTCCATCGTCGCCAACGGCCAGGGCATCGCCATCCTCTCCGACATGGTCTACCGGCCGTGGTCGCTGGAGGGTAAGCGCATCGAGACGATCATCCCGAACCAGCCGGTGCCGTCGATGGACGTGGGCCTCGGCTGGCGCAAGGGCGCCCAGCTCACGCCGGCGATGCGGCTGTTCCGAGACTACTTCCGCTCCCAATACCAGGTGCCCCATTCCGTCCACGCCCGCATGGGCCCGACCTGACGCAACCGCGCCCATCGGCCGGCCGGCGCGGCCGTCAAATGCCCCGGCGGCCCTTGCAACGGCGCGCCCGGCGGCCCAAACCCCGGGCGGCGGCCCGGTCCCGGATCGCCGCAAACGCGAGGAGAACCGTGCAGATCAAGGGAATCGTCTTCGACAAGGACGGAACGCTCATCGACTATGCCCGCACCTGGGTGCCCATCAACATCCGCGCCGCCGAGTATGCCGCGGCCGGCGATCCGGAGCTCGCCCGCCGGCTGCTCGCCCTCGGCGGGCACGACCCCGACGCCAACGTCGTCGGCGGCGGAAGCCTGCTGGCGGCCGGCCACACCGGCGAGATCGCCGAGGCATGGGTCGCGGCCGGCGCGCCCCACGCCCACCCGGCGCTGGTGACGGGCCTCGACGCGATCTTCACGGAAGGCGCCGAAGGCTCGGTGCCCGTCACCGACCTCGCCGCCCTGTTCGCCCGGCTGGTGGCGCGCGGGATCACGCTGGGCGTCGCCACGAGCGACAGCGCGGCGGGCGCGCGGGCGACGCTGCAGTCGGTCGGGCTCGGCGGACAGGACTTCTTCGTCGCCGGCTACGACAGCGGCCACGGCGGCAAGCCCCAGCCGGGCATGGTGCTGGCGTTCTGCGAGCGCGCGGGGATCCAGCCCGCCGAGGTCGCGGTCGTCGGCGACAACCTGCACGACATCCACATGGGCCGGGCGGCCGGCTGCGGCCTGTGCATCGGCGTGCTCACCGGCACGGCAAGCGAAGATGAACTCGCCGCCGAGGCCGACTACGTCATCCCCGGCATCGACCGGCTCGAAGCCCTGCTCGACCGGCTCGATGCGTGGCCCGACGCCTCAGGTGGAAACACCTGATCGATCGGAACTGCCTTCCGGCTCAGACCCTTGAGCCATGATCCGGACGCAAAAAGTCCCGGGACGGCGCGGCCGCCGTCCCGGGACTTTCATGGGCAGTCCGAGATCGAAATCGGCGCGCGCGGCGCGGCGCTCAGAGAACCCTCAGCACGACCGCACGGCTCGGCACCGTGTCCGGACGGCCCGGCATCGACACGTAGGACGGGGTCTCCTCGACGATCGTCCAGACGCCCTTGGACTGCTGCGCCTTCAGATAGTCGCCGAGGCCCTCGTTGTAGAGCGTGTCCTTGATGGTCACGATGATCAGCCCGCCGGGCCGGGTGATGCGGATGAGCTCGGGGAAGCCCTCCTCGCCCACATGCCCGACGGTGAACACGCCGGCCGCGACGATCGCCGCATAGGTGTCGTCGGCCATCGGAAGGGTCTCGCCCAGCGCGGCGACATGGAACGCCGAATAGACGTTCTTGGCGCGCGCCACCTCCAGCATGCCCTCGGAGATATCCAGGGCCTCGGCCTGCTTGTAGCCGACGATGTCCATCCACTCGCCGAGCAGGCCGGTGCCGGCGCCAGCGTCCAGGATCGGCCCCTCGCCGCGCGGCAGGTGGCGGGTCAGCATGGCCAGGCAGATGTTGGGATGGCGGTAGCCCAGCGTCGCCATCTCCGTGTCGTAGCGCTTGGCCCAGTCGTCGTACTTCTTGGCCACGTCCGCGGTGCTTTCGGCGGAATAGACGACGTCGAGGCTCTTGGCGGGATCGTTGCTCATGAAAACTCTCTTCTTGACGCTCCGGATGGTGCGCGGTCTGCGGGCACGCCATGGCGCCCGCCGGACATGCGCTTGAAAGGTGGGTTGCGGCGATGATACCTCTTTGTGGGTATTTTTGGAAGTTTGACGGATATCCACGTCCTAATAGACAGATATCCAACCAATTCCAACAGTCTGATGACCATCCGGGGCCGGCTCCGCGCCGGCCCGCAATCATGGAGATGCGCGAATGGACACCCAGAACGCCCTTGCCCGCCTCCGGCAGGTTCCGGGCTTCGAGACCATCGCGGACGACGATGTCGCGATCGAGCGTCTTGGCGGCCTGACGAACGTCGTCTTCAAGGTCACCCGCGGCGACAGCACCTACCTGCTCCGGATTCCCGGCGCCGGGACCGAGAGCTACATCGACCGCAAGGTCGAGGCGCACAACGCGGTCGCCGCGGCCCGCGCCGGCGTGTCGCCGGAGGTGGTCCACTTCGATGCCGACACCGGGCTGATGCTCGCCGACTACATCGACGCGCCCACCATGTCGCCGGAGCGGTTCGTCACCACGCCCGGCGCCCCGGCCCGCGCCGCCCATGCCTTCCGAAAGCTGCACACCAGCGGCCAGACCTTCGAGTTCCGCTTCGAGCTGTTCTCGATGATCGACGGCTACCTGAAGATCCTGGAGGAGAAGAAGGCGCAGCTGCCCGACGGCTACCACGACGTGGTGAAGGAGGCCGAGGCGGTGCGCACGGCGCTGGATGCCCATCCGGCCGATCTCGCCCCCTGCCACTGCGACCCGCTGTGCGAGAACTTCCTCGACACCGGCGAGCGCATGTGGATCGTCGACTGGGAATATTCCGGCATGAACGATCCGCTGTGGGACCTGGGCGACCTCTCCGTCGAGGCCGGGTTCACGCCCGAGCACGACCGGGAGATGATGGAGGCCTACTGCGGCGGGCCGGTCGATGCCGCGACCTTCGGCCGGATGGTCGTCTACAAGGCCATGTGCGACCTGTTGTGGACGCTGTGGGGGCTGATCCAGCACGCCGACGACAACCCGGCCGAGGACTTCTGGGCCTATTCCGTGGGCCGCTTCGACCGCTGCAAGGCGCTCATGGCCAGCGACGACTTCGCCCGGCACCTGGAAGCCGTCCGCAAGGGCTGAGGCATCGCATCGCCGCGCGCCGGCAGGCGTGCGGCAACCGGACCGACATCACGCGAATTCGGCGTCCGAGGGGTCTTCCTGCGGCTCGCTCTCGACGCTGAGCACGCGGGTTTCGTGGTGGGCAAGCGCCTGGGCGAGCGGCTCCGGCGGCGGCAGGTCGCAGACCAGCGTGCCGATTCCGTCGAGCCCGCAGACGCTGACCGGAGCCTGGTTGCGGAACTTGGTGTGGTCGGCGACCACCATCGACTGCGACGACTGGGCGATCATCGCCCGCGCCAGTTCCGCCTCCTGGAGATGGAAGTCCATGAAACCGCCCTCGGGGTGGACGGCGCCGATCGACAGGATCGCGTAGCGGGCCCGGAAGTTGCGGATGAACTGGATGGTCGTCTCGCCGAACGCCGCGTTGTCGCTGGCGCGAATCTCGCCGCCGGCCAGATGCACCCGGTTGCCCTTGCCGCGCACCAGCGTGCGGGCGATGTCGGTTCCGTTGGTGATGACGAACAGGTCGCGACGGGCGAGCAGCGCGCGGGCCACGTAGGCGGTGGTGGCGCCGTTGTCGATCATCAGCGCGTCGCCGTCCTCGATCTCGTCGAGCACCCGCTGGGCGATCGCCGTCTTGGCGGCGGCGTTCAGCGCCATCCGCTTGTCGAATTCGGCCTCGCCGCTGCGTTCCGGCAGCAGCACCGCGCCGTGAACGCGCTCCACCAGCCCGCGCGCCGCCAGCGCCTTGATGTCCCGGCGCACGGTCTCGTCCGACACCCCGAGCCGGCGCGTCAGGTCGGCAACGGTGCAGGAACCCGAACCCTCGAGCGCGCGCATGATCGCGCTGTAGCGAGCGGTCTTGTGCAACGATCTGCTCCTCGCGTGGCTGTCTCCCGACGTCCACCCAACCTGGTCGTCCACAGTGCGATCGGACATCGGCCAAACCCCAGCAATTGTCACGTTCCCCAGTCTGCTTGAACGGCACATTTGTGGCTTTTTGTGGCCTTTCGGTTGACAGTTGTGGTTTTTGCGCCGCAAGATGATGGGGAATTTCGAGTTTGGCGGGTACGGGCAGGTCCTCTCGGGGGCCGGTCCGAACGCGCCTCGGGTTCGTTTCTGGCCGCCCCGCGCACATCGGGCGGTGGCCGTGGAGCGCCCAAGGACGCCGGTGCCTCTGCTCCGGCGGCCACCCTGGACACCACACCGCAAGGGGAAACATGCGATGATCAGCCAACACGCCGTCACGAAGACCAGCGCCCGCCTTCTGCTCGGGGCGACCATGCTCGCCACCGCTGCCGGGGGCGCCTTCGCCCAGGGCGTTCCGGAATCCGACGAACCCATCAAGATGACCATCAACGACTGGACCGGCCAGGAGATCACCACGAAGGTGATGGGCAGCGTCCTGGAGGAGATGGGCTACAACGTCGAGTACGTGCAGGCCGACTACCTTGCCCAGTTCGCGGGTCTCGAAAGCGGCGACCTCGACGTTGCCATGGAGATCTGGGAGACGACCGGCAAGGACGCGCTGGAAGCCTCGCTGAAGACCGGCAACACGGTCGACCTCGGCGAGACCGGCATGGAAGCCAAGGAAGAATGGTGGTTCCCGGCCTATCTCAAGGAAGACTGCCCGGGCCTGCCGGACTGGAAGGCGCTGAACGACTGCGCCGAGCTGTTCGCGTCACCCGAGACGAGCCCGAAGGGCCGGTATCTGGGTGGCCCGGTGACCTGGGGCGGCCATGACGAGGAGCGCATCGAGGCGCTCGGCCTCAACTACGAGGTCATTCACGCCGGCACCGACGCGGCGCTGCTCGCCGAGCTGAAGTCCGCTTACCAGCGCAAGAAGCCGATCCTGACCTGGATCTACGCCCCGCACTGGGCCCCGATCGAGTTCGAGGGCGAGTGGATCCAGTTCCCGGAATACGAGGACGCCTGCTACAACGATCCGAAGTGGGGCACCAATCCGGACAAGGCCTACGACTGCGGCAAGCCGCACGGCTGGATCAAGGCTGTCGGCTGGGCCGGCGGTGAGAAGGAGTGGCCGGCCGCCTACGAGGCCATCCGCAACTTCACCATGACCAACGACGACATGGGTGACATGATCGGCAAGGTCGACGTCGAAGGCATGCCCCTCGACATGGTGGTCTCCGAGTGGCTCGAGAACCATCAGGACACCTGGAAGAGCTGGATCCCCAAGAACTGATCCCCTTCCACCGGGCGGGACGCAGGTGCGCCCCGCCCGCCAGAGCGCTTCCAGATCAGGCCCGGGCACCATGCCGGCGGCCTGATCTGACGTATCGGGCCAGGCCCGCCACCGCTTCGCGCCCGGCGCGTGCCGCCTGACCACCGGTTCCTCCCGTCCACAAATCGCATCAGGATCTATGTCCGAAGCCATCGCCACCCCGCCTTCCGGTTCCGCACCGCAGCCGCTGGCGTCGGATTCCGACGACGAGCGCAGCGTCAAGCTCTCCTGCCGGGGGCTCTGGAAGATCTTCGGGGAAGACGGCAACCGCGAGGGCAAGCGTCTGCTCGAACGCACCGGCGGCCGGCCGACCACCAAGGACCTCGACGCCGCAGGCCTCACCCCCGCCGTTCGCGACGCCACCCTCGACGTCAACGACGGCGAGATCTTCGTCATCATGGGACTGTCCGGGTCGGGCAAGTCGACGATCATCCGCTGCCTGTCGCTGCTCTTGCAGCCGACGGCCGGGGAACTCGTCTTCGAGGGCCGCGACCTCCTCGCCTGCTCCCAGAAGGAGCTCATCGACATCCGCCGGCACAAGATGGGGATGGTGTTCCAGCACTTCGCGCTGCTGCCCCATCTCACCGTGCTCGGCAACGTGACCTTCCCGCTGGAGATCCAGGGGATCGACCGCGCGACGCGCGAGAAGCGCGCGATGGAGGTCATCGAGCTCGTCGGCCTCGGCGGCCGCGAGCTGGACTTTCCGCGCGGCCTGTCGGGCGGCCAGCAGCAGCGCGTCGGCATCGCCCGCTCGCTCGCCACCGAGCCGGAGCTGTGGTTCCTCGACGAGCCGTTCTCGGCGCTGGACCCGCTGATCCGCCGCGAGATGCAGGACGAGTTCCTGCGGCTGCAGCGGCTGCTGCACAAGTCCATCGTCTTCATCACCCACGATTTCGACGAGGCGATCCGCCTCGCCGACCGCATCGCCATCATGAACCAGGGCGAGATCGTCCAGGTCGGCACGCCCGAGGATCTCGTCGTGCGGCCGGCGACGCCGTACGTGGAGGAGTTCACCCGCGACGTGGCGCGCTCCAAGGTGCTGTCGGCGCGCGCCATCATGACCGCCCCCTCCGACGGCGCCGACTACGGCGGCGAGATCAGGCCCGGCGACCGCATCTCCAGCTTCGCCGCCCGGCTGATCGAGACCGGCAAGCCGTTCGCCGTGGTCAACCGGCGCGGCGAGAGGGTCGGCCAGGTCGAGCGGGACGCCGTCATCACCCTGCTGGCGGAATCGGCATGAGCCTGGCAACCGCGCACGACCAGCCCACCGCGCGGGCGGTGCCCGGCTGGCTGATCTGGAGCGGGGCGATCGCCCTGCTGGTGGTCCTGTGGCTGGCCGCCCCCCACGTCGCCTGGCTCGGCGACCCGGCCGACTTCTTCGTGCTGCCGCTGAAGGGCTGGATCTCGTCGGCCATGGACTGGCTGGTCAACGATCTCTCCTTCGGCCTGTTCACCTTCAAGGAGCTGACCCGGGGCATCGCCTGGGTGCTGGGCCTGCCGCTGCAGGCCTGCATCGCGGTGCTGTCGAAGGGCTGGCACCTGCCGATCGGCGACGGCAAGATCCTGTTCCCGCCGGTGCCGTGGTTCGCCGTCGTCGCCGCCGTCACCTGGCTCGGCTGGCGTTTCGGCGGACGCCCGCTGGCGATCCTCACCTTCCTCTGCTTCCTCTACCTCGCCGTCTTCGGGCAGTGGGCGAGTGCGATGATCACCCTGTCGTCGATCCTGGTGGCGGTGCCGCTCGGCGTCGTCATCGGCACCTCGCTCGGCATCCTCGCCCACCGCCACGAGCGCTTCGCCCGGATCATCCGGCCCGTGCTGGACCTGATGCAGACGGTGCCGGTGTTCGCCTACCTGGTGCCGGTGCTGTTCCTGTTCGGCTTCGGCCCTGTCTCGGCGATGATCGCGACGATCATCTACGCGATGCCGCCGATGGTGCGGGTCACCATGCTGGCGCTGCGCGGCGTGGCGCCGGAGATCGTCGAGTTCGGCAACATGACCGGCTGCACGGCGCGGCAGATGCTGTGGCGCATCCTGCTGCCGACGGCGCGCCCCAGCCTGATGGTGGGCGTCAACCAGGTCATCATGCTCTCCCTCAACATGGTGATCATCGCCTCGATGATCGGCGCCGGCGGCCTCGGCCGCGACGTGCTCACCTCGCTGCGCCGGCTCGCCATCGGCGACGGGCTGGAGGCGGGCCTCGCCATCACCCTGCTCGCCATCTCGCTGGACCGGCTGAGCCAGGCCTTCGTCACCCGCCAGAAGCAGCCGCTGCACGTGGAGATGGACAAGAACTTCTTCGTCCGCCACGCCACCGCGGTGGTCTTCTTCGGGCTGGTGTTCGCCGGCTTCCTCACCGCCGCGCTGGCGCCGTCGATCGCGCTCTATCCGACGTCGATGGTCATCGACACCGGCCCGTTCTGGGACGAGGTCGTCCGGCTGATCAACGTCCACCTCTACGACTACCTGGACGCCATCAAGTCGTTCCTGCTGATCTACGTGCTGGTGCCGCTGAAGCGGTTCCTGGTGGACGCCCCTTGGCTCGGCGTCATGGGCATCCTGGCGGTCGCCGGCCTGCGCCTCGGCGGCCTCCGCCTCGCCCTCACCGTCTCGCTGATGGCCGCCTTCATCGCGCTCACCGGCAACTGGGAGAAGGCGATGATCTCCGTCTATCTCTGCGGCCTGTCGGTGATCATCGCCAGCGCCATCGGCATCCCGGTCGGCATCCTGTCGGCCCGCCATCCCGGCATCCGGCGGATCGCCCGCAACACCATCGACACGCTGCAAACGCTGCCGAGCTTCGTCTACCTGATCCCGGTGGTGATGCTGTTCGCCGTCGGCGACTTCTCCGCGATGATCGCCATCGTGCTCTACGCGCTGGCCCCGGCGGTGCGCTACGCCGACCACGGCATCCGCAAGGTGCGGCCCAGCATCATCGAGGCCGGCACCATGTCCGGCTGCACGCCGTCGCAGCTGCTCTGGAAGGTGCAGCTGCCGCTCGCCATGCCGGAGCTGATGCTGGGCCTCAACCAGACCATCATGATGGCGCTGTCGATGCTGGTGATCACCGCCCTCGTCGGCACCAACGATCTCGGCCAGGAGGTCTACATCGCGCTCACCCGCGCCGACATCGGCCAGGGCGTGGTGGCGGGCCTGTGCGTGGCGTTCATCGCGATGATCGCCGACCGGCTGATCGGCGCCTGGGCGGAAGCGCGCAAGCGCCAGCTTCAGATCGACTAGGGTTTCCGGGCGGGATCCCCCGGTTCGCCGCCCGGAACCGCGACAAGGCATGAGGAGGACCCATGGCTGACGCACCGAGCGCATCGGCGCGCGCCGCACGGCTCGACATCTGGAGAGGGCCCGTCGATCCCCAGCCGGTTACCGGCGGGATCACCAACACCAACTTCCTGGTCGAGGACGCCGGCCGCCGCTGCTTCGTGCGCGTCGGCGAGGACATTCCCGTCCACGGCGTCATGCGCTTCAACGAGCTGGCGGCGTCCCGCGCCGCGGCCGAACTCGGCATCTCGCCGGCGGTGGTGCACGCGGAACCGGGCGTGCTGGTGCTCGATTTCATCGAGGGCCGGACGCTGGGCGAGGCCGACATCCGCGACCCCGCCATGCTGCGCCGCATCGTGCCGCTGCTGCGGCGCTGCCACCGCGACATGGCGCGCCAGGTGGCGGCCCCCGCGCTGGTGTTCTGGGTCTTCCACATCTGCCGCCACTACGCCCGCGTCCTCAGCGACGGCGGCAGCCGCCACGCGGCCCTCCTCCCCGACCTGTTGGAGCGATGCGACGTGCTGGAGGCCGCCGTCGGCGCCATCGAGATGGGCTTCGGCCACAACGACCTGCTGCCGGCGAACCTCATCGACGACGGCGAGCGGCTCTGGCTGATCGACTGGGACTACGCGGGCTTCAACTCGCCGCTGTTCGATCTCGGCGGCCTCTCCTCCAACAGCCAGTTCGACGACGCCCGGGACGACGAGCTGCTGGGACTCTATTTCGAGGCAGCGCCGGACGACGCCCTGCGGCGGAGCTTCGCCGCCATGAAGACCGCCTCGCTGTTGCGCGAGACGCTGTGGAGCATGGTGTCGGAGCTGCGCTCGGAGGTGGACTTCGACTTCGCCGCCTACACCGCCGACAACCTCGACCGGCTGGAGCGCGCCTGGTCGGCCTTCAGCCGCCGCGCCGGCTGAGGACGGGTCCGCCGTCCTGGCCGATGACCTCCAGCGCGCGCACCGCGAAGCGCTGCGCCAGCGGCGCCAGCGCCGCGGCGTTGGCGCCCGCCGCAGTGCCCGCCAGCGCCCGGTCGGCGATGCCCACGAAGATCACCGCGAAACGGAACAGCGCGAACGCCACGTGGAACGGCTCCAGCGGCGGCATGTCGCCGGCCTCGTCCATGTAGCCGGCGACGAAGGCATCCAGCGACGGGATGCCCAGCGCCGCGATGTCGAGGCCGAGCAGGCCGCCGTACTCGTCGGGCGACGTCACCCACGGGATGCAGCAGAAGCCGAGATCGGCGAGCGGATGGCCGATGGTCGACAGCTCCCAGTCGAGGATCGCGACGACCCGCGGCTCGGTCTCGTGGAACAAAAGGTTGCCGAGGCGATAGTCGCCGTGCGCCAGCGACGCGCGGCCGTCGTCGGCCGGCATGTTGTCGGCGAGCCAGTCGGCCAGCCGCTCGAACTCCGGGCTCTTCGCCTGCGAGGAGCCGTCGAGCTGCCGCGTCCAGCGCGACACCTGGCGCGCGAAATAGTTGCCCGGCCGGCCGAAGTCGCCGAGCCCCACGGCCTCCGGATCGAGGGCGTGCATGCGGGCCATGGTCCGCGCCATCGCCATGTAGATCGCCTGCCGCTCGGCCGGCTCCAGCCCGGGGAGCGCGCAGTCGGAGAACACCCGGCCGTCGACGCGCGCCATCAGGTAGAACGGCGTGCCGATGAGGTCCGGATCCTCGTGGATCAGGATCGGCTCGGGAACCGGAACGTCGGTCGGAAACAGTGCCTGCAGGACCCGGTATTCCCGCTCGATCGCGTGCGCGCCCTTGAGGATCTCGCCGGCCGGCTTCTTGCGCAGCACCATCCGCCGCGCGCCGTGGTCGAGGAAGAAGGTCGGGTTGGACTGGCCGCCGCCGATCCGCTCCAGCCGCATCGTGTCGGCCGCGCCGAGGCGGGCATCGAGGAACGCCTTCAGCACCGCTTGGTCGAACTCCGGCGCGCCGTCCGCCGGTGCCATGGGTGGTTGCGTCATTCCTGCACGTCCCACGCCCAGAAGCCGGTCTCCTCGGCCTCGAGGTTCCGGTTGAGGACCATCTTGTGCACCTCGTCGGCGCCGTCGACCAGCCGGGCCTGGCGCGCGTAGCGGTAGATCCACTCCAGCGGCGTGTCGGTGGAATAGCCGCGCGCGCCGTTGATCTGGATGCCCGTGTCGGCCGCCTTGTGCAGCAGGTTGGCGACATGGACCTTCGCCATGGAGATCTGCTTGCGGGCGAAGCGGCCCTGGTCCAGCTCCCAGGCGGCCTTCATCACCAGCAGGCGGCCGACCTCGATCTGCATCGCGAGATCGCCGAGCATCAGCTGCACCGATTCCCGGTCGGCGAGCCGCACCCCGAAGCCCTCGCGGCGGCCGGCGTAGTCGCGGGCGATCTCCACGCAGCGCTTCGACAGGCCGAGCCAGCGCATGCAGTGGGTGAGCCGGGCCGGTCCCAGCCGGGTCTGGGTGACCTTCAGGCCCTTGCCCTCGCCGACGAGCACGTTCTCGGACGGGATCTCCAGCCTGTCGAACACGATCTCGCAATGGCCGCCGTGCTCCTCCGGGCCCATGATCCCGATGCGCCGGACGATGTGCCAGCCCGGCTGGTCGCGGTGGAACAGGAACGCCGTCAGGCCGTGGCGCGGATCGTCGGAGGTGCGGGCGATCAGGGTGAAGTGGGCGGCCTCCTCGGCCCCCGTGATGAACCATTTGCGGCCGGTCACCACGTAGCGGTCGCCGACCCGTTCGGCGCGGGTGCGGATCATCGCGGGATCGGATCCGCCGCCCGGGTGCGGTTCGGTCATGGCGAAGGCCGAGCGCACCGAGCCGTCGGCGATCGGCCGCAGCCAGGTCGCCTTCTGCTCGGGGGTGCCGAGCCGGTCCAGCATCATCATGTTGCCGTCGTCGGGCGCGGCGGAGTTGAACACCACGGGGCCGAAGATCGACCGGTTCATCTCCTCGTAGCAGACCGCCATCGCCTGCCGGTTGAGGCCGTGGCCGCCCTCCTCCCGGCTGAGCTGCAGCGTCCAGAGCCCCGCCGCGCGCGCCTTGGCGCGGCACGCTTCCAGGGGGCCGTGGGCGATGTTGCCGTGCGCGTCGTAGGCGTCGGGCTGCGCTTCCAGCGGAAGCAGCTCCTCGGCGACGAAGTCGGCGATGCGGCGCCTCAGGTCCTCGACGTCGGACGGAATCGTGAAATCCATGAAGGTCCTCCCGGATCCCCGCCGCCGGTCTTCTGCGGATCTCTCGTGAGCCCGCGCGCCGGCTGGTCGGGAGCGGCACGGCCGCCGCCATCTCCGTGACTAAAGCAAATCCGGTCCGGACAGAAGCATCCCGAGCGGGACGCGATCGCGTCGCCTCGAGCATCGCGTCCGTCGGTCGTCCGCGGGGTATCGGCTCAGGGGGCGGAGGCGGCCTGGACGGGCACGTCCTCGCCGAGGGCCGCCCTGAGGCCGGAGAGCTCGTCCGCCGTCATGTGCAGCCCGAGCTTGGAGCGGCGCCACGCGATGTCGTCGGCGGTGACGGCCCATTCCTTAGCGCGCAGCCAGTCGACCTCGCGCTCGGTCAGGCCGGCGCCGAAGTCGCGGCCGAGATCGGCCGGCGTCTGCACGCCCTGCAGGATCTCGCGGGTGTCGGTGCCGTAGGCGCGCACCAGCCGCGCCACGAGCGGACGCGGCAGTGCTACGTGCGCCTGGTGGATCGCGTCGACCAGCGCCTCGTACCCCTCGACCGGGAAATCGCCGCCGGGAAGCGTGGCGCCCGCCGTCCACGGCTTGCCGCGCGCCTCGCCCAGCGCCTCGTCGACCTTCTCCAGCGCCGATTCCGCCAGCCGGCGGTAGGTGGTGATCTTGCCGCCGAAGATGTTGATCAGCGGCGGGGTGCCGTCGCCGCCGTCCACCTTCAGCACGTAGTCGCGGGTCGCCGCCTGCGCCTCGCTTGCCCCGTCGTCGAACAGCGGCCGCACGCCGGAGTAGGTCCAGACCACGTCGTCCGGGGTGATGGTACGGGTGAAGTACTCGCTCGCCGCCGCGCAGAGGTAGGCGGTTTCCTCGGGCGTGATCGCAACCTTCGACGGATCGCCCGAATAGTCGCGGTCGGTGGTGCCGATCAGCGTGAATTCCCCCTCGTAGGGGATGGCGAAGATGATCCGCCCGTCGGCGTTCTGGAAGATGTAGCAGCGGTCGTGGCCGTAGAGCTTCGGCACGACGATGTGGCTGCCCTGCACGAGGCGGACGTTGTGGGATTCCGCGTGGGAAGCCGACGCGATCACCCGGTCCACCCACGGCCCGCCGGCATTCACCACCAGCCGCGCGGTGACGGTTTCCGTCGCGCCGGCGGCGTTCAGGAGCTCGACCGCCCAGACCCCGTCCCGCCGTTCCAGCCCGGTCACCCGGGTGCGCGTGCGGATGTCGGCGCCCTTCTCCTGCGCCGAGCGCGCGTTCAGCACCACGAGCCGGGCGTCGTCCACCCAGCAGTCGGAATACTCGAAGCCCTTGGCGTAGTCGCCCTTCAGCGGACGGCCGGCGGCATCCTGGCGAAGGTCGAGCGTCCGCGTCGCCGGCAGCTTCTTCCGGCCACCCAGATGGTCGTAGAGGAACAGGCCAAGGCGCAGCAGCCAGCTCGGCCGCAGCCCGTCGTGGTGGGGCAGCACGAAGCGCAGCGGCCGGATGATGTGCGGCGCCATCGACCACAGCACCTCGCGCTCCATCAGCGCTTCGCGGACCAGCCGGAACTCGTAGTACTCGAGATAGCGCAGCCCGCCGTGGATCAGCTTGGTCGACCAGGACGAGGTCCCGCTGGCGAGATCGTTCATCTCGCACAGCAGCACCTTCCAGCCGCGGCCGGCGGCGTCGCGCGCGATGCCGCAGCCGTTGATGCCTCCGCCGATGACGAGGATGTCGAAGTCAGCGTTCGGGCGTGGGGGTGAGGCCGTCATGACTGCCGGATATCGTCAGATGATGCGCTTGCGCAGGAACGCGGAGATGATTTCGCCAAGGACGACGAGGGCCAGGATGGCGAGCAGAACCGTGGCGGCCTCGGGCCAGTTGAAGGTGTCGATCGCGCCCTGGAGGATGATGCCGATGCCGCCTGCGCCGACGAGGCCGAGAACGGTCGATTCACGCAGGTTGATGTCCCAGCGCAGGATGCTGACCGCCCAGAAGGTCGGCATCACCTGGGGCACGATGGCGTAGAGGATAACCTTGAAACGTGACGCGCCCGTGGCTTCCAGCGCCTCCACCGGGCGGCGGTCGATCTCCTCGATGGCCTCGCCGAGCAGCTTCCCGATGAAGCCGATCGAGCGGAACATGATGGCCACGATGCCGGCGACGATGCCCGGGCCGAAGATCGCCACGAACAGCAGCGCCCAGATGATTGTGTTCACCGAGCGGCTGGAGACCAGGATGAACCGGCCGAGCCAAAGCGTGGCGGCGTTGGGCGTCGTGTTCTGGGCGGCGATGTAGGCCACCGGCAGCGACAGGATGACCGCGACGGCGGTGGCGAGCGTCGCGATGTTCACCGTCTCCACCAGCACCCACAGGATGGTGCCGAGGTTGCGCGTGTCGGGCGGGATCATCCGGCCGAGCAGGTCGCCCATCTGCGCGGGCGCGCCCCAGACCCACGCCCAGATCACGTCGATCGAGGCGAGCGACCAGACGACGGCGGCCACGCAGAACAGGAAGATGGCGAAGCGCTGCATCCGCTGGCGCGGCGTGTAGCGGGCCCAGTCCTCGGGAGTGGTGTCGAGGCTTACCATACCCGTTTCCTGATCTGGCCGCTGATGCCCTCGCTGACGAGGATGACCGCGACGATGACGATGGTGATGGCGAGCGCGAAATCGTAGTCGTAGCGGCCGAACGCGTTGGCGAGCGTCGCGCCGATGCCGCCCGCGCCGACGATGCCGACCACGGCGGAGGCGCGCAGGTTGCTGTCGAGCTGGTAGATCGCCAGGCCGATCAGCCGCGGCATGATCTGGGGAAACACCCCGTAGATCAGCGTCGGCAGGTAGCGCGCGCCCACCGAGCGCATCGCCTCGACCTGGCCACGGTCGATCTCCTCGATCCGCTCGGCGAGCATCTTCGCCACGAAGCCGATGGAGTAGACGATCAGCGTCAGCACGCCGGCGAACGGACCGAAGCCCACCGCCTTCACGAAGATGATGGCGACGATCACCGGGTGGAAGCTGCGCGACACGATGATGATGCCGCGCCCGAGCATGAAGATCGGCCAGGGCGCCAGATTCTTCGCCGCCATGAAGGCGATCGGGATCGACATCAGCACGCCGCCGACGGTGGAGAGGATGGCGATCTTCAGGCTTTCCAGGAAGCCGTCGATGAGCAGGCCGCTGCGCGCGAAGCTGGGCGGGAAGGCACCGGCGAAGATGCGCTGCGCGCGGGTCAGGCCCTGCGCCACGCGGTCCCAGTCGAACGGCATGATCGAGACCGCCCAGGCGACGTAGATGACGACCGCCAGCAGCAGCCCGTAGCGCAGCACCGGGTTGGCGATCAGCGGCGGCTTGCGCCAGGTGTCGGGGGTGGCGCTCATAGCGCGGCCGCCATCGCCGGCGCGGGACCGGCGCCCTCGCCGCGCTCCTCCGCCGGCACGCCGGCATAGATCTGCTCCATGGCGTCGGCGTCGAGGGCGGCGGGCACGTCGTCGAACATGATGCGACCGTAGCGCATGCCGACGATGCGGTCGGTATACTGCTTGGCCTCGGCCACGTTGTGGATGTTGATCAGCACGGGCAGCGCGTACTCGCGCGACAGCGCCCGCAGCAGCTCCATGATCTGCTCCGACGTCTTCGGGTCGAGCGACGCGGTCGGCTCGTCGGCGAGCAGGATTTCCGGGTTCTGCATCAGCGCGCGCACCACGCCGACGCGCTGGCGCTCGCCGCCGGAGAGCTCGTCGGCGCGCTTGTTGGCGTAGTGGGCGATGCCGACGCGTTCCATCAGCTCGTAGGCGCGGCGGATGTCCTCGCGCGGATAGCGGCGGAACGCGGCGCGCCACAGCGGCAGGTAGCCGAGGCGGCCCGACTGGACGTTCTCCATCACCGTCAGCCGGTCGACGAGGTTGAAGCTCTGGAAGATCATGCCGATGCGGCGGCGCGCCATGCGCAGGTCGCGGCCGCGCAGGCTGGTGAGTTCGACGCCGTTCAGCTCGATGGTGCCGGACGTCGGCTCGACGAGGCGGTTGATGCAGCGCAGAAGCGTGCTCTTGCCGGCGCCGGAGGCCCCGATGATGGAGACCACGCTTTCGCCCGGCACTTCGAGATCGAGTTCCTTGAGGACGGGGTCCCCGTTCCCGTAGCGCTTCACGAGCTTCGAGATCTTCAACATCGGCAAGCACTCCGAGGCCGTGCGGACGCGGCGCTCACGCCGCGTCCGTCGGGCTGTTCTTGATTATTCCTTGGCCAGGCCCTGCGGCGTGTACTCGACGCCGTTGGCTTCCTGGATGTCGCGGATCACCGACCAGTCCTTCTGGTAGGTCACCGGCACGAACTTGCTGACGCCGTCGAACTCCTCGCCGAGCGCGGTGCCCTTGAAGTCGAAGCTGAAGAAGGCTTCCTTGATCTTCTCCGCCAGCGCCGGGTCGAGGTTGTAGGCGTAGGTGTAGGACGTCGTCGGGAACGGCTGGGATTCCCAGACGATCTTCACCTCTTCCGGATCGTAGAGATCGCGCTCGGCCATGCGGTCGACCACCTCGGAGGCCACCGGCGCGGCGTCATAGTCGCCCGCCACCACGCCCAGCATCGACTGGTCGTGGGAGCCCGAGTAGGTCACCTCGTAGTCCTTGTCCGGCGTCACGCCGAGCTTCGGGAACAGCGCGCGCGGCGCCAGGTTGCCGGAGTTCGACGTCGGCGAGGTGTGCGCGACGCGCTTGCCCTTCAGGTCGGTCATCTCGTTGATGCCGGAATCCTTGCGGGTGTAGACCTGCAGCTTGTAGCCGAAGGTGCCGTCCTCGGAGCCCATGATGGCGAACGGCACGGCGCCGGCGAGGTTGACGGCGAACGGCGTCGGGCCGGTCGAGAAGCCGGCGATGTGCAGGCGGCCGGAGCGCATCGCCTCGACCTCGGCCGAATTCGACTGCACGGCGAAGAACTGCACCTTCTTGCCCGTCACCTCCTCCAGATGCTCGATGAACGGCTCCCAGATGTCGGCGTAGATCGCCGGATCCTCGACCGGGGTGTAGGCGAACACCAGCGTGTCGGGGTCGAGCAGCTTGCTCGGATCGGTCGGCGTGTCGGCGACCAGGTCGCCGTTGGCGTCGCAGTACATCTGGTCGAGGTCGCCGCGCTGGGCGCAGGCCGCGTCCTGGGCAGCCGCCGGGGCGGCGATGGCGAACGCGGTCGCAAGGCCAAGGGCCGTGCCGGCGAGCGCGCGCGCAATTCGGGTGTCGAGTGTCTCGGCTTTCATCGGTTTCCTCCGCTCCAGGCCGTTGCTCGGCCTGTTTTCCATCGTGGACGTTGCCCGCCCGTCAGCTGGTGCAACCGTAGCGAATGTTTGTGGGACTTCGCAACATATTTTGCGCAAAAAAGTTGCGACTTCCTCCAAGTTTGTGGGATTACTCACACAACGACAAGAACGACGCACGGGAGAGACACGTGACGACACGCGACATTCCTGCCGCCGCGGCGGTGGCGGCGAGCCTCGCCCCCCGCCCCTTCGCCGAGATGGACGCCGCGCGGCTCCGCGCCCTCGACTTCGTGCTCACCGACATCGACGACACGCTGACCACCGACGGCCGGCTGCCGGCGGTGGCCTACGAAGCGCTGGAGACGCTGCAGCGGGCCGGCCTCAGGGTCATCCCGATCACCGGCCGCCCGGCCGGCTGGTGCGACCTGATCGCCCGGCTCTGGCCGGTGGACGCGGTCGTCGGCGAGAACGGCGCCTTCTATTTCGCCTGCGAGCCCGCCGGCGGCATGACCCGGGTGTTCCACAAGCCCGACGCGGAGCGGCGCTCCGACCGCGCCCGGCTCGACGGCCTCGCCGCCACCATCCTGGCGCGCGTCCCGCGCGCCCGCATCTCCGCCGACCAGCCGTTCCGCGAGGCCGACCTCGCCATCGACTTCGCCGAGGACGGCGCCCGCCTCGACGAGGCGGAAATCGACGCCATCGTGGCCTGCTTCGAGGCCGCCGGCGCGGTCGCGAAAGTGTCATCCATCCATGTCAATGGCTGGTTCGGCCACTACGACAAGCTGGTGATGACCCGCCGGCTGCTGGCGGAGCGATATGGCGTCGACATGGATAGCGCGGGAGACCGCATCGCCTTCGTCGGCGACAGCCCGAACGATGCGCCGATGTTCGGCTATTTCGCCAACAGCATCGCGGTCGCCAACTTCGCCGACTTCGCCCACCGCTCGCCGGCGCAGCCCAAATGGCTGACCGCGGAGGCCGGTGGGCAGGGCTTCGCGGCGGTGGCGGCGGCGATCCTGCGGGCGAAGGGGGCCTGATGCCGCGCCTCGGCAAGGCGGCGCGCCGCGAGCGCATCCTCCGCGAGCTCGAACGCCACCCCCACGTCCGCATCTCCGAGCTGGCGGCAAGCTTCGGCGTCTCCACCGAGACGGTGCGCCGCGACGTGGAGGCGCTCAGCAGCGAAGGCCTGATCAGCCGGGCCTACGGCGGCGCCTCGGCCATCCCCATGGGCGCGCAGGCGCCCTTCAGCGAGCGCAACCAGGCCTACATCGACGAGCGAACCCGCATCGGCCAGCGCGCCGCCGCCATGGTGCGGCCGGGCGAGGTGCTGATGATCGACGCCGGGTCGACGACCCACCAGTTCGCGCACGCGCTGGCGGCCATCGGCGAGGACCTCACGGTGCTCACCAACAGCGTCGCCATCGCCGCCACGCTGGGCTCCAACGCCTCGATCCAGATCATCCTCTGCCCCGGCGACTTCCTGCACCTGGAGGCCGCGGTCTACGGCCCGGAAACGCTGGATTTCCTGTCGCGCTACAACGCCAACCGCGCCTTCATCGGCGCCAGCGGCCTCGCCCCCCAGGGCATCTCGGACGCCAACCGCGCGGCCGTCGCCATCAAGCGCCGGATGATCGCCCAGTCCCGCGAGACCTTCCTGCTGATCGACCACTCCAAGTTCGACCGCCATCTGGTGGCGACCGTCGCGCCGCTCGACGCCTTCGCCGGCATCGTCTGCGACCAGCGTCCGGGCGGTTCGCTGGGCGAGGCCCTGGGCCAGGCCGGGATCGACCTGCAGGTCGCCTGAGGGCGACGGGGTTCCTCAGAACGCCGGCCGGCGCTTCTCCATGAAGGCGGCGATGCCCTCGGCGGCTTCCGGATCGGCGCGCGCGGCGTTGATGGCGTCCGCCTCCAGCTCCAGGCAGTCTTCCAGGCTCGCCGATGCGGTGGCCGCCATGAGCCGCTTGATCCGCCCGATCGCCCGCGTCGGGCCGGCGGCCAGCGTCTCGGCCATGTCGAAGGCGGTGGCGAGCGCCTCGCCGCCGTCGACCAGCCGCGTGACGAGGCCGAAGGCGTGGAGCCGCTCCGCCGCGATCGGCTGGCCCAGCATGCAGACTTCGTTCGCCAGCTGGCGTGGCATCGCGTCGTGCAGGAACCGCGTGATGCCTCCGTCCGGGGTCAGGCCCAGACGGACTTGCGCCGCGGCGAAGCGGGCATCGCGGGTCGCCACGACCAGGTCGCAGGCGAGCGCCAGCGCGAAGCCGATGCCGGCCGCCCCGCCCTCCACCGCCGCGATGACCGGCTTCGGCAACCCCACCACGGTGCGGATCATCGCCGCCAGCCGGTCGGTTACCTCGACCCGCTCCGCCGGGCTCATCTCCACCGTGCGCCTGAGCGCCCGCATGTTGCCGCCGGCCGAGAAATAGCCGTTGGCCCCGGTGAGCACGACCACCCGCACCGCCGGGTCGTTCCCGGCACGGGCGAGGACATGCGTGAGGGTCGGATTGACGTCCGGCCCGATCGCGTTGCGGGAGCCGGCATCGTCGAGCGTCACGACGAGGATGCCGCCGCGCCGCTCGCGCCGCACCACGGGGCTGTCGGCGCTGTCCGACGGGTTGGTCGCGCGCACCCGCCTACTCCGGGAAGGCGACGAGGGTCCGCCCGTGGATCTTCGAGGCGATCATCTCGTCCATGTAGCCCGGCAGGTCCTCCAGCCCGATCTCGCGGCCGAGGCCGTCGAGGTCGGCCGGCTTCAGGTCGCCGGCAAGCCGGTCCCAGATCGTCTGGCGCAGCGGCATCGGCGTGTCGGAGTTGATGCCGATCAGCGTGACGCCGCGCAGGATGAACGGCAGCACGGTGGTGTTGAGCGCGATGCCGGCGGCGTTGCCGATGCTGGTGACGATGCCCTGCACCGCCGCCGTGCGCAGCAGCCATTCCAGCTGCGGCCCGCCGGCGGTGTCCACGGCGCCGGCCCATTCGGCCCCCTCCAGCGGCTTGCGGCTCGGCTCGCGTGGCGGCGAGCGGACGTCGGAGGCGCCGAGGCCGCGCAGGAAGCCCTCCTGGTCGGTCTTGGAGGTAACGGCGGTAACGGTGAAGCCGCGCTTCGCCAGCATCGCGACCGCCAGCGAGCCGACGCCGCCGGTGGCGCCGGTCACGGCGACCGGGCCGAGGTCGGGGGTCAGGCCGGCGGCCTCCATCTTGTGGACGGCGAGGGCCGCGGAGTGGCCGGCAACGCCCAGCACCGCCGCCTCGCGGGGCGACAGGCCGTCCGGCAGGCGCACCAGCCAGTTGGCCGGCACGCGCACCTTCTCCGCGAATCCGCCGTCGTGGCTGACGCCGACGCCGCGTCCATGGGCGATCACCCAGTCGCCCGCCTTGTAGGCCGGGCTGGCGCTCGTCTCCACCTGGCCCACCGCCTCGATGCCGCCGACGCACGGATAGCGGCGGATGATCGGCGCCTTGCCAGTGCCGGCCAGCGCGTCCTTGTAGTTGATGCCGGCGTAGCGGGTGCGGATGACCACGTCGCCCTGGTCGATGTCGTCGAGCGACAGATCGACGATGCTGCCGCGCGGCCCCTCGGCCGTTTCCTCGATGCGGTATGCCTTCATGGCTTTCATCCGTTGCTGGAGCCCGTCCCGCCCGGATCGACGCGACCCGGACAAGCGGAACGGCTCAGGAATTCTCGATCTGCGCGCGCGCCCGCCGGTCCCGCATGCCGCGATAGATCGGCCATCCGACGAACAGCGCGGTCATGACGAAGAGGACGAGGGCGATCGGCTGGGTGAAGAAGGACAGGAAATTGCCGTCCTGCAGGATCATGCCCTGCCGGAAGCTCTGCTCGATCATCGGCCCCAGCACGAAGCCGATGACGATGGGGGCGAGCGGAAACCGCCCGAGCCGCAACAGGAAGCCGGCGAGGCCCGCCGCCAGCGCCACCACCAGGTCGAACGGGTTGTAGTTGACCGTGAAGGTGCCGATGGCGATCAGCACCACCACCGCCGACAGAAGCAGCGGCTCCGGCATCCTGAGGATGCGCGAGAACACCGGGCAGAGCAGCACGCCGAGCACGTACATGGCGACGTTCACGAAGAACAGCGCCACGAAGATGAAGGTGACCAGGTCGGCGTTCTCGACGAACAGCCGCGGCCCCGGCGTGACGCCCTGGATGACCAGCGCGCCGAGCATCACCGCGGTGATCGGGTCGCCCGGGATGCCCAGCGACAGGGTCGGCACCAGCGCCCCGGAGGTGACCGCGTTGTTGGCGGCTTCCGAGGCGATGATCCCGTCGGGCTCGCCGGTGCCGAACTTGTCGCGGTTGGGCGAGGTGCGCTTGGCCTCGGCGTAGCTGATCATCGACGCCGCGGTGGCGCCGATACCGGGCAGGATCCCCGTCCAGGTGCCGATCATCGACGACTTGAACAGCACCTTCCAGCGCTGGCCGAGCTCGCGCACCGCCGGAAACTCGAAGCCGCTGCGCGGCAGGTCGGCGGCAACCCCGTCGTGGCGCTCCGACACCCGCCAGAACACCTCCGACAGCGCGAACAGCCCGACTAGGAACGGCACCAGCCCGATGCCGGCCGACAGCTCGAACGACTGGAAATGCAGGCGCAGGTCGCCGGTCAGCGGATCCTGGCCGATGGTGGCGGCGATCAGGCCGAGGAAGCAGGCGGCTCCGCCCCTGAGCAGGTCCTCGTTGGCGACCGAGATGACGCAGGTGAGCGCGAACAGGCCGAGCGCGAAATACTCCACAGGACCGAACTTCAGCCCGAGGCGCGCCAGCAGCGGTGCCGCGGCGATCAGCACGACGGTGGACAGGAGCCCGCCGATGAGGGAGGCGGTCGTCGACCAGCCGAGCGCCAGCCCGCCTCTGCCCTTCTTCATCATCGGGTAGCCGTCGAACAGCGTCGCCGCCGCCTGGGGCGTACCCGGCGTGTTGATCAGGATCGCCGAGATCGAGCCGCCGTAGACCGACCCGCAGTAGAGGCCGAGCAGCAGCATGATGCTGGCCTCCGGCCCGAGCACGAAGGTGAGCGGCAGCGCCAGCGTGATCGCCAGCACCGAGCCGAGGCCGGGCATGGCGCCGATGACGATGCCGGCACCCGTGCCCGCGATCATGAAGAACAGGATCGACGGGGTGGCGATGGTCTGGAGCGCCTGGAGGATGCTGTCCATGTCAGGCCCGCCTCACAACCAGGCGAAGAGTTCGTCGAGGCCGAAACCGGGCGGCCGGATGACGAAGATCTCCGCGAAACAATACCAGACCAGGCCGACGAAGATGACGGTGACCAGCCCGATGACCAGCGGTCGCCGGTAGCCGAGCAGCACCGTCATCGCCGGCAGGAAGACGACGCTGGCAATCAGGAACCCCGCCACGTCGAACAGCAGGAAATAGGCCGACACCACCGCCGCCACCGCGAGGAAGCGCCCCCAGACGGGGGTACTGCCTCCGTTGTCCGCGCGTCCGGCCAGCCCCCGCACGATCAGCCCGATCGAGGCCGCCGCCAGCAGGACCAGGATCAGCCGCGGGTACCAGACGGGATCGCGGGCGATTTCGGCGTGCGCGAAGCCCTTGCCCACGGTCTGGGCGTAGAGGACGGCGGAAGCGCCGAGAAGGACGCCTCCGCCAACCAGATCCGACATGCACCGTGGCATGGGCATGGGCTTCATCCTCGCCGGCGGGCCGCTACTTCAGGACCCGCTGGATGATCTCGCCGTTGGTGGCGCTGCCCTCCTCGACGGCCTGCTTGACGCCTTCGCTGTCGCGGAACTGCACGAGCGTGCCGAGGCTGGCGAGCGTCTCGATGAAGCGCTCGTTCTCCGAGGTCTGCTTGCAGGCGTCGACCAGCTTCGCCTTGGCGTCCGTCGGAATGCCCTTCGGCGCGAACACGCCGCCCCACCAGGAAGCGGTGGTCGGGAAGCCCTGCTCGACCGACGTCGGCACGTCCGGCGCCGCGTCCACGCGCTCGTCGGCGAAGACGGCGACGGCGTCGAGGTCGTTCTTCGAGACGTTGGAGATGATCGCCATGTAGAGGTCGACGTGACCGCCCAGCAGCGCCGTCACGCCCGGGCCGTCACCCTGGAACGGCACGTGCTTGATCTGGATGTCGGTGTCCTGGAGGAACTTCTCCATCGCCAGGTGCGGCAGCGATCCCGGTCCCGGCGAACCGTAGCTCAGCTCGCCCGGATGGGCGCGGGCGTAGTCGACGACGTCCTTCAGGCTCTTGAACGGCGAGTCCGGCTTCACCGCCAGCGCCTGCGGGCTGTAGAACAGCTGGCAGATGTAGTCGAAGTCCTCGATCGAATACGGCGTCTCGCGCATGTGCGGCTGGTTGATCAGCGGCGCCGCCGGGACCACCCCGATGGTGTAGCCGTCGGGCCGCGAGCGGGCGAGCTGGGCCGTCCCCACCGTGCCGGCGCCACCGCCGACGTTGGTCACCGGCATGTTGGTGCCGAGGATCTCCTCGAACTCGCGGGCGGCCGCGCGCGCCATGGTGTCGGTGCTGCCGCCGGCCGGGAACGGCACGATGACCGTCACCGGGCGCGCCGGATACTCGGCCGCGAACACGGCGGCCGGAGCGAGGATGGTCGCCGACAGGACGACGGCGGCAAGGCGGCTGGATAGATGCTTCACGGGGTGTCTCCTTCCCATTTCAGGTTCGTTCGTCCGGCGGGTTGTCGTCCCGCCTTCTTCAGGCTTGGTGTCGTGTGCGGTCGTCATGGACGGTCCGGCGAGGACGCCGGGGCCGGCGCGGCGACGTGCGCCACGCAGTCGCCGGCGACGACGCCCTCCCTATCCGCCTGGACGAAAAGCGGATTGATCTCGATCTCGCGCAGCCGCCCGTCCGCCGCCGCGATCCGGCGCGACAGCCCGGCGATGGCCTCGGCGAGCGCGTCGACGTCGCCGCGCGGGCGCCCCCGGATGCCGGCGAGGATGCGCGCCACCTTTGTCTCCGCGATCATCCGGCGCGCCTCGTCCGTGTCGATCGGCGCGAGCCGGAACGACACGTCGGAGATCACCTCGGCGAGGATGCCGCCGGCGCCGACCATCACCATCGGCCCGAAGACGTCGTCGACCCGGGCGCCGAGGATCACCTCGACCCCGGCGGCGACCTGCTGCTGCACCAGCACCCGCGGTTCCACGCCGGGCTCGGCCGTTCGGCCCGCTGCGGCGATCGCCGCGAAGGCGTCGCGGACGGCGTCGTCGGAGGAAAGGTTGAGCCGCACGCCGCCGATGTCGGACTTGTGGACGATGGTCTCCGACAGGAGCTTCATCACCACCGGCATGCCCAGCGCGCGCGCCGCCGCAACGGCCGCGTCGGCGGTTTCCGCCACCGCCTCCCCCGGCGCGACGATGCCGGTCCCGGCGAGCTCGGCCTTGGAGTCCATCTCGTTGAGCGTGCGCGCCGCGCCGGCCGGGCCACGCACCCCCTCCGGCAGCGCCAGATCCAGCCCCTCCGCGGTCACGGCGGCGCCGAAGCGGGCGATGGCCGACAGCCCGCGGATCGCCCGGCCGGGCGTCGCGAACACCGGGATGTCGGCCGCCGCCAGGGTGTCGAAGGCGGCCTGGTTGTCGGCGCGCGCGGCATTCCAGGCGACGACGATCGGCGTCGACACCCGCTTGGCGAGCGCCGCGAGCGCCGCCGTCATCGTCACCGCCGCCTGCCCCGCCGTCGCGGCGAGCGCCACCGCCAGCATGTCGACGCCCGGATCGGCCACCACCGCCTCCAGCGCCTCGCGCACCGAGTCCGGGTCGGTGAGCGCGCCGGCGGTGACGTCGAGGGGATTGGCGACCGAGGCAAAGGCCGGCAGCCGGGTGCGCAGGTCGGCGAGCGTCGCCTCGGCGAACGGCTCGATGGAGAGCCCCAGCTCCTCGGCCCGATCGGCCATGGCGACGCCGGCGCCGCCGGAAATCGTCACGATGCCGACGCGCGGCCCGCTCGCCCAGCGCTTCGGCGCGAGCGCGCGGATGCAGTCGGCCATGTCGCCCACGTCGCCGGCGCTGACGATGCCGAGCTGATCGAAGGCGGCGCGGTAGAAGCGGGGGTCGCCGGCGAGGTTGGCGGTGTGGGAGGCGGCCGCGTGGGCGCCCGCCTTGGAGTTCCCGACCTTCCACACCACGACCGGCACGTTGCGCGCCACCGCCTTGGCGGCGATCCGGCGCAGCGGCACCGCGTCCCGGAACCCTTCGATGTAGCCGGCGATGACGCGGATCTCGGGGTCGTCGAGCATGCCGTCAATCAGATCGAGCGCGTTGGTGTCTACCTCGTTGCCCGTCGAGGCGTAGCGGCGCATGCCGATGCCCTCGTCGCTCATGCCCATCACCAGCGAGTTGCCGAACGCGCCGGACTGGGAGACGACGCCGACGGCGCCGGGCTTGTAGGTGAGCCGGTAGGGCGGACCGAAGCCGACGTGGATGCGGTCGGCGATGTTCATGATGCCCTGGCAGTTCGGCCCGATCAGCCGGATGCCGGCGTCCCGCGCCGCCGCCGCGAGCTCGGCCTGCAGCCGGATGCCCGCCTCCCCCGTCTCCGCGAACCCCGACGCGAACACCACCGCGAACGGGATGCCCCTGCGCCCGGCCGCCGCGACGACGCCCGCCACGTGCGCCGCCGGCACCGCGATGGCGACGAGATCCGGCACCTCCGGCAGCGCCGCGATGTCCGGATAGCAGGCGAAGCCGTGCACGGTCTCGTACTTCGGGTTGATGGGCAGCACCGTGCCGCCGAAGCCGTGATGGATCAGGTTCTCGATCACCTGGCTGCCGACCGCGCCCGGCGTCTCCGTCGCGCCGACCACCGCGATGGCACGCGGCCGGAACAGGCGGTCGAGGTCGAAGCCCCGCTCCGCGCCGGTCCCCGCGTCCGCTTCCATGGCGACCGCCTCCGCGCTCATGCGCCGGCCCGCCGCAGCGTCTGCTTGACGATGTTCATCTGGTGGATCTGGCTGGTGCCCTCGTAGATCCGGAACAGCCGCACGTCGCGGTAGTAGCGCTCGATGGGGCTGTGGTTGGCGACGTAGCCGGCGCCGCCGAACACCTGCACGGCGCGGTCGGCGACCCGGCCGCACATCTCCGAGGCGAAGTACTTGCAGATGGAGGCCTCCAGCGCGATGTCGCGGCCCGCGTCGCGGGCCCGCGCCGTCTCCAGGATCAGCGCCCGCGCCGCATGGATCTCGGTCTGGCAGTCGGCGAGCAGCGCGCTGACGAGCTGGAAGTCGATGATCGGCTGGCCCGACTGCTTGCGCGTCCGGGCATGTTCCATCGCCAGGTCGAACATGCGGATCGCCGGCCCGGTGCACAGCGCCGCCAGGTGGATGCGCTGCTTGTTGAGCACCTTCATGGCGGTCTTGAAGCCGAGCCCCTCGACGCCGCCGATGAGGTTCTCCGCCGGCACCCGGCATCCCTCGAACGTCACCTCGCCCACCGGCGAGCCCGACTGGCCCATCATCTGGTAGCCGTCGCTGGTGGCGAGCCCCGGCGTGCCGCGCTCGACGATGAAGGCGCTGACGCCCCGCGCCCCGGTGCTTGCCGGGTCGGTGCGGGCGAAGACGGTGAAGAGGTCGGCGATCGGCGCATTGGTGATGTAGCACTTCATGCCGTCGAGCACGTAGGCGTCGCCGTCGCGGCGCGCCGTGGTCTCGATGGCCGAGGCGTCCGAGCCGGCGTTCGGCTCCGTCAGCGCCAGGCAGCCCGTCGCCGCCCCGCTCGCCAGCCGCGGCAGGAAGCGGCGCTTCTGCTCCTCGGTGCCATCGGCCACCAGCGCCTCGGAGCCGATGCCGGTGTTGGTGCCGACGCGCGCCCGGTAGGCGACCGCGCACTGGGAGAGCTCCAGCGCGCCGAGGATCAGCTCCTCGGTGGTCAGGCCCAGCCCGCCATATTCCTCCGGGATCGACCAGCCGAAGAAGCCGCGCGCCGCCATGTCGGCGACGATCTCGTCCGGGATCCGGTCGTCCTTTGCCACCCGGTCCTCGTTCGGATGGGCGACCTCGCGCACCCAGGCGTGCACGTCGGCCAGAAGCGAGTCGAGTTTCTCGGTGTCCCGGATCATGCAGTCCTGCCTGTCATCGAGGATGTGTCTCCGCCGGAGAGGATGCCGCGCGTGCGGGCGACCAGGTCGTCGCCGATCGCGGCCAGCTGCGCCGGCGAGGTGCGGAAGATGGGCATCATCACGCCGAGCACGCCGGCGACCTCGCCCTCCAGCGTGAAGACGGGAACCGCGACCGCCGCAGCACCCTCGACGCGCTCGCCGATGGAGAGCGCGTAGCCGCGCGAGCGGATGGTCACCAGCTCCTGCCGCAGCGCCTGCAGGTCGACCTCGAAGCGGGTGAACAGCTTCGGCGAGAGATTGGAGAGGTAGGCGTCGACCTCGTCGCCCGGCAGCTGCGCCAGCTGCGCCTTGCCGGCCGCGCCGACATAGAGCGGAAAGCGGACGCCGGGATCGAGCACGTAGCGGACCGGGCGGGTGCACGGCAGTACGTCGACCACCACCTGGTTCCAGCCGGAGCGGCGGAACCAGGTCACCGTCTCCTCGTAGCGGTCGGCGAGGTCGCGCATCAGCGGCCTGAGCGCGGCGAGCTGGGCGTTCTGGCTGAGCACTGGGCGTGCATAGGCGAGGATGCCGGGCGAGATCGCCCACGCGCCATCGCTGCGCGCCTCGACCATGCCGGCCTCGGACAGCTCCGTCAGCGCCGAGGCGGCCTGCCCCTCGGTGAGCCCCATGCGGGCGGCGAGCGCCGCCGTGCCGATGCCGGTGGCGCCCGACGCGGATACCTCCTGCAACAGCCGCAGGCCCTCGTGCAGCGTGCGGGTCATGCCGCCGCTGGACGGGCGCCGGTAGCGCTTTTCCGCGTCACGTTCGAGGTAGCCGTTCGCTTCCAGCGACCGCACGATCCGGTGGGCGATGGTCGTGCCGGTGCCGATCGCCTCGGCGATCTCCGACGTCGACAGCGGCCGCCCGGCATCCGAGACGGCCCGGACGACGTCGAACGCGCGCTGCAGCGTCTGAAGCTGGTTCTTTGCTTCCGGCATTTCCCCTCTTATTCCGATTATCGGTTTTTTCCGATATTAGGAATATGACGGTTGGGCGTCAAGCCGGCCGGGCCACGGAGGAGGCGCCGACGCGCCACCGCCCCCTCGCCGGCCGGAAAGTCGCCGTTCGCGCAGCGACTTGCCCGCCGCGCAAGGCCTCACCTATGCGAAGGGGCGCCGCGCGCCGACATCCACTTGCATAACTAGACGGCCAGATCTAAGGTCTGATTATAAAACGAATGCCGCTCCGGGCGCGTCAGCCGCCCGGACCAACACGCGGCCAAAAGCTCGGGAGGGAGACCCCATATGAAACTTCGGCACACCGCCTTCGTCGCCCTGGCGCTCGCCTGCAGCACCGCCGCGGCCCACGCCAAGGAGCTCGCCTTCGCGACATTCGTGTCGCCCACCTCGACCACGGTCAAGGAAGTGCTCGAGCCCTGGATCGAGTGGTTCAACCAGAACGCCGGCGGCGACACCACCATCAAGCTCTACGCCGGCGGCACGCTCGGCCGCAGCCCGGCCGCCCAGCCGAAGCTCCTGAAGGACGGCGTCGCCGACCTGACGATCATGGTCCCCAGCTACTATCCGGGCGTCTACGCCGACTTCGACATGTTCGAGCTTCCGGGCCTGGCGCGCAGCTCCGCCGAGGCGAGCGGCGCCGCCTGGCAGCTCTTCCAGGACGGCAAGATCAAGGGCCTCGACGACTTCAAGGTCGTGTCGATCTACACCTCCGCGCCCTACGCCGTGCATTCCACCGCCGACGTGAAGACGGTGGACGACCTGAAAGGCCTCAAGATCCGCGCCGCCGGCCCGGTGCAGACCGCGGTGCTCACCTCGCTCGGCGCCGTGCCCCAGGCGATGAGCCCGACGGAGATGGCGGAAAACATCAACCGCGGCCTGCTCGACGGCGCGGTCGCCGACTGGTCCGTGGCCGATTCCTTCAAGGTCATGGAAGTCACCGACAACCACTACAACGCCCGCCTCGGCGTGCTGCCGTTCGTCGTCGCCATCAACAAGGACGTCTACGAACAGCTCCCGCCGGAGGCCAAGAAGGCCATCGACGAGAGCGGCGACCGGCTGGTGAAACTCCAGGGCGACAGCTTCGCCAAGTTCGAGGCGGAGGCCATTGCCCGCACCGAGGCGAAGCCGGGCCAGACCGTCATCGAGCCGAGCGACGAGGAGATCGCCAAGATCCGCGAACTCACCAAGCCCGTTCGCGACGAGATCGTCGCCAAGAACGGCCCGGACGGGCTGGAATCCTACGAGGCCATCCTCACCAAGATGCGCGCCAACTGACAGCGCGTCTGACAACCGGCCGGAATCGCGCCACGCCGGCGTGGTTCCGGTCCCGAGTGTGTCCCAGATCAGTGGCCCCACATGTTCGATGAACTTGAAAGTCGGCTTTCGCGCGTGTCGCGGGCCAGCGGCATCGTCGGGATCGGCGGGCTGCTTCTGGTCGCGGTCCTCACCGTTGCCGACATCCTGGCCCGCTGGCTGCTCGGCGCGCCGCTGGCCGGCATCGACGATGTCAGCAAGCTCGCCATCATCGTGGTGATTTCCGCCTGCTTCTCCGCCGGCCTGTTCGAGCGCCGGCAGATCCAGATCCGCTTTCTCGGCGCGCTGCTCGGGCCCCATGCCTCGGCTGCCCTCGATGCCTTCGCCGCCCTCGCCACCACCCTCATGTTCGTGCTGATCACCTGGCAGATGGGCGTCTACGCCGGCGAGGTGACCCAGTCTGGCGAAACCACCTTCCTGCTGCGCATTCCCGTCGGCCCCATCTGGTGGGCCGCCACCGTCTTCTTCGCGTTGTGCGTACCGCTCCAGGCGGTCGTGACCCTCAGCGACATCGCGCGCATCCCGTCCGGCGCCGCGCGACCGACCAGCCAGGGCCACGATCATGGATAGCGAAGTGATCGGGCTGCTCGGCCTCGGTCTGATGTTCGTGCTGATCGCGCTGCATGTGCCGATCGGCGTGTCGATGGGCCTCTCGGGCCTCGTCACCTTCGGGCTGCTGCGCAATTTCAGCGCCGCCGTGTCCCTGTTCGGCACCGAAACGGTCGGCAAGCTCGCCAGCGCCGACCTCGCCATCGTGCCGCTCTTCCTGCTGATGGGAGGGTTCGCGACGGCGGGCGGCCTGTCTGCCGATCTCTACCGGATCGCCTACGCGTTCGTCGGCCACGTGCGCGGCGGCCTCGCCATGGCCACCATCGGCGGCTGCGCCGGCTTCGGTGCCATCTGCGGATCCTCGGTCGCCACCACCGCCACGATGACCCGGGTCGCGCTGGGCGAAATGATCAAGCGCCGCTACGCCGAAACGCTGGCCACCGGCTCGATCGCCGCCGGCGGAACCCTCGGGATGCTGATCCCGCCGTCGATCATCTTCGTGCTCTACGCGGTGCTCACCGAGCAGTTCGTGCTGACGCTGTTCGTCGCCGCCCTGCTGCCGGCCGTGCTGGCGGTGACGCTGCACGCCGTCGCCGTGCGCCTCTACGTCCTCGTCTATCCCGAAGCCGGGCCGGCCGGCGACCGCACCAGCATGCGCGACCGGCTGAAGATCGTGCTCGACGGATGGGCGGCGATCGCCCTCATGGTCACCGTCACCGGCGGCATCTACGCCGGCGTGTTCTCGGTCACCGAATCGGCGGCCGTCGGCGCGGCACTCGCCTTCGTCATCGCGCTGGCGCGCCGCAAGCTCAGCCTGCAGGAGTTCTGGAACGTCCTCAGCGAGACCGCCGCCACCACCTCGATGATCTACATCATCGTCATCGGCGCCTCGATCTTCACCTACGCCATCACCCTCTCGCAGCTCCCGGAAATGCTGGTCTCCGGCATCAGCCACTCCGGCCTCTCGCCGCTGCTGATCATTTTCCTGCTGATGGTCCTCTACCTGATCCTCGGCTCCATCTTCGACACCATCTCGTCGATGATCATCACGCTGCCGTTCGTCTTCCCGCTGATCCTCAGCCTCGGCTACGACCCGATCTGGTGGGGCGTCATCAACGTGATGGTGATCGAGATCGGCATGATCACGCCGCCCATCGGCATGAACGTCTTCGTCATGAAGGCCATGGTGCCCAACGTCAGCCTGTCGACGATCTTCCGCGGAATCATGCCGTTCCTGGCCGCCGATCTCGTCCGCCTGCTGATCCTGATCCTGTTCCCGATCATCGCGCTGTGGCTGCCCAACGTGCTCGATCTGGCGCGCTGAGACGGTCGCCGACCCGGCCGACACACCCAACCGGCACGCACCGGCTGCGAGCCAGTCAGCGGTTCGATTGGGCAACGCTGCATGATTCAGAGATCGGGGACGGCCGGCCGATGCATCCGTAAAACCCACGCTCACCGCCCCGAATGCCCGACAGGACGGCGGAAATCCGGTGCATCTGAACGGTCGCAATAGATAGTCTAGTTGTGAAACCAATGCGCCGATGCTAGGCTCCGGACAGGCCGTCGGGAACGGCTTTCCCCCTTTCATTGGCGCGCGAAACAGAGGTGAAACCATGCCCAAGAGCGACACGTCCGGCATCAACATGGACCGCGTGGCCAAATGGACCGAGCGGGAGAAGCTCAACACATACTGGCGGCCTTACGGCTTTCCCCAGGTGATGAGCGCCGACCGCTCGGCGTTCACCTCGGCGCACCAGATGCCGCGCTGGGACGTGCCGGAAAAGGCCATCATCTCCACCGCCATCAACGGCGCCTTCTTCACCAAGGCGGAGAACCCCGCCCAGCCGATCACCGCCGGGGAGATCATCGCCTCGGCCGAGGAGTGCATCGCCGAGGGCGCCCAGATCATCCACGTGCACGCCCGCGACCAGCGCGGCTTCAACGTGCTCGACACCGGGCTGTTCTCAGAGATCCTCGGCGAGCTGCGCGCCCGCCATCCGCACGTGGCGTTCGATGCCTGCCTGGTCGCCGTCAACGACGCCGAGAGCGCCGAGCTCGAGGCGATGCTGAAGACGCGCCTCGTCGATGCCGTTCCGGTCAACACCACCGCCGTGATCCTCGGCGACAACCTGTTCGTGAAGCCGCCCCACGCCATCATCGAGAAGACCCGGCTGGTGCTGGAGGCCGGCATGACGCCGCAGCTCGCCGTCTACACCGACGGCGACGTCGACAATGCCCGCCGCTTCCTCATCGAGCCCGGCCTGCTCGGCGGCGGCCTCACCTGGCTGGTGCTGCCGGGCCTGCCCGGCTGCTCGCCCATGTGGAGCACCGAGACGATGATCGACGGCCTGCAGCGCATGGTCCGCCTGATCCGCCACGTCGACCCCGAGGCGCGGATCGTCGTGTGCGCCGGCGGCCGTGGCGGGCTCTATCTCGCCAACCTGGCGCTGATCATGGGGCTGCACGTGCGGGTCGGCATGGAGGACACGGTCTGGAAGTGGCCGCACCGCGACGACCTCATCGAAAGCAACGCCGAGACGTTCCGCACCGTGCGCCAGATGGCCGAGGCGCTCGGCCGCACGCTGATGCCGGCCGACGAGTACCGGGCGACCTCCACCCCCGCCAAGGCCCTCAAGGCGGCCTCCTGACCGCACGACCAAGCCCCGCCCTCAGCCCGGCGGGGCTTCCGATCGATCGGCCGCTTCCCTTAGGGGTCGGCAGGTCGGTCAGGCCCGCGGCTCGCCCTCGGCCTTCCGTGGCAGGTCGACCTCCCAGGCGCGGACCGTCATGCCGCAGTGGGCGCAGACGTAGCGGGCGTCCAGCACGTTCTCGCAGCGGTGCACCAGCACCTGCGGCACGCCGCTGCTGCCCGACAGCCACCGGTCGCCCCAGCCGGTCAGGCTGAGGAAGACGTCGAACAGCCCCTCGCCCCGTTCCGTCACGTGGTAGTCGATCCGCCGGCCCTCGCTGGAGGAATCGATCAGCCCGAGCTCGGTCAGCTTCTTCAGGCGCGACGACAGGATGTTGGAGGCGATCTCCAGCTCGTTCTTGATCGCCTGGAACGAGTTGACGCCCCGGAAGATCGCGTCGAGCACCAGGTTGCTCCAGCGGTCCCCCACCACCGTGGTGGCCACCATGCGGGAGGGCTCGACGCCGGTGGATTTCGAGAACGCCGCGTCGTTCATCCGCGAGTGGCGGGCGGCCGGCTTCGGATCGAAGCCGCTGCCCTCGCCCGGCTCCGTCCGGATCTCGGCGCGGGTGACCGGGTCGCCGCACTCGCGGCAGACCAGCCGCACGTCCAGCAGGTGCCCGCACGGCTTGTGCAGCAGGTCGCCGGGCAGGAAATGGGTGCCGATGTCCCAGCGCTTGTGCCAGGCCCAGACGGAGATGATGAAGTCGTAGAGATCCAGCCCCTTCGGGGTCAGCCGGTATTCCTGGACGATGGTCCGGTGCAGCACCGGCTTCTTGTAGAGGATGTGGTGGTCGGCAAGCGCCGCCAGCCGGATCGCCAGGGTCTGGCGCGGGATGCCGAGGCTCTCCTGGAACTCGTTGAAGCGTCGGACGCCGAGGAACGCCTCCTTCAGGAGAAGCACCGTCCAGGCGTCGCCGACGACATTGAGCGCGCGGACCAGCGAGCTTGCCTGGATCTGACCGCTGTCGCTCATCGCCTGTTGCCGTATCTCCTCACCCGGCTTCGGCGGAACCGTCGAAGAGCAGGCCGTCGCTCAATAGCCGGTCGATCGTCCCGCGATCAAGACCGGCCTCTTCCAGCACCGCGATGCTGTGCGCTCCGAGCTGCGGCGCGGCGCTGCGCACCTGAACGGGGCGGCCGGAGTAGGTCACCGGCTGCTGGAGGCTCAAACGCGCAGAATCGCGCAGATTCGCGCAGTCGTGCGCACCCCAGACGCACTCGCCCGCGATGTCTGCGCTTTCCAGCGCCTCACGGGGCGAAAGTACAGGCGCCACGGGGATCAGCGCTGCGCGCAGGAGGTCGACGCACGCGGCCGTCGTGTGCGCCGCGCACCACGCGGCCATGGCCGCATCGAGCTCGGGATAGGCATCGCCGCGCGCCTCGTCGCTGCCGTAGCGCGGGTCGTCGATCCACGCCTCGCGCCCCAGCAGGCGGGCGGAGCGGCGGAACATCCCGTTGCCGATCACCTGCACCAGGATGTGGCCGTCGAGGGTGGCGTAGGTGTTGGCGGGCGCGGCCAGCTGGGCCCGGTTTCCGGTCCCTTCCCGGCCCAGCGCCAGGTGCGATTCCTCGATGAGATTGCCCGCCATCATGAACAGCGCATTGCCGGCGAGCGAGGTCTCCACGTGGGCGCCCTCGCCCGTCCGGTCGCGCTCCCGCAGCGCCGCCAGCGTGGAAAACGCCGACATCGCCGCGGTCATGTGATCGACGAAATGCACGTAGGATTTCCGGGGGTTACCGTCCTCGCCGCTCATGTGCATGGCGCCGGAGACGGCCTGCCCGATGCCGTCGAAGCCCGGCAAGTCGGCGAGCCCGGTGCCAGTTCCGAACGCGCTGCAGGTGACCAGCACCAGACGCGGATTGAGGGCGTTCAGGCGCTCGAAGTCGAGCCCCATCGCGGCGCGCGTCGGCGGCGGCAGGTTGGCCACCACCACGTCGGCTCCGGCGATCAGCGCATCGAGCGCGGGACGGGATGCCGGGTCGAACGGATCCAGCGCCAGCGAGCGCTTGTTGCGGTTGACGTGGAGATAGACCGCCCCGCCCGGCAGATCGGCCGCCAGCGGCTGCACCGTGCGGTCGGCCGATCCCTGCGGCCGCTCGATGCGGACGACGTCGGCGCCGAGATCGCCGAGCAGCGCCACGCACAGCGGCCCGGCGATGAACTGGCCGAAATCGAGCACCCGGATGCCGGCGAGCGGCCCGCCGGCCGGCTCCCCGCCCCGATCGTCCGCCCCGGTCACCGTCACTCGAAGATGTCTTCGCCCGGCACCCAGGTCGTGTGGAAGCCGGCGGAGATCCGGTGCGGGATCTTCACCCGCGCGATGGGGCCGTCGCTGATGTCAGCGGCGTCGAAGACCAGGCACTCGGAGCTCCAGTCGTTGGTGTCGGTGGTGAAGGTGACCGCGTAGGCCGCCTCCTCCGGCGTGTCCTTCGTCGCGCCCTTGCGCGGTGCGATCGGCGCCTCGTTGCCGTAGACGCCGTCGCCGTAGTCGAAGCGCTGGCTGGCCCCGGTGTCGAGATCGTAGCGGACGATGCCGTCGAAGGTCTGGCACTGGCCGACGGTCGATCCATCCTGCGCCAGCGGGATGACCTGGTTGAAGGAGATGCGCGACTTGCGGCCCAGGAAGTTGTGGTTCGCCGTCGGGAACTCGGTGTTCAGGTCGTCGATCGGTCCCTCGCGGACCTCGCCGGTGCGCATGTTGAACGACCAGCGATAGAGCACGTGGATGCGGCGGCGCTGGGCCATCATCGAGCCGAGCTTGCCGTCCTTCTGGTCGCGCTCGTAGCCCGGATCGGCCTGGCGGCAGCCGACCTGATGCACCCACTCGCCCTCTTCCCAGCAGTTGACGAGGTGCAGGATGTAGCAGGGCTCCGCCTCGAACCAGCGGATCTCGGACGACTGGCCCCGGCGGGGAATGATGCCGAAGCGCGCCGGGATGTCCGGGTGGAAGCGGACCATCCGCTTGCCGTGCTGCCGCAGGATCTCGACGTCATGGAAGAACGGCAGGTCGTGCAGGATCGCGTAGTTCTCGGTCAGGCCGAGATCGTGCGGCGACCGGGGGCCGGGAATGTCGATCGGCACGTCGTGGATCAGGTTGCCGTTCGCGTCGCCGACGCCGTAGCGCATGTAGGGGGGCTTGTCGCCGTAGCTGAAAAAGTAGAGCTCGCCGGTCCACGGATCGACCTTGGAGTGGGCCGACAGCGTGTGGGCAAGCTGGCCGCCGAAGGTCTCCTTGCCGCGCGTTTCGAGCGTCAGCGGATCGATCTCGTACGGATCGCCCGCCATGTGCCAGAGCGACAGCAGCCGGCCCGCGTAGAAGATCACGTCAGTGTTGGAGACGTCCTTGATGGGCGAGCCCGGCAGCCGGAAATTGTAGGGACCCGCGATGCCGGGCCAGATCGCCTTGCCGGCGATGTCCTCGACCACGAAGGCCTCGTTCCGAATGTAGCGCTGGCGGAACGACGCCTTGCCGTCGCGGAAGTAGATGGCGCGGAGCTGCGCGTCGCCATCGTAGTAGTGGTAGCGGTTGGCCGGGGTGAAGCGCTGGGACGGGCCGTTCATCACGTAGGCGCCGTAGAGATCCGCGGGGAGCTCCCCCTCGACCTCGAGATCGTCGGCGTCGTACTCGCGGTCGGTGGGCGCGAACAGGCCGTGGAGATACGGATGATCGTAGCCCCAGATCCAGTCCGGCGCGTCCGGCGGCGGCGCGCCATCGGGCGCCATCAGACGCACGTTGAGCTTCGAGATCGGGAGATCGTGATTGTCGTGGCCCGCGTGAGCCCATTCACCCTTCAGCATTCCCGCCTCCATAAGTTTCGTAACTAGACTTAATTCGTTTGACGCGGGTGTCAATCGGCTAATTGTGGTCCACGCAGACCAAACCACCCCCGAATATCGGCGATCGCGCCTGCCCGCCGCGGCGCCTTTTGGTTGTGACTGGCCAGACATCAATCCAAGGAAATCGGCGAACGGGCGCGGATTCGGGCGCCTCTCCTCCGTCATTTCATGCACTTAGAGGGAAATTGCCGGCCGTCGATCGTGCCAGCTTGAAGCAGATTTTTTATTGGTCTAGTTTAGCAACAATAATCCCCGGCCGGCGCCAGGCGCCCGCACGGCCCGCCGAAAACGGCCCAAGGAGACCTGATGACCGTCGGCCTGGTTTGCCTTCCCGGCCTGCTGTGCACCCCGGATGTCTGGGGTCCCGTGGCTCGGCATGTCGACGTTCCGATGGTCGCACCCGACCTTCCGGACCTCGACAGCATCGAGCGGATCGCTGCCACCCTGCTCCCCGGATTTCCCGACAGGTTCGTCCTCGTCGGGTTCTCCATGGGCGGCTACGTGGCGCTGGAGATCCTCAGTGCGGCACCGCAGCGCGTCGCCGGGCTGGTCCTCGCCGCGACGAGCGCTGCCGCCGATACCGACCAGCAGAAGATCGGCCGGCAGTCAGCCGTGGAACAGGCCCGATCGGCCGGCATGACGCGCTTCGCCAAGGGGCTGGCGCGCTATCTGCTCGGCCCGTCCGCAAGCGAAGACCCCTCCATGGTCGCGCGCATCGTGGCGATGGCCGAAGAGGTCGGTCTGGACACCTTCGCCCGGCACCAGGCGGCCACCGCCGCCCGGAGCGACAACCGCGACGTTCTTGCGCGCCTCTCCTGCCCAGTCGCCGTGGTGGCCGGAGCAGCCGACAAGGTGATTTCGCCGGACAAGGCGCGGGAGATGGCCGACCTCGTCCGCGGCGCCCCCCTCACGATCGCGCCCGAAGCCGGCCACATGCTGCCGCTTGAGGCCCCCGCCTTGCTGGCGGACGCGATCACCTCGATCCTGAGCACCGTGACCTGCCGCAGCGGAGTGGAAGTTCATGCTGAGTGACACCGAACCCCGCGCGCGGCTGCGCGACCTGCGGCTGCCGGTCTTCGCGGCCCCCATGTTCCTCGTGTCGGGGCCGGAACTCGTCATCGCCGCCTGCCGGGCCGGCATCGTCGGCTCGTTTCCCGCGCCGAACGTGCGCACCGTCGAGGAACTCGACGACTGGCTCGCCACCATCACCACGGAACTTGGCGATGCATCGTCGGACGGTGCGTGGCCGGTCGCGCCCTGGGCGCTCAACCTCGTCACCCACAGCACCAATCCGCGCCTGCCACTGGACCTCGCACTGGTGGAGAAGTACCGGCCGCCCATCGTCATCACCGCGCTCGGCAGCCCCGCCCCGGCGATCGAGGTCGTGCACTCCTACGGCGGGCTGGTGTTCGCCGACGTCAACAACCTGTTCTACGCCCGCAAGGCGGCCGCCGCCGGCGCCGACGGCCTCGTGCTGGTCTGCGCGGGCGCGGGCGGTCACACCGGTGAACTCTGCAACTACGTCTTCGTCGAGGAGGTCCGCGCCTTCTTCGACGGCTACATCGCGCTTGCCGGCGGCATCGGCACCGGTCGCGCTGTGGCGGCCGCCGAGGTCATGGGCGCCGACTTCGCCTATATCGGGACGCGCTTCATCCCCACCACCGAAAGCCGCGCCGACGAAGGCCACCAGCAGATGATCGTCGCCTCGACCGCCGACGACCTCATGGTCACCAAGGCCTTCACCGGCGCCCGCGCAAGCATGCTGAAACCCAGCATCATCGCCCAGGGGCTCGACCCGGCGGTGATCGCCACCCAGACCGCGCGCATGAACTTCACCGGCCTGGAAGGCGCCGAGGTGAAGCCGTGGAAGGGCATCTGGGCGGCCGGACAGGGCATCGGTTCGATCGCCGCCATCGAGCCCACCGCGACGGTCGTCGAACGTCTCGAACGGGAATACCAGGACACCGTCCGCACCACCCATTTCGCCGGTGGCGTCGCCGCGAGCGCCGGCTGATGGGGCCTTACTCCGCGCAAACCATCTCGGACTATCGCAAGGCCGGCCTGTGGGGCGCCGACTCGATCCCGGTGCTGTTCGAGCGGAACGCGCTGGCGACCCCGGACCGGACCGCCGTGGTCGACCCGGCCAACCGGTCGGCGCTGACCGACGGGCAGCAGCAACGCCTCACCTACGCCGAAATGCTGCGCGCGGTGGACGGGCTCGCCGAGACATTTCGCGCCGACGGGATCGGCAGCGGCGACATCGTCCTCGCGCAGATGCCCAACATCCACGAGCTCACGGTGGTCTATCTCGCGGCGGCGAGCATCGGCGCGATCGTCAGCCCGGTTCCGGTGCAGTACCGGTCGCGCGAGCTGGCCGCGATCGTCCGCCTGGTGGCGCCGCGCGCCTTCTGCACCGTCACCCGGTTCGGCAAGACCCGGCTGGCGGAGCAGTTCCTGTCCGGCACGGACTTCGACGGCATCCTGTATGCCTCCGGCGCCGGACTGCCGGACGGTGCCCGGGACCTCGCCACCGCGATGGCCGGCACCGGAACGCCGCTGGCCGGCCGCAACGGCGACCCCGACAGCCTCTTCTCGATCTGCTGGACCTCCGGCACCGAGGGGCAGCCGAAGGCGGTGCCCAAGACCCACAGCAACTGGCTGTGCAGCTCGGCGAGCGCATCCGAGGCGTCCAGGCTCGAAGAGGGCGATGCGCTCCTGGTGCCCTTCCCCTTCGTCAACGCCGCCTCGATCGGCGGGCTGATGATGCCGTGGATCCGCATCGGCGGGACGCTGGTGCTGCACCATCCGTTCGATTTCGATGTCTTTCTCGACCAGATCGTCGCCGAGCGGGTCCGCTTCACCATCGTCGCTCCCGCCCTGCTCGCCAGCATCCTGCAGCGCGACACCGACGACCGGGTCGCCCGGGCGCTGGCGCTTGTGCGGGCGGTGGGCACCGGCTCGGCCCCGCCGGACCCGTCCCACGTCGCCGCCTTCGAGCAGCGCTTCGACATCTCGGTCACCAACATCTTCGGATCGAACGAAGGCATCCAGCTGGCATCCAGCCGGGCCGCCGTCCCCGATCCGGTGATCCGTTCCCGGCTGTTTCCGCGCAGCGGCGACACGTCCTGGAACGACCACGAACGCAGCGCCAACGGATGCCGTTTCAAGCTCGTGGACCCGGAAACGGGCGAGCCCGTCACCGCGGCCGGCAAGGCCGGCGAGATGCGGATCGCCGGCCCGTCGGTGTTTCCGGGCTACTATTCGCCGGACGGTTACGACCGGTCGATGTTCGACGCGGACGGCTTCTTCCGGACGGGCGACCTCTTCGAGATCGTCGGCGACGGGGCGGACGCCCGCTACATCCGTTTCGTCGGCCGCTCCAAGGAACTGATCGTGCGGGGCGGGATGAAGATCGCCCCGGCGGAGATCGATGCCCTCCTGGCCGCCCACCCGGACGTCGCCGAAGGGGCGGCCACCGCCTACTTCGACGACCGGCTCGGCGAACGCGTCTGCGCCGTCGTGGTGCCGATGCCCGGCCGGACGGTGACGCTCGCCTCGATCGTGGCGTACTGCGAGCGTGAGGGGCTCGCGGCGTTCAAGTGGCCGGAGCGGCTCGTCATCGTGGATGCGCTGCCCCGCAACCCGCTCGCCAAGGTGCAGCGCGCGATCCTGCGTGAGGTGGTCGAGGCGGAGCTCGGCAAACAGACGCAACGGTCCGCCTGACGGCGCAAGGAGAGGTCACCATGGGTTCGAGCGACGTCTATGTTCTTGGTGGCTACCAGACCGACTTCGCCCGCAGCTGGTCGCGGGAAGGGCTCGACATCGCCGACATGATGGCCGATGCCGTCGGCGGCGCGCTGGAGCGCACCGAGCTGGCGCCCGACATGGTGGACACCGCCCACGTCGGCAACTTCGCCGCCGAACTCTTCTGCGGCCAGGGGCAGCTAGGCGGCATCTTCGCCTCCCTCGATCCGGCCTTTTCCGGCCTCCCCGCCTCCCGCCACGAAGCCGCCTGCGCTTCGGGCAGCATCGCGCTGCTGGCCGCTGCCGCCGAGATCGAGGCCGGGCGCTACGACATCGCCTGCGTGGTCGGCGTGGAGTGCATGCGCAACGTTCCCGGCGACATGGCGGCCGGGCACCTTGGCGCCGCTTGCTGGCGCGGCCGCGAGGCGCAGGCGGCGCGATTCGTCTGGCCCTACATGTTCGGCCAGCTGATGGAGACCTACGCCGAGCGCTACGGGCTCGACTATGCCCACCTGATGCGGATCGCCGAGATCAACTACGCCAACGCCAGCCGCAACCCGGACGCGCAGACGCGCAACTGGCGCTTCGGCGAGAACGCGTTCCGCGCCGACGACCAGGAGAACCCGGTCATCGAGGGGCCGGTCCGGCGGCAGGACTGCGGCCAGGTGAGCGACGGCGCGGCCGTGGTCTTCCTCGCCTCCCGGCGTGCCGCCGAGGCCCACGCGCGACGCACCGGCGGCGACGGCGCGCTGTCGCGCATCGCCGGCTGGGGGCACCGCACCGCGACCATGCGGCTCCAGGACAAGTTCGCCGAGGCCGATGGACGGGGGCACGTCTTCCCGCACCTGCGCGCGGCGATCGAGGATGCCTACCGGCGCGCCGGCATTTCCTCGCCGCGGGAGCTGGACCTCATCGAGACCCACGACTGCTTCACCATCACCGAGTACATGGCGATCGACCATTTCGGCATCACCGCGCCGGGAGAGGCGTGGCGCGCGGTCGAGGACGGCACCATCGCGGCCACGGGATCACTGCCGGTCAACCCGAGTGGTGGACTGATCGGGCTCGGTCATCCCGTCGGCGCCACCGGCGTCCGCATGCTGCTCGACGCGCACCGGCAGGTGACCGGGGCCGCCGGCGCTTGCCAGGTGGACGGCGCCCGGCGCGCCGCCACCCTCAACATCGGCGGCAGCGCCACCACGTCGGTGTGCTTCGTGCAGGAGGCGCTGTCCGCCTGACGCGACCGGGGCTGCGACGCCCCCGGGCCGATCTCAGCTCGGCATGGTGTCCCGCATCGACGGTCGCTCCGCGAACTCGGCGAACCAGGCCGCGAGGCGGGGGTGTCCGGACCGCCAGTCCTTGTTGGCGAAGCGGAAGTCCAGATAGCCCAGCGCGCAGGCGACCGCGATGCTGCCGGCATCGGCGGCGCCGGTCGCGAGCTGTCCGATCCGGCGCGTCTCCAGGTCGTCCAGGCCGCTGTCGATCTTTTCCATCTGGCTGTCGGACCAGAGGTTCCAGCGCAGTTCCTCGGGCCTGAGCACGGTCTCGTAGCGGCAGAGCAGCGCCGCGCCGAGGATGGAGTCCGCCAGCGCCTCGAGGGTCATGACGCGGAAGCGCTCGTCCCCGGAAGCCGGATAGAGGCACCCCTCCTCCGACATCGTGTCGACGTAGGCGCAGATGACGCGGCTGTCGAAGAGCGGGGTGCCGTCGTCCAGCAGCGCGGTCGGGACCTGGCCCGACGGATTGTCCCGCACGATGGTCTGGTCGCGTTTCACCGGCCAGGCCTGCGACGGCAGCTTCTCGACCCGGTCAGCGACCTTCTTCTCGTGCGCGCAGACCATCACCTTGCGGACGAACGGCGAGGCCGGGGAGAAGTACAGGCGAAGCGTCATGGTCGTTTCCTCTGATCGATCGCGGTCTTGTGGTGGCAAGGGTTCACAGGGACGAGGCCGTCCCGGTGGCGAGCAGCTTGAAGGCCGCATCGGGATCGGCCTCCAGGCGCGCGATGAGCAGTTCGCCCGCGTAGGCGACGTGCTCGTACATCACCAGGGCGGCGCGCTCGCCGTCGCCGCGCCGCAGCGCCCGCGCCATCCGGTGATGGTCGTCATGGGAGCGGTGGATAACCTCGAAGTCGTCCCACAGGATCACCCGGTCGGAGACCATCGGCACGTTGTGGGTCCGGTCCACGAAGTCCTTGAGGAACGGGTTCTGCGCCGCCTCCAGGATGCAGTTGTGGAAGTCGACGTTCATCTTCCGGTACGGCGGCAGGCGGTCCGGCTCCAGCGCGCCGACCGACAGCAACTCGTCGCCCTGGCGTACCAGCGCGTCCATCCGGTCGAGCAGGGCCGGCGGCATGCCGTTGCGGGCGGCGGCCCGGCACCCCTGCGCCTCCAGCACCGAGCGGATCTCGAACACGCTGCGGATGTTCTCGACCGAGAACTGCTTCACGCGGTAGCCGCGGTTGGTCTCGTAATCGAGCAGCCCGTCGCGCGCGAGGGTCGCCATGGCCGTGCGCAGCGGCGTGCGCGACAGCCCCAGCAGTTCCGACAATTGATCCTGGTGCACGCGCGCCCCCGGGTGCAATTCGCCGGACCGGATCATCTCGCGCAGAATCGCTGTCGCCGATTCCGCGACGGTTCCCCCCTTCTCTGTCATCGGATCCTCCCCGCCACTGGACGCGGACCATGCCCATGCGCAATCCGCTGCACAAGGGCGATCGGCCAACAATGTATCCATAATCCCTATAATAAGGTCATCATAGTTGACATTCGCCGGTTATTGGATCCAAAATTTACACAAGAACAGACGTGGGGAAACGCATGACGACCAAGGTTGCGCTCGTGACCGGCGCCGGTGGCGGCATCGGAAAGGCGGTCTGCGAGCGGCTCGCCCGCGACGGTTTCAAGGTTGTCGCGACCGACCTTTCCGCCGACACGGCGAACGCGGTGACGGAAGGCCTCGCCGGTGAACCGCATGCCGCGATGGCCCTCGACGTCGCCGACGAGACGGCCGTCGCGACGGTGTTCGCCGCGGCCGAGGCCGATCACGGCCCGATCGCCGTCGTCGTCGCGGCCGCCGGCGTGCTCATCCTCGACGAGACCGGATCCCGCCGCCCGATCACCGAGACGTCCGCGCTGGAGTGGGAGACGACCCAGCGCGTCAACAGCACCGGCACCTTCCTCCTGATCCGCGAGTATTTCCGCGCCCGCCGGCGGACCCCGCTTCCCGGCGCCCGCTTCATCACCTTCGGCTCGGTCGCCGCCCAGCTCGGCGGCTACCGCTCCAGCTCTGCCTACATCGCCAGCAAGAGCGCCATCCTCGGCCTCACCAAGGCGGCCGCGCGCGAGGGAGCTCCCCTCGGCGTGGCGGTCAACGCCGTCGCTCCGGGGCTCATCGACGCGCCGATGCTGCGAATGTCGCTCGACCCGGCCGACGACGGGGAGATCGCGAAGTCGATCCCGCTGGCGCGGATCGGAACGCCGGAGGACGTGGCCGGCGCCGTGTCCTATCTCGCCGGCCCCGACAGCGCCTACGTCACCGGCGCCGTCATCGACGTGAACGGCGGCTACAGGATGCAGTGATGAGCCGGTTCGCGCAGCACGTATCGCATCTGCTGGCCATCATCGCGGCGCTCGCGCTGGGACTGATGATGCTGCACGTCACCGCCGACGTGATCGGCAAGTACGTGTTCAACAGCCCCATCCCCGGCACCGCCGAGGTCGTCGCCAGCTACTACATGGTGTCCGCGGTGTTCCTGCCGCTCGCCTGGGTCGAGATCCGCGAAGGCTCGATCATGGTCGAGATCCTCTACGACCTGCTCCCGGGACTCGGCCGGCGGATCTGCCTGTTCATCGCGACCGCGCTGTCCGCCGTCTTCTATGGCGGGCTCGCCTGGTTGTCGTGGGCGCCGGCGATCAAGGCGTGGCAGATCGGCGAGGTCGTGGAAGGCACCTGGCGCGTCGTCGTGTGGCCGACGAAGTTCCTCCTGCCCATCGGGCTTGCGCTGGCCGGCGTGGTGATGCTGCTCCGTCTCATCGAGATTGCGAAGGGGGCCTACGTTCCCGACGACGTCCCTGCCGATCCGGCCTGAGGAGATCACCGATGGATCGTCTCGATATCGGCATGCTGGGGATCGTCGTCACGCTGGTGGCGATCGGCTTCCGCATCCCCATCGGCATCGCCATGGGGCTCACGTCCTTTGCCGGAATCTACCTGATGATGGGTGCGATGCCGGCGATCGGCATCGCCAAGGCCATCCCCTACGAGATGATCGGCGACTGGAATCTGTCCGCCGTGCCGATGTTCCTGCTGATGGGCTACATCGCCTCCGGCGCCGGCCTGAGCTCCGGCCTGTTCAACGCCGCCCGCGTGTTCCTCAACCGCCTGCCCGGCGGGCTCGCCACGGCGAGCGTCGCGTCGAGCGCGCTGTTTGCCTCGGCGAGCGGATCGAGCGTGGCGACGGCTGCGGCGTTCTCGCGGATCGCCATCCCGGAGATGTTGAAGGCGGGCTATGCGCCCTCGCTCGCCTCGGGCTCGGTGGCTGCCGCGGGAACCCTGGGCTCCCTCATTCCGCCGAGCGTGCTCCTGATCATCTACGGGCTGATGATGGACGTGTCGATCAACACGCTGTTCATCGCGGCCCTCGTTCCCGGCATCCTCTCCGGCATCGTCTTCGCCCTGATGATCACGGTGCGCTGCACGGTCAATCCCGCGCTTGCCCCGACCGACACCACCAAGACGAGCGGGCGCGAGAAGCTTGAGCTCCTCAAGAAGACCTGGCCGCTTCCGATCCTCATCGCAGGCGTCCTGGGCGGCATCTTTTCCGGCATATTCACCGCGACCGAAGCCGGCGCGGTGGGCGCGTTTCTTGCCTGCTTCATTGCGCTCGCCCGCCGCACGCTGAGCGTCCGGATGCTCCGCGCTGCGTTGATCGACACCGCGATCAGCACATCCGCGATCTTCATCATTGTCGTGTCGGCCGCGCTGTTCTCGCGCTTCATTGCGCTCTCCACGCTGCCGGTCTGGATCACCGGGCAACTCGCCGGGCTGGATACCACCTTGGTGATCATCCTGATCTGCCTGCTCTTCATCGTGCTCGGGTGCTTCCTGGAAAGCATCTCCATCATTCTGCTGACCATGCCGGTCCTGTCGCCGCTGCTGCACGAGCTGAACATCAACCTGATCTGGTTCGGCGTGCTGGCGATCAAGCTGCTCGAAACGGGGCTGATCACGCCGCCGGTGGGCATGAACGTCTACGTCATCCGCTCCAGCCTTGGCCCCAGCATGCCGCTCGGCACCATCTTCCGCGGGGTGTCGTGGTTCATCCTGGCGGACGCCTTCACCATCACCCTTCTGGTCGCCTTTCCGGTGATCACGCTCTGGCTGCCCGGCATCGCGAACTAGCAGCCGCCAACGAATCCGTCGGGAACCGGCGGAAAAAACAAAGGGAGGATTTGAAATGAAACGACTTCTCACAGGCCTGGCACTGACCAGCCTGACCATAGCGCCCGCAGCAGCGGAGACCTTCATCGCCACCAACTGGCTCACGCCGGTGCACATCATCAACGAGCAGCCCTATCAGCGCTTCGCCGAAGACATCGCAAAGGACACCAACGGCGACATCGCCTTCGAGGTCTACTCGAGCGGCTCGCTGGTGCCGGCCAAGTCGACCATGCAGGGTATCCGCGACAACGTCGCCCAGCTCGGCATCGTCTATCCCGGCTACTCGCCGTCCGAGCTGCCGCTCAACAACGTCCTGAACGACCTCGTCTTCACCTCCGACGACGCGCTCGCCGCGGCGCTGGCCTACACCGAGATCGGGATCGAGAACGAGGCGGTCCATGGCGAATGGAACGAGAACGGCGGCATTTTCATCGGCGGCTACGCCACGCCGGTTTACAACTTCATCTGCATGCAGCCGATCCGTGTGCCGGAAGACGCCAAGGGCAAGAAGATCCGCACCGCCGGCGGCGCCCAGACCCAGTGGGTGGAAAGCCTCGGCGGCGTACCGGTCTCCGTGCCGATCGGCGACGTCTATTCGGGCCTGAGCCGCGGCTCGCTCGACTGCACCATGTCCGACCCGACCAACCTCGATAAGGGCAACAAGTTCTGGGAAGTGGCCAAGAGCGTCACCACGCTGCCGATGGGCGTCGTGATGGGCGCGACCTACGTCATGAATCCCAGCTTCTGGCAGGGCCTCTCGGAAGAGCGGCGCCAGACGCTGCTCGACCACATGGCACTCGGCATCGCCCGTGGCCAGATCACCTATGCCGCGGATGTGGACGCCGCCATCAAGGGCTCGCGCGAGCGCGGCCTGGAGATCATTGAGCCATCGCCGGAGCTGACAAAGGCGCTCGAGACGTTCCAGTCGAACTTCATCGAGGATCTGCCGCAGAAGTCGGTCGAGACCCGCAGCATCAAGGATCCGAGCGCGGTGATCGATGCCTTCCTCGCCGCTCAGAAGGCCTGGAAGGAGAAGCTCACGAAGATCGACCGGACCGACCCGGAAGCCGTGGCCGAGCTCATCCGCTCCGACATCTACGGCAAGCTCGATCTCAAGAGCTTCGGCGACTGATCGTCATCCCGAGGGGGCGGGCCACCGCCCCCTCGCCTCTTTTGCGAGCCCCTTCATGACGGACGCACCTCTCTCCATCGTCACCGGCGGCGGCGCCGGCATCGGCCGCGCCATCTGCCAGTGCCTGGCGGCGCGCGGCGATCACGTTGTCGTCGCGGACCTTTCCGCCGAGCGCGCCGGGGAGACGGCCGCGCTGATCCGCAGCGGCGGCGGCAGTGCCGAACCCGAGGTCGTCGACATCACCGACGAGGCGGCGATCGCAGCGCTTGTGGAGCGCGCAGGCGCGATCCGGCGGCTCGTCAACAACGCCGGCATCTTCGACGTGAAGCCGTTCGACACACTGACGGCCGACGACTTCCGCCGCATGTACGAGGTCAACCTCATCGCCATGTTCCGGCTCTGCCAGCTCGCGGCGATGCGCATGCAGCCGGGCGGCGCCATCGTGAACATCGCCTCGCGCGCCATGCTCGGTGCGAAGCAGTACATCCACTACGCCTCGTCGAAGGCGGCCGTTGCCGGGTTCACCAGGTCCCTCGCGCTGGAGCTCGCGGACCGTGGCATCACGGTCAACGCGGTCGCGCCCGGCGTGATCGAGACGGAGATGCTGCGCGCCCGCTCCGACACCAATCTCGACGCCCTCCGATCCATGCAGCCCGGCGGCACGCTCGGCACGCCGGAGGACATCGCCGAGGCCGTTGGCTTCCTCGCGTCCGGCAAGGCCCGCTTCATCACCGGCCAGGTGCTCCTCGTCGACGGCGGGCGGTCGCTTGGCGGCTCACTCGGAATCTGACCCCCCGATGACAGTGCAAGACACGACTGCGTTGGTCACCGGCGCCGCCTCCGGCATCGGCCGAGCGACGGCCCTGCTCCTGGCGGCGCGCGGGATGCGCGTGGTGGCCGTCGACCAGGACGGCGACGGTCTGGAGCGTCTCGCCGGCGATGCCGCCGGAGACGTATTCTCCCTCGTCCAGGACGTGACCGATCCCGGCCTTGAGACAACCGTGTCCGGCTTCCTCGACGACCGTGGTCTGGGCCTCGACGTGCTCGTGAACAACGCCGGCGTGGGCGGCGGCGACGTCATCGAGCGGACGGACGACGCGGCGCTGCGACGGTTCTTCGAGATCAACGTGATCTCGCTGTTCCGGCTGTCGCGGTTCGCAGTTGGACGGATGCGGACCACCGGCGGGGCGATCGTCAACGTCGCCTCGATCTTCGCCGAGATCGGCGCCACCAAGAGTCCCGGCTATTCGGCGTCGAAGGGTGCCGTCGCCTCGCTCACCCGCCAGCTCGCGACCGACTACGGCCCGTACGGCATCCGCGTGAACGCGGTGGCGCCGGGCCTGATCGAGACGCCGCTGACGGCGGAGCGGATCCGCACGGAGAAATGGCGGCACCAGATCTTTATCGAGCAGGCGCCGCTGCGCCGTGTCGGCAAGCCCGAAGACGTGGCGCGCGCCATCGCCTTCCTGGCCGGCGACGAGGCCGGCTTCATCACCGGCGAGACGCTGCGCATCGACGGCGGCTGGGCCATGGGCCGCTATCCCCGTGAGGAGACCTCCCTGTGACGTCCTCGGCAAACCAGCCCGCCGCGACCTACGACCTGATCGTCTTCGGCTCCGGCGCCGCCGGCATGGCGGCCGCACTGACGGCACAGCACGCCGGCCTGTCGGTGGCGATCTTCGAGAAGGACAGCCATTTCGGCGGATCGACCGCGGTCTCCGGCGGCGCGATCTGGATCCCCGACAATCCCAAGATGCGCGAAGCGGGCATGACGGACAGCCGCGACGACGCGCTGCGCTACATCGCCGGCGAGACGGGCAATCTGCTCAATGCGGATCTGGTGAACGCCTTCCTCGAGGCCGGGCCGGAAATGGTCAGCTTCATGGAGGCCAACACGGAGCTGCAGTTCGAGCACCGCGCCTTCTCGCCCGACTATCACTCCGACCAGCCGGGCGCCGCGCTGGGCGGGCGCGTGCTCGACGCCCTGACCTTCGACGGCGACGAGCTGGGACCGGAGTTCGCCCGCCTCAAGCGGCCGATCCCCGAGTTCACCGTCTTCGGCGGGATGATGCTGAACCGCTTCGACATCGGCCACTTCATGAAGATGACCCGGAGCCCGAAGTCCGCCGTGCACGCGGCGCGACTGCTGGCGCGGCATCTGAAGGATCGCCTCTCCCACGACCGCGGGACGCGGCTGGTGCTCGGACAGGCGATCGCCGGGCGCATGGCCGCGTCGACGATCCGGGCCGGCATCCCGATCTTCACCTCCTCCCCGCTGGAGCGGCTCGTCACCGAGGACGGGCGGGTCGTCGGCGCGGTCCTCGGCGACGGCCGCCAGGTCAGCGCGCGGACCGGCGTGGTGCTGGCGACCGGCGGCTTCCCCGCCAATGCCAGCCTGCGTCCGGAGGTGATGCCCCACGTCGCCAACGGCTCGGCGCACTACTCCATGTCGCCGGAGCCGGCCACCGGCGGCGCCATCGCCGCGGCACAGGCGATCGGGGCGAGGTTCGAGACATCCAACAAGCACGCCGCCTTCTGGGCGCCCGTGTCGCTCATCCCGGGTAAGGACAGACCCCGCCCCTTCCCGCACCTCTTCCTCGACCGCGCCAAGCCCGGCGTGATCGCGGTGACGCCCGAAGGCAGGCGCTTCGTGAGCGAGGCGGTCTCCTATCACGACTTCGTCTCGGCGATGATCGCGGGCGACCTCAAGACCGTCTGGCTGATCTGCGATCACCGCGCGCTGCGGCGATACGGCCTGGGCGCCGTGCGGCCGTTCCCGGCGCCGTTCAAGGCGCACGTCCGCTCCGGCTATCTCAAGACCGGCCGCACGCCCGCGGCACTGGCCAGCGCCATCGGCGTGCCGGAGGCGACGTTCGTCGAGACAATCGACCGGTTCAACAGCGAGGCCGCCACAGGCGTGGACAGCGCCTTCGGCAAGGGCTCCACCGCCTACCAGGCCTATCTGGGCGACCCGGACAACCGGCCGAACCCGTGCCTCAGGCCCCTCGACCAGGGGCCCTATTATGCGATCCAGCTGTTTCCGGGCGACATCGGCACGACCATGGGCCTCGCCACCGACCCGCAAGGCCGTGTCCTGTCGACCGCTGGCGAGGCGATCCCGGGCCTCTACGCCTGCGGCAACGACATGAACTCGATCATGGCGGGATCCTACCCGGGCGCAGGCATCACGCTTGGCCCGGCGCTGACCTTCGGCTACATCGTCGGCAAGAGCGCCGCCGGGGCCACGTCCCGACCGGTGGATGTTTCCGATCGCTGAGCGGTCCGGACGTCGCGGCGCGCCCACGAGACCGCCGACCGCCCAGGTGAGATGAAGCAACCCAGAAACGCCCTCGGCCAGAACAAGCCGATCGCGCACGCCCGGCCGGCCCGACCCGTGCGGGTGCTGCTGACCGGCTTCGGGCCGTTCCCGGGCATGCCGGTGAACCCCACGAGCACGCTCGTTGCCGCGGCCGCGAGGCGGCTCAAGCGGGGGCGCATGCCGCTGACCGTCGCCACCGAGATCCTGCCGACCGAATGGGCGATGCTGGCGCGCCTGCCGGAGATCCTCGCCGCTCACCGACCGGACGTGGTGGTCATGACCGGGGTTGCGGGACGCGCGCGCGGCGCGCGCATCGAGCGCATCGCGCACCCGCACGCCGACGCTGCCCTCCGCGACGCGGCAGGGGCGAAACTGAAAACGGGATCAACGGCTTATCCGCACGGGTCGGTGCGCAGGACGGAAGTGGACGCGCAGCGCCTCAAATCTGCGCTAAATCGCGCGAATCTGCGCGTTTCGCTGTCCGACGATCCGGGACGCTACCTGTGCAACGCGGGCTACCTCACCGCGCTCGACTGGGCGGCCCGGCAGGCACCCCGACCGCCGGTGGTGTTCGTCCACGTGCCGCCGCCGAGGCTCGCGCCCGGCGTCCGTCCGTCCCACCTGGTGGATCTGGTCGTGGAGACCGCCGAGGCGCTCGCCCGCCACGCCCACCGGCGCGGGGCGGTGCGGCCCCGGACGCTTGCGGGCGACACGGAGGCCCGTCGCCCGCCCGTACCGGCGAGCGGGCAGGAGCTCTACTTCAGGTCGCGGCGGGGATCGTAGGGCGACCACTCGCGCCACTTGCGCATCAGGTCTTCCAGGTCGGAATCGCCCTCTTCCGGCAGCGCGATGCGGATGGTGATGAGGAGATCGCCGCGCCCGCCGAGCGCCTTCGGCAGGCCCTTGCCGCGCAGCCGCAGCACCTTGCCGCCGCTGGTGTTGGGCGGGATGGTGAGGTCGACCGCGGCCTCCAGCGTCGGCGCCCGGACCTTGGCCCCCAGCACCGCCTCGTAGAGCGCCACCGGCAGGTCGAGCCGGAGATCGCTGCCCGCCACCGTGAACAGCGGATGGGCGGCGAGCTTGATGGTGACGATGGCGTCGCCGGCGGCCGAGCCGGTCGGGTTCGGGAAACCCTGGCCGCGCAGGCGCACCTGCTGGCCCGAGGTCACCCCCGGCGGCACCGAGATCGCCACGCTCTTGCCGGTCGGCAGGTCGGCGCGGACCTTGTCGCCGCGCACCAGGTCTTCCAGGTTGACGACCACCGTCGCCTCGGCGTCGCGGCCTGGCTCCTGGGGCGACTTCCACGTGCGCCCCGCGCCCGCGCCGGCACCGGGACCCGCCCCGGGCCCGGCGCCACGGGCACCGCCGAAACCGCCCATGAAGTCGCGCAGGATGTCGTCGATGTCCGGGCCGCCGCCGCCGAAGCGGGCGCTGCGGGCCCGGCCGCCAAAGCCGCCGCCCCCGCCGCCGAACGGGTCGAAGCCGCCGCCGGCGCCGGAGAAGGCATGGCCCTTCGGCCGCCCGTCGGCATCGATCTCGCCGCGGTCGTAGCGGGCGCGCTTGTCCTTGTCGCCGAGGATCTCGTAGGCCGAGCCCACCTCGGCGAACCGCTCCTTGGCGCGCGGATCATCGGCGTTGTGATCGGGATGATAGGTCTTCGCAAGCCGGCGATAGGCCGCCTTGATTTCGGCCTCGCTCGCCGTCTTGGACAGCCCCAAGACGTGATACGGATCTTTCATCGGTGCGTCGGATCTGTTCGGAACTGAATGGGTCGATGCAAAGAGCGCGCCGCCTGCCGGCCGCTCCGCAAGTCACGCCAGATATAGGCGATATCCCCGCTCTCCGCCAGCCGACCGCTCAGCCCTGCGAGGCGCCCGGGCCGGTGGCGACGCCGTCGATGGCCCATTCGCCGTCGGGACGGCGGCAGCCGATGCCGGTGAGCAGCGACAGCCCGCCCGGCGCGTTCACGGTGGTCTTGAAGGTGCGGCAGAGATGGCCGTCCGGGCCCGGCACGTCGGCGACGTCGATGAGCCGGCCGCCGGTGCCCTGGGCCGGGTTGTCCCAGACGCGCGCCTCGGCATCGTCCGGTCCGGCGGCATCGCGCCCGAGCGCCATCGCGAGGGCCGCGAGATCGCCCCGCTTCAGCCCCGACGATTCGGCGAGCGCCTCGGTGGCCTCGGCCGAGCCGGTGGGCTCGTTGGCCGCGAACATCGCCTCGCCGCGCGGACCCATGATCCCGCAGCCGCCAAGCACGACGCAGGAGGCGAGCAACGCCATCCAGGCCGGATGGCGCCTGCGCGGCGGCGCGATATAACGGGGGCAGTTGTCCCGAGCGTACACGGAGCCGTCCTCATGACCGATTTCGACACTGTGCCCACCCAACCGTTAACGGCGGGTGACTTCTCCGAGGCCGAGGATCCGTTCGCCCTGTTCGCCGACTGGCTGGCCGACGCCACCGCCCGCGAACCCAACGACCCCACCGCGATGGCGGTGGCGAGCGTCGACCCCGACGGCATGCCCAACGTGCGCATGGTGCTGCTGAAGGGCCACGACGCCGACGGGTTCGTCTTCTACACCAACTTCGAGAGCGCCAAGGGCACCGAGCTCACCGCCTCCGGCCGCGCCGCGCTGCTGTTCCACTGGAAGAGCCTGCGCCGCCAGGTGCGCATCCGCGGCACCGTGACCACCGTGTCGGACGCCGAGGCCGACGCCTACTTCGCCTCCCGCCCGCGCGGCAGCCGCATCGGCGCCTGGGCCTCCCAGCAGTCGCGCGAGATGGACGGCCGCTTCGCGCTGGAAACCGCCGTGGCGCGCGCCACCGCCCGCTTCGGCGTCGGCGAGATCCCCCGCCCGCCCTACTGGTCGGGCTTCCGCGTCAGCCCGCTCGCCATCGAGTTCTGGCACGACCGCCCGTTCCGCCTGCACGAGCGCATCGTCTACCGACGGTCGGGGCCCGGGGACGCCTGGGAGAAGGCAAGGCTTTATCCCTGAGGGGATGGTTGTTTACCGCTCACGCCGAGTGCGCTGAATATTTTATTTCCCTCACGCCGAGTGCGCTTGCGCGCACCGGCTCCGGGTGGGCGGCCTGACCGGCCGGCGGGCGGTCGCCCGCTGGTGGGAGGTGTGCTGAGAGGGTTTGGGTGGGTGCGTGGGGCGACCGGGCTGTGGCTCCGCGGAGCCTGCTTCAAACTCCGCTCATTCCAGCGAAGGCTGGAATCCAGATACAGCGAAAGATCGGACCCGCAGCGCAGGAGGATGCGCGCAGCAACGCACCGCGCACCTCATCCCACATCGCCGCCTGCGGCAGCCTCAGCAACTGGATTCCAGCCTTCGCTGGAATGAGCGGAGTGAAGGGAAAGCACGGAGCGGACCGCCGAGGTCCCATGGATGTCAACGTCGGCGAGAATGCTCGGAAAGGCGGAGTGGTCCGCCGCTAGAACAGCGTCTCGTAGAGATCGATCCAATCCGGATTCTGCTCTTCGACCAGACGGATCTTCCACTCACGCTTCCAGGCCTTCATCTGGCGTTCCCGCACGAAGGCTGCCTCTCGGCTGTCGTGACTTTCGTACCAGACAAGATGGCTGACGCCGTAGCGCTGGCTGAAGCCTGGCTTCAGCTTTTCGCGGTGCTCGCTGATGCGGCGGGCGAGGTCGTCTGTCATGCCGAGATAGAGCGTTCCGTTGCGGCGGCTCGCCAGCAGATAGACGTAGAAGGCCATCTTCGGATCACCTCCTCCACCCCTCGATCTCCTTTGCTCTGCCAAGAAGAAAGACTGGATTCCAGCCTTCGCTGGAATGAGCGGAGGATGGGGCGCCTACCTTACACCAAACACCCTCAGCCTCACCGCATCCCGCCAACCAGCGCGCGACCGCGCGCCGGCCGGTCAGGCCGCGCCCGCGCAGCGGCGAGCGAAGCGAGCTCGCGTGAGCGGACCAAACTACAGGCCGCCCACCCGAACCCTACAGCCACCTTCGCCAGCGGAAGACCGCCCAGGAGGCGAGCGCGGAGGAGACCATGAGGAGCAGCGAGAGGGGGAAGCCGAGCGACCAGTTGAGGGCCGGCATGTCGACGAAGTTCATGCCGTAGGCCGAGGCGATCAGCGTCGGCGGCAGGAACAGCACCGCCATCACCGAGAAGATCTTGGCGATCTGGTTCTGGTGCAGGCTGACCAGGCCGAGCGTCGCGTCGAGCAGGAAGTTCGCCTTGGAATCCAGCGCGTCGGCGTGCTCCGTCAGCGACCGCACGTCGCGCTGCAGCGTGTCGATCTTGGCGCCGTCGACCTCGGCGTTGAGCCCGCCGACGGTGAGATGGTGGCTGAGGAAGGCGGTCATCCGCTCCAGGCTCATCAGGCTGTCCTGGATGCGCAGGGTGAGAATGCCGAGCCGGCCGATGGACTTGATGGCGTCGTTGACGTCCGGGTCGCCGCGCCGGTCGCGCACCCCGGTCTCGAAGATCGTGCGGGCGATCTCCTCCAGCCTGGAGGCCACCACCTCCTGGATGTCGGCGGTGCGGTCGACGGCGGTGTTCAGAAGCTCGAACAGCACGTCGCCGCCCGACTGGCACGAGGCATGGGCGCGCTGCACCTTGGCGGCGACGATGCCGAAGGCGCGCGGCCCCTCGAAGCGGATGGTGACCAGCCGGTTCTTGCGCAGGATGAAGGTGACCGGCGAAATCGCCGGCTGGCCGCTCTCCACCACGCGCACCAGCATCGCCGTCATGAACAGCGCCTCGTCCTCCTGGTAGAAGCGGCTGGAGCTCTCGATCTCCTCCATCTGCTGGCGCGTCGGCAGCGCCACGCCGACCATCGCCTCCACCCGCGCGATGTCGGCCACCGTCGGGTTCTCCAGATCGACCCAGGTGGCGCCGCGCGGCAGCGGGCCCTTGTGCTCCTGGCCGTCGTGGCGGGTGAGCGCCGAGGCCTCCGGTACGAAATAGCTGAGCAAGATCCACTCCCGACGCGCCCCCCTCCACCGCCCCCTGCGGCGGGAGGTCCGGGCCGGCGGAGTGAACGGCGCACGGGGCGCGGGGTCAAGCGGGAGAAGTGTGAAGGTTTGATGGTTTGGGGTTTATCCCGGGAGCCAGCCCCAACCTCCGCTCATCCCCGCGAAGGCGGGGATCCGGGGCTTCAGAGCTCAGCCTTGTTTGTATTCCCCTCACGCCGAATGCGCTGCGCGGGCTGTTTAGGGTCCGCTCACGCCGAATGCGCTGCGCGCATCGGCTCCGCGAGGGCGGCCTCCGGCCGGCGCGCGGTCGCGCGCTGGTGAGAGGTGTCCTGTTAGGTGTGAGTTTGTGGGGTGTGGGGTTTATCCCGGCCCAACCCCAACCTCCGCTCATCCCCGCGAAAGCGGGGATCCAGGGCCACACGACGGGCGGCGGCCGGGTTCAGATCAGCCGGTGGGACAGGTGAAGCGCCGCCTCCCACCCCGAGGCATGGGGCGGCCGCCGCAGCTGGATTCCAGCCTTCGCTGGAATGAGCGGAGATTTGCGGACGGTTGGCGGAACACGTCATACCGCCAGCGCCTGCAGATGGGCCCTATGGATCCCCGCTTTCGCGGGGATGAGCGGAGTAAGGGGGCTGGCGCGGAGGGCAACATGCAAGGCCCATCCGGACTGCATCAACCAGCCCGCGACCGCGGGCCGGCCGGTCAGGCCGCCCTCCCGGAGCCGGTGCGCGCCAGCGCACGCGGCGTGAGGGGCAAAAAACAACTCTACAGTCTGAAGCCCTATGGATCCCCGCTTTCGCGGGGATGAGCGGAGTAAAGGGGCTGACGCGGAGGGCAACATGCAAGGCCCATCCGGACCGCACCAACCAGCCCGCGACCGCGGGCCGGCCGGAGGCCGCCCTCCCGGAGCCGATGCGCGTCAGCGCATTCGGCGTGAGGGCCAAAAAACCGCGCAGCCGGTGCGCGTCAGCGCACGCGGCGTGAGCGCAAAAAACCTACCCTATTTTACCCAGCTGCTCTTCGGCGCGGGCTTCGGGGCGCGGCAGACGGTGGCGGCGGAGATCGCCTGGATGCCAACCGGCTTGTAGTGGTCGCAAAGGTTCGGCTTGGCGGCGCCTTTGTGGGCGCTTTGGGTGCTGGCCATCTGTCCGTCTCTCATCCTCAACGATGTCCGCGCGTCCGGCCCCCTCTGGGCCTTAAGGAACAACCGCGCGCTGACCCCGGCTTCGTGTCCAATTGCGGCAGCATCCGGGTCGAAGCTTTCGCGAGGCACGCTTTGCCACCTCACGAATGGCATCGCTTTGTTACACCCCCGGACCCGCCGGATCCCACCGGCCCCACGCCCGTGCATGAGCCCGATACTCCCGGATAGCCGAGAAGGGTTAAGGATGGGTTGAGGGAACAAAAATGTACTGGCTGGCTAAAACAGCTCCGGCCCCAATGTCAGCGTCGAGTCGAATGCTAAATGCCCCTCTATTCGAGCTATAACCCGATAACGACCTTCAGAAAATTCATGTCTAAAGATCCATCGGCGCTTATTTTTTGGAGTTGCTGAAATACTTGAATTCAAAAAACGGACCACCCTGACCCCTTCCACTGTAAACACCTCAACGGAAAATGAAACTTTTTTATTATCAAATCTTGGATTTAAAGAAAAAACAATCCCGTTAGACCTAATTCCGATATAAGTGACAAAGCTATATCGCTTCTCAAAGACCTTTAAAGCCTCCGATACTTGGCACTTTGATGCCCATTTACGGCCAGCACCGCCGAGTTGATGCAGAAGCGTTTCTCGCTCGGGCTCAGATCGCAACCAGACAGCCTCTAGGCACTGCGAGAGATCAAGAGGTGAACTTGGAAGAACCTCCGCACATCGGTGCGCCGTGATGGACTGGTCTCCGCCCGTTGGGCCTTCATGATACACCTTATCAAATGGAATATTCTTGAAATAGGCTTCATCACCTCCAGGAACAGAACCGTAGCTCTGCATATTTCGGTCACAGAATTTTACGTCAGGAAGCGTCAGAACACTTTGGGCATCAAGAATCAACATTACAAGAATCGGCGCATGCGCCGTTTCTCCAAAGTGAGATTCGCCCTGTTTCCGAATACCCTCAATATGAAATTGGGTCGGCGTTTTTGGACGAAAGTAAAGCCGCACACGATCATGTGCATGGTCCCGGGAATTAATTACCTCCTGCGCCGCCACATCAATCTGACGTATGTTGCTCGGATCATTGCGAGAGCGAAGCATTCCCGAATTGAGAATGGAAACTGCATTCTCCAAAGGGGCGTGATGAAACAGGCGACTTGGCCACTGTCTGCGATAGGGATATGCCGGCTGGTCAAGCTCGTCTTGCCAGTGCGCAATGTGCTCTGTGACAAATTTGGCACTTAATGCCATCCTAGGCCACTCTGCGGCGAATGAGAGGAGACCAGTGACGCATCGTACCGGTCTGGCCTAAGCTCTACAGCAATTTCTGGGTTCGCAGAGCCACGCCTTTGAATTTCTATGGGACGAATATTAGGCATCAGACTTAGAATCGAAAGCAATTGTGGACCGACCTCACGTTCGGTCCAGCCGGCTCGCTCACAAGTAACGATTCCAGACTGAAGCTGCAGCCAAACCCCGCGAAGCGCCTCCTCGTCGAAATCCCACTTTCGCGAGCCGACCTCAATCTTCAACCCTTGTGACGGAGTAATCGAAGCTGAAAAAGGCTTCTTACTGTCGATCTCAATTAATTGCCCCCCCGCCAAGCTCACGACATCCTTCAATACACGAAGAAACCCTCCAAAGGAATTTTCACGAGTCCTCTCACTGAGAATACCATGGGCAATATTCTCAAGATGCTCAGGAAGACCTATGTCTTTTGAAAAATCATGAATATAGACCTTTATCGGGAGTGACCCGAGATATTCCTCCATTAACGGGCGAACATCGTTCCACTCAAGATTCCCATTCCCGCATCCGAGCCGAGGAAAGGAAATTTCGGTGATTCCCTGCCCCTCATAAGCGGACGCAAATTTCTTCAACCCCGCTTCAATCCACTCGAGGCGTGATGGGTTGCGCCAGTGTACCTTCGTTGGAAAATTGAGAACCCAATTCGGCGACTCTCTCCAAAGCCACAATTTACCTGGCTCGAGAAGCTTGTTTTCACAGATGCGCTGATAAGCAGCAAACATCCGAGGCTCTCGCTTTTTGAACGATCGAGCTAACCCCTTCCCCATTACCCCAACACAATTAACCGTATTTACCAGTGTTTGGGCATTCGACTCTAGGATGCTAGTTCGTCTATATATCAACATTGCGCATCTCGATTGGGCCGCGCTGAATCAATCAGCGAGGCACCTCCAAGGAACAAAGATAGAACTGGCTTATAGGAGCTAGCAAGCCCTTTGTCGGAACAACGGACGCTGGAGTTTAGAGTTCCTGGGTTCGCCCTCACGGCAGCGGCCGGGACTTCCCGTCCGCGCCGATCGCCACGAAGGTGAACTTCGCCTCCGTGACCTTCACGCAGCCTTCGCCGTCGCGGGGGCGGCGCCAGGCTTCGACGTGGATGCCCAGCGACGAGCGGCCCTCGTGGACGATGTCGGCGTAGAGGCTGACCTCGTCGCCCACGTGCACCGGCGACAGGAAGGTCAGCGCGTCGACGGAAATGGTGGCGCAGCGCCCCTGCGCCCGCCGGGCGGCGACGTTGCCGGCCGCCAGATCCATCTGCGACATCAGCCAGCCGCCGAAGATGTCGCCCGCCGGGTTGGTGTCGGCCGGCATGGCGATGGTGCGGATCGCCGGCGGGCGGTCCGCCGGCGGCGCGTCGGTGGCGGACGTCTCTGTCGGCATGCGGTTCCCCCCAGGTGATGCATGCGCGCGCGATTCCCGCGCATTGTCCGAAGCATAGCGCGGGGCCGCGCGCTGTACAGCCTGGGGTTGGGTGTGGTCCGCGCGGGTTTGTTTGCCCCTCACGCCGAATGCGCTGCGCGCATCGGCTCCGCGAGGGCGCCCTGACCGGGCGGCGCGCGGTCGCGCGCTGGTGGGGGTGTCCTTTGAGGCTTCTGCGGTGTGGGTGGAGCAGACTCCGGAGGCTGCCGCCCTGGATTCCCGCCTTCGCGGGAATGAGCGGAGTTGTGGGTAGGGCCGCGGTCAAACTCCCGCCGGCCTTTCCCATCCCGCCAACCAGCCCGCGACCGCGGGCCGGCCGGAGGCCGCCCTCGCGGAGCCGATGCGCGACAGCGCATTCGGCGTGTGCGACACAGAGACCCCCCACTTTACACCCCCTTCCGCATGGCCCTTACTCGGGGAAAAGGCGCCGCAGAGCGCCGCGTAACCAGTCGCTTCCCGGGAGGAACCGCATGCAGGGCCTGATGCAGGAGTGGCCGCTCCTCTGCCACAAGATCATCGACTACGCCGCCACCATCCACGGCGGCCGCGAGATCGTGACGCGCTCCATCGAGGGGCCGATGCGCACCACCACCTACCGGGACCTGCGCACCCGCGCGCTGCGGCTGGCCAAGCGGCTCGACCGCGCCGGCATCCGGCTCGGCGACCGGGTGGCGACCATGGCCTGGAACACCGACCGGCACCTGGAGGTCTGGTACGGGCTGCTCGGCATCGGCGCCATCTACCACACCGTCAACCCGCGTCTGTTCCGCGAGCAGATCGCCTGGCTGATCAACGACGCCGGGGACCGGCTGATCTTCGTCGACCTCACCTTCGTGCCGATCCTGGAGGCGATCGCCCACGAGCTCGCCACCATCGAGCGGGTGATCGTGCTGACCGACGCGGCGCACATGCCGGAGACGTCGCTGAAGAACGCGGTCGCTTACGAGGAGTGGCTGGCGGAGGCGGACGACGACTTCGCCTGGGCCGACTTCGAGGAAGGGACGGCGGCGGGGCTCTGCTACACGTCGGGGACGACGGGCGACCCGAAGGGGGTGCTCTACTCCCACCGCTCCAACATGCTGCACGCCTTCTCCATGTCGGCGGTGGACATGCTGAACGTCGGCTGCCGGGACGTGGTGATGCCGGTGGTCCCGATGTTCCACGCCAACGGCTGGTCGCTGGCCTTCTCCGGGCCGCTGAACGGCACCGGCATGGTGATGCCGGGCGCGCTGATGGACGGCAGGTCGATCGCCGAGCTGCTCACCACCTACAGGGTCAGCATGACGGCGGCGGTGCCGACCGTCTGGCTGATGCTGCTGCACCATCTGGACGAGACCGGCACCCGGCTCCCCGACCTCAACCGCGTGGTGATCGGCGGCTCGGCCTGCCCGCGCGCCATGACGGAGGCGTTCCAGGAGCGCTACGGCGTCACCGTGGTGCACGCCTGGGGGATGACCGAGATGAGCCCGCTCGGCACCGTCTGCTCGCTGAAGCCGGAGACCGACCACCTGTCGGGTGAGGAGAGGCTCGACCTGCAGGAGAAGCAGGGCTACCCGCCGGTCACCGTGGAGATGAAGATCACCGACGACGCCGGCCGCGAACTGCCCTGGGACGGCAAGACCTTCGGCCGGCTGAAGGTGCGCGGGCCGGCGGTGGCGCGGGAATACTACAAGGGCGCCGGGGGCGACATCCTCGACGAGGAGGGGTTCTTCGACACCGGCGACGTCGCCCACATCGACCCCGACGGCTACATGCAGATCACCGACCGCTCCAAGGACGTGATCAAGTCGGGCGGCGAATGGATCTCCTCCATCGAGCTGGAGAACATCGCAGTCGGCCACCCGGACGTGGCGGAGGCGGCGGTGATCGGCGTCGCCCACCCGACCTGGGGCGAGCGGCCGCTGCTGGTGGTCGTGCCGAAGCCGGGGCGGACGCCGGACAAGGACTCGCTCACCGCGTTCATGCGCGACAAGGTGGCGCGGTTCTGGCTGCCCGACGACATGGTGGTGGTGGAGGAAATCCCCCACACCGCCACCGGCAAGATCAAGAAGACGACGCTGCGCGAGCAGTTCGCCGGCTACCGCCTGCCGGGGGTGACGGAGGGCGCGGAACGGTAGGGGCTGCGATCTGGGCCCTGGATCCCCGCCTTCGCGGGGATGAGCGGAGGCTGGGGTTGGCACCGGAGCAAACCCACATGGCCATGCGGGACGCCTCCCGCCAGCGCGCGACCGCGCGCCGGCCGGAGGCCGCCCTCGCGGAGCCGATGCGCGCCAGCGCAGCGGCGTGAGGGACACCAGACACCCTCAATCCCGCAGGTGATCCTCCGGGCTCCAGGGGCCGACCAGGGTGTAGGTGGCGTCGAAGGACAGCTGGGGATCGGCGCTGACTGTGCCGCGGGCGACCAGGTCCTCCAGGTGGGCGAGCAGCGACAGGCCGGCGGCGGTGTGCAGCGCCGGGTCCAGCGCCACGTAGATCTGCCGGACCATCTGCGGGATGGTGCGCGGGCCTTCGCCGAGCGCCCGCACGATCGCCTCCTCCCGGCGCAGGCGATGGCCCTTGAGCGCCGAGACATAGGCCGCCGGATCCTCCACCGCGCCGCCATGGCCCGGCAGGTAGCGGGTGTCGGCGCGCCCCAGCAGCACGTCGAGGGAGGCCATGTAGTCGGCCATGGCGCCATCGGGCGGCGCCACCACCGAGGTCGCCCAGACCATCACGTGGTCGCCGGAGAACAGCAGGCCCGAATCGGGCAGCGCGAACGCCACGTGGTTGGCGGTGTGGCCGGGGGTGGCGACCACCTCGACCGGCCGGCCGCCGGCGGTGAGGACGTCGCCGTGGGCGACCGCGATGTCGGGGCGGAAGGCAGTGTCGCCGGCGGCGTCGAGCGGGTTCACCTCGCCGGCCCGGAGCACGCGCGAGGCGCGGTGCGGCCCCTCGCCCACGGTCGGCGCGCCGGTGGCGCGCTTGAGCGCCGGCACCGCCAGCGAATGGTCGCCGTGGGTGTGGGTCACCAGGATGTGGCTGACCGGCCGGCCGGCGATCGCGCTCACGATGGCGTCCACGTGGGCGTCCAGCGCCGGGCCCGGATCGACGACCGCGACGGTGTCGTCGCCGATCAGGTATGTGTTGGTGCCGTGGAAGGTCATCAGGCTGGCGTTGGCCGCGGTGATCCGCACGATGCCGGGCGCGACCTCGACCGGCTCGCCGTGGCGCGGATCGAAGCGTCGGTCATGGGTCAGGGCTGGCACGGGCATGCTCCTCGAGCGCTCATTCATCGAGCGGGATGCGGGCGGAAAACCGGTCCCCACTTTTCCTCATCCCGCCGATCGAGCGGATTGCCGACGAAAAACCGGTTCCGGCCATTCCCCGTTCCGTTCGCCGGCCGGACTGCGAACGGCCTCACCCGGGCGGGATAGATCGCCCGCCGCCAAAAAGCCAGTCCACGATGTCGCGGCCGGGGCGCCGCAGGGGGCGGGAATGCCCGCCCGGCGCGGCCGGCGGCGGCCGGTTTCGAAACCCTGTTGGAAAGTGGTGGGCGAGCGGCGTCTGATGGCTTGCGGCGTCCGGGTGTGGTGGTTATAAGACCGCCCACTGTCGGAGTGTAGCGCAGCCTGGTAGCGCACCTCGTTCGGGACGAGGGGGTCGCAGGTTCAAATCCTGCCACTCCGACCATTACACAGCAGGTTCCCGCCCTGCCCTCCCCCGCACAGCTTGCCCATCGGTTCACCGTCGCCGCAGGTTCGGCATCTGCCGGCGCGTATGGCCGTCGCCCGCGCGGCAAGCGGGCTGCCCGGCCGGTGGGGCCGGACAGCGCGCGGTTACTTGAGTTCAACGATGGTCAGCTTGCCCCGGAGGCGCTCCACGACGAATTCGACGGCGTCGCCCTCCTGGACTTCGGCGATCATGCCGGGGTCAGCGACCACGAAGACCATCGTCATCGCCGGCATGTCGAGGTTCTTGAGCTCCTCGTGCTTTATGGTGAGCTTGTTGAGCTTGGCGTCGACCTTCTGGACGACACCTTTCGTGTACTCCGCCGCAACGCCGGCAGAGACCGTCAGTCCGAGAAACGCGGCGACGGCAATCATGCGCCCGATGGTTTTCATTTCAGCGCCCTTTCTCACGGAGTGGTCACGACGAGCGGGCCGTGCATCCCGCTCTCGTAGTGACCGGGGATGAGGCAGGCGAATTCGAACGTGCCCGCCTCGGTGAACGTCCACACGATCTCTCCGTCCGCTCCGGGCGTCAGCCTGATGGCGTTGGGATCGGCGTGCTCCATTTCGGGAAATCGCGCCATGACCGCCTTGTGCTTCTCGTTCGCATCCGGCGCGTCCATGACGAACTCGTGCTCGAGCTCGCCCGCGTTCGTCACTTCGAAGCGGATCGTTTCGCCCTTCTGAATCTCGATCTTCGAAGGCTCGAAGATCATCATGCCGCTATCCGTTTCGTCCATGCGGACACGGATCGTCCGCGTGGCGTCGGCGGCGGCGCCCGGCTTTCCGATCGCCATCTCATCGTCATGGCCTCCGGCATGCTTCCCGGCCGCCAGGGCTGGAGTGGAAGCGATCGCCACGGCCATTGCGCAAACTGCCAAGACTTTGATTGTCATAGAATTCCTCATTTGGTTTGCATTGCTGGTGCGTCGAACTCCGGCAATCAGCGTCCGGAGTGACCTTCCCCGGTGGCGCTGTCGTGCGCGCTACCGGAGGTAGATTGGATGGGATCCTGCGGGCCGGCCGGATCGGGTGCCCGTGCGGCATCGGGGAGCTGGCCCGTCCATTCGTAGGCGACGGTACCCGGCGGGTGCTGATAGTCGCCCGGATCGGAATAGTCGTCCGCGGCGAGCCCTTCCCGGACCTTCATCACCGTGAACATCCCACCCATTTCCAGCGCGCCGAACTGACCCCAACCGGCCATCATGGGGATCGTGTTGTCGGGCAGAGGCATGGACATCTCCGCCATCTCCGCCATCCCCGTCTCGCCCATCGGCATGTAGTCGGGCTGCACGAGCCGGATCATCCGGGCGACCTTGGCCTTGTCCGCCCCCATCGGAGTGGGAATGTCGTGCCCCATGGCATTCATGGTGTGATGGGACTTGTGGCAGTGCAGCGCCCAATCGCCCGGGTGGACGGCGTCGAACTCGTAGGCGCGCATTGCGCCGACCGGGATATCGATGGTCACCTCCGGCCAGCGGGCCTCCGGCCTCACCCATCCCCCGTCGGTGCAGGTCACCTCGAAGTCATAGCCGTGCATGTGGATCGGGTGATTGGTCATCGTCAGATTGCCCACCCGCACCCTGACGCGGTCATCCTTTGCGGCAACCAGCGGCGCGACGTCCGGGAACACGCGGCTGTTGATCGCCCAAAGATTAAAGTCCGTCATCTCCATGACTTTCGGCATGTACGAGCCGGGGTCGATGTCATAGGCGGAGAGAAGGAACACGAAATCACGGTCGACGGGCATGAAGTTCGGATCCTTCGGATGGATGATGAACATCCCCATCATCCCCATCGCCATCTGAACCATCTCGTCACCGTGCGGGTGGTACATGAAAGTACCGCTCTTCACGGCGTCGAACTCGTAGACAAAGGTCTTGCCGGGCGGAATGCCGGGCTGCGTGAGCCCGGTGACCCCATCCATTCCGTTCGGAAGGATCAGCCCGTGCCAATGGACCGTCGTATGCTCGCGCAACCGGTTCGAGACGAAGATGCGGAGCCTGTCGCCTTCGACGCACTCGATGGTCGGCCCGGGCGCCTGCCCGTTGTATCCCCAGAGGTAGGCCGTCATGCCCTCCCCCATCTCACGCTCGACGGGCTCGGCGATGAGGTGGAACTCCTTCACGCCGTTGTTCATCCGGAACGGCAGCGACCACCCGTTCAGCGTGACGACCGGATTGTAGTCCGGCCCGGACGACGGCCGGAGGGGAGGCTGCGTGGCCGCGCTCTCCATGACCGGCGCCTCGGGAAGGGCCGCGGTCGATGACCTGGACCAGGCGGTGCTGCCAGCCAGAACCAGCCCGGCCCCCATGAACTGTCGTCTTGAAAACATTCCAGAGACTCCCTTGAGGTCAGTCATCATCGCCACCGGCAGCGGCCTGATCGGCCCCGCCTCCGGACTCGACTTCTCCACCGCCGTAGACCGCGGCGGTCAGTCCCGCTTCCGCCAGGTAGAATTCTCTCTTCGCGTTGACCGAAAGAATGATGGCGTTCAGCTTCGAACGCGTGTCCGCGAGAAGATCGAATGTCGACGTGATCATTCCGTTGTAAGTAAGCAGTGCTTCTTTTTCTATGTTCACGCGCAGCGGCACGACGCTTGATCTATAGTGCCTGGCGATGTCGTATCTGGACCGATATGCCCTGTAAGCAGAACGGGCCTCGGACCTCACTTCCACCGACTTGGCCGCGTAGATATTCGCCGCCTTGAGGTAGGCGAACTCCGCCTTTCTCAGGCGCGCCTGGCCGCTGTCGAAGATCGGAATTTCGAGGCTGACTTCGACGATCGCGGTCAGCTCGTTGGAGCGCTTCTCGACGCCGTCCTCACCTTCCTCAACTTCCTGTTCTATTTCAGGGCCGGCCGCGAGTTCGAGGTCGGATACATAGCGTGTCGCCCTGGTGAGGCCGTATGACTTGGCCAGACCGTCTAGCTCGAGCCGGGCCACCTGGAGATCCACGCGGTTGCGCAGAGCCTCCGCCTCGATGGCATCTCTTCGGACAGGCTTTCCCGGCATCGCGGGCAGCGAATTGGGCACCTCGAAGTCGAGCTGAGGGCCCCACAGGCCCATGACGCGCACGAGCTTTTCTTTCGCCAGCTGGGCTTCGAGCCGCGCCTCCGCGGCCTGGGCTGTCAGTTCCGAGTAGAACGCCTGCTCGCGGGCCTGCTCTATCTTCGGATAGGCCCCCGTGCGACCCAGCTCGGCCGCCAGCTCCGCCGCGGCATCCGCCGCGATCCTGGCGCGGTTCAGGTAGGCGACCTTCTCCCAGGCGGAGACGGCCTCGATCCAGGCAACCCGCGCCTCGGTCGCGAGCGCCAAGGTCGCCTCGTAGGCTCTCAGACGGGCCTGAAGAAGCCGGACCTCCGCGATCTCGAGCCGGCGCTCGCGCGTGAGCAGCCAAACGAGGTTCGACGCGATCACGCCCTCCAACGTCCGGAGGCCGCCGATCCCCATATAGCTCACCGCGAGGGTGGGGTTTTCGGGGATGCTCTCCTGCCAGAGATCGGCGACCGACATCCCGATTTCGGCATACGCCGCCTGAAGGCTCTTGTTGTTGAGGAGCGCGACCTGAACGGCCGCGTCGGCATCCACGTATTTCGCCGAGAGCAGATCCCGCACCTGCCCGCTGACCTGCGCGGCCTCGGCTCGATCCTGGATCCACACCGTCCTCTTGCCGAGCGTCTGGCCTGCCTTCTCGCCAACCGCGGAGAAGCCGGACTTCGTATCGCTGAAGTCGCGGGCGCCGACGCACCCGGCGATGAACAGCGGAAGGAATACGGCCGCTCCGACCGAACGAAACGCCCGCTTCATCGCGAACCGCCTTCTTCCACCGAAGGCGGCTGACCCGCCCGGTGGCTATCCGGCGACGCCGACGAAGAAGCCGGCGGACTGAGATCGACAGCGGTGTCCTTGAAGCTGCGCGGACTTTCTGGAACGCGTGCCGTGTAACCGCCGATGACCGACTGGTATGCGGCCGTCCGCACACCAACCGCCGGGTTGTCGGGGGTCTCTGCGAGTGAGGTCTGGGGAAGTCCCCAGGGCGTGGTGGCAGCGCAACCTGCTACCAGCACGCCGAACATGCCGACGTTGAAGATACGAAGCATCCGAAGCCCGATGATGGCACCCGACGGCGACACGGGTTGCGTGCCAACGCCCGTCGAAGGTGCAGAGATGCCGGGTCCGCTCTTTCATCGCGCAAAGGCGCGCGACGAGCGGAGCTCTCTCACGGAATGCGCGCGCGTGATCGCGCCGCTTCCCCTTTTGGCTACCCGTGGGCAGCCAAGAGCATCAGGCCCTGGGAGGTCTATAGTCGGAGGGGGTCAATCCGCCTGTCAGAACAGGCGTTTCAGCCGGCAGGGTTTTCCATGCCGGCGCCGGATGGGTCACTCGATTGCCGCTGGAACTGACAAAGACCGAGTGACAGTCCATCGAACACTTTCCATCCATCATCTTGGAGGAGTGTTCATGATCGGAAGGAAGCTGGAAATTCGCCTGCGGGGCATGTCCGTGATGGTCCGACATCACTTCGGAAGCGCCCGAAATCGCTTCGGCGGCCACAGCGGGCCCATCCATTCGCCCGGCGCTGGCGGAATGCGAGAACAGGACAGAGAGGCACACCAGCGCTGCGGCAAGCAGCCTGGCGGTGGACCCTGTCATGATTCCTCGATTCGACATGAGAGAACTGCTATCCGATCCGTCGCGGACCGTCCATCCCTTCGCTCTCACCGATTTGTCAGAAGAATTCCCGCGCAGGGACTTTCGGTCTCTTCAAGTAAACGCCTTTAATCCTTCGCTGAGTTTTGGCAGAAATGCGCCGGAATTCCGGATACATCATGACAGGCAGATCATGCTTGTCGGGGCGCGCTTCGTCTTCGGACGCCAAGTCCTTCCGACTCGAGCGCGAGCGGTGCATGGGCCTCGCCCGTGCTGCCCTCCCCGTCGCGGGCACCTGGGCATCGAAACAGCGGTCTGCCGGGCAGCGTCTCGTGGTACTGCGGAGATGGACGTCGGCGAGGCCGTCGGATCGCGCGGGATCGGCCGCGCGACGGTGCGCGATGTGCTGCACGCCATCGACGCGGACGATCATCAACCGGCCAGATAAGGTGAGTAAGGCGATGGCGGAAGGCGAAACGCGGTACGAACTGCTCGGACGGGAGCTGCGCTACCGGGCGGTCACCGTCACCACCCCGGACGGCGTCCGGATCGCCGCCCAGGACTGGCGGCGCGAGGGCTCCGGGCGCGACGTGCTGTTCATCCACGGCTTCGCCCAGGCGCACCTTTCCTGGCTGAAGCAGGTCAGCGGCCCGCTGGCCGACGCGTTCCGCCTCGTCACCTACGACAACCGCGGCCATGGCGGCTCCGACAAGCCGCTCGACCCCGCCTTCTACCGCGATCCGCGGCGCTGGGCCGACGAGGTCGACGCCGTGATCCGGCAACTCGGGCTCGACCGTCCGGCGATCGTGGCATGGTCGTACGCGGGACGTATCGCCCTCGACTACCTGACCGCCTTCGGCGACGACCGCATCTCCGGCCTCGCGTTCGTCTGCGCGACGACCACCATGGCGCCCTGGGTGCCCGGTGCGGCTGGCCCGGCGATGCGGGCGATGGCCGCGCCGGAACTCGGCATCCATGCCCTGGCGACCCGCGATTTCGTGCGGCAGTGCTTCGCCGCGCCGCCGCCGCAGGACGAGCTGGACGTCATGCTCGCCGTCTCCGCCGCGACGCCGCTGGAGGTGCGCGTCGGGCTCGGCGGCCGGCCGGCCGAGTACGAGGCCACGCTGGAGACGATCCGGGTGCCGACGCTGGTGCTGCACGGAGAGCGCGACGAGGTGGTCACCGCGGCGACCGGCGCCTACACCGCGCGAACGGTGAAGGGCGCGCGCCACCTGGTCTACGAGGGGATCGGCCACGCCCCGTTCTGGGAGGCGCCGGAGCGCTTCGACGCCGACCTGGCGGACTTCCTGCGCGGGCTTGCCTGAGGCGTCAGGCGGCCGGCTGGGTGCGGACGATGGCGGAGATGTCGGCGACGACCTTGCCGCGCACGATGGGCACGCAGTCGGGCGGAAACTCCTGCACGATCGCGTAGCCAGCGGCCTCCAGGCCGTCGAGGAACGCCTCCAGCCGGTCCATGGCGGTCGTCGCGAGATCGTGGATGACCACCAGCGGCCAGTCTTCCGCGGCGCACATCTCCAGGGCGCGCGGCACCCAGCCTTCCGGATCCTCCCAGTCGCGAGGGATGACGTTCCACAGGACGCAGCTGAAGCCCTCGCGGCAGAGATAGTCGACGGCGGCGGGGCTGAGCAGCGCGTCGTCGAGGACGCCGCCGGAGCCGAACGGCCGGAACACCCGGTCGGGATGGGCGAGTTCGCCGATCAGCTCCTGGGTCCGCCCGATCTCCCATTCCGCCGCCCGGGAGAACTGGCTGGCGCCGAGCGGGGCGAGATGGTGGAAGGTGTGGTTGCCGATCCAGTGGCCCTCGGCGTGGGCGCGCGCGGCCAGGGCGTGGCGGGCCGGGTCGCGCAGCTTCTCGCCGATCACGAAGAAGGTCGTCCTGATGCCCCGGCGGGCGAGGATGTCGAGGACGACCGGCGTCGTCTCCGGATCCGGGCCGTTGTCGAAGCTGAGGGTGATGCGTTTCGCCATGCCGCCGCCGATCAGCCGCGCACCGGCGCGCCGCCGCCGGGCGCCCTGCGCGGCGCCGTCTCGGTGATGCCGAGGCGCCGCTCCAGAAGCTGCACCAGCCCGTCGAAGGCGATGGCGAGCAGCAGCACCAGAATCACCGCGGCATAGACGCGGGGGCTGTCGAGCATCGTGCGGTACATGGAGATCAGGAAGCCGATGCCGGCGGTGGAGGTGAGCATCTCCGCTACCACGACGCCGACGATGGCGAGCGCGCCGCCGAGCCGGAAGGCCGCCAGCACGGTGGGCATGGTGGCCGGCAGGTAGACGCGCAGCAGGCGCTGGGCCGTCGTCGCGCCCATGGAGCGGGCCACCACGAGGAACTGGCGGTCGACGGTCTGGGCTCCGGCGGCGGCCCCGAGCATCGTCGGCAGGAAGCCGTAGACGCTGGCGAAGACGATCTTAGATTCCGTGCCGATGCCGAACCACGCCGTGAACAGCGGATAGAGAATGACGAGCGGCACGGCGAACAGGCCCGAGAAGATCGGCAGGGCGATCTGCCGCGCCGACGCGGCGCTGCCGACCGCGAGGCCGACCAGCACGCCGCCGCCGCAGGCGAAGATCATGGCGATCGCCACCTCCTGCAGGGTGACCAGGAGGGCCGAGGCAAAGATCGGCGCCTCGGTGACCAGCGTCCAGAGCGTGACGGTGAGCGGCGGCAGGAACAGCGCGGGCACCAGCCCGGCGCGCGGCAGTATCTCCCAGACGAGGAGGAAGGCGACGACGATCGCGCCGCGCACCAGGGCGGGCGACGGCAGGGACCGGGAGGCGGCGCTCACGACTTGATCCTCTGCCAGATGCGGTCGCGCAGCTCCTCGAAGCGCCGCCCGCCGAGGGTCTCGAAGGTGCGCGGACGCGGCAGGTCGACGTCGACGCGGTCGACGAGCTGGCCGGGGCGCGAGGTCATCACCAGCACCTCGTCGGAGAGGTGGATCGCCTCGCTCAGGCCGTGGGTGACGAACAGGATCGTCTTGTGGGTGCGCTCCCAGATGCGCAGGACCTCGTCGCCCATGGAGAGACGGGTCTGCTCGTCCAGCGCCGCGAACGGCTCGTCCATCAGCAGGATCGGCGGATCCTGCACCAGGCCGCGGGCGAGCGCGACGCGCTGCTTCATGCCGCCCGACAGCTCGTGGGGGTGGCGGTCCTCGAACCCCTTCAGGCCGACGAGATCGAGCGCCTCGTCGGAGCGCTCGCGCCGGATCTTCTTATCGACGTGGCGCAGCGACAGCGGGAACTCGACGTTCTGCCGGGCCGTCAGCCACGGGTAGAGGCTGGCATCCTGGAAGACGACGCCGATGCGGCTCGGGTCGGGCTCGGTGAGCGGGCGACCACCGGCCTTGATCTCGCCCTGGGTCGGGCGGATGAGGCCGGCCACCATCATCAAGAGCGACGACTTTCCGCAGCCGCTCGGACCCACGATGGAGACGAAGCGCCCGGTCTCGACGCGGAACGAGATGTCGCGCAGCGCCTCGGTCGGGCCCTTGGCCGTCTCGTAGACGTGGCTGACGCCGGACACCTCGACGACGCCGCTCTCGTCCGCCGCGGCGGCGGACCCGGCATGAGCAGCCTGAGCGGCCATGGCTACACCCTCCAATGTTCGCTCCTTGCTTCGAGCGCGCGGATCGCCTCGTTGAAGGCAATGGCGATCACGGCGACGAGGACGATGGTCGCCAGCAGGCGGTCGAGCTGGAAGCCCTGTCCCCATTGTTCGATGACGTTTCCGAGCCCCTTGCGCGACGCGTACATCTCCGCGAGCAGGACGCCGGTGAAGTTGAAGATCATGGCCACGCGGATGGCCTCGAGCAGCACCGGGGTCATGCAGGGCAGGTAGACGCGGACGATCATCTGCGAGCGCGTCGCCCCGTAGGAGCGCGCCACGCGGATCAAGTCGGCGCGCACGCTCTCCAGCGCGGCGAAGGCGATCATCATGACGATGAAGATCGTCGAGAAGACACCGAAGGCCACCTTCTGCTGGAAGGAGATGCCGAAGCCGAAGATGAACAGCGGCAGGAAGATCGACTTCGGAATGCTGAAGATGAAGAACACCAGCGGCTTGAACACGGCCGACAGATAGGGGCTCTCGCCGATCAGCACCGACAGCATGAAGCCGACCGGCACCGCGATCAGGAAGGCGACGGCGGTCTCGCTCAGCGTCGTGGCGATGTGGACGCGGAAATCGGATTCGCCGAGGAGCTGGACGAGCATCGTGACGACGTCGACCGGCGGCGGCAGCAGGCGGGGATCGACCAGGCCGAGCGCGGGGGCGAACTGCCACAGCGCCACGATGGCCACCACGATGAGGAGACGGGCAACGGGGGCGGGCAACGCGCCCGCCCCTTTGCCGCCAGCGGAGGCCGCGGTCATTTCTTCTCGGTCACCTTCACCGGGGTGAAGTCACCCACCCAGATCTTGCTCGCTTCCGGCAGGTTCTCGATGCCGGTGAGCTGGTTGATCTCCATGGCGGTGTCGGCTTCCTGCTGGGTCATCTCGCCGGTGCGCGAGAGCTTCAGGAAGACGTTTTCCCACTCCATCTCGGCCACTTCCGGCGGGATGTTGTTCAGGTCGGCGATGATCTTGACCGCCGCGTCCTTGTTGTCCTGCAGGTAGGCGACGCCGCGATAGAGCGCGTTCATCGTCTTCTGGGTCAGCTCCGGATCGTCCTTGATGAAGGAGTTGAGCGCGGCCCAGCCCGAGTTCAGGTGTTCCGGGATCGCCGTGCCGTAGTCGAGCAGCGACTTGGCGTCACCCTTCATCACCACGTCGTAGCTGAGCGGCGAATAGACCACCGCCGCGTCGACGTTGCCGGACAGAAGGTTCGGCACAAGGCCGCCGCCGCCGAGCGGGATGCTCTCGAAATTCACGCCCTTCTCGGACTTGGTCCAGCGGGCCAGCATGTCGGACAGCGAGCCGGCGGTGGTGATGCCGACCTTCTTGCCCTCGAGATCCTTGGCATCCTTGATCGGCGAATCCGGCGTGACCAGCAGCTGCCAGCCATAGTTGCCGGCGCCGAGCAGGCCGATGAGCTTGGTGTCGACGCCCTTCGCCTGGCTGGAGGCGGTCACGCTCGACGACGAACCGATCACGTCGGCCGCGCCGGCGACCATGGCCGTCACCGTCTCCGCGCCGCTCTGGTAGACGGTGAGCTCGGCGTCGATGCCTTCGTCCTTGAAGAAGCCCTGGTCGGCGGCCGTCTGGGCGACGACGGTCGGGAACCACGTCTTGGTGGCGAGACCGATCTGGACGGTGTCCTGGGCGAACGCGGCGGTTGCGCCGAAGCCCACGGTCGCTCCGACGAGGAGCGCCGCGCCGGCAAGCCGAAGTCCGCGACCCACATGTTGTGCTGAGGTGTTCACATTTCTCTCCCGTTGCTGACTGCCGCCGCCTCGCGTCCCGGACGGACGAGGGGTGGGACAAATGCGTCGTCGACTCACCGGCCCGTTTCGAACCAGTCGCCGCTTCTTGTTGTTCGAGGTTCGAGGCCCGCCCGGGGGCAGTCCGCGTCTCGATGCGCCCGCGGGGATGGCTCCCCTGCCCGGCGCTTGCCCCTAGTCTCTGACAAGGAACAGAGCTTTCGCAAGTAGAAAGTTTTTTCGCATACCGAAAATCTTTCGGTTGGACGATATTTTGCCTAAGGGCACAAAGAGGGTCGATTACCTGAGGTTGTCTGGAGTTTCTGCGTCCGCGCGCGTTCCGCGGCCCGGTCGCTGACCAAGCAATTTGGCGAGCCGCCCGCGCCATCGACCGCCCGACGCGCCTCGCGGGGATCGGTCGCTATTCCAGGGCGGCCTGGCCCACCAGCACCAGCCCCGACACCAGGAGCAGGACCAGCACCACGACACGGAAGCGCTGCTCGCTCACGCCATGGTAGACGCGCGTCCCGATGTACGTTCCGAGGAGGACGGCCGGCAGGCAAACGGCGGCGATCATCCAGACGTCGCCGGTGAGCTGGCCGGCGACGGTCATGGCGACGCCCGCGAAGGCGAGCACCACCAGGTTGAAGGGCTGATAGATGGCGCGCTGCATGTCGCTGCGGCCGCCCTTCAGCTGGAGCCAGATCAGCGGCAGCGGCCCCGAAAGCCCGGCAAAGCCGCCGAGCATGCCGCCGCCGACACCCACCACGCCGTCATGGAGCCGGTTCACCGTCGGCGAAATGCGGAGCCTGGAAAGGCCCAGCAGCTGGAGCAGCGCATAGACGCAGAGAAAGATGCCGACGGAAGGCCGCAGGACCGCGGGAGACGTGTAGGAGAGCGCCAGCACGCCAAGCGGCACCCCGACCGCGCCACCGATCAGGAAGGGCGTGACACGCCGCCAGTCGAACGACTTCCGCACGCTGCTGAAACTCATCAGCTGGGACGCGACCGCGACCAGCACGACCAGCGGCGGCACCATGGACGCCGGCAGGGCGTGGAACCAGAACCCCGAGGCGATCAGCGCGGTGCCAAACCCGGCCAGGCCAGAAATGAACCCGGCCGCGAAGGCACCCGCGATCACGATCAGCAGAGGCAGCAAGTCCGGGAGAGCGTCGATCAATGGGAATTGCTCTTGGCTGTGCCGTTCGGCATCGTTCTTGGGGGCATGCGCATCGCGCCGGCGGGCCCGACCAGGGGGAGCAGTCCCCGAGAGGTGACTCCGGCTGTGGACCGGGTCAAGCCGCCAATGGAACGGGTCCCCAGCAGCGGCGATTGTTCGGCCGTTCTCGCTGATCTGCAGCCGGCGCTGCCCACCGCGAGCGCCACGTGCCCCTGCCACCCATTTTATGTGCCAGAAGGCTTCCGACCGTCCCATCTAACTGGGGATCGGCACAGACGAATGGCCCAAGAGTATAAATCGCGATGCTGTCCAGATCCCCCATCCTGCCGACCATCGAGACCCTGCAGACGATCCTGAACGGGGTTCCCGCTCCGGTGTTTCTCATCGGTCGCGACCACCGCCTCGTCATGGCCAACGACGCCTTCTGCGACTTCGCACGCGTCACCCGCGAAGAGGTGCTCAACACCATCGGCGACCTGCCCGAGGAGCAGATGGCGGTCTTCCAGAAGATCGACAACCAGGTGTTCGAGACCGGCGAGCCGAACGAGAACGAGGAAGTGGTGACCGACGCCGCCGGGGCGCAGCACATCGTCATCACCCGCAAGAGACTGCTTCACCTGCGGACAGAGGACGGCGAGAAGCCCTTCATCATCGCCAGCGTTTCCGACGTGACGCGCATCCGTGAAGCGGAGGCGCGGGCCCGATATCTCGCGTCGCATGACACCCTCACCGGAATATCCAACCGGGCCGAGTTCAACGAGCGACTGGCGGAGGCGATCGACCTCGGCCGCCGGACGGGCGGCCACGTCGGCCTGATGCTGCTCGATCTGGACGGCTTCAAGACCATCAACGACACCCATGGCCATGCCGCAGGCGACGATGTCCTGCGGGTGGTGGCCCAGCGCCTCAAGAGCCACGTGCGGGTCGTCGACACCATTGCGCGCCTGGGCGGAGACGAGTTCTGCGTCGTCCAGGCGGGAGCGGCGCAACCCGGCGGGCCCGCCGCGCTCGCGCAGAGGCTGCTGCACGCGCTCGAACAGCCGATCGTGCGGGGAACCGACATATTCGCCGTGTCCGCCTCGATCGGCTTCGCGATGTTTCCGGAGGACGGGAAGGATGGCGAGGCCCTGTTCGCCCAAGCCGATGCCGCGCTCTACCGCGTGAAGGGGACCGGCGGCCACGGATTTTTGGGGACGGGGGCCGGCGACCGGCCTGGGCGCGGCACTCCGGAATCGACGGCTGCGGATCTATCCAACGACCTGCCGGAAGCGCTGGCGGGGGATCAGTTCTCGCTCACCTATGCGCCGCTGCAGGGGGCGGACGGCAGCATCCGGGCCTACGAGGCGCTGGCTACATGGAATCACCCGCGTCGCGGGGCGATCACGTTCGACGAACTCATGCCGATGGCGGAGCAGAAAGGGCTGATCCAGGAGATCAGCGCCTGGATGTTCGACGCGGCCTGCACGACTGCCACGACCTGGGATTCGAACCTGCGCCTTTGCGTGAACGTCTCGCCGGTGCAGTTCGCCTACGGCAGTCTGGCGGAGACAGTGGCGGCCGCGCTGGAGAAGAGCGGCTTTCCCGGAGGGCGGCTGGAGCTGGAGATTCCCGAGACCGCCCTCGTCGGCGACGAACGGGACGTGGGCAGCGTCCTTGGCGAGCTCAAGAGCCTCGGCGCGCGCCTTGCCCTCGACCACTTCGGCGCAGGCACCTCATCGATTGCGCGGTTGCGTGCCTTTGCGTTCGACCGGCTCAAGATCGACGAAAGCTTCATCGCGAGCCTGAGCACGGATCCAAGATCGGCCGCCATCGTTCGGGCGATCCTGCACATGGGCCGCGAGATGGACATCGAAATCACCGCCGAAGGCGTCGATGGCGAGCGCCAGGCGACCATGCTCGGGCAGATGGGCTTCTCCGAACTCCAGAAGCGCCTCTAGCCGGTCGGGACGCTGTGAAGAACCGGACCCCGCTTCGCAGCGAAGCGATCTAGCGGAAGTCCTTGGGGGTGAGAACGTATTCGCGCTGGCGGCGATGCGAATAGCATTCGCGCGCCACCGACTCGATGGTGCTGCGCGCCGTGTCGAACGCCTGCAGGAGATCCTCCTCGGAGGTCGACGCCACGGGCTCGATGGACGGCAGCGCGTTCACCTCGAGCAGGAACGGGATCTCCATCATGCCGTCGTGTCCGACGAAGCAGATGAGCCGGCGTCGCTCGTCGTAGTTGCGGCTGGGGTTCACGAAATTCAGGGCCATATCGGTTCTCTTTGTTGTTGGCGGTGCCGGTTGCCGCAGGCGTCAGCGGGGGCGGACGGGCAGGCCGATCATCGCGTCGTCTGTGTCATTGGCCGGCAGATGCAGCGCCGTGCATCGGCGCCATAAGGGGCTGCCGGTTCAGATCGCGCCGGCGTCGGGGGCGCCTTCGCGGGCAGCGCGCACGATCGCGGGGTCCACCGGCATCATCTGGCAGGAGCGGGCCGATCCGTTCGCGACCGGCAGGACGAGCGCGGTCGACACCACGCGGTAGGCCGGGAACGACAGTCCGTCTATCAGCTCTTCCACGGTCTCCACCTCGTAGGTTCCGGCCGGGCACTGGCGCAGCGGACCCTCGACGGGAAACGGCGCCGCGAACCTGAGGTGCTCCCGCGAGACGCGCTCGGCAGACCATAGGGGTGGCGGGGCAGCGACGGTGGGCGGTCTGGACCTTGGGTCAGCCATGGGTCCCTCCCCGGGACAGGCCAGAGCATTTCGCGTGCCGGTCGGATCGACCCGGACGATGAGACCCTGCTCGACGTTCACTCGGAAGTCCGGACGGTTCTGGTCCGGGTACGCAAGGGCGCGGAACGATGCGGTCCATGCCGGTCTGCCGCGCGTTCATCCGCGTGACCGCGCGGGGGCGACGAAAGGCGTGGAAGATACACGCCGGGCAGACATCCGGATCCCTTATATCGGTGTTCGGTATATGGACGTGCGTGGGCCGAAAGATAAGAGGCGGATCCCCGAATGCGTCCGCACCATCCGGGAATCGCGGGCGACAGCCGGTGGCGCAGCTCAGCGTTTCGGTCATTGGCTTTCACCGCTCCAAACCCCACAATGTGGGAGACGGCGGGAATGCGGGGCCCCGGTCGACCGGGACGACCTTTCGCTGAAGGTGGGGACATTGCCCACCCTTCCCGATGACCCGGCGGAAGGGACCGCGGGTCCGCGGCCACATGCACCGAAATGCGGTCAGCCCCGGAATCCTGGCGGCCTGGCAGCCTTAACGACGAGGGACGAGTTTGGCAGAAGCTGGCGCAACCCAAACGCCGCTCGCCCGGAGCATGGTCAACCTGTTCACCGCCGATGCGGACAGGACGGTCCCCCGCAGCGAGTCCGTTGGCCGCTCGCTGGAGGTGATCCGCAAGCACCTCGGGATGGATGTCGCCTACGTTTCGGAATTCGTCGGCGACCGTTCGGTGTTCCGCGAGGTGGACGCGCCCGGCCTGGACGACCTGATCAAGGTCGGCGATTCCAAGTCGCTCGATGACGTCTACTGCCGCCACATCCTGGCGGGCACCCTGCCCGAACTCATTCCCGACACGTCGGCCAACGCGTTCGCGGCGACCCTGCCGATCACCGGGGCGGTGCCCATCGGCGCGCACCTGAGCGTGCCGATCCGCCTGTCCGACGGCACCTGCTACGGCATGTTCTGCTGCCTGAGCTTCCATCCCGACCCGTCGCTGAACGCGCGCGACCACAAGATGATGACCGCGTTCGCCGAACTCGCCGCCTTCGAGATCGAGCGCGAGGTCGGGGCCGAGCAGAAGACGCGCGAGAAGCTGGCGCGGATCGAGGCCGTTCTGGAGGACGGCCTGTTCACCATGGTCTACCAGCCGGTGGTCGACATCCAGAACGACCGCACGGTCGGCTACGAGGCGCTGTGCCGGATTTCGGCGGAACCGCTGCGCACGCCCGACCTGTGGTTCGCCGAGGCCGAGGAGGTGGACCGCCGCGAGGCGTTCGAGATGGCCGCGATCGGCGCCGCGACGGCCATGTTGCCGGCGCTGCCGGACGGGGCCTTCCTGGCCATCAACGTCTCGCCAACGACGGTGCTTTCGCCACAGCTCGACGCGGTCCTGCGGGACCTGCCGGCCGACCGGATCGTGGTGGAGATCACCGAGCACATCCTGATCTCCGACTACGACGCCATCCGCGCCGCCCTGGCGCCGCTCCGCGCGCGCGGGATGCGCATCGCGGTCGACGACGCGGGCGCCGGCTACTCCAGCCTGCGGCACATTTTCCGGCTCGAGCCGGACATGATCAAGTTCGACATGAGCCTGACCCGCGACATCGACACCGACCCGGTGCGCCAGGCGATGATCGGGGCCCTGGTCGGCTTCGCGGCGGAGACGGGAAGCTCCATCATCGCCGAAGGCGTGGAGACCGCGGCGGAGCTCGCCTGCCTGCGCCGGCTTCGTGTCGGCGCCGCCCAGGGCTACCATCTCGGCCGGCCCGCCCCGCTCGGCGGGACAGCCTGATGATCGCCATCGGATGTCTCGCGCCGCTGATCCTGGGCGTGGCCGGTGGCCTTATCGGCCACTGGTACGCCGGCTATCCGGGCATCCCGTGGGGGCTCGGGATCGGCTTCGGGATCGGCAGCATCGGCCTCGGCGCCGTCGCCTGGGTGCTCGCCAAGATGAAGGCCTGAGCGCGCGGGCTCCGCGCCGTCAGTGATGCTCCCCCGACGGCAGATAGGGACGCAGCGCGTGGGCGAGCTTCACCGGCGTGAGCGACTGCAGCCAGACCTTGCCCGGTCCCCGCAGTCGGACGAGAAACAGCCCGTCGCCGCCGAACAGCATGTTCTTCACGCCGCGCACGGTGGTGATCTCGAAGGAGACGTTCTCCTCGAACATGCCGACGTGAGCCGGATGGACGAGAAGCTCCTGCCCCGCCTCAAGGTCGTAGCTGACGATCTCGCCACCGAGTTCGACGAAGGCCGCGCCGGAGCCCGACAGCTTCTGCAGGATGAAGCCGTTGCCGCCGAACAGGCCGGACCCGAGCGACTGCTGCACGCCGATCGACAGCGACAGGCTCTGGCTGCCGGCCAGGAAGCCGTGGCGGTGGATCAGGTAGCCATGGCCCTCGCGGACCTGGGTCTGGACGATGTTGCCGGGGACGGTGGCGGCGAATGCAACGAAGCCCTCGCTCCGCTCGGCCGTGAATTCGGTCATGAACAGGCCGCCGCCGGCCACCGCCCGGCCGAGCGCGCCGAACAGGCCGCCGGCCCCGCCGGTCGCGGTGGTGGTGTGCATGGCGATGTTGGCCGTCATCCACGACAGCCGATCGGGCTCGGCGAGGATCGTCTCGCCGCCCTCCAGGGTGATGGTCAGGACGGGGAGCGTCGAACCGGTGATCTCGCTGCGCATGGGGGAACCTCGCTGTGCGCGCCTGGGGCGATGGCAAACGGTGGGTCGAGGCCGGCGCCCTGCGGTCGACGGGATCGACGCGGGGAGGAAAGCAGGAATGACGGGGCCAGGCAACGCGGAAGCGCCCGCCCGGCGCGCATTTCAGCGGCGCCGGGCAAGGCCTCGGCTCAGTGGCCGAGGGCTCCGATCAGAGATGCGCGATGGCGTCCACCTCGACAAGCAGGCCGTCCTGGATGAAGCCGGACACCTGCAGGAACGTCGAGGCCGGGAGGTGGGTGGTGAAGACCTCCTTGCGCGCGACGCTCACCTCGGCGCGCCGGCCCATGTCGGTGACGTAGATCGTCAGCTTGACGATGCGATCGGCCGAACCGCCGGCGGCGGTGACCAGCGACACGGCACGGCGCAACGCCTCTCGGGTCTGCTCCAGCATCGACGCGCCGCCGACGATGCCGTCGGGGCCGCCGGCGTGCATGCCGGAGACGTAGACGACGTTGTCGGCCACGACCGCGTTGGAGAACACCCCCGGCGGCGGCGGCGGAACGTCCGGCGCGCTCACGTATCGGAAGTCGGCGGCCATGGGCGCTACTTCCCCGTCTTCGCCTTCCACTCGCGCGTCAGGCGCTCGCGGACCGGCACGAAGTCGTAGGTCGGGAAGAACTCGGTGGAGAACACGCCCCAGGCCCGGCGTTCCAGTTCCACGTTCACCTTGGGCAGCAGGTCCGGCGGCATCCGCAGCGTGACGATCTGGCCGATGCCCATCACCACGTTCCATGAGAGGATCTCGACGCCTTCGGGGGGAAAGCCCGTCCACCACTCCTGGTCGCCGAGGTGATCCTGGATCTCCTCGAGATTTTGCGACTGGTCGTGCCTGAGGAAGACGGTGAGCATGATCTGTCCGCCCATAAAGTCCCACTTTCCGCCGATCGGCTTGTTTGGAAAAGATGTTGCCTGGATACCAATCTTGCGCCACTATGGCAAATGACGAACGCATCGTTCTTATATGAACACACTCGCGAACACCGTGTCCGGAGGCATCCGATGCAAGATCCCGCCCTCAGCCACCAGTCACGCGGACGGCCGATGACCGAAGCGGAATCCGCCCTCGCCGCCGACCTCGAAGACATCTATGCGCGCGGCGTCCACGATTTCGAAGCCGTCGTCGCCGAACTCAACGAAAAGGGCACCAAGCGTCCCTCCGGCGACAGCGGCGCCTGGACCCTCGCCTCGTTCGAAGCGGAACTGAAGGCGATCAACGCGTCCCACGATGCCGCCCACGCCGAGCACGGGATCGGCGCCTGACACCCGCACCCACGAACCGGGGATGAGAGCCATGACTGCCACCGTTTCAGGCCGCGACGCCGTCGACGACTACATCAACCGGGGCCTTCGCGGCCTCTGGGCTCCGATCTGCAAGTCGGTGCAGGTAAAGGCGGGCAAGCCGTTCGGCACCAAGATCGCCGGCGAGAACCTGGTTCTCTGGCGTGACGGCGACGGCAAGGTGCACTGCATCGAGGATTTCTGCCCCCACCGGGGGGCCAAGCTGTCGCTCGGCGTCGTCCAGGACGGCAACGTCGCCTGCCGCTATCACGGCGTGTCGGTCGACGGCAGCGGCACCATCGTCCGCGTTCCGGCGATGCCCGAGTGCGCGCTGGAAGGCCGCCGCCCGCTGAAGAGCTACGAGACCGCCGAGTGCGCCGACGCGGTGTTCATCTACCTGCCAAGCGCCGACCAGCCGGAGGCCCCGGCCTTCAACCCGCCGGAAGAGTTCGTCAACGGCGAGTGGGAAGCCTTCCCGTGCATGGTGCGCTGGGACTGCAGCTACCGGCTGTCCCTCGACAACGCCGCCGATCCGATGCACGCCAGCTACCTGCACACCGACAGCTTCACGCTGGCCTACGGCGCCAAGCAGGACACCATGCGCCTGGAGCGCACCGACACCGGCTTCGTCATCGAGCGCGTCGCCCAGAAGGGCGTGAACCTCGATGCCACCGAGGTCGTGGTCGAGCCGGGCTCGATGTTCTTCCGTCTCGACATCCCCTACCCGAACGGCGCCGGCCCGGGCGGTCCGTTCCGCATCATCGGATTCGCCGTCGCCATCGACGAGCACACCCACCACTCGTTCTTCTGGCGCTGCCGCCAGGTGCAGGGTCTGGCCGCGGAATCCTGGCGGTTCCTGTATCGCGCCTTCCTGGAGGAACGGCACTGGTTCGTGCTGGAGCAGGACCGGGTCATGCTGGAATCGATCCCGGAAGACGCCCGCAAGCGCGAGATGCTCTACCAGCACGACATCGGCGTCTCCCGGCTGCGCCAGATGATGGTGCGCAAGGCCAAGGAACACCTGAAGGCGCAGGACGCCGCCATCGACCAGAAGTCGGCCTGAGCGGGAGCCGATGCAGCCGCGATGACGCTCGCAGCCACCGACAGCATCATCGACCTGCTGCGCGCGCCGTTCGTGGCGGGCGCCGCCGAGGACCTGACCGGCCGCGTCATCGACGAGCCGCTGAGCCTGGCGGGCCTGGACGTCACCAGCGTCGACTTCACCGGCTCGGTTTTCCGCGGCCCGGTGAACGCCAGCGGCGCGCGCTTTCGGGGACTGGCCTGGTTCCGAAACTGCACGTTCGAGGCGGGAGCGGACTTCTCGGGAGCGGAGTTCTGGCACGACGCGCGCTTCGACGGCAGCAGCTTCGGCCGGGACGCCAGCTTCTCCCGCTCCGAGTTCCGCGGCACGCTGGTGCTCGACCGGGCGGTCTTCGAGCAGGCGGCGTTCCTGGACCGCATCCAGGTGCTCAGCAACCTGTCGATGGACCGCACGACGCTGAACGGCCCCGCCTCGCTGGAGGGCGCGGAGATCATGGGCGGCTTCTGGTGCAACGCGACCCGCTTCAAGGGGCGCTGCAACGCCGCCGGCATGGAAGTGCACGGACGCACCTGGCTGCGCGGCACCCGCATCGCCGAAGCCGCCACCGGCGGCGACGGACTGACCTCGCTGATCGGACAGATTCACTCCTACGGATACCTGTGGAGCTGATGCCCGCCCCACGCCTCCCCTTGGCCTCCAACCCCAACGGTTCGCGATGACATCAAGCCTCGAGCTCAGAGACATCACCAAGGTCTTCCCGGACCGGAAGACCGGCCACCAGGTCACCGCGGTGACCGGCATGTCGTTCTCCGTGAAGCCCGGAGAGCTGGTCGCGGTCGTCGGGCCTTCGGGCTGCGGCAAGAGCACCATCCTCAACATGGTGTCCGGCCTCTACGGCCCGACCGAAGGACAGGTGCTGATCAACAACGAGCCGGTGCGCTCCACCCGGTCCGACGTCGGCTTCATGCTGCAGAAGGACCTGCTTCTGCCCTGGCGCAACATCGTCTCCAACGTCGAGTTCGGCCTTGAGGAGAAGCCGATGACGCGCAAGGAACGCCGCGAGCGGGCGCTGTCGGAGCTGCAGCGCGTGCGGCTGGCCGACTTCGCCTTCCACTATCCCCACCAGCTTTCCGGCGGCATGCGCCAGCGCGCCGCGCTCGCCCGGACGCTGGCGATCGACCCGGAGATCGTGCTGCTCGACGAGCCGTTCTCCGCCCTCGACGCGCAGACCAAGGTGGTCCTGCAGAAGAGCTTCTCGACGACCATCGCGGAGACCGGCGTCACCTGCCTGCTCATCACCCACGACCTGCAGGAGGCCGTCATCATGTCGGACCGCGTCGTGGTGCTGTCCGGCCGGCCGGGCACCGTGGTCGACGAGTTCGCGATCGAACTGCCGCATCGGGACGACCCGATGGCCCGCTCGATGGAGAGCGGGACGCGCGACTACGTCAAACGCCTGTTCGATACCCTGCACTTGGAAGATCAAGCCGCGTGAAGCGGCCCCAGAGGAAGGACGATTGACATGACATTCGAACGCTTTGCCCGGACCATGCGGCGGGCCGTCACCGTCGCGGCCGTGTCCGCGATGATGACCAGCGGCGCCATGGCGGCCGAGAAGATGGTCTACCTGTTCCCGGCCCCCGACTTCCTGCCGGCGTTCACGCCGTTCCAGGTGGCCAAGGCGAAGGGCTACTACGCCGACGCCGGCCTCGACGTCGACTTCCGCATCGGCAAGGGCGGCGCGGACGTCGCCAAGCAGGTTGCGGTGGGCAACGCCGACCTCGGCGGCGGCATCGGCGACACGCCGATCATCGTGCGCGCCAACGGCCTGCCGGTGAAGGGCGTGGCGCTGCTGGGCGGCAAGGCGCTGACGCAGATCGTCATCCGGAATGATGCGGGCGCCACCGACATGGCCTCGCTGAAGGGCAAGAAGATCGGTGTCATGGCCTTCCAGGACACCACCTACTACAACCTGCTCGCGGCGCTGCAGTCGGCCGGCCTGTCCAAGGAAGACGTCGACATCCAGGCCGTCGGCCCGGCCGGCATGGTCCAGCTGATGATCTCCGGCGACCTCGACGCGATCTCCGGCACGCCCGACTGGGCCGCCTCGATCGAAGGCGCCGGCGTCGACCTGACCATCCTGCCGATCAACGACATGTTCCCGGCGATGGCCCAGGCGATCCTGTCGTCCGACGACACCATCAAGAACAAGCCGGAGCTGGTGCGCGGCTTCGTGCAGGCGACCCTGCACGGCCTGCGTGACGTGATGGAGGATCCGGAAGGTTCCGCCAAGCTGCTGGCCGAGAAGGTCCCGCAGTTCTCCGGCAAGGAAGCGTTCCTGACCGAAGTCATGAAGCGCTACACGGACCTCGTCTACTCGGTCGACGACATGAAGGACCTGGGCAAGTTCGATCCGGAGCGCGTGAAGGCCGTCGAGGACTTCTACCTCCAGGCCGGCATCATCACCACCGCGCCGCCGCTCGACGACCTCTACACCAACGAGTTCGTCGATTGACCGACCACTCCACCATCGATGCAACGCGCGCCCCCGGCTTCGGGGGCGCGTCCGGACACGGAAGGTTCAAGATGGCAAGCCTCCTGCGACGCGCCGTTCCCAGGTCATCCACGGCCGGGCCCGAGCTCGCCATCATGATCGCCGTGGGGATCGTGGTCATCGCCGCGTGGGAGTTCCTCCCGCCGCTGTTCGACGTCCCGAAATACATCATCCCGACCTTCTCGGAGTGCCTCAGCGAATTCTTCCGCATGGTGCAGCAGGAGGAGCTGGGCAAGAATTTCCTGTCGACGACCGTGACGTCGATCATCGGCTTCGTGCTCGGCAGCGCGCTCGGCGCGGCCTTCGGCTACCTGCTGGGCCTGTCGAAGCTGTGGGAACGGGTGCTGTCGCCCTACATCCTGGCGCTGCAGATCGCGCCGAAGGTGGCGTTTGCGCCGCTGTTCATCATGTGGTTCGGCTACAACGCGCTGCCGAAGCTGCTGGTGACCGTGCTGATCGTGTTCTTCCCGATCCTGGTCAACGTGCTGCAGTCGATGAAGACGGTCGATCGCGACCTCATCAACCTGGCGCGCGTCTACAACATGTCGCGGCTGAAGATCTTCTGGAAGATCGAGTTCCCGTCGTCGATGCCGTCGCTGTTCGCCGGCCTCCGCATCGGTGCGACGCTGGCCGTGATCGGCGTGACCGTCGGCGAACTGGTCGGCGGCAACACCGGTCTCGGCTTCCTGATCACCTACGGCGAAGGCCAGGCGAACACCGCCATGGTGTTCAACGCCATCGGACTGCTGACGGTGATCGGCATCATCCTCTACTTCGCCGTGGCGGGCATCGAGAAGCGGGTTCTCCACTACCTCGACCGCGACGACGGCTGACCGGTCGCCGCGGTCCCTTGGGGCCGCGGTCGGTTCCGACGATCGATGAGGACATGCGCCTGCATTTCGTTGACACGCCAGGCGGCCAAGCGTAATCTGTTTTTGAACATAACGTTCAATAACGAACACTTCGCCGAGCGCCAGACGGGAGGATGTCGTGATGGCCGAGCAGAACGCGAACATCGACACTCCGGGCGTCGCGCTGGCGACGTCAGCCGGGATTTCCTTCCTGCGCCGGTCGGCGGCCGGCGCCGCGGTGGTGTTCCTGCACGGCATCGGCTCGCGGGGCGCATCGTTCCTGCCGCTGATCCCGCATCTTCACGCCGACCTCGACCTGATCTTCTGGAACGCGCCCGGCTACGACGCCTCCGCCCCTCTCGCCGAGGAATGGCCCACCGAGGAAGCCTACGCCACCGCCCTGCTCCGCCTCTTCGACGCCCTCGGGCTGGACCAGGTGCTGCTGGTCGGCCACTCGCTGGGCACACTGATCGCGGCGCGCTTCGCCATGCGCCACGGCGACCGGCTGAGCGGACTGGTGCTGTCGGAATGCGCCGCCGGCTACGGCGTGCGCGTCGGCGACACGCTGCCGGAGAAGACCCAGGCGCGTATCGACGCCCTGGAGGAGCTGGGCGGACCGGAGTTCGCTCGGACCCGGGCGGCGCGGCTGGTCCACGACCCGAAGGGGCGGCCGGAGGCGGTCGCGGCCGTCGAGGCGGCGATGGGCGCCGTCACGATGCCCGGCTACGGCCAGGCGGTGCGGATGCTTTCGTCCGGGCGGCTCGCCGAGAGCCTGGCGGAGGTCAGCGTTCCGACGACGTTCATCTGGGCCGAGGGCGACGTCGTGACGCCGGAAGCGCAGACGCTGGCGGCGATCGAGGCACGGTCGTCGAACGGCGCCGACGAGGTCGACTATCACCAGATCGCCGACGCGGGGCACGCGGTCTATCTGGAGCAGCCGGCGGCGTTCGCATCCGTGATCGCGAGCGCGCTTGCCGCCGCGGAAACCCGGGTCCGGGTAACGAGCTGAAACGTATCGACCGGGTGCCCGCGCCCGGACGGACAGGCCCTTGCGCCAGCCGCGGGGGACACAGGAGGTGACGATGACTGAGCCATTGAGAGCCGGACACCTGCGCGGGATCATGATGCGCGCGCCGGCGATGACCGCGACGGTGGACTTCTACGTGGACTCCTGGGGACTGTCGCTCGCCAAGCGCGGCGACGGCGTCGCCTACATGGCGGGCACCGGCTCGGAGCCCTTCCTCTACGGCCTCAAGGACAGCGACACCTTCGGCATCGAGTACATCCACTTCGGCATGCCCGACCGCGCCGCGATGGACGCCTTCTACCTGCAGGCCGTCGAGCGCGGCGCCACCGCGGTCGCCGCTCCGGCGCCGTTCGAGGACGCGATCGGCGGTTACGGGTTCGAGATCCTGGACCCCGACTTCCGCCGCCTGCGCTTCACCACCGATCTGGAGATGAAGGCCTCCGAGGACCAGTTCGCCCTGCCCCGCAAGGTGTCCCACGTGGTCCTCAACACGCCCGACATGGAGGGCGTGCGCGACTGGTACTGCGAGACGCTGGGCTTCCGGGTCAGCGACTATTCGGCCGACCAGATGGTGTTCCTGCGCTGCAGCAAGGACCACCACTCGATCGCGCTGGTGCGGGCGCCCTATGCGAGCGTCAACCACGTCGCCTTCGAGATGCCGAACATCGACTCCTTCATGCGCGGCATCGGCCGGATGAAGCAGAAGGGCCAGGTGCCGAGCTGGGGCCCCGGCCGCCACGGCCCGGGCAACAACCCGTTCGCCTATTTCGTCTCGCCGTCGGGCTTCGTCATCGAGTTCACCTCCGAGCTGGAGCAGATCGACGAGGCCACCCACGAGCCGAAGGTGTGGTCGCGCAGCGATCCGGATTCCATGGACCGCTGGATGACCGCCGGACCGCCGACGCCTGCCCAGCGCGCCGTGATGATGGGCCGCCCAGACCCGGGTTTCCGCGCGCTGAAGCAGGGCTGAGGGCATGGATCTCGGCCTCAACGGCAAGACCGCCGTGGTCACCGGCGGCAGCTCCGGCATCGGGCTCGCCACCGTGCGGCTGCTTCTGGAGGAAGGCTGCAACGTGGCCTTCTGCGCGCGCGGCGCGGAGCGGCTGGAGGCGGCGAAGGCCGACCTCGTTGCCTCCTTCGGCGAGGAACGCATCCTCGCCGAGGCGGTGTCGGTGCTCGATCCTGAGGCCTTCGGCGGCTTCGCGGGCCGCGTGCTGGCGCGCTTCGGCGGGGTCGACATCCTGATCAACAACGCCGGCCAGGGACGGACCTCAACCTTTGCTTCGACCACCGACGAGGCGTGGCGGGAAGAGCTGGAGCTGAAATATTTCAGCCAGATCCATCCGATCCGCGCCTTCACCGAGCCGCTGAAGGCGAACGGCCACGGCGCCATCGTGGCGGTCAACTCGCTGCTGGCCCACCAGCCCGAGCCGCACATGGTCTGCACCTCCTCGGCACGGGCCGGCATCCAGAACCTCCTGAAGTCGCTCAGCGTCGAGCTCGCCCCCAAGATCCGGGTGAACTCGATCCTCGTCGGCCTCGTCGATTCCAACCAGTGGCAGCGCCGCTTCGAGGCCCGGGACGACCAGTCCCAGTCCCGCGAAGCGTGGTTCGCCGACCTCGCCACCAAGAAGAACATCCCGCTCGGCCGGCTCGGCCAGGCGCAGGAGGCCGCGCGTGCGCTCGCCTTCCTCGCCTCGCCCGCCGCCTCGTACATCACAGGAGCACACCTTGAGATCTCAGGCGGCATCTCGCGTTTCGTTTGACGAGCCGGCGCTCGACACCCTTCCGGACACCGTCGGTGGCCAGATCGCGCGCGCGCTCGCCGAGATGGGCGTCACCACGGTGTTCGGTGTCATCTCCATCCACAACATGCCGATCCTCGACGGCATTGCCGAGCAGGGGCGGATCCGCTTCGTGCCGGCGCGCGGCGAGGCCGGCGCCATGAACATGGCGGACGCCTATGCGCGCGTGTCCGGCGGGCTGGGCGTGGTGCTCACGTCGACCGGAACGGCGGCCGGCAACGCGGCCGGCGGCCAGGCGGAAGCGCTGACGGCGGGATCGCCGATCCTGCACATCACCACCCAGGTCGATCTTTCCCACGCCGACCGCGACCGCGCGCCGATCCACGACGTGCCGAAGCAGCCGGAGATGCTGAAGGGCATCTCCAAGGACTATTTCCGCATCTGGGACGCGGCCTCGGTGATCGGCACGCTGTCGGCTGCCTGCTCCGCGGCGCTGAGCGCGCCGACCGGGCCGGTGAGCATCGAGGTGCCGGTGGACGTGCAGCGCATGGCGCCGGCGACCACCGCGCGGGCCTATCCGCCGGTGATCGTGCGGCCGCTCGCCTCCGACGCTGCCCTCGACGAGCTGGCCGAGCGGGTGAAGACCGCCCGGCGGCCGCTGCTGTGGCTCGGCGGCGGCGCGCGCGGCGCGGAGGCAGAGGCCACCGAGCTCGTCGCCCGCGGCTTCGGCGCGGTGACCAGCACCACCGGCCGCGGCGTCGTGCCCGAGGACAACGCCGCCAGCCTCGGCGCCTTCAACATGACGCGCGAGGCGGAGGAGATCTACGCCAGCTCCGACCTGATGATCGTCGTCGGCTCCAAGCTGCGCGGCAACGAGACCCGCGACAACAAGCTGCCGTTGCCGCGCCAGCTCGTCCAGATCGACGCCGACGCGGAGCGCTGCGGCAAGAACTACCCCGTCGAGCAGTTCCTGCACGGCGACGCCGCCGACACGCTGGCGCGCCTCCTGGAGCGTCTGCCGGCGAAGCTCGACACCGACCCGACAATGCCCCACGACATCGCCTCGGCGCGGGCCCGCGCGGAAGGCGCGCTGCGCGAGCGGCTGGGCCCCTACCAGATCGTCGCCGACCACCTGCTCGGTCGGGTGCAGGCCGGCCGCCATCCCTGGGTGCGCGACGTGACGATCTCCAACTCGACCTTCGGCAACCGCTACGTGACCGTGGCCGCCCCCAACCTCGGCGTCCACGCCGCCGGCGGCGGCATCGGCCAGGGCATCGCCATGGGCATTGGCGCGGCACTCGCCTCGCCCGACGCCAAGGCCGTGACGCTGCTCGGCGACGGCGGCGCGATGCTCGGCATGGCCGAGCTGATCACCGCCGTCGACGAAAGCGCGAACGTCGTCTACCTGCTGATGAACGACGCCGCCTACGGGGTGATCCAGAACATCCAGGACGCTCAGTATGGCGGCCGCCGGCACTATTCGGCGCTGAAGACCCCGAACTTCGCCAAGCTGTGCGACGCCATCGACATGCCGCATGTCCGCATCGACACCATCGAGGCGTTCCCGGACGCCTTCGACGCGGCGATGAAGGTCGCCGGGCCAGTGGTGCTGGAAGTCGACATGGTCGCCATCGGCCCGTTCGCCGAGGCCTTCGCGGGACCGCCGGCGGGTGCCGCCGGAAAGGCGAACTGACCCATGGCCATGCAACGCCTCGGCATCATCGGCTACGGCAACATCGCCGCCGCCCTCCTCGACGTGCTCGCCCGTGACGGGCGGGCCCGTTTCGAGGCGGTGGCCATCCTGACGCAGGCGGGGGCGGCGGGCGCCGCCGAAGCCGCCCTCGGCGCAAAGGCCTCGGTGCTGGCCGACGCCGTCAGCTTCCACGACACGGTGGAGGGCTTCCTCGCCACCGATCCCGACCTGACCATCGAGTGCGCCGTCCACGAAGTCGTGCGCGAGGTGGTGCCGCAGGTGCTGCGCGCCGGCTGCGAGACGGTGATCGTGTCCATCGGCGCGCTCGCCGACGCGGCGACCTCTGACGCGATCGCCGATGCGGCGGCGACCGGCAAGTGCCGGGCGGTGCTCATCCCCGGCGCGATCGGCGGCATCGACGCGCTTGCGGCGGCGAAGATCGCCGGCATCGAGGAGGTGATCTACACCGGTCGCAAGCCGCCCGAGGCATGGCGCGGGACCCCGGCCGAAACCCTGGTCGATCTCGACGGGCTCGCGACCGAGACCGTGTTCTTCACCGGCAACGCCCGCAAGGCAGCCACCGACTATCCGAAGAACGCCAACGTCGCGGCCACGCTGGCGCTCGCCGGCGTCGGCTTCGAGCAGACCCGGGTGCGGCTGATCGCCGACCCGGCCGCGACCGGCAACATCCACGAATACGAAGTGCGTTCGGCGTCGGTGAACTTCACCATCCGGCTCGAGGGCAAGGCTTCGCCGGACAATCCGAAGACGTCGGTCTCGACCGTCTACAGCGTGGCGCGCGAGGTGCTGAACCGCGTCGCGCCGATCGCGATTTGAGGAATGACGATGTCTGACGCGACCTACGACCTGCCCGACGGCCGCCTGTTCGTCGGCGGCAAATGGGAGACCGGTTCCGGCGCGGAGATCGTCTCGACCTTCTCCCACGACGGCTCCCTGAACCGCCGCCTGGCCGGCGCCTCGCGCGAGGACGGCGAGCGCGCCATCGCGCGCGCCAAGGCGGCCCAGGCCGACCCGGCGTGGCGCGACCTGCTGCCCCACGAGCGGGCACGCTACCTGACGCGGATCGCCGACGGCATCGAGAAGAACATCGACCGGATCTCGTTCGTCCAGACCCGCGACACTGGCAAGACGCGCGGCGAGACCACCGCGCTGGCGATGTCGGCGGCCGGCACGTTCCGCTATTTCGCCGCCGTTCTGGAGACCTCCGACGAGGACCTGACGACCCGGCGCGGCGCCTACCTGACCATGTCGGTGCATGAGCCGATCGGGCTGGTCGGCGCGATCACGCCGTGGAACTCGCCGATCGCCTCGGACGCCCAGAAGGTCGCCCCGGCGCTCGCCGCGGGCAACGCCGTGCTGCTGAAGCCCTCCAGCTGGTCGCCGCTGGTGTCGCTGGAACTGGCGCGCATCGTGGAAGAAGCGGGCCTGCCGGAAGGCCTGTTCTCCGTGCTTCCGGGCTCCGGCCGGGAGATCGGCAACCTGCTGGTGGAGCACCCGGCGATCGGCCGCATCTCGTTCACCGGCGGCACCGACACCGGCCGCCGTATCGGCGAGCAGGCCGGCCGCAAGCTGATGCCGATCTCGCTGGAGCTGGGCGGCAAGTCGCCGACCATCGTGTTCTCCGACGCCGACATCGACCAGGCGGTGGCGGGCGTGCTGTTCGGCATCTTCTCCTCCAGCGGGCAGTCGTGCATCGCCGGCTCCCGTCTGTTCGTCGAACGCGCGATCTACGATGGCTTCGTGAAACGGCTGGTGGCCGCCACCGAGCGGCTGGTGGTGGGCTCGCCCTTCGATCCGGCGACGCAGGTCGCCCCCCTGGTGGGCTTCGAGCACCGCGAGGCGGTGGAGGCCTACATCGCGCTCGCCCGCGAGGAAGGCGGGACGGTCCTCACCGGCGGCGAGCGGCCGACGGGTGCGGACTACGACGCCGGCGCCTACCTGAAGCCGACGATCATCGCCGGGCTCAGCAACCAGAGCCGCACCTGCCGGGAGGAGATCTTCGGACCGGTGCTGGTGGTGCTGCCGTTCGAGGACGAGGCCGACGTGATCGCCCAGTCGAACGACAACGACTATGGGCTGGCCTGCGGCATCTGGACGAAGGATTTCCCCCGGGCGTGGCGGCTGGCGCGCGCCATCGACGCCGGCACGGTCTGGATCAACACCTACAAGCAGTTCTCGATCTCGACGCCGTTCGGCGGCGACGACGCGAGCGGCATCGGGCGCGAGAAGGGCCGGCAGGGCCTGCGCGCCTACCAGCGCCAGAAGGCGGTCTATCACGGGCTGGGCAACGAGCCCCTGCCCTGGGCGAGGCTCGCCTGACCATGGTGACGGACAGCGAACTGGCAGACGGAAGCGGAGCACGCATGATCCTGGAAGGACGCATCATCGTGGTGACCGGCGCGGGCGGCGGGCTTGGCCGCGCGGTCTCGCTCGACTGCGCGCGCAAGGGCGCCACCCTGATCCTCGCCGACCTGGACGAGGCGCGCTGCGCCCAGACGGCCGACGCGGTCGCGGAGGGCGGACATTCCTGCGAGGTCCACGCCCTCGATCTGGGCGACCCCGCCTCCATCGACCGCTTCGCGGCGACGCTCGCCGGCGCGCGCGACCACATCCACGGGCTCGTCAACAACGGCGCCATCGCCACCGGCATCGGCGGCGTCGGCTTCCGCGACGTCACCATCGACACCTGGGACGCGGTGATGCGGGTGAACGTGCGCGGCACATGGCTGATGACCCGCGCGCTGACGCCGTTGCTGGCGGCCTCCGGCAGCGGTCGGGTGGTCAACCTCGCCTCCGACACGGCGCTGTGGGGCGCCCCGAACCTGATGCCCTACACCGCGAGCAAGGGGGCGGTGATCTCCATGACCCGCTCCATGGCGCGCGAACTCGGCCCCGACCGGATCGGCGTGACCGTGGTGGCGCCGGGGATCCTGACGACGCCCTCGACTGAGTACGTGCCGGAGCAGCGCCACAAGCTTTACCAGGATGGCCGCGCTGTGCCGGGGCCGCAGTCGGCCGAGGACGTGACGGGCACGATCTCGTTCCTGCTGTCGACCGAGGCGCTGACGCTGACCGGCCAGACGCTGCCGGTGAACAACGGGTTCGTCTTCAACTGAGCCGTTTCACTTCGGCGGAAAGGATGCGTTCGTGACACTGCAGATCGCCATCGTCGGCGCCGGACCGTCCGGGTGCTATCTCGCCCAGGCGCTCGGCAAGCTGCGCGACGATCTCACGATCGACCTGATCGACCGCCTGCCGGTGCCCTACGGGCTGGTGCGCTACGGCGTGGCGCCCGACCACCAGGGCACCAAGGCGGTGGTGCGCCAGTTCGCGCGGCTGTTCGAGCGCGAGGGCGTCGGCTTCGTCGGCAATCTCCGGATCGGCGATCCGGAGCACGGCGCCGACCTGACGCTGGCGGAGCTGCGCGCGCTCTACGACGTCGTGGTGCTCGCCACCGGCCTCTCCGCCGACCGGACCCTCGGCATCCCCGGCGAGGAGCTGGAAGGCGTCCACCGCGCCGGCACCCTCACCCGTCACTGGAACGACCATCCCGACGATGCCGGCGTCGTGCCGGCGCTTGGCGAGAAGGTCGTGATCGTCGGCAACGGCAACGTCGCCATCGACATCCTGCGCATCCTGGCCAAGCAGGCGGACGAGTTCCACGGCTCCGACTTCGCCGACCATCACACGGCGCGGCTTGCCGACTGCGGCATCCGGACCATCGACATCATCGGCCGCTCCCCGGCGGCCGAGGCGAAGTTCGATCCGGTGATGATCCGCGAGCTCGGCAAGCTCGCCGGCGTGCGGATCGTCGTGGAGGACCTGGACGCGCCGGCCGAGGGCGAGGACAAGCGCCTCGCCGCGCTGCGCGAAATCGACGGCCACGGCGCGGCGGACGCCGCGAAGACGGTGACGTTCCGCTTCGGCTGGGTGCCCGAGCAGGCCACCGGCAACGACGGACGCGTGCGCGAAGCGCACTTCCACCGGGCCGGCGGCAGCGGCGAACTGGTGCTCGCCTGCGACAGCCTGATCACCGCCATCGGCTTTGCCGACGACCGCGCCATGGACCGCGACGGACTGATCGCCCGCGCCGCGGACGCCGAAGCCGGCGCCATCGAGCCGGGCCTCTACCTTGCCGGCTGGTTCAAGCGCGGACCGCGCGGCACCATCCCGGAAAACCGCGCCGACGCCCAGGCACTTGCCAAGCGTATCGCCGCCGACCTGGACGCGGCACCGCCGGCCGGCGGCAAGCCGGGTGCGACCGCGTTGCGCGCGCGCTTCGACACCGTCACCGACTATGAAGGCTGGCTGCGCATCGACGCCGCCGAGACCGCGGGCACTCCCGAAGGTCGCACCCGGCGCAAGCTGACGCGGGTGGAGGACATGCTCGCAGCCGCCAAGAGACAACTGGAGACATGACGATGGACATCACCATCCTCTACGGCACCGAGACCGGCAACGCGGAGATGCTCTCCGAGGACATCCAGTCGCATCTGGAGGGCAGCCACGACGTGGAGCTGTCCAACCTGTCGGACTTCGACCCGTCCTCGTTCGACGCCGGCCGCTTCTACATCGTCGTCTGCTCGACCTATGGCGACGGCGAGCTGCCCGCCTCCGCCCAGCCGTTCGCCGAGGCAATCGAGGCGGCGAGCCCCGACCTTTCCGCCATCCGGTTCGCCGTGTTCGGCATGGGCGACAGCGAATACGCGGACACCTTCAACCACGGCTCCAAGCGGATGGAGGAACTGCTCGCCTCGTACGGCGCGACCAAGGTGGGCGAGCGCATCACCCACGACGCCTCCGGGCCGGACCTCGCCGAGGACGTGGCGATGGACTGGGCCGACGCGCGGATCGCCGAGGCGGAGGCGTTGTTCGCCGGTTCCGACGCCTGAGGCAACCGGCGCTCACCCTGCCGCGGCCCGGCGACCTTCGCGGGCCCGCTCCTCTCCCCACTTTTCCTCGACCAGCGGGGACGCTACACCTCGGGGTTGGTGACGGCGCAAGAGGGGATCGATGGAGCAAGAGAAGGTGACCGCCTACGAGGTGCCGCCGGTGCGCCGCGCCATCGCCGTGCTGAAGTACATCGGCGCCGGCAACACCTGCGCGAACATCTCCAAATCCGCCAAGGAACTCGGCATCAACCGGACCACCCTGATCCGGCTCCTGCACACCCTGCGGGAAGAGCGGATGATCGAGGAGCGCGACGAGAACACCGGCTTCCGGCTGGGGCTCGGGCTGATCGGGCTGGCAACCGAATCCATGAACGGCCGCGACGTGATCCAGATCGGCCGGCCGCGCCTTGCCGCCCTTGCCGAAAAGACCGGCCTGTCGGCGCACCTGGGCGTGCTCGACGGCCACGACGTGGTCTACCTGGTGCGGGAATCGCCGAACGCGCAGCTGGTGTCGAACGTGCGCCAGGGCACCCGCCTGCCCGCCCACGCGACCACCATGGGCCGTATCCTGCTCGCCCACCTGCCCGAGGCCGAAGTGCGCGCACTCTACGAGGGCGAGCCGATGCCCGGCTACTCCGACAAGACGGCCACCAGCTTCGAGGCGCTCACGGCGCAGATCGCGGCCGACCGCGCCGCCGGCATCGCCTGGAGTGCTGCCAACTTCGAGGAAGGGATCGGCTCGTGCGCGTGCGCCGTTTTCGACCACCGCGGCCGGCCCGTGGCGGCGATCAACGTGTCCGGGCCGGACCGGATCTTCAAGCAGGGCGACGAGGCCCGCGAGCGCATCGGCGAGGCGGTCAAGGCGACGGCGCGCGACATCTCCGACCGGCTGGGCTACGCGCCCTGAGCATCACCGGAAACGCCGCCGGCCGCGCCGCCACGGACCCGCTCCCGACCCAATCAAGGTGACTGGATCGGGAGGCTGAGGGCTCGGGGCAACGCGGCCGGCGGAATGCGCGGCGGGCTGTCGGGCCGATCAGGCCTTCTCGTAGACGACCGTCTCCGGCTTGGCGTCGCCGACGATGTACCAGACGGTGGCCGCGCCGGCGCTGTTGTTGCGGAACCAGTGGGGCTGGCCGGCCGGCGTCTTCAGGAGATCGCGCGGGCCGAGTTCGACCTCGACGGTCTTGCCGTTCTCTTCCCAGCCCACCGTCAGCGAGCCCTCAAGCACCAGGAAGGCGTCCTCGACCTCCCGGGTGAACGGCTTGACGCCGACACCGGACGGCACGCCCAGCATTTCCTTGCGGCAGGTGTCGTGATCGACGCCGCCCGGCCCGACGTAGACCTTGCGGGTGAAGCCGGCGTCTTCCCAGTGGGTCTCCAGCTCGTTGTGGCGCACCACGTACTGGGCCATCAGCTGCTGCAGCGGATGGGCGCCGTTGCGGTCGAACGGCAGCGTCTTGCCGGGCTCGGCGCCGAACGAGCGGGCGAGCTCCGCCGGGTGCTCCTTCGGGTGGTAGTGGTAGACCGGCGGCAGCGGCTTGCCGACGTCGACGGAGATCGACATCAGGACCGGCTCGACGCCGTCGTTGCGGAAGCCATGGCCGATCTCGCGGGCGTTCAGGATCATGTCCTTCGGGCCGAGGCGGACCTCGACGACCTCGCCATCCTTCTCCCAGCCGACGATCAGCGCGCCGTCGATGATCAGGAAGGATTCCTCGATCTCGTGGGAGTGGCAGGCCGCGTACTTGCCCGGCTCCTTGTAGATCAGGCTGACGGTGAAGTGGTCGGGCTTCAGGGTCGTGGTGTCGCCGACCTTCGGCGAACCGCCAGCGCCGATGTAGCGCATCTGGGCGCGGGCGAGATCCGCGAAGCCGCGGTTGCTGGGAAAGGCGTCCCAGTCGAACGACTTGTCGACGAAGCGGCCGACCTGGGCGTGCATCCGCGCCTTGAGATCCGACGACGGGGTGACGGTCTGGATGTTCATGGGGATCCTCCTCGGTCCTGACCTCGATGACTTGAGGAGAGACTAGCGCCGGTGCGTTTTGCATGCCATATCGTGTTTTACATGCAAAACATGAGACCGTGATGACCCGCTCCGAAAGCTCCGCTCCCGCCTCAGCCGACGAAACCGTGGACGACGCCCAACCCACCCTCGGCGACCCGACCGACATCGACGAGGCAAAGGACCGCTACATCGTGCCGGGACTGGTCCGCGGCCTGCAGGCGCTGAAGGCGTTCACCCCGGAACGGCCGAACCTCAGTCTCAGCGAGATCGCGGAGCTGCTGGGCACCAGCCGGTCGGCCGCCTTCCGCACCGTCTACACGCTCTCCCACATGGGCTGCCTGCTGCACGACAAGCGCACCCAGACCTACGCGCTCGGACCGGCGGTGCTGCGGCTTGGCTATGGCTACCTGGCGACCCGGGAGCTGGTGGAGGTGGCCTTCCCCGAGCTGGAGCGCCTGCGCGCGGAGACCGAATGGTCGGCGCACATGGGCGTGCTCGACGGCACCTCGGTGCTGTACGTGCTGCGCCTGCCCGCCCCGCACCGGCTGTCGAGCATCGTCCAGGTGGGCTCGCGGCTGCCCGCCCGCAGCACCACCATGGGGCGCGTGCTGCTGGCCGACCTCGACGAGCCGACGCTGGTCTCGCTCTACCGCTCGGAGGCGAAGGAGACCGGCAACGCCAGCCCGCAGACCCTCTCGGGGGTGCTCGCCCAGTGGCGCGACGACCGCGGCCGCGCGCACGTGTCCCACGTCGGCGACTTCGAGGCGGGCATCGCCAGCATCGCCGCACCGGTGCGCGACATGACGGGACGGGTGGTGGCGGCGATCAACCTCTCGGCGGCGGCCACGCCCGAGAACGTCGCCGAACTGGACGGGGGCCTCGCCGCGGCCATCACGCGGACGGCGGAGCGGGTCTCCACCCTGCTCGGCTGGCACGCCGATCCCCACGCCAAGCGCGCGGCCCGCACGGCCTGACGCCGCCCGGAAGCACGGGACGATTATCAGCCTGGAGGGTCTTCCGCGCGGGGCAGTCTCTCAACCGCTCAACGCAGCGAGTCAGTCGCGACCCGTTGCCGATCCTGCGTCCTCGTCGGGGCGGAGGCAGCTCCAGTCACCGGTCGGTCGGGACGGTAGCCGAGCGAGGCGCTGATCGCCTCCGCCGCGGCACGCAGCCCCGCCTCGATCTCGGCGACCCGACCGTTGCGGGGCGCGAAGGCCGCGTCCGGACCGCTGACGTTGACGGCGCCGGCCGGCCGGCCGTGATGGTCGAACACCGCGCAGGCGCACGATCCGATCCCGAGTTCGAAATTGGCGACGCTGCGGGCGATGCCGAGCGCCCGGTCGCTGTCGAGCTGGGCCGTGAGGGCCTCCAGCGTGGTCGCGGTCTTCGATGTGAAGGAGGCCAGATCGGCCTCGGAATAAAGCGCGGCCAGCTCGGCCGGGGACAGCTGCGCGAGCAGGATGCGGCCCATGGTGGTGGCATGAGCCGGCAGCCGGGTGCCCTCGCGGACGTTGGAGACGAGCTGGGCGTTGGGCGACTGGCGGGCGAGATAGACGATCTCGCGGCCGTCCAGCACGGCAAAATGGGCCGACAGGCCGAGATCGCGGACGAGGCCGGCCAGCACCGGACGGGCGAGCTGGACCACGTCGCGCGCGTTCAGCGCGTCGGCGGCGAGCGCCAGGAAGCCTGGACCGAGGCGGTAGCCGCCGCCGTCGTCGATCTCCTCCACCAGCCGTTCCGCCTGCAGCGTCGCGATGAGCCGGATGAAGGTGGTGCGGTTGATCCCCAGTTCCTTGGCCGCCTTGGAAACATTGCGGCAGCGGTTGCCGGCGGCGACGTAGCGAAGCAGCGCCAGCGCGCGCTGGACCGGCGGGACCGAATAGGTCGCGGCGCCGGTTGCCTCGTGCGCGTGCCGGTCGTCGGAAGTGTCCATCGGGTTCGCCCAGAGACCGGCGGCGGACGCGGCCGGATAAGGAAATCGAAGAACCGGGAGTGGCCGGCGCATGCGGCGCGATTCCCGAACGCGGGATCGACCGGAAGGGGCCCTCCGATCGTTCATATACTGAACACTATGTCATTTTGTGAACAGCCGAACAAGTCGCAGGGACTGACCGAGGCGCGTCGGAACGGCGGATGCGGGCTTGAAGGGCGACGGCCGGGCATGCGCCCCTGGTTCGCGGGGAGCGGTTGACCCGTCCTGGCGGGAGTGGCAAAATGAACATAGTGTTCAATATTGATCTACCGCAAAGGGGACGGGCATGGCGGGGCTTCGCATCGGGATTTGCGGCGGCGGCGTCGGCGGATTGTGCGCCGGCATCGCGCTCAGGCGCCTCGGCCACGACGTTTCGATCTTCGAGCAGACGGCGCGCTTCGGCCGCGTCGGCGCCGACATCAACCTGACGCCCAACGCCGTCCACGCCCTCGACGGGCTGGGTGTCGGCGACGCGGCCCGGGTGACGGCGGCGCGCCCCACTTTCCGCATCAGCCGCATGTGGGACACCGGCGAGGAAACCTCCCGGCTGCCGCTGAGCTCCGCCGCCGAGGAGCGCTACGGCGCCCCGCAGCTCACCATGCACCGGGCCGACCTTCTGACCCTCCTCACCGAACAGCTCGGCGCCGACGTCATCACCTTCGCCAGCAAGGTGGCCGCCGTGACCCGCACCGGCCAGGGCGCCACGATCGCCTTCGCCGACGGCAGCAGCCGCGACTTCGACGTGGTGATCGGCGCCGACGGCATCCATTCGGTGGTGCGCCACGCGCTGTTCGGCGCCGACGACCCGGCCTTCACGGGCCTGGTCTCCCACCGCGGCGTGTTCCCCCGCTCCCGCGCCGGCGACCTGCCCAACCTCGACGCCTTCACCAAGTGGTGGGGCCCCTCGCCCGAATACCAGATCGTCACCTTCCCGCTTACCCGCGGCGAGGAGATCTTCGTGTTCTCCACCACGCCGCGCACCGACTGGACCGAGGAAGGCTGGACGATCCCCGGCGACCTGGCGGCGCTGCGCACCGCCTACAAGGACTTCCATCCGGAGGCGCAGGGACTGCTTTCCGCCCTCGACGAGGTGACCAGCTCGGCGCTGCACATCCGCGAGCCGCTGGCCCACTGGTCGTCCGGCGCGATCACGCTGCTCGGCGACGCCGCCCACCCGATGGTGCCGTTCATGGCCCAGGGCGCCTGCATGGCCATCGAGGACGCGATCGTGCTCGCCCGCAGCCTCGACGGGGTCTCCTCCGAGGGCGTTCCGGCCGCGCTCGTCACCTACGAGCAGGCGCGGATGGCACGGACCGCGGAGATCCAGCGCTCGTCGCTCGCCAACGAATGGATGAAGAAGCAGGGCAACGCCGACTGGGTCTACGGCTATCACGCCTGGGACGTGGAGCTGCGGCGCCCGGCGGCGTGACGATCGCCGCGTCACGCGCAAAGCGATTGCCGAACGGCGCCGGACCGGCAATACTCGCGCCGTTCTCAGGGCGGGGTGAAACTCCCCACCGGCGGTAAGCAGCGATGCAAGTCCGCGAGCGCCCTGCGAGGACCGCGACGACGGGCTTCCACCTGCCGGTTCCGGTCCCCCGCAGGGGTCAGCAGATCAGGTGCGATTCCTGAACCGACGGTCATAGTCCGGATGGAAGAGAACGTGTGGTCTGCCGGTCGGGTCGCCCCCATCCCGCGTCGCGGATGCGGCCCCGAAGCCCGGGACCGTTCACGATGTCCGCGCGCCGCGCGGGTTTCGAGAGCGCTTCCACCGGCCAGGTCCGCATGTGATCGCCTTGGGTGACGTGTCGTCGCGAAAGGAGTTCACATGACGCCCACCCGCTACGCCTTCATCAAAGCCAACTGGCATTCCGACATCGTCGACCAGGCCCTGGAAGGGTTCCGCGAGGTGGTACCGGCCGCCGACGTGGACGTCTTCGACGTGCCGGGCGCGTTCGAGATGCCGCTGCTCGCCCGCGACCTCGCCCGCACCGGCCGCTACGCGGCGGTTGCCTGCGCCGCCCTCGTCGTCGACGGCGGCATCTACCGGCACGACTTCGTCGCCCAGGCCGTCGTCACCGGGCTGATGCAGGCGGGGCTGGAGACGGGCGTGCCCGTCCTCTCGGTGTCGCTCACCCCGCACCACTTCCAGGAAACGCCCCACCACGTCGGCATCTTCAAGGCCCACTTCGTGGAAAAGGGCCGCGAAGCCGGCCGGGCGGCGCTGGCGATCACCAGCACCCGGGCAGCGATCGCGGCTTGAGAACCGGGTACGCCCGGAGAGGCGCACAATGACCGGCAGGACGACGGCCGGGCGGGTAGTGTGCAGGCTGACGGTCGGCGGGCTGGCGATCCTCTACGCGTTCGCGCTCGCGTTTCTCGCCGTCGGAACGTTCGGCCTGTTCGGAAACCCGCCCGACGCGCTCTCCGGGATCTACGTGATCCTGCTGGGACTGCCCTGGAACCTGCTCCTGGACGGGCTGCCGGAGGCCTGGGCTCCGTGGGCAGCCAGCCTCGCCCCGCTCGTCAACATCGCGCTGGTCGCGTCGCTCTGCCGGCTCGCCCGCCGTCGGCACAATTCCGCCATTTAGTTGAGCTCACCATCCCGCTCTACCAATGCGCGATCCAGAAGATCTGCTCCAGAACCGGCCCCTGTTTAGGGTCCGGCGCGGAGTGCCTACGGCCCTCGCACTTGGCGTATTCCCGGACTCCAACAGCCGTTCACCGCGTCACGGTGGTCGCCGTGGGTGATGTGTCTCCCCGCGCTTTCCCCGTACGAAGGATCGACGCCGTGACATCCATTCCACGCTTCCTTTCCGCCTCCGCCATAGCATTCGCCTTGACGCTGTCGGCCACCGCTGCGCCGGCTCGGGCGGCCGTGGTCCCGTTTCCCTCCACGTTCGCCGTGCAGGAGATTCCCGCCAACGGCGCCACCTTCCATGTCCGTGTCGGCGGTAGCGGACCCGCGGTCGTGCTGCTGCACGGCTACGGAGAAACCGGCGACATGTGGGGGCCGCTGGCGGCGGATCTGGCGCGCGACCACACGGTGGTGGTGCCGGACCTGCGGGGCCTCGGCCTGTCGTCCCACCCCGCCGGCGGCTACGACAAGAAGACCCAGGGCGAGGACGTGGCGGCGATCATGGACGCCCTCGGGATCCAGCAGGCCGATCTGGTCACCCACGACATCGGCAACATGGTCGGCTTCGCCTTCGCCGCCAACCATCCCGACCGAGTGATCCGGTTCGTCGTGATGGACGCGCCGCTCCCTGGCGTCGGCCCGTGGGAGGAGATCCTGAAGAACCCGCTGCTGTGGCATTTCCGGTTCGGAGGGCCCGACATGGAGCGACTGGTCGCCGGCCGGGAGCGGATCTACCTCGACCGCTTCTGGAACGAATTCTCCGCCGACCCGGCCAAGTTCGACGAAGCGTCGAGAGAGCACTACGCCGCCCTCTACGCACTCCCCGGCGCGATGCACTCCGGCTTTGCCCAGTTCGCCGCGTTCGATCAGGACGCGCTCGACGACGCCGCCGTTCTCGAAGCGCGCGGCAAGCTGACCATGCCCGTGCTGGCCATCGGCGGAGAGCAGTCGTTCGGTCCGACGATGGCGGTGGTCATGCGATACGCCGCGACAAACGTCCAGGAGGCGGTGATCCCGAACTCCGGCCACTGGCTCATGGAAGAGCAGCCCGACGCCACGGTCGCCGTTGTCCGCGCGTTCCTGGACGCGCCGATCTGACATAGGACTTTTCTGATCGGAAGTGGCTCTACGCGCCCTTCAGAAGATAAAGCCGGCCGCCGCCTGCCTTGCGGCCGGTATCGACGACGCGCGGAAATCGGCCGTTGTCCACGGCGCGCATGAAGTCCCTGCCCAGCTTCACCTTGTCGCCGACATAGAGCCGATCCCAGCCCGGGCCGTAGACTTCCGAGAAATGAAACGGTCCCGGAGCGCGCGCGGCAATCGCTCGGCTGATCCGGACCAGGAGATCCTCATCCATCGCGCGCCATGCTCGCCGGAGAAGCCGGCTATTTCTTGATGGGCGCGAGCTGGGCGGCGCTGCCGTAGGTGAGCGTGAGGCTGTCGAGCGCGCCGGCCAGTGCCACCGAATCCTGCCCGTCGGCGCCGAGCGCGCCCACCAGCGGCAGCAGCACGTCGCGGCGCAACGCCGCGTAGGCCTCGGTCACCTCAAGGCCCGCATCGGTCACCTGATAACGCATGTCGCGCCGGGAGCCGCCGCCGACCGTCTCGACCAGTTCCGCCTTCACGAACTTTCGCATGGCGTACTGCAGGTTCGGCACGTCGGTGCGGTTGAGCAGGCGACCGATCTCCGACAGCCGTTTCGGCCGGTCCTCGAAGCGCACCATGTTCAGGACGGCCACGTCGTCGCCGGAGATGGCAAGCTCCGCGACCTCGGCAAAGCACACGCCCTTCCAGCGATAGTAGGCCTGGGCCACCCGCTCGAGCGCGAACTCGAGGTCGGCGAGACGGCGTTCTTCCGGCGTGCGGGCGAGATGCCAGCCCCCGGGCTCGCCGCCTGCATCCTCATGCCCCCCGACTTTCTTCCTGGTAGCGACCATTGTCCAACTCCGACGCGTCTCACCCATTGCCATATGTGATTTTTAACGGCAAATTCTATTTTGAATTCGATCAAAAGTCCCGCGTCTCTCGCACCGGGATCGTCACCGCCAGACATCGAGGGGAAACATGGCCGGCACGTGGATCGACATTCCGTCTTCGGACGGAAAGAGCTTTCAGGGATATCTCGCCGTGCCCGAGGCCGGTTTCGGCCCGGGAATCATCCTTCTGCAGGAGATTTTCGGCGTCAACAGCACCATGCGCGACGTCGCCGACTACTACGCCGAGGAAGGCTACGTGGTCCTCGTGCCCGACCTCTTCTGGCGCTTCGAGCCGCACATCGAGCTCGGCTACGGCGAGGAAGATTTCGGCAAGGCCTTTGGTTACTTCCAGAAATTCGACGTCGACCAGTCGATCCGCGACACCGCCGACGCGCTCAAGGTGCTGCGGGAGCGCCCCGAGCAGGCCGGCAAGGTCGGCGCGCTGGGCTTCTGCCTGGGCGGCAAGCTCGCCTACCTGACGGCGGCGCGCACCGATGTGGACTGCGCCGTCTGCTACTACGGCGTCGGCCTCGAGCAGGCGCTGGACGAGGCGAAGGACGCCACCTGCCCGATGGTGTTCCACTTCGCCGAACTCGACAAGTTCGCGCCGGAGGAAGCCCGCAACCAGATCATGGCCACCTTCGCCGACCGCGACGACGTCGAGTTCTACGTCTATCCGGGTTGCGACCACGCGTTCGCCGCGGTGGAGCGGGAGTCCTTCAACAAGCCCGCCTCGCTGATGGCGCACTCGCGCTCGATCGCGCTGTTCCGCAAGGTGATGGGTCCGCACTACGACCTGTCGACCCTGTGGGACAAGCACACCGAATACGAGTTCGCGACCCGCGACGTGGATCTCACCATGTCGACGATGGTGGCCGAGCCCTACGTCAACCACATCCCGACGATGACCGGCGGCGTCGGCTACAAGGACCTGCACCGGTTCTACAAGAACCACTTCATCCCGAAGACGCCGGCCGACACCAAGCTGATCCCGATCTCGCGCACCGTCGGCGCCGACCGGGTCGTGGACGAGATGCTGTTCTGCTTCACCCACGACATCGAGATCGACTGGATGCTGCCTGGCATTCCGCCGACCGGCAAATACGTGGAAATCCCGCTGGTCGGGATCATCCGCTTCCGCGGCGACAAGCTCTACAACGAGCACATCTACTGGGACCAGGCTTCGGTGCTGGTGCAGATCGGCGTGCTCGATCCGACCGGGCTGCCGGTCGCCGGCAAGGAGACCGCCGACAAGCTGGTCCACGAGAGCCTGCCGTCGAACACGCTCATGAAGAACTGGGCCTCCAGCGCCCCGGCCTGATCGCCGTTCCAGGGCGCCGGCACGGGGAACGCCGGCGCTTCGACACGACCCGGATGCGGCAACGACCGCATCCGGACTGCCAAGCATAATCCATCCAGATCGCCTTCATCGACGCGAGGCCGCCATGAACGGACCATCCTTCTCCCGCCGCACTCTCCTGCAGTTGACAGGTGCGGGTGCCGCCACCCTCGTCCTGCCGCACGGCATCGCCCGCGTGGTGGCCCAGGAGGCCGGCAAGACCGTCACCATCGCCTACAACGTGAACCTGCCGTCGTTCGACCCGACCGTCGGCGCGTCGGCGGTGAACCCGACGATCCAGACCATCTACCAGGCGGTGTTCGATCCCTACATCGCCCAGGCGCCGGACCTCTCCTTCGAGCCGGGTCTGCTGACGAAGTGGGAATACAACGACGACAAGACGAAGATCATGCTGACCGTCCGCGACGGCGCGGTCTGGCACAACGGCGACAAGGTCACCCCCGAGGACGTGGTCTGGTCGCTTGAGCGCGCGGGCAATCCCGACACCGGCAACCCGATCCAGTTCGTCTGGTCGAAGATCGGCAACTTCCAGATCGACGGCAACACCATCACCGCCGACGTGAAGGAGTATCAGCCGGACCTCGTCAAGTGGATGGCGTTCCTGACCGGATACGTGCTGCCGAAGAAGTACTACGAGGAAGTCGGCGCCGACGGCTTCGAGGCGAAGCCGATCGGCTCCGGCCCGTACATGGTCGACACCTTCGAGCGCAACGCCTTCCTGCGCCTCAAGGCGAACCCCGACTACTGGGGCGGCAAGCCGGCCTTCGAGACGGTCATCTTCAAGTTCGTGCCGGATGCGACCAGCCGCGTGGCGGAGATCGAGTCCGGTGCCGCCGACGTGACGCTGGAAATTCCCTATGAGGAGTTCGACCGGCTGAAGGACAAGCCCGGCATCGTCGGCGAGACCATCCCGATCTCCGATATCGCGATGATCTTCATCAACGATACCGGTGTGATGCTCGACGAGAACGTCCGCCGGGCCGCCGCCATGTCGATCGACAAGAAGGCGATCGTCGACCGGCTGCTGCGCGGCTATGGCGTGCCGCTCGACACGCTTCAGACGCCCGAGTACGACGCCTACGACCCCTCCATCAAGGTGCCGTACGACCCGGAGCAGGCCAAGGAACTGCTGGCCAAGAGCGGCTACTCGCCGGACAAGCCGGTCAAGTTCACCATCCAGACGACCCGCGGCTTCAAGCCGAAGGACTACGAGATGGTCCAGGCCATCGTCGGCATGTGGCGCAAGGTCGGCATCGAGGCCACCATCGAGGTCTACGAGATCGCCAAGCACTACGAGCTGCGGGCCCGCGACGAGCTGGCCGAGGCGGCCTTCTACAACTGGGGCAATGCCATCGGCGATCCGGCGACGTCGACCGGCCACGCCATGTTCGGCCCCTCGCCGCACTCGGTCTGGGACGGCCAGGAGGTGTTCGACGCCATCGCGCCGCTGTGGGCGGAGAAGGACGAGGCCAAGCGCATCGAGGGGTGGAAGAAGGTCGACAAGCTGATCGCCGACCAAGGCGCCGTCATCCCGCTCCTGCAGTACGTCCAGCCGATCATCCACACCGACAAGGTGGCGGTGGTTCCCCAGGCGAACGGCATGCTGCTGCCGCAGAAGATGACGCCGGAAGGCTGACGGCGGGGAAAACCACGGCCGGCAGCCCCGCGCAGATGATGCGGGGGGCCGGTTCTCGCGGCGCGCCCGACGCCGGCCGCGGTCACCCTCGTGCCTTCGGCGGTCGGCCGGCGGGCGGGCACGCGCGCCGGTCTCCGTTTCGGATCGGGTGGCGACACCGGGTCGGCGGGAAGCGGCCGGCGCTTCAAATCCTTGAGCAGTCCCGTCCGGTTCCGGTCGACCGGTCCCGGACGGGAAAGGCTCTCGGCTCCATCAGTACGCCTGGGGGTTCCTGACGCATGGGCCGCACCGCCCTCCTTCGCCGCCTGCTGCTGGTGCCGCCGACCCTCGTCGGTGTCGCCATCGTCGTGTTCGTGCTCCTGCGCGTGGTTCCCGGCGATCCCATCGCCATGATGATCCCGCCGGGCGCCAGCGCCGACGACATCGACCGGCTGCGCGCCGCCTACGGCCTCGACAAGTCGATCGTGGTGCAGCTGGCCGCGTGGTTCGGCGACCTCGTCACCGGTCACCTCGGCACCTCGATCAGCCTGCGCCAGAACGTCGGCACGCTGATCCTCGGCCGGCTGCCCGCGACGCTGGAACTCGTCGCCCTCGCCACCCTGATCGCCGTCGCCCTCGGCGCCGCGCTGGCGCTCACCGGCGCCTTCTATCGGCGCGGGCCCGGCGAGTGGATCGTCGACGGGATCATCGGCGTGGTGGTCGCGATCCCCGACTTCCTGTGGGGGCTGATCTTCATCCTGCTGCTCGGCGTCGTCTATCCGGTGCTGCCGATCTCCGGCCGCATAGACCCGCGCCTGTCGACGGACTTCGCCACCCAGTTCTACCTGATCGAGGCGCTCGTCACCGGCCAGTTCACCATCGCCGTCGTGCTCCTGTCCCACATGCTGATGCCGGCGGTGGCGCTGGCGCTGCCGCTGGCGGCGATCATCGCGCGGGTGCTCAAGGCCTCGCTGGCCGTGGCCGAAAGCGCCGACTACGCCCAGATGGCGCGGGCGCGCGGCTTTTCGCGGCGCACCGTGCTGCTTGACGAGGCGCTGCCCAACGCCGCGATCCCGACCGTCACGCTGACCGGCGTTCAGTTCACCTTCCTGGTCGGCGGCACCGTCCTCATCGAGCGGATCTTCTCCTACGAGGGGATCGGCAACATGGCCGTCGACGCGGTCATCAACCGCGACCTGCCGCTCATCCAGGGGATCGTGCTGACGTTCGCGGTCCTGTTCATCGCGATCAACCTCGCGATCGACATCCTCGTCACCTTCCTGAACCCGAGGCTGCGTCGTGGCTGATCCGGCAAACCCCGCCGCCGGCGCCGCGGAGCGCCGGCCCTCCCATCCGCTTGATCCCCGGCTGGTGGTCGGGGCGGTCGTCATTGCCGCGCTGATCCTGGTCGCCGTTTTCGCGCCCCTGCTGGCGCCCCACAACCCGCTCGAACAGGACCTGATGCTGTCCATGCTGCCGCCGTCGTGGCTGTCGGGCGGCGAGCCCGGTTACCTGCTGGGTACCGACAGCCTCGGCCGCGACATCCTCTCGCGGCTGATCTTCGCCACGCGCATCGCGCTCACCGTCGCCTTCGTCGCGGCGATGCTCGCGGCGGCGATCGGCTCGCTGCTCGGCCTCCTCGCCGGCTACTTCGGCGGCTGGGTCGACCAGCTCGTCTCCCGGCTGATCGAGGTGTGGATGGCGTTTCCGCCGGTGCTGCTGGCGATCGTGCTGGCGGCCGTGCTGGGCGCCGGGCTGTCGTCGGTGATCGTCGCCATCGTCGTCGTCGACTGGACGCGGTTCGCCCGGGTGGTGCGCTCCGAGACCATGGTCGAGCGCGAGATGGAGTACGTGGCCTCGGCGAAGACGCTCGGCCTGTCCGGCCCCAACATCCTCTGGAAGGAGGTGCTGCCGAACGTGATGCCGCTGGTCATCACGCTGCTCTCGGTGGAGATGGGCATCGCCATCGTCGTCGAGGCGATCCTGTCCTTCGTCGGGCTTTCGGTGTCGACCGATTTCCCGACCTGGGGCGGCATGATCGCCGAGGGCCGGCAGGTCGTCTACCAGACCCCGTGGCTGCTGGGCGTGCCGATCTGCTGCATCGTCGTCGCGGTGCTGGGCTTCAACCTGATGGGCGACGGCCTGCGCCAGACCATCGACCCGGTGAACCGCCGATGAGTGCCCCACTTCTCAGGGTCGAGAACCTCGTCGTCACCATCGCGCGGCAGCCGGTGCTGCGCGACGTGTCGCTGACGGTGGCTCCGGGCGAGGTGCACGGCCTGGTGGGCGAATCCGGCGCCGGCAAGTCGACCATCGGCAAGGCGGTGCTGGGGCTGCTGCCGCGCGCCGCGCGGATCGCCCAGGGGTACGTTATGTTCGACGGCGTCGACCTGCCCACCATGGCGGAGGCGCAGCGCCGCCGCCTGCTGGCGGAGAAGATCGCGCTCATCCCCCAGGATCCGATGACGGCGCTGAACCCGGTCCGGCGGATCGGCGTGCAGATGACGGCGCCGCTGACGCGCCACCTCGGCCTGTCGCGCACCGAGGCGCGGGCACGGGCCCTGGCGGGTCTGGAGGAGGTCGCCATCCGCGACGCGGCGGCGGTTCTGGAGCGCTATCCGCACGAGCTCTCCGGTGGCATGCGCCAGCGGGTGCTGATCGCCATGGCCTTCTCCACGACGCCGCGGCTGATCATCGCCGACGAGCCCACCACCGCCCTCGACGTGACCGTGCAGCGGCAGATCCTGGCGCTGCTGCGCGACCTGCAGACCCGCCACAAGGCGGCCGTGCTGTTCGTGACCCACGATCTGGGCGTCGTCGCCAAGGTCTGCGACCGGGTCACGGTGCTGCACGCCGGGCGGGTTCTGGAACAGGGTGCCTGCGCCGACGTGATCGAGCGCCCCATCCACCCCTACACCCGGGCGCTGCTGGCCGCGACGCCCCGCTTCGACCGGCCGGCCGACGTGCTGTCGCCGGTGCCGGCGGAGCTCGCCGGCTCGCTCTGGCAGGAGGCCGCGGCCTGGGACGCGCGCCGGGCGGGAGGCGTGCGATGACCGTCGTTCCGCTGAAGCCCCCGGCGCTCGTCGCCGCGCGCGGCCTGACCGTCGCGCTGCCTGACCGCAGCCGCGCCCGGGTCTTCGGCCCGCCGCCCACCACCACCATCGTCGACGGCGTCGACCTCAACGTGGCGAAGGGGGATGCCGTCGGGCTGGTCGGCGAATCCGGATCCGGCAAGACGACGCTCGGACGCGCCCTGATCCGGCTGCTGCCGGTGTCGGCCGGCACGCTGAGCTTCGCCGGGACAGACATCGCCCGGGCCGGCGAAGACACGCTGCGGCCGCTCCGGCCGAAGATGCAGATGATCTTCCAGGACCCGATGTCGTCGCTCAATCCGCGGCTCCGGCTGTCGACCATCCTGACGCGGCCGTTCGAGGCGTTCGGCGTCCCCTTCCCCGAGCGGACTCGACGGGACACCGCGGCGCGACTGCTGGACCTCGTCGGCCTGCCCCAGGCGTTCGTCGACCGCTTTCCGCACGAGCTGTCCGGCGGGCAGCGCCAGCGGGTCGGCATCGCCCGGGCGATCGCGCTGGAGCCCGATTTCATCGTCGCCGACGAGATCGTGTCGGGCCTCGACGTGTCGACCCAGGCGCAGATCCTGATCCTCCTCAAGGAGCTTCGGGCCCGGATGGGGCTGACGCTGGTGTTCATCAGCCACGACCTGTCGGTGGTGCGCGCGCTCTGCGACCGGCTGGTGGTGCTTTACCGGGGCAAGGTCGTCGAGGAAGGCCCGTGCGCCGATGTCTTCGCCGCGCCCGAGGCCGACTACACCCGCGCCCTCCTCGACGCCGTGCCGCTGCCGGAGATCGATCCCGACTGGCTGGGCACCACCGCGCCGAGCGCCGATACTCCCGCAGCCATTCCCCCGCACCCACACCAAGAGGACCTTCCGATGAGCTACTCGATCAAGGGGCAAGTCGCCCTCGTTACCGGTGCCAACGGCGGCATCGGCGCCTGCTACGTCAACGAGCTGGTCGCCCGGGGGGCGGCGAAGGTCTACGCGGCGGCGCGCAATCCCGATGCGCTGCCCGCCTTCGACGGGCCGGTGGTGCCGATCGCGCTCGACGTGACCGATCCGGCGGCGGTCGAAGCGGCCGCGAAGCAGGCGAGCGACGTGACGCTCCTCATCAACAACGCCGGCGTGAACCACAACACGTCCTATTTCCGCGCGCCGGACCTGCTGATCGCGCGGGAGGAGATGGAGGTGAACTATTTCGGCACGCTCTCCATGGCGCGCGCCTTCGCGCCCGTGCTGGCGGCGAACGGCGGCGGGGTGCTGGTCAACATGCTGTCGATCCTGTCCCGCGTGAGCCTGCCGCTGATGGGGTCGCTCTGCGCCTCCAAGGCCGCCGCGCTGTCGCTGACCCAGGCGCTGCGCGCCGAGTTGAAGGGCCAGGGCACCCGCGTCATCGGCGTCATGCCCGGCACCATCGACACCCGCATGACCGCCGACTTCCCGCCGCCGAAGACGGCGCCGCTCGACGCGGTGAAGGAGATCCTCGACGACGTCGAGGCGGGCGAGAAGGACGACCTCTATCCGGGCGACTTCGCCAAGGAGATCGCGGCGGGCCTCGCCTCCGATCCCAAGGCGGTCGAGGCCAACCTGGGCCAGATCCTCTGAGGCATCGGAGCTGACGGACGGGATGCGGGCGGCACCGGGCCGCCGCGCATCCCGTCCCGCGTTGCTCTGGAGCATCACGCCGCCACGGTGGCGCTCCGCCGCACGCCCGGATGCGTCTTGACGCTTGACGAACGCGCCCGCCCGAGGCTGTGTCCGCCCATGTCGATCACGCTCAGAGACATCCGCAAATCCTTCGGCGCCGACACCGCGGTGAACGGCGTCACCCTGGACATCGCCCCTGGCGAGTTCTTCGTCGTCCTCGGCCCGTCGGGCTGCGGAAAATCGACGCTGCTGCGGCTCATCGCCGGGCTGGAGACGCTCGATGCCGGAGAGGTCGCCATCGCCGGGCGGCCGGTGGCCGGCCCCGGGCTGAACCTGCCCCCCGAGGATCGCAGCGTCGGCGTCGTGTTCCAGTCGTACGCCCTGTGGCCGCACATGACCGTGGCCGAGAACGTCGCCTTCCCGATCCGCACCGAGGGCGTCGATCGGGCGACCCGCGAGCGACGCACGGAAGCATGCCTCGCCACCGTGGAACTGCTGCCGTTCGCCGACCGCCGGCCGGCGGAACTCTCCGGCGGCCAGCGCCAGCGGGTGGCGCTCGCCCGCTGCCTTGCCCAGCGCGCCGACACGATCCTGATGGACGAGCCGCTGGCGAACCTCGATCCCCATCTGCGTCACGCGATGGAGGAAGAGCTCGCCCGCTTTCACGCCTCCAGCGACGCCACCACCCTCTACATCACCCACGACCAGCGCGAAGCGATGGCGCTGGCCGACCGGCTCGCGATCATGTGGCAGGGCCGCATCCTGCAGGCGGCGAGCCCGGAGACGGTGTACCGCCGGCCGGCCGACGAGCGGGTCGCCCGCTTCATCGGGCGCAGCGCCATCGTCGATGCCAGGGTGACGGGACTTTCAGGCGGACGCGCCCGTGCCGAGATCGCCGGCAGGACGCTCGACATCCCGGCCGCTGCCGGTACGGTCGAGGGAGCGGTCCGGCTGATGGTGCGCCCGGACGACGCGGTGGCCGCTTCCGCCGAGGACGGCCTGGAAGCGACGGTGGAGCGCGCGACCTACCGCGGCGGCTTCTGGGAAACCCACGCCGCGGTCGCCGGCCTCGACGAGCCGCTGATCCTCAACCTCTCCCACAAGGCCGCGCCGGGCGAGCGCATCCATGTGCGCATCGCCAATGCCTGGCTGCTTCCGGCGACCGGAGCGGGCGGCCTGCTCGCGGCCTAGTCGCGCCAGGGGATGGTGCCGCGCGGCGCGAAACGCCCGAGCGCGTTCATGGCCGTCATGATGAGGATCGTCGCCACCACGGTGATGGCGGCCATGGCGGCGGCGAGCGTGGTGTAGCCGCCGTCCTCGTAGTTGAAGATCACCGTCCCGATGGTCTCGTGGCCGGCGGACCAGAGCAGCGCCGACACCGTCACCTCGTTGTAGGCGGTGAGAAAGACGAGGATCGCGCCCGACGCGGCCGCCGGCGCCACCAGCGGCGTGAAGATGGTCGCCAGCCGCCGCCCGAAGCGGGCGCCGCTGACCCGCGCGGCATCGTCGAGGCTGCCGTCGATCTGGCCGTAGGCGGCCGCCACCGGGTTCAGCCCGATCGCCAGGAACGCCGCCAGATAGGCGATCAGGATGATCCACAGGGTGCCGTAGAGGCTGACGCCCAGGCCGGGCACCGGGCGGATGAACGCCAGGATGAAGGCGATGGAGATGACGAGGCCCGGCACGGCGAAGGCGATGTTGGCCTGGTTGGCGAGCACGCCGGCCACCTTGCGCGCGCGCCCCTTGCGCAGCGACAGGAAGTAGCCGAGGCCGATGGCGATAAGGGAAATCAGCAGGGCGGCCGCCGTGGCGATGCCGGTAGAGTTGGCGAACGCCCGGAGCGTGACCTCCTGGCGCAGCAGCACCTCGGCGAAGTTGTCGAGGGTGAAGGTGGCAAGCGACAGCGGCAGGCCGTAGGTCTTCACCAGCGCGGTGGCGACCAGCGACACCGACGGCAGCACCAGCGTCGCCGCGACCACCGCCCAAAGTCCGGCCTCGGCGACGAGACGGCCGCGGCCGAGGTCGATCGCCAGCGGCGCCTGTGGTGGGCCGACGAGGGCCGAGCGCATCCGCCGCTGGACCAGGAGCTGCAGCCCGCCGACGGCCAGCGCCACGACCGCGAGGATGACCGAGATCACCGCGACGCTTGCCAGCACGTCCGGCCCGTAGCTCGACAGCCGCCGCCAGATCAGCACCGGCAGCGTCGTGTAGCGGGCGGGGATGCCGATCAGCGCGTTGATGCCGAAGTTGCCCAAGGCCGCGACGAAGGCGAGCGAGAAGCCGGCGACCAGCGCCGGCGCCAGCAGCGGCAGGGTGATCCGGGCGAGCAGCCGGAACGCCCCGGACCCGCAGATGCGCGCGGCATCGGAAAGCTCGCGCGGGAAGCTCCGGAGGCTGGCGCGCACCACCAGGAACACCAGCGGCATGTGCTGGATCGCCAGCAGCGAGACGAGCCCGCCGCGCGAATAAATCGGATGGGTGGAGCCGAGCTCGGGCGCCAGCCCGATCCAGCGCAGCACCGGGCTCGCCGGGCCGAGCGCCTGGATCCAAGCGATGGCGGTCACGTGGGGCGGGATCATCATCGGCAGCAGGATGAGGAAGACCAGCGGACCCTTCCGGCGCACGTTGGTGAGACCGATCACCAGCGCCAGCGCGGTGCCGACCACCGTGGCGAGCGCCGCCGACAGAAGGCTCGATTCCAGCGAGTTCCACAGCGCGGACAGGACGGAGCGGCTTTGAAGCGCCTCGACCAGCGGCGCCAGCGACGGGACGCCTTCGGGCGCCAGCCCCACCTTGAACAGGAGGAGCAGCGGCACCCCGCACACCACGGTGACCAGAAACGCCAGAGCGGCGAGGGTCGTCCCCTCGCCGCTCCGGAAGCGGGTGATGCGTGCGGCCGTCAAGACGGGGTCAGCCTCCGAAGATCTCTTCGAACTTCATCTTGTTCGCCGTGTCGTCCTTGAGCGCCTGGGCCGGATCGAAGTCCATCAGCTTGATGGCGTCGCGGGACGGGAAGCCCTCGGGAGCCTCGACGGTGTCGAGCGCCGGCAGATAGCCCTGCTTTGCGGCGAGTTCCTGACCCTCTTCCGACAGCAGGAACGACACGAACGCCTTGGCGGCTTCCGGGTTCTTCGCCGTCTTCAGGATGGCCACCGGCTCGGTCACCGCGGACACGCCCTCGGTCGGGAACACGAAGGCCACCGGCGCGCCGTCCTTCTTTGCGCGGATGGGCAGGTAGTCGACCACGAAGCCGTACAGCTTCTCGCCGCCGGCGACCGCCTTGTAGACGCCGCCGTTGCCGCCCTGGGGGTTGGCGCCCTGCTCGGCGAGACCGCGATAGTAGTCCCAGCCGAGGTCCGGATTGCTGGTGAGCGCCACCATGTGGATGGTCGCGGCGCCCGAGGTGAGCGGCGACGGCATGGCGATCTTGTCCTTCGCCTCCGGCTTCAGCAGGTCCTTCCAGGACTGGGGCTTCATCTCCGCGCCGGTGTTGTAGACGATGCCGGTGGTGATGAGCTTGGTCGAGAAGTAGGTGTGGTCCTTGTCCATGATCGCCGGGTCGTAGGCGGAGACGTCGATCTCCGGCGCGGCGAGCAGGCGGTCCTCCTGCTTCAGGCTCTCCATCGTCACGGTGTCGGCGATGAGCAGCAGGTCAGGCTGTGGCTGGCCAGCCTCGAACTCGGCGGCGAGCTTGGCCATCACCTTGGTGGTGCCGTCGCGATACCACTCGACGTCGACGTCCGGATACTTCGCCTTGAAGGCGTCGACGGTCGCCTGGGCGTCCTCGTTCGGCTGCGAGGTGTAAAGCACCAGCTTGCCGGACACGTCCTGGGCAAGCGCGGGGCCGGCAACGGCGGCCAGCACGGCAGCCGCGAGGAGAAGCTTCTTCATGGCGGTCGATTCCGGTTCGGTCACAGAGGTGGAAAGGGACACTGACGCCTAGCAACTCTGTGTGACAGTTTCGATTCAATCGGCAAGGATGCTCCAGCCCCCGCCGGGTCATCGCGCCACCGGGACGCGTCGGGGCGCACCCCGCCCGCCCCGCCTTCCGAGGCCCGCATGTCGCTCAGCCTTCCCGTATCCGCCGCCATCTTCGCGCTGATCGCCGCGCGCGAGTGGCTGCCCGGCTGGCTGAAGATCTGGCACATCATGCTGGCCGGCGCGCTTGTGCTCCTCGTCACCGGGGAGATCGCCCCGAAGGCCGCGCTCGCCGCCATCGACTGGAACGTCATCGCCTATCTGTTCGCCGTCTTCTCCATCGGCGCGGGGCTCTATCATTCCGGGGTGTCGCACGCGATCGCCGGCCGGCTCGCCCGCCACCGCTCCCCCGCCCGCCTGATCGCGGCGTTCGTCTTCACCTTCGCCGGCATCTCGATGGTGCTGACCAACGACGCCGCGGCGATCATCGGCACCCCCATCGCCTTCGTCCTTGCCGCGAACGCGCGCATCGACGCCAAGCCCCTGCTCATCGGCCTGTGCGTCGCCGTCACCATCGGCTCGATGGCAACGCCCATCGGCAATCCGCAGAACCTGCTGGTGGCGACGAGCGGCCGGCTGGAGGCGCCGCTCTTCACCTTCATCGCCTGGCTGGCCGTGCCGACACTGGCGCTGCTGGCGCTGTCGGTGTGGTGGCTCGCGCGGAGGGTGAAGCCGTCGACGGACACGGCCGCGGCCGCGGCGGCGACCCGCATGGCCAGCGACGAACGGACGTGGCCGGCGGTCGCCTCGGCGATCCTGCTTGCGGCGCTGGTGGTGCTCGACAGCCTCGTCGGCGCCCTCGGCGCCGGACCGTCGCTGCCGCTCGGGCTGATCGCCTGCGTGTCGGCGGTGCCGACCTATCTGTTCTGCCGGCACCGGCTGACGGTGCTGCTCGACGCCGACTGGCCGACGCTCGTCTTCTTCGTGGCGATGTTCGTGGTCACCGGCGCGCTGGTGGAGTCCGGCGCGCTGCAGGCGCTCCTCGGCGGGGTTCGCGCGGAGCTCGGCGAGCCGCTGGTCGCCGCCGCGGTCAGCTTCCTCGGAAGCCAGGCGTTCTCCAACGTGCCGCTGGTCGACATGTACCTGAAGCTGTCGCCGACGGGGGAGACCGCCACCCTGATCATGCTGGCGGCGATCTCGACGCTGGCCGGCAACGTCTTCATCATCTCTGCCGCCAGCAACGTCATCGTCGTGCAGCATGCGGACCGGCTGGGCGGCCCGTCGCTGACGTTCACCGAGTTCACCCGGGCGGTGCTCCCGATCGGGATCGTCTCCGTCGTGGTCACCGCCGGGTGGATCCTGGCCGTCGCCGCGCTGACGGAGGGATGAGCGCGGCGCTCACCCCTCGCTGATGTCGCGGGCGGCGCGCTCGAGGATCAGGCGGACCCGATCGGCTTCGGCGCCGTCCCAGCCGCGGCTGTGGAAGCGGACAGCCGCCATCAGCGTGTGGACCGCCTCGTGCACCGAGCGCGGCGCCTTGCCGCCGGCCATGGCCCTGGCGGAGACCGCCATGCGGGTCATCACCGCGTCGACGGTATCGCGGTTCTCGTCCAGGTAGGCGGCGCCCTCCTCGGTGACCTCGTAGATCCGCTTCTGGCCGACATCGTCGACGGCGCGGATCTGGCCGCTTTCCTCGAGAAGCGTGAGGGTCGGGTAGACGGCCCCCGGGCTCGGCGCATAGGCACCGCCGAACCGGCCCTCGATCTCCGAGATCAGGCCGTAGCCGTTGGTCGGCGTCTTGGCGAGAAGGGCGAGCAGCACCAGGCGCAATTCGCCCGGACCGAACACCCGCCCGCCGCCACGGCCACCGCGCCCCATGCCGCGCCCGAAGAAGCCACGCTCGTCATCGGACGCGTGGCGCCCGCGTGGGCCGCGACGGCCGTCCCGCTCGCCGTGGCCGCGTCCGCCCGCCATGCCACGGGCCCATCCGGGTCCCCAGGAGCAGGCGTCGTCCATGTCGTAATACTGATGCATAAGATATCTCCTTTCGATGCATCGAAAGATATATCGTTTTGATCGGTGCGCAAGCGGATTTTCGCGGGTCGTTCAAACGGACCGACGGAGGTGGCTTCTTGGCGCGATGAAGAATGTGCGGCTGGCGCGACGTTGGCGGGAGGGCGGGCGGGCGTGGGCCCGTGGCGGCGCCCCTACCCCTCGCGGTCGCGCTTCAGCAACCGTTCCGCCTCGCGCTTGGTGCGCAGCAGGTCGCGGGCGAAGCGCTCGCGGTTGTTGCGGAAGCGCTGGGCCGGGCTCGGCACCGAGATCATCAGCGGCAGCCCGTCGGGATCCATGAACGCAACGCCAACCGCTGCAATGCCGGGCGAATGGCTTTCCTCGTCATAGGCATACCCGCGGGCGCGGCAGGTCTCGATTTCCGCCCAGAAGGCCTCGGCGTCGTCGAGCGGCCAGGACGGAAATTCCTTCAGGCTACGCCCCAGCGCCGCCCGGGCATGGGCCGGATCGAGGAGCGCCAGCAGCGCCTTCCCCGGCGCCGTCACCGACAGCGGAAAGCGCTCGCCGATCGCCGACTGGGCGACGAGGCGCTGGCGCCCGGTCGCCTGGTCGACGAACACCGCCGCCCCGCCCTGCAGCGTCGAGACGTCGACCGTCTCGCGCAGCCGGTGGGAAAGATCGGCGATCAGCGGGCGGATGCGCTTGGCCGAGGCGTGCTCGGCGAGACCGGCGAGACGCAGCAGCATCGGACCGAGCCGGACACCGCCGCGCGGCGAGGCCCGGATGAGAAATCCCTCGTCCTTCAGGGCGTCGACGATGCGCTGGATGGTCGAGCGCGGAAGATCGAGCGCCGCGGCGATCTCGCCGAGGCTCATGCCCGTCGGCGAGCGCTCCAGCGCGCGCAGCACGGCGGCCGCCCGGGCGATGGACTGGATGCCCGCCTCGCGGGGGGAAGACGGGGAGTCGGGATCAAGCACCGGGCACCTGTGTATCGTGATGCAATACATTGAATCTTGGGGCGGCTGTCGTGGGGAGGACGCCAATCTCCGAACGGCCGCTTCCCCACCTTAATCTTTTCAATCGGTTAGGAAAAGCCAGCAACCTCACCGGCAGAGCCGGCGTCGATCATATTGACACCCCCGACTGCCAGCCGCACCTTTCTGTCTCAAATAACGATACATACAGGGAGGGTTGTCCATGTCGATCACCGTGCGCGGAATCGAGTTCCAGGCGAACACCGACAACGACATGGGGCTGGAGTTCTACAACCTCAGCCACCGCTACGGTTTCCAGTGCCCCAACTGGCCCTATTTCCGCGACGTCCAGATCGAACGGATGCACTACATGGCGAAGTCGGGCGTCCTCTCCCAGACGCTGACGACCACCATGCACGTGACCACCCACATCGATGCGCCGGCCCACGTCGTCCAGGGCACCCCGTTCATCGACGAGGTGCCGCTGCCGCACTTCTTCGGCTCCGGCCTGGTGGTCTCGATCCCGAAGAAGAAGTGGGAGCAGATCACCGCCGACGACCTGGAAAAGGCCTGCGGCCACGCCATCCGCAAGAACGACGTGCTGATCATCAACACCGGCTGGCACAAGGTCTACGAGGACGGCGACTACTTCGCCTACTGCCCGGGCCTCGTGCCGTCGGCCGCCGACTGGATGATCGAGAAGGGCGTGAAGGTGGTCGGCCACGACACCCAGGCCAACGACCATCCGCTGGCGACCGCAATCGGCCCGCACCGCAACGGCCCGCTGCTTCCGCACCTCGCGGAGGAATACAAGGAGTGGTCCGGCGGCATCGCTTGGGACGAGGCCTTCCCCGAATGGGAGCCGGTGCACGGCAAGCTGTTCCGGGCCGGCATCCTGGGCATCGAGAATGTCGGCGGCGACCTCGACGCGGTGACCGGCAAGCGCGTGACCTTCGCCTTCTTCCCGTGGAACTGGGATCGCGGCGACGGCTGCATCATCCGGCTGGTGGCGATGATCGACAAGGGTCAGGGCTACCGCATCGAAGCCGGGGAGAGCTTCTGATGCTCGTCAAGCGCTTCCACGACACCAAGCCCTACGAGGCCCCGAACCACTTCGACATGCGCGGGCTGCGGCTGCAGGGTTTCGAGGACGGCGGCCCGGAGAATTTCTGGGTCGGCTGCTCGCACTTCCTGCCCGGCGGCGGCGCCGGGCCGGACGCCACGCCGCTGGAGAAGGTCTATGTGGTGCTGGACGGCGAGATGACCGTCGAGGCGGAGGGCGAAACGGTGGTGCTGGGATCGATGGATTCCATCACCATCGGCCCGAACGTCGAGCGGCGCATCGTCAACAACTCCAACGACACCTGCACCATGCTGGTGGTGATGCCCTACCCCGGGGGCAAACGATGAGCGCGATCGATACGCCGCTGTCGCTGTTCGACGTCGCCGGCAAGTCGGCCCTGATCGCGGGCGCCTCCGGTGCGTTCGGCCAGGTGGCCGCACGGGTTTTGGCCGGCGCCGGCTGCAAGTTGACGCTGGCGGCCGGAAACGCCGAGGCGCTCGACGAGATCGCCTGCATCTGTCGCGACCTCGGCGCCGACGTCGCCACCGCCAATGCGCGGCCGAACGACGAGGCCGCCGCGGAGGCGATGGTGAAGGCGGCGGTCGACGCCCACGGAGCCCTCGACATCCTCGTGGTGGCCTCGGGCATGAACAAGGTCGCCAAGATCGACGAGATGGATCCGTCGACGTTCACCGACGTGATGGACGCCAACGTCACCCAGTCGTGGCTGCTGGCGCGCGCCGCGACGAAGCAGATGAAGGCGCAGGGGACGGGCGGCAAGATCGTGCTGGTGTCGTCGGCGCGCGGTCTGCTCGGCCACCCGGCCGGCTACACCGCCTACTGCGCCTCCAAGGCGGCCGTCGACGGCATGACCAAGGCGCTCGGCTGCGAGCTCGGCCCCACCGGCATCACGGTCAACGCGATCGCCCCGACGGTCTTCCGGTCGCCGCTGACGGCCTGGATGTTCGAGGATACGCCGGCCGCCGAAACGGTGCGCAGCGGCTTCCTCAGCCGCGTGCCGAAGGGCCGGCTCGGCGAGCCGGAGGATCTGGCCGGGCCGCTGCTGTTCCTGGCCTCCAAGGCGTCCGACTTCTATACCGGGCACATCCTCTACGCCGACGGCGGCTACACGGCAGGATAGCAAGATGCTGGACAGGATGGCGGTCATCGGTGCCGGCCTCATGGGCCACGGCATCGCGCTGACCTTTGCGAAGTCGGGACGGAGCGTCGTCGTCCAGGATCCCGATGCGGCGACGCGGGACAGCCTGCCCGACCGGGTGCGCGCCTCCATGGCGGCGCTCGGTTGCGAGGCCGGCGAGATCGAGGCGGCGCTGTCGCGCCTCTCGGCGACCGCCGACCTCGCCGAGGCCGTGGCCGACGCCGATTGCGTGTTCGAGGCGGCGCCGGAGAAGCCGGCCCTCAAGCAGGCGATCTTCGCGGACGTCGAGGCGGTGGCCCGGCCGGACTGCCTGTTCTGCTCCAACACGTCCGTCATCCCGATCACCACCATCATGGGCGGGCTTTCCCGCAAGGGCCGTGCGCTCGGCACCCACTGGTGGAACCCGCCGCACATGATCCCGCTCGTCGAGGTGATCCGCACCGAGTGGGCCGACGAGACGGCCATGGATGCCGTGATGGAGCTTCTCACCGAGGTCGGCAAGCGGCCGGTGCGGGTCGAGAAGGATGTTCCGGGCTTCATCGGCAACCGGCTGCAGCACGCGCTGTGGCGCGAGGCGGTCAGCCTCGTGGAGAACGGCATCTGCGACGCCGAGGCGGTCGACACGGTCATCAAGGAGAGCTTCGGGCGGAGGCTCGCGGTGCTCGGCCCCCTGGAGAACGCCGATCTCGTCGGCACCGACCTGGCGCTCGCCGTCCACGAGATCGTGCTGCCGGACATCGACAGCCGGCCCGGGCCGTCACCCTACCTGCAAAAGCTCGTGGCCGAGGGCAAGCTCGGCATGAAGTCCGGCGAAGGCTTCCGTCGCTGGACGAAGGAGGAGGCGGACGCCGTGCGTGCCCGCGTCGCCACGCACCTGAAGAGGCTCGACACGATCCTCGACGACTGACCGGGGCCCCGAGGCGCGCCAAGACGCCGGGGCCAGAGACAACGATCTCAGGGAGGAACGCCATGACCCGCAAATTCCAGATCAACCGTCGCCATTTCATCGGCGCCGGCGCCTCGGCCCTCGCCATGCCGGCCATCTGGCGGCCGGGCCGCGCCTTCGCGGCCGGCAGGCCGATCAAGATCGGGCTCGTGAGCCCGCAGACCGGTCCCCTCGCCGCGTTCGCCGAGGCCGACCAGTTCGTGCTCGACGGCATCAGGAAGACGACCGGCGGCATGCTCGACCGGGGCGGCGAGAAGGTCGCCATCGAGATCATCGTCAAGGACAGCCAGTCCAACCCGAACCGCGCGGCCGAAGTGGCGGCCGACCTGATCCTCTCCGACGAGGTCGACCTGATCATGGCCGCCTCGACGCCGGACACCACCAACCCGGTGGCCGACCAGGCGGAGATCAACGAGGTGCCCTGCATCACCACCGACTGCCCGTGGCAGCCCTATTTCTTCGGCCGCAACGGCGACCCGAAGACCGGCTTCGACTGGACCTACCATTTCTTCTGGGGGCTGGAGGACGTGATCGCCGCCTTCCTGGACCTGTGGAACGGATCGGGTGTGGAGAAGCGGATCGGCGGGCTGTTCCCCAATGACGCCGACGGCAACGCCTGGGCCGACCCGGTGTTCGGGTTTCCCCCAGCGCTGAAGGAGGCCGGCTACACCCTCACCGATCCGGGCCGCTATCAGCCGCTCTCCGACGACTTCACGGCGCAGATCTCCGCCTTCAAGGAGGCCGACTGCCAGATCATCACCGGCAACATGATCCCGCCTGACTTCGCGACCTTCTGGTCGCAGGCGGCGCAGCAGGGCTTCCAGCCGAAGGTCGTGACCGTTGGCAAGGCACTGCTGTTTCCCTCGGTGATCGACAGCCTCGGCGCCCGCGGCGACGGACTGTCCTCGGAGATCTGGTGGTCGCCGCACCATCCGTTCTCCTCCTCGCTCACCAACCAGACCGCCGGAGAGCTCTGCGCCGCCTATACCGACGGCACCGGCCGGCCCTGGACCCAGCCGATCGGCTTCAAGCACGCGCTGTTCGAGGTGGCCTTCGACGTCCTGAAGCGGTCGGAGGACACCTCCCCGGACGCGATCCTCGAGGCGATCACCTCCACCGACCTCGCCACCATCGTCGGCCCGGTGAACTGGAGCGGCCAGCCGGTCCGGAACGTCTCCAAGACCCCGCTGGTCGCCGGCCAGTGGCGCAAGGACGGCGACAAGGCCGACCTCGTCATCACCACGAACGAGACCGCGCCGGAGATCCCCACCGGCGGCAAGCTGAAGCTGCTGTCGTAGGCGGCCGCGCAGGCGAAGGCACCGGTCCATGGCGCTTCTCGAGGTTCAGGGCGTATGCAAGCGCTTCGGCGCGCTCGTCGTCGCGGAAGACCTCACGTTCGAGGTCGCCGACGGCGAGGCGCTGGGCGTGATCGGGCCCAACGGCGCCGGCAAGACGACCATGTTCAACCTGGTCGCCGGCGCCCTGCCCGCCGATTCCGGACGGGTGTCGTTCGAGGGCCGCGACGTGACCGCGCTGCCGGCGACGGCGCGCTGCCGACGAGGCATCGTCCGCACCTTCCAGGTGCCGCAGCCCTTCGAGGGCATGACGGTGTTCGAAAACCTGCTGGTGGGCGCCTTCTTCGGGTCGGAGACGGTCAGCGCCGATCCGGAGACCCAGGCCTGGGAGGCGCTTGTGCTCGCCGGGCTGGACGCCAAGGTCAACGCGCTCGCCGGATCGCTGACGCTTCTGGAGCGCAAGCGGCTGGAGCTTGCCCGGGCGCTCGCCGCCAAGCCGCGGCTGCTGCTGCTCGACGAGATCGCCGGCGGGCTGACCGAAGGCGAGTGCCGGGCGCTGATCGCCGCCATCGGCGAGATCCGCGCCTCGGGCGTCTCCATCGTCTGGATCGAACACGTCGTGCACGCGCTGCTGGCGGTCGTCGACCGGCTGATCGTGCTCGACCAGGGCCGCCTCGTCGGCGAGGGCGAGCCACGGGCCGTGATGGCGTCGAAGACGGTGCAGGAGATCTACATGGGCGCCGACCCCGATGCCTGAGCTTCTGGAGACCCACGCGCTCGACGCATTCTACGGCGACTTCCAGGCGCTGTTCGGCGTCGATTTCCGACTCGCCGCCGGTGAGACGGTCGCCATCATCGGCGCCAACGGGGCCGGCAAGTCGACCCTGATGAAGTCGATCATGGGCCTGATGCCGAACCGCGCCGACGCGATCCACCTGCGCGGCGAGTCGGTCGGCGACCGGCCGGCCTACGAGATGGCGGCAAAGGGCGTCGTGCTGGTTCCCGAGGGCCGGCGCCTGTTCCGCTCGCTGTCGGTGGAGGAGAATCTGGTCATCGGCGGCCGGTTGAACCGCCCCGGGCGGTGGACGCTGGAGACCGTCACCGCGCTGTTTCCGGTGCTGAAGGAGCGCCGTGCCAACCCGGCCGAACAGCTCTCCGGCGGCCAGCGCCAGATGGTGGCGATCGGCCGCGCGCTGATGGCCAACCCCGACATCCTGCTCATCGACGAGGCGTCGCTGGGCCTCGCGCCGGTCATCGTCAAGGACATCTACCAGAGCCTCGGCGCCGTGCGGGAGGCCGAGACGGCGATCATCCTGGTGGAGCAGGACATCTCCCAAGCCATGGCGGTCGCCGACCGGGTCTACTGCCTGCAGGAAGGCCGCGTGGCACTGGAAGGCGCCCCCGGAGCACTCGGGCGCGAGGCGATCAACGCCGCCTACTTCGGGCTGGAGACGGCCTGATGGAGTGGGCCAACGCCATTCTCCAGGGCATCATGCTGGGCGGGCTCTACGGCCTGTTCGCGGCGGGGCTGAGCCTGATCTTCGGCGTCATGCGCCTCGTCAACATCGCCCACGGCGACCTGATCGTGCTGGCGGCGTTCCTGGCGCTGAGCGTGGTGGATGTGCTGGGGATCCACCCGCTGCTGAGCCTGGTCGTCACCATCCCGCTGATGGCGGCGTTCGGCTACGCCCTGCAGCGCTACGTGCTCAACCGCACGCTCGGCCGCGACATCCTACCGCCGCTGATGGTGACGTTCGGGCTCTCCGTCATCCTCCAGAACGTGCTGCTGACCGTCTACTCGGCGGACAGCCAGAAGCTCTATGCCGGCGCCCTGGAGACCGCCTCGATCCACCTCACCCCGGACATCTCGCTGGGCGTGCTGCCGCTGCTGATGTTCGCGACCGCCGTGGCCGCCGTCGGTGGGCTGCAGGTCGTCTTCTACAGGACCGCGCTTGGCCGGGCCTTCCGGGCGGTCTCCGACGACGCCGAGATCGCCCAGGTCATGGGGCTCGACAACCGCAAGGTCTATGCCGGCGCCATGGCCCTGTCGCTGGCCGTGGTGGCGGTCGCCGGCGTGTTCCTGGCGATGCGGGCGAACTTCGATCCGGCGAGTGGTCCGGCGCGCCTCATCTACGGCTTCGAGGCGGTGATCATCGGCGGGCTCGGCAACATCTGGGGCACGCTGCTCGGCGGCATCATCCTCGGCGTCGCCCAGACGATCGGCGCCCAGATCGACCCCGGCTGGCAGCTGCTCGCCGGCCATCTCACCTTCCTCGTGATCCTGGCGCTCCGGCCCCAGGGCCTGATGCCGCGGATGGACGACTGACATGGCGATCACCGTCCAGCGCGCCAGCCGCTTCAGCCAGGGTGCCGGCCTCGTCCTTCTGCTGGCGCTCGCCGCGCTGGCGGCCGCGCCGTGGTGGGCCGGCCGCGCCGACCTGCGGCTGCTGATCGAGATCTACGCCTATATCGGGCTCGCCAGCCTTTGGAACCTGCTGGCCGGCTATGCGGGGCTGGTGTCGGTGGGCCAGCATGCCTTCGTCGGCCTCGGCGGCTACGTCCTGTTCGCGCTGGCGATCTTCGTCGGCGTCAATCCGCTGCTGGCGATCCCGCTTGCCGGCGTGGTCGCGGCGATCGCCGCGGTGCCGGCGGCCTTCCTGCTGTTCCGGCTGCGCGGCGCCTACTTCGCCATCGGGTCCTGGGTGCTGGCCGAGGTGGCCCGGCTCGGATTCGCCCAGATCTCCGCGCTGGGCGGCGGATCGGGATCGTCGCTGCCGGTGGACGTGGTGCGCTCCATCGCCGACGGCCGCGACGCGCGCGAGGCCGTCACCTACTGGGCGGCGCTGGCGCTCGTCACCGCGATCGTGGGTCTGATCTACCTGCTGCTGCGCTCGCGGCTGGGACTGGCGCTGACCGCGATCCGCGACAGCGAACGGGCCTCGGCCAGCCTCGGCGTGCGCATCGGGCGGGTGAAGCTGCTGGTCTACGTGGTGGCCGCCGCCGGGGCCGCGATGATCGGCGCGCTGGTCTTCCTCACCAAGCTGCGCATCTCGCCGGAGGCGGCGTTCTCGGTGAACGACTGGACGGCGTTCGTCATCTTCATCGCGGTCATCGGCGGCGTCGGCCGCATCGAGGGGCCGATCGTCGGCACGCTCATCTTCTTCGTTTTGCGCGAGACGCTCGCCGACTATGGTGCGGTCTACCTGATTGCTCTCGGCGCTCTCGCCATTCTCATCATGCTGTTCGCGCGGCGCGGCGTGTGGGGCTATCTCGCCGACCGCTTCGGCCTGGAGATCTTCCCGCTCCGGCGCCGCGTCATCACCCGACAATCCTAACCCAGGAGACTTTCATGGCCCGCGGGCGTCCGAAGACGATCATCACCTGCGCCATCACCGGCGCGATCCACACGCCGACCATGTCGGATGCCTTGCCCTACACCGCCGAGGACATCGCGCGGCAGGCGATCGACGCCGCCGAGGCCGGCGCGGCGATCCTGCACCTGCACGCCCGAAACCCGGCGAACGGCGCCGTCTCCATCAGCACCGAGGACTTCGAGCGCTTCCTGCCGGTGATCAAGCAGTCCACCGACGCGGTCATCAACATCTCTACCGGCGGCAGCCTGAAGACCACCATCGAGGAGCGAATCGCGCCGGCCAACCGCTTCTCGCCGGAGATGTGCTCGCTCAACATGGGCTCGATCAACTTCTCCTTCCATCCGCTGGCCAAGCGCTACGACAGCTGGAAGTTCGACTGGGAGAAGGACTACGTCGCCGAATCCGACACCTACATCTTCCGCAACACCTTCCGCGACATTGCCCAGGTGGCGAACACGCTCGGACCGAAAGGCATCAAGTTCGAGCACGAGTGCTACGACGTCGGCCACCTCTACAATCTGAAATTCGGCATGGACACGGGCCTGTTCCAGGCGCCGATCTTCCTGCAGTTCGTGCTCGGCATCCTCGGCGGCATCGGTGCGGAGGTGGACAATCTGGTGTTCATGAAGCGCACCGCCGACCGGCTGTTCGGCGACAACTACCAATGGTCGGTGCTGGGCGCGGGTGCGGCGCAGATGCCGCTCGCGACCACCGCCGTGCAGCTCGGCGGCAACGTCAGGGTCGGACTGGAGGACTCGCTGTTCCTCGGGCGCGGCCAGATGGCCGCCTCCAACGCCGAGCAGGTCACCAAGATCCGCCGCATCATCGAGGACCTCGGCCACGAAATCGCGACGCCCGACGAGGCCCGCGAGATGCTGGCGCTGAAGGGCGGAGATCGCGTCGACTTCTGATCTTCGGACCCGTCGCTCCGCAAGACACCCGGAGACCGCCATGCTGACGCTCTCTCACGCGGGGACGTCGGTCCGTTCCATCAAGGCCCGTCTCGTGATGCACGAGACGGGCCTGCCGTGGACCTCGGTCGAGCTGGACCTGGTGCGCGGCGGCCGGGTGCTGGTGGAATCGAGCATCATCATCGGCTACCTGGCGTAGATCGCCGAACCCGGAGAGCCGCGCGCTCCGGGCTTGCTCACACTTCGATCAGCGTGTCGATGAAGCGGAAGTAGCGCTGCAGCTTGGGGCGGTCCGCATCGGCCGGATCGACGTAGGTGATGGTGTTGCGCCCCCGGCAGTCGGTCGGCAGCACCATGCAGCGGATGAAGGTGGTCGGCTCGCGCTCGGTCGTCGGAGCAAGGACGGGATCGGGCCCGCGCTCGAACCAGGCCTCGTCGGCCCCGTAGCGGTGGCTCTCGCCGGTCTGGCGGATCTCGATCTCGCCGCTCTTCACGACGCGGATGCCCGGGCCGGGATGGACATGGGTGTGGGCCACCGCGCCCGGCGGGAAGTCGACGCGGTCGAGGCGCATGACGTAGCGCCCAGGCACCGCGATGTCGTCCAGCGGACGCTCGAGCTTCAGATGGGAGCCGGCAAGCGCGGAAGGATCGGCCGCCTGCGGCGACAACTGCCAGGACCAGACCCGCGACGGCGCCTCGGCGCGCAGCGTCAGCTCACCCTGCGCATAGGCACCCGCATTCTCGCCCAGGCGGCGGATGTCGCGACGATCTGTGGCGGTGACCTCCCCCGAGGCAACGTAGATCATGCGGTGCGCGACGGCGGGCAGTACCGCTTCGCCGCCCGCGTCGTCGAGCGTGGTCTCGATCAGGCTCATCACCAGTCCGGCCATGCTTGCTCCTCCCTTGTTCTGCTTGTTGGTGCGGAAACTTACCCCCTCCTCCGGCCTGCGTCGCGCCCGAACGCAGAACGGCCCCGACGGGATCCGCCGGGGCCGTTCGAAGACCGTCAGATGGGGCGTGGGCCGACGCGCTCAGGCTGCGGCGGCGTAGATCCGTTCGGCGACGTCGCGCGCCACGTAGCGCCCCTTCCAGGACCGCTGGGGCGAGAACAGCCAGCCGAGCGCGCTCTGGGACAGCCAGGGGAAGAAATCGCGGGTGATCTCGGCGATGAACAGCCGGTCGCCCTGGCCGACCGAGGCGCGCAGGCTGCCGTAGATGGTGTCGGATTCGCGCGCGGTGTCGATGAGCCAGAAGTCGTCGCTGACCCGGTAGGTGTCGCCGAAGCGCTCGCCGAGCTCGGCGTCGAAGGCGCTCGATCGCGCCGCGTTCGATCCGTAGTAGACCGCGTAGACCGTCATGCCCCGTCCCTCCAGTTGTACCCCGGTGCCGACCCGGGATCCGGCTCAACTCGACTGACAGGGTCGCGCCAACATGGTTAATGGCCGGTTAACCCGGACGAAGATGGCGCGTGGCTGAAACGTTCGATCGCGACGAGCGAACCGTCTCATTTCGCCACGCCCCGTTGTTTCCGGCCTGCCCGGCGTTTATCTCTGCCGTCCGAACCACGCCGTCAGATCCCGAGTTTCCGATTTATGGCCCAGCCTCCGATCCTGACGCTTCAGGACATCCACCTGACCTTCGGTCGCACGACCCTGCTCGACGGCGCCGAAATGACGCTCGGGCCACAGGAGCGGCTGTGCCTGGTCGGCCGAAACGGCTCGGGCAAGTCGACGCTCCTGAAGATCGCGGCAGGCATCGTCGAAGCCGATTCCGGCCGGCGCTTCGTGCAGCCGGGCGCCACCATCCGCTACCTCGTCCAGGAGCCCGACCTCAGCGGGTTCGCCACCGTGCGCGACTACGTCGACGACGGCCTGGCGCCCGGCGATGCGAGCCATTCCGGCCAGATCCTGCTGGAGGCGCTCGGCCTGACCGGTGACGAGGAGCCCGGCCGGCTGTCCGGCGGCGAGGCGCGCCGGGCCGCGCTCGCCCGCGCGCTGGCGCCGGAACCCGACGTGCTGCTCCTCGACGAGCCCACCAACCATCTGGACCTTCCTGCCATCGAATGGCTGGAGGCCACCCTGAAGGCGCGCCGCGGCGCGCTGGTGCTGATCAGCCATGACCGGCGGTTTCTGGAAGCGCTGTCCGGCTCGACCACCTGGCTCGACCGCGGCACCACCCGCCATCTCGATCGAGGCTTCGCGCACTTCGAGGACTGGCGCGACGAGGTGATCGCGGCGGAGGAGAAGGAACGCTCCCGCCTGGACCAGCGGATCGCCCAGGAAAACGAATGGCTGCGCTACGGCGTGACCGCCCGGCGCAAGCGCAACATGGGCCGCCTGCGCGCGCTGCATTCCATGCGCGAGGAGCGGCAGAACCTGCGCCGCGCCGTCGGCAACGTCACCATGGCGGCCAGCGAGGCGGGCTCCTCGGGCAAGCGTGTCGTCGCGGCGGAAGGGATCTCCAAGGCCTATGGCGGCCGGCCGATCGTCAGCGACCTCACCATCAAGATCAATCGCGGCGACCGGCTCGGCATCGTCGGCCCCAACGGCGCCGGCAAGACCACGCTGATCAACCTGCTCACCGGCAACCTCGCCCCCGACGAGGGAGAGGTGCGCATCGGCACCCAGATCGAGCTCGTCTCGCTCGACCAGCGCCGGGCGGCCCTCGATCCCACCGAGACCCTGTGGAAGACGCTGACCGGCGGCTCCAGCGACACCATCATGGTGGGCGGCACGCCCCGCCATGTCGCCGGCTACCTGAAGGACTTCCTGTTCCTCCCCGAGCAGGCGCGCTCGCCGGTTTCGGCGCTCTCCGGCGGCGAGCGGGGCCGCCTGATGCTGGCGCTCGCCTTCGCCCGGCCGTCCAACGTCATGATCCTCGACGAGCCGACCAACGATCTGGACCTGGAAACCCTCGACCTGCTGGCGGAGCTGATCGCCGACTATTCCGGCACCGTGCTGCTGGTCAGCCATGACCGCGACTTCCTCGACCGCACTGTGACCTCGGTGCTGGCCTCCGAAGGCGACGGCAAATGGGTCGAGTATGCGGGCGGCTACACCGACATGCTGTCCCAGCGCGGCGCACGCTCGGGCGAGGCCTCAGACGAGACGACGGGCAGCTCGAAGCGCGGGGGCGCCGACAAGGGCAAGGGCGCGCGCGCCGAAAAGCGCGGCAAGCTCTCTTTCCGCGACAAGCACGACCTGGAAACGCTGCCGGGCAAGATCGACGCGCTGGATGCCGAGATGGCGGCCCTGCAGGCGAAGCTCGCCGATCCCGCGCTGTTCACCAAGAACCCGGACGCCTTCCAGAAGGCGACCGACGAGCTGGCTGCCAAGGCGGCGGATCGCAACGCCGCCGAGGAGCGCTGGCTGGAGCTCGAGATCCTGAAGGAAGAGCTCGAAACGGCGCGGTGATGACCGACGTGGCGGCAGGGGCCGACTCCTTTCCGGACTTCCTCCGGATCGAGGATCCGGAGGATCCGCGGATCGCGGCCTATCGCGACATCCGCGAGCGAGATCTCGTCGGCCGCGAGGAGAGCTTCATAGCCGAAGGCGCGGTTGTGCTGGATGTCCTCCTCAAGCGCTCGCCCTACCGCCCCCGCTCGATGCTCGTCGCCGAAAACCGGATAGACGCGGCGCGGCGGCTGCTTGCCGGCACCGCCCCCGACTTTCCGGTCTACACAGCGAACCGGACCGTGATGGACGCCGTCGCCGGCTTTCCGCTGCATCGGGGGATGCTGGCCCACGGCCACCGGGGTCCCCTTCCCGACTGGCGCGCGTTGCTGCCGCTGGCCGGACAGAAGGCACGGATCGCGGTGCTGGTCGGGCTGGCCAACCACGACAACGTCGGCGGCATCTTCCGCAACGCGGCTGCCTTCGGTGCCGATGCCGTGCTGCTCGACCCCACCTCTTGCGATCCGTTCTACCGCAAGGCCATCCGCGTCTCCGTCGGTGGCAGCCTGATGGTGCCGTTCGCCCGCTTCGCCGACACGTCGGAACTGCTCGACGGGCTGCGGAACGCCGACATCGAGCCGCTGGCGCTCACACCCGCCGGCGATAGGACGCTGTCCGCCCTGCCCGCGCCGGCGAGGGCGGCGGTGTTCCTCGGTGCGGAAGGCCCCGGGCTGCCGGCCGACGTGCTCGGCCGCATGACCACCGTGCGCATCCCGATGTCCGAACGCTTCGATTCGCTGAATGTGGCAACGACGTCGGGCATCGTGCTGCACCACCTCGCCACGTGAGGCACCGACGGCGCGGGCGCTCTGCGGGTTTCCGGGGGTGCTTTCGTCAACGGTTGGCGGCTAAGGTCGCGCCGCCCTGCGGGCTCCCGCTGACAGCCACTCGGCTGGCGGATCGGGCCGCAGGCGCACCGTGTCCCGCGCGACCGATACCGGCTCCAGTCGGTGTCAGTGACGCGGCGGGGCCGGCGGCCGGCACATGAGGCTGGGGGGCCGTGCCGGCCGCCCCATTTTCGGGGCGGGGTCCGGCGGGTGGGCCGCCTCCCTCAGTCTCCCTCGAACGACATCAGCGTGTGGACGACGAGCCCCTTCTCGCGGAGCTTCTGCGAGCCGCCGAGCGCCGGCAGGTCGATGACGAAGGCCGCGCCGACGATCTCCGCGCCGGAGCGCCGTAACAGCTCGATCGCCGCGTCGGCCGTGCCACCAGTGGCGATCAGGTCGTCGATGACCAGCACCCGCTGTCCGGGTGCGATCGCGTCGGCATGGATCTCGATGGTGTCGACGCCGTATTCCAACGTGTAGTCCTGACCGATCGTCTTGCCAGGCAGCTTGCCCTTCTTGCGGATCGGCACGAAGCCGCGACCGAGTTCGTGGGCCACCGCGCCGCCGAGGATGAAGCCCCGCGCCTCGATCCCCACGACGATGTCCACCGGCTCGCGCAGATAGGGCCAGAGCAGCCCGTCCACGGCGGTCCGCAGTCCGATCGGATCGGCGATCAGCGTGGTGATGTCGCGGAACTGGATCCCGGGCTTCGGATAGTCGGGGATGGTGCGCACCAGATCGTAGAGCGCAGGTTTCTCGTAGCCGGACATCGAGGTGCCGTTCCTCCTGCAGAAAATGAGCCCCCCACGGGGTGCGCGGGCAGCATATGACATAGCCCGCCGCTTCACCGACCGGATAGGATGCTTTCCAGGTTGTGACAAGGACCGCCGGCCCGGGACCGGCACGGTCCAATGAACGGGAAACACCCCAGATGGGTCACTTGTTTCGCATCGGATTGCTCGCCGCCGCCCTGATGGCGACGATGCCTGCCGCGGTCCAGGCCGCGAGCTTCGACTGCGCCAAGGCCGCTAGCCGCACGGAAAAGACGATCTGCGGTGATGCCACCCTCTCCGGGCTCGACGGCGACCTCGGCACCGCCTATCGCGACCTGATGGGCCGCATCGACTTCGACGACGCGCTGGTTGCGCTCCTCAAGAAGAGCCAGCGCGACTGGATCAAGACGCGCGATGCCTGCGCGGACGCGGCGTGCATGGCGTCGGCCTACCGGTCCCGGATCGCCGAGATCGAGGGTCGCTCGAGCCCCGAGGACGGCGACTACGCGATGGGCGACGTTGCGCTCTTCGTGCGCGACCTGGGCCCCAAGCTGCGCATCGTGGCGGTTTCGGGCGGCAACGTGCGCTGGGTGTGTACGTACTCGGGCGTCGCGAAGCCGATCGGCGCGCACCGTTTTTCCGTCGGCGACGAGAATATGACCGTGACCTTCGCCAAGGACATTGCGACCGTCGACGACACCGAGGCGAACCGGGCGATCGAGCAGGACTATTGCGGCATGAACGGCCACATGCTCGGCGACTACGACCGGGAGTAGTCCGGCCAAGCCGAGCTGTTCCGGCCGCCCGCCTGGCCGTCTCCACCCACCGCTCTCAGCGCGGAGCCGGAAGCAAGCGCCGCGGCGCGCGCGACGAAGCCCTCAATAATCCACGCGCATCAGATACAGCCCGTCGGGCGGCGCGACGGGGCCGCAGCGGGTGCGGTCGGCGGCCTTGAGCGCGGCTTCCAGGTCGGCCGGCCGCCATTTGCCCGTCCCCACCTGAACCAGCGAGCCCACCAGCGACCGCACCTGGTTGTGCAGGAACGACCGGGCCGACGCCATCACGGTGATCTCGTCGGCGGCCCGCATGACGTCGAGCCGGTCCAGAGTCTTGACCGGGCTGGCCGACTGGCAGTGGGTGGAGCGGAAGGTGGTGAAGTCGTGATGGCCGAGGAGGCGCTGGGCGCCAGCGTGCATGGCCTCGGCGTCGAGGGGAGCCGACACCTGCCAGGCAAGCCCGGCATCCACGGTGAGCGGCGCCCGGCGGTTGACGATGCGGTAGAGATAGTGCCGGGCCGTCGCCGAGAAGCGGGCATCGAAGTCGTCGGCCACCCGCTCGGCCGCGACCACCGCAACCGGATCCGGACGCAGGTGCGCGTTGGTGGCGTCGCGGACGGTGTCGCCGGGCCATTCCTTCGCGAGGTCCACGTGGGCGACCTGGCCGAGGGCATGGACGCCAGAATCCGTGCGGCCCGCCCCGCCGATGGTGACGGTTTCGCTAGCGAACGCGCTTATCGCCTCCTCCAGCCGGCCCTGAACGGAGAGCCCCTCGGCCTGGCGCTGCCAGCCAACGAAGGGGCCGCCGTCATATTCGATGGTCAGCTTGTAGCGGGGCATCCGACACGTGCTTTCAACTGCGGGCGACCGGCGCATGACGCCACTCCCGGGCAATCAGCCTAGAGTGGCATGGCCGGCCATTCTTGCGATCCGGTGTCGGACGGACAACCGAAAGGGCGCTTTCCTGCGCCCCGAAATTGCTCAGAGAAGCGCGGCCCCGGGCGCCAGCCGCAGGCCGCGGAAGACCTCGTCGGCGGCCATCGGCGCCTTGCCGGCACGCTGCACCTGCACCAGCCGCACCGCGCCCTCGCCGCAGGCCACCAGCCCTTCGGCATCGAGCACCGATCCGGGGGCACCGGTCCCCTCCTCGCGGCGGCTGCGCAGGACCTTCATGCGCTCGGTCTTTCCGCCCACGTCGACCTCGCACCACGCCCCTGGAAACGGCGACAGGCCGCGGATGTGATTGTGGACCTCGGACGCCGGTCGCGACCAGTGGATGCGGGCTTCTTCCTTGGCGATCTTGTCGGCGTAGGTGACGCCCTCCTCGCTCTGGGGCACCGCGTCGAGCGTCCCGCGCTCGATGGCGCCCAGCGCGCGCACCATCAGGTCCGCGCCCAGGCGGGCCAGCACGTCGTGCAGGTCGGAAGCCGTCATGTCGTCGCCGATCGCCACCTTCTCGATCATGCAGACCGGGCCGGTGTCGAGGCCGGCTTCCATCCGCATGACGGCAACGCCGGTCTCCCTGTCGCCGGCCATGATCGCGCGCTGGATGGGGGCCGCACCGCGCCAGCGCGGCAGGATCGAGGCGTGGACGTTGAAGCAGCCGGCTTCGGGGATCTCCAGGATCGAGCGCGGCAGGATCATCCCGTAGGCGATCACGATCGCCGCGTCGGCGCCGTGGCTCGCGAACGCCGCCGCCGCTTCCTCGCCCTTCAGGGTCGAGGGCGTGAGCACCGGCAGGCCGAAGCGCTCGGCCGTCTCGTGCACCGGCGACTTGCGCGCCTCCATGCCCCGGCCGGCGCGGGCCGGCGCGCGGGTGTAGACCGCAGCCACGTCGTGGCCCTGGCCGACGATCTCGGTGAGCGCCGGCACGGCGAAATCGGGCGTGCCCATGAAGACGAGCCTGAGCGGCATCGGATATCCCGTGCTGTGACCGCCGCCGCGGGGCGCGGCGGCAAGGATCAGGCTTTCTCGGTGGCGGCCTGGCGGGCCTGCTTGACGAACTTCTTGGTCACCCGGTCACGCTTCAGGCGCGACAGATAGTCGATGAACAGAACGCCGTTCAGGTGGTCGATCTCGTGCTGGAGACAGGTGGCGAGGATACCGCCCGCCTTAATCTCCCGAGGATCGCCGTTGCGATCGAGGAAGCGCACGGCGACCTCGGCCGGCCGCTCCACGTCCTCGTAGTATTCCGGGATCGAGAGGCAGCCTTCCTGATGAACGCGCAGCTCATCGGAGCTCCAGACGATCTCCGGGTTGACCAGCGCCATCGGCCGCCGCTCCTCCTCGTCGTCTTCGCCCCCCACGTCGCAGACGATGACGCGGTCGAGCACGCCGATCTGCGGCGCCGCCAGGCCGATGCCCGGCGCGGCGTACATGGTCTCCAGCATGTCGTCGATGAGGGCGCGCACGCCGTCATCCACCGCGCCGACCGGAGCGGCGACCTTGCGGAGGGTGGGGTCCGGTATCAGAAGGATCGATCGTTTGGACATCATGCCGATTTATTGTCTGCAACGCTTTCGGTCAACGGATCGGCGGCTCGCACGGCCGCATTCCCCGACTGCCTGCACGCCCCGGGCAAGCATCGGCGGAACAAACCGCGAATCAGCTATCCTCCGGGAATGTCGGATCCGATCTTCGTGTTTCAAGGCCACGCGGTGACCCAGACCGAGGCGCTGCTGGGCGCCGCGGCGGTGGTGATCGTCATCCTGCTGGTCGCGGTCCTCCGCCTTTCCGCCCGCAAGGGGGGCTCCGGCGACACCGAGGCGGCACGCGCGATGGAAGCCCAGATGGCCCAGATCGTCCGCATGCAGGCGGAAACGTCGGGCCGGCTGCAGACCGTGGCGGAAGTGTTCGGCAGCCGCCAGTCGGAGCTGACGCGGGCCGTGTCGGAGCGCCTCGACGGCATGGGCCACCGGCTCGGCACCTCGATGTCGCAGTCGTCGAACGCGACCCACGAGACGCTGCGCCAGCTGCACGAACGGCTGGCCGTCATCGACCGCGCCCAGCGCACCATGTCGGGGCTTTCCGACCAGGTATCGCAGCTGGAGCGGATCTTCGCCGACAAGCAGAGCCGCGGCGCCTTCGGCCAGGCGCGGATGGAGGCGATCATCCGCGACGGACTGCCGGAGGGCGCCTTCTCGTTCCAGCCGACGCTGTCGACCGGGGTGCGCCCCGACTGCACGATCCGGCTGCCGAACGGCGCGCCGGTGCTGTGCATCGACGCGAAGTTTCCGCTCGAGGCGTTCGCGCGGATCGAGGCGGCCGACACCGATGCCGCCCTGAAGGAAGCCCAGCAGGGCGCGCGCCGCGACCTCATCAAGCACATCGACGACGTGCGGAAGAAGTATCTGGTGCCGGGCGAAACCCAGGACATCGCCTTCGTGTTCGTGCCGTCGGAATCGCTGTTCGGCCAGATCCACGACCGCTTTCCCGACGTCATCCAGCGCGCCTACCGGGCCCGGGTGGTGATCCTGTCGCCGACGCTGCTGCAGCTTGCGATCCAGGTGGTTGTCACCGTCATCCGCGACGCCCGCATCCGCGAGGAGGCGCACGTGATCCGTGCCGAGGTCGGCCACCTGATGGACGACGTGGACCGCATGACCGAGCGGGTGATGAAGCTGCAGCAGCACTTCGGCCAGGCCCAGCGGGACGTCGAGCAGATCGTCATCTCCGCGGAGAAGGTGGCCAAGCGCGGCGGCCGGATCGAGGCGCTGGACATCGAGCCGGACGCCGCCGGCCGGCCCGCCTCCCCCATGCCGATGGCCGGCGAGGCCTGACCGGCGGCCACTCCTCCGTACGCGCGCTTGATCTCGGCGCCCGGCTCGGGCACCTGATCGCCATGAGCATTCTCTTCGCAGCCCGGGGCTTCACGCCCGAACCGTGGCGCCGCCACCTGGAAGCCGTCGCGGACGGTCGCCGGGTCGTCGTTCACGGCACCGACCCCTACGACCCGGCGGACATCCGGTACGCGGTCGTCTGGCAGCCGCCACGCGACCTGCTGGCCGGGCTTCCCAATCTCGACGTCATCTTCAACCTCGGCGCCGGCGTCGACGCGCTGCTGGCCGACAGCTCGCTGCCCGACCGGCCGATCGTGCGCGCCGTCGATCCCGACATGACGGGGCGGATGACGGAATGGGTGGTGCTGCAGGTGCTGACCCACCATCGCGGCGCGCTGCGCTTCCAGGCGCGTCAACGGGCGCACGAATGGCGGTCGGAGAACTTCCCGGCGGCGACCGAGCTCCGGGTCGGCGTGATGGGCATGGGGGTGCTCGGCTCCGACGCCGCCGCCGTGCTGCAGCGGCTCGGCTACCAGGTCACCGGCTGGAATCGCTCGGCGAAGAGCGTCGAGGGGATCGAGGTCGTCTCCGGCGCCGCGGCGCTCGACGGCTTCCTGGCGCGCACCGACATCCTGGTTGTGCTGCTGCCGCTGACGCCGGAAACGCGCGGCCTTCTCGACGCCGCGCTGTTTGCCCGGCTCGCCCGCGACGGCGCGCTCGGCGGACCGGTGCTGATCAACGCCGGGCGGGGCGGCCTGCAGGTCGAGACCGACATCCTGGCGGCGCTGGAGGACGGCACCCTGAAGGGCGCCTCCCTCGATGTGTTCGAGACCGAACCGCTCCCGGCGACGAGCCCGCTCTGGGACCGTCCGGACGTGGTGATCACCCCGCACGTCGCAGCCGAGAGCAATCCGGCCGCCATCTGCCGGGGCGTCCGGGCCCAGATCGCGGCGTTCGAGCGCGGCGAGCCGCTCCAGAACGTCGTCGACCGCGTCCGGGGCTACTGAGCGGAACGCCAAACGTCGGCGCCTGCAGCCCCCTGCGAGCTAGGAAGCCGGCAGGATGCGCCGGACGGTGCGGACCGGGCCCACGCTGGTGGCGATGCGCTCACGCGCCTCGTCCACCGGCTCGATGACCGTCATCATGTGGAAGCCGTTGGCGTGCAGCAGCTGGCCGCCGTCGATCATGACGCCGACGTGGCCGGGCCAGAACAGAAGGTCGCCACGCGCCAGCCCCTTGTCCTCCACGGCCGTGCCGAGCCCGGCCTCCTGCATGTCGGAATCCCGGGGCGCGGCGATGCCCGCCATCCGGCAGGCGATCTGCATCAGCCCCGAACAGTCGATGCCGGCCCGCGTCGTGCCGCCCCAGAGATAGGGCGTTCCGAGGAAGGTTTCGGCGACCGCGACCCAGTCGGGCGCGGTCTCGCCGAGCGGCGCCAGGTGCTTGGCGACGACCGCCCCGCCGGTGGCGAGCTTGGCGTAGGTCAGGCCGCCGCGGATCTCGGGGCCGCCGACCGCGACCGACGCGCCCATCGGCAGCGTCGCGCGCGGCGGCAGCTTCAGGTCCGGCCCCGGGAACAGGAAGGTCGACGGGACGGTGACCCGATGGGTCGGCGCGGGATCGGGGTCCCCCAGATCCTCCACCGGCATGTAGCCGACGTAGCCGTCCTCCTCCCGCTGGCACCAGGCCCAGCCCTCGGCGGTCTCCTCGAAGACGCGCACCAGGTCGCCCGCCAGCGCCTCGGTGTCGAGAGGTCCGTCGGCGCGTGGTTCGCGCCGCATCGGGGCGATCGCCGCGCTTACCCGGCGCAGCGTGCCGTCCACGAACCGCTCGGCGCTCACCTGGTCCCGAAGGCGGGCGTCGGCGAGGTCCGGGCGGGTGGCGTTCAGGCGGCGGTCCAGGGTTTCGGTGCTCATCGGGTGGCTCCGGCCCGCTCCTTGAGAAGCGCATAGAGCGCCCGGATGACCTGGGCCGCCGCCCCCTTCGGATGGCCGGGCCGGTCGCTCTGGGACCAGGCGTAGATGTCGAGGTGGGCCCAGGAGCCGGCCTTCTCCACGAAGCGCTCCAGGAACAGCGCGGCGGTGATCGCGCCGGCGAGCGGCTGGGTGGTGATGTGGTTGATGTCGGCGATGTCCGACTTCAGCCACGACCGGTAGCCGGGCCACAGCGGCAGCCGCCAGCTCGGATCGTTGACCGCCGCGCCGTGGCGGGCGATCGCCTCCGCCAGCGCGTCGTCGGCGGTGAACAGCGCCGGCAGCTCCGGCCCGAGCGCGACGCGAGCGGCGCCGGTCAGCGTGGCGAAGTCGATCATCAGCTCCGGCGCCTCCTCGTCGGCGAGCGCCAGCGCATCGGCGAGGATCAGGCGGCCCTCGGCGTCGGTGTTGCCGATCTCGACGGAGAGGCCCTTGCGGCTCTTGAACACGTCGCCCGGACGGAAGGCGTTGCCGGAAATGGCGTTCTCCACCGTCGGGATCAGCAGCCGCAGCCGGACCGGCAGCGCGGCATCCATAATCATCTGGGCAAGGCCGAGGGCATGCGCCGCGCCGCCCATGTCCTTCTTCATGAGCAGCATGGCGCTCGCAGGCTTGATGTCGAGCCCGCCGGTGTCGAACACCACGCCCTTGCCCACCAGCGTCACCTTCGGCGCGTCCTCCGGCCCCCACTTGAGGTCGACCAGGCGCGGCGCGCGCGGGCTCGCGGCACCCACCGCGTGGATCAGCGGGAAGCCCTCCTCCAGCGCCTTGCCCTCGATGACGGTCACGGTAGCGCCGTAGCGTTCGCCGACCCGGCGCACCGCCGCGGCGACCTCGGCCGGTCCGAGCTCGTTGGCGGGCGCGTTGACCAGGTCGCGGGTCAGCCGCGCGGCGGCGACCATGCGGTCGACATCGGCCCCATCAACCGACGCGGGCACGACGAGGCGGACGGGCTTCTCCTTCGAGGCGACATAGCGCTCGTAGCGATAGGCCGACAGCGCGAAGCCGAGCACGGCCTGGGCCGGATCGTCGAAGCCGCTCTCGAGGCGGTAGGTCCCGGCGGGAAGCTTGTGGAGGGCCGCGGCGGCGAACGGATCCGCCTCGCCGGCCCCGAGGCCCAGAAGGGCCGCGCCGATTCCCCCGTCCGGGCCGGGAAGCGCCAGCACGCTGGCGGCCTTGCCGGCAAAGCCGTTGGCGCGCGCCCAGTCCTTCATCGGCGGGGCAAGGCCCTCGACGATGCTGTCGGCATTGGCGGCGGTGGCGGCGTAGATGGGAATAGCCCCGGCTTCAGCCGAGGTCTCGACGAGACACGCGTCCAACTTCTGCACTCCCTGGCGATCCGGGCACCTGGCGCGCCCGGTGCGGGCGGCAGGTCATCCGGAGTCCTTTTAGCAGCTTGTCGGACGACCGAAAGGGAGAGCCCTTTCGCAACCGGCGGCGGAAGGCCCGCCGCCGTCAATTCTCACGGAGCGGTCAGATTCCCGCCCCGAATATCCAGCCCACCAGACCCACGATCGGACCGCCGACCGCCATCAGCGCGACGGCGATGGCCGAAGCCAGAAGTGCCGCGACGAGCCCAAGCTCTCCGGAACTTCCAACCCGTCCCATCGGGTTCAACTGTTTGACTTGGGTCCGCATGACCCTACTCCCGCTTGTTCGCTTGTATTCCGCCACGCCGATCTCTTCTGGCTCACTCGTGACGACTGCCTCACAAGCAGGACCATGGGGATCGGCCCCTTGCGCAAGCGTTAACCCGACCCCCGAGACTGCATCCGGACCCGGCGAATCAGGCTGCAGGGTTAATTTCTTCTAAGTGAATTGCGGCGAATTATCGGGGAGCCAGACGAACCGCGGTTCAACGGGGGGTGAGCCCGGTGCAAGCCCGGCGGCCGATACAGCCTTGAATGGGAGCGGCTTCTCGGCTCTCCCGGAGGGCGAAGATGCACTCATTGCCTGTATTTTCTCAGGAATCCCGCCGCGCGCGCCTCAGAAACGCACCCGTTGCACTTTTTTCTTGAAATCGGGCGCACAAGGTGCATATTAGTGCTCAGGCACAACAGACAATAAACGGAGGCCACCATGTTGAATGAACTCGTCCTCGGCCGCGCTCTCTATGTCCGGTCGCAGAAGCACGATGAGCCCCGGAGCCCCAGCCGCATCGTCAGCACCACCCGTGGTGCCTGGCACTGGCTGACGGCCCGCTCCTAAGACGCGACTGAAAGGCGCGGCTCCCCGAGAGCCGCGCTTTTCGTCGTTCGGGATGTCTCCGTAAGCATTGCGGCCCCGCTGCCCGACGAACCGGGCGCGGGGCCGCATCGTTTGTGGGGAACCGCGCCGCCGGCGCCGTCCGATCGGACGGGACAGTCCGGAAAGGCCAACGATCCCCGCGTCTTGCCGGCCCATCCGACGAAAGAGTGGATCGCCTTTTGCCGGTAATGCTACGACTTGATGAACCACCCGCCGTTTCCGGTCGCGGGCGACAATGCGTTCAGGGAGTTCCAGATGGCGGCAGGCGAAGCGTCCACGCGCTTGGACGACGCGGCAGATCGTGAGCACGCCGCCCGGCGCTACTTCGAGGACCTCGAAGAAGGCGAGCACCTGCCGTCGCTTTCGGTCACGCTGAGCGAGGCCGACATCATCGCCTTCGGCACCGCCTACGATCCGCAGCCCTTCCACATCGATCCCGACGCGGCGAAGGCCTCGATCTTCGGCGGCCTCGTGGCCTCGGGCATCCACACGCTCGCGGCCTGCACGCGGCTGGTGGTGGACGGTCAGAAGGGTCTGGTGGTGGTGTCGGGACTGGGGCTCGATTCCGTGTCGTTCTCGAACCCGGTGATGGCCGGCGACCGGCTGACCATCGACGCCTGGTGGAGCGATCTCAAGCGCTCGGCCTCGAAGCCCGGCCGCGGCTTCGCGCGCCTCAACTGCCGCATCCGCAATCAGGACGGCGTGATCGTCGCCGACTTCGCCTACCGCTACCTGATCGCCAGCCGGCCAACCGGCTGACACCTTCGGCGGGCACACCCCGAGCGGCGCGGCCCCGCGCCTCCCCCGCCAGATCCGTCAGGCAGCGCCGGGCATCTGCCGGCACTGCCTCAATGCCGGTTCAGATCGTCTGGTTGTAGGCGCCGACTTCCGGGTTTTCCCGCAGCACGCCGTCGACGGCCTTGAACATCTCGCGCATCCGCGCTTCCGACACCGGGCTCTCGATGACGACCACGAGTTCCGGCTTGTTGGAGGACGCGCGGACCAGGCCCCAGGTGCCGTCGTCGGAGACGACGCGGACGCCGTTGACGGTGATCAGGTCCTCGATCCCGTGCCCGGCAACGGTCTCGCCCGCCGCCTTCATGTCCTTGAAGCGCTTCACCACCTTGTCGACGACGCCGTACTTGGTTTCGTCGTCGCAGTGCGGCGACATGGTCGGCGTCTGCCAGGTCTTCTGAAGCTCGCCGCGCAGGTCCGACATGGACTTCGACGGATTGCGGTCGAGCATTTCCATGATGGCGATGGCCGAGATCAGGCCGTCGTCGTAGCCGCGCCCGACCGGCGGATTGAAGAAGAAGTGGCCGGACTTCTCGAAGCCGGCGATCGCCTTCAGCTCGGTGACGCGGCGCTTGATGTGCGAGTGGCCCGTCTTCCAGTAGTCGATGTGGGCGCCGTTCTCCTTCAGCACCGGATCGGTCTGATAGAGGCCGGTCGACTTCACGTCGGCCACGAAGGTCGCGTTCGGATGCAGCTTGGAGAGGTCGCGGGCGAGCATCACGCCGACCACGTCGGCGTAGATCTCCTGGCCCTTCTCGTCGATGACGCCGCAGCGGTCCCCGTCGCCGTCGAAGCCGAAGCCGACATCGGCCTTGTGCTCCAGCACCGCGTCGCGGATGGCGTGGAGCATCTCCAGGTCTTCCGGATTCGGGTTGTATTTCGGGAAGGTGAAGTCGAGCTCGGTGTCGAGCGGGACCACCTCCACGCCGAGGCGCGCCAGCACGTCCGGCGCGAACGCGCCGGCGGTGCCGTTCCCGCAGGCGGCGACCACCTTCAGCGGACGCTTGATCTTCCGGTTCTGGACGAGGTCGTCCATGTAGCGCTGGGCGAAGCCCTCGACGAACTCGTAGGAGCCGCCCCCCGACAGGTCGAACGCGGCCGACAGCACGATCTCCTTCAGGCGCCCCATCTCGTCGGGGCCGAAGGTGCGCGGGCGGTCGGCGCCCATCTTCACGCCCGTCCAGCCGTTCTCGTTGTGGGACGCGGTCACCATGGCGACCGCCGGCACGTCGAGTTCGAACTGGGCGAAATAGGCCATCGGGGTGACGGCCAGGCCGATGTCGTGGACCTTGCAGCCGGCGGCCATCAGGCCGGACACCAGCGCCATCTTGATGGAGGACGAATAGGACCGGAAATCGTGGCCGGTGACGATCTCCTGGGGCTTGCCCATCTCCTTCAGGAGCGTGCCGATGCCCATGCCGAGCGCCTGGACGCCCATGACATTGATCTCCTCGCCGAAGATCCAGCGGGCGTCGTACTCGCGAAAGCCGGTCGCCTTGACCATCGGTTCGGATTCATAGGCGTAGGTGTTCGGCGTCAGCTGCGGCTTCGGCGTGGGAAACATGCGGTGGGTCCTCCTGAAGCACCCGGTCGCGCCGGCCGGCGCCTTGCGGATGCCTGAACATCATCGGTCCGGGCCCGACGATCCCGCGTCCGAGAGACGGGACCGGGCCGGACGATACTTCGAGCATTTCCTCTCGACCGGTCTGGGACCTTTTCCGGCCGGGTGTGCACCCGGACGACAAGACCTGGTTCCAGATCCAGATACCTGAGCAATTCCTTGGCGTTCGGATCGTCACGATCCGGACGCCCCATGCTCTAGAGCATTTTCGAACGGAGGGGAATCGCGGGACGCCCCGATCGTGCGTCGGGCTGCCGTCTATTTCGTGCCGAACAGCCGGTCGCCGGCATCGCCGAGACCGGGATAGATGAAGGCCTCGGCGTTCAGGCCGTCGTCGATGGCCGCCGTGAAGATGGGCACGTCGGGATGGTGATCGCGCAGCGCCGTCACCCCCTCCGGCGCCGCCAGCAGGCAGACGAACCGGATCTCGCCGGCACCGGCTTCCTTCAGTCGGTCGACGGCGGCGATGGCCGAATGACCGGTCGCCAGCATCGGGTCGATGACGATGGTCAGGCGCTCTGCGATGCCCTCGGGCGCCTTGAAATAATACTCGACCGCCTGGCGCGTATCGGGATCGCGGTAGAGCCCGATGTGGGCGACGCGCGCCGACGGCACCAGTTCGAGCATGCCATCGAGGAGGCCGGTCCCGGCGCGCAGGATGGGCGCGAACACCAGCTTCTTTCCCGCCAGCACCGGCGACATCATCGTGGTCACCGGCGTCTCGATCTCCACATCCTCCAGCGGCAGGTCGCGGGTGGTCTCGTAGCAGAGCAGCATGGCGAGCTCGCGCACCAGCCGGCGGAAGCCCGCGGTCGAGGTTTCCTTCCGGCGCAGAAGGGTCAGCTTGTGCCGCACCAGCGGATGGTCGACCACCGTCACGCCCTGCATGTTGCCCTTGCTCCCGCCGCGCGTTGAGGAAGATGGATCAGAAGACGGTGCCGTCGCTTGCGACCCGCAACGGTGGGCTGCCGTCGGCGCGCCGCTCGTAGGCGATCGCACGGCCGGCCGCCCAGCTCCCGCCCTCCAGCAAGCAGGCAAGCGGGAACGCCGCCGCGCCGATGTCGAGCCGCTCGCGCACCGCATCCGCCAGCCGGTCCAGCAGCGCCACCGTCATCCCCCGCCAGCCGACGACGAGCGGGCTGTCGACGGCGTGCTCGCGCTCCGCGTCGGCCGGGTCCTTCAGCTGCAGCACGCCGGTGTCGAGAAACAGGCCCCCGTTGCGGTATTCCGCCAGGCCGGGAAGCCCGTCGAGGTCGGTCACCGTGACGCCGGCGAGGTCGAGCGGTTCGATCAGCGACAGCGCCAGCCATGTGGACAGCTTGTGGAAAGCCACGAGGTCGGACCCCACCGTCCCGTCGGCCAGCGACGGATGCGGCCAGGTGTCTCCGAGCGGCATCCCCATGAGCTCGAGCCGGCCGGGAAACACCGGGGTCAGCGCATCGAGGATGACGTCGAGGATGGTCGCGGCCGGCAGCATCTCGTCGCGCGCCTCGGCGACGAGGGCGTCGATCAGACCGCCGGGCCGGGGATCGTCCTCGATGGCGAAGAGATCGCGCCGGTTCTCCATGACGTGGGCGAGCCGCGCCAGAAGCTGGGTGCGGCCCGCAAGCCCGACGATGGGATTGTCCGGCCCCGCCTGCATGCCGCTCGCCAGCTCCTCCTCGGTCAGCCGCGCCAGCACGACGGCGTCGGCGCGCAGCGGGTCGGCCGGCACGCCGGAGAACAGGCCGGCGGCAAACATCGCCAGCGACGCGATGGCGAGGCCCTCCGAGCGGGCGTGCGTCTCCCCGGTGAGCTCTTCCCGGTAACGCCAGGCGGGCCCGGCGCCCGCATCCAGCAGCACGCTCACCACCGCCAGATCGCCGGCGGCGCGCGCCGCCTGCCGCGGATCAGCGAACTCGCGGGCGGCGGCCAGCATGCCCCAGCGGTCAAGGCCGCCGGTCTCGAAATGGCGCCAGCGGGAATGCAGCGGCACCGAGAGATCCGGATAGCGCGCCTTCGTAACCGCCACGACCCGGTCCGCCGCCTCGCCGAGCCGATCGAGATGCAGGGTGAACCCCGGCAGCGCGCCCTCTTCCGCCAGCGCGAAGATCCGGGCCGCTCCGGCGCGCACCGCATCGGCGCGCATGAGCGCGGCGTAGGCCTCTCGTTCAGACGTCATCGATCCCCCGTCCGCGAACCGCGGCGAGCCCGCCGTCCGCCTTCGCAGGCTCCGGCGTGTAGTAGCCGGCCGCCTTCTTCGCCTCGATCTCGACGTGGGCATCGGCGGGCACCCGATCCTCCGGGATGGGCACCCGCTCGCCGATCGCTACGCCGGCCTTGATCATCGCGTCGTACTTCATATTCGACATCGAGACGAACCGGTCGATGCGGGTGACGCCCAGCCAGTGGAAAACATCGGGCATAAGTTCCTGGAAGCGCGCGTCCTGGACGCCGGCCACGCATTCGGTCCGCTCGAAGTAGGCTTCCGCGGTGTCGCCGGTGCGCTTGCGGGCGTTGTAGACGAGGAACTTGGTGACCTCGCCGAGCGCCCGCCCCTCCTTGCGGTTGTAGACGACGAGGCCGGTCCCGCCGGCCTGGGCGCCGAGGATGCATTCCTCGATGCCGTGCAGGAGATAGGGCCGGCAGGTGCAGATGTCGGAGCCGAACACGTCGGATCCGTTGCACTCGTCGTGCACCCGGCAGGTGACGGCGCGCCGCGGATCGCCGAGCCCCGCCGGATCGCCGAAGATGTAGACCGTCGCCCCGCCGATCGGCGGCAGGAAGACGTGCAGGTCCGGCCGGGTGACCAGTTCCGGGTACATGCCGCCGGTCTGCTCGAAGAGCACGCGGCGGAGCGCGCTCTCGGCCACGTCGAAGCGCGACGCGATGCCCGGGAGATACCAGACGGGGTCGATGGCGATCTTGGTGACCGCCACCTCGCCTCCGGCGCGCAGGACCGTGCCGTCGGGCGTCAGCCGGCCGGCGGCGATGGCGTTGGCGATTTCCGCCATGTGCAGCCTGGAGCGGGTGACGGCGATGGTCGGGCGGATGTCCACCCCCTCGGCGATCAGGTCGCCGAACGCCTCGCCGACCAGATGGCCCCACGGATCGAGCGCCACGATCGCCGCCGGGTCGCGCCAGGCGTCGTTGACCGGGATGTCGGCCACCGGCGACGTGTTGGCGAGATCCGGCCGCTGGAGCGGATTCAGCGCACCGGCCGACACCGCCAGCGCGCGGTAGAGCGAATAGGCGCCGCCGTGGGCGCCGATGACATTGCGGTCGGACGGCCGGGTGACCGATCCGACGACCGGGCCGCGCTCGGCCGCGGTCGGCGCGCCCCAGCGGATGGGAAAGCGCACGGGCGCGCCGGCGCCGGGATGGGAGGTCAGCCGGATGTGGGACGCGCGATTCGACGGGATGGCCATGAGGGACTGAACATTCCTGGAAAGGTTGCCACCGCTTACATATCGTGGTCTCCCCCGCGCCACGCCAACGCCAATCTTCTCTTTTGTTCAAGCACGTTGACCGGGGCGCCCGGGCACGGCCAAATGGGGCGGGTCGCAACCCGTGCGGCACGACGGCCTCGAAATCTCGCCCTTTCGCGCGACCCGGTCCTGCCCTCGTGCGTTGTCCCTTCGATCGACCCACGCAGATTCAAGGAATGCACATGGCGCGACAGCACGGTGACAACGAGCCGCTCGCCTTCCCCATCCTGATTGCCGACATCGGCGGGACCAACGCCCGGTTCGCCATGATTCCGGACGCCTACGGGGACCTGAAGCACTTCCCGACCGTCACGACGTCGGACTATCCGACCCCGGTCGCGGCGATCGAGCAGGCCGTTCTCGCCCACACCTCGCTGCTGCCCAAGTCCATCGTGATGGCCATCGCGGGGCCGGTGGACCTGCCGCCGATCAAGCTCACCAACGCCGAATGGACCATCGAGCCAGAAGCGATGATCGAGACGTTCGGCTTCCGCGACGTCGTCGTCATCAACGACTTCGAGGCGCTGGCGCTCGCCCTCCCGTCGCTCGACGAGTCGAACCTGGTCCGGCTCGGCGGCGGCGAACCGCGCGAGCACGCGCCGCGGGTGGTGATCGGGCCCGGCACCGGGCTCGGCGTCGCCTCGCTGGTTTCGGCCGCCGGACGGCTGACGCCGATCCCCGGCGAAGGCGGCCACGTGGCGCTCGGCCCGGAGACCGACGAGGACTTCGCGCTGTGGCCGCACTTCGAGCGCTTCCACGGGCGCATCACCACTGAGACGCTGCTCTCCGGCGCCGGCATCGTGCGTCTCTACCGGGGGGTCTGCGCGGCCGGCGGCCTGACGCCGGATCACGCCACCCCGGAACACGTGAGCGAACTGGCGCTCGCCGGCGATCCGGCCGCGCTGCAGGCGATGCGCCTGTTCTGCACCTATCTCGGCCGCTTCTCCGGCGACCTCGCGCTCATCTTCCTCGCCCACGGCGGCGTCTATATCGCCGGCGGCATCGGCCCGAAGATCATGCGCTTCCTGTCCGACGGCCATTTCCGCTCGGCGTTCGAGGCGAAGGCGCCGCACGAGGCCATCATGCGGACCATCCCGACCTGGCTGGTCACCCACGACCGGCCGGCGCTGGAGGGGCTCGCCGCCTTCGCGCGCACACCGACGCGATTCGCCATGTCGCTGCAGGGCCGCCGCTTCAAGCCACGGTAGCCGGGGCTCGCTCTAGAAGCGCAGCGTGAAGCTGCCGCGCAGACCCTGGTCGCTGACGCCGTCGGCGATCTGGCCGGCATAGCTGAGGCCGAGGGTCGCGCGCGTGCCCACGGCGACATCCAGCCCGGCGTCCAGCACCAGCGCGTCCTCGGCGATCGCCTGCCCCGCGACGCCGAACACCGAGCCGCCGCTCGCGAACGCCAGCGGCACCTGCGTGTCGACGTCGCCGAAGGCGTGGCGCCAGCCGATGCCGCCCGACAGCCGTGCGGCCAGCGACGAGATCCGCACATCCGTCGCGCCGCGCAGGCCGACGGTGGTGAAGGTGGTGTCGTCGGTCCAGCCCGGGCTGGTGAGCGCCGCCGCGCCGCCCGTCTCGGTGAAGCCGTCGGTGTCGAGGTGGACGTACGCGACGCCGGCGAACGGCTCCAGCCGCACCCGGCCAAGGCCGATGCCGTAGGCCGCCTCGGCGAACAGCTGGACGCTGTAGGCGTCATAGTCCGACGACAGCGAATCGGTGAAACCGGTGAAGGCGACCGAGCGGTCCATGTCGGTGGCGTGCCAGGCGTAGGCACCGCCGCCGGAGAGGGTGAAGCCGCCCAGCCGTGTCGCGCCGTACGCGCCGACCGACGCGGTCTCCACGTCGGCGGACGAATTGCGCCCACCGACCTCGACGCTCGACTGGGAGTAGCCGGCAAGCACGCCGAGACGCGAGGCACCGCCGACGGCGCGATCGATGCCGACCGCGAAGCCGCCGATGGTGCGGTCGGCGGACGCCACGTTGCTGTCGCCGTCCTCGTTCGCCCACGAGCCGAAGCCCTGTCCCCAGGCGGCGAACGGCGCCTGTGCCGCGGTGGCCACCGCCGCCGCACCCGTCTCGCCGTAAGCCAGCACGCTCATGGCGGGCGGGGCGACCCGGTCGAAGGCGCCGCGGATACGGGCCAGCGCCGCATCGCGCACGAACTTGCTGTCCTCGATCATCCAGGACGCGGTCGTGGCGTAGGCCTCGCCGGAAAGCTGGTCCAGGGCCGCCGGCGTCGTCGCGGCGTTGAGCGCGGCGACCTCCTCCACGATGGGCGCCGTCGCCGGCAGCGAATCGAGCGCGGTGGCGACCGCGACCTGGTTGGGGGTCAGCGCATAGGTACGGAAGTCGACGCTGCTGCGGACGCTCTCCACCGTCACGCCCGACGGCGTGTAGACGAGCGTCACGTCCAGATAGGGATACTCGTCGGCGAACGGATCGGAGACGCTGTCGAAGGCGCCCGTCACCCCTCCCCCGGCCGTCAGCAGCGTCATGGTGTCGAAGCCGAAGGCGAGACCGGGCGCGGCGACCAGCTGAAGCGTGCCGCCGGAAATCGTCACCTTGCCCGTCGCGGCGATCAGGTCGCTGACGCCGCCGGGCTCCATCTCGGCCACGTAGGTGGATCCGGGAAGGAAGGAGACCGGACCGTTGACCGTGAGGGTGCCGACCGAATGGCCCGGCGAGAGCGTGCCGGAGTTGGTGAGCGCGCCGGTGATCGTGCCGTTGCCGGAGACGAGGCCGGTGTTGACGACGGCGCTGGCGATCGTCCCGTCGTTGGTGAGCGTGCCGGCGTTGGAGACCTCTGTGCCGGCAAGCGCCGTCACGGTTCCGGCGTTGTAGAAGGTCGCGCCGGCGGCGACCGTCACCGCGCCCGTCAGGCTTCCCGACAGCCCGAGCGTGCCGCCGGAGACCGTGGTGCCGCCCGAGTAGGTGCTGTCGCCGGCGAGCACCAGCGTGCCCGAGCCGAGCTTGGCGAGGCCGCCCGCGCCCGAGATGTCGTTCGCCCACACGTCGAACGCGTTGAAGCCCCCCTGGGAGGCATCCATCGTCACGGAAACCGTGGAGGCGAAGCTGCCGTAGCCGTCGGCGGCGGCGAAGAGGTTGATCCGGTCCCATCCGGAGCCGTTGTCAAGCGGGCCGCCCGAGGCGAGCGCCGTGGTGCGCAGCACCTCCGCCCGCTGGCCCGCGTCGAGATAGGGGAAGCGGGTGGCCAGCAGCGGCGCGGCCACGGCCAGTGTCGCCTGCTCGGCGGCCGTCGACCCCATTACGCGGCCGGCGGTCGCGCCGGGCGTGAAGCCGGTGCCGCCGTTGCCGTTGGGCACGTCGCTGTAGGTCGCGAGGTTCACGTACTGGGTGCGCAGATCGCGGAAGGTCTGGGCCGACGGGATGGCGCCGGAGGTGATGCAGCCGGCGAGATCGCCGCTGCACGCATCCGCATAGGGGGATTCGTTGAGGAAGCCCGCATCGCCGCCGAGCGTCACCCCCAGATCGGCGTTCGCCTGCTGGAACTGGGTCGGCAGCAGCCCGAAGCCGTTGGCGCCGCCGACGCCGGACGCCCCGCCGAGCGTCGCGATGGCATAGGCAACGTTGAAGGTTCCGATCATCCGGCCGCCGATGACGTCGAGCGGATAGTGAACTCCGAAGATGTTTCGGCTGCGTCCGAACTCGGCGCCGGCCATCACCACGTCCTTGAAGTAGCGTGGCGCCACGACCGCGGAGCCCACCCCGATCTGGGTTCCCAACGTGCTGTGGCCGCTCGGAAAGGCCGCGCTGTGGACATAGGCGCCCCAATCCTGAGCCTCCGGCCCGGACTGCAGGGTTCCGTGCTGCGTCGAAGTGTCGGAAAAGCTCGGATAGCTGTCGCGCTGGATCGAGATCGCATAGGGCGATGGCACCGCATTGGCTCCGGTCAACTGGGTCCAGCGGTTGTTGTGGATGGTCATGGAGGTGAGGAACGGCCGCGGGTCGGCGATTGTGTCCGGCCAGGAGCCCCCGCCGGGGCGCGGGTAATTGGAATAGGCGTTCGACACGTTAGCATAGTAGGTCTTCGCCGCGCCTGCGCTGATGGCATCCAGGCTGTTAAGGAGGACGTAGTAGCTGTCGGGTCCGGCGCCGGCTCCGGGCGTGATCAGGTCGCCGACGTTGAAGCTCTCGCTGGGCGTGCCCCCGCCCGACGCGGAGATGGTCCAGTCGGCCATGTTCCAGACGTTGAACACCGGCACGTAGAAGTACGTTGAATTCGTGTCCGGCGTCCCCGGCACAGCAGGTCCGTAGGGCAGCTGGGAATTGATCGCGGCAAGGTCGCGGAACTCGCCCGCCGTCATGCTGGTGGCGACGGCTCCGAAACTCGGCGTCAGGAAGACGTTCTCGACGAGGCTGAGGTTTTCCTGCAGCACGCTGCCCTGGCTGACCGGGCCGTTCTTGTAGGCCGTGAACTGCGACAGCAGGTTCTGGTAGCCGCAGGGATTGGCTTGTCCGCCGCAACCGAAGAAGCCGCCGTCGGACGCATCGCTCTGGGCGAGGGCCGCGTTGCCCGCCGCAAGACCGAGACCCGCGGCGAGGACCGCCGCGCGAGAGACCCCGTTCCACCCCACGCCCATGCCCGTCCCGCCCTGATCCGGCCTCGCGGCGCCCACCGGACGCGGCGGCGCGCAAGGACCCTCGTCCAGCCCCGGCCGCCCCTTTCAGCGACCGAAGGTTTTGCTATCGATTGCAGATAACAACACGGTGAAAATCCTGCCTAGCCCCCGAATTCTCTGGGGGTTTGCGCCCGGTCATCGGCCGGAGCGGCGAGCGGCGTGGCCGCTCCGGGTTCTCCCCGACGAATTTCCCACAGGCGATTGAAAGGGTGTTGCATTCCACCGCCCAATCCGCCATATCGACAGCCTCAGTGACGCCAACGCCTTCGGGCGGGCGGCGTTTGCGGGCGTAGCTCAGGGGTAGAGCACAACCTTGCCAAGGTTGGGGTCGTGGGTTCGAATCCCATCGCCCGCTCCATTTTCTCCGGACATTTCCTTCGAAATCCAACGGACCCGAAAATGGAGCGGCCGCCGCCGTGGCGGCGATCGCATCGATGCTGAGACCCTGCTTTTCGCAATGACTGATTTTCGCCCGGCGCCACCCGCCAGGGCCATCGATGCTCAGCGTCCCCGCGCGGCCGCCTTGTCGTGGCGGTCCATTTCGTCGCGGAGGGCGGCGGTGCGGGCGTGGATGTGGCGGGCGAAGCGCTCCACGGCCGGCGACGACGCCGCCCCCGCGCCGCGCAGCAGGCCGAGCGCGCGCTCCGGATGCGGCACGGTGACCGGCAGCGCCGTCACCGCGCGGTCCCCCCGGAGTGCGAACACCACGCTGCGGGGCAGGATCGTCAGCGCGTTGGTCGCCTTCATGACGTTGAGGACGCCGATCAGCGAGCTGCCGGTGTAGCGGATCTTCGGCTCGGCCTCGCCCAACGACAGGATCAGGCTGGTGAGGTCGGCGAGCAGCGGGCTGTCGGGCGGCGGCGCGATCCACGGATAGTCGAGGAGCGCGCGCGGGTCCGGCCTGCGCTTCATGAGAAGCGGATGCGTGGCGCCGCACGCCACCACGTTGCGGCCCGGCAGCAGCGCGCCGAACTCCAGCCCGGAGCCCTCGTCGAGCAGGTCGATGGGGCAGATGGCGAGGTCGATCCGGTCGGCCGAGAGCGCCGCCCGGAGCGCCGGGAAATAGCCGTAGGTCTGGTCGATCCGCACGTCCGGATGGGCGTTCTGGAAGTCGGCGATGAGGCCGGAGATCAGCCCGTCCATGAAGAACGGGGTGCCGGCGACGCGCACCACCCCCGAGCCGCCCTTCCGGAAGCTCTCCACCATCTCCGACGCCTTGCGCGACGCCGTCAGCATGGTCTGGCCGTGCTCGGCCAGCGCCCGGCCGAGCGGCGTCGGCAGCAGCGGCCGCCTGCCCTTCACGAACAGCGGCTCGCCGATGCGCTTCTCCAGCATCGACAGCGTGCGCGAGACCGCCGGCTGGGACAGGCCGAGCAGCGCTGCGCCCTCGGTGACGCCGCCGGCCTGGATCACCGCCGCCAGCTGGACGAGATGACGTTCGTCTAGTTTCATAACGATCCGGTATATTGATCCGCGCTGAAATCATCAATCGCAAGGCGGCGGCTGTTAGGATGCCGCCGACCGTGCCAGTGTCCGGCGGCGCGGCGGGCCGATCCGGCTGGATTCAGGCGCGGGGCCGACCCGCCCCGTGCCCACCCGCCGAACCCCGAGCGACCAAGGAGCGACCGTGACCCCCAGTTTCCGCTACAGCGGCACGCCCAACCGGATCGTCTTCGGCGAGGGCGCGAGCGCCACCGTCGGCGAATGGATCGAGACACTCGGCTGCAGCCGGGCGCTGGTGCTCGTGACGCCGGCCCAGGCGGCCGACGGCGCGGCACTCGCCGAGCGCCTGGGCCGCCAGGCCGTCGGCGTGTTCGACGGCGCGGCCATGCACACCCCGGTGGAGGTGACTGAGCGGGCGCTGGCTGCCGTGGACGATGTCGGCGCCGACTGTCTGGTCGCGCTCGGCGGCGGCTCCACCACCGGGCTCGGCAAGGCCATCGCCTACCGCACCAACCTGCCGCAGATCGTCGTGCCCACCACCTACGCCGGCTCGGAGGTGACGCCGATCCTCGGCCAGACCGAGCATGGCGAGAAGACCACGCTGAAGGATCCGCGCGTGCTGCCGGAGGTGGTGATCTACGACCCGCTGCTGACGCTCGGCCTGCCGGTCGACATGAGCGTGACCAGCGCCCTCAACGCCATGGCCCATGCCGCCGAGGGCCTCTACGCCCGCGACCGCAATCCGATCACCACGATGATGGCGGCCGAAGGCCTGCGGGCGATGCAGGCGGCCCTGCCGGTGCTGGTGCGCGCGCCCGCCGACGTCGAGGCGCGCGGCGACGCCCTCTACGGCGCCTGGCTGTGCGGCACGGTGCTCGGCGCCGTCGGCATGGCGCTGCACCACAAGATCTGCCACACGCTCGGCGGCTCCTTCGACACGCCCCATGCCGCCACCCACGCGATCATGCTGCCGCACACGGTGGGCTTCAACTCCGCCGCGGTGCCGGACCAGCTACAGCCCGTGTCGGACGTGTTCGGCGGCTCGCCCGGCCAGGCGCTCTACGACTTCGCCAAGGCGATCGGCGCGCCGCTGAAGCTGCGCGATCTCGGGCTCAGCGAGGCCGATCTCGACCGCGCCGCCGACATCGCCGTCCGCAACGCCTACTGGAACCCGCGGCCGATCGACCGCCAGTCCATCCGCGTCCTGCTACAGGATGCCTGGAACGGCACCCGTCCGCAGACCTGACAGAACACGTGAGCTTGGGGAGAACCGTCATGGACGCACACGAGAAGGGCTTCTTCACGGAAGAGGATTCCGTCGAGGTCGTGACCGGCCGCAACGCCAACGCGAAGGACGCGCGGCTGAAGGAGATCATGGAGGTCGTCACGCGCAAGCTGCACGAGGCGGTGAAGGAGATCGAGCCGACCCAGGAGGAGTGGTTCGAGGCGATCATGTTCCTCACCCGCACCGGCCAGATGTGCAACGAGTGGCGGCAGGAGTTCATCCTGCTGTCGGACGTGCTCGGCGTCTCGATGCTGGTCGACGCCATCGACAACCGCAAGCCGTCGGGGGCGTCCGAAAGCACCGTGCTGGGGCCGTTCCACGTCGCCGACGCGCCCCAGCTGCCGATGGGCGCCAACATCTGCCTCGACGCCAAGGGCGAGGACATGGTCGTCTCCGGCCGCATCCTCGACCTGGAGGGAAAGCCGGTGGAGGGCGCGGTGCTCGACGTCTGGCAGGCCAACGACGAGGGCTTCTACGACGTCCAGCAGAAGGGCCTGCAGCCGGATTTCAACCTGCGCGGCGTGTTCCGCACCGGCGCCGACGGCCGCTACTGGTTCCGCGCGGTGAAGCCGCGCTACTACCCGATCCCGGACGACGGGCCGGTGGGCCAGCTGCTCGGCGCGCTCGGCCGCCACCCCTACCGGCCGGCGCACCTGCACTACATCATCAAGGCCGACGGCTTCCAGACGCTGACGACCCACATCTTCGACCCGGACGACCAGTACATCGAGTCCGACGCGGTGTTCGGGGTGAAGCAGAGCCTGCTCGCCGACTTCCAGCGGGTCCACGATCCCGACCGCGCCAGGGAATACGAATTCCGCGGCGACGACTTCTGGGAGATCGAGGCGGACTTCGTGCTCGCCCCCCGGAAGGCCTGACGGAGCGGCCGGCCGGCAGCGAACGCCCCGGCGGTCGGCCTCAGCCCTCGAACACCGTGCGGCCGCCGACCATGGTGCGCACGGCCCGGACCGTGTGAAGCGCCGCGTCCGGCACCGTGAGGATGTCGTCGGAAAGCACCACCAGATCGGCGAGCTTGCCAGGCTCCAGCGAGCCCGTGCGGTGCTCCTGGAAGGCGTAGCGGGCGGCAGCACTCGTATAGAGCCGGATCGCCTCCTCGCGGGTGATCGCCTCCCCCGCCCCGTAGACGTCGCCGCCCGCATCCCGCCGGGTCACCATGAAGGCGATGTTGATGAAGGGGTCGAGGTCGTTGATGCCGTAGTCGGTGCCGGCGCCCAGCAGATCCAGGCCCATCCGGTCGATGAGGCTGCGCATAGGCACCGCCCGGTCGGCGGTTTCCTTGCCGAGGAAGCGCGCGACGGCGGCCGCCTTGGTCCACAGGAAGGTGGGCTGCGCGTCGACGCGCACGCCCAGCCGCTTCGCCCGGTCCATCTGGTCGGGCTGCATCAGGCTGCCGTGGATGACGATGAAGCGGCGCTCCAGGATGGAGCGCTCGGCGTCGGCGGCCTCGTAGGCGTCGAGCACGGCGTCGATGGCCGCATCGCCCACGGCGTGGATGCCGACGCGCCAGTCGTTGCGGTTGGCGACGGCGACCAGGTGGTCCAGGCGGCGCGGCTCGATCACCCAGGTGCCGTGATAGTTCGGATCGTCCGGATAGGGATCGCGCATGGCCGCGGTGCGCAGCGTCATGCCGCCGTCGACCTGCAGCTTGACGCCGGAGAGGCTGAGCCACGTGTCGCCGAAGTCGGAGGTGGCGCCGGTGAGCGCGAAGAAGCGCTCCCACTCCTCGGCCGTCATGGCGGGATTGAGGTCGCCGGTCGGCGCGAACATCAGGCTCAGGCGCAGCGTCTGCTCGCCGGCAAGCCGGATGGAATTGTAGTGGCGCACGTCCTGCGGATTGACGGCGGCGCTGATGGCCGACGTCAGGCCGCAGGAATTGAGATGCTCCTGGGCGTCGACCAGCTGCTGGCGGCGCGCCTCCGGGCTCCATCCCGGGAACGCGGCGATCACCATGCGCTCGGCCGCCTCCTCCAGCACGCCGGACGGCTCGCCGTCGGCGTCGCGGTGGATGGTGCCGCCTTCGGGATCGGGCGTGTCGCGGGTGACGCCGGCGGCGGCCAGCGACAGCGAGTTCAGCATCGAGAAGTGGCCGACCGGCAGGTAGAGCGGGTTGTCTGGGGCGACGGCGTCGAGCTCGGCACGGGTGAGAAACCGCTTCTCGGCAAGCTGCGACTGCGGGTGCCAGAGCTGGCCCATCACCCATTCGCCGGGCGCGCGGCCATCGACGAACGCCTTCAGCCGCGCCAGCGCCTCGTCGACGGTGTGGACGCCCCGGAAGTCGACCGTGTGCTTGAGGAGACCGGCCTCCTCGACGTGCACGTGGGTGTCGATCAGGCCGGGCAGCACGGTGGCGCCGCCGAGATCCTCGACGATCGTCTCCGGCCCGGCCAGCGCCAGCACCTCGTCATCCGCGCCGGTCGCGACGATCCGCTCCCCCTTGATGGCGAGCGCGGAGACGATCGTGAAGGTGGCATCGGCCGTCACGATCTTCGCGTTGTGGAGGATCCGGTCGGGTTCGAGCGGTCCGGATTGACGCATGGACGGGCCTCGGCTGGAAACGCAAACAGAATAGCGGCGCGGCGCCGGCGGACGGCGCCGCGCGGAACGGAGGCGTCAGACGCCGTCGGGACGCGGCATGGTGTTGCCGCACTTGTCGCAGGTGCGGTTTTCCTCGCTGTCGAAGAAGTTCGCATAGGCCTTGGAGACCGGGTCCGCGCGGTAGTCGGAGACGGTGAAGGTCTCCTCGTGCAGCAGCGCGTCGCAGCTCGGGCAGTACCACTGGAAGCGATCGGCCTCGCCCTCACGGCGGATGCGCTCGGAGACCAGCAGGAAGGCGTCCGGGGGAAAGCGCGGGGAGTGCGGCATGCCGGCGGGGGTGAAATTCAGCCCGCCTTCCGGCACCACCACGATCTCCTCGCTGCCGTCCTCCTTGCGGATGTGCAGGTTCATCTGGCCGCGGATCATGTACATGATCTCGTCGGACGGATTGATGTGGAATTCGCTGCGGTATTCGCGGCCGCGGGCGACGAAGGTCAGCGCGTCGGGCTCCTGCCACAGCACCTTCACGCGCTTGCCGGTTTCCGACAGCTCCTTCACCGCGTCCTCGAGCTGGACGACCGGCGCGACGGACAATGAGCGCTGGTAGTACATCGGTCTCTCTTCCCTGTTGCGCGGGCCCTTCGCGGCGCCGCTTAGAGCCTTCTCCGATCAGGCGAAATCGTCTGATCGACAAGCAACGGCTCAGGATTCAATCAGTTGAGCGTCAGCCCAGATAGGCGACGCAGTCGATCTCGACGTTGACCCCGGTACGGTGCGGCGTGCCGCCGATGCAGGTGCGGGTCACCTTCTCGCCGTCCATGAAGTCGCGGAACACCTCGTTGAAGGCTGGGAAATCGGCGACGTCGCGCAGGCAGACGCGCATGTTGATGACCTGCGCCATGGTCGCGCCACCCGCCTCGAGGACGCTCTTCAGGTTGTCGAGGGTGCGCAGCGTCTGCTCGCGAATGTCGGCGGACACGACCTGCTTGGTCTCCGGGTCCAGCGGCCCCTGCCCCGACACGTAGATGAAGTCGCCGGCGCGGATCGCCTGGGCGAGCGGCGACGGCTTGGTCTGGTCGGTGAAGCCGGTGACCGGCGCGTTCTTCGACTGGATGATCTCTTTGGGCATCTCTTCCTCCGTGCCCGGGCGCGAACGCACCCGGGCCGTCGCCTGGGATCGGGACTGCGTTATTTCGCAGGCTCGAAGGTCTCGAACTCGACGTTGCCGTAGTGGTCGCCGACCTTCTCGACCTTGCGCAGATAGATGTTCTGGACGATGTCGCGGGTCTCCGGATCGATGGAGATCGGGCCGCGCGGGCTCTCCCATTCCATCCCCTTCATCGCCTCGACCAGCGCCGTGCCGTCGGCGTCGCCGCCGGTCTTGTCGAGGGCGGCGTAGATCAGCGCCATCGCGTCGTAGCCGCTGACGGCCATGATCGACGGCATGGCATCGGCGCCGGCCGCCTTCTTGAAGGCCGCGACGAACTCCTTGTTGAGGTCGGACGGGTGCTCCATGGAATACGGGTAGGACGTGACCACACCGTCGGCCGCGTCGCCCACCGCCGGCATCGACGGCTCGAAGGTGATGTCGCCGGTGCCGACGAGCTTGATGCCGGCTTCCTCCAGCCCCTTCTCCCGGTACGCCTTCATGAGACCGGCCATCACGTCGCCGGCGTTGACGAAGGCGAAGATGACGTCAGGCTTGGCGTCCTTGATCTTCTGCATGTAGGGGGCGAAGTCGACCGTCATCAGCGGCGTGCGGACGTTGCCGACCACCTCGCCGCCGGCCTTCGGGAACGCCTCGAGGAAGGCCGCCTCGGTGTCGTGGCCGGGCCGGTAGTCGCCGACGATGACGTAGGCCTTCTTGAAGTCGTTGTCGACGAGCCACTGGGCCATCGGCGGCACCAGGGTGGGCAGGCTGAAGGACACCCGCACCATGTAGTCCGATGCCTTGGTGAGGCCGCCGGCGGCGGCGTTCATCACGACCATCGGCACCTTCGCCTCGGTGGCGATCGGGGCGACGGCGGCGGCGTTGGGCGTGAAGCCGAAGCCGGTGAGCACGTCGATCTTGTCGCGCACCACGAACTCCTGGGCCATGCGCTTGGCCACGTCCGGGTTCGGGCCGCCGACGTCCTTGATGATGACTTCGACCTGCTTGCCGCCGGCCTCGGTGCCGTTGATCGCCTGAAAGGCCTCCACGCCGCCCTTGAACTGGGCGCCGAACTCGGCGAACGGGCCGGACATCTCGCCGACGAGACCGACCTTCACGGTGTCCGCGGCAAGGCCCGCGCCGGTGCCGAGCAGCACCATGGCGGCGGTGGTCGCGATCAGTCTTCTCATGTGCTTCATCGCTGGTTCCTCTTCCCCTTGTGTTGTCGTGTTCCGATGCCGGGCGCGTGCCTGCGATCCGGCAGCTTCGGTCAGCTTCGCGCCGTCCCCGCGCCGGCTCCCTCAACCGGCGCCGGATCGGCGGGTTCGTTTCCGACGCCGAGCAGCCGGTCGAGCGTCTCGTGGTCTTCGGCGAGGTCGCGCGAGCGCGCGCTGTGGACGATCTGCCCGCGCTCCAGGATCACCGCGTCGTGGCTCAGCGCCAGCGCGACGATCGGGTGCTGCTCGACCACCACGCAGGTCAGGCCCTCGTCCCGCGACAGCGCCACGACGCGCTGGGAGAGTTCATCGACCACGATGGGTGCCAGGCCCTCCATCGGCTCGTCGAGAAGCAGCAGCCGGGGATTGGTCATCAGCGCCCGGGCGATCGCCAGCATCTGCTGCTCGCCGCCGGAAAGCTGGTTGCCGTAGTTGCGCCGGCGCTCCTCGAGGCGCGGGAACAGCCCGTAGACCCGCTTCAGCGTCCACGGGCCACGGGTGGCGATCACCGTCATGTGCTCTTCCACCGTCAGCGACGGGAACACCTCGCGCTCCTGGGGCACCCAGCCGAGGCCGGCGCGCACGCGGGCGTGCGGCGGCAGGCGCGTGATGTCCACGCCGTCGAGGTGCAGGCTGCCGCCGCGCAGGCGGGTGTTGCCCATGATCGTCTCGAGCAGCGTCGACTTGCCGACGCCGTTGCGGCCGAGCACGGCAAGGCTCTCGCCCGGCCGGATCGTCAGGGAGACCTCGTCGAGGACGATGCCGTCGCCGTAGCCGGCGGTAACGCCGTCGAGGCGCAGGAGATCAGACATGGGTGCCTCCGAGGTAGGCGGCACGGACGTCGTCGTTGCGCCGGATCTCGTCAGGCGTGCCCTCGGCGAGGACCGCGCCGGAGGTCAGCACGACGATGCGGCGGGCGAAGCGGAAGACGAGCTGCATGTCGTGCTCGATGAACAGCACGCTGATGTCGTCCGGCAGCGCGTCCACCACCTCGAACACCTCGCGGCTCTCGCCGGCCGGGATGCCGGCCGCCGGTTCGTCGAGCAGCAGGATGCGGGGCTTGGCGGCCAGCGCCAGCGCGATCTCCAGCAGGCGCTGCTTGCCGTAGGCGAGTTCTCCGGTCGGCACCCGCGCATGCTCGATGAGCCGGAGCCGCGCCAGCAGCGCTTCCGCCTCGTCGGCGACCTCGCCGAACCCGCCGAGCCGCTTCCACCAGATGCCGGCGAGATCGTCGCGCTCGGCGATCGCCAGCGACACCGCTTCCAGCGGCGTCAGGTGGGGAAACAGCGTGTTGATCTGGAAGGTGCGCGTCAGCCCGAGCTTCGTGCGGGCGCGCGTGTCGAGCCGGGTCACGTCCTTCGCGCCGATGCGGATCGTACCTGCGGTCGGCTTCAGGGTGCCCGTCAACAGATTGACGAAGGTGGTCTTGCCGGCGCCGTTCGGGCCGATCAGCGCATGGCGGGCGCCGACCGGCAGGTCGAGCGTCACGCCGTTGACCGCGACGATGCCGCCGAAGGCGACGGTCAGGCCGGAAACGGAAAGGGCCGCAACGCTGCTCATGACCGGTCCGTCCGAACGAGGCGCGACAGGCCGCCGAGGATGCCGCCCGCGCCGGTCATGACGACGGCCATCAGGAACAGGCCGAGCCAGAACATCCAGTAGGCGGGGCTGAGGTCGGCGAAGAAGTCGTGGACGACCATGTAGACCAGCGCGCCGACGATGCCGCCGTAGAGCCGGCCGGTGCCGCCGAGCACCAGGATGATGAGCACCATGGCGGAGCGGTCGATGCTCAGGGTGTCGAGACCGACGAACTCGGTGGTCTGGGTGAGCAGCGCGCCGGCGACGCCGGCCAGCGCCGCGGAGGCCGCATAGGCGAACCGCAGCCGACCCTCGACGGGCGAGCCGAGCGCGTACATGCGCTTGCGGTTGCCGTGGATGCCCTTCAGCGCCAGCCCGTAGGGCGACTGCAGCAGCCGCCGCACGACGAGGAACAGCAGCACCACCACCGCGAAGGCGTAGATGAACGCCGTCTTGCCCCAGAGATCGAAGTGGAACACGCCGAAGATCGGCCACATGGAGATTCCCTGCAGGCCGTCGGAGCCACCGGTGATGGAGGTCGCCTGGTTGGCCACCTCGGCGAAGATGGCGCCGACCGCGATGGTCACCATCAGCTGGGTCAGCTCCGCCGCGCGCACGATCAGGTAGCTCAGCACGTAGGCGACCAGGCCGCACACGACGAACGCCAGCGCCAGCCCGCTGACCGGCTCGGCCCAGCCGGACTTGGCGAGGATGCCCGCCCCGTAGGCCCCCATTCCGAAGAAGACGGCGTGGCCCAGCGTCAGAATGCCGGCGTAGCCGAGCGCGATGTCGAGCGAGAGCGCGAACAGCGCGGCGATGAGGATCTGGGTCAGCAGATAGAGCCGGTCGGGAAACACGAAGAACGTCGCCGCCAGCGCCAGCCAGAACAGGACTTCGAGCGCGACCAGACCGCGGCGGGGAATATGGACGGCCATCAGCGCGCGCCCTTCTTCGCGATGATGCCGTTCGGGCGCGCGAGCAGCAGCGCCAGCATCAACAGGTAGATGAGGAAGCCGCCGGTCTGGGGCACGTAGTACTTGCCCGCCACGTCGCCAACGCCCACCAGCAGGGCCGCCAGGAACGGGCCGGTGATCGTGCCGGCGCCGCCGACGCAGACGACCATCAGGAAGTAGACCATGTACTTCAGCGGAAAGACCGGGTTGAGCGTCAGCATGCCGAGGCTGAGCGCGCCGCCGAAGCCGGCCAGCCCGCAGCCGAGCGTGAAGGTCAACAGGAACAGGCGATCCACGTTGATGCCGCTGCCCTGGGCGACCCGCTGGTTGTCCACAGCGGCGCGGATCATGGCGCCGAAGCGGGTGCGGTTCAGCCCGGCCACCAGCCCGAGGACGACGATGCCGCCCACGACAATCAGGAACAGCCGGTAGCGACTGAGCTCGGCGCCGAAGGCGGTGAAGTTGCCGGCGAGATAGTCCGGCATCTGGAAGGCCTGCATCGTCGGGCCGAAGACGTAGGTCGTGGCCGCGATCGAGGCGAAGACGAGCCCGATGGTGAACAGCACCTGCTCCAGCGGGTGGGCCCGGTAGAGCCGCCGCACGAACAGGAACTCGATCACCGCACCGGTCGCAGCCCCCGCGAGGAAGCCCACCGCGAGGCCCGCCGGAAACCCGAAGCCGTAGGTGTTCATCACCACGGCGGCCGTATAGCCGCCGACCATCGCGAACGTGCCATGGGCGAGATTGACGAAGTTCATCAGGCCCATCGTCACCGACAGGCCGACGCTGATCAGGAACAGGAGCGCGCCGAATGCCAGGCCGTCAAAGACGACAATTCCCATTACGTGCGGCCTTTCTCAGATCCGAGCCGTTGGAGGCGGCCAACCATAGCCGCTTCGCTGTCGCGCTTCTTCTTCGCAGTTCGGGCGACGCGGGCCGCCCCTCGCCGGAGGGACGGTCCGCGTCGCTCCCCCTCGCCTATTCCTTGCCGGGATCGACCACCATCGGCATCGTCTCGAACTCGACGTTGTAGAGGCCGTCGGGCGTGTTCTTGGTCTCGCGGATGTAGATGTTCTGGACGATGTCGCGGTCGTCGGCGCTGATCTCGATCGGCCCGCGCGGGCTCTCGAACTTCATGCCGGTCAGCAGCTTCATCACCTTCTCGCCGTCGGAGACGTCGCCGCCCAGCTCCTCGGTCGCCTTGTAGATCGCCGCGAGGCCGTCATAGGCCGCCACCGCCATGAAGTTCGGGCGCGGCTTGCCGCCGGACACCTCGTTGTAGGTGTCGACGAACTGCTTGTTGAGCTCGCTGTCGTGGGCGGCCGAGTAGTGCGCCGCCGTGACCAGCCCGACCGCGTCGTCGCCCATCGAATCCAGCGAGTTGTCGTCGACGAGGTCGCTGGTGCCGAGCGCCTTGATGCCGTCGGTGTCGAGGCCGCGGGCCCGGTAGGCCTTCAGCATCGTGTTGGCCAGTTCGCCGGACGGGAACCACATGAAGATCGCATCCGGCTTGGCGTCCTTGATGCGCTGCATGTAGGGCCCGAAGTCCGGGCTGGAGAGCGGCACGGCGATCTCGCCGACGATCTCGCCGCCGCCGGCCTTGAAGATCTTGGTGAACTGGGTGTTGGCGTCGCGGCCCGGCGCGTAGTCGGCGTAGAGGGTGTAGACGGTCTTGATGTCCTGCTGGTTCGCCCACTTGGCGATGCCGAAGGCATGCTGCGCCAGGGTCATGGAGACCCGCGCGATGTAGGGCGACTTGGTCGGGATGCTCGACGTCGCCGCGTTGAAGATGATCATCGGCGTCTTCGATTCCGTCGCCAGCGGCGCCGCGGCGAAGGCGTTCGGGCTGAACCCGTAGCCGACGAGGAAGTCGACCTTGTCGCGGACGATGAGCTCCTGGGTCAGGCGCTTGGCGACGTCGGGGTTCGGTCCGCCACTGTCCTTGACGACGATCTCGACCTTGCGGCCGTCGACCGTGTCGCCGTGCTGCGCCATGTAGGTCTTCATGCCGTTCATCATCTGCAGGCCGTACTCGGCCTGGGCGCCCGACATCGGCGCCACGAAGCCCAGCTTCAGGGGCTCGGCAGCGGCCGCGCTCCCGGCCAGAAGCGCCGTGGCCAAAAGCGTCGCAGCAAGTCTAGCCATGTCCGTCTCCCTCAAATGTCGGCACGCACCGACGGATCAGCGCGGGAGGATAGGTCGGCGAATTTCGATATTGCAACGAAAATTCGGCCCCTGCCACATCGGAATGGCGGGGCTGCGCACGCTTGGATCGCCAAGCCTGAAATCTAGACAGAAGGTGACGCATTTGCAGGCGGCGGAGCCGCGCGTCCCGGTCCCACGACGGACGAATCTTCCCAGCGCACGGCCCGCGACAGAGGCGCGATAAATCGAAATTCACCCCGCATCGTGTGAACGCGGCCGGCCGCCGGCTCCCGTCACGGCAGGGGATCGGCCGGCGGAAACCGGTCTTCGGGGACCTCCGGCTCGCGCCTGCGGAACAGCGGATCCAAGCCCAGCCGCAGCAGGAAGATCGCCGGCAGCGCCAGGATCGCGACCACCCGCACGACCGGGTTGTTCCAGTCCGCGCCCTGGTCGGCGAGCACCATCAGCCCCACCACCAGCGGCCAGGCGATCACCGTCCAGATCAATGCGCGCCTGGCGCGCCCCGAGGATTTCACCCGTTTGGCCTCTTTGTCGTCCATGCCGGTACACTCGCAACAAAATGGGCGCGTTCAAAGGCTCGATTGGGGAAATCTTCCGGCCGGCCCATTCGCCCGGCGCCGCCAATCCCGACCTCCCCTCCTTAGGCCCGCCACTGAGCCAGTCCCAGCAAGAGGTACTGCTCACCCTAGCGAATCTAGACGAGACGTATCGTCTCGTTTAAGATCGCTGGCATGAGCGAAGCCGCCGCCCCCCGTCCCCGCCGCTCGACGGCCAGACACCGCAGGATCCTCGATGCGGCGACGGCGTGCGTCGTCCGCGACGGCTACGCCGCGACCACCATCGAGGCCGTTGCGGCCGCCGCGGGCGCCGGCAAGCAGACGATCTATCGCTGGTGGCCCACCAAGGCGGCCCTCTACGTCGAGGTCTACACGGACATCGTCAGCCGCGAGGCGCTGACGGCCCCCGCCGCCGGCCCGGCTATCGACCGGCTGACGGCGATGCTGCGGCAGCTGTTCCGCCTCTACCGGGAGACGCCGGCCGGCGCGATCCTCGCCGGCCTCGTCGGCGCCTCGCCGGCGGACCCGACGACGCGCGAGGCGGTGGCCGAGGGGCTGGTGCTCGGCCGCGCCGACCTGGTGGGCGCGATCGTCGAGACGGCCGTCGCGCACGGAGAGATCCGGGGCTCCGCCGCGGTTGCCAACGAAATCGTCGTGGCGGTGGTCTGGAAGCGGCTGGCGATGGACCCGGACAGCCTGACCGACGCCTTTGCCGGCCGGCTCGCCGCCATCGCGATCGCGGCAGCGGAGGCCGATTCGCACCCGGAGGATCCGATATGACCGACGCGGTCGTTTTCGACGGCTACCGCCCGGGGGCGATCGGCGCCGCCCTCGCCCTCCACATGGACTACTACGGTCCGCACTGGACCTTCGGGGCTCCATTCGAGGCGACGCTTGCCTGCGAGCTCGGCGCGTTCATCGCCCGGTTCGACGCCGGCCGCGACCTCTTCCTCACCGCTTTCGACGCCTCGGGAACGCTCATCGGCACGATCACCGTGGACGGGCTGGACGCCGCCGGCGAGGGCGCGCGGGTGCGGTGGTTCGTCGTCGCGTCCCCGGCGCGCGGCAGCGGACTCGGCAAACGGCTGATGGAGCGCGCGATGCGCTTCGTCGACGACCGTGGCTACGCCCGGACCTATCTGACCACCTTCGCCGGGCTGGACGCCGCGCGCGCCCTCTATGAGCGGCACGGCTTCCGCCTGGTCTCCGAAACCGATGCAGATCCGTGGACCGGCACGCGGCGCATCCAGCGCTTCGAGCGCAACACGGGATAACGACGTCCACGGTCGACCCGCCGGAGGCGGTCATGCTCGGCTACTTCTGGCTTCACGATCCCCGACACCGCGCCGTCGTCCATCGCGCCCACGGCCTGCACGGGCGGGCGCTGCGGTCGCTGGCGCATCGGCTCTTCCGCCTCGGTCGTGGATAGGCCTGCCCGGCAGTCCCCCCTGTCCGGCGCGCGCCTCAGATCCGGCGCAGCGGCAGCGTCCAGGCGAGGTACATGGCGATCGTCCCGAAGCAGGCGATGCACAGGAAGGCGTTGCGGAAGGCCAGGTCCAGCCCGTCGCGGATCGCCGCCTGCTGCGGCCCCGGCAGGTTCGCCAGCGCCTCGGGGCCCGCCTGGACGAGGCTCGCGAACGCCGCCGCCGCCTCCGCATTGGTCAGGGCGAGGGAGGTGAACAGCACGACGCCCACCAGCGCCGTGCCCACCGCCGCCCCCAGCGAGCGCGAGAACTGCACGGTCGCCGCCCCCGCGCCGAGCTGCTTGGCGCCGGCGCCGAGCTGCACCGTCAGCTGCACCACGCCCATCACCGTGCCCATGCTGAGGGCCAGGAAGCCGAACACCACGGCGATCTGGTTGGTGCCGAGATGCGGCGCGGCGAAGGAGATGAAGATCAGGATCGCGACGGCCACCGTCAGCCCGCAGGACGGGAAGATCGCGGTCATGCCCGTGCGGCCGACGATCCGTCCGGTGACCAGCGAGCCGAGGCCGATGCCGGCGGTCAGCGGCAGCAGCAGCAGGCCCGTCTCCGCCGCCGACGCGCCGTGGGCGACCCGGTAGAAGAACGGCAGGTAGGTGATCAGCGCCACCAGCATGCCGCCATGGCACGCCGCCAGCGCGTCGCAGCGCCAGACCGCCGGGTTGCCCATCAGCGGCAGCGGCAGCAGCGGCGAGGAGGCGCGCCGCTCGCGCCGGAACAGGAACACCACCGAGGCGATGGCGGCGGCCAGAAGCACCGCCTGCCAGAACCACTGGCCGACGAACAGGCCCTGCACCTGTTCCAGCATGATCAGCACGCAGCTGATGAAGGCGGCGAACCAGAACAGCCCCATCCCGTCGAAGCGGAACGATTCGCCGGACCCCGGACGTTTCGGCAGCTTCAGCGCCAGCAGAACCGCGAGCGCGCCGAGCGGCAGGTTGATCAGGAACACCGACTGCCAGCCGAAATGCTCGGTCAGGACGCCGCCCGCGACCGGCCCGAAGGTGCTCGACGTCACCGCGACGGTGGCGATGTAGCCCTGGTAGCGGGCGCGCTCGCGCGGCGTGACCGTCTCGCCGACGAGCGCCTGCGACAGCGTCATCAGGCCGCCGCCACCGATCCCCTGCAGGATGCGGCCGAAGGTCAGCATCTCGATGGAGATGGATAGCGCACAGACGATGGAGGCGACGATGTAGACCGCCAGCGCCACGAACATCAGGCGCCGGCGGCCGAGAACGTCGCCGAGGCGGCCGTAGACCGGCGCGGCGATCGTCGCCGCCACCAGATAGGAAACCACCACCCAGGACAGCCGGTCGACCTCGCCGAACGAGGTCGCGATGGCCGGCAGCGCGGTCGCCACGATTGTCTGATCGACCACCGCGAGAAAGATCGGCAGAATGATCGAGGGAAACACCGTCAAAAAGCCGCTACGCTGCGGGGGTCCGGCTTCGGAGGGGGATTCGTGCTCGGACGTGGACATCGCAGGCGGGACTTTCGAAAAATTCTGAGGGGAAAAATGCAGGCAGGGTCGACGAAGAGAGGCGCTTTAGAGCACGGGTGGAGCGGATTGTTCCACCACGCCGCCCAACATGGGTCCAACTCTATGACGATTTTGCAGATTGGGAACGTCCCGCAGTTCCATTCGGCTCCGAAATGCGCCAGTCGGGCATCCAGTTTCGGGGAGAGCGCATGAAAACCATCCTGGTACCCGTCGAGCCGCACGATGCCAGCGGCCGGCTTCTCTCACTCGCGGCCAAGATGGCGGTGAAGTTCGATGCGGTGGTCACCGGCTTCGCGCTGCGCCGGCCGCACATCGCCGCGATCGGATGGGACCCGGCGAGCGTCGCCATCGTCACCGATCCGGACTGGGACGACCAGCGGTCGGAAACCGAGGCCCATGCGCTGTTCGACCGGGTGATGGCCGAGGCCGGCCTCGCCCGGGCCGAGATGCCCGGCGCCCCGGTCGGCAGCGGCGCGCGCTTCCGCTGGCACACGGAACCGGCGAGCGGCGACGAATTTCTCGGGTCGTTCGGCCGGGCCTTCGATCTCACCCTCGTCGGCCAGCCCAGCGCCAAGGCGGCGGGCAGTTCGATCACCTCGCTGGAGGCCGCCCTGTTCGACAGCGGCGGACCCATCATGGTGGTGCCGCAGGCGCCGGTGGAGGCGTTCGGCGCGACGGTCGGGATCGTCTGGAACGGATCGAGCGAGACCGCCCGCACCATCGCCTTCGCCAAGCCGCTGATGCGGCTCGCGAGCCGCGCGGTGGTGTTCGCCGACGACGGCGGGCTCGGCCATCGCCCCGGCGGAGAGCGGATCCAGCGGCGGCTGGCGGAGAACGGCATCGCCTCCGAGCTGAAGCTCCTGCCCGACGGCAAGATCCGCTCCGGCGAGACGATCCTGGCCGAGGCGAAGGCCTTCGGCTGCGACCTGCTCGTCAAGGGGGCCTACACCCAGAGCCGGCTGCGGCAGATGATCTTCGGCGGCGCCACGCGCTACCTGATCGCCGAATCGCCGATGCCGGTGTTCATGGCGCACTAGAGGCGCGTTCGATCGGGTGGCCACAGCCGATCGGACCACGAGACGCCCTGCGCTCCGCCACTGCGGCGGAACCGCTTGGCGCGCCGTCCGGCGTCAGACGGCGCCGAACTTGGCGATCATCGCGGCCGGCAGCGCGATCCCGTCGCGCCGGGCCTTTTCGCGGTTGGCGAAGCGGCGGCGGCCGGGAAGCCGGGCGCCCTCCTGGCCCTCGATCATGCCGGCGAGCGCGGCCATGCGCCGGGCAAACCCGTCGCCGCCGAACGCCGGCGGCGAGAACGCCAGGATCAGCTGCCCGGTGCCGGGAGGCGCGCCCTCCGCATCGAAGAAGTTGGTCGCCTCGCTCGCGAAGTTCGCGCCGGTGAGGCCGGCGGCGAGGATTTCCACGACCAGCGCCAGCGCCGCGCCCTTGGCATCGCCCATGGCGACCATGGTGCCCTTCAGCGCCGCCTCCGGATCGGTGGTCGGCGCGCCGTCCGGGCCGAGCGCCCAGCCCTCCGGGATCGGCTTGCCCTCCTGCTTCGCCTTCATGATGTTGCCGCGCGCCACCTTCGACAGCGACAGGTCGACCACCAGCGGCTCGGCGCCCTCGACCGGCACCGCGAAGGCGATCGGGTTGGTGCCGAACAGCGGCTTCGACCCGCCCCATGGCGCGATCGCCTCGGGCGTGTTGGCGAACATCAGCCCGACCAGCCCGTAGCGGGCGAGCCGCTCCACGTGGTGCCCCGCCGCGCCGCAGTGGTGCGAGCGGCGAATGCCGGCGGCCGCCACGCCGGTCTTCGGCGTCAGCGCCTCGAGTTCGGTCAGCGCCACGTCGATCGCCGGATAGGCGAAGCCGTTGGCGCCGTCGACGGCGATCGCCGCGGCCGCCCGGTGATCTACCGTCGGCGTCGCCTGGCCGTCGACCTTGCCGGATGCCGCCTGGGCGGAATAGCTGTCGAGGCGCGAAAGGCCGTGGCCCTTCAGCCCGTCGGCTTCCGCCATCACCAGCGCATCCGCCACCAGGGCGGCGTTGTCCGCGCTGGTGCGATGCGCCTCGAGGACGCGGGCGACGTAGGCGCGGGCCACTTCGAGGCTGACGGTGGTGTCGCTCATCGGCCGGTCTCCAGTGCCTTCAGCACGCTTTCGGCGGTCATCCAGCTCACCCGCACGTTCGCCTCGTCGGTGACGCCGGCGATGTGCGGCGTCAGGATCAGGTTCGGGCAGCCGGCGAAGACGCCGCCCTTGGCCGCGTCGAGTGGCTCGCCGGCGAACACGTCCAGCGCCGCGCCGGCAAGCCGGCCGTCCTTCAGGGCGGCGGCCAGGGCCGGCTCGTCGACGACGCCGCCACGGGCGGTGTTGATCAGGATCGCCGTGTCCTTCATCGCCGTGATGGTCTTTTCCCCGAACAGGTTGCGCGTCGCATCGGAGAGCGGGATGTGCAGGCTGACGACGTCGGCGCGCGCCGCCAGCTCGTCGAGCGCCGCCACCCGCTCGGTCCCCTGCCAGGCCGGGTCGCTCTCCGCCACGAACGGGTCGAATGCGGCGACCACCATGCCGAACGCCTTGGCGCGGACCGCCACTTCGCGGGCGATGCCGCCGAAGCCGACCAGCCCCATCGTGCGTCCGTAGAGTTCGCCGCCGACGAGCTCAGCCCGCGGCCATTCCCCGGCGACGAGGCGCTCGGTCGAGGTGTAGGAGCCGCGCACCAGCACGAGCGCCGTGGCCATCACGTATTCGGCCACCGCGACCGCGTTGGCCCCGGTCGCCGGGAACACCTTCACGCCGCGCGCCTTGCAGGCTTCGGTGTCGATGTTGTCGAGGCCGACGCCGAGGCGGCCGACCGCCTCCAGCTTCGGCGCTGCGGCCAGCATCTCCGCCGTCACCTGGGTGCGGTTGCGCACGATGATCGCCCGCGCATCGGCGAGCAGTGCGGGGATCTCCGCCTGCCGGTCGGCCAGCGACGGGTCGTGATGGACGGACACGCGCTTGCGCAGAAGGTCCACGGCGGGCGTGTCCATGAACTCGGTAATGACGACGTCGGCCATGATCAGTCGATCTCCAGAATGTCGCGCAGATGGGCATGGAGGACGCGCTTCAGCTCGATGCCGATGCCCGGCGTGTCGTGCAGGGTGGCGCGGCCGTCGCGGATCTCGCTGTCGTCGGCGAAGCCGCCGAACGGATGGAACACGCCGGGATAGGACTCCGATCCGCCGAGCCCGAGGCCGGCGGCCATGTTGAGGGCGAACTGGTGGCCGCCGTGTGGGATGAAGCGCCGCCGCGACCAGCCCATCTGGTCGACCACGTCGAGCACGTTCAGATACTCCGACAGGCCGTAGGAGAGCGCCGGGTCGAGCTGGATCCAGTCGCGGTCCGGCCGCATGCCGCCGTAGCGCAGCAGGTTGCGCAGGTCCTGGTGGGAGAACAGGTTCTCGCCGGTGGCGATGGGGCCCGGATAGTGCTCGGAAAGCGCGGCGTTCAGCGCGAAGTCGAGCGGATCGCCGGCCTCCTCGTACCAGAACAGGCCATAGGGGGCGACGCCCTTGCCGTAGGCGAGCGCCGTCTCCAGGTCGAACCGGCCGTTGGCGTCGACCGCCAGGTTGTGGCCGCCGCCGACCACCTCGAGCACCGCCTCGATCCGCTTCAGGTCGTCGGCGAGCGGCGCGCCGCCGATCTTCATCTTGACGATCGAATAGCCGGCATCCTGGTAGCCACGCATCTCGTCCTGCAGCGCGTCCAGCCCCTTGCCGGGGTAGTAGTAGCCGCCGCCCGGATAGACCATCACCGTCTCGTCGGCCTTGCCGCCAGAGTAGCGGTCGGCGAGCAGGCGCCACAGCGGCTGCCCGGCCTGCTTGGCCACCACGTCCCACACGGCCATGTCGAGGGCACCGGCGGCAACCGCCCGGTCACCGTGGCCGCCCGGCTTCTCGTTGGTCAGCGCCGTGCGGGACACCTTGATCGCGTCGAGGTTCGAACCGGTCTCGTCGAGCAGGCTCTCCGGCGCCGCCTCCATGATGCGCGGAATGAACCGCTCGCGCAGGATGCCGCCCTGGGCGTAGCGGCCGTTGGAGGAGAAGCCGAAGCCGACGAGCGGCTTGCCGTCCAGCATCTGGTCGGTGATCACCGCGACCACGCTGACGGTCATCTTGTCGAAGCTGATGTACGCGTTGGAGATCGCCGATTCGATCGACGCCGTCCGCTCGCGGATGTCCACAATACGCATAAGCCTGCCCGATGAGTTGCTGGTTCAGAAGAGGCGTGCTTCCGGCAGCGGCACCTGCAGGCCGTAGCGGAAGAGCGCGAAGAAGCCGCCGACGATGACGATGCCGATGACCGGATAGAGGATCATCGTCCGCGGCGTCCACGGATCGTGCATGGCGACGACAATCAGGCAGAGGAAGGCGATGATCCCCGATGCCAGGAAGCCGATCCATGGCATGGCGATCACCGAGAGCAGCATGACGGCGACGAGCGCCACCCGGCGCGGGGTCGAGCCGCCCTTCTCCCGCAGCGTGCGCGGCCCCCGCACCAGCGCGTAGATCAGGTAGCCGAGCGAGGAGAGCACCAGGCCGCTCGCCACCGCCCGCGGAAACACCGCGGAATCGATGTCGGCGTAGCCGGTGGTGTCGTAGAGCGCGATGACACCGACCACGATGAACACCGCGGCGGCGGCCATGCCGCCGATGTCGCGGGAATTGGTCTGGGGTGCGTCAGTCTGCATTTTTCGCCCTCCGGCGCGCGGCCCGGCCCTGCAGCAGCGGCAGGAACAGCGAGAACAGCGTGAACAGGATGATGCCGAGCGAGATCGGTCGGCCGAAGAACATGCTCCACAGGTCGCCGGTCGCCGATCCGATCGTCCACGCCTGCACGAAGCCCTGCTCCGCGATCGGCCCCAGGATGATGCCCAGCACGATCGGCGAGGCGGCGATGCCCACCCGGCCCAGCACCCAGCCGATCGAGCCGAGCGAGATCATGACGATCACGTCGGAGACGGAGTTGCGGATCGCGTAGGAGCCGATGATCGTCATGAAGGCGACCGACGGCACCAGCAGCGCCTTCGGCAGCGTCACCACGGTCTTGTAGGCGTAGCGGCCGATCAACAGCCCGACGGGCAGCATCAGAAGCGTCGCCAGGAACAGGCCGTAGATGAAGGTGTAGACGATCGAGCTCTGGGTCTCGAACAGCTGCGGGCCGGTGCGCACGCCCTGCACCAGCAGCGCGCCGAGGATGACCGCGTCCGGCGGCGTGCCGGGAATGCCGAGCACCAGGGTCGGGATCAGACCGCCGCCGACGGTGGCGTTGTTGGCCGATTCCGTTGCGATGATGCCGCCCGGCTCGCCGCTGCCGTACTTCTGGCCGGGCCTCGCCGACCGGCGGGCCTCGGCGTAAGCGACCAGGCCGGCGACCGATCCGCCGGCACCTGGAAGGATGCCGACGACGGTGCCGATGATGGAGCTGCGCACCAGGTTGATCTTCTCGCGCCAGACGATCGGCATGGCGTCCGTCAGCCGGAAGCCGCGCTGCTCCGCCTCGACCTTCAGGTGGCGGTCGGGGGTGGCGACGAGATCGATCAGCACGGGAATGCAGTAGAGGCCGATCAGCGCCGAGACCACCTCGATGCCGCCGATCATCGTCTGGCTGCCGAAGGTCAGCCGCACGTCGGCGCTGATCTCGGCGACGCCGACGCAGGAAAGCAGCAGCCCGAAGCAGGCGCCGATGAGCCCCTTGGCGAGCGCCCCCTCCGACAGCGCCGCGATCAGCGACAGCCCGAAGATCGCCAGCCAGAAATACTCCACCGGCCCGAAGGCGAGCGCCACTTCCGACAGCGGCGGCGACAGCGTCAGCAGGAACAGCGCGCCGACCAGGCCGCCGACCACGCTGGCCAGGCACGCGAGCGTGACCGCCAGGTCGCCGTCGCCGCGCTTGGCCATCGGGTACCCGTCGAAGGTGGTGCCGATCGCCGACGGCGTGCCGGGGGTGTTCAGCAGGATCGCCGAATAGGCGCCGCCGTAGATGGCGCCGGTATAGATCGCGCCCAGCAGGATGAGCGCGGATGCGGGGGGCATGGTGAACGTCAGCGGTACCAGGACCGCGACCGCCATCGTCGCGGTCAGTCCCGGGATCGACCCGATGATCGTCCCGGCTGCAACGCCGCCCAGTGCCAGCAGCACGTTGGTCAGCGTCAGCGCCTGCGCCAGGTGCTCTCCGAGCATCGCGGCCTCGTTCCTGGATCGTGCCGGCGCTGCGGGCGGTGCCCGGCGCGGCGACGATGATCGATCTGAAAAGCGGAAGCGTCAGGGCGGGGGCACGGATGCCCGGGCCGGTCGCGGGACCCGGTCGGGTTGGGGACCGGATCCTCCCGGCAGCGGCGAGCCGCCGCCGGGAGGCCCTTACAGGGTCGAGCGGGTACCTAGTTGAGAATGCCGGCCGACTTGCCGGCCTTCACGTACTCGTCCTCGCGCGCCTTCATGAAGGCGGGCACGTCCTTGTAGGGCACGTCCATCAGCGCGAAGCCGCCGTCGAGCATCTGCTGCTGGAACTTGGGATCGGCGTTGATCTCGCCGATCATGTCCGACCACTTCTGGCGCAGCTCTTCCGGCGTGGACTTCGGCACGGCGATGCCGCGATAGGCGCCGCCGACGAGGTCGAAGCCGAGTTCCTTGAAAGTCGGCACGTCCGGGAACGACGGGTGGCGCTTGTCCATGGCAACCGCCAGCATGCGCACCTTGTCGCCCTGCTGGGCGCCCACGGTGGTGTAGCCCCATTCGGCCTTGACCTGGTCGCCGAGCATCGCGGTCACCGCGGCGCCGGTGCCCTTGAACGGCACGTAGGTGGTCTTGATACCCGCCATGTCGTCGAAGCGCACGGACGCGAGATGGTTCGCGGTGCCCTTGCCGGAGCCGGAGAAGGTGACCTGGCCGGGGTTTTCCTTGGCGTAGTCGATCAGGTCCTGCAGCGTCTTGAAGTCGCTGTCGGCGGGCACGACGATCGCGTCCGGCGTGTAGTGGAACCAGTAGATGCCGACGACGTCGTCGGTGGTGTAGCCGACGTCCTTCTGGGCCGGCTGGATCACGATATGCGGCAGGTTGATACCCATGATCGTGTAGCCGTCGCCGTTGTAGGAGTTGAGCTGCGACCAGCCCACGGCGCCGCCGCCGCCGGGCTTGTAGGAGACGACCAGATCCTGGCCGAACATGTCCTTGAAGAAGGGCTGCTGCAGGCGCGCCGAAATGTCGGACTCACCGCCCGGACCGAACGGGATGACGTAGTCGACGGCCTTGTCGGGGAAATCCTGGGCCTGGGCCATGCCCGAGGCACCGGCAAGGAAGGCCAGCGCGAGGCCGGCCCCGAGCAGGCGACGTGAATTCTTCATGATAGCTCCTCCCAGAGACGATTGATGTGGACGTGTTCTTAGCGTGCCCCTCGCGGCGGTTCGCCGAAGGGTGTGCCTTTGTTGCCCCTTTTTGGGGAATATGCCTATCGCGGCTACCCGCTAGGGTGGCAACAGGATTGCCGTACGGCAACAGCAAAGCGCCCGGGCCGTTGCCGGCCCGGGCGTGATGGTCGATCAGGCGCTCCGATAGAGCTTGGTCATGACGAACTCGCGGTGGCCGAGGGCCTCCGCCGCCGTCGAGCGTCCGTTGGACGTCCGCACGACCATGTCGATGAGCGAGTCGCCGGCGTCGGAGATGGTCATCTCGCGGCGCAGGACCCCCGACACGTCGACGTCGACGTGCTCGGACATGGTGCGGATGGTACGCGGGTTGGCGGTGATCTTGATCACCGGCACGATCGGGTTGCCGATGACGTTGCCCTGCCCGGTCGGGAAGGTGTGCACCACGTAGCCGGCCGCCCCCATCAGGGTCACGCACTCGGCGGCGGCCGAGGAGGTGTCCATGAAGTAGAGGCCGGGACCCTTGGCCGGCGCCTCGGCCGGCTCCAGGACGTCGATGTAGCTGCACTCCCGGCCGATCTTCTCCAGATTGCCGAGGGCCTTCTCCTCGATGGTGGTCAGGCCACCCTCGATGTTGCCCTTGGTCGGCTGGGATTCCGACAGGTCGCTCGTCTTGAACGGCTCGATCACGTCGTCCATGTAGGCCTGCCAGGTGGCCTTGAACTTCTTCGCCGCTTCAGGATTTGCCGCGCGCGCCTCGCACAGATGCTCCGCGCCGGTCAGCTCCGAGGTCTCGCCGAAGCAGCCGTAGATGCCGTGCGGCATCAGCTTGTCGTACATGTTGCCGACCGTCGGGCAGGAGCCGAGACCGGTCGTCGTGTCGGACTCGCCGCACTTGGTCGAGATCCACAGATCGGAAACGGAGCACGTCTCACGCTGCAGCTCGGTCGCCCAGTGGACGAAGTCCTTCGCCGCGCGGGAGGCGTTCATGATCGTCTTCAGGTCGCCGTTCTGCTCGATCGAGAACGCCGCCACCGGCTTGCCGGTCTTGGCGATGCCGTCGGCGATCACCTGGGTCCAGCCCGGCTCGATGCCGATGACCACCACGGCGGCCACGTTCGGGTTGGCGCCGGTGCCGATCATCGTGCGGAAATGCAGGTCCAGGTCCTCGCCGAACTGCAGCCGCCCGTAGGCGTGCGGCAGCGCCAGCGTGCCCTTGATGTTGTTCGCCACCGCCTCGCAGGCGGCGTTCGAGATGTCGTCCACCGGCAGGATGACCACGTGATTGCGGACGCCGACGCGGCCGTTCTCGCGGCGGTAGCCCTGAAAGGTAAGCTCGTCGTATGCGGTTGCCATCGAACTCGCCTCCCTACCAGCGCTTCGTCTTCAGATTGTGCACGTGGACGTGACCGCCTTCTTCGACGTCCTGCACGATCTTCCCGATGTCCTGACCATATTTGGTCGCCGTGTCGCCGGCCTTGAGCGCCTTGAGCGCGATCTTGTGGCCGATCGGCACGTCGTGTTTCGCCGTGAGGTGGAAGTCCGAATTGTCCTCGGTCACGACACACAGCATGTCGGTCCCGGCTTTGAGATCCTCGATGACCACAACGCCGACGTTGTCGGCCTTGTCATGCACCAGGAGGTGCGGAACGCTCATCCCGTTTCAACTCCCCGTAATATGGTATAGCCTGCTTCAGCAGGTCTTATATAAGACATAAGATACGAGAGCGGTTGTCAATGGCGTCCGGAGAGAGATTCATGAAGGGGGCTGCGAAAGCCGGATCGGCCGTCGCGGAACTGCCGGTTTCCGAGGACCCGCCGGGCTTCCGCCCGCTCTACAAGCAGGTGCGCGATATCCTGACGCGCCGGCTCTCGGAGGGCGTCTGGGCGCCCGGCGCGATGCTGCCGAGCGAACAGGAGCTGGCCGGCTCGCTGGCCGTCAGCCAGGGCACCGTCCGCAAGGCGCTGGATGCCATGGCGGCGGAAAACCTCATCGTCCGGCGCCAGGGTCGCGGCACCTTCGTCGCCCAGCAGGACGACGAACGCGTGCTGTTCCACTTCTTCCGCCTCACCGGCGACGACGGCAGCCACGTGTTTCCCGAAAGCGAGGTCGAATCGGTCCGCATCGAGAAGGCGAGCGCGGAGGAGACCGAGCGCCTGGCGCTTGCGGCCGGCGACGGTGTCGTCCGCATCCAGCGCACCCGCAGCCTCGGCGGCCGCCCAGTCATCGCCGAGCGCCTCAGCCTGCCGGCCGCCCGCTTTCCGGGCCTGGAGACGCGCAAGGACCTGCCGAACAACCTCTACGGCCTGTTCGCCCACGACTACGGGGTGAGCATCGCCCGGGCTTCGGAAAGGCTGAAGGCCGTCTCCGTCGACCGGGACGCCGCGGCCCGGCTGCACCTGGCCGAAGGCGCGCCGGTGCTGGCCATCGAGCGGCTGGCATTCTCGGTGCTCGGCGACCCGGTGGAGTGGCGCATGAGCCTCTGCGCCACCGACGGGTTCCACTACGACCTCGAGATGCGCTGACCACCGTTCCTGACCGGCCGCCATTGAAGGTGGCGGCGGAGACGACATCTAGCCTCAATGGGTGGCAAATCCGCCCCCCGACACGAAAGGCATCTCCATGACGATCAATCGCACGGCTTCAGCCAAGTGGTCCGGCGGCCTCAAGGACGGCCGCGGGTCGATCTCCACCCAGAGTGGCGCGCTGAAGGACCAGCCCTACGGCTTCAAGACGCGATTCGAAGGCGAGCCGGGCACGAATCCGGAGGAACTCCTGGGCGCCGCCCATGCCGGCTGCTTCACGATGGCGCTTTCCCTCGTCCTCGGCGAGGCCGGGCTCACCGCCGACGAGATGCAGACGACCGCCAAGGTATCCCTCGACCAGGTCGACGGCGGCTTCGCCATCACCGCGGTGCAGCTGACCCTGAAGGCGAAAATTCCCGGCGCGGACGACGCCACCTTCCAGAAGCTTGCGAAGGCGGCGAAGGAAAATTGCCCACTTTCCAAGGTCATCAAGGCCGACATCAGCCTCGACGCCACCCTCGAGAGCTGACGCGCGCCGTGCCGGACGGGTGTCCGGCCGCTGCCCATCGGGGCCGCGGCCGGATATTCCCCGGCTCCAATGCAAAGTCTTTCGGCTGCGTTGTCGACCGGACGCCTTTGATCGACTAGACTCATGGCTGCGACACGCGCGAAGGCCCTCATGCGACTTTCACAACAGACCAACAACGCCATTCGCATTCTCGTCTGGTGCGGCCGCCATCATCCCGACCTGACGCCGATCACCGAGATCGCAAGGCTCGCCGGGATTCCCGAGGCCTATGCCTTCAAGCTCGTCAACCTTCTGACGAAGACCAACCTCGTCGCCACGGTGCGCGGGCGGAGCGGCGGCGTGCGTCTGGCATGCGAGCCATCCGAGATCTCGATCGGCGCGGCGGTGCGCGCCCTCGAATCGTTCGAGACCCGCGACACCACCACCGACGGAATCATGCCGCTGATGGACGGCGCGTGGGAGGCCTTCCTCACCCACCTCGACAGTCACCTGCTCACCGATTTCATCGACGGCCAGTCCGTCTCGCTGGTGCAGCCTCAGACCGACGACGCCACCACTTCCGCGTCGTCCAAGCGCACCGCCGTCTGAGGCAGCACGAACGGCACCTTCCCATCGGGCAGCGCCCCCGGCGACAACCCCACCCGGAACACGTCCGCCAGCATCCTCGCCGTCACGACGTCCTGCGGCGCCCCCTCGGCGTAGAGGTGTCCCCTCGAAAGCACCAGGAGCCGGTCCGCCCAGGCGGCGGCCAGGTTGATGTCGTGCAGGATCGCCACCACCGCGCCGCCGCGCCGCGCGTGATCGGAGGCCACCTGCAGGATCGCCAGCTGCTGGGCCAGGTCCTGGCTCGCCGTCGGCTCATCGAGGAACAGGATCGGCATCGGCCCCTGGATCTCGCAGGCCCACAGCTGGCACAGCACCCGCGCCAGCTGGGCGCGTTGCTTCTCGCCGCCCGACAGCGTGTCGAAGGTCGCCTCGGCGAGGTCGGAGAGCCCCACCGCCGACAGGGCGCGGTCGACGAGGCGTGCCTGCGCGCCGCGATCGAGCGGAAACGCCGGCACCGTGAGGCCCAGCGCCGCCACCTCGCGCACCATGAACGGAAACGTCAGCACCGAGGCCTGGGGCAGCACCGCCCGCCGGCGCGCCAGGGCCGACCTCGGGATCGACGCCAGGTCGGCGCCGTCGAGCAGCACGCGGCCGGTATCGGCCGCGGTCTCGCCCGTGAGCACCTTCAGTAGCGTCGACTTGCCGGCACCGTTCGGCCCGAGGATCGCGATCCGGTCGCCCGGCGCAACGTCGAGCGAGACGTTCTCCACCAGCCAGCGGCCGCCGCGGCGGACGCCGATCGTCTCTGCCTTCAGCATGGCGTCACCCGAGCCCGCCCCGCCGGCGCACCAGCAGCCAGATGAAGAACGGCGCGCCGATGAGCGCCGTGAGGATGCCGATGGGCAGTTCCGCCGGCGCCACGATCACCCGCGCCACCGAATCGGCCAGGAGCAGCAGCGCCCCGCCCAGCAGCGCGCTTCCCGGCAGCACGTAGCGGTGGTCCGGTCCGATGACGAGGCGGATGACGTGGGGCACCACGATGCCGACGAAGCCGATCACGCCGGAGACGGCCACCGCCGCCCCCACCGCGCAGGCGACCGCCACCATGGCGATGCGCTTCGCCGTCTCGGTCGACACGCCCAGGTGGCCGGCCTCCTCCTCGCCGAGCAGGAAGGCGTTGAGGACGCGGGTCAGGTAGGGGATCGCCAGGGTCGTCGCCAGCAGGAACGGCAGCGTCGCGGCGATCTTCGGCCACGAGGCCCCGCCGATGCTGCCCAGCATCCAGAAGTTCAGGTCGCGCAGCGCCCGGTCGTCGCTGCCGAAGATGATGATGCCGACGAGCGCCTGGGTCAGCGCGCCCACCGCGATTCCGGCGAGCAGCAGCGTCGCGATCGACGTGTAGCCGCCCCGCGTCGCCAGCCGGTAGAGCACAGCGGTCGCCAGCAGGCCGCCGACGAAGGCGCAGGCGGGAACCGCGAAGTCGCCCAGCAGTGCCACCACCGGCGCCAGCAGCCCGTTGCCCAGCGCGATCACCGAGACCGCCGCCAGAGCCGCGGCGCTGGAAACGCCGATCAGGCCGGGATCGGCGAGCGGGTTGCGGAACAGGCCCTGCATCACCGCCCCCGACACCGCCAGCGCGCCGCCGACCAGCAGCCCCAGCACGGTGCGCGGCAGGCGGATCTCCAGCAGCACCAGCCGCTCGCGGATCTCGGCCGGCGTCGCCGCTTCGTGGCCGTTCCAAACTGCGGCCAGCACCCGTGGCAGGGCATCCAGCGAAATCCCGGTGGCGCCGAGCGAGAGCGACAGCACGACGGTGGCGGCCAGCACCACCGCCGCGCCGCCGATCACCAGCCCGCCCGACGGACGCCGCCGGCGCGGGAGCGCGGCCGGCAGGCGCTCCGTCGCCACGGCCGTCACGGACGAGGTCCCGCCGCGTCGCCGGCGAGATCGGGATAGAGCGTCCGCGCCAGCTCCATCGCCGCCACCGGCGTGCGCGGCCCGAACCCGAGCAGGAACTGGCCTTCCATGCGGATGACGTTGCCCGCCTCGGCGGCGGGCGTCAGGCGGAACGCCGGCTCGGAGAGAATGTCGGCGCTGTGCGCGGCCGTGCTTTCCATCATCAGCAGCGCGTCGGGCGCCGCTTCCAGCACCGCCTCGTCGCTGATCGGCTTGTAGCCCTCGATCCCGCCCGCGGCGTTCTCGGCGCCGGCGAGCGCGATGATGGCGTCGGCCGCCGTGTCGGCGCCGGCGACCAGCGGGCGCCCGCTCTGCATCGACATCACGAACAGCACGCGCTTCGGCGTGCGGATCTGCTCCCTCAGGCGCGCGAGGTCGTCGAAGCCCGCGTCGACCGAGGCGGCCAGGCGCCCGGCCTCCGCCTCGCGGCAGACGACCTGCCCCAGGAAGCGGATGCGGTCGGACACGGCGGCGGCCGAGGCCTCGTCCGACACCGTGACGAATGGCACCGATGCCCGCTTCAGGACGTCGATCGCGTCCTGGGGGCCGGCCGCCTCCGAGACCAGCAGCAGGCTCGGCGACATCGACAGCACCCCCTCGGCGGAGAGCGCGCGCATGTAGCCGACGTTGGGCTTCTCGGCCAGCGCGGCCGGCGGGAACGTGCTGGTGGTGTCGACCGCGACGATCTTCCCGTCCAGGCCGAGATCGTAGAGGATTTCGGTGATCGCGCCGCCGATGGCGACGATCCGGCCGGTGTCGAGCGCGCCGTCCCCGGGGGCCGCGCAGGCGGGAAGCGTCGTCACCTCCCCGGCCCGGGCGGGCGCCTGACCCGCGAGCATCGCCAGCGCGGCGAGCCCAGCGACGGCTGCCGGCATCGCGCCACGCCGGGAGATGGTCTTGGCGGAAGTCCTCGGTCGTTCGGTCATCGCTTCACCGCACTCGCTACTTCGTCAGGATCAGGCGCCGGCGCGCGGTGATCCGCAGCCGGTAGACGTCGCCATCGAGCTCGATGAGCGCCTCGCCGCCCTCTCCGCAGAGCTCCTCGACGCGCCACTTCGGCGGTGCACCCCGGCTCGCGGGCGCGGACCCGGCCATGGGGCGCACCGCTTCGTCGCCGCTGTCGCTGGACCACCGATCTGGCACTATGGAACCCTTCCAAGTTGTTGCTTCTTCGACACATTTTGCCACAACCGCAATCTGTGCGCGGGCTAATTGTTGACTCACTTAGTCCATATTCATACGGTCCGCAACGCGTTGCAGTTCGGAACGATTTGCAACTGCAGACGGGCAAGCCAGCAATCGCGAACCAGCGCTCAAGCCAGCCAGCCGGATGGAAAAAAGACCACTTCAGCAGAAGGGCTGGCCGATGGCACTCGGGCTTACGAGGAGCGCGCTCCTTGCCTCCGCATCCGTATTCGTGATGACGGGACTTGCGCATGCGCAGGACGCGATCGTCCTGGATACGATCACCGTCACCACCACCACGGCGACCCGGACCGAGACGGCGCCGTACGACGCCCTGTCCGGCTCGACCGTGGTCGACCGGGATACGCTTGAAACCGAATTCGCGCCGAGCCGCGTGTCCGATGTCCTCGACACGCTTCCGGGCGTATGGACCGACGAGAACGCCGACGATCCGGCGACCGCCATCAACATCCGCGGCCTGCAGGACTTCGGCCGCGTCAACGTGATGATCGACGGCGCCCGGCAGAACTTCCAGCGTTCGGGCCACAACGCCAACGGCATGTTCTACATCGACCCGGAGATGATCCGCGCGGTGGACGTGACCCGGGGCCCGGTGTCGACCATCTACGGGTCGGGCGCCATCGGCGGCGTCGTCGACTTCCGCACCCTCACCGCCGACGACGTGCTCAAGCCGGGCGAGACCGTCGCCGGTCGCCTGAAGGGCCGCTACGAGACCAACAGCACCGGCGTGAACGGCCATGCCGAGGTGGCCGCCCGCGTCGGCCAGGCCTTCGACGCCGTCGCCGCCGGCACCTGGGCCAGCTACGGCGACTACACCGACGGCGCCGGCAACGAGATCGTCAACTCCGGCTACGACCTCAAGAGCGGCCTGTTCGAGGCGCGCGCCCGGCCCGCCGACGGCCACGAGATCACCGCCACCGGCATCCTCTACAACGCCACCTACGACCAGGGCGACGACACGGTCTACGACACCGACACGACCACCGAGACCTACCGCCTGAAGTACCGCTACCAGCGGCCGGAGGACCGGTTCTTCGACCTGTCGGCCCAGGTCTACTACACCTCCACCACCACCGATCAGACCATCGTCGACGTGGCCAACTACTTCCCGCGGCCGAGCCTCGGGTCGGAGCGCGAGTTCAAGATCGAGACGACCGGCGTCGACGTCTTCAACACCTCGCGCGTCGTTCTCGGCCAGACCCACCACGCCATCACCTACGGTGCCGACGCCTTCCGCGACCAGGTGAAGACCGGCGACCCGGATCCGTTCTCCAGCGGCGACGAGTTCACCCCGCCCGGCGAGCGCAACGTCTACGGCACCTACATCCAGGACCAGATGACCGTCGGCATCCTCGATATCATCGGGGCGCTGCGCTACGACGCCTACGACCTCGACGGACAGGGCACCACGAGCTCCGGCGACCATCTCTCGCCGCGCATCACGGTCGGCCTGACCCCGGTCGAGTGGATCACCGTCTTCGGAACGTTCGCCGAGGCCTACCGCGCTCCGTCGCTCACCGAGACCACCTGGACCGGCACCCACCCGCCCGTCGGCGGCGCCCCGCCGTTCGAGTTCCTGCCCAACGCCGACCTGCGGGCCGAGACGGCCCACAACCTGGAAGGCGGCGTGAACTTCCGCTTCGACGACGTGATCCGCGACGGCGACCGCATCCGCGCCCGGGTGCTCGGCTACTACAACCAGGTCGACGACTACATCGGCGCGGTGGTGGTGCCGTACTCCCGTCGGCCGGGCGCCGCGTGCTCCAGCCCGCCCTTCTGCTACCAGTACGAGAACATCAGCCAGGCCAATCTCTGGGGCTTCGAGGCCGGCATCGACTACGACGCCGGGCGCTGGTTCGCCGGCCTGTCCGGAACCATCTCGCGCGGCACCGACGCGGAGACGGGCAACGACCTCGACACCATCCCGCCGGACCGACTGATCCTGTCGGGCGGCTTCCGCGCGCTGTCGCAGAAGCTGACCGCCGGCGGCCGCCTCAGCCTCGTCTCCGACCAGGAGGACGTCTCGCCCGGCCTCGAGTCGGACGCCTACGCGGTGCTCGACCTCTACGCCAAATACGATGTGGACGACCGCCTCTCGGTCGGTCTCAATATCGACAACGTCTTCGACACGTATTATCAGCCGTTCCTGGATGCGGAAGCTGCTCCGGGCCTGAACGCTAAGCTTACCCTTGACTTGCGCCTCGGCGGCAACCTCAACAAGTCATCCCGGACTTATTAGAAGGATTCTTAAATAATGTTTATCGCGATGAACCGCTTCAAGGTCTTGCCGGAGGAGGCGGCCGCCTTCGAACAGGTCTGGCTCGGACGCGAAGTCCATCTCGACCAGGAGCCGGGCTTCGTCGAGTTTCACCTCCTGAAGGGCCCCGAGCGCGAGGATCACGTGCTCTACTCCTCGCATACGGTCTGGGAATCCCGCGAGGCCTTCGAGGCCTGGACGCGCTCCCAGTCGTTCCGGGACGCCCACAAGACCGCCGGCGACCGCAAGTCCCTCTATCTCGGGCATCCCGAGTTCGAGGGCTTCGAGGTCCTGCAGACGGTGGCGCCGCGCGTCGGCGCCTGACCGTCGTTCCCTTGCTTTCGCCGGCCGCCGGATCGCCTCCACGATCCGGGCCGGCGGGGGCGGACGTGTGCCGGCGGAGACCCTGACCCTCCGCCGGCGCCGCTTTTTTTCCAATGATCCGGCCGCCCCGGTCAGGGACGCCCCTGCCCGCCGGCGGCCGGCTCCGGTTTCGACACGCACAAGGTCTGAAGGCTCATGGACGCGACACTGCTATCTCAGGCGGAAGGGCTGTTCTCCGGCGGAGAGCTGCCGCACGATCTGAGCCCCATCGGCATGTTCCTGGCGGCCGACATCGTGGTGAAGGCCGTGATGGTCGGGCTGGTTGTCGCCTTTCTCGTCACGTGGACCGTCTGCCTCTTCAAGACGCTGGAGCTCGCCGGCGCCCTCGCCCGCACGCGCCGCGCGCTCGGGCATGTCGCCGCCGCCCGCACGCTCGCGGACGCCCGCCGGCAGGTCGGCGAACGCGGCACCGTGGCCCGCCTGCTCGCCGCCGCCGAGGAAGAACTGCACCAGTCGGAGGGCCTGGCCGCCCCCGGTATCAAGGAGCGGGCGGAGAGCCGGCTCGTGCGACTGGAGGCCGCCGCCGCCCGGCGCATCACCCAGGGCACCGGCGTGCTCGCCACGATCGGCTCGACGGCCCCCTTCGTCGGCCTGTTCGGCACCGTCTGGGGCATCATGAACGCCTTCATCGGCATCTCAGAGGCGCAGACCACGAACCTCGCCGTCGTCGCGCCCGGCATCGCCGAGGCGCTGCTCGCCACCGCCCTCGGCCTGGTGGCCGCCATTCCGGCGGTGGTGATCTACAACCACTTCTCGCGCCGGATCGCCGCCTATCGCGCCCTCCTCGGCGATGCGTCGGCCGCCATTCTCCGGCTGCTCGGCCGCGATCTCGATCGCGCGCCGTCGAGCGCCTTCGCCGTCGCGGCCGAATAGGAGGCACGCGCCATGGCGATCCGCCCGACCGACGGCGACGAGCTGCAGGAAAGCCACGAGATCAACGTCACGCCGTTCATCGACGTGATGCTGGTGCTGCTCATCATCTTCATGGTGGCGGCGCCGCTTTCCACGGTCGACGTGGGCGTCGACCTGCCGACCTCCAACGCCGAGAAGACGCCGCGCCCCGACAAGCCGGTCATCCTCACCCTGCGCGAGGACCGCTCGCTCTATCTCGGCAACGACCCGATCTCCGCGGACGCGCTGGCGACCCGTCTCGACGCCGCCACCGAGGGCGACCGCGAGGTCCGCATCTTCCTGCGCGCCGACCGGATGCTGCGCTACGAGGACGTGATCGGCGCGATGAACACGTTGCGGAGCGCCGGCTACCTGAAGATCGCGCTCGTCGGCCTCGATTCCATCGAACCGGGCGACAGGCCGGGCGACGCCCCGCCGGCGGCCGCCGGGCAGGAGTGACATGGCGCGGGCCGGCCCTCCCCGTCCTCCGGCGCACGACACCGGCAGCCACTCGGCCGCGCGCGCGCTCGGTTGGGTGACCTGCTTCGCGGTCGTGCTCACGGCGACCTCCGCGCTGGCGCTCGCCGCGCTGTCGACCCGCCTCGACGCGCCCGAGGTGGCGGCGATGGAGCCGGCGATCCTCGTCGACCTGCCGCCGATCGAATCCCTCGACGAGCCGGCCCCGGACGCCTCCGACGTCGTCTCCACCGCGGGCGCCTCCGCCGCGACGCCGCTCGAGGTTCCGCCGGAGACGATCGAGGAGCCGGGCGCGGAAGAGGCAACGGACGAGACGCTGGCGGTCGACCCGCCGGTCGAGGCGGAGCCGGATCCGGAGGCCGAGGAACGCGTCGAGACCCCGCAGCCGGTCGAGCCGGAGGAGATCGAGGACCCCGTCGAGGAGGCGGTTGCCGAGCCGCTCCCCGAGCCCGAGCCCGCCCCGGAAGAGGTCGCGGACCCGCTTCCCGAGCCCGAACCCGAAGAGGTCGCCGAGCCGGTCCAGCCCGAGCCTGAGGCTGTCGAAGAGCCCGTCGAGGAGCAGGTGGCCGAGCCTGTCGCCGAACCGGCCCCCGAGCCGCAGAAGCCGGTCGAGCAGGCAGCGCCTCCGGAGACCCCTGTCGAGCCGGACCCGCCCGAGCCCGAAACCGTCGAGACGCCCAGCCCGGTCGAGCCCGAAGTGGCCGAGGCGCCCTCGCAGCCGGTCGCCGACCCCGAGATCGAACCGGAACTCTCCGAGGCGGCCGCCGCCCCCGAGGCACCGGTCGAGGCGGCGCCCGCCGACGAGCCGAGCGACACCGTGGTGGCCACCGTCCCGCCGGCGCCGGAGCCGAAGCCCGGGCCGGAACCGCTGGCGACCGCCGAGGTCTTCGAGCAGAAGCAGGCGCAGGCGTTCGAGCTCCCCGCGCCGCGTCCCGAGCCCACCGAGGAGATGCGCGCGGTGCTCGAGAAGGAGCGCGCGCGGATCGCCGCCGAGGAGCGGGAGGCCGAGCGTCGTGCCGAGGCGCGGCGGGCGGAAGCGCGCCGGCAGGCCGAGGAGAAGAGGCAGGAAGAGGCGCGCGAGCGCGCCGAGCGCCGGACGGCGGCGCGCAAGGAGACGGCCCGGCCGACCGAAAGCCGCCAGGGCAAGCCCGCCCCCCAGGCGCGCCAGGCGACCTCGCGCGCGGCGGCCGCGGCGGCGAACAACACCTACCAGGTGCAGGTGCGGCGGGCGATCGAACGCCAGAAGCGCTATCCGGCGCGCGCGCGCCCCGCCGAAGGCACCGTCCGCGTCAGCTTCACCATCGGCGCCGGCGGCGGCATCACCGGAGCCCGGCTCGCCCGCAGCTCGGGCAATCAGGCTCTCGACCAGGCGGCGATGGACGCGGTCAGGCGGGCGCGGGTCCCGCCGATCCCCAAGGAGATCGGCACGAGCAGCATGTCGTTTACCGTGCCGATGACCTTCTCGATCCGCTAGCCCCCGGCCCATGCAGGCCGTCCGCGGCGGTCAGTCCTCCGTCTCGGGCGCCGCCATCGGACGGCGCGCGCCGCGGCGCGCCGACAGCGTTCCCCAGATCCGATGCACCATGTCGTCGAAGTCGAGCCACGCCGCCATGTCGAGGCACGGCCGGACGGCGAGCATGTCGAGGCCGGCCGCCTCCAGCGCCAAGAGCCGCGCGGCGCAGTCCTCCGGTCCTCCGACGATGACCAGCCGGTTGATCACGGCTTCGGTGAGGAGGTCGGCCAGCCGCGCCCGATCCTCCGCCGCGACGGCGACGCGCACGGCCGCCACCAGCTCGGGGTCGAGCCCGTGGAGCGCCGCGAAGTCGTCGCTCAGGTCGGCGATGGTTCGGCCCAGGTTGCGGCGGAGCGAGGCGTAGACGGCGGGCGTGTCGTCGGCGCAGATGACCAGGTTCCAGGCGACGATGCGCGGTCGGGGAGCGCCCGCCGGACGGGCCTCGCCGATCAGCGCGCGAATGGCCGAGATCGCGTCGGCCGTCGCCGCGCCGTCGACGATCACGCCGTCGGCAACCTCCCCCGCCAGCCGGATCGTGTCGGTGTCCCGGGCGGTGACGAACAGCTCGACGGGGTGCGGCGGCAGCCGGCGCAGCCGGGCCCGGTCGAGGCGGAACGTCGGCGCCTCCATGCTGACGGTCTCGCCGGCGACGAGCGCCTTGATCGCCAGCACCGCGCTGCGCATGGTCAGCGCCGGGTCGTCGTGCGAGGCGCCGATGGCCGAGCGGGCGCGGGCGGAGCCCGAGCCCAGCCCCACCATGATGCCGTCCTGGCGGAGATCGGCGAGCGCGGCCGCGCTGCGGGCGATCTGCAGCGGATGGCGCACGGCCGGATCCGCGACGCCGATGCCGATCCCGATGCACGAGGTCGCGGCCGCGATCGCGCCGGTCAGCACGAACGGTTCCGGAGTCTGCGCGCCGTCGGGGATCCAGAGACGGTCGATCCCCGCCGCCTCCGCCCGCTGCGCCATCATCAGGAAATCGCCCGCTGCCTCGCGCGGCAGCGTCGAAAACGAAAACTGCATCCCCTCGCCTCCCCGGCGGCGATCATCGCCGCGCGCGCCGACGAATGCACGGGCCGGTCACGACCCGCGCCGGATCGCGACGACGTCAGACAGATTCGGCCTGGCGTCGGCGTGATCGTGTCCGGCAGCCTGACCCGGAATGAGGGCGGAAAGCCGGCATCCCCGTTACTTCGTCCTGCTCCGGCAAATGGAAATCCATAAATGGCTCGATGGGCAGGATATGCGCCGACCGCAGGTATCGTCTTCCCCGAAGCTTGCGCCAGGCTGACCACATCCTCCCGCGGCGCGGCCCGGCCCACTGATAGTTTGATCTAAAACTAGTTGCAGCCCTCGAGAGCTTGGCCTATAGCTTGAACGCGCACTTGAAGCGCCTCACGGAGGCTGCAGGCTTTCTGCAAACGGCGCTCGGGAGAACAAAAAGACGATGGAAAACCGGGCAAAGTCAAAGCCGACCGCCGGGACCGCGCCGGAGCCCGACGACGACGGGCGCCCCAATCTGGGTCCGCTCGAACACGCCACCGGCTTTCACCTGCGCCTTGCCCAGAACGCCTCGTTCAAGGCGTTCAAGCGCCACACCGGCGAGGCCGACCTGCGGCCGGGCTGGTTTGCCGTCCTCAACATCATCCATCACAATCCCGGAATCACGCCGATCGCGCTCAGCCGCGGCTGCGGACGGGACAAGTCCACCATCACCCCCGTGCTGCGCGACCTGCTGCGCGACGGGCTCATCCGCCGCGGCACCATTCCGACCGACAAGCGCAGCTACGCCCTCTTCCTCACGGAGGAGGGCGAGGAACGGCTGTCGCACCTGGCGGCCTGCGCGGCGGCCCACGACAAGGAACTCGACGCGATCGTCGGGGACAAGAAAGACGAGCTCATCCGGCTGTTGCGCCGGATTGTAACCGTGCTCGACTGAGGAACGCCGGATTTCATCATGTACACGACAAGCACAGCCTTCCTCGAGGCCCTGAACGAGGCCGGGATCACCTACATCTTCGCCAACTTCGGCAGCGACCACCCGGCGCTGCTGGAGGCGATCGCCGAGGCGCGCGCCAACGGCCGGAAGATCCCGCAGGTGGTCACCGCGCCGAACGAGATGGTCGGCATGAGCGCCGCCCACGGCTTCGCCCAGGTGACCGGCCAGCCGCAGCTCGTGCTGGTGCACGTGGAATGCGGCACCCAGGCGCTGGCCGGCGCCGTCCACAACGCCGCGCGCGGCCACGTGCCGATGCTGATCTTCGCCGGCGCCTCGCCCTTCACCCAGGACGGCGAGATGAAGGGCAGCCGCAACGAGTTCATCCAGTGGATCCAGGACGTCCACGACCAGCGCGGGATCATCCGCGGCTACACCAAGTACGACGCCGAGATCCGCACCGGCGAGAACATCAAGCAGGTCGTGCACCGCGCCCTGCAGTTCACCTCCACCGACCCGAAGGGCCCTGTCTACCTGATGGGCGCCCGCGAGGTGATGGAGGCCGACATCGCCAACCCGGTGACCATCGAGCCCCGGCACTGGCGTCCGGTCGATCCGGGCGCGCTCACCGCCGGCGCCATCGACCGCATCCTTGACCACGTCGAGAAGGCGAAGCGCCCGCTGCTGGTGACCTCATACGCCGGCCGTAACCCGGACGCCGTGCCCGAGCTCGTGCGCTTCTGCGAGCGCGTCGGCATGGGCGTGCACGAATCCGTGCCGAGCGCCCTCAACATTCCGCACGACCACCCGCTCTATCTGGGCAATCAGTGGAACGAGCCGTACCAGGACGAGGCGCTGGCCGAGGCCGACTTCGTGCTGGTGGTCGACAGCGACGTGCCGTGGATCCCGTCGCACAACAAGCCCGCCCCCGGCACGCCGGTGGTCCACATCGACGTGGATCCGCTGAAGGAGAACATGCCGCTCTGGTACATCGGCGCGGAGGAATCCGTGCGCGCCGACGCGCAGACGGCGCTCGCCCAGCTGAACGCGGCGCTCGACGCGCGCGCCCCGGACGCGAAGGCGGTCAGGGCGCGCAGCAAGCACTATGCGGCGGCCAGCGAGAAGCGCCGGGCCGGGATCGAGGCGCTCGAGGTCCAGTCGGAAGGCCTGATCACGCCGGAATTCCTGACCGCGACGGTGCGCCGCCACATCGATCCGGACAACACCATCGTGCTCTCGGAGGGCATCACCAACTACACGGTGATCGCCAACCACATGCGGATGACGCGGCCGGGGTCCTATTTCGCCAGCGGCGGCGGCTCGCTCGGCTGGAACGGCGGCGCGGCGATCGGCACCAAGCTCGCCGCGCCGGAGAAGACCGTCGTCGCCCTGTCCGGCGACGGCTGCTACATGTTCTCCATCCCCTCGACGGTCCACTGGATGGCTGGCAAGTACCAGACGCCCTTCCTGCAGGTCGTCTACAACAACGGGGGCTGGAAGGCGCCGCGCTTCTCCGCGCTCTCGGTCCATCCGGACGGCTACGTGTCCAGGGCCAACGACCTTGACCTGTCGTTCGACCCGCCGCCGGCCTATGCCGACATCGCCGCCGCCTCGGGCGGCGCCTGGGCGCGCAAGGTGGACCGTCCGGAAGACCTCGACGCCGCCGTCGCCGAGGCCCTCGCCGTGGTGCGTGACGAGAAGCGCTCCGCCGTCCTCGACGTCTGGCTCGCGCCCGTCTGAGCCGGCCCGCCGGGCCTCCGGTCGGTCAGCCGTCCGGAGCGCTCCCGTCCAGGCTTGAGCACTTGCGCCGTTCAGGCCGCGTCGATCTGAACGGGAAGCGATCTACCGCTCGCAGCGGAAGACCGGGATGATCGGTCCCCAGAACGACAGGGCGACGGCGTTGCCGCCCTGCTGGTAGCCGAACACCGAGTTGCCCTTGCTCGGCGTGCCGTCCTGGATGCAGCCCGACAGCGACAGCTCGAACGTGCCGTTGGTCTCGGTGTCGATGTCCTCCACCTTGCAGACCAGGTCGGCCACCACCAGCCGGTCGTCCTGGATGCGGACCGCCTCGCCCCCGCAGTCGGGCTCCAGCGTGTAGCGCCCGAGGAAGCCGAGGTCCTGGTCCTGCGCGGCGGCGGACGACGCGAAGCCGACCAGCACGGCGCACGCCAGCGCCGCCCGCGCGTTCGCGCATCGCCGACGCGTCCTGGTTTTCGATCCGATCACTGAACGACCCTTCCCTTTGCACGACGAGGCTGGCCCCGGACGCGACGCGCGCGTCGGCGGACCGGCTCCATGCCTTTCTCACGCATGGGCGTGCGGCGAAAGGGTGTCAGGCCGATGCAGCCAGGTAGGTATCTTCGAGAAGCCGCGGCTCCACCGGCGATCCGTCGCAGCGGACACGGCGGCGGTTGACCCCGCAGCCGGGCGGCCAATACCCGGCACCGGGCGCTGTCCTGCCCCACGCACAGGACGCCGAGCCCGGCGGCATTTCCTTGCATTCCGGGCGCGCTATCTACCGGCCCGCCGTTCGGCGCGGGCAGTGTCCGGTCCGCTTTCGACCTTGAGTTTATGCCCGGATAATGTTTGAGTGCAAACTAGAATTGGGCGCCCTCGACCGCTGTGGCGCGCCTGCCGGAGGACCGGTTGAACGGTTCCCGGGTGACGTCGGGAGGATCGACCATCGTGCCACTGCTGACCGACAGGGCCTGCCCGATCACCGGCGGAGCGGGGAGCGTCGGGCCCTCCGCCGCGCGCCGTTTCCTGCATTCCCCGATCGGCCGGATGCGCGGCATCGCCAGAGCCCGCGGGCCGCGCGGCGTCCGGCCCGGCGCAATGCGTCCGCCCGGCCGCCATGGAACGGCCGGGGAAGTGACCCGTTCCCTCCCATGCCGCGCCTCGGAGCTGTCGCGCGTCACGACCGGCTCGAGGCTGACGGCCGACGGCTGCATGAGCGCCTAGTCCCCGGGCGCGCGCGGAGGGCGGTCGAACGACCGGTCGTCCCCGCGTCCCGATCCCGCGCCAAGCCCGCATCCACAGACATCACCTACTCCCGCGCCGGACACAGGCGCATCGTTCAAGAAGGAGCAAACCCCATGGACATCACCATGCTCATCGGCGGCGCCGACACGCCCGCCACCGACGACGCCCTGTTCGAGCGCCGCAACCCGGTGTCGGGCGACGTGGCGACCCGCGCGCCGGCGGCCAAGCCGGCCGACGTGGACAAGGCCGTCGAGGCCGCCGCCGCCGCCTTCCCCGAGTGGTCGGAGATGGGTCCGGGCGCGCGCCGCAAGATCCTCAACAAGGCGGCCGACGCGATGGACGCCCACACCGAGGAGTTCATCAAGGTCGCCATGGCGGAGACCGGCGCCACCGGCCCGTGGATCGGCTTCAACGTCATGCTCGCGGCCAACATGCTGCGCGAGGCGGCGTCCATGACCACCCAGATCACCGGCGAGATCATCCCCTCCGACAAGCCCGGCACGCTGTCCATGGCGATCCGCCAGCCGGTCGGCGTGCTCGTCGGCATGGCCCCCTGGAACGCCCCGGTGATCCTGGCCGTGCGCGCGCTGGCGCTGCCGATCGCCTGCGGCAACACCGTCGTCCTCAAGGCCTCCGAGATGTGCCCGGCCACCCACCGGCTCATCGGCAAGGTCCTCACCGACTCCGGCCTTCCCAAGGGCGTGGTGAACGTCGTCACCCATTCCGCCGAGGACGCGCCGGAAGTCGTCTCCGCGCTGATCGCCCACCCGAAGGTGAAGCGCATCAACTTCACCGGCTCCACCCGCGTCGGCAAGATCATCGCCGGCGAGGCCGCCAAGTACCTGAAGCCGGTGCTGCTGGAGCTCGGCGGCAAGGCGCCGCTGGTCATCCTCGACGACGCCGACATCGAGGGCGCGGTCAACGCGGCCGCCTTCGGCGCGTTCATGAACCAGGGCCAGATCTGCATGTCGACCGAGAAGATCGTCGTCGACGACAAGGTGGCCGACGAGTTCGTCCAGCGCTTCGCCGCCAAGGCCGGCGCACTGCCCTACGGCGATCCGAGCGGCCACGTGGTGCTCGGCTCGGTGGTCAACCGCGACACCATCGAGAAGGTCGACGCGCTGATCAAGGACGCGGTGGCGAAGGGCGCCGAGGTCGTCACCGGCGGCGCGACGGACAGCACCATCATGCCGGCGACCGTCGTCGACAAGGTCACCCCCGACATGCGCCTCTACGGCGAGGAGTCGTTCGGCCCGGTGGTCTGCGTCATCCGGGTGAGCGGCGTCGACGAGGCGGTGAAGGTCGCCAACGACACCGAGTACGGCCTGTCGGCCGCGGTGTTCGGCAAGGACGTCCAGCGCGCCATGGGCGTCGCCCGGCGCATCGAGTCCGGCATCTGCCACATCAACGGCCCGACCGTCGGCGACGAGGCGCAGATGCCGTTCGGCGGCGTCAAGGCCAGCGGCTACGGCCGCTTCGGCGGCAAGGCGGGCGTCGCCGAGTTCACCGAGCTGCGCTGGATCACCGTCGAGGACGCCGGCCAGCACTACCCGTTCTGATCGAAACGGCGCACACTCCTCCCTGTCCGGCTGCTCTCGCCGGACAGGGAGGGACCGACAAACTCGTTGGGACTAAAACTAATCTGGACCTCATCCGGCAGAATGCCTAGGATCGGGCCGAGACAACCAGACGATACCAGACAACCGCCGGCGGGCCTGCAACACGCCGGCACCGGTCCCGACAACGAAGCGGGGCGACGCCACGGAGGAACGCGACAATGACCATCGGAAGACGTGAGTTTCTGCTCGCTTCGGCGGGCGTCCTGGCCGCGCCGGCGGTGCTGCGCGGCACCGCCTTTGCGGCCGACGCCGAGTACACCCTGAAGCTGCACCACTTCCTCGGCCCGAAATCGCCGGCCCAGACCCAGATGCTGGAGCCCTGGGCGCAGGCCATCGAGACGGACTCCGGCGGCCGGGTGAAGATCGAGATCTATCCGTCGATGTCGCTGGGCGGCGCGCCGCCGCAGCTGTTCCGCCAGGTCGCCGACGGCGTCGTCGACATCGTCTGGACGGTGAACGGCTACACGCCGGGCCTCTTCCCGCGCTCGGAGGTGTTCGAGCTGCCGACCGTCTTCACCAACGACATCGCCGCGACGAACCTCGCCATGCGCGAGATGTTCGACGAGTACCTGGCGCCCGAGTACGAGCCGGTCCACGTGCTGTTCAACCACGTGCACGCCGGCCAGGCGATCCACATGGCCAACGAGCCGGTGCACTCGGTCGCCGACACCCAGGGCAAGAAGCTCCGCGTGCCCGGCCCGACCGGCAACGCCGTCGTCAAGGCGATGGGCGCCACCCCGGTGACCATGCCGGTGCCCGACCTGCCCCAGGCGCTCGCCACCAGCGCCGTCGACGGCGCGCTGATCCCGTGGGAGATCATCCCGGCGCTCAAGCTGCAGGACGTCACCAAGTACCAGATCGAGGGGCCGGACAGGAACCGCTTCGGCACCACGACCTTCCAGGTGTCGATGAACCGCGACAAGTGGGACGCACTGCCCGACGACATCAAGGCGGTGTTCGACAAGAACTCCGACGAGGCGTGGCTGAAGAAGGTCGCCGAGATCTGGCGCAACTCCGACGACAAGGGCATCCAGATCGCCATTGATGCCGGCAACGAGCACATCGTCCTCACCGAGGAGCAGATGGCGACGTTCAACGACGCGCTCGGCCCGGTGGTCGACCAGTGGGCGGCCGAGCACACCGACTTCGATTCCAAGGCGCTCGTCGAGGCCGCCCGGGCCTCGATGGCCGAGAACAAGTCGTGAGCCTGGCCGCTTGAGCCCGAACGACACCCAGATGGACGCGGCCTCCGGGCCGCGTCCCGACACCCCGGCGGCGAAGGCCGTGCGCGGCCTTGCCGGCGTCATCACGGTCTGGGCCGTGCTCGGCGGCCTGGTCGCCTCGGCGCTGGCCGTGATGACGGCGTTCAGCGCGCTGTCGAACCTCTTCCTCGGCGTCCCGTTCCCGGCCGACTACGAGCTGATGAAGCATGTGATCGCCGTGGTGATCTTCATGTTCCTGCCCTACTGCCAGCTAGTTGGCGCCAACGTGACGGTCGACATCTTCACCGAGGGCATGAGCGACGGAAAGAAGGCCGCGATGAGCGTCTTCTCCTCCCTGTTCGCGCTCGCCTTCGCGGTGCTCCTGTTCCGCCAGATGTGGCTCGGGATGGGCAGCTACATGCGCTACGTGGAAACCACGCCGGTCCTCAAGCTGCCGCTGTGGACCGCGTTTCCGCCCATCCTCGTCTCCCTTGGGCTGCTCTTCCTCGCCGCGCTCGTGACCACGATCGACGGCATCCGCGTCATGCGCGGCCGTCCGCAGTTCGTCGAGCCCCACCCCCTGGAGACGGCCGAGTAGGCTTGCCGGAGAGACAATGGATAGCCTCGCCCTCGGCCTCCTCGGCCTTGTCGTCCTTCTCGGCCTGATCGCGATCCGCGTTCCGATCGCCTACACCATGATCCTGGTGGGCATCGGCGGGATCATCATGCAGTCCGGCCACGCGATCCTTCTCAACCAGCTGAAGGACCTCGCCTACTCGCAGTTCTCCAACTACGACCTCTCCGTGCTGCCGATGTTCATCCTGATGGGTGGACTGGCCGGGCGCACCGGGCTGTCGCGCGACCTGTTCCGCGGCGCCAACGCCTGGCTCGGCCGCTTTCGCGGCGGCGTGGCGATGTCGGCGGTCGCCGCCTGCGCCGGCTTCGGCGCGCTCAGCGGCTCGTCCACCGCGACCGCGTCCACCATGGGCACCGTCGCCCTGCCCGAACTCAAGCGCTACAAGTACAAGCCGTCACTGGCCACCGGCACCATCGCCGCCGGCGGCACCCTCGGCATCCTGATCCCGCCGTCGGTGGTACTCATCGTCTACGCCATCATCGTCGAGACCAACATCGTCACGATGTTCGCCGCCGCCCTGATCCCGGGCATCCTGGCGATGCTGATGTTCATCCTCACCATCGCCGTCTACGTGCGCCTGGTGCCCGACGCCGGGCCGGAGGGCGAACGCGTCAGCCGCGCCGAACTCTGGTCGGCGACGCTCGGCCTGCTGCCGGTGCTGGTGATCTTCGGCATCGTCATCGGCGGCATCTACGCCGGCATCTACAACCCGACGCCCGCCGCCGCGATCGGCGTGTTCCTGGTGGCGATCTACGGCGTGGTGCGCGGCAAGCTCAACTGGAGCGGCTTCGTCGCCTCGCTGCTGGAAACCGCGCGCATGAGCGGCATGATCTTCCTGATCCTGCTCGGCGCGGAGCTCCTGAAGATCTTCATGGCGCGGGCCGGCGTGCCCCAGGCGGCGGCCGAGTTCCTGCAGACCAGCGGGCTGGCGCCGCTCTCCATCCTGCTCCTGATCATCGTCGTCTTCCTGATCTTCGGCTGCCTGATGGATTCGCTCTCCATGGTGATCCTGGCGATCCCGTTCTTCTGGCCGGTGGTCGCCGGCCTCGACTTCGGCCTCGGCCCGGAGGAGACGAAGATCTGGTTCGGCGTGATCATCCTGGTGACGGTGGAGCTGGGGCTGATAACACCACCTGTGGGGCTGAACGTCTTCATCATCAACTCGCTCGCCCGCGAGGTGCCCATGCGCGAGACGTTCAAGGGCGTGATGCCGTTCTTCGCCTCGGAGATCGTCCGCGTGGCGCTGCTGATCGCCTTCCCGGCGATCACGTTGTTCCTGCCGCGCCTGCTCCAGTAGGCCCGGCGGCGGCGTCCGCCCCCTCCTCCCCCTCGCCCGCCGACAGCTCGGCGATCAGCGCCGACTGGGCCGCGCTCTGGTAGCGGTCGCGGTGGCGCACCAGCGCGAATTCGCGCGCCGGCAGATCCACGGGGATCGCCGTCAGCCGCCCTTCGGCGATGTCGCGGGCGACCACGTGGCCGGAGATGATCGTCGCCCCGGCGCCTGCCTCCACGGCCTCGCGCACCGCCTCGTTCGACGGCAGCACCAGGAACACCCTGAGCCGGTCCGGGTCGAAGCCCTCGTCGCGGGCGAACGCCTCGAAGATCTCGCGGGTGCCGGAACCCGCCTCGCGGATCACCCAGGGGATTGCCTCAAGGTCGAGCCGCCCGTTGGCCAGCCGCGGCGGCGCCGGCTGTCCGGCCGCTACCACCAGCACCAGCCGGTCGACGTCCACCGGCATCCGCACCAGCGTCCGGTGGCGGGTCTCGCCCTCGACGAGGCCGAGGTCGACCGCCCCCTCCGCCACCGCCGTCTCCACCTGCCGCGTGTTGCCGATCCGCACGTCGAGCCGCACGCCCGGATAGGCCGTGTGGAAGCTCGCCAGCCGGCGCGGCAGCCAGTGGGTGGCGATGGTCTGGCTCGCCGCCACCGACAGCGATCCCACCGTCAGCCCGGACAGGTCCTCCAGAACGGCCCGCGCCGTCGCCGCCCGCTCCAGCACCGCCCGCGCCTCGGGGAGGAACCGGCTGCCCGCCTCGGTGAGCTCGATGCGCCGCCCCAGCCGGTCGAACAGCGCCGTGCCGTAGCGCCGCTCCAGCGCCGCGATCGCCGCCGACACCGCCGACTGGGTCATCCGCAGGCTCTCCGCCGCGCGGGTCACGTGGCCGCGCTCGGCGACGGCGACGAAGATCTTCAGCTGGTCGAGGGTCATGGTCCTATAGAAACAAAATCGATCAAACAGACAAGGATTATGCGTTGGATCGAACGGTTCTGTCTGGACATATTCTAGAACGCGCCGGAGTCATCAGGTGGCTGGCCGCATCGTGGGACCGCTTCCGGGCGCCTCCCCGCCGGCCCAGCCGAATGGAGTTCCATGTCGGTCGAACCGAAGATTGCCCTGTCGCCCAAGGTCTCCGACGAGATCCGCAAGACCACCTGCTACATGTGCGCCTGCCGGTGCGGCATCAACGTGCACATGCGCGACGACAAGGTCCGCTACATCGAGGGCAACCGGGACCATCCGGTCAACCGCGGCGTGCTGTGCGCCAAGGGCTCCGCCGGCATCATGCAGCACTATTCGCCGGCCCGCCTGCGCGCCCCGATGATCCGCTCCGGCCCGCGCGGCTCCGGCCAGTTCAAGGAAATCTCCTGGGAAGAGGCGATGTCGACGGCGGTCGAGTGGCTCGGCCCGATCCGCGACACCGACCCGAAGAAGCTCGCCTTCTTCACCGGCCGCGACCAGAGCCAGTCGCTCACCTCCTGGTGGGCGCAGCAGTTCGGCACCCCCAACTACGCCGCCCACGGCGGCTTCTGCTCGGTCAACATGGCGGCCGCCGGCATCTACACGCTGGGCGGCGCGTTCTGGGAGTTCGGCTCCCCGGACTGGCAGCGCTCGCGCTATTTCATGATCTTCGGCGTCGCCGAGGACCATGATTCCAACCCCATCAAGCTCGGCCTCGCCGAACTCAAGCGCAACGGCGCCAAGATCGTCGGCGTGAACCCGGTCCGCACCGGCTACAACGCCATCGCCGACGAATGGGTCGGCATCACGCCGGGCACCGACGGCCTGTTCATCCAGGCGCTGACCCACGAGCTGATCCGCACCGGCAACGTCGATGTCGACTACCTGATCCGCTACACCAACGCCCCCTGGCTGGTGATCGTCGACAAGGGCACGGAGACCGAGGGCCTGTTCGCCCGCGACGCCGACGGCACGCCCCTCGTCCTCGACCGCAAGACCGGCGCCGTGCGTCCCTCCAGCGACGCCGACGTGGCGCCCGAGCTGAAGGGCCTGGTGACGCTCCCCGACGGTCGCACCGCCCGCCCGGTGTTCGAGCTCCTCGCCGAGAAGGCCATGAGCGCGGACAGTGCCCCGGACGCGGTGGCCGAGGCCTGCGGCATCAGCGGCGACACCATCCGCCGGCTTGCCGCCGAGATCGCCCACGCGGCCTTCAAGGAAGAGGTGGTGATCGACCAGCCGTGGACCGACATGCGCGGCGTCCGCCACGAGACCATGGTCGGCCGGCCGGTCTCCTTCCACGCCATGCGCGGCATCTCGGCCCACTCCAACGGCTTCCAGACCTGCCGGGCGCTGCACGTGCTGCAGCTCATCATCGGCTCGGTGGAGACGCCCGGCGGCTTCCGCTTCAAGCCGCCCTACCCGAAGCCGGTGGAATCCCACCCCAAGCCGCATTCGAAGGTCACCCCCGGCGCGCCCCTCGACGGCCCGCATCTCGGCTATCCGATGGGGCCGGAGCACCTGGCCATCGACGACGACGGCAACCCGATCCGCATCGACAAGGCGTTCACCTGGGACGCGCCGATGTCGGCCCACGGCATGATGCACATGGTGATCGCCAACGCCCACGCGCGCGATCCCTACGGCATCGACGTCTTGTTCATGTACATGGCCAACATGGCCTGGAACTCGTCGATGAACACCCGCGGCACCATGGAGATGCTGTCGGCCCAGAACGAGGACGGCTCCTACGTCATCCCGAAGATCATCTACTCGGACGCCTACTCCTCCGAGATGGTCGCCTATGCCGACCTGATCCTGCCGGATACGACCTACCTGGAGCGCCACGACTGCATCTCGCTGCTCGACCGGCCGATCTCCGAGCCGGACGCCGCCGCCGACGCGATCCGCTGGCCGGTGGTCGAGCCCGACCGCGACGTCCGCGGCTTCCAGTCGGCGCTGATCGATCTCGGCGCGCGCCTCAAGCTGCCGGGCTTCGTCAAGGACGACGGCACCGCCGCCTACCGCGACTACGCCGACTACATCGTCAACCACCAGCGCCGTCCGGGCATCGGCCCGCTCGCCGGCTGGCGCAACGACGACGACCGGCCCGGCCGCGGCGCGCCCAACCCGGAGCAACTGCAGCGCTACATCGAGAACGGCGGCTTCTACACCGCGCACATTCCCGAGGAGGCGCAGTTCTTCAAGCCGTTCAACAAGGCTTACCAGGACTGGGCGGTCGGCATGGGCCTGTTCGACGCGCCCCAGCCTTACGTCTTCCAGATCTATTCCGAGCCGCTAGCCAAGTTCCGCCTGGCCGCCAACGGCTTCGGCGACCGCCAGCCGCCGGAGCACCTGCGCGCCCAGATCCGCGAGACCTTCGATCCGCTGCCCCACTGGTATCCGCCGTTCGAGGGCGCCCTCGTCGACGGCTTCCCGATCCACGCGCTGACCCAGCGGCCGGCGGCGATGTATCACTCCTGGGGCTCGCAGAACGCCTGGCTGCGGCAGATCCACGGCCACAACCCGCTCTACGTGCCCGGTCCCATCTGCGAGGCCCACGATCTCCACGACGGCGACTGGGCGTGGCTCACGTCCCACCACGGCCGCATCAAGGTGCCCGTCATGCGCATGGACGCCGTCAATTCCCACACCGTGTGGACCTGGAACGCCATCGGCAAGCGCTCCGGCGCCTGGGCCCTCGACAAGGACGCGCCGGAGGCCACCAAGGGCTTCCTGCTCAACCACCTGATCCACGAGCTGCTGCCGCCGCGCGGCGACGGCCAGCGCTGGTCGAACTCCGATCCGATCACCGGCCAGGCCGCCTGGTACGACCTGCGCGTGAAGATCGAGAAGGCCGAGCCGGGTCCCTGGTCCGAGCCGCATCTGCCCGCCCAGGAGTCGCCCGTCGGCGTCGGCCCGGACGATCTCGCCTACGGGGAGGAATGGTCATGACCACGCTTCCTGAGACCACCGAGAAGAAGCTCGGCCTCGTCATCGATCTCGACACCTGCGTCGGCTGCCACGCCTGCGTGGTCGCCTGCAAGGAATGGAACACCGGCGGCTACGGTGCCGCGCTGTCCGATCAGGACCCTTACGGCGCAGCGCCCTCCGGCACCTTCCTCAACCGCATCCACACCTTCGAGGTGACTCCGGCGGAAAGCCGCGGCTGCGGCGGGCATGGTGGCGGCGCCGCGAACGCCCAGATCGTGCATTTCCCGAAGTCGTGCCTGCACTGCGACGACGCCCCCTGCGTGACCGTCTGCCCGACAGGCGCCAGCTACAAGCGCGCCGCCGACGGCATCGTGCTGGTCAACGAGGACGCCTGCATCGGCTGCGGGCTGTGCGCCTGGGCCTGCCCCTACGGCGCCCGCGAGATGGACGCCGACGCCGGCGTCATGAAGAAGTGCACGCTCTGCGTCGACCGCATCTACAACGACAACATCCCCGAGATCGACCGCGTGCCGTCCTGCGTGCGCACCTGCCCGGCCAACGCCCGCCACTTCGGCGACCTCGCCGACCCGACCTCCGAGGTGTCGCTGCTGGTGGCGGCGCGCGGCGGCGTCGAGCTGATGCCCGAGCAGGGCACCAAGCCGGTCAACCGCTATCTGCCGCCGCGCCCCAAGGCCGACATCGACGCGCCGGAATCCATCGACCTGATCGCGCTCGCCGAGCCGGAGACGACCGGCTTCCTCGGCTGGCTCGACCGCGCGCTGGAGCGTTTGAACTAGATGCATCCCGCCCCCTCGATCATCGTCTTCACCACGCTGTCCGGCATCGGCTTCGGGCTGATGGCCTGGCTCGGCCTCGGCATCGGGCCGGACGGCTTCTGGTTCGCGCTGTTGGGCTGCGGCTTCGCGCTGGGCTTCGCCTGCGTCGGCCTCCTCGCCTCGCTCTGGCACCTCGGCAATCCCCAGCGCGCCTGGCGGGCGCTCTCCCAGTGGCGGTCGTCGTGGCTGTCGCGGGAAGGCGTCGCCTCGATCGCGACGCTCACCCTGTTCGGCCTCTACGCGCTGCTGTGGGTGGTCTTCGGCATCCGCTCGCCGCTGCTCGGCGTCGCGTCCACGGTGCTCGCCATCATCTGCATCGTCTGCACCTCGATGATCTACGGCTCGCTGAAGGCGGTGCCGCGCTGGTCGAAGCCGCCCACCCCGCACATGTTCGTGGCGGTCGGGCTCGCCGGCGGCGCGCTGATGGCCGCCGCTCTCGCCCCGCTCTCCGGCCCCGCCGGCCCCCTCCCGGTCTGGCTCGCCGCCGTCGCGGTGCTCGTCGCCGCCGTCGTCTGGCTCTTCTGGAGCCGCAAGGCGCGCGACACCCGTCTCGACGCCGACGGCTCCACCCCGGAAACCGCCATCGGCCTGCCCGGCATCGGCCGGGTCCGCCTGCTGGAGGCGCCGCACACCTCGCCCAACTACCTGATGAAGGAGATGGTGTTCCGGATCGGCCGCAAGCGCGCCAACGCGCTGCGCAAGCTGGCGCTCGCCCTCGGCTTCGTCGTGCCGCTCGGCGCGCTGGCGCTGGCGCTCGCCGTGCCGGGCGTCTGGCCGCTGCTGCTCGTCGCCGTCCTGGCGCACCTCGTCGGCATCGCCGCCTCGCGCTGGCTGTTCTTCGCCGAGGCCCAGCACGTCGTCGGCCTCTATTACGGCCAGCGCGCCTGAGCCTTGCCCTCGGGGCGCACCCTGCCGGTGGATTCCGGCCGCTGCGATGACGTCGATCCCCACGCCGGCGCCGAGGGGGTTGCGGCGCCCCGCCCGAGGCGCGAGGATCGCACGCAGTCACCCCGCCGCCCGCGGCAGAGGTAGGGACGCGTCATGAGCCTCACACGGGATCTCGTCCGCCTGATCGATGCGAAGCCGGTCACCGACGCCGACCTCGCATCCGCCGCCCTGTTCGTGCTCGACACCGCCGCCTGCGCGCTCGGCGCCAGCACCTCCGACCCCGCCCGCATGCTGACCGCCGTCGCGCCGCCCGGGACCGCCGACACCGCCCGCCGCGCCTTCCACTTCGGCGGCCTCGCCCACATCCTCGAGATGGACGACCTCCACCGCGAGTCCGTCACCCATCCGGGCTCGGTGGTCATCCCCGCCGCCTGGGCGATCGCCGAGCGCGACGGCCTCGGCGGCCGCGCCTTCCTCGCCGCGGTGCTCGCCGGCTACGAGGCCTGCTGCCGGGTCGGCATGGCGGTCGGCCGCGCCCACTACCGGGTCTGGCACAACACCTCCACCTGCGGCCCGTTCGGCGCCGCCATGGCCGCCGGCCGGCTTCTCTGCCTCGACGAGGACCGGATGGTCTGGGCGCTCGGCAACGCCGGCACCCAGTCGTCGGGCCTCTGGGAGTTCCTTGCCACCGGCGCCATGAGCAAGCACCTGCACACCGCCCGCGCCGCGGAATCCGGCGTCCTCGCGGCCCTGCTGGCCCGGGAGGGCTTCACCGGGCCCGAGGCGATCCTGGAGGGCGAGAAGGGCTTCTTCGCCGGCCTCTGCGCCGATCCGGTGCCCACCGCCGTCACCGCCGATCCCGGCCGCCCGTGGGCGCTGACCGCCACCTCCATCAAGCCCTGGCCCTGCTGCCGCCACACCCATCCGGCCATCGACGCCGCCCTCGCGCTCCACGACCAGCTCGCCGGCGCCGCCGTCGCCTCGGTCGCCGTCGCCACCTACCAGGCCGCCCTCGACGTCTGCGACCGTCCGGATCCGACCGAGCCCTACGGCGCCCGCTTCTCGCTCCAGCACTGCGTCGCCGCGGCGCTCGCCGACGGCGCCGTGACGCCGGCAAGCTTCGACGGCCCGGCCCGCGCCCGGCTCGCCGACACCCGCGCCGCCGTCACCGTCGCCCTCTCCCCCGAGATCGACGCCGCCTACCCCGACGCCTGGGGCGCCGAGCTCCGCCTCACCACCACCGACGGCCGCACGCTGTCCGCCGTGCGCCACGACGCGAAGGGCGACCCCGGCAACCCGCTCTCGCCCGCCGAGATCGCCGCCAAGGCCCGCGCCCTGATGGTCGACGGCGGCATGGCCCCCGCGGCCGCCGACAGCCTCGTCGCCGCCATCCTGGCGCTGCCGGACGACCGCCCGGTCGCTGGCCTCGGCCTGTTCGCGGCGGCCCCGACCGGCGCCGCCCGGAGCGCCGCGTGACCGGACCCGGCGACAGGCCCTTCGCCGACTGGATCGGCCGGACGAGCGAGAGCGAGGACGTCGTCACCGACCGCCTCGATGCCAGCTTCCGGGCGGTCTTCGCGCCGCACCTGGCCGACGTGCCCGACGGCGCGGCGCCGCTCGGCATCCACTGGTGCCTGTCGCCCGCCATCGCGCCGATGGACGCGCTGGGCCGTGACGGCCACCCGGCCCTGTCGCGCGACCTGCCGCCGGTGCCTCAGCCCCGGCGCATGTGGGCCGGCGGCACCGTCGAGACGGTCGATCACCTGCGCATCGGCGACCGGGTGCGCCGCGTCACCACCATCGCCGACGTCACCCGCAAGGAGGGCCGCTCCGGCGAGCTCTGGTTCGTCGCCGTCGACCACGTCTACCTGACCGACCGCGGCCTCGCCGTGCGGGAACGCCACGACATCGTCTATCTGGGCGACCGCCCGGCTGCCGCACCGCGCCCCGCCCCGGCCACGCCGCCGGCGGACGACCCTGCGGCATGGACGGTGGAGACCTCGCCGACGCTCCTGTTCCGCTACTCCGCCCTCACCTTCAACGGCCATCGCATCCACTACGACCTGCCCTACGCGACCCGGGTGGAGGGCTACGACGGCCTCGTCGTGCATGGCCCGATCCAGGCGACGCTGCTGTTGAACTTCGCCGCCGCGCGGGCCGGACGACCGCCCGCCCGCTTCGCCTATCGCGGCCTGTCGCCGGCGATCGCCGGCCCGTCGCTGACCGTCGCCGCAGACCCCGACCGGCCCGGCACCTGCCGCACGCGCGGCCCCGACGGCCGCGTCCACATGGAGGCGACGACCGACGCTGCCGACGCAGCCGACACGGCCGACGTCGCCGCCCCCTCGGAGGCGACACACGCGCGTCCGGCGCCCGGCCTGGCGTTGTCGCTGCGCGTTCCGGCGCCCGCCGAGCGCCAACCGACCGCCGAACACCGTTCAGACATCAGGGAGGACTTCATGGCCGAAGACGAAGAGATGAGCGTCGACGCGTTCGAGATCGCCGACATCCTGGGGGGCGGCCACACGCCCGACGGCCGCTTCGTGGCGATCATCAAGCTGTCGGACGACAGCCAGCACGGCTTCATGATGACGCCGGGCAAGGTCGACGCGCTCGCCAACCTGCTGCAGGCCGCCCTCCTGGAATCCCAGGACCTGCGCGTCTCCTTCGGCGTCCCCGCCGCCCTCGAGGGCAAGTTCCAGGTCGCCGCGGTCGAAGCCGCCACCTCGCCAGCCGGCACGGTGCACATGGAGCTGACCGACCGGCAGGGCAATCTGGTCGACCTCGCCATGAGCCGCGACACCGCGATCGAATGGCGCGATGCCCTCACCCGCAAGATCGAGGCGGCCACGCCTGGGGAGTGACGCCGACCCGCATCGCGGCGGTTGCGGCTTGCGCGGCCGCCCCACTTTTTTTTCGGCGTCCGGGACCTCTCATCCGCATTGCGGACTGTTGAGCCGGCCCCGGCGCCGTGTAGAAGGGAGGCGGGCGACGAGGGGGTGCGTCCGTCGCGATCCGGGCACAGGTCTCGGTCGACGGGCGCCGCCGGCACGGGAGGGCAGGATGAACCGCACGTCGATGACGGCCTGCATGGCGGCCTGCCTGGCCGCGCTGCTCCTGACCGGCTGCGGCAGCAAGAAGGACAGCTTCAAGCCCGCCTCCATCGAAGTCGACCGTCCCTACATCTATCCCGAGCCCGCGCCGGCAAAGGCCGCCCCGTCGACGTCCTCGACGGCCCCGAAGGCCGCCACGCCGGCCACCGGCACCCCGCCGGCCAAGGCCTCCACGAGCACCAGGGCATCCAGGAGCGCCAAGGCCCCCAAGGGCTCCCGGACGGCGTTCGCGCTCATGCGCATCCGCAACAAGGGCGGCACCGCCGACCGGCTGCTGCGCGTCTCCTCGCCCAAATCCGGACCCGTCCAGATGCAGCGGACCTACGTGATCGAGGGCAACCCGATCCAGCGGACCGTGCAGGGCATCGACATCCCGGCCGGCGGCTCGGTCGAAATGTCCACCAGCGGCTACTTCCTGCGCTTCGAGCGCGTCAGCGAAACCTTCAAGGACGGCGGCACCTTCCCGATCGTGCTGGAGTTCATGGTCGCCGGAAAGCTGCCGGTGACGGTGGCGACCGACACCACCGGCCCCGGCCTTCCCCAGCCGGCCCCGAAGGACGCCGACGGCGATCCGATCGCCACCGGCGCGCCGATCTCCATCCAGGGCCTGGAATCCGGCCAGTACGGCACCGAGGCGACAGGTCCGGCGCCGAAGAAGGCCGCCACGACGGGACCCTCGTCCGCCGGCGCGTCGACGCCGCCGCCGGCCAACCTGTCCAAACCTTCATCCTGATCCAGTTGAAAATGGGCTAAGTCGATGGCGAGATGGCAGGATGTAGCGACGCATTGCCCGCTGCCGGAGCGTGCCCCGTACGGTTCGCATCGACTGCAACGACGCGGAACGGCCCGCCCGACTGTCCTGCTTCCGGGCCTGTCCCGTGGCGGGAGTCGCCGGCGCCCGTCCCGCCCTGGGAGCTGACCGGATGGCCGGGATCATCAAGCCGATGCGGCTCGGCATCCTGACGAAGTGCACCCCGCACGAAGGCGGTTCGATCTTCACCGTCACGGCGCTCGGCCTGTTCGACCTGCTCGAACCCGACTACCTGCTGATGGAAACCGGCCTCTGGCCGACCGCCGCCGACCAGCTGCCGCCCGGCTCGGTGCTGGACCTCGGGGCACCCAAGCCCAACGGCGAGGTCATCGTCGCCGGCAGCGCCATCCCGCCCGGCGGCCACGCCGTCGACAAGCAGCTCGTCGAGGTCCGCGTCGGACCCGTCGCCAAGCGCGTCGTGGCCATCGGCAACCGGGTGTGGACGCGCGGCGACCACGGCCCCGTCTACAGCGATCCCGTGCCGTTCACCCACATGCCGCTGGTGCCTCAGCTTGCCTTCGGCGGCGCGGGCTTCGCGGAGAACCCGGTCGGACGCGGCGTCGGCGCGCGCGGGCTCTACGAGGGCGGCTACAAGGCGCCGCTCCCCAACCTGGAGGACCCGGCCCACCCGATCCTGGAGATCGACGACACGCCGCATCCGGCGTGGTTCGGCCCCTACCCGCCCGACGCCCCGTGGCGCCAGCGGTACATCGGGACCTACGACCGCAAGTACATGAAGACCCATTTCCCCGGGTACCCGGCCGACTTCGACACGCGCTACTTCCTGACCGCGCCGGCCAACCAGCAGATCAAGGGCTTCTTCCGGGGCGACGAGCCGATCCACGTGTCGGGGATGTCGTCCAGCCATCCGAGGGTGGACTCGCGCCTGCCGGGCATCCGCGCGCGCGCCTTCGTCCACCGCAAGTCGGCGCCCCAGGGCTTCCACGAGCTGCACATGCACCTCGACACCGTCTGGATCTTCGGGTCGGTGACCAAGGGGCTGGTGGCGTTCCGCGGCTCGATCCAGTCCGAGGACATCGAGGGCGACGACATCTCCTACGTGATGATCGCCTACGAGCGCCTCTCCGATCCGCCGCGCGACGTGGCCCACTACGCCGAGGTCTACCGCCTGCGCCGCGACCCGGACGAGAAGATCAAGTATCTGCTCGCCGACTACCAGCTTTCGCCGGCGATCGATCCGGCCATCAAGGCAAGGCGGCGCGCCAGCAAGATCGACGCCTTCAACGCCCGGATCGCGAAATTCGAGGCCGCCCAGGCATTCAGCATCCGCAAGCAGTTCGAGGATCACGACCTGCCGCCGGCGCTGCTTCCGAAGATCGAGATGCCGAAGCTCCCGCCGATCGCCATCCCGACCGAGGAGGAGGTGGAACGCGGCGAAGCGGACTTCGCCGAGATGCTCGACGATCTTGAGGAGCAGAAGAAGTTCGCCGACACGCTGCTGGTCGAGCTCGAAGAGCTGCGGCAGGCGCAGGAGGCAGCCGGCGGCTTCAAGGCGCCGAAAGGCCTCCCGACCATCTACGACTTCAAGCCGGACATCGTCGCCGACCCCGCCTACGCCGGAGCGCTTGGCCACCTCGATCTCCCGCCGATCGACCGCGACGCCATCGCCGCCAGGATGGAGGCCCTGCCCGACGAGATGGCGGCGATGGCCGGCACCCCGCCCGAGAAGCAGCAGGCATCTCGCGACGCGGTCTCCAAGGCAAAAGCCCTCCTGTCCGGCGAGGCGTTCGAGGATCTCTCCTTTCTGGCGGTCACCGACGAGGAGCAGTTTACGAAGGCCCGCGCCCGCGCCCTCGACCTGCCCGAGGCGAAACCCTTCGCCGACGCGCGCAGGCAGATGGCGGATGCCGCCGCACGCATGGATTCCATGGGGCTGTCGGCGATGCTGGAACAGGCCCAGGCGATGGTCGGGCCCGGTAAGCTCTCGAGCGCGCTCGACAATGTGGACAGCAGCGTCATTGACCCCGATGAGGCCGCGGCGGGACGTGAGAAGCTGGCCGACGCCGAGCAAAAGCTCGCGAAGATGCTGCCGTCACTGGCCACAGACACACCCGGCGAAGGGTTCGATGCCTTCATCAGTTCCATGGCCGATTTCGCCAACGACCGGCCGAACGGCGACCCAAAGGAGATCCTTCGTCAGATCGAAGCCATCTTCGACCTGATGGAGCCGATGGTCATCGAGGGCGGGCGCAAGGCACGGCTCGCCCTGCCGAAGGCGATTGAACCGATGCCGCCTTTGAACGCCGCCACGGCGAAGCGGCTCGGCGCCCTCATCCTGGACGAGATCGGGGTTGCCAATCTTGCCGGACGCGACCTTGCCGGTGCCGACCTTGCGGGCGCCGACCTGTCGGGGGTCGATCTCAGCGGCACCATGCTGGACGGAGCCAATCTGAAGGGTGCGAACCTCTCCGGTGTGCGCGCCCATGGCACCGTGCTTTGCGGCGCAAACCTCGAGGGCGCGCGTTTGGCGGGCGCCGACATCAAGGACACCAACTTCGCCGGGGCGATCCTCGACCGCGCCGACTTCACCGGCGCGCGGATCGAAAAGCCGAACCTGATGGAGACGTCGCTGTCGGGCGCCATCCTCGCGTCTGCCGAGCTTGCCCGCTGGACGATCGCCAACGTGTCGCTGCGCGGTGTCGTCTTCGATCAGGCGACGGTGAGCCTGTCGACGTTCATCCGCTGTGATCTCGACCGCGCTAGTTTCCGCTCGGCGCGGCTGTTCAAGAGCATCTTCATCGAGGGCTCGGCGCGCGGCGCGCATTTCGACGGCGCCGATCTGGAAAAGACCGGCTTCATCAAGGTTCCGCTCGATCGCGTCAGCTTCGAGGGCGCGAGGATGCTGAGCAGCGGCTTCATCGGCGACATCGCGATGGAGCGGTCCAACTTCGCCGGCGTCACGGCCGTCAAGTCGAGCTGGATGGCCGCGAACATCCAGGAAGCCTGCTTCCTTAAGGCCAGCCTGAAGGAGTGCAACCTGATGATGGCCGACGCGCGCCGCTGCGACTTCCGGCTCGCGGTGCTTCACAACACCCTGATGCTGCGCGCCGACTTTCGCGAATGCGACTTCTTCGGCGTCGACCTGACCGGCGCGATGCTGCGCAAGGCCGACCTGTCGTTCGCCTCGCTGCGCCATGCCAACGCCTATGCCGCCGATTTCTCCCTCGCCAAGCTCCTGGGAACGGACCTGCACCATGCCCACCTCGTCCAGACCGCCTTTCGCGCGCCAGAAACTGTCTCTTGAGGAGATGCGCGAATATCTCGCGCACGACCTCCCCATCGTCACCAAGGATCTCGGCGGCACCGACTTCGCGGGTCAGGACCTGACCGGGGCGAAGTTCATCGACTGCGACCTGAGCGAGGCCGACTTCCGGGACGCCCGGCTCGACGAGGCCGGGTTCACCATGTGCGACGCGCCGCGCAGCCGGTTCGAGGGCATGAAGCTGACCCGCTTCACGCAGGTGAGCTCGGACATGAACGAGGCCGACTTCCGGGGCGCCACGCTCACCGACTGCCAGTCCGCCGGCACCACCTTCATGCGGGCCGACTTCGGCGAGACCGAGATGCTGCGCTGCGCCTTCGCCCGCTCGCCGCTGACCGGCGCCAGCTTCGAGGCGGCGCAGCTCGAAACCGTCGCGATGCTGCAGTCGGACCTGTCGGAGGTGATCTTCAAGACCGCCGTCCTGCACATGGTGTTCCTGACCGAGGCGGACCTGCGCACCGCCGACCTCACCCACACCCGCTTCCAGCAGGTGCTGATCATCGACGGCGACTTCCGTGGCCACACCTTCGCCGGGCAGACGCTGGAAAACTGCACGATCATGAAGGCCAACCTCGACGGGGTCGACCTGCGCGGCGCCAACCTCGCCAACTCGATCTTCATGGAGTCCAGCCTGCGCAAGGCCAACCTCGGCAGCATCCAGGGTTCCAAGGCGATCTTCAACGGCGCCGACCTGCGCGAGGCGGACTTCACCGGCAGCAGGCTCGACATGGCGAACTTCTCCGGCGCGGTCCTGCACCGCGCCTCGTTCCAGGACTGCCAGCTGCCGATCGCCCAGTTCGAGGGGGCCGACATCCGCGCCGCCGCCTTCGACGGCGCCGACCTTTCCAACGCCAACTTCGCCAACGCGCGCGTCGAGGGCGCCTCGCTGCGCCAGGTTAAATTTCAGCAAACTTCGTTGCACATGGTGGAGCTCGACAGCACATTCAGCACGGGCTCGACGGGAACGGTCAAAGGCACGGATCCGCATCGCGCGGTCGCCGAGCGCTACAATCCGTTTAAGGTCAAGCTCGCCGACTGACCGTCGGCGGCGAGACGACATGAGGGGCTGACATGATCTTCACCTGCGCGACCAGCCCGACGGGCATGAACATCAACGCGTCCGTCGACCTCGTCGGCATCGTCGTGCTGCCGACGGTGAACACCGGCACCGCGGCGACCGACGTGCCGACCCAGGTCACCAACTTCGTCTGCTGCATGCCGGCGAAGAACGAGCTCGGCACCACCACCATCAGCGTCGGCGACATCGGCCCGGGCGTCACCAACGGCCAGATGCTGATGATGAACCGGCACGCGACCTTCAAGGTCACCTACTTCCTCGACTTCATGCCCGCCAACTCGATGCTCAACGTCAGCCTGCCGAACGGCACGCCGCCGAGCGGCATCGGTGCCGAGCTGGCGCCGAGCCAGATCAAGCAGATGCTGCTGATGCCGCTTTGACGGAACCAGCCCAGGCCCACGCGAGACCGTCATGACCGACTCTTCGACCCCATCGGTGCTGCAGATCGTCGTGCCGACCGCCGCCGATGCGACGAGCGCGACCGGCGCGCTGCGGCTTGGCGCCTATCAGTCGCTGGAAGACGCCTGGATCTCCAAGTCGATCCCGGTGAGCGACGGCATCTATCTGATGACCAGCTCCTGCGCGACGACGAACGTCGACGGCGGCACCTACATCCATGCCGGCGACGGGATGAACGTCCAGGGCGGCAAGACGATATCGATCATCGACGCGGGCGAGACCAGCGTGCGCGCCGCGACGGTCTCGTTCGCCGCCCAGGAGACGCCGATCACATCGGGCAACGGGATCAACCTGGAGGCGCCGGGTGACGTGACCCTCAAGTCCGACGGCGACTTCTCCATCAACTGCAACAATCTCGTCTACGTCGTGCACGAGCACTTCAGCGCGGCAACCGAAAAAGGTGGCGTCGAAATCGCTCAGGGCGAGATCAGCGTGATCATGAACGGCACCGTCGAGATCAATGCGATGGCCGACATCAACATCGCAACGGTGGGGCTGGAGCCGCTCGTTGCAGACCACACCTTTGCGGTCTTCTCCATCGAGGCCACGGGCATCGAGTTCACGGGGGAGCTGTACAAGAACGAGAACCACGGAATGCGCGCGTTCCTCGTCGGCCTCCTCGTTCCGTTCTCCGAGGCGAAGGCGAACGTGCAGGCGACCTCGAACCAGAACGCGGTCGTCGTCGCGAACGATACCGACATCAACGCCAACGAGGACGGCGCCGTGAACCACGCCAACGCCGTCCGGGTCCGTGCCCGCACGATGAGCAGCAGTATTTGACCGGAGCGGCTGCAGAGGATTCTGCGAAGGACGGGTGCCACCATGTCGAGCTGGAACGCAACGACCTACGATACCGACGGCAAACTCGTCGCGCACCTGAGACTCGGTGCCTATGAGCCGCCCGAGGCCGGGCTCAAGCCGTCCCAGTATCCGGGGTCGTTCTCCTCGTCGGCCGGCTTCTTCATGACCACGACCGGCGACCACTATCTGAACGCCGATCAGGCCATCCAGATCGAGCCGAAGGACACGGCGGCCGTCGTCATCGGTGCGTTCGACAAGGACACCGACGTCAACCTCAAGATGGATGTGACCGGCAGCGGCGCCTACGCGACGGTCAAGGGGGCGGGCGTCGCCCTCAACGCGGTTGCGACGGCGGACGAGGCGCAGGCACCCGCCGACGGAGAGCTCATGCTCTATGCCGGCGAAATGATCACCATCTATTCCGGTGGCGACACCAGGTTTGAATCGGATGGCGACGTCTACATCTCGAACGAGACGGAATCGACCACACAGACCCAGAGCAAGACCATCACCCACGGCATGTCCCAGTCGATCGTCCTGTACATGTCCCTGGACATCACGGCAGGCTTCGACATCTTCGTGATGGTCGGCCTCAGGTCCTCGGTCGCGATCTACACCTCCGAAACGTCCATCCTGAAAACCGGATACAGCCTGATGACGAACGAAATCGCCTTTGCCGCGAACGAGAACAAGGGCTTCGGGGCGTACATGAAGAACGTGTTCGGTCTGATCGGCGTCCTGATGCAGGAGGAGGAGCTCGCCGAGGTCAAACAGGAAAGCCTGCGAAACGGCGTCACCGGCGGCAAGCTCGTCAACAAGATGGTCGGCGTCCAGTCCAATTCGGTCGGGTCCAGCGTCGGCGTCAGCAACACCATGTAGCCGCCCGCGATCGCGGACACCATCCTCATCGGAGACGCGCAATGGCCAGCACCTATCGCATGACGGTTCCGGGGCAGACCGCTTCCCAGCAGGCGGAACTGCGCCTTGGCTCGTACATGTCCGGCGACGACGGGTTTCCGTTGAACTATACGGGCGACAAGACGACCTCGACCGGCGTCCTCATGACCACCAAGGGCGAATTCGCGCTCGTCTCCGGCAAGCCGTTGTTCGCCCAGGCCCAGAAGACGGTGGACATCAACGTCTCCTCCGGCAACCTGACCATGGAGGCGACCAGCAATTTCACCCTCACCGCGCATTCGCTCTTCCTGCAGGCCGGGTCGCCCGTGACCGCGAACTCCGATGTCCCCGACGTCGAATCCGCCGGCGCGACGATGACGACGACGGCCGACGTCCAGGTCCACTCTTACGGCGCGGACGTGAAGGTCTACTGTGAAGAAGGCGGTTATTCCTGCACGATGCGCGGCGGCTGGCACGAGATATACGGAGACCAGAAAGAAGAAAGCCAGACCGAAATGGCGATCAAGACGCTGGAGACCATCGAAATTCCGATGATCTTTAACTTCAACTATGACACGTATTACTGTTTTATACGCGGATCCCTGACAGTCTTTACGGGAAACGCCTCGACCGCGGCGGTGATCTCGTCGAGCTCGACGGGCGCCGAACTCGAGATGCACCAGATCAAGACGAAGCTGCATGCCATCAAGACGGGCGCGAGCGCGCTCAAGACCCGGCTCAGCAATCTCGTGACCGACACCTTCGCCATCGACTTCAGCAATATCTCCTTCGATATCACCGAGGAGGATATCATGTCCGATCTCTTCGGCGCGTCGAACGAGATGAACGCCTCCCCGCAGCTCAACACGTAGTGAGGCGCCGCCGCCGACAGACGCCTGTCGCGACAGGGCGGTACTGAGATCCGCCCACCGGTCCGACCGGTGGCCCAGCCTTCAGGAAGCAGACCATGCAGACCAGCAGCCCCGGAACCACCCTCGTCGCCGAAGTCAGCGAGGCGACCACCGAGATCCAGGCCGCGCGCGGCGAGGCGGTGATGGCTCATGGCGAAGTCGGCGCGATCCACAAGGCGCGGTTCCGGCTTGAGACCGATCGCGGCCCGATCCTGGCCAGGCGCGCGGTAAGCTGCCTGGTCGAGCCGCAGGCCGGCGACCGGGTGCTCTATCTCGTGGAGGAAGACGGCCGGGGCACGATCCTGCACATCCTCTCGCGGGCCGAGGGCGCGGCCCCCGACACCGTCGTCTCCAATCCCGACGGCGCGCTGCGCCTGCGCGGCCAGAGCGTCGCGGTGGAGACGCCCGGCGCCTACGCGGTGTCGGCCGGCAGCGTCGCCGTGAGCGCGACCACCGCCGATCTGATGGCCGGAACGCTGACCATGACCGGCGAGACGCTGCGCCAGGTCTATGGCCGCACCCAGACCAACACGCGCTCCCAGGAGACCATGGCCGAGCGCATCGTCACCAAGGCGCTCGAGCGCATCGAGATCATCGACAACACCGACAACCAGTTCGTCGGCACCATGTCGCTGAAGGTCACCGGGGTGCTTACCCAGTCGTCCTACACCACCGTGCTGGTCGCCGAGGAGGACCTGCGCATGGACGGCAAGCGCGTCACCGTCGGATAGGCGGCCGGCCTCCTGCCGGCCCCGGCCTCCGGCGTCGCCCTCACATCGCACACGAGCCGCGGTCGACCGCGCCACGCAACCGGGAACCGCCCTCGGCGGGAAGAGCCATCATGATGCCGACGGTCGACGACCGCCTTGCCGCCGCCAGCAGCCATCTTGCCCAGAACCGGCCGGAAGCGGCGGAGGCGATCTTCCGCGACGTGCTGCAGCAGGATCCGCGCAGCGCGCGGGCCATGGCGGGTCTCGGCGCGGTGCTGCTCCAGCGCGGCCTCGTCGACGAGGCCTTCGAATTCCTGGGGCGGGCAACGACCCTCGACCCGAAGAACGCCGATCCCTACCGCAACCTGTCGGTCGTCTACCGGGCGCGCGGCGAGCCGGCCAATGCCCTCGCCTGCCTGGAGGCGGCCAACGCTCTGGAGCCGGACCGCGTCGATACGCTGCTCGGCATGGCCGAGACGCTGGTCGCCCTCGACCGCCACGACGAGAGCGTGCCGCTGATCGAGAAGGCGCACGCGCTGGAACCCGACTCCGTGCCGGTCCTGATCGCGCTCGGCGGCCTCCACACCCTGCGCGGCGATCTGCCCAAGGCGATTTCCTGCTATCACCGGGCCGCCGAGCTGGCCCCGGACTCCCCCGAGGCGCACGCCAACCTGGCCACCCTCTACGGCACCACCGGCCGGCCGAAGGAGGCGCTGGAGCACGCCGAGCGGGCGCAGCTCGCCGAGCCGGTCAACCCGGGCTTCGTCTCGGTGCTGGCCGGCGCCCTGGAGGAGACCGGCGACATCGCGCGCGCCCTCGGCCTCGTGAGGCACTCCCTCATCCTGCACCCGCACGCGGTCCTGCTTCACTGCCGCCTCGCCTCGCTGGAGCTGGCGGGCGGCGCCGCCGACCAGGCGCTCGCCGGCCTGGCGCGGATGCTCAAGGAGCGGCGCGACGACCCGGCCCTGCTGGAGACCATGACGCTGCTGCTGCACCGGGCCGGCCGGCCCGAGCAGGCCCTCGCCGCGGCGCGCGAGCTGCTGCGCAACGTCCCCGGCGCGGCGCACGGCCGGCGGATCGAGCGCCATGCCCTGATGACGCTCGGCCGTCACGCCGAGGTCTGGCCGGCCACGGAGTCCACCGATGTCGCGGGGGCGCAGATCCTCGTCCAGCTCACCGATTCGCTGCCGGTCCTGGAGGCCGTGACGCTGCTGCGCGCCATCCCGCTGGCGCGGGCCCGGGGCGCGACGGTCCGCGTGCTGGCGCCGTCGTTCCTCGCCCCGCTCGCCACCTGCATCACCCATCCCGAGACCGCCGGCGACGGGGGACGGCGGACCGAGAAGGACACGCAGGCGTGGCTGGAGGCGGCCGAGAAGGTGCCGCTGCTGGCGCTCCCGGCGCGCGCGGGCCTGTCCGATGCCGATCTCCTCGGCAGCCCGCCCTACCTCGTCCCCGCCCCCGAGAAGGCTGCCATGTGGCGGCAGGCCCTGGAGGCGATGCCGAAGCCGTGGATCGGGTTCACCTGGGCGGCCTACAGGCCCGGGCCGCGGGTGGAGGAAATGCGCGCCCTGCTCGCCCGCACCGGCGGCACGCCCATCTCGCTCGTCTGGGACCAGAACCGCGTGCAGCTCTCGGTGATGCCCGAGGCGATCGACGCCGGCCTGCACATCCAGGCCCTCGACGATCTCATCGCGGCGGTCTCGGCCCTCGATGCGGTGGTCGGCATCGACGGCCTTCCCATCCACGTGGCCGGGGCGCTCGGCAAGCCGGGCGTCGCGGTGATCCCGAAGCGTCAGCTCTGGTACTGGCGCACCGACGAGGCCGGGTCCTCGATCTGGTACAACTCGATCCGTCCGGTGGAGCGGGCGCCAGGCACCGCGTGGGAGACCTCGGCCGACAGCGTCGAGCAGGCGCTGTCGGGGGTGCTGGCGGCGTCCGCAGACGCGACGGCGGCCGGCTGAGCGTCGGCGCTCAGCGGCGCACGTCGCCGGTGGAGCGGAACTCGATGGTCAGCTCCAGGAACGCCTGGGTCTCCACATCGACGATCGCGTGGCCGGTGAAGGCGCGCGCCGCCTCCCGCCGCGCGGCGTTTCCGCCGATCTCGTAGCGCAGCGTCGGGCGGCCGTACCATTCGTCGCCCTGGGAATACTGCGCCGCCGCCCGCACCACCACCGGCGTGCCGTCGGGCAGCGTGCTGCGGTCCTCGCCAAGCTGGATCGCTTCGGTGCTGCGCGCGGCGAAATGGTGGGGAAGCCGGTAGCGGATGGCGTCGAGGACGGCCGCGGTGAACGCGTCGGTTTCCTGTTCCGGCGGATGCCAGACGGACTGGACCATCGGCGGCTCTTTCCTTGCTTGCGGCGGCCCGCCGGCGCGCTGCCGGAGGGGCCGTAACTGTGAAGGCAGTCTCCCCGGGACGGGCTCGAAATCAAGCCCGCCCGGAGCGTCCGGTCTAGCCGTCGATCAGCTCGATGGTGATGCCCGAGCTGGTGCGGATCACGTTCGTCTTGTTGATGCTCAGGGAGCTGTCGATGCCCTCGAGCACCGACTTGTTCTCCGAGTTCGCCACCGTGCCGACGATCACCGGCCGGTCCGGGTCGCCCTCCACGAAGGCGAGCAGCACTTCCGTCCCCTTATAGAGCGGGAACTGCAGGCCGGTGCCGCCACCGCCGCCGAACGGCTGGTTCTGCCGCACGTCGGCGCTGGCCTTGCCGGCCGGCAGGCGCGTCGTCGTGCTTTCTTCCTCGATCAGCCGGATGCGGTAGGTGCCGTTGGCGCCGACCTTGGCGACGGAGCCGCTGGAGTCGTTGTCGATGACCGCGTTCAGCACGCCCTGCACGCGCGGCTTCTGCTGGGAGATGAACGGGCGCACCGTCGGGGCGTCCGCCGGAAGTGCCAGGCAGATGAGTGAATTGGTGAACGGCGCGGCCGACGATCCCGGGACGTCCTCCGACGCCTGCGAGAAGTTGGTGTTCGACTTCACCACGAGAAAGCGCTGGTTGTAGCCCGACAGCTTGCGCTCGTCGGTGTCGATATCGAACAGGATGCCCGGCCGCAGCCGCGTCGAGTTGCTGCCCATGTTGTACTGGATCTGCCAGGTCAGCGTCCGCTCGGCGCTGATCTGCGCGTAGCGGTCGCCGTCCGACGTCGTCTCGAAGTGAACGTCGTAGGTGACCGTCGCCCCTTCGCCGTTGGAATCGACCGCGTGGCTGCGCAGGAACTGGCTGCTCTGGTCCGCCTTGTCGTAGTTGTAGTCGCGCACGTAGGCTTCCTTCTCGACGAAGGAACTCTGCATGTTGATGCTGCGGATGTGTTCGGTCTGCGGGGCGTTCGGCACGTTGTCCGGCACGAACGGGATCTTCCCGTCGATCTTCTTGAAGACCTGGTTCTTGTCTCCGAAGTTGACCGTGTCCTTGGTATCGTCGTTGGTGATGAAGAAGAAGATGCCTTCCTGCTCCAGGATCCGCCGGAAGAAGTCGAGATCGCTCTCGTAATACTGGAGGACGAAGTTGCTCTCCGTCGAGACGATGTCGCTCGGCACGTCGCAGTCGATCGGCTGCTCGTCGGCGAACTGGGCCGCGGTCGAGGTGTTCTTCTTGAACGTCGCCGGATCGAGCATCGCCTTGGCGAGCTCGTGCAGCTTGATCGGCGAGGTGGTGCCGGACACCTGGCGCTGGCCGCTGTAGGAGAGACGCGACAGCCGCGGCACGATGACGATCTGGACGATGTACTTGCGCGACAGCGAGAGCCCGAGGACGTTGTAGCTGCTGATGAAGCCGTGCACGTAGGCCGGCTCCATGCGGTCCAGCAGCCCATCCACCCCGTACTGGAAGCTCACCTGCTTGCCGGCCAGCGTCTGCTTGATCGGGTCCGTACTCGTCAGGAACTTGACGGTATACTGGAAGGGCGCCGAGATTTTTTCAGCGCCGACGAACGACAGGATCTCAAGGTCTGCCAGCTCCAGACCTTTGACGTCGAGCTGCATTTCCGTGACGGCGTATTTCATCGCCCCCTCCATATCTGCCCATTGGCCCCGCACGTCTTCGCGGACGGCCAGCAAAACCGGACTTTTACGCTAAGCATTAGAGACCGCGAAAGTACCCGCTGCCCCAGCCCCGGCTCCCGTTAATGTAATGAAGTTCATTTCGAATGAACCTTCATTGCAAAAATTTTAGAATCCGGAACCCTGTTGGCGCGTTGTCACAGTCGATCTCCTATACTAAGTGACGATCACCTGCTGGCGATCATGGTTGGAATGGAGAACTAAAATGCAACAGAATTTCTTCATGACGATGAAGGGCTCCTCCAAGGGGGACGTCACGAGCAAGGCCAATACCTCGGACAGCGACGAGACGCATGCCGTCGACGCTTACAAGGGCAAGGCCACCGTCCTGTGGTACAAGGAAGAGGCCCAGATCGAGCGCGGCACGTCCGGCCAGGTGACCGGTACCCCGGTCTACATCCCGGTGGAAGTCGCGGTCCTCGGCGGCACCGCCCTGGAGTCCTCGGTCCGCGACCTCTTCGACACCGGCGAGCAGCTGAGCGAGGTCACCATCGAGCGCTACCGCCTCAAGAAGGAAGGTGGCAAGGACAACCACTACAAGCACACCTACAAGAACGGCGTCATCACCGGCTTCAAGTCCATGTTCGGCTCCACGCCGGAAGACCTGATGACCGGCACGACCCCGGGCATGCAGCGTGAGGTCCAGGAAATCCTCCTGATCCAGTTCACCTTCGAGACCGCCGACCACGAGGCCCTGAAGTCTTCGGTCCAGGCGAGCGTGAACAAGAACCAGGGTTCCTGATCCTGTCTCTCGCGGATCATCAGTGACCGAGACGACAATCCGCTCGCGCGAGCCATCGCGCGGGCGGTTTTCATGTTAGGCTTTCGTACCTTCGGGGGAGGACCATCACCATGCAGCTCGATCTGAAAGCGCTCTTCGCGCGGCTCAACCCGTACACGAAGCGCAGTCTCGAGACGGCCTCCGGCCTGTGCGTTTCCAGTTCCCACTACGAAGTCACCATCGATCACCTGCTGCTGGTCATGGTCGACGACGAGAATCGCGACGTGCAGGCGATGCTGCGCGGCTTCGACATCGATCCCGCCACCCTGCGCCGCGCGCTGCAGCGCTCCGTCGAGCAGCTGCGCAGCGGCAATTCGGGCCGGCCGGTGTTCGCCCCGCTGCTCATCGAGCTCCTCACCGACGGCTGGCTGGTCTCCTCCGTCGAGCTCAATCTCGGCGAGATCCGCTCCGGCGCGCTGCTGATCGCGCTGCTGCAGACCCCCGGCCGCTACGGCGGCGCCGACTGGTATCCGCTGATCGAGCCGATCGCCGCCCGCGAGGCCAAGCGCCGCTTCCACGAGCTCACCGGCGCCTCCGAGGAGACCGCCGGCAGCCTGTCGACCCAGGCCTCCTCCCAGCCCGGCAGCACCCCCGCCAGCGCGGCCGCCGCCGCCAAGTCCGGCATCTCCGAGGACAGCGCCCTCGGCCGCTTCGCCATCAACTTCACCGACCAGGCCCGCGCCGGCCGCATCGACCCGGTCTTCTGCCGCGATCGCGAGATCCAGCAGATGATCGACATCCTCGGCCGCCGGCGGAAGAACAACCCGATCTGCGTCGGCGAGCCCGGCGTCGGCAAGACCGCCGTCGTCGAGGGCCTCGCCCTGAAGATCGCCAACGGCGACGTGCCCGCCTTTTTGAAGGACGTCGAGCTGGTCGGCCTCGACCTCGGCATGCTGCAGGCCGGCGCCGGCGTGAAGGGCGAGTTCGAGAACCGCCTGAAGGGCATCATCGACGAGGTGAAGGCCTCCACCAAGCCGATCGTGCTGTTCATCGACGAGGCGCACATGATGATCGGCGCCGGCGGTTCGGCCGGCGGCTCCGACGCGGCGAACCTGCTCAAGCCCGCCTTGGCGCGCGGCGAGCTGAAGACGATCGCCGCCACCACCTGGAGCGAATACAAGAAATACTTCGAGAAGGACGCGGCGCTCGCCCGCCGCTTCCAGCTGGTCAAGCTCGACGAGCCGACCCCCGACCAGGCCGTCACCATCATCCGCGGCCTGCGCAACATCTACGAGAAGAGCCACGGCGTGTACGTGCGCGACGACGCCGTCGTCGCCGCAGCCCGGCTGTCGGCGCGCTACCTCTCCGGCCGCCAGCTCCCCGACAAGGCCGTCGACGTGCTCGACACCGCCTCGGCCCGGGTGAAGCTGTCGATCTCCTCCAAGCCCGCCCGCCTCGACGGCACCGAGCGGCGCATCGAGGAGCTCACCCGCGCCCTCTCCGCCGTGCAGCGCGACGAGGCGTCCTACATCGGCACTGACGCCGAGCTGGTCCCCGAGCTGGAGGCCGACATCGCCCGCCTGCGCGACGAGGCGGCCGCGCTGACCGAGCGCTGGGAAAAGGAGCGCGGCCTCATCGAGGAGATCCTGTCGCTGCGCGAATCGCTGGGCATCGGCGGTTCCGTCGAGGAGGCTGAGAAGAAGCTGCTGGAAGAGACCAAGGCGACCGAGTCGACCGGCGACACCCCGCCGGAGGCAGCAACCGACGCCGCCGCCCCGGCCGATGCCGATGCGCCGCTCTCCGCCGACGAGCGCCGCGAGCACATCGAGCGACTGAAGGCGCGCATCGCCGACCTCGCCGCGGTCCAGGGCCACGACCCGCTGCTCACCTACGAGGTCTCCCCGGACGTCGTCGGCCAGGTCATCTCCGACTGGACCGGCATCCCGGTCGGCCGGATGGTGCGCGACGAGTCCGCCGCGATCCTCACCCTCGCCGACCGCCTCAAGGAGCGCGTCATCGGCCAGGACCAGGCGATCGGCGCCATCGACGAGGGCGTCCGCGCCGCCAAGGCCGGCCTCAACAACCCCGGCCAGCCGATGGGCGTGTTCCTGCTGGTCGGCCCGTCGGGCGTCGGCAAGACCGAGCTCGCGACCGCGGTTGCCGACGTGCTGTTCGGCGGCGAGCGCTTCCTCACCTCCATCAACATGTCGGAGTTCCAGGAGAAGCACACGCTCTCCAAGCTCGTCGGCTCGCCCCCCGGCTACGTCGGCTACGGCGAGGGCGGCATCCTCACCGAGGCGGTGCGCCAGCGCCCCTACTCGGTGGTGCTCCTCGACGAGGTGGAGAAGGCCGACCTGGAGGTGATGAACCTGTTCTACCAGGTGTTCGACAAGGGCACGCTGTCGGACGGCGAAGGCCGCGTCATCGACTTCAAGAACACCATCGTCATCCTGACCTCCAACCTCGCCACCGACACCCTCACCCAGATGGGCGTCGCCGAGGTGAAGCCGTCGGTGGACGAGCTGGTGGAGGCGATCCGGCCGGAGCTGTCGCGCCACTTCAAGCCGGCGCTGCTCGCCCGCATGCAGATCGTGCCGTTCTATCCGCTCGTCGGCTCGCCGCTGGTCGGCATCGTCCGGCTCAAGCTCAACAAGCTGGTGCGCCAGCTGCGCGAGAGCCAGAAGATCGACCTCAGCTACACCGACGCCGTGGCCAACCTGATCGCGGCCCGCTGCACCGAGGTGGAGACCGGCGCCCGCAACATCGACCACATCATCAACCGCACGCTCCGGCCGGCGATCGCCACGGAAATCCTCAACCGGATGACCGACGAGGAGAACCTCGACCACATGGCGATCGACGTGGGACCGGACTCCGCCTTCGTCATCACCTTCGGTGCCCCGGCGGAGAACCAGGTGCCCGCCGTCGGCGCGGATGCGTCCGACGAGGGCCCGATCGGCGCCGACTTCCTTGCCCCGCCGTCCGGCCCGGACACCCCGGACGATGGCGGCGACCTGTCGGACACCCGCGCCGCCGAATAGCGCCGCTCGCGGCTTCAGAAATCCACGACCCGCCGGGGCCACCCGGCGGGTCGTTCTGCGTCCGGCCCCAGGCGCAGGCCCCCGCGCATCTTGACCCCGGCCCCCGGCCTGATAGCCGTGGGGGTCCCGTTGCCGGCCTCGCCGGCGACACCAGCAGCGTATCGGCACGATGATCGCAATCACCGACCACATCGCCATCGACCCGGCGGAAATCGAGGTGGCGTTCGTGCGCGCGGCCGGCCCTGGCGGGCAGAACGTCAACAAGGTGTCGAGCGCCGTGCAGCTGCGCTTCGACATCCGCCACTCGCCGTCGCTGCCGGGCTACGTGCGCGCCAAGGCCGAGCGGCTGGCCGGCAGCCGGCTCACCAAGGACGGCGTCATCGTCATCCAGGCGATGCGCCACCGCACCCAGGAGCTCAACCGCGCCGACGCCGTCGAACGGCTGGTCGAGCTGCTGCGCGAGGCCTCGGTGCGCCAGGCGTTCCGGGTGAAGACCAAGCCGTCGAAGGCGGCCAAGCGGCGCCGGGTCGACACCAAGACCAAGCGCGGCGCCGTGAAGAAGCTGCGCTCGGGCAAGGTCACGCCCGACTGAGCGGTTCCGCTCAGCTCATCGGCGGGCCGTCGCCCTGCTCCAGCTTGGCGGCCGCCACCTCCTCCTCGTCCCAGTAGCCGATCAGGATGCCGGCCCGCAGTTCGCCGCCGGTGCGGGCGGCGATGGCGTCGTCGGCCATGGTGATGCGGCCGTGCAGCCGCCGGCTCCACTTGCCGAGCGCCTCTTCTAGCCGCGCCCGCTCCGCCTCGAAGGCCGGATCGGCGCCCAGGTCGACGAACTCCTCCGGATCCGTCTCAAGGTCGTGGAGCATCGGCCGGAAGCCGTCGGCGTGGACGTATTTCCAGCGCCCGTCGAACACCATGAACATGCGCGAATCGGCGACGGACTGGCCGTGGTCGGTGCGGGCGCGGCGCATGGCGTAGTCGCATTCGCTGATGGCGTGGCCGCGCCAGGCCGGCGTCTCGCCGTGCAGCAGCGGCATCAGCGAGCGGCCCTCCAGCACGTGCGGCTTCGGCTTGCCGCCGAACAGCTCCAGGAAGGTCGGCGCCAGGTCGATCGCCTCGACGATCGCCTCGCTGACGGTGCCCCGGGTCGCGTCGGCCGCTGGCGACGGGTCCACCACGATCAGCGGGATCTTCACCGACATGTCGTGGAAGAGCTCCTTCTCGCCGAGCCAGTGGTCGCCGAGATAGTCGCCATGGTCGGCGGTGAAGACGATCAGGGTGTCGTCGGCCAGCCCCTCCTCCTCCAGGAAGGCCATCAGCCGACCGACATGGTCGTCGATCTGGGTGATCAGGCCCATGTAGGCGGGGATCACGCGCGCGCGCACCTCGTCGCGGGAGAACGCCCGGCTGACGCGCTCCTGCATGTATGACCCGTAGACCGGATGGGGGTCCCGGCGCTCCTCCTCCGAGCGGATCGGCGGCACCACGTCGTCCGGCCCGTACATGTCGTGATAGGGCGCCGGCGCGATGTAGGGCCAGTGCGGCTTGATGTAGGAGAGGTGCAGGCACCACGGCCGGTCGTCGGACTTCGCCTCGCGGATGAAGTCCATCGCCCGGTCGGTCATGTAGGGCGTCTCGGAATCCGGCTCCTCGATGCGCGCCGGCTTGTCGGCGTGGGAGAGCAGCCAGCCCGACAGGATGGTTCCGTCGGCGTCCTCGGCCGAGTTCGCCCAGTCCTCCCAGGGGTTCTCGCCCTCGTAGCCCTTGTCGCGCAGGTAGCTGTCGTAGCGCGGCTCCGGGTCGTAGGGGCCGTAGGGGTGCAGGCCGTCGTCGCGCTCGTAGGGCTCGAAGCCGCATTCGGAGATCCGCACGCCGATCTCGGTCTTCGGGTCGATGCCGAGCCGCATCATGCCTTCCAGGTCGGCCTTCATGTGGGTCTTGCCGACCAGCACCGTCTGCACGCCCTCCGCGCGCAGGTGGTCGCCCAGCGTCGGCTCGCCGGCCCGAAGCGGCACGCCGTTCCAGGTCGAGCCGTGGGAGTGGACGTAGCGGCCGGTGTAGAAGCTCATCCGCGACGGGCCGCAGATCGGCGACTGCACGAACGTGTTGGCGAACCGCACGCCGCGCGCCGCAAGCGCATCGATGTTCGGCGTCTTGATGGTCGGATGACCGGCGCAGCCCAGATAGTCGTGGCGCAGCTGGTCGCACATGATCCAGAGCACGTTGCGTCGACCGGTCATGCATCCTCCTTGGTGCCGCAGACTTCCCCCGATTAGTTGACAAAGACAACAAGCTCGTCAAGCATGCTCGCAACAAGCAGGGTCATCGAGGCCCGCGGGGTCGGGAGAGGAATAGCGTTGGACGCGGCCGCCGGAAAGCGCCTCGCACGGGCGGGGGGAAACCATCCGGAGATTTCGGACATCCGGGATCTGCTGGCCTTTCGCGTCGCCATGCTGGCCGCCGCCAACGACCGGGTGGGCCAGGGCTGGCTCAAGGCGGAGCACGGTGTGAGCCTGCGCGAATGGCGTGTGCTGGGCATCATCGCGGCGCTCGAGCCGGTGAAGTTCGGCGACGTGGTGCACGGCCTCCAGCTCGACAAGGGACAGCTCAGCCGCCTCGTGAAAGCGCTGGTCGACCGCGGCTTCGTGGAGAGCCAGGGCGACGTCGGCGACCAGCGGGTCAGCCGCCTCAGCCTGACGCCGTCCGGCCGTGAGCTGCACGACGTGCTGCTGGACAAGGCGCTGAGGGGCAACGACCGCATCCTCGCCGCGCTGACGGCGGCGGAGACCGAGACCTTCATCCGCCTCCTCGACAAGCTGCAGCCGCACATGATCCGCCGCGCCGAGGCGGAGGCGCCAGACACCACCACCGCCAAGAGAAAGTCCCCGAAGAGGGGCACCTGACCAACGGGAGGACACCGACCATGAAAGCCAGAACCGTTCTGGGCGCGCTTGCCGCCCTCGCCCTGATGACCGGTGCGGCCGCCGCCGAATGGCCCGACAAGCCGATCCAGATCATGATCCCGTGGCCGGCGCCGAACGATCCGTCGACGCTGGTCGCCACCGCCATCGCCCCGGTGATGTCGGAGGAGCTGGGCGTGCCGGTGAAGGTGGTCAACAAGCCCGGCGGCGGCGCCGTGCTGGCGACCGCCGAGCTCGCACGCTCGCGGCCCGACGGCTACACCATCGGCCTCATCTCCATCGGCCCGATGATCACCCAGGTGATCCGCGGCAAGACGCCCTACAAGAACCAGGACCTGCAGCCCCTCGGGCTGGTCTGGGCGAGCCCGTTCACCCTCGCCGCGCGCGCCGACGCCCCCTACGACAGCCTTGAGGAACTGGCCGAATACGCCAAGGACCACGACGTCCGCCTCGCCCACTGGGGCCTCGGCGCGGTGCCGACGCTGATCGCCATGAAGGCCGCCGACGTGGGTGGCTTCAAGTGGAAGGAAACGGCTTACGACAAACTCAACGCGCTGCTGGTCGTGCAGGGCGACGCCGACGTCATCACCCTCTCCACGCCGGGCCTGAAGGACTATCTCGACGCCGGCAAGATGAAGCTTCTGGCCGCCATGCTGCCGGAGCGCCTGCCGAACTACCCGGACGTGCCGACGGTGGCCGAGCAGGGCTTCGGCGATGCCTACTCCATCTGGTTCGGCGCCTTCGTGCCGAAGGGCACCGATCCGGACATCGTCGCCAGGCTCTCCGACGCCTTCTTCACCGCCATGCAGAACCCGACGGTGCAGACGGTGATCGAGAACGTCGGCGTCGTCGGCATGAAGACCGGCCCGGAAGAGGCCCGCACCCGCATGGACCAGGAGCTCGCCGAGTTCGGCGGGATCATGAAGAACCTCGGCATCATCCAGTAGCGCCACGAGACCGGCAGCCATGACCGACACCGCAGACACGGAAGCGGACGCCGCCGGCGCCCGCCCCTCCCGCACGTCCGACATGGTTGCCGCCGTCGTGGGAGTGGCCGCGGCCGGCGTGCTGGCCGCGGCGCCCTCGCTGGTCGACAGCTCCGGCCCCGACCCGTTCTACAAGGGGCCGCTGATCTTTCCGCTGATCGCGCTGGCGATCACCGTCGCCGGCGCGCTGCCGTCGATGGTCCGCCTCGTCACCGCCCACGGGCGGAGCTGGCACGTCGACGGGCGCGGCGTGCCGGGCCGGGCGATCGCGCTGTTCGCGCTCGCCTGCCTCTACACCCCGGCGATCGCCTGGGCCGGGCTCGACGCGGCGACCTTCGCCTTCATGCTGGCGGGGCTGCTCGTCACCAATCCCCGGCGGCCGCTGCGCGCCGTGGTCGCGGCGGTCGGCACCACCGCGGTCCTCCACCTCGCCTTCGTGACGGCCCTCGACATCTGGTTCCCGACCCCGGCCCTGTGGTCGGCGCTCGCCGGAGGCTGACGCGTGGACATCATTTCCGCAGGCTTCCTCGCCGCCTTCACGCCGGACAACCTCGTCGCGCTGGTGATCGGCTCGGTGATCGGCATCATCGTCGGCGTGCTGCCGGGCCTTGGGCCGCTGGTCGGCATGGTGGTGCTGCTGCCGTTCACCTTCCAGCTCGCCCCCGACGTGGCGCTGTCGCTGCTGCTCGGCGTGTTCTGCGGCGGCTATTTCGGCGGCGCGGTGCCGGCCGTACTGATCCGGGTGCCGGGCGTCCCCTCCTCCATCGTCACCAGCTTCGACGGATTTCCGCTGACGGAGCGCGGCGAGGCGCAGACCGCGCTGTCGGCCGCCCTGGTCGGATCGCTCGGCGGCGGGCTCGTCTCCATCGTCATCCTGGTGCTGCTGGCGCCGCTGCTCTCCCGGGTCGCCGCCAGCTTCGGCCCGCCGGAATTCCTGGCCGTCGCGGTGTTCGGCATCCTGCTCGTCACCGTCTCGTTTCGGGAGAAGCTCGGCCAGGCGGTGCTGCTGATCGGTCTCGGCTTCTGGCTGTCGACGGTGGGCATCGACGGGCCGACCCTCAGCCCGCGCTTCACCTTCGGCATCTGGGAAATGCAGAACGGCCTCGACCTCGTCGCCGTGGTCCTCGGCCTGTTCGGCGTCGGCCAGGCGCTGCTGCTGCTCGAACAGGGCATCCTCAAGACCGACCGGCTCAACCTCAGCCGCGGCAGCCTCGACTTCAGCCAGATCGTCAAGGTCATGCGCTACTGGCGCACCCTCATCCGCTCCGGCGTCATCGGCACCTTCATCGGCCTGCTGCCGGGCCCGGGCTCGGTGCTCGCCTCGTTCGTCGCCTACGACGTCGCCAAGCGCCGCTCGCCGCACCCGGAGGAGTTCGGCCGGGGCACGCCGGAGGGCTGCATCGCCGCGGAGGCCGGCAACAACGCCGTGCCCGCCGGCGCCCTCATCCCGCTGCTGACGCTCGGCATCCCCGGCGAGGCGCTGAGCGCCCTGCTGCTCGGGGTCTTCACCCTCAACGGCATCTACCCAGGCCCGCTCCTCCTCATCAAGGAGCCGGTGCTGATCTCGACGCTCTACTGGTCGATGCTGCTCATCAACCTCGTATCCTTCGCCGTGCTGGCCATCTGGCTCCGCCCCTTCGCCCTCATCGTGAAGGTGCCCAAGGAGATCATCGCGGTCGGCGTCATCGCCCTCTCCATGGTCGGCATCTACGCGGTCAACACCCGCTTCTTCGACTGCGGCGTGGCGCTGGCGGCCGGCGTCGCCGGCTACATCCTGCTGCGGCTCGGTTGGCCGCTGGTGGCGCTGGTGATGGGCGTCGTCATCGGCCCGATCATCGAGAACCGGTTGCGCGAGACCCTCAGCCTCGGCGACGGCAGCCCGATGATCCTGCTGGAACGTCCGATCTGCATCGGCATCCTCGTCCTGAGCCTGATCATGGTGCTCGCACCGCTTCGGCACCGGTTCAAAAGGTCCGATCCCGCCGCCGGCACCTGACCGGGCGGCCGCGCGCGGCGCGCGCACCGCTTTCGCGCAAAAACGCGCAGGAAAGCGCAAAAACGCGCACCCCTCAGAGCGCCCGCGCGCAGCCTTACGCGCAGCGCACAACCCCGCAAGTGGTTAACAAATTCTTGCCGAGCCGGCTAAGGGATCGCTAGTATCCGCCGCCCGCGCGGCCGGATCGGCGGCGCGGGACGGGGCTGCCGCCAGGCGGGCGGCCCCGATGGCTGGGGGACGACGACTGGAGACTCTCATGAAGCGTGTGGTGATGATCTGCGCTGCCCTGTTGCTGGGCGGCGGGCTGGACAACGTCGCGGCCCAGTATTCCCAGAAACCGGCGATTCCTGAGCCCCGGGCGATGTATCCCACCAACGCTCCGGGCCAGGTCCAGAACGAGACGCCGTGGGGCTATTCGGCCATGGCCGTCGGCGCCAAGGGGCGCAGCTGGATGATCGCGGCCCGCTCGGAGGCCGAGGCGCGAGCCGCCGCCCAGAGCGAGTGCCGTCAGTTCGACGACAGCTGCGACACCGTGGTCACGGGCTCCGACAGCGGCTTCTTCATCGGCGGCTACTGCGCCGACGTGCCCCGGGTCGCCTACTCCCCCACCGACTTCATGGACGCCCAGGCCCGCTTCTACGGCAACACGGTGGTGTCGGGCACCGGCCTCATCGAAAAGGCCGGCGACTGCACGATCCTTTGGCTCGGCCACCGGGTCTCGCCGCCCTGGCGGGCCCGGCCGACGACGCTCGCCCAGCGCTGATCCGTCCGCGCTCGGGATCGGTTTCCGCCGGAACTGCCCTTGCGCGCCGGTTCTGTTGCGTTAGCTTCATAGTTCAGAATTATTCCAGACTATGAGGCGACGCCGGAACGGCCGCGTCAGCTGTTCCACCAGACAGGACCGATCCGACCATGATCCCCGGCTTTTCCAACCGCCGCCGTTTCAGCGAGCTTTCGGAGCGCGAGATCCTCGCGCTGGCGATTTCCTCCGAGGAGGAGGACCGGCAGATCTACCAGACGTTCGCGGAGCATCTGCGCGACGAGTTCGCCGCCTCGGCCGCGGTGTTCGACGGCATGGCGGCGGAGGAAAAGGAGCATCACCGGCGCCTCGTCGAGCTCTATCACAAGCGCTTCGGCGACGTGATCCTGCCGATCCGGCGCTCCGACGTGGCGGGCTACTACGCGCGCCGGCCGGTTTGGCTGGTGGAAAATCTCGGCTTGGAGCGGGTCCGTGCCGAAGCCGAGATGATGGAGGTGGATGCCCGCAACTTCTACATCGCCGCCGCCGGACGGGCGACCGATCCGGACGTGAAGGCGCTCCTGACCGAGCTCGCCGCAGCCGAGACCGATCACGTCGGTCGGGCGGGCCAGCTCGCCGAGAAGAACCTCACCCCGTCCGCCCGCGACACCGAGAACGCCGTCGCCCACCGCCGGTTCGTGCTGACCTACGTGCAGCCCGGCCTCGCCGGCCTGATGGACGGATCGGTGTCGACGCTGGCGCCGGTGTTCGCCGCGGCGTTCGCCACCCAGGACCCCTTCTCCACCTTCCTGGTGGGACTGGCGGCGGCAGTCGGTTCCGGGATCTCGATGGGGCTGACGGAGGCGCTGTCCGACGACGGCGTGATCACCGGGCGCGGCGCGCCGGTGCAGCGGGGCATCGCCTGCGGCCTGATGACCACCCTCGGCGGCCTCGGCCACGCGCTGCCCTACCTGATCCCCCACTTCTGGACCGCCACCGCGATCGCGATCGTCGTGGTGTTCTTCGAGCTGTGGGCGATCGCGTGGATCCGCTGGAAGTACATGGAAACGCCGTTCATGCGCGCCTCCGTGCAGATCGTGCTGGGCGGCGCGCTGGTGTTCGCGGTGGGCATTCTCATCGGAAGTGCCTGACCGGCCGGATCCGGCCGGTCAGCACGTGTCAGCAGGGCTCCGTCGCGGCCGCCGCCCTGGCGGTGCGCCCTTCCAGGAGGGCGAGCCCGGCCAGCGCCACGGCCGGCAGGATGCCGGCCACCAGCATGGCGAGCCCCCACCCGCCCACCGCATAGGTCCAGGCGCCCAGCCCCGCGAACACCGCGCCGCTGAGGAAAAAGGCCGTCATGTAGAGGCCGTTGAGCCGACCCCGGATTTCCGGTCGCAGCGAAAAGATCACCCGCTGGCCGAGCACCATGGTCGCGGTCATGCCGAAGTCGATCAGGATCGCGGCGGCGACGAGGACGGCGAGCCCGAGGGTGGTGCCGGTGGCGCCTTCGTAGGCCAGGAAAGCCGCCGCAATGCCCAGGACGAGCGCCACGCAGGTCGCGGCGCGGACGAGGCCGTGGTCGGCAACCCGCCCGGCGATCGGCGCCGCGACGACACCGGCCACGCCCGCCAGCGCGAACAGGGCGATGCCCGCCTGGGTCAGGTGGAAGACATCGGTCAGGAGCAGCGGAACAGTCGTCCAGAACAGGCTGAACGCCCCGAACATGCACGCCTGGTAGAGGGCGCGGCGCTGCAGTTCGGGTGTGCGCAGGATCAGCCCGCCCATGGAGGCCAGAAGCCGGCCGTAGCCGATCTTCGCCTCCGGGTGGCGCGGGGGCAGGACGATCCGCAGCACGACGACGAGACACGCAAGCACGATCGCGGAGAACAGGAAGACGGCGTGCCAGGAGATCACGCTGGTGATGAAGCTCGCGACCGGCCGGGCAAGCATGATGCCGAACATCAGGCCGCTCATGATGGTGCCGACGACGCGCCCCTGCTGCGCTGCCGGCGCCAGGTGGGCCGAATAGGGCACCAGCACCTGCACCGAGACGGAGGCGATGCCGATCAGCAGCGCCGAGACCAGGAACGGCGCGGCGGCCGTCGACACTGCGGCGGCGACCAGCGCGGCGATCGCCGCAAGCAGCAGCGTCACCACCAGCCGTCGGTTTTCCAGGAGGTCGGCGAGCGGCACGACGAAGAACAGGCCGATACCGTAACCGACCTGGGTCAGCGACACGATCAGGCCGGCAAGCTCCGGCCGCATGCCCAGCGACGAACTGATCACGCCGACCAGCGGCTGCGAATAGTAGATGTTGGCGGCGACGAGGCCGCAGGTCGCGGCGAGCAGGAGCGTCAGCCAGCCCGGAAAGGCAGGGGTTTCCTGCCCGGCGGCAGACGGATGCGTGGCGTGTTCCAAGGGAATCTCCAGTCGGAAGACCGCAGCTTTCCCACCTCGGAAAGCCATGGCTCGAGAAAATCGGCAGTCCGGTCAGCTCACGGCCGGGGCAGCGCCAGCAACGCCTGGTCCGCCGCGGCCATCATGCGGGCACGGTCCCGGCCGACCTTGCCGACGACGCGGAACCCCTGCAGCACGCACAGCAGATGCGCGGCGGCGGCGTCCACGTCGACGGAAGAGCCGATCGACCCGTCAGCAACCCCTTCCCGGATCAGTTCCCTCAGAAGCGTCTCGATCCGCGCCAGTGCGGCGGCGACCTTTTCGGCCATCTGCGGATCGAACGCGGCAATCTCGACGGCGCTGCCCGTCACCAGGCAGCCGCGCCGACCTTCCGCGTCGTGGGACAGGTCGGCATACGAGTGCAGCAGGCCTCGCAGCTTGGCAAAGCCCGACCCCTCCGCCGCGATGGCAGCGCGGATCTCCTTGTCGCGCACCGCCTTGTAGCGGTCGAACGCGGCAAGAAAGACCGCGCGCTTGTCGGCGAAGGCCTTGTAGATGCTGCCCGGCGTGAGCTTCATCGCCCCGCAGAGTTCGGCCATCGACGTGCCGTGGTAGCCGCGCTCGCGAAAGACGAGCAACGCGGCATCCAGCGCGGCGTCGACATCGAAGGCGCGGGGGCGGCCGGGACCACGGCGGTTATCGGAGGACTTTGCAACCTGCATGGCGCTCAATTAGGAAATGATCGTTTCCAAATCAAGCGAAAAAATCAAAATCGGGCTGTCAGAGACCCGCACCGGGACGCTGCCGTCCGCCGCAAGCGACGTGTCCGCATCCGGATACGCCCAAACCCCACCGGGATCAGGACCTGTCCTGCAGAGAGCTTCGAAGCGTTGAGACCTTCGCTGCGGATACCTTGAAGTAGCGCGCGATCTGGGCATCGGACATCCCGAGATCGGTGAGCGCGCGCAGGTAGCTCGCCTTCACCGGCCAGGCGTTGGCCGCCTCGGCGCCGACGGATGTCTGCCGTTCCAGATGATCCACCATGACGTCCCTCCCTCAAGGGTTCCGGGCCGCTTCCCTGTGCGACCCGTCGGTGAGCTCCACGTTCGACTCTTGGATAGGTAGTGCGCGCATCTGGCAAAATCACGACCATCGCTCGTTAAAATCGCGCCGACCCCCTCGAGGCTGCTCTTCGGGCCAACAACGACGGTCGGCCCGACCGGTCGAGCCGGCCCCGGCTCATGGCCTGCACCGCCCGGGTGGCGCGCGCCAAACGCTCAGAGACGCAGCCGGCCGACCACTTCGAACCCGCCGGGTTCCGGCTTCAACACCACCGCCTCGCCCTCGCGCGGGAAGACCCCGGTGAGCGCCGTCACGTTGACCTGATGGGAGACGAGAACGAGTGCCCCTGGCCCGCGCCACTGGGCCACGATCCGGCGGAGCGCCGCGGTCTGCGCATCTTTCGAGGCGCGATCCTGAAAGAAGGAATCCAGCGCCGGCTCCGGTTCGGCCTGCCCCGGAAAGGCCAGCTCTGCGGTGTCCCGGGCACGGCACCAGCGCGAATGCAAAACCGCGCCGACCTCGATGTTCTCCGCCCGGAAGCGGGCGCCGATGGCCTCCGCCTGGGCGCGCCCCTCGGCGGAGAGATTGCGCTGGGTGGCGCACACCGAGAGCTGGAAGGTCGCGGGGTCGCCGGTTCCCGGCGCGCGGGCGTGGCGCATCACCGCGACACCATCGTTCCGCAAGGCGCGCCAGGCCGCCTCTTCGCTGGCAGCGCCGACGGCGGTCGCCGCCAACAGGATGGCGCAGGCGAGTGCGAAGGGGCGAAAGCGCATGAGCGTCCTCCTTGCTGGCGGCGCGTCCTCACGCCGCTTTGGTGATCCCGGAAGTACGCACGTCCGTTCCCGCCGGATCGCCGACGAAGCGCGGCCGTGGACCATTCCAGGCCGACACCCCCGCCCCTGGATCGGCCATCCCGCGCGATATCCGCCATTCCGGAGGCATCTCTTCGGGAAATCGAGCCAGCGAACTAGCTTCCGGCGCGGCTTGCGGTCACAATAGATTCCTTCGAAACCGACCCGGACGCCGGGCGCGACCGGGTTTGCTCGTTCGCGACGGGCGCCGGTACACCGCCACGTCCGACCCTGACCGCTTCGAAGACTCCGCGCCCCGCGGATGCAATCATTCGAGTCCCCATGACAGACCTTTCGACCGACACCACCCCGTCCGCCGCTTCCGGCACGGAGACCGAAACGCCGCCGCAGCGCCGCGCCGGCGACGATCCGCACCGCGCGGAATTCTGGCAGATCCGCATCATCGCCAAGCTCGTCTACCAGGTCGGCAAGGACCCGGAGCACGCCGAGCCGCACGACTGGTACATGGCCACCGCGCTGGCCGTGCGCGACCGGATCGTCGACAGCTGGATCCCGGCCACCCGGGCGACCTACAAGCAGTCGGCGAAGCGCGTCTACTATCTGTCGCTCGAGTTCCTGATCGGCCGCCAGCTCTACGAGGCGGCCTACAATCTCGGCTACGCCGACGCGATCGCTGGCGCGCTCGAAACCCTCGGCACCAATCTGGATACCGTTCGCAAGCTCGAACCGGATGCGGCGCTGGGCAACGGCGGTCTCGGCCGCCTCGCCGCGTGTTTCGTGGAGAGCATGGCCTCGCTGGGCATCGCAGGCTTCGGCTACGGCATCCGCTACGACCACGGCCTGTTCCGCCAGGCGCTGCCCGACGGGTTCCAGCGCGAGCTGCCCGAGGACTGGCTCGCCAATGGATCGCCGTGGGAGTTCAAGCGGCCCGAGGTGACTTACGAGATCGGCTTCGGCGGCACGGTGGAGGCGCCGCACGACGCCCATCACCTGGGCGCCCGGACCTGGAAGCCGGCGGAGACGGTGCGCGCCGTCGCCTACGACAACCCGATCGTCGGATGGCGCGGCGACTACGTGGCCACCCTGCGCCTGTGGGCGGCCCGCTCGGTCGACCCGATCAGCCTGGAGGAGTTCAACCGCGGCGACCACGTGGGCGCCCTGTCGGCGCGCGCCAAGGCGGAATCGATCTCCAAGGTCCTCTACCCCTCCGACTCAACACCGGCCGGCCAGGAACTGCGGCTGCGCCAGGAGTTCTTCTTCACCTCCGCCTCGCTGCAGGACCTCATCCGGCGCCACGTCCAGCAGGGCCTGCCGCTGGACAAGCTCGCCGACCACGCGGCGATCCAGATGAACGACACCCACCCGGCAATCGCCGTGGTCGAACTGATGCGGCTGCTCGTCGACGTCCACCAGGTCCCGTGGGCCGAGGCCTGGGACATCACCCGCGCGACGCTCTCCTACACCAACCACACCCTGCTGCCGGAGGCGCTCGAGACCTGGCCCGTGCCGCTCATGGAGCGGATGCTGCCCCGGCACATGCAGATCATCTACCTGATCAACGCCTTCGAGCTCGACCACATTCGGGCGACCTTCGGCGACGACGGCGCGCTGCTGGGCGAGGCCTCGCTGATTTCCGAGGCCAACGGGCGGGCCGTGCGCATGGGCAACCTGGCGTTCGTCGGATCCCACAAGATCAACGGCGTTTCGGCCCTGCACACCGACCTCGTCGGCAAGACGATCTTCCACGGGCTCAACCGGCTCTACCCGGATCGCATCGTCAACAAGACCAACGGCATCACCTTCCGGCGCTGGCTGTTCCAGTCGAACCCGGGCCTCACCCGGCTGATCCGCGACGCCATCGGCGACCGCTTCCTCGACGAGCACGAAGCCCTCATCGACCTGGTGCCGTTCGCCGACGACGCGGGCTTCCGCGAACAGGCGGCCCTGATCCGGCGCCAGAACAAGGTGGCGCTGTCGGCGCTGGTGAAGGAGCGGGTCGGCATCACCCTCGATCCGGACGCGCTGTTCGACGTGCACATCAAGCGCATCCACGAGTACAAGCGCCAGCTGATGAACATCCTCGACGCGGTGGCGCTCTACGACGCGATCCGCTCGAACCCGATGCACGACTGGCGTCCGCGGGTGAAGATCTTCGCCGGCAAGGCCGCCGCCAGCTACGACGTCGCCAAGCTGGTCATCAAGCTCGCCTGCGACGTGGCGAAGATGGTCAATGCCGATCCGACCGTGCGCGGCAAGCTGAAGATCGTGTTCCTGGAGAACTACAACGTCAGCCTGGCGGAGACGATCATCCCCGCCACCGACCTCTCCGAGCAGATCTCGACGGCGGGCATGGAGGCGTCCGGCACGGGCAACATGAAGTTCGCCCTCAACGGCGCGCTGACCATCGGCACCCTGGACGGCGCCAACGTGGAAATCCGCGATCACGTGGGGCCGGAGAACATCTACATCTTCGGCATGACCGCCGAGGAGGTGGCCGAGCGCCGCACCCAGGGCCTGAGCATGGTGGACACCATCGCCGCCTCCCGCCACCTGCAGGAGGCCCTCGACCAGATCAACACGGGCGTCTTCTCGCCGGACCAGCCGGACCGCTACCGCGAGCTGGTCAACGCGCTGACCCACCACGATTACTTCATGGTCAACGCCGACTTCGAGGCCTACCGTGCGATGCAGGTCCACGTCGGCAACGAGTGGAAGGACCCGGCGCTCTGGTGGCGCAAGTCGGTGCTCAACACCGCGCACATGGCGTGGTTCTCGGCCGACCGGACCATCCGCGAGTACGCCAGCGAGATCTGGAACGCCAAGCCCGTCATCACCGACTGAGGCGGCGGCCCGGCGGGGCTGTCACCGCGACGACACAGCTGCGGTATTTGATCCGAACCCGGCATGCCGTTTGCGCGCAACCTGCCGGGCTGCCATCATTTTTACTTTCGGGGACGCGCCGCCGGCGCGAGGATGCCAGCGAATCGCGCCGCCCGCGCAACAGACGCGGACGGCCAGTCTTGAAGGATCCGACGATGGCCTCTCAGCGCGACAATGCGCCCCTCGCGCGTTCCGCAATGGCATATGTGCTGGCCGGCGGTCGCGGCAGTCGCCTGCTCGAACTGACCGACCGGCGGGCGAAGCCGGCTGTCTATTTCGGCGGCAAGACCCGCATCATCGACTTCGCGCTCTCCAACGCGGTGAATTCCGGCGTGCGCCGCATCGCGGTGGCCACCCAGTACAAGGCCCACAGCCTGATCCGCCACATGAACCGCGGCTGGAACTTCTTCCGGCCGGAGCGCAACGAGGGCTTCGACATCCTGCCCGCCAGCCAGCGCGTCGCCGAGGATCGCTGGTACGCCGGCACCGCCGACGCGGTCTACCAGAACCTCGACATCATCGAGTCCTATGCGCCCGAATACCTGATCATCCTGGCCGGCGATCACGTCTACAAGATGGACTACGAGCTGATGCTCGCCCAGCACGTCGACCTCGGCGCCGACGTGACCGTCGGCTGCGTCGAGATCCCGACCACCGAGGGCTCGGCGTTCGGCATCATGCACGTCGACGACAAGGACCGGGTGGTGTCGTTCGTGGAGAAGCCGGCCGACCCGCCGGAGATCCCGGGGCAGCCCGGGCGGTCGCTCGCCTCGATGGGCATCTACGTGTTCACCCGCGAGTTCCTGTTCGAGCAGCTCAGGGCCGACGCGGCCGACCCGACCTCGGGTCACGACTTCGGCAAGGACATCATCCCCAAGCTGGTCGCCGACGGAAACACCTGGGCCCACCGCTTCGAGGCGAGCTGCGTGCGCTCGGGCGCCGAACGCTCGGCCTACTGGCGCGACGTCGGCACCATCGACGCCTACTGGGAAGCCAACATCGACCTGACCGAGATCGTGCCAGAGCTCGACCTGTTCGACCGCGACTGGCCGATCTGGACCTATTCGGAGCTCACCGCGCCGGCCAAGTTCGTGCACGACGCCGGCGAGCGCCGGGGCACCGCGATCTCCTCGCTGGTGGCCGGCGGCTGCATCGTCTCCGGCGGCATGGTGCAGCGCTCGCTGCTGTCGTCCCACTGCCACGTCCACTCCTTCGCCAGCGTCTCGTTCTCCGTGGTGCTGCCGGAGGTCGACGTCGGCGAAGGCGCCCGCATCGACCGGTGCGTGGTCGACCGCGGGGTGAAGATCCCCGACGGGCTCATCGTCGGCGAAGACCCGGAAGCGGACGCCCGCCGCTTTCGCCGCACCGATCGCGGTATCTGCCTGATCACACAGCCGATGATCGATGCCCTCGGCAGCTAAGGCGCCCCGCCCCGCCCCGGCCCGCTCCCGCAAGCCAGCCTCCACCCGGAAGGTTGCGCAGGAGGGCGCACGTCCGGACGACGCTCCCGCCGGCCCGCCGCTGCGGCTGCTGGCGGTGGCCTCGGAGATCTTTCCGCTGATCAAGACCGGCGGGCTCGCCGACGTGGTCGGCGCCCTTCCGGCGGCGCTGGCGGAAGAGAACGTGGCGGCGCGCACCCTGGTGCCCGGCTACAGGGCGGTGATGGATGCGCTCGACGGCGCCGAGACGGTGCTCGACCTCGCGGCCACCTTCGGCGCCGGCGCGCGGGTCCTGTCCGCCACCGCGAGCGGGCTCGACCTGCTGGTGCTCGACGTGCCGCAGTTCTTCGACCGGCCCGGCGGACCCTACGCGCAGCCCGGCGGCGGCGACTGGCCCGACAACGGCGTGCGCTTCGGCGCGCTTGCGCGCGCGGCCGCGCTGATCGCACACGGCGCCATCGAGGGATACCGGCCCGATGTCGTCCACTGCCACGACTGGCAGGCGGGACTGGTGCCGGCCTACCTGCACTTTTCAGATCGGCCGTCGCCGCCGTCGGTCGCCACGATCCACAACATCGCCTTCCAGGGCCAGATGCCGCGCGAGATCCTCGGCGCCCTGGCGCTTCCGCCGGAGGCCTACGGCATGGAGGGCGTCGAGTACTACGGCTCGATCGGCTACCTGAAGTCGGCGGTGCGGCTCGCCGACCGGGTGACCACGGTGTCGCCGACCTATGCCCGCGAGATCCGCACGGCGGAGTTCGGGATGGGGCTGGAAGGGCTGATCCAGGCCCGCGGCCGCGACGTGACCGGCATCCTCAACGGCATCGACCTGACGGTCTGGAATCCGGAGACCGACGCCACGCTCGCCTCGCGCTTCGGAAGGACGACGCTCGCCCGAAGGGCACCGAACAAGCCGGAGCTGCTGACGCGCTTCGGACTGGATCCGGAGAGCCGGAGGCCGCTGTTCGGGGTGGTCAGCCGGCTGACCTGGCAGAAGGGCCTCGACCTTCTCGCCGAGGCGCTGCCGACGCTCCTGGCCCTCGACGCCGACCTCGTGGTGCTCGGCTCCGGCGATCCGGCGATCGAGCAGGCGTTCCGCGCCGCCGCCGAACGCCACCCCGACCGCATCGGCGTCCAGCTCGGCTACGACGAGGCGCTCGCCCACCAGATCCAGGCGGGCGCCGACGCCCTGCTGATCCCGTCGCGGTTCGAGCCGTGCGGGCTCACCCAGCTCTGCGCGCTACGCTACGGGGCGATCCCGGTCGCGGCGCGCGTCGGCGGCCTGAGCGACACCATCATCGACACCAACGAAATGGCGCGCCAGGCCGGCATCGGCACCGGCGTGCTGTTCTCCCCGGTCGGCCGGGAGACGTTCGAGCAGGCCCTTGCGCGCACTTGCGAGCTGTATCGTCTGCCCCATGTGTGGCGCAGGATGCAGTCGAACGCCATCCGCACCGATGTCGGCTGGGGCGCGCCCGCACGCGCCTACGCCGACCTCTACCGCACACTCCTTTCCTCCTCGGCAGCCCCATCGACATGACCGTTTCCTTCACCGTGCATCCCGGCAAGCCCGAGCCGCTGGGCGTCACCGTCGAGCCCGGCGGACTGAACGTGGCGGTCGTCGCGCCGGACGCGGAGGCCATCGAGATCGTGCTGTTCGATGCCGACGGACAGGCGCAGGTGGGGTCCGCCATCCTGCCGGCGCGCCGGGCCGGCATCCACCACGGCTTCCTGAAAGGCCCCGGCGCCGGTACCCGCTACGGCCTGCGCGCCTACGGCCCCTACGCGCCGGAACGCGGCCTGCGCTTCAATCCCGCGAAGCTGCTGGTCGACCCCTATGCGCGCGCCCTCGACCGGCCCTTCGTCCACGATCCCTCGCTGTGCGGGACGGCGGAGGACGGCAGCCTCGATCCGCGCGACACCGCCGACCTCGTACCGAAGGCGATCGCCACGGCGCCGATCCGCGCGACGCCGCGTCCGTTCGCCGTGAACCGTCTGGAGAAGCCGCCGCTCGTCTACGAACTGCACGTGAAGGGCTTCACCCGCACCCACCCGGCGATCCCCGAGGCGCAGCGCGGCACCATCGCCGCACTTGCCCACCCGGCTGCCATCGACCACCTCACCGGGCTCGGCGTCACCACCGTGGAACTGATGCCCATCATGGCGTGGATCGACGAGCGCCACCTGCCGGCGCTCGGGCTGACCGACTACTGGGGTTACAACACCATGGCGTTCATGGCGCCGGACCCGCGACTGGCGCCCGGCGGCATCGACGACGTGCGCAAGGCAGTTGCGGCGCTGCACGCCGCCGGCATCGAGGTCATCCTCGACATCGTGCTGAACCACACCGGCGAGAGCGACGAGCGGGGCGCCACGCTGTCGTTCCGCGGCCTCGATAACGCAGGCTTCTACCGCCTCGATCCGCACGACCAGGCGCTCTACGTCAACGACACCGGCTGCGGCAACACCGTGGCTCTGGACCGGCCGGCGCCGCTGCGGCTCGCCATGGACGCCATGCGCTACTGGGCGATCGCGGCGGGCGTCGACGGCTTCCGCTTCGATCTCGCCACCACGCTCGGCCGCCGCATGAGCGGCTTCGACCCCGAGGCACCGCTGTTCCAGGCGATCGAGCAGGACCCCATCCTGCGCGGCCTGAAGATGATCGCCGAGCCATGGGACATCGGCCCGGGCGGCCACCGGCTGGGTGCGATGCCGCCGCGCTGGTCGGAGTGGAACGACCGATACCGCGACACCGTGCGGCGCTTCTGGCGCGGCGAGGACGGCATCGTCGGCGACCTGGCCACCCGCTTGACCGGTTCGGCCGACATCTTCGCCGACGCCCGGCGGCCGCCATCGGCGAGCGTCAACTTCATCGCCGCCCACGACGGCTTCCCGCTGGCCGACATCGCTGCCTATGCCCACAAGCACAACCACGCCAACGGCGAGGGCAACCGGGACGGCCACGGCGCCAACTACTCCTGGAACCACGGCATCGAAGGGCCGAGCGACGACCCCGACGTGATCGCCGCGCGCGACCGCGACGTCGCCAACCTGCTGGTGACGCTGTTCGTTTCGCGCGGGCTTCCGATGCTGTCGATGGGCGACGAGCTGGGCCGGACCCAGCACGGCAACAACAACGCCTACGCCCAGGACAACGAGACCGCATGGATCGACTGGACAGACGCCGACGCGGCCCGGATCGCCCTCGTGAGCAAGCTCTCCGACCTGCGACGTCGCCATCCGGCGCTGAGGACCGACGCCTATCTGAGCGGCCATGCGGTCGACGAGCGCGGCCTGCCCGACATCGAATGGCGCACCGTCGCCGGCCACGCCATGGAACAGGGCGACTGGGAGAACCCGGCGACCCGCAGCCTCGTGGCGATCGCCTATGCCGCGACCGGCGGCGCCAGCGGCGGCGACCGCGTGGCGATCGCCTTCAACGCCGGGGACGCGGCACTGACCGCCACCCTGCCGCCGCCCCGCGACGGCCACGGCTGGCGCCTGGTGGTCGACACCGACGCCGCCGACCGGATCGCGGCCCGCGATCTGGAGGGCGTCAGCTTCACCCTTTCCGGCCGGAGCGCGGCGATCGTGGTCGAGGCCGCCGAACGCGGCGGGCGGACGCTCTCCTCGGGCGCGCGGGCGGCGGAACCCCGGGTTCTCGACCGGCTGTCCGAAGCGGCCGGCATCGCGCCGGAATGGTTCGGCGTCGTCGGCGACCGCCACGTGGTGAGCCCGGAAACACGCCTGGCGCTGCTCGACGCCATGGGACTGCCGGCCTCCACCAACGAGGCGGCCCACGCCAGCCTCGCCGTGCTGTCACGCGCCGGCGCACGGCGCCCGCTGCCGCCACTGGTGGTGGCCGAACCAGGCACGCGGGGGATCGTCGCCATTCCCCGCGACGCGAGCGGACGGCCGCCCCGCGCGCTGCACCTGCGGCTGGAAGACGGGGCCGAGGAGATCGTGCCGATCCCCCTCGACGCGCCCCAGGACGAGATCACCGCGCCCGACGGCGGCACCGTGCGGCGCACGCTGGTGCGGCTGCCGAAGCTGCCCTTCGGCGACCACCGGATCCGCCTCGACGAGCGCGAGGAGCGGGAAGCCACTGCCCGCCTGATCGTGACGCCGCGCGCGTGCTACCGGCCGCCGGCGCTGGAAGGAGGACGTCGGTTCGGGCTGCAGGCGAACCTCTACAGCCTGCGCCGCGACGGCGACCAGGGTGTCGGCGACTTCACCACCCTTGCCCGGCTCGGCGCCGACGCCGGCGCGCTGGGGGCGGCGGCCGTCGGCATCAACCCGCTGCACATGCTGTTTCCCGGCGACCGCGAACGGGCGAGCCCCTATCACCCGTCCGACCGGCGCTTCCTGGATCCGATCTACCTGGACCTCGACGCCCTGGCCGACCTGCCCTCCGAGGCGCGGCCAGAGCGGCCGCACACCCGGCTGATCGACTACCCGGCCGTGTGGGCAGCAAAGCGCACCGCGCTGGAAGCCGCATTCGACCGCTTCCGCCACCGCCCGACGGACGACGAGCAGCGGCGCGCCTTCGAGGCGTTCCTGACCCGGCGCGGGCGGCCCCTGATCTCGTTTGCCACCTACCAGGTGATCGCGGAGGACCGGGCCGGCGTGCCATGGATGCGCTGGCCATCGCACCTGCGGCGGCCGAACGCCGCCGGCATCGGCGAGATCCAGTCGCAAAATCCCGGCCGCGTGCTGTTCCACTGCTGGCTGCAATGGCAGGCCGAACGCCAGTTCGAGGCCGCCGCCCGGCACGCGTCGGACGCCGGGCTGTCGATCGGTATCTACCGGGATCTCGCGGTGGGAAGCGCGCCCGACGGCGCCGAGACATGGGCGGAGCAGGACCATTTCGCCGACCGGGTGTCGATCGGCGCGCCGCCGGATCCGTTCTCGGCCGAAGGCCAGGTCTGGGCGGCCCGCCCGCCGATCCCCCACCGGATGCGCGACGTCGGCCACCGGCCGTTCTCGGCGCTGCTTTCGGCGAACATGCTGCACGCCGGCCTGCTGCGGCTCGACCACGTGATGGGACTGTCCCGGCTCTACTGCGTGCCGGAGGGAGCCCCGGCCGCCGACGGCGCCTATGTCGGCTACCCGCTCGACGAGCAGCTCGCGGCGCTGTCGCTGGCGAGCCACCGGCACCGCTGCGGCGTGGTCGGCGAGGACCTGGGAACCGTCCAGGAGGGACTGAGCGAACGCCTGGCCGAGGCGGAGGTGCTGTCGACGCGGGTGGTGTTCTTCGAGCGCGAGATCGGCGGCGGCTTCAGCCCGCCGGCCGGCTACAAGGCGCGGGCGGCGACGTGCGCCGCGACCCACGATCTGCCGACCATCGCCGGCTGGTGGTGCGGGCGGGACCTCGACATCGCGACCGGGCTCGGGCGGATTTCCGACCCGGAAGCGGCGCACACCGGGCGCCGTGGCGAGCGGGAGGCCCTGCTGACCGCCCTTGCCCACGCCGGCATCGCGACGGCCGGCCTGCCGGACGCCGACGACACCGCCCCCGCCGCGGCGGCCCTCACGGCGCTGGTGGATGCGGTGCACACGTTCCTGGAGGAATGCCCGTCCGACCTGGTGCTGCTGCAGACCACCGACCTGGCCACCGAGACCGATCCGGTCAACGTGCCCGGCACCGACCGCGAGTGGCCGAACTGGCGCCAGCGGCTGGATCACGCGCTGACGCGGGCCGAGCTTTCAGCCCGGCTGCCGGAGGCCTACCGGGCGCGGGGGCTGACGACGGCACCCGCCGCCCGGCCCCCGGAGCCCGAGGCGCCTACTTCAGGGCCTGAAGAATAGACACGTAGTTGGCGACCGCCGCGCCGCCCATGTTGAAGATGCCGGCGGTCTCGGCGCCCTTCACCTGCATGTCGCCGGCCTCGCCGGCGAGCTGCATGGCGGTGACCACGTGCATCGACACGCCGGTGGCGCCGATCGGATGACCCTTTGCCTTGAGGCCGCCCGACGGGTTCACCGGCAGCCGGCCGTCCATGTAGGTGGTGCCCTCTTCCAGGACGCGCGCGCCCTGGCCTTCCGGCGCCAGCCCCATCGCCTCGTACTCGATCAGCTCGGCGATGGTGAAGCAGTCGTGGGTCTCCACGAAGGAGAGATCGTCGAGGGTGAGGTTGGCGCCGCCGAGCGCCCGCTTCCAGGCCTCCGCGCAACCCTCGAACTTGACGATGTCGCGCTTCGACATGGGCAGGAAGTCCTGCACGTGGGCGCCGCCGCGGAAGGCGACGGCCTTCTTCATGCCGAGCGCGGTGGTCGAATCGGCGAGCACCAGCGCCGCCGCGCCGTCGGAGACGAGCGAGCAGTCGGTGCGCTTCAGCGGGCCGGCGACGAACGGGTTCTTCTCGCTCTCGGCGCGGCAGAAGTCGTAGCCGAGATCCTTGCGCATCTGGGCAAAGGGATTGGCGACGCCGTTCTTGTGGTTCTTGGAAGCGATCTTCGCCAGCGCGTCCGACTGGTCGCCGTAGCGCTGGAAATAGAGGTCAGCAATCTTGCCGAACACGCCGGCGAAGCCGGCCGGCGTATCGCCGTCCTCCGGCAGGTAGGAGGCCTTCAGCAGGTTCTGGCCGATCTCCGGGCCGGGCGTCCTGGTCATCTGCTCGACGCCGACGACGAGCACGATGCGCGCCGCCTTCGCGGCGATCGACTTCAGCCCCTGATGGACGGCGCCGGAGCCGGTGGCGCAGGCATTCTCGACGCGGGTGGTCGGCTTGAAGCGCAGATCGGGATGGGCCTGAAGCACCAGCGAGGCGGTGAAATCCTGGGGCGAGAAGCCGGCGTTGAAATGGCCGAGCACGATCTCGTCCACGTCACGGGGCTCGACCCCCGCATCCGCCATCGCCTGGGTGGCGACCTGGACCACGAGGCTTTCGACGGTCTCGCCCTCGAGCTTGCCGAACTTCGAGTGGGCCCAGCCCACGATTGCTGAACACATGCACGTCACTCCTGGAGCCCCGCCCCCGCAGCGAACCGGCGCGGGAGGATGCTCACCTGCTGATACTGACAGCCTGCCCGAGCGGACGGTGTGGCCACCCGAACGGACAAGGCCCTCGACGTTTCCTGGATGGCCGGCGAACCCCGCAGCCTCGACCGGACCGCTCCCATCGAGGCGTGCGCACCGTCCGCCAACCCATGTTGTCACCAGAACATGGCGCCCGGATGCGGAAAGAGCAATCCAGTCGGGCATCTGACGACCGCCGCAGCGACCTTCGGCCGCCGCGGGCGCGGCCGTCAGATGCCGGTGGTGGGCGCCGTCCCCGGCGTGGTCGGCGGCGTGCCGGGCGTGTTCGGATTGATCGGCGTTTCCGGCACGGTCGGCGTCGGCGTCGGCGCAGGAACCGGCTGGACGTCGATCACCGGCGGCGGCGTCGGGGTGGGCTCCGGCGTGGGCTCCGGGGTCGGTTCCGGCGTGGGCTCGGGCGTCGGCTCCACGACCGGTTCGGGCGCGGGCTGCGGCGGCTCGTAGCTCTCGATCGCGTCGCGCCGGTTGAGCTGGTCGACGTTGTCACGCGACGGGTCCTGGACGTAGCGCGGCAGGTCGTCGAGCTGCAGGTGCCAGCCGTAAAGCGGGAACGACACCGGCCCGATGATGCGCCGCAGGCTGCCGTCCCAGCGCCGCGGACCGTCGATCCGACCGCCGGCCTGGATCAGCAGATAGGTGCCGGGGCGCACGATGCCGACGCATCCCTGCGACGAGCAGACGTCGGTGGCGCCCTCCTCCAAGAGGACCACGACGTAGCGCGGCCGCACGAAGATATCGAGGATGGTCCCGCGCACGCCGATCGTCGCGACGGGGGTCTTGATGGTGTAGGACTGCGGCCGCGACGAGCCGGACACGAAGCGCAGCGCGCCGCGGGCGATCTCGACGGTGACCTCGCTGGCGCGCCCGCCGCCGGCATAGACGAAGCGGTCGAGCACGACCGCCGAGCTCGGGCCGATGTTGAGGCTGGTCTCGTCGAGGAACAGGACCTGGGTGTTGGACTTGCTGCCGGTGGTGATGGTCTCGTCGCGAAAGACGCCGTCACCCACCGCCAGCGTTCGGTTGCGGCCGCCAGCGTTGCCGCTGACGTCGCGCACCACCGTGGAGGCGACGCCGATCCCGTCGTCGGCAAGCGCCCGTCCGGCCCCCGATGCCGCCAACGACATGGCCAGCGCCAGGGCACATCCGTGCAGTCGTCCCGACAGTCGGCTGGGATCACGCATCGCGGCAGCGCTCCTCGTCGTGGCGAAGACCCGGCGGGCAGGCGGTTCACGGCCGCCGATGGCCTCGACCGGCCTCGATCTGGTCCAATATTGCAACGTCGCATGCGAAAGTCGTGTGATTATCGTCACGCGTTGAGTCTTTTTTTGCCCGCGCTGCTTCGTTGCGGGGTGTGCGGCAGCCGGAAAGTCAGTAATCTTTCCGCGTTCAACCCGTTCCGTGAAAGCGACGATCTTACCGGTCTCGTCCATGGGGAACAGAAACGCCGATGCAGCGTCGATTTGGTGAGATAGTCGGTCGCGTTGCTTTGGCGCTGGCGTTCCTCGGCGGCCTCGGCCCGGCGCTCGCGGCGGCACCGGCCGGCGAGCCGGACGAGATGGGCGCCCTGTTCCGGCAGATCCTCGCCAACCCCACCGACACCGAAGCGAACCTTGCCTACGCGCGCGCCGCCGAGCGGCGGGGCGAAAAGCGCAAGGCGCTGGCCACCTACGAGCGCGTGCTGCTCAACGATCCGGGCAACCAGGCGGCCCGCGAGGGGCTCGTCCGCATCCGCCGGGCGATCGAGCCGTCCTGGACCAACATCACCCTGTCGACGGGCGTCGGTTACAACTCCAATCCGCTGCAGCGGCCCGACACCACCAGCCGACCGGACAGCGTGTTCGGCCTGATCGACGCCCGCTTCCGCGACGAGCGGCCGCTCGGCTGGTGGCGCTGGCGCTCCGAATTCGCCGCCGGCGGCGTGCTCTACGATCGCACCAGCTCCATGAACACCGGCTACGTGCTGGGCTCCGTCGGCCCGCTGATCCCGGTCGCGAGCCGCTTCGCCGCGCGGCCGATCGCCATCGCCGGCTATCGCTGGCTCGACGGCACCGACCTCTACGGGGAGATCGGCGGCGGACTGGAGCTCGAGGGCCGCTTCCAGGGCGCGGTGCAGGCGCTCAGGCTCGCAGCCGTCTACCGCGACTACGGCGAGGACTGGTCGTCGGACACCGGCCCGGTGGTGGACCTGGAGGGACGCTTCTCGTTCCCCGCCCTGCTGTTCGGCTCAGATGCGCTGTTCGTGCGGCCGCGGGTGCGCTGGTCGGATGTCGGCTCGGTGCCGACGCCGTTCCTGCCGACGCGGTTCGAGGCCGGACGCTACTGGGAGATCGGCGGCCGCGTCGATTACCGCGTCTCGGTGACCGACTGGGCGACGGTGGGCGTCGGCATGGGGCTCTACCAGCGCTGGTTCTCCGACGCGCCGACGGCGGGTGGCGACGATCGGGAGGACACCTATTTCGCGCCGGGCGCCAACATCGCTTTCACGAACCTCCTGACCGACAGCGTCGACCTGCAGGTGGACTACGTCTATCAGGTCCAGACCTCCAACGACGCCGCGCGCGAGTTCGACGCGCACCTCGTGATGGGCCGGCTGGTCGGGCGGTTCTAGCTCATGGAGAGCGCGCCCCGGCGCAGACGCCTGAGGCGAACGGACCGGCGCGCGCGGATCGCGGTCGCGCTGGTAGCATTGGCGATCATGGCCGGCGCGCTATCGGTCCGCGTCGCCGATCCGTCGCTGCTCTCCCACCTGCGCAACCTCGCGTTCGACGAGTACCAGCGCCTCGCCCCCCGCCCCTACGATCCGGACCTGCCGGTGCGCATCGTTGCCATCGACGAGGCCTCGCTCGATTCCATCGGCCAGTGGCCGTGGCCGCGCACCCGCCTGGCCGAGATCGCGGCGCGGCTGACCGAGGCCGGCGCCGCCGCCGTGGCGTTCGACCTGGCGCTCTCGGAACCGGACCGGACGAGCGCCGCCACCGTGCTGAAGCGGATGCCGGAGAGCGCCGCGCGCGACCAGCTGCTGCGGGGTCTACCGGCCGAAGGCGACAGCGACCGCGTGCTCGCGGAGACGCTGGCCGGGGTGCCGGCGGTGCTGGGCCTCATCCTGACCAATGCCGCGCCGAAGGAAGCGGACGTTCCGGCGAAGAGCGGCTTCGCCAGCGCCGGCGACGACCCGAAACCCTTCCTGCCGCATTTCCCGGCGGTCACCGCGCCGCTGGCCGCGCTTGAGGCGAGCGCTTCAGGACTTGGCGCGATGAACTGGATCCCGGACCGCGACCAGATCATCCGCTCGGTGCCGCTGCTGTTCGTCATGGGCGAGACCATGGTGCCTGGGCTGGCGGCCGAGGCGCTCCGCGTGGCGCAAGGCGCCTCGACCTATGTCGTGCGGGCTTCCAACGCCAGCGGCGAAACGGCGTTCGGCGAGCCGACGGGCGTCAACGCCGTGCGGATCGGCGCCCTCACCGTCCCCACCGACGCGGCCGGCGCGGTCCGGATCCATTATTCGGCATCGACCGACGCGCGCTACCTGTCGGCCGGCGCCATCGTCGACGGCAGCTTCGACCCGGCCGCCGTGGCCGGCCGCATCGTGCTCGTAGGCGCCACCGCCCCGGGCCTTCTCGACCTGCGCGCGACGCCCCTCGAAGCGGCCGTGCCAGGCGTCGAGATTCATGCCCAGCTGCTGGAGCACATCCTGTCGGGCACGCGGCTGCAGCGGCCCGACTGGGCGAGCGGGCTGGAGACGGTGGCCTTCGTCCTTCTCGCCGTCGTCATCGCGCTGTCGGCGGCCTACCTGCCCGTGCGGGTGAGCTCTTCCGTCGGCGTGCTGGGCATCGCCGGCTGGTGCGGCGCGAGCTGGTTCGCCTACAGTGCCGACGGGTTGCTCCTCGACCCGACGTTCCCCGCGATCTCGGCCGCGGCGGTACTGTTCGCCACGGTCGGCTATGTCGCCTTCCGCGAGGAGCGCGGCCGCCGCGAGATCCGCTCCGCCTTCGGCCGCTACGTGGCGCCGGGCCTTGTCGAGGAACTCGCCCGCGACCCGGACCGGCTGCGGCTCGGCGGCGAGATCAAGGACATGACGATCCTGTTCACCGACATGCGCGGCTTCACCACCGTGTCGGAAGGCATGGACGCGGAGCGGCTGACGGCCTTCGTCAACGCGTTCCTGACGCCGCTCACCGACACGATCCTCGCCAACCGCGGCACCATCGACAAATATATCGGCGACGCGGTGATGGCGTTCTGGAACGCCCCGCTGGACGACGCCGACCATGCCCGCCACGCCTGCCAGGCCGCCCTTGCCATGCTGCGGGCGATCGACGGCTTCAACGCCGCGGAGCACGGCTATCCGCCGGTGGCGATCGGCATCGGGCTCAACACGGGTGCCTGCTGCGTCGGCAATCTCGGCTCGGAACGGCGCTTCGACTATTCGGTGATCGGCGACGACGTGAACGTCGCCTCGCGCCTCGAGGGACAGACAAAGGCCTACGGCGTGCCCATCATCGTCGGCGAGCGGACCGCTCAGGCGGTGCCCGACTTCGCGCTGATCGAGTTCGACCGGGTGCGGGTGAAGGGCAAGACCGTGCCGCTCAGCCTGTTCGCCGTGCTCGGAGATGCGGAGGTCGCCCGCGCGCCGGGGTTCCTGGGCCTGAAGGCGGCGGCCGGCCGGCTGACCGAAGCCTATCGGGCGGGAGCGTTCGGCGACGCGGCCGCAGCCCTTGGCGACCTGGAAAGCGCCGACAGCGCCGGCGTGTTCGCCACGATCATCCACATCTACCGCACCCGGCTTGCCGACCACGCCGGGCGACCGGCGCCCGCGGGCTGGACCGGCATCCACGACCTCGACAAGAAGTAGGCGGGCCTATTCCTCCGTCGGCACGGTATAGGCGAGCGGCAGGCGGCCGCCGTCGGCGTAGACGGTCTGGCCGGTGATGTAGCTGGCCTGGTCGGAGGCGAGGAAGGCCACCACCGCGGCGATTTCCGACGGATCGCCGATGCGGCCGAGGGGAGTGCGCGCCAGGATGCGGTCGCGGGCGTCGTCCTGGTCGACGACTTTCTCCAGCATCTCGGTCATGATCGAGCCGGGACCGACGGCGTTGACGCGGATGCCGTAGGGCGCGAGCGCCAGCGCGGCGACCTTCGTGAGCTGGTTGATGCCGCCCTTCGAGATCGAATAGGGGACCTGGTCGGGCAGTGCCACGACGGCGTTGATGCTGGACATGTTGACGATAGAGCCGGGAGGCCCACCCGCCTCGATCTGCTCGACCATCTGGCGGGCCACCGCCTGGGCGACCAGGAACGAGCCCTTCAGGTTGACCCGCAGCACCCGGTCGAAATCCTCCTCCTCGACGTCTAGGAAATCGGCTCCGAAGACGATGCCAGCGTTGTTCACCAGCACGTCGATCCGCCCGAAGGCATCGATCGTCTCGGCGATCAGGTTGCGCACGTCGAGGCGCTCGCCGACGTCGCAGGCAACCGCCACGACCTCGCCCATGGACTTCAGCTCGGCGGCGGCGGCATCCGCCGCCTCGTCCTCCACGTCGGCCAGAACGACACGGGCCCCTTCGGCGAGAAACCTGCGCGCGACGGCGTAGCCGATCCCGCGCGCGCCGCCGGTGACGATCGCGACCTTCTTGTCGAGCAGCATGGCTGGAGCCGTCCCTGTTTGATCTGGAGCGCCTCCGGCCGCAGGGCGGTATCCGCCCGGCGGGAAGTCGCTCTGACGCGGGACCGGTGCGCGTGCGCGGGAGATCCCGCGGCAGAGCGAGCCGGCCGATTGCTACAAGCCAGCTGACCCGTCCCGTGTTCCCCGGTCCGGGCGGCTGTGCGAGCCCGCACGGTGCCTCATGCCCGCACCATGTTCAATGGCCGCCGCGGCCGCGTCAGCCGCCGGACGCGCGTCCGACGCCCCGCCCCCGGATCGCCGCCTCGATTTCGTCGAGGATCGCCGGATCGTCGATGGTGGCCGGCATCTTGTAGTCGGCGCCTTCCGCCAGCGAGCGCATGGTGGCGCGCAGGATCTTGCCCGACCGCGTCTTCGGCAACCGCTCCACCGTGATGACCAGCTTCAGGGCGGCGACCGGGCCGATCTGGTCGCGCACCCGCTGGACCAGTTCGCGCTCGATCTCCTCGCGGCTCTGGGTGATCCCCGACTTCAGCACGACGAAGCCGCAGGGCACCTGACCCTTCAGGCTGTCGGTGACGCCGATGACCGCGCACTCGGCGACGGCGGGATGGCCGGACAGCACCTCCTCCATCGCCCCGGTCGACAGGCGGTGGCCGGCGACGTTGATGATGTCGTCGGTGCGCGACATGATGAAGACGTAGCCGTCCTCGTCGACATAGCCGGCGTCGGAGGTCTGGTAGCTGCCGGGGAAGGCCTCGAAGTAGGCGCGGCGGAAGCGCGCCTCGTCGCCCCACAGCGTCACCAGGCAGCCGGGCGGCAGCGGCAGCGTGACCACGATGTTGCCGAGCGTGCCGGCCGGCACCGGCTGGCCGTCGGTATCGACGACCTTCACATCGTAGCCGGGCATGGCCACCGTTGGAGAGCCGAGCTTGACCGGCAGCGGCTCGATGCCCATCGGGTTGGCCGCAACCGCCCAGCCGGTTTCCGTCTGCCACCAGTGATCGATCACCGGCACGCCGAGCGCCTGGCCGGCCCACTGGATGGTGTCGGGGTCGGCGCGCTCGCCGGCGAGAAACAGCGTGCGGAAGCCCGACAGATCGTAGTCGGCCACCAGCTTCGCTTCCGGGTCCTCCTTCTTGATGGCCCGGAGCGCCGTTGGCGCGGTGAACAGCACCGCCACCCGGTGGTCGGAGATGACCCGCCAGAAGGCGCCGGCATCGGGGGTGCCCACGGGCTTGCCCTCGTAGATCACGGTGGTGCAGCCGAACAGCAGCGGCGCGTAGACGATGTAGGAATGGCCGACCACCCAGCCGACGTCCGAGGCGGCCCAGTACACCTCGCCCGGCTCGACGCCGTAGACGTTCTTCATCGACCAGGCGAGCGCCACCATGTGGCCGCCGGTGTCGCGGACCACGCCCTTCGGCTGGCCGGTCGTGCCGGAGGTGTAGAGGATGTAGAGCGGATCGGTTGCGGCGACCGCCACGCAGGGGACGGTGCGCCCGGCGGTCTCCGCCGCCTCGACCAGCGCGGTGAGGTCGAGGTCGCCCGGCTTGTCGAGGGTGGCGCGATGGACCTCGCGCTGGTGCACGAGGACGCGCTCGGGCTTGTGGCGCGCCTCGGCGATCGCCGCATCGACGAGCGGCTTGTACTCGACCACCCGCCCGGGCTCGATGCCGCACGAGGCGCAGACGATCAGCTTCGGCGTGCAGTCGTTGATGCGGGTGGCCAGTTCGTGGGCCGCGAATCCACCGAACACCACCGAGTGGATGGCGCCGAGGCGGGCGCAGGCGAGCATCGCCACCACCGCCTCGGGGATCATCGGCATGTAGATGATGACCCGGTCGCCCTTCTCCACGCCCTGGTCCATCAGCACCGCGGCGGTCGCCTCGATGTCGCGCAGCAGCTCGGCGTAGGTGATGGTGCGCTTGCTGCCGGTGACCGGGGAATCGTAGATGATCGCCGCCTGGCCGGGGCGCCCGCGCGTCACGTGGCGGTCGACGCAGTTGTAGCAGGTGTTGCAGGTGCCGTCGGGGAACCAGCGGCCGTAGGTGCCGAGCGACGCGTCGAATGCGGTCTCCGGCGGCCGGATCCAGTCGATGGCGTCGGCCGCCCGGAGCCAGAACCCTTCGGGGTCGGCGCGCCAGCTTTCGTAGACGTCGCGATAGCCGTTTTTTGTCATGGCTTTTCCTCCCCGGAAACGTTCCGCGACCTCGGAGAATGGGTTAGACCTTGTCCCGCTGACAAGGACTTCCGGACATTCGCCGGTCGCTCCAGTGCATCCCACTCGCCGGTGACACGGTTCGTTGCCGGTCCGCCTTGCCACAGATCAATTGCGGCGGCGTTTCCGGCCCGCCGCTTCCCTCACGCCCGCGTCGCAGGCCCGATGATCACCGATCCCTTCTTCTATCTCGCCGCCATTCCGGCGGTCATCTTCGTGGGCATTTCCAAGGGCGGCTTCGGCGGGTCCATCGCGATCCTCGGCGTGCCGCTCATGGCGCTGGCGATCTCGCCGATCCAGGCGGCCGGGATCATGCTGCCGATCCTGATCCTGATGGATTTCATCGCGGTCGCCTCCTACTGGGGCGTCTACGACCGCAAGGTGCTGCTGATGACGCTGCCGGGGGCGCTGGCCGGGCTCGCCGTCGGCTACCTGATGGCCACCACCGTCGACGAGGCGCTGGTGCTGCTGATCATCGGCGTGGTCGCGGTGGCGTTCTCGCTCGACCACTGGCGCAAGCGGTTCCTGGTCCGCGCCGCGCCGCGCAAGGCCGAGCACAGCTTCGTCAAGGGATCGGTGTGGGGGCTCGCGGCCGGCTTCACCAGCTTCATCAGCCACGCCGGCGGACCGCCGTACCAGATGTACACGATCCCGCTGGGGCTGGATAAACGCATCTTCGCGGGCACCGGAGTGATCTTCTTCTTCACGCTCAACACCGTGAAGCTCGTGCCCTACTTCCTGCTCGGGCAGTTTTCCGCGGCCAACCTGTGGACCTCGGCAGCGCTGCTGCCGGTCGCCGTGCTGGCGACGCTGTTCGGCGTCTGGCTCGTGAAGATCGTCCCGCAGGAAACCTTCTACAAGATCCTCTACGTGGTGGTGTTCCTGGTGGGGCTGAAGCTGATGGGCGACGGCATCGTTGGACTCACCTGAGCGAACGGCTCAGGCCGCGCCCCGCTGGGACGCCATCGCACGGGTTTGACGCACGATCACCGGCCGATCGGCAATGCAGGCGGGAGCGACCGCCGCGGAGATCCCGAGCAGGGACCCTTGCCGGTCTGGCACGTGCTACTCGCCACGGCGCCGCCGTCGTCGACGGCGACACCGATGGGCCGGTGGTGCGGGGATTGGTCCGATCTGTCGTGAACAGGCGGATCGACCGCAAGCTCCGTTTGGGTGGAAGGCCGCGCGCCTACGCCTGGGCGTAGACGGGGCCGTCGCCCGCTCGGAGCCGGTTGATCTCGTCCTTGAGAGCAAGTTTGCGACGCTTGATGGATGCGACTGTGAGGTCGTCGGTGGCGGGCTGCATCATTGCGGTGTGCAATTCGGATTCCAGCGCGGCATGGCGGCGTTCGAGTTCGGCCACATGCGATTCCATCGTCATCGTTTGCCTCCCGAAAGAGCGTTGTCGACTGTCGAAGTGTGACACAGACCAGCGTGGCCTGTCTCTTAGACTTGGGCACCAAATCGGGCGATGGAAGGGTAGCCGGAGAAGAATCTGCTCCAAACTGACATGCATCCCCGGCGGGGCACCGCGACGGCTCCCAAGACGGGGGTTTTTCGTGGTACAAGCGAGGCCAGCGCCCGCGCGGCCTTGCCGCACGGGCGTTTGAATGTGGGGGCCGTCGGCGGGAGTTTGTCGACCATGAGTGACGAGGAAGCCGAGGCTGCACGGCAGGAACTGATGCGCCTGAAGATCGAGCATCAGGACCTCGACGCGGCGATCGCGGCGATGAACCTGCAGGGCATCGGCGACCAGATCCAGATCCAGCGCCTGAAGAAGCGCAAGCTGCAGCTCAAGGACCGGATCTACCAGATCGAGGACATGCTCTACCCCGACATCATCGCCTGATCGTTTCCCCTCCGATCGCCCTCACGGGTCGGTCCGGATACCCGATCACGAACCCCGGACTCCGCGCCCCGCACCCGCTTTCGGTCTTTGGTCGGAATGGTTCGGGTGGGCCGCGCACCTTGCTTATGACGCCCGCCTTCGCTAAATCGCGCGCTTCCCGCAGGGCATGATGCTCCTGCCGCCTTTTCGTGACGGCGCCTCCGCCGCCCGCTCGACCACACCAGAGGAGCCCGTCCTCCATGGCATCCGCAACGCCGCCGGTCGCGATCATCATGGGCAGTCAATCCGACTGGGCCACGATGCGCCATTGCGTCGAGACGCTGGAGGCGCTGGGCGTCGGCTACGACGCGCGCATCGTCTCCGCCCACCGTACCCCGGAGCGGATGTTCGCCTTCGCCCGGGACGCCAAGGGCCGCGGCGTGAAGGTGATCATCGCCGGTGCGGGCGGCGCCGCGCACCTGCCGGGCATGACGGCCGCGCTGACCACCCTGCCGGTCTTCGGCGTGCCGGTGGAAAGCCGCGCGCTCTCCGGCGAGGACAGCCTGCTGTCGATCGTGCAGATGCCGGCCGGGGTTCCCGTCGGCACGCTGGCGATCGGCCGGGCCGGCGCGGTCAACGCCGCCCTGCTCGCCGCCTCGGTGCTGGCGCTGTCGGATCCCGAGCTGGACGAACGGCTGGAAGAATGGCGCGCCGACCAGAGCGCCGCGGTCGCCGAGGTCCCGACCCGCGATGAGTGAGGCACACGCGGCGCGCACGCTCGCCCCGGGCGACACCATCGGCATTCTCGGCGGCGGCCAGCTTGGCCGCATGATCGCGCTGGCGGCCGCCCGCTTCGGCCTCGACTGCCACATCTTCTGCCCCGACCCCGACAGCCCGGCCTTCCGGGTGGCGAAGGCCGCGACCATCGCCGACTACGCCGATGTCGACGCCCTGGAGGCATTCGGCGCCGCCGTGGACGTGGTCACCTACGAATTCGAGAACGTTCCGGCGGAGACGCTGGCGGTGCTGTCGCCCCTGGTGCAAATCCGGCCCGGCACGCGCTCGCTCTCGGTCTCCCAGGACCGGCTGAGCGAGAAGACGTTCCTGGCGGAGGCCGGCGTGCCGATCGCCGATTTCCGCCGCATCGATGCGGAGGCCGACATCGCGCCGGCGCTGGCAGAACTCGGCGCGCCCGCGATCCTGAAGACCCGCCGCTTCGGCTACGACGGCAAGGGCCAGACCACGGTGTCCGACGCCTCCGACGCGGCGCGGGCCTGGCGGGAGATCGGCGGTGCGCCGGCCGTTCTGGAGGCGCGGGTGCCGTTCCGGATCGAGTGCTCGGTGATCGTGGCACGCGGCGCGGCCGGCGACGCGGTGACCTACGACATCGCCGAGAACGCCCACGAGAACCACATCCTGAAGTTCAGCCGGGTACCGGCCGGCATTTCGGCGAGGACCGCGGAAGCCGCCCGCGCGCTGGGCCTGCGCGTCGCCGAGGCGCTCGACCACGTGGGCGTGCTGACCGTTGAATTGTTCGTCATCGGCGACGGCGCGGATGAGACCCTGATCGCCAACGAGATCGCGCCGCGGGTGCACAACTCGGGCCACTGGAGCGAGGACGCCACCGCCGCCTCCCAGTTCGACAACCACGTGCGCGCGGTCGCCGGGTGGCCGGTCGCCGACCCGGTCCGCCACGCCGACGTGGAGATGGAGAACCTGATCGGGGCCGACGCCGACCGCTGGGCGGAGCTTCTCGCCGAGCCCGGCGCGCGGCTGCATCTCTACGGCAAGCACGAGGCGCGCCCCGGTCGCAAGATGGGCCACGTGAACCGGCTGAAATCGCCCCCGCGCGGGTGATCCGCCCGCCCGGGAGCGTGGACAGCGGACCGGCGATCTGATACCAAACCCATCCTGTCGGCTGGACGCCGACGTCGGTCGCGATTCCGATACGGGGTTCGCGATCTTGTTTTTTGTGCCTCGGACAACGGGGCACGCGGCCGTGGACGGGCCAATGCGTCCGACCCGAGAGCAAATCCGTGCTCCTGCGCGGCCGTTGCTCACGTATTTGGAAGACGATCACCCTGCCCGCACGCAGCCTGAACGGCCAGTCGGGAGGGTCAGCGTAGACGGAAACAGGGCAGATACGTGCAGATTATCGTTCGTGACAACAACGTCGAACAAGCGCTCAAGGTTCTCAAGAAGAAGATGCAGCGCGAGGGCATCTTCCGCGAGATGAAGATGCGCGACCACTACGAAAAGCCGTCGGAAAAACGTGCGCGCGAGAAGGCCGAGGCCATCCGCCGCTCCCGCAAGCTGGCCCGCAAGCAGGCCCAGCGCGAAGGTCTGCTTCCCGGCGCGAAGCGATAGTCCTTTCAGGACCCCCGGCCGTCCAGCAGCGGCCGGACCCGGCGGAGGGTTTCCTCCGCCTTCTCACGTGACAAGGCGTTTCGGCAATGGGATGGACAAGACGCGCCACCGCGTCATCCACTCTTAGGAGTGTTGGCCTCGCCGGACGGGGACTTATCCTGGCCGGAGCGGCCCTCGGCCTGGCCGCGTGCCAGTCGTCCGGCGGCGGCAGTTCCACGGGCGTGATCGATCCGCGTGCCGGCTCGGCGGTCAACATCCAGTCGCTGACGACGGTCGTGCAAGCCAACCCGCAGGACCCGACCGCCTACAACATCCGAGGAACGGCCCACGGTCAGGCCGGCGACAACCGCGCGGCGCTGGAAGACTTCAACGCCGCGATCCAGCTGAACCCGCGCTATTATCAGGCCTACGCCAACCGGGCACTCGTCTACCGGCGCATGGGCGAGCTCAACAACGCCCTCGCCGACTACGATTCCGCGCTGGCGATCGAGCCGAACTACGACGTTGCCCTGATCGGCCGCGGCAACCTGTTCCGCCAGAACGGCAACTACGACCGCGCCCTGCAGGACTTCAATACCGCGATCCGCGTCGATTCCTTCGATGCCCGCGCCTTCCACAACCGCGGCCTGATCTTTCAGGCGCAGGGGCAGCACCAGCGCGCCATCGAGGACTTCGCCACCGCGATCGGCCTGGGGCCCAACAATCCCGAGCCCTACAACGGCCGCGGCGTCTCCTACCTCGCCGTCAACGACATCGACTCCGCGCTGGACGACTTCAACCAGGCGCTCGCCCTCAACCGGAACTACGCCGAGGCGTGGGCCAACCGGGGCCTGGCGCTGGAAGCCAAGGGCGACCGCAACAAGGCGCGCGCCGCCTTCAGCCGGGCGCTCACGATCGAGCCGGGCATGGAAACGGCGAAGGCCGGCATCCGCCGCCTCGACACCGGCAAGCCCCCCGTCATCGCCGGCTGACGCGCTGAAAGGGCGGCAAGCCGCCCTCCCCGAGCACATACGAAAAAGCCCGCGGCCGGATGGCCGCGGGCTTTCGTGTTTCGGAGGCAGGCCGGCCAGCCGGCCTGTGCTCAGCCGGCGGCGGCGAGGGGCGCCGCGACGGCCTTGGGCTGCACCTCGGCCAGGTAGTCGTTCATCAGCTGGCGGGTGATGTCGCCGACCACGAAGCGGTGCTCGCCGATCTCCGACACCGGGGTGACCTCAGCGGCCGTGCCGGTGAGGAAGCACTGCTCGAAGCCGTCCAGTTCCTCCGGCAGGATCGTCCGCTCGACCACCTCGATGCCGCGCTTCTTGGCGAGCCCGATGACGGTGTCACGGGTGATGCCGGCGAGGAAGCAGTCCGGGTCCGGCGTGTGGATGACGCCGTCCTTCACGAAGAACACGTTGGCGCCGGTCGTCTCGGCGACGTGCCCACGCCAGTCGAGCATCAGCGCGTCGGCGTAGCCCTTGGCTTCGGCCGCGTGCTTGGAGAGCGTGCAGATCATGTAGAGGCCGGCGGCCTTGGCCTTCGACGGAGCCGTCTTCGGATCGGGCCGGCGGTAGATGGCATGATCGAGACGGATCCCGCGCAGGCGCTCGGCCGGGTCGAAGTAGCTCGGCCACTCCCAGGCGGCGACCGCCACGTTGATCGAGTTCGACTGGGCGGAGACGCCCATCATCTCGCTGCCGCGCCAGGCGACCGGGCGGAGATAGGCGTCCACGAGGTTCATGCGGCGCAGGAGGTCGCGCTGAGCTTCGTTGAGCTGCTCGGCCGAATAGGGAATCTTGAAGCCGAGCATGTCGCCCGAGCGGATCAGCCGGTCGGTGTGGTCTTCCAGACGGAAGATCTCGCCGCCGTAGGCGCGCACGCCCTCGAACACGCAGCTGCCGTAGTGGAGCCCGTGGGTGAGCACGTGGATCTTCGCATCGGCCCAGGGAATGAATTCGCCGTTGTACCAGATCAGACCGTCGCGCTGATCGAATGCGATGCCGGCCATGACGGACATCTCCTTCTTGCTTCTGGTTCTTTTGCCATCCGGCACGGTATCTTCGCCCACAAGTGGGCCGAGATGTGTCGGTTTTGCCTGACGAAGCGAACCTCGCTATGGTCGCCGCCATTCAGGGCGGGATTGAACGCCTTCGGGCATCCATCGACAAGGATGGGACGCATGAAGGATTGTTTCGTCAAGACACCTCTTCTCGTAACAATCGCAAACCCGATATGTCAATATGGCTGACATAATTTCGCATTCCTTCGATCGCAACCGCGCAGCGGCCGCTTCGGCCGACGATCCGCCCGTATCGGACGAAATCCGCTACGAGCTCATCGAGCTGCTGTTCTTCGCCTACCGCGACTTTGTGGGCGAGGCCGACTCCGTGCTGGCGGAGTTCGGCTTCTGGCGCGCGCATCACCGTGTGGTCCATTTCGTCGACCGCAATCCGGGCATCCGCGTCGCCGAACTTCTGGCTATCCTGAAGATCACCAAGCAGAGCCTCGGGCGCGTGCTGAAGGAGCTGGTGGACAAGGACTTCATCGAGCAGCGCCAGGGCTCCGCCGACAAGCGCCAGCGGCTGCTCTACACGACCGACAAGGGCCAGGCGCTCGCAACCCGGCTGGCGACGATCCAGGACCAGCGCATCCGCGGCGCGCTGGCCGACCTCGGACCCGACGCGGCGGATTTCGCGCGGCGGTTCCTCTCCGGGCTCGTCGACGCGGACGAGCGCAGCGCGGTCGCCCACCTGACCGGCAAGCGAGACGATCGATGAACACTCCGGTCACGCCCAAGGACGACGCCGCCCACCTTCTCATCGTCGACGACGACAACCGCATCCGCAGCCTGCTGCACCGCTACCTGGCCGGCGAGGGCTACCGGGTGAGCGAGGCCGCCGACGCCGCGGAGGCGCGCCGCAAGCTGCAGACCTTCGCCTTCGATCTCGTCATCCTCGACGTCATGATGCCCGGCGAGACCGGCTTCGACCTGATGCGCACGACGCTGGGCGCCACCGAACTGCCGGTGATCATGCTGACGGCGCGCGGCGAGAGCGACGACCGTATCAACGGCTTTGAGCTCGGGGCCGACGACTATCTCACCAAGCCGTTCGAGCCGCGCGAGCTGGCGCTGCGCATCGCCCGGGCGCTCAAGCGGCGTGGCGGCACCAAGACCCAGTGGCATTCGGCCGTGAGCTTTGGCGCCTTCGTGTTCGACATCGAGCGGGAGGAGCTCCGCAACGGGCCGGCCGTCGTCCGCCTCACCGACCGCGAGCGCACGCTGCTCAAGACGTTTTCCGAGCAGCCCGGCGAGACCATCGCGCGGCATCTGCTGATCACCGACGAAACGAAGATGAGCGAGCGCACCGTCGACGTGCAGATCAACCGGCTGCGCCGGAAGATCGAGGAAGATCCGGCCAACCCGCGCTATCTGCAGACGATCCGCGGCATCGGCTACCGGCTGATGGCCGATCCCCGCGACTGACCGGGGCCGGCGGGGCGCAGAAATTGCGCTTTCAATTCGCCTATATTAGTTGCGCATGATGCAGGTCGACCGCAGGGAGTTCCGAACCGCCGATATGGCCACGCTCGACGACACATCGCCCGCTCCGGAGCGGCCGCTCTGGCAGAGGGTGCTCCGATCCGGGGGCCTGCCGCCACCGGTCGGCCGCTGGCTGCGCCGCCAGATGCCGCGCCGGCTGTTTCCGCGCTCGCTGCTCATCATCATCATTCCGATGGTGCTGCTGCAGTCGGTGGTGGCGTTCGTGTTCATGGACCGGCACTGGCAGAACGTCACCAGCCGGCTGTCCGACACGACCGCCGCGGAAATCGCCACCATCGTGCAGCTGATCGACCGGGCACCGACGCCCGCCGACGCCCAGTCGATCGTCGCGACGGCCGCCCGCTCGCTGTTCGTCTCCGCCACCCTCGATCCGGACGGCAAGCTGCCGCCGCCGATGCCCAAGCCGTTCTTCTCGCTGCTCGACCGCACCCTCTCCGGCTCGATCCGCGACCGGGTCGGCAAGCCGTTCTCCCTCGACATCGTCGACCAGGAGAAGTTCGTCGAGATCCAGATCAAGCTGAGCGCCGGGGTGTTCAAGGCGATCGTGCGGCGCAGCCAGGCCTATGCCACCAACTCCCACATCACCCTGGTGTGGATGGCAGGAACCTCGGTGGTGCTGCTCTCCATCGCGGCGCTCTTCCTGCGCAACCAGATCCGGCCCATCCAGCGGCTTGCGGATGCCGCCGAGAGCTTCGGCCGCGGCCGGCCCATCGAGGGCTTCCGGCCGCGCGGCGCGACGGAGGTGCGTCAGGCCTCGCGCGCCTTCATCGAGATGCGACGGCGCATCGAGCGGCAGATGGAGCAGCGCACGGCCATGCTGGCCGGCGTCTCGCACGACCTCAGGACGATCCTCACCCGCTTCAAGCTGGAACTCGCCTTCTTCGGCGAGGGGCCGGAGACCGAAGCGCTGAAGAAGGACGTCGATGCGATGCAGGCGATGCTGGAGGACTACATGGCCTTCGCCCGCACCGACATCGAGGAGGCGTCGGAGACCATCGACCTCGCCGACATGATGGAGAACCTGGCCAGCGAGGCGCGCCGCCGCGGCGCGGCCACGGAGGTGACCTTCAGCGGCGACCGCGAGATCGAGGCGAAGCCCAACACGCTGCGGCGCGGCCTGCACAACCTGATCGTCAACGCGGCGCGCTACGGCAAGACCGTCGAGATCTCCACCCGCAACAACGAAGGCTGGGTGACGATCACCATCGACGATGACGGACCGGGCATTCCCCTGGAATCGCGCGAGGAGGTGTTCCGGCCGTTCTTCCGGCTCGACACCGCGCGCAACCAGGATCTGGGCGGCACGGGGCTCGGCCTGTCGATTGCCCGCGACGCCATCCGCGGGCATGGCGGAGACGTGCTCCTGACCCAGGCGCCGCTCGGCGGCCTCAGGGCCCGGGTGCACCTGCCGGCGTAAGCGCCGGCAGGTGGCTCAGAACAGACGGCTGCCGTTGGGGACGATCTTGTCCACCGCGGCGAGCACCACGTAGCCGGCCGAATCGGGAAAGCCGAGCGTCAGCACTTCCGAGCGGAGGGGCCCGATCTGGCGGGGCGGGAAGTTCACCACCGCCATCACCTGCCTGCCGACGAGGTCGGCCGGCGCGTAATGCTCGGTGATCTGGGCGGACGACTTCTTGATCCCGATCTCTTCACCGAAATCGATCATCAGCTTCAGCGCCGGCTTGCGGGCCTCGGGAAACGGACCCGCCTCGACGATGGTGCCGACGCGGATGTCGACCTTCAGGAAATCCTCAATGCCGATGGTGTCGGCCGGGGCCTCGGGTGCGCTCATGGGGTTCTCCGGTGGATCGTTCCGGCGACCGGCCGGAACCTCAGACGCCCTCCCCTAACCGATCATGGCACCGGCGCAAAGTTCTGCGCGTCAGGCGGCCTCTTCGGCGGCATCGACGGGATGCGCCGCCGGGCGCGGCTGCGGCCGCGACTGCCTGCCGGGGCGGCGGAACAGCCGGCCCACGCGCTCCAGCCGCTCGAAGGAGCTCTGGGCCCGCCGCAACTCGCGATCCAGCGCCGCCATGGTGCGCGGCATGCCGGGATCCTCCTCGGCGAGGAAGACCCGCAGCACCCGGGTGAACGACACCACCAGCCCCTGGGTCACGGCGGCGCCGAGAAGCCCTTCGAAGCGGATACCCGCAGCCGTGAGCATCCAGCGCTGGGAGGTCAGGGCGATGCGGTTGAGATTGGCCGCAAGAAGCGGGTCCTGGCGTGCCGACCGGGCGATGCCGCGCAGCGCCGCGCGGTGGGGCGCCAGCGCGTCGAGCCGGCGCATGAGCACATCGAACAGACGCTCGCGCGGCGGTTCGTCGGACATGTCCGACACGTCGGCGGCGAGAACCGCCTCGTCGACGTCGCGGACGAACGCCTCGTAGATGGCAAGCTTGCCGTCGAACGCGCCCCGCAGGTCGGCGAGCGACATGGAGGACCGTTCCGCGATCTCGTCCAGCCCGATCTCGGCAAAGCTCTTTTCCGACAGCAGGCCGAGGAAGGCGGAGATGACGGACTGACGCTGGCGTTTGGTGACCATGGGACGGCTCCGATCAATCGCGGCGCGGGGAAAGTCGCAAACGAATGCGCAGGAAGGGCGCCGCTTTCCTGACATAGGGAGCGCGCCGGAAAATCCAACTCGGGCCTCGGGCGGAAGGCCGCAGCGCCCGCGCAGGTTCAGACCGGATGCGCGCGGAAATCCGCTGCGCCCTTCCCTCGCCCCGCGTCAGCTCCCCAGTTCGCGGGCCCGCTTGTTGGCGGCCGCGATGGCATCGGCGAACAGCGACTGCATCGCCTCGTCTTCCATCAGCACGGCAAGCGCCGCCGCCGTCGTGCCACCCGGAGAGGTGACGTTCTGCCGCAGGGTTCCGGCATCGGTCTCTGTGGAATCCAAGAGTGCCCCGGCGCCGGCTACGGTGCCCCGGGCGATCCGCATGGCGAGATCGTCGGGAAGGCCGACGCGCCGGCCGGCTTCCGCCATGCACTCGACCACATGGAACACATAGGCCGGACCGGAGCCCGAGACGGCGGTGGCAGCGTCGATCAGCGCCTCGTCGTCGACCCACTCGACCATTCCGATCGCACCGAGAAGCTCGGTCGCCGCCTGCTTCTGGGCCTCGGTGACGGCGCTGTTGGCGACGGCGACGGTGACGCCACGACCGATCTGGGCGGGGGTGTTGGGGATGGTGCGGACCACCGGGCCGGCGCCAAGGGCCGCCTCCAGCGTCGCGATGGTGATGCCGGCGGCCACCGACACGACGGCGGTCTCGCCGTCGCGCATGGCGGCCAGGGCCGGCAGCACATCGCCCATCATCTGCGGCTTGACCGCGACGATGAGCACGCCGGCCAGGGTCTCTGCGGGTGGCGTGGAGGCAAGCGTCGCCCCCATCTGCGCGGCGATGGCGGCGACCTCGTCGGAGACGGCCGGATCGACGACGATGACGGGCGCTTCAGGGGGCGTGCGGGACCAGCCGGCGAGCATCGCGCCGCCCATCTTGCCCGCGCCGACCAGAACGATCGGCCGCAGCTTCGTGTCGGTCATGCCTCGCCCGCGGTCTCGAACAGCGCCGTGTCCAGGGCCTCGCCGGCCGACTTGCCGGCCCAGACCACGAACTGGAACGCCTGGTAGTGGCGCTCGCACATCTCGATCGCATGGGCGAGCAGGCCCTCGATCTGCGCGGAGGTCGGCATGGCGTCGCCGGCGAGCAGCTGGGCGTGGCGGAAGATCACCACCCCTTCCTTGCTCCACAGGTCGAAGTGCCCCATCCACATGCGCTCGTTGACCAGCGCCAGCAGGCGGACGACCTCGGTGTAGCGCGGCTCGTTGACCTTGAGGTCGAAGGCCGCCGCCAGGTGCAGCGCCTCGAACTCGTCCATCCAGGTGAAGGAGACGTGGTAGTCGCACCAGTGACCGGCGATGGAGATGGTGATTTCATCGTCGCCGGAGCGGTCGAACAGCCAGTCGTTGGAGACGGCGATGTGCTCGATCTGGTCGACCGGATTGCTTGCGCGCTCCAACTCAATGTCCATGAACGTCATGACCGATCCTCGCGGGTGCCGTGGCGGGGGAGACGAAGGCAGATGCAGCCTCCCGGCAGGGGCGCAAACAGGGTTCGTCGGCGGCGGTGCGGTCAGCTCGCGTCGTTCAAGGCGCAAGCGCGCGACACGCGAATCTCTTTCGCATCCGAGTATATCGACGCAAACGCCGCCCGGCGACCCGCTCACGCGTCGGGTGTGGAGGGACCGTCGGCACCAGTGTCGGGAGAGGACGTGGCCGATCCCGCTCTCGCCTCCAGCGTCGCGATGCGGGCTTCCAGCGCGGCGATCTTCGTGTGCAGCGCATCGACCTCGTCGCGCGCAGCGGCCGCCATGTGCTTCACCGCTTCGTGCTCGTCCCGCTGGACGATGTCCATGTCGGAGAGAAAGCGTTCCGCCTGGGCCCGCACCGCGGTTTCCGCCTCGCGTCGGAACGATTGGGCCACGGCGCCCGCGTCGGTGGCCAGCTTGGAAAAGTCGTCGAAGAACCGATTGGATCCCTGGGTCATGGCGCACCTTGTTGCCTGAAACGCGTGTCGGAATCATCTGACTATGGGGACGCGACGGAAAAGGAACAAGGTCGGACCGCCGTCTTGACGCGCGTGCGGGCCTCTGGCCAAGGTCCGCGCGGACAACAGCCGCGCCGCGTCGGCGCCGGCCCGCCCCTCGCCCTTCGACACGGACGATCGCCATGCCCGTCTTCGTGATCCCGTATCCGGCGATCGACCCGGTCCTCGTAGAGTTCGGCCCGTTCGCGCTCCGCTGGTACGCGCTCGCCTACATCGCCGGGATCCTGCTGGGCTGGTGGTACATCCGCCGGCTGGTGACCACCGACCGGCTGTGGGGCGGGCTGCCGCGCCCGATCACCGTCGAGATCGACGACTTCGTCCTGTGGGCAACGATCGGCATCGTGCTCGGCGGCCGCCTCGGCTTCGTGCTGTTCTACAATTTCCCCTATTATTCCGCGCATCCGGCCGAGATCTTCGAGATCTGGCAGGGCGGCATGTCGTTCCACGGCGGCTTCCTCGGCGTGGTCGTAGCCATGCTACTGTTTGCCTGGCGCCGGGGCCTCGCCATCTGGACGCTGTTCGACATCGTGGCCGCGGCCACCCCCATCGGGCTGTTCTTCGGACGCATCGCCAACTTCATCAACGGCGAGCTGTGGGGTCGCCCGTCAGACGCCGCGTGGGCGATGGTCTTTCCTGGCGCCGGTCCCGAGCCGCGCCATCCGAGCCAGCTTTACGAGGCGTGCCTGGAAGGCATCGTGCTGTTCCTGGTCCTGCTGGTGGCCACCTCGGCGTTCCGCTCGCTGAGACGCCCCGGCCTCAACGCCGGTCTCTTCGCGGTCGGCTACGGCATCGCCCGGACGTTCGGCGAACAGTTCCGCATGCCGGACGCCCAGATCGGCTTCCTGCCCGGCGGCCTGACCATGGGCATGGCGCTTTCGATCCCGATGATCGTCGTGGGCGCCTGGGCGATCTGGCGCGCGCTGTCCCGCCCCCGCGCCGGCGACGAGGCGCCCACGCCGCCGCGATGACCACGCCGCTCGCCGCCCGGCTTACCGCCGAGATCGCCGAAACCGGCCCGATCACCGTGGCCGACTACATGGCGCGATGCCTGGGCGATCCTCACGACGGCTACTACACCACCCGTATTCCGTTCGGATCTGCCGGCGACTTCGTGACCGCGCCGGAGGTCTCGCAGATCTTCGGGGAGCTGATCGGCGCCTGGCTGCTCGCGGTCTGGGACGCGGCGGGCGCCCCCGCCCCGGTCCGCCTGGTTGAGCTCGGGCCGGGACTCGGGACCCTGATGGCAGACATCCTCAGGGTCGCCGCCCTCCGTCCGGCGTTCCTCTCGGCCATCCGCGTCGATCTGGTGGAGACGAGCCCCGTGCTGCGGGCGGCGCAGGCCGAGCGGCTCGCCGACGCTCCCTGCCCGCTCGCCTGGCACGACCGTGTCGAGGACGTTCCGGAAGGGCCGGCGCTGGTGATCGCCAACGAGTTCTTCGACGCACTGCCGATCCGGCAGTTCGTCCGGACGCGCGCAGGATGGGGCGAACGGATGGTCGGCATCGACGCCGACGGCCGCCTCGCCTTCGGGGTCGGACCGGGGACACTGCCGGCCGCCGCCCTCGCGGCCTTCGAGACACAACCGGAAGGAACGATCCTGGAGGTGCAGCCCGTCGGCGACGCCATCATGACGGGCCTCGCATCGCGGATAGCGCGGGACGGCGGCGCCTTGCTGGCGATCGACTACGGGTATGCGGCAGCCGGGACCGGCGACACGCTGCAGGCGATGCGGGCCCATGCGTTCGCCGACCCGCTCGCCGAGCCGGGAGCGGCGGACCTGACGGCGCACGTCAATTTCGCGGCGCTCGCGGCGGCGGCGAAACGGGCGGGTGCCGCAATCCACGGCCCGATTACCCAGGGCGCCTTCCTGCTCGGCCTCGGCCTGGTGGAACGCGCCCAACGGCTCGCGGCGGGCAAGGACGAGGCGGCATTCCGATCGATCGAGGCAGACGTCGGGCGGCTCGCCGGCGCGGACCAGATGGGCGAGCTCTTCAAGGTGCTGGCGGTCACCCCGCCGGGACTGCTACCGCCTCCGTTCGCTTCCGGATCGGCCTAGATCCGGTTTTGGCTGGAGCGGGATGCGGGCAGAAAACCGGTTCCCTCGTCTCCCCACTCCGCCTGAGGCCCGCCAAAGCCTCTTTACGCCACCCGACATATGCTGCGAAATCGCACCCGGACCCGCGCCCCCGGACATCGTCAGGCGGCACCGGTCGACACATCGAGGACAGCCGTCACCCCATGATCACCGCCCGCGAGCTCGCAGACATCGACGGCATCCGCCACGGCTTCTTCACCCGCGAGGGCGGCGTGTCGGAAGGCATCTATGCGAGCCTCAATGTCGGCCTCGGTTCGCGCGACGACCGCGCCAGCGTGGTGGAAAACCGCAACCGCGTGGCCGAGCAGCTCGGCGTCGACGCCGACCGGCTGGTGACGCCCTACCAGATCCATTCGGCCACCGCGCTCACCGTCGACGGCCCCTGGGCGGAGGGGGAACGGCCGAAAGGCGATGCGGTGGTCACCGCCACGCCCGGGCTCGCCATCGGCGTCGCCACGGCGGACTGCGGCCCGGTGCTGCTGGCCGACCCGCAAGCGCAGGTGATCGGCGCGACCCATGCCGGGTGGCGCGGCGCCTTCGGCGGCGTGCTGGAGGCGACGCTCGAGGCGATGGAGGCCCTCGGCGCCGAGCGCGGCAGGGTCGTCGCCGTCGTCGGCCCGACGATTTCCCAGCGCTCCTACGAGGTCGGACCGGACTTCATCGAGCGCTTCCTGGACCAGTCGCTCGACAACCGGACCTACTTCGAGCCGTCGGCCACTCCAGGGCATGCAATGTTCGATCTTCCCCGCTACATTGAAGAGCGTCTGGCCGCCGCCGGCGTGGGGACCGCTGCGCGGCTCGACCACTGCACCTATCGCGATCCGCGGCGCTTCTACTCGTACCGGCGCTCGCAGCACCACAACGAGCCGGACTACGGCCGGCTGATTTCCGCCATCGCGATTGCCCAGCGCTGAGTTTGCCACCCTTCCCGCCACAACGACGGACAGACCCCATGGCATTGGCCTTCGACCGCGAAGAGTACGCCCGGCGCAAGGAGAGCGTGCTTGCTGAAATGAAGCAGCGTGGCCTCGACGCGCTGCTTCTGTTCGCGCCGGAGAGCCACTACTGGCTGACGGGATACGACACCTTCGGATTCTGCTTCTTCCAGTGCCTGGTGCTGACCAAGAACGGCGATTTCGTCCTGCTGACGCGACTGCCCGACCTGCGCCAGGCCCAGCACACCTCGCTGATCGAGGACATCCGCATCTGGGCCGACGAAAGCGGCGTGAACCGGACCCGGCGGGTGAAGGAGATCTTGTTCGACCTTGACCTGCTGGGTTCGAAGATCGGCGTGGAGACCAACACCCACGGACTGACCGCCGCCCACGGCAAGGTGCTGGACGAGGCGCTGCAGTCGTTCGCCACCGCGCAGGACGCCTCCGACCTCGTGCCGACGCTGCGCTCGATCAAGAGCCCCGCGGAAATCGCCTATGTCCGCACCGCGGCGAAGCTCTGCGACGCGGCGTGGGAGGCCGGGCTCGCGGAAATCCGGCCGGGCGCCGACGAGGGCAAGATCCTGGCGGCGATGCAGTCGGCGGTGCTGGAAGGCGGCGGCGACTATCCCGGCAACGGCTTCGTCATCGGATCCGGCGAGGACGCGCTGCTCTGCCGCTACAAGTCGGGCCGGAGGACGCTTTCGGACCGCGACCAGCTGACGCTCGAGTTCGCCGGCGCCTTTCGCCACTATCACTCGGCGATGATGGCGACCGTCACCATCGGACAGCCCACCGACCGCCACCTTGAACTCTACGACGCGGCTTCGTCCGCGCTCGCCCGCGTCGAGGGCGCGATGCAGCCCGGCAGCACCTTCAGCGACGTGTTCGACGCCCACGCCAAAGTGCTCGACGGCGCCGGGCTCCAGTCGGCGCGCATGAACGCCTGCGGCTATTCGCTGGGCGCCAAGTTCGCGCCGTCGTGGATGGACCCGCCGATGTTCTATCGCGGCAACATGACGGCGATCCGGCCCAACATGGTGCTGTTCGCCCACATGATCCTGATGGACAGCGAGACGGGCACCGCGATGACCCTCGGCCGCAGCTACATCACCACCGACGACTCGCCGGAGCCGCTTTCCAAGATGCCCATCGAACTGGTCTCCAAATAATGCTGACGCCGGCGGGTTCCGGGCGCTCCGGCCGCAATATCCACGTGGCGGCGCTGGACCTCCGCCGGCGCCGCCGCTAGACAACGGGGAGCCCTTTCCGGCCGATTGGCTCATGCGGCCGATCCAGAAAGGACGCCCGACCATATCCCCGAGCCGCCTCCCGTCGTCCGGATTGCCGCGATCCGGACCGGGACGGCTGCAGGCAACGATCCCGTCGACCGAGGAGCCCGATTCCATGGCAGACCCCGCGCGCGCCCACCCGAACCGCTTTCGCTTGCTGACGTTCTGCGCGGTCGCCGCGCTGGGCCTCGCGGTGGCGGGCTGCGGCTCTTCGGGACTGTCCGGGGTGGCCAATCTCGGCGGCGCCAACAAGACGGGCATCGCGCCGATCTCCAAGGCCACCACCACGGTCGCATTCGAGCCGTTCACGGGCATGCCGGGCAACATCGCCGATTCCCTCGCCCAGGAAATCGCGGTGCAGGCGGAAGCCAACGGGATCAAGCTCGTGCAGCGCGTCGGCGCGCCCGCGACCTACCGCGTGAAGGGCTTCCTTTCCGCCGTCAGCTCCGACAACGGCGCCAACGTCGTCTACGTGTTCGATGTATTCAACGCCTCGGGCAAGCGTCTGCACCGCATCTCCGGCGAACGTCAGGCCGGCATCTCCTCGGGCGATCCGTGGTCGGGCATCGCCACCGCGCAGCTCACGCAGATCGCCACCGACGTCATCTTCCAGCTGGATGTGTGGCTGGGCGGCGGCGGTCAGTAGGCGAAGCCGATTCGGCGCCAGTGGCCGCTCGCGACGCGCGCGGGACCGGACCGGCCGGCGGGAAGCCCCCTCTGCGCCCTGCTTCTGTTGCAAACGGGGCGCACCTCATGCGCCACCGGACCGCGACGCACCGGACTCTCGCGCGGGCGTGTTGCCGCGCGTCGGCCGCATTGCTAGTTAGTCCGTCGATCGGCGGGCCGGACGACCAAGACGCACCCGGCGGCATTCTCGACCGCAACAAGGGCCAGGCATCATGAAGCTCGTGACGGGGAACTCGAATCGCTCGCTCGCCGAGCAGATAGGCGTTTACCTCGACGTTCCCCTCACCAAGTGCCTGGTTCGCCGGTTCGCGGACCAGGAAGTCTTCGTCGAGATCCAGGAGAACGTCCGCGGCGAGGACGTGTTCGTCATCCAGTCGACGAGCTATCCCGCCAACGACCATCTGATGGAACTGCTGATCCTCACCGACGCGCTGCGGCGCGCGTCCGCCCGGCGGATCACGGCGGTGCTTCCCTACTACGGCTATGCCCGCCAGGACCGCAAAGCCGGGCCGCGCACCCCGATCTCCGCGAAGCTCGTCGCCAACATGATCGTCCAGGCCGGCGCCGACCGGGTGCTGACCCTCGACCTGCACGCCGGCCAGATCCAGGGCTTCTTCGACATCCCGACCGACAACCTGTTCGCGGCGCCGGTGATGACCCGCGACATCAAGGAGCGCTACGAGCTCGGCAACATCATGGTGGTGTCGCCGGACGTGGGCGGCGTCGTGCGCGCCCGCGCGCTCGCCAAGCGCATCGATGCGCCGCTGGCCATCGTCGACAAGCGGCGCGAACGGCCGGGCGAGTCCGAGGTGATGAACGTGATCGGCTCGCCGGAGGGCCGTGACTGCATCCTGGTCGACGATATCGTCGATTCCGGCGGCACGCTGTGCAACGCCGCCGATGCGCTGCTGGCCCAGGGGGCGACCAGCGTCGCCGCCTACATCACCCACGGCGTGCTGTCCGGCGGGGCCGTCGCGCGGATCGCGGGCTCGCAGCTGAAGGAGCTGGTGATCAGCGACTCCATCGAGCCGACCGAGGCCGTGAAGGCCGCCGGCAACATCCGCGCCGTCTCCATCGCACCGCTGATCGGCGAGGCGATCAGCCGGACCGCGCTCGAGGAATCCGTATCGAGCCTGTTCGACTGACGCGCTTCCGGCGAGGCGGTTGCCGCTTCGCCGCCCTTTGACGCGACGGAGCTGCCCCACGGAGTCTCGTCCCCATTCCGACAGACGCGGAACAGCTCCGGACACCTTCAGGCTTCGACATCCCTGATGAAAGATCGTGCGGTCCTGCCGGCACGCTGATGCCGGCGCATCGGCCGGGCGTTTGCCTCCGGCCGGTCGTCCAAGGGCGGCGGCGCGATCCGCGCCGCCGCAGCAGGGCTCAGCGCTTCTCGGCGCTTTCGTCGTCGGTCTCGTCCATCGCCTCGTCGGCGACCTCGTCTTCCGACGCATCCTCGGCCACGTCCTCGGAGACATCGTCCACGATCGGCGTGTCTTCGGCTTCGGCGGTCTCGATGACCGTCTCGGCGGCGGCCGGTGCCGGCGGCACGACCACGTCATCCTCGTCCTCGTCGTGCCGCTCGCCCTTCTTCCAGGCGCGCAGGCCCGCGAAGAGGGACTCCGGATCGACCTTGGCGTTCTCCGCGCGCTCCGCGCGTTCGGCCTCGTAGGGCGATGCCGACAGCGAATCGTCGACCGACAGCAGCGTGGCCGGCTCGACCTGGTCGTCGGCCGCAGGGGCGAGGCCGACGGACGCCTTGTCGACTTCCAGATCGAGTTCGATCTGGGTGCACAGGCCAAGGGTCACCGGATCGGCCGGCTGCAGGTTCTGGGAGTTCCAGTGGGAGCGGTCACGGATCGCCTGGATGGTCGACTTCGTCGTGCCGACCAGCCGGATGATCTGGGCATCCTTCACTTCCGGATGATTGCGCAGCAGCCAGAGGATGGCATTCGGCCGATCCTGGCGCTTGGACACCGGCGTGTAGCGCGGCGCACGCTTCTTGGTCTCCGGAACCCGAACCTTCGAGATGGCAAGGTCCAGCTTGTGGGCCGGATCCTTCTCGGCGCGGTCGATCTCTTCGCGCGTGAGCTGGCCGGTCTGGATCGGATCGAGGCCCTTGATGCCCTGTGCCGCGTCGCCGTCGGCGATCGCCTTTACTTCAAGCGGGTGCAGCTTGCAGAACGCGGCGATCTGCTCGAAGGACAGCGACGTGTTGTCGACCAGCCAGACCGCGGTCGCCTTGGGCATGAGCGGAGCATTTTGCCCGAACGCCATATAATATCCTCCTGTTCGCTCCCCCGGCCTGCGCCGCGAAAGCCCTCTTCCACCGAATGTAGGGGAGTGTGGGTGGAGATATAGCCCTCCACGCCGCCCAACGCAAACCGTGCGTGCGGACGCGCTGCAACCGGACGCGGCCGGGACCGTGCGGTCCCGGGCCGCCTGGGCGTGCCGCGCCTAGGCCTTGTGGGCGTCGCCGACGGTGAGCACGATCTTGCCCACATGGCCGGAGCTTTCCATCCGCCGGTGCGCCGCGGCGGCGTCGGCGAGGGGGAAGGTGGAATCGATCACCGGCTTCGCCTTGCCTTCCGACAGGAGCGGCCAGACGTTGGCCCTCAGCGAAGCGGCGACGTCGGCCTTGAAGGCCACGTCCCGGGCGCGAAGCGTCGAGCCCGTGTGGGTCAGCCGCTTCATCATCAGGCGCCGGAAATCGACCTGTTCGCTCACCCCCTCCAGGACCGCGATCTGGACGATCCGGCCCTCGATGGCGGCGGCCGCCCAGTTGCGCTCCACATAGCTGCCGCCGACCATGTCGAGGATCAGATCGGCGCCATGGCCGTCGGTCACCTCCTTCACCACGGTCACGAAGTCGGTGGTGCGATAGTTGATCGTCGCATCCGCGCCGAGCGATCGGCAGGCAGCGAGCTTGTCGTCGGAGCCGGCCGTGGTGATGACGAACGCGCCGAACGCCTTGGCGAGCTGGATCGCCGTCGTGCCGATGCCCGAGGTTCCGCCGTGGACCAGGAAGCGCTCGCCGGACTTGAGGCCGCCCCGATCGAAGACGTTCGACCAGACGGTGAAGTAGGTTTCCGGGATGGCGCCGGCTTCGACCATCGACAGGCCCACCGGAATCGGCAGGACGTTGGGCGCCGCCGCAAGGCAGTATTCGGCGTAGCCGCCGCCCGGCACCAGCGCCATCACGCGATCGCCGACCTCGTGGCCGGTCACGTCGGGTCCGACCGCCGCGATGGTCCCGGCGACCTCCAGCCCCGGGATTGGCGTCACGCCCTTCGGGGGCGGATAGCTGCCCATGCGCTGAAACACGTCCGGCCGGTTGACGCCGGCGGCCTCGACACGGATCAGAACCTCGTCGGCCGCTGGCCCGATCACCGGCACGATCTCGGGAACCAGCACCTCCGGACCGCCTGGCTCCGGGATCGCGATCGCCGTCATTCTCTCGGGAACGTTCATGCTCATGCTCGCTTTCGTGGCGCCACGGGACCGGCACTTCATACAGCTTCGGGCCCGCGACTGACAACGCATCGTCCACCCGCGCCGGTCCGCCACGACGCCCGGAATCCGGCCTGTGCGGGATGCCAGCACATTGGCGGACAAAGGCTTTCGCCCGCGCAGGATTTCCCCACAGATCATTTTGATCTAGCCTGAGCGGAGATGGGACACAGCCCGACCGCAGGATGTCGGCCGCCGCGGATCGTCGGGCGCCGCGTTCCGCCGCGGGCCTGACACCGACGGAGGGAGGGGCGAAGCATGACAATCCACAGCGATGACGACCGCCTGACGCCGAGCACTCTGATCGTGGTCGGTGAGGACCTCTCCGCGCAGTCGCTGGAGGACCTCGCCGAACGGCGCGCCGCGCTGGAGGAGGAGATCCTCCGGATCGACCGCGTCGTTGCGGCGAAGACGGCCACCCGCGCCGCCGCCGACAGCCTGTTCAAGAGCTGACGCGCGCCGCCGCGGTCACAGCAGCCAGCCTCAGTCGCGCCCGGCGATCATGATCTTCTCGGCCAGCAGCGCCGGGTTGGTGAAGCACAGCTCGTGGCTGCCCGGCGACAGGACGAGACGGAAGAGCCCGAGCTTTTCCGACAGGCGCGGATGCCAGCCGAGGCTCTGGGGAAGCGCGGCGTCCTCCTGGCAGTTGATGTAGGACTTCGCCACCTGCATCTCGGCGGGATTGGACTTCAGGGAGATCTTGTCGGTGAAGGTCGCATAGGGATGCGCGTTGAGCTGCGCATAGGACGACTTCGCCAGCGCCTCGTCGGCATCGTTGATGAACGCTTCCCGCCAGATCGGATACGACAGCATGACGCTGTTGTCGGCGCTCTGCCCGCTGATGGCGTCGAACAGCGCCACGTAGTGGGGCGGCACCAGGTCGTTGAGGCACTCGCCGTCGTTCGGCACGAACGCGTTCCAGTAGACCAGCCGGCGCAGGCGCTCCGGCACGGCGTCGGCGACACCGGTGATGACCATCCCCCCGTAGGAATGCCCCATCAGCACCACATCGGTCAGATCGTTCTCGGCGAGATAGTCAACGATGGATCCGATGGCTTCGGCGAGCCCGATCGCCTTGCTGTCGCCCGGCCGGTTTCCGGCGATGGTCGGCGTGTGCACCTCGTGGCCGGCGGCGCGAATGGGAGCGGCAACGTCCTCGAACAGATCGCCGGTGTGCCATGCTCCGTGAACCAGAACGTAGGTGCCCAAGGCCCCTCCCCATCGTCTTGACCGGCAGGCAGCCCCGGCCGTTAACCCTGTATTAAGGTTAACAAACGATAACTACCGACATCCAGCCTGCTGGACTACATTGGTTTCGACCACTTTGTCTTTGACGCCTCCAAGTCTGACACCTTCAAGCCGCCCCTTGATGGGGCGGTCTTTTTTTGTGTCGCGATCTGGAGCCGCGGTCTGCTCGATCGCCGCCGGCGCGCCCTTCGACCTCCAGGCCGATGCGGCGTCGCCGGCGTGTCGGTCCCGGATCTATGCGCCGGCGGCGGGAAGAACCGCGGTGGCCTCGATCTCCACCATGGCCTGTTCCTCGACCAGCGAGACCACCTGCACCAGCGCCATCGCCGGGAAGTGCTTGCCCATGACGGCGCGGTACACCGGCCCCAGTTCCTTCAGCGACGCGCGATAGGCCTCGATGTCGGTGACGTACCAGGTCAGCCGGCCGACATGCTCGGGGCCGCCACCGGCCGCTTCCAGCACCGCGACGATGTTGGCGAGCGCCTGACGCACCTGCCCGAGGAAGTCCGCCGGGAAGGTCCCGTCCACGTCCCAGCCGATCTGGCCGCCGACGAACAGCACCCTGCCCTCGCCGATCATGCCGTTGGCGTAGCCTCGCGGCTCGGCCCATCCCTTCGGCTGGACGGCGGAAAGCGGGGACGGCAGGCGGGGCGACGGCATCTTCGGCCGGTCGCCGTCGACATCGAGATGACTCACGGAAAACCTCCGTCTCTTCAGGTGGTCGCGGACGTGGGAGCGGCTTCGGCGATCTGCCGCAGCTGGAACCGCTGCAGCTTGCCCGTTTCGGTCCGCGGCAGGGTGGCGACAAATTCGATCGCCCTCGGATACTTGTAGGGAGCGTTCTCGGCCTTCACGTAGTCCTGCAGTTCCTTGACCAGCGCCGCATCGCCGGTCACGCCGGGAGCCAGCACCACGTAGGCCTTCACGATGTGGCCCCGGTCGGGATCCGGAGCGCCGACAACGCCGCATTCGGCCACCGCCGGATGGGCGAGCAGCGTGCTCTCCACTTCCGGCCCGGCGATGTTGTAGCCGGCCGAGATGATCATGTCGTCGGAGCGCGCCTTGTACCAGAAGTAGCCGTCCTCATCGACCTCGTAGGTGTCGCCGGTGATGTTCCAGCCGTTCTGCACGTAGACGGTCTGGCGGTCGTCGGCGAGGTAGCGGCAGCCGGTCGGGCCGCGCACCGCCAGACGGCCGGCGACGCCGGGAGGGCACGGATTGCCGGCTTCATCGATCACCATCGCCTCGTAGAGCGGCACCGGCTTGCCGGTGGCGCCGGGACGGATCTCCTCCTCGCGGGCGGCGATGAAGATGTGCAGCATCTCGGTGCCGCCGATGCCGTCGAGGATCTTGATGCCGGTCTTCTCGTACCAGGCGTCCCAGGTGGGCTTCGGAAGCGCCTCGCCGGCCGACACGCACTTGCGCAGGCTGGAGATGTCGGCGTGATCGAGCTTCGACAGCATCGCCCGGTAGGCGGTCGGTGCGGTGAAGACGATCGTCGCCCGCTGCTTCGCGATCGCCTCCAGGAGGTCGTCGGGACCGGCGCGCTCCAGCAGGATCGCCGCCGCGCCGACGCGGAACGGGAACAGCACCAGCCCGCCGAGGCCGAAGGTGAAGGCCAGCGGCGGCGACCCGACGAAGCGATCGTCCGGCTCCGGCCGCAGCACCTCGCGCGAATAGCAGTCGCAGATCGCGAGCATGTCGCGATGGAAGTGCATGGTGCCCTTGGGCTGGCCCGTCGTTCCGGACGTAAAGCCGATCAGGCACACGTCGTCGGTCGCCGTGTCGCAGGCCGTGAACGGTGCGTCGTAGGCGGCCATCTGCGCCTCGAGCCCGTCCGGCGCGTCGGTGCCGAAGTAGACGATGTCGGTGAGGCGCGGAGCGACCTTCCGGGTCTTCTCCATCTCCTCGGAGAGCTTGCTGTCGCAGACCGCCAGGCTCAGTTCCGGCTTCTCGACCAGATAGGAGAGCTCCTTGGCGCGCAGCAGCGGCATGGACGCGACGACGATCCCGCCGGCCTTGATGATGGCGAAGTAGACCGCCGTCATCATCGGGTTGTTGGCCGAGCGGAGCAGCACCCGGTTGCCCGGCACCAGGCCGTAGCGGTCGACGAGCACGTGGGCGATCTTGTCGACCACCTTCTGCAGCTCGGCATAGGTCCACGTCACGCCGGAGCCGATCAGGGCCACGCGGTCGCCCCTGCCCTCGCTCACATGCTTGTCGATCAGCTCGACGGCACAGTTCATCCGCTCCGGATAGCCGAGCTTCTCGAGGTTCGGGAACTCCGGCCAGAGGTCGCGGGGCGGGAGATTGTCTGCGGCGAACGTGTCAACGTGCGCGGATTCGGTACCCATCGATCAAGTCCTCTGTCTCTGAAGGTCTTGGTTTTCCCTGTTGATCCGGGCGATCTGGAGCCGCCCTTGAAGCGTGCCGGCGCACCGGCGTCAGGCGCCCGCGGCCTCCTCGGCCTCGCGGGCCGCCAGCGCCTGCCGGGCGATGATCACTTTCTGGACTTCGCTGGCGCCCTCGTAGATCCGGAGCGCGCGGATGTCGCGGTAGAGCTCTTCGACGCGCGTGCCCACCCGGACGCCGTCGCCGCCATGGATCTGCACCGCGGCGTCGATCACCCGCTGGGCGGCCTCGGTGGCATAGAGCTTCGCCATCGATGCCTCGCGGGTGATGCGCGCGGCCCCCCGGTCCTTGGTCCACGCCGCCCGGTAGACGAGCAGCGCCGCCGCATCGACGTCGAGCGCCATGTCGGCGAGCGCGCCTTGCGTCATCTGCAGCTCCGACAGCGGCGCCCCGAACAGGTGGCGCTTGCGGGCCCGATCGAGTCCCTCGTCCAGGGCGGAGCGGGCGAAGCCGAGTGCCGCCGCCCCCACGGTGGAGCGGAAGACGTCCAGCGTCGCCATGGCGATCTTGAAGCCCTCGCCGCCATTGCCCAGCCGGTGGGACGCCGGCACGACCACGTTGTCGAACGCGAGCCGGCCCAGCGGGTGGGGCGCGATCACGTCGATGCGCTCGGCGACGGAGAAGCCGGGCCGGTCGGCCTCGACCACGAAGGCCGAGAGGCCCCGGGCGCCGGGCGCCTCGCCGGTACGCGCGAACACCACGTACTGATCGGCGATCCCGCCGTTGGAGATCCAGGTCTTCTCGCCGGAAATGCGGAAGTTGCCCTCCCCGTCCGGCTCGGCGACGGTGACGAGCGACGCCACGTCCGAGCCCGCCTCGGGTTCAGTCAGCGCGAAGGCGGCGATCGCCTCGCCGGCCGCGACCTTCGGCAGGAAGCGCGCCTTCTGCTCGTCGCTGCCGAACAGGCTGATGGAGCCGGTGCCGAGCCCCTGCATGGCGAAGGCGAAATCGGCCAGCGCGTGGTGGCGGCCGAGGGTCTCGCGGGCGATGCACAGGGTGCGGACGTCGATCTTGTCGGCGGCCCCGCCGTGGGGTGCCACAACGACGTGGCGCAGGAACCCCGCCTCGCCCAGTGCCTTCACCAGCCGACGGCAGGAGCCGTCCACGTCGTGGTGGTCGACGAGGCCGGAGACGTGCTGCCCCGCCCAGCGGTCGAGCTCCTGCGCGAACGCGCGGTGGGAGTCCTCGAAGAACGGCCAGTCGAGAAAGGAGGTGTCCGCCACGGATCAGTTCCCCTCGAACACGGGCGTCTTCTTGGCCGCGAAGGCCTCGAAGGCGCGCCGGTAGTCCTCGGTCTGCATGCAGACGGCCTGGGCCATCGCTTCGGAATCGATCGCCTGGTCCACCGACATGTCCCACTCCATGTGCATCATCTTCTTGGTGATGCCGTGGGCGAACGTCGGGCCGCGCGTGAGCTCGGCCGCGAAGGCCTGGGCCTCGGTGAGCACATCCTCGGAGGCGACCAGCCGGTTGAAGAAGCCCCATCGCTCGGCCTCCGGACCGCGCATGACGCGGCCGGTGTAGAGGAGCTCCGCGGCACGGCCGAAGCCGATGATGCGGGGCAGGATCCCGCAGGCGCCCATGTCGCAGCCGGCGAGCCCTACCTTGGTGAACAGGAACGCCACCTTCGAATTCTCGGTGCCGAAGCGCACGTCGGAGGCCATGGCGATGATCGCGCCGGCGCCGACGCAGACACCGTCGATGGCGGCGACGATCGGCTGCGGGCAGGCGCGCATCGCCTTGACGAGGTCGCCGGTCATCTGGGTGAAGTCGAGCAGGCCCACCATGTCGCGCGACAAGAGCGGCTCGATGATCTCGAACACGTCGCCGCCCGAGCAGAAGTTGCCCCCGGCGCCGGTGACGACGATGGTCTTCACCTGGGTTTCGTGGGCAAGCGCGCGGAAGGTGTCGCGCAGCTCGGCGTAGCTTTCGAAGGTGAGCGGGTTCTTCCGCTCCGGACGGTTGAGCGTGATCGTGGCAACGGGGCCGTCGACCGACAGAAGGAAATGCTGCGGCGTAAAGTCCGACAGCGGCAGCGTGATCTGGAAACGGTCGCTCACCGGCTCGGTTCTCCCTTGTTCGAATGGCTGTCGACCGAAGCCTTGGTCTTTGCCAGGTGGTCCAGGAGCCCTTCGATGTGCTCCGGCGACAGGTCGGTGAAGAGGTCGCCGATCCATTCGGCGTGTTCGGCGGCCATTTCCGCGAAGGCGGCATGGCCGGCATCGGTCAGCCGGACGAACGTCGACCGGCGGTCGGTGTCGGAGGCGCGGCGCTCCACGAGCCCGTCCTCCGCGAGGCGTTCCACGAGCCCGGTGACGTTGCCGTTGGAGACCATCATCCGCCGCGAGATCTCGCCGAGGCTGAGCCCGTCGGGCGCCTTGTCGAGCTGGGCCATCAGATCGAAGCGCGGCAGGGTGACGTCGAAGCGCTCGCGCAGCCGGCGGCGGATCTCGCTCTCGATCATGTTGGTGCAGGTGAGCAGCCGCAGCCACAGCCGCAGTTCGCGGGTGTGGTCGCGCGGGCGCTCGAGCGCGCGCGTTTCGGCATCCAGGGCGATCGCCGATCCCTCCGGCATCACATGATCTCTCCGCCGGCAACGATGATCGACTGGCCGGTGATCGCGCCGGCCGCCGGCCCGACGAGCCAGCGCACGGCATCGGCGACCTCTTCCGGGCGGATCAGGCGCTTCAGCGGATTGGTCTGGGCCAGCGCCGCGCGCGCCTCGTCGGCGCTGCGGCCGGTCGTGGCCATGATCTTGTCGACGCTGTCGGCCGTCAGGTCGGTGTCGGTGAAGCCCGGGCACACGGCGTTGACGGTCACGCCCCGCCCGGCCGTCTCCAGCGCCAGCGACCGGGTCATCCCGATCACCGCGTGCTTCGACATGGTGTAGGCGGAGGTGTACGCATAGCCCTTGAGACCGGCCGTCGACGCGACGTTGACCACGCGGCCGAACCCGGCCTTCAGCATCGGCGGCAGCGCCGCCTGGGTGCAGGTGAAGGCGCCCTCGACGTTCACCCGCCAGATCTTGCGCAGGACGTCGATGTCCGTCTTCAGGAAGGGCGCCGTGATGGCGATACCGGCGGAGTTGACGAGAATGTCGACCGGGCCGTTGGCCTCGACCGCGGCGGCGAAGGCCACGTCGACGGCCTCAGAATCGGTGACGTCGGCGGGCACGACCGTGGCGCCGCCAATGGCCTCCGCGGTTTCGTCCAGCGCGTCCCTGCGGCGGCCGAGAAGCGAGATCCGCGACCCGTCGGACTTCAGCAGCGAGGCGATGGCCGCGCCGATGCCCGTTCCGCCGCCCGTAATCATGACGTGCCGCCCGCCTGAAGCCTCGTCCACGCTCTGCCTCGTCCTTTTCTCAGCGGCGCTACCTGTTACCGTCCGTCGGGAAACCCGTGGCGCTCGCCCGCGCCGAGGAAGGAATGTCAGGAAGGCTGCGTCTTTTCATCGCTTGCAGCGGAATTTGTTTCAAGCTTAAAATATCTCCTACAGACGCACAAGGGACGCGTCGGGCGCCCCCCGCCACCCCTGTCCGGGAGTTGAGACATGAAGATTTCAGTGATGGGCGGCGGTCCCGCCGGCCTTTATTTTTCGATCCTGATGAAAAAGGCCGACCCGTCGACGCAGATCACCGTCTTCGAGCGCAACCGGCCCGATGACACGTTTGGCTTCGGCGTCGTCTTTTCCGACGAAACGCTGCAGACCTTCCAGAAGTACGATTTCGAGAGCTACCGCTCGATCACCGACCATTTCGCCTACTGGGACGACATCGAGACCCACTTCAAGGGGACGGTGTTCACCATTGGCGGCAACGGTTTCTGCGGATGTTCGCGCAAGCAGCTGCTCATGCTGCTGCACGAGCGCGCCGAGCAGCTCGGCGTCGAGATCCTGTTCCAGACCGAGGTGACCGACGTCGAGGCGCTGATGCGCGAATCGGACCTGGTGGTCGCCGCCGACGGCATCAACTCCATCGTGCGCGAGAAATGGCGCGACCACTTCCAGCCCGAGGTGGACCTGCGGCCGAACAAGTTCTCGTGGATGGGATCCACCAAGCCGCTCGACGCCTTCACCTTCTTCTTCGAGGAAACCGACGCGGGCATCTTCATCGCCCACGCCTACCAGTACGAGCCGGGCCTCTCGACCTGGGTGATGGAGACCGATCCGGAGACCTTCGTGCGCGCCGGTCTCGACAAGATGGACGAGACCCAGTCGGCCCGCTTCCTGGAGGGCGTGTTCGCCAAGGCGCTCGACGGGCATCCGCTGATCATCAACCGCTCCATGTGGCGCAACTTCCCGATGATCCGCAACAAGCGCTGGACCAAGGACAACGTCGTCCTGGTCGGCGACGCCAAGTCGACCGCGCACTTCTCCATCGGCTCGGGCACCAAGCTCGCCATGGAGGATGCCGTCGCGCTCTACGAGGCGTTCCGCGCGCACAAGTCGGTGGATGCGGCGCTGGCCGCGTTCGAGACCGGGCGTCGCGAAGCCGTCGAGAAGATCCAGCACTCCGCCGACGTGTCGCTGGTCTGGTTCGAGCACCTGGAGCGGTTCTGGGACATGGACCCCGTGCAGTTCGCGTTCGGACTGATGACGCGGTCGAAGGCGATCACCTACGACAACCTGGAACTGCGCGAGGAAGCGTTCGTCCGGGCCGTCGACAAGATGTTCGCGGAACAGGTGGCGGCCGAAGGGTTCGATGTCGACCTCGACAACCCGCCGCCCCCGATGTTCCACCCGCTCAAGGTGCGCGACATGGTCGTCCCGAACCGGCTGGTGGTCTCGCCGATGGACACCTACTCCGCCGTCGACGGCATGCCGCAGGACTTCCACCTGGTCCACTACGGCGCGCGCGCCATGGGGGGTGCCGGCCTCGTCTACACCGAGATGACCTGCGTGTCGGACACCGGCCGGATCACGCCGGGGTGCGCCGGCATCTACACCGACGAGCAGGAGGCCGCCTGGGCCCGCATCGTCGATTTCGTGCACAAGAACTCCGGCTCGAAGATCGCCATGCAGATCGGCCACTCGGGCCGCAAGGGCTCGACCCGGCTGATGTGGGAAGGCATGGACCAGCCGCTGGAACACGGCGGATGGGACGTCATCGCCCCCTCCCCGATCCCCTATTTCAAGCACAGCCCGGTTCCGCGCGAGATGACGCGGGACGACATGGACGCGATCAAGGCGCAGTTCGTGGCGGCGGCCGAACGGGTCAGCCGCGCCGGATTTGACATGCTGGAGCTGCACTGCGCCCACGGCTACCTGCTGGCGACCTTCCTGTCGCCGCTGACCAACACCCGCACCGACGAGTACGGCGGGTCGCTGGAGAACCGGCTGCGCTATCCGCTGGAAGTGTTCGACGCCGTCCGCGAGGCTTGGCCGGCCGAGAAGCCGATGTCGGTGCGCCTGTCGGCGACCGACTGGAAGGAAGGCGGCATCACCGGCGACGATTCCGTCGAGATTGCCCGGGCCTTCAGCGAGCACGGCGCCGACCTGATGGACGTCTCCACCGGCCAGACGGTGCCGGACGCCAAGCCGATCTTCGGCCGCATGTTCCAGACGCCGTTCGCCGAGCAGATCCGCAACGAGGCGAAGGTGAAGACCATCGCTGTCGGCAACATCACCTCGGCCGACCAGGTGAACACGATCCTGGCGGCTGGACGCGCCGACCTGGTGGCCATTGGCCGCCCGCACCTCACCCATCCGTCCATCGCCATGCAGGCGTCGGCGGACTACGGCTTCACCGGCACCTTCTGCCCGCGGCAGTACTTCCCCGGCTACGAGGCGGACCTGCGCAACGCGCAGCGCGAGCGCGAGGAGTTGAAGGAGCTGAAGCTGAAGGCCCGGCCGAAGCACGACTACACGAGCGAGAAGCGGCAGGCGGCGGAATAGGCCCCCAGGAGCTCATCCGGGCGGCGGACAACGCGCATCCGCCCGGTGCACCGAAGTTGATCCTGCCCGGCGAAACGGGCAGGAACGGGGGCAGCGCCCGTCTGCACGCGCCTTGATTCGTTCTTGGCCGCCGGATCGATCCGGCTGCAATCGCCCGATCCGAGACGGCGGAATCCCTGCGGCAGACGTATCCCGACCCGTTTGCCAGGGAGCCTCCATGCCGTTTTTCCGTTCCGCCTGCGTGGCGTTTTTTGCCCTTGCCACCGGAGCCTGCGTCGCCGCAAGCAGCGAGCCCGCCCCTGTCCAGACAGCGGCGGCCGCCGACCGGAGCTGCGCGCCCCGGAGCACGCCCGCGCCGGCCGGTGTGTCCGTCGAGGAGATGGTCGGCCAGCTGCTGGTGGTCGGGTTCACCGGCAAGACGCCGGCCAGCGCGTCGGCAACGGCAGTGCGGACCGAGATCGCCGAAGGCCGCGTCGGAGGCGTCCTGTTCCTGCGCCACAACATCGGCTCCGCCGCCGACGTGAAGGCCCTGACGGCCAGCTTTGCCTCGGCGGGCACCCCGCCGCCGCTCATCATGATCGACCAGGAAGGCGGGCTTGTCTCGCGCCTGCCCGCCAAGATCGGTTTCCCGGCGACCCCGTCCGCCGAAGCCGTCGCCCGCGACAACAGCCCCGAAAAGGCCCACGCGATCTACGCCAAGATGGCGCAGGCGCTGAAGGCCTGGGGCTTCAACGTCAACCTGGCGCCGATCGCCGACGTTGCCGTCAACCCGAACAACCCGGTGATCGCCAAGGCCGGACGCGCCTACGCGTCCGATCCGCGCACGGTCGCGGCCTACGACGAGGCCTTCGTCACCGCCCACCGGGCCGCAGGCGTCGCTCCGACGCTCAAGCACTTTCCCGGGCACGGGTCGTCGGCGAGCGACAGCCACGACGGCGCCGTCGACATCACGCGCACCTGGAGTGAGGCCGAGCTCGTGCCCTACCGCGAGCTGATCGATGCGGGCCTCGTCGACATCATCATGGTCGGCCATCTGCGCCTCGACCGCCACGGCACCGGCACAACCCTGCCCGCGTCAATCTCGCCGGACATCATCGAGGGGATGCTGCGCTCGGAGCTGTGCTTCAACGGCGTGGTGATGACCGACGACCTGATCATGCACGCGATCCGCAACCGCATGTCGGCGACGGACGCCGTGATCGCCGCCCTGAAGGCCGACAGCGACCTGATCGTCGTCTCCGGCGACTCCTCGACCGGCCCGGACTTCCCGCAAAAGGTCGCGGCGGCCGTCGCGGCGGAAGCCGCCAGGGATCCGGACTTCCTCCGCTCGATCGCCGCATCGTACGGCCGGGTCATGGCGCTGAAGAACCGCTTTGCCCGCAGCGGGCGGTCGTAACCTCTTTCCCGGCTCGCATCGAACGGATCTGGACGGAGCGGCGTTCTCCCACCAGATGAAGGCGGCTGCGGAAAGAGGAGCACCAACGATGCGCGCCCTGATCGGACTTCTTGCCCTCGTCGCGGTTGCGTCCCCCGCCCTCGCGTCGAGCGACGATGCGTGGGCCGAGTTCCGCAAGGATGTCGAGGAGACCTGTACCGACCTCGTCCAGGACCCGGGCAAGGTCTCGGTGAAGGTCAATCCGTTCGGGTCGGAGAGCTACGGCGCGGCGATCGTCGAGGTGAAGACGGATGCCGGCACCGATTCCATGATCTGCATCTACGACAAGACGAGCCACAAGGCCGAACTGACTTCACCCTTCTAATCGCCTAACAATACGGCGTACGTGATCGCGCCGGATCGACCGGGCGAGTGGGGGTCGGCAGGAACATGACCGCGGGAAAAGACGGGTCGCATCGCACGCATGTCGACGCGTTCCTTGCCGGACGCCTTTCCTACGCGCGCCTCGTGTCGGGCCTGCGCTCGGCAATCGCGGCGGGAGAGGCCGACCGGACGTCGCTCGGCGCGGTCCTCGGCGAATACCAGGCGGTCGGTCGGCTCCCCAACGATCTCGTCTCGATGATCATGGACGAGGTGGCGAGCAACGGCCGGACAGCGGACCCGGACGACGCGTCGTACAGCGACGACGAGGATACCGTCCGCCGCAGCGACACCGTCGTGCCCGGGACACCGGCCTCCCGCTCCGCCATCGACGACCGCGTGGACGATGTCGTCCTGCAGGCGCTGGTGGAGGAGTACAAATCCCTGCGCGGGAGCGATCGTGCCAGCGAGCGCAAGGACGACACCGACCTCGATCACTTCATGTCCGCCTTCGTCGGCGCCCGCATGCGCAAGACGGCCTTCGTCTCCGAAACGAGCGGCACCGGAACCGGCAGAGGCGGTCGGTTCCGCGCCGCTGCCGCGGCCCGCGCGGGCGTCGGAACCCTCCTCAAGGACCGCTTCGTGCTCGACCGCGAGATCGGCGGCGGCGCCATGGGCACCGTCTACGCGGCGGTCGACAGGCGCCGGCTCGAGGCCGGCGAAGGACGCCCCTACGTCGCGATCAAGGTGCTGGACCGGACCTTCAGCCAGGACTCCCGGGCCTTCCGCACCCTGGAGGCGGAGGCCCGCAAGGCGCAGACGCTGGCCCACCCGAACATCGTCCAGGTCCACGACTTCGACCGCGACGGATCGGATGCCTTCATCGTCATGGAACTGCTCCGCGGGCAGGCGCTGGATGCGGTGATCGACGACCGCCCGATCCCGATGGGCTTTGCCGAAGCCCGCAAGGTGCTCGACGGAGCGTTCACCGGGCTCGCGTTCGCGCACGAGAAGAGCATCCTCCACTGCGACGTGAAGCCCTCGAACATCTTCGTGATGGAGGACGGGACCACCAAGCTCGTCGACTTCGGGATTGCCTCCGCCTCGACGCTGCCGGTCTTCGACGTGGACCAGCTCTCCTCGTTCACTGGGCGCTATGCGGCACCCGAGGTCATGGAGCGCCTCCTCCGATCGACCTCGGCGGATGTCTTCTCGATGGCCTGCGTGCTCTACGAGACGCTGGCGGGTCACCACCCCTTCGACGACGGCACGGCGCTGGAGATGCGCGACCGGGGCCGCACGCCACAACCGATCCCGAACGTCGACCGTCGCGTGATGGACACCATCCTCCGCGGACTGGCGTTCGAGCCCACCGAGCGGATCGCGACCGTCCCCGATTTCGTCGAGCGGCTCGATGGCGGCCGCCGCGGCTGGTTCCGACGCTGAGGACGGCGGGCCCACCGCCGGCCATATCCCGCCCGGCCTGATGCCGCTGCTGAACGCGACGGCGCGGGACCGCGGGGCGGCTGCCCCCGGCTGCCCTAGTCGACCGCTTCCATCTCTTCGATCCGGTCGAGGATCTTCTCGACGCCGAGGGAGAAAGCGTTCTGCGGATGGCGTTCGCAGACAATGCCGTCGCTGCCCAGCAGGATCAGATCCTCCGACAACGGCAGGACGGCCGCGACCGGGGACTTGTAGGTGGCGAACACCCGGTTGGCGACCTCGTTGAAGTCCAGCGAGGAGATCGCCTTGTTCACGACCAGGAAGAGCTGCGGCACTTCCAGCCGGCGGGCCAGCTCCAGCGCCACGGCGGTTCCCTGATAGTCCTGCACGTCCGGCCTGAGCACGATGAACAGGCAGTCCGAGATCGCGATGGAGAGCAGCGTCTCCTCGTTCACGCCCGGATGCGTGTCGATCAGCAGATAGTCGAGATCGAGCGCGCCGCAGATGTCGCGGAACCCGTCGTTCAGCGCGTTGACGTCGTAGCCTTCGCGGATGATACGCGCGATCTCGCCCGCCCGCAGGCTGGAAGGGATCAGATAGACCGATCCGGAGACCGGCGGCCGGCCACCGATCTCGGCCTCCTCGTCGATCGCGGCGGTCACGTCCACCGCCGCCTCCTCCACCTTGCAGCGTCCCCAGAGATAGTCGTTCAGGGTGTAGCGCAGGGTCCGCGGATCGACATCGAAGAGGGCGTGGATCCCCGGCGACTGGATGTCGGTATCGACGATGCAGACGCGCTTGCCGCGCCGCGCCAGCCCGGCGGCGACGTTGGCGGTGATGTTGGATTTGCCGGTGCCACCCCGGTAGGAGTGGATCGAGACTGTCCGTGTGTGCACGGCCTTCGCTGTCCCCTGTGGACCCTTCGGGGCGGTCCGCGTCGGGCGGGCGCGCGTGGCGACCTCCGGCGGCAACCCGGGTGGTTTCAATCGTTCGAGTGCCGGGCACGCATGGACCGTGCCCGTTTCTGAAGATCCTTGAAATAATCGCTTTCGGCGATCGTTTCGACTTCGCGATCCTTTTTCTCGCGGTCGACATGGATGCGCAGTTCGCTGACTTCCGCGCGCAGCGTCCCGTTCTCCCGTTCCAGCCGCTGGCGGGCATCCTCGAGCCTCCGCCGCGCTTCGGTGAGGTCGTCGATGACACCGGAGAGGTGGAACTCGCGCGCCTCGATCCGCACGACCATCATGCCGAACGCCTCGGCGAGCTCCTGGACCTCCGGCGCTCCGTCCGTGGTGGTGAGCGCGGCGATGTCCTCGAAGACGTCGTAGTCGCCATGGGCGACCTTCTGGGAGAGCTCGCGCAGACGACCGAGGCTTTCCGAAAGGTCCTTCATGGTTTCCAGTCCTGGCAACGGGCGCGGCGATCGTCGGGCATTGTACCCGGTTTTGGATGACAGCAGCGAAAACAGCGGCGGTCCTTCTGCAGTGTCAGCGTGGGGGGCGGTCGCGCTTGCCCCCGGGCACGCCGCACCCTAGCCGCGCAACCGCTCCCACCAGGTCACGGCGGTGAACGCATCGACGAACTCCCGGACCTCGGGGGTCCGTTCGTTGCGCTCGAAGGCGAGGGCCTGGCTGAGCGCGCGCCATTGCCGGGCGCCGAGACCGGCCGGCCGTTCGGGCACCTTGCCGTTGGCGATGGCCCAGCGGACCGACTTGTGATCGAACGGGTGCTTTCCGGCGACGAGCATGTAGGCGACCACCGCCAGCGAATAGACGTCGTCGGCCGGGGCCGGCACCATTCCGAGCAGCATCTCGAGCGACGCGTAGGACGGCGTCAGTGCGCCCACGTGACCGAAATAGGCAATCGTCGGCCGGTCGTCCTCGTCGCTGAGATCGACCGCCTCGTTGGCATAGGACACCCCGAAATCGAGCAGTTTCGCCGCCCCCGACGTCGTGACGAAGATGTTGCCGGGCTTCACGTCGGTGTGGACCACGCCCCGCTCGTGGGCGTAGTCGAGCGCGGACCCGATGTCGGCGATGATGCGGTTGCGGGTCACCCGGGAGACCGGATCGGTGCCGCGCTTGCGCAGCATGCGGCTGAGCGTCTGGCCCTCCAGCTGCTCCATGATGATGAACGAGCGGCCGGCATCCTCGTCCCAGTCGTAGACCCGGGCGATGGCCGGATGCACGAACTCCTGCATCCGCCGCGCCTCGCGGTGCATCAGCTCGCGCATCTCCGCGTTGATCGTCGGATCGTCGTTGAGCAGCTTGATCGCCACCAACGGCACCTGGGAGGCGGCGCGCAGACGGAAGTGGTCCAGTGCGCTGTAGACCGTGCTCATTCCACCGCGGCCAAGCACCGAGATCAGCTCATAGCGCTCGCGCAGCATCGTTCCGAGAGGCAGCGGCAGTGGTTTGGCCGGGGGGCTCTTGTCGCTCATCCGAGCCCGCGGGGCGCCAGGACAGTCCGTCCCACGCACCGGCACGCGGCCTCATCGCGGCCGGCCTTCGCCTCCTCCGCATGCGCCCTGCCCTGCCATGGATCGTCGCCCGTCATGCTTCCCCATCCGATCACATCGCCCCGTCCACCCGCACCAGCACCGCCGTCACGTCGTCGCGCGAGCCCGCCGCGGCCGCCGCGGCAACCAGGTCGTCCGCCGCGGTCTGCACCGGGCCCGTCAGGTGGGCGAGAATGTCGTCCGCGCTGAGATAGTCGCTTACCCCGTCGGAACACAACAGGAAGCTGTCCCCGGCCTCCACTTCGACGACCACGCGGTCGAGCTCGAGGACCTCGCCGCTGCCGATGGCGCGGGTGACGACGTTGGTCCGCCGCTGGTCGGGGGCGTACGCCCCGCCGTGGTCCCGTGTCATCTGGAACAGGTGGCCGTCGCGCAGGAGATAGCACCGGGAATCGCCCGCCCACACGCACACGGCATAGTCCGCATCGAGCACCAGCGCGACGACGGTCGCACCGATGATGGAGGCGAGCCCGCCTTTCGCGGCCTCGTTGCGGAGCGCCTTGTTGATGCGGTGCAGGCTGCGCTCGACGCTCGCCACCCGGTCCTCGAGCGGGCCCACCGCGACCATCCGGTCCAGGATCCGGGCGACGGACAGGCTGGCGAGCTGGCCGTCGGCGTGGCCGCCCATGCCGTCGGCGACACAGAACAGGCCGCGCTCGGTCAACGCCAGGAAGGCGTCCTCGTTGACGTCCCGGCGGGCGCCACAGCGGCTCGCGGCGGCCACCACCATCGCGGGGATCGCGGGAACGTCACCGGCTCCAGCCATGCTCTTTCCAGCGCCCGTCAAGGAACGAGCCGAACATGGCCGCGGCCGGCAGCCCCCTGGTCTTTACCGCCTCGGGGGAGCGGCCCGGCCAGCCGTAGTGCCACCAGACGCTGGCATTGGCCGGGCGCGGCGCCGGCGAGTAGCCGCTGAACCCCGACCGCCGCAGTTCGCTCACCGGCGGAAACAGCGGATTGGTCTGCATGGTGCCGAGTTCGCCGCCGTAGGTGTTGAGGAACACGGACGGCTCCTCCCCCAGCATGTCGAGGGCTTCGAGCCCGGAAGAGATCCGGTCGATCAGCATCAGGGCGTCGTGCATCGACGAGGTGCCTTCGATCATCGACAGGGCGGTCGCCTCGAGCTCGCGCAGTGGCACCTGCAGATGCAGCGCCAAGGTCTGGCAGGGCAGAAGCTGTTCCACCGACACCGCCAGCGTCAGCGGATAGTACCGCCCGGTGGAATCCACCGAGGTCGCGATCACCCCGGTCCAGCCGACCTCCGAGATGACGCCGGGATCGATGGCGAAGCACCAGACCGGGCTCGAGAGATACGAGCGTGCCCAGCCATCGCCGAGCTTGTCCCGCGCGCTCGAGAGAGACTGCTGGAGCCACTTGTCCCACGGCTCCACGAAGGTGTTCGGGAGCCGCTGCCGGCAGAAATCGGCGGCGGACGGCAACTTGCCGTAAATCCCGCCCGTCATAGTTGCCCCGGGCACTGGAAACCCTGGATCACGCTGGGCGCCAGCGGATTGACCACCGAGCTCGCCTGGACCGTGTAGTCAGCCCGCGCGCCGCTCTTGTTGGCGACGGAGAAGGTGTACTGGCCCGACGACCCGGTGCGCTGCATGCCCGTGGTGTAGAGCAGCCGGAACAGCGCCCAGGCGCCCGAACGCTCCTCCTTCACGGTCCCGCCTTCGACCAGCGTGATGATCACCGAGGCCGTGCTGGCATCGCCCCGGTTCGGCCATGTCAGGTCGGTGGTGCGGGGAGGCCCGTGCCGATAGGTGACCGACGTACCGTCGAGGGTGAACACCGAACGCAGCGTGTCGGGAGAGAGGAACGACGGGGTGATGGAGAACTTCACGCCGAGGGTCGCCCCACCGCTGAAGAAGGCGCTCCGGATCTGCGCCGCCCGCTGGAACATGTCGAGGGTCTGGTCGGAGAAGCCCATCGTCTGACCGTCGAAGCTCGCCGCGACCAGCTGTGTCCCCTGCTGCTTGACGAACGGCTGCACGAACTTGGTGAAGAACTGGTCGATCGTGCCGCCCTGACGGAACATCTCGGTGAAGTCGGCCAGCGTGACCTCGTTCGTCGAGTTGGTCATCGGGAACCGGTTGTCGAGCAGCGAATTGCAGGACGGGATCACCTGCTGCTGCCAGTTCGCGTTGACGTTCTGGTAGGCGAGCCCGATCAGGACCCGCCAGGACTGGACGGAAATGTCGCCCATGATCGAGCCGAACGGGGCCGGCAGCGTCGCCGACGTTGTCCTGAGCTGGCTGAGCGCGTCCTGGGACGGACTGCTGGCGCGCTTGGAGACGTACTGCAGCGCCGCCGCGCCCGGGTCCGGCGCCGCGGCGATCGAGTCGATGTCGCCGAAGACGGAGCCGATCAGCTGCTGCACCTGCGGAAGCGTCGTCCCGCCCGCGGGCGCCGCCGGAGCGGCGCCGCTGGCCGAGGGCGTTCCGAGCAGGGCCACCACGGGCTGGAACGGCAGGGCGATCTGGTCGCCCGGCCAGGCCATATTGCCGAACGCCTGCTGGGCCGCCGCGCCGACCGCCTTGCCGGCGACACCCTTGGCCGCCGATGCCACCGCATTGCCACCGCCGGTGCCACCCGCCGACGTCCCCGCCGCGCCCGCTGCCGCTCCGCCGGCCGCATCGCCACTGGCGTTGGCGCTGGAGGAACTTCCGGGAATCGGCAGCTGGGTGTTCGTCTCGACGGCCTTGGCGAGGGCGATCAGCGGCGTGTCGGGGGCCGCGAGCACCTTCAGGACCTGCTGCGCCCGCTGGACGGAATCGAAGTCGACGACGGCCACCTGGTCGATGGCGTCCTGCCAGATCGAGATGTAGTTGGCGACGTACTGCTTCACCAGATTCTGCATCACCGACTGGTAGGTCGGGCTCTGGGGCTGCGCCCGGCCGGCGATCCAGTCCTGGCTCAGCGAGTCGTTCACGATGTTCGGCGCCTGGGCGAGGAAGAACTTGTAGAAGCCGTCGCGGGTGTAGAGCCCCGGGATCTGCAGGATCGGCTGCTTGGCCCTGATCCTGGACGGATCCGTGGTCAGCGCGGTCGTGCCGATGATGCTGGTGAGAACCACCGGCTGCAGCGTCGGGTCGGCATCGGCCTTGCGCAGGAGGGAGGCGTAGATCTCGTCGGTCTGCGGCACGGTGGCCAGCCGGCGTTGGGCCGCGCTGACGATGCCCTGGTTGAAGCTGACCGGCTGCGGAAGCTCCGCCACGAGCGCGGAGAATTGCGAATTGAGCGCCGCCTGCTGGTCGGGCTGCAACGGATAGAGGCGTTGGGACTCCGTCTTCAGCGTGTCGAGAAGGTAGTTGGCGTCGAACCGCTTCGGATCGTTGAGCATCATGTAGGCCTGCAGCGACTGGCGCAGCGCCGGCATGTCGGCCTCGTTCTCGCTCTGGGTCAGGATCGCGACGCGCGCGGCGAGACGATCGGCGACCACCGGCAGCAGGAACTTGGACAGCACCGTATCGTAGAGCTTGGTGGTGGCCGGCCCGAGCGTGGCGTTGGCGTCGAGGCCAAAGCCACCGACGAGGGGCAGCGCGCCCGGCTCCTCGGCGGCGTCCTCCAGCCGCGAGATGGAATTCAGGGTCGGCAGGATCTGGTCGTAGGTGGGCTTAGGCCCCACCCCCTTGATCACCGCTTCCGTCGTCTTCAGCTCGTTCGCGACGGCGGCGATCTGGTCGTTGCTGTGGTCCATCACCTTGGCCCACAGGCCGGCGAACAGGACGAACAGCAGGATGGCGGCGGCGTAGCCGAAGCCGTAGCGCAGCGCGAGCGACGTCTCCAGCCGGCGGTTGGTGCCGATCAGGTCGGATTCCTGGAAGACGATGTCGGTCAGGAGCCGGTGGATGAAGAAGGCCTTGCCGCGCCCGGAATAGGGAACGATCTGCCCGGGCGCCAGGCCGAACCGGCGGCTGAAGGCGCCGAGCAGGCGGTCGATCGGCGTGCCTTCCTGGGTGCCGCTGGTCAGATACACGCCGCGCAGCAGCGGCGTCTTCTCGTAGCGGCTCGTGCGGAAGACATCGCGCACGAACGACGTCATCAGGCCCTGGAAGGCCGCAAGCTCGCGCGGGAACAGGAAGATGCGCGCCCGGCGCTCGACGTCGCGCTCCGCGTGCAGCCGGTCCGGAGCCAGCGCCTCGACCCGGGCGAACAGCTCGGTCAGCCGGTGATCCACCTCGAGCGGCACCTGCACCGGCGAGGTGTCGGCCGGCAGCGTCACGCCGAACACCTGCTCGCGCTCGTCTTCGCGGAAGTCCTCGAAGAACTCGCTGAAACCCGAGATCAGGTCGGCCTTGGTGATCAGCAGGTAGACCGGAACGCTGACCTCGAACGCCTTGACCAGTTCCTGCAGGCGGCGCCGCAGCGTGTCGGCGAACATCCGACGTTCGGTTTCGTTGCGATTGAGGAGGTCCGCCGCGCTCACCAGCAGCAGCGCGCCGTTGATGGGCCGACGGCGGCGATGCGACCGCAGGATGTCGAGGAAGCCGAGCCAGGCCGCCCGGTCGGTGTCGCGGTTCACGTCCTGGGTGGTGTACCGGCCGGCGGTATCGATCAGCACCGCCTTGTCGGTGAACCACCAGTCGCAGTGGCGGGTGCCGCCGAACCCCTGAACCGCTTCCGATCCGAACCGGTCGGACAGGGGGAATTCCAGGCCGGAGTTGCTCAGGATCGTCGTCTTGCCGGTGCCGGGCGCGCCGACCAGCACGTACCAGGGAAGCTCGTAGAGGAAGCTGCCGCCCTTGTGGCGGCCGATGGTCGATTCCTTCAGCACCTCCAGGGCGTGCTGGAAGCGCTCGCGGATGATCTCCAGTTCCTCGTCGCGGTCGGAGGTTGCGAGCGAGGCCAGCTCGTCGGATTCGATGAGGTTCTTGATCAGCCGGGAGTTGGCCCGCCGGATCAGCAGGAACCGGACGAACGCGATCAGCAGGAGAACGAGGATCAGGCCGACGATCACGCCGAGGCGCGCGCCGCGCGAGGCGAGCGGATGCCCGCCCATCAGCGAGAACTGCGGCCCGAAGAACCAGATGACGAGCGAAAGCGCCACCAGCCCGAACAGGAAGACGAGCGTTCGCAGCTTGAACAGTTCGCGGATTAGCGCACCCAGCATCGCAGCCCTACCTCACCGAATTCTGCAAAGCCTGGATTGCACTCAGCGTCGGATCGAGATCCTCGTGCAGCCGGAGCTGGAAAAACACATAGAGAAGGACGAGCAGCACGCCGCTCGCCGTGAACGCGACCCAGAGCGGCACGAACGAGCGGATCGAGCGCTTCTTCTTCTTCGCCTGCACCGTCGAGGCGAGTTCGGACGGCGGCGCCGGGAGATACTCGCGCAGCTGCCGGCCCAGCCGGGTGCGCACGTTCTCCAGCTGATCGCGCCCGCCCTCGATGACCCTGTAGCGCCCCTCGAAGCCGAGCAGCAGGCAGGCATCGATCAGGCGCAGCACCGCGATGTACTTCTTCGGCTGGTCGAGGATGCGCTCCAGGAGCTGGAACACCTTCTCGCCGCCCCAGGTCTCGCCGTGATACTCGCTGAGCAGGCTCTGCTTGCTCCAGGTCGAGCGGCTGCCCCATGGCGTGGTCAGCACCGTTTCGTCGAGCAGCGAGCACAGGACATAGCGCCCCGCGGTGATCTCGCCCGCCGAGGCGCCCGCCTTGGCGGAACGCTCCTCGAACCGCGCGATCTCAAGCGAGATGCGGCGCCGCAGCGCATCGATGTCGGCGAACTCGACGGCGTTGCGGAGTTCGGCCGCGAGCACCAGCAGCGGTTCGGCGCAGACCAGCAGGATCTCGTCCGGCCGCTGCGGCTGCCGTCGAAGGAGCATGTCATAGCCGGCGCCGTCGGAGGTTCCGTCGGTGCCGGACGATAGCTCGGCGCCGGTCTCGCGCGGACGGGGCATGGCAACGGTGGAGTCGTCGTCTCCCGCGCGGTCGCTGCGCAGCGTCGCGTCGTCGTCGTCCTCGCCGTCGACCAGGTCCTTCAGGCTGGTGCGCGCGCGCGGGCTCACCTTCGCGCTGCCATGGCCGCCCGGCTGGAGGATCGTCGGATCGTCGTCGCTCGTGTCTGTCATCGCTCCCGCAGCCTGGCGGCTTCTCCCGTCCGGGTCAGCCGCCGCTGCCCCCCTCATGCCTCACGCGGTCGGTCCCGCCGCCCTCACGAAGTCCTCACCGCCCAGAATTCCATGTGCAGGTCCGGATAGTCGCCGCTGACGTGGAAGGCGAAAGCCGCCGAATTCTTCAGTCGGGCCCACAGCTCCGCGGACTGGTCGAGCTCAAAGTAGAAGCCGTTGCGCAGCACCGGCAGCTCGCGCGGGACCACGTTGACCGGCCGGAGCGAGATGCCCGGAAGCTGCAGGTTGACGAGATCGCGGATCTGTTCGACCGGCCCGACCTTGGTGCGCACCGGGAATTCGCGGCTCATGTTCTCGCTCTGCACGCTCGCCGTGGCGACGAGGATGAGCCGGCAGCCGGTGAAAATCGACCGGTCGCCGATCTGGCCGATCCAGATGCCGTAGTTCTTCTGCTCCAGCGGGATGCGGATCGCCTTGCGCTCCGTCACGCTGGCGAGCAGCTGCTGCACCCGCGCCAGCAGCGGCGGGAAGACCGCCTCGGGGGTCTCGTGAATGTACGGCGGGATCTCGTCCGGCCGGCGCACCTGGCCGAGGAACGCCGTCAGTTCCGCCACCACCGAGATCATCGCGCGGTAGAGCGCCTCGGGATGCGTTCCCGGCATCTGGGCGAGGTGCTGGAACAGCAGCTCCTGCCGGTTGATGACGCTGAGGAGGATGATGTCGAGCAGCCCGGCGGTATCGGCATCGCTCTGGGTAGGGCCCGCGCGCTCCGCCAGATAGGAGCCGCGCTGGCTCAGCAGCCGGTGCGTCTCGCGCGCCGCTTCCAGGATCGCCGGCACGGCGTGGATGTCGAGGCACGGCCCCATGAACGACCGGTCGAGTTCGACCGCCCCGCCGGGCTCGACGCTGTGGATCCGCGCGACCGGCAGTTCGCAACAGTCCTCGACGGCGGCACTGCCGATGGCAATCCGCACGTTCGGCACCCCGACGGTGATGCGGACGGCGGGCCGGTCCGGGCCGGTCGCGTCGCGCGTCTCGACTTCGCTCGCGACCATCCGCTCGAACTCGGTCGACCGGCCAAGTTCGACGCCATCCCCCGCCCGCAGCGGCAGCACCAGCTTGACCGGCATGCCCGCGTCGCCGGTGGAGACCTTCTTGGCCGGCGGCAGCGCCACGTCTTCCGGCGCCCTGAGGACGGTGCCGTCCGGGAGGATCGCGCGCAGGCTCGTCACGACGATGCGGCCCATGGCGAGGGCCTGCTTGTCGATGGCGATGTTCCTGAGCCCCCAGCCGGCGGGCGACAGCCCGGAGGCCCGCTCGTCCACGAGCCGCTCCACCCAGCGGTCATGCTGCTGGAAGTGCTGCGGGGACATGAACATCCCCTCGAACCAAAGCGTTCTGCTCGTCAGTGACATCTAACAGCGTGCCTCGTCGTGTACGACGGTTTGGGAATGCCTGCGTGCACCACCGGCCGGCGGCCGGCATTCAACTCCATGGGGCGGTCGTAGGTTCATCAGAATACCCCGAGCGCCTTCTTCTCCTTGGCCGTCAGGGTGACGGCCAAGCTGGTGAGCTCGATGGTGACGATGTTCTCCTTGTTCTTCACCAGCGGGGCCGAGGCACGCCATGTCGCGGAGTCGATGTCGCGGAACCCGGCGAGCACGGCGATGTAGGCGGTCTCGTCCGGCGTCGTCTTCTTGATCTTCTTCGTCGTGCCCGGCGCGATCTCGTACTCCTCCTTGGCAACCAGATCGGCACCGATCGTCTTGGTGTCGTCGTCGTAGAGCTGGAAGAACTCGGCCTGGTTGAAGGCGGAAACGGACTTGAGCTCGTAGACCCGGACGACGACCGGGGACGACTCGTCATCGGCGTTCGGATTCAGCGACGCATTGGCCGAAATCGTAATGTCGAGGGCCGTCGGAGCCTTCTTGAAGAGCCCGCCTCCGCCGCAGCCCGAAACGACGAGCGCCAGAGCGAGCGCCGCGACGACGGAAGAAAATGGGCGGGCTAGCAACGTCTCAGTCATCAGGGCCGATCCTTGGCTCGTAGTGTGGCAAGCGTCTTTTCGTAGGCACGCAGGAACTGCTCGGAAACGATCTTTCGCGACGTCGCCTCCGGATCCTGGGCGAGCCCCGCATGAAGGTCCTTATACCGCTCCCAGAGCGCTTTTCCGTCACCGCGTCCAAAGAAACCGCCGGCGGCGTCCTCGGCCTGGATCGAGGCGGGGTCCAGCTTGGCGAGCACCGTAGCGATCGCTTCCTGCATCGCGGTGACGGAGGCGAGTTCGTGCGCCTTGAGTTCGGTGAACCCCTCCTTCATGCCCGCGCTGAGCGACTGGAAGCCGGCCTCGCCGCTGGCAGCCGCCTTGCCGAGCGCTTCCTCGCCAGTCTTGTAGAACTTGAACGGGTTGTTCTTCTCCGGCTGGATGCGGGTGCGGTCGAGCCGGAACTCCTCCTTGAAGAGGCGCCGGGCCGCCAGCACGTCGACCAGCCCCGATGCGGCCGCCCTGGCGGTTCGCCCGATCTCGCAGGCCACCGCCTCGCGATCGCCCTCCGGCACCGACGCCGGATCGATCCCGGCGGCCGCAAGGACGGCATCGTAGGACGCTCCGCTGGCGGCAGGGGCCGCAGGCGCAGAGGCTGCTGGTGCCGGGGCGGGCGCAGCAGGCTCGGCGGCGTACTGGGTCACGGCCGCCCGATGGCTTGCGCGCTCGCGCAGCACAGACACCGGATCGAGGGAGCCCCCGGCCGGGGGTGACGAGCCGAGGCCGACGCCCGCGCCGGTTGCCGGGGTCACCAGATCGGACAGCAGATTGTTGCCCGGCGCGCGCCGCGAGCGACGGCCCGCGCCGGCGTCCGGCTCCGGCGGCACGGTCGTGCGGGCGGACGGCACGGTCGTCCGGTCGCGCGCAACCGGCTGGGGAGGCACCGATGTGGCAGCCGACGACGCCCCCGGCGGCCCGAGCAGGTCCTCCATCGGCGGCAGCGGCGGCACGGCCGTCTGGCCCGGGCCGGCCGGGCTCATCGGAGCGATGAAGTCGCCCGATGAGGGAGCCGGCGAAGCCCCGCCCGACCCGAGAAGATCCTCCCACGACAGGTCGTGGGGGAGCGCGGCCTCTCCTGCCTCGTCGCCGCCGGGCACGGGCTGGGGCAGTGGTTGATTCGCGTAGGAGGTGATCTCGGTTGCATCCCGCGGCCTCTGCCGCACCGACGGACGGACGGGCTCCTGGAAGGGTTCGTCCAGTTCGCTTGCCAGGGCATCACTGAGCTGGCTGCCGATGTCGCGCGCCGGCGGAACCGGCCGCTCCGGCGCCACCGGCGGCTGCACCGGCACGTGCGTGGCGCTGTCGGCGCGGTCGTAGGCGGTGTCCGCACCCAGCCAGTCGGTTCCGACCCGCCCGCCGCCGGAGCCGCGCGAAGTGGTCGTGGAGGACGTGCCGAGGTCCGCGAACGGGTCGTCCTTGCGCTGCGGTGCGGTCGACCGGAAGAAGGATCCGAGCGTGTCGTCCCTGCCGGTGCGGCTGCCTCCGCCTGCGCGCCTGGGCGTTGGCTGGAAGGCGGTCGAGCGGGAGCGTTCGGTGAGCGAAAGCGCCTCGTGCTCGGTCCCCGTCCCCAGCATGTCGAGCGGATCCGTGCTCAGTCCGCGGGGCGAGACCTCGGGCGCGATCGACATCCGCGGCGCCACCCGGCTGTCCGCCGCCCGGCCGTCGTCCTGGAGTGTGGCGACCACGCCGTAGTCCCCGAAGTTCAGCCTCATCCCGGGGGTGATCTCGGCGGACCGGTTCCGCCCGAGCGGTTCGGAAGCCCCGCCGACGAACACGCCATTCGTGCTGGTGTCGGTGATGTAGAAATGCCCGTCGCGGAAGCTGATCGTGGCGTGACGGCCGGACAGCGTCCGGGTCGCGTCCTCGATCTGCCAGTCGCACGCGGCGTTCCGGCCGATCACGCCGCCCGCTTCGTCGAATGTGTGCTCGAGGCCGCGCTTCAGCCCGCCGACCTGGCCGGACCGGATGGAGAGGGTGAGTTTCATGCGGCTTGCCTCCCGCCTTGCGGTTCAGCGTCCCCCGGCTGTGGCGCGTTGGCGACCAGAGAATGGTGCTCGCCCGCCACCAGAACGGGTTCAGGCGCGCCCTCGACACTGCCGAGCCAGCCCGTCCATCCGAGCTGCGCGCGCCCGAGCCTGGAACCGGAAGCCTGGTTGTCCTCGAGCAGCAGTTCGACGTCCCACTCCAGGGGATCCTTCAGCGTCAGCTCAATCAGACGCCGCAGGCGCGCATGGTTTTCGCCGCTCGGCAGGAACTGCTTGAAGAGCGGCATCGACAGCGGCCCGACGCGCACGCGGAACTTGCCCAGGCTGTCGCGCACCGACGATCCGACGATCATGTTCTTGCCCAGCGTCATGGACGCCCCGAGGCGGCCGCGGTCCTGGGGCGAGATCCGCACTTCGCGCGTCGCGAATTCGCGCACCTCGATGGGCACCTTGAAGTGATGCGTCAGGATGCTGGCGACCACGTCGGAAGAGCGGCTGTAGAGCGCCAGCAGCCCGAGCTGCGGCAGCAAGAGGGCCGATTCCGGATCGGCGCGCCGCTGGCCCTTGACCGTGGGGGCGCCATAGAGGCTGAGCAGCCGGGCCGAAATCGGATCACCGCCACCGTGCCGATAGCGCAGATGATAGCGCCAGCGTGCCCAGATGCGGCGGTAGAGCGAGATCAGGCGATGGTTGAAGAAGTCGAGGAAGTCCTCGAGGACGGAATCGTCGACGTCGGACTGGACGATCCGTTCGGTATAGATCGGCGGCAGCGGCGACGACGGGCCGTAGAGCCCGAGAAAGTTCACCCTCAATTCCACGAGGCCGCTGCCGTCCGGCGCCTCGCGCACTTCCGCGACCTCGCGGGCGGGAAAGCCGAGCGAGCGGGCGGCGCGGAAACGCAAGCGTTCGGCGTCGGGCCGCTGCGCGACGCCGCCGATGCCTTCCACGTCCAGCTGCGACTGCAGCCGGGACACAGCATTGTTGAATCCGTAGTCCGCCAGCGCCGCGAGAGCGGCGCCGCTCACTGCGGACTCGCTTCCCCGATCCTGGGCGCCCATTCGTACACCGCGTTGCTGTCTATGCCGACGACCCGGAGCTGGTGATGGCTGTTGACGGCCGAGTAGGCCGCGAACAGCACGTTCATCACCGATCCGAACAGAAAGAGTTCGCCTTCTCCGCCGATTGCGTTCTCGCTGATCTTCAGGACGATCCGGCGGCTGCGCACCGGACGCCCGTCGAGGAACAGGTCGAACGGCTCCACATCCACCGCGGAGATGGCGGAGAGGAGATTGTCGAGTTGCTGGCGCTCGGCCACGTCGTAGGCCGCGCGGAAATCATAGGCGTCGATGACCGCGCGCAGCGCTTCCACCGACAGGAGCGATCCGAAGTTGCGCGCGAGGCTGGACACCAGCCGCCACTGGATCCCGTCGGTCAGCGGCGGCGCGACCTCGTGGGTGACGGTGGAGATGTTGCGGAAGCTGACGCTGCCCGGCGTATCGGACGTCGCCTGGGTGACAGACCCGATCGGCAGCAGGTGGGCGACACCGCCGTTGGTCGCATCGATGCGCAGCGTGATCGTCTCCGCCCTCGGGCTGACGAACTCCTCGCGCCCGTTGACGAACGAGATGCTGAGATCGATGCCGTTGGAGAGCGTCGAAGGCTGCGGGAAGGCCCGATAGTAGTAGCGGGAGTCGTCCCGATTGCCGTGGTCGTGCCGGAAGCTCTCGAAGGGATGGTAGATCACCCGTCCGCTCTGACCCTGCACATAGCCCGACACCTGGCAGATGCCGTGCACCGACTGGTCGGGGCGCGGCGGGCGCACCCGGTATTCGGTGCGCCGCGGATCGACGAGGATCGGCATGGCATCGGTGCGGAACAGGTTCACCGCCGGCGTGGCGTTGAGCTCCAGATGCCGGGACGTGACGCGCACCTGGTCGGGGAGCGGCCGGGCGAACAAGAAGGTCACGACGATCTTCTCGTCGCTGTCTTCGGAGAATTCCTCGGGCAGCGCGCGGGCCCAGTCCAGGTCGACGAAGAGGAACTTCGAGGGGAACAGCAGATATTCCTGCAGCACCCGGAAGCCCCAGAAGGTGTTCAGGGAATACGGAATGACGTCGTCGCCCTGCCCGAACCCGACCGGCTTCACGACGTCGGGCGTCAGCTTCACCGCCGCGCGGCTGCCCACCTGCACGCGCACCTCGCGCAGATACTGCAGCATCCACAGCAGCAGGGTGCGCCCGACGATCGGCTCGCGCTCGCTGGCGAAATGCAGCCGCAGCGGCGCCCTGGCCAGTTCCTCGGCCGGGATCGCATCGGTGAACTTCAGCGTCGCGGAGAGGGTTGCGGAGGTCGTCCGGTTCTCGAGCCCGACGTCCTCGACCTCGAGCGGCACCACCGACACCGGATAGCGGGTGGTGAACAGGCATTCGCTGCCCTTGACCGACTGCGAGGCGATCGTCGTGTTGCGCGGCACCTCCAGCCGTTCCGTCCCCGCACCCGGCTTCGGCCGGAAGCTGATCATCGTCATCGGCGGGATCGGCTTCAGCAGCTGCGGATTGACGAGCTGCAGGAGGTTGGTCGCCAGTTCGGGCAGTTCGTCGTCGAGCCGCTGCCGCAGCCGACCGGTCAGGAAGGCGAACGCCTCCAGCATCCGCTCCACGTCCGGGTCGTCGGATTCCCGGCCCAGGAAGGACGCAAGCTTCGGGTTGGCCCGCGCGAACTGCTCGCCGAGCTCCCGCAGATAGCTGAGCTCGTCCTCGTAATAGCGGTTGATGCTCATCGGACGCGGCTCCCGTTCATCGGCGCACCACGACGCGGCCGTCGTCGGAGAACACCGTCTCGAACGACACCTTCCGCCGCGACCCGTCGATCACGAGCTGCGCCTCGATGTGGAAGTTCAGCGCCAGCGGCTGATCGGGGTTCGGCACGAAATTGACGTCCACGTCGGTCAGGCGCGGCTCGAACATCTCGATCTGTTCGCGCACGGTACGCGCAATGGCGGGAAGTGCATCGGGATAGAGGCCGATGAAGGAGTTGAAGTCCGGAACGCCGAAGTCCGGCCGCGTCTCGCAGCAGCCTTCGCGGGCGTTCAGCACGCGGAGCAGGTTCGACATCACGCTTTCGGCGACGGCGGACGGGTCGGGATTGCCGCGCGAAATCGCCCGCCCGGCCTGGGCGGCGTCCAAACGTTCGAGAAGGGTGAGTTCATAACGCATTACTCTGACCCGTCCGGCGAAGCGCGCCGCCGGATCTCCCCGACGGCGCTGGTGTCATGCGCTGGATCGGCCCGGGACCCGCCCGCCGAAAGGCGGCCGTCCGGTCCGATCCGGCGTCCGGTCAGCTCTTGTCGAGCTTGCCGTGCAGCGAGAGGGTGAAGTCGGCGCCCATGTACTTGAAGTGCGGCTGGATCGCCATGTTCACCCGGTACCAGCCCGGCTCGCCCTCGACGTCCTCCACCACGATGTCGGCCTTCTTCAGCGGACGCCGCGAGCGGACTTCGGCCGACGGGTTCTCCTGGTCCGACACGTACTGGCGGAGCCACGTCGACAGCTCCTGCTGCAGCTCGTTGCGGTCCTTCCAGCTGCCGATGTTCTCGCGCTGGAGCACCTTCACGTAGTGCGCGAGGCGCGACACCACGAACATGTAGGGAAGCTGCGTGCCGAGCTTGTAGTTGGTCTCAGCGTCGCGGCCCTCGGAGGTCGTTCCGAAGTATTTCGGCTTCTGCACCGAGTTCGCGGAGAAGAAGGCGGCGTTGTCGCTGCCCTTGCGCATGGTGAGCGAGATGAAGCCCTGCTCGGCGAGCTCGTACTCGCGCCGGTCGGAGACAAGCACCTCGGTCGGGATCTTGGTCTGCAGCTGCCCCATGGATTCGAAGTTGTGGAGCGGCAGATCCTCGACGGCGCCACCGGACTGCGGGCCGATGATGTTCGGGCACCAGCGGTACTTGGCGAAGGAGTCGGTGAGACGGGTGGCGAACGCGTAGGACGTGTTGCCCCACAGGTAGTTCTCGGTCTCGCCGGCCGGATCCTCCTCGAAGTCGAAGCTCTTCACCGGCACCGTCTCGCGGCCGTAGGGAAGACGCAGCAGGAAGCGCGGCAGGGTCAGGCCGAAGTAGCGCGAGTCCTCCGATTCCCGGAAGCTCTTCCACTTGGCGTACTTCGGACCCTCGAAGATCGATTCCAGGTCCTTCAGGTTCGGCAGTTCCTCGAACTTGTCGACGCCGAACATCTGCGGCGCGACCGCACCGATCACCGGGGCATGCGACATGGCGCCGACGGCCGCGGTGTACTGCATCAGCTTCACGTCCTGCGGACCAGGACCGAAGTCGTAGTTGGTGATGACCGCACCGAACGGCTGTCCGCCGAACTGGCCGTATTCGGCCGTGTAGACATGCTTGTAGAGACCGGCCTTCACCGTCTCGGGGGCGTCCTCGAAGTCGGTGAGGAGGTCCTCCTTCGAGGCATTCAGCATCTCGATCTTGATGTTCTGGCGGAAGTCGGTCCGGTCGACGACGAACTTCAGCCCGCGCCACGCCGATTCCAGCTTCTGGAAATTCTCCTCGTGCATGATGGCGTTCAGCTGGGCCGACATCTTGCGGTCGATTTCCGCGATCATCTGGTCGACGGCTGAGTTGTTGACCTTCTCGTCGGCGCGGCTCGGCTTCATCAGCTCGGCGATGAGCGCGGCAACGCCCTGCTTGGCGACGTCGTAACCGTCGTCCTCGGGCGCCATCCGGGTCTCTTGCAGGATCTGGTCCAGCAGAGATCCGTCGGTCGTCTCTTCGGTTGTCGCGCCCTGCGACTTCTGGAGTTCGGATTCGGCCATGGCTTGAAGCCCTCGATTACCTGGTTACGCCCATCGGGCGATGTTACTTGTCGCGGACCGTGGGTCCGGTCTGTCACGAGCCGGCGTCAGGCGGCCGGCGCCGAGGCGTTGAACGGGAAGGCAGCAGGCCGTCGGGCCTGCCGCATGGCCCGCCGTACGGTCAGTCCTGCGACCCGCCACCGTCTCCGCGCTTCGCCTCGGTCACCGCCGTGAGTTCCGACAGCAGCTTCTCGCGCTGGTCGGAATCGTCGAGCATCCCCTGGATCATCTTGCGGAAGGCCGGCACGTTGCCGAGCGGCCCCTTCAGCGCGACCAGCGCCTCGCGAAGTTCCAGCAGGCGGTTGAGCTCCGGCACCTGGCGGGCGACGTTCTCGGGCTCGAAATCCTTCAGCGTCTCGAACTTCAGCGAGACGGGCATCTGCTCCGGCTCGGCGCCTTCGGCCGGGTCCTCCAGCTTGTTGTCGACGTTCATGTCGAGGTTCAGGTCATGGCTGCGCATGACGTCGTTGAAGTTGTCCTTGTTGATGTCGGACAGCTTCCGATCCTCGATCGCGGTCTCGTCCGCCTTCAGCGTGTAGTCGCCGAGCATGAGGAGCTTGAGCGGCAGCTCGATCTCCTCCCGCGCATTGCCGGTTGCCGGCTTGTAGCGGATGTTGACGCGTTCCTTAGGTGCAACCGAAGATTCCTTAGACATTTCTCAGCTTCCCCTTCTCGCCGGGCGCCACGGCTTCCCGACCTGTCTAGCCTGCTATCCTGCTTCAAGTCCTACAGAAATCAAACTCCGACCCCGAATGCCCGGGCCGCGTCGACCTGAACGAGATCGACGCGCGCCTGCCCCCTCCGCCGGGCGAGGTCATCCTCGGCGAAGATTGTCGTCGCGCCCTCGTGCTGGAGCGCCCTGAGCCGCGTTTCCGCCGCCATCGCCACCAGGCCCGGATCCCAGTCGGCGAGATCAACCGCGCGAGACCGCGCAATGAGGTGATCGGTCAGGGCCACCGCATCGGCGATGCGCCCCGCGTCCAGGCAAAGCGTCGCCTGGGCGAGCTGCCAGGAGAACCGGTCCCGGCCCGACGGGGCCTTGCTGGCTTCGCTCGCCAGCAGGCCCATCGCCTCGCCGCCCTTGCCGCCCGCCAGCAGGGCCCGGGCGCGCGACACGCCCTCGGCGGTCGGGTCGCCCCCGCCGGAGCCGCCCGATCGGGTGGCCTGCAGCCAGTTCAGCGTGTCGGCGTCGACGAACGGCGTCCCGTCCGAAAAGCTCATGGACGAGAGGTCGGCGAACCGGCTGATGAACACCGCCGTCTGCCCCTCCACCGCGGCGGCGGCCGCCTCGTGGTCGGGGCCGAGCTTGCGCAGCGCGGTTGCCGACCAGCGGCTCGCGGTCAGCCAGAACGGGCTGTCGGACTGCATCTCCTCGGCCTGCTCCACCACCGCCGCGTAACCTCCGGCAGCAAACGTCTGCTCCAGAAACGAGATGGAGTCGCCGTCCGGCGCCGGCAGGCCCGTCCGGCCGTTCTCGACTTCGGGCAGCTCCGCGACGCGGCTCCAGATCGCCGTGCGTGCCAGCGAATAGGACCGCGCGTCGGCGATGCTCGCCTGGCGCAGCATCCGCGCGACCTGGCGCATGGCGTCCGCGAGCTGCGAAACCGCCCGGCCGATGTCGCCGGAGGAAAAATCGACGGACGGTACGGCGCCAGCGCTGCCTCCCGAGGGGGCGGCAGGAGCCGGCGTCGATGCCGGCGGGGCGCTCGCCTGCGCCGGAGCCGTGGACGGGCTGCCTGCGGGCGGCGTCTGCGCGGCGGCGTCCGTGCCGGGCGCGCCGGCATCGGTGCCGCCATCGCTCGCGCTGGCGGCCTGCTCCGCCGCGGCCGACGCACGTTCCCGTTCGGCGGCCGCTGCCTCGAGCCGGCCGCGCGCCGTCGTCGCCAGAGTGCGAAGCGCGCGCACCAGAACCGCGATGGTGGTTTCGAGAGCGAGCTTCTCGTCGAGCGTTTGCGCGATGGACTCAGCCGCCTCGAACGCCGTCACCACCGCGACATCGTCCGACGGACCCGGCGTCTCCTTCTCGACAAGCGGACCGAGGCGCTCCGCCAGCCAGTCGAACACCCCGGCGCGTCCGCGGGCACGGGCCGGCGGCGGCTGCATCTCGTCCCAATAGGTCGTGCACATCCCGTCGAGGATCAGCAGACCCGTGGCCAGGCCGGAAAACCCCTCGGAGCGGAACAGCGCATAGGCGAGCCAGCAGGCGGGCAGCAGGTCCTTGCCCTCCTGCCGGAGAACCGCCAGCGCCCGGTCCCGCACCGCCGGCCAATGGACCGCGGACGGCCCCTCGGTCTCGAGCTTGCGGAACTCGTCCTCGAGCGCGGCAAAGGATTCCCCGTCCCGCACCGGCGCTCCGGCAGGAGCGTCAGGGGATATCGCGTCGACGCCGATCGCGACGCGCGGGTCTTCAAATTGGTCGCGCCAAGCAGACACGATCAGCTCCCCAATACGATTGCCGCCAGGCCGGCGAGGCGGCAGCCCCTTTTAACTCAAGTATCGTTAAAACCGACTGCCGTGACAAATTAGCGAAATGTAACCTTCCAAAACGCTTCGGAACCGCAACTTTTCATTTACGAAACCATCAGCGCAGGTTTGCAGGCGAAAGATCCGGCGGCGGCAACTTTGCCCCGCCGGGTCCGGATGCTGCGGGCGCCGCCGCAGTGGCGGGGGCGGCGGCCGGTGGCTTGTCGATGTTGATCCCGCACTTGCGCGCGAAGGTGCGCGTGGTCTCGGTGGAATCCTTGGCCGAGGCGGTGTCGGTCCAGGAAACCCCGTAGCTCTGCGCATCGACGCCCAGATGGATGGTCACGAGCGCGTTGCGCATGTCCTGGAGCGCGATGTAGATCGCGGCGATATCGCTGTCGTTGGTGTAGGCGACACCCTTCTCACCGAACTGGCGAGCGGTCACGTTCATCGTGTGCTTGGGGCCGCTGTCGGTGCTGGTCCACAGCGTCATCGGGATCGTGCCGAGCACCGCTTCCCAGTTTCCCGACTGAATATACGAGAACGACAGCTTTCCGCCGGGGCCACACTGGGCCTGGAGGGTGTCCGCGCGATCCGCCGCGCCCGTCAGCGTGTAGCCGCCATTCCCATCGGACGTCAGCGACCAGTCCGCGAGCGATGGCGTCGCCGACAGGAGCACCGCCCCGAGCGCGGCCGCACCGGCAAGGATGTGGCCGCGAGCTGCGCGTGGGTTCAAGACAAGCATCGATCCATTCCCTCCCAGCCTCGGCTCAGTCGTAGGGCGTCGCATCAGGCATTGCGAGGGGCCATCGAAGGGGAAACGTGAAAATGATAAACGCGAACCCAACAAACCGCCGAAACGGCACCCCCCATGTTGCCCTCACCGCAAGTCTCGATGCCTTCTGGCAATGCGCCGGATGCGCAATGACGACGGCCAGGGCAGGCAGCCGGTCCGCATGCCGCACCGGCTGCAGTGCGCCCCGGAACGAGATTCCGCGGTGTCATCGCCGTTTCCCACCTTGTGTCATTCCCTTGTCGTCCCTGCACGCCTAGGCTTAGAAGGCGCAAGCCGACAATTCTGACCGGGGGGCAGAAGGATGGACGAAACAGGACTGACGGGCTTCCGGATGATGCCGGCGGCACCGTGCGCGTCAGTCTTGACCTCGCGAGCCTGACGCCGTGCCCGGCATCATCAAGCCCATGCGGCTTGGCATTCTCACCCGGTGCACGCCCCACGAAGGCGGCGCGATCTTCACCGTCACCGCGCTGGGATTCTTCGACCTCCTCGAGCCCGACTACCTCCTCACCGAAATGGGCCTCTGGCCGACCGCAGCCGCGCAGCTTCCGCCCGGTTCGATCCTCGACCTCGGAACACCCAAGCCGAACGGCGAAGTCATCGTCGGCGGCAGCGCCATTCCGCCAGGTGGTCACCCGGTCGACAAGCAGCTCGTCAGCGTCACCGTCGGCCCGATCACCAAGACCGTTCTGGCCATCGGCAACAGGGCCTGGGTGCGGGGCGACCATGGACCGGTGTTCTCCGACCCGATGAAGTTCAAGGCCATCCCGCTGGTGCCGCAGCTTGCGTTCGGCGGCGAGGATGTCGAGGCGAACCCGGTCGGCCGCGGGTCGGGCGCGCGCCAGCTCTTCGAAGCCGGCCACAAGGCGTCGCTTCCCAATCTCGAGGATCCGTCACGCCCCATCCTGGACATCGACGACGCGCCGCCGCCGGCCTGGTTCGGCCCCTACCCGCCCGACGCGCCGCGGCGGAAGCGGCATCTCGGCACCTACAATCGCGCCTACATGAAGACGCACTTCCCCGGCTACCCCGCGGATTTCGATACGCGCTACTTCCTGACGGCGCCGGCGGACCAGCAGCTCGACGGCTACTTCCGTGGCGACGAGCCGATCCGCGTGTCGGGCATGTCGTCCACTCATCCGAAGGTGACCTCGCGGCTTCCCGGCATCCGCGCCCGGGCCTTCATCCAGCGCACCTCGGAGCCCCGGGGCCTGCAGGAACTGGCGATGAAGCTCGACACGGTGTGGATCTTCGGGTCCGTCAACAAGGGGCTCGTCGCCTTTCGCGGCTCCTGCCTGGTCGAGGACATCGAGGGCGACGACGTCGCGGACGTGATGATCGCTTACGAGCGCCTGGAGGATCCGCCCCGCGAAGCGGACCACTACGCCGAAGTCTATCGCCTGCGCCGCCACCCCACCGAGAAAGCCAAGTACCTGCTGGCCGACCACCAGCTCTCGCCGCCGATCGACCCGGCCATCCGGGAGGCGCGGCGGGTCCGCAAGCTGCAGGATTTCGAACGGAGGATGCAGGCCTTCTCGGAAGCCCAGGCTTTCCAGATCCGCAAGCAGCTCGAGGAGCAGGGATTGCCGGAGGCGATGATCCCGACGCTTCCGCTTCCCAAGATCCCTCCCGTCGCGATCCCGACCAAGGATGAGATCGAACGCGGCGAGGCCGACTTCGCCGAAATGCTCGACGACCTCGCCGAGCAGAAGAAGTTCGCGGACACGGTGATGGTGGAGATGGAGGAACTCCGCCGCGACATGATCGCCAAGAGCGGGATGGCCGCTCTCGACGCCCTGCCCTCGCTCGCCGACATCGCGCCGGACATCAAGGCCGACCCCGCTTACGCCGGCGCCCTGGGCGACATCCAGATCGAGGAGGTCGACCGTGCCGCGGTGATGAGCCAGCTCGACCAGTTGATCGAGCAGATGCCGACCCTCGCCGATCGCCCTGCCGAGCAGCAGGCCGAAGTCCACGCCGCGGCGGCGGCCGCCAGGGACCTGCTCTCCGGCAAGATCTACGACAACGCCGACGCGCTCGGCGGGTCGTCCGAGGACCGGTTCGCGCGGGCCCGCGCCCGGGCGCTCGACCTGCCGGAGGCGAAGCCCTTCTTCGAGGCCCGCAAGCAGGTTCAGGAGGCCGCCGCGCGACTGGACGCGGCAGACCTGTCGGACATGCTGTCGGAGGTCCGCGAAGTCGTCGGGCCGGAAACGATCTCCGGCATGCTGGCAATGATGGAAGCCGAAGGCAGCGACCCGGCGACGGTCAGCGCCGCGCGCCAGCAGCTCGCCACCTCGGAGGCGAAGCTCGGTGAGATCCTGCCGATCCTCAAGTCGGACGTCCCGGGCGAAGGCTTCGACGCCCTCCTGTCGGAAATCTCGGCCCACGCGGCCTCGAGCGCGCCCGCCGATCCGGAGGCGATGGTGCGCGAGTTCACGGCGATGTTCGATCTGATGGAGCCCCTCGCCATCGAGGGGAACCGAAAGCTCCGGCTCGTGTCGCTGGAGCCGATCGAGCCGCAGCCGCCGCTGGATGCGGACAGCGCCAGGCGTCTCGGAAGGCTGATCCTGGACGAGATCGGCATCCACGACCTGGCCGGCCGCGACCTGGCCGGAGCCGACCTGGCCGGCGCCGACCTGTCGGGCGCCGATCTCACCGGGACGATGCTCGACGCCGCCAACCTCGAGGGCGCGAAGCTTGCCGGCGTGAAGGCCCATCGCACGGCGTTCACCGGCGCCAATCTGAAGGGCGCGGACTTCCACGGCGCCGAGCTGATCGATGCGAACCTCGCCTCGGCCAGGATGAACGGCGCGAACTTCGCCAAGGCCCGGATCGAGCGTCCGCACCTGATGCTGGCCACCCTGGACGACGTGGACCTGGAGGGCACCACGCTGGTGCGCTGGACGGTGGCCAACCAGAGCTTCGCGGGCGTCTCGTTCAACGGCGCCCATCTGTCCGAATGCACCTTCATGCGATGCATCTTCGACAGGGCGCGCTTCAAGAAGGCGCACCTCTTCAAGACCTCGTTCCTCGAGGGCAGTGCCGTGGGCGTTCGCTTCAAGGGCGCCCACCTGCTCAAGGTCGGCTTCATCAAGCTGCCGCTCGACGAGGCCATCTTCGACAAGGCGACCATCCGCGAGAGCGGCTTCATCGGCGAGCCGTCGATGCAGCACGCCAGCTTCTTCGCGGTCCACGCCTTAAAGTCGAGCTGGATGACGGCCGACCTGTTCCGCAGCTGTTTCCTGCGCGCCGATCTCAGGTCCTGCAACTTCATGATGTCCGAGGTCCGCCACAGCGATTTCCGGCTCGCGTCGCTGCGCGACTCGCTGTTGATGCGCGCCGACTTCCGGGAAAGCGACTTCTCCGGCGCAAACCTGATGGGGGTTCAGTTCCGCAAGGCGAACCTGTCGTTTGCCTGCCTGCGGAATGCCAACGCCTATCAGGCGGACTTCTCTCTCGCTAAGCTCGTCGGAGCGGACCTGCACGACGCCCACCTGGTACAGACCGCCTTCCGCACTCCGGAATCCATGGCCTGAAACAGTCGACCGACCGGACTCTGCCACGACCAGGAGTTGCCCGATGCCCCTTCCCGCCCATGTCGCCTCGGTACCAGGTTCAGGCGCAGCACCTCTCGGCTATCTGCGGCTCGGCGGCTACCAGGCCACCGAGGCCGCGGAAAAGACCGGCTCGCTCACCGCCGGCGACGGCGTCTACCTGACGACGTCCGCCAACTACGTCACCGACGTGGCCGGGGCGGTCTACATCGAGGCGGGCAACGGCATGTCGGTGAAGGGCAACAAGACCATCACCATCACCGACGCCGGCGAGACCAGCCTGCGCGCGATGACAGTCGGGGTCGCCGCATCGAAGTCGCCGAAGACCGGCGACAACAACATCTCGCTTGCCGCCAGCGGCGACGTCACGCTGGAAGCCGTCACAGGCATCGAGGTCACCTGCCAGCGGCTGGTCTACGTCGTGAACCAGAATCTCAAGATCAGTACCCAGGACAAGGGTTCGGCCAACTACGCGACCCAGACCCTGTTCACGATGGGCGGGAAGAACGCGATCAGCCTGATCAACAACAGCGAGATCACGGCGTTCCTCCGGTGGGAACCCGGCATCTTCGACCACAAGTTCACGATCGGCGACTTCGCGGCCGTCGTCGTGCGGGGCGCCGGCGCCCTCAACAAGACCGAGAACTTCGGCGTGCGGGCCTTCATGACCGCGCTGTTCCTGCCCTTCAAGGCCTCCGCGGCGAACACGATCGTGGCGGAAGACGAGGAAGACATGGTCGTGGTCGACCAGTCGGTGCTGAACTCCTCGCAAAGCGGGGCGGTCAGCGAGAACAACGTCGTGTCTGTCGAATCCGCCCCCATCTCGTCCAACTGATCCCCCCACGCAGGCGCCCGCACGGAGACCGACGATGAGCAGCATGCGGAAGTGGACCGAGGACGGCGGCAAGACGACCGCCTATCTGCGCCTCGGCAACTACCTGCCCGACGAAGACACGCTGAAGCCATCGCAATACACCGGCACCTTCAGCGCATCGGACGGCATCCTCATGGCGACGTCCGGCGACTGGTATCTCAAGACCGACAAGGCGATCGAGGTCGAGCTCCAGGGCGACGCCACCCTTCACATCGGCGATTTCGCGACCGACACGGACAAGCACCTGAAGATCGATGTGCTGGAAGGCGACAAGACCGTCAGCAGGTACACCGACGCGAACGGCTTCACCCACACCACCACCACCTTCAGCGGCGAGTCCGGCACCCTCAAGGGCTCGAGTGTTGCGCTGAACGCCGTCACCGACGCGACGAGCGGCAAGACGGCCCCGACCGGGACGCTGGTGCTCAATGCCTCGGACAAGATCATCGTGAACTCGGACGGAATGAGCAGGTTCACCGCCGGGGTGGACGTCGCCGTCAAGAACAAGACGACCTCGACGTTCGGCTCCAACGTCCTCCAGTTCAATCTCGGCTTCGTGAATTCCATCGTCATCGGGATGCAGGGAAAGATCGTCACCGGCCTGAACACCGGTGCGATGGTCGGACTGCGCAGCGCGTTTCGCCTTCACGACTCGAAGATCACGGTGAACGACGCGACGTTCTGTTACGGCAAGAACGAAATCGTCCTCTACAAGAAGGAAAACACGGGGATGAAAGGCTTCCTCATCGGGTGCACCGCCGGAGTCGGCGCGATCTTCCAGTACAAGAGCATGACGAAGACTTCCCAGCAGACCCTCGGCAATAAGTCGGAGGGTGGCTCCGTGCGCCTGCGGATGGCGGGCGTGAAATCGAAAACGCTGTCCTCAAGCATGGGCGTCCGCAACTCGACATAGGGCTTGCGACCAGGTCCGCACCCCGGCCGGCGAGACGTGGGCCAGGGTGAGGCTCCCGAGCGGGCCTGTTCGGGTCGCTTCGAACGGACGGGCTCAAGGTGACAACGGCGCCGCCGGACGGCGCGCGGATCGTCAGGAAGGTTGGAACATGGGCAAGACGCTTCGCGTGGACGTTGCGGCGGGCAAGGGCAAATCCGCCGGCTATCTGCGGCTCGGGTCCTACGTGTCCGACGAGACCGTCTTCCCCGGCAATTTCACCGGCGACAAGAAGACGAGCCACGGCGTCCTGATGACGACGACGGGCAGCTTCACCCTCACGGCCGGCAAGGACGGTTACGTCGAGACGGACAAGAGCGTCGACATCACGGTGAAGAAAGGCGCCTTTTCGATCGAGGCGGCGGATGCGCTGAGCATCACCTCCAGGAGCCTCTATCTTCAGTCCGGCAAGCTGATCGAGGAGAACTCCGCCGTTCCCACCGTCCCCGCAGGTCAGGCGAAAATCGACACGGCGTTCGAATTCCTCACCGACTCCGCCACGGGAAACATCAACATCATCTGCCCGGCCTCCGGCTACAAGAAGAACATCTCGACCGGCTTCGAGGAGATCTGGGGCAACCAGGAAAAGTCCAACGGCAACGCCAACACCGTCGTGCTCGGCTCGCTGCTGGACGTTCCGATCGGCGTCTATCCGTCCTTCGACACCTGGGCGATCAAGCTGCGCGGCCAGGAAACCAAGAACGCCGTCAGCGCATCGACCGCCGCAGTTGTGAAAAGCGGCGCGTACATCACGACGGTGGAGAACAAGTCGCTGCGCAGCACGGCCGGTCTGGTGTTCATGACCACACTCATCGCCGCGGTGAAGAGCGAGATCGCGTCCTTCAAGGCGACCATGGCCGAACTGAACAACTTCAGCATCGAGATCACCCAGGAAGAGATCGATGCCGATCTGTTCGGGGTTCGCCAGGACGCGAATGCCACGGTGGATATCCGCTCGGTCTAGAGCCTTTCCGATCGGGTCCACGGGAACCTCGACAGTCCGGCAAGGCGCCGCGAGCCCTCCGCCGCGCGGGCCTCACGCCCGCCCTGCCGCTCAGGCGGGCTGATCCGCCAGCGCCCTGAGAACCGCGTCCGTCGTGCGCTGCACGTGCACACCGATCACGGCAACGGCCTTGTCCACGTCGCGGTCCATCGCCGCCTCGAAGAGCGCCTTGTGCTCCTCGTTGATGTCCCGGGTCATCATCGTCTTCATCCGCGACAGACGCCGGTAGCGCTCGTGCTGGTCGAACATCAGCTGGCGCATCCATTGCAGCCAGCGTGAGTCGCACGCCGCGACCAGCGCGGTATGGAACTGGTTGTTTCGAAGTTCCCACTCGGGAAGCTCGTCGATGCCCTGGTTCAACCGACGCTCGATCTGTTCGAGTCGGTGATATGCCGTGATCAGGTTGGTTTCCCACGCCTCGTTGCCGGCCGGAATCGACAGCGCAAGCGCCTGGGCCTCCAGCACCTTCCGGAGGTCTCCGATCTCGCGCGCATCCTTCACCGACATCATCGCTACGCGGCAGCCGCGCTGGCCTTCCAGCTCGACAAGCTGGTCGCTCGACAGCTTCGCCAGCGCCTCACGCAACGGACCGGCCCCGAGGCCGTAGCGCTCCTGCAGCATCTGTATCTTGAGCTTCAGGCCCGGCTGCAGATCGCCGGCGACGATGTCTTCGCGAATGCGCCGATACGCCCGTTCGGCCAGCGTCTTCTCAGGCCCTTCGTAGCGGCCGTTGGCCAGCGTATCGATCATTCTGCGTCCGTTCTCGCGCGCCGCTCAGCCATGTGCCGGCGCGATCCCAGTCGGCTCCCGGGAGCGCCGAGCGCAGCGCCTTGTGAGCCGACATCCAGCAATCAGATCCCACATTCTACGATATTTCTAGAGAGACGAACGAGCACCCGCAATCTCGATAATCAAATTGACAGTCGAATAATTTTGATATTTTTCACAACGAAGCCGCTCGCTGAAGGCGCGAAGACGAACAGGGAGAACGCGGCATGGGGATGAACGGGGTTGCGGGTGCGATGGCATGGCCGACGCTTTGAGTGACGTCGACGCCGGCCACAAGGCCACGCTTTCGCCGGTGCGGACCGGCTGGCTCACACGCGTCAGCGATGCGATCGCCGCGATCGATTCCTGGCTGGCGGGCCTGCTGGTCGCCATCATCTTCTGCCTGCTGATCGTCAACGCGGGCACCCGCGCCTTCGGAACGCCGGTCATCTGGATCGACGAACTCGCCATCTACGCGATGATCTGGGCGGCCTTCCTCGGCAGCTCGGCGGGGCTTCCGCGGCGCGAGCACATCGCGGTGAGCCTCCTGCCCGATGCGCTGCCGCCGAAGCGGCGCGCCATCCTGCAGATCGTCGTCGACACGCTCGTCCTCGCCTTCGTCGTCGCTCTCGGGCTCATCGTCTGGCGCTGGTTCGACCCGCTGACGGTGATGGCCTCGGAGACGCTGCGCGCCTTCTCCAAGGCGACCTTCAACTTCATCTACACCGAGCCGACCACGACCATCGGCATGCGCAAGGTCTGGTTCTGGCTGGTGATGCCCTACGCGTGCGTGACCATGCTCATCCATGCGGCGCGCAACCTGGCCAACAGCATCACCGTCCTGCAGGAGACCGCCTGATGTTCGTCGCCGGCTCCTTCGTCACCCTCATCGGCATCGGCTTTCCGATCGCCTTCGCGCTGGCCGCAACTGCGATGATCTACATCATGGCCAGCGGCAACACGGTGCTGCTGCAGTCCTACGCCCAGCAGATGTTCGGCGGGCTGGAGAACTACGGCCTGCTCGCGCTGCCGCTCTTCATCCTGCTGGGCGAGATCATGAACTCCGGCGGCATCGGCCGGCGGCTGATGATGCTGTCGCTGGCGCTGCTCGGCCGCATCAAGGGCGGCCTCGCCTACGTGAACCTCGTCGCCAACATGTTCATGGCGTCGATCCTCGGCTCCGCCGTCGCCCAGATCACCATCATGTCGAAGATGGCCGTGCCGGAGATGGAGCGCGCCGGCTACCCGCGCGACGTCTCGGTCGCCATCACCGCCGCCAGCAGCGTGCTCGCGCCGATCATCCCGCCCTCGATGATGTTCATCATCTTCGGGGTGATCGCCCAGATCCCGATCGGCGACCTCTTCATCGCCGGTGTGGTGCCCGGCTTCCTGCTGTTCGGCGCCTTCATCGTCGTCATCGCCTGGCTCGGCCACAAGCACGCCTTCCCGACGACCGAGGCGATGAGCCTGAAGGGCCGCGTGCTGGCGCTGCGCGACGCGCTTCCGGCGCTGCTCATCCCCGCCATCATCATCGGCACGATCCTCGGCGGCATCGCGACGCCCACCGAGGCCGCCGCGATCGCCACCCTGATGGCGATGCTGATCGGGCTGTTCATCTACCGCGACATGAGCGTGAGGGACCTGTTCCCGAGCTTCGTGCGCGCCGCGCGCAGCTCGGCGATCGTGCTGTTCCTGATCGCCGCGGCCCAGGTGTTCTCCTGGGTCATCACGTTCGAGAACCTGCCGGCGCTGGTCGCGGCCTGGCTGGCCTCCCTCACCCAGTCGCCTCTGGTCTTCCTCCTGCTCCTCAACGTGCTGCTGCTGCTCCTCGGCATGATCACCGACCCGATCCCGGCGATCATCCTCGTGGTGCCGGTCCTGCTTCCGGTGGCGATCGACACTTACGGCATCGACCCGTTCCAGTTCGGCGTCATCGTCTGCCTCAACCTCACCCTCGGGCTTCTGACGCCGCCTGTCGGCACCGGGCTGTTCACCGCCGCCTTGATGGGCGGGGTCCGGGCGGAACGGATCGCCTGGCTGATCATCCCGTTCTTCCTCGCCTCCGCCGTCGTCATCGTCCTGCTGTCGCTGTTTCCCCCGCTCACCATCGGACTGAAGGCGCTGCTCGGATGACCGCGACCCAGCGCATCGCCGTGCTCGGCGGCGGCACCATCGGCTGCGGATGGGCGGTGATGTTCGCCGCGGCGGGCCACGAGACGGTCGTGATCGATCCCGACGCCGCCGTGAGCGAACGCCTCGCCGCGACGTGGTCAGCGGCCCTCCCGGTGCTCGACCGCCTGGGCCAGCACGTCGCCGGGGCTTCCCCGCCGACCCGGGTCGCGACCTGCGCCGCGCTGCCGTTCCAGCCCGACTTCGTGCAGGAGGCGCTGCCGGAACGGATGGCGCTCAAGCGCACCGCGCTGGCCGAGCTGGAAGCCTGCATCGGGGCCGACACGATCATCGCCACGAGCTCCTCCGGCCTGTCGGTCTCCGAGCTTCAGGACGGCATGGTCCACCCCGAGCGCATGGTGCTCGGGCATCCGTGCAACCCGCCCTATCTGATGCCGACCGTGGAGATCTGCGCCGGCGCACAGACCGCCCCGCACGTGCTCGGCAGCGTGGCCGCCTTCTACGACAACCTCGGCAAGGTGGTGCTCACCGTGCGCCGCGAGGCGCCCGGCCATCTCGTCAACCGGCTGCAGGCGGCGCTGTGGCGCGAGGCCGTCCACATCGCCAGCGAGGGAATCGCCTCGGTGCAGGACGTGGAGCGGGCGGTGACCGACGGCCTGGGCGCGCGCTGGGCCGTGGTCGGCCCCACGACGATCTTCCACCTCGCCGGCGGCCCCGCCGGATTGCCGAAATTTCTCGACGACCTCGGCGACGACGTGGAGCGCTGGTGGGCGAGCCTTGGCACGCCGACCCTGGACGCCCGCACCCGCGCGATCCTGGTCGAGGGAATGACCGAGGTGGCCGCCGGACGCAGCCCCGCCGACATCGGCGCCGAGCGCGACCGCGTCATGCTCGACCTGATCGACTGCCTGAAAACCAACAAGGGTCCGTCTTCGCGACCCTGCCCCAACGGAGGAAACTCATGAAGCGTCGTCTCACCCTCGCGCCCGTCGTCGCGGCCGCCGCCCTTCTCGCGGCCGGCGTGCCGGCCTCGGCCAAGGATTACCGGCTCGGCCTGATCACGCCGCCGTCGCACCAGTGGACCATCACCGCGACGGAGATGTCGAAGGCTCTGAACGAAGAGACCGACGGCCGCGTCAACATCCTGATCTTCCCGAGCGGGCAGCTCGGCAACGAGGCGCAGATGCTGCAGCAGATGCAGACCGGCGCACTCGACTTCGCCTTCCTGACGCTCGGCGAGTTCGCCAACCGCGACCCGAACTACGGCATCTTCCTCGCCCCCTACATCGTCGACGACGTCGCCGGTGCGCGGAAGCTGCTGCAGGGCGAGACGGCCAACAAGCTCCTCGACCAGGTGGACCAGTTCGGCCTGGTGGGCCTCGGCTACGGCATGGCCGGCATGCGCGAGATCGTCATGGCCGACAAGGTCGAGACGGTCGACGACCTGGTCGGCAAGAAGATCCGCACCATCCCGTTCGCCCCGGAACTCGACTTCTGGAAGAAGCTCGGCGCCGCGCCGACCCCGATGCCGCTGCCGGCGCTCTACGACGCCTTCGCCAACGGCCAGGTGGACGGCATGCAGATCGACTTCGAAGGCACCTGGAACTCCAAGTACTACGATCACGCTGGCACCATCATCGAATCCAACCACATGATGTTCCCGATGATCGCGGTTGCCTCCGGGCGGAGCTGGCAGCAGATCGAGGCCGGTGACCGTGCCAAGATCGAAGCCGCCTTCGACAAGTACCTCGACGAGCTGGTCGCCTCCTACGAAGGCATCGATGCGGACTACCTGGCGAAGCTGAAGGGCACCGACGTGCCGGTGATCACCGTCGACCGCGCCTTCTTCGGACCTGCCATCGACGAGTGGTACGTGACGTGGCGCGAGAAGTCCCCGATGCTCGTCGAGCTCGAGGCGGAAGCGGACAAGATCAAGAACTGATCGGTCGACCGGCGGCCGCGCACCCGGTGTGCGGCCGCCCAATGCCAAGCAATCTCGGGAGGACGGGGATGTCGGAGACGGTGACTTTTCGGGACCTGCGCTATGTCCGCGTCGCGGTCGACGGGCTGGCCGCGCCGGCTGCCTTCGCGCGCGACACCCTCGGGCTTGAGCCGGCGGGCGCCGACAACGGCCGCGCCTATTTCCGCTCCGATGCCCGCGGCTATTCCGTCTGCTTCACCGAGGCCGGCGACGAAAACGCCATCGCCCTGACCGTCGCCAACGAGGCGGATCTCGCGACCGTCGCCGGTCGCCTGGAGGGCGCCGGTTTCCCGGTCCACTCTCTCGACGACGCCGACTGCGCCGCCCGCAAGATCAAGCGCGGCATCGCCACCCGCGCCCCGAACGGCACCGTCGTGGAGTTCGTCTGGCGGCCGCTGACCTCGGGATGGCGGTACCACGGACCGCGCGATGCCGGCATCGTCGAGCTGTCGTCGGTGTCCCTCGCCTGCCGCGACATCGCCGCCAACGAAGCCTTCTGGACCCGCGCCGTCGGGCTTGCGGTTTCCGACTGGGCCGGCGACGCGGCCTTCCTGCGCCTCGACGATGCCCACCACCGCATCGTTCTCTATCCCTCCGCTAACGACGGCCTCCTCGGCATCGACTTCGCCGTGGAGGGCATGAACAACGTGATGCAGAACTTCTACTTCTTCCAGGGCCTGCAGCTGCCGATCGTGCACGGCCCCGGCCGCCAGCCGACCTCGGGCAAGAAGTTCGTCACCACCCGTGGCCCCGCCGGGCTCCTGTTCTCATATTCGACCGAGATGGATCGCGGCGCCGCGCTGGACGGCCGCGTTCCCCGGCAGTTCCCCGCCGCGCCGTCGTCCCATTGCGCCTGGGGATCCCCGACCACCCAGCCGGAGTTTCTGGGAGACAACCTTTAGGTCCGCCGCCCGGACGGCTCCGCCGGCGGCGGAGTGCCGGACGCAAGCAACCGATCGAACCGCGGCCCCAACGGCGCGGCCGATGCAGAGATCCAAGGAGGATTTCCGATGATCGAGCTCAAGGACGTCGTCTACTGCCGCCTCGGCACCCGCGACATCGAAGGCGCGGAGTGGTTTGCCGTGAACATCCTCGGCCTCGAAGTGGCCGAGCGCCAGCGCGGGTCGGTCCACTTCAAGTCGGACAGCCGCTCCCACACGCTCTGCTATTTCGACGGCGATCCCGACGAGCAGGTCACCGCCTTCGAAGTGGCGGGCACCTCCGAGCTGCAGGCCGCAGCCGCGACCCTGGAACGGCTCGGCCACCCGGTCCACGCCGGCACGGCGGAGGAATGCGCGGTCCGCCACGTCCGCGAGTTCATCCGCTTCACCGACCCGACCGGCAACGGGATCGAGCTGGTGGTGCGGCCGGACCAGTCGGCCCAGCGCTATCACGGCACCCGCGACGCCGGCATCACCGGCTTCAGCCACGTCGGGCTGTGCACCACGGACGCCGCCCGCGACGAGAAGTTCTGGACCACCGTCTGCAACGCCCGCGTCTCCGACCGGATCGGCGATGCGCCGCTGATGCGGCTCGGCGCGATCCACCACTCGATCGCGCTGTTCCCGTTCCACAAGCCCGGCATCCAGCACATCAACCACCAGGTGGAAGCGACCGACGACATCCAGCGCTCCCTCAACTTGCTGCGGGACCGCCAGATCAACATCACCTTCGGTCCCGGCCGGCATCCGACCTCGTCGGCCCAGTTCCTCTACTTCTCCGGCCCCGACGGGATGACCTTCGAATATTCCACCGGCGTCTGCGAGATCCACGACGAGCCCATGTGGCGCGACCGGCAGTTCGCCTTCGAGCCCGTCGGCTTCTGCCAGTGGGGCGCCAAGCCGCGCATCGCCGCCTTCGGCGACTGATTGTTCCGAACGACAGGTGAGACAGCACACGATGACAACCGAAACCGAAGCGGCCCGGCTCGTCCGCGTCGCTTCCCGCGCGCTGGGCCGCCACGGCCTCGTCCATGCCTACGGCCACTGCTCCGCGCGGCTCGACGCAGACAGCTTCCTGGTCTGCCCGGCACGGCCGATGGGCCTTATAGAGGTCGGCGAGGCGTGCACCCGCGTGCCGGTCGACGGGCCGCTGCCGGAGGGCGTGCTCGGCGAGGTGCGCATCCATCAGCACATCTACCGCAACCGGCCGGAGGCCGGCGGCGTCGTGCGCTTCATGGGGCCGAACGTGATGGCGCTGGCGGCGCTTGCCCGCTCGCCGAAGCCACGGCACGGCTTCGGCACCTACTTCGCGCCCGGCGCGCCGCTGTGGAACGACATCCAACTCATCCGCGACGACGAGAAGGCCCGCGGCGTCGTCGAGACGATGGGCACCAACGCCGGCGTGCTCATGCGCGGCAACGGTGCCGTCACCGCGGGCGAGAGCCTGATCGAGGCCGTCGTCCTCGCCTGGTACCTGGAAGACTGCTGCCGCGTCGAGCTGGAGGCCCTGAAGGCCGGGCTCGCCGACACCGCCCCCACCATCACGCTTGAGGCCGCCAGGGCCCGCGCCACCAAGGCCGGCCTGATCTTCGAACGCATGTGGGAACACCTCACCTTCGCCGACCCGGAGCTGACCTGATGAACGAAGCCCCCCGCCCTGCCGCCGGAACGGCGACCGCCAGCCTGCCCCGCGTGCCCAACTTCATCGGCGGCCAGTTCGTCGACGGCGGCGGCAGCACCTTCGAGAACCGCTATCCGGCCACCGGCGAGGTCGTCTCGCTGGTCACGGAAGCGACCGCCGACGACGTGGACCGCGCCGTCGGCGCCGCCCGCAAGGCGCTCAACGGTCCGTGGGGCCGGATGAGCGTGCCGGAGCGGGTGACGCTGCTGCGCAAGCTCGTGGATGGCATCACCGCCCGCTTCGACGAGTTCCTGGCCGCCGAGATCCGCGACACTGGCAAGCCGGCCTCGCTGGCCAGCCACGTCGACATTCCGCGCGGCGCGGCCAACTTCGCGGTCTTCGCCGACCAGATCACCACCATCGGCACCGAGACCTTCGAGATGGCGACGCCCGACGGCGCCGGCGCGCTCAACTACGCGCTCCGGATGCCGCGCGGCGTCATCGGCGTCGTCTGCCCGTGGAACCTGCCGCTGCTTCTGATGACCTGGAAGGTCGCCCCGGCGCTCGCTTGCGGCAACACCGTCGTGGTGAAGCCGTCGGAAGAGACGCCATCGACTGCGACGCTGCTGGGCGAGGTCATGAACGCCGTCGGCATTCCGGAAGGCGTCTACAACGTGGTGCACGGCTTCGGCCCCGGCAGCGCCGGCGAGTTCCTGACCACCCACCCGGGTGTCGACGCCATCACCTTCACCGGCGAGACGAAGACCGGCGAGGCGATCATGGCGGCGGCCTCCAGGGGCGTGCGCCCGGTGTCGCTGGAACTCGGCGGCAAGAACCCGGCCCTCGTCTTCGACGACGCCGATCTCGCCAAGACCATCGAGGGCCTCGGCCGCTCCTGCTTCGCCAACACCGGCCAGGTCTGCCTCGGCACCGAACGTGTCTACGTCCAGCGCGGCATCTTCGACAGGGTTGCGGAAGCGCTCGCCGAGACCGCCAGGGGCTACGCGTTCGGCGATCCGTTCGCCAAGACGACGAACATGGGCCCGACCATCTCCGCCGAACACCAGCGCAAGGTGCTCTCCTACTACGAGAAGGCGAAGGCCGAGGGGGCGACGGTGCTGGCCGGCGGCGGCAAGCCGACCGTTCCGGGCTTCGAGAACGGCTACTGGGTCGAGCCGACGGTCTGGACCGGCCTGCCGGAATCCTCTGCCGTGATCACCGACGAGATCTTCGGCCCGTGCGCCCACCTCACCCCGTTCGACACCGAGGAGGAGGCGATCGCGCTCGCCAACGCCAGCCCCTACGGGCTCGCCACCTCCATCTGGACCCAGGATCTGTCGCGCGCCCACCGCGTCGCCAAGCAGGTGGATGCCGGCATCACCTGGGTGAACTGCTGGTTCCTGCGCGACCTGCGCACGGCTTTCGGCGGCTCCAAGAGCTCCGGCATCGGCCGCGAGGGTGGCGTCCACTCCCTGGAATTCTACACCGAGCTCCGGAACGTCTGCGTCAAGCTCTGACCCGGCGCATCCGGCCTCGACGATGCGGCGCCCCGGCCAGACGGTCGGGGCGCCGTTTTCGTATGCGGGGGAGCGGCTGCAACCGTCATCCGTCGAGGAACGCTTCCAGCAGTTCGAGGACCGCGTCGGGCTGCTCGACCGGGGCAACGTGACCGCTCTCGATCTCCGCATAGCGCGCGCCGGGAATGAGGTCCACCAGTTCCCGGGCATGTGCCGGCGGCACGATGTGGTCGAGCCGGCAGCCGATGGAGAGCGTCGGACAGCGGATCGCCCGCGCCGCTTCGCGCACGTCGAGGACGAGATCGAGCTCCACCTGGCGGACGAAGCCGTCCCAGCGGCGGATGCGCACCGCCGTCGCGATCGCCTCCTCCACCGCCTCGGGCGCTAGCCCGGCGACGAAGGCGGGGCTGTATCCGGTCAACCATTGAAGCCGGGTCTGAAGGCCCGGGTCGCGGCTCGCCAGATCGCGCCAGAGGCGGAACTGGAGCTGCATGCGCGCGTCGTCCGCCCGGGCGAACCCCGCCAGCAGCACCATCCGACGGACGCGCTCAGGATGCCGGGCGGCGAGTTCGATGGCGACCGGGGCTCCGAGCGAGAACCCGGCGATGTCGAAGCGCTCCAGCCCGGCGGCATCCGCGGCCGCCATCACGTCCGCCGCCAGCCGCCCCGTGGTCAGGGCGCCGCCGGGATCGGCCGTCTCTCCGGAGCCGGAATAGTCCGGTCGGACCACCGTGAAGCGCTGCGCGAGCCGGGGCACCAGCTGGCCGAAATTCAGCTCTCCGTTGCCGCCGGTGCCGTGGACCAGCACCAGCCCGGGGCCCGATCCGTCGACCCGGTAGGAGACGTCCGTTCCATCGTAATGCGCCGTCGGCATGGGTCCCTCCGCGTCCTGCCCTGCTGAAAGCTAGCAGACGGACGCGCGATGTGCCGCCAGGCGCTGGACCGGACGGCGTCCCGGTGGAATGATCCGCCGATCAGCCACGCGGATCGCGAACCGCGCCGCCGCGGCAACCGCTCCCGCCTCGCGTCCGAGAGGCCGGCTGCGGGCTTTCGTGTTGTCGCGTTTCCCGTTGGGGACCCGAGTCCCCTTCTGCCTGCAACGTGCTTTGGAGCCGACCGGGATGAGCCTCGATTTCCTGATCACCACCCTCATCGTCGTCGTGGCCCCGGGCACCGGCGTTCTGTTCACGCTGGCCGCCGGGCTGTCGCGCGGGACCAAGGCCAGCATCATTGCGGCGTTTGGCTGCACGCTCGGGATCATCCCCCACATGGCGGCCGCGATTACGGGGCTGGCCGCCCTCCTCCACACCAGCGCGCTCGCCTTCCAGACGCTGAAATATCTAGGCGTCGCCTATCTGCTGTTCATGGCGTGGCAGACGCTGAAGGAGACGGGTGCGCTCAGGGTGGAGACCGAGGTCGCACCGCGCTCGGCCCGGCGCACCATCGTCCAGGCGATCCTGATCAACGTGCTGAACCCGAAGCTCTCGATCTTCTTCTTCGCGTTCCTGCCCCAGTTCGTGACGCCCGGCGAGCCGCACGCGCTTGCCCGCATGCTGGAGATGAGCGGCGTCTTCATGGGCCTGACCTTTGCGGTCTTCGTCGTCTACGGCGTGTTCGCCGCAGCACTCCGAAACCATGTCATCAGCCGTCCGCGCGTCATGACCTGGATGCGCCGAACCTTCGCCGCCGCCTTCGTCGGGCTGGGCGCGAAGCTCGCGCTGGCGGAGAGGTAGACAGGCATCGCACAGTCGTCCGCGAGCACTGCGGGCATCCGACATTTCCGACCTGGGATTCCGACCCCGCGATTCACCCCGCACGGTGTGGACAGGGTACGTTCCGCTCGACTGCTTATGCACTTTTTGCGAGCATTTAATTATTTCGTTTTTCTTTTGGTTGTGTTTTCCTGATCGCGTGTCGCGAGCGGTTGAGGGGCCTCCTCGGCCGCGCCCATTCGTTCCCGCCCAGGAGAATGTCAGATGGCCGAGCCCAAGACCTACCACTTCAAGCTCCCGCGCAACCGACGTCCGGACCCCTTCCCGCTCAACGAGCGATGGTACCCCGGCATTCGGGATTATTGGGGAACGAGCACGATCCGGTCCGTCGATCCGATCGAGGGGATCCGCGCGATCGTGATCCATGCCACTGCCGGCTCGTCATCCGAAGGCGCTGTGTCCGTCATCAGGGATGGCGCGGCGAGTTTCCATTGGCTCGTCCCGGATGAGGACGAAGCTGCCCACGGCAAGTTCTGCTGGGCCTGCATTCCGGAGACGAAGGCGGCATGGCATGTGCGGAATGCCGTCTCGCACGACGACATCAACGGCGGGCAGACCCATGTGAACCACTGGTCGCTCGGCATCGAGGTCGTCAATTCGATCAAGCCGACCGATGCCTTTTCGATGTGGCAGCTGGATATGACCGCCGAGATCGTACGCTACTGCTGGGCGAAATATCCGAACCTGATCGACGTTGTCTCACACGCCAAGCTCGACCCCCAGCGACGGTCGGACCCCGGGCATCACTTCGACTGGGACACGTTCAGAAAGAAGGTCCTGGCCGAGGGCCCCGGCCCGGTCGATCGACAGCTGGACGACGCCGAGCGTCAACTGATGGCCGCGATGACGCCCATCGAAGCGCTGCCTGAAAGCCAGGGCGCAAGCATCTGCTGACGAGCGCCCTCGCCGACTGCCCCGCCGCACCCCCTACCGCTGCAGTTCCTGCAGCAGGCTGGCGGAGGCGTAGCCGTCGGCGACCTGGCGGTTCCGCTTCTGGTAGTCGCGGATGGCGGAGCGGGTCATCGGACCGATCTTGCCGTCGACGCCGCCGGTGGAGAAGCCCTTGGACGACAGCAGCGTCTGCATCTGGCGGACCTGGTCGCGCGACAGCGGCGGATCGTTGCGCGGCCACGACTTCTCGATCGGCCCGGCGCCGATGATGCGGTCGGCGAGATGGCCGACGGCGAGCGCGTACGACGTCGCGTTGTTGTAGCGCTTGATGACCTCGAAGTTCTTCAGCATCAGGAAGGCCGGGCCGTTGGCGCCCGCCGGCAGCAGCAGGAACGCCTTGTCGCTGCCGCGCGGAAACTCGCGGCCGCGCGTGCGCGTGATGCCCATCCGGCGCCACTGCGACAGCGTGCGCCAGGTTTCCTCGTCGGCGAGCGAATAGTCGAAGCCGCGCGGCAGGTCGACCTCATAGCCCCAGGTCTTGCCGGTCTCCCAGCCGAAGTCGTGGAGATACTTGGCGGTCGACGCCAGCGCGTCGGGCACGTTCGTCCAGATGTCGTTCTTGCCGTCGCCTTCGTAGTCGGCGGAATGCTGGCGCCAGCTCGACGGCATGAACTGGGTGTGGCCCATGGCGCCGGCCCAGGAGCTTTCCATGTTCGCCGCCGACACGTGGCCCGCCTGCACGATCTGCAGCGCCGTCACGAACTCCGTGCGCCAGTAGTCGCGCCGGTCGGGCGCATCGCAGGCGAGCGTCGCCAGCGCGCGGATCGCGTTGTGCTTGCCCATGTAGCTGCCGTAGCTGGTCTCCACGCCCCAGACGGACAGCACCACCTGCGACTCCACGCCGTAGCGCCGCTCGATGGCGGCAAGCTGGGTGGCGTACTTCTGGCGCATCTCCCGGCCGGTGGAGATGCGCGAGGAGGAGACGGCGGAATCGAGATAGTCCCAGATCGGCTTCACGAATTCCGACTGCTTGCTCATCAGCCGGACGGTGTCCGGATCCGCCGTCAGCCGGGAGGTGGCCTGGGTGAAGGTCGCCTGCGACACGCCGGCCGAGCGGGCCGCCGGCCACATCGACTGGACGCAGGACTGGAAGGACGCGGCGGCGGGCGCGGCCAGCGTCAGGCTGGCCAGCAGCAGCGTGCCGGCCGCGGCCAGGACCGGGTGTCCAGAAAATCGAGCGGATCTGATCGCCATGGCGTTTCCTCGTCGAACCGGCTTGCTGCTGTCTGTCGCATCCGCCGCGACGAGCGATCCTCGCTCCTTGCGGCAAATGCAGCGGGATACGTATTGAAAGCCCGTTTCCGGACGGTCCACCGACCGATGCGAAACGGCTTCGGAGTCAAACCCTCAAGCGCGCCCTCCCATCCGGATCGCTGCGATCTCAACGGGAACCGCTCTGTCGCGTTCCACTCCGCTCCGGCCGCGAAACGCTCCCGGGGCTGGTAAGTGGGGCCCGAACCGTCGCGGACCAGGGGTGTCGCGCCGGATAGAGCCAGTGATCTGGTAACCACAACAGGGTTAAGAAAGCGTGGCCTCCGCCGCTTCGGGACGACCGGCGGCCGACATCGTGTCGCCGGCTTTGGCGGGGACCATCGGGCAAGTGCCCTTTATTCGCGCCGCTGGCGGGACTATGAGTGGCCATCGGCAGCCACCCTTTGCGAAAGATACCGACAGGCCCATGACGACCCCGGCTCCCGCATCCTCCACGACCGCCCCGTCGAGCACGAATGCCACCGACTGGCTTGCTTCGGCGACGCGCACGCTGGACACGGAGATCGAGGGGCTGGCCAGCCTCAAGGCCGCGATCGGCAACGGCCTCGGCGCCGACTTCGTGAAGGCGATCGAGACGATCCGCGCCGGCAAGGGCCGCGTCATCGTCACCGGCGTCGGCAAGAGCGGCCACATCGGCTCGAAGATCTCCGCCACCCTCGCCTCGACCGGCACGCCCGCCCATTTCGTCCATGCGGCGGAGGCGAGCCACGGCGACCTCGGGATGATCACCGAGGAAGACGTCATCATCGCGCTGTCGTGGTCCGGCGAGACCAAGGAATTCGCGACCATCGTCGCCTACGCGCGGCGCTTCCGCGTGCCGATCATCGCGATGACGTCGAGCCGGCGCTCGGCGCTCGGCCGCGCCGCCACCGTGTCGCTGGAACTGCCGAAGGTGGCCGAGGCCTGCCCGCACGGCCTCGCGCCGACCACCTCGACGCTGCTCATGCTGGCGCTCGGCGACGCACTCGCCGTGGCGCTGCTGGAGGCGCGCGGCTTCACCGCCCAGGACTTCAAGGTGTTCCACCCGGGCGGCAAGCTGGGGGCCCGGCTGCAGCACGTGCGCGACGTCATGCACCAGGGCGCCAACGTGCCGCTGGCGGCGTCGGGAACGACGATGAGCGAGGCGATCGTGCTGATGACCGGCAAGGGCTTCGGCACGCTGGGCATCACCAACGACGTCGGCCACCTGATCGGCATCATCACCGACGGCGACCTGCGCCGCAATCTCGGCCCGGATTTGCTGGAAAAGAGCGTCGACGACGTCATGAGCCGCGGCCCGAAGACGGCCGAGCCGGGCGAGCTCGCGGGCACCGTCCTGGAGCGCCTCAACGCCTCGCAGATCACCGCGCTTTTCGTGGTCGAGGGCGCGCGCCCGGTGGGCATCATCCACCTGCACGACCTGCTGCGCTCCGGCGTCGCCTGAGCGCGCGCAGCGCCCGATAGGCCTGCGCGTTGCTGCGCTTTTCTGCGCGATTCTGCGCGCGACCAGCGTGGCGCGCGCAGGTCAGTCCGTGCGGCGCGCGGCTCTCACGTCGCCGCCGTCGCCGCGACGACGGTCTCCGACCGGCTGGCCGCTTCCACCGCCGCCACCGCCGTCATGTTGACGACGCCCCGCGCCGTCGTCGAGCGCGAGACGATGTAGGCCGGCTGGGCGGCGCCCAGCAGCAGCGGGCCGATGTGCAGCGCCTGGGTCATCTCCTTCAGGAGCGTCATGGCGATGTTCGCCGAATCGAGGTTCGGGAATACCAGGAGGTTCGCCTCGCCGGTGAGCTTGCTGGTGGGCATGGAGCGGCCCCGCACCAGTTCGGACAGCGCGTCCTCGCCGTTCATTTCGCCGTCGACCTCGAGATCCGGCACCGTGCGCCAGAGGATCTCGGCGGCCTCGCGCATCTTGCGGGCGGAGGCGCTGTCGCGGGAGCCGAAGTTGGAGTGGGACAGCAGCGCCGCCTTCGGCGTCGTGCCGAAGCGGCGGACCTGGCGTGCGGCCAGCCGGGTCATCTCGGCGATCTCCGCCGCGCTCGGATCGTCGGTGACGGCAGTGTCGACCAGGAAATAGGTGCCGGTCTGGCCGATCAGGATCGACAGCGCCGCGAAGGCGTGGACGCCCGGCGAGCAGCCGATGATGCCCTGGACGTGGGTGAGATAGTCGTCGAAGCGCCCCTCCAGGCCGCAGATCAGCGCGTCGGCCTCGCCCCGCTTCACCGCGAGCGCGCCGATGACCGTGGTGTTGGAGCGCACCGCGGTGCGGGCGGCGTCCGGCGTCACCCCGTGGCGGCCGACCAGGCTGAAGTAGAGATCGGAATAGTCGCGGAAGCGCGGATCGTCCTCGGGATTGATGACCTCGATGGTCTCGCCCGGGCGCAGCTTCAGGCCGTGCCGCTCGGCGCGGGATTCGATCACCTTCGGCCGGCCGATGAGGATCGGCTCGGCGAGCCCCTCCTCCTTGATGATCTGGGCGGCGCGCAGCACCCGCTCGTCCTCGCCCTCGGCGTAGATGATGCGCTGCTTGCGCGTCTTCGCCTCGGCGAACAGCGGCTTCATGAGAACGCCGGTCTTGAAGACGAAGCGCGTCAGCCGGTCGTTGTAGGCATCGAAGTCCTCGATCGGCCGCACCGCGACGCCCGTTTCCATGGCCGCCCGGGCGACCGCCGGCGCGATCCGCAGGATCAGCCGCGGATCGAACGGCGACGGGATCAGGTAGTCGCGCCCGAAGATGCGGGTCTCGCCGCCATAGGCCTTGGCGACGACTTCCGACGGCTCCTCCTTGGCGAGGTCGGCGATGGCACGCACGGCGGCGCGCTTCATCTCCTCGTTGATGGCCGTCGCGCCCACGTCGAGGGCGCCACGGAAGAGGTAGGGGAAGCAGAGGACGTTGTTGACCTGGTTCGGGAAATCGGACCGGCCGGTGCAGATCATCGCGTCGGGCCGCGCCGCGCGGGCGAGCTCCGGCATGATCTCCGGGGTCGGGTTGGCGAGCGCCAGCACCAGCGGCTGGTCGCCCATGCGCGCCACCATCTCCGGCTTCAGGATGCCGCCGACCGACAGGCCGAGGAACATGTCGGCGCCGTCGATGACCTCGTCGAGGGTGCGCTTGTCCGTCGGCTGGGCATAGACGGCCTTCCAGCGGTCCATGCTCGCCTCGCGGCCCTCGTAGACGACGCCGTCGATGTCGCAGACCCAGATGTTGCGCCGGTCGGCGCCGAGCGAGACCAGGAGGTTGAGGCAGGCGAGCGCCGCGGCGCCGGCGCCCGAGCAGACGATCTTCACGTCCTCGATCTTCTTGCCGGCCAGCGCCAGGCCGTTGGTCGTGGCGGCGGCGACGATGATGGCGGTGCCGTGCTGGTCGTCGTGGAAGACCGGGATCTTCATCCGGGCCTTCAGCTTGTCCTCGATCTCGAAGCAGTCCGGGCCGCGGATGTCCTCGAGGTTGATGCCGCCGAAGGTCGGCTCGATGGCGGCGACCACGTCGCAGAACTTGTCGATGTCGCGCTCTTCGACCTCGATGTCGAAGACGTCGATGTTGGCGAACTTCTTGAAGAGGACCGCCTTGCCCTCCATCACCGGCTTGCCGGCGAGCGCGCCGATGGCGCCGAGCCCGAGCACGGCGGTGCCGTTGGAGATGACGGCGACGAGGTTGCCGCGCGAGGTGTAGTCGAGCGCCGCCGTCGGGTCCTTGGCGATCTCCAGGCACGGGGCCGCCACGCCGGGCGAATAGGCGAGCGACAGGTCGCGCTGGGTGCCGAGCGGCTTGATCGGCTGGATCTCGAACTTTCCCGGGCGCGGCAGGCGGTGATACTTCAGCGCCGCCTCGTCCAGTGTCTCGCTCGTCGGCTTCATCTGCGACATGTGTGCTCCATACGGCCTCGGGCCCTGCCCGGCGGCGGACCCGCGTGATCGCCCGTCGCGACTGACCTAGCCCAAATGACGCGGCCTGTTCAAACGGAACGGCGGAGGGTGGGTCGGTCGAGGGCCGTGTCCATGACGACATAGAGCACGGTCGCGTTGAGAAAGTGCCAGATGAAATGCGTGCCGATCGGGAAGGCGGCGCAAATCGGCTCGTCGATCACCCGGAACGACACCGACGCGGCGAACAGCGCACCGGCCACCAGCAGGCCCGGGGCATGGGGATCGCCGCGGCTCGCCAGAAACGCCCCGACGCCCACCAGCGCGAACAGCGCCGGAAGGTAGGCGGCCGATCCGCCGAAGATGAGGGAGAGGAACGGAACCACGGCGACGCTGGCGGCCACATAGACCGCCGTCGCCGCCAGGGCACGGACGATGGACAGCCGCACGAAGCGGCGCATGGCCAGGAAGAAATAGCAGAGGATAAACAGCGCGATCGGGGCGGTGTCGGCGATCGCGGCCCATTGGGTGGCCACCGTGTGGAAGAGAAACGAGCCGATTCCGATCGCCGCCGTCAGAAGGGCGAGGCCCAGAATCGGCCAGTCGTGCCGGTTGCGGCTCCATTCGCGGACGATGAGAATCGCGGCGAAGATGAAAACGACGTTGCTGACGGCGTTGAGCGGTTCCGCCCAGAAGCTGGTGCCGGTGCGCTCACAGTACAAATCCAACGCATCAGTCACGACGCACTTTCCCCCACCCCGGCGCGCTTGTGGACAGCCACGCCAATCGTCATGGTCGCCATGATAGTTCTTCGTTTGGAGATCCGACCATGCCCCATCTCGACGAGACACGAACCTTCATCCCCGTGTCCATCGCCGTTCTCACGGTTTCCGACACGCGGACGGCCGAAAACGATCGGTCCGGCGACACGCTGGCCGGGCGCATCGCGGATTCGGGCCACTGGCTCGCCGACCGCGCGATCTGCAGCGACGACATCGCCGCCATCCGGGGGCACGTGCGCAAATGGACGACCGATCCGGCGATCGACGCGGTGATCACGACCGGCGGCACGGGCTTCACCGGGCGCGACGTCACGCCGGAAGCCGTGAGCCCCATGTTCGACAAGCACATGGATGGATTCTCGGCGCTGTTTCACCGGATCTCCGCCGACACCATCGGCACCTCGACGATCCAGTCGCGCGCCACCGCCGGCCTGATCAACGCGACCTTCGTGTTCGTGCTGCCGGGATCGCCGGGGGCATGCCGGGATGCCTGGGACCACATCCTGAAGGCCCAGTTCGACTATCGCCACACGCCCTGCAACTTCGTGGAGATCATGCCGCGCCTGTCGGAGACCATGCGCCGCGGCGCCCGGGAGGGCGCGGGCCGCTCGGCCTGAGGATCGCCGGTTGCGGACGAGCCACGCCGGCGCATCGCGCGCGGGCGCGCCGGCGGCGGATGGTGCGGCAGGAGGAGGTCAGGCGGGAGGAAGGCCGCTCAGGGGTGAACGAGGGCCCGGGAGCGGAGCACGCAGAGGCGGCGCCAGGAGATGGCCGCGTCCAGCGACGGCGCATGGCGCTCGTCGTCGAGCGCCTTCGCCAGGGCGGTGCGGGTGGCGAGCAGCCCCTGCTCCGGCACCGGCAGGCCGAGAATGTGCGACCGCAGCGAGACCACGGCCTGGGAGATGCGGCGCGGGCGGACGAACTCGTCGAAGGCGAAGCGGAAGACCGCGGTGCGCTCGCTCGCGCTGCCCGAGCGCTCCGCAGCATCGACGAACGCCGACACCTCGCGCTGCCAGCCCGGCTCCAGCGCCACGGTCGGCTCCAGCACGAGAACCCAGCGGCCGCGCTCGACGGCGGCCAGCGCCGCGGCGACCCGCTCGTCCCGTGGTTCGTCGAGGCTGATCAGGCGGCACCCCGCCGCGTCGGCGACCTTGCCGGTGCCGTCTTCGGACTGCCGGTCAGCGACGATCACCTCGGCAACCACGCCTTCGACGGCGCCGGGAACGAGGGCCGCAAGGCAGCGGGCGAGCGCGAATTCGTTATTATGTGTCGGAACAATGACGCTCAGCATTCCTAGTGCATAGCATGTTGCGGCGCACAAGGCGAGCGCGTTGCGTCCAAAAATTGCGCATGCCTGCATTCACGTCGCGCACATTGCCGAAGAGACGGCCAGCGACGCGTGGCCCCTGGCGCCTGAGGCGGAACATTTGCCTTGCGCGGCGCGTTTGTTCTTGTATTGTTCCTGACCGGCTCCCACGTTCCCCCTGCCCGGCATGTGCGTGACGGGCCGAACGGAACATGAGAACAAAACGAGATCAAACACAGTCGCGCCGCGCCTCGGCCGCCTCACCCGGTCTTCCGAGCCGCCGCGACCCAACCGGAGAGGTGGCGTCATGAATGCCCCTTTGCGACAGCCTCTGACCTCGGACCGCGCGGCGCCGCCGCCGCTCATCGACGAGACCGGCCAGCCGGCGCCGTTCGGCGCGCGCCTCGACGAACATCGCCGGCGCGGCCGCGGAGCGGCGGTCAATCCGGCCGGCCGGTTCGAAAGGACGGCGATCGAGACGGTCGACGACGGCTGGGAAGGGCTCGGCGAGCTGCCGGCCCTGAAGACCGAGGTCCGGCTGGAGACGCCGCGCACCGTGATCACCCGCAACGAGTCGCCCGACATCGGCTTCGACCGCTCCATCAACCCCTACCGGGGCTGCGAGCACGGCTGCGTCTACTGCTTCGCCCGGCCCTCCCACGCCTACATGGGGCTGTCGCCGGGGCTGGACTTCGAGACGCGGCTGACCGCCAAGCCGGGGGCCGCGGCCGTGCTGGAACGCGAGCTGTCCAACCCGCGCTATCAGCCGAAGACCATCGCGCTCGGCACCAACACCGACCCGTACCAGCCGATCGAGCGCGACTACAAGATCACCCGGGAAATCCTGGAGGTGCTGGAGCGCACCAACCATCCCGTCGGCATCGTCACCAAGTCGGCGCTGGTGCTGCGCGACATCGACATCCTGCAGCGGATGGCCGAGCGCGGGCTGGTCAAGGTGGCGATCTCGGTCACCACGCTCGACCGCAAGCTGGCGCGGGCGATGGAGCCCCGCGCCGCCACGCCCCAGAAGCGCCTCGACACCATCGAGCAGCTCGCCGCCGCCGGCATCCCGACCAGCGTGATGGTCGCCCCGGTGATCCCCGCCCTCAACGACGCGGAGATCGAGACGATCCTGGAGCGCGTGTCGGCGGCCGGCGCCCGGGAGGCCGGCTACGTGCTGCTGCGCCTGCCGCTGGAGGTGTCCGACGTCTTCAAGGACTGGCTGCTGCGGCACTATCCCGACCGCTACCGGCGGGTGCTGTCGATCCTGCGGGCGATGCGCGGCGGCAAGGACTACGACGCCACCTTCGGCAAGCGGATGAAGGGCGAAGGCCCCTACGCCTGGACCCTCGGCCGCCGCTTCGAGCTCGCGGCGAAGCGCAACAGGCTGAACACCTCGAAGGCGCGGCTGCGCACCGACCTGTTCGTGCGGCCGCTCGGCGACGGACGCCAGCTCAGCCTGTTCTGACGGGCAGCCGCGATCGGCGGGCACGGGCGCGCCGCCTGTCGAGGGGCGGATTGCGATAAGGCGGGGGCGGGTTTTCGCCGCCGGCCAAGACGGGCAGGATAGGGGTCACCCGCGAATCAGCCCCGTTGGAAGCGATGCCCGCCGCCGCCCCGTCCAGGACCCCGTCGATCTATCCGAACCCCGCCTTCGACCGCGCCGCCCGCAGGCGCGCCGGCGGCCCGGTGTGCGGCGTCGACGAGGCCGGGCGCGGCCCGTGGGCCGGGCCGGTCGTCGCCGCCGCGGTGACCTTTCCGAGCGGCGTGAGCGTCGCGGGCGTCGCCGATTCCAAGGTGCTGTCGGCCGAGGCGCGCCACGAGCTCTACGCCCAGATCGTCGCCCGCGCCGACGTGTCGGTGGTGGTGGCCTCCTGCAGCCGCATCGACGCCATGAACATCCGCGGCGCCACCCTGTGGGCGATGACCCGCGCGGTGGCGGGGCTGTGCGAGCGGCCGCGGCTCGCCCTCATCGACGGCAAGGACGTGCCGAAGGGGCTTGCCTGCGAGGGCGAGGCGATCGTCGACGGGGACGCCAAGTCCGCCGCCATCGCCGCCGCCTCGATCGTCGCCAAGGTGACCCGCGACCGGCTCATGCAGCACATGGCGCTGTCCTTCCCGGACTACGGCTTCGAGCGGCACAAGGGCTACGGCACCCGGCACCACCAGGAGGCGCTCGCCTCGTTCGGCCCGACCATCCATCACCGGCGCTCGTTCCGGCCGATCCGCATCCTGCTCGGGCTCGAGCCGGCCGACGCGATCGCCGGCTGACGGGCGTCGTCCAGACGGACCGGCTCCGAACGCCTGCTCAGGCGGCGCGGTCGGCCGGCGGGGCGAAGCGTCCGTAGAAGGTCTCGCCCTTCTCGGCCATTTCCACCAGAAGGGCCGGCGCCGCGAAACGCTCCCCGAACGTCGCCTCCAGGTCGCGGCACTCCTCAAGAAACGCCCCCGCGCCAATCCCGTCCACGTAGGACAGCGTGCCGCCGGTGAACGGCGCGAAGCCGTAGCCGAGGATCGAGCCGACGTCGGCCTCGCGCACGTCGGTGACCACTCCCTCCTCCAGGCAGCGGATCGCCTCCAGCGCCTGGATCGCCAGCAGCCGCGTCTTCAGCGTCTCGACGGAGATGTCGTCGGCGGGGACGGACGGCCCCGTGATGGTGCCGAGGTCGGGCCAGAGCCGCTTCTTGCCGCCGTCCAGATAGTCGTAGAAGCCCTTGCCGTTCTTGCGGCCGAGCCGGCCGTGGGTCTCCACCATCGCCGAGATCAGCCGGTCCTGGGCGGGATCGACGGCGCCGTCGCCGAGGTCCGCCTTCGACGCCTTGAGGATGCGGTGGACGAGATCGATCGCCACCTCGTCGGTGAGCGCCAGCGGCCCGACCGGCATGCCGGCCATGCGGGCGACCGTCTCGATCATCGGCGCCGGCACCCCCTCCATCAGCATCAGGTGGGCTTCGGTCAGATAGCGGATGACGCAGCGGTTGACGTAGAAGCCGCGGGAATCGTTGACGACGATGGGCGTCTTGCGGATCGCCTTGACGAAGTCGAGGGCGACGGCGAGCGCCTCCGGCCCGGTCTCCTCGCCGACGATCACCTCGACCAGCATCATCCGCTCCACCGGCGAGAAGAAGTGCAGGCCGATGAAGCGGTCGGGGCGCGCCGCGTCCTTGGCCAGCGACGTGATCGGCAGCGTCGAGGTGTTGGAGGCCAGCACCGCGGTCTCGGAGAGCACCGCCCCCGCCGCCTCGATCACCTGGCGCTTGACGCCGCGGTCCTCGAACACCGCCTCGACGACGAGATCGGCCGGCGCGAGCGCCGCCATGTCGGCCGACGGCGCGATCCGCGCCAGCACCGCCTCGGCCTCCGCCTGGGTCATGCGGCCCTTCTTCACGCGGTCGGCCAGCCCCTCGCCGATCTTCGCCCTGGCGCGTTCGGCGGCGGCGAGATCCTGGTCGATCAGCACCACCGAGAGCCCTGCCTGGGCGGCGACGGAGGCGATGCCAGCGCCCATGAAGCCGGCGCCGACGACGCCGACGGTGGAGAGCCGGCTCTTCGCCACGTCGGGCCGGCGGGCGCCCTTCTTCAGTTCCTGCATGGAGACGAAAAGCGAGCGGATCATCACCGCCGCCTCGCGCGTCGTCAGCACGTGGGCGAACCAGCGGGATTCGACCCTGAGCGCCTGGTCGATGGGCAACAGCAGCCCCTCGTAGACCGACTGCAGGATGGCGCGGGCCGCCGGGTAGTTGTCGTAGGTCTCGCGGCGATAGATGGCGTTGGCGGCGGAGAAGAGCTGCATGCCCTGGGGCGAGTAGATGCGGCCGAGGGGCGGCCTGAAGCCGGACCTGTCCCACGGCTTCTTCGGGTCGACGCCCTCGGCGAGCGCCGCCTTAGCGCGCGCCAGGAGCTCGCCGGCGGGCACGATCTCGTCGATCAGGCCGAGGCCCTTGGCCTGGCGCGGCGACAGCTCGCGGCCCTGCAGCAGGAACTGGAGGCCGCCCTGGGGCTCGGCCAGCCGCATGACGCGCTGGGTGCCGCCGGCGCCCGGGAACAGGCCGACCTTCACCTCCGGCAGCGAGATGCGGATCGCCTCGTCGTCGGCGGCGATGCGCCGGTGGCAGGCGAGCGCCAGCTCGGTGGCGCCGCCGGCCGCGGTGCCGTTGAGGGCGCAGACCCACGGCTTGCCGCAGGTCTCCAGCCGCCGGTAGATCCGCGACATCCGGCTGGACTCCTCCAGGAGCCGCGCGTTCGCCTGGCCGGCATCGCCCTCGGCGACGAGGGCGTGATAGCCGCCGAGCAGCGTCTGCAGCACCGTCAGGTCGGCGCCGCCGGAGAAGGAGGCCTTGCCCGAGGTGACGACGACGCCGGTGACGTCGTCGCGCGCCGCGAGATCGTCGACGAGGGCGCCGAGCGCATCCAGCGCCTCCATGGTGAAGACGTTCATCGACCGGCCGGGCATGTCCCAGACCAGGACCGCGATGCCGTCCTCGACGGTGAGGGAAAAGCCGGCGGCTTCGGGAAGCGTTGCGTCGCTCATGGTCAGACCCTCTCGATCACGGCGGCGGTGCCCATGCCGGCACCGATGCACAGGGTGACGAGGGCCGTTGAAAGGTCGCGCCGCTCCAGCTCGTCGAGCACGGTGCCGAGCAGCATCGCGCCGGTGGCGCCCAGCGGATGGCCCATGGCGATGGCGCCGCCGTTGACGTTGACGATGTCGGGATCGAGGTCGAATACCTGCTGGAAGCGCAGCACGACGGAGGAGAACGCCTCGTTGATCTCCACGAGGTCGATGTCGGAGATCGCCATGCCGGCGCGTGCCAGCAGCTTGGCGGTGACCTTCTCCGGGCCCGTCAGCATCAGCGCCGGATCGGAGCCGATGGAGGCGAAGGCGCGGATGCGGGCGCGCGGCGTGAGGCCCGCCGCGGCACCGGTCTCCGCGTCGCCGATGAGGACGGCCGCGGCGCCGTCGACGATGCCGGACGAGTTGCCGGCGTGGTGGACGTGGCGGATCGCCTCGACCTCGGGGTGGGCCTGGATGCCGACCGCATCGAAGCCGCCGAGCTCGCCCATCATCTCGAAGGACGGCTGCAGCGCCGCCAGCGCCTGCATGTCGGTCCCCGGCCGCATGTGCTCGTCGCGCTCCAGGATCGGCAGGCCGTTGACGTCGACGACCGGCACGACGGAGCGCGCGAACCGGCCCTCCTCCCAGGCCCGCGCCGCGCGCTTCTGGCTCTCCACCGCGTAGGCGTCGACGTCGTCGCGGGAGAAGCCGTACTTGGTGGCGATGAGATCGGCGGAGACGCCCTGGGGCATGAAGTAGGAGGGCAGCGCCACCTGCGGATCGACCGGCCAGGCGCCGCCGGAGGCGCCGATGCCGATCCGGCTCATGGATTCCACGCCGCCGGCGACCACCATCCGGTGCTGGCCGCTCATCACCTGGGCGGCGCCGAAGTTCACCGCGTCGAGGCCGGAGGCGCAGAAGCGGTTGATCTGCACGCCGGGCACGCTCTCGCCGTAGCCGGCGACGAACACGGCGGCACGGGCGATGTCGCCGCCCGCCTCGCCGATCGGATCCACGCAGCCGAGGATGACATCCTCGACCAGCGCCGTGTCGAGCCCGTTGCGCTCGCGCAGCGCCGTCAGCGTGCCGGCGGCCAGCCGGACCGCGGGCACCTCGTGCAGGGAGCCGTCGACCTTGCCCTTGCCGCGTGGCGTGCGGACGTGGTCGTAGATGAACGCATCACTCATGTCCCGCTCCCAAAGCGCGTGTCCCGAACCCTGCGCCACCCGTTCTCAGGCACGGATGCGCCGGCGGGTTTTGCCAACGATGCGTCAGAACGCGTCGGCCGGCAACGCCATCACGGTGTCGGCGCCCGCCTCCACCCGCGCCCGGCGCAGGGCGGTCTCCGGCAGCATGTGCTCCATGAAGAAGCGGGCGGTGACGAGCTTCGCGTCGGTGGCGGGCGTCGCCGTGCCGTCGGCGCGGCGCGCCAACGCCGCCCGCGCCATCCTCAGCCACAGCGTGCCGAACACCACCAGCCCGAACAGGTGCAGGTAGTCGGTGGCGCCGGCGCCGGCGTTGTCGGGCTTCGCCATGGCGTTGCCGACGAACCACATGGTGGCGCCCTGCAGGTCGTCGAGCCCCTTCGACAGACCGGCGGCGAGCGCGGCCAGGTCCGCCTCGCCCTCGCACTCGGCCACCAGCTGGCGCGCCTCGCCGAGGAACGCGGTCACCGCCCGGCCGCCATCGCGCGGCAGCTTGCGCCCGACGAGATCCAGCGCCTGGATGCCGTTCGCGCCCTCGTAGATCATCGCGATCCGCGCATCGCGCACGAACTGCTCGACGCCGTTCTCGGCGATGTAGCCGTGGCCGCCGTAGACCTGCTGGCTCGCCACCGCCGTCTCGAAGCCCTGATCGGTGAGCACCGCCTTCAGGATCGGGGTGAGCAGCGCGAGCCGGTCGTCGGCCGCCTGCCGGGCGGCCGCGTCGGCGGAGCGGTGGGCGATGTCGCTGGCGAGCGCCACCCACATGACGAAGGCGCGCGCGCCCTCGGTGAACGCCCGCGCGCGCATCAGCGTGCGCCGGATGTCGGGGTGGACGATGATCGGATCGGCCGGCGCCCCGGGCTCGGCCGCGCCGCTCAGCGCCCGGCCCTGGCGGCGGTCGCGGGCATAGGCCCCGGCGGCCTGGGCGGCGACTTCGCCGAGCGCCAGCCCCTGCACGCCGACCCCGACGCGCGCCTCGTTCATCATCGTGAACATGGCGCGCAGGCCCTTGTTCTCCTCCGACACCAGCCAGCCGACGGCGTCCTCGTAGATCATCGTGCAGGTGGCGTTGCCGTGGATGCCCATCTTGCTCTCGATGGACCCGCAGGTGACGCCGTTGCGCGCGCCGAGCCCCTCGCCCTCCGGCAGCACCTTCGGCACCACGAACAGCGAGATGCCCTTGGTGCCTTCCGGCGCGCCCTCGATGCGGGCAAGCACCAGGTGCACGATGTTGTCGGTCAGGTCGTGCTCGCCGGCGGAAATGAAGATCTTGGTGCCGGAAATCCGGTAGCTGCCGTCGCCGGCGGGGACCGCCTTGGTGCGCACCAGGCCGAGGTCGGTGCCGCACTGGGGCTCGGTCAGGTTCATCGTCCCCGACCATTCGCCGGACATAAGCTTCGGCAGATAGAGGTCCTTTTGGGCGTCGGACCCGTGCAGGGTGATCGCCGTGATGGCGCCCTGGGTCAGGCCCGGATACATGGCGAGCGCCATGTTGGCGGAGGAGAAGAACTCGTTGGCGAGCGCGGCCACCACGAACGGCAGGCCCTGGCCGCCGTAGGCGGGATCGCCGGCAACGCCGATCCATCCCCCGTCCGCGAACCTGGCGTATGCGTCCTTGAAGCCGTCCGGCGTCTCGACCGACCCGTCCTGATGGCGGGTGCACCCTTCCACGTCGCCGGTGCGGTTGAGGGGCGCGAGCACCTCCTCGGCGAGCTTCGCCGCCTCGTCCAGGATCGCTTCCAGCGTGTCGCCGCCGACATCCTCGAAACCGGACAGGTCGGCGTGATCGCCAAGGCGGAAGACGTCGGTCGCCAGGAACAGCGCGTCCGCGACGGGCGCTTTGTAGATCGGCATGGGCGGTTCTCCCTCTGCCGCCTGTGACCGGCGACATTCTTGCGGAGGAGGTTGGACCCGCTGGGCGCGGCGTCAAGCCCCGACTGCACGCGGCGGGAGAGGATCGGCACGATTTGATGGACCGCCTTCACCGGGTGTTAACCATGACGCGCCGAAATTCGGTGAAAGCCCGATGGCCGCCCGGCGACGCATTTGCGCCGCGTCTGGCGGTCCCGTTTCGCCGGAGCCGCACCCGATGTCCGCACTCAGCCGCGTTCCGAAACTCACCCGCCTGGCGTCCGAATTGCGCCCCAAGGCGGGTTCGAAGACGGACGCGCCGCCGCGTCGCGCGCCGCTGCCCCGAGGCGAAGACGAGCGCTTGACCGGACCCGCCCCGAAGGGCGACAACCGCCTCCGAAGCGAGAACGCCCGCAAGTGGCTTGCGGCGGGTTCGCTCGATCGTGACTCCGATGACATCGCGGCCACGGTCGATCGTCTTGTGTCGGCCCTCGATTCGCGGGACTGGATGACCTCCCCCAATTCTCCTTCCAAACCGGCTCGCGCGGCCACGCGCCCGACCGATCCCGCCGGCGCGCGCCCTTCCGACGACCTCTCGTTCGCCGAAGGGGCCGATTTCCGCGAGGTTGCCCGTCGCATCGCGGAGTTCCGGCAGGCCCGTCCCGATCCCGCCACCGGCTCGAGGCCGGCGCCGGCCTCCGAGGCCGCGCGGCCGCAGGCCCGGCCCGTTCCCCAGCCGAACGCCGCGCCGCCACGGACCACCGATCGGGGACAGTCCAAATGGGATGCCGACTGGCGCGACTTCAGCGTCGACAGCGCGCCCGCTGACGCCGAAGCGCCGTCGGACGCCTTCGACGGGGATGAGACGGCCGCGCCGCTGCGCACGCGCCCGATGACCCATGACGACTGGCCGAAGGCGCCGGCTGCCCGGGAGACGGCCGAAGCCGCCCAGCCGGCGGAGGCCCCCGCGTCCGGCACCGCCTCGCTGCGCCAGCGGCTCGCCGCCCTGCGCGCCCGGTCGATGGCCGAGGCCGTGCCCGCGGAGACGCCTGCCGAGGCGCCCGCCCCTGCGCGCAAGCCGCTCGACAGCTCCGATGCCTTCGCGAAGGCGATGCTGGCGCAGTTCGAGAACGGTGACTGGCTGACCGACGACGAGACGGACACGCCGGACGCCAGCGCGTACGGCCCGGACATCGAGCTGGCCGAGGTGGCACCGGACCCCGAGCCCGTCTCCATCGACGAGATCGAGGTCGAGGAAGAAATCGAGACGTGGGCCGCGGACGATGCCGCCGCCCGGGACGTGTCGAACGAAAGCCTTCTGGCCGCCCTCGACGCGCATCTCGCAGCCGAAGATCCCTTCGAGGCCGACACCGCGACCCCCGCCGACGCCTCCGACACGAGCGACGCGACCGACGCCACATTGGCCGCCCCTGCCGACGAAGACGCCCTGCGCGCCCGGATGGAAGCGGAGGCCGACCGCCGGCTTGCGGTGGACGCGGCCAACCGGGCCGAAGAGCTCGCCACCGCCACCGGTCGACGCATCGACGCGCTGGTCGACCGCCTCGGCCGCCTGGAAGACCAGGATCTTCCCAGCCGGTTCGCCACGCTGGCGGAGCGGTTCGACCGCATCGACGGGCGGCTCGCCGACATCGCGGCGCAGGCGCCGCAGGCGGACCTTGGCCCGGTCACCGCGCCGATGGAGGCCATCGAGGCCCGGATCGCGCGGCTGGAGGCCACCACCGCCGACCAGTACGCCTCGCTCTGCGCGATGATCTCCACCGTCGCGCACCGCGTTGCCGGCGGCGCGGACACCAACAAGCGCCTGGCCGCCATCGAGCACCACATCCAGGAGCTGGCGCGACGGGTGGAAACCCACGAGGGCAACCTGCGCGCCATGACGGCGCTGACCGGGGCCCTCGACCGGCTGGAGGCCCGCCTCGGCGCGCCGCGGCCGCAGGCGCCCGCAGTCAGCGTTCCGACCGCCCCACGGCATCCGGCCGCCGACGCCGTGCCCCGGCCGGCGGTCCATGCGGTGCCGTCCGCCCCGCGCGGACCGGTCGCACCGGACCAGCAGCCGTCGCAGGGACACGCCATGTCGGAGCGCGAGGCGATCCTCGAGCGCTACCGCCGGCAGTCGCGCCACCGCGGCGAAAACCAGGGCTAAAGCCGCCTCCGTCGCGGCTTCGCCCTTTCGAATCGCGGCGGTTCGCGCAAAACTGCCCGTCAGGCATTGACAACGCTTGCACGCCGGGGGCTTAACTGCACACGTCGACGTCCATTAGCCCTTCCTAATTTACCGTCCCAACGGTTAACGCTGCGAAATCTATGGAGATTTACCTCCCCATCGCGGAATTGCCCGTGAACGTGTTCACGGTGCTCGGGATGGGCGCGGCCGTCGGCTTCATCTCGGGACTGTTCGGCGTCGGAGGCGGTTTTCTGCTGACGCCGCTGCTGATCTTCTCCGGAATTCCCCATCCCGTTGCGGTGGCCACCGTGACGCCGCAGATCGTGGCATCGTCGGCGTCCGGCGCACTGTCGTACTGGCGAAAACGCCTGATCGACGTGAAGCTGGCCTTGTGTCTGTTCGGCGCCGGCTCGGTGGGCGCGGCGGTGGGCGCCTGGCTGTTCGCGATCCTCGAGCGGCTCGGCCAGCTCGACCTGGTGATCAGCCTTTCCTACACGATCTTCCTGGGCTCCATCGGCACGCTGATGCTGACCGAGGCGGTGGGCGCCATCCTGAAGGCGCGCAAGGCGCGGAAGCTGGGACGCACGCTGCCGACCGGGCGGCGCTCGGGCCACCACAACTGGGTCCACAAGCTGCCATTGAAGGTCCGGTTCCGGGCGTCGCGGCTCTACATCAGCATCATCCCGGTGATCGTCATCGGCGGCAGCATCGGCTTCCTGGGCACGCTGCTCGGCATCGGCGGCGGCTTCATCATGGTGCCGGCGCTGATCTACATCCTGCGCGTGCCGACCAACATCGTCATCGGCACCTCGCTGCTGCAGATCCTCGGCACCATGGCGGTGGCGACGGTGCTGCACGCGACCAACACCAAGTCGGTGGACATCGTGCTGGCGCTGTTCCTGATGGTGGGCGGCGTCATCGGCGCCCAGTTCGGCGCCTCGTTCGGGCTGAAGCTGCGCGGCGAGCACCTGCGCGCCCTGCTCGGCCTGCTGGTCCTCGGCGTCGGCATCCGGTTCCTTGTCAACCTCGCGGTCACGCCGGATCATCTCTACTCCATGACGATCCTTTCAGGCGGGTGAGGCCGGAATGGAAGCGGCAGGACAGATCGGGCAAACGGCAGAGCGGATCCGGCACATCGCCGGACTGGGGCTGACGCTGCTGCTCGCCTGCCTCTGCAACAAGCCGGCGGCGGCGGAGACGCTGGTCGCCTCGCTGTCGGCGCCGCGGGTGGAGATCAGCTCGAACTTCGCCGGCGCGGAGATCAGCGTGTTCGGCGTCATCGAGCGCGACGCCCAGACGATCGCGCGCCGCGGCGGCTACCAGGTGGCCGTGACCATCGCCGGCCCGGCCGACGACGTGGTGCTGCGCAAGAAGGAGCGCGTGGCCGGCATCTGGATCTCCGGCAACGCCCAGCGCTTCACCGACGTGCCCTCCTTCTACGCCGTGCAGTCGACGGAGAACCTCCACGAGATCGCCCCGCCCGTGCTGGCGCGCGCCCTCAAGCTGGGCCTGCTCTACGTCGGGCACGGCGGCAAGCCGCGCGGCAGCATCGGCGCCCGCGAGCCGTTCCGCGAGGCGCTGGTCGAGCTGAAGCGGCAGCAGGGCCTCTACGTGGAGCGCGAGGACGCCGTCACCTTCCTGACGCCGAACTTCTTCCGCACCACGGCGAGCTTCCCGGCGGCGGTGCCCGACGGGCTCTACACCGTGCAGGTCTACCTGTTCGCCGATCAGGCGTATCTTGCCTCCACGTCGCTGGACCTGGTGGTGGCGAAGAGCGGCTTCGAGCAGCGCATGTACGTGTTCGCCCAGGAGGATTCGCTGCTTTACGGCGTCGTGGTGGTGCTGATCGCCATCTTCGCCGGCTGGCTGGGCGGGGTCGTTTTCCGGAGGGACTGACGGCGGCGGCGGACGGCCGCGCCGGGAGCGAACGGGGAGGAGCGCATGGCGACATCACCGAACACCGGCCGCGTGCCGGCGCCGCGCGGGGTCCCGAACCTCGCCAGGACGCTGTCGCTGGCGGGCGCCATCCCGTTCATCGCCGGCGCCGTCCTTCTGTGGGTCGGCAACGTCGGCGGGCTGTCGGGCGACTTCGTCTCCGGCGCGCTGAAGGGCTACTCGGCCGTCATCCTGTCGTTCCTGGGCGGCGTGCACTGGGGCCTCGCCCTGTCGGCGCACGACGCGCGCGCGCGCGACCGGGAGCTGCTGTTCTCGATCGTCCCGGCGGTGGTGGGCTGGATCGCCATCCTGTTCGCGTCGAAGGTCGCGCTGATGGTGCTGGCCATCGCGTTCCTGCTGCAGGGGCTGTTCGACATCTGGATGGCGCTGCGGGACCACGCGCCGAACTGGTACGCGCGGCTGCGCATGGAGATGACGGCGATCGTCTGCGTGATCCTGCTGGTGGCCTGGGCGGCGCTCTGAGCCCAAAGCGGGCCGGCGCATCGCCGTTTCGCACCCCCGAAAAAAGAAACGCCGGGCTCCCGAGGGAGCCCGGCAGTTCCGCGCGACAAGAAATCGCGCGTCACCTTCCAGAGGGGAAACAGCTGCCATCATCGGCGGGCCACAGGGAGGAGAACGCGGCCCGTTTCATCCATCAGCTGAGCCTGAAAGTGGCTCCCTCGCGCTGCACAAACAAGTCGCAAGGGTGCATAACAGACATGCATTGCCTGCATCGGTATTCATCAATCGGCAGAAAAGCTGGAGTTTTGAGCCTCCGAAGCCCCCCTTTCGGGCAGGATGACGCGCGCAACCGGGTGCTTCCGCCGCCGCCCCGTTAGGTGCATAGCAGCACGCAAATCCCCCTCGAATCGCCGCCGGCGCCTCTCCCGCGCCATCGTCTCGATCCATCACACGCATGCGCATTGACCTTCGATCCGCTGCCCACGACCGGTTTCCGATATGACCCTGCCCGCCTCGACGAACCCCGCGCCCGCCATCATCCTCGTCGAGCCGCAGCTCGGCGAGAACATCGGCACGGCCGCCCGCGCCATGGCGAACTTCGGCCTAGACGACCTCCGCCTGGTGGCGCCGCGCGACGGCTGGCCGAGCGAGAAGGCGGTGGCGGCGGCGTCCGGCGCGGTGCACGTGATCGAGAAGGTGCGGGTGTTCGAGACCACCGAGGCGGCGATCGCCGACCTGACCTTCGTGCTCGCCACCACGGCGCGGGCGCGCGGCTTCCCGAAGGAGGTGCTGGGGCCGGAGGAGGCCGCCGGCCGGCTGCTCGGCTCCCCCGCCGGCACGACCTCGGGCGTGCTGTTCGGGCGCGAGCGCTGGGGCCTCAACAACGAGGAGGTGGCGCTGGCCGACGCCATCCTGACCTACCCCGTCGATCCGCGCTTCGCCTCGCTCAACATCGCCCAGGCGGTGCTGCTGTTCTCCTACGAATGGCGGCGCCAGGAGACCAAGGGCTCGCTGCCGTTCGCCACGCCGGAGACCGCGCCGCAGGCGTCGAAGGCCGACCTGATCGGCCTGTTCGAGCACCTGGAGGCGGCGCTGGAGCCGACCGGCTACTTCCGGCCGCCGGAGATGCGGCCCGTCATGGTGCGCAACATCCGCACGCTCTTGCAGGACGCCCGCCTCGGCGTCACCCAGGTGCGGCTGCTGCGCGGCGTTATCGGCCACCTGGAAGGCCGGCGCGGCCGCCCGATCCCGGCCGTCGTCGAGGGCCACGGGCCGGAGCGCGAGGCGACCGACGCCACGCCCTCGGCCGACAAGCCGGCGGACCGGGGATGAGCGCGCCGATCCTCGTCTTCGATTCCGGGCTCGGCGGCACCACCGTGCTGACCGCCATCACCGACCTGATGCCGGGCGAGGACATCGTCTACCTGGTCGACGACGCCGGCTTTCCCTACGGCGACTGGGACGACGAGGCGGCGCTGGCCGACCGGATCGCCGGGCTGGTCGCCGACGCGGCCGCGCAATGCGGCGCCCGCTGCGCCGTCATCGCCTGCAACACCGCCTCCACCGCCGCGCTGCCGGCGCTGAGGGCCAGGCTCTCGATCCCGGTGGTCGGCACCGTGCCGGCCATCAAGCCGGCCGCCGAACGGACCACGACGGGCCTCGTCAGCGTGCTCGCCACCCCGGGCACGGTGCGGCGGGAGTACACCCGCGACCTGATCGCCCGCTTCGCCGGCAACGCCCAGGTGACGCTGGTCGGCTCGCCGGGCCTGGCCGCGATCGCCGAGGCCTACGGCCGCGGCGCCGAGATCGATCCGGCGGCGGTGCTGGCGGAGATCGGCGGCTGCTTCGTCGACGTCGCCGGCCGACGCACCGACACCGTCGTGCTCGGCTGCACCCATTATCCCCTGCTTCTTGCGCCCTTCGCGGAGGTGGCGCCGTGGCCGGTGAGCTGGATCGATCCGGCGCCGGCGATCGCCCGGCGGGTGCGCGACGTGGCGCCTCCGGCGGCCTCGGACGGCGGCGGAACCCTGACCGCGATCTTCACCGCGGGAGCCGACCGGCGGGGCGAGGTGGACCGGCTCGTGGCGCATCTCGCGCGACGGGACGCGGCCGCCACATCCGAGCCCCATCCCGCGTCTATGTCATAGTTTATTGCACGAAATCCGAGGTATCCGACCTTGTCGCAGATGATAGAGTTGCGCTCGCCTGCCGTCGACGTTCCGATCCGCGGCGACGCCTGCTCGGACCTTGCGCCAGCCCGCTTCGAGCATCGTCTGCGCGTCGGAACTGGGGACGTTTCCAATCCTATTCACCCGGCCCTTTCGGCACTCTAAGCAGAGCGGAACTGACGTGAAGCGCGTATTCCGCAGAATGCCGACGGCAACGATCGGTTTCTACCTGATCGCCATGGTCGTGGCCGTCGCCCTCCCGATGCTCGCCTTCGTGGTGATCCTGCTCGACCAGCTGGAGGGCAGCGAGCGGGTGGCGCTGGAACGGCGGACCGTGCGGGACTCCCAGGCGCTGTCGGCGGCCGTCGATCGCCAGCTCCATGACATGTCGGTCACGCTGCGCCTGCTGGCGACCGCCCAGGAGCTCGCCGGCGGCGATCTGGAGACATTCCACAACCGGACCCAGTCGGTGCTCCGGTCGAGCTCCATGTTCCTCATCCTCGCCGACAGCGACGGCCAGCAGCGGTTGAACACGCGGGTTCCCTACGGGACCGAGCTTGGACGGATGTCCGACATCGACTCGCTCAAGTCGGCGCTCAATTCCAACACCATCGAGGTGTCCGACGTCTTCTTCGGCAGGACCGGCGGGCACTGGGTGTTCAACGTCACGATGCCGCTGCCGGAGGAACTGGCCGAACGCGGCGCGGCGCTGATCCTGACGCAGAACGTGGAAACGCTCAGCCGGCTCATCAAGCCGGAGGGCCTGCCGCCCGGCTGGTCGGCGACGCTCATCGACGGGGCCGGCCGGATCATCCTGTCGAGCGACGGCACCGCCTCCGGCGAGACGTACGACCCGCGCCTCGTCTCGCAGATCACCGGCTACAGCGGCATAATCGGGTCCGAGGCCACCGACACCGGCATGATGGCCGGCTATGCCCGCGTGCCGGGGTGGTCGTGGAGCGTGGTGATCGCCGGCCCGGTCAACACCGCCCAGGCATCGCTGGTCTCCACCTGGCGGCTGCTGATCCTCGGCGGCCTCATCCTGGTGATGATCGCCATCGGGGCGGCCTTCTTCCTGGGCCGCCAGATGCGCAATTCGATCGTCTCGATCGCCGACATGGCCGAGCAGCTCGGCAAGGGCGAGATCGTCTCGCCGATCTCCACCCGCATCACCGAGGCGGACATGGTCTCGATCGCACTGTCGGAGGCCTCGTTCGACCGGGCCGAGGCGGAAGACCGCATCCACTTCGTGATGCGCGAGCTGGCCCACAGGACCAAGAACCTCCTCAGCGTGATCCAGGCGATGCTGCGCCAGACGGCGCGCCAGAGCGACACGCTGCAGGAATTCCAGGTCGCCGTCAGCGGACGGCTGCAGGGCCTCGCGCGGTCGATCGACCTGCTGACGGCGGAGAACTGGACGCGGGTGTCGATACCGCAGCTGGTCAACAGCCACCTGGAGAACTTCATCGACACCGAAGACCGGCTCGAGGCGCGCGGCGACAACTTCCCGCTGCGCCCGGAAGCGGTCCAGAACGTCGGCATGGCGCTGCACGAACTGGCGACCAACGCGGTGAAGTACGGCGCCTGGTCGGTGCCGCACGGCAAGGTGCTGGTGGAGTGGAGCGAGGCGCCCTCGCCCACCACCGGCGACCCGTGGCTGACCATCCGCTGGCGCGAGAGCGGCGGCCCGCCGGTCGTGGCGCCGAGCCGCAAGGGGTTCGGCACCACGGTGATCGAACGCCAACTGATGGCGGCCTTCGCCGCGACCGTCACCCTCGACTATCTGCCCGACGGGCTGGAGTGGACGATGACGGCCCCCTGCGCGACCCTCAAGTGGGAAGCGCGGAAGACCGACCAGCCGGGCTAAAGCAAGCCCCGATGATCAGGCCAGGCTACCTGTAGCGCGCAAGCTTGATTGGCAGAGGCCTGGAAGATTGATTGGAAGCAACTTCTCAGGCCTCAAGACCCCCTTGAGGGGCATTTGAAGGGCTCGGCCAAACGCCCTTTTTGGCGTGGACTGTGATCCTGATGAGCTGCAAGCGAGTATCCCTTGTTCGCTAAGTCGCTCAAATTGGCCAAGGCAATGAACCTTGCCTCAGGCAACTTATATCCCCCGCCTTCGGCCTCTTGTTTGCCATCCCACAACCCCCTCGGACATTCTGCAACTTAAGTTTGCATTATTGATTGCTTTGCGATGTACTCCGAACGGGCAGTTTTGGGGGAAGGGAAATGAGAATTCTTATCGGCTTTTTCGCTTGTCTTTTTTCGATCTCCGCGTCCGCGCAGACCGCTACGCCCGAGATTCCAAATCTCGGGATTAATGATATCGCCGCAGTTTTCCCCAACTCGGCGTCGCCGACAGGCGCGGTCATCATCTTCAACCCGTTTATTTGCAGCCAGATAGGAGCGGCGTGTGTCTTCTTTAAATTCCACGAGCATGGCCACGTTGCTCTGGGCCATCCATTTCAGCACGGGGTTCATCCTGCGATAAACGAAAGAGACGCTGATCGGTTTGCCGCAACCTATGCTCCGCCTTATGCCATTCTCACCGCTTGGCACCTCTTCATGACGGGAGGTAGCAGCCAGAACTATCAAGTCTACGGAACGCCCCAAATGCGAGCTCGGCGACTGTGCTTATTCTCGCAGCAGGCTGGCACATGGACTGACCCCGTTCCTTGTCGCTAGCCAGCCGATCTAATCTACGATCGATCGCCGGTCACAATGATCATGGGCAGCAGTGAGGGTGCGCCACGCATTTGCCGGAGCGAGCCTAGGCAACTCGTTGCCGGCCGCATCAGATCGGTCCACCGATCGGCGATCCCATCACCCAGTCCGAAAAAATCGGGTTGAAAATCGACCCGACGGGGTCAGGCCAGCACGCGCACCGGCGTGCCGTCGAGCCAGGCGCGGATCGCCTCGACGGTCTCGGGATAGAAGACCTCGTAGGATTCGCGGGTGACGTAGCCGATGTGCGGCGTCAGCAGCAGTCCCGGCACCGAGCGGAGCGGGTCGTCGGCCGGCAGCGGTTCGTGGTCGTAGACGTCGAGCGCCGCTCCGCCGAGACGGCCCTCCCGCAACGCGGCCACCAGCGCGTCGTTGTCGACGAGGCCGCCGCGCGAGGTGTTGATCAGGCAGGCATCCGGCTTCATGCGGGCGATGTCGTCGCGCCCGACGATCCCCTGCGTGCGATCCGAGAGGCGCAGGTGCACGCTGACGAAATCGGACGTCTCGAAGAGCTCGGCCTTTTCCACGTAGCGCGCGCCAGCTGCCTCGGCCGCCGCGGGCGTCAGGTTCTGGCTCCACCCCACCACGTCCATCCCGAACGCGGTACCGAACTTCGCCATCTCGGTGCCGAGCCGGCCCATGCCGAGCAGCCCGAGCCGGGTCCCGCGCAGGTCGCGGCCGAGCCCCACCTGCCAGCCGCCCTCGCGCATCGACGCCATCTGCTCGGGGAGCTTCCGGGCGAGCGACAGGATCATCAGGAAGGAGAGTTCGGCCGTCGCATGGCCGGACGACGCGGTTCCGCAGACGGCGACGCCGTGCTCGCGCGCCGCCTCCAGGTCGACCGCGGCGTTCTTCATGCCCGACGTGACCAGCAGCTTCAGCGCCGGCAGACGGGCGAACAGCGAGCGCGGAAACGGCGTGCGTTCGCGCATGATGGCGATCACCTCGAAGGGCTGCAGCGCGGCGGCGAGCGCGGCCTCGTCCTCGATGTGGCGGTCGAAGACGGTGATCTCCGCCTCCGACAGGCAGGACCAGTCGGCAAGGTCGAGGGCAACGCGCTGATAGTCGTCGAGGATGGCAATCCGGGTCATTCCAGGTCCCTCACCTTTCAGGTCGGGTCACGGTGCGCCGCGACCGGTTTTTCAAAGAACGACGGCAGGCGCGCGGAACCCCCGGCGCCGCCCGCAACGGGTGTCACGAGTGATCCCGGCCGCGCACGAGCGTCGCCATGCCGGAGACGAAGAACATCGCCAGCGCCGCCGTGACGATGGTCGGGCCGGTGGGCGTATCCCAGACGTAGGAGGCGTAGAGCCCGCCGAGCGCCGCGAGCCCGCCGATGGCGCCGGCCAGCACCGCCATCACCTCGGGCGTGCGGGAAAAGGGTCGGGCGGCGGCGGCCGGAATGATCAGCATCGCGGTGATCAGCAGCGCGCCCACCACCTTGATCGCCACCGCCACCAGCAGCGCCAGCGCCACCGTCAGGATCAGCTGCTCGCGGCGCGGGTTGAGCCCGCTCGCCGAGGCGAGGTCCTGGTCGAGGGTGGAGGTGAGCAGCGCCGACCAGCGCCAGCCGACCAGCGCCAGCACCGCCAGCGACCCCGCCCAGATCACCGCCAGGTCCGCCTTTCCCACCGCCAGGATCTCGCCGAAGAGATAGGCTTCGAGGTCGAGGCCGGGACGCGCCGTGAGCGCGAAGGCGACGAGGCCGACGGCGAGCGCGCCGTGGGCGGCCACGCCGAGCAGCGTATCCATCTGGAAGGTGCGGCCGGCGAGCCCGGAGACCGCCAGCGCCATGGCGATCGCGACGACCAGCACCCCCGCGAAGACCGAGACAGAGAAGGCGAAGGAGAGCGCCACGCCGAGGATCGCCGCGTGGGCCGTGGCATCGCCGAAATAGGCCATCCGCCGCCAGACCACGAAGCAGCCGAGCGGCCCCGCCGCCACGGCCAGCCCGACGCCGGCAAGCCCCGCGCGCACCAGGAAATCATCCAGCATGGGTGCCCGTTTCCTCGCTGTCGGCGTGGGTGTGGGTGTGGTCGTGGTCGTGCTGGTGCTGATAGAGGGCGAACGCCCCGTGGGTGCCGGTGCCGAACAGCGCCCGGTACTCCGGCGCCGCCGACACCACCAGCGGCGTGCCCTCGCAGCAGATGTGGCCGTTGATGCACAGCACGCGGTCGGAGGCGCTCATCACCACGTGCAGGTCGTGGCTGACCATCAGCACCGCGCAGCCGATCTCCTGGCGGACCATCTCCACGAGCCGGTAGAAGGCGGCGGTGCCCGGCTGGTCGAGGCTCTGGGTGGGTTCGTCGAGAATCAGGATCTGCGGCTTCGACAGAAGCGCGCGGGCGAGCAGCACCCGCTGGAACTGGCCGCCGGAAAGCGCGCTCATCTGCCGCCCTTCCAGCCCGGTGACGCCCACGTGCTCCAGCATGTGGGCGACATCGGCGGCGCGCCGGCGGACCGGGAGATTGAGGAACCGGGCGACGGTGATCGGCATCGTCGCGTCGAGGGAGAGGCGCTGCGGCACGTAGCCGACCACCAGACCGGGCTGGCGCCGGACGATGCCGCGCGTCGGCGCGATCGCGCCCACCAGCGCCCGCACGAACGTCGACTTGCCCGACCCGTTGGGGCCGACCACGGTGACGATCTCGCCCGGCTCGATGGAGAAATCGATCGACCGCAGGATCTCCCTGCCGCCGAGATCGATACCCATTCCGATCGCCTCGATCAGGCCCATGCACTCTCCGTCTGTCGGCCGGCCGCACCCGCGTCCGTCACCTCCTGGCCGCCTCTGATCCCACATTGCGGGCAAACGGTCCACGCGGAGGCGATCGAAATGTGCGGGAGGGGACTGGACAAGGGCGGGAGGGCGGAGGCATACGTTATGTTATATTGTTACATTCGATCGGCGGGACCGGCAAGCCGGCGGTCGACCGCCATCAAGAGAGGACCGACGCATGCGACTTTCACGACTGGGCATCCAGGCGGCCGTGGTCGGCGCCGTGGCGACCGCAGCCCTGAGCGCGCCCGCCTTGGCCGAGCCCAACGTGGTCACCGACATCTCGCCGGTGCAATCCCTCGTCGCCCGCGTGATGGCGGGCGTCGGCGAGCCGACCCAGATCCTGCCGCCGGGCGCCTCGCCGCACGGCTACGCCATGCGCCCGTCCGAGGCCGCCGCCCTCGCCGACGCCGACGTGGTGTTCTGGGTGGGGCCGGAGCTGACGCCCTGGCTCGACCGGGCGATCGACACGCTGGGCACCAAGGCGGAGGTGGTGGAGCTGCTGGAGACGCCCGGCACGACCCATCTGGCGTTCCGCGAAGGCGCGACCTTCGAGGCGCATCACCACGACGGGGACGCGCACGACGCCCATGCCGAGGAAGGCCACGATGACCACGCCGAGGAGGGCCACGCGGAGGCCGAAGGCGAAGATCATCACGATGCGGCGGAGGAGCACGACCACCACGGCACCGACCCGCACGCCTGGCTCGACCCCGACAACGGCAAGGTCTGGCTCGCCGCGATCGCCGGGGAGCTGGCGAAGGCCGACCCGGCCAACGCCGACGCCTACCGCCGCAACGCCGCCGACGGCGCCCGCGAGCTCGACGAGCTGAAGACCCACCTCGAGACCAAGCTCGCGCCGGTGCGCGGCGCGCCGTTCGTGGTGTTCCACGACGGCTACCACTACTTCGAGAACCGCTTCGACATCGAGGCGGCCGGCGCGGTGTCGCTGAGCGACGCCTCCAAGCCCGGACCGGCGCGCGTCTCCGAGATCCGCGACACCATCCGACGGCTGGGCGCGGTGTGCGTGTTCACCGAGCCGCAGTTCCAGCCGACGCTGGTCGCCACCATCGTCGAGGGCACCGACGCGCGGGTGGCGACGCTCGACCCGCTTGGCCTCGATCTGGAGCCCGGACCGGGGCTCTATCCGGCGCTGCTGACCCGGCTCGCCGACAACCTGGCCACCTGCCTGGACTGACGCCTTCCCCCTCCTCCCAGCCAGCCCTGAAAGCAGCGCCCGCCGGACACCTCCGGCGGGCGTTTTGGTTTGCGCGCTGCCGCGAAAGCCCGGAAACATCAGGGAATCCGGGCAGGACGGCCGCCGCGCGGCGTTGATTGACTTGGAACGTACTACCGTAATACGGTACTGCGAACGTTTGCAGAATGAAGCCCGTAAAAGGGCCCCCGGCCGCATCGCCGACCGGACCAAACCAAGCGTTCGACCGCGCAGCACCGCGCGGTGCAGGGGAGGGTACAGAATGCTCGATGCCGCATGGGCCGGTCTCGTTGCGCTCGGCACGCCGACCGTGGTGCTGTTCACCATAGTGGGCATCGTCTACGGCATTGTCATCGGTCTGCTGCCCGGACTGGGCGGGATCGTCGCCATGGCCCTGCTGCTGCCGTTCACCTGGGGGATGGACTTCGCGGCCGCCATGTCGCTGCTGATCGGGGCGCACATCGCCACGATCTGGGGCTCCTCGGCCACCAGCATCCTGTTCCGGGTGCCCGGCGCCGCCAAGAGCGTCGCGCTGATCTTCGACGGCTACCCGATGACCCAGCGCGGCGAGGCGAGCCGCGCGCTCGGCGCCTCCGCCATGGCGGCGCTGCTGGGCGGCGTCTTCGGCGCGGTGTTCCTCGCCATTTCCATCCCGATCACCCGTCCGGTGATGATGGCCCTCGGCCCGGCCGAGTACCTGATGCTGGCGCTGTGGGGGCTCACCATCATCGCGACCTTCTCGGAAGGCTCGCTGCTGAAGGGCATGACGGCCGCCTGCCTCGGCGTGCTGACCGCCTTCATCGGCATGGACGTCGTTACCGCCACCCCGCGCTTCACCTTCGGCAGCGTCACGCTGATGGACGGGATCTCGTTCCCGGTCGCCATGATCGGCCTGTTCGCGATCTCCGAGATGATGAAGCTGATGGTGAAGGGCGGCGCGCTGATCGAGCGGACGGTGACCGCGGAGAACAGCAGCGTCTGGCAGGGCGTCGGCGACGCCTGCCGCCACTGGGGGCTGGTGATCCGCTCCAGCCTGCTCGGGCTGTGGATCGGCGTGCTGCCGGGCATCGGCCAGAGCGTCGGCTCGATCGCCACCTACGCCCAGGCGCTGCGCACCTCCAAGCATCCGGAGACCTTCGGCAAGGGCAACGTGGAGGGGGTGATCGCGCCGGACGCCTCGCTCGGCGCCAACGAGGGCGGCGGCCTGCTGCCGACGCTGGCGCTCGGCATTCCCGGCGGCGAGGGCATGGCGATCCTGCTGATCGCCTTCGTCGGCCTCGGCGTCGTGCCCGGGCCGCAGATGCTCACCCAGAACCTCGACCTCGTCTACACGCTGGTGTGGATCGTCGCGATCGCCAGCATCGTCACCGGCATCTTCGCCATCGCGCTGACGCCGCTGCTCGCCCGGGTCCCCACCCTCAACCCCAACGTCATCATCCCGCTGGTGCTGGCGGTGTGCGTGATCGGCGCCTACTCCGACCGCCGCGAGGTCTCCGACGTCATCGTCGCCGGGGTGTTCGGCATCGTCGGCTACGTGATGGACAAGTACCGCTACTCGCGGGCCAACTTCGTCATCGGCATGGTTCTCGCCGTCCTCATCGAGCGCAACCTGCACATCTCCGTCTCGCTCTACGGCGACTGGTTCATCTTCAAGCGCCCGGTCGCGCTGGCGATGCTGTTCCTGATCATCCTGACGACCGTCTGGCCCTTCTACAAGAACTGGAAACGCGACAAGGAGCTGAAGAAGATCGCGCACGCCAGCCACGGGAGCGCGTCATGAGCCGCCGCACCCAGGAGAACATCGTCGCGGGCCTGATCCTGCTGCTGTTCGCCGCGATCCTGGTCGAGACCTCGACCTACGGCGCGCGGGCCCGCATGGTGCCGACCATCATCGCCGGCATCGGCTTCGTGCTGATGGCGGCCCAGATCATCCTGCAGAACGTCCGCTCGGAGGCGACGATGCAGGTCGACCTGATGGAGCTGATCTCGCGGCGGGCGACCGGCGACGAGGAGGGCCTGCCAGACCACCTGCGCACCGACCTGGCGGAGGCCAAGCGCAAGCAGTACGTCGAGCCCGGAGAGACCCGGGGGCCGCGGCCGGGCAGCTTCGCCCGCGAGCTGCTCTCGCTCGCCGTCGTGGCCTGCGCGATCGGGCTGTTCTTCCTGATCGGCCCGATCCCGACGATGTTCGTCTTCACCTTCGGCTACCTGACCATTACCGGCCACTTCGGCGTCCTCCGCGCCTTCGCGGTGTCGGCCCTGTTCACGCTGTTCGTGTACGGGCTGTTCTACGCCTGGCTGCGGATCGACATGAAGCAGGGCCTCTTCGACCTCGGTTTCGGCCTCTGGTGATCCGGGGACCGCGGCCGGCCCGCGCCGCCCGCCCCCCCGCGCCGGGACCCAAGACGCAGAACGCGCACTGAAGGGAGAAAACCATGAAAAATCGGGAGGGAAACATGCCTATGAAAGCCAAATCCGCCGTGGCGGGCCTCGCCGCGGCAGCGCTCGTGATCGGGACCTCGATCACCGGCGCGCTCGCCGGACCGGTCTACGAGGGCAAGGACGTCACCCTGATCGTGCCGAACTCGCCGGCCGGCCTGATGTCCCAGTACGCCCACACGCTGGCGCCGCACATCGCGGAGAACCTCGGCGCCCGCAACGTCCGCGTGGTCAACCACCAGGGCGGCGGCGGCCTGAAGGGCTCGAACATCCTGTGGGAGTCGAAGCCGGACGGCATGACCTTCGCGCTCACCAACGTGCCGACGCTGCTGGTCGCCCAGCTGGCGGAAAGCCCGGGCGTGCAGTTCAACGCCACCGACTTCACCTATCTCGGCCGCCTGCAGGCCGACGCGCGGCTGATGTTCACCGGCAAGCCGTCGGGGCTGAAGACGATCGAGGACGTGCGCAAGCTCGACCGGCCGTTCGTGTTCGCCTCCCAGGGCACCGACGAGGACTTCTACACGATGGTCGTGCTCGCCGATGCGCTCGGCTACGACCTCAAGATCGTCACCGGCTACGAGGGCGACGCCGACACCTCGCTGGCCGTCATCCGGGGCGACGCCGACGGGCACATGACCACCTGGACCCAGTCGGCCCCGGCCGTCGAGGCGGGCGACAAGTACGCCGTGCTGACCACCACCTTCGAGCGATTCGACGGCGCCCCGGACGTGCCCACCGCGCTGGAGCTGATCGAGGATCCGGCGCTGAAGGCCAAGATGGAGGCCATCAGCTCGATCCTGGTGCTGGGACGCGGCTTCTTCGGCCCGCCGGACATGGACCCGGAAGCCGCCAAGGAACTGCGCGCCGCCATCGAGAAGACCCTGACCGACCCGGCGACGCTGACGGAGATGAAGGAGAAGGGCCTGCCGGTCGGCTACAACTCGGCCGCAGCCCAGAAGGAAAACGTCGACCGCGTGTTCGCGGCCGGCAAGGACCTGACGCCGATGTTCAAGGACGCGGTGTCGAAGATCCAGTAGCGGCGCAAGACCGCAACGGACACGCGTGCCTGCGGCCGCCTCTTCGGAGGCGGCCTCTTTTTTGGCCCCTGCCCTCTGTCGGAACGGACACGATGTCATGAACGCGTTTGTGGCAATGGCCCACGAGTTCGGCCCCTGGACGCTGGCGGCGATCGCGCTGGCGGCGCTGGTGACCTCGACGATCCACGGCACCGTGGGCGTGGCCGGCGGGTTCCTGATGACCGCCGCGCTGTCGCTGCTGATCGGCGTCCGTCCGGTGGTGCCGGTGATGAGCATCGCCCTCGTCGTCAGCCACGGCGCGCGCAGCCTGATGAACGTCTCCGACTTCGACCGGCGCGTGTTCCTGGCGATCATGCTGCCGGCGATCCCGATGATCCTGATCGGCGGCGTGATCTACGCCGTATTGCCGGTCGACTACGTCGCGCTGGTGCTGGGCATCATCATCCTGAGCTCCATCCCGCTGCGCCACTGGGCGCGGGCGCGCAAGATCGAGGCGTCCCGCCGCACGCTCGCCGGCGTCGGGGCGGCCTACGGGACGCTCGCCGGCGCCTCGATCGGCTCGGCGATGCTGCTCACCCCGTTCATGCTGGGCGCCGGGCTCACCAAGGAAGCCTTCGTCGCGACGATGGCGGTCATCTCGCTGACGACGAACATGGCCCGGATCACCGCCTTCGGCGGCGCCGACCTCCTGACCAGCGACTACGTGCTGCTGGGGCTGGCCGTGGGGGTCGTCATGATCCCGGGCAACTGGATCGGCCGGACCTTCCTGCGCCGGATGGCGCCCGGCACCCACAGCGTCCTCATCGACCTGTTCGCGTTGATCGGCGGCGCGAACTTCCTGTGGCTGGCGTGGGCCGGCTGAGGCCCGCCCGTCTCAGGCCGGAACGCCCGCCGCCGGATCGAGCACGTGGCGATGGGCGCCGCGGCCGAGCTTCAGCTCCGGATAGATCTCCGACAGCCGGCAGCCGTGATAGTAGGCGCGCCGGAACGCCGGCCGCGCCTGCACCCCGGCGAGCCACTCGGTGACGCGCGGGCACCCGTCCTCCCACAGCACCTCGAAGCCGATGTCCTCGTTGCGGTCGATGAGCGGCGCGACCGCGATGTCGGCGATGGTGAACTGCTTTCCCATCAGCCAGGGTCCGCCGGAGGCAGCCAGCATGGCCTCCATCCGCTCCACGGTGGCGCGCAGGTCGCGGAACGCCGCGTCCATCACGTCGGGCGGGAAGCCGTCCTCCTTGCTCATCTTCTTGTAGAAGCCCGACTTCACCGGCCGCTTGTTGGTCTTCTCGTCGAACTCCTCCTGGCTCAGCGCCTGGAACTTGATGCGCAGCCCGCCGTACTGGAACGACGGAAAGCGCGACGCCGGCGTGGTGACGAGATCCACGTAGACGAGCCAGGCGCGCACCGTCGCCTGATCGTACGGGTCGGCGGGCATCAGCGGCGGCTCGGGGGCGATCTGGTCGATGTACTGCATGATGACCGAGGACTCGATCACCGGGCGCCCGTCATGCAGCAGCGTCGGGACGACGCCGTTGGGATTGAGCTTCAGGTACCAGTCGGAGAGATGGTCGTGGTCCTTGGAGACGAGGCGCTTGTCGACCCAGTCGAGACCCTTCTCCTCCAGCGCGATGCGCACCTTCAGGCTGCAGGTCGACTGGGAGAAATTGTAAAGCTCGAGCATGGCGGTCCCCTCTCGGGGCGCGGCGCCGGGCAACCGCGCCCGCCCGGCCGGGCCGGGCGTGTTTCCTCCGCGGGCGCTCTCGTTTCCGATCGCCGGCCGGACGCCTCGCGGGAGGAAGACTACCGCGATCGTCCGTCGCTGTCGATCACCGTACTACCGTAATACGGCTGTGCGGCGCGCTGGCTGGCGGGACGCCGGGGGCCCCTTCGCCAGCGGAGTCGGCGCCGTCCACGCGCGGTCCTAGACGGCCAGCGCCTTGAGGTCGGCTTCCGGGTCGGCGGCGACGTCGGGCGGCACGGTGATGCCCTTGTCGAGAAGCCGGCGGGCGGCGAGGTGATCGGCCGGCGCGTTGACCGATTCCACCGCGATCAGCCGGCCCTTGCGGTAGAGGAACACCGAGAACTTGTCCGCCGCCGGGTCGCCGCGCAGCACCGTCTGATCGTAACCCGACGACAGCCCGGCAATCTGCAGCCGCGCCGGGCCCTGATGGCTCCAGAACCACGGCAGGTTCGTGTAGGGCGCGGGATGGCCGGTCAGCCGCCGGGCGATGGCGCGGGCCTGGTCGTTGGCGTTCTGCACCGATTCCAGCCGCACCCGCCCCTCGCCGTGGACGCACGGGAAGGCCGCGCAGTCGCCCAGCGCCGAGATCGACGGGTCGGAGGTGAGCAGCATCTCGTCGACGACGATGCCGTCGGCGATCTCCAGGCCCGCGGCCTGGGCGAGCTCGACGTTCGGCACCACGCCCGCCGCCAGCAGGACGGCGCCGGCGGCCAGGCTGCGCCCGTCCGACAGCTCGACGCGCACGCCGCCCGCCTCGTGGACGATGGCGGTGACGCCGGTCTTCAGGTGGATGGTCGTGCCCATGCCCTCGTGCAGCGCCCGGAACCAGGCCGAGACCGGCTCCGACACGGCGCGCGCCATCACCCGGTCGGCGAGTTCGATCACGTCGACGGCCTTGCCCTTCTCGCGGAGGAAGGCGGCGATCTCCAACCCGATGAAGCCGGCGCCGACGACCGCCACGTGCTCCAGGCCGGGCGCGCGCGACAGGATCGCGCGGCAGTGGTCGAGCCCGCGCAGTTCCATCACCGCCGGGTCGTCGAGGCCGGGCAGCGGCAGGCGGCGGTTGCGCGCGCCGGTGGCCAGCACGAGGTGGCCGTAGTCGAGCCGTGTGCCGTCGTCGAGGTGGACGGCCCGGGCCTCCCGGTCGATGTCGGTGACACTGCGGCCGAGCAGCAGCTCGATGCCGAGCTTGCCGTACAGCGCCTCGGCCTTCAGGAGCAGCGGGTTGACGCCGTCGCCCTTCAGGAAATCCTTCGACAGCGGCGGCTTCTGGTAGGGCACGTGCGGCTCGTCGGAAACCAGCACGACGCGCCCCTCGAACCCCTCCTTGCGGAGGGCGTGGGCCAGTTCCGCGCCGGCATGGCCGGCGCCCACGATGATCACGGCGTCGTTTGTCATGCGGGTTTCCTAGAGCATGGCGCGGCGGGGGAAAAGACTGGAGCGCGCCGCAGTCTGCGGACGCATCGATCCGACGGCGGCCCGGCCGCTACGTGAGATCGCTCCCCGCAGGCAAGGCTCGCGCAAGGATGGTGACGCAGCGTGCCTCACGGGCTCCCGCCACGTCGCGTCGAGCCCTCCATCGCCAGCAGACCTCCGGTTGACTTGAGATTGCAACGGGGTCCTACTTTCACGTGACCGCCTGATCGCAGCAAAGAACACGTCATCAACTGCGATACCGGACGGAAGGAGCAGCCCTTGCTCGAAATCAGCGTCGTTCTGTTCGAGAATGTGGGCCTGCTTGCCTTCCTCGCGGTTCTCTACGGCCTCGTCCCGCGCCAGTTTCCCGGTATTCCCCACGCGCTCTTCGTCGGGCTGCTGTGCGGCATCGGCGCGATGCTGACGATGCTCAATCCGATCCACTTCGCCAACGGCTTCATCATCGATTCCCGCGCGACGATGATCCTGCTCTCCGGGCTGTTCGGCGGTCCGGTCTCGGTGCTGATCGCGGTGGTCATCGCCGCGGCGACGCGGCTCACGCTCGGAGGCGCCGGTGCCATTCCGGGCGTGGCGATGATCCTGATCAGCGGCATCCTCGGCCTGCTCGGCTACCTCCTGTTTCGCCACAAGGGGAAGCCGGCCACCTTCCGCTCGCTTGTGCTGATGGCGGCTCTTTCGCCCTTCACCTCCATCGGCGCGCTGCTGCTGCCGCCAGCCATCCTGGAGGTCTACGTCGGCGCGGTGATGCTGCCGATCAGCCTTGCCCAGATCATCGGCGTGCTCATGCTCGGGCTCATCATGCTGCAGGAGAACGAACGCGTGGCGTTCGAGGCGGAGGTGAAGCGGCAGGCGGTGACCGACGAACTCAGCGGACTGCCGAACCGGCGCGCCTTCTACGCGCGGCTTGCCGAGGAATGGCAGCGCCAGGACCGCTACAAGGTTCCCTTCTGCATCCTCTTGGTCGACATCGACCACTTCAAGTCGATCAACGACCGCTACGGCCACAAGGTCGGCGACATGGTGATCGCCGGCATCGGCAGGATCCTGAACGACAGCTGCCGGCTGTCCGACCTGCCGGCGCGGATCGGCGGCGAGGAATTCGCCGTGCTGATGCCCCACACCGAGCCGGAGGCCGCCAGGGCGCTGGCCGACCGCATCCGGCAGATGATCGAGAAGGCACCGGTGCGAAACGGGGAGCAGACGGTGGCGGTGACGGTCAGCCTGGGCGTGAGCTCCAGCGACGACTTCCCGGTGTCCATCGACGAGCTCGTGTCCGCCGCCGACGGGGCGCTCTACGAATCCAAGCGGACCGGGCGCAACCGGGTCTGCGTGGCGGGCGCCGACTGGCGGGCCGCCGCGCGGGAGGCCGACGCCCAGGCCGCCGACGCCCAGACCGCCGGCGACCTGGCGCCCGGCCGGATGGCCGGCCAGGCCTGACCGCCCGCCGGTCCCGTCCGGCCCTGCCCCGGTCATCCCCGGCCTGCCCACCCCGTCATCAGAATCGACCGGCCGGCGGCGCGCGCCTGCACGCCTTTTAGGCGATGTGCGCGGATTGTGCACAGTGTCCTCTATAGGAGTTGACGCGCGTTTCCGGGCTAAATACGCTCTCCCCCGACAGTCCATTGGAGGACTTTGCGGATGGGAGACGGGATCTCGTGAGCGAGACGCACGGTGACGGCCGCACGGCGGGCGCCCACGCCGGCCGCAAGTCCAAGCATCGGCTGATCGCCGAGCAGCTTCTCAGCGACATCGAGAGCGGCCGCTGGCGGCCCGGCGAACAGCTTCCCTCCGAGGAACAGCTGGCCGGCGAGACCGCCACGAGCCTCGGAACCGTGCAGCGGGCGCTCAGGAACCTGGTGGAGATGGGGGTCGTCGAACGCCACCACGGGCGCGGGACGTTCGTCTCCGGCGCCCGCGCGCCCGAGCGGCACCTGCGCCACTTCCGCTTCATGGCCGAGGGCGGCACGCAGATCCTGCCGGTCTACTTCAACATCATCGGCGTCGAGGTGACGCGGGACACGGGTCCCTGGAAGGACTTCCTGCAGGACCCCACCGACACCTTCGTGCGCATCCACCGGCTGGTGTCGGTGAACAAGGAATTCGAGGTCTTCAGCGAGGTCTACCTGCAGGAGCACCGCTTCGCGGAGCTGGCGGCGATGAAGAAGCCGACGCTCGACGGGGTGTCGATCCGCGACATGCTGGCCGAGCGCTTCAACGCCCCCACCCTCAACATCCGCCAGACCATCGTCTGCGAGCCGCTGCCGCCCCGGGTGACCCGGCTGATCCACCAGCCGGCCGGCCAGTACGGCATGGTCTGGACGATCTGCGGCCTCAGCTACCGCGACACGCCGCTCAGCTGGCAGCGCGTGTTCGTGCCGCCGAGCGACCGGGTGCTCGACCTGGGCTCCGCGCCGTTCGCCGACGCCGCCCAGAAGCGCGGCCGATGACCGACACGGCGGCCCTCGACCCGATCAGGCGGATCTTCCGCCTGGCACAGCCTCACGAGAGCGGGCGCCACCGAACCCGCCGGACCGACGGCCCCCGGATCACCGGGGGCTCCACCACCAGAGACAAGGATCGCACCATGGCATTCGCATCCCCCCTTCGCCCGCTGCGCGGCATCGGCCTGAAGGCCGCCGGCCTCGCGGCCGCGGCCCTGATCGCCTCGGCCGCCGTGCCGCCCGCCCTCGCCCAGGACATGCCGGAGCTCGATCTGAAGTTCGGCCATCCCTACAACGAGGAGCATCCGCTGGCGAAGGGCGCGCAGAAGTTCGCCGACATCATCGCCGAGAAGAGCGGCGGCAAGATCAAGATCGCGGTGTTCCCGAACTCGACCATCGGCTCGTCGCGCGACCTGGTCGAGGCGATGCAGATCGGCGCCGTCGACTTCGCGCTGGTGCCGACCACCAACGTCGCCAGCTTCTACGAGCCGCTCGACATCTTCTATCTGCCGTTCCTGTTCCGCGACAAGGAGCACGCCTACGCGGTCGCCGACGGCCCGGTCGGTCAGAAGCTCTACGCCGACATGCTCGACAAGATCGGCATCCGCACGCTCGCCATGTACGAGAGCGGCTTCCGCACCATCACCACCCGCGACACCAAGGTGGAGATGCCCGACGACATGAAGGGCATCAAGTTCCGCGTGGTGAACAACCCGCTCAACGTCGCGACCTTCAAGGCGCTCGGCGCCAACCCGACGCCGATGGCGCTGTCGGAGGTGTTCACCGCGCTCCAGCAGGGCACCGTCGACGGCCAGGACAACCCGGTCGGCAACGTGAAGGCGTTCGGCTTCGACAAGGTGCAGAAGAACATCACGCTCTCCCACCACCAGTGGGCCGGCATCATGTTCCTCGCCGACGACAAGATGTGGAAGGAGCTGCCGGACAACGTGAAGGAGCTCTTCGCCGAGACCGCGATCGAGACCCAGGACTGGGAGCGCAAGGCGCTGAACGACCAGGAGGGCGAGTTCCTGGCCGAGATGGAAGCCGGCGGCATGGTCGTGACCCGGCTGACGCCCGACCAGAGCAAGGCCTTCCAGGACGCCATGAAGCCGGTCTGGGAGACCTATCAGGAGAAGCTCGGCGCCGAGCTGATCCAGAGCGCCGTCGACGCCAAGTAGGCCAGGCCCTCCGGGACAACCCGCCGCCGGGCGATCCCCGGCGGCGGTCTTCCCGATCGACGATGACACCCTTGCCGCACCCCGATCGGACCAGAACCCGCTTTCCCGACGACGCATCCAGACCGATTGTGGCGGAGATCGACGAATCTCTGACAAGGACACGGGTCTCATGACGACACAGCCGCCCCGCACGACCATCGCCACGCCCGCGGAGCTCCGCGAGGTCTACGAAGAGCCGCGCGAGTTCGTGCGCCAGAAGTGCATTCCGCGCCTCGACGACTACTGCCGCCGCTGGATCGCCCTGTCGCCGTTCATCGTGCTGGCCTCGACCGACGGCGGCACCCACGTCGACGTGTCGCCGCGCGGCGGCGAGCCGGGCTTCGTGCGGGTGGCCGACGACGAGACGCTGCTGATCCCCGACCTGCCGGGCAACAACCGGCTCGACACGCTGACCAACATCCTGGCCTCGCCCGGCGTGGGCACGATCTTCTTCGTCCCCGGCTTCGAGGAGACGCTGCGGGTGAACGGCACCGCCGAGATCGTCCACGACGCCGAGCTCTGCGCCTCGTTCGCCGACCGCGGCCGCCCGGCCTCCGCCGTCGTGCGCATCACCGTGCGCGAGGTCTACTTCCACTGCTCCAAGTCGCTGAAACGCTCGGGCATCTGGCGCGCCGAGACCTATCCGGACCGCGCCTCCTTCCCGTCGCTGATCGAGGTCGTGACCGACCAGATCCGCGCCAACACGCCGGCCGAGGCGACCGCGGGCGACGAGGGAACCGGCAAGACATGAGCAGCGAACGGGGGGCCTCGGCCCCCACCCTTCCCAGCCGAGGTGAGCGATGACGATGGTCCGCAAGTGTCTCGACGTCAGCGAGACCGTCCTGATGGCGGTGTGCATCGCCATGTTCGCCGTGATGGTCGTGCTGGGCATCGCCACCGTGGTGTTCCGCTTCCTGCTCGACAGCTCGCTCGCCTTCCCCGACGAGCTGATCCGCTACCTGTTCATCTGGCTGATCTTCCTGGGGTCGGCGGTGGCGCTGCGCAGAAACGCCCACGCCGCCATCGGCGTGCTGGTCGAGTACACGCCGGCGCTGGTGAAGCGGGGCCTCGTGATGCTGGCGACGCTCGCCAGCGCGTTCTTCTTCGTCGTGCTGATCGTCAAGGGCACCGAGCTGACCATGCGCGTCGGGCCGCAGATCTCGCCGGCGCTGGAGGTCTCCATGGCGTGGGTCTACGCCGCCGTGCCCGTCAGCGCCGTCTTCCTGCTGGTCTATTCGCTCGAGGTCCTCGTCTGGCAGCGCACCGCGCCGGCCGACGAGCTGAGCACCATCGGCAACTGACGTCAGCCCGGCCCGCCGCTTCGCAAGGACACCCCGCCTATGACCACCGCCGCCGTGTTTCTCGTGCTTTTGGGACTGATGGCCATCCGCACGTCCATCGCCGTGGCGCTCGGGCTCGCCAGCCTGGTCGGGCTGTGGCTGAGCGGCATCAGCCTGGAGATCGTCGTCCAGCGGATGGTGTCGACCAACAACTCGTTCCCGTTGCTTGCGATCCCGTTCTTCATCCTGGCGGGCGAGATCATGTCGACCGGGGGGATGTCGCGGCGGCTGGTGGAGTTCGCCGGCGCGCTGGTGGGCCATTTCCGCGGCGGGCTCGGCGCCGTCGCCGTGCTCTCCTCCAGCTTCTTCGCGGCGCTGTCGGGCTCCAACGCCGCCACGGTGGCGGCGATCGGCGGCGTCATGAACGAGCCGATGGCGGAGAAGGGCTACCGGCCCTCCTACACCGCGGCGACCATCGCGGCGGCCGGCGTCACCGGCATGATCATCCCGCCGTCGATCCTGCTGATCCTCTACGGCGTCGTCACCGGCGTCTCCATCGCCGACCTGTTCATCGCCGGCATCGGGCCGGGCATCCTGATCTGCATCAGCCTGCTGCTGCTCAACTACGTGCTGGCCCGCCGCGAGGCCATCGACACGGAGCCCTTCAAGGGCATCGGCGAGATCGGCCGCACCTTCAAGGCCGCCTTCCGGCCGCTGCTGATGCCGGTGATCATTCTGTCGGGCATCTACGGCGGCGTGTTCACCCCCACCGAGGCGGCCGTCGTCGCCGTCGCCTACGGGCTCATCGTCGGCCTGATGTTCGGGGAGCTGACGCTTTCCGGCCTCTACCGCGCCTTCGGGCGCGCGGTGATCTCGTCGGCGGTGGTGATGTTCATCATGAACGCCGCCGGCGTGTTCGCCTGGTTGATCACCATCAACCAGATTCCCCAGTCGATCTCGGCGATGCTGGCCGACACCGCCGGCAGCCAGTTCGTCTACCTGCTGTTCGTGAACCTGTTCCTGCTGTTCGTCGGCTGCCTGATGAACGCGGCGGCGGCGATCGTCATCTTCACCTCGATCCTCTACCCGGCGGCCATGAGCTTCGGCGTCGACCCCGTCCTGTTCGGGATCATCGTGGCGGTGAACCTGTCGATCGGCACCGTCACCCCGCCGCTGGGCGTCGACCTGTTCATCGCCTCCGCCATCACCAAGGTGTCCATCGAGCGGATCGTCGTGGCGATCTGGCCGTACATCCTGGTGCTGGTGATCGACCTGCTGCTGATCACCTTCGTGCCGCCGATCTCCACCTTCCTGGTGCGCCTGATCGGCTGACCGACGCCGCGCGGCCCGCGCCGCGCGCGCCACCCCTTTACCGCGTGAAACTCCGAGGATTGACCGTATGACCGACCGCTGCGCATCCGGGCCGCAGGCCGCCCGTCCCTGGGAAGACATGGACAGCGGCGTCATCCGCCACGCCATCCCGACCAGCCAGCTCGGCCGCGCCGAGATCTCGCCGACCGGGCGCTTCGAAGCCGGCTCGCACGCCTCGTTCACGCTCACCTACACGGCCGGCATCTTCGGGATCGACGATTCCGGCAGCCTGCGCATCTGCTTCCGCTTCGCCTCCGACCAGAGCACGCCCCAGTTCGACGATCCGGCCGGCGCCAACTACTGCACGGTGGAGGCCTCCAACGGCGCCGTCCTGCAGGTCCGCTGGGACCCCAAGGCCAACGTGCGCCCCTGGGATCGCACCCTGTGGATCAAGGTCGTGCGCGGCTACCTGAAGGAGGGCGAGACCATCACCGTCCGCTTCGGCGTCACCGACCACGGCGGCCCGGGCATGCGCCTGCAGACCTTCTGCGAGGACACGTTCGAGTTCCGGGTGCTGGCCGACCCGATCGCGACCTTCAACTTCCAGCCGCTGCCGGAACAGCCGATGATCGCCATCGTGCCCGGCAAGCCGGAGCGCTACGTGGCGGTGCTGCCGACGCGGCGGCGGCCCGGCGAAACGTTCGCGCTGAAGGTGAAGGGCGAGGACCGCTGGGGCAACCCGTCCGACCAGTGCGCGACCACCCTGTCGATCGAGGCCACCGGGCCGATCGAGGGACTTCCGGCTACCGTCGAGCTGACCCCGGGCGCCTTCGCCACCGAGATCGACGGCCTGTCGGTTGCGGCCCCGGCCGAGGTCTCCGTCGTGCTGCGCGACGCCGCCGGCGCGGTCGTCGCCGAGACCAACCCGCTGATCGTCGAGGACACGCCGCTCGTCCACTTCTGGGCCGACCTGCACGGCCAGTCGGAGGAAACCATCGGCACCGGCAGCGCCGAGGCCTATTTCGCATTCGCCCGCGACCGCGCCTTCGTCGACGCCTGCGGCCACCAGGGCAACGACTTCCAGATCTCCGACGCCTTCTGGGCCGAGCTCAACCGCATCACCGAGCGCTTCGACGAGCCCGGCCGGTTCGTCGCCCTGCCCGGCTACGAGTGGTCGGGCAACACCTCGCTGGGCGGCGACCGCAACGTCTATTTCCCGACCGAAGGCCGGACCATCCGCCGCTCGTCCCATGCGCTGATCGAGGACCGCTCGACCGCCGACACCGACTGTCTGACGGCCAACGACCTGTTCGAGGCGTTCGCCCGCGAGGGCGAGAGCGACGTGGTGTGCTTCGCCCACTGTGGCGGCCGCTACGCCGACATCGGCTATGCCCACGACGGGCGGTTCGAGCGCTCCGTGGAGGTGCATTCCTCCTGGGGCACGTTCGAATGGCTGCTGCACGACGCGCTCGACCTCGGCTACCGGGTCGGCGTCGTCACCAACTCCGACGGCCACAAGGGCCGCCCGGGGGCGAGCTATCCGGGTGCGGGCAAGTTCGGCGCCATCGGCGGGCTCTCCTGCTACCTGATGGAGGAGCTGTCGCGGCCCGCACTTCTGGACGCGCTGCGCAAGCGTCACCACTACGGCACGACGGGCGGGTCCGGCGGGCGCATCATCGTCGATCTGAAGGGGCGATTCCCGGCGGGCGGCACGCTCTACCACGACGATCCGAAGCTGTTCACTGCCTCCGAGGGACGCCCGGCCACCGACGCGCTGATGGGCGACATCGTTCATCTGCCGGAAGGCGCGTTCGAGCTCGACGTCGCCGTCTCGTCCAACTCGCCGATCGAGCGGATCGACATCTTCAACGGCCGCACGCTGGTGGAGACGGTGCGGCCCTACGATAAGGCCGATCTCGGCCCGCGGATCCGGGTGCTTTGGGAGGGCGCGGAGTATCGCGGCCGCTTCCGCGAGGTCATCTGGGACGGGAACGCCCGCTTCGACGGCAACGCCATCGTCTCGGCGCGCCCGGTGAATTTCCTCAACCGCGACAAGACGCTCGACCGCGACGGCACCGACGGCCTGTCCTGGAAGGCGCTCACGACGGGCAACTTCGGCGGGTTCGACGTGGTGCTGGAGAATGCCTCGGCCGGCGTGCTGAAGGTCCAGACGCCGCTCGTCTCCTTCGAGCTTCCGGTCGCCGACATCGGCCTGGAGGACACGGTCTTCGATGCGTCGGGGGACCTGCCGCGGTTCGTCACGGCGTTCCGGCTGCCGCAGACGAACCCGCACCGGAGCTTCGCGACCTCGCGCACGATCGCGCTGGAGCCCGCCGGCGACAACCCGATCTACGTGCGGGTGACGCAGGAAGACGGCACCCGTGCCTGGACGAGCCCGATCTACGTCTATCGGTGAGGGGGTGGGCTTAGGCCGGTCGCGCCCGGTGCGCACCGGGCAGCGAGAGTTTGTGGACGGGATGGCAGGAACCCACCCCGTTCTTGGCCTATGGCCTGATGTGACGGGTCGCGGCGACGGGACGCCGGAGCGGGATCAGTCGACCTGCGGCTCGGCGGTGGCGCGCATGGGCACCATCGGCTCGGCATTGTCGTTGCCGAGAGACATTTCCGCCTTGCTGAGCGCCTTCAGGAGGTCGTTGCGCTGGACCGGCTTGGTGAGCAGGCCGAGCGGCTCGGGATCGAACTCGCGGATCGTCTCGATCTTGTCGGAAAGGGTGCCGCTGGCGAAGATGCAGCGGACGTCGAACTCCGTCTTGAGCTTGCGGGCGACGTCCACGCCGCAGTCGCCGCCGGCGAGGCGCACGTCCATGACGGCGATGTCGGGTCGGGAAGCATTTGCCTCTGAAAGTGCCTCGGCCATCGTCCGGGCAATACCAGTGACCTCATAGCCCGCCTCGGAGATCTCGTACTCGAGATCCTCGGCGACAAGCCATTCGTCCTCGACAATCAGAACCCGCATACAAACCTCCACCGGAAGCCTGGAACCCCGCCGTCGCCGACAAGTATCGACGGCCGATCAAAGCCCATCTTCAACGCCGTGAGCATATGGTCCCGTCCGGATCGATTGCGATCTGTCGGGGAACCGCCCTACCGCTCGGCAAAACTCGCCGACCGGCCAGCGCTGGCTCCAGAGTCACCTACCTCAAAAATTCGTTGCCACTCAATTGTTTTACGCCAAGCAGCAACAGCGGCACTGCAGCGGCAACGCGTCAGAACCAAGATGGTTCCAATATAAAAATCGTAATGGGAGTTTGGCAAATATTCGTTAAATTTCAACCGGATCAGAACGCAGAAAGCTAACGAATTGTCAATCATGACGCGACGGCGTCAGGCCCTCTTGACCGGATGCCCGCCACCGCCGGATACGGGGCCGATGGCGGCCGATCCAGGGCCTCAGGCGGCCGCCGAAGCCGCATCCGACAGCGATTCGGCGAGCAGCGTCGCGAACGCCTTGCCCGCCACCCGCGCCACCGTCGGATCCTTGGTGATCATCGCCGTGACGATGGCCCCGTCGATGAGCATGGCCGCCTGGTGGGTCAGGCCCTCCGGGTCGGCGGCCCCCGCCTCGCGGGCCAGCCGCCGGATCTCGTCGAGGACGACGGTCTTGTGGGCGAGCGCCATCTCGCGCATCCGGTCGTCGGTCTTGGCGCCCTCGCCGACGGCGTTGATGAACGGGCAGCCGTAGAAGCGCGGCGCGGCGAACCAGGTCTCCAGCACCTTGAAGATGCGCTCCAGCTTGCGCCGGGGCCCGCCGCGGGCGCGGTTCACCTCGGCGACGAACCAGCCGCGCCACGCCTCGCCCTCGATCTCCAGCACCGCCTCGACCAGCTTTTCCTTGGAGCCGAAGCACTTGTAGAGGGTGGTTTTCGCCGTGCCCGCCGCCTCGACGATGCGGTCGACGCCGGTGGCGGTGATGCCGTCGCGGCAGAACAGGACGGAGGCGGCCTCCAGGAGCTTGTCCCTGGGGGTGGTGCCGAAGCGCGGCTCGAAGCCGCCCGCCTCAGACATTCCGGCCTCGCCGCCCCGGCAGATGGTGGCACTTCACGACGCAATTCCCCTGATCCAGCCCGCCGCACCGGCAGGCGACCTTCGCTCGAAGGACCGCTAAGGGGGACGCGCGAGGCACCGGACACGCGGCCGCTCGACGTCCACCCGCTACGGAACGATCTGTTTCCTCATACGCCCCCGGCGCAGATTCGGCAATCCGGGCGGGGCGTGCCCGCTGTCAGGGCGGCACGCCAGCCGCCCTGACAGCGCATCAAGAGGCGCGCGATTGGGCGAACGCGCATTCTTTGTGCACATCGGAGGACCTCCGCCGAACCACGCAGCGACGGGATAAACCAGAAATTCCGTTTTTGAATCAACGCGCAGGCCGCTTCTTGGGCAGAGTGGCACAATTTTTGATATTGCCCTTTTGGAAACAGACCGGTTTGTTTCTAACACCAGCCAGGCCACACGGCGGGCTGCATTCGGGGAGTGAGCGGCATGTCGCTGCGCGGCGCACACATCCAGGTCGACCACGTCAGCCACGCCTACAAGCGGGGCGGGCCGCTCGCCATCCGCGACATCGCCTTCGAGGTGGAGCCGGGCGAGGCGCTGGTGCTGGTCGGCCGGTCGGGCTGCGGCAAGTCCACCCTCCTGCAGATCCTTTGCGGCCTGATCGCCCCGGGCCAGGGCCGCGTGCTCATCGACGGGAAGACCGTGGCCGCTCCGTCGCCCGACTGGGTGATGATGTTCCAGGCGCCGAGCCTCTATCCGTGGATGACGGTGGAGCAGAACGTCTCGCTCGGCCTGCGCTTCTCCGGCCGCTCCAGCGAAATCCCCACCCGCGTGCCGGAGATGCTGGAGCTGGTCGAGCTCGGCGGGCTCGCCAAGCGCAACGTCCAGGACCTGTCCGGCGGCCAGCAGCAGCGCGTGGCGCTGGCCCGCTCGCTGGCCCCCAATCCGCACGTGCTCCTGCTCGACGAGCCGCTGTCGGCGCTGGATGCCTTCACCCGCCACTCGCTGCAGCGCGACATCCGCCGCATCGCCTCGGAAATGGGCATCACGCTGATCCTGGTGTCCCACGACATCCAGGAGGCGGTGATGATGGCCGACCGGGCGCTGGTGCTGACCGCGCACCCCGGCGAGATCTCCGCCGAGATCGCCATCCCGATCCCGGGCGAACGCCTTCCCAACACCGCCGAGTTCGCCAGCGCGCGGGCCGAGCTGGTGCGCGCCTACGAGGACGCCGCCGGGCTCGCCATGGCCGACGTGGAACGCCTCGGCGGCGACCCGGACATCCTGCGCCCCGACCACGCGGCGCACGGCAACCGAGCCCGGGTCTGACCGGCGATCACATGCAACGAGAGGGGACATTTATGGGCGACCACGAGGACGACACGCACCGGGCCTGCGGCTGCCACCACGACCACGTCAGCGGCGGCGTCACCCGGCGCCAGACGCTGGACATGCTGGCCGCCGGCGGCCTCGCCGCCCTGATGGGCTCGCTCACCGCCGGGATGAGCCGGCCGGCCTTCGCCCAGGACGACGACGTGGTGCGGATCGGCTACCTGCCGATCACCGACGCCACCGCGCTGCTGGTCGCCCACGGCATGGGCTACTTCGAGGACGAGGGCCTGAAGGCGGAGCGCCCGACGCTCATCCGTGGCTGGTCGCCGCTGGTGGAAGGCTTCGCCGCCAACAAGTTCAACGTCGTCCACCTCCTGAAGCCCATCCCGGTGTGGATGCGCTACAACAACAACTTCCCGGTCAAGCTGATGGCCTGGGCCCACACCAACGGCTCGGCGCTGGTGGTCGGCGGCCACACCGGCATCCAGGACTTCTCCCAGCTCGGCGGCAAGCAGGTGGCGGTGCCGTTCTGGTACTCGATGCACAACATCGTGCTCCAGTACGCGCTGAAGCAGTCCGGGGTGACGCCGGTCATCCGCTCGGCCACCGATCCGCTCGCCGACAACGAGTGCAACCTGCAGATCCTGCCGCCGCCGGAGATGCCGGCCGCCCTCGCGTCGCGCAAGATCGACGCCTACATCGTCGCCGAGCCGTTCAACGCCATGGGCGAGATGAAGGCCGGCGGCCGGGTGCTGCGCTTCACCGGCGACATCTGGAAGAACCACCCGTGCTGCGTGATCTGCATGCACGAGGCGGCCACGACGGAAAAGCCGGAGTGGACCCAGAAGGTGATGAACGCGCTGGTGCGCGCCCAGATCTACGCCTCCCAGAACCGCGCCGAGGCGGCGCTGCTGATGTCGAAGGACGGCGAGGGCTACCTGCCGATGCCGGCGCCGATCGTCGAGCGGGCGATGACCCACTACGCCGAGGATCCCGCCTACATCGACAGCGGCGCGATCAAGCACGCCGACTGGGACATCAACCGCATCGACTTCAACGGCTATCCCTATCCGTCGGCGACCAAGCTGATCGTCGACGCCATGAACGACACGCTGGTCGGCGGCGACACCACCTTCCTGGCCAATCTCGACCCCGAGTTCGTGTCCAACGACCTGGTCAACTACGACTACGTGAAGGCCGCCCTGAACGCCCATCCGGAATGGCTGAACGACCCGTCAGTGAACAAGGCCGACCCGTTCGTCCGCGAGGAGGTCCTTCAGCTGTGACGATCTCAGGCGACATGGCGGAGAATGCCGTTCCCCTGTCGATGCGCGAGCCCGCATCGGCCGAGCGGTTGGCGAAGGCCGGCGAAGGCATCGCCTACGCGCTTGCCGGCATCGTGCTGCTGCTCGCGCTGTGGTGGGTGGGCGCCTGGCTCGTGCGCAACGATCCGCGGCTGTTCGCCTTCGCCGACTTCGCCCCCGGCCCGGCCTTCGCCCGGCTGGTGCAGATGATCGGCGACGGCGAGGTCCGGGACATGAGCGTCCCGAGCCTCTACCGGGTCGGCGGCGGGCTCGCCTGGGCAATCTGCCTGGGCGTGCCGATGGGGCTGGCGGTGGGCTGGTTCGAACCCGTGCGCAAGCTCACCAACGTGCCGTTCCAGTTCCTGCGCATGATCAGCCCGCTGTCGTGGATGCCGATCGCCATCATGGCCTACGCCACCTGGGACGGCGCCATCGTGTTCCTGATCTCCGTCGCCGCCGTCTGGCCGATCCTGTTCTCCACGGCCGCCGGCCTGAAGCGGATCGACCCGGCCTGGTTCAAGGTCGCCCGCAACCTCGGCGCGCGGCCCTGGCACATGCTGTTCACCATCATCCTGCCGGCCATCTCCCAGGACATCCTGACCGGCATCCGCCTCGCCCTCGGCGTCGCCTGGATCGTGCTGGTGCCGGCCGAATATCTCGGCGTCACCTCCGGCCTCGGCTACGCCATCAACGACGCCCGCGACACGCTCGAATACGACCGTCTCGCCGCCACCGTCATCGTCATCGGGATCATCGGATTCACGCTCGACAGCCTGCTTCAGCTCGCCATCCGCCGGCTGAACTGGGTGCGGGCGCGCTGAGACGACCCCGGCCAACCAACCCAGAAAAGGAGACGACCATGTCACAGCCCGCAACCGCCCTCACCGGCTGCCTCGCCCCGATCGACAAGACCGGGCTGGAGGACCTCATCGCCAAGGGCAAGGCCGACCCCAAGGCCGTCAAGACGCTGAAGTGCAAGACGGTGGCCGAGGGCCGCTTCCGTCACGCCAACTACATCCGCGACCTGGAGCCCTACATCGTCGACGAGCCGCCGGGCCTGCTGGGCGACGACACCGCGCCGAACCCGTCGGAGGCCTCGCTCGCCGCGCTCGGCTCGTGCGTCGCCGTCGGCCTGCACGCCAACGCCATCCATCGCGGCATCACCATCAACTCGCTGGAAGTCGAGCTGGAGGGCGACCTCAACATCACCGCCGTGTGGGGCACGGGCGACGTCACCGAGAAGCCGGTCGGCTTCACCGACGTGCGCATCACCGTCCACATGGACGCCGATTGCCCGCAGGACGAGATCGACGCGCTGATCGAGCACGTCTGCAACTGGTCGCCGGTGTTCAACACCTTCAAGCGGCCGGTGAACATGGTGGCGACGTCCGCCTGATCCCGATGAGGACCGCCGCGCCGGATCGTCCGGCGCGGCGCCCGTTCCGACAAGCCGGAGGCTCACCCATGTCCCTACAGCAGGTTTCGACGGCCATCCTGGAAACGCCGGTCATGACGGACGACGCCGGCGTCCCGGCATCGGTGCGCGACATCGCCCGCACCGAGCTGTCGCCCCTCGTCCAGGCGATCGACCGGGACGGGCTCTATCCGGAAGGCGTGATGCGGGCGCTCGGGGCGGCCGGCGCCTACCGCAGCCACCTTCCCGGCCTCGACGGCCCCGAGCCGGACCTCCTGTCCTCCATCGAGGCGATGGCGATCGCCGGCGAGCAGTGCCTCTCCACCTCGTTCTGCATGTGGTGCCAGGACGCGCTCGGCTGGTACATCTACAACTCCGGCAACGCGGCGCTGAAGGCCGAGCTCGGCGAGGGCGTCGCGTCCGGCGCGATCCTCGGCGGCACCGGCCTGTCGAACCCGATGAAGAGCTTCTACGGGATCGAGAAGCTGAAGCTCAGGGCCGAGCGCGTCGACGGCGGCTACCTGGTCACCGGCGCCCTTCCCTGGGTCTCCAACCTCGGCCCCGACCATTTCCTCGGCATCGTGTTCGCCGTGCCGGGCGAGGGCGACAAGCGCGTGATGGCGGTGGCCGGCTGCGCCGACGAGGGCGTGAAGATCGTCCAGAACGACCACTTCGTCGCGCTGGAGGGCACCCGCACCTTCGGCGTGCAGTTCCGCAAGGCCTTCATCCCTGACGCCCGGGTGCTCGCCGACCCCATCGACGACTACCTGCCGAGGATCCGCGCCGGGTTCATCCTGCTCCAGTCGGGCATGACCACGGGCATGATCCGCTCGTGCGCCGACCTGATGCTCCAGGTGCGCGCGCCGCTCGGCCACGTGAACGCCTACCTGCCCGACCAGCCGGAGGACTTCCTGGAGAAGCTCGCGGCCATGGAAGCGGCGATCGCCGAGCTCTGCGCGACGCCGTACGACACGGGCAAGGACTACCTGATCTCCGTCATCCGCGCGCGGCTCCAAGCCGGCGACCTCGCGGTGGCCGCCGCCCACAACGCGATGCTCCATTGCGGCGCCCGCGGCTACGTCGCCGACGGGGCGGCCCAGCGGCGCCTGCGCGAGGCCTACTTCTGCGCCATCGTCACGCCCGCCACCAAGCAGCTCCGCAAGATGCTCGCCGACCTCGGCGCGGCCTGACCCCGCTTTGCGGCGCCGGCTCCGGCCGACGCCCTGTTGCCTGTGCGTTTTTGCCATCCGCCGGCCCGCGCCACGGGAGCGGCGGATGTCCAGGCCCTTCGCCCAAGGAAAGGGCCGGACGACAGGGACCGAACGCCTGCGAGTGGACGAAGCCAGAAACGCTCTTGCAAGGAAACCGACCATGTCCAAGACGCTTGTTTCTCCAGAAGAACTCCAGGCCATGCAGGCCGCCGGCGGGGTCGTCGTGATCGACACGCGCAGCCCTGACGCCTATGCCGCCGGGCACATCCCCGGTGCCGTCAACCTGCATGACATCTTCACCTACCTCGCCACCTCCACGCCGGAAGGCATGAAGGAGCTGACCGACAAGTTCGCGGCGGCCTTCGGCGGCGCCGGGCTGTCCGGCAAGGAAACCGCCGTGCTGTGCGAACAGTCCATGGCCTCCGGCTTCGGCCAGTCGTGCCGCGGCTACTTCCTGCTGAAATATCTGGGCTACCCGGAGGCCGCGATCCTGCACGGCGGCGTCTCCGCCTGGGAGGCCGCCGGCCTGCCGATGACGACCGAGGTGCCCTCCGTCGCCCCGGCCGCCTTCCCCGTCGACGAGGCGTCCTTCTCGCTGATCGCCGACGTCAACGACGTGAAGGCCGCCCTCGGCGATCCCGGCGTGGTGCTGCTCGACGTGCGAGACGTCGACGAGTGGATCGGCGAGAGCTCGTCGCCCTACGGCAAGGACTTCTGCCCCCGCAAGGGCCGGCTTCCGGGCGCCGTGTGGATCGAGTGGTACCGGGTGATGAAACCCTCGCCGGCCGGCCAGGTGTTCAAGTCGCCGGACGAGCTGAAGGCCGAGTTCGCCACCGTCGGCATCAAGCCGGGCGACAAGGTGATCGTCTACTGCTTCAAGGGCGCGCGGGCCTCCAACACCTTCGTGGCGCTCGCCGAAGCCGGCATCACCGACGTGTCGATCTACTTCGGCTCGTGGAACGAGTGGTCGCGCGATCCGGCCCTGCCGATCGAGGAGGGCCTGCCCTTCGAGCCGGCGCTCACCGCGGCGGCCGAGTGAAGCCGGCGGCATGACCCTCGAGATCCGCTATTTCTATGCGCCCATTTCGGGGTTCGCCTACCTCGGCGAGCCCCGGCTCATGGAGATCGCGGACCGGGCCGGGGCGGTCGTCCGCTTCCGGCCGATGGACATTGCGAAGGTGTTCAAGGCGGGCGGCACAACGCCGCCCGCGGCCCAGCATCCCGCGCGCCTAGCCTACCGGCTCCACGACCTTGCCCGCGAGGCCGAGCGCGCCGGACTGCCGATCAATCCCCGGCCCCGGCACTGGCCGGTCCCGTCCGAGCCGGCAGCCCGCCTGATCCTGGCGGCGGAGGCGATGGGGCCCGCGCCTCACCCGCTCTCCTTCGCCATTCTCCGGGCCATCTACGCCGAGGAGCGCGACATCTCCGATCCGGCGACGCTTCGCGACATCGCGGCCGGCCTGGATCTGGACGCGGACGCCCTTCTGGCGCGCGCCGCCGAACCCGACATCGCCGACGCCTTCGCGGCCTGCACCCGGGAGGCCATCGAGGCCGGCGTGTTCGGGTCGCCCAGCTACCTCGTCGGCGACGAGATCTTCTTCGGCCAGGACCGGCTCGAAGCCCTTGCCTGGCGCCTCCATCAAACCGCCAACGGATAGGACTCCGATGACAGACGCCCCCATCGTCGTGGTCGGTGCCGGCCAGTGCGGCCTCAAGGCCGTCGAGACCCTGCGCACCTCCGGCTACGACGGCGACCTCGTGCTGGTCGGCGCCGAGCCGCACGCGCCCTACCAGCGCCCGCCGCTGTCGAAGGCCTTCCTGAAGGGCGAGATGAGCCGCGACCGGCTGATGCTGAAGCCCGACCGGTTCTTCGAGGAGCAGCGGATCGAAACGCGCTTCGGCCAGACCGTCGCCGCCCTCGATCCGGCCGGCCACCGGATCGCGCTCGCGGACGGCGAGACGCTTGCCTACGACCGGCTGTTGCTCGCCACCGGCACTCGCGCCAAGCGCATCCCGCTCCCCGGCATCGACCTTCCCGGCGTGTTCACCCTGCGCGAACTCGCCGACGTGGAGTGGATCGCGTCGAACCTGTCGCCCGGCATGCGCATCTCCATTATCGGCGCCGGCTACATCGGGCTGGAGGTGGCCGCCGCGCTGCGCGTGGCTGGCTACGAGATCACCGTCCTGGAGTGCGCCGAGCGCATCCTGCGGCGGGTGGTCTGCCGGGAGATCTCGACCTTCTTCGAGGCCCTCCACCGCGACCACGGCGTCGACATCCGCGCCCCGACGATGCCGACCCGCATCGCCGGCACCGACCGGGTCGAGGCGGTGGAGCTCGGCGACGGCTCGCGGATTGCCTGCGACGCGGTGCTGATCGCGGTCGGTGCCGAACCGGTCACCGAACTGGCTGAGGCGGCGGGCCTCGCCGTCGACAACGGGATCCTGGTGGACACGGCCTGCCGCACGTCGGCGCCGGACGTCTTCGCGGCCGGCGACTGCGCGGCGTTTCCGTCGGAGCGCTACGGCCGGCTGATCCGGCTGGAGAGCGTCCAGAACGCCATCGACCAGGGCAAGGCCGCCGCGCAGGCGATGCTCGGCCAGCCGGTCGCCTACGATCCGCTGCCGTGGTTCTGGTCGGACCAGTATCACGTGAAACTGCAGATCGTCGGGCTGTCGGCCGGCTACACCGACGTGGTCATCGACGGCGCGCCGACGTACGCGGGCTTCGCGGTCACCTACCTGCGGCACGGCAGCCCCGTCTGCGTCGACGCGGTGAACCAGCCGCGCGCCCACATGCTGGCCCGCCGCGCGCTCGCCGCCGGCGACGGCCTGCCTCTGGCCGCGGCCTCCTGATCGGCGCGGGGAACGGCCGCGATGCGCGACCTACTTGAAGGCGTCCAGCGAGATCCCGAGCTTCTTCAGGCGGGAGGCGAGCGTCGTCGGCTTGACGCCGAGGATCTCCGCCGCGCCGCCGGCCCCGAACACCCGGCCCTTGGCGATCCGCAGCGCCGCCGAGATGTCGTCGCGCTCGGCGCGGCGGCGGTCCTCCTCGGTGCGGATGAGGCGCGGCGCCGATACCGGCTGCGCCTCGGCGTTCCGGTGGACCGGAAGATCGATGGACAGCCGGTCGCCGCGGGCCAGGATCACCGCGCGCTCCAGGATGTTCTGCAGCTCGCGCACGTTGCCGGGCCAGTCGTAGGTCTGCAGGCGCTCGATGTCGGCCTTGCTGACCCGGACCTCCTTCGCCCGCCCCTTGCGGCCAGGATCGGTGAGGAAGTGGTTGACCAGCAGCGGGATGTCCTCCTTTCGCTCGCGCAGCGGCGCCGACTGGATCGGGAACACGTTCAGCCGGAAATAGAGGTCCTCGCGGAAGCGGCCGGCGGCGATCTCGGCGCGCAGGTCGCGGTTGGTGGCGGCGATGATGCGGACGTCGACGTTGCGCGTGCGCTCCTCGCCGACCCGCTCGAACTGGCTTTCCTGCAGGACCCGCAGCAGCTTGCCCTGCAGCTCCAGCGGGATCTCGCCCACCTCGTCGAGGAACAGCGTGCCGCCGTCGGCGAGTTCGAAGCGGCCGACCCGGTCGCGCAGCGCGCCGGTGAAGGCCCCGCGCACATGGCCGAAGAACTCGCTCTCGAACAGGTCGCGCGGGATCGCGGCGCAGTTGACGCGGATCAGCGGGCGACCGCTGCGCGCGCCGGCATCGTGGATGGCGCGGGCGATCAGCTCCTTGCCGGTGCCCGACTCGCCCACCACCAGGACCGTCGCGTCGGTGTCGGCGACCAGCTCGATCTGGCGGCGCAGCGTCTCCACCGCCTGGCTGCGGCCGATGATGCCGCGGTCGTTGACGCCGATCTTGATCTCTTCCTGCAGGTAGGCGTTCTCGCGCTCCAGCCGCTCGCGCAGCCGCTCCACCTCGACCAGCGCCTTGCGCAGCTTCTCCTCGGCCTCCTTGCGGGTGGTCACGTCGCGGAACACGATCACCGCGCCGATGACGACGCCGCGGTCGCGGATCGGCGTCGAGGTGTACTCGATCGGGATCGGCCGCCCGTCCTTGCGCCAGAACACCTCGTCGCCGACCGTGTGCACCGCGCCGTCGCGGAACGCCGCGTAGATCGGGCAGTCCTTGTTGAGATAGGGGCGGCCGTCGGCGTGGTGGTGATGGACGAGGGCATGCATGTCGCGCCCGACCAGCTCCTCCGACGTCCAGCCCAGCATCGCCTCGGCGGCCGGATTGACGAACGTCGTGACCCCGTCGGCGTTAACGCCGTAGATCCCCTCGCCGGCCGCCTTGAGGATGAGCTGGTTCTCGCGCTCGATGTCGCGGAACAGCCGCTCCACCCGCTGCCACTCGGCGATGCCACTGGTCCAGAAGCGGTTCGCCTCGGCGTCGGTGGTGTGGCGCTCCTGCTCGACCAGGTCGATGACCGTCAGGAGCAGCAGCCGCTTGCCGCCCTCCGCGTCGATCCGGTCGCCGCGGTACTCCACCCGCAGCTTCTGGTCGGCGGCGTGCTGGGGCGTGAGCTCGCGCGTCCAGTAGCTCCCGAGCGTCATCACCGCCTCGGAAAACACGATCAGCGCCGGCAGCTGGCCCGGATGCAGCCGGCTGAACCGCTGATCGAGGAGCGCGCCCAGGTCAAGGCCGAAGAAGCGCGCGGCCTGGCCGTTCGCCCACACCGTCGCATCGGTGGAGGGGTCGATCACCAGCATCGGCAGCGAGGCCCGCTGCCACCATTCGGCCGGTGCAAACTCGAAACGGACGTCGTCGCGCATGGTCATCGGCGCAGCCTACGAAACTTCGTAGAGAGTTCCTACGAAAATTCGTTATCCACGAAACTTCGTAGCAAATTCACGCGGACATTACGCCGGAAAACACCGGTTTCCGGGCCTTTTCGCAATCGCAGCGCAACTGGCACAGCGGGTGCAATGTCCTTCGCAGTTGCAGCACGAACGCTGAGCGGAGGGACCTGAATGAGCACGTTCGACAACCCGTTTGATCCTCGCACGCGGTCCGCCGCGTGCTCCTGCGGCAAACACACCAGCCAGAGCGCGCACGACGCCGACCTCAGGGCCGAGGCGAGCGAGGTCGCGGCCGACGAGGAGCGGCGCCTGCGCCGGGCCGTCGAGGGCGGTCTGATGCACGCACTGTTCCCGCAGGAGCACTCGCGCCGCGCCTTCCTGCGCACCGTCGGCGCTTCCACCGCCGCCGCCGCCCTCTCCCAGTTCCTCCCGATCGGTCAGATCACCGAGGCGCTCGCCGCGTCGGGGCCGCTGGAGAAGTCGAAGCTCTCGGTCGGCTTCATCCCGATCACCTGCGCGACACCGATCATCATGGCCAAGCCGATGGGCTTCTACGAGAAGTACGGCCTCGACGTGGACGTGGTGAAGACCGCCGGCTGGGCGGTGGTGCGCGACAAGACGCTGAACGGCGAATACGACGCCGCCCACATGCTGTCGCCGATGCCGATCGCCATCACCATGGGCGTCGGCTCCAACCCGATCCCCTACACGATGCCGGCGGTGGAGAACATCAACGGCCAGGCGATCACGCTGGCCATGAAGCACAAGGACCGGCGCGACCCGAAGGACTGGAAGGGCTTCAAGTTCGCCGTCCCGTTCGAATACTCCATGCACGCCTACCTGCTGCGCTACTACCTGGCCGAGCACGGCATCGACCCCGACACCGACGTGCAGATCCGCGTCGTGCCGCCGCCGGAGATGGTCGCCAACCTGCGCGCCGACAACCTCGACGGCTTCCTGGCGCCCGATCCGGTGAACCAGCGCGCGGTCTATGACGGCGTCGGCTTCATCCACCTTCTGTCAAAGGAGATCTGGGACGGCCACCCGTGCTGCGCCTTCGCCGCGTCGGAGAAGTTCGTCACCGAGATGCCGAACACCTACGCGGCGCTCCTGAAGGCGATCATCGACGCGACCGCCTATGCCAGCAACCAGGCCAACCGCAAGGAGATCGCCGCGGCGATCGCGCCGGCCAACTACCTCAACCAGCCGGTCACGGTGGTGGAGCAGGTGCTGACCGGCACCTACGCCGACGGCCTCGGCAACGTGAAGAAGGATCCCGAGCGAATCGACTTCCAGCCGTTCCCCTACGAGTCCTTCGCCATCTGGATCATGAGCCAGATGAAGCGCTGGGGTCAGGTGTCCGGCGACATCGACTACCCGGCGATCGCCCAGAAGGTCTATCTGGCGACCGACGCGGCGAAGCTGATGAAGGAAGTCGGCATGACGCCGCCGGCGTCGAACACCGAGACGTTCTCGGTGATGGGCAAGCCGTTCGATCCGAGCGATCCGGAGGGCTACATCCAGTCCTTCGCCATCAAGCGGACCTGACGCCATGGCCCGCGCCGAACGGCTCAAGCCGCTGCTCCTGTCGATCGCGATCCTCGTCGTCTTCCTGGTCGGGTGGCACGCTGCCACCCGCTCGGGCGAAGGCGCCACCGGGCTCGATCCGGAATATGCCGCCCTGATGGGTGCGCAGGTCACCCAGGGGGCCTCGGCGATGCCGGGGCCCGTCGAGGTCGGCGAGGAGCTGTGGAAGCACATCACCAATCCGTTCTACGACGCCGGGCCCAACGACAAGGGGATCGGCATCCAGCTCGGCTACTCCATCGCGCGCGTGCTGCTGGGCTACGGCCTGGCGGTGCTCATCGCGATCCCGCTCGGCTTCCTGATCGGCATGTCGGAGCTCATCTCGCGAGCCCTCGACCCGTTCATCCAGATCCTGAAGCCGATCTCGCCGCTCGCCTGGATGCCGCTTGCCCTCTACACGATCAAGGACTCCAACTCGTCCGCCATCTTCGTGATCTTCATCTGCTCGATCTGGCCGATGCTGCTGAACACCGCGTTCGGCGTCGCCAACGTCCGGCGTGAATGGCTGAATGTCGCCCGCACCCTCGAGGTGCCGGCATGGAAGCGGGCCTTCACGGTCATCCTGCCCGCAGCCGCCCCCACCATCCTGACCGGAATGCGCATCTCCATCGGCATCGCCTGGCTGGTGATCGTCGCGGCCGAGATGCTCGTGGGCGGAACCGGCATCGGCTACTTCGTCTGGAACGAGTGGAACAACCTGTCGATCGTGAACGTGATCGTGGCGATCCTCAGCATCGGCGTCGTGGGCATGGCCCTCGACCAGATGCTGGCGGCCGCCACCCGCATGGTGACGTTCCCCGAATGAGCGCGCTCCTGACCCTTGAAACGAGGCGCACAGCGCCGTCGCCGGAGCCCAGGCCCTCCATGACCACAAGACTCATCTCGATCGAAGGCATCGCCAAGCGCTACCCCCAGAAGGGCGGCGCCCCGGTCACCATCTTCGAAGACTTCTGGCTGCCCATCGACCAGGGCGAGTTCGTCTGCATCATCGGCCATTCCGGCTGCGGCAAGACGACCGTCCTCAACATCCTCGCCGGCCTCGACGCCCCGAGCGAAGGCGTCGTCATCGCCGCCGGCAAGGAGATCGACGGCCCGTCCCTCGACCGCGCCGTGATCTTCCAGGGCCACGCGCTGCTGCCGTGGCTCACCGTCCTCGGCAACGTCGCCTACGCGGTGGCGGCGCGTCACCGCGACTGGCCGAAGGCGAAGGTGCGCGAGCACGCCATGCGCTTCATCGAGCTCGTCGGCCTGTCGGGCGCCGAGCACAAGCGGCCGGCCCAGCTGTCGGGCGGCATGAAGCAGCGGGTGGGCATCGCCCGGGCGCTCTCCATCGAGCCGAAGACGCTGCTGATGGACGAGCCGTTCTCGGCCCTCGACGCGCTGACGCGCGGCACGCTCCAGGACGAGGTGCGGCGGATCTGCCTCACCACCGACCAGACGGTCCTGATGATCACCCACGACGTCGACGAGGCCATCTACCTCGCCGACAAGATCGTGCTGATGACCAACGGCCCGGAGGCGAAGATCGCCGAGATCGTCCAGAACTCCCTGCCGCGCGACCGCGACCGCAACCAGATGCACCGCCTGCCGGGCTACTACCCGCTGCGCAACCATCTGATGGACTTCCTGGTGAGCCGTTCCGCGACGTTCCGCGACGAGATCGCCGCCGGCCTCGACTGGGACCCCCGGTCGGTGCCGGTCGTCGATCCGCTCGCCGCCGCCGAACCGCCGCTCGCCACCCCCTTTCACCCGTCCGCCAGCCGCTCCGCGACGGCGGGCAAGTGAAACCGCAGCGCCCGCGGGCGCTGCGGCACCGTTGACCACAGCCACCTCCCCCAACGGCCCGGCCCCGCGCCCGCCCGGGGACGATCCGAAGCCCAACCGAGGAAGCAGACCCAGATGAAACGTGCCGACCTGACCGAGAAGATCCTGGACTACAAGCGCGACAACGACCTCAGCTGGAAGGCCATCGCCGACGAGATCGGCGGCTACACCCAGCTGTTCATCATGTGCGCGCTGCTCGGCAACATGAAGCTGCCGAAGCCCCAGGCCGCCAAGGCCGCCAAGCTGTTCGGGCTCACGAAGTCGGAGGAGAAGCTCCTGAACGAGGTGCCGATGCGCGGCGAGGGCAGCGTGACGCCTCCGACCGATCCGACGCTCTACCGCTTCTACGAGGCGATGCTCGTCTTCGGCCCGACCATGAAGGAGTACATCCACGAGGAGTTCGGCGACGGCATCATGTCGGCGATCGACTTCGACCTGGAGATGGAGCGCCAGCCGGACGCCAAGGGCGACCGCGTGCGCATCACCATGTCGGGCAAGTTCCTGCCCTACAAGTATCACGGGGCCGAAGACGGCGCGATGTCGATCGGCCTGAAGGAAGAGTAGGTCCCGCGCCTGCCGGGTGGCGACACCCGGATGGTTCGAACCCATCCCGCCGTCCCCGACGGCGGGATTTTCTTTGGAATGTCAGGGGACCGGTTCAGGCCTTGCGGTCGCCGGCGTTCGGGGCGCCGCTGCGCAGCCCGTCCATCAGCAGCGAGACCAGCCGCAGCGACCGCGCCTTCCAGTCGGGCGTGTCGGGCGCGGAATAGATGCCGGACATCGCCTGCAGGATGTCGGCGCTCTCCACGTCCCGGCGGATCAGGCCCGCCTCCGAGGCGGACGCCAACAGGCGCTGCAGCGCGCCGGAAATCCGGCTGGGCGAGTCCTTGAAGATCTCCGAGCCCGTGTCGAACAGGATGCGCAGGCTGTCCATCATCCCGCGCTTGGTCGCGGCGTAGGCAACCATCTGGCGCAGCCACTCCTCAAGCGCCTTGTCGGGCGCGAGTTCGGTGGCGAGCACGTCGGCCGCCTGGCAGAGCCCGTCGACCTCGCGCCGGTAGACCGCCTCGACCAGGTGTTCGCGCGTCGGAAAATGACGGTACAGCGTGCCGATGCCGACCCCGGCCGTGCGGGCGATGTCCTCCAGCGACGTCTGCACGCCGTGCTCGGAGAAGGCGGCCGCGGCCACTTCCACCAGCTTTTCGCGGTTGCGGCGGGCGTCGGCCCGCATGCCCTTCGGCTTGGCCGGTCCGCTGGCTCCGCGGGACGGACCGTTGGGCTTCTCGAACAATTCCACACTCCGTCGGCCGCGCGGTCTTGAAACGCGGCGGTCGGCTTTCCAGATATGTAAGCGGAGGCGCCTCCGTTTAAAGTCCGCCTCCAGTCAGCTTATCGCATCGCGCGCCCGCGCTGTCACGTCCGACCGCCTCCCCTTCCCCCGGACCCGCCCGGACGCGCAGACCTCCCCTATGAGGATCGAAGATGACCGACCCCACACTTCGCATCGACCTCCACGTCAACGGCAACATGCACACCCTCGACATCGATCCGCGCGTCACCCTGCTGGACGCGCTGCGCGAGCGGATCGGCCTCACAGGAACCAAGAAGGGCTGCGACCAGGGCCAGTGCGGCGCCTGCACGGTCCATGTCGACGGCGAGCGCGTGCTCGCCTGCATGACGCTCGCCGCCCAGGCCGAAGGCCGCGACATCACCACCATCGAGGGCCTGTCGGGCACCGACGGTCGGCTTCACCCCGTCCAGGCGGCCTTCATCGAGCAGGACGCCTTCCAGTGCGGCTACTGCACCCCGGGGCAGATCATGTCCGCCGTCTCCTGCATCAAGGAAGGCCACGCCGGCAGCGACGACGAGATCCGCGAGTACATGTCCGGAAACCTCTGCCGCTGCGGCGCCTACCCCCACATCGTCAGCGCCGTGCGCCAGGCCGCGGAGGGATCCCGATGACCCCGTTCACCTATTCCCGCGCCCCGTCGCTGGACGCCGCCCGCGCCGCGGCCGCCCTGCCCGGCCATGCCCTGCTCGCCGGCGGGACGACCCTCCTCGACCTCGCCAAGATCGACGTCGTGGCGCCCGAGGCGGTGGTCGACATCACCGGCCTTTCCGGCCTCGACGAGATCCGTGTCGACGAGACCGGCGCCTCCATCGGGGCGCTCGCCCGGATGGGCCGGGTCGCCGAGGATGCCGGCATCCGCGAATATTTCCCCGCGGTCGCCCAGTCGCTCGCGCTCGCCGCCTCGCCGCAGCTCCGCAACATGGCGACCATCGGCGGCAACCTGATGCAGCGCACCCGCTGCTCCTATTTCCGCGATCCGGCGGCCTTCCCCGCCTGCAACAAGCGCGCGCCCGGCTCCGGATGCTCGGCGATCGAGGGGCTCGCCCGCAACCACGCGATCCTCGGCACCAGCGAGGCGTGCATCGCCACCTACCCGGGCGACCTTGCCGTGGCGCTCGTCGCCTTCGACGCCGAGATCCACACCACGGAGCGCAGCATCGCGGCCGAGGACTTCTTTCTCGTCCCGGGCACGACGCCCGAGCGGGAGACCGTGCTGGCGCCGGGCGAGGTGATCACGCGGATCACCCTGCCGGCCTCGCGCGCCGCGCGGACCTCGACCTACCTGAAGGTCCGCGACCGCCAGTCCTACGAGTTCGCCGCCGCGAGCGCCGCCGTCGGCGTCACCCTTGAGGCGGACGGCCGCACCATCGAGGACATCCGCATCGCGCTCGGCGGCGTGGCCACCCGGCCATGGCGCGCCCGCGCCGTCGAGGACGCCCTGCGCGGCCAGCCCTTCGAGGAAGACCGCATCGTGGCGGCAAGCCGGCGCTGCGTCGACGACGCGGTCGCCCACGATGGCAACAAGTACAAGATCGACCTCGCACCGCGCGTCGTCGCGCGTGCCATCCTGCAAGCGGGAGGCCTGGCATGACCCTTCACGAACCCCGAGAGAAATACGGCGACGCCTCCGACGGCGCAGCCAAGTCCGGCCCGCTGGGGCGGACCCATGCCCGCACCGACGGCACCGCCAAGGTCAGCGGCAAGGCCACCTACGCGCTGGAGCACCGGCTGGCCGGCACCCTCCACTGCGTGCTGGTCCAGTCGACGATCGGCGCCGGACGGGTGGTGGCGATCGATCGCGGCGCGGCGGAGGCGAGCCCCGGCGTGCGGCTGGTGATCGACGCCGACAATGCGCCAAAGGTCAAAGCCCTCGCCGACTACTGGGGCAACCAGCCCAAGACGGAGTACGAGTCGCCGTTCTCCACCCGCATCACCCACAACGGCGAGCTGGTCGCTGCCGTCGTCGCCGAGACCCTGGAGCAGGCGCGCGCCGCGGCCGCGCTTCTGCGCGTCACCTACGAAGAGGCCCCCGTGCGGGCGACCTTCGCCGCCGAGGGCACCGAGACCCACGTCATCGACATGATGGCGAAGGGCTGGGGCGATCCCGACCAGGCCATGGCCGACGCCCCCGTCACCGTGGAGGCGACCTACGAGACGCCGCGCGAATACCATATGGCCATCGAGCCGCACGGCCTGATCATCGACTGGGAGGCCGACGACCGGGTGACCATCTACGAGGCGACCCAGTGGGTGGACGGCACCGCGAACTGGTTCGCCCGCGCCTTCGAGATCCCGTTCGAGAACGTCCGGGTGGTGTCGCCCTACGTGGGCGGCGGCTTCGGCTCCAAGGGCTTCGTGCTGCCGCATTCCATCGCCGCCGCGGCGGCCGCCAAGATGACCGGCCGTCCGGTGAAGCTCACCATCGGCCGCTCCCAGCACTTCACCGCCTTCGGCGCCCGGCCGGCGACCAGCCAGACGGTCCGGATCGCCGCCGAAGCGGACGGCACCATCATCGGCATCGACCATGACGGCACCAACGAGACGGCGCTGGAGAAGGCGTTCGTGGAGACCCTCGGCGTCGTCACCTCGATGATGTACGCCGCGCCGAACTTCCGCTCCACCCAGCGGATCGCGCCGGTGCACACGGTCATGCCGGGCGCCTTCCGGGCTCCGGGCAAGAACCCGAGCGCCTTCGCGCTGGAAAGCGCCATGGACGAGCTGGCCGTCGCCCTCGACATGGACCCGCTCGAGCTCCGGCGGCGCAACGAGCCCGACCACGACTTCGAGACCGGCAAGCCCTGGTCGTCGCGCCGCCTGCTCGCCTGCTACGACGCCGGCGCCGAGGCGTTCGGCTGGTCCCGCCGCGATCCGACGCCCCGCTCCATGCGCGACGGCCGGCATCTCGTCGGGTGGGGCATGGCGGTCGGCACCCATCCGGTCTACTCGAGCCCCGGCGAGGCGACGATCCGAGTGCGGGCCGACGGCAAGGTGGAGGTGCTGTCGAGCTCCATCGACATGGGCACCGGCACCTACACCATCCTCGCCCAGACGGCGGCCGACGCGCTCGGCGTGCCGATGGAGAGCGTCGAGGTGAAGCTCGGCGATTCCAGCCTGCCCCGGGCGCCGGTGGCCGGCGGATCGCAGCTGGCGAACCTGATGACCGCCGCCGTGCACAAGGCGGCGCTGGCGACCCGCGACGAGCTGATCGCGCTCGGCCTCACCCATCCCGCCTCGCCGCTCAACAACGCGGCGAACACCCTGGAGATCGCCGACGGGCGGATCGGCGCGTCGCGCGGCGAGGCGATCCCGATCTCGGAGCTGCTCGCCGCCGTCGGCCGCGACGTGCTGGAGGTGAACCGGGACACGCTGCCGGAAGGCGAGCGCACGCCGGAGGAACGCCTGCAGTTCTTCACGACGATGGCCGGGATGGAGCGCGGCGACAACCTGAAGCACTCGCGCCATTCCTTCTGCGCCCACTTCTTCGAGGTGAAGGTGGACGAGGACTTCGGGACGGTGCGGGTGTCGAGGGTGGTGACGGCGGTCGATGCCGGCCGGCTCTACAACCCGAAGCTGGCCGACAGCCAGTTCAAGGGCGGCATCATCATGGGGATCGGCATGGCGTTGCTCGAGGAGGGCCTGACCGACCCGCGCAACGGCCGGATCCTCAACGCCAACTTCGGCGACTACCTGATCCCGACCAACGCCGACATCCCGGAGATCCGGACGATCTCGGTCGGCGAGCCGGACTACGACGCGACGCCGCTCGGCGGCAAGGCGGTGGGCGAACTCTCCATCGTCGGCGTCGCGGCGGCCATCGCCAACGCGGTCTACCACGCGACCGGAAAGCGCGTGCGCGACCTGCCGATCACGCTCGAGAAGCTGATCTGACAGGCGGGTGCGGCCGGGAACCACCGGAACGGGCGCGTGACCGCTTGGCGGTCACGCGTGTCCGTCCGGGGCCAGAGGGAGCTTCGTCATCTCCCGGCGAAACTCCTCGATCAGCAGCTCCGCCGTCTGGCTCAGCGGACGGCGGGGCGAATAGGCGCAGACGATCTTGCGGGTGATCGCCGGCCGGATCGGGTAGCTGACCAGCGTTCCGGCGCGCAGGGACCGCTGCACCGCGATGCGCGGCAGGATCGTGACGAACCGCGTCCCGATGACGAAGTCCTCGATCGTGTTCAGTTCGTCGAACTCCATGCGCGGCAGGAGCTCGACCCCCGCGCTCCCCACGGCATCGTCGATGATTACCCGTAGTCCGTGGCGGCGCGATGGGATCACCAGGTCCATCGCGGCGATGTCGGAGGCTGCGACCGGCCCGCCGTTCGGCACCGGCGTATCCGGCCCGGCGATCAGGAACAGCTCCTCCTCCAGCATGTCGATGGAGGGCAGGTGCGTGCGCCGGTCGGTGAGGTTGATCAGCGCGAAATCGAGCTGACCGCGGGTGACCATGTCGAGCAGCTCGACGGTGAACCCGCCGGTGGCCCGCACGTTCACCTTCGGGTGGCGCGCGTGGAAGCTCGCGATGCACGCCGACAGGGCGCTGCTGCTCACCGAGGCGATGACCCCCACGGCCAGCGAGCCGGAAATCTCCCCCGCCCCGCCGGTCAGCTGCTGGGTGGCGTTCTGGATGTCGCGCAGGATGGGGACGAACAGCCGGTAGGCCTGGTCGCCGGCATGGGTCGGCGTCATCCCCTTCGGCAGCCGGCGGAACAGCGGCTGGCCGAATTCCTCCTCGAGCTTCGAGAGCTGCATCGAGACGGCGGGCTGCACGACGTTCAGGCGGCGCGCGGCGCGCGTGACCGAGCGCTCCTCATAGAGCGCCACGAAGTAGTGCATCTGCCGAATTTCCATCGGACCCGCGCCTCCCCCATCTCCCGTCGTGATGCGAAACCGCACTTGCGATTGTGAGGCATGATGGGAGGCCGCGTCCATCCCTGCGCGTCAGGCGCCAAATACGGCCGGATGGGGCCGGCTAGCGCAGGGTGGTCAGCGCGACGATGCCCGTCAGCATGGCGGCGGCCGCGAATAGGACCGGCCAGATGAACGCCGGATAGCCGAGAAACACGATCGCCAGGAACCAGATCATCGCGAGGTTGGCGACGAACCATCCGCGCGACGACGGCGGCCCCTGGACGGCATCGCGCAGCAGCCAGCCGAAAAGGGGGACGGAGTAGGCGAGACGCAGCATGAGGCATTCCCTCGATATCGTCGCAGGAGCCGGCCGCCCCGGGGCGGCCGCAGGCTGGGCATCGATCTAGGCGAGCGAACGCCGGCACGACATGCGACAAAGTCTCGAGGCTGGCCGATCCACCCGCAGCAGATCGCCGCACCGGTCAGGCGGCGCCCGCCTCCTCGGCATCGGCGATGAGTTCGCGCAGCAGCAGCCGGGTGGCCGGCAGCATCTGCCCGCTCGGCCGGCGGACGATCGCCAGCCGCCGGCGCCACCGGGCCTCCCGCATGGGCAAAGCGCGGATCAGGCCCTGGGCCTCCTCCAGCGCGAACAGCGACCGCGTCAGCATGGTGAGGTAGTCGCCCGACAGCAGCACGGCCTTGAGCGCCTGGGCGGAATTGCTCGCCATCGTCTCCTTCGGCGGTTCCAGCCCGGCGCTCTGGAACATGGCCCGGAACCCGTGGCGGTTGACGTTCCCCTTCTCCGGCAGCACCCAGCGCCACTCCGCCAGTTCGGCGACGGTGACGTTGTTGCGCGCCAGCAGCGGGTGGCCGCTCCGGGCCGCCGCGCAGACCTCCTCCTCGCCCAGCGGCGTGACCAGCAGCGATCCGTCCGAGAGCTCCTGGGGCTGGCCGACGACGGCGAAATCGACCTCACCGCGCATCACCGCCGCCATCATCTGCTCGCCGAGCCCCTCCATCACCCGCACCTGGATTCCCGGCGAGACCGAGAGCGCCCGGCCGAGGGCCCGCGGGAGGATGCTCACCGCCGCGCTCGGCACCACGCCGATGCGCACCAGCCCTGTCGCGGCGCCGGCGAGGAGCCGGATTTCCTCGACCACCCGCTCCGTCTCGAACTCCAGCTGCTCCGAATAGCCCCGCAGCACCTCGCCGAAGCGGGTCGGCTGCATCCCCTGCGAATGGCGGACGAACAGCGGCACGCCCAGCCGCGTCTCCAGCCGCTTCAGCGACCGGCTCAGCGCCGGCTGGGTCATCCCCAGCGACTGGGCAGCCGAGTTGATGCTGCCGAGACGCAGGATGCTCAAGAAGACGGCAAGCTCTCTGTGGTTCAGCTCCATTCCGAAAAGTTATAACAAAGGGCCCCTAATGCAATGGCCGGCTCCGGCCACCTGCTCTAGCCTTTCCCGCATCGATCGATGCGATGGCCGAAATCGGCGTCGCTCGGAGCCGGCCGGGAGGCAGTGCATCGTGCGGAAGACCGTCTTCCTCGACTACACCCAGGAAGAACTCGACCGCGCCTATGACCAACGGGTCTGGGCTCGGAACGTGGAAGACCTTCTCGCCGTCTGGCGCGACGCCGTCGCCCCCGCGCGTGCCGGCGTTCCCCATTATGCCGAACGCGCCTATGGCGACTCCCCCTCGGAGCGCCTCGATGTCTACGCCGGCACCGGGACCGGCTGCCCCGTCCACATCCACGTCCACGGCGGCGCCTGGCGCAGCCAGTCGAAGGACGACGGCGCGCTGCTCGCCCGCTCCATGGTCGCCTCCGGCATGCAGTTCGTGGTGCCCGACTTCGACCTCCTGCCCGCCGTCCGTATGCCCCGGATGGTTGACCAGCTGGCGCGGGCCGTCGCCTTCGTCCATGCGCACGCCGAAGGCTTCGGCGGCGATCCAGACAAGATCATCCTGTCGGGCCACTCCTCCGGGGCGCACCTGGCGGCGGTGCTCGCGACGCTCGACTGGTCGGCCTACGGCCTGCCGGCGGACGTGGTGAAGGCGCTGGTCTGCATCAGCGGCGCCTACGATCTGGAGGCCGTCCTTGTCAGCGCGCGGCGGACCTACATTGAGCTCGACTCCGAGGAAGCGGACCGGCTCAGCGCGCCGCGCCACGCCGCGCGCATCCCCTGCCCGACCTGGGTACTCTGGGGAGAACACGAGTCGCCCGATTTCATCCGCCAGGGCGAGTCCTTCGCCGCCGCGCTCGAGGCCGCCGGCCGGTTGGCAGGCGCGCGCCTGGTGCCCGGGCTGAACCATTTCGAGATGTGCGCGGCCATCGCCGACGCGCACAGCCCCGTCCACGCCGCGATCCTCGACGCGCTTGCGCGCACGACCGCGCGCGAAAGCGCACAGCGGCCCGCGCGGGCACACGGCACCTGACGCGGCCCCGAGCGGCGAAACAGACGAGACCAACCAATAAGAACCACACCAACCAGACCAGAGGAACGGAGCACACAATGCGCAGAACGCTCATCACCGGACTTGCCACGGCGGCGCTGTCGCTGACACTCGGCGTCTCCGCCCAGGCCCAGCAGGTGGCCATCGGCACGCTTCCCCAAGGCGCCCTCGGCTATGCGATCGCCGCGGCCACCGCCAACGTCATCACCCAGAACTCGGCCGTGGCCGCGACCGCGGTCCCGACCGGCGGCTCGAACGTGGTGCTGCCCCAGGTGAACAACGGCGAGATGGAGTTCGCCACCTCCAACACGGTGGAAACGGTCTACGCCGTCACCGGCACCGGCAACTTCGAGGGACGGCCGCTCGAGAACCTCCGCGTCGCGGCGGTGCTGATGCCGTTCAGCGTCGGCACGCTGGTGCGCGAGGACTCGCCCTACCAGTCGGCCTCCGACATGAAGGGCAAGCCCTTCCCGACCGACTACAGCGCCCAGAAGTTCGTCGAGATGTGCCTGAAAGCGTCGCTCGCCGCGGAAGGCATGACGGTGGCCGACTTCGAGGCCGTGTCCGTGCCGAACTTCGCCAAGGCCGTCGACCTCCTGACCGCCGACCGCGTGGCCGGTGCCTACGCCGCGCCGGGCTCCGGCGTCATCCGCCAGGCCGACGCCGACGTCGGCGTGCGCTTCCTCGGCATCAAGCCGATCCCGGACGGCGAAAAGGCCATGCAGAAGGTCGCCCCCGGCTCATACTTCACCGTCGTGAAGCCCTCGCCCGCCAACGCCGGCGTGAAGGAGCCGGTGACGCTGCTCGGCTACGAGTACACCCTGCTGGTCGGCAAGGACGTGCCCGACGAGACCGTCTACGAGGCCGTGAAGGCGCTCTACGAGCATCCCGACGCGCTGGGGGAGGCCCACGGCATCTTCAAGCGCTGGGATCCCAAGCGGATCTACGTGCCCCTCGACGCGCCCTACCATCCCGGCGCGGAGAAGTTCTTCAAGGAAGCCGGCCTGATGAACTAGGCCACCGGCGGCCCGGACACGACGGAAGGGAAGGCGGCCGAGGAGCGCCGCCTTCCCGCCTCGCCTTCGGGCGCACGGCCCACTGACCCACCAGCCCGACCAGCCCCCGGCGAGCGCGACACGACCATGGCCAGCCCCCTCTACGCCCGCGCGATCACGGTTCTCCGGACGACCCTGTCGCTGGCGCTGCCGGCGTTGTCGTTCGCCTTCATCCTGGGGCTGCAGCGCGAACTCGGCCTTTCGCTCTACGACGAGCAGTTCCTGGCGGCGATCCTGGCGATCGCGCTGGCGCTGGCCTTCCTGACCCACCCCCTGAAGGCATCGCCTAAGGACGCGGGCACATCCGCGCCCCTGCCGCGCTGGTACGACCTGGTCATCGCCGCGCTGGGCTTCGCCGTGCCCCTCTACATCGCGGTCCGATACGCCTGGCTCGTCGACGAAGCGGCCTACGACCCGAGCGTCGCGCTCGTTCCCGGCGCGCTGTTCGTGATCCTGCTGCTGGAAGGGCTGCGGCGCACGGCGGGCGGGGTGCTCACCGGCATCACCGTCGCGTTCGTCGCCTACGGGCTCTGGGGCAACTTCATTCCGGCGCCCCTCCAGGGCCGCGCCATCTCGCCGGAACGGCTGGTCTCGCAGGTCTCCCTCGACCCGAACGGCATCCTGGGCACTCCGCTGATGATCGCGGCGACCGTGGTGGTCGCCTTCGTGTTCTTCGGCATGATGCTGACCCATGCCGGCGGCTCGACCTATTTCACCAAGCTTTCCATGGCGCTGATGGGCCGTTTCCGCGGCGGCTCGTCGAAGATCGCCATCGTCGCCTCGGGGCTGATGGGCTCGATCTCGGGAAGCGCCGTCTCCAACGTCGTCTCGACGGGCGTGGTCACGATCCCGCTGATGCGGCGCGGCGGCTATTCCTCCCAGACGGCGGGCGCGGTCGAGGCCGTCGCCTCCACCGGCGGCCAGCTGATGCCGCCGATCATGGGCGCCGCGGCCTTCCTGATGGCGGAGTTCCTGCAGGTGCCCTACGCCGACGTGGCGCTCGCCGCGCTGCTGCCGGCCGTCCTCTATTACGCGGCGCTGTTCATCCAGGCCGACCTGTTCGCCGCCCGCCTCGGCATCACCGCGCTGCCGGCATCCGAGATCCCGGCCGCCGGTCCGGCCTTCCGCTCCGGCTGGTTCTTCCCGATCCCGTTCGCGGTCCTGCTCGGCGGGCTGTTCTGGCTGCACGTGCGGGTCGAGGAGGCCGCCCTCTGGTCGACCGCCGTGCTGATCCTGCTCGCCTTCGCGGTGGGCTATGCCGGCGCGCGGATGCACCCGAGCGCCATCCTGAAGGGCTTGGCGGAAACCGGCGTGGTCTCGCTCGGCGTGGTGCTGATCTCGGCCGCGGCCGGCATCATCATCGGCGTGCTGAACCAGTCGGGGCTCAGCTTCAACCTGACGCTGCTCCTGACCCAGGTGGGCCAGAACAGCATCGTCCTCCTGCTGCTGATCGCCGCCGTAGTCTCCATCGTGCTGGGCATGGGCATGCCCACCGTCGGCGTCTACGTGCTGCTCGCCACGCTGGTCGCGCCGGCGCTGGTGAAGCTCGGGATCCAGCCGATCGCCGCGCACCTGTTCGTGCTCTACTTCGGCATGATGTCGATGGTCACCCCGCCGGTGGCGATCGCGGCCTTCGCGGCCGCCGGGCTCGCTGGCTCCAACCCCATGCGCACCGCGCTGGAGGCGACCAAGCTCGCCTGGCCGGCGTTCCTGGTGCCGTTCCTGTTCGTCGCCGCCCCCAGCCTGCTCCTGATCGGCTCGCCGCTGCAGGTGGCGCTCGCCGCGACGACGGCGCTGGCCGGCGTCTGGCTGGTGTCGGCCGGCGTCATCGGCCATTTCGGGGGCCCGCTGCCGCTCGCCCTGCGGCTCGCCTTCGTCGTCGCCGGCATCTGCCTGCTGATCCCGGGCGGCGCCTTCGAGGGGGCCGTGATGGTCGATGTCTTCGGCGCCGTGCTCGGAACGATCCTGGTCGGCTGGCGGCACCTTCAGGCGAGGGCGGCGATCGCCGGGTAAAGCGCCCGGTAGCGGGCGTAGGCCTCGTCGTAGGCGGCGGCCAGCGGCAGGCGCGGTTCGGCGGTGTGGGCGATCCGGGGCGGCGTGCAGACGGCCGCCGGATCGGCGCCGGTCGCGGCGATGAGGCCGAGGCGGGCGGCACCGAAGGCCGCGCCGAAATCGCCCTCGGCCGGAATGTCGACCGGAATGCCGAGCACGGTGGCGATGAGGTTCGTCCAGGCGGGCGCGCGCGTGCCGCCGCCGACGGCGGTCACCCGCTCGGGCCGCGCGCCGGCCGCCCGCATAGCCTCCAGGCAATCGCGCAGCGCGAACACCACGCCTTCCAGCACGGCGCGGGTCATCGCCGGCCGGTCGTGCTCGTGGGCAAGCCCGACGAAGGCGCCGCGGATGGCGGCGTCGTTGTGGGGCGTACGCTCGCCCGACAGATACGGCAGGAAGGTGAGGCTGCCCGGCCCGGCGGGCTTGTCGTCGATCTCGCCGAGCAGCGCCGCCGAGGTGGTGCCGGAGATGCCGGCGAACCAGTCGAGCGAGGCGGTGGCCGAGAGGATCACGCCCATCTGGTGCCACTTGCCGGGCAGCGCGTGGCAGAAGCTGTGCACGGCCGTCTCCGGGCTCGGCAGGTAGGATTCGGTGGCCGCGAACAGCACGCCGGACGTGCCCAGCGACACGAAGGCCGATCCGGCCTCGACCGTCCCGACGCCCACGGCGGAGGCGGCGTTGTCGCCGGCGCCGCCGGCCACCACCACCGAGCGCGTCATCCCCCAGCGCGCCGCCAGCTCGGCCCTGAGGGTGCCCGACGGCTCGGTGCCCTCCACCAGCCGCGGCATCTGGTCCAGGCGCATCCCGCTCGCCTCAAGCAGGTCGGGCGACCAGGCCCGCGCCCCGGTGTCGAGCCAGCTTGTGCCCGCCGCGTCCGACATCTCGCCGACATGGTCGCCGGTGAGCCAGAGCCGCAGGAAATCCTTGGGCAGGAGCACCTTCGCCGTCGCCGCGAAGACCTCGGGCTCGTGGGCGCGCACCCAGACGAGCTTCGGCGCGGTGAAACCCGGAAAGACGATGTTGCCGGAGAGGGCGCGAAAGCGCGGATCGGCATCGAGGCGCGCCGCCTCGGCGTGGCTGCGGGTGTCGTTCCAAAGGATGCACGGCCGGAGCGGCCGGCCCGCCGCATCGAGCAGCGTCGCGCCGTGCATCTGGCCCGACAGGCCGATGCCGCGCACCGCCGCCAGCCGGTCGCCATGGGAGGCGAGCAGCGCCTCGATGGCGGTTTCCGTGGCGGCGATCCAGTCGGCCGGATCCTGCTCGCTCCAGCCCGGATGCGGCCGCGACACGGCAAGCGGCGCCTGCGCCGAGGCGACGACGGCCTGGCGGTCGTCGATCAGGAGCGCCTTCACCCCCGACGTGCCGAGATCGATCCCGAGAAACATGATTGACCCTGAGATCTAGAGGCGTCCGTCGATATAGCGCGTGAGGACCGCTTCCGTCCCGTCCGCCCAGAGCGCGCCGAGCGCATGGGCGAAGGCCTTGCGGAACGGCTCCGCCCGGCCGACCTCGCCGTAGACGTCCTCCATGGCGAGCCACGCGTCGGGATCGGTCTTCGCGAGGCGGGCGAGCGCCACCAGCCGGTCCCAGTTCGGGTCGTTGGGCTCGATCACGGCGCCGCTTTCGGTCTCGCCAAAGCAGTAGCGGCACCAGAGCGCCGATTCCAGCGCGAGCCCGGTCACGGTCCCACCCGCCTTCAGGCGGTCGGCGATGGTGGGGACGATGAACTTCGGCTGCCGGTTGGAGCCGTCGAGGCAGAGCCGGCGCACGGTGTCGCCGATCTTCGGATTGGCGAAGCGCCGCTTGATCTCGCCGAAATACCAGTCGAGATCGGTGTCCGGCACCGGCGGCACGACGGGCATGATCTCGTCGCGCTCGATCGTCTCCAGAAAGGCCGCGACCAGCGGATGCTCCATCGCCTCGTGCACGAAATGGATGTCGAGGAGACCCGCCGGGTAGGCGATCACCGCGTGGCCGCCATTGAGGATGCGGATCTTCATGATCTCGAACGGGGTCACGTCCGGCACGAACTGGACCCCGACGTCCTCGAGCGCGGGCCGGCCGGCCGGAAACCGGTCCTCCAGCACCCATTGGGAGAAGTCCTCGCAGAAGACGGGCCAGGCATCGTCGATGCCGAAGTCGCGCGCCAGCATCTCGCGCTCGCGCTCGCCGGTGGCCGGGGTGATGCGGTCGACCATCCCGTTGGGGAAGGCGACGGTCGCCGCGATCCAGTCGGCGAAGGCGGGATCCGACAGCCGCGCCACGCCCGCCACCGCGTTGCGGGCGACGATGCCGTTGTGGGGGATGTTGTCGCAGGACATGACGGTGAAGGGCGCAAGGCCAGCCGCCTTGCGGCGCTTCAGGCCGGCGGCGATCAGCCCGAACACCGTCTTCGGCGCGTCCGGGGCGGCCCCGTCGGCAACGATGGCGGGATGGACCGGATCGAAGCGGCCGGCGGCATCGACGAAGTAGCCGCCTTCGGTGACGGTCAGCGACACGATGCGGATCGCCGGATCGGCGAGCTTCGCGACGATCGCCTCGGCGTCGCCGACGGGCAGCATGTCGATCATCGGGCCGGTCACGCGGGCGCTGCTCGTCTCCGCGGACTGCTCCACCACCGTGGTGAGCCAGTCCTGCCCCTCCAGCGCCCCGCGCATCGCCGCGTCGCCCGGCATCACGCCGGCGCCGCAGATGGCCCAGTCATGGTCGCGGCCGGTGGCGAACAGCGCGTCGAGATAGACCGCCTGGTGCGCCCGATGGAAGTTACCGACGCCGAAATGCACGATTCCGGCGGAAAGCGCCGCCCGGTCATAGGCCGGAACGGCGACCGCCCCGGCGAGCGAGGGAAGTGCTGCGGCGGAAAGCCGTGTGGTCATCTTCGGTCCTTGTGGTCGCCGGGCACGCGCGTGCCTCAGCTCATCCAGTTGCCGCCATCGACGTTGTAGGTCTGGGCGACGATATAGTCCGCCTCGGCGGAGGCGAGGAAGACCGCCATGCCGGTCAGGTCTTCGGCGCGGCCCATGCGTCCGTACGGCACCGCCTCGCCGACGAGCCGCTTCTTCTCGCCGAGGGGCCGGTTCTCGTATCTGGCGAAGTGCGCATCGACGCCGTCCCAGTGCTCGCCGTCGACGACGCCAGGGGCAATCGCGTTGACGTTGATGCCGTGCCGGATGAGGTCGAGGCCGGCCGACTGGGTCAGGCTGATCACCGCCGCCTTGGTGGCGCAGTAGACCCCGACGAGGGCCTCGCCGCGCCGGCCGGCCTGGCTCGCCATGTTGATGATGCGCCCGCCCTCGCCCTGCTCGATCATCTGCCGCGCCACCGCCTGCAGGGTGAAGAGCGTGCCGGCAACGTTGATGGCGAACAGGCGGTCGAAGCTCTCACGGGTGATCTCGACGATCGGCGCGAGATCGAACAGCGCCGCGTTGTTGATGAGGATGTCGATGCGGCCGGCATGGGCGACGACGGCCGCGACCGCCGCATCGATGGAGCCCTGGTCGGTCACGTCGAGGGAAACGGCGTAGGCGGCCTCGCCGATCTCGCGCGCCGTCGCACGCGCCCGGTCCAGGTCGATGTCGGCGATGGCGACGGTCGCTCCCTCGCGCACGTAGGCCTCGGCGAACGCCCGGCCGATGCCGCGCGCCGCCCCGGTGATCATCGCGGACTTTCCGTCCAGCCGTCTCATGCGAGCGTCAGCCCCTTCGCGTCGAACCGGTGCAGCTTGTCCTCCTGGGGGGTCAGCCAGACCGTGTCGCCATGCCGGACGGGAAACTCGCCGTCGGCCCGGGCCGTCAGGGTGCCGACGCTCTCCGTCTGCACATGGAGGAAGGTGTCGGAGCCGAGATGTTCGGATACGCTCACCCTGCCCTTCCAGGCGCCGTCGGTGGTGGACAGCGCCATGTGCTCGGGACGGATGCCGAGCGTGTGGGCATCGTGCCTGGCCGCTTCCGGCCCCTCGATGAAGTTCATCTTCGGCGAACCGATGAAGCCCGCGACGAAGACGTTGCGCGGCGAGGAGTAGAGCTCCAGCGGCGTGCCCACCTGCTCGATCCGGCCGGCGTGCAGGACGACGATCCGGTCGGCCATGGTCATCGCCTCGATCTGGTCGTGGGTGACGTAGATCATCGTCGTCTCAAGGCTGTTGTGCAGCTCGGAGATCTCCAGGCGCATGTTGACCCGCAGCGCCGCGTCGAGGTTCGACAGCGGCTCGTCGAACAGGAACGCGGCGGGTTCGCGCACGATGGCGCGGCCGATGGCGACGCGCTGGCGCTGGCCGCCCGAAAGCTGCCCCGGCCGGCGGTGGAGGTAGTCGGTGAGGTTGAGGATCCGCGCGGCGTCCTCGACCTTGCGGTCGATCTCCGCTTTCTCGATGCCGGCCATCTTCAGCGGAAACGCGATGTTCTTGCGCACGCTCATGTGCGGATAGAGCGCGTAGGACTGGAACACCATCGCCAGTCCGCGCTTGGCCGGCGGCACCTCGGTCGCGTTGCGGCCGTCGATCTCGATGGTGCCGGAGGTGACGTCCTCGAGCCCGGCGATCAGACGCAGCAGGGTGGACTTGCCGCAGCCGGACGGCCCGACGAAGACGATGAACTCCCCGTCCTCGATCTCCAGATCCAGCGGCCGGATGACCTCGGTCTCGCCGAAGCTCTTGGTGATCTGCCTGAGCGAGATGTGCCCCATTGTTCGAGGTCCCTTATTTGACGGCGCCGAAGGTCAGGCCGCGCACGAGCTGCTTCTGGCTGAACCAGCCGAGGATCAGGATCGGCGCGATGGCCATGGTCGAGGCGGCGGAGAGCTTGGCGTAGAAGAGCCCCTCCGGACTGGAGTAGCTGGCGATGAAGGCGGTCAGCGGCGCGGCCTTGGCCGCCGTCAGGTTCAGCGTCCAGAACGCCTCGTTCCAGGCGAGGATGATGTTGAGCAGCAGCGTCGAGGCGATGCCCGGCACCGCCATCGGCGTCAGCACGTGAATGATCTCGGCCTTGAGGCCGGCGCCGTCCATGCGCGCCGCCTCCAGGATCTCGCCGGGGATCTCGCGGAAATAGGTGAACAGCATCCAGATGATGATCGGCAGGTTGATCAGCATCAGCACGATCACCAGGCCGAAGACGGTGTCGAGAAGCCCGAGGTCGCGGAAGATCAGGTAGATCGGGATCAGCACGCCCACCGGCGGCAGCATCTTGGTGGACAGCATCCACATCAGCACGTCCTTGGTCCGCCGGCCCGGCACGAAGGCCATCGACCAGGCGGCCGGGATCGCGATGGCCAGCCCGAGCACCGTCGAGCCGAGCGAGATCACCACCGAATTCCAGAAGTGGCGGAAATAGTCGGAGCGCTGCTGAACCTCGGCGTAGTTCTCCAGTGTCCAGTTGAAGAACAGGAACGACGGCGGCGACGCGATCGCCTCCGCCTCGGTCTTGAAGCTGGTCAGCACCGTCCAGAGAACGGGGAAGAAGATCAGGAAGCCGATCGCCCACGCGACGATCGTCACCCCCAGCTTGCGGCGCGACGAGACGGTCCTGGCCATGGTCGTTCTCCCCTGCCTCTAGATGTCGAGGTTCTTGCCGATCATCCGCATCAGGAAGATCGCGACGATGTTGGCGAGGATGACGGCCACGACGCCGCCGGCCGACCCGCCGCCCACGTCGAACTGAAGGAGCGACTGGGCGTAGACGAGATAGGTGATGTTGGTGGTCGCGTAGCCCGGGCCGCCGTTGGTGGTCACCAGGATTTCCGCGAAGATCGACAGCAGGAAGATCGTCTGGATCAGCACCACCACGGTGATCGCCCGGGCGAGGTGCGGCAGCATGATGTGGAAGAAGCGGCTGACCGGGCTCGCGCCGTCCATCTCCGCCGCCTCCAGCTGTTCGCTGTCGAGGGACTGCAGCGCCGTCAGCAGAATCAGGGTCGCGAACGGCAGCCACTGCCAGGCGACGATCAGGATGATCGAGGCGAGCGGCGCCTCCGCGAGGAAATCGAACGGCTGCAGGCCGAGCGCCTTGGCGATGTTCGCGAACAGCCCGTTGACGGGGTTCATGAACATGTTCTTCCAGACCAGCGCCGAAACGGTCGGCATGACGAAGAACGGCGCAATCACCAGGATCCGGACGATCCCCTGCCCCCACATCGGCTGGTCGAGCAGGATCGCCAGCAGGATGCCGCCGACGATGGTGATCGCCAGCACGCCACCGACGAGCAGCAGCGTGTTCGTCAGGGCGCCGAAGAAGGCCGGATCAGTGAGGAAGTAGCGGTAGTTGAGGAAGCCGATCCACGCGTTCGTGCCCGGCATCAGCAGGTTGTAGCGCTGGAACGAGAAGTAGATCGTCATGGACAGCGGGATCGCCATCCATCCGAGAAGCAGGAGCACGGCCGGCGAAATCATCAACCGCGCGGCGGAACGCGAATGAGCCGTTGCCATGGCCGACACTCCAGCTTGGGCAGGCGAGCGGCCTGCGCGCGGAATGGGGAAAAGGGGTCCGGGCGCCCCCGCGGAGAGAGCGCCCGGTGGGAGGAAGACCTACCCTATTTCGGGTAGCCGGCCTTCATCATCTCGCGACTGGTCACGTTCTGGGCGTTCTGGAGCGCCTGGTCGGCGTTCATCTGGCCCGCCAGCGCGGCGGAGAACATCTGGCCCACGGCGGTTCCGATGCCCTGGAACTCGGGGATCGCGACGAACTGGGCGCCCGTGTACGGAATCTCCTGCACCGACGGCTTCTGGGTGTCGACGGCGTTGATGGATTCCAGCGTCATCTTCGCGAACGGCGCGGCTTCCTGGTACTTGGGGTTCTCGTAGAGCGAGGTGCGCGTGCCGGGAGGCGCCGCGGCCCAGCCTTCCTTCGCGGCGACCAGGTCGGTGTAGTGCTTGGAGGTGGCCCAGGCCACGAACTCCTTCGCCGCTTCCGGGGAGTCCGTCGAGGTCGGGATGGCGAGGTTCCACGACCACAGCCAGTTGCCGTGGTTGTCGACGCCGTCCTTGTTCGGGAACTGCGCGAAGCCGACCTTGTCGGCGACGGTGGAGTCGTCCTTGTCGGTGACGAAGGAGGCGGCGACCGTGGCGTCGATCCACATGCCGCACTTGCCCTGCTGGAACAGCGCCAAGTTCTCGTTGAAGCCGTTGGAGGACGCGCCCGGAGGCCCGTAATTGTTCATCATGTCCAGATAGTCGGTGAGCGCCGCCTTCCATTCCGGGCTGTCGAACTGCGGCTTCCAGTCCATGTCGAACCAGCGCGCGCCGTAGGAGTTCGACATGGCCGTGATGAAGGCCATGTTCTCGCCCCAGCCGGCCTTGCCGCGCAGGCAGATGCCGTAGATCTCGTTGTCCTTGTCGGTCATCGCCTTGGCGGCCGCCATGATGTCGGTCCAGGTCGGCTGGTCCGAAATGGTCACGCCGGCCTTCTCGGCGAGATCGGTGCGGTACATCACCATCGCCGACTCGCCGTAGAACGGCGCGGCGTAGAGCGTGCCGTCGACCGACAGGCCGCCCGCGATCGCCGGCAGGATGTCCGGGGCGTCATAGCCTTCCGGCATGTCCTTCAGCGCCGTCAGCCAGTCCTGCTTGGCCCAGATCGGCACCTCGTAGTTGCCGATGGTGATGACGTCGAACTGGCCGCCCTTGGTGGCGATGTCCTGGGTCACCCGCTGGCGCAGGGTGTTCTCCTCGAGCGTCACCCACTCCAGGTCGATGTCGGGATGATCCTTGGTGAAGTCGTCGGTCAGCTTCTGCATCCGGATCATGTCGCCGTTGTTCACGGTGGCGATCGTGATCGTCTCGGCGTTCGCTGCCGCGGTCAGGGCCAACACGGATGCGGCGCCGACCAGCCATGCTGGATAGCTCATGCTTTCCTCCCAATGCCGCGCGGCTGTCATGGGCGCCACGCTGTTGTTCTCGGCCGGACAACCCAAGGATGCCGGCGCTTCGTCCTGAGCGCAACACGGCCCCGCCAGCGCGGTCGGCCGTTCAACTCCGGTTCGAAACCGATGCGTCCGAAAACTACATCATCCGCCCCGAGGGCTGTCAATAATTAAATCACTTTGATTTTTCAATTAGGCGCAGCTCTCCCCTCTCCGCCCGGCCACGCGCCGGCCGAAGCGCCGCCGAACGGGAATAACTTTGCCGCCTGAGCACCCCCGACCAGCCGGGGAACCCCGCTGCCTTTATCCCCGCCCCCTCGCTCCGGAAGCCTCCGGCCTGAAGTAATCCCCGGCCTCGCGGAGCATCAGGTGACGGCGCCGAGGGGGCTGAGCTCGGGCCGGCGCGGGAGGTCGGCGCCACGGCGGCCGCAGGTGATCGCCGCCGCGTCCGAGGCGAAGCCGAGGAGCGCGCGGACCTCGTCCGAGCCGAGGGCCGAAAGCGCCGCGCGCGAGCGGGTGCCGGTCTCGGCGAGGCGGGCGATCGCGGCGGCCATGAAGCTGTCGCCGGCGCCGACGGTGTCGGCCACGGCGACGGGGCGGCCGGGCTCGGAGACGCGGCCGAACGGGCCGTAGGCGTCGGCGCCCTCGCGGCCGCGGGTGACGATGACGAGGGCGGCGCCCGCCGCCCGCCAGTCGCCGGCGACCGCCTCGGCGGCGCGGCCGGGATAGAGAAGATCGAGGTCTTCCTGGCTGACCTTGACGAGGTCGGCGAGGCGGACGAAGGCGGCAATCCGCTCCCGCCACAGGTCGAGATCCGGCTCCGCCGTCAGGCGCACGTTGGGGTCGAGCGTGACCAGCCGCCGGCCCGCCGCGCCGCCCACGAGCTCAAGAAAGCTAGAGCCGACGGGCTCGGCGACCAGCGAGAAGGAGCCGACGTGCAGGCCCCAGACGTCGTCGCCGAGCGCCGGAAGATCGGCCGGGGCGATGGTCCGGTCGGCGGCGTGATCGCCGTAGAAGGCATAGGCCGGCGACCCGTCCGGGCCGAGGTCGACCAGGCTGAGGGTGGTCGGCCGCCCCACCCGAACCAGGAAGGAGGTGTCGACGCCCTCGGCCTCGAGCGCCCGGAAAAGCCGCTCGCCGAGCCGGTCGGTGGAGAGGCCGGTCAGCAGCCCAGCGGGCTGGTCGAGCCGGGCCAGGCCGACGGCCACGTTGAAGGGCGAACCGCCGACGCGCGCGTCGAAGGAGAGGCTGGCCCCGCCCTCCCGCGCGAACAGATCCCACAGCGCCTCGCCGCAGACGACGAACATTCCTCCCACGTGCACTCTCTCTTCTTATGTCGTTGGCGCGCGTCTGGTGCGCGCGTTCGGTGTCGTTCCTGCGCGCGATTCTGCGCGTTTTTCGCTGCGCGATTTTGCGCGATTTTGCGCGTTCCTGCGCGAATCCGCGCGCGACGCGCGGCGCGGATGGCGCGCCCCGCGGTGCGCACCGGCTGCGCGATCCGTGCGCGCAACTTGCGCGAACCGTGCGCGTCAACCTGCGCTTCGACAGCGCTGCCGCCCGCGCGCCGCTGCGCACGAGCGCGAAGCCAGCCACAGCCCGGACCGATCGTCAATAATTAAATCAGATTGGTTTTATAACTCCCTTTCCGCTAGACTTCGCCAAACGGTTCCCGCGGGGCCGGCCCCTGACTGCCTCGACCGGCGCCGCCCCGCGGCGGCGGCCCAGGTTGCGGTGCCGGAACCGGTGGTGCATACGGTCGTCGACCCTTTCGATGAGACGACAAGGCGCCGAGGAGAGAACAGGCTCGCTCTTTCGCCGTCCGAACGCAACGTCGGATGGCAACGCGGTCCAGGGGCAAACGCGCATGCGGGGTGGGGACACCAGCGGCCTTCGTGCCTACAACGAGCGGCTCATCATGGATGCGCTGCTGCGCGCCGGCGCGCTCTCCAAGGCCGAGATCGCGCGCGAGACCGGCCTCAGCGGCCAGGCCGCCTCCGTCATCGTCAACAAGCTGCTGACCGAAGGCCTGCTGGTGAAGCGGGACAAGGTGCGTGGCCAGGTCGGCCAGCCCTCGACCCCGATCGCGCCGAACCCGCAGGGTGCGTTCTCGCTCGGCGTGAAGATCGGCCGCCGCAGCACCGAGGCGATCCTCGTCAACCTGCTCGGCGAGGTGATCGGCTCCAGCAGCGAAAGCTACGACGCCCCCCTGCCCGAGCGCACGATCTCCTCGGCGATCTCCCAGGCGAGGCGCCTGATGGAGCGGGCGCCGGCGTCGGTGCGCGCCCGGGTGGTCGGGCTCGGCATCGCCATGCCCGGCGAGATCTACGCCTGGTCGAAGGAGCTGGGCCTCGCCCCCGGCGCGCTCGACGGCTGGCGCGGCGCGGACGTGGCCGGCGCGCTCGCAGAGGCCACCGGGCTCGAAACCTCGCTGCACAACGACGCCACCGCCGCCTGCGCCGCCGAAATGATCTGCGGGCGGGCGATCGACCGGCCAAGCGCGCTCTACATCTATCTCGGCACCTTCATCGGCGGCGGCGTGGTGATCGACGGCAAGCTCTATCCGGGCGCCCAGCTCAACGCCGGCGCCGTCGGCTCCATGCCGGTCGGCCCCTCGGGCGGCGGCGCGCCGCCGGAACAGCTCATCCACAGCGCCTCCGTCATCAAGCTGGAGCGGGCACTGAGCGCGGCGGGCATCGAGCCGTCGCTGGCGCTGACCCAGGACGCGACCGAGGGCGCCCGCGCCGTCTTCGAGGCCTGGGCCGACGCGGCGATCCCGGACCTGTCGCGCGGCGTGGTCTCGGCGCTGAGCATCATCGACTTCCAGCGGGTGGTGATCGACGGGCTGCTGCCGCCGCCGTGGCGCGACGCGATGGTCGACCGGCTGACCGCGGCGCTGGACGGCTTCAACCGCGCCGGCCTGGCGCCGACCGAGATCACCACCGGCTCCATCGGGCCGATGGCCCGCGTGCTCGGCGCGGCGGTGCTGCCGCTGCACGGCCGCTTCTCCCCCGACCCGGGGCTGCTGGTCCGGGTTTCGGACTCCCGAAAGGACGGCGGGGCGCTGCGGGACCGGCTGGGCTAAGAGCGCCTGATCCCGCACGCCATTCGCTGCCGCCTCATTCCGGCAGGAAAACCATGCCGAGAAGCTCATTTTCGCCCACACCGTGCGCGATCGACAGTTCGCGAATGGATTGCTGACTGGTCGCGGGAATGCCGCGGGCCTTCAGTCGCCCCAGGAGGGCGTCGGGATCGGTACGGATCGTGCCCGCCAATGCGACCAGCGGGGCATCGACCAGAGCTTCCTCGATGGGCCGTTCGAGCTGAGGTCCTGTGATCAGCCCCCATGAGAAGACGGATCCGACCAAGACGAGCGCGCACACCGTCACACTGGATCTGCCCCAGGTTGAGCCGAGATGCTTCCTGAACGGGCGAAAGTTGGCGGCGATGTGCCCACCGGTCCCGAGCAGGAAAATCCATGAGAACCATTGATGGACCACGGTGACGAGGCCGGGGTTCCATTCGAAGAACATGAGGACGCCGGTGACGGCCATCAGGATGAAGGCGCCGATCGTCAGCGGTGTCGACCAGGTCCGCAGGGAGAGAGATCTAGCCATGGTCCGCGTGCTCCGCGCCAAGGCCGACACCTTCGAGATAGCGGTCGAGCTCATCGACATGGTCTGACGAGACGATGGCCCCGACATAGCCGTCAGGCCGCACCAGCACCCAGTTGCCCGGCGGCAAGGCGTAGGCCGCACCGAAGTGTTCATCAGCGTCGATGATGTCGCCGCGCCGGCCGAACGTGTGGATGTGCAATCCCGGTCTCGGCGACACGCTTGCGCGATCCACGTCGAAGCCGATGAGGGTCCAATGGGGACCTCTGAAGAGCTCGAACAGCCGTGTGGGCTGACCGGCGGCGCCGAGGACCGGTGCGTCGGGAGCACGGTCGCCCGCGAGCAGTCCCTGTTGCGCGGGCTTTTCCAGCGCAAGCGAGGACTCTGGATAACCGACATCGAGCTGATGCACTTCGCGACCGCGCCGCATCTCGCCACGCTTATGAGCATCGAGCAGCCTGGTGGCGAGACCGAGCATGGCGGCGGCGACGGGACGGCGCTCTTCCTCGTAGCTGTCGAGCAACGCGTCGGGGGCACCGGTGGAGACAGCCGCCAGCTTCCAGCCCAGATTGTATGCGTCCTGCACGCTGGTGTTGAGGCCCTGCCCCCCGGTCGGCGGATGCGTGTGCGCGGCATCGCCCACGAGGAACACGCGTCCGACACGATAGCGTTCGGCAAGCCGGGCATTCATGGCGAAGGCGGACGCCCAGGACACAGACTGGATGCGGATGTCGTCGCGTCCGGTGCGCTCCGCCACCAGCGCGGTCAGTCCCTCAGCGGAGAGGTCGACATCGCCTTCGAGCGGGACCGCCCCCTGAATCTGGAACATGTCCGTTCCGGCAAGCGGGCAAAATGAGATCTGCCGGTCCATCTCGCCTTCGGCGAAACGATGCCAGACGTCCCGACCGAGGCCGGTCAGCGTTGCATCGGCAACGATGGCGCGGACGCCGAGCGTCTTGCCCGGAAAGCCGATATCGAGCACGTGGCGGACGAAGCTGCGCCCGCCATCGGCGCCAACGAGCCACCGCACGCGGATGGCCTCCTCGCTGCCCTTGCCGGCCACCTGCGCGACCACACCGTCATCATTCTCCTCGAAGCCGACCAGTTCACAGCCGAATTCCGGCCGATGCCCGAGTTCCAGCAAGCGCTCGCGCATCGCCGCTTCGGTCAGGAACTGAGGGACCATCAGAGGCAGATGATACGGTTCCGCGGGCGTCGGCTCTTCGTGCTCCACGACATCGGTATCGGTAAAACGCCCGTCGTCGAGATACTCACGCTGCCTGGGATAGGTCCCACCTGCCGCGACGATGCGGTCGAGAATGCCGAGATCCTCGAAGACCTCCTGCGTGCGTGGCTGGATACCCTTGCCGCGCGACCCCCGGAAAGGCTGATCCATCTTCTCGATCAGCCGGAAGGAAACACCCCGGCGCGCCAGGTCGATCGCCAGCGTCAGGCCAGCCGCTCCCGCACCGCAAATCAGCACGTCGGCTGCAATTTGCTCTGTCATCTTCCATCTCCATATGTGTAATATGCACATAATAGGAGGGACGAATGGCGTCAAGAAAGAAAGTGCAAAATACACATATTGGCGATCAGATTCGCCAGCTGCACGGCGCGCTGATCGACATCGTCAGCGTCATGAACCGCCCGCAGCGCGATGAGGGCATGGTTCGCGAAGCGGGCATTTCGCTCGACCGCGCCCTGTTTCCGCTGCTGGTGGGTATCGAGAGGTTCGGGCCGATCGGCGTGGTGGAGATGGCCGATCGCGTCGGGCGCGACTACACCACGGTGAGCCGCCAGGTCGCGAAGCTGGAAAGCCTCGGGCTGGTCGAGCGCCACGGGAGTTCCGCCGACCGCCGGGTTCGCGAGGCGGCCATCACACCGAAGGGAAAAGCCATGACCGACCTGGTCGATGGCGCGCGGGAACGGATGGGCCGCGCGATCTTCGCCAGTTGGGACCAGCAGGACATCGACGACCTCGTACGCCTCATGCGCAGGTTCGCGGATGACCTGACCGCGGGCGCGCCGAATGGGCCGGCAGACCCCGACTGACCTCTGCGGAGGGGGACGGCTTCAACCGCGCCGGCCAGCCGCCGACCGAGATCACCCACCGGCTCCATCGGGCCGCCACGCGCCCCCCCGGCCAGTCGCGGGCCTGGCCGGGGGGCTTTGTCTGGCTGGCGAGGCCGTCGTTCAGGGGAAGACGGCGTCGACGGCGGTCTTCAGCTTGGCGGCGATCAGGTCGGCCTCGTCGCGGCTGAGGCAGAGCGGCGGCGCGAAGCCGATGATGTCGCCCTGGGGCATGGCGCGGGCGATCACGTTCTCGCCGAGCAGCGCCTGGGTGATGCGGGCGGAGACTTTTTCCGCGGCGTCGAAGTAGGTGCGGCTGTCGCGGTCCTTCACGAACTCGACCGCGATCAGCAGCCCCTCGCCCCGGACCTCGCCGACGTGGACGTGGTCGCCGACGGCCTCCGTCAGCACCTTCTTCAGGTAGGCGCCGGTCTCGCCGGCGTTCTTCACCAGCCCCAGCTCGTCGATGAGGTTCAGGTTGGCGACGCCGGCCGCCGCCCCGATCGGATGGGCGGAATAGGTCCAGCCGTGGCCGATCACGCCGAACTCGTCGGTGCCCTTCTCCAGAACCTTCCACACCTTGTCGGAGACGATGGAGCCCGACAGCGGCGCGTAGGCCGAGGTGAGGCCCTTGGCGATGGTGATGATGTCCGGCTTGATGCCGTAGTGCTCGGAGCCGAACATCGAGCCCAGACGCCCGAAGCCGGTCACGACCTCGTCGGCGATCAGCAGGATGTCGTGCTTGTTCAGCACGGCCTGGATCGCCTCCCAGTAGCCGGCCGGCGGCGGCACCAGCCCGCCGGTGCCGAGCGCCGGCTCGCCGATGAAGGCGGCGATGGTGTCGGCGCCCTCGCGGGCGATCAGCGCCTCCAGCTCGGACGCGCAGTAGGCGACGAACTGCGCCTCGCTCATGGAGGTGTCGGCGCGGCGGAAATAATACGGCGCCTCGGTGTGGATCACCTGGGAGAGCGGCAGGTCGAACTTCTTGTGGAAGAGCTCCAGCCCGGTGAGCGAGCCGGTCATCAGGCCCGAGCCGTGATAGCCGCGCCAGCGCGAGATGATCTTCTTCTTCTCCGGCCGGCCAAGCACGTTGTTGTAGTACCAGACGAGCTTGACGTTGGTCTCGTTGGCGTCGGAGCCGGAGAGGCCGAAATAGACCTTCGACATGTGCGACGGCGCCCGGTCGAGCACCATCTTGGCGAGCGTGATGGAGGCTTCCGTGCCGTGGCCGACATAGGCGTGGTAGTAGGCGAGCTCGCGCGCCTGCTCGGCGATCGCCTCGGCGATTTCCGGCCGCCCGTAGCCGACGTTGACGCAGTAGAGCCCGGCGAAGGCGTCGAGCAGCTTCCGGCCGTCACGATCCTCGATGTAGACGCCCTTGCCGCCGGTGATGATGCGCGTCGGGGTTTCGCCGCGCGCGTGCTGGGCGAGATGGGTCGAGGGGTGGAAGAAGGTCTCGCGATCCCATTCGGCGAGCTTGTCGTTGGTCAGCATGGCATGTCCCTTTTCGCGTGAGATGTGTCCGGAAGCGGCCGGCCCGCGCTGTCCCAATCGTCCCAGCCGGGGAAGCGCATCGGCGCCTCCCGGTCGAGGCCGGCCAGGCGGGTGGCGAAGTCGGTCTTGGAGGCTTCGAGCTGGCGGCGGAAATCGTCCGGGCTCGCATAGGAATAGCCGTGGCCCTGGATGCCGAAGCTCGCGTGGGGGCGGAGCACGGAGAAGCCCATGTAGTGAAGCGAATAGTTCGTCGACCAGAGGATCTGGTCGAGGGAACCGCCGCGCCCGCCTTCCACGAAACTCTCCCCCGGCGCGCCCGACGTCACCGAGCAAAGCGCCCGCTTGCCGCGGAAATAGCCCTGGTCGTAGCGCATCCTGCTGGAGTAGAGCCCGCCGCTGACGAACACCCGGTCGAACCATCCCTTCAGCATGGCCGGCACCGAATGCCACCAGACCGGGAACTGGAAGATCACCAGGTCGGCGCGTTCCAGCCGGGCGATCTCGCGCTCGACGTCCGCAGGCAGCGTCTTCGTCTTGAACGCGTTGCGCTGTTCGGCAAGCGGCATGAACACCTCGGCGTCGAGCGGATGGGCATAGTTCTCCCGCTTCTCGACCGGATCGAAGCCTTCGCCGTAGAGATCGGAGACCTCGACGGTGTCGCCGCGCCCCTGGAAGAGCTCGACCCCGACGTCCACCAGGCCCCCGTTGTACGATTTCCGCTCGGGGTGGCAGTAGACGAACAGGACGTTCATGGCGGTCTCCCTTCCCGGTTCAGGCCCAGTTGCGGCAGACGTACTTGATGTCGGTGAAGGCCTCGAGGCCGTGGCGGGCGCCCTCGCGGCCGATGCCGGACTGCTTCATCCCGCCGAACGGGATCGGCGCGCCGGTGACCTTGGTGCGGTTGACGGCGACCATGCCGAACTGCAGCGCCCGGCTGGCGCGGTAGATGCGGCGCGGATCCTGGGTGTGCAGGTAGGCGACGAGGCCGTACTCGGTGTCGTTGGCGATACGGATCGCCTCGGCCTCGCCGGTGAACGGCGCGATCGCCGCGACCGGGCCGAACGTCTCCTCATGGAAGATCCGCGCATCCAGCGGCACGTCGGTGAGCACCGTCGGCTCGTAAAAGAGATCGCCGAGGGGCGAGCGTTTGCCGCCGGCGAGCAGCGTCGCGCCGCGCGCCAGGGCGTCGGCGACGTGCTCCTCCTGCTTGGCGACGGCGCGGGCGTTCATCAGCGGCCCGAGATCGGGATCGTCCAGCCCCGGACCGAGGGTCAGCGCTGCGGTGCGCTCGGCGAAGCGCCGGCAGAATGCGTCGTAGACCGGCCGTTCCACCAGGAAGCGGTTGGCGCCGAGGCAGTCCTGGCCGGTGGTGGCGAACTTCGCCTTGATGGCCTCGTCGACGGCGAGGTCGAGATCGGCATCGGCGAACACGATGAACGGCGCGTGGCCGCCGAGTTCGAGCACCAGGCGCTTCACCGTGTCGGCCGACTGGCGGTAGAGAAGCCGGCCGATCTCGGTGGAGCCGGTGAACGACAGCGCCCGCACGCGGGCATCCGCCGTCCAGGCGCCAACGATCTCCGGGGCGTGGCCGGTCACCACGTTGAACAGGCCGGCCGGGAAGCCAGCGCGGTCGGCGAGCTCGGCGAGCGCCAGCGCCGACAGCGGCGTTTCGGCGGAGGGATGGACGACCACCGTGCAGCCGGCGGCGATCGCCGCGGCGGCCTTGCGGGTGATCATCGCGCAGGGAAAGTTCCACGGCGTCACCAGGGCGGCGACGCCGACCGGCTCGCGCCACAGCTCCACCTCGGCGTCGGCCAGATGCGAGGTGACGCCCTCGATGTTGGGGCGTTTCGCCTCCTCGGCGTAGAACTCCACGAACGCGGCGGCGTAGTCGATCTCGCCGCGCGCCTCGGAGATCGGCTTGCCCTGCTCGACGGTCATGATGCGGGCGAGGTCTTCGCGGTGGGCGACGATCAGGTCGAACCAGCGCCGCAGCAGCCGGGTGCGCGCCTGGGGCAGCGAATGCGACCAGTCGCGGAAGCACTTGTCGGCGGCGGCGACGGCGGCGCGCGCGTCGTCGGCCGACAGCCGCGCCACCTCGGCGACGATGCGGCCGTCGGCGGGGTTGGTCACCTCCAGCGTGTCGCCGGTGCGGGCGCCGACCCAGCGGCCGTCGACGTAGGAGAAGCTGCGCGCCAGCACCCGGTCGGCGAGGTCGCCCATGACGGTGTCGCGGATGGTGTCGGTCGCAATCATCGGACGCCTCCCTGGAGCGGTTCCCGGTCAAGTCGAGAGCCCGAGGGTAGCGAACCGGCGCGGAGGGAATTTCTGTTCGGGACGGCGCTGGCAGAGGAATCGTCTGAAGTTTGCCCGGCGCGCCGTCAGATCGCCTGGCGATGGGCCTCCAGCAGCTCGGCCAGCGGCGCGGGGCCGGCCTTCACCTCCTTGGTGACGATGTAGGTGAAATAACGCTTCAGCCCGAGCTCGGCGGCCAGCAGCGCGTCGACCAGGCGCTGGTAGCTGTCGATGTCGCGGGTGACGATCTGCAGGAGGTAGTCGAAGCCGCCGCCGATCGCCCAGCAGAAGACGATCTCGTCGTAGCGCCCGACCGCCCGCTCGAACGACTGGAAGCTCTCCGCCCGATGGTTTTCCAGCTCGGCGACGACGAACACCACCACGTGCGGCGCCACCTTGGCGAGCACCACGTCGGCCCGGTAGCCGCGGATGAAGCCCGATTTCTCCAGCCGGCGCAGGCGCTCCCAGCACGGCGTCGCCGAGAGATTGACCCGGCGCGCCAGGTCCACCTTGGAGATCCGGCCTTCGCGGCTGAGGATCGACAGGATCTGCAGGTCTCGGTCGTCGAGGGGGATCGCGCTCATTCGGCACCGCTCTGGAAGGCAGGAAATCTTGTCAATCTAGCCATGTCATGCAGGATAGTCTCATGACAATGTGGCCTCCCAACCCCGCGACCCTCAAGCGGCCGGTCTACCGGTCGCTCGCCGAGAGCCTGATCGAGGCCATCAAGTCCGGCGAGGTCCAGCAGGGCGACCGGCTGCCCACCCACCGCGATCTGGCCGAAACGCTGGGGATCAGCGTGCAGACGGTGAGCCGCGCCTACGAGGAGCTGGACCGGCTGGGCGCCATCGCCGGCATGGTCGGACGGGGCACCTTCGTGCGCGCCGCGGCCACCGACACGCGCACGCCGTGGCACCGAATCGGCGACGGCGACGAGGTCATCGACTTTTCCATGCTGACGCCGGTGACCGGCGAGATCCACGAAAAGCGCATGCGCGCGACGCTGGCGCAGATGTCGAAGGACGTGTCCTCCGACGTGCTGTTCTCGTTCCGGCCGCGCGCCACGCTCATGTCCCACAGCGAGGCGGCGCTGGACTGGCTGAAGCGCTGCGGCGTCGAGGCGCACCGCGCCCAGGTGCTGCCCACCAACGGCAACACCTCGGCGATGACGGTGGCGCTGATGACCGCCGCCCGGCCCGGCGACCTGGTGGTGTCGGAGGACCTGACCCACCACACGCTGAAGGCGCTGTGCAGCTATCTCGAGCTCGGGCTCGCGGGCCTTGCAACCGACGACCAGGGCATCGTGCCGGAGGCGTTCGAGGCGGCCTGCCGGACGCGCCGGGCGCGGGTGCTGTTCGTCATGCCGACGGGGCTGAACCCGCAGGCGACGACCATGGGGCTCGCCCGCCGCCGCGCGCTGGTGGAGATCGCCCGCCGCCACGACGTGGCGATCGTCGAGGACGACGCGTGGGGGCCGATCCAGCCGCAGCGGCCCGCCCCCATCGCGGCGCTGGCACCGGAGCGCACCTTCTACTTCACCAGCCTGACGAAGCCGCTGCTGCCGGGGCTGCGCTACGGCTGGCTGGTGTCGCCGGAGACGCAGGTGTCGGCCAGCGCCAACCGGCACATGGTGACCAGCTGGATGGCAACGCCGCTGATGGCGGAGATCGGCACCCGCTGGCTGAAGGACGGCACCGCCGACGAGCTGCTCGCCTGGCAGATGGACGCGCTGTCGCGGCGCAACCGGATGGTCGCCGAGGCGCTGGGGCCGTTTTCGCCGCGCAGCAGCCCCAACGGCATGCACGTCTGGCTGCCGCTGCCGGAGCCGTGGAACGAGGACGCCTTCGTCGCCCACGCCCGCAGCGAGGGCGTGGCGGTGGCGGCCGGCGCGGCGTTCGCCGTGGACCGGCCGGCCCATGCGCCGGGCATCCGCATCTGCCTCGGCTGCTCCAGCGAGGCCGGCATGGCGCGCGGCCTGGAAGTGATCGCCCGGCTGGTGCGCACCAGGCCCGAGCCGGCGCTCCTCACCCTCTGATTTCCGCAACTGCCGCTCGAACGATCCGCAACCGGTCAATCGGTGGGCGACGCCGACCCGCGCGCGCGGGTCAATGACGAGATTTGAGGCAATTCATTGTCATGAGTAAGAAATAGATTGACGTGGCTTTGTCATGGTTCAACTCTAGGGGCGTTGGGTCTGACGGCGCGGGGGCGCGTCTCGACCGGCGCCCGTGCCGGACCATCGACGATGGCGACCAGCCCCCGGATCCGCCGCGTGCACCGCGCCTGCCGGCGCGGATCGCGGCGGCGGGAGGCTGCACCGATCCGAGCAACGAACACGACCTCCCAACCGCGGAAGGAAGAAGCGACATGACCATGCGACGGACACGAACCATTGCGGCGGTTGCCGCCGGCGCCCTGTTGATCGGCGCGGCCGGAACCGCCAACGCCGCCACCTGGCGCTACGCCTTCGAGGAGGCGATGGACGAGGTGCAGGGCAAGTTCGCCCAGAAGTTCAAGGAGGAGGTCGAGGCCAACTCCGACCACACCATCCAGCTGTTCCCGTTCGGCACGCTCGGCGAATCGGCCGACATCATGGAGCAGGCCCAGGCCGGCATCCTGCAGTTCGTCGACCAGTCGCCGGGCTTCACCGGCGCGCTGATCCCGGAAGCGCAGGTGTTCTTCGTCCCCTACCTGCTGCCCCAGGACGAGGCCACGCTGGAGGCGTTCTTCCGCAACTCCAAGGCCATCCACGAGATGTTCCCGCCGCTCTACGCCGAGCAGGGCCTGGAGCTTTTGACGATGTTCCCGGAGGGCGAGGTCTGCATGACCACCCAGAAGCCGGTGCACAGCCCGAAGGACCTGCAGGACGTCAAGTTCCGGGTGATGACCAACCCGCTTCTGGTGGAGAGCTACAAGGCGTTCGGCGCAACGCCGACGCCGCTGCCGTGGGGCGAGGTCTACGGCGCGCTGCAGACCGGCATCATCCAGGGCCAGGAGAACCCGGGGTTCTTCCTGGAATCGACCAAGATGTATGAGGTGACCGACGTCGTCACCTGCATCGGCCACAACAACTTCACCACCGCCGTCATGGCCAACAAGGACTTCTTCGACGGCCTGCCGGAGGAGGACCAGACGGTCATCAACAACGCCACCGAAGCGGCCTTCAGCTACATCCTGGACTACCAGAAGGACCTGCAGGAAGAAGCGCTGAAGAAGATCAAGGAAGCCAAGCCGTCGATGGAGATCAACATCCTCTCCGACGACGAGCGCAAGCCGTTCATGGAGACCTCGGACGACGTGGAAGCCGCGTTCGTCAACATGACCGGCGACAGCGGCAAGAAGATCCTGGAGCAGATGAAGGCGGACCTGAAGGCCGCCGGCCAGGACCAGTAGTCCCGCATTCTCCCGGCCGCCCGCACCCCTCCTCGCCCGGCTCGCCACGAGCCGGGCGGCACGCGGTGGCGGCGGGCGGCCGGACCTCCCTTTTCCTGCACAGCCCGGGATCGATGCGGTGACCGAGACCCCAGACGCGACACCCGACGAGCGCGGCAAGACCGCCACGAGCTCGACCGACCAGGCCGAATTCGGCGACTACAAGTCGTCGCTGCCGGGCTTTCTCGGAACCATCGACTTCACCATCAGCCGCGTCGAGGCGGTGGTGCTGGCCGGCGGCGTGCTGCTGATGGCGGCCAACACGATCTCCAACGTGATCGGCCGCTTCGTCTTCCAGCAGAGCATCTTCTTCTCCGAGGAGCTCAACCGCATCCTCATCATCCTGATCACCTTCGCGGGCATCAGCTACGCGGCGCGGCACGGCCGCCACATCCGCATGTCGGCGATCTACGACGAGCTGCCCCCGCACCTGCGCAAGGCGCTGATGGTGGTGATCTCGCTGGTCACCGCCGTGTTCATGTTCGGGCTCTGCTACTACGCCATCGGCTACATCCTCACCCAGGCCGGGCGCGGCCGGCTGCTGCCGGCGCTGCAGATACCGGTGTGGTGGATCTACCTTTGGGTGCCGGTCGGCTTCTTCATGACCGGCGCGCAGTACGCGCTGACCGCGGCCAAGAACCTCCTCGAACGCGACATCTACCTCTCCACGAATGTCCTGGAAGGGTACGACGACGACGAAGTCGAGGTCTGAGGAGAACCGCCATGGCCACCACCATCTTCTCCGTGATGATCGTGCTCCTGCTGCTCGGCTTCCCGATGATGATCCCCCTCATCATCGGCGCCTTCATCGGCTTCTTCACGCTGTTCGGCGGGATGGGGCAGATGGAGACGATGATCCAGCAGATGCTCGCCGGCATCCGGCCCGCCTCGCTGATCGCCGTGCCGATGTTCATCTTCGCCGCCGACATCATGACGCGCGGCCAGTCGGCCAACCGGCTGATCGACCTGGTGATGACCTTCGTCGGCCACGTGAAGGGCGGGCTGGCGGTCTCCACCGCCGCCGCCTGCACCATGTTCGGCGCCGTCTCCGGCTCCACCCAGGCGACCGTGGTGGCAATCGGCTCGCCGCTGCGCCCGCGCATGCTGAAGGCCGGCTACAAGGACAGCTTCGTGCTGGCGCTGATCGTCAACGCCTCCGACATCGCCTTCCTGATCCCGCCGTCCATCGGCATGATCATCTACGGCGTCGTCTCCAACACCTCGATCTCCGAGCTGTTCATCGCCGGCGTCGGCCCGGGCCTGCTGATCCTGGTGCTGTTCTCCGCCTACAGCGTCATCTACGCCTACCGCAACAACGTGCCGACCGAGCCGAAGGCCACCTGGGGCGAGCGCGCCCGGGCAACCCAGCGCGCGCTCTGGCCGCTGGGCTTCCCGGCGATCATCATCGGCGGCATCTACGGCGGCATCTTCTCGCCGACCGAGGCGGCCGCCGCGTGCGTGTTCTACGCGCTGCTGCTGGAGATGGTCGTCTTCCGCTCCATCGACATGAAGGCGCTCTACGAGACCGCCAAGTCGACCGGGCTGATCACCGCCGTGGTGTTCATCCTGGTGGCGGCGGGTGCCGCGTTCTCGTGGGTCATCTCGTTCGCGCAGATCCCCCAGGAGATCCTGTCGTCGGTGGGCGTGGCCGACATGGGCCCGATCGGCGTGCTGTTCGTCATCTCGATCGCCTTCTTCATCGGCTGCATGTTCGTCGACCCGATCGTCGTGATCCTGGTGCTGGTGCCGATCTTCACTCCGGTGGTGCAGTCGGTCGGCCTCGACCCGGTCCTCGTCGGCATCGTCATCACGCTGCAGGTGGCGATCGGTTCGGCAACGCCGCCGTTCGGCTGCGACATCTTCACGGCGATCGCGGTGTTCAAGCGGCCCTACATCGAGGTCATCCGCGGCACGCCGCCGTTCATCATCATCCTGCTCGGCGTGTCCGTCGCGCTCATCTTCTTCCCGCAGATCGCCCTCTTCCTGCGCGATCTCGCCTTCAACAAGTGACGGGGACGACGATGTTCCGACGTATCCTGGTTCCCTACGACGGCTCGAAGGGCGGCGAGCGGGCCCTCTACAAGGCGATCGAGCTGGCCAAGCTGTGCAGCGCGGAATTGATCCTGCTGACGATCTACCGCCATCACAGCCTGCTGGAGGCGTCGTTCTCGATGGTCCGTCCGGAGACCCCCGGCAACATGGACGACATCATGCGCGGCCATGCGAGCGACGTCGCCGACTACGCAAAGCGGCTTGCCGTGGATGCGGGTATCACCCCGCGCGCCTTCGTGAAGGCAGGACAGCCCGCCCGCGGCATCGTCGCCTTCGCGGCCGAGCACGAGGTCGACCTGATCGTGATGGGCAGCCGCGGCCTCGGCTCCATCGAGGGGTATCTCCTGGGCAGCGTTTCCCACAAGGTGACCGGACTGGCGAGTTGTCCGGTCATGGTGGTCTGACGCGGACGGGATCGGAGGCTTCCACATGCTTGCCCGCGGCGTCACCCCGAGGATCCTGCCCAGCGACAGCGTCACCCTGCTGCCGGCCACCGCGCTGACGCGGGTGGGCCTGCTGCTGCTGGCGACCGACCTCCGGAGCGAGATCGACGCGGCCCGCCTGCTGCCGGCCGGCGAGGTGGCGGTGCACGCCGCCCGGGTCGCCTTCGACAACCCGACCACGCCGGAGAACCTGCGGGACATGGAGCCGCGGCTCGCCACCGGGGCGGCGCTGCTGACGCCGGGGACGCCGCTCGCCGCGATCTACTACGCCTGCACCTCGGCATCGGCGGTGATGGGCGACGAGACGCTGGACCGGACCATCGGCCTGGCCCAGCCCGGCGTTCCGGTGGTCACGCCGACCCGCGCCGCGCGCCTCGCCTTCGCCGCGATGTCGGCGCGCCGGGTCGCGCTGGTGACGCCCTACATCGAGGCGACCGCGCTGCCGATGATCTCCTATTTCGGCTCCCACGGCATCGAGATCACCAGCGCCCTCTGCTTCGGGCTGGAGGACGACCGGGTGATGGCGCGCATGTCGCCGGAGAGCCTGATCGACGCGACGCTGCAGGCCGACGTGTCGGCGGCCGACGCGGTGTTCCTCTCCTGCACCGCCCTGCCCGCCCTGGACGTCGTCGCCGAGATCGAGGCGCGCCTCGGCAAGCCGGTGGTCACCGCCAATCAGGCGGGCTTCTGGATGATGCGCCACCTCGCCGGCCTGACGGCCGATCCGGGCGGGGCCGGCGGACTGTTCGCGCTGTCACCCGGCTAGCGCCCGCTCCGGCCGGACGGCATGCCTGCCACCAAACACCGCGCAGCGCGACGGCGGCGCGCCGCCAACCCGTGGACCGCGATTTCGCACCCCCGATTGCCCAGATCGGGCACCAGAGGAGCTTCGAAGAATGCCTGATGGCGTGACGCTTCCGTTCAGCCGCGAGGAATATTCCAACCGCCTGCAGAAGACGCGCGACGCGATGGCCGAGCTCGGCATCGACGTGCTCGTCGTCGTCGACCCGTCGAACATGGCGTGGCTGACCGGCTACGACGGCTGGAGCTTCTACGTGCACCAGGCGGTGCTGGTCTTCCACGACCAGGATCCCATCTGGTGGGGCCGCAAGCAGGACGCCAACGGGGCCCGGCGCCGCGTCTACATGAGCGACGACCGCATCATCGGCTATCCGGAGATCTACATTCAGTCGAACGACCGCCATCCGATGGACCACCTGGGCGGCGTGCTGGCCGAGCGGGGCCTCTCCCGCGGGCGGATCGGGCTGGAGCTGGAGAACTACTACTTCTCCGCCGCCGCCTACCTGGCGCTCAACAAGATCCTGCCCGACGCCAAGGGTGTCGACGCCACCGGGCTGGTCAACTGGAAGCGCGGCCGCAAGTCGCCGGCCGAGATCGTCTTCATGCGCCGCGCGGCGCGCATCGTGGAGCGCATGATGCGCGCCGCCATGGACAAGATCGAGGTGGGGCTGCCGAAGAACGAGCTCGTCGCCGAGATCTACCGGGTCGGCATCGAGGGCGCGGCCGAGGCCGACGGCGCCAAGTTCGGCGGCGACTATCCGGCGATCGCGCCGCTGCTGCCGTCGGGCACCGATGCCGCCGCCCCGCACCTGACCTGGGACGACCGACCCTTCAAGGCCGGCGAAGGCACCTTCTTCGAGATCGCCGGCTGCTACTGGCGCTACCACGCGCCGCTGTGCCGGACGGTGTTCCTGGGCACGCCGCCGCCGAACATCCGCGACGCCGAGTCCGCGCTGATCGAGGGGCTGGAAGCCGGCATCGAGAAGGCGCGCGCCGGCAACCGGGCCTGCGACGTGGCGAACGCGCTGGCCGGCGTGCTGAAACGCCACGACATCGAGCGCACCGCGCGCTGCGGCTACCCGATCGGCCTCTCCTATCCGCCCGACTGGGGCGAGCGGACGATCTCGTTCCGCGACAGCGACGAGACGATCCTGGAGCCCGGCATGACCTTCCACTTCATGCCGGGGCTGTGGATGGACGACTGGGGCCTGGAGATCACGGAGAGCATCCTCATCAAGGAGGATGGCCCGGCGGAATGCCTCGCCAGCTACCCCCGCGAGATCTTCGTCAAGGATTGACCCGCCGATGCTGGACGACACCCGCCGCATCCTCTCCGACCTGATCGCGTTCCCGACCGTTTCGGCGGCCGGGAACCTGGAGCTGATCGCCTACGCGGGGGCGGCGCTGGACGCGCTCGGGATCCACACCCGGACCACCCTCGACGAGACCGGCACCAAGGCGAACCTGTTCGCCACCATCGGCCCGGACGTGCCCGGCGGCGTGGTGCTGTCGGGGCACACGGACGTGGTGCCGGCCGACGGCGAGTGGACCGACGACCCGTTCACCGCGGTGGAGCGCGACGGGCTGATCTACGGCCGCGGCACCTGCGACATGAAGGGCTTCATCGCCTGCGCGCTGGCGATGGCGCCGGCCTTCGCCGGGGCGCGGCTCGCCCGGCCGGTGCACCTCGCCTTCACCTACGACGAGGAGGTCGGCTGCTTCGGGGCGCGGGCGCTGATGGCAGCGCTGGCCGACTGGGACGTGAAGCCCGCCACCTGCATCATCGGCGAGCCGACCTCGATGCGGATCATCGAGGGCCACAAGGGCTGCTACGAGTACACCACCGCCTTCACCGGCATCCCCGGCCACGCCTCGGAGCCCGACCGGGGCGTCAACGCCATCGAATACGCCGCGCGCTTTCTGGCCAAGCTCGCCGAGACCGGCGAGGCGCTGCGGGCGCGGGCGCCGGCGGGCAGCGTCTTCGTGCCGCCCTGGACGACGCTGCAGCCGGGGGTGATCCGCGGCGGCACCGCGCGCAACGTGATCCCCGACGCCTGCGAGGTGGAATGGGAGATGCGGCCGGTGACCGGCGGCGACGCGGCCTTCGCCCTCGAGCGGATCCACGCCTACGTGGACGGCGAGATCGTGCCGGAGATGCGCGGCCGGCACCCGGAGGCGGGCGTCGTCACCCACACCATCGGCGAGGTCGACGGGCTGGAGCCGGTGCCCCATTCGGAGGCGCTGCGGCTGGTGCGCGAGCTGACCGGCGGAAACTCGGTCGACGTGGTGTCGTTCGGCACCGAGGCGGGGCTGTTCCAGAAGGCGGGCATCCCCACCGTGGTGTGCGGCCCGGGCTCCATCGAGCAGGCCCACAAGCCCGACGAGTTCGTCGCCCTCGACCAGCTTCAGCTCTGCCTGGACATGCTGGAGCGGCTGGGCCGCAAGCTCGCGGCCTGAGCCGGGCGCCGCGCGCGACGCTCAGGTCTGGCGCGGCTCGCCGACGTCGTAGACCCGGAGGTTGCGATCGCCGATCCCGAGCGTCGGCCACGTGGCGCGCCACTGGGCGATGTGGTCGGAGGCGAAATGACGATCGAGGGCGGCCTGGTCGGTCCACAGCTCCTTGATGTGGATGAGGCCCGGCTCGAAGAGATCCTCGGCGTAGCCGTAATCCACGCAGCCCTCCTCGGCCCGGCTCGCGTCGACCATCCGTTTCATGACGGGGCGCGCATCGGCGAGGTTCTCGGCGGGAAGACGGACGGTTCCAACGATCAGCAACATGCCGGCACCATAGGGCGGCGCGGATCCGGACGGAAGCGCCACTTACCGAAAGACGGCCGCCACGGGCTCAGACGGTCATGCTGGATCCGGCGCCGCGCGCGGCGCACACCTTTCGGGCCAGCGTCGCGATGGCGGTGTCCTGGGCGCCGGTGCCGGTGAGGTCGCAGATGGTGACGTCGTCGTCGCCCATCCGGCCCGGGACCTGGCGGGCCACCACCGCGCCGAGCTCCGGCGGGGTGCCGCCGCGCCAGACGCCGGCCGCAAGCGCCGAGCGCAGCTCGCCCAGCGCCGCGCACTGGCTGACCCGGTCGCAGACGTAGAGGTCGGCGGCGGCGAGCGCCTTCGGGTCGATCTCGTTCTTCTCGTGCTGGTCGGAGCCCATGGCGGTGACGTGCAGGCCGGGGTGCAGCCACGCGGCCTTGAGCACCGGCTCGCGGGCCGGCGTGGTGGTGATCACCAGCTGGCTTTCGGCGACCAGTCGCTCGGGGTCCGTCTCGGCGCGCGCCGCGACGCCGAGCTTTGCCGCGATGTCGGCGGCGCACGCCTCGGCCCTGGCCTGATCGCGGCCCCAGACCAGCACCTCCGTGAACGGGCGGACCAGATGCGCCGCTTCCACCTGCAGGCGGGCCTGGACGCCGGTGCCCATCACCCCGGCGGTGGTCACCGTCTTCGGGGCGAGGTGCCTGGCGGCGACCGCGCCGGCGGCGGCGGTGCGCACGTCGGTCAGGTAGCCGTTGTCGAGGAACAGCGCCTCGACGAGGCCGGTCTTGGCCGAGAACAGGATCATCAGCCCGTTGAGGCTGGGCAGGCCGAGCTTCGGATTGTCGAAGAAGCCGGGGCTGACCTTGATGGCGAAGCCGTCGAAGCCGGGGATGTAGGCGGTCTTCACGTCGACCTCGCCGTTCGCCTCCGGGATCGCCATCGACAGGATCGGCGGCATGATCACGGTGCCGGAGGCAAGGGCCGCGAACGCCGCCTCGACGGTCTCCACGGCGGTCATGTCGAGGCCGACGGCGGCGCGCAGCTCCGCCTCGGTGACGATCGCGATGTCATGGGGCATAGGGGGTTCCCTCGATCGTCAGGTCGCCGAGCGCCACGTCCTGGCCGGTCACGATGCGGGTGAAGACGTCCATGTCGACGCTGCGGCCGGTGATGATGGTGGCGAGCGGGCCGGCGGGCGTCGGCAGCCGGCCGGACTGGAGCGCGGCGATGCCGACCACGCAGGCGCCCTCGGCGACAAGCCGGTCCTCGTAATAGAGCGTCTGCATGGCGCGGTAGATCTCGGCCTCGGTGACGAGGATCGTATCGTCGAGGTGGGCGCGGCAGAGGTCGAAGGTGAGGGCGTTGTCGAGCCCGATGCCGCCGCCGAGCGAGTCGGCGAGGCTCGCCACCTCCTCCACCGCCACCGGACGGCCGGCGCGGAGCGACGCGTGCATGGCCGCGCCGCGGTCCATGGAGATGCCGATCACGCGGGTGGCCGGGCTGATCGTCTTGACGGCGAAGGCGATGCCGGCGGCAAGCCCGCCGCCCGACAGCGGCACCAGCACCATGTCGAGGTCCGGCCGGTCCTCCATCAGTTCGAGCCCGATGGTGCCCTGGCCGGCGACGACGCGGGCGTCGTCGAAGGGCGGGATCTCCACCAGCCCCTCTTCGGCGCACAGGCGGCGGCTTTCGACCTGGGCCTCGTCCTGGCTGCGGCCGACGATGCGCACCTCGGCGCCGAGCGCCTTGATGCCGTCGATCTTCGCCTGCGGCACCAGCGACGACATGCAGACGACGGCGCGCAGGCCGCGCTCGCGCGCCGCGAACGCGACGCCGCGGCCGTGGTTGCCGGTGGAGCAGCAGGTGACGCCCGGGGTGTCGGCCGGCAGGCCGAAGACGGCGTTGGCGGCGCCCCGCAGCTTGAAGGCGCCGGTGGGCTGACCGATCTCCAGCTTCAGGAGAAAATCGTGGCCGGCGAGCGCCGACAGGTGCGGCGACGGCACCAGCGGCGTGCGCACGGCGGTGCCGGCGATGCGGTGGCGCGCGGCCAGGATGTCGGCGAGCGACAGGCTCAAATCGGGTCTCCGGGCCTGGGGGCGATGGATGCGTCCGCCGTGCGGCGCGACACCGCCCGGCGTGGCCGGCGCGGGCGGTGGCCCGGGCGACGGCACCGGTCGAGGATCGCCGCCCGGCCGGGCGAGGTCAACGCGGAAGGCCCGGAGAATCCTCTGTTTGCCGGCCGCCCGGCGGGGGCGGCCGCGATGCGGAGAGGATGATCTCTCTTTGCCGCTCGGTCGCGGTCCGGGACGCCGGCGAGGGTCGTCGGATCGACCGGCGACGGGGCGGGCCTCAGCCGGCCACCGCCTCGTCGACGACGCCGTTGCGCAGGATCCCGATGCCGTCGGCCTCCACCTCGATGACGTCGCCCGGCACCAGCCAGCGCGGCGGGTCGAAGCGGGCGCCGGCGCCGGTCGGCGTGCCGGTGACGAGGACGTCGCCGGGGACCAGGGTGGTGAAGGTGGAGATGTAGGAGATCAGCCGGCGGAACGAGAAGATCATCCGGCTGGTGCGGTCCTGCTGGCGGACCTCGCCGTTCACCCGGGTGGTGAGGGAGATGTCGGCGATCTGGCTCTCGTCGGTGTAGGGCACCAGCCACGGGCCGATGGCGCCCGAGGCGTCGAAGTTCTTGCCCTGGGTGACGTTGAACTTGGCGTGGCGCAGCCAGTCGCGGACGCTGCCCTCGTTGCAGAGCGACAGCGCCGCGATGTGGTCGAGGGCATCCCGCTCGGCGATGTGGCGCCCGGCCTTGCCGATGACCACGACGATCTCGCCCTCGTAGTCGAGCTGCTTCGAGACGGTGGGCCGGACGATCGGCTGGCCGTGGCCGACGAAGCTGCGCGGGAAGCGCGGGAACAGCGACGGGTTCGGCGGCGCCTCCTGGCCGTCCTTGTACTCGGCGTTGCGGTCGGGAAAGTTCACGCCGACGCAGATGATCTTCTCCGGCGCCGGGATCGGGATCCGGTAGACGATGTCCGCCTCGGCGAAGTCGACCGGCAGGCCGGCGCCGTCCTCGGCGAGCGCGGCAAGCGCACCGACCTCGATCGCCTCGCGCAGCGTCGGCAACGTGGTGCGCGACGAGAGGTCGACGACACCGTCGGCGCGGACGAGCCCGAAGCGCTCCTTGCCGTCCGCGGAGAAGGCCGCGAGCCTGGGCTGGATCTCGCTCATGGGGCGATGATCGGCTGGGCGTCGAGGCGCGCGGGGACCACGGGGGTATCGGCGAACACGGTTCCCTCCTCGAACCACGACCGGGGCGCGGCGGCGCCCCACAGCGTCTGGCGCTGCGGGTCCTTGAGGTCCCACCTGATCGGTTCCAGATCCGGATCGACGGTCTGGTAGTCGGAACAGTAGATCTCCACCCGGTGGCCGTCGGGGTCGCGGACATAGAGGAAGAAGGCGTTGGAGATGCCGTGCCGGCCGGGGCCGCGCTCGATGTTCTTCACGTAGCCGGTGGTCGACATCAGGTCGAGGAGATCGATGATGTTGAGCGGCGTCGGCACCCAGAAGGCGATGTGGTGGAGGCGCGGGCCGCTGCCGTTGGTGAACGCGATGTCGTGGACGCCGCCCTTGCGGTGGGTCCAGGCGGCCCACAGGCGCTTGGTGACCTCGTCCTCGGTGTACTCGGTCACCCGGAAGCCGATGTCGTTGTAGAATTCGACCGCCTCGTCGACGTCCGGCGAGAAGCAGTTGAAGTGGTCGATGCGCAGCGGCTTCACGCCGCGATAGAGCTTGTACTGCTGGTGGATCGGCGGCAGCCGGTCCATGCGGGTGTAGAATTCCAGCGGGATGCCCTGCGGGCAGCTGGTGCGCATGGTGCGCGACTGGAACGGGCGATCGATCCATTCCAGCGGCCGGCCACGCTCGATGAAGAAGCGCTCGGCCTTGTCGAGGTCCGGCTCGTCGAACAGCTTGAAGCCGAGCGCGTTGGCCACCGGCTCCGGCCCCTTGCGCAGCACCAGGCAGTGGTGGCCGCGCTCTTCCATGGCGCGCAGGTAGAGCGTCTCGTCGTCCTCGTCGGTCACCTGGAGACCGAGCGTGTCGACGTAGAAGGCGCGCGAGGCCTCCAGATCGGTGACCGCCAGTTCCACGTGGCTGAGCCGCACGATGTTGAACGGCGGATAGAGGTTCGGGGCAGGTATCGGCATCTCAGTCCCTCCCATGCCTCCCGCGCGGCCTGGGCCTTCGCGGGGTCGGCATCCTTGTCTCTTGCTGGAGGCGGCCGCCCTCTCCGGCCGGCCGCTCCCCCTGTTGGATCCGCCACTGTGCAGCCGCGGCCGGCGCGGGATTTGACCCAGCGCAATCGGCGGGCGCGGGCGCCTTAAGTCAGCATCGGACCTTTCCGCAAACCGGATCCCACTTTCGGGTCCGATGCTCTAGCCGCCGAGCTTCGGGATCCGGTGCTCGGTGGTGGCGAAGGCGATGTTCTTCGTCTCCATGTAGAAGTCGAACGAGTAGTCGCCGCCGTCGCGGCCGATGCCGGAGGCCTTCATGCCGCCGAACGGCGACGGCAGATGGCGCACGTTTTCCGAGTTCACCCAGATCATGCCGGCGTCCAGCGCGTTGGAGACGCGGAAGGCGCGGCCGACATCGCTGGTCCAGACGTAGCCGGCGAGGCCGTAGGCGACGCCGTTGGCGATCTCCAGCGCCTCGGCCTCGTCCCTGAACGGGATGGCGGTGAGCACCGGCCCGAAGATCTCCTCCTGGGCGATGCGCATCTCGGGGCGGGCGCCGGTGAACAGCGTCGGCGCGACGTAGCAGCCACCGCCCGGCCCGTCGGCGGTGCCGCCGCCGAGCGCCACCGTGGCGCCCTCCTCGCGCGCCAGCTCCAGATAGGAGACGACCTTCTTCTGGTGCTCGGGGTGGATGAGCGGGCCCACGACCGTCTCCGGATCGAGCGGGTGGCCGATCTTGATGCCGCGCGCCTTCTCCGCGATCTTCGCCGTGAAGGCGTCGTAGATGTCCGCCTCCACCAGGAGCCGGCTGGAGGACGTGCAGCGCTCGCCGTTCAGCGAATAGATCATGAAGACGGCGGCTTCCGCCGCGCGGTCGAGATCGGCGTCCTTGAACACGATCACCGGGTTCTTGCCGCCGAGCTCGAAGTGCACGCGCTTCAGGGTCGGCGCCGCCTGGGCCATGATCGCCGAACCGGTGGCGGATTCGCCGACGAAGGCGATCGCCCGGATGGCGGGATGCTCGGTGAGCGCGCGGCCGGCGTCCTCGCCGAAGCCGTTGACGGTGTTCCACACGCCCTTCGGCAGGCCGGCCTCCTCCGCGATCTCGACCAGCAGGCGCGCGCTGAGCGGCGACAGCTCCGCCGGCTTGTGGACGACCGTGCAGCCGGCGGCGAGCGCCGGGGCGATCTTCCAGGTCGACAGCATGAACGGCGTGTTCCACGGGGTGATGACCCCGACGGGGCCGAGCGGAACGCGGGTGGTGTAGTTGAACTGGCCCTCGGTGGTGAGCGCCTGGCCGTCGCGCGCCTCCGGCGCCCGGTCGGCATAGAAGCGGAAGTTCTCCGCCCCGCGCAGCGCCGCCTTCGACATGAAGCGGTGGGCCTGGCCGGTGTCCATGCACTCGACGAGGGCGATCTCCTCGGCGCGCGCGACGATGGCGTCGGCCACCTTGTGCAGGAGCTTCTTGCGCTCCTTGCCGGGCATCGCCGCCCATTCGGGGAACGCGGCCTTCGCGGCCTTCGCGGCGCGGTCCACGTCGGCGGCGCCGCCGCGGGCGACGGTTGCGATGGTCTTGAGGTCGACCGGCGAGATCACGTCGAAGGTGGCGCCATCGGCGGCCGCAACCGCCTCGCCGCCGATCTGGTTCAGGACGACGCCGTCCCGGAAGCGGGCGAGGTAGGTTTCGGCCTTCGCCAGGTTGTCGTTCAGAGTTGCCATGGGATTCCCGATGTTTCCGATGCGCCGCGGCCCGGCCCGGCCTAGCCGGCGGCCTGGCTGTCCTGGCGCCGTTTCATGTGATCGCGGATCGAGCTCGCCTTCGGAGCCAGGTCCGGGTCGATGTCGCGCATCTCCATGGACAGGGCGAACGGCCGGCGGACGAAGAGATCGGCGAGGAAGGCCTCCGCCGCGTCGAAGATCGCCTGGGTCGCGGCCTTGCGCATGTCGAGCGGCCGGCCGCCGCGCAGCCGCACGGAGAGGTCGATGAAGGCGTTGTCCGGATGGCCGTCGGCGATGAGGTAGTCGGCACAGCGCACGGCGCGGACGCGGATGCCGGCGGGCTCGAACACGCCGGTGGCCACCGCCGCGGCGCGCAGCGTCTCGCAGAAGCCCGGCATGTCGAGGTCGCCATCGAGATTGGCGGAATATTCGAACGAGATATGGGGCATGCGGCGCCTCTTCCGGTGATTAATTAACGTGTGAACTACATGCCCCCGCCCTGTCAACCGCCCAGCACCGACGCGGTCGGCGGCAGGCGATCAGCGCGGCGCGCGCGGCCGCCGGCGGTGGGGCTCGCCGACGATCTCGCTGAGGGCGTCGGTGAGCTCGCCGCCCTGGTAGGTCGTTGGCGGCAGCGCGTTCAGGGTTTCCGTCAGGTCCTTCAGCAGCGCCTGCAGCGTCTCCATCTTCTCCGGCCCGAAGGCGTTGGTGACCTCGGCGTAGATCTCCTCGGAATAGGGCGCGACCGCGTCGATGAGCGTCAGGCCGGAGGGGCTGATGGAGATCAGCGCGCGGCGCTGGTCGTCGGGGGCGCGCCGGCGGATGACCAGCTTGCGGGCCTCCAGGTCGCGCAGGATGCGCGACAGCGACGGCGCCAGCAGGGAGGTGGCGTTGGCGAGATCGGTGACCTCGATCTCCGACACGGCGTTGAGGGCCCGCAGCACCCGCCACTGCTGCTCGGTGATGTTGAAGAGATGCAGCGACGAGCGGAACCGGTTCATCACCGCCTCGCGGGCGAGCAGCAGCGACATGGGCAGCGAGCGCGAGAAGCTGCGGAGCTTGACGTTGACGCTGGGCCGTTGGGGAGCGGACATCGGCGGTTTCCCATGAAGGACGCAGGCGCGGGGCGGCGACCCGAAGGCGCCGGATCCGGACCCCTGCCTCTTAACACGTTAAAGGGGCAGCGCCATTCCCGGACGATCCATCGCGGCCGCGACATCCCAGGTACGGGCGACGCCCGCGCGCTACGGCGCCCTGTCCACCGAATGGCGGCGGCAGAACGCCGTCAGCGCCTCGATCACCGGCGAGCCGGGCGCGATGTCGTCGGGGTTGGTGCCGATGAGGGTGACGGCGGCCTGCGCCTGGCCCTGCCAGTCCAGGATCGGCGCGGCGGAGGCGACGAGGCCGGGAATGTAGCGCCCGTCGATGGTGGCGTGGCCGGCCGCCCGCACCTTTTCCGCCAGCGCCTTCGCGCCTTTGGCGTCGGGGGTCATGTCGGGGACCAGCTCGGGCCGGCCCTGCACCCGGCGCAGCTCGCGCCGCAGCTGGGCCGCCAGCACCGTGTCGGGCAGGTAGGCAAGGAAGATGCGCCCGCTCGCCGACGACAGCAGCGGCATGGTGGTGCCGAGCCCGAGCGCCGTGACGATGAAGGTGGTCGCCCGCTCCCAGCGCACAACCGTCGGCCCGGCGTTGCCCCAGACCACCAGCAGCGCGGTGCGGCCGGTTTCGGCGGCGAGCCCGGCGAGATCGTCGGCGGCCCAGTTGAAGAAGTCGTGCCGGTGCAGGGCGGCAAGCCCGAGCTCGATGGCGGTGGCGCCGAGGTCGTACTTGCCCGACCGCCCCGTCTGGCGGACCAGGCCGGCGTGGAGGAAGGAGGCCAGGTAGCGGTGCACCTTGGGCACCGGCATGTCGCAGGCGCGGGCGAGCTCGGTCAGGCCGACCGGGCCGTCGAGGCGGCCCATGGCGACGAGCACCCGGAGCGCGGCGTCCAGCGACTGGATGCCGCCGGAGGCCTCCCCTGCGCCGTCGCCGGTCGCGTCGCGTCCCTGAACGGACCTTGCCATCGCCGCCCCTGCCCTCACGCCACCGCCGGAAGGGCGAGATAGGCCTTCAGCGGCGCCACCGACGCCAGCTTCAGCCGGTCGCCGTTGCGCACGAACAGGCCGCGCACCTCGAAGCCGTCGAGCACCAGCCGGTCGTCCACGTGGCCCTGATAGGCGAAGCGGACCGCGCGGTCGGTCCACTCGGCGGGCTCCACCGTGATGGTCAGCGCGTCGCCGTCGGTGGCCGGCGAGCGGAACTTGGCGCCCACCTCCATCAGCCCCATGCCGACCACGCCGAGCTCGGCGCAGAGATCGCCGTGGCCGCGCCCGCGGCTGCGGACGAGCGCGTGGAAGGTGCCGTCGAACCAGCGCAGATAGTTGGGGTAGTAGACGATTCCGGCCGGATCGCAGTCCCCGAAGCGGATGGTGTGGGACGTCTGGAACATCGACGGTCTCTTCCTGCAAATTTCATCTATCGGAACCAATTGCATCATATGCAACTGGAAACTATGGTCCACCCGAATGCCGCGGGACAACAAGGCATCGGGGAGGATCAGGGTGACATCGCTTGGGCACGTGGAAATTCTGGGTGGCGGGCCGGCCGGACTCTATGTCGGCATCCTGCTCAAGCAAGCCTTTCCGGAGGCCCGCGTCCGGGTCACCGAGCAGAACCCGGCCGATGCGACGTTCGGCTTCGGCGTGGTGTTCTCCGCCCAGGCGCTCGACTTCCTGAAGGCCGACGATCCCGAGACCCATGCGCTGATCACGCCCGAGATGGAGCGCTGGCAGAACATGACCCTCGTCCACAAGGGCGAGACGGTCGTCATCGACGGCGTCGGCTTTTCCGCGATCGGCCGGCTGGAGCTGCTGAAGCTCCTGCAGGCGCGCGCCCGCGACGCGGGCGTCGACCTCGGCTTCGGCCATCGGCTCGAGAATGTCGACGACCTGCAGGCGGACCTGATCATCGGCGCCGACGGGCTGAATTCGCTGGTGCGCGCGTCCGACGAGGCGGCGTTCAAGCCGTCGATCGAGCATTTCAGCAACCGGTTTGCGTGGTTCGGGACGACGCTGCCCTTCGAGACGCTGACCCAGACCTTCCGCGCCACCGAACGCGGCACGATGAACGCCCACCACTATCGCTACGCGCCCGGCATGAGCACGTTCATCGTCGAATGCGACGCGGCGACCTTCGACGCCTACGGCTTCGCCGATCTCGACGAGGCGGCCACCGCGCAGATCTGCGAAGAGGTGTTCGCCGAGACGCTGAAGGGCCACAAGCTGGTCGCCAACAACTCCATCTGGCGGCGCTTTCCGCGGCTCTGGTGCGAAAACTGGGTGTCGGGCAACCGGGCGCTCATGGGCGATGCGGTCCACACCGCGCACTATTCCATCGGCTCCGGCACCCGGCTCGCCATGGAGGACGCCATCGCGCTGGTCCGCGCGCTGCGCGAGGAAGAGAGCGTCGACGCGGCGCTCTCCGCCTACCAGGCGACCCGGCCGCCGATCGCCAAAAAGATCGTCGACGCCGCCAACACCTCGGCGCTCTGGTACGACCGCTTCCCGGAGTGGATGCAACTCGATCCCCTCGACTTCGCGTTCTCCTACATCACCCGCTCCGGCCGGGTGGACCTGGAGCGGCTGCGCAAGGCCTCGCCGGGCTTCATGGCGGCCATCGATGCCGGCCGCGCGTCCGGACCGGCCGGCAGGGCGGAGGCGGCGATCGTCGATCCGGTCGGCGAGACCGACGGCGACCGCGAGATCGGCTTTGTGCGCGCCGACCACCCGAACTGCAGCGCCACCCTGTTCGACAACCTCGACCGCAAGCCCGATGCCGTCGCCGTCACCGGGCCGGCCGGCACGCTGACCTATCGGGCGCTCTGCGCCGAGGCGGCGCGCTGGGGCAACGCGTTCGCGGCGGCCGGGCTCGCGCGCGGCGAGCGCATCGTGTTCTTCCTCGACGACACGCCGGCCTATCCGGCGGCCTTCTTCGGCGCGGTGCGCGCCGGCTTCGTGCCGGTGCTCCTGAACACCCAGGCGACGCCCGACCTGCTGCGCTTCTTCGTCGCCGACACTGGCGCCCGCATCGCGCTCTGCGAGGCGGCGCTCGGCGCGCTGTTCGACGACCCGGAGATGCGGGCAAACGGGCTGGAGCGCACCGTCGTCGTCAACGGATCGGGGGCGCTCGCCGACGGCTTCGAGCACGCCGACGCGTTCCTCGCCGGCCAGCCGGAGACGCTCGCCGCCGCCGACACCGGGCCGGACGACATGGCGTTCTGGATGTACTCGTCCGGCTCCACCGGGCGGCCGAAGGGGATCGTCCATCTCCACCACGACATGGCCTACACCCAGGCCTCCTACGCCGAGGCGATCCTGAAGCTCGCGCCCGGCGACGTCTGCTTCTCCATCCCCAAGGTGTTCTTCGCCTACGGCTTCGGCAACGCCTTCACCTTCCCCTTCTCGGTCGGCGCAACGGCGGTGCTGATGCCCGGCCGGCCGGAGGCGGAGCGGGTGCTGGACGTGGTCGAGGCGTTCAGGCCCACCGTGCTGTTCGGGCTGCCGACGCTCTACACGGCGCTGGCGCGCGCCGACAGCATCGCCAGGCGCGACCTGTCGTCGATCCGGCTGTCGGTGTCGGCCGCCGAGATCCTGTCGGCCGACGTGTTCAACACCTGGAAGGGGCTCACCGGCAAGGGGCCGGTGGAAGGCCTCGGCTCCACCGAGATGCTGCACGTCTACCTCTCCAACACCGCGGAGGAGCAGCGCCTCGGCTCGGCCGGCAAGCGCGTGCCGGGCTACGAGGTGGTGCTGCGCGATCCCGACGGAAACGATGTCGGACCGGGCCAGGAGGGCGTCATGTGGGTGCGCGGCAATTCCTCCGCGCCGCTCTACTGGAACCGGCCCGAGACCACCGAGACCACCATGCGCGGCGACTGGATCTACACCGGCGACCGCTTCGTGGAGGAGGACGGCTTCTACTTCTTCCAGGGCCGCGCCGACGACCTGATCAAGGTGTCCGGACAGTGGGTGTGGCCGCTGGAGGTGGAGCGCTGCCTGAACGAGCATCCGCACGTGCAGGAATGCGCGGTGCTGGCGCACGAGCTGGAGGACCGGCGGATGACGCTGCGCGCCGTGGTGGCGCTGCGCGACGGTTACGCGGGCACCCCGGAGGAGACGCGCCTGCTGCAGGACCACGTCAAGCAGGTGCTGATCGCCTACAAGTACCCGCGCATCGTCGAGTATGTCGCCGAGCTGCCGAAGACCGGCACCGGCAAGATCGACCGGCAGGCGCTCGCCCGCCCCTGACGGCCCCTGCCACCGGCCACGCCCTGCCCGCCCGCGACCGGGGATCACGTTCCCGGTTTCCGTTTCCGCCGAAATGACGCATTTAGGCGAGGACGAACCGCCCATCTGTTCACGTGTTCAAGCCGCCCGGCCCGCACCCGGCTCCGCCGAGATCCGGACCCGGGCGGCAAACGAGGAGACCGCAATGCTGTTCGACGTCCCGACCACCCCGGCTGTCCCCGTCAAGGGCGAGGCCTCGGCCTACCCCGTCCACCGGATCTTCTGCGTCGGCCGCAACTACGCCGCCCACGCCGCCGAGATGGGCTTCGAGGTCGACCGCGAGGCGCCCTTCTATTTCACCAAGCCGGCGAGCGCGATCGTCCACACCGGCGCGACCATCCCCTACCCGCCCGGCACCGAGAACTTCCACTACGAGATGGAGCTGGTGGTGGCGATCGGGAAGCCGGTGTTCAAGGTCGACACCAAGGCTGCCATTGACGCCGTCTACGGCTACGCCGCCGGCCTCGACATGACCCGCCGCGACCTGCAGCTCGCCGCCCGCGAGAAGGGCCGCCCGTGGGACTTCGGCAAGGCGTTCGAGAAGTCGGCCATCATCGGCGAGATGACCAAGGCCGCCGATTTCGGCGAGATCGGCCGCCAGCGCATCTGGCTGACGGTCAACGACGAGACCAAGCAGGACGCCAAGCTGACCGAGCTGATCTGGAACGTGCCGGAGATCATCAGCCACCTGTCGGGCTACTATCACCTGATCCCGGGCGACCTGATCTACACCGGCACGCCGGCCGGCGTCGGCCCGGTGGTGGCGGGCGACGTGCTGAACGGCGGCATCGACGGCCTCGCCCCGATCAGCCTGACGATCGGTGACGCCGAATGATGACGTTCTACGGATATTTCCGCAGTTCGTCGGCCTACCGCTGCCGCATCGCCTTCAACCTGAAGGGCGTCGAGGTGGACTTCCGTCCCGTCCACCTGCGCAAGGGCGAGCAGAAGGCGGACGACTACCGCACGCTCAACCCGCAGGGGCTGGTGCCGACGCTGGTCGACGGCGACACGGTGCTCACCCAGTCGCTCGCCATCATCGAGTGGCTGGACGAGACCCGGCCCGAGCCGAAGCTGCTGCCCGGCGACGCGGAGATGCGCGCCAAGATCCGCGCCTTCTCCCAGGTGATCGCCTGCGAGATCCACCCGCTGCAGAACCTGCGCGTGCTCGCCTACCTGAAGAGCGAGCTCGGCCAGGACCAGGCGGGTGCGGACGCCTGGTGCCAGCGCTGGATCGGCGACGGCCTCGCGGCCTGCGAGGCGCTGCTCGCCCGCGAGGACAACGACGGCCCGTTCTGCTTCGGCGACACGCCGACGCTCGCCGACATCTGCCTCGTGCCGCAGGTGTTCTCGGCCGAGCGCTTCGGCGTCGACCTCGCCAACATGCCGCGGGTGCGCGACGTGCACGCGGCGTGCGAGGCGCTGCCGGCCTTCGCCGACGCGCATCCGTCGAAGCAGCCGGACGCCGACCTCTAGCACGCGACCGATCGGCCCGGCCCCAGGCGGCCGGCCCCTCTCCGACCCGACGGCGGCGCCTCTTGCGCCGCCGTTTTTCGTTCCGGCGCAGCTCGTGCCCCGGCCTCCCCGCATGAGCCCGCGACCCGGCCGATGGCCCGGCCCGAACGGCCTTCATCGGACTGCCGTCACCGCGCCCCATGATGCGCCCGGACGCGCCTGACCGGGCGCCGCGCGTCGATTGACATGAAACATGAATCATGCGTCATAATGAGAAAACCGGCGACGCGGATATGACGTGTGTCCTGCCCGACCGGTTGGTCCGTTACCGGGTGTCCCGTGCTTCAAGGATCGGGACGCCGAAGGACAGTCACCAGGGAGGGTTCCAGATGAAACGCCTGATCGCAGCCGCCGCCGCGGCAGCACTGGTCTTCACCACGGCACAGGTCTCGGCGCAGTCCGATCCCGTGACGATCGCCCACGTCTACGGCAAGACCGGCGCGCTCGAGGCCTACGGCAAGCAGTCCCACATCGGCCTGATGATGGGCCTCGAATACGCCACCGACGGCTCCATGGAGATCGACGGCCGCAAGATCGAGGTCATCGAGAAGGACACCCAGGGCAAGCCGGACGTCGGCAAGGCCGCGCTGGCCGAGGCCTACGGCGACGACGACGCCGACATCGCCGTCGGGCCGGTCTCCTCCGGCGTGGCGCTCGCCATGCTGCCGGTCGCCCAGGAATACGAGAAGGTGCTGATCGTCGAGCCGGCGGTCGCCGACTCCATCACCGGCGCCAACTGGAACCGCTACATCTTCCGCACCGGCCGCAACTCCTCCCAGGACGCGATCGCCAACGCCGTCGCGCTGGGCGGCGAGAACGTCAAGATCGCGACGCTGGCCCAGGACTACGCCTTCGGCCGCGACGGCGTCGCCGCGTTCAAGGACGCGCTCGAGGGCACCGGCGCCGAGCTGGTGTTCGAGGAATACGTGCCCACCGACACCCAGGATTTCACGGCCTCGGCCCAGCGCATCTTCGACGCGATGAAGGACGAGGAGGGCCGCAAGTTCCTGTTCGTCATCTGGGCCGGCGGCAACAACCCGATCGGCAAGATCAAGGCGATGGCGCCGGAGCGCTTCGACATCGAGATCGCCACCGGCGGCAACATCCTGGCAGCGATGGCGGCCTACAAGGACCTGCCGGGGATGGAAGGCGCCACCTACTATTACTACGAGATCCCGAAGAACCCGATGAACGACTGGCTCGTGAAGGAACATCAGGCGCGCTACGGCCAGCCGCCGGACTTCTTCACCGCCGGCGGCATGGCGGCCGGCATGGCCATCGTGGCGGCCATCAAGGCCTCCGGCGGCTCCACCGAATCCGACGACCTGATCGCGGCGATGGAGGGCATGGAGTTCGACACGCCCAAGGGCACGATGATCTTCCGCAAGGAGGACCACCAGGCGCTGCAGTCCATGTACCACTTCAAGATCGAGGTGAAGGACGACGTCGCCTGGGGCATCCCGGTGCTCGTGAAGGAGCTGAAGATCGAGGACATGGACATTCCGGTCCGCAACTGAGGTCCGGTCCATCCGACGTCACCGGGCGGTGTCCGCATCGCCCGGTGACCGCTCCATCCCTCCGTCGATCGGCGCCCCCGAGATGAGCGAACACCCGGTCCTCGAGACCCGCGACCTGACGATCCGCTTCGGCGGCCACGTCGCCGTCAACGCCGTTTCGGCCGCCTTCGCGCGCGGCACGCTGACGGCGATCGTCGGCCCGAACGGCGCCGGCAAGACGACCTACTTCAACCTGATTTCCGGCCAGCTCGCCGCCACCCGCGGCCAGGTGCTGCTGAACGGCGAGGACATCACCCGCCTCGGCGTCGCCGCCCGGACGCGGCGCGGCATCGGCCGCGCCTTCCAGCTGACGAACCTGTTTCCCGATCTCACCGTGCGCGAGAACGTCCGCCTCGTCATCCAGGCGAAGGCGAACCGCGGCTTCGACCTGTTTTCCATGGCCGACAGCCACACCGAGCTTCTGGAGAAGGCCGACCACGTGCTCGCCCAGGTGCGGCTCGACACCGTCGCCGATCAGACCGTCGCCACCCTCTCCCACGGCAACCAGCGCAAGCTGGAGGTGGCGCTTTTGATCGCGCTCGACCCGGACGTGATGATGTTCGACGAGCCGACCGCCGGCATGAGCGTCGACGAGGTGCCGGTGATCCTCGACCTGATCACCGCCATGAAGGCCGACGCCCGCCGCACCATCCTGCTGGTGGAGCACAAGATGGACGTCATCCGCTCGCTCGCCGACCGCATCCTGGTGCTGCACAACGGCCAGCTCGTCGCCGACGGCGACCCGGCCGAGGTGATCGCCTCGCCGATCGTCCAGCAGGCCTATCTGGGCGTGGAGGAGGAGGATGCCTGAGGCCCTGCTGACGCTCGACGGCGTCCACACCCACATCGCCCAGTACCACATCCTCCAGGGCGTCACCTTCCAGGTGCCGGCCGGCGGCGTCTCCATGCTGCTCGGCCGCAACGGCGCCGGCAAGACGACCACGCTGCGCACCATCATGGGGCTGTGGCGGGCCTCGGCCGGCACCATTCGCTTCGACGGCCGCGACATCACCGCGCTCGCCACCCCCGACATCGCCCGGCTGGGCATCGCCTACGTGCCGGAAAGCATGGGCATCTTCTCCGACCTGACGGTGCGCGAGAACGTCTACCTCGCCGCCACCTCCGGGCCGATGGACGCCGCCCGCCTGGACTGGCTGTTCGAACTGTTCCCGCCGCTGAAGACCTTCTGGGACATGCCGGCCGGCAATCTCTCCGGCGGCCAGAAGCAGATGCTGTCGATCGGCCGGGCGATCATCGAGCCGCGCCGGCTGATCCTCATCGACGAGCCGACCAAGGGGCTGGCGCCGGCGATCATCCGCTCGGTGCGCAAGGCGCTCACCGACCTGAAGGAGACCGACACGACGATCCTGCTGGTGGAGCAGAACTTCTCGCTCGCCAGCCGGGTCGGCGACACCGTGTCGGTCATGGACGACGGCCGCATCCTGCACACCGGCGAGATGGCGGGCCTCGCCGCCGACCGCGTGCTGCAGGAGCGCCTGATGGGTCTCAGCCTGGAGGCGCACCAGTGAGCGACGCCGCGATCCGCCCCACCATCGAGCGACCGAGCCTGCGGGACCGGGCGAGGAAGCACGCGCCGCTGGCGCTGGTGCCGGTGCTCGCCCTCCTCGGCCTCGTCGCCATGGGCAGCCCGTCGACCTGGCTGACGCTCACCGTCGCCGGCCTCGCCATGGGCATGATGATCTTCATCATGGCCTCCGGCCTGACGCTGGTGTTCGGGCTGATGGACGTCATCAACTTCGGCCACGGCGCGTTCGTCACCGTCGGCGCCTTCGTCGGCTTCTCGGTGCTCGGCTGGCTCGCCGGCTGGACCTCAGACCCCTCGGTGCTGCTCAACCTGGCCGCCGTGCTGATCGCCATCCTGATCGCCATGGCCGCCACCGCGCTGATCGGCTACGGCTTCGAGCGGGTCATCGTGAAGCCCGTCTACGGCAGCCACCTGAAGCAGATCCTGGTGACCATGGGCGGGCTGATCATCGCCCAGCAGCTCATCTACGTGGTGTGGGGCCCCGACGCGCTGCACATCTCGCGGCCGGAATCGCTGCAGGGGTCGTTCATCCTCGGCAACGCGCTGATCGAGAAGTACCGGCTGCTGGCCGTGGTGATCGGCGTCGCGCTGTTCCTTGCGATGACCTTCGTGCTCAACCGCACCAAGATCGGCCTTCTGGTGCGCGCCGGCGTGGAGAACGGCGAGATGGTGGAGGCGCTCGGCTACCGGATCCGCCGGCTCTTCCTCGGCGTGTTCATGGTCGGCTCGGCGCTCGCCGGCCTCGGCGGCGTGATGTGGGGGCTCTACCAGCAGACCATCACCGCCCACATGGGCTCGGAGATCATGGTGCTGGTGTTCATCGTGGTGATCATCGGCGGCCTCGGGTCGGTGGGCGGCTGCTTCATCGGCGCCATGCTGGTGGGGCTGCTCTCCAACTACGCGGCGTTCCTGGTGCCGAAGTTCGCGCTGGTCTCGACGATCGTCCTGATGATGGCGGTCCTGATGTGGCGTCCGCAGGGGCTGTTCCCCGTGGTGAAGGCGAAGTGAGGGGCGCCCGATGATCACGCGGCTTCTGTCCGGCGACAAACCCGGCAACATCGTGCTCTCGATCGTACTGCTGGCGATCTTCCTCTGCCTCGCCTTCGCGCCGTTCCTGTTCCCCGGCACGCGCTCGGTGGAGACGGCGGCGCGCATCTGCATCTTCATCGTGCTGGTGGCGAGCTACGACCTGCTGCTGGGCTACACCGGCATCGTCTCGTTCGCCCACACGATGTTCTTCGGCATCGGCGCCTACGGGGTGGCGATCGCCATCTCCGCCATGGGCCCGAGCTTCGGCGCGATCCTCCTCGGCGGGCTGGCGGGCGTCGCGGTCGCGATGCTGCTGGCGCTGCTGATCGGGCTGTTCTCGCTCCGGGTGAAGGCGATTTTCTTCGCCATGGTGACGCTGGCGGTGGCGAGCGCCTTCGCCGTGCTGGTCTCCCAGACCTCGGGCCTCACCGGCGGCGAGGATGGGCTCAACTACGCCATCCCTTCCATCTTCAAGCCGGCCACCAAGCTGATGGACGGACGGCTGTTCGGCGTGCGCCTCGACGGCAAGCTGCTGCTCTACTACTTCGTCTTCGTCTCCTCCACGGTGCTGTTCCTGGTCATGCTCAGGATGGTGAACTCGCCGTTCGGGCGCGTCCTCCAGGCGGTCCGCGAGAACGCCTTCCGCGCCGAGGCGATCGGCTACCGCGTGGTCTTCTACCGCACCGCCGCCACCGTGCTGTCGGCCGCCATGGCGGCGCTCGCCGGCGTGCTGATCGCGGTGTGGCTGCGCTACACCGGGCCGGCGACGACGCTGTCGTTCGAGATCATGATCGACATCCTGCTGATGGTGGTGATCGGCGGCATGGGGACCATGTACGGCGCGGTGATCGGCGCGACGCTGTTCATCCTCGCCCAGACCTATCTGCAGACGCTGATGGGGGCGGCCTCGGACGCCACCGCCGCGCTGCCGCTGGTGCCCGACCTGCTCGATCCGGCCCGCTGGCTGCTGTGGCTCGGCGTGCTGTTCATCCTCTCGGTCTACTTCTTCCCGACCGGCATCGTCGGCCGCCTGCGCGGGCGCGCCGGGTGAGCAACCGGTCCGACGGCCTGCACGTGCGCGAAGCGGGGAGCGGGCGGCCGATCCTGTTCCTGCACGGCTGGAGCTGCCACGGCGGCTTCTTCGACGCCCAGATGGCGGCGCTTTCCGACGCCTTCCACGGCCTCGCCCCGGACCTGCCGGGGCACGGCGGAACGGGGATGGCCGGCCCGGCGCTCACCATCGAGGCGGCGGCCGACGCCTGCGCCGGCCTGCTCGCCGCGCGCGGCCTCTCCGACGTCGTCCTGGTCGGCTGGTCGATGGGGGCGCACGTCGCCTATTCGATGCTCGAGCGCCACGGGGCGGCGCGCATCGGCGGCCTCGTGGTCCTCGACATGACGGCGAAGATCCTCAACGACGACGGCTGGCGGCTCGGCATCTCGGGCGGCTTCGACGCCGCCCGCAACGCGCTCGCGCTGCGCCTGATGCGCACCGACTGGTCGGCCTACGCCGCCGCCCTGACGCGCAACATGTTCGCCGACGGGGTGACGCCGAAGGACCCGGCGATCGCGGCGCTCCTCGCCGACATCCGCCGCGACGACCCGGCCGCGATGACCGCCATGTGGACGTCGCTCGCCGCCCAGGACTTCCGGCCGCTGCTCGCCACCCTGACGATGCCGACGGTGATCGCCCACGGGGCGAAGAGCCGGATCTACGGTGCCGACGTCGCCCGCTTCCAGGCCGACGCCATCCCGGACGCCCGCATCGAGACGTTCGCCGCCTCCGGCCATTCGCCGCACCTGGAGGAGCCGGAGGCGTTCGCGGCGATGCTGCGGCGGTTCGCCTCCGACGGCTGAAGGCCGACCCGGGCCGACCTCCCGTTGTCCTGACCGCGTTTCCGGACGGCGAACCGGTGCCCACTTCGCCTGGAAACGCTTTGCCTCAGGCGCCGACATCCTTCACCAGAACCAGCGCGCGGCCCCGGCAGACCTCCGCGCCGGACGCGTCCCGGCAGACGGTGGCGAGGTCGACCAGGTGCTTGTCGGGCCGCACCCGGGTGACCTCGACGGAGGCCGTGAGCGCCTCGTCGAACGGGGCGGGCCGCAGGAACGTCATCTCCTGCTTGAGGTAATTGGTGCCGGAGCCCGGCAATTCGACCCCGAGGAGATAGGAGAACAGCGCGCCGATCAGCGGCTCGGGCACCGCGTCGACGACCATGTCCTCCGCTCCCGACAGCCGCGCGAACGCCACGCCGTCGGCGCGCCGGTAGGTCCGGCTGGTGGTCGCGGTCTGGCCGATCTCGATCATGCGGCCTCCGGGGCGAGCGCGCAGGTACCCTGCAGGACGATCTCGCCGTCGGCGTCGCGGGCAACCGTCACGGCAAGGCCGTCGGCCTCCGGCACGATCCGGATCGTCAGCGGCTCGCCGGCGAAGGCGGGGTTGGGAAACATCAGCGTCTGGCCGGCGTGGCGGGCGTCGGGCCAGCGGCCGCGGATCAGCGCCCAGACGCGGGAGTAGATCAGCATCCCGTGCGACACCGTTCGGCCGAAGCGGGTGCGGGCGGAGAAGGCCGGATCGACGTGGATGGGGTTGTCGTCGCCCGACAGCGACGCGAACCGGTCGAATGCGTCCTGGGTGGGCGTCCAGCCCGCCACCACGCCATCTGATGTCGCGGCCGCGCTCATGCCGATCCCTTCCTGAGGATGTGCTTCTGGACCTTGCCGGCGGCGGTCCGGGGGAACTCGTCGACGACGCTGACGTGCTTCGGGACCTTGTAGGCGGCGAGCCGCTCGCGGCACCACGCCCTGAGCGCGTCGGGCTCGATGGCGCGGCCCGGACGCGGCAGCAGGAAGGCATGGCCGACCTCGCCCCAGGTGGCATCCTCGACGCCGACGACGATGGCTTCCAGCACGTCCGCGTGGCACGAGAGGACCCGCTCGACCTCGGCCGGATAGACGTTCTCACCGCCGGAGATGTACATGTCCTTGATGCGGTCGACGATGTAGACGTAGCCGTCGGCGTCGCGCCGGGCGACGTCGCCGCTGCGCAGCCAGCCGTCCTCGGTGAAGGCCCGCGCGGTGGCCTCGCGGTCCTCGAAGTAGCCGGGCGTGACGCCGGGCCCGCGCACCTGCAGCTCCCCCTCGCCCTCGCCGACGATCGGGTTTTCGCGCTGATCGACGATGCGCGCCTCGGCGAGGATCTGCGCCTTGCCGACCGAGCCGATCTTGGAGGCGGCGTGGGCGCGGTCCATCAGGAACAGGGTCGGGCCGGTCTCCGTCATGCCCATGCCGTTGCAGACCGCGACGCCGCGATCGGCGAAGTGGCGGATGAGGGCGGCCGACAGCGGCGCGCCGCCGCAGCCCCAGAAGCGGACCTTGTCGAACGACAGCGTTTCGAAGCGCGGCGACAGGCTGATCGCCTGGTAGATCGCCGGGACGCCGAAGAAGTGGGTGAGCGCGCCGGCATCGATCAGGTCGAGCACCGCGTCCGGCTCGAACTTCGGCAGCACGTGGCTGAGCCCGCCGGCGAGGAACAGCGGCAGCGTCGGCAGGTTGATGCCGGCGGTGTGGAAGAGCGGCAGGAAGTTGATGGAGATGTCGTCGGCCGACAGCTCCGACGGCTGGCCGTAGTTGACGGCGTTCGCCCAGGCCATGCCGAAGGTGTAGATGACCGCCTTCGGCTCGCCGGTCGTGCCCGAGGTGAACAGCAGGTACCAGACGTCGCCGGCGCGCCGGCGGCCAGGGCCGTACGGACGGCCGGAGGCGCCGCAGACCAGCGCCTTCATGTCGTGGTCGGCGCCGCCGCCGGGATCCATGGCGACCCGCGCGACGCCGACGTCCGCGGCGATGGCCTCGGCGAGCGGCGCGGAGGCGGCGTCGTGAAACAGGAGCCGCGCGCCCGAGCGGCGCAGCACCGGGCCGGCCTCGGCCGGCGGCTGGCGCCAGTTCAGCGGCACCAGGATCAGCTCCGCCTTCAGGCAGGCGAACAGCAGGACGAAGAAGTCGGCGCGGTTGAGACAGACCACGGCGATGCGGTCGCCCGGCGCCATGCCAAGCCCCGCCAGCGCCTCGCCGAGCCGGTCGGCGCGGGCGTTGAGGCCGGCGAAGCTGATGGCGCCGCCGTGGTGCGCGTCGACGAACGCGAACCGGTCGGGGGTGAGCTCGGCCCGCTTGGCCGACATGTCGGTGACGAAATCCAAGGTCCTCCCCCTCGCTCCGAAAGCGGTTCCCTCAGGCGCGACCGGCGGTGCTTCGCCGCCGGTTCGTGAATGCGGTCATGCGCGCCGACGTCTCCGCCGACGCGATCAGGTTGCCGAACGACCGCTCCTCCGCCGCCAGCCGGTCGGCGACGCGGGCGCGGCGCGCCGCATCCCAGACGAGGCCGCGGGTGGCGGAGAGGCTCGCCTCAGACTTGTCCGCGAGCGCCGCGATCCAATCGGCGACGATGGCGTCCAGGCCTTCGGCCGGCGCGATGGCGGTCGCGAGCCCGAGCGCCCGCGCGTCGGCCGCGCCGATCCGGCGGTTGAGGAACTGGATCTCCAGCGCCTTCGCAGCCCCGATCCGGTCGGGCAGCAGCGCCGTCCAGCCACCGTCCGGCGAGAACCCCACCTCGGAGTAGAAGGGCTGCAGGAAGGCCTCGTCGGCCATCGCCACCAGATCGGCGGCGAGCACCAGCCCGACCGATCCGCCGGTCACCGGCCCGTTCACCCGCGCGATCACCGGCATCGGCAGCGAAAGCAGCGCCAGGATCGCGGCATGCAGCGCGCCGACGGTGCGGCCGGCGTAGTCGGCCAGCGCGTCGGGATCGTCGGCGACGCCGAGAAACCCGGCCACGTCGCCGCCGGTGGAGAAGCTCCGGCCGGCGCCGGTCAGGACCACGGCCCGGGCGGCGCCCTCCGCCACCTCGCCGAGCGCCGCGCAGAGGTCGTCGAGCAGCCCCGGCGTCAGCGCGTTGTGGCGGTCCGGCCGGTCGAGAACGACGGTCGCGACCCTCTCCTGCCAGTGGGTGCGGACCAGCGCCATGTCAGTCCCGCCCCAGCCCGTTGACGATCAGGTCGTGGGCGGCGGCGACCACCTCGTCGATGGGCTGGTCGTTGCCCCAGATCACCGCGCGCTCGCCGAGCGTCTTGGCCATGCCCATCAGCGCCCAGGCGCGGACGTCGGTGTCGCCCGGCCGGATCTCGCCCGCCGCTTCCGCCGCCTGCAGGCCCTCGCGGTAGGCGTCGGCGAAGGTCTGGAAATAGGTGCGGTAGGCATCGGGATCGACGAACAGCGCCTCCTGGACGATGCGGTAGAGTTCCGGATGGGCGGACACGAAGGTGAGGAAGGCGCGCAGGCCCTCGCGCTCCGCCGCCAGCCGGTCGGGGCTCGCCTCGATCGCCTCGCTGAGGACGCCGCGCAGCCGTCGCCCCATCTCCAGCACGAGGGAGCGGAACACCTCCTCCTTGCCCTTGAAGTAGATGTAGAATGTGCCTTGGGCGACGCCGGCGAGCCGGGTGATCTCGGCGATCGAGGCGTCGTTGTAGCCGATCGTGCCGATGACCTTCTCGGCGGCGACGAGGATCGCGCGCCGGGTCGCCTCGCCGCGGGCCGTCTTGGGTCTGGGCTTCGCCGCCACGATCACGTTTCCAGCCGATGACATGAGACATGAATCATACGTCACATTAGGCATCGGAACGGCCCGCTGGCAACACCTTTGCTGCGACGGTCGGCATGAGCTCGGAGGGCATGAGGCGGCGGGGCCGGGAAACGGGACCCCGCCCGTCGCATCCTGGCCGCGCCCTGCCCTCCAGCGGACGTCGCGCCCGGAGGTCCGCCACGGGGCGGCCGCGCCCGGCCGATTGGATCGCCGGATCAGGACACGAGCGCGCCGGCCTCGATCGGTTGTGACGCTCCGGCCAGGCCGGGACGTGGCTAGACCGAGAGGTAGCGCTGCTTGACGGTGGGGTCGGCGGCGAGTTCGGCGGAGGTGCCGGTCCACACGACCTTGCCCTTCTCGATGACCACGTGGCGGTCGGCGAAGCGCGACAGCGCGTCGATGTTCTTGTCGACGATGAGGATCGACTGGCCTTCCGCCTTGAGCTTGACCAGCACCGTCCAGATCTCCTCGCGGATCAGCGGCGCCAGCCCCTCGGTCGCCTCGTCGAGGATCACCAGCTTCGGGTTGGTCATCAGCGCGCGGCCGATGGCCAGCATCTGCTGCTCGCCGCCCGAGAGCTGCTTGCCCGAGTTGGACCGGCGCTCGGCGAGGCGCGGGAAGAAGGCGTAGACCTCCTTCAGCGTCCAGCGCGGCGTGCCGCCGAAGCGGTTGGCCGCAGTGGCGATCAGGTTCTCCTCCACCGACAGTGTCGGGAAGATCTGACGGCCCTCCGGCACCAGCCCGAGGCCCGCCTGGGCGATCCGGTAGGCCGGCTGGCCGGTGAGATCGGCGCCGGCGAAGGCGACGCGCCCGGCGCGCGTCGGCACCAGCCCCATGATCGTGTTGATGGTGGTGGTCTTGCCCATGCCGTTGCGACCGAGCAGCGTCACCGCCTCGCCGGCATCGAGCCCGAAGTCGATGCCGAACAGCACCTGGCTGTCGCCGTAGGAGGCTTCGAGCCCCTCCACGGCCAGCATCGGAGTGGTCACCGCCGCGTCCATCACGCCTCCTCGCCGAGATAGGCCTGGCGGACCTTGTCGTTGACGCGGATCGCCTCCGGCACGTCGGTGGCGATCACCTCGCCATAGACCAGCACCGAGATCCGGTCGGCGAGCGCGAAGACGGCGTCCATGTCGTGCTCCACGAGGATCATCGTGTAGTCGGCCGAGAGGCGCCTCAGCACCTCCACCAGCCGTTCGGTCTCCTCCCGCCCGGTGCCCGCCATCGGCTCGTCGAGGAGCAGCAGCTTGGGTCCGGTCGCCAGCGCGATGGCGAGCTCCAGGCTGCGCTTCTCGCCGTGGGACAGGCTGCCCGACCGCAGGCCCGCCCGGTCGGCGAGGCCGACGGTCTGCAGGTGGGCGTAGGCCTTCTCCGCCAGCGCCCGGTCGCGGGCGACCGAGCGGATGAAGCGGAACGAGTGGCTCTCCCGGGCCTGCACGGCGAGCGCGACGTTGTCGAGCACCGTGAAGTCCGGGAGGATGGTGGTGATCTGGAACGAGCGCGCCAGGCCGCGCCGGGCCCGCTCGGCCATCGACAGCGCGGTGACGTCGCGTCCGTCGAAGACGATGCGGCCGGCATCGGGGGCGAGCCCGCCGGAGATCTGGCTGATCAGCGTGGTCTTGCCGGCGCCGTTCGGGCCGATGATCGCGTGCACCTCGCCGGGGAGGATGTCGAGCGACAGCTCGTTGGTGACCCGGAGCGCGCCGAAGTTCTTCGACAGCCGCTCCAGCCGCAGGAGAGGTTCAGCCATCCTTGCGCCCTCCCGTCAGCAGGCGGACGATGCCGCCGTGGCCGAACAGCACCACCAGCACCAGGATCGGTCCGAAGATCAGCCGCCAGTGCTCGGTGAAGTCCTGCAGGAACTCCTCCAGCAGGAGGTAGGCGGCGGCGCCGATGATGGCGCCGTGCAGCGTGCCGATGCCGCCGAGCACCACCATGACGATCAGGTCGCCCGAGCGGTGCCAGCCCATGTAGGCGGGGCTGACGAACTCGGTCTGGTTGGCGAGCAGCACGCCGGCCAGCGCGCACAGCATGGCGGAGATCACGTAGGCGACGAGCCGGTAGCGGTAGGGATCGATGCCGACGGCCTGCAGCCGGATCTCACTCTGCTTCGCCCCCGTCAGCACCCGGCCGAACCGCGAGGCGACGACCATCCGGCAGAGCAGGTAGGCGCCGAGCAGGCAGCCGAAGGTGACGTAGTAGAAGGTCGTGCGGTCGTCGAGGACGCCGACGCCGAAGAACTCGGTCCGCCGCCAGATGGTCAGGCCGTCGTCGCCGCCGTAGGCCGACAGGCTGGTGGTGGTGTAGTAGGCCATCTGGGCGAAGGCGAGCGTGATCATGATGAAGTAGACGCCGCGGGTCTTCAGCGAGATGGCGCCGGTGACCAGCGCGAACAGCCCGGCGGCGAGCAGCGCCACCGGCACCGCGATGAAGCCGTTGTAGGTCCCTTCGGCGGCCAGGATGCCCACGCCGTAGGCGCCGATCCCCAGGAAGGCGGCGTGGCCGAAGCTGATCAGCGCGCCGTAGCCGAGGATCAGGTCGAGGCTGACCGCGGCGATGGCGAAGATCATCACCCGGATGACGAAGAGGGTGAGGAAGGAATCGTCCAGCGCGATCGACAGCGCCGGCAGCGCCGCCAGCGCGGCGAACACGACGATCGGGATCCAGACGCCGCCGAGAAGGCGGCTCGGTCGGGGCGGCGCCGCGGCGGTGGCGGCCGGCGCGGGGGCGGAAGCGGGGGCGGTTTCGGCCATCTCGCCTACTGTCCTTTCGCCGGAAACAGGCCGGTCGGCCGGAAGAACAGGACCGCAGCCATCAGGATGTAGATCAGCATCGACGCGACCGCCGGTCCGGCGTCGGTCGCCGCCGCCGGCGGCATCACCAGCTTGGCGATGTCGGTCATGAAGCTGCGGCCGAGGGTGTCGACGAGGCCGACGATCAGCGCCGCGAAGAAGGCGCCGCGGATGGAGCCGATGCCGCCGATGACGATGACCACGAAGGCCAGGATGAGCAGGCTGTCGCCCATGCCCGGCTCGACCGACAGGATCGGCGCCGCCATGAAGCCGGCGAAGCCCGCCAGCATCACGCCGAAGCCGAACACCATCATGAACAGCTGGCGGATGTTGACGCCCAGCGCCGAGACCATCCGGGCGTTGGTGGCGCCGGCGCGCACCAGCATGCCGATGCGGGTGCGGGTGACCAGAAGCCAGAGCCCGATGGCGACCAGCAGGCCGGCGACGATGAGGGCGATCCGGTAGACCGGATAGAGCAGCCCGTCCATCAGCACGATGGCGCCGGAGAGCGATTCCGGCACGGCCACCGTCAGCGGCGACGGGCCGAACAGCACCCGCGCCAGCTCGTTGAGGAACAGGATGACGCCGAAGGTGGCGAGCACCTGGTCGAGGTGGTCCCGATCATAGAGCCGTCTGTAGATCACCACCTCGAGCAGCAGCCCGATCAGCAGGGCCGCTCCCATGGCCAGCACCAGCGCCAGGAAGAAGTTGCCCACCAGGCCGGTGAACACCACAGCCAGGTAGGCACCGACCATGTACTGGACGCCGTGGGCGAGGTTGACGAAGTCCATCACGCCGAACACGAGCGTGAGCCCCGCCGCGATCAGGAACAGCAACACGCCGAGCTGCAGACCGTTCAGCAGCTGAACGGCGAAAAGAGTCATCGACACGAAAGGCAGACCTCGCTGGTACGGAGTAAGCTGCGGGCATCCGGCGGACCGGCCGCATCCATCCAAGAACCGGGCCGTTTCGGGAAGGCCTCCGGATCCGGGACGGATCTAGGGACGGCTGGCGCCACCCCTCACATCCGGTGGCGCGCGACGCGCGGCGCTTGCCATCCAGGGACGGAGTGCGCGGCGCACGGGCCATGCGGCGTGGCGGCGCCCGGCGGGCGCCCGGTCAATCGTTTCATGTCGCTCAGTTCCCCTCGTCGCAGCCGGAAGCGTGCCTGTTTATTTTTTGTGCGCTGCCGCATCTGCTCAAACAATTTGCCACAGAGTGCGTGCGCCGGTCGACACGGAGAACATTTTAGGTTTGAAATATCTCCGTTGTGAAGCCCCATGCTGGCGCGCCATCGTGAGGAGCGGGGACCGGTCGAGGTTCCTCGAAACTGGCGCAGGCATTGCAAGCGGCACACGCAAACACGAGACGCAACCGGCCAGAGGAGACTTCCAGAATGTCCGTCTTTGCCACCCGACTGAAGGTTGGCGCCGTCGCGGCTACCCTGTGCCTGACCGCCGTGATCGGCCAGGCGCACGCTGAAACCGTGCTGCGCGTATCGAACTGGCTCCCGCCGGGACACCCGCTGGTCACCGACATCATCAAGCCGTGGGGCGAGAAGGTGAGCGAGGTCACCGACGGCCGCGTGACCGTCGAGGTGATGCAGGCGCCGATCGGCAAGCCGCCGGCCCAGTACGACCTCATCCGCAACGGCGCCGCCGACGTCGCCTACGGCGTGCACGGCTACACGCCGAATCGCTTCGGGCTGACGACCATCGTCGAGCTGCCGTTCCAGTCGAACACCGCCGAAGCGCTGTCGGTCGCCTACTGGCGCGTCTACGAGAAGTACCTGAAGGCCGCAAACGAGCACGAGGGCGTGCATCTCGTCACGCTGTTCACCCACGGCCCGGGCATGATCTTCACCACCAAGGACCCGGTCACCTCGGCTGCCCAGCTCGAGGGCTCCAAGTACCGCGTCGGCGGCGGCCTCGCCAACGTCGTGGCCGAGCGCCTCGGCATCGTGCCGGTCTCCGCGCCGTCGCCGCAGGTCTACGAGATCCTGTCCAACGGCGTCGCCGACGGCATCCTGTTCCCGGCGGAATCCGTGCCCTTCTTCAAGATCGACTCGGTCATCAAGAACGGCACCTCCGTCGACGGCGGCCTCTACGCCACGAGCTTCTTCATCATCATGAACCAGAAGACGTGGGACAGCCTGTCGGCCGAGGACCAGAAGGCCATCGACGGCGTCTCCGGCGAGGCGCTGGCGCGCATCGCGGGCCAGGCCTGGGACAACGCCGACACCGCCGGCACCAAGAAGATGGAATCGGAAGGCATCAAGATCATCAAGGCCGACGACGCCTTCATGAGCTCGCTGCACGAGAAGCTCGACGGGGTCGACTCCATCTTCCTCGACGCCGCCAAGGCGAAGAACGTCGACGGCGAAGCCGCCTTGAAGATGCTCAAGGAAGAAGTCGCCAAGGAAAGCAAGTGAACGCGAAGACCTCGCTTCATTCCCCTGCAGCGCGCCGCCCCTGGGCGGCGCGCTTGCCCGCCGCCTGCGCGGCCCTCCTCCACGTCATCGCGGGCGTCCTGCTGTTCACGATGATGATCCTCACCACCGTCGACGTCATCGGCCGCTACGTCTTCACCGCCCCGGTTCCCGGCGCCTTCGAGGCGACGGAAATCATGCTGATGCTCATCGTCTTCGTCGGCCTGCCGATCGTCACCGCGCGCGGCGAGCACGTGAGCGTGCTGCTGTTCTACGACCGCGCGCCGCCCTTCCTGACGCCGATCCTTCGCCTGTTCGCACGCATCCTGACCGCGATCTCCATGGGCTTCGCCACCTGGCTGCTCTACGGCAAGGCGGTGGAACTCTCCGCCTACGGTGACACCACCGTCCTCCTCAGAATTCCCCTTGCGCCGGTCGCCTTCGCTGCGGCCGCGCTGTCCGCCGCGGCAACCGTCGTGGCGGTGATCGCGGTGTTCGAACGCAGCAGCGAAGCGGAGACATAGTCCCGATGGATGCCTGGGTACCGGGGCTCGTCGCCCTTCTCGTCCTCCTGTTCGCGGGCGTGCCGATCGCGGTCGCCATGGGCCTCGTGGGCGCCGTCGGCCTGTCGCTGATCATCGGCGTCCAGGGCGGCATGGCGATCGTCGGGCAGTCGCTCTACGACACCAGCCTCTCCTACTCGCTGTCGGTGGTGCCGCTGTTCATCCTGATGGGCAACTTCGTCACCCGCGCCGGGCTGTCGGACGAGCTCTACGCGGCCTGTCATGCCTGGCTGGGCGCCAGACCCGGCGGCCTCGCCATGGCGACCGCGGTCGCCTGCGGCGGCTTTTCCGCCGTCTGCGGCTCGTCGCTCGCCACCGCCGCCACCATGGGCAAGGTCGCGCTGCCCCAGATGCGCAAGTACAACTACGACGACAGCCTCGCCTCGGGCGTCATCGCCGCCGGCGGCACCCTTGGCATCCTGATCCCGCCGAGCGTCATCCTGGTGATCTACGGCGTCACCACCCAGCAGGACATCGGCAAGCTGTTCATCGCCGGCATCGTGCCGGGCGTGATCGGCATCCTCAGCTACATGGCCGCGGTGCGGGTGGTCTGCGCCATCCATCCAGAGAAGGGCCCGCCCGGCCCGAAGGTCGACATGGCGGAGAAGCTGCGCGCGACGCGCGGCGTGCTCGGCATCCTCGGCCTGTTCGTGCTGGTGATCGGCGGCATCTACGTCGGCATCTTCACCGCCACCGAGGCGGCCGGCGTCGGCGCCTTCGGCGCCTTCCTGATCGCCCTCTTCCGGCGCACGCTGACGCTGCGCGTCATGCGCGACATCCTGGCGGAGACCGCGTCTACCACCACCATGATGTTCGCGCTGCTGATCGGCGCGATCGTGTTCGCCAACTACGTGAACATCGCCGGCCTGCCGGACGACCTCACCTCGTTCGCCGCCCGCCAGGACGTCGCGCCCTTCGTGGTCCTGATCGGCGTGCTGGTCGTCTACCTGCTGCTCGGCATGGTGCTGGAGAGCCTGTCGATGGTCCTCCTCACGGTGCCGATCTTCGCGCCGATGATGGATGCGCTCGGCTACGACCTGATCTGGTTCGGCATCGTCGTGGTGATCATGACGGAGATCTCGCTGATCACGCCGCCGGTCGGGCTCAACGTGTTCGTCCTCAAGACGGTGCTGCCCGACGTGCCCATCGGCACGATCTTCAAGGGCGTGATGCCGTTCATCCTCGCCGATGTCGTGCGGATGATCCTGCTGCTGGCCTTCCCGATCATCGCCCTCGGGCTCCCGAGGCTGATGGGCTAGGACGCGGCCGGAGGCGGTGCGACGGGGGTGACCCGGCGGAGCGTCAGGTTGATGCGGCCGCCGTCGGGCATCAGCGTCGACGAGCCGCCGATGATCCGGTCGATGCCGTGAAAGGCCAGCCGGTCGTCGCCGCCGAACACGACGACGTCGCCGGAGGCGAGGCGCACCGAGCGGGTCGGGCCCTTGCGCGTCGTGCCGCCGATGCGGAAGACGGCGGTGTCGCCCAGCGACACCGACACCACCGGCGCGTCGAACGTCTGCTCGTCGCGGTCCTGGTGCAGGCCCATCCGCGCCTTGGCGTCGTAGAGGTTGACGAGGCAGGCCTCCGGCGGCGCGTCGACGCCGGCGACGGCCTCCCACAGGTCCAGCAGCGCCTGCGGGATCGGCGGCCACGGCCGGCCGGTCGCCGGATGCAGCGGCTGGTAGCGGTAGCCGTCGACGTCGGACACCCAGCCCAGCGGTCCGCAGTTGGTCATGCGCACCGAAAACGCCTTGCCGGTGCGCGGCATGCGCGGCACGTACCACGGCGCGGCGCGCACGACGGTCTCGATCTCGCCGAGCAGCGCGCGCTGGGCGGCGGCGTCGAAGCGTTCGGGAAGAAGGTCTATTGCCATCGCCCTTCCCTACACCGATCCTGCCGCCTGCGAACAGGGGCAGGATGTCGGGTGGAACCAGGCGTCGCGATCCCGTTTGTCCGCGCACATTGTCTGCGAACAAGGGGCCGTTCATACCTCTTGTTCTACCGCCGGCGGCTTGCGGGCTATTTGAGCCCTTCTTATATAGCTCGCAGCGTCCTGGCCCATCGGCGCCAGGATGAATCCGTATGCGTTCGTAACGTTAGGGGGCCGGCCGGCTTCACGTCGGCTTCGTCGGACGCCGTCCCCGGGTCCGAACGGTCTGCCAGAAGGAGAGATTGAGAGAATGAGCAAGGTCATCGGCATCGACCTCGGCACCACCAACTCGTGTGTCGCGGTGATGGAAGGCAAGCAGGCGAAGGTCATCGAGAACGCCGAGGGCGTGCGGACGACCCCGTCGATGGTCGCATTCACCGACGAGGGCGAACGCCTTGTCGGCCAGCCGGCGAAGCGCCAGGCAGTGACCAACCCCGAGCGCACCCTCTTCGCCGTAAAGCGCCTCATCGGACGGCGCTTCGACGATCCGATGGTGTCGAAGGACAAGGGCCTCGTCCCCTACAAGATCGTGCGCGCCGACAACGGCGATGCCTGGGTCGAGGTGGACGGCAAGGAATATTCCCCGTCGCAGATCTCCGCCTTCATCCTGCAGAAGATGAAGGAGACGGCCGAGTCGTATCTCGGCGCCGAGGTCACGCAGGCGGTCATCACGGTTCCCGCCTACTTCAACGATTCCCAGCGTCAGGCCACCAAGGACGCCGGCAAGATCGCCGGCCTGGAAGTGCTGCGCATCATCAACGAGCCGACCGCGGCGGCGCTCTCCTACGGCCTCGACAAGACCGAGGGCAAGACGATCGCCGTGTACGACCTCGGCGGCGGCACCTTCGACGTGTCGGTGCTGGAGATCGGCGACGGCGTCTTCGAGGTGAAGGCCACCAACGGTGACACCTTCCTCGGCGGCGAAGACTTCGACATGCGCCTGGTCGACTACTTCGCGGCCGAGTTCCAGAAGGAACAGGGCATCGACCTGCGCAAGGACAAGCTGGCCCTGCAGCGCCTGAAAGAGGCCGCCGAGAAGGCCAAGATCGAGCTGTCGTCCGCCCAGCAGACCGAGATCAACCTGCCGTTCATCACCGCCGACGCCTCCGGGCCGAAGCACATGACGATGAAGCTGTCGCGCTCCAAGTTCGAGAGCCTGGTCGACGATCTCGTGCAGCGCACGATCGAGCCCTGCCGCGCCGCCCTCAAGGACGCCGAGATGCAGGCCGGCCAGATCGACGAGGTGGTTCTCGTCGGCGGCATGACCCGCATGCCGAAGATCCAGGAAGTCGTGAAGCAGTTCTTCGGCAAGGAGCCCCACAAGGGCGTGAACCCGGACGAGGTCGTCGCCATCGGCGCCGCGATCCAGGCCGGCGTGCTGCAGGGCGACGTGAAGGACGTGCTGCTGCTCGACGTGACCCCGCTGTCGCTGGGCATCGAGACGCTGGGTGGCGTGTTCACTCGCCTGATCGACCGCAACACGACGATCCCGACCAAGAAGTCGCAGACCTTCTCGACCGCCGAGGACGGACAGACCGCGGTGACCATCCGCGTCTTCCAGGGCGAGCGCGAAATGGCCGCCGACAACAAGATGCTCGGCCAGTTCGACCTCGTCGGCATTCCTCCGGCGCCGCGCGGCGTGCCGCAGGTCGAGGTCGCCTTCGACATCGACGCCAACGGCATCGTCAACGTCTCGGCGAAGGACAAGGGCACCGGCAAGGAACAGCAGATCCGCATCCAGGCCTCCGGTGGTCTCTCCGACGACGAGATCCAGAACATGGTCAAGGACGCGGAAAGCCACGCCGAGGACGACAAGAAGCGTCGCGCCCTCGTGGAAGCCCGCAACCAGGGCGAAGCCCTCGTCCACTCGACGGAGAAGATGCTGTCGGAGAACGGCGACAAGCTCGCCGACGCCGACAAGTCGACCGTCGAGGCGGCCATCGAGGATCTGAAGACCGCGCTTGCCGGTGACGACCTGTCGGCGATCGAGGCGAAGAGCCAGTCGCTCGCCCAGGCCTCCATGAAGCTCGGCGAGAGCCTCTACAAGGAGCAGGCGGAAGCCCCGGCCGACGACGCCGAGACCGGCCAGGCGCAGGACGACGTGGTCGACGCCGACTTCGAAGAGGTCAAGGACGACGATCAGAAGCGGAGCGCGTAACGGCGCCCGCCCGAGGCAACCAGATGCGGCGCACCATGTGCGCCGCATCTTTCGTATGAACCGTGTTTCAAACGAGCCTGCCCCTGGTTTTCGCCCTGACCCGAAGGCGGTCGTGAGGCGACGCACATGCCGGACGATCCGCCATCGCGCGGGAGATCGCCGGCAAGGCGCCGACCAGGGACGCTCGGATTATTGCAAGCAGAGCGCCGCATCCGATGTCCAAGCGCGACTACTACGAGGTTCTTGGCGTCCACGCCCAGGTGACCGATACCGAGTTGAAGGGCGCCTATCGCAAGCTCGCGATGCAGTTTCATCCCGACCGCAATCCGGGAAATGCCGAAGCTGAGGCCAAGTTCAAGGAAGTCAGCGAGGCCTACGAGGTCCTGAAGGACCAGCAGCGGCGCGCCGCCTACGACCGCTTCGGCCACGCCGCCTTCGAGAACGGCATGGGTGGTGGCGGCGGACCGGCCGGTTTCGGCGGCGACTTCGCCTCCGCCATGTCCGACATCTTCGACGAGTTCTTCGGGATGGGCCAGCGCCGGCCGAGCGGCGGCGGGCGCGAGCGCGGCGCCGACCTGCGCTACAACCTGGAAATCTCGCTGGAGGAATCGTTCACCGGCAAGACCGTCGAGATCGAGGTTCCCACCTCGGTGAGCTGCGTGACCTGCGCCGGCTCCGGCGCCAAGCCCGGCACCTCCCCCACCACCTGCCAGACCTGCAAGGGCGCCGGCCGCGTCCGGGCGACCCAGGGCTTCTTCACCCTGGAGCGCGCCTGCCCGACCTGCCAGGGCCGCGGCTCGATCATCACCGACCCCTGCGAGGTCTGCTCCGGCGAGGGCCGCATCTCCCAGGACCGCAACCTGTCGGTCAACATTCCGGCCGGCATCGAGGACGGCACCCGCATCCGGCTCGCCGGCGAGGGCGAGGCCGGCGTGATGGGCGGTCCCTCGGGCGACCTCTACATCTTCCTGTCGATCAAGCCGCACGCCTTCTTCCAGCGCGAGGGCGCCGACATCTTCTGCCGGGTGCCGATCTCGCTGACCAAGGCGGCGCTGGGCGGCGACTTCGAGGTGCCGACGGTGTCGGGCGAGAAGACGCGGGTGAAGGTGCCGGAAGGCACCCAGACCGGCCGCCAGTTCCGCCTGAAGTCGAAGGGCATGCCGGTCATCCGCAGTTCCCAGTACGGCGACATGTACATTCAGGTTGTCGTCGAGACGCCACGCAATCTGACGAAAAGGCAGCGGGAGCTCCTGGAGGCCTTTGAAGAAGAAGCATCTCAGGATAATCATCCTGAATCGCATGGTTTCTTTTCCCGGGTGAAGGATTTCCTCGAAGGCCTGGGAAGCTAGGGTCTGGCCGCGAGGCTCAGACGCGTCTGCCGCAAAATCGCCTCGGATCAGGCGTCTGTCCGGCCCCGCCGACTGTAACGTGAAGGCTTCTCATGCTCGCCATTGCCCGAACCCACGCCCGCAGGTTCTCCGACCGCTTCGTCGATGAAGTCCGCTTCCTGCGCGCCTGGGTCGAGCGACCTTTGACCACCGGCGCGGTGGCGCCGTCGGGCGCCGCCCTGTCGCGGCTGATGGCGAGCTTCGTCGACGCGGACTGCCCGGGCCCGATCGTCGAGCTCGGACCCGGCACCGGCGTCGTCACCGACGCGCTGGTCAAGCGCGGCATCGACGAGTCGCGGCTGGTGCTCATCGAGTACAGCGCCGACTTCTGCAAGCTGCTGGAGGAGCGCTTTCCGCGCGCCACCGTGATCCAGGGCGACGCTTACGCCATGGCCGAGGCCATCGGCCAGCCGATCGCCGGTTCGCTGGCTGGCGTCGTCTCGAGCCTGCCGCTGTTCACCCGGCCGCTCGAAATGCGCCAGAAGCTGATCGAGGACGCGCTGGAGCTGATGAGCCCCGGCGCGCCGTTCATCCAGTTCTCCTACGCGCTGGTGCCGCCGGTTCCCGAGGTGCACGGCCGCTACGGCGTCACCCGCACCTCCTGGGTCGTGCGCAACGTGCCGCCGGCCCGCGTCTGGCTATACCGCCGCGTCGTCGACGCCAACGGCGCCGCCTCCACGCTCGCCGCCTGAGCCCCGCGGTCGAGCGGAATTGCAATCGGCGTCCGGAAACTTACATCTCCCTCGACCCACCGACCCTCCGCGGCCCGTCAGGCGCCGCGTGTTCGTTCAATCGAGGTGCTTATGACGTCCTCCCCCGATCCCATTGGCTGGCATGGCACGACCATTCTCGGCGTGCGCAAGGGCGATGCGGTGGTGATTGCCGGCGACGGCCAGGTCTCGTTCGGCCAGACCGTGATGAAGAACAACGCCCGCAAGGTCCGCCCCCTCGGCGACGGCGCCGTGATCGCCGGCTTCGCGGGTGCCACCGCCGATGCCTTCACCCTGCTGGAACGCCTCGAGCAGAAGCTCGAGCAGTATCGCGGCCAGCTGATGCGCGCCTGCGTCGAGCTCGCCAAGGACTGGCGCACCGACCGCTACCTGCGCCGCCTCGAAGCGATGATGATCGTCGCCGACCGCGACACCACCCTGGTGCTCACCGGCAACGGTGACGTGCTGGAGCCCGAGCACGGCGTCGTCGGCATCGGGTCCGGCGGCCTCTACGCGCTCGCCGCGGCCCGCGCCCTGATGGACACCGACATGGACGCCGAGGAGATCGCCCGCCGCGCCATGGGCATCGCCGGCGACATCTGCGTCTACACCAACGGCCATCTCACCGTGGAGCGGCTCACCAAGGGCGCCTGATCGCGACGGCCGCACGGCCGGACCGCAACGCCCCCGCGCCCTTCCCCGACTTTTCGAAAGTCCGCCATGACCGAATTTTCCTCTTCCGACGTCAAGGAACCGTCCGAGCCCGACCGGCAGTGGGGCTCCGAACGCCGCGAGTTCACGCCCCTCACCAACTTCTCGCCGCGCGAGATCGTGTCGGAGCTGGACCGCTTCATCATCGGCCAGCACGCGGCCAAGCGCGCGGTCTCCATCGCGCTGCGCAACCGCTGGCGCCGGCAGCAGCTCGACGACGACATCCGCGACGAGGTGATGCCGAAGAACATCCTGATGATCGGCCCCACGGGCGTCGGCAAGACGGAAATCGCCCGCCGGCTCGCCAAGCTCGCCAACGCGCCGTTCATCAAGGTCGAGGCCACCAAGTTCACCGAGGTCGGCTACGTCGGCCGTGACGTGGAATCGATCATCCGCGACCTCGTGGAGATCGGCATCACCCAGGTGCGCGAGCGGCGCCGCAAGGACGTGCGGGCGACCGCGCATCTGGCGGCGGAGGAGCGCGTGCTCGATTCGCTCGTCGGCAAGAACGCCAGCCCCGCCACCCGCGACAGCTTCCGCAAGCGGCTCCGGGCCGGCGAGCTCGACGACAAGGAGATCGAGATCGAGGTGGTGCAGGCCCCGTCGATGCCGAACTTCGACGTGCCGGGCATGCAGGGCAACATCGGCGTGATGAACCTCTCCGACGTGCTCGGCAAGGCGTTCGGCAACGTCAAGAAGACCCGCAAGACGACGGTCAAGGAATCCTACGAGGTCCTCATCAACGAGGAGTCCGACCGGCTGATCGACGACGAAAGCCTGGTCCAGGAGGCGATCTCCCAGGTCCAGAACAACGGCATCGTCTTCCTCGACGAGATCGACAAGATCACCGCCCGCGGCGGCCGCTCCGGCGACGTCTCCCGCGAAGGCGTGCAGCGCGACCTGCTGCCGCTGGTGGAAGGCACCACGGTGCAGACCAAGCACGGGCCGGTGAAGTCCGACCACGTGCTGTTCGTCGCCTCCGGCGCGTTCCACGTGTCGAGCCCGTCGGATCTGCTGCCCGAGCTGCAGGGCCGCCTGCCGATCCGCGTCGAGCTGAAGCCGCTCACCAAGGAAGACTTCCGCGCCATCCTGACGGAGACCGAGGCGAGCCTGATCCGCCAGTCGATCGCGCTGATGAAGACCGAGGACGTGAACCTGGTGTTCACCGACGACGCCATCGACGCGATCGCCGCAATCGCGGTGGACATCAACGCGACGGTGGAGAACATCGGCGCCCGCCGCCTGCAGACCGTGATCGAGCGGGTGCTGGACGACATCTCGTTCACCGCCTCCGACCGGGCCGGCGACACGGTGACCATCGACGCGGACTACGTGAACACCAACCTCGGCGAACTGGCCAAGAACACCGACCTCAGCCGGTTCATCCTCTAGAACGCCTCACGGCGCGGCGGACGCCTTCCCGGCGTCCGCCGCCCGCGACCAGCCAATTCCCGGCGCCCGGCCCACCGTCTCGGCCGGCGACCGCGGCGGGCGAATCGCGGCGCCCCCTCCCGGCGCGCTCAGGCCTGCCGGATCAGCCGATCCCCCTTCCCTCCCCTCCCTTCCGTTTCCCACAGTGTCGATGGCGCATAACTGGGCATCTGCCCAAGCTGCACATCTTGCGCACACGCAATCGTTTGCATAGGCTTCCCTCCGTCATCGCATGGAGGGGATACATGAAGACATTCTGCGCCTCAGTCGCACTGGCCGCCGGTCTCGCCTTCGCGGGCCAGGCGTCCGCCACGGAAACCGTTCGGCTCACCATGTCGTCCAGTCATCCGACCGCCGTCGCGTGGGTCGGCGCGTTGAAGACGCACGTCGTCGACAACGCCAACGCGCGCCTCGAGCAGATGGGCTCGGACTACCGGATCGAGTGGACGGAGGCGTTCGGGGGGGCGCTTTACGACTTCAACGACACGCTCGAGGCCGTCCAGGACGGGCTCACCGACATGGGCTGGGTGGGGTCGTTGTGGGAGCCGGCAAAGATGCCGCTCCAGAACATCATGTTCGCCACGCCGTTCGTCACCAGCGACACGGTGCTTTCCGTGAACGTGATGAACGAGCTCAACGACACCATCCCGGAGATGAAGGAGGAGTGGGACCGCTACAACCTCGTCTTCCTCGGCGCCACGGTGTCGGACACCTATCACCTGTTCACCAAGTTCCCGATCGAGAGCCTCTCGGACCTCGAGGGCAAGCGCATCGTCGGCGCCTCGTCGCTCGGGCCGTGGCTGGAGGGCACCGGCGCGGTGCCGGTGGCCGGCGGACTGCCGACCTTCTACCAGCAGATCCAGACCGGCGTCGCCGACGGCGCGATCATCATCCCGACCGGCGCCTTCTCGCTGAAGCTGCATGAGGTGGCCCCGCACATCACCCTCGTCGACATGGGGGTCACCACCATCGGCGGCCTCGCCGTCAACAAGGACACCTGGGAGAGCCTGCCCGAGGACGTGAAGACCGTGCTCGCCGAGCTCGGCCGCGAGTACAGCACCGTCCACGCCGAACAGGTGGCGGCACGCTACGAGGGGTCGATGAAGAAGATGGCGGAACAGGGCGCGATCATCGTCGAACTGCCGGCGGAGGACCGCAAGCAGTGGGTGGACAGCCTCGGCGACCTGTCCAAGACCTGGGTCGCCACCGTCGAGGAGAAGGGCCTGCCGGGCACCGAGATCCTGACCACCTACATGGACGCCATGCGCGCCGGCGGCGCCACGCCGCTGCGCGACTGGGACAAGGAACTCTAGAGCGGAGCGGTTCCGACACCCGCGCCGGTCGGGCCATCGGCCTGACCGGAAACGGCCCCGGAGCACTTGCCTCCGGGGCCGCTTTCGCCCCCGACCCCGCGTTCGCGCGCGGTCGCCCGAGCCCGAAAGGGAAACGGCCGCCGCCGGGCCACCGGCCCGCGCGCCCCGCCTTCCCTCCGCCCATCGACCGGACGGCAAACGGAGCCCAGCCACGTGTCCAGTACCCAAGAGGCCCCGGTCCCCGGCGCTTCGAGCCCGGCCGGCGAGCCGCTGCCCGACACCCTTGCCGGGCGCCTGCTCGGCCGGTGCCAGCGCCTGGTCGGCGCCGCGGCCATGGTCTTCGCCACGGTAAGCTCGCTGTGGATCTTCGCCATGATGATCCTGGTGTGCGCCGACGTCCTGTCGCGCAGCTTCGCCAACCGCCCGATCATGGGCGTCGCCGAGATCGTCGCCTATTCGGTGCCGAGCTGCGTCTTCCTGGCGATCTCGCTGTCGATCCGCACCGGCCGGTTCCTGCGCGCCGACTTCATCTTCGAGAAGATCGAGCAGCGCTATCCGCGCGCCGGCGCGCTGTTCGACACGCTGTTCAACTTCGCCGGCACCTGGGTCTTCTACAAGGTCGCCGAAGGGCTCTGGCCGCGGGTCGTGCGCTCGTGGGTCAACGACGACTTCTTCGGCTCCGTCGGCACCTTCACGGCGCCCACCTGGCCGTTTTTCGGCACCATCTTCCTCGGCGCGTGCCTGGCGACGCTGCAGTTCGCGGTGCTGACGCTGGTCGCCGCCGCCAGCGCGGCCGGCCGGAGGCGCACGCCCGAGCCGGTCACGGGCACGCTGCTGGTGCTCGGCTTTATGGTCATCGTCGGCGGCGGCGCGGCGTTCGCCATCACCGGCGACCTGCCGCCCATCCAGCTCGGCTTCGTGGCGCTCGCCGGCATGCTGTTCCTGGTGCTGACCGGGCTGCACATCGCCACCGCCCTCATCCTGCTCTCCTTCCTCGGCATCTGGCTGGTGCGCCACAACCTGCTGGTCGCCGACCGCTCGCTGGCGCTCGCCTCCACCGGCTCGATCAACTCCTACGGGTTCGGGGTGATCCCCCTGTTCATCCTGATGGGGCTGTTCGTCGACATCGCCAACGTCGGCCGCGACGCCTTCGCGGTGGCGGCCGGGCTGCTGCGCCGGATCCGCGGCGGGCTGGGGGTCGCCACCGTGTTCGCCAACGCCATCTTCGCCGCCATCACCGGCTCGTCGATCGCCTCGGCCGCCGTGTTCACCCGGGTGGCCACGCCCCAGATGATCGCCCACGGCTACACCCGCCGCTTCTCCGTCGGCGTCGTCGCCGGTTCGTCGGTGCTGGGCATGCTGATCCCGCCCAGCCTGCTGCTGATCGTCTACGGCCTGATCGCCGAGGTGTCGGTCGGCAAGCTGTTCACCGCGGCGATCCTGCCCGGCCTGCTGCTCGCCGGCACCTTCAGCCTCACCATCCTGGCGATGGCCTGGCTGATGCCCGGACAGGTCGGGCGCACGCGGCCGGCCGACGACCTGGAAGGCGTGTCGCTGCGCGACTTCACGCTGAAGCTGCTGCCGATCCTGTCGCTGATCGTGGTGGTCGTCGGCGGCATCTACGCCGGCTATTTCACGCCGACGGAATCGGGCGCGGTGGGGGCTGCCGGCGGCTTCCTGATCGCGCTGGCGCGGCGCGAACTCAGTTGGCGGAAGCTGCGCCAGGTGCTGCTGGAGGCCGCCGAGATCTCCGCCGCCATTCTGTTCCTGATCATCGCGGCGAACCTCTACAGCCGCATGCTGACGCTCACCACCATCCCCCAGAGCGTCGCCGGGTGGATCGTCGCCGCCGACCTCAGCCTGACGGCCTTCCTGGCGATCTACCTGCTGATCCTGATCGTGCTGGGCATGTTCCTGGACTCCGTGTCCATCATGCTGGTGGTGCTGCCGCTGATGCTGCCGGTCGTCGTCGCGCTCGACGGAGATCTGGTCTGGTTCGGCGTGGTCACGACGATCGCGGTGGAGATCGGGCTGCTGACACCGCCCTTCGGGCTCGCGGCCTACGTGGTGCGCGGGACGCTGCCACCGGGCACCGCCTCGCTGACGGAGATCTTCGCCGGCTGCATCCCGTTCGTCGTCGCCATGATCCTGGTGACCATCGTGCTGATGGCGTTCCCGGCGATCAGCCTCGCGCTGCTCTGAGCGGGCCGGCCGGGTCGAGAGGCGGGGCCGCGCCGTTCCCGGGGAACCGCGCGGCCCGGATCGCGCGCTACTTCTTCGGGAACACCGCGATGGCGTCGATCTCGATGCGGGCGCCCGGCGTCGACAGCTGGTTGACGCAGACGGTGGTGCTCGCCGGCGACCAGTCGCCCAGGAACTCCGCCATCGTCTTGCTCATCACCTCGATCTCGCGCATGTCGGTCAGGTACTTGGTGAACTTGACCACGTCGGTCCACGTCAGCCCCTGATGCTCGAGCAGCATCTGGATCGTCGACATGGCGAGCCGGGTCTGCTCGCGGATGTCGTTGGGGTGGTCGTGCTCGCTCCAGTCGTGCGGATGCTTGTGATAGAGCGGCGACGGCGTCGCCCCGGAGATGAACAGGAGATCGCCCGGCGATTCCACGCGGATCGCCGGCGCGTACGGCATGTCGGCGACGCGGTCCGGCTCGGTGTGGATCTCTCCGATCGAGGGATTGGTGGGCGAACGGCGATACGCCGGGGCTCTCTCTGACATCGATGGCAACTCCGTTGAAAATCCGCGCGCGACGCCGCGCAACGCCGCCAGCATCCCATCTCGGCGCCGCGCCTGCAATCGATTGCGGTGCAAATAAAACGGGCGCGGCTGCCCGTCTTCTGGTCCGGCGGCGCGGCCGCCGGATCCCTCAGCGGTCGGCCGTGGCGGGCGCGTCCGGCACGCGGCGGTCGGCGGTATCGGTCCGCCCGACCGGTGTCTCGGCGGAGAACGGGAGGCGCTGGGCGCCGCCGAGATAAAGGCTCGCCCCCTGGGCGGCCAGCCAGCAGGTCATCGCCCACGCCGCCCCGAGGCACCAGCCGGACAGCACGTCGGTGGGCCAGTGGACGCCGAGATAGACGCGGCTGAGGCCGATGACCAGCACCAGCGTGACCGACACCAGCACCGTGTAGACCTTGAGCACCCGGCTCGGCTGGACGCGCGCCAGAAGCGCGCCGATGGTCAGGTAGGTCACGGCGGAGATCATCGCGTGGCCGCTCGGCATGCTGGCGGTGTGGACGTCGACCAGGTGCGCCACCAGGTCCGGGCGCGGCCGGGCGAAGGCGTTCTTCAGCACCGTGTTGAGGATCGTGCCGCCGATCAGCGAGACCAGCACCAGGATCACCGAGGGCCAGCGCCGCAGGATGACGAGATAACCGACGACGATCATCCCGATCAGGGTGATCACCGTGAAGCCGCCGAGCGCGGTGATGTCGCGCATCGCCATTTCGAGCGCCGGCGGCCCGATCGGGTCGGCGGTGTCGAGGGGCGAGCGCAGCGCCAGCATGATCGTCTGGTCGAACTCGTGGACGTCGCCCTCCAGCACCTCGTCGACGATCGCCGCGAAGCCCCACAGGCCGGCGGCCGCCACGAACAGCGCCCCGAGCAGGACGAACTCGGTCCAGCCCACGCGGGCGCGCACCATGGTCACGGCGTCGGCATAGAGCGCGCGCAGGCGGGTTCGGGTCGCAGACGTCTCGGGCATGGGTCCTCGTCAGATCGGCCGGGCATCCGGCGGGGGGCGTCTGATGCCTTGATACAGGCCCGGGCGGGCGGAGGAAACGAGGAACCCGCCGTCCCCTCCATCCGGCCCTCGCCCCGGCGCCCGGTCGGGCGCCCGGATCCGGCGTCCGGATTGATCCGGACCGACCGGTAGACTAACCAAGACGGACGTTTCCCCCGCCCCGTGCGGGCCCCCGCCGTCCGGCCGCCCCGCGGCCCCGGCGGATCACATCCGAAGGACCCGTTGCACGTCATGACCGTCCGCCTCCACGACCGCGATCTTCCCGAGCCGATGGGCGACATCCGCAGCGTCGCGATCGACACCGAGACGATGGGCCTGAACCCGTTCCGCGACCGCCTGTGCGTCGTCCAGCTCTCCACCGGCGACGGCAACGCCGAGCTGGTGAAGATCGCCCAGGGACAGGACAGCGCGCCCAACCTCACCGCGCTGCTCGCCGACCCGTCGGTGGTGAAGCTGTTCCACTTCGCCCGCTTCGACCTCGGCATCCTCTACAAGACCTTCGGGGTGATGCCGGAGCCGGTGTACTGCACCAAGATCGCCTCGCGGCTGGTGCGCACCTATACCGACCGCCACGGCCTGAAGGACCTTGCGCGCGAGCTCGCGGAGGTCGACATCTCCAAGCAGCAGCAGAGTTCGGACTGGGGCGCGGCGACGCTGTCTGAGGCGCAGATGGCCTATGCCGCCTCCGACGTGCTCTACCTGCACCGGCTGCGCGAGCGCCTCGACACCATGCTCGCCCGCGAGGGCCGCACTGAGATCGCGCAGAAGTGCTTCGATTTCCTGCCGACCCGGGTCCGCCTCGACCTTGCCGGGTTTGCCGACGACGATATCTTCGCCCACTCCTGACGGCCCGCGCCGCCGGGAGCGACCGTCCGTCCCGTCCTGCCGCCACGGGGACCACAACGCCGAAAGAGACGATGAGCCTCAGCCACACCGGAACGGGAGCCGTCGGGGAGCCGAGCACCGCCGCGCACCAGCGGCGGGCACGGTCGTCGGCGCGCCGTCACACGCGGCTCGTGAAGACGCTGCGCGTGCTGCTGCCGCTGAGCGGGGTGGCCATCGTCATCGTGCTGTTCGGGTCGGCACTCCTGAAGTCGCTGGTGCCGCTCAACTCCATCGGCAACATCGACGTCACCAGCGAGGGGCTGGTCATGAACGACCCCAACCTCGCCGGCCGGCTGAACGACGGCCGCGCCTACAAGGTGAGCGCCGCCAAGGCGGTGCAGAGCTTCTCCGACACCTCGCGGATCTCCCTCACCGACCTGCTGGCGACGCTCAACCTCGGCGACGACCAGACCGTCGAGGTGAACAGCAGGAGCGGCGTCTTCGACACCGACGAGGAGTGGATGACCCTCTCCGACGGCATCGTGCTGACCACCACCGACGGCTACCGGGCGGATCTCTCCACCGCGCGCATCGACTTCAAGAACAGCTCGATGGTCAGCGACGACGCGGTTAAGATCGTCTCGAAGACCTTCGATCTCACCGCCGACGCCGTGAAGATCCTGGACGAGGGCAAGGTCGTCCGCTTCGTCGGCAACGTGCACACGACGATCCACGGGAAACCAGAAAGCCAGTGATGACCTTTCCCCGCATGACCTTTCTGCTCTCCGCCCTGCTCTTCGCGGCCGCCACGGCAACGGCCGGCGCGCAGACCTTCGAGACCGGCTTTTCCGGCCTCGGCGGCGAGTCCGACGACCCGATCAACATCGAGTCCGACCAGCTGGAGGTCCGCGACCAGGAAGGCATCGCCATCTTCGACGGCAACGTGATCGTCATCCAGGGAGCCTCGAAGCTGCGCGCCGCCAAGCTGATCGTCCACTACGACGGCGGCGGGCAGGCCGGCCAGAAGGCCGAGGGCGCCGCCAAGCCGGCGCCGGCGGACCAGCCGAAGAGCTCGGGCCTGGGCGGCGGCGGCCAGCAGATCTCGAGCCTGGAGGCCATCGGCGGCGTGGTCGTCACCAGCGACGACCAGACGGCGACCGGCGACACCGGCAACGTCGACATGAAGACCAACATCATGGAGCTGGTCGGCAACGTCACCCTGACCCAGGGGCCCAACGTGGTGAACGGCGACAAGCTGATCGTGAACCTGGACACCGGCAACGCCAAGGTGCTGTCCAATTCCCGCGTCCGCGTCCTGCTGGTGCCCAACAGCACCAAGGAGCAGTAGGCCGTCCGGGCCGGCGCGGCCCGGTCAGTCGATGGGAATGCGCGGCGCGCGCTTGGCTTCCCGGATGGTGAGCGCCGTGCGCACCGTGTCGACGTTTTCCACAGCCACCAGATGATCGAGCACGAAAACGTGAAAGGCGGACAGGGTCGGCGCCACGCACTCCAGGATGAAGTCGATGTCGCCGGACATCAGCCAGGCGGTGCGGACGATGTCCCAGCCGGCGATCTGCGCCTCGAAGGCGCGCAGGTCGGCCTCTCCCTGGTGGTGCAGGCTGACCATCGCGAAGGCGGAGACGTCGAACCCCAGCGTGTGCTCGTCGAGCACTGCCCGGTAGGCGCGGATGACGCCGGCCTCCTCCAGCGCCCTGACCCGGCGCAGGCAGGGCGGCGCGGTGATGCCGACCCGGCGGGCCAGTTCCACGTTGGTCATGCGGCCGTCGTCCTGAAGCTCCCTCAGGATTTTCCAGTCGACCGCGTCGAGCCGCACGTTCATCCCGTTTCGCCTTCGATTCCGTTGTGTGTCCCACACCCATCAACCCGACAGAGCGCGCCACCGCAAGACGCCTCGGCGCGTGGTCCCGCCCGATGAGCGCGCCGCGGACCCTCGTCATCGTCCCCGCCGGCAAGATGGGCCACGAGGTCCAGTGCATCGGCGTCGCCGAACGCCTCGGCGCCACCCCCGTCATCGAGCGCGTCACCCTGCGTCCGCCCTGGTCCTGGCTGGCGCCCCACGGCCCGGTCGCGCCGCACCTCAGCGCCCTCGTCGCCACCGACGCCGAGCTGGTGCTGGCCTCGGGCCGGCAGGCGATCCCGCTCGCCCGCGCCATCGCCGCCCGCCCCGCGCCGCGCCCGTTCGTCGCCGTGCTGCAGGCGCCGCGCACCGACGCCGGCGCGTTCGATCTGGTCTGGGCCAACAGCCACGACCGCATCTCCGGCCCCAACGTGATCCGGTCGGTCACCAGCCCCAACCGCCTCACCGCCGACGGGCTGGCGGCCGCCGCGAGCGCGCTTCGGGCCCGCCTGCCCGACCTGCCCCGGCCCTGGGTCGGCGTGCTGGTCGGCGGCACCAGCGGCAGCTACCGGCTCGACGAACCGGACGCCGCCGCCCTCGGCGCGGCGCTGGCCGCCTTCGCCGCCCGCCACGGCGTCAGCCTCGTCATCACCCCGTCGCGCCGCACCGGCGAGGCCAACGTCGCGGCGCTCGCCGCGGCGCTCGCCGCAACCCCTCATTTCTTGTGGCGCGGCGATGGCGACAATCCGCTGATGGGCATTTACGGTTGTGCCGACGCGTTCATCGTGACGTGTGATTCGGTGAACATGATCGGCGAAGCCGCGTTCACGGGGAAGCCGATCCTGGCCTGGCCGCTGCCGGGCGGACGGGCCAAGTTCCGCCGCTTTCACGAGGCGATGGTCGCGCACGGCGCGATGCGCTGGTTCGACGGCACGCTTCCCGGCGCCGACTACGCGCCCCTCGACGCGACCGGGATGGTCGCCGAGGCGGTTCGCGCGGGGATGGCGACATGAGGGTGTACGGGGCCGGCGCGCCGGCCCGCGGCGCCTTGACATGGAAGCCTTTTCCGGCCGATCAGGTGGCATCACCGGATCGACAGGAAACGGCTCCGGGGTCGATGCCTCGGGCACGCTCGTCTCGCCCGGATCGCCTCGGTCCGGGCTGGAGATGCTCCAGGGCGCTTCCGGGCGGAGCCACACCGGCCCGCCGCGCGGACGCGCGACGCGACAACGGCTTGGAGCCGCTCCGTGCCTCCGGCACGGTCGGATGCGGCGACGGCCATTCCAGCCGCCATCGTTCGGGCGGTTTTGCACCGCGACCCCCATATGGGAGCCGCGGCAGGGAGGCGAACGGCGTTCAGAGGGACGCTTGCGACGCGCCTTCCGCTTTTGACAGGGAGACTGGGCGATGGGTGACGCGCTCCACACGAAGCTTCTGATCGTCGGGTCCGGCCCGGCCGGCTACACCGCCGCCATCTACGCGGCGCGGGCGATGCTCGAGCCGGTGATCGTCGCGGGCATCCAGCCCGGCGGCCAGATGACCATCACGACCGACGTGGAAAACTATCCGGGCTTCGCCGACGTAATCCAGGGACCCTGGCTGATGGAGCAGATGCGCGAGCAGGCCGAGCACGTCGGCACCCGCATCGTCCACGACCTGATCACCTCGGCCGACCTCTCCAAGCGCCCGTTCACGCTGCAGAGCGATTCCGGCACGGTCTACACCTGCGACGCGCTGGTGGTGGCCACCGGCGCCCAGGCGAAGTGGCTGGGGCTGGACTCCGAGACCCTGTTCAAGGGCTTCGGCGTTTCGGCCTGCGCCACCTGCGACGGCTTCTTCTACCGCGGCAAGGAAGTGCTGGTGATCGGCGGCGGCAACACCGCGGTCGAGGAGGCGCTCTACCTCACCAACCACGCCAGCAAGGTGACGCTGATCCACCGTCGCGACCACCTGCGCGCCGAGAAGATCCTGCAGGACCGGCTGTTCGCCCATCCGAAGATCGAGGTGATCTGGGACACCGCGCTCGACGAGGTGCTGGGCGGCGGCACGCCGCCGACGGTCACCGGCGCGCGCCTGAAGAACGTCAAGACCGGCGAGACGCGCGAGCTGTCCGTCGACGGCATCTTCGTCGCCATCGGCCACCAGCCGGCGACCGAGGTGTTCAAGGACCAGCTCAAGCTGAAGCCGTCCGGCTACATCTGGACCGCGCCGGATTCCACCGAGACCAACATCGCCGGCGTCTTCGCGGCCGGCGACGTGACCGACGACATCTACCGGCAGGCGGTGACCGCCGCCGGAATGGGCTGCATGGCGGCGCTCGAGGCGGAGCGCTTCCTGGCGGAACACGCGACGGACGCGGCCGAGGCCGCCTGATGCAAGGCCGGCGACAGCCGGCTGCGCCACGAACGGGTCGCGTTGACCCGAGCGGCATGGGGAAAGGCGGCGCACCGTTTCCGTCCCTGTCCCGCGCAGGCTGAATGGACGATCACGATGACTGGCCGGGTCCGGACGGATCCGCGCCGGCGTGATCCGGGGACGATCGCCAGGGGCGGCGGCAGCAGGGTTGGATGGACTGGGACAAGCTCAAGGTCTTTCACGCGGCGGCCCAGGCGGGCAGCTTCACCCACGCGGGTGAAGCGCTCAACATGAGCCAGTCGGCGGTGAGCCGGCAGGTGTCGGCGCTGGAGCAGGAGCTCGGCGTTCCGCTGTTCCACCGCCACGCGCGCGGCCTCGTCCTCACCGAGCAGGGCGAGCACCTGTTCCGCACCGCCCGCGAGGTGGTGATGAAGCTCGACGCCGTGCAGGCGCGGCTGACCGATTCCCGCGACCTGCCCACCGGCGTGCTGCGCGTGACCACCACCGTCGGCCTCGGCTCGTCGTGGCTGGCGGCGCGCATCAACGAGTTCGTCGACCTCTATCCGGAGGTGCAGCTGCACCTCATCCTGCAGGACGACGAGCTGAACCTGAACATGCGCGAGGCGGACGTCGCCATCCGGCTGCGCCAGCCCGTGCAGCCGGACCTCATCCAGCGCCGGCTGTTCACCGTCCACCTCCACCTCTACGCCGCGCCCAGCTACATCAAGCGCTTCGGCGCGCTGGAATCGCTGGAGGATCTGGACAAGCACCGGATCGTCACCTTCGGCGAGACCGGCCCGACCTATCTGCGCGAGCTGAACTGGCTGGAGACGGCCGGCCGCGGCTCCGACCAGCCGCGCAAGCCGATCCTGAAGATCGACAACGTCGTCGCCATCAAGCGCGCGGTGAACCGCGGCGTCGGCGTGGCGCTGCTGCCGGACTACCTGATCGAGCCGGATTCCGGCCTGGTGCGGCTGCTGCCCGAGGAGACGCTGCCGAGCTACCAGACCTATTTCGTATACCCGGCCGAGCTGAAGACCACCGCCCGCGTCCGCGCCTTCCGCGACTTCCTGGTCGCCAAGGCCGACGCCTGGACCTACTAGCGTCCCCGGACGCGGCGGCCCTCCGGCAGGGCCGCGGCAGAGGCCTCGCCATGCCCACACCGAAACTCCTCGCGGGCGGCAACCCGCAGATCCCGAAGGGCGACGGCGACGCGCCGGTGCAGGCCTATATCGCCGCCATGCCCGGATGGAAGAACCGGGTCGGCGTCGTCCTGGACCGGGTCATCGCCGCCGCCGTCCCGGGCGTCGTCAAGGCGGTCAAGTGGAACACGCCCTTCTACGGCCTTCCCGGCGAGGGCTGGTTCACCGCCTTCCACTGCTTCGACAGGTACGTGAAGGTGACGTTTTTCCGGGGCACGTCGCTCGATCCCGTGCCGCCCGGCGCGTCGAAACAGGAGAGCGTGCGCTATCTCGACATCCGCGAGGAGGACGAGATCGACGAGGCGCAGCTCTCGCGCTGGATGAAGCAGGCCAGCGAACTGCCCGGCGAACGCCTGTAGCCCGCCCGCCGGCCACCGTGGCGCCATTGCATCTGGACGCCACCCGTGTCGCGGGCGTATCAGGACCCCATGAGTTCCGTGCCCGCCCGTCCGTCGTCCCGCATCGATCTCGTCGATGTCCTGCGCGGCATCGCCATCGCTGCGATGGTCGTCTATCACTTCTCGTGGGACCTCAGCTTCTACACCTTCGTCGACTGGCCGGTGGAAACCGGCACCGGCTGGCGCTGGTTCGCCCACCTGATCGCCGGCAGCTTCATCGTGCTGGTCGGGGTCAGCCTGGTGCTCGCCCACCGGAACGGCATCCGCTGGCGCGGCTTCCTCAACCGCCTGGCGCTGGTCGTCGTCGCCGCCATCGCGGTGTCGGTCGGCACCTACCTGCTGTTCCCCGAGGCGTGGATCTATTTCGGCATCCTGCACTGCATCGCGGCGGCGAGCCTGCTGGCACTGCCGACGGTGCGCGCGCCGCTGGTCGTGCCGATCGTGCTCTCGGCGGCGTTCTTCGCCCTGCCCCACGTCTTCCGCGCCGACGTCTTCAACGCCGCCTGGCTGGCGTGGGTGGGCCTCGGCACCCTGCCGCCGCCGCCCGCCAACGACTACGTGCCGGTGTTCCCGTGGGTCGGCTGCGCCAATGCCGGCGTGGCGCTGGCGCGCATCGCGCTGATGCTGCGCTCCCGCGAGGCGTGGGCCGGCTGGCATGCCCGCGACCGGGTGAGCCGCGGGGTCGCCTGGTCGGGCCGCCAGTCGCTGTGGATCTACCTCGCCCACCAGCCGATCCTGCTCGGCCTGCTGGGGCTCCTCGCCCTCGGCTTCCCGCCCCAGCACACGGTGAACCCGGCCGACCGCGCCAGCTTCCTCGACGCCTGCGAGCGCCAGTGCGCGCCGCTGCTCGGCGCCCAGCAGGAATGCCAGGCGATCTGCTCGTGCGCGGCCGACAACATCGACCAGGCGGGGCTGTGGGAGCGCACCATCACCCAGAGCCTCAACTCCACCGACCAGGACCGCGTCAACGCCATCGTCGACGCCTGCGGCACCCAGGTGCGCGAGACGCTGCCGGTCAAATAGCGTCCGGCCCCCACCCGACCGGGCCGCCCGGCCCGCGTCGCGCCACGTTCACGATTCACCCCTTTCCTCGCCGCGCCGTCCGGCCCATATTCGGGCCATGGCCGACAGCTCCCCGCCTTCCCGACGATCCGCCCCGCGCCCCGCAGACACCGGCCCGCGCGACGACGACGCGCGCGCCCCCGGCTTCGGCGAGGCGCCGCAGGCCGGCTTCGATTCGGGCACCCCGCTCACCGGTCCGGTGAGCGACTGGGCCCGCCAGATCGAGGACCAGGCCGACAGCGAGGCCCCGCCATTCGCCGACGCGCCCGAGCCGGCGCCCGCCAAGGCGAAGGCCCGCGACACCGCCAAGGCGAAACCGAAGAAGCCGGCGCCGAAGAAGCCCGACACCGGCGGCAAGACGGCGCGCGGCACCTCCACCGGCGGCCGGGCCACGGCCAAGGAGCGCGCCGCCGGCGGGCTCAACCCCGTCGCCGGGCTGGACATCGACCTGGAGGACGCCGAGGCGCTGCCGGATTCCGCCGTGACCAAGACCGTGGCGGCGCTGGAGCAGCTCATCCAGGAGGGCCGGCCGGAGTTCCGCGACGGCACCTGGGTGCCGCATCGCCCGCCCCGGCCGGAGAAGTCGGAGGGCGGCCGGCCGTTCGTCATCCATTCCGAGTACGAGCCGAAGGGCGACCAGCCCACCGCCATCGCCGAGCTGGTGGCCGGCGTCAACGACCAGGAGCGCATGCAGGTGCTGCTCGGCGTCACCGGCTCGGGCAAGACCTACACCGCCGCCAAGGTGATCGAGGCGACCCAGCGCCCGGCCCTCATCCTCGCCCCCAACAAGACGCTGGCGGCGCAGCTCTACGGCGAGTTCAAGAGCTTCTTCCCGGAGAACGCGGTCGAGTATTTCGTCTCCTACTACGACTACTACCAGCCGGAGGCCTACGTCGCCCGTACCGACACCTACATCGAGAAGGAATCGTCGATCAACGAGCAGATCGACCGGATGCGCCACTCCGCCACCCGCGCCCTCCTGGAGCGCGACGACGTCATCATCGTCGCCAGCGTGTCCTGCATCTACGGCATCGGCTCGGTGGAGACCTACACGGCGATGACCTTCGCCATCCAGGTGGGCGACCGCGTCGACCAGCGCCAGCTCCTCGCCGACCTGGTGGCGCTGCAGTACAAGCGCTCGGACGTCAACTTCATCCGCGGCACCTTCCGGGTGCGCGGCGACACCATCGAGATCTTCCCCGCCCATTACGAGGACCGCGGCTGGCGCGTCTCGCTGTTCGGCGACGAGGTGGAATCGATCACCGAGTTCGACCCGCTCACCGGCCACAAGACCGACGAGCTGGAGTTCGTGAAGGTCTACGCCAACTCCCACTACGTGACGCCGAAGCCGACCCTCAACCAGGCCACCAAGGCCATCAAGGCCGAGCTGCGCGCCCGCCTGGCCGAGCTCAACGACGCCGGCCGCCTGCTGGAGGCCCAGCGGCTGGAGCAGCGCACCCGCTTCGACCTGGAGATGATGGAGGCCACCGGCTCCTGCCCGGGCATCGAGAACTATTCGCGCTACCTCACCGGCCGCCAGCCGGGCGAGCCGCCGCCGACGCTGTTCGAGTATCTCCCCGACAACGCCCTCGTCTTCGTCGACGAGAGCCACGTCACCATTCCGCAGATCGGCGGCATGTACCGGGGCGACTTTCGGCGCAAGGCGACGCTGGCCGAGTTCGGCTTCCGGCTGCCGTCGTGCATGGACAACCGGCCGCTGCGCTTCGAGGAGTGGGACGCCATGCGGCCGCAGTCGGTGGCCGTCTCCGCCACCCCCGGCTCGTGGGAGATGGACCAGTCCGGCGGCGTCTTCGTCGAGCAGGTCATCCGCCCCACCGGGCTGATCGATCCGCCGGTGGAGATCCGCCCGGCCCGCCACCAGGTCGACGACCTGCTCGGCGAGGTGCGCGAGGTGGCGCTGAAGGGTTATCGCTCGCTGGTCACCGTGCTCACCAAGCGGATGGCCGAGGACCTGACCGAATACCTCCACGAGCACGGCGTGCGGGTGCGCTACATGCACTCCGACATCGACACGCTGGAGCGCATCGAGATCATCCGCGACCTGCGGCTGGGCGCCTTCGACGTGCTGGTGGGCATCAACCTGTTGCGCGAGGGCCTCGACATCCCCGAATGCGCGCTGGTCGCCATCCTGGACGCCGACAAGGAAGGCTTCCTGCGCTCGGAAACCTCGCTGATCCAGACCATCGGCCGCGCCGCGCGCAACGTCGACGGCCGCGTCGTGCTCTACGCCGACCGCACCACCGGCTCCATGGAGCGGGCGCTGTCGGAGACCGGGCGCCGGCGCGAGAAGCAGCTCGCCTACAACGCCGAGCACGGCATCACGCCGGAATCGGTGAAGCGCTCCATCGGCGACATTCTGGATTCGGTCTACGAGCGCGACCACGTCCGCATCGACACCGGCATGGCCGAGGACGGCGCGCGCATCGGCCACAACCTGGAAGCCACCGTCCAGGACCTGGAAAAGCGCATGCGCGACGCCGCCGCGAACCTGGAGTTCGAGGAGGCCGCCCGCATCCGCGACGAGATCAAGCGGCTGAACGAGGCAGCCCTCGCCTACGCCGACGACCCCGGCACCATCAAGTCCCGCCCCGGCTCCGCCGGCCGCGCCGGCTCAGGCTCGGCGGGATCGAGCGGCGACGGCGAGCCGAAGACCCGCGCGCGCAAGAACACGCTGGACGAGATGACGGTGGGCCGGACGGAGAAGCCGAAGCGCCGGGGGCCTCTGCCGAAGCGGGAGCGGTAGGGGGAAATGCATCCAACGGCGAAGAAAGGCAGACCTAGTCTCTGCGGTCTGCACTCGCTCAGCACATACGGTCAGGCCGACGCCAGTCGCCCGCTTTAAAAAGGCGACGCCAAATGGCAACTTGGGGCGTTGGCGCTCCGGTCGCGGTTGCTTTAAGATTGCGGCCTATGTCCAGTTTTTTGAGCACCTGCGGAATCACATTCCTGCCGCTGGCCGACCAAACGTTCCTGCTGGGGGAACAGCGAGCGAAATGACTCTTTCAATCCATCCCCCCAGTCTTCAATCTCCTCGTCGATGGACTCGAGTTCAACTGCAAGCCAGTTTCGATGCAGCGAATTCATGGTCTCTCTCCCATCTGATTCTGGGGCGAATCATACCATGTGTCCAAACGTGGACGGAGCCTCCGAGATCCCCTTTTCTAAAAGTTGATCGTCGATGCTGAAGACCCTTGAAGCCCCTGAACTCGTGTTCGGCCTCTGTTCTCCCATTGGAACAGACAACCCAATTGTCGCCGATCTCCTTAAAAATACCCTTATGGGTTTCGGCTACCGAACTGAGTATTTTAAAGTGACTCAGTTGATGCAGGCAGTTGAAATCCCCACCCTCAAATTAGTAGAGAAGCCCCTCGACAAGAGATACGACAGCTATATTAAATACGCGAACGAACTTCGAAGGCTTTTTGATGAGCCCAGCGTACTATCAATGATGTGCTGCGCTGCGGTTAGATCTTTTCGCCGGTCAGCAAAGCAATCTGCCGACTCATATTTACCAAGACATGCATATATATTCGATCAATTTAAACGGACAGAAGAAATAGTTGCCCTTAGGCAGGTATATGGGCGATTATTTGTATTGATATCAATATATTCTGAAAAAGACAAGCGCATACGACAGCTTACAGAGAGAATCTCTTCTGATAATGCTATCTCTAGACCCGGCACGGAACACGAGCAGGCCGCGCATGACTTATTAAAGCGTGATGAAGACGAAGAAGGCATACCGTCCGGTCAGCGCCTTAGAGACGCCTTTCCTCTGGCCGATTTATTTATAAATATTGATGACATCGAGGGGGCAAAACGAAATTTGCATCGTTTTCTTTCTGCACTTTTCGGATCAAATGAAGTCAGCCCCACACGTGACGAATATGGAATGTATATCGCCAAGTCGGCTGCGCTTCGCTCTCTTGATCTTTCCCGCCAAGTAGGTGCGGCAATTTTTACAGAACAGAATGATATTGTAAGCCTTGGCTGCAATGAGGTTCCGGCAGCAGGAGGCGGGGCGTACTGGGAATCTGATGAAGGCGACGCGCGAGACTACAAAAATGGCAGAGACGAAAATGAGCGAATAAAGAGAGCGATACTTGCTGACATAGTGCGTCGACTTAAGTCTGGCAAATTCATTGAATCAGAGAAGTCTGAAGAAGATTTAGTGTCTTATGTCCTTAGTGAAGCAGCAAAAAAGGGCACGTCTTTACGCGAAGCGCATTTAATGGACTTAATTGAGTTCGGTAGAGTCGTACATGCTGAGATGTCGGCGATCTCTGATTCCGCGAGACTCGGCCGCAGCACCGACGGATGCACACTATATTGCACAACATTTCCGTGCCACATATGCGCCAAACACATAATTTCGGCTGGTATAAAGCGTGTAATATATATTGAGCCATACCCAAAAAGCTACACAGAGGAATTGCATAGAGATGCAATATCCATTGGGTCTCAGAAATCCTGTTCAAAAAAGGTTCAGTTTTCTCCGTTTATCGGCATTTCACCATTTCGGTTCCGAGAAATATTCGAAAGGGAAAAAAGAAAGGATTCGAGTGGCCACTTTCAAAAACGGACCCAGGGGAGCCCCCATCCTGTTATTCGCTACACAGTTGCAAGTTGGCTTCAAAACGAACAAGCTTTTACAAAAATATACTTCGACAAAGCGAAGAAATTATTAGAGGATTCTGAAATCTTAATACAATCGTAAATTAAATTTACGGCTTTTGCCGCTGCGTCCTCACCCACCTTATCCCCGCCTTCCAATCCTCCCGTATCCTCCCCTTGTCGCTTGACCCGCTGGGAGCCGTGCCGGACCGACCGCCACGTGGGTTGAGGGCCTGACGGCCGGGCGCGCGCGCGTGTAACGAACGGGCAGGCTCGGTGTGCCGATGGCGAGTGGTGTCCGCCGGGACAGGAGGCGACAAACGCCGCGCATGGCCTCGAAGACGCGGTTCTCGCGAACCCCCTTAGTAGAGGTGCACGCGACTGCGCGCGCGTCCGCCACCCGGTGGAGGGGTGGGAAGGTCCTACTCCTTTCCGCCCTTGGGAGAAGGGTGGCTGCATCGGTGCAAACGCCAGGGTGGGGCGCCGAAAGGCGACCGCAACAAATACCAATCGGATGGCCGCCGTTTCGCGCCCCACCGATCCCCTTTCCGAACACGCCCGGCCGGAGACGGCGCGGGGATGAAGGTGTTTGTGGTTGGGGGTGGTTTATGCCCCTCACGCCGAGTGCGCTTGCGCGCACCGGCTCCGGGTGGGCGGCCTGACTGTTTCCAGCGCAAAGCCGGACGGAAAACCGGTTCGCACTTTTCCTGGCTTTGCTCAGCCGGCGCGCGGTCGCGCGCTGGTGGGAATGATACGGGGAGGCCTCGGCGACGTTTTCGCCGGACAGCCTCCGGCCCATCCGGACCACACCAACCAGCCGACGACCGTCGGCCGGCCGGAGGCCGCCCTCCCGGAGCCGGTGCGCGCCAGCGCACTCGGCGTGAGGGGACCAATCCGCGCGCTGGTGGGTGCGGTCCGGATGGACCCCGCATGTTGCCCTCCAAGCCAACCCCACACTCCGCTCATTCCCGCGAAGGCGGGAATCCAGGGCCACAGGCCGCAGCCGACGAGTATTTCGCCCTGGACTCCCGCCTCCGCGGGAGTGAGCGGAGATTGAGGCGGGTGTCCGGGATAACCCACACTCCGCTCATTCCAGCGAAGGCTGGAATCCAGTTGCAGAGGCTGCTGCAGGCGGAGATGTGGGATGAGGCGCGCGGCGGGTTGCTGCGCGCATCCTCCTGTGCTGTCGCCCCGAACGTCCGCCGTATCTGGATTCCAGCCTTCGCTGGAATGAGCGGAGAATGAAGCGGGCGCCGTCTCCGAAGATCAGGACGGAGCAAGGAGCCGGCGGCGGGAGCCGTCCCTCAACCTCTCCGCATCCCTCCCACCAGCGCGCGACTGCGCGCCGCCCGGTCAGGGCGCCCACCCGGAGCCGATGCGCGCAAGCGCATTCGGCGTGAGGGGACCAAGCCGAGGGCGCGACCGCAGCCGCCGCGTTATCCGCCCTGGACTCCCGCCTCCGCGGGAGTGAGCGGAGATTGAGGCTGGCACCCGGGCCAACAGCCAAAGCCCAGCCGGACATCTCCCACCAGCGCGCGACCGCGCGCCGCCCGGTCAGGGCGCGCCCGCGCAGCCGGCGAGCAAAGCTCGCTCGGCGTGAGCGAACCAAAACTGCAGCGCACTCGGCGTAAGCGAATCAAACCCCTCACACTCGACGTGAGCGAACCAAAACCCAACCCTCCCCCCTACTCCGGGATCGCCGGCAGGTCGGTCGGGTAGGCGTCGACGCCGGCGGGGAAGCCGGTGGTGAGGCCGGGGATGTCGACGCCGGCGGCGTCCCAGCCCTTGGCGCGCAGCTCGTCGGGCATCCAGAAGCCGACCGCGTTGGAGAGCAGCTCGGTCTTCTCCAGGAGCGAGTTGCGCAGCCGCTGCATGAAGCCGTCGATGTCGTCGGCCGCCGTCACCCCGTAGTCGCCGGGGATCGGCGCCGGCGCCAGCTGCGGGATCGCGGCGATGCCGGTGAAGGCGGCGCGGGCGATCTGGGTGCGGTCGTAGATGCCGGACCAGACGCGGGTCGAATAGTAGGCGTAGACGGCCGGCGGAAGTGCTGCGGCGGTGAAGGTCTCCAGCGGGCATTCGCCGGCTCCGGCCGGCTGGCAGGGGGCGCTCGCGTAGGGCGCGATCAGGACGTTCGCCGGGCCGATCGCGCCGTCGCTCAGCACCTGGAGCGCGTGCACGAGCTGGTTGGTGGCGGGCGTCAGGCCGGCGCCGTAGTTGGTGCCGATCTCCATGTGCACCACCACGCGTGCCTTCGAGAAATCCACGGTGTCGTCCAGCCTCGCCACCAGGTCCCGGACCTCGGCGGAGCTGTCCAGGTCGACCAGCATGAAGGTGGCGATCATGACGTTGTCGAAGGGCACCGCGTAGCCGTCGAGGCCGCCGTCGTAGAAGTCGCTGCCGACGGAGGCCTGGGTGAACGCCACCGTGCCGTCGCGCACCTTGACCAGGTAGTCGCCGGCCATCCACAGGCCGTAGTCGACCATCGCGGCGATGGCGTCGGCGTGGGGCGTCCAGGCCGGCACGTCGAGGGCGGCGAGCCAGCCGGGATCGTCGGCGATCGCCGTGCGGGTCGCCCGCACGCGCGCCAGCAGCGTGTCGCGCAGCGCCGGGTAGCTGGCGGCGCCCTCCTCCGACAGCGCCGCCAGGTAGGCGATCGCCGGGCCGACATGGGAGAGCGCGGTCATCTGTACGAAGCCGCTGTCCTGGTTGCTCCGCGTCAGCACGTGGTCGAGCAGCGTGCCGGCGTCGGCGCCCGCGCCGTCGTAGACGAAGATGCCGTAGCCGTTCACGATCACCAGCGGCCCGTCGAAGCTGGTCTCGGTGGCGGAGAACTGGTCGGCGAGCGCGGCGCCGATGGAGTCCGTCCCGGCCCCGCGCGGAAAGATCGAATAGAGGCAGGTGAAGCTGTCGGCGACGCTCTCGGACCCGGTGCACGCCGGTTCCGCCGCCCCGGCGGAGACCGGCAGGCAGAGCGCGGCCAGCAGGATGACATGACGCAGCATCGGCAACCCCTCCCCGGACGCCGCCCGGCATTCGATCGGAGCGGCCCGGCCGAAACTCCCGCCAGACGCGCCCCGATGCCCCGCGCCCAGCATCGCACCCGGCTTTTCTGGAGACAACCGCCGGGGGCCGGCCGGCGCCGCCCGACGCCCGCCTCCCCGGTTCCCCGCGCGTCCCGGGGCCTCTAGAAGGGGGGCCGGGGAAACAGCGCGCCAAACGGGGAGCCGGGACGTGATCGAGTGCCTGATGCTGGACGTCGACGGGGTGGTGGTGCACGACCGGCCCTCAGGCGGGCGGACGTGGGCCGCCGACATCGAGCAGGATCTCGGCATCCGGCTGGAGGCGCTGCGCGCCCGCTTCTTCGTGCCGCACTGGGACGACGTGGTGACCGGCCGCCGGCCGCTGATGGAGGCGCTCGCCGCGTGCCTGCCGGAGCTCGCCCCCGACGTCACCCCCCAGCGCTTCGTCGACTACTGGCTCAGCCGCGAGAGCCACGTGGACGCGGCCGTGCTGGCCGACTGCGCGGCGCTCAGGCGCGACGGCGTGCGCGTGCTGCTCGCCACCAACCAGGAGAACCTGCGCGCCGAGCACCTGATGACCCGGCTGGCGCTCGCCGACCACGTCGACGGGATGGTCCATTCGGCCGCCGTCGGCGCCCGCAAGCCCGACCGCGCCTTCTTCGACGCCGCCGCGCTTCGCGCCGGCACCGCACCCAGCGCCCTGCTGCTGGTCGACGACACGCCGGAGAACGTCGAGGGCGCCCGCAAGGCCGGCTGGCGCGCCGCCCACTGGACGCCCGGCGCCCGGCTCATCGATCTGGTCCGGGGATGAGCGGAGGATGGAAACAACGCGGGCCCAAGGGAGTTCGCGCGAGCGGAAACAAGGCTCCGCGGCGGCTCCTTATCTCCGGTTGCCACCGGACCGTCCCTCGCGCACACTCGACCATCGCGATGGCGGGAGACATCGCGCCGCGACGCCGGCAAAAGAGACGATGAAGCTCTGCGGGCGAGCCAGCGGCCAACGGTCCCAAAATCGATGTCGACGCGCCGGCCGGCTGGCCGGCCGAATGCCATCACCGGACGGTCCGCACGCGGGCCGTCAGACAGAGGGAGAGATACTCATGAAGAAGACGATCCTGGCTGCATCCGCCTACGTCGTGGCGCTCGCGCTTTCGTTCGGTGCGGCCCATGCCGATCCGGCCGGCTGCGACAGCGGCGAGACCGTCATCAAGTTCAGCCACGTGGTGGCCGACAGCGGCCATCCGAAGGGCGACGCCGCCCGCCTGCTCGCCAAGAACATCAACGAGCAGATGGAGGGCAAGGCCTGCATGGAGGTGTTCCCGAACTCCACCCTCTACGACGACGACAAAGTCATGGAGGCCATGCTGCTCGGCGACGTCCAGCTCGCGGCGCCGTCGCTGTCCAAGTTCGAGGCCTACACCAAGAAGCTCCGCCTGTTCGACCTGCCGTTCCTGTTCTCCTCCATCGACGCGGCCAACGCCTACATGGCCTCGGAGGACGCCCGCGGCCTGCTCGCCTCGCTCGAGAACGAGGGCTATGTCGGGCTCGGCTACATCGCGTCGGGGCTCAAGCAATTCTCCGCCAACAAGCCGCTGATCAAGCCCGAGGACGCCTCCGGCCTGAAGTTCCGCGTGCAGACCTCCGACGTCGCCGTCGCCATGATCGAGGCGCTGCACGCCTCCGCCCAGAAGCTCGCATTCAAGGAGGTCTACGGCGCGCTGCAGACCGGCGTCGTCGACGGACAGGAGAACTCCTGGTGCAACATCTACACCCAGAAGTTCTTCGAGGTGCAGGACGGCATCACCGAGACCAACCACCAGCTGCTGGCCTACGGCGTGATCACCAGCCAGGAGTTCCTAGACTCGCTGGACGACGAGACGCGCAGCCAGTTCCTCCAGATCCTGACCGACACGCTGAAGCAGGCCAACCAGCAGGTCGCCGAGCAGGAGACCGGCTGCCGCCAGTCGATCGTCGACGCCAAGTCGACCATCCGCGAGCTCTCGCCGGAGCAGCGTGAAGCCTGGGTCTCGGTGATGAAGCCGGTTTGGCAGCAGTTCGAAGGCGACATCGGCGCCGACGTCATCAAGACGGCGGCGTCCTACAGCGCGACCAACTAGACAGGCGGCAGAGGCCGCTTCAGCGGCCGGCCCGTCCGATCGGGCCGGCCGCGACCTTCACATCGTACCGGGGAAGCTGGGAGAGACCCGATGGAACTGATGGGCATGACGATCACGCTGCTGGTGATCGTGGTCGTTCTGTTCCTGGCCGAACGAAGGTTCCCCGTTTCCGTCGACCGCTTCGAGGAAAACGTCATCGCCATCCTGATGGCGGCGATCACCTTGATTTCCTTCGTCCAGGTGATCGCCCGCTACGGCTTCAACTCCGGCTGGCAGGGCGCCCTGGAGGCCACGCGCATCCTGTTTGCCTGGCTGATCCTGTTCGGCATGTCCTATGGCGTGAAGACCGGTATCCACCTCGGGGTCGACGCCATCATCCGGAGCTTTCCCCGCCGCCTGTTCAAGGCCGCCGCGCTGTTCGGCGCGTTCGCGACCTTCGTCTACGCGATGCTGCTGCTGTATTCCGGCTGGCTCGCGTGGCTCGGCGCCGACGTCTCGACCAACTGGCGCCAGAGCGGCGCCATCGGCTACTGGACCTTCATGTACGATCGCGGCACCGGCCTCGACGAGCTGCGCTATCCGCTCTGGATGCAGGAGGCCTTCGGGCTGCAGGACCGCGTCCAGCGCTGGGTCGCCTATCTGATGCTGCCGGTCGGGCTGGCGCTGCTCGCGTTCCGCTCGCTCCAGGCCATGGTGCAGATCGCCCAGGGCCGGCGCGAGCTGATCGTCGCCGGGCACGAGGCGGAAGACCTCGTCGCGGAAAACCGCAACGCGGTCCGGGACTGAGCCGGCCATGGAAACGCTCTTTCTCTTCATCGTTCTCTTCGCGCTCCTGTTCCTGGGCGTGCCTGTGGCGATCTCGCTCGGGCTGGCGTCGGTTCTGACCATCGCGCTCCACTCCAACGATTCGATGAGTTCGGTGGCGCTGCAGCTCTTCACCGCCAGCCAGAACTACACGCTGCTCGCCATCCCCTTCTTCATCCTGGCGTCGGCCTTCATGTCGACCGGCGGGGTCGCGCGCCGCATCATACGCCTGGCGATCGCCACCATCGGCCATTTGCGGGGCGGCCTGGCGATGGCTTCGGTGCTGGCCTGCATGCTGTTTGCCGCCCTGTCCGGCTCGTCGCCGGCCACGGTCGTTGCGATCGGCACGATCGCCATCGCCGGGATGCGCCAGGTCGGCTACTCGAAGGAGTTCGCCGCCGGCGTGATCGCAAACGCCGGCACGCTCGGCATCCTGATCCCGCCGTCGATCGTGATGGTGGTCTACGCCGCCGCCGTGAACGTCTCCGTCGGGCGCATGTTCCTGGCGGGGATTCTGCCCGGCCTCGTCGCGGGACTGATGCTGATGATCGCCATCTACATCGTTGCGCGCTGGCGCAACCTGCCGGCGGAGGAGTGGAAGGGCTTTCGCGAGATCATCGAGGGCGGCAAGGAGGCCGGATGGGGCGTCTTCCTCATCGTCATCATCCTCGGCGGCATCTATGGAGGCGTGTTCACTCCCACCGAGGCCGCCGCAGTCGCCGCCGTCTACTCCGCCTTCATTGCCCTCTTCGTCTACCGCGACATGGGCCCGCTCAAGGGCGTCCCGTGGATCCTGCCGCACCGCGACCGACGCGAGCGCATCGGATTCAAGGCCATGGTCTACGCGGTGGGCTTCCTGTTCGTGTGGCTCATTCTCTCCTTCTTCGCCATGGGCGAGGCTGGAGAGACGACGATCGGCCTTCGCGCCGTGGTGGGCCTCGCGGGCGTCGTCCTGATCCTGATCGCCTACCCGCTCTGGCGCGGCGAAGGCGGGATCGCGGCCGTGCCGGGCTCACTCGTCCGGGGGCTTTCGATCTGGGGGCGCAACCTGAAGGCCATCGGCCTCGGCTTCTTCCCGGCGCTGGTCCATCAGGACACGCGCAAGGTGATGGTCGATGCTTCGAAGACAACGGTGATGCTGATGTTCATCATCGTCAACGCGCTCCTGTTCGCCCATACCCTGACGTCGGAGCGCATTCCCGATGCGATCACCGAGCTTCTGCTGAGCTACGGCTTCAACTGGTTTACCTTCCTGATCGCCATCAACATCCTGCTTCTGATCGGCGGCCAGTTCATGGAGCCGTCGGGCCTGCTCCTGATCGTCGCACCGGTGGTGTTCCCGATCGCCATGGAGCTGGGCATCGACCCGATCCATCTCGGCATCATCATGGTGGTGAACATGGAGATCGGCATGATCACCCCGCCGATCGGGCTGAACCTGTTCGTGACCTCCGGCATCACGGGGATGAGCCTGGTCCAGGTGGTCAGGGCCGCGGCCCCGTTCGTCGCCGTGCTCTTCGTGTTCCTGATCATCGTCACCTACGCGCCGTTCCTGTCCACGGCGATCCCGAACGCCCTGATGGGGCCGGAAATCGTGGCGCGCTGAGGCGGCCCGCGAAGCGGTACGCGCACCGACCCGCGTGAGGGCGGGACGATCTACCCCGGCAGGTCGTCGCCGACGCTCATCAGCGAGGCGTTGCCGCCGGCGGCCGTGGTGTTGATGGAGATCACCCGTTCCGCAGCGAAGCGGGGGAGGTAGCGCGGCCCGCCGGCCTTCGGCCCGGTGCCCGACAGCCCCTCGCCGCCGAACGGCTGCACGCCGACCACCGCGCCGATCATGTTGCGGTTGACGTAGAGATTGCCGGCGTGGCTGCGCCGGCGCAGCCATTCCACCGTGGTGTCGATGCGGGTGTGCAGGCCCATGGTGAGGCCGAAGCCGGTGGCGTTGATGGCGTCCATCACCTGGTCGAGCCGCTCGGCCTTGTAGCGGATCACGTGCAGCACCGGCCCGAACACCTCCTTCTTCAGCATGTCCAGCGAGGCGATCTCGAAGGCGACGGGGGCGACGAAGGTGCCGCGCTCCATGGCCGGCGTGGCGGGGGCGCGGGCGATCAGCTTCGCCTCGGCCTCCATGCGGGCGATGTGGGCGTCGAGGGCGTCCTTGGCCTCACGGTCGATCACCGGGCCGATGTCGGTGGCGAGCTCCGACGGATCGCCGACGGAGAGCTCCGCCATGGCGCCCTTCAGCATGCGGATGGTGCGCTCGGCCACGTCCTCCTGCACGAACAGCACGCGGGCGGCCGAGCAGCGCTGTCCGGCCGACTGGAAGGCGGAAGCGCAGAGGTCGACCACCACCTGCTCGGGCAGCGCGGTGGAATCGACGATCATGGCGTTCTGGCCGCCGGTCTCGGCGATCAGCGGCACGATCGCCCCGTCGCGGGCCGCCAACGCCCGATTGATGATGTGGGCGGTGTCGACCGAGCCGGTGAAGGCCACGCCGGAGACGCGGGTGTCGGGCAGCAGCGCGCCGCCGATCGCAGCCCCGTCGCCCGGCAGCAGGTGCAGCGCCTCCACCGGGATGCCGGCCAGGTGGAGCAGTTCCACCGCGCGGGCGGCGACCAGCGGCGTCTGTTCGGCCGGCTTGGCGAGCACGGCGTTGCCGGCGGCGAGCGCCGCCGACACCTGGCCGGTGAAAATCGCCAAGGGGAAATTCCACGGCGAGATGCACAGGAAGACCCCGCGGCCGGCGAGCCAGTATTCGTCGCGTTCGCCGGTCGGTCCGGGCAGCGCCTCGGCCTCGGCAAAGTCGAGGCGCGCGCGGTGCGCGTAGTAGCGCAGGAAATCCACCGCCTCGCGCACTTCCGCCAGCGCGTCGGCCATCGTCTTGCCGGCCTCGCGCACGCAGAGCGCGCACAGGTCGGCAAGGTTGGCCTCGTAGAGGTCGGCCGCCTTCTCGAGCACCTCGGCGCGGCGCCCGGCCGGTGTCGCGTTCCACGCCGGGAAGGCGCGGTGCGCCCGCTCCAGCGCGTTCTCGGCGAGCTCCGGCGTGGCGTCCACCACGGTTCCGATCACCCGGCTGTGGTCGGCGGGGTCGACCACGTCGCGCGCCTCGCCCTCTTCCAGCACGCCGCCGATGCACGGCCGGCCGTGCCACGGCGTGGCGGCGTGCGCCTCCATCGCCTCGGCCACCGGCGCCAGCGTGGCGGGATCGGTCAGGTCGAGGCCCCGCGAGTTGCGCCGGGTCTCGCCGTAGAGGTTCGCCGGCAGCGGAATGTTGGGGTTCGGGTAGGAAACCAGCCCGCGGGCCTGGGCGACGGGATCGGCGACGATGGCGTCGATCGGCAGCTTCTCGTCCTGGATGCGGTTGACGAACGAGGAGTTGGCGCCGTTTTCCAGGAGCCGGCGGACGAGGTAGGCGAGCAGGTCCTCGTGGGTGCCGACGGGCGCGTAGATACGGCACGGCCGGTCCATCGCGTCCTTGCCGACGATCTGCTCGTAGAGCGCGCCGCCCATGCCGTGCAGCCGCTGGAACTCGAAGTCGGTGCGGTTGCCGGCAAGCTCCAGGATGGTCGCCACGGTGTGGGCGTTGTGGGTGGCGAACTGCGGGTAGAAGGCGCTCCCCGCCGCCAGCAGCTTGCGGGCGCAGGCGATGTAGGAGACGTCGGTCAGCACCTTGCGGGTGAACACCGGGTAGCCGTCGAGCCCGCGCTCCTGGGCCCACTTGATCTCGCTGTCCCAGTAGGCGCCCTTGACCAGGCGCACGCAGAGCCGGCGGTCGGCGCGTTTGGCGAGGCCCTCCAGCCAGTCGATGAGCGCCAGGCAGCGCTTCTGGTAGGCCTGGATGGCGAGCCCGTAGCCGTCCCAGCCCTTCAGCCGGGCGTCCATGGCCACCGCCTCGACGACGTCGAGGGAGAGGTCGAGCCGGTCGGCCTCCTCGGCATCCACGGTGAAGCCGATGTCGGCCTCCTTCGCCATCACGGCGAGGTCGGCCAGCCGCGGCACCAGCTCGGCCATCACCCGGTCGCGCTTGGCGAACTCGTAGCGCGGGTGCAGCGCCGACAGCTTGACCGAGATCCCCGGCGCCTCGGTCCCGGAGCGGCCCTTGCTCGCCTTGCCGATGGCGCGGATGGCGTTGGCGTAGGCCTCGCAGTAGCGGTCGGCGTCGGCCATGGTGCGCGCCGCCTCGCCGAGCATGTCGTAGGAGTGGCGGTAGCCGTCCTCCTCCGCCTCGCGGGCGTTGGACAGCGCCTCCTTGATGGTGCGGCCCATGACGAACTGCCGGCCGAGAATGCGCATCGCCTCGCGCACCGCGCGGCGGATGACGGGCTCGCCGGCGCGGTGGATCAGCCGGCCGAGGACGGCGCGCGCGTCGCGGCCCTCGTTGTCGTCGAGCCGGGCGACCCGGCCCGTCAGCATCAGCCCCCAGGTGGAGGCGTTGACGAAGAAGGAATCCGACTTGCCGAGGTGGTTCTCCCACTCCGCCGTGCCGATCTTGTCCTCGATCAGCCGGTCCAGCGTGTGGGAGTCCGGCACCCGCAGCATCGCCTCGGCGAGGCACATCAGAACGACGCCCTCCTTTGAGGACAGCTCGTATTCGTGCATGAAGGCATCGATGCCGCCGCGTCCCACCCGGCCGGACCGCACGCCGCGCACCAGCGCGCGCGCCTGCTCGGAGATGCGGTCGACCTGATCCGCCGGGAGGGTCGCGGCATCGATCAGACGGCGGGCGATCTTCGTCTCGTCCGCGCGAATGTCCGCGCGCAGGCGCTGGCGCAACGGATCTGTCTCAGCAAGCGAGGTGTCGAACAGCATGGAAGCTCCCGGGAAGACGGAACGGAGATCGGGGGTCGCCGGCCCATGGTGTCCGGTTGAACCCGCCGACGCAATCCGCAGTTGCGCCCGCCCCTCGGGGCGCTTCGACGCGCCGGGACGACCGTCCTCATGACGAAGATCGTCACCGTCCTGATCGTGCTGGCGATGATCGCCCAGGCGATCCGTCCGTTCGGTCTCCCCGGCTTCCGCAAACGCGCCGACGCCTGGAAGCTCGTCCTCGTCGGTATCGCGCTGGTGCTGGTCACGGCGCTGATCCGGCCGGAATAGGGCGGGGTCCGCGCAGATCAGCCGGCGAACCATTGCGCGGAACGCGCGTTACGTCGGCCTCGGAACACCGCCCAAGGAGCGACGAGACCTTCATGCTCGAGTGGATCGCAGCACACAGCACGGCCCTGAACGTCATCACCAACCTGACGATGCTGCTGGTGTGGTTCGTCTACCTGCACCTGATCCTGATGGCCTATCTGCGTCAGCGAAAGCCGCGCATCCTGATCAACCGCGCGGCCGGCGTCGGCATGAAGGCTCACTGCCTTATCAGCAACATGAGCAAGGAGCCGATCTACCTGCAGAGCATTCTCGCGGTGCTGAAGACCCGGGACCGAAGCTGGATGATGGCCGTCACCGACGTGGAAGACCTCGACGAGGACGCCGACCAGCCCAGCGGGGCCGGCGCAACGAACCAGGGGCCGCTCTGTCAGGGCGACTACAAGGATATCGGCACCCTTGGCGACCTCGTCCGCCGCACGCGCGAGACGACCGACCTGCCAAACCGGGACGATCATCCCGCCGAGGTCTTCACGTCGTTCGAGCTGATCGTCGTGGCGGCGCACAGCTCGGACTCGCTGGTGATCGGCGCGAAGCGCGTCTTTCACTTCGATGCGTCCCCCGAGGGCGACCGCATCTACCCCGCCACCGTCGAGACACGCCAGATTTCCTCGCCGTGGGAGCGCCGACGCCTGCGCGACATTCTGGGTCAGCACCTGTAATGCGATCGGTCGCGGCCCTTGCCGGTCCGCCTCTGCCGGTCTTTCCGGACCTGCGCAATCTACTGGAGTTCGCGCCGGATCCCGTCGAAGGCGGCGTCCATCACCTAGAGGGACTCGGCGTCCGAGCACTGGGGAAACTTCGTCTGGAAATTCCGGACGAACGTCGCCGGCTGCTCCTGGCTGTTCTCGAATTTCTCGATGCCCGCGAGGATCTCTTCCTTGCTCGCGGTCTGGTGGCTCATCCCGAACGACGCCGCGGTCGTCGCCTCCATCGCGCGCGACAGGGCAGCGACGTCACAGCCGTCGGCCGCCGCCGCGGCCGGACCAGAAGCCACGATGATCCCCGCGAGAACCCGGGACACGAAACCGGTCGCGCGCATGCCTGCCCCCTTGTGCCGACGGCGGAATCTACCACCGCCGCCCGGCGGGCAAAAGACGCGCGGCCGGGGCCGGTTCAGCCCGGCTTGGCGACCGAGGCGTGCCACGGCGTCAGCCAACCGCGCAGGCTGGAGATGACCGTGTAGAGCGACAGTCCGATCAGCGTGAGCAGCACGATCACCGCGAAGAGATCGGGCACCCGGAGCTCCTGCAGCATGGCGACCGCCAGGTAGCCGAGGCCCTCGTTGCCGCCGATGAACTCGCCGACGATCGCCCCGATCATCGACATCACCACCGCGACCTCGCAGCCCGCGAGAATGACCGGCAGGGCCGTTGGCAGGTCCAGGAACAGGAACCGTTGCGCCGGCCGCGCCTGCAGCATGGTGAAGACGTCGAGGTCGCCCGGCTCGATCGAGCGGAACGCGATCAGCGCATTGGAGAACACCGGAAAGAAGGACAGCGCCGCCGCGATCACGATCTTGGATTCCAGGCCGAAGCCGAACCATAGGATGAACAGCGGCGCGAGCGCGATCTTCGGGATAAGTTGGAAGCAGACGATGAACGGCTTCACCGCCCACTCCAGCATGCGCAGGCGCGCCAGCGCCAGGCCGAGGACGATCCCCAGCGTCACCGCGATGACGAACCCGGACACGGCCTCGATGACGGTGACCCAGGCGTGGTGCCAGACCTTCGCCTCGCCGACCAGCGCGACGAACGCCGTGACGATCTCGAGCGGGGTGGGGAGGATGAACGCCGACACGTCCGCCATCCGCACGTAGAGCGTCCAGAGGACCAGGAACCCGACGACGGTGGCGGTCGGCAGCGCGATCTTCAGAAAGCGTTCGTTGCGCATCAGTGCGCCCCCGTCAGGCCGGACCTGAGATGGGTCAGCATGTCCTGGAACTCCGGCGTCTGCTGCAGGTCGAGCGTGCGCGGCCGCGCGAAGGGGATTTCGACAACCTCGGTGATGCGCGCCGGGCGGGCGGCCAGCACCACGACGCGGTCGGACAGGAACGCCGCCTCGTTGATGGAATGGGTGACGAGGATGGTCGTCACCTGCGCCTTCGCGCAGACCGACATCAGCTCGAGGTTGAGGGTGTCGCGGGTCATGGCGTCGAGCGCGCCGAACGGCTCGTCGAGGAGCAGCACCTGCGGCTGGGTGACCAGCGCACGGGCCAGCGAGGCGCGCTGGCGCATGCCGCCCGACAGCGACGACGGCCGCACGCCCTCGAAGCCCTTGAGGCCGACGGTTTCGCAGAGGACGTGGGCTCGCTCCAGGCGCTCGGCCTTGCCGACGCCCTGCAGACGCAACGGCAGGGCGACGTTCTCGGCGACGGTGAACCAGGGAAACAGGCGCGCTTCCTGGAACATCATCGCCACCGGCCGGGTCGCCTCGGCGGAGCGCCGGCCGTCGGTCCAGACCGGGCGGCCGCGCACGATGACCTCGCCCTCGGACGGGCTTTCCAGCCCGGCGATGATGCGCAGCAGCGTGGTCTTGCCGCAGCCCGAGGGCCCGAGCAGCGATACGAAGTCGCCGCGCGGCATGTCGAGGGTGGCGTGTCCGATCGCCTGGACCGCCCCCTCGCCTTCGCCGAACGTCTTGCCGACACCCAGCAGGCGAATGTCGGCAACGTCCTCCTGGATCATCCCTTCAGGGCCTGATCGAGCAGGTCGTTGGTGTAGAGGTCCGTGGCCGCGACCTCCTTGTCGATCAGCCCGGTCTTGAACAGCGTCGCGGCGGCGTGCTCCCAGACCGAAGGCACGTTGCGCAGGATGTTGTCGTTGCCCTTGGAGGCCCAGTTCTCGGAATTGGCGCGCAGGTCCTTCTGGGCCGTTTCGATGTTCGACAGGCCGTTGACGTCAAATGCGTCGCCGATGGTCTTGAGGATCGGCGTCAAGTCGTCGGCCTCGACGATCTCCAGCGCCGACTTGTGGGTCGCCTTGAGGAAGGCGACGAACTTGTCGGGATGGGCCTCGACCTCGTCGGGGCGCGCCACGTAGACCTGACCGGGCATCCCGTCGTCCATCGGGATCGCCACGACGTCGTCGCGGCTCGAGCTGGCGGTGACCATCGAGGAGGTGTTGCCGATGAAGGCACCCGCGCGGCCCGCCTCGATCAGGGCGTAGGAGGCGGCCGAATCCGCGACCTTCACCTTGTTCACGGTGTCGGGCGAGACGTCGGCGCCGGTCAGCATCAGGTCGAGGGTGGCTTCCATCGATCCGCCGAGGCTCGCCATGCCGACGGTGCGGCCCTCGACGTCGGCGACCGCCTTCACAGGATCGGCGCTCGACGAGATGAGGAAGAAGGGCGACAGCTGGGCGATGGTGGCGATCGCCGTCAGCGGGGCGTCGTTGTTGACCCGGGAGACGATGTAGTTGGTGCCGCCGGTGCGGCCGGAATCCATCTGCTTGGCGATGGTCATCTGGGCGGCGAGCGCGGCGCCCTTGCCGGACTGGATGTTCATCTCCAGCCCTTCCGCCTTGTAGTAGCCGGCAGCGGCGGCATAGAGCACCGGCGCGAAGGCCAGCGAGAACGAGAACGGGGTGATGAAGTTGAACGTCGTCGCCGCCCGCGCGCCGAGCGGGAACGACAGAAGCACGGCCCCGCCAACGGCCGACTGCATGAAACTGCGCCTGGTGAAATCCATCAACCCGCCTCCTGTTCGAATTTGAACTTTATGTTCGCAGAAATGCTAGCATTGGCGCCGCATCGCTGCAATCCGGGCGGCAGGACCGTAATCGCGCCGCCTCACAACAAGCGCCGAGATGAGCGTCCCCTGTCCACTCCGCTTTGCGCGCAGATGGCCAGACGCTCAACTGAAGATCGGTGATGGCCCGCCAGGCGCGGCCCGGCGCGCACGGCTGCAGCCTGCGCGGCGGGCGGCGCAGGCTGCGAATACGGCGAGCCCTTCAGGAGACCGCGCGCCGGACGCTCCGATCAGGCCGCGCGATGGCAGGCGTCGGAGATCGCCCGGATGTGGCGATGGTCGGTTCCGCAGCAGCCTCCGAGGACGTTGATCTGGGGAAACCGCTCGCGCAGCTGCCGGTAGAGGGCGCCGAGTTCGGCCGGGTCGCCCGCGTCGAGCGCCTCCGCCTCGTCGAGTTCGGCGTGGCTCATGCGGGAGGCATTGGCGCGGATGCCCCTGATGCGCTCCACCCATGCGCCATCGAGCACGTCGGCGAAATGATCGGGATGGGCGCAGTTGATCATGTAGTAGGCGGGCGCATTGCCGGTCGCCGCGTCGACGGCCGCGATCGCGTCTCCCAGCGGCTCGCCGGAAGGAAGCGTACCGTCGGTCTCCACCGTGAAGGAAATCGCCACCGGCATCCCGGCCGACCGCGCGGCATTGGCCACACCGATCGCCTCGTTGACGTTCGTCATGGTGATGGCCGTCACCATGTCGGCCCCCGCCTCGGCATAGGTCATGATCTGCGGGGCGTGATAGGCCTCGGCGTCCGCCGGCTGCATGATCCGTCCCGGATCGTAGCCGTCGCCGCGGGGACCGATGCAGCCGCTGACCACGACGGGGGTGTCCTCGGCCTCGAACTCCGCGCGCAGATCCTGCAGCATCCCGATCGCCGCACGGTTGGCAGCCTCCAGATCGCCGATGGTCCAGCCAAGCTTCGCCGCCCAGTCGGGGCTGGCACGCCAGGTCGCGCTTTCGAGGATGAAACCCGTTCCCGACTGCTTCGCGATGGACGCATGCCTGCGGAAATAGTCGGCGACGGCCGCCCTGCCGGCCTCCTCCGTCAGCAGCGGAAACACTGCGAAAAAGGGCAGATCGAAGCCATCGTGAAAGATAAGCGTCGTCTCGATCCCGCCGTCGGTCAGAAACAGCCCGCCCTCCAGCTGCGGCAGGCGATCGCGATATTTTGCCATGGAAGCCCCCTCCCCGGTTGGCCGGCGTCAATGTGGTTGTGAACTGAAGCTGCCCGAACGCGCGCCGCGGTCTTCGGTGACCCGGCGGGCATCGCACCCGTCAACGGCGGGTCGGCGCAATCAGAAGTTTACCGAACGACCTCTTTCGCGGCAAGCAAGATCGTTGTCATCGGCAACATTTTCAGCCGTGGGAGCGCGCGCCGGGCGAGCACCCAGGCGCGCCGCAGCGCCTCCTCCCCTCGCGTGGCCGTCACGCGCTGTTGAGCACCGCGAACGCGGTCGGGCTGGTATCACCGTGGGCGACGCAACCGCAGGCATCTCTTCGCGCCTGCGTGCGGGGGACATCGCCGTGACACCCAGCACCACGCTCACCCGGGATGCCGGCCGCGGCCCCGCGGTGCTCGCGGCCTTGGCGGCCCTGTGTCTCATCGCAGTGGCCGGCGCGCTCGCGGGCGGATGGCGGCTTGCCGCCGCGGCCGCCATTGGAGGCGCAGCCGGCGTTGCGCTCTATCACGCAGCCTTCGGGTTCGCGTCCTCATGGCGCTTCGTCGTCCGCGACCGGCGCGGCGAGGGCGTTCGCGCCCAGGCGCTCATGATCGTCGCCACCGCCGCGGTGTCGTTTCCGCTGCTCGCTTACGGCACCGCCGTCGGCCTGCCGGCGTCGGGCTACGTGTTCCCGTTCGGCGTGGCGACCGCCATCGGCGCCTTCCTGTTCGGCCTCGGCATGCAGTTCGGCGCGGGCTGCGGGTCCGGCACGCTGTTTGCCGTCGGCGGCGGCTCCACGCGGATGCTGATCACGCTGGCGGCCTTCGTCGCCGGCTCGTTTCTGGCGACCGCCCACCTGTCCGCCTGGCACGCGCTGCCGGCGTTTCCCGCCATCAGCCTGGTGACCCTGTGGGGGCCGCTTCCGGCCTTCCTTGCGACCGCGGCGGCGCTCGCGGCGATCTCCGGCGCGACCCTGCTGCGGGAACGGCCCGGCCCCAAGCACCCGTCGCGCCCCATGGGGTTCGTGCTGTCCGGGCCGTGGTCCACGACCGTCGGAGCGCTGGCGCTCGCCGGCGTCGGCATCTCGACCTTCCTCGTTCTGGGCCGGCCGTGGGGCATCACCTCGGGCTTCACCCTGTGGGGCGGCAAGATCGCCCACGCACTCGGCGTGCCCATCGAGACGTGGCCCTACTGGTCGGGCCAGATGGACGCGGTGGAGCGTTCGGTGTTCGCCGACGCGACCTCGGTGATGGATTTCGCGGTCATCGCCGGCGCGATGCTGGCGGCGGGCCTTGCCGGACGGTTCGCGCCGACGCTCAGGATCGCGCCGCGCGACATCGCCACCGCGCTCGCCGGCGGCCTGATGATGGGCTACGGCGCCCGCCTCGCCTTCGGCTGCAACATCGGCGGCCTCGTCGGCGGCATCGTCTCGGGCAGCCTGCACGGCTGGGGATGGCTGGTCTTCGGCTTCCTCGGCTCCACCGCCGGAACCTACGCGCGCGCCGGCCTCGGCATCGACCCGCCGGTGCCGGCCCGACCGACAAGAAGAGCACCATGACCCGACCCTTCGCTGCCGCCTGCGGCCTCGCCGTTGCCGCGATGATCGCCACGGCGCTTGCCGCCAACGCCGCCGACCCCGGCATCGCCCCGCGCCAGGGCTGGGTGGTGATCGACACCGACAGGCGCTTCGACGACCTTGTGGAGCGCACCCGAACCGCCGTGACCGATGCCAAGATGGGGCTGGTCACGCAGGCCAGCGCGTCGGACGGCGCGAAGGGCCAGGGCATCACCATTCCCGGCAATCGAGTGATCGGCGTCTACCGCAACGACTACGCCCGGCGCATGCTGGCGGCGAACGTCGCCGCCGGCATCGAGGCGCCGATCCGCTTCTACCTGACCGAGAACGCCGACGGCACGGCGACCCTCTCCTACAAGACGCCGAGCTTCGTGTTCGCCCCCTATGCCGACGAAGGCGGAGCGGACCTTGCGGCACTCGCCGCGGAACTGGACGCTGTGTTCGCGGGCATCGCCGAGGCCGCGACGGGCGCGGACCTCCCCCGATAGCGAGATGGCCGGCGTTGACACCTCCACCGCCGGACCTGTCACTATGGGTCCGGGCCGACCGGACATGACCACGTGGGGGAAACGATGGGCGGATCACAAGCGACCGGCGCGCGGGGGCGATGATGCTCGTCGTCTGCGCGATCGGCTTCCTTCTCTGGTTCGTGTTTGGCGTCGCGATGACGTCGATGATGGTCTACGGCGTGTTCGACAACGTGGCGATGGGACCGGCCGTGATGGCGGCGGTGCTGGCCACCGGCACGGCCTTCATCGGCTTCGTGACGGCGCTGGCCGCTGCCGCCGCCGCGCGGCGCGCGCGACGGGACCGGTTCCGGTGAGCCCGGTCCGCCACCTCTTCGCGGTGTCGCTGGCAGGCGGGCTGATTGCAGCACCGCAGGCGCCGGCCCAGGACTGGTCGACCTATGGCGGCGCCCCCGGCGGCGGGCAGTATTCCGCGGCGACCCAGATCACCCCCGACAACGTGGGGCGTCTCGAGGTCGCCTGGACCTTCCGCACCGGCGACTTCTCCCAGGGCGGCGACGGCACCCGCGCCACCACCTTCGAGGCCAACCCGATATATGCGGATGGCCGGCTCTACGTCTGCACGCCCTACAACCGCGTCATCGCGGTGGAGGCGGAGACCGGGCGCGCGCTCTGGTCGTTCGAGCCGGATCCGCCGCTGCCGCGCGACTACGATCAGCAGCACTCGCTGATCTGCCGCGGAGTCAGCTACTGGGCGAGCGGCGCCGACGGCCCCTGCGAGCGGCGTATCATCGCCCCGGTGCTCGACGGCCGCCTGCTGGCGCTCGACGCGGCCACCGGCACGCTCTGCCCGGATTTCGGCACCGGCGGCGTCATCAACCTGAACGAGGACTATCCGCGGCTGGGGACCGGCGTGGTCAACGTCACCTCCCCGCCGGCGATCTTCCAGGATCTGGCGATCGTCGGCACCGCCATCGGCGACAACCAGGCCGTCGACATGCCGGATGGCGTGGTGCGCGCCTTCGACGTGCGGACCGGCGAACAGAAGTGGGCGTGGAATCCGATCCCGGACCTCTACCGCGCGAAATCGGGAGCCGCGAACGCCTGGGCGCCGCTGTCGCTCGATCCGGAATTGGCGACGCTGTTCGTGCCGACCACATCGCCGAGCCCGGACTACTGGGGCGGCGACCGGTCGCCGAACCTCGCCGGCACCAACGCGGTGGTGGCGCTGGACGCCCGCTCCGGCTCCGAGCTGTGGGTGCGCCAGCTCACCCACCACGACCTGTTCGACACGGACCTTCCCGCGCAGCCGGTCGTCGCCGACCAGATCGAGGACGGCACGCGCTATCCGACCATCGTGCAGGCGACCAAGACCGGCCAGCTGTTCATGCTCGACCGCGACAGCGGCGCCTTCCGGTTCGAGACCCGCGAGCAGGCGGTGCCGCAGACCGACGTTCCCGGCGAACACACTTCGCCGACCCAGCCGGTGCCGGTGCTGCCGAAGCCGATCGCCACGCAGGGCTTCGCCCCGCGCGATGCCTGGGGCATCACCCCCATCGACCGGGAATGGTGCCGGCGGGAGGCCGAGCGTTACCGCGCCGACGGCCTGTTCACCCCGCCGAGCGTGCGCGGCTCGATCCAGATGCCGTTCTACGGCGGCGGCTCGAACTGGGGCGGCGTCGCATTCGACCCGGTCCGGCGGCTGGTGATCGGCAACGTGATGAATCTCGTCCAGTGGGTGCGGCTGATTCCGGCGGACGGCGATCCGGCGGGGACCGGCGAGCTCGGCCGCCAGAAGGGGGCGCCCTACATGATGCGCCGGGGCGTGCTGCTGTCGCCGCTCGGCATCCCCTGCAACGCGCCGCCGTGGGGCCAGCTTACCGCCGTCGACATCGACACCGGCGCGACGCGCTGGCAGGTGCCGCTCGGCGAGGTGCCGCTGGCGTTCGGCCTGACGGGACCGGCGAAATGGGGCAGCCCGAACATCGGCGGGCCCATCGCCACGGCGACCGGGCTCGTCTTCATCGCCGCGACGATGGATTCAAAGATCCGCGCGTTCAACGCCTGGACGGGAGAGCTCGTCTGGGAGCACGAGATCCCGTTCGACGGCGCCGCCACGCCGATGACCTTCGTCTCCGAGCGCGACGGCCGGCAGTATCTGGTGATCGCGGCGGGCGGCAGTTCGCTGCTGCGCAAGCGGCTCGGCGACGCGCTGGTCGCCTTTCGCCTGCCGAAGGAGTGAGCGCGCATCTCCCGTCCGGACCGGACCGATCCGGACGGGGTGCGCTCAGGCGGATCAGTCGATGACGACGTAGACGGTGGTGTTGTTCTGGACCACCGGACGGTAATAGACGCCGCCGCAATGATAGGCGTTGTAGCCGCGGTAGCGGACGCTGGCACACCCGCCGGGAAGGCGAGCGATCGAGCGGGTCACCGGCGTGCCGGGGGCAACGCCCACACCGGGCGCACCAACGCCCACGCCAGGACGGACGCCAACGCCCGGCGCACCGGCGCCCGGGGCACCCACGCCGGGGCGCACGCCCGGTCCCGGACGACCCACGCCCGGGCCGGGATCGAGGGCCAGGGCGCTGGTGCTCAGAAGGGCGAAGCTCAGGAAAACGGCGGAGACGGCTGCGATACGCGACATGATTTGACCTCAAGCTCCAAGAGCGTTCCCCGTCAGATCGCATCGACCTGAACGACAAGGATGAGCTCGACCAGTTCGAATCCGGTGCCGACTTCCGTGGGCCGGGTGTTTCCACCTGCCCGGAGTAGGCTCCGGGGCACGTGCGTGCCGACGGAGCGAGCCAGCACCCCTACGTTTCTGCCACTGCCACGGGCACGTCAATTCGTCTTCGATGCACACCCTTCACTTTGCGTATCCAAGTGACTGTGGCCGTCCCATCAGTCGCCGACGTAGCTTGCCGGGGCCTGACCGCGCAGTGGCGCCAGCAACTCGTCGGGGACCTCGGATCCGTCGTAGACGCCGAGCAGCACGCCGAGGCGCGCGGTCTTGCCGGACATCGCCGCGACCTCGCAGTCCGACAGCGCCGTGCGCTGGGAGAGCCGCCGGGCCCAGGCGCCGAGCCGCACGTAGAGACCGTCGATGATGGGCCGATGCTCCGCGCTCGTGCCGAGGTCGGTGAACTCGTTCGGATCGGTCTTCAGATCGAACAGCATCGGCCGGAAGCCGCCCTCGGCATGCACGAGCTTGTAGTGCCCGTCGAAGACCATGAAGAGCCGTGCGTCCTCGTGGGCGACGCCGAGCTTCGCGGCCATCGGCGTCGTCGAATAGTCGAACTCGCAGATCACCGCCTCGCGCCAGTCGTCCGGCGTCTCGCCGTGCAGGATCGGCAGGAGCGACCGCCCCTCAATGATGTGGTTCGGCACCTCCGCGCCGGTCGCCTCGACGAACGTGGCGGCGAGGTCGATCGCCTCGACGAGCGCATCGGAGGTGGTGCCGCGGGTGGCATCAGCGGCGGCCGAGGGATCGTAGACGATCATCGGGATCTTCACCGCGCACTCGTGGAAGAAGTTCTTTTCGCCCAGCCAGTGGTCGCCGAGATAGTCGCCGTGGTCAGAGGTGAGCACGATCATCGTGTCCTCCATCCGCCCGCTCTCCTCCAGGTAGGCGAACAGCCGTCCCATCTGGTCGTCGCACTGGGCGATCAGGCCCATGTAGGCGGGAATCACCTTTTCGCGGACCTCGTCGCGCGAGAAGCTCTTCGCGATCAGCGTGTCCATGTAGGCGCCGTAGACGGGGTGCGGATCGGCCTTCTCCCGGGCATCCTTGACCACGCCCGGCACGTGCTCCGGCCCGTACATGTCGTGGTAGGGCGCCGGCACGATGTAGGGCCAGTGCGGCTTGATGTAGGAAAGGTGGCAGAGCCACGGCCGCTCGTCGTCCTTGCGCTCCTCCAGGAAGCGGATGCACTCGGAGGTGAGCCACGGCGTCTCGGAATCCTCCTCGCGCACGTTGGCCGGCATGTCGGCATTCTGCATCAGCCAGCCGGACGCGATGTCGCCCTCCGCGTCGATGCCGGCGTTGGCGAAGACGTTCCACGGGTTCTCGGCCGGATACCCCTTCTGCTTCAGGTACTCGTTGTAGGGCGAGCGGCGGGAATCGTAGAAGCCGTCCGGCCCCTCCCCCCACAGGCCGTCGTCGCGCACCACCACGTCGAACCCGCATTCCGACAGCCGCGCGCCGATCACCGAATCGGGCGCGATCCCCAGCCGCTCCAGCCCCTTCGCATCGGCCTGCATGTGGGTCTTGCCGACGAGCCAGGCGTCCATGCCGTTGGACCGCAGGTGATCGCCGAGCGTGTGCTCGCCGACCTTGAGGGGAAAGTTGTTCCGCTGGGCGCCGTGACTGTGGACGTAGCGGCCGGTGTAGAAGCTCATCCGCGACGAGCCGCAGATCGGCGACTGCACGTAGGCGCGGTCGAAGCGGACCGCCTTCTCGGCGAAGCGGTCGATGTGGGGCGTCTTCAGATGCGGGTGGCCCGCGCAGCCGAGATAGTCGAACCGCAGCTGATCGAACATGATGAAGAGGATGTTCTTGATCTGGGGCATCAGGAGACCTCGGCCTGCTTCATGGGTTTTGACATGTCCTTTCGGGGGTGGGCTCGGGCGAGCCAGAAATGCCGGGCGACCGCGGCGCACCCGACGACGAGGCCGACGAGGTTCCAGTAGGGATCCGGCGCGAGCAGCAGGAAGGCCGCGGCGAGGCGGGCCGCACGGTCGAGAACGCCAAGCCGCGCCCGGTCGAAGCCGCCGAAGCCGCTGGAACAGAGATAGAGCGCAATCGCCAGCCGGCCGATGGCGAGCAGGAACGGCACAACCGCGAAGTTGGCCCCCGCCGGATCGACCACCAGGAGGATCGGATTGAAGGCGAAGGCGAACGGGATGATGAAGATCATCGCCCCGATGCGGGAGCTTTCGATGGCCGTCGCGATGGGCTTGCCGCCGGATATGGCCGCCGCCGCGTAGGCCGCGATCGCCACCGGCGGGGTGATCACCGAGGCTACCCCGAAGAAGAAGACGAACATGTGGACCGTCAGCGGCTCCAGCCCGAACCGCTGCAGCGTCGGACCCATGATGGCGACGATGGCGATGTAGGCCGGCAGGGTCGGCATGCCCATGCCGAGCACGATGCAGCCCGACGCCGCGATCAGCAGCGCGGCGAGGAGCGAGGTTTCACTCGCCCCGGCCAGCAGCACCGCGAACTTCGTCGGAATGCCCGTCGCGGACAGCGTCGAGACGACGATGCCGACCACCGCGATGGCGGTCACCAGCTGGGCGACGGTGATGCCGCCCCGGCTCAGCGCGCCGAGCAGCCGCCAGGGCCTGCGCCGGATATCCGGGTTGATGAAGCTGAGCGGGATCAGCAGGAAGATGGCCGCGATCGACGCGCCGGCGGGCGACAGAGCGCCGACCAGCAGCCAGACGATCATTCCGATCGGCGCGAACACCAGGATCAGGTTGAGCCAGTCCTGGCCGGCGACCGGGATCTCCTCTTCCTCGCCGGCTTCCACGCCTGCCCGGTTCGCCTCGAAATAGACCGAGAGGCAGAGGCTGGCGTAGTAGGCGATCGCCGGCACCAGCACGGCGATGACGACGGTCAGGTAGCTGACGCCGACATAGTCGGCCATGACCAGCGCTGCGGCTCCCATGATCGGCGGCAGGATCTGCCCGCCGGTGGACGCCGCCGCCTCGACCGCACCGGCGAAGTTGGGGTTGAAGCCGCGTTTGCGGATCATCGGGATGGTGACGACCCCGGTGCCAACCACGTTGGCGACGGCGCTGCCGGACACCGTTCCGAACAGTGCCGAGGCGGCGATCGCCGCGTAGGCCGGGCCGCCGCGGAACTTGCGCATCAGCGAGAACGAGATGCGGATCATCGACTGGCCAGCACCGCAGCCCTCGAGAATGGCACCGAGGATGATGAAGGGCAGCACCGTGGACAGCACGATGCCCATGATCGAGCCGAGGATGCCCTGATCGGAATCGAACCAGATGTTCTGAGCGATCAGCTCGGCGATGTTGGCGGGGACCGTCTGCAGGAAGCCCGGCCAGTACTGGCCGGTGGCGAGATAGGCGAAGGCCACCAGGCCGAGCGCGGCGATCGGCCCGCCCCAGACGATGAGGCAGGCCCACAGCGCCAGTGCGGCGGCAACTGTGGCGATCACCGCCTCGCGGGTGGTGAAGAAGACGACCGAGTCGGCCATGATCTGGCCGAGCACGAAATACTCGTAGGAAACCCAGGCGGTCGCGGCGAGGAACGCCGCATAGAAAAGGAGCTCCGGGACGCGCGCCCGTCCGTCCCGGGTCCGGCCGGCCAGATGCGCGATGACCACGCCCGCGATGCAGGCGAAGAAGAACAGCGGGCGGAACCATTCGACGGGGAACGGTCCGATGCGCGGCAGCATGCCGTAGCTGGGCAGCACGTTGGCCATGCCGATGAGGGCGATGAACAGCCCGCCCGCCACGAGCGCCGCGTCGAGGGTCCGGCTCGTCGCCGAAACACGCGATCCGGTCATCCGTATCTCCGGTCCGATGTCGGGAAAGGGGCCGCGCGCGCGGCGCGGCCCTGTGGCGCTGTAGGATCGCGATCAGGCGCGAGGCGGCCCGATCGACGGGATCCGCCTATTTCGCGATCAGCCGGTCGGGAACCTCGACGCCGGCTTCGCGGTAGTAGCGAAGCGCGCCCGGATGCAGTGGCGCATTCACCCCGGCGAACGGACGCGACGCATCGATGGACCGCAGCAGCGCGTTGCCGGCCTTCATCTCCGCCAGATTGTCCCAGTAGGCCTTGGTGATCTTGTAGGCGGCCTCGTCGGGGAGGTCGGTGTTGGTGGCAACCATCATGGTCGTGACGGCGGTCTGCAGATCTTGGGTGCCGTTCGCCTGGCCGGAATAGGTGCCGGCCGGAATGTCCGCGGTATCCACCGCGTAATTCTCCAGGTAGGTCGTCCAGGCGTCGGAGGCGACGATATCCTTGGGGATGCCGAGGATCCGGATCTCGCGCTGCAGGCTCAGCTCGTTGAGGGACTGCTGGCCGACGGCGGCGGCGGCGATGTAGACGTCGAACTGGCCGTCCTGGAAGGACTGCTGGGCCGCGCCCCAAGGCGCCTTGATGCCCTCGTAGTCCTTGCCCTCTTCAAGGCCCGAAGCGACCTTGACCATGTTGACGATCTGCGGACCGGCGGCGCCGGCCGGCGGGCCGATGTAGACGCGCTTGCCCTTGATGCCGTCCCAGCCCTCGATGCCGCTGTCGGCCCACACGATGGTGTGGAAGGTGCCGCCGGGAAAGCCGAACAGGACGCGGACGTTCTCCGATAGCTTCTTGGCCTGGTCGGCCTGGCCGGCATACGGGCCGACGCCTTTCTTCATGGCGGCGAAGGCCGGCGGAGGAACGACGGCAAGATCCAGTTGCTTGGCGGCCGTCTTGAGGGCCGACTTGGTCAGCGTCTGGCCGAGCACGACCTGGAGGTCGATGCCTTCCTTGGCGGTGTACTGGGCAAGCGTCTGCGGCACGATGCCGGTGAGGGACGAGGCCCCCGCGCCTTCGATGCTGTAGGTCTCCGCCAGCGCCGGTCCCGAAACCGCCGCGACGCAGGCCGCGGCCAGGGCCATTCGAACCAATCCGTGCATGTCTCTCTCCCTCACTTTTTTGAGTTGGTGTTTGGGGAAGAGTAGGAGCGGTCCGCCGGCCAGTAAAATGACGAAGCTGCTGGCACTATACCAATTTCGCTATATGGCCCCGCGGCGCAGTGCGCCGTCCCGGATGATGCCCAGCAACCGCTCGGTGCGCGATCCGAGCGGATGTCCCGGCAGGAAGGTCATCCCGACCGGCCCCTTCAGATCGTCGCAGGGCACCGCGAGTTCGACCAGCTGCCCGCTTTCGAGCTCGGGGCGCACGGCCCCGCGCGGCAGCGCCGCCACCGCCTCGTTGGCCAGCAGATAGGGCCGCGCGAACTCGAACGAGACCGTCTCGATGACGTTGGAGAACTCCGGAAAGCCGTTCGACACCATGAACCGGTCGAGCTCGGAGCGGATGATCGTTTCCGGAATCGGGATGATGACGGGGAAGGCGTCGACCTCGGCCAGGGAGACGACCTTTGCGCCCGCGAGCGGGTGGCCGGCGCGGGCACTGAAGACGATCGATTCGTAGAACAGGTGCTCGAACGTGAGCCCCTTCATGGTGTCCGGATCCGACATGCGCCCGAGCACGAAATCGAGCCGTCCGGCCTGCAGCTTGGTCAGAAGGTCGATGTTGGTGCCGGTCACCACGCGAACCACCGTATCGGGGTGCTGATCCTTGAAGCGCGCCACGCTTTCCGGCAGCACGCGCCTGCTCACGTTCGGCAGCACGCCGATGGTGATGACCTCGCCCGGCCCGGCGCCCGCCGCACGGGCCAGCCCCTCGGACACCTGCTGCATGCCGCCGAAGGCATAGCGATAGAGCGTCTCGCCGGCTTCGGTGAGAATCAGCCCGTCGCGCGTGCGCTCGAAGAGCTTCTTGCCGAGTTCGTCCTCCAGCTCGCGCAGGGTGCGCGACAGGGCCGGCTGGACCGTGGCCAGGTTCTCCGCCGCCCGCGTGACGCTGCGTTCGCGCGCCACCTCGATGAAGCACTGGAGATGACGGAGCTTGATGGCGTTCGGAAGCACGGAACCTGATGACCTTCATAACGATTGCGCTATCAGCCTAAATCTCCGCGTGCCTTCGCTCAACGCCGCCCTTATAAGAAGTGCAGGCGCACATCGGGCCCCGGCGCGCGATCGCGCGCGGAGAATTCCGGAAAGGCCGCCGAATTCCTGCATCGGCCTTCCTTGCAATCCATCGCAGGCGCGGCTATATCGTGCGGCTTCCGAACGGGCGGACCGGCCCGTCCCGGGATCCTCGCCTGAGCGCGACGGCAGATTGCCCGCCTTCCATGGGACCTTGATTTTCCGCGGAATGGAGGGCACGTCAGCGCTCGGTATCAGCGTGCCCGACACATGGGTGTGCTCGACGCAGGCTCTGCCTGCAGGTCCTGGACGAACCGGCCGTCGCACTGCCCGCGTTCGGAGGATACATCGGCCTGGATTTCGGTGCCGTCCATCCGCTGCCGGGGCAATCGGCAGGGGGATGGCCAACCGTCGGTCCGGGCCAAGCGCATGAGACGGGGGATCGCCGATCGATCCGGCCGCCGCATGCAGTCACAAGTTTCCTGGGACGCTCCCAGACCTGTTTTGAACCGCTGAACTCAAGGGTCACCGAAGATGCCCAAGCTGAAGACCAAGTCGGGCGCCAAGAAGCGCTTCAAGCTCACCGCCACCGGTCGGGTGAAGGTTGCGCAGGCCGGCAAGCGCCACGGCATGATCAAGCGGACGAAGAAGTTCATCCGCAATGCGCGTGGCACCACGGTGCTCTGCGATCAGGATGCGAAGGTCGTCAAGAAGTTCATGCCCTACGGCTGACCCTCGACGGGATTCACCGGCGCCTTACGGGGCGACGGACGGTTAAGACGCTAGACGACACGGATCGGCCCCTCGTCCGCGGGCGCATAGACGCCCCGGCTCCGGTCCGACGACATTTGGAGATCGAACGATGGCACGCGTTAAGCGTGGCGTGGTTGCCCACGCCCGGCACAAAAAGGTTCTGAAGGCCGCCAAAGGCTATTACGGCCGGCGCAAGAACACGATCCGCACGGCGCGCGCCGCGGTCGAGAAGGCCGCCCAGTACGCCTACCGCGACCGCAAGGTCCGCAAGCGGGAGTTCCGCTCGCTCTGGATCCAGCGCATCAACGCTGCGTCCCGCGAGCATGGCCTGACCTACGGCCGGCTGATCGACGGGCTGAACAAGGCCGGTATCGAGATCGACCGCAAGGTGCTCGCCCACCTCGCCTACAGCGAGCCGGAGGCCTTCAAGGCCATCCTGGACAAGGCCCGCGCCGCGCTCCCGGCCGAGGTGCAGTAGGGCTCCGGCCCTTCTCGCTCTCCATCAGACGACGCGATCTCTCCCGAGCCTGGCCGCCACCGCGGCCGGGCTTTTCGCGTTCTGCGCGGCTGCGCCGCGTCCCTTCAGCTAAGGGCCGGCGCGATCTAGAAATTCGGCCAGAGGCCCGGGGTGGCGAGTTCCACGACGTTGTCGGCGGGATCATCGAGATAGAGGCTGCGCCCGCCGCCCGGCCATTTGACCTCGCTGGCGATGAGCACCCCGTTCGCGGTGAGCGCCTCCACCCAGCCGTCGTAGTCGGCGATGGTGATGTGAAAGGCGATGTGGCCCGGTCCGTCGCACCGGTGGCCCGGAACGAGCCCTCCGGGCATGTCCTTGTCCGTCTCCGCGCCACGACGGTCGAACAGCAGGAGGTTCTGGGCCGTGCCGGCCTTGAAGACCCGCATTCCCTCATGCTCGGCCACCAGTTCCAGCCCCAGTACGTCGGCGTAGAACTGGGCCGTGGTCTCGATGTCATCGGTGTAGAGGACGGTTTCGACGATTCCCTGGATTTCCGGCCGCATGACCCTTCCCGTGTCGCCGACCCATCCCCTTGAGGTCGGGGACCGGTTGCAGAGGTTGTTGCTGGGTGAAGGACGCACAAGCATCGGGAAAGTTCCTCGCCGGCCCTCCCCTCACGCACCGGAATAGAGATAGCGGCCAAGGCCGACCGTGAAGATGAGATTCCCGTAGAGGCTGTGCTCCAGCCAGACCGGCCAGAAGGACCGCGTCCGCGCGTACCGCCAGGCGAACAGGACGCCGCCGATGCTGGTCAGCACGATGGCGATCCAGTTGCCGAACAGGATGTGCGCCGCGCCGAACAGCACCGCGTTGGTGGCGATCATCGCACCGCCGTGGCCGGCGAAGAGCACGCCGTAGCGGTGAAAGAAGAGCACCCGGTAGATCAGCTCCTGGCTGGCGGCGGACGCCAGCGGATAGAAGATCATGATGGTGAGCCACAGGTCCGGCCGGTAGCGCGGCAACGCCAGGAAGCGCCCCGGCAGAAACCAGTGCACGAACAAGGCGGTCAGCGCCGCCACCGGCACGAACAGCACCACCACCTCGGCGAAGTCGCGCGCCCGCAGCCGGCCGGCGAACGTCGCCCGCCAGGAGAATGTGCGGTCTCCGATCAGCAGCACGACGAAAATCGGCAGCACCGCGGCCATGACCACGAAGACGCGGACCTCCAGCGCGCGGGCGACGAGGAAGACCAGCGGCGGCGCGACGACGAAAAGAAGCACGAGTTCCACCCAGAGCCTGAGCCGGCGTCCCCGCGCGATGGGCGAGCCCACGGCTGCCGGAGGGTCGGATGGCGTCGATGACGGCATGGTCACTCCAGGGGCGAAGAGGCTTGGATCCGGCGGGTCCAGACTGCCGACACGATAGGGCCGCCGACGGTTTCGCGCGCGTTCGCATTGCAGAATGCGTCCGCGATTTCTATAGCTCGGGCCCATGGTCGGGATGAGCGAGGTCGGAAGCCTGGTTTCCGCATGCCCGCGCACCCACCTGCGACCGTGCCGCACGCCTGCCCGATTCGGCGCCGACAAGGACTGACGATGACCGATACCGCACCCGAGACAATGCCCGAGGACCTGGTCGCGCTCGAAGCCGATCTCACGGCCCGCATCGCGGCGAGCGAGACCGACGCGGACCTAGAGGAGGTCCGGATCCATGCCCTCGGCAAGAAGGGGGTGGTCTCCGAACGGCTGAAGGAGCTCGGCAAGCTCGATCCCGACACCCGCCGCGTGGTCGGCCCGGCGGTCAACGGGCTCAAGACCCGCATCGCCGAGGCGGTCGGCCTGCGACGCGCCCACCTGCAGGACGCCGCCCTCACCGCGCGCCTCGCCGCCGAGACCGTCGATGTGACGCTGCCGGTGCGCCCGGCGCCGATCGAGACCGGCCGGATCCATCCAGTGACCCAGGTGATGGACGAGCTGACCGCGATCTTCGCGGACCTCGGCTTCGCGGTCGCCGAAGGTCCGGACATCGAGACCGACTATTACAACTTCACCGCCCTCAACTTCCCCGAGGGCCACCCCGCCCGGGACATGCACGACACCTTCTTCTTCAACGAGAAGCAGGACGGCTCCCGGCTGGTGCTGCGCACCCACACCTCGCCGGTGCAGATCCGCACGATGGAATCGGTGGAGCCGCCGATCCGCATCATCGTACCGGGGCGGACCTATCGCTGCGATTCGGACCAGACCCACACCCCGATGTTCCATCAGGTCGAGGGGCTGGTGATCGACGAGAATGCCAACATCGGCCAGCTGAAGTGGATCCTGGAAGAATTCTGCAAGGCGTTCTTCGAGGTCGACAACGCCCAGATGCGCTTCCGCCCGTCGTTCTTCCCGTTCACCGAGCCGTCGATGGAGGTGGACATCCGCTGCCGCCGCACCGGCAGCGAGATCCGCTTCGGCGAGGGCGACGACTGGCTGGAGATCCTGGGCTGCGGCATGGTCCACCCGAACGTCCTGAGGAACTGCGGGCTCGATCCCGACCGCTACCAGGGTTTCGCCTGGGGCATGGGAATCGACCGTCTCGCGATGCTGAAATACGGAATGCCGGACCTGCGCGCCTTCTTCGAGGCGGACGTGCGCTGGCTTTCCCACTACGGCTTCAGGCCGCTCGACATGCCGACGCTGTTCGCCGGCCTGAGCCAGCATTAGAAGCACCTGCCGGCGGGCGCATCGCAGACGGTGCACCAGCCGGCCGCATATGGTGTTCCATCGCACGTGACTTGTGCTATGGAACGCGACCAATAATGACGCGTCCCGGTCGCGCCGTACGTGGGCCTCCAGTCCCCCGTCCCGGTTCGGCCGTGATTGCCCATTGCGATCCGTTTCCCGCCGATCCGCCGCTCGACCCCGCTGAAGTGGCCGCGAGAGGCAGCGGGTGCCTCCGGTCGATCGGTTTCGTCCGGGCGGCCTACCCCGCCTGATCACAGCAAGGAGTTGTGCGTTCGATGGATTCGACCTTCGACAAAGTCGCGGACATCATTTCCGAGACGTGCGAGCTGCCGCGCGAGACCATCACGCCGGAAAGTCATGCCATCGACGATCTGGGCATCGACAGCCTCGATTTTCTCGACATCGTGTTCGCGATCGACAAGCAGTTCGGCATCAAGATTCCGCTCGAATCCTGGACCGAAGAGGTCAACAGCGGCAACGCCGCCGCCGAGGACTACTTCGTCCTGAAGAACCTCTGCGCACGCATCGACGAGCTGGTCGCAGCCAAGGGCTGAGCCAGGTTCATGCGCCTCGAATATTTCCAGATGATCGACGCGGTCACCGCCTATGACGGGGCTGCGAATCAGATCGAAGCCCGGTCGACCGTGCCGATGGAAAGCACGGTCTTCGAAGGGCACTTCCCGGGCTACCCGCTGGTGCCCGGCGTGCTGCTGATCGAGACGATGGCCCAAGCGTCCGGCTATCTCGTCCTGGCTCACAACGGGTTCACGCGCATGCCCTTCCTCGCCGGAGTGAAGCAGGGCAAGCTCAGGACCTTCATCGAGCCGGGAACAGCCCTGACGATCACCGCCACGCTCGCCCACGACGGGTCGGGCTTTTCGGTGACCACCGCGCAGATCGCCGTCGACGGCAAGCGGGTGTGCGACGCCACGCTGACCTTCAAGACGATGGCGTTTCCGACGCCCGCGTTCGAGGCGATGATGCGGAGCCAGGCCGAGGCGATCGGACTGACCGGGAGCGTGAGCTGACCATGGCCGGGGATCCGCGCGACGCCGTCATCACGGGCATCGGACTCGTCTCGCCCCTCGCCGACGGGATCGAGGCACACACCCAAATTCTGAGCGGCTCCGAGCGGCCGAAGCCGCAGCTCGACACCGAGACCTATGCCCCCTATCCGGTCCATCCGCTGGTCGAAGTCGACCTGTCGACCCAGATCCCCCGCCGCGGCGACCAGCGCCAGATGGAAAACTGGCAGCGCTACGGCACCTATGCGGCCGGGCTGGCGCTCACCGACGCCGGGCTTGCGGGCGAGACCGAGTTTCTCGAGCGCATGAACCTCATCGTCGCCGCCGGCGGCGGCGAGCGCGATGCCACCGTCGACGGTGACATCGTCGAGGGCTGGCGCCAGGCGGCGGATCCGGGCGCCTTCGTGAACGACCGGCTGATGTCCGACCTGCGGCCGACCCTGTTCCTGGCGCAGCTGTCCAATCTGCTGGCCGGCAACATTTCCATCGTCCACCACGTCACCGGTTCGTCCCGCACCTTCATGGGCGAGGAGCTCGGCGGCGCGATGGCCATCGAGACGGCCTGGCGGCAGATCCGCGCCGGCCAGAACGATCTCTTCCTCGTCGGCGGCGCCTACAACGCGGCGCGTTACGACATGATGGTCTTCCTCGCCATGTCGGGCGGGCTTTGGACGGGCGACGACGTGCCGGACGTCTGGCACCGTACCGGCCAGGACGGCGGCATGGTTCCAGGCTCGATGGGCGCCTTCCTGGTGATCGAGAGCCGGGAGCACGCCGAGGCGCGTGGCGCCAGGATCTATGCCCGCATCGACGACATCGTCACCGACCGCGGCGCCCGCGACGGCTCGGAGCGCTACGAGGCGCGCATCGCCCGCCAGGTCGAGCGACTGAATACGGCCGTTGGCAGCGCCCCGCTCGGGCTGCTCTCCGGAACCAGCGGCGTGCCCGATGCGCTGCAGCTGGAGCGGCAGATGATCGACACGATGTCGGCCGCGCGGCCGACCTACGTGCGCGGCATCGGCTCGCTGATGGGCCACGGCATGGAAGCGCAGATGCCGGCCGGCGTCGCGCTGGCCGCCGCCGCCCTCGCGGCCGGGACGTTCTATCCGCCGTTCGCAGACAGCGACGTCGAGACGGCGGCAACCGAGGCTCCGGCCACCGTCGCCGTCACCGGATGGGGCTCCTGGCGCGGCGAGAGCCTGACCATTCTGGGTTCGGAGTCCTGACCGGCCGTCCTTCGCCGCAGGAACCCGCTACAGTCTTTTCCGGCCGGGCAGCGACGTCCGGCGAGCCGGAGAAGACGACGGATCACTCGCTCGATCATGGCCGGTCCGGACCGCTCCCGACCGACCCGGACATGATCCAGATCGGAATGAGACCATGAGCAGCGCCACTCGCGATCACAAGGGCCGCCCGATCGTCGCCGTCACGGGCCTCGGCGTCGTCACCTCGCTCGGCCAGGGCAAGGACGACAACTGGGCCGCGCTGACCGGCGGTAAGTCCGGCCTCAAGCGCATCACCCGCTTCCCCACCGAGGGCCTGCGGACCACCGTCGCCGGCACCATCGACTTTCTCGACCTCGACGACCTCTGCGCCCCGGCGCTGACGGAGAAGCTCGCCGTGCTGGCGGGCGAGGAAGCGCTTGCCCAGGCCGGCCTGCCGACCTCGGGCAGCTTTCCCGGGCCGCTGTTCATCGCCGTGCCGCCGGTCGAGCTGGAATGGAAGCACCGTCTGGCGCTCTACGAGGCCGGCCAGAGCGGCGAAGGCTGGAAGCGCATGCTGGACGGCGTGCGCCACGGCGACTGGGTCGGCATGCACCGCGCCTTTTCCTTCGCCGGCGTGGAGGAGCGCGTCGCCGACCGCTTCGGCACCCAGGGCGCCCCGATCTCGCTGACGACCGCCTGCGCCTCGGGCGCCACCGCGATCCAGCTCGGCGTCGAGGCGATCCGCCGCGGCGACTGCGATGCGGCCCTGTGCCTGGCCGCCGACGGATCGGTGCATCCGGAAACGGTGGTGCGCTTCTCGCTGCTGTCGGCGCTCTCCACCCAGAACGATCCGCCGGAGAAGGCCTCCAAGCCGTTCGCCAAGAACCGCGACGGCTTCGTCGTGGCCGAAGGCGGCGGCGCGTTCGTGCTGGAGAGCCTGGAGAGCGCGCGCGCCCGCGGCGCCGAGGTGCTGGCGATCGTCTCGGGCATCGGCGAGCGCGCCGACGACTTCCACCGCACCCGCTCCAAGCCCGACGGTTCGTCGATCATCGGCGTGTTCCGCGAGGCCCTCAAGGACGCGGACATGACCATCGAGGACATCGACTACGTCAACGCTCACGGCACGGCCACGCCGGAGAACGACAAGATGGAGTATCTGGCGCTTGCAGCCGTGTTCGAGGATGCGCTGCCGTCCATCCCGGTGTCGTCCAACAAGTCGATGATCGGCCACACCATCACCGCCGCCGGCGCCGTCGAGGCGGTGTTCTCGGTGCTGTCGCTGAAGACCGGCCGGCTGCCGCCGACCATCAACCTGGAAGAGCCCGATCCGACGATCCCCCTCGACCTGGTCCCGAACGTCGCCCGCGACGTGCCGATCCGCACGGTGATGTCGAACTCGTTCGGGTTCGGCGGACAGAACGTCTCGCTGCTGCTGGCGGCCGAGCCGTTCTGACGGGCCGGCGCGCGATGACCGACGCAGCGTCTCCGGGGGCGGGCAAGCGGGTCTACGTCATCGGTGCGAGCCGCGGCATCGGAGCGGCGATCGCCCGGGCACTGGCCGCCGACGGCTTCGACATCACGCTGACCTCGCGCACGCCCGACGGCGAAGTCGCCGACGTTCTCGCCGAGCTGCGCGCCGCCCATCCGTCCGCGGATTTCGAAGTGCGCGAAGTCGACACCGGCAACCGCACATCGGTGGCGGCGCTGGCCGCGGTCATCGAGGAGAACGAGGCGACCTACGGCCTCGTCTACAACGCCGGCCAGTCCTACGACCGACTGGCCGCGAGCATCGATCCCGACCGCGCCGCGGAGCTGATGGAGATCAACGCGCTCGGCTTCATGCGGCTCGCCGCCGCCGCGATGCGACCGATGGTGCGGGCGAAGCAGGGCCGGATCGTCGCCACCGGATCGATCACCGCCACCTACGGCGTGTCCGGCAACGCCACCTACGCCGCCACCAAGGGCGCCCTCCTAGGCTACGTGCGCACGCTCGCCGTGGAGATTGCCCGCAAGGGCGTGACGGTGAACTACATCGCCCCCGGCTTCGTCGAGACGCGGCTGATCGAGCCCTATCTCCCCTACCGGGAGAAGATGGAGCGGCAGATCCCCGCGGGCCGTCTCGCCCAGCCGGAAGAGATCGCCCATCTCGTCCGGTTTGTGCTTTCGCCGCTTGCCGGTTACATGACCGGCTCTGTCCTGACCATCGACGGCGGGCTGTCGGCGAACCTGATCAACCGGCGGCCCTGACCACCGTCCCAAGACCAAACGGATACATGCCCACGATGCGCGCCCTTCAGCTCGTCAGCGACCGCAATCTCAAGATCGTCGACATGCCCGAGCCGGACGCGCCGGGCGAAGGCGAGGTCCTGATCGAGATCGGCGCGGTGGCGCTGAACCACATCGACGTCTGGGGCTGGCGCGGCATGGCGTTCGCGCGCCGCAAGCTGCCGCTGGTCGTCGGCGCCGAGGCGGCCGGAACCGTGGTCCAGGTCGGCCCGGGCGTCACCGACCTCGCGCCCGGCCAGAAGGTCGCCATCTACGGCGCGCAGACCTGCGGCGAATGCAAGGCCTGCCGCGCGGGCCGCGACAACCTGTGCGAAAACGTCGGCGGCATCCACGGCTTCCACCTCGACGGCTTCGCCCGCGAGCGCATGGTCACCAAGGCGCGCCTGTGCGTGCCGGTGCCCGACAACGTCACCATGGTCGACGCCGCCTGCGCCTCCATCACCTTTGGCACCGTGCAGCACATGCTGTTCGACAACGCCAAGCTGGAGGAGGGCGAGACCGTGCTGATCCAGGCCGGCGGCTCCGGCATCGGCACCGCGGCGATCCGCATGGCCAAGGCGATAGGCGCAACCGTCATCACCACGGTGGGCAGCGACGAGAAGGCCGAGAAGGCCCGCGAACTCGGCGCCGACCACGTCATCAACTACAACACCGAGCGCTTCGAGGGCGTGGTGCGCAAGCTCACCCGCAAGCGCGGCGTCGACGTGGTGTTCGAGCACACCGGCGTCGACACCTGGCAGGGCAGCCTGTTCTCGCTGAAGCGCGGCGGCCGGCTCGTCACCTGCGGCTCGACCACCGGCATCACCGCCGAGATCAATCTGATGCAGCTGTTCCAGCAGCAGTACCGGATCTTCGGATCGTTCGGATGCACCATCCAGAACGTCGCCGAGGGACTGGCCAAGATGTCCGAAGGCATCCTGCCGGTGATCGACACGTCGATCACCCTGGACCAGATCGAGGAGGGCCTTGCCCGCCTCGAGAGCCGAAAGGTGTTCGGCAAGATCGTCATGACGCTGGGCTGAGGCGGTGATTTCCAAGCGCGTCCTCACGGCCCGCGCCCTGCAAGCCGCGGACTGGATCTTCGCCAAGATCGTCGTGGCGTTCGTGCGCCTCATCCGGCTGCTGCCGGCGCGCGCCGCCGTCAATTTCGGCGGCTGGGCGTCGCGCACCATCGGCCCGCTGTTGCCCGTCGACAAGGTTGGCCGCGAGAACCTGGAAGCGGCCTATCCGGAGAAGTCGGCCCGGGAACGGCGGCAGATCCTCAACGGCGTGTGGGACAATCTCGGCCGCACCGCCACCGAGTTCATGTTCCTCGACAAGATCTTCGACTTCGACTTCCACAACCCGACGGCCGGCCACTTCGAGGTCAGCGGCATCGAGCAGTTCCTCGAGATCCGCGATTCCAAGACGCCGTGCGTGGTCTTCACCGCGCATCTGGCGAACTGGGAGCTGCTGCCGGTCTGCGCGGCGACCTTTGGTCTGGATGTCTCCGTGCTTTTCCGGCCGCTGAACAACGCCCGGCTCGCCCGCGAGCTGGACGTGGTGCGCGGCGGAACCATGGGCGGGCTGGTTCCCTCGCAGCCGGGGGCGGTGGCCGCGCTGGACGGCATCCTGGCCCGGGGCGGACACGTGGGCATCCTCGTCGACCAGCGCTTCGGGCGCGGCCTGACGCTGCCCTTCTTCGGCCGGCCGGCGAAGACCAACCCGCTGCTCGCCAAGCTCGTCCGCCGCCACGAATGCAACGTCTACGCGGCCCGCTCGGTGCGCAAGCCGAACGGGCGGTTCTACATGGAGCTGAAGGGCCCGCTCGACCTGCCCCGCGACGGCGAGGGAGAGATCGACGTCGAGGGCACCATGGCCTTCGTGAACGACGTCGTGGAGGGCTGGGTGCGCGAACACCCCGAGCAATGGCTCTGGTTGCACCGCCGCTGGCGGCTCTAGAGAACCGCTCTTCCCACGGCCCCGAAAGACGGCCTCCAGACCCTGTCCTATCGCCTCAGCGCGGTCGCAGCGACACGTCCACCGTCACCGGCAGATGATCCGACCCGATCGGCGGCCCGACAGCGACGAGCTGGGCCGCCATTTCGCGGCTGACCAGGACATGATCGATCCGCACGCCAACCGCCGGCGCCACCGCCGGCCAGGACGCTGAAAACCATACGCCACCTTCGGCCGGCATGGCGACGGCGGTCTGCCGCATGAAGTCGGCCATGCTGGGCGCGAGCGGAGAGGCATTGAAGTCGCCGGCCACGATGCGTGGCATCTGGGCCTCGCCCAGCGTCGCCCGATAGGCCGCAAGCGAGGTGCTGCGCTCGACCCCCGCCTGTTCGTCTTTCGCCCGCGGCGCATGCACGCCGAGCACCAGCACCGCCAGGCCATCGATCACCACGCAGCCGAGCGCGGCATTCTCCGCAATCGGCGTGCGCAGCTCGGGCACCGGACATGTCTGGCGCGCCTTGCGCAGATACATGTTGGTGGTGTTCGCGGGGCTGGATGCGATGAGCGCATACTCGGCCCCCAGCGTCCGGTCGATGGCATCCGTCCAGAAGGGCACGCGCTCCTGCACCACCAGCAGGTCGGGATCGTTCGCGCGCACGCTCAGCACGAAGGCAGGCACGTCGGTGTTGGAGAACAGCAGGTTCGCCGTCATCACCCTTAGCCCACCGGTCGTGCCCGGCGCCGTGAGCGTTGCCTTGTAGAGGGCGAGCCCGACGCCCAGGCAGACGACGAGCGCCGCGGCCACGACCAGCGGCGACCGTCGGCGCAGCACCAAAGCCACAATCGTCAGAAGGGCCGCGATGCCGCAGACGATGTGCGGCAGGAAGTTCAAGCTGCTGTCGATGAACCAGCCGGTCATGGACGGTTCCCGCGGCCGGGGCCAGCGGCCGCTCGCACGACGTCCCTCACAGGCCGGTCGACGGCTGGAAGGTGACGACGACAGGTTCGCCGATCGCGGTTGGCGGCAGCGGCGGAGTGGGCTCGATCCAGGCGACGAGGCGCCCCGGCCCATTGGCGAGCGTCACCGGCACGCCGATCCAGTTCGCTTCAAGGCCGGTCGTCACCCGCTCGATGCGCCCGGTGACCGTTCGTCCCGAGTAGGGAAGCCGGATCTCGACCATCCGTCCGGGACCGAGCTCATCCGCCCGCTCGCTGGAAAACACCGCCTGCACCGTCGGGACGACCGTCGACGCGTAGAGCTGGACCACCGGCGCGCCGGCGGCAACGCTGCTGCCAGCCTCCGCGATCGCGTAGATGACGCAGTAGCAGGGGCTTTCGAGCGCAATGCGGTCCCCGGCGGTGGACTCGATCGACGCGAGCCGTGTGCCGGGCACCACCTCGTCCCCCTTCTTCGACACGACGCCCGCGACGGCCCCTCCGGCCGGCGCGGCCACCGTGATCTGTGGTGCCGCCACCGCACCGGTCTCCGCCGTGAAGCTAGGCTCGATCGGGGTGAAGAACATGAACATGCCGATCCCCAGCACCACGAGCACCATCGCACCGTTCAGCAGGCTGGAGAACAGCCGCACGAAGCGGGGCGGGCGGCCGCGTCCCAGGCCACGCGCCTGATGGGTCCGGTGCCTGCGGGCGCCTTCCCCGATGCCGATCGTCAGCGGCACCTGCCCGGACAGCAGGGCGCCGGCGAGCGAGCGGAGCATGCGGATCTGCGCGTTGCTCAGATCGGTGAAGCGGAAGCCGAGCCGCCGGGCGTCCGCATAGACCACCTCGGCCCTGACTTCGGTGGAGACCACGAACTGGTCGAGGAAGACGGTGAAGGTTCCGCTGGCGCGCTGGCCCGGCCTGAAGCCGCCAGACCCGGCGGGAAGGGCGAAGCCGCCGAGCGACCAGTCGAGCGTGCGGAAGCTCTCGCCCTCCGTCTCGAAGCGGGCGGGGGTTGCAAGCCGGTAGGCGAGCCTGCGGCTGGCGGCATCCTCGACGCGCGGCGAGCCGGCCCAGGCCGACCGCTCAGGAACGGGCGACACGGGATCGACGCCACGCCCAGGGTCCGTGGGAGGAGGAGGCGCCAGATCTTCCGGCGCGGCGTTTGCGGCCGGCGTGGGAGGAGCTGGATCCGGTCGCGTGGCGGTGCCCGGCTCGCGTGGCGATCTGGCCCCTGACCGCGCGCCCAGGGCGCCCATCAGCGATCCGATGAACCCGGAGCCGCGCGAGGCATCGATCGCCTCGAGTTCCTGGCGGACGCGGTCCAGCTCCGCTTCCGCGGTGCTGGTCTCTTCGGCCCGCGTCTCCGGAGTGTTCGCGCCAACCTCCGCGGCCGACGCCTCTTCGCCGGCCCTGACGTGGTCGGCTGCATGAGGATCGGCGGGCGTTCCTGGCGGCGTCATCAGTAGATCGTCTTCTGGATCGTGTAGCTGAAGCCTCGGCTGAACGGCACGGTCTTGTTGATGAACTGGTCGACCCAGAGGTTCACTTCGGCAATCGTCGAGCGCGGCACGAATACGATGTCATACGGCTGCAGTATCACGTTTTCGGCCGGGGCCGCGCTGTCGGTGAACTGGTCGAGGTCGACGATCCGCATCATCGGCGGACCCTCGGGGCTGCGGCGGATCAGCACGATCTTGCGCAGGCCGGCCGTGTCCTTCAGGCCACCCGCCATGATGACGGATTCCATGACGCCGAGCGGCCCTGGAAGGGAGAGCGCGCCCGGGCGTTCCACCTCGCCTCCGACGAACACCTGGCGCGATCCGAAGCTCTTCGGCACGACGCCGACGGTCGGGAAGCGCAGATACTTGCGGTAGCGCTCCTCAAGCTCCTGCTCGAGCTCCTTCGGTGTCCGGCCCTGCGCGATGACGCTGCCGATCAGGCTGAGATAGATGCGGCCGTCGGGCGCCACCTGGGTGGTCGCGCTCTCTTCCTCGTAGAAGGGCAGATTGATGGTGACCTCGTCGCCGATGACGAACCGGAAGTCCGCGGCCACACCCTCGTTCCAGGGGCGAAAGCCGGTCACGATCCCGGGGTCGACATAGGCGTTGGGAACGATGGGGACGGGCTGGCTGGCGACCGGCGCGAGCGATCCGGAGCACGGCATGACCCGGGGCGAGTGGCTCGCCGTCGGCTGGACGCAGCCCGTGGCGGATTGCCGGCTCGCAGACATCTGTCCGCAGCCGCTCACCGCAAGCACGCCGATCATCGCCAGGGCAAGTTTCTTCAACGAACCGAACTCACTCCACTCGGAGCGCACCGCGTGTCGCCGCCCACGCCGTGGTCGCCGCAATGGCCGCTCCCGCGCCCGCCGCGCGCCGCGGCCACCCCATTCGGGGCAGTCCAGCGCGCTGGTGGCACGACTGCGATCTATCGCGCATTAACGTTAGCGCCGGGTAAACACCGACCCCGGCGACCCTTCTGGGCCCCGGTGGCGGGATGCGGCCGGCTGGAGGGAATTGACGACGGTCAGATACGTCCGGGTCGGGGCAATGCCGCTCCGATCACGCCTCGCGGCCGCCCAGGCGGAACCGCTCGCTCGTCTCGACGGCGTTCAGGATGATGGCCGTCTCCGCCGTTCCGCCCGGGATCTGGCAGAGGCGGACCGTCTCCCGCAGGCCTTCACGGGTGGTCTTCCGCGCGCGCGCCACCACCAGCGTCGCATCGACCACGCCCGCCAGGAACCGCGCGTCCGGAACGCGCGCCAGCGAGGGCGTGTCCAGGATGATCAGGTCCAGGTGGTCGGAGAGCAGCGACAGCAGGTCTTCCCAGTTCAGCGACCGGTAGATCTCCTTGGTGCCGGAGGCGGTGAGCCCGCAGGCCAGGTACAGCGCCGGCGATGCGCGGTCGATCTGGATCGCGCGCTCGCTGTCGGCCTTGTCGAGGAGCACGTTGGCGATGCCGACGTTGTCATGGCCACCGAACAGGGTGTGGACGGTCGGCCGGTCGAGATCGCAGTCGATCAGCAGGACGCGATCGCCCGACAGAGCGGCTGCCCGGGCGAGCGAGGCCGCGATGGTGGTCTTGCCGTCGCCGTCCTCGCCGGAGGCGACCATCACCGTGGTCGCCCGCTCCTGCCCGCGCCCGATCAGCAGCGAGACCCGCAACGCTCGGATCGCCTCGGCCAGCATGCCGTCTGGGGCCTCCACCACCCGCTCGACCAGCGCGAACGGCTCGTGATCGACCCCGGTGAGCTTCGGCACCTCGGCAAGCGGCGGCACGCCGAGCACATCCTCGACGTCTTCCGCAACGACAAGGCTCGGCTGGAACTGGGCCAGTAGCACGGCCAGCGCCACCGCCAGGAACGACGACGCCACCAGCCCGCCGGCGACGATCAGCTTGCGGTTCGGCCCGCTCGGTTCCAGCGGCGGCGTCGCCCTTGCGACAATGCGCGCCCGGGCGCGCTCCAGCCCCATCTGGTTCTGCAACTGGCTCTGGCGCTCCAGGAACGATTCGTAGACGCCGCGCGAGGCCTCCGCCTCCTGCTCCAGGCCTCGCAGGCGGATTTCCGCCTCGCGCTGGCGCGACAGCTCGTCGCGCAGGCCCTCGGCATTGGCTTCGAGCTCCTTCACGCGCTCCGACTGGATCTCCTCGCTGCGTCCGAGGCTGGAGGAGATCTTCCGCGTCTCGGTCGCGATGGCCGACTGCAGCGAGTCCAGCGCGGCGCGCGCCGCGATCACCCTCGGGTGCGAGGGCTGGTAGAGCGCATTGAGGCGCGACAGCTCCTGTTCCTGGTTCGCCGCGCGCTCCGACAGGCTCTGGATCAGGGGCGAGGCGACGACCTCCGGATCGCTGCCGTCGCCGCTGACGTTCCGGTTGGCGTTCTGGCTTACGGCACGCGCTTCGGCCAGGGCACCCTGCGCGCGGCTCAGCTCGGCGCCGAGCTGGGTGATGCGCTCGCGCAGCACGGTGGAGGAGACGCCGTCGGCGATGCCTGACTCGCGCCGCCAGTCTTCCACCGCCTGCTCGCGGCGATCGACCTCAAGCCTCAGGTTCGCGACCCGTTCGCCCAAGAGGCCGAGCGCGTCGCGGGACAGATCGCGCGACCGCGCGATCTCGTCCTGGAGGTAGACGTCGACGATGCCGTTCGCGACCTCGGCGGACAGCTTCGGCGATTTCGATTCGAACGTCACGCGGATCACGTTCGACTGGCCGACGCGCGACACCGTCAGGTTCTCGCGGAGCGCGCGGACCATCAGCGTGGCGAGCTCGTCGCGGTCCGTCGGCTCCGTCTCGTCCGCCGTCGAGAGAATGCGCGACAGCAGGCCGGTGCGCGTCCCCAGCGCGGGATTGATCGCCGGGTAATATTCCAGATTCAGGTTGGAGATCGTCTGCGACAGGATCGCCTGCGAGCCGATCACCTGGACTTCCGTCTCGGTGACGATGTCGGAGGGAACGGCGTTCCGGTTCTGGTCGGATGCCGCAAGCACCTGCTCGGAGCGCGGGTCGATCTCGACGATCGCCGACGCCTGGAACTTCGGCGCAAGCGACAGCGCAAGCGCCACGCTGGCGCCGGTGCCGAGGATGACGATGGCAACGATGAGCCAGAGCCGCTGACGCAGGATGCGGGCGAACCAGAGCAAGGGGTTGGTGAGCACCCCCTCGTTCTCACTCGAACGCTCGGCAGCCGGGCGAGATCCTCGCCGGATGTCGGATGTTTCGTCCATCTGCGATCCTGCGGGTCCCGCGCACCTCGGGACGGAACACTCTGGCCGCCCTTCCGAACGGCGGCCGACGCGGCACATTCCCGTTCATGACAGCAATGTATTAACTATACATTTCGGGCGGATATCCGGCACAAGACCGATCGCCATCCCCGGACTTCACATTCGCCCCGGATCGACATGCATCAGGCCAGGACCGTCCGACTGTTCGGGATCGACGTCGCCGCGATCGACTTCGACGCCGCAATCGCGCGCATCGCCGGATGGGCGCGCGAGCGGCCGGCCCGGCTCGTCTTCACCTGCAACCTCGACCACGTGATGAAGCTCAGGTCGGACGCGGCCTTCCGGAGGGCCTATGCCGACGCGGACCTGGTCGTCGGGGACGGCATGCCGTTCGTCTGGCTCGCCAAGCTGTCGGGCGACCCGCTGCCCGGTCGCATTTCCGGTTCCGAACTGATCGTCCCGCTGTGCCACGCCGCGGTTCGGGAGGGGCTGAGCGTCTTCCTGCTCGGCTCCACGGAGGACCGGCTCGCGCGTGCCGAAGCCTCCCTCGCGGAAATCGCGCCGGGGCTTCGGGTCGCCGGACGCCACTCCCCTCCCTTCGGGTTCCGATCCAACCCGGAGGCCCAGGCAGAGGCAGCGCATATCGTGGCGCGGGCTCGCCCCGACATCCTGTTCGTCGCGCTCGGCCCTCCCACCCAGGAGATCTGGTCGGCGAATTTCCGGGACAGGCTCGACTGCGGCGTGGCCATCTGCATCGGCGCCGGCCTCGACTTCCTCTCCGGCGATGTCCAGCGCGCACCGCGCTGGATGCAGGTGTCGGGACTGGAATGGGCGTGGCGGACCCTGCAGGAGCCACGCCGTCTGGCGCCGCGCTACGGCCGCATCATCGTGACGCTTCCGCGCCTGCTCGCGGACCATGTACGCGACCGCCGCCGGCACCGCTCAGGCTAGCCGAGACGCACCCGAATGCGCCGGAACCGTCCCTCGAGCCGCTCCCTATTCGCCGGGAGCGAGGGTCTTCAAGGCAAGCGCGTGGACGCCGCCGGCAAGCTCGTCGGCCAGCAGGGCGTTGACCATCCGGTGGCGCTCGACACGGCTCTTTCCGGCGAACGCCTCCGACACCACGCGCACCCGGAAATGGGTCTCGCCGCCCTCGCGCCAGCCGCTGTGGCCGGCATGCAGATGCGACTCGTCGACGATCTCGATCTCGCTCGGCTGAAGCGCCGCGGTCAGTTTCGTCTCGATCGTTTCGCGGGTCGCGGTCATGGCCCGCCCTCCTTTTGCCATATCGGCGCGGAATTCATGGCTCGGGTTGGGCTGCCGTTTTCCGCAGACTTGATGGATACTTTGCGTCCAGAAGCGTCATCGGCTATGACGGCCTTGGCCTTGCGCACGCTCGCGACCCCTCATGCTCGAGGAGCAGACTCTTGCCTGACCGCGTAGCTTTGTTGAGCCGGATTCGCAAGCTCGCCGCGCTGGTGTTTCTCGTCAGCGCCGCCGTTGCCGGACCCGCGCGCGCAGATATCGGATCCTACCTCGTCTTCGACGTGAACACCGGCGCGATCCTCGACGAGCACAATTCCACCAAGCCCTGGTATCCCGCCTCGCTGACCAAGCTGATGACGGTGTACGTGACCTTCAGGGCGATCAAGGAAGGCCGGATCACGCTGAAGTCGCCGGTGGTGATCTCGGCGGAATCGCTGCGCGCGCCGCCGAGCAAGATGGGCTTTCCGGTCGGCAGCGTCATCACCGTCGACACCGCGCTGAAGATCCTGATGGTCAAGTCGGCCAACGACGTCGCCGTGGCCCTCGGCGAAGCCGTTTCCGGGTCCGAAGCCGACTTCGTGCGCGCCATGAATCGGGAAGCGCGCCGGATCGGCATGACCCAGTCGAACTACTCCAATCCCCACGGCCTGCCGGACAAGAACCACGTGTCGTCGGCGCGCGACCTGGCGATCCTGGTCACCCAGATCCGCAAGGAGTTTCCCCAGTACGACGATCTCTTCCAGATCACCGCGCTGAAGCTCGGCAGCCACATCTACAAGAACCACAACTATCTCGTTGCCCACTTCCCCGGCACGACCGGCATGAAGACCGGCTTCATCTGCGCGTCCGGCTTCAACCTTGCGGCCACGGCGAAGCGCGGCGGGCGGGAGATCGCGGCCATCGTGCTGGGCGGCTACACGTCGCGCGAACGCAACGAGGAAACCGCCAAGCTGCTGGAAGTCGGCTTCCGCACCCGCACCGGCTTCCTGTCGGGCAACCGCAAGAGCCTCGACGACCTGCGCAAGGCCTCAGTGACCGCCGGAACGCCCGTCGACCTGAGGCCGATCGTCTGTGGCGGGAAGCGCCCGAAGACGGCTTATTCGGACCGCTCCAATATCGTCGCCTACGACGAACTCGACGAGGACGAGGTGGCGAACGCCTACGCCGCCAACAGCCGCGACCCGTTCGCCAAGCTTCTGCCCGGCGGCAAGCAGCCGGTGCTGCTGAGCAGTTCGGGCGGCCAAGTGATCTCCTATCTGCGCAACGACCTGACCGTTGCGCCGCCGACGGAGATCTTCATGGGCGGCGCCACCGGCCCGCAGGTCGCCCTGGACGAGGAGAGCGGCGAGCTGGAAACCGTCTCCGCCGCATCGATCCCGGTTCCCCGGCCTCGGCCGCTGTTCTCAGTGATGGTCTCCGCCGACCGGATCGACCCGGCCGAGGTGATGGCGATCGCGGCCAGCATCCGGCGTTCCGACAGCGCGCCGGTCGAGACCACCGAGACCGCCGAGACCCCGCCTGCGTCCAACTCGCTGGCGCTGGTTTCCAGAGCGTCCGCCGCGGACAATGGACCGGAGCGTCTTTCCGATCCGGTCCCCGCCCAGCCGGGCGAGCTGGCCGTGTCCTGGTTCCCGCGGCCGAAGCCGGCCGACTAGCGACCCGGCCCGCGAGCCGCCGCCTCGCCAGGAGGCGGCCTCCGACGTCCGTGCCAGAGCCAACCCGCATCACCCGCGCGGACCAGAGCGCTTCGCCCCTGAAGGACAGTTTCGCGGTGACCACGCCGGCCCCCAGATCAGAGCGCCTGCAGCCCATTCCGCTGACCGTGATCACAGGCTTTCTCGGAGCCGGCAAGACCACACTGCTCAACCGCCTTCTGGCTGCCCCGGAGCTCGCGCAGGCCGGCGTGATCGTCAACGAGTTCGGGGACATTCCCCTCGATCACCTGCTGGTGGCCAACATCGCCGACGACGTGATCGAGCTGTCGTCCGGCTGCCTGTGCTGCACGGTTCGCGGCGAACTGGTCTCGACGCTGGAGGATTTCCTGCGCCGTCTCGACAACGGACGGCTGGAGAAGCTGTCGCGGGTGGTGATCGAAACGACGGGGCTGGCCCACCCCGGCCCGATCCTCCACGCCGTGATGCTGCACCCCTATCTCGTCCAGCGGTTCCGGCTCGATGGCGTCGTCACCCTCGTGGACGCCGTCAACGGCATGGCCACCCTGGACGCGCACGAGGAGGCCCTCGCCCAGGTCGGCGTCGCCGATCGGATCGTGCTCACCAAGACCGACCTCGTGCCGGATGGCGATCCGGCCGTGGATGCGCTGCGCGCGCGCCTCCGCGCCATCAACCCGCTGGCGCGCATTCTGGATGCCGCCAAGGGAGAGGCCGCGGTGCCGGCGCTGCTGGGCGCTGGGCTCTACGACGAGCAAACCCGCGCGGTGAACGTGGCCAGGTGGTTCGGCGAGGCCGAGGAGCCCGCTGATCACGCGCACGACGAGGGCCATGCCGATCACCACCACGCGCATGCGCACCCGGTGAACCGACATTCCGACAGGGTGCGCGCGTTCACGCTGGAGACCGATCGGCCGATCGAGGTGCGCGCCCTCGACATGTTCCTCGACCTGCTGGTGGCGAGCCACGGGCCGAGCCTGCTGCGGGTGAAGGGCATCGTGCAGCTTGCCGACGATCCGGAGCGGCCCCTTGTGCTGCACGCGGTCCAGCACGTGCTGCACCCGCCGGTGCGGCTGCCGGAATGGCCGGACGCGAGCCGCACCTCCCGCCTGGTCTTCATCGTCGACGGATTGCCCGAAGGCTTCGTGCGGTCGCTGTTCGACGCCTTCACCGGCAAGCCGGCGATCGACACGCCGGACGCCGCCGCGCTCCTCGACAATCCCCTCTCGATCCCGGGCGTTCGGGGACGGTAGCGGTCAGATGGGGTCGGCCCTGGCCGCTTCGGCTCCCGCCTCGATCAGAAAATGGAACACCCCGTCACTCTCGCGGCTCTCCAGCACGGCGTGGCCATTGCTGCGGCAGAAGTGCGGGATGTCGAGCTTTGAAAGCGGATCGGTCGCGGCCACCCGGAAGCGCGCGCCCTGCCCGGCTCCCCTCAGCGCCTTGGCAAGGCGGAGCACCGGCAGCGGGCAGTTCAGGCCTCTGAGGTCGAGCGCGGTTTCGCCCGAAGCGGGCGGCATTCCGGCTGCGTCGGAGATAGGTGCGTGCGTGCTCATGGCCCCACCACCACACGAGGACGTGCCCGGCGTCAAACCGAATTCGCCTTCCCACATCCTGATCGTCTGCCATAGTCGGCGGCAGGGATAGAGCCTGTCGCGATCGTCCGGATGTCACCGTCCGGTCGAGAGGGGCTCGAGGGAACGACCGCACGGCATACCAAGCGCGCTCGAAAGCGCAGCCGGCGGCAGGAAACGCCAATGCTCGCTCGACTGCGCAGCGAATGGGCCTATCTCACGGGCGCGCTCAGGGCGCTGCGGCGCGTGAAGCCGATCGCCCGCACGCCGGACAGGACATGGTGCGACCATGTCGAGGAGCTTGCACGGCGCTTCCCCGATCGTCCGGCCCTCCTGTCGAATGCCGAGAGCTACACCTTTGCGGCCTTCGACGCGCGCGCCAACCGATACGCCCGCTGGGCGCGGGCCCGGGGGATCACCAAGGGCGACTGCGTCGCGCTATTCATGCCCAATCGCCCCGAGTACCTCGCGGTCTGGCTGGGCGTCGCCAGGGCCGGCGGCGTCACGGCGCTCATCAACACCCATCTGCGCCACGATGCGCTCGCCCACTCGCTGGCGATCGTCGAGCCGAAGCTGGCCATCGTCGACGAGGCGCTGCTGGAGGCCTACCGGACCGCCGACGGTCTCGTCGAGAGCCCGCCGGACGTCTGGATCCTGGCCGACGGCTCGGTGGACGAGGCCGCCGGCAAGCCGCTCGGCACGGCCCTTGACGCCCTCTCCGGAGCCCCGCTCGAGCCCGCCGAGCACACGCCGCTGACCATCAACGATCGCTGTCTCTACATCTACACGAGTGGCACCACCGGCCTGCCGAAGGCGGCCAACCTCAACCACTACCGCGTCCAGGCGATCATGAACGGGTTCTCCGCCGCCGTGGATGCGCGCCCGAGCGACCGGATCTACATCTGCCTGCCGCTCTATCACTCGGCCGGCGGGGTGCTGGGCGTCGGCATTACCCTGACAGTCGGCGGCTCGGTGTTCATCGCGGAGCGGTTCTCCAACGCCCACTTCTGGGACGACGTGACCGACAACGGCTGCACCGTTTTCCAGTATATCGGCGAACTCTGCCGCTACCTGCTCAACGCGCCGGCGCACCCGAAGGAGCGCGCGCACCGGCTGCGCATCGTCGACGGCAACGGCCTCGGCGCGGACATCTGGGAAGCCTTCCAGGCACGGTTCGCGATCCCGCGAATCCTCGAATGGTACGCCGCCACCGAGGGCAATGCGGTGCTCTTCAACTTCGACGGCAAGGTGGGCGCGATCGGCCGCATTCCCGGCTGGGCGAAATCGATCTTCTCCATCGAAGTCGTCCGTTTCGATCCCCTCACCCGACGTCCGGAGCGGGGTCCGGACGGCTTCTGCATTCGATGCGAGCCGGACGAGGCCGGCGAGATGATCGGCGAGATCCTCGACGATCCCAACAAGCCGAGCCAGCGGTTCGACGGCTACGCCGACGCCGCGGAGACCTCCCGCAAGATCGCCAGCGACGTGTTCCGCCGGGGCGACCGCTGGTTCCGAACCGGCGATCTCGTTCGCCGCGACGCGCTCGGCTACTTCTATTTCGTCGACCGGGTGGGCGACACCTTCCGCTGGAAGGGCGAGAACGTGTCCACGACGGAGGTCGCGCAGATCCTCGGCTCGATCCCGGGCGTGCAGGAGGCCACCGTCTACGGCGTGGAGATCCCGGGGCGGGACGGCCGTGCCGGGATGGCCGCCCTGGTCGTCGACGATACCTTCGCCCTCGCCAGCCTGCCCGCGCGGCTGGCCGACCTGCTGCCGGACTATGCGCGGCCGCTGTTCCTGCGATTCCGCCAGACGCTGGAGACCACCAGCACTCTGAAGCAGCGGAAGATCGATCTGGTCGACGACGGCTACGACCCGTCGCGCGTCGACGATCCGCTGTTCGTCGCCGACCCGGCCACACGCGGCTTTGTGCGCATCGACCCCGACCTCTATAGTCGCGTCCAGACGGGCGCCCTGCGCCTCTGACCAGGCCGCGTTTCGTCCGGGCACTCCGCTCCGGACGGGGCCGAATCTACGACCTCATTCAGGATCGCGCGTCGCCGATCGGGATCGTCCACCTGGGCGGCCGGCTCCCGAATGAACGCATACCCATGGAGATCTGCCGATGACGGAAGAAGACCTGCCGCAGGAGGCGCTCACGCTCCTGGATTTCTGGTGGGCGGCCGGACCTTCGTCCTGGTACAGCGGCGAAGCGTCTTTCGACGCCGCCTGCGAGCAGTTCCGCGACCTGCACGAACGCGCCGCACGCGGCGAGCTCGATGGATGGGAGGCGACCACCGTCACCACCCTCGCCCTGCTTCTGCTGCTCGATCAGCTCCCGCGCAACCTGCACCGTGGCTCGGCACGCGCGTTTGCGACCGATGCCAAGGCCCTGGCGGTGGCGCAGCGCGCGTTGGCGCGCGGCTGCGACAAGGCCTACCCGATGCCGGCTCGGGGGTTCTTCTACCTGCCGTTCATGCACTCGGAGGACTTGGAAATGCAGGAACGCTCGCTCGACCTCTATCGGGCGGCCGGCGTCCAGGACACCTACTACTACGCGCTGATCCACTTCGACGCGGTGCGCCGGTTCGGCCGCTTCCCTCACCGCAACGATGTGCTGGGACGCGAGACGACTGAGGCCGAGAAGGCCTATCTCGCGAGCGGTGGCTTCTCCGCCTGATCGAGCCTCGAACGGAGCAGGATCAGCGCGTGACCCTCGCGTTGGCGACCGGCGCCGGCCAGCTCGCGGTCGCCGCGCCGATGATGGCGCCCGGCCCGGCCGGTGCGTTGAGCTGGACCAGCACCACGCACGCCGATCCGCCATCCCGGCTGATCTCGTCGACGGGCATGTCGATCGACACCGGATCGCCCTTCCACATGCCGACCGCCCGCAGCGAGCGCACGACATTGTGGTAGACGATGGAGCGGCCGGAGTTCTCGCCACGGCCGATGTCGACCTTGACCTCGGGCGTGATCGACCCGAGCCAGATGGTCGCCGAGGCTTTCGGCGCACCCGGCTTTGCCGCGCCGATCCGCAGTTCCAGCACAGAGCCGTTGCGCTCCAGGCCAACCCGGACGGACGGTGCCAGCCCTTGCGCGGTCTGGCCGTCAATCTCGTGGCGCACGGCCCTTTCGTTGTTTCCAACCACGTCCTCGCGGCCATTCACGACCACCTGCGGCGTGTAGACGGCGCTGTCGCCGCGCGCCTGCGCATAGGCGAACTGACGCTCGGTGTTTTCACGGCTCGCGAGCGTGTCGGGCCAGCCGAGATAATCCCACAGGGTCACCGGATAGGTGAGCGCGATCACGTTCCTGTCGGCGAGCAGCCGACCCAGGAGCTTGTCGGCAGGCGGGCAGGAGGCGCAGCCCTGGCTGGTGAACAGCTCCACCACGGCCGGCCCTTTCGAAGCCCCATCGTCGGCCTTTGCCGGAAGGCCGAAGGCCATCAGGGCGAGGCCGAGGAACAGCACCGCTTTGCGTCCGACCATGTGAGTTGGTTTCCCGTCTGGGTCTGCTTGCCGGAAGGGCATCACCGCAGCCGCTTCGATCCCGGCAGCCTACGGATGGAGCCGCTCAATAGCGAGTCACGGTCGGGTGACGCGAGGTCAAATCACACCGACCACGTCCGGATTTCATATCCGACCGCACATACGTTATCCGTCTGAAACAAAAGGTCCTTTTCCAACAAGGCTTAAGCTCCCGCATCCGATCCGCCGAGGCTGGCGACGAACGACGCGAGGTCTCCGGTCGCCCCGTCCGGGTTGGCGAACGGGGGCTGCGCCGCGCCCTGCAGGACGTGCCGGTCGTGATGCAGCGCCCAGGTCACCGAGGGGAAGGCGATCTCGCTCCAGGGAATGTCATCCCAGTCGACCAGCGCGACCTCCAGGCTTTCCGGACCGGCCGCGAACGAGCCCTCCAAGTCCGCCCGGTAGATGATCTGCACCTGCGACAGACGGTGGATCGTATAGACGGCGAGCAGCGAGGTGAGCCGGATGTCGGCGCAGGCTTCTTCGCTGGCCTCGCGGCGGGCGCCTTCCTCGGGCGACTCGTTGAGTTCGAGATAGCCCGCCGGGATCGTCCAGAAGCCCTTGCGCGGATGGATCGCGCGACGGCACAGCAGGATCTTGCCTTCGGCGCGCACCACCGAACCGGCCACGATCTTCGGGTTCTCGTAGGACACGAACCCGCAATGGGTGCAGACCGCGCGCTCGCGGTCTTCCCCGTGGGGCGTGAGGTAGCGGAAATCGGGCTTCGGCTCGGTATCGCTCATGGCGCGCAGAATGACGGCGGACGCGGCAAAAGATCAACCGGCCGTGGCATCCGCCCCGTCAGGATGCGTCCGCGCGGGCCGCGGCGAGCGCCTCGCCGAACGGGCCGGCGATCGCCTCCTCGGTCAACGGGCCGACGAACTTGTAGCGGATCCGGCCATCCGGCCCGACGATGAAGGTCTCCGGCACGCCGTAGACACCCCATTCGATGGCCGCTCGGCCGTCGGCGTCCACCCCGACGGCATCAAAAGGCAGGCCGAAGGTACCGAGAAAGCGCAGCGCGTTCTCCGGCTGGTCCTTGTAGTCGATGCCCACCATGCGGGCGCCGCTTTCCGCCTTGAGCTGCATCAGGAGCGGGTGCTCGACCCGGCAGGGGGCGCACCAGGATGCGAAGACGTTGACGATCGTGACCTTGCCGGCGAAGTCGGCGGGGTCGAGGCCGGGGACCGGCGCACCGTCGACCGCGAGGCCGGCCAGCGGCGGCAGCGCCGTCTGCGGCGCCGGCTTGTCGATCAGGGCCGAGGGTATCCTGGAAGGGTCGCCGCCCGAGACGAGCTGCATCAGGAACACGCCCGCCAGGGCCAGAAACAGCACCAGCGGCAACAGCACCACCCACAGCCGCGTCGGCTTGGGCGCGCCGGGTTCATCGCGCGTCTCCACCCGCCCGGCGGGCGTCCCGCCGTTCTCTTCCACCGATGTCATGACGACGTCTCCGGCTTGCGGCGGCGGCCGCCATAGCCGCGTTCTTCGAGGCGGGCAAGCTGGCGCCTGAGGCGGCGGCCGTCCCAGACGATCCAGACGATCAGGACCGCCAGAACGATGATGGTCACCGCGTAGGCCGCGACGATGAAGCCGAGATGATCGACGCCGGCCATCAGCCCTCTCCCCGACGGCCCTCGTAGGCCGCGCGCATGCCGATCGCACGAATGCGCCGGCGCAGGATCTCGTTCTTCATGGCGATGAGGTGCAGCACGCCGAACAGCCCCATGAACGCCACCGCCATGACCAGAAGCGGGATCAGCATGGTGACGTAGATCGTCGGACCGTCGAAGCGGAAGACGCTTGCCGGCTGATGGAGCGTGTACCACCAGTCGACCGAGAACTTGATGATCGGGATGTTGATCACCCCCACCAGGATCAGGATGGCGGCGACGCGGCCGGCGCGGATCGGGTCCTCGATGGTGTGCCAGAGCGCGATCAGGCCGAGATACATGAGGAACAGCACGAGCATCGACGTCAGCCGAGCATCCCACACCCACCACGCGCCCCACATTGGCCGGCCCCACAGCGAGCCGGTGACCAGGCAGATGAGCGTGAACGCCGCGCCGATCGGAGCGGCCGCGCGCGCCGCAACGTCGCCCAACGGATGCTTCCAGACGAGGCTGCCCAGCGCCGCCGACGCCATCACGACGTAGCAGAACATGCCGATCCAGGCGGCCGGCACGTGCACGAACATGATCCGGATGGTCTGGCCCTGCTGGTAGTCTGCCGGCGCCATGAAGAAGGCCAGCGGAAGGCCGACGGCGAAGAGGACGAGGGTGACACCCAGGAGCCACGGCAGGACGCCGTCGACGATCGCCACGAACCGGGTCGGATTGGCGAGCGACTGCAGGGTCGACTGGGAGGTGGCGGAAACGTTGGCCAACTTCATCTCTCGGTTAGATTCAGCGCAGCAGGTGCGACTTTGCCCGGTTGGCGTCAAGTCCGCCGAAACACGGATGACACTTTGCCGGTGCCGGATCGCGGCGCAAGCGCCGTACCGTCACATGCTTGCGATCTTTCGCCAGCGTGGCTTGCCGCGGGACACACCTATCAGCCCTCCGACTGGCGCAACGCCGCCGCCGCGGCGATCGGGCCGATCACCCCGGCCACCAGCGAGATGGCCGCGAGGATCAGGAGCGGCGACAGGAACGGCGCCGGGTCGGTGACCGCGCCAAGCACCGTCCCGACCCCGAACACCAGCGTCGGCACCGCCAGCGGCAGCACCAGGATCGCGATCAGCACCCCGCCGCGCCGGAGCGAGACGGTCAGCGCGGCGCCGATGGTACCGATCAGGGTGAGCGCCGGCGTGCCGATCATCAGCGTCAGCGTCACGGCGCCTATCGCGGTCGCATCCATGTTCAGGAGCAGCCCCATGAACGGGGCGGCGATCACCAGCGGCAGGCTGGTGGCGACCCAATGAGCCGCCGCCTTCACCAGCACGACGAGTTCCAGCGCATGGCCGCCGGTCAGCAGCACGTCGATGGTGCCGTCCTCCTGATCGACCTGGAACATCCGGTCGAGTCCGAGAAGCGTCGCCAGCAGGGCGCCGATCCACAGGACGGCCGGTCCGATGCGGGCGAGCAGCGGCAGGTCCGGGCCGATCGAGAACGGCATCAGGGTGACCACGGCGAGGAAGAAGAGCACGCCCATCGGCGCGCCACCGCCGGCCTTCACCGACAGCCGGACGTCGCGGGCGAACAGGGCGGCGAGCGCGCGCATCACGGCCTCTCCGCGGCGATCGGAAACGGCGCCAGCCGTGCCACGGCGAGCGGGCTGTGGGTCGCCGCCACGATGATGCCTCCGGCGTCCAGATGCGTCTCCATCACGCTGGCGAACCGGCTTTCGGAGCGGGCGTCGAGGGCAACCGTCGGCTCGTCGAGCAGCCAGACGGCGCGCGGCGCGGACAGGAGGCGCGCAAGCGCCAGGCGTCGGCGCTGGCCGGCGGAGAGGAAGAGGGCCGGCAGATCGAAGAGATGATCGAGACCGAAGGCGGCGAGCGCATCCTCGAGAAGATCGGGATCGGCATCGCCGCCGAGCCAGCGGGCCCAGAACGCCATGTTGGCGCCCACGGTCTCCTGGGTCTTCACCGCGTCCAGGTGACCGACATAGTGGACGTGCGCAGTGGCCGGCACCTCCGGGTCTGCGCCGACCAGCTCGACCGATCCCTCGGCCGGCTTCAACAGCCCGGCGAGCACGCGCAGCAGCGTCGACTTGCCGGTGCCGTTGGGGCCGGTGACCGCGATGCCGGTTCCCGCCGCGACCGAACCGGACACATCGGACAGCACCCGCCTGCCGCCGCGATCGACGGCGAGGTCGCGGATTTCGAGCCGCTCGATCGGCGCAAATGTGGGGCTCGCGGAAATGTCTGAAGTCCCGGTCAGAGGGTCAGGAGGCCATCGTGGACGGACAATGCCCCCGTCGTGGCGGCGTCTGCAACGCTTGGCGATCTAGAACCGGTCTACAAAATTGGTTATACGGCAGGCAACTGGCGGTCGGCGCCTTCCCAACTTCGGCGCTGCCGACCCGAGTGCGCCTCCGATCGCCCCTCCGGGCCGGTCCATCGGTCGGCGCTTTTTCTTTCCGCGACGGCAGCGCGCGTCATGTGATGCGACCGCGACCGACAAACCGCAAACCGAAGGTAAGTCCAGTGACCGCTTCCTCTCTCGACAGCTTCAAATCCCGCAAAGACCTCAAGGTCGGCAACCGCAGCTACGTCTATTACAGCCTGCCGGACGCCGCGAAGGGCGGGCTGGACGACGTCGAGAAGCTGCCCTTCTCGCTGAAGGTGCTTCTCGAGAACCTGCTGCGCTATGAGGACGGCCGGACCGTCAGCGCCGACGACATCAAGGCGATGCCCGGCTGGCTGAAGGAAAAGCGGTCGTCCCGCGAGATCGCCTTCCGCCCGACCCGCGTGCTGATGCAGGACTTCACCGGCGTGCCCGCGGTGGTCGACCTCGCCGCCATGCGCGACGCCGCCAAGGCCCTCGGCACCGACCCGACGAAGATCAACCCGCTGGTGCCGGTCGATCTGGTCATCGACCACTCCGTCATGGTCGACGCCTTCGGCAACGCGATGGCCTTCGAGACCAACGTCGACCGCGAATACGAGCGCAACAACGAGCGCTACGAGTTCCTGAAGTGGGGCCAGGGCGGCTTCGACAATTTCCGCGTGGTCCCGCCCGGAACCGGCATCTGCCACCAGGTGAACCTGGAATATCTCGGCCAGACGGTCTGGTCGCGCAAGGACGGTGACGAAGAGATCGCCTATCCGGACTCGCTTGTCGGTACCGATTCGCACACCACGATGATCAACGGCCTCGCCGTTCTCGGCTGGGGCGTGGGCGGCATCGAGGCCGAGGCCGCCATGCTCGGCCAGCCGATCTCCATGCTCATCCCCGAAGTCATCGGCTTCAAGCTGACCGGCACCCTCAACGAGGGCGTGACCGCCACCGACCTGGTGCTCACGGTCACCCAGATGCTTCGCAAGAAGGGCGTCGTCGGCAAGTTCGTGGAGTTCTACGGCCCGGGCCTCTCCTCCATGAGCCTCGAGGACCGCGCCACCATCGCCAACATGGCGCCGGAATACGGCGCGACCTGCGGCTTCTTCCCGATCGACGACGAGACCCTGAACTACCTGCGCTCCACCGGTCGCGATCCGGGCCGCGTCGAGCTCGTCGAGGCCTACGCCAAGGCCCAGGGCATGTTCCGCACCAACGACACCCCGGATCCGGTGTTCACCGACACGCTCGGCCTCGACCTCGGCGACGTCGTGCCGTCGATCGCCGGACCGAAGCGTCCGCAGGACCGCGTCACGCTGACCGACGCCAAGTCCGCCTTCGGCACCGCCATGGGTACCGAATGGAACAAGGCCGAGGAGATCGGCAAGCGCGTGCCGGTTCCGGGCCGCGACCATGATCTCGGCCACGGCGACGTTGTCATCGCCGCCATCACCTCGTGCACCAACACCTCGAACCCGAGCGTGATGGTCGCCGCCGGCCTGGTCGCCCGCAACGCGGTCGCCAAGGGCCTGACGGTGAAGCCGTGGGTGAAGACCTCCCTCGCCCCGGGGTCGAAGATCGTCACCGACTACCTCGCCAAGGCGAACCTGCAGGACGACCTCGACAAGCTCGGCTTCAACCTCGTCGGCTACGGCTGCACGACCTGCATCGGCAACTCCGGTCCGCTGCCGGAGGAAATCTCCAAGGCCGTCGCCGACGGCGACCTGGTGGCCTGCTCGGTGCTGTCGGGCAACCGCAACTTCGAAGGCCGCGTGAACCCGGACGTGCGGGCGAACTACCTCGCCTCCCCGCCGCTTGTGGTGGCCTATGCCATCGCCGGCTCGCTGCTCGTCGACATCACCAAGGACGCGCTCGGCACCGACAAGAACGGCAACCCGGTCTACCTGAAGGACATCTGGCCGTCCTCCAAGGAGATCGCCGACATCGTCCGCACCGACATCAACGCCGAGATGTTCGCCGATCGCTACGGCGACGTCTTCAAGGGCGACGAGCACTGGCAGTCGATCAAGGTGGAGGGCGGATCGCTCACCTACGCCTGGAACGGCAAGTCCACCTACGTTCAGAACCCGCCCTACTTCGAGGGCATGTCGATGACCCCGGATGCGGTCAAGGACATCGAGAACGCCCGCGTGCTGGGCCTGTTCGGCGATTCCATCACCACCGACCACATCTCGCCGGCCGGTTCGATCAAGAAGGACTCGCCCGCCGGTCGCTACCTGTCGGAGCACGGCGTCGAGACCATCGACTTCAACTCCTACGGCTCGCGCCGCGGCAACCACGAAGTCATGATGCGCGGCACCTTCGCCAACATCCGCATCAAGAACCAGATGGTGCCGGGCGTCGAAGGCGGCGTGACGATCCACCATCCGTCGGGCGACCAGCTGGCGATCTACGACGCCGCGATGCGCTACGCCGAGGAGGATGTGCCGCTGGTCGTGCTCGCCGGCAAGGAATACGGCACCGGCTCGTCGCGCGACTGGGCGGCAAAGGGCACGCGCCTCCTGGGCGTGCGCGCCGTCATCGCCGAATCCTTCGAGCGCATCCACCGCTCGAACCTGGTCGGCATGGGCGTCCTCCCGCTGGTCTTCAACAAGGAGGGCGACGGCTGGAAGAGCCTGGGGCTGACAGGCGACGAGACCGTTTCGATCACCGGCCTGGCCGGCGGTCTGAAGCCGCGCGCGGTGCTGACGGCCCACATCACCAAGTCCAGCGGCGAGACCATCGAGGTGCCGCTGCTGTGCCGGATCGATACGGCCGACGAGCTCGACTACTTCGTCAACGGCGGCATCCTGCACTACGTCCTGCGCAACCTCGCGCGGGCCGCCTGATCACGACCGCGTCATTCGGGGCCCAATCGGCCCCGAATAACCTTCTGGCGTGACGTTTTGCGTCTTGTCGTCGGAATGCCCGCCAACCATATTCGCCATGGAGGGGGGGAGTGTTCCGATGACGGGCCGCTGCCCTCCCCTCGTATTCGAAGACGTGGAGAGGAATTGGATGTCGACCTTCGACCGGAATGCTTACGCGCGGTCTCAGGGCTACGCCGCCGGCCGCGCCGAGGCCGGCGTCATTGACCAGGGCCTTCGGGCCTACATGCTCAAAGTCTACAACCTGATGGCTGTAGGCCTGCTCGTGACTGGTCTCGTGGCACTGGGAACCGCTTACCTCGCGATCACCGGCGATGCCGGGTCCGCTGCTCAGATGACCGGGGGCCAGGTCGCACAGATCGGCCAGGGCATGTACCTGACGAGCTTCGGCGTCGCGCTTTACGCCTCACCGCTGAAATGGCTGGTTATGCTCGCGCCGCTCGGGATGGTGTTCTTCCTGAGCTTCCGCGTCCAGCACATGAGCGTTGCGTCGGCGCAGCTGGCGTTCTGGGTGTTTGCCGCCCTGATGGGCCTGTCGCTCTCCTCGATCTTCCTGGTCTTCACCGGCCAGTCGGTCGCGCGGGTGTTCTTCATCACCGCCGCGTCGTTCGGCGCCCTCAGCCTCTATGGCTATACGACCAAGAAGGACCTCTCCGGTTGGGGCTCCTTCCTGTTCATGGGCCTGATCGGCATCATCATCGCCTCGGTGGTGAACATCTTCATCGCCTCGAGCGCCATGCAGTTCGCCATCTCGGTGATCGGCGTGCTCGTGTTCGCGGGCCTCACCGCCTACGACACGCAGCAGATCAAGGAGATGTACTACGCGGGCGACGACAGCTCCGTCTCCGGCAAGAAGGCGATCATGGGCGCGCTGCGCCTGTACCTCGACTTCATCAACCTGTTCATGATGCTGCTGCAGCTGTTCGGAAACCGGAACTGATCCCGCAATTTCCGACCTGACACTTCATGCGAAAGGCGCGGCCCAACGGCCGCGCCTTTTTTGTGCGCGACCTGCCCCCGCGACCAGCGCGTGCAGGCACCCACCACCGTCACCACAGATCGGTGGACGCCTTCGTCGCCCGTGATGCATAGGTCCCGCATCTTCCGCACGCTGCTGTGCGGGAACGCCCGCACGTCTTGCGCTCGGACGCACTGTCCTCAACACTTGGTGCAGGCGTCGAATCAGTCGGCGCCGCGACCACAAGCGGGGGAGATTTTCACCCATGCCACGCTTGTTCACGGGGCTTGAAATCCCGCCGGACGTCCGCATGAGGCTTTCGCAGCTGCGCGGGGGTCTACGATCCGCGCGCTGGATCGACGCCGCGAACTACCACATCACCCTCCGCTTCATCGGCGACATCGACGACCGCACGGCCGACGAGGTCGCGGCGATGCTCGACAACGTCCGGCGCACCGAGGTCAACATCCGCCTCTCCGGCCTCGGCGCCTTCGGCTCCCGCAAGCCGCATTCGATCTGGGCGCGCGTCGAGCCGAACCCGGCCCTGCTGGAGCTTCAGGCGGAACAGGAGCGGCTGCTGCAGCGCATCGGCCTGCCGCCCGAAGGGCGCAAGTTCACCCCGCACGTCACCATCGCGCGGGTGAAAGGCTCCTCGGCACGCGAGGTCGCCACCTGGCTGTCGCTGAGGGGCGACTTCCAGGTCCCGACGTTCACCGCATCGCGCTTCGTGCTGTTCTCGTCGCGCGCCTCGATGGGCGGTGGCCCCTACCTGGTCGAGGAAGGCTACCCGCTGCTCCAGGCCGCCGCCTGACCACAGGCCGGCAGCCCCGGCGACCGGCCGGACCTCGCACAGGCCTGGCTACTCACAGTAGTGGTAGCTGCCGTCCTTGTTGTGCCGGGCCAGGTCCAGATGGAGATGATCGGTGTGGTGGCGGTCGCCGTCCGGCCCGATCACCGTCGTGAACTCCTTGCAGGCGTCGCCGTGCACCGTGCGCAGGAAGATCGCGTCGGAGCTGTCGCTCTTCCAGCCGTCCTTCACCGTGATGGTCCGCCCGTCGGCGAGTTGGAACGAGGAGATGTCGAGGGCATTCGCGAAGGAGTGCTCCGACAGCCGGGCGCCGCGCTTGCTGTTGCGCGTGCGGCATCCGTAGGACGCCGCCACGCGCACCTCGGTGACGGGCGAGCCGAACAGCGCGTTGGCCATCGGCTGGACGGACTTCGCGAGCCAGTTGTCGACGGCCGGGATCATCGGACAGGCAAGGGTCGCCGACGGCGACAGGCCCACCGTTCCGTCCTCGGCGGCCGACACCTTGAACGGATGGTCGGCCCCGCAGGCACCGACGCGGATGCGCGGGCGCTCTTCCACATAGGCCGACGGGGTGACCCGGCCGGCCTTGATGCAGTTGCGCTCGGCGATGGACCGCCACGCCTCCCGCTTCTCACCGTATTGGGGTCCGCGCGAGCAGCCGGCGGCGATCGCGGCGACGGCCGCGAGCACGACAACGGCCCGGGCGCAGGTCTTCCAGTTGATCGGGATACATGTGCTCATGCCCGCAGGAGACCGCGCGCGGGCAAACATCCGCCTAAGAGGGCTGGTTAACCCGGCCCTAACGCGGTCGCGGCCGCACCGGATCAGGCCGCGGAAAGGGTGGCCCCAAGAAGCAGCGCGCCGAGCGCCAGCACCATGACCGCCGCCACCCCCTCGATCCCGGCGTGCACGCGCGCGGCAAGCCGCGAGTCCGGCCCGGAAAGCCGGATGGCGAGCCCCTTGGCGCCGACCGCGGCCAGCGCCAGCACCGATACCGTCACCGCGGTGCCGAGCCCCATCGCATAGGCCGATACGATGCCGGCCATGGGAAGCTCCTGGGCAAGCGCGAAGACCAGCACGATCACCGCACCGGTACAGGGGCGCAGCCCGATGGAGAGCACGGCCGCGACCATCTCGCGCACCGTGCCGGCCTGCGCGACCGTGGCCGGATCGAGCGCGTGCACATGGCCGCAGCCGCAGGCTTCCGCATCGCCGTGGTGGTGGTGGTGCGAATGAGAATGAGAATGATCGTGTCCCCGGTGCGGCACGTCAGCCGGCATCTCGGCCGCCACCGCCGCCGACAGCGGCCCTGATACCGCGGCAGGGCCTGCCCTGCGACGGCGACCGACGAGCGGCCCGATGACCTTGCGCCAGACCAGGACGGCGCCGAGCAGGGTGACGAGGGCGTAGGCGACGACTTCGATGGTCTCGACCGATCGCGACAGGGCGATGCTCGACACGTTGAGCACCAGCGCCCCCACCAGGACCAGCACGACGGCGGTGGTCGCCTGCACGGCGGAGGCTGCGAACGACAGTCCGAGCGCGCGTTTCGCCGTTGCCTCGTTGGCCATCATGTAGGAGGAGATCACCGCCTTGCCGTGGCCCGGCCCGACAGCATGAAAGACGCCGTAGCCGAAGGAGAGCGCGATGAGCAGCCACGGCGCCGCGCCGCTCGCCTTCATTTCGGCGATCGAGTCCGTCAGCAGCCGGTAGAAGCTCGTCTGCCACGCGGCGATCCAGGCAAAGACCGGGCCGAGCGGACCGGACATCGGAGCAGCGGTCGGCTCAGGCGCGCCGACGCCAAAGGGGCCGCCGGCCGCCATGGCGGGGCCCAGCAAAGCCACCAGCACGAGGCCTGCGACCAGCGTGGCTTCGGCCGCGCGACGTCCACCAACGCTCACGGGCATGTCACCAGCGCCGTGTTGGCGAGGTCGTCGATCGCCTGCTGGAAGGTGTCGGGCACCTGACGCTGGTCGGCCGGAATGGTCGCGAGCTGCGCCGCCGTGAGCGGATCGAGTTCGCCGGCAAGCTGGACGGCCATCGTGCAGCCCGCAGGTGCGTTTACCAGCCCGAACGGTTCGTCCTTCACCATCTCGAAGGCTACGAAATATTCCGGGTCGTAGACATCGACGGTGACGCTCGTGCCGGCGACAGCGACCGGCTCCATCAGCGGCAGCACGAAGAACAGGGTCAGCCGGCCGCCGCTATAGTCCAGCCAGTAGTCCTTGGCCTCTCCGAACGGCAATTGCACCCCGTCGCGGGTGAGCCAGGTAAAGTTGCTGTACTCCTTGAGCGAGTCGACGTTGACCTGCGCGAGCTCACGGAGCTCGTCATGGGACAGCTCGCCATCGCCGTTGGCGTCGAGACCCTGCACGGCAAAGGCCGAGAACGGGCCATCGAAACGCCAGGCGTGCTGCACGCCGGTCAGCTTTCCCGTGTCGTCGAAATCGAGCTCGCTCTTGGCCTCCACGAAGACATGCGGGTGCGCGTCGGCGCGCTCTGCGAAGGCGACGACCATCAGCAGTCCTGCAATCAGACGGGGAACGGCCATACGCATGCGGCGTTGTCCTCGGGCGGGGTCTCGCAATCTGCCCTCTTTCTAGCGCGGACCGTGGCGGGAGAAAGACCCCGCCGGGGTGCGGGGATGGAAAGGGGGAATTGTCTTCCTCAATAGAGGCAAAGTGCGGACCATTTTCTCGAAGTTGGCCCGAGGGAACGGGGAATCGATCATGAAATCCCGCCTTCCCGAACCAAAATAATCCGCATTGGAGAAGCCCGCACCAGAACAGGGAGTAAACGGTATGGGCGCGCACGAGACAACCGGCGCGGTATTCGACGACCCGGCCTTCGACGATCACGAACAGGTGGTGTTCTGCCGGGACGCGGCGAGCGGGCTGAAGGCCATCATCGCGATCCACGACACGCGGCTCGGCCCGGCGCTGGGCGGCTGCCGGATGTGGGACTACGCCAGTCCAGCCGAGGCGTTGACCGATGCCCTGCGCCTGTCGCGCGGGATGACCTACAAGAACGCGCTCGCCGGCCTGGACCTCGGCGGAGGCAAGGCCGTCATCATCGGGGACTCCCGAAGCGGCAAGACACCGGCGCTCATGCGGGCGTTCGGCCGTTACGTCGAGGCGCTCGGCGGCCGCTACATCACGGCGGAGGATGTCGGCATCTCGACCGACGACATCGAGCAGGCCGCCCGGGAGACGGCCCATGCGCGCGGCACCGCCGCGACCGGCCTAGGCGACCCGTCCCCGTATACGGCGCTGGGCATTTATCACGGCATCAGGGCGGCCCTGGCCCATCGCACAGGTTCGAGTGATCTGGCCGGGCGACGCGTGGTCATCCAGGGCCTCGGCCACGTCGGATGGGATCTCGCGAGACGCCTGTCCGGCGACGGCGCCGAGCTTGTCGTCGCCGATCTCAACGCGGACACCGTCCGAAAGGCGCAGGAAGCGTTCAGCGCGCGCGCAGTCGATCCGGACGAGGCCTATCGGATCGAGGCCGACGTCTTCGCCCCGTGTGCGCTCGGCGCCGGGCTGAACGAGACGACGATCCCCGCCCTTGGCGCGCCGATCGTCGCCGGTGCCGCGAACAACCAGCTGGCAACTGAGGAGGACGGCCGCCGTCTCGTCGAGCGCGGCATCCTCTATGCGCCGGATTACGCCATCAATGCCGGCGGGGTGATCTCGATCGCGCTGGCCCGGCCGGGTGGGTCCGACGACATCGTGCTCGACCACGTCGCTGCGATCGGAAAGACGCTCAGCGCGATCTTTGCCCGCGCAGACCGCGAGAAGCGGCCGACCGGGGAGATCGCCGACGACATGGCGCGGACGCGCCTCGACCGGGCGTCGGCGCGCAAGGCCGCCTGACGCGCGCCGTCGGGACAGCTGCTACCCGCCGATTGCCTCGAGGTTCGCGGGTTCCGCGAACCAGGTCGCGAGGTGATCGACGAACGCCCGGACCTTGGCGGAAAGATGCCGGCGGTGCGGATAGACGGCATAGATCGCCGCCCCGTCGCACGCGAAATCGTCCAGCACGATTTCCAGCGCTCCGCTCAGAATGTCTTCGCGGGCCACCGCATAGGGCAGCATCGCGTAGCCGATCCCTTCCAGCGCGGCCATCTTCACCGCCATCGGGCTGTTGGCCTCCACCCTGCCCTTCACCGGCACGGTCTGGCGCGCGCCGTCGACCACGAAACCCCAGTTCGCCCGCCAGCGGGCGTTGCTGTCGATGACGCACGGAAGGTCCGACAGTTCGCCTGGATGAGCCGGGCGCCCGCTCGCGGCGATCCGGCCCGGGCTCGCCGCGACCACCATGCGCAACGGGGCCAGCCGGCGCGCGATCAGGCTGGAATCGGCAAGTTCGGACACCCGCACCGCGACGTCGAACCCCTCCTCGACCAGGTCGACGAACCGGTCCTCCAGATGAAGGTCCAGCTTGATCTGCGAGGAATCACGCACGAAGGCCATGATCGCGGACATGATCGGTCCCTCGCCCAGCGTGCGCGGCCCCGCCACCCGCAACACGCCGCGCACCTCCAGGTGCGTGTCCTGGACCGAGGCCTCCAGCTCGGCGATGCGCTGCAGGATCTCCACCGCCTCGCGGTAGTAGGCCTGCCCGGCCTCCGTCAGCGACAACGTGCGCGTCGTCCGGTTGAGCAGCCGCGCCCCCAGCCGGTCCTCAAGCTCCGCCACGTACTTTGAGAGGATCGCCTTGGAGCGCCCCTCCTTGCGGCCGGCGGCCGAGAAGCCCCCCGCATCGACCACCGACACGTAGGCAGACATCCGAGACAGCGTATCCAACCCGTTTCTCCTGTGCTCGCCTGATCCATCGTTCACGAAAGTGAAACGAGAAGCGCAGTGCAAGCTGAATCTCCAGACGACCAGATGGACCGGACCACGGGCGTATGCGACTGGAGCCGCAACGCGCCTCAGCGCCGGCCGACAGGCACCGCCAGAATGCGGGCTGTCAGCGCACCGATCGCACCGAGCACGGAAAAGGCTGCCAGGAGATAGGCGGGCGGCATCACGCTGCCGGTCGATCCGATGAGGTAGGTCGCGGTCACCGGGGTCAGCCCGCCGATGACGGCAAAGCCGAGATTGTAGACGAACGCGATCCCCGTATAGCGCACGTCGGTGGGGAAGATCGCCGTGAGCACCGCCGGCCCCATGCCCCAGGCGAACGCGGCGATGACGGAGATCACCGCCAGCGCGGGCAGTGCGCCGGTCTCGCCGGACGCAATCCACTGGTAGATCGGGATGGCGGCCGCGGCGAGCAGCAGTGCGGCAACGACGCTCGGCCATTTCAGGCCAAAGCGGTCGGCGACATGGCCCGCCAGCGGCATCGGGAGCGAGAACAGCACGATGCCGACCAGCCCGGCGCTCGCGGCCGTGGTCGTTCCGTATTTGAGGAACTGGGTCAGATAGCTGTTCATGAACAGATAGAGGAGCGACACGGTCGCCGCGCCGAGGCTCGTGACCAGGAGCCCGCTCAGGATCGCGCGCGGATGGTCCCTGACGAGGGTGGCGATCGGCAGCGCGTGGATTTGCTTGTCCAGCGCCGCGAAGGCAGGGCTTTCCACGAGCAGTTGCCGCAGGAAGAAGCCGGCAAGGGCGATGCCGCCGCCGACGAGGAAGGCGATACGCCAGCCGACCGAGGTGACCTCGCCGGGCGACATGGTCTGCAGGACGGTCCATTGGACCGCCTGGGCCAGCACCAACCCGACATTGATCATCAGGAACAGGATCCCGCACGCGAGGCCCCGCCGATGCGGCATCGTCTCGGTGATCAGCGTCATCGCGCCGGGAATCTCTCCCCCGAGGCAGAGCCCCTGGACCAGCCGCAGACCCACGAAGATCGCCGTGGCGGTCACGCCCCACGCCGCGTGGCCGGGCAGCAGCGCCATCAGGATGGTGGCGCCCGCCATGCCGAAGATCGACAGCCGCAACATCGCCTTGCGGCCATAGCGATCCCCGTAGTGGGAAAACAGGATGCCCCCGATCGGCCGAACGAGATAGCCGGCGGCAAACACCGCGAAGGCCGCCAGCAGCCGCGCCCGGGCATCGCCACCGGGAAAGAACACCAGGCCGATCGTATCCGCGAACACCGCGTAGATGACGAAGTCGTAGAATTCGAGGCCGCCCCCGAGGCTGCCCAGCGCCAGCGCGCGGTTGCGCTCACGCGGCGTCACCGTCGCCGTCGCCATATCTTCAGCCCCCGTCACACTTCAGATCCGGACGTGGCGCCCGGCCGACGCCCGATGGATACCCGAAAGGCATCCTCCCCGCCCGCGCAGGGATCACCACGCGCGGGCCAGGCTGAGGTCAGTCCTGCGGCGCGGCGCCATAGTCGGCGTCAGAGACCGGCTCTTCCCAGTACGCCGTCTCGCCGTCCTTTGCCTCCTGGATGGCGATGTGGCTCATGCCGGCGTCCGGAGCGGCACCATGCCAGTGCCGCTCTCCGGGCTCGAAGAAGATGGAATCGCCCGGCCGGATGACCCGCACCGGTCCTCCATCGGACTGGCAGCGGCCCACGCCGGAGGCAACGAACAGGGTCTGCCCGTAAGGATGCGTATGCCAGTTGGTGCGCGCACCCGGCGCAAACGTGACGAGCAACGCCCGGACACGCCCCGGCTCGGGAACGTTGGCGATCGGATCCTGCCAGACGGTGCCGGTGAAATAATCGGCCGACGGCACCTTGGACGGTTCCGAGCCCGCGCGTTTGATCTTCATCGTCAATCCTTTTGTCCTGTGAGCGGCCGGAGGAACGCGGGCATCCTGAAGCCGGAGCCGGTCTTTCCCTGGCCTCCGAGCGCCTGGTAGATCTTGCGTCCGGCCCGCCCGGTCTGTTCCATCCCGTAATGCGCCTCGGCCCGGGCGATCGCCGCCTGCGTCGAGGGCCCGACCTTACCGTCCGGCGTGCCGGCGTTGAAACCCTTGGCGTTCAGAAGTTTCTGAAGCTGCAGGCGTTCGGCGCGCGACAGTCCCGGATCGTCGGTCGGCCATGGCGTCCGGAACGCCGGATAGCCGGCGATGCGGTCGGCCAGATGGGAGATGGCCAGCGCATAGGATTCGGCGAGATTGTAGGAGTAGATCGCGTTGAAGTTCCGGAACACCAGGAACCCCGGCCCGGTGGGGCCGGCCGGAAGCAGCAACCCCGCCGAGCCGCCGCCGGAGATCGCCGATCCGTCGGCGCGCACCACACCGCGCGACGCCCAGGTGGACAGCGATGCCGTGCGCGTGCGTCCCGAAGGACCGGAGTAGCTGGCCGGGACCTTCACCTCGATCATCCACGGTTCGCCCGGCTGCCAGCCGGCACTGCGCAGGAAGTTCGCCGTCGATCCCAGCGCGTCGGGCACCGAGCGGACGAGGTCGCGCCTCCCATCACCATCGAAATCGACCGCCAGACGCTTGTAGGTCGACGGAATGAACTGCGTCTGGCCGAAGGCGCCCGCCCACGAGCCCACCAGTTCGTCCAGCTCCAGGTCGCCGCTCTGCACCAGCGACAGGGCGGCGATCATCTCGCCGCGCCAGAAGTCGGCGCGCCGCCCCCCCTGGCAGGAGAGATTGGCTAGCGCATGGGGCAGGAAGAACTCGCCCACCGTCTGGCCGTAGTCGGTTTCCACGCCCCACACCGCGACCACGACGTGACGGTCGACGCCGTAGGTCTTCTCGACCTGGCGCAGGACGCGGTCGTACTTGCGCAGCATCTCCTGGCCGTCGCGCACCCGCTGCTCGTCGACGAGGAAGGCCATGTAGTCCCAGATCGGCGTCTGGAATTCCGGCTGAGACCCGGAAAAGCGCACGACCTTTTCGTCCGGCTTCGCCCCGTCGAGGGCGCGCGCGGCCAGCTGCGGGCTGATGCCGGCGCGCACGGCGGCCTGTTTCAGGCCCGACACGCACGAGGCGAAGCTCGCCTGGACGGGTTCCGCGGTCAGCGTCAGTGCGCCGACGAGGCCGAGAAAGGCCGGCAGATAGGTCCGCATTTGAAATTCCCCTGTCGGTGCGCCGCATTCCATGACGTCCGCGCAGAAGCATAGGGTCGAAGAATGAGAAATCCATCAACGGCACCCCCCCTCGCCACGTGCGCGGCGATGCGGCACCCTTGCGCGGCGCCGGGCGGTCCCACACTTTGGGCACGAGATCCAAAGTCCGTCAGCCGAAAGCCCGCCAATGTCCGTCCGTCCGCCCAAGGCGTTCGCCCCCAAGCCGCAGATGACGGCATTCGAGGAGGCGCTCGACCACGAGATCCGGGGCGAGATGGCGGGCACCCATGGCCGCCTTCTGCAGGTCTTGGAAAAGCGCCTCGCGGCGCTGGCGGCGTTCGACGAGCGGACCCCGGATGCGGTCCCCTCCGAACGCGATCCGATCGTCGCCGCGGCCGGCGAGGCGCTCTGGCACATCGTGGTCCAGCGCGAACTGATGGGCCTGCGGCGCACCAAGTCCTTCATGGACGAGTACGGCGTGCCGGCGGAGGTCCGGCTGCGGATGGGCGTGCGGCCGAAGCCGACCGGTCAGTAGGCCTGGGCCGGCAGCCACAGCACGATCTGCGGGAACGCGAACACCAGCCCCAGCGCAACGAGCTGCAGGATCACGAACGGGATCACGCCCTTGTAGACGTCGATCGTCGTCACCTCCGGCGGCGCCGCGCCCTTCAGGTAGAACAGCGAGAAGCCGACCGGCGGTGTCAGGAACGACGTCTGCAACGCGACGGCGAACATCACCGTGAACCAGACCGGATCGAAGCCAAGGCCGATGATGACCGGCGCCATCAGCGGCAGGAAGATCAGCGTGATCTCCAGCCAGTCCAGGAAGAAGCCCATCAGGAACGCCAGCACGAGCACGAAGATGACGATGCCGTTGGCGCCGAACGGCAGCGACGACAGGATGTGCTCGATGAACTGGTCGCCGCCGAGCGAGCGCATGACCAGGGCGAAGGCGGTGGCCCCCAGGAATATGCCGAAGATGAACGCGGTGGTGTAGGTCGTCTCGGTGCTCACCTCGCGCAGCACCTTCATCGTCAGCCGCCCGTTGACCAGCGCCAGGACGATCGCCCCGAAGGCACCGATGCCGGCCGCCTCCGTCGGAGTGGCGACGCCGAAGAAGATCGTCCCCAGGACCGCGAAGATCAGGATCAGCGGCGGCAGCACCGAGACGAGCGTGCGGATGATGACGGAGAAGGTGAGCGGCTCCAGATGGGTCGGCGCCGGCGCCGCCTTCGGGTTCACCGCGGCGACGATCAGCACGTAGACGATGTAGAGGATGCCGAGGATCAGCCCCGGCATCACCGCGCCGAGGAACAGATCGCCCACCGACAGCGACAGCTGGTCGGCCATGATCACCAGCATAATCGAGGGCGGAATGAGGATTCCCAGCGTGCCGGACGAGGCCAGCACACCGGCCGCCAGGCTCTTGGAATAGCCCTGCTCCAGCATGATCGGCATGGCCAGCACGGTGAGCAGCACCACCGATGCGCCCACGATACCGGTGGAAGCGGCGAACAGGATGCCGATCAGGATCGCCGCGATGGCGAGACCGCCGCGGAACCGGCCAAACACCTGCACGAAGTTCTTCATCAGGGATTCCGCGAGCCCCGACCGCTCCAGCATCAGCCCCATGAAGATGAACATGGGCAGCGCCGTGAGCACCCAGTTTTCCATCAGGTTCCAGGTTCGGTTCACGACGATCGCGAAGTCGGACCAGGAGTCGAGGAAGTAGGTGTCGATGTCGAAATATTCGGGGCCGGCAATGCCGATCAGAGTGAAGGTGAGCGCGAGGCCCGCCAGGATCCACGCGATCGGAAACCCCGTCATGAGCAGGACGATGAACGACCCCAGCAGGCAGACAACGATGATTTCGTAGGATTCCATGGCGCCTCTCGTGCCTCGGGCGGCGCGTCTCCAGCCAGGGGCTAGGGATCGCGCGGGTCCAGCGGGCGTGGAAAGCGGAACAGGTACGACGTGACCCGCGACAGCCGGGAAAACGCGGCAACGGCGATCAGCGCGAAGGCGATGACGATGACGGACTTGAGCGCCCAGCGGTGACTGAGCCCACCCGGCGCGACCGACACCTCGCTCATGTCCCAGGCTCGCATGACGAACGGCACCGCCTCGATGGCCATGAGGATCGAGAACGGCAGCAGGAACAGGAGCAGTCCGAAAAGCTCGACCCAGGCGCGCCAGCGGACGCTCCTCCGCTCGGCGAGCACGTCGACACGGACGTGGCGGTCCGCGACGACCGCGAACGACAGCCCGATCATGAAGCCGATGGCGTAGACGTGCCATTGCAGCTCCTCGAAGATGATCAAGCCTTCGTTGAAGACGTAGCGCAGGATGACGTTGACCAGGATGATCGCGATCAGGATCACCCAAAGCCACGAGATCGTGCGGCCGATGAAGTTGACGGCGGCGTCGAGAACCCGCGAGAGGCGGGTTTCGGGCAGCGGGATGGCCACCGAGCCGTGCTCGGCAGCCGCCACCGCCTGGAGAATGCGGTCGTGTTCGTCGCTCACGAGGCGTATCCCGGCGAGATCAACCGGCCGACAGGCAGGTCACCCGGCGGCAGAACGTTGATCGACAAGAAGGGGAGAGCCTCCCGCACCCGTGCGGGCGCAGGAGGCCCGGAGCTGTGAGGCGCTAGTTGGCCGCCGGCTCGACCGGCCAGTCGCGCGGCAGGTAGCCCATCTCATGCCAGCCCTTGTTTTCCTTCTGGAAGGCAAGCTGGGACTCGTAGACCTTCTTGAACATCTCGTCCTTGGCCGACTCTTCCGCGAAGACCTCCTCGGACGCGACCTGCAGGGCCTCGAGCACGTCGTCCGGAAGCCGCACGGCGGTCACGCCGAGTTCGCTCTGGAAGCGGTTGAGCACCGCGCCCTGCAGCGCCTCGGCCTTGGCGATCGCGTGCGCAACGCCGGCCACGCAGGCCGTCTCGATGATCGCCTGCTGTGTCCCGTCGAGCCCGTTCCAGGCGTCGAGGTTCACGTAGAGGTACTGGCTCGTCGACGGCTGATGCCAGCCGGGCAGGTGGTAGAACTTGGCGACCTTGTAGAAGCCGAGCTGCTCGTCGACGGTCGGCAGCGAGAACTCGGTGCCGTCGAGAACGCCCTTTTCGAGCGCCTGGTAGAGCTCGCCGCCGGGCAGCACCGTGACCGAGGCGCCGACTTTCTCCATCACCTTGCCGCCGAGGCCGGCGGCGCGGAACTTCAGCCCCTTCACCTGATCGAGACTCTTGATCTCGAAGGTGAACCAGCCGGCCGCCTCCGGTGCGATGGTGCCGCAGAAGATCGGATAGACGTTGTGGGGCTTGTAGAGCTCCTTCACGAGCTCATCGCCGCCGCCGAAATACATCCAGGCGGCGTACTGGTCTGGCTCCAGCCCGAACGGCCGCGCGCCGAACAGCGCCGAGGCCGGGACCTTGCCCTGCTCGTAGCCCATCCAGGCGTAGCCGGACTCCACCTTGCCTTCCGAGACGGCGTCGAAGATCTCGAGCGCCGGCACCAGCTTGCCCGGCTCGAACACCTCAAGCTTGATCTTGCCGTCGCTCATCTTGTCGATCTGGTCGGCGACCCACGGCGCCGTGTCGCCGAGCGCCGTCAGCGTCGATGCGAACGACATGGGCATCGGCCAGCGGACCCGCTCTGCCGCATCGGCTGCGGTCGCGGCGGCGAGAACCCCGCCAACCCCGACGGCGGCGGCGAACGCAAATGCGCCCGCACCTCGAACTCTCTTTGCAACGTGCATGCTGCTTCTCTCCCTTGGAATGTCTTTTTTGCTTTTCTTTGGGGGCCGCCGACGTGACTGCCGGGCAGGTTGGTCCCGCCTCGTGCCGCCGTCTCCCCCGGAGCAACGCAAGGGTGTATCACCCCCATCGCAACCCTGGCTGGAATGGTTCGCCGGACCGACCACCGGAGTCAAGCGCTGTATCGGGAAGCGGGACACGCGCATTCCGGAACCCCGCCGAACTCCAGGAAGCGCCTTGCATCGGCCGCCTCGCCAACCAGCGGAAATCACGAACGTTTTGTGCGGAAGCGCCGGTTTTCCAACCGCGCCTCCTGCGTGTGGCAGTTCCCGCCGCAGCGCTTGAGGCGCGCCCCCGAAATGCCAAGGGTCGCTGCGTTTCAATGGACAAGATCGTTGACCTCTCTCGTCCGGACCGCATACTTCGGGGTCTGAGGGAGCCCGGGCTGGAGCGGATCGTCCGCGTGCGCCGGCCCAAGAACAAGAACCGCAAACGGCCATGGTATTCGACCGGATCGTGCACAACCGCACCGCGGACGCGATCGTTCACCAGATCGAAGAGCTGATCCTCCAGGGCGTGCTGAGGACCGGAGACCGGCTGCCGTCCGAGCGCGACCTCGCCAAGACGCTCGACGTTTCCCGGCCGATCCTCCGCCAGGCCCTGAAGACGCTGGAGGAGCGCGACCTGATCATCGCGCGCCATGGCGGCGGGACCTTCGTGGCCGACGTCATCGGGACGGTGTTCTCCGAGCCGATCGTGCGGCTGTTCGGACGCCATCCGTCCGCCGTGTTCGACTATCTCGACTTTCGCTGCGAGATCGAGCAGGTGACCTCGGCGCTCGCCGCCGCACGCGCCACCACCGCGGACCGCGAGATCCTCACCCACCTCATCGAAAGCATGCAGGCCGCCCACGAGAACGGCGCCTTCGAGCAAGAGGCGGAAATCGACGTCGAGTTTCATCACGCCATCGGCGAAGCCGCCCACAACATCGTGCTGCTGCACACGCTGCGCGGCTGTTACCGGCTGCTGGCCGACGGCGTGTTCTTCAGCCGCGCGCGCCTTTACCAGAGCGCCGAGGCGCGCGACCGGCTGCTCGAGCAGCACCGCGCCATCTACTCCGCCATCATGTCCGGCGACCCGGACGCCGCCCGTCTCGCGGCGCGCGGCCACATCAGCTACGTTGAGGGAACCCTGCGCGAAATCCAGCGCGTCGGCGCCTGGGAAGAGGTCGCCGAGCGCCGGCTGTCGCGGCTCAACCCGAAACCCGCTGCCCGGAAAGCCGCGCTAGGCGGCCGGGGCAAGTCCGAACCCGCCCGGCGCCGCGGCCCGGAAATCGCGAAGACCGACTCAACTCCCGCCGGTGGACACTCGGAATGACCGACCCCGTCACGACCCAGAACTCGCCCGAGCCGCTTCGGGTCGGCCTGTTCGTCACCTGCCTCGTCGACCTTTTCCGGCCGACCGTGGGCTTTGCCACGGTGAAGCTGCTCGAAGACGCCGGCTGCATCGTCGAGGTGCCGGACGTCCAGACCTGCTGTGGTCAGCCGGCCTTCAATTCCGGCGACCGGGCCTCGACGGCGGCGATCGCCCGCCAGGTCATCGCCGCGTTCGAGGGCTTCGACTACGTGGTGGCCCCGTCCGGCTCGTGCGGCGGCATGATCTCCCGGCACTACACCGACCTGTTCGCCCAGGACCCGGAGTGGCACGGCCGCGCCGAGGCGCTGTCGGCGCGCACCTTCGAACTGGTGAGCTTCCTCGTCGACGTGCTCGGCGTGGAAACGGTTGATGCCCGCTTCGACGGGGCCGTCACCTATCACGACTCCTGTTCGGGCCTGCGCGAGCTTTCCATCAAGGCCCAGCCGCGCAAGCTGCTCGCCTCGGTCGCCGGTCTCGGCCTCACCGAGATGGAGGACGCCGAAGTCTGCTGCGGCTTCGGCGGCACCTTCTGCGTCAAGTATCCCGACATTTCCAACGAGATGGCCGGCCGCAAGTGCGCCGCCATCGCCGCCTCGGGGGCGCAGACGGTTCTGGCCGGCGATCTCGGCTGCCTGATGAACATCGCCGGCAAGCTGGCGCGCGAGGGATCGCCGGTCGCCGTCCGCCATGTCGCCGAGGTGCTGGCGGGGATGGCCGACGCACCGGCGATCGCCGCGGCCAGGAAGGGGTAGCACATGGACGTCACCTCCCCGGCCTTCAAGGAAAACGCCACCCGCGCCCTGAACGACGCGCAGTTGCAGCGCGCGCTGGGCAACATCAGCGATGGCTTCGTCCAGAAGCGGCGGCGCGCCGCCGATGCCCTGCCGGAGTTCGACGCGCTGCGCGACGAGGCGCGCGCCATCAAGGACCACACGATCGCGCACCTCGACCTCTATCTCGAGGCGTTCTGCGAAAAGGTCGAGGCGCTGGGCGGCACGGTGCACTTTGCCGAGACCGCCTACGACGCGCGCCGCGCCGTCCTCGACATCTGCCGCGAGTACGAGGCGAAGACGGTCACCAAGGGCAAGTCCATGGTGAGCGAGGAGATCGAGCTCAACCGCTATCTGAAGAAGAAGGGCATCGAGCCCTTCGAGACCGATCTCGGCGAATACATCCTGCAGATCCGCGACGAGGCGCCGAGCCATATCATCGCGCCGGCGATCCATCTCAACCGCGACCAGATCGAGGCCGACTTCCGCCGCGTCCACAAGCATCTGCCGCAGGAGCGGGACCTTCTGGAGCCGTCGGCGCTGCTTGGCGAGGCGCGGACGATCCTGCGGCAGAAGTTCCTGTCGGCCGATGTCGGCGTGACCGGCGCGAACTTCCTGGTGGCGGAGACCGGATCGATCGTCGTCGTCACCAACGAGGGCAACGGCGACCTGACGATGACGCTGCCCCGCGCGCACGTCGTCGTGGCCTCCATCGAAAAGATCGTGCCGACGCTCGAGGATGCGGCCACGCTGCTGCGGGTACTGGCGCGCTCCGCAACCGGCCAGGACATGTCGGTCTACACGACGCTCGCCACCGGCCCGCGCCGGGAGGGCGACCCGGACGGCCCCGAAGGCTTCCACGTCGTCCTCGTCGACAACGGCCGCTCGGGCATGATCGGCACCGACTTCCAGGAGATGCTGCGCTGCATCCGCTGCGGCGCCTGCATGAACCATTGCCCGGTCTATCAGGCGGTCGGCGGTCACACGTACGGCTGGGTCTATCCGGGACCGATGGGGGCGGTGCTCACCCCCTCCCTCGTCGGCGTCGAGGAGGCCGGGCAACTGCCCAATGCCTCGACCTTCTGCGGCCGCTGCGAAAGCGTGTGCCCGGTCCGCATCCCCCTGCCCAAACTGATGCGCCACTGGCGCGAGGACGAGTTCGCCCGCCACCTGCAGCCCCGCGCCGCGCGATACGGGCTCGGCGCATGGGCGTTCTTCGCCCGTCGCCCGAAGGCGTACCGGTTGCTCACCCGCCTCGCCGCCCGCACGCTGTCCCTCGCCGGGGGAACGCGCGGGCGCCTCTCCCGCCTGCCGTTTGCCGGCGGCTGGACCCGACACCGCGATCTGCCCGCTCCGGCTCCCCGGACGTTCATGGCCGAATGGAAGGCGAGGACCCGCACGTGAAGGCGCGCGAGCACATCATCGGCAAGATCCAGCGCGCGCTCGACGTCGATCCCAATCACGACGAGGCGCGGCGACGGGCGGTTGCCGAGCGCCTGTCGTCCCATGGCCACCACACCATCCCGGCTCGCGGCCAGCTCGGTGGCGAGGAACGGATCGCCCTCTTCCGCAGCATGGTCGAAGCCGTCTCCGGCTCCACCGATCGCGTTGCGTCCCGGGCCGACGTTCCCGCCGCCCTCGCACGCCGACTGCAGTCCCGCGACCTCCCCCCGGCGATCCGCCGCGGCAACGATCAGCGCTTCGACGAGATGGACTGGGATCGCGCGCCGTCGCTGCAGGTGCGCCTCGGCCCCTCGGAGGACGGCGACACCGCAGGCGTCGTCTACGCCTTTGCCGGCATTGCCGAGACCGGCACCTCGGTGGCGCTCTCCGGCGCCGACAACCCAACCACCGTGTCGTTTCTCCCCGAAGAAGCGATCATCCTCGTCGACGCCGACAGCATCGCCGGCGACATGGAAGCGGTGCTCGCGGCCATGCGAGGCCGCTTCGGCAACGCGCTTCCGCGCACGGTGAACTTCATCACCGGGCCGTCGCGGTCCGCCGACATCGAGCAGACGCTGCTCCTCGGCGCCCATGGTCCCCGCGCGCTGCACGTGATCGTCGTCGGCTGACGCCCGACCTCCCCCAAGCGCCGGCCCGCCTCCTGCGCGCAGTCAACCTTTCCAGCCAAGGCATGTGCCCGCGCGGGCACCTTTGCGCGCGCGACCGTCAGGAACGGAATACGCACCAGGTGCGCACGCGCATGTGAACGCACAGCGTGCGCTTATCCTTTGGCAAGACCACCGAATCATGCTCATCTAGCGCATTGAGTGCGCATGACCTGAGAGGGGATGGGTATGAGGTGCAATCTGCGACGCCGCTGCGCGGGGCTATCCCTCGCCTGCATCCTCTCCTCGCTCGCCTTCGCGCTGCCTGCCCATGCCGGCGAGGAGGTCGATGTCGAGCTGGTGCTCGCCGTAGACGTGTCGCGGTCCATGGCGATGGCGGAGCAGGTCATTCAGCGCCGGGGCTATGTAGAGGCGATCCGATCGCCGGAGTTTCTGATGGCGGTCCAGTCCGGTTTCATCGGCCGCATCGCACTCACCTATGTGGAATGGGGCACCGCCGGCGACGAGCGGGTGCTGATCGACTGGCAGCTGATCCATGACGAAGCGTCCGCCGAAGCCTTCGCCAAGGCCCTCGACGACGCCCCGATCCGGGGCGAAACGCGCACCTCGATCTCCGAGGCGGTGATGTTCGCGGTCGACCGCATCGACAGCAACGCCTTCGACGGATTGCGACGCGTCATCGACGTGTCCGGGGACGGGCCAAACGACCATGGCCGTCCGGTGACCCAGGCGCGGGAGCTCGCCATTGCGCGCGGTGTCACCATCAACGGCCTGCCCATCATCCTCGACGAACACGGCAAGCGCTGGTCCGTGGTCGAGGACCTGGAAGCCTATTACAGCGAGTGCGTCATCGGCGGGGTCGGGTCCTTCCAGATCCCGATCCGGACGCGCCAGGACTTTGCGGCCGCCATCCGCCGCAAGATGGTTCTCGAAGTCGTCGGCACCGAGCCGGAGCCGGGCTCCCTTGTCACGACGGCGTCGGCGCCCGGCGCCAACGACGGGGGCGATCTGTGCACCATCGGCGAGCGCGTCACCGCCCGCCGCTGACCGGAGCCCCTCGCGTCGAACGCGCACCTGCGGACGATCGCCGATCAGCATTCGGTGATCGGACCGAACCTTTCGCCTCACCAACCATTATGCCATTGACGATAATCGTTTTCGCGTTCTGGAGGTTGGTGAATGCTCACACGGCGAATGTTTGCGCTCGGGGCCCTTGCGGGTGCCGCGTCCCTGTCCGGCTGCATGTCCGCGCCGACGGCTCGGCCACTCGGATACCAGCCGGTTCCGGCGCTGACGCCCTCCAAGCCAGAGCCATTCGCCGTTGCGCCCACCGACATCAACGCCATTCCCGTCGCCTACCGCCGCCAGCTGACGCGCGCGCCCGTGGGCTACGAGCCGGGAACGATCGTCGTCGATACCACCAACCGTTTCCTCTATCTCGTCGGCAACGATGGCACGGCGATCCGCTACGGCATCGGCGTCGGTCGTGAGGGGATGGCCTGGTCCGGAACCGCCACGATCAAGCGCAAGGCGAGGTGGCCGACGTGGACGCCGCCCGCCGAGATGATCGCGCGCCAGCCGGAAGCCGCGAAATATGCGGGCGGGATGCCGGGTGGACCGACCAACCCGCTGGGCGCCCGCGCGCTCTACCTCTACCAGGGCAACCGCGACACGCTGTTCCGCCTGCACGGCACGTCGCAGGAGAGCTCGATTGGCCGGGCCGTGTCGTCGGGCTGCATCCGCCTCATGAACGAGGACATCATCGACCTCTACGAACGGGTCCCCAACGGGACGAAGGTCGTGGTGCTCCAGAACCAGCAGCCCCGCATGGCCTCGACGATCTGACCCGCGGCAGGCTATCCCTTGTTTTCAAGGGGTTACCCCGCCAAACGGCAGCATTCTTAGGATATTGTTAAGCTCATAGTGCGCATTGTGTGCACTATGAGACATCTCGCCATGCCCCTTCAGAACCGCGTCACGCCCTTTGGCGAAATCGTTGCGATTTCCGCGCGCGGGCTTCTGATGGGGAACCGCGGCGGACGGCTTCACGATCCCGAGACGAAGCTGCTCTCTGGGCGCCGATGGGCCTCTCGCGCCTGGATCACGTGCGATCTCCATTACGGCGACCGCAGGCGCGAGGTGATGGGACGTGGCTACACCGAGCTGTTCTTCCTCGACGAGGTGACGGCGCTCACTGCGGGCCATCGCCCCTGCTACCAGTGCCGGCGGGATGCCGCCCGTTCCTTCGCGGACCTTTGGGCGCGCGCGCACGAGCTGCCCCGCTTGCCCCGGGCCGGCGACATCGACCGCATTCTCCACCGCGAGCGAACGCCCCTGGGCATGCGCCCCCATTTCCTGGAGCCCATTCCGGATCTCCCCGACGGGACGATGATCGCGCTTCCGAAGCCGGAAGCGGACCCCGACGATCCCGGCGCGATCTGGCAGGCGTGGGCGGTCAGGGGCGACCGGCTCCTGAAGTGGTCCGGGAGCGGGTACGCCGCGGAACGACCGCGTCCGGGCGCGGGGCTTGCCTATGCCCTGACGCCGCCCTCGACCATCGCCGTGCTCGCCGCCGGATACGCCCCGGCCTGGCATGGCTCGGCCAATCCCGCAGTGGCAAAACCCACCGCGTAGGGCATACTCCTTATAGCCGTTCCAATCTACTGACCCCGGTCTTCACGCGCCATACCCTCGTAAGCGCGCGCTCATTCGGGGGCTGATAAGCCGCGCTCGCATCGCAGCGTGCCGGCGTAGATGCGCAGGTGGTGGCCCGAGGTGGGGAATAGCCCTGCCCGGCTGCAACCACGCCGCTCGGATATCGCGATTGTCCGAGGCCGGCGGAAACCGAGGAAGTCTGCCATGGCCGAAGCCGAGCTGCATTCCGAACGGATCTGGGACCCCATCGTCCGCATCACCCATTGGGTGGTCGCGCTGGCCATTCTGCTGAACGGACTGATCGACGACGGCGGCTCGGTGCTGCACATCTGGATCGGTTACATCGCGCTGGCGATGCTGCTGCTGCGCGTCGTCTGGGGCTTCGTCGGCCCCGCCGAAGCGCGCTTTTCGTCCTTCCTGCCGTCGGCGTCGGGGGCCCGCTCCCATGCCGCCGATCTTGCCGCCGGCCGGGTGCGTTCCTACCGTTCCCACAATCCGCTTGGATCGCTGATGGTATATGCCCTGTGGAGCATGCTCGCCGTCATCATCGTCACCGGCATCGTCATGGCGGGGCCACCGCCGCTGCCGCCGGCCGAAGCGCCCTCCCAGGAGCAGACCCTCTCCCAGGCGACGACCGCCGACAGCGACGGCGACCGGGATGACGACGACGACGGCGAGGGCGAGCGCGGCGCGAAAGAGGAGAGCCTCGTGGCGGAGATCCACGAGATCGCCGCCAACCTGATCCTCATTCTCGCCGCGCTTCACATCGGCGGGGTTGCGGTGGAATCCTATCTTTCGCGCACCAATCTGGCACGTCAGATGGTCACCGGCCGCCGTCCCGCCCGACACGACGCGTGAGCGTGGCCGCGCCACCAGGGTCCGGCGGGGGACGCGTCTCCGTTCTCGCCGGACTGATCGTCCTGCAGTCCCTCTGCGCGGTGTTCTTCATCGCCGACGTTGCCGGCGACTTCGGCCGGGCGGGCCTGGATATCCATTCCGTCTTCGAAGCGGCCGTGTCACTCGCGCTCGCGGTCGGGGTCGTGTTCGGCGGGTTGGAGATGCGGCGCACCCTGGAACGCAACCGGCGTGCCGAGGCTGCCGCATCGGCGGCCTCGGGCGCCTTTGCCGAACTGATCGCAACACGTTTCGACCGGTGGGGCCTTACCCCGGGCGAAGCCGAGGTCGCCATGCTCGCCCTCAAGGGATTCGACGTCGCGGAGATCGCCGCAATCCGGAACGCGGCGAGCGGCACGGTGCGCGCCCAGCTGACGCGGGTCTACGCCAAGGCCGAGGTCTCGAGCCGGGCGCAGCTGCTCAGCCTGTTCATCGAGGACCTCCTCGATGGCGCCGTTTCACCCTGCCCTGATTGATGGGTCCGTCGCTCGGGCGGCAACTGGACGAGATCAGGCCGCCGCCATCGTCTCCATGCGCCCGAAGCATTCGAGGACATGGTCGTAGAAGGCATCGACGATGGGGTTGCCTTCCGCCCCCTTCATCAGCCCGATGTCGAACGATCCCAGCGGCGGCATTCCATCCGCGCGCCCCAGCACCCGGAAGCCTTCTTCGCCCACCATCCTGAGCGGGATCGCCGCCACGGCGAGCCCCTCGCGGACCACCATCGTCAGCGCCGCGGCGTTTGTCCCGGAATAGGCGATGCGATAGTCGATCCCCGCCCCGTCCACCGCCTGCAGCGTCAGCATGCGCCAGGCACAGCCCGGCTCGAAGACGGCCAGCGGCAGCGGAGACTGACTTTCCGGCTCGCAGCAGGTCCCCGTGATCCACTGCAACTGCTCGCGATAGACCACGCGCGCCCGGATGTTGGGCTTGGCGAGCGTCAGCAGAGCGATGTCGAGGGACCCCTCCTCCACCCGCCCGATCAGCGTCTCGCTGGACTGGCACTCCAGCGAGATCTCGACGGTCGGATAGGATCGGGCGAACCGCCCGAAAATCTCCGGCAGATAGCACTCGGCGTAGTCGTCGGGGCAACCGATGCGGATCCGTCCGCTCATTTCCGGGCGCACGAAGCGGCCCACCGCCTCGTCGTTCAGCCGGACGATGCGCACCGCATAGTCGAGGAGTTCCTGGCCGGCGCTGGTCAGCACGCTTCGGCGACCGCGCTTCTCGAACAGGTTCGTTTCCAGAATTTCTTCCAGTCGGCGCATCTGCACGCTGACGGTCGACTGGGTCTTGTTCAGGCGCAGGCCGGCTTCGGCGAAGCTGGGCGCATCGGCCACCGCCATGAAGGTCCGCAGGAGATCGGGATCGAGGCTTCGCATATCGCCCTCTTCAATCAATCGCGTTTCACGATGCGTTATATTAAAAACATTCGTTTGTGCGATCAATAGCAAATGTCACATGCTCAATCACGATGAGAAACAGAAAACGCATGGAGAATCGTCATGCGACTTTCGATCGAGATGAGCGTGGAAGACAGCGCCGCGAAGTTGTGGGCGGTGCGTGATGCATGGGCGCGGGTGACGCGTCCCTTGAAGTGGCTCAGCCGCCGCCGGCATCGCTCCGGTGCCCTGCGGCTCGGCGACCTGCCCGACCACCTCCTGCAGGACCTGGGTCTCGCGCGGGCCGATATCGACGCCGTGCGCGACCCGCGTTTCAGCGGCGACCCGGCGCGCGCGCTGGCGAAACTGACGGCGGAGCGGCGGGAGGCCGACTACGCCATCGCCACTTCCGGCACGGCAAGGTTGTCGAGGGATGAAACGATGTGGCCCGCCAGGGCATCGATCAGCGGCGAGCGGTCGTGCCAGGAGCGCGCCAGCGCAATCTCGCACATCGGTAGGCGCGGGAAGCCTTCGGCGTCCGAGAGGACCCGCATGCCTGGTCGCACGGCTGATTCCGGCAGGACCGACACCGCAAGACCGGCGATCACCGCCGCGCCGACGCCGGCCGAGTTCCAGCTGGCAAACAGCACCTTGTGATGTCGGCCCACGCTCTCCAGCGCGGCGATCGCCGCCCCGCGCCAGTCGCAGGTGGGACGGCCCAGCGCCAGGGGGAGCGGATCCTCCTCGTGGATGCTGTGGCGGGCCGAAGACACCCACAAGAGCGGTTCGCGGCGGATGATCTCGCCAAGCCCCGGCCGGCGGTCGGGGACGTGGGTGACGATCGCCACGTCGAGTTCCCGCGTCCGCATCGCTTCGACGAGGATCGGCGTGGGCGCGCAGACGACGGTCACTTCCGAGCGGGGATTGGAGCGGGAGAACCGCGCCAGGATCTCCGGGAGGAACCGATCGGCATAGTCGTCGGGGGTTCCGAGCCGGACGCGGCCGGCAAGCTCGGTGTCGTCGAAGGACGACAGCGTCTCGTCGTTCAGCTTGATCAGGCGATGGGCGTAATGCAGCAGCCGCTCGCCCTCCTCGGTCAGGCGCGACTGACGGCCGTCACGGCTGAAGATCGGCTTGCCGATCCGCTCCTCCAGCCGGCGCATCTGCATGGACACCGCGGACTGGGTCTTGTGAACGACCTCCGCGGCGCGCGTGAAACTGCCGGTTTCGGCGATCGCCAGGAAGGTGCGCAGCTGGTCGAGATCGAGGAGACCGCTCATAGGCGCTACCATCAAAGTAATTGATCCATTGCATAACATATATTCGCTGGACTGATGCATGCAATCGGATCATTTCAAGAACACCCTGAGTTGCAGTTGGCATGCTTCGGAAACGCCCGAAGCAGTTTTGGCGGTATCCGGGCGAGTGTGCCGGGACCGCGGGGTCGCCGTCGGATGAGGTTCATCACGGGCAGCGACAGGGGACGAAAAGGAAAAGGACAATGTCGAGTGAGAGCAGCATAAGCGCAGAAATCGAAGCGCGGAACGATCACCGGATGGGCATGGCCGCACGCGTCGGCAAAACCCTCTCCGCGATGGTACGGGCGTATCGCGGCCGCCGTTCGCTGCGAACTCTCATCGATGCCGACGACCGGATGCTGCGCGACATCGGCGTCACCCGCGACGACGTGCGCTGGGCACTCCAGGCGCCGGCTGGCCAGGATCCGAGCTCGCTCCTGCGGATACGGGCAGTCTCGCGCCGTGCGGCCGAGCGCTCCGAACTTCACGCCAAGGCGGCCGCGCGTGCGGCCGCGGTGAAGGAAGACGACACCGCCTCGGACTACGCGGCCTGCGCCTGAGCAGATCCAGGACCCTTGCCTGAGGGTCAGGGCTCTCCCGCACGAACACTGCCATCACGGCCGATGCCTGCGCGTCGGCCGTGATGCGCTTTCAGGCTCCCTCGGCACCGTCACGGAGGCCGCTTGCGTCGCTGTCCTCGGCCGCCGGATCGTCGCTTGAGACGTCTCCGGGCGATGCCAATGCGGGAACCTGTTTCGAACCCCGAGCAGGCGACGTGCTCCAGCTAGGTCCGACCGCGCTTGTCACCATTGAGGGCCGCGCCCGCGAACTGATCGAACATCCGCTGGTACGTCGTCACGTCGGGGAAGCCCATCGCGGAGGCCGCGTTCGCCTGTGCCTCGAGCATGGCGCCCGTGTTGGCGGCGACCGTCGGCCCCGAATCGTCCTGGGCCCGCATGAAGCCGTCGGTGAATGCCGCCATCGCGTCGAGCCAGGGATTGAAAGTGACCGGCCCGTTGCCCCCCGATCGCCCCCGGGCATAGCCTCGGAAGAACGCGATCAGCAGGTCGCCCGCCGTGCCGAGGTCGTTGCGGCGCGACAGGGAGGTTGCGAAATCGGCGGCCACCGCCGGAAACAAAGTCCGCACGACGTCGGATCCGAGGCCGCTCGACCGGGCTGCCTGATCGATCACGGCACGCGCCAGTTCGTCCTGCCCGAAGAAGGCCCGGGTCAGCTGTTCGCGATCGTCGTCGAAACTGCCGACGGGCATGGCGTTCTGGATGGCGGTCTTGAAGCGTTCCGGATCGGCCGAAGCGCGCTGGTAGGCGACGGCGAAGGCCGGCATCAGCGCCGTCAGCGCGCGGCTCGTCTCGGAGGTCGACAGTTCCAGCTTTTCAGCCATCTGCGCGATTGCCGAACCGGCCTTGGCGAAACTCGCAAAATCCAGTTCCGGTCCCATCGATCGCCCTGTACACTGTACCCGTTCTGGACCTTCCCGCACCCGCGGGCTTTCGTCAAATGTCGGCGGAGCAAATCGCTCCGCGCGCCCGATCCCTGACAATCTCTACGGGCCCTGTTCTGGCGTATTGAGTGCGCCTCGACAGCCTATGGCTGCACTAGAACGCCATCTGATGGCCCTTCGGCATTGACCAGCGGCCGGAACAGGCTCATATACCGTTTGTCGCGATTTCACGCTGCCTTGCTGTGTTGGCTCAAAACGGCCTACCCAAGTTAAAGCTGAATTCGGGTAAGTTCCTGCGCGATGGTTGCGCAGGGGAACGCATCTTTGCGTTTTGTCTAATGGAGGCCGACATGGCTACTGGTACCGTTAAGTTTTTCAATCACACTCGTGGCTTCGGCTTCATCACGCCGGCCGAAGGTGGCCCGGACGTGTTCGTTCACGCCACTGCCGTTGAGCGCGCCGGCATGCCGCCGCTCGAAGAAGGCCAGCGCGTCAACTACGACGTCGAGCCGGACCGTCGCTCGGGCAAGTCTGCCGCGACGAACCTCTCGAACGCCTAATACGGCTGTCGGGTTTTGAAAGGCCCGGCCAGCCGGCCGGGCCTTTTTTTGTTTGCCACCGGACGTGTCGCGTCTGACGCCCACCTGGGGCTTTTTCCGATCGGGTGAATCACCCGCTCCGTAGAAATTGCTCGCAGGGCGCCGAACCAGCACCCATCCGAACGCCTGAAAGGAGAGTTCCCCTGCAAGTCGAAGTCCGTGAGAACAATGTCGACCAGGCCCTCAAGGTTCTGAAGCGGAAGCTGCAGCGTGAAGGTATCTTCCGCGAGCTGAAGCGTCGCCGGGCCTACGAGAAGCCCTCGGAGAAGAGGGTCCGCAAGGAAAACGAAGCCGTGCGCCGGTCCCGCAAGCTCGCCCGCAAGCAGGCGCAGCGCGAAGGCCTGATCGCCAAGCCGCGTGCCAAGGTGGCCGCGACGGCCCGCCGCTAAATCCCTTTTGCCGACCAGGTGGTCCACCTGGTCGACAGGACCGGGTTGCGGCTTCAGGCCCTCGAGCAATTCCGCGCGGTTCGGATCGTGTCGGTCTGAACGGGAAGTGCTCCCGGCATCCCCGGAAAAGCGGATGTCGCTTGCCCGCCGGGTGCCCGGCTGCTTTCTACGCCAGTCTTAAGCGAGCATCGGTTCCGGGCGACACGGAACCGCTCTCGCGCCGTTGTCTGGAGCACTCCGCACGCGTCCGCGCGATGCGGCGTCTCCAGACACGTCGGCGCGCGCTTGGTCATCGAGCGTCCCGTCCGCGTACGGTTCAAGACGCCATGCACCGCGCTCGCCCCTGAACCGACCCGCGGGGTGCTGCTCCGCCGTCGATTGACTGTCAATTATTCTTGGTCGGATACCCATGTCTGGCCCGGACGGCGAGGACGACCTCCCCCAACCGGCATTCTGTTCGGGACGACCCGAAATGTGATGGGGAGCCCCATGCGCACCACGTTCGACCGCATCCGCCACGCCATCAGCTTCGAGGTGATCGCGCTTGCGATCGTGATCCCCGCCGGAGCCGTGCTATTCGACAAGCCGATCACCGACATCGGCATGGTCAGCCTGATCAGCGCCACCATCGCGACGGCCTGGAACTACGTCTACAATCTGATCTTCGACCACGCGATGCTGCGGCTGCGCGGCGGCGTCCACAAGACGCTCGGCGTGCGGATCGTCCACGCGCTCCTGTTCGAAGGCGGCCTGCTGGTCGTGCTTCTGCCGTTCATCGCCTGGTATCTGGCGATCTCGCTGGTCCAGGCCTTCGTGATGGACGTGTCGTTCGCGGCGTTCTACCTGGTCTACGCGTTCTTGTTCAACTGGGCCTACGATCAGGTGTTTCCGGTCCCGTCGTCCACCGCACAGGCGCCAGCCGAGTAGCATTTCCGCGATCCGGAACCCGTACCCGCCCGCCGCGGCGACCGGCCGCGGCCCGCTTCCGCTCAGACCTTCAGCGTCCCCTCGGCGACCACCACCGCGCTGCCGCCGATCCGGGCGGCGTGGAGGTCACCACCGGCGACATCGATCTCGAGATCGATAAGCGACGGCCGCCCCATCTCGACACCCTGTTCGATCCGGTAGGAATGGCTGCCGTCGCTCAGCTGGCCATACCGGTGCAGGACACCGGCAAAGGCGGCCGCGGCCGCACCGGTCGCCGGGTCTTCGGCGATCCCCATGGTCGGCGCGAACATCCGTGCATGGAACGTCGCGTCCGGGCGCTCGACCTCGGCGGTGAAGACGTAGATGTCGAGACCGCCGCCATTGGGAAACACCCGCGACCAGCGTTCCGGGCTCGGCGCCGCGCGTCGCGCCGCGTCCAGCCCGTTCACCGGCACGATCACGAACGGGACGCCGGCATCGGCGATCGCCAGCGGATAATGACCGAAGCCGATTTCGTGCTGGGCCAGTCCGAGCGCCTCCGCGACGGCAGCCACGTCGGGCACCGAGTCGGCGACCTTCGGCAGCACCGGCAGATCGAACTCGGCATAGGGGATTCCGTTGGCGCGCATCATCACGCCGCAGCGCACGGGCCCCACCTTTTCCTCCAGGACGACCATCACATCGACGTCGTCGGAGTGCTCCTTGTCGAACCGCTCGGCACCGAGATGGATCGCGGTGCCCACGGTCGGGTGTCCCGCGAACGGCAGTTCCCGGCCCGGCGTGAAGATGCGGACCTTCGCCGTATGCGCCGGATTGTCTGGCGGAAGAACGAACACCGTCTCCGACAGGTTGAACTCACGGGCGATCGCCTGCATCGCGGCGTCGTCCAGCCCCTCGGCGTCCCGCACGATGGCGAGCGGATTGCCGGCCAGCTGCGTGTCGGTGAAGACGTCCAGGACGGCGTAACGTCGATCCATCGAAGCCTCTCTCGATGTCTGGGAGCCGTCCGGTCAGGCCGGCAGCAGGTAACGGGCAATCGCGCGTGTGTAGCCGGGCGAGCCTAGCACAACGTCATCCGATCGTGTCCTCGCCACGGCAATGGCGGAGAGTTCGGGATCTTCGAATGCCGCGAGATGCGCAGCGATCCGCGTCAGCAGGTCATCGGTCGATGCGGGGAACCGCAGCACCTGCATGATCGCACAGGAGGGAAAGTCGAAGTGGGCCAGCAGCACCTCGTCGGCGCGCGCTTCGTCGGCGCTCAAACCGGTTTCCTCAGCCAGCTCGCGCGCAATCGAGCCCAGAATGTCCACACGCCCGGCGACGACGTCGGAGCGATCCGGTGTCCCGCCCGCAAGCTTCACCATGCCGGGATCGTCGGTCGACGACGCCATCTGGCCGAGCAGCAGGTGCCCGTCGGCCGAAACGATCGCGGCGGCGCCGAAGAGGTTCATCAGGCGCGGTTCCGGGCCGCCCCATGCCTTGAACGCGGAGAAGCCCGCGTAGTCGATGGGAACCCCGGTGCCCGTCAGCGTATCGCCGTCGACCGCGACGTCTTCGAAGAGCAGGACCGTCCCGTTGAACAGCGCCGGATTGCCGGCCACCGCGGTCCGCCACCGCGCTTCGATCTCGGGCCGCCGCTCGCTCGCGAACGACGGGGTCTGCTCGCGGTAGCCGATCGCGATCCTTCGAAGCGGCCGGAGCGCAAGGCCGTCGTCACCGCCGTCCATGGTGTCCCTCGCCGAGCCCGATCCCGATCATTCGTCAGCCAGACATGGAACTGCCCCGGAGCGGTTTCACCCCGGGGCAGCGATCGTCGTCGATGTCGAAGGTTCGGACCAGACCGGAAGCGGTCTAGTTCTTTTCCTTGTCCACCAGCGCCTTTTCGCGGATCCACGGCATCATGTCGCGGAGCTTCGCACCGACCTCTTCGATCTGGTGGGCGTTGTTGCGGGCGCGGGTCGCCTTGAACGAGGTCTGGTTGACCTTGTTCTCCAGCATCCAGTTGCGGGTGAAGGTGCCCGACTGGATGTCCTCCAGGACGCGCTTCATCTCCGCCTTCGTCTCAGGCGTCACGATGCGCGGGCCGGTCACGTACTCGCCGTACTCGGCCGTGTTGGAGATGGAGTAGTTCATGTTGGCGATGCCGCCCTCGTAGATGAGGTCAACGATCAGCTTCACTTCGTGCAGGCACTCGAAATACGCCATCTCGGGGGCGTAGCCCGCCTCGACGAGCGTCTCGAAACCGGCTCGGATCAGCTCGACCAGTCCACCGCACAGCACCACCTGCTCGCCGAACAGGTCGGTCTCGCATTCCTCGCGGAACGAGGTCTCGATGATGCCGGCGCGGCCGCCGCCGACGCCCGAGGCGTAGGACAGGCCGATGTCGTGAGCGTTGCCCGACGCGTCCTGGGCGATGGCGATCAGGCAGGGCACGCCGCCGCCGCGCTGATACTCCGAGCGCACCGTATGGCCCGGGCCCTTCGGCGCGACCATCAGGACGTCGAGGTCGGCGCGCGGCTCGATCAGGTTGAAGTGCACGTTGAGACCGTGCGCGAACAGAAGGGCGGCGCCCTCCTTCATGTTGGGCGCGAGGTGCTCGTTGTAGATGTCGGCCTGGAGCTCGTCCGGCGTCAGCATCATCACCACGTCGGCCCACTTGGCCGCGTCGGCAACGGACATCACCTTGAAGCCTTCGGCTTCGGCCTTGCGCGCGGAGGACGAGCCTTCGCGCAGCGCAACGGCTACTTCGCCGCAGCCGGAATCCCGCAGGTTCAGCGCATGGGCGTGACCCTGGCTGCCGTAACCGACGATGGCAATCTTCTTGCCCTTGATGAGATTGAGGTCGGCATCCCGATCATAATACACGCGCATGACCGTAGTGTTCTCCTTGAATGTGCCTGTCGAACCGGGTGGGCAGCGAATGGCCCGGCCCTTCTGACGACCGTCGGCCGAACGACAGCGTGGGCGTTGTAGCGCTCCTGCGGGCGAATGCAAATGGTGCGTAGAGGGGAAAATCCCCGGAATCAGGACTTCACGAGGGTCAGGCGCTTCGCCGCACGGGTGATCGCCGTATAGAGCCATCGATCGCGATGCTCCTTGAAGGCGAAACTCTCGTCGAACAGCACGACGTCATCCCACTGGGAGCCCTGCGACTTGTGCACGGTCAGCGCGTAGCCGTAGTCGAACATGTCGGTGCCCCTGCGAAGCTGCCAGGGGATCGATTCCGGCCCTTCCTGGAACGCCTGCTTCAGCACCTTGATCTTCGCGACCGGCGGTCGCGGCCCCGCGTCCTCGGCCTTCACCAGCATCTGTACCGACTGGCCCGGCTTGCGCGATACCGACGAAACCGACCAGAGGCCGCCGTTGAGCAGGCCCTTCTCGGTGTTGTTGCGCAGGCAGACGAGCTTGTCGCCGGTCTCCGGCAGCACGTCCGTGAAGCCCTTGAGCTGCCGCAGGCGGCCGTTGTAGAGGCGCCGGGTCCGGTTGGTGCCGACCAGCACCTGATCGGCCGCCAGCACCATCTCCTGGTCCACGTCGGCGCGGCCGATCACCGAGCTCTCGCCATAGCGCCCGAACTCTATCGGGCTGCCTTCGCGCACCCGCATGGCGAGGTCGATGATCGGGTTGTCGCGCGCCTGGCGGTGCACCTCGGTCAGCATGAAGTCGGGCTCGGCATCGGTGAAGAAGCCGCCGCCGGCCACCGGCGGCAACTGGCCCGGATCGCCGAGCACCAGGATCGGCGTGTTGAAGGACAGAAGGTCCTTGCCGAGGGCCTCGTCCACCATCGAGCATTCGTCGATGACCACCAGCGCCGCCTTGGCGACCGCGCTCTGCCGGTTCAGCGAGAAGGTCGGCGAGCGCTGGCCGTCATCATCTTCGGTGCTCTCGCCGCGTGGACGATAGATGAGCGAATGGATCGTGCGGGCGCTCTCGCAGCCCTTCTCGCGCAGCACCTGCGCCGCCTTGCCGGTGAAGGCGGCGAACAGGACGTCGCCGTCGACGCCCTCCGCCAGCTCCTTCGCAAGCGTCGTCTTGCCCGTGCCGGCATAGCCGAACAGGCGGAAGACCTGGGTATCACCGCGCTTCATCCATCGGCTCACGGCCGCCAGCGCAGCTTCCTGTTGTTGCGACCACTCCATGAGACTTCGCGATTCGTGCCCTATCTGAAATTCGCTGCGAGTTTGCACGATTGGCCCCGCGCGGCCACCCGGGAGGGAGCCGGCGCCGAACTTTCTTGACGCGGGGCGATTGTACGTCCAGCCATCCCTTTTCGCCGAGGGAGGCTGCCAGACCCCCATGCTCTCACCCATGAACCGTCCATGACCGTCACGACCCTCTTCGGCGCGTCCCAGGCGCCCCTGCGCGTTCGCCCCCGCATCATGGGCATCCTGAACGTCACCCCGGACTCCTTCTCCGACGGCGGCCAGTACGACCGCCTGAACGACGCGGTCGAGCATGCCGTCACGATGGCCGACGAAGGCGCCGACATCATCGACATCGGGGGCGAATCCACCCGTCCGGGCCACGCCAGGATCGACGCGGAAACCGAACTCGCCCGCGTCATTCCGGCGATCCGCGCGCTCAGGTCGCGGCTGGAGCTGCCGCTGTCGATCGACACCTCAAAGGCGGTCGTCGCCGAACGGGCGCTTGCCGCCGGCGCCTCGATCGTCAACGACGTCTGGGGGCTGCAGCTCGATCCCGAGATCGCCGCCGTCGCCGCCGCCTTCGACGTCGAGACCATCATCATGCACAACCGCGACGCCGCCGACGGGTCCATCGACATCTTCGCCGACCTGGAGCGCTTCTTCGGCAAGAGCATCGAGATCGCCCGCCGCGCCGGGCTCTCCGACACGCGCATCGTGCTCGACCCGGGCATCGGCTTCGGCAAGACGCTCGAGCAGAACCTCGCCCTCATCAAGGGGGTCGATCGGATCAAGGCGCTCGGCTATCCGGTTCTCATCGGCCTGTCGCGCAAGTCGATGATCGGCAAGCTCCTCGGCACCGAGGTCGGCGACCGGTTGATCGGCAGCGTGGTTCTCGACACGCTGGCGCTTGCCGCCGGCGCCGACATCATCCGGGTCCACGACGTCGCCGAACACGTCGCCGCCCGCACCCTCGTGGAGGCGATCGCCCGTGTCTGACCGTTCCGACCGACTGTTCATCCGCGGCATCGCCGTGTTCGCCCGCCACGGCCTGCACGCGGCGGAGGCCGAGCTCGGCCAGCGCTTCGACATCGACCTGGTGCTCGAACTCGACACCAGCGAGGCGGGCCGAACCGACGACTACTCCCGCACCGTCTGCTACGGCTCGGTCTTCCAGACCGTCCGCGACATCGCCGAGAACCAGCGCTTCAAGCTGATCGAGGCGCTCGGGGAAACCATCGCGGAGCGTCTGCTGGCGGACTATCCGCGCCTTCATGCGGTCGAGATCGAGATCCGAAAGCCGTCGGCGCCGGTGGCCGGCATCTTCGACACCATCGGCCTGTCGATCCGGCGCGCCCGCGCCGCCCGATGAGCGCGGTCGCCGTCACCTTCGGGCTCGGCGCCAACGTCGGCGACGCGCTGGCGACCGTGCGGGCCGCCCTCGACCTCCTGCACCGGGCCGACGGCATCCGGCTGGAGGTCGCCTCGCCGTTCTTCACGACGCCGCCTTGGGGGTTCGAGGCGCAGGACTGGTTCGTCAACGCGTGCGCCGCCGGCACCACGACCCTGTCGCCGCACGCGCTGCTGGACGCCTGCAAGGCCATCGAGACCGAACTCGGCCGCACCCGGACCTTCCGCTGGGGGCCGCGGGTGATCGACATCGACATCCTGACCTACGGCGATCGCGAGATCGGCGAGCCCGACTTGATCATCCCCCACAAGGAACTTCTGAACCGCGCCTTCGTGCTGGTTCCGCTCGCGGCCATCCGCTCGGACCTGGAGGTCGCGGGCGAGCGCGTGGCCGACGCAGCGGCGCGCTACGCCGACGATCCGATCCGCGAGATCGCGGCGGCGTGGGTGCCGGAATAGCCCCCACGGGGATCGCCGGCTGCCGGGAAAAAGGGGAGCCCTCAGGCTCCCCCTCACATCCCCTTGGGGCCGCGGCTGATGGCGGCGATGCCGGTGCGCGAGACTTCCACCAGGCCGATCGACGTCATCAGGCCGATGAAGCGGTCGATCTCGGCGGTGGAGCCGGTGAGCTGGAAGATGAACGACTCCAGCGTCGCGTCCACGGTGCGCGCGTCGAACGCCTGGGCGAGCCGCAGCGCCTCCACCCGCGCCTCGCCGCGGCCGGCCACCTTGACCAGCGCCAGCTCGCACTCGATGGCCTCGCCCTCGACCGTCAGGTCGGCGACCCGGTGGACCGGCACCAGCCGCTCCAGCTGGTGCTTGATCTGGTCGATCACGTTGGGAGTGCCGGTGGTCACGATGGTGATCCGCGACACCTGGCGCTCGTGCTCGGTCTCCGAGACCGTCAGCGTGTCGATGTTGTAGCCGCGGCCGGAGAACAGGCCGATGACCCGGGCAAGGACGCCGGGCTCGTTGTCGACGAGGATCGACAGCGTGTGGCGCTCGACCGGATCGGGGGCACGGGCAGGCTGGATCGGTTTCATAAGCATCTCGATTGTCCGTCGTCTGGAGCATCCGCCGTCCGGATCGACGCGACCTGAACGGCTGGCACTGCTCGACTTCTCGATCTGGAGCGCGGGCTCCAATCCCCACTCTGGGCGGCGCCCGTCCTCAGACGAGCGCGGCGCCCTCCGCATCGATGGCGTTTTCCAGCGCTTCCGCCTCCACGTCGTCGGACTCGGCCCCCAGCAGGATCTCGTTGTGGGCACGGCCCGACGGGATCATCGGGAAGCAGTTGGCGAGGTTGGCCACGCGGCAGTCGAACAGCACCGGCCGCTTCACGTTGATCATCTCCTGGATCGCGCCGTCGAGGTCGCCCGGCTTCTCCGCCCTCAGCCCGACGCAGCCATAGGCCTCGGCGAGCTTGACGAAGTCCGGCAGCGCGTCGGTGTAGGAGTGCGACAGCCGGTTGCCGTGCAGCAGCTGCTGCCACTGGCGCACCATGCCCATGTACTGGTTGTTCAGGATGAAGATCTTGATCGGCAGGTCGTGCTGGACCGCCGTCGACATCTCCTGAATGGTCATCAGCACCGAGGCGTCGCCGGCGATGTCGATGACCAGGCTGTCGGGATGCGCGACCTGGACGCCGACGGCGGCCGGCAGGCCGTAGCCCATCGTGCCGAGGCCGCCAGACGTCATCCAGCGGTTCGGCTCCTCGAACTTGAAGAGCTGCGCCGCCCACATCTGGTGCTGGCCGACCTCGGTGGTGATGTAGACGTCCTTGTCGTGGGTCGCGTCGTAGAGGGCATGGATCGCCTGCTGCGGCATGATCACGTCCGGCCGCGTCCGATAGGCCAGGCAGTCCTTCGCCCGCCATTCCGCGATCTGGTCCCACCAGGCCTTCTCGGCCTTCTTGTCGGGCGTCACGGCCGCGGCCTTCCACAGCCGGATCATGTCCTCCAGCACGTGCGCGACGTCGCCGACGATCGGAATGTCGGCCTGGACGATCTTGTTGATCGACGACGGGTCGATGTCGATGTGGATGATCTTGGCGGTCGGAGCGAACGCGTCGATGCGGCCGGTGATCCGGTCGTCGAAGCGCGCGCCGACGCAGATCATCACGTCGCACCCGTGCATGGCGAAGTTCGCCTCGTAGGTGCCGTGCATGCCCAGCATGCCGAGCCAGTTCGGATGGCTGGCCGGGAACGCACCCAGCCCCATCAGCGTCGAGGTGACCGGGAAGCCCGTCAGCTTGACCAGTTCGCGCAACAGCTGGCTCGCCTGCGGACCGGAGTTGATGACGCCGCCGCCGGTGTAGAAGATCGGCCGGCGGGCCGTCGCCATCAGGTCGACCGCCGCGCGGATGTGATCGAGGTCGCCCTTGATCCGCGGCTGGTAGGTCTTGTGGACGATGTTGTGCGGGCCGGTGTAGGTGCCGCGCGCCAGCTGGATGTCCTTCGGGATGTCGACGACCACCGGGCCCGGACGGCCCGTGGTGGCGACGTAGAAGGCTTCGTGCAGGATGCGCGGCAGGTCCTCGATCCGCTTCACCAGCCAGTTGTGCTTGGTGCACGGCCGGGTGATGCCGACGGTGTCGCACTCCTGGAAGGCGTCGTTGCCGATCAGGTGCGTCGCGACCTGGCCGCTGATGCAGACCATCGGGATGGAATCCATCAGCGCGTCGGTGAGCGGGGTAACCGCGTTGGTCGCGCCGGGACCGGAGGTCACCAGGCAGACGCCCGGCTTGCCGGTGGAGCGCGCATAGCCCTCCGCCGCATGGCCGGCGCCCTGCTCGTGGCGCACCAGGATGTGGTCGACCTCCGACTGCTGAAAGATCTCGTCGTAGATCGGCAACACGGCGCCGCCCGGATAGCCGAAGATCTTGTCGACCCCGTGATCGATCATCGCCTGAACGACCATCTCGGCGCCCGTCATCTCCCGCTGCATGTCATCCTCCAAGTGTCTTCGGTCGGGCTTGTCGAGGGCCGCCGACCACGGCCATTGCCGGAAAATAAAAAAGGGCCCCGAGGGCCCTTGGATCACGCGCACCACCAATCGCGGCCGGGGAGTTACCCCGTCCTGGCGATGCGCGTGCGAATTACGAGAAGCGAGCGTTTCATGGAAACCCCGGAGATTGCGTTGGGCGGCACGGTAGAAAGGGTCCGGGGCGCGGTCAAGCGGAAAGTTTCAGGAAGCCATCAGCCGGCAGGCTTTGCGAAAGTTTCGTCCGGGTCCAGCCGCTCCCAGTCGGGGAACCGGTTGCGGAACCAGGTCTCCTGGCGCTTGGCGTAGCGCGCGGTATCGGCAAAGGCGCGTGCCCTGGCATCTTCCAGCGTGACGAGCCCGATGGTGTGGGCAATCAGCGGCGCCAGCCCGATGGCCTTCATGGCCGGCAACGCTGCGTCGAGGCGCAGCGCCGCGATCCGCTGCGCCTCGGCGCGCGCGCCTACGTCCAGCATCGCCTCGAAGCGGCGGGCGATCCGCTCCCTCAGCCGGCCGCGCTCCGGCGCCAGCACCAGCCGCCGGCAATCGGCCGCCGGCAGAATCGGCGGAGGGGTGTCGGCCTGCCAGTCGGCCAGCGACCGGCCCGTCGCCTCCCGCACCTCGAGCGCCCGCACGATCCGCTGTGCATCCGACGGCCGGAGCCGCTCCGCCATCACCGGATCACGCTCGCGCAGCTCGGCGTGCATCGCCGCGCCACCTTCCTCCCGCCCACGCGCCCGCCAGTGCGTCCGGATGTCCTCGGGGATCTCCGGCACCTCCGACAGCCCTTCCGTCAGCGCGGTGAAATAGAGCCCCGTTCCGCCGACCACGATCGGCATACGGCCGGTGCGGTCGAGGTCGGCCAGCACCTCGGTCACCTCGGCGAGCCAGCGGGCGACGGAATAGGGCTCCACCATCGGAACGTGGCCATAGAGCAGGTGCGGGGCGCGCGCCGTCTCCTCCGGCCCGGGGCGTGCCGACAGGATCTCAAGCTCCCGGTAGACCTGCATGGAATCGGCATTCACCACCGCCCCGCCGGTCTCCTCGGCCAGCGCCAGCGCCAGCGCCGACTTGCCGCTGGCGGTCGGCCCGGCTATCAAGATCGCCCGCCCTTCCCCTGCCAGATCTGTGATCCGCTTCACGATGGACCTCGTCGCAACCCTCATTGCCGCCCCGGCCGAACCTGCCGTCGACACCGCCGCGATCGCCGCGGCCCATCGGCTGGTTCCCCATGCGGACCTGGCCGTGCTCGCCGACAACGTGGCGGTCGACCTCGCGTTTGTCGACTCGTCCAGTGACGGCGCCCGCGTCTGGCAGGAGCGGCTGCGCGCCGCGCTCGAAGGCCGACCCATCGACGTGGTGGTGCAGGCGCCGCTCGCCCGCCGCAAGAAGCTGCTGATCGCCGACATGGACTCGACCCTGATCGGTCAGGAGTGCATCGACGAACTGGCCGACGAGCTTGGACTGAAACCGAAGATCGCGGCGATCACCGAACGCGCCATGCGGGGCGAGATCGACTTCGAGCCGGCCCTGAAGGAGCGCGTCGGCCTGCTGAAGGGTCTGCCGGAATCGGTCATCGACAAGGTTCTGGCCGAACGCATCACCCTGACCCCGGGTGCGCGCGCGCTGGTGCAGACCATGAAGGCCAACGGCGCCTATGCCGCCCTCGTCTCCGGCGGCTTCACCGCCTTCACCGGCGCCGTGCGCGAGCGGCTCGGCATGGATGAGGACCGGTCGAACACCCTCCACGTGTCGGACGGCCTGCTCGCCGGCACGGTCGGGGAGCCGATACTCGGCCGCGACGCCAAGCGCAGCCGCCTTGAGGAGCTGATCGCCGAACGCGGCATCGCCCGGGCCGACACGCTTGCCGTGGGCGACGGCGCCAACGACCTCGCCATGCTCGACGGCGCCGGCCTCGGCATCGCCTTCCACGCCAAGCCGAAGGTCGCGGAAGCGGCCGACGCCCGCATCGACCACGGCGACCTGACGGCCCTCCTCTATCTGCAGGGCTATGCGCAGGACGCGATCGTCGAGTGACATCTCCGACATAAGTATCGCGCGCCCGCATTTCGCGTTGCGACCCGCCCGTGTTTCGGTAAGAACGAAGGTGGGGGCGGGCGTACCGTAATAGGCGCGTTTCGGCCCGAGCCATCCTCATCCCCACGGGCGGAGATCTCGCGGACGATGCGCGGCGCATGACGGATACGGCGGCCCCGGCCGAGGGAAAATCCCGCGCATCGCTGCTGGTGGTGGGCGCGCTCGGCATCGTCTTCGGCGACATCGGCACCAGCCCCCTCTATTCGCTCCGCGAAGCGGTCCTCGCCGCGGGTCACCTTCCCCCCGACTTTGCCGTCACCGGCGTCCTGTCGCTGGTCACCTGGGCGATCATCTTCGCCATCGCGGTCAAGTATGTCGGCCTGGTGCTGCGCATCGACAACGAGGGCGAAGGCGGGATCCTGGCGCTGGCCACCCTGCTGGGCGTGCACGCCAATCCACGCCGATGGGGCATCGCGCTCCTGTGCGCGGCCCTTGTGGGCGCCGCCATGCTGTTCGGCGACGGCATCATCACGCCGGCGATCTCGGTGCTCTCGGCGTTCGAGGGCCTGAAGCTCGCGGCTCCCGCCCTGGAGCCCTACGTGGTGCCGATCACCGTCGTCGTGCTCGCGGTCCTGTTCATCGCCCAGCGCGCCGGCACCCACCGGATCGGGGTGCTGTTCGGCCCGGTGATGCTGGTGTGGTTCGTCGTGCTCGGCATTCTCGGCGCGATCGGCATCTTCGCGCACCCGGGCATCCTGAAGGCGCTCTCGCCGCATTACGGTGCGATGCTGATCCTCGCCGATCCGCTGCGCGGCCTCGTCGTCCTGTCGGCCGTGTTCCTGGCCATCACCGGCGGCGAGGCGCTCTACGCCGACCTCGGGCAGTTCGGCCGCCGGGCCATCGCCCGCGCCTGGTACTTCGTCGCCATGCCCGGCCTCCTGCTCAACTATTACGGCCAGGGCGCGCTGATCCTCGACACCCCGTCGTCCATCGACAATCCGTTCTATCTGCTCGCCCCGGAGGGCCTGCGGCTGCCGCTGGTGCTGCTCGCCACCGCGGCGACGGTGATCGCCTCCCAGGCGGTCATCACCGGCGTGATGAGCATCGCCCGCCAGGCGATGGAGATCGGCTACCTGGTACCGCTCCGAACGATCCACACGGCCGCCGAGCACGAGAGCCACATCTACATTCCGGCGGTGAACTTCGTCCTCGGCACGCTGTCCATCCTGGTGGTGATCGGGTTCGGGTCGTCCTCGGCGCTGGCCGGCGCCTATGGGCTCGCCGTCGCCGCGGCGATGATCACCACCACGGTGCTTTATGCCGCCGCGCTGATCCGCCGAAAGGTGTGGCCGGCCCGCGTCGCATGGGCCGTGGCGCTGGCGCTGCTGACGGTCGACCTCGTGTTCTTCGCCGCCAACCTCGGCAAGATCGAGAGCGGCGGCTGGCTGCCGCTGTCGCTGGCCGCCTTCGCACTGCTGGTCATGGCCGCCTGGCGGGTCGGCCTGCGGCGCACCGGGGAGTGGCTCACCCCGAATACGGTGCCGCTCGCCCAGTTCGCCATCAAGGAGGAGAAGGAGGAGGCCAACCTCACCAAGCCGGTCGTCTTCCTCACCCGCCGCGCCGGCTCGGTCACGCCCACCACCCTGGTCCTCCTCGACCGTCTGCTGGGCACCACCTTCACCCACGCCATCGTGGTTTCGGTCTCGGTGGTCGGCCGGCCGCGCGTCGCCGGCGACGACCGCGTGAAGGTCGACGTGATGCACGGTGGCGTGCTGCGCCTCGCCGTCACCGTGGGCTACATGCAGTCGGTGAACCTGCCCGCGATCCTCGGGCCGACGCTGAAGTCCCAGCGGATCGACACCGACGAGGTGGTCTACGTCGTGGGCTTCGAGCGGCCGGTCTCGCCCGACCGGATCCGCACGCCGGGGGACGTCCTCGCCGCGATGTTCGCGATCCTGGCGCGGTTCAACGAACGCGCCGCCGACCACTTCTGCCTGCCGCCCCGGCGCACGCTGGAGATCGGGGTGCCGATCCGGCTCTAGGAGATGGCGACGCGCCGTCGGTCCGGACCTCGCCCACCTTGCGCATGCGGATCGTCCGACACAATTGAAGCAAACCCGCCGCTCGCGTAGAACACGCTGCAAGAGCCGGTCCGCTGCCGCACGCAACGGAGCCAGTCAGCCAATCGCCCCTTTCGGGCAGTTCGACGGGAATGCGCCGACGCGGCTCGTCGTCGATCTGTCCCAACGCCCCGACCGGGCCGAAACCTCCCCTACAGGATCTCCATGGCACGCCAATTCATCTATCATATGCAGGGCCTTACGAAGTCGTACGCTGGCGGCAAGAAGGTTCTGGACGGCATCCACCTGTCGTTCTACCCGGACGCCAAGATCGGCGTTCTCGGCCCCAACGGTTCGGGCAAGTCGACGCTCCTGCGCGTCATGGCCGGCATCGACACCGAGTACACCGGCGAGGGCTGGGTCGCGGAAGGTGCCCGCGTCGGCTACCTCGCCCAGGAGCCGCAGCTCGACGAGAACCGGTCGGTCCGCGAGAACGTCATGGACGGTGTCGCCGCGAAGCAGGCGATCCTCGACCGCTACAACGAACTCGCCATGAACTACACCGACGAGACCGCCGACGAGATGGCGAAGCTCCAGGACGAGATCGACAGCCAGAACCTCTGGGACCTCGACAGCCAGGTCGACCAGGCGATGGACGCGCTGCGCTGCCCGCCCGACGAAGCCGACGTCTCCAAGCTCTCGGGCGGCGAGAAGCGCCGCGTTGCGCTCTGCCGGCTGCTGCTTGACCAGCCCGACCTGCTGCTCCTCGACGAACCGACCAACCATCTCGACGCCGAGACCGTCGCCTGGCTGGAAAACCATCTGCGCGAATATCCGGGCGCGATCCTGATCGTCACCCATGACAGGTACTTCCTCGACAACGTGACTGGCTGGATCCTCGAGCTCGATCGCGGCCGCGGCATTCCCTACGAGGGCAACTACACGGCCTACCTGGAAAAGAAATCCAAGCGGATGGCCCAGGAAAGCCGCGAGGACGAATCCCGCCAGCGCGCGATCGAACGGGAGCGGGAGTGGATTTCGTCGAGCCCGAAGGCCCGTCAGGCCAAGTCGAAGGCCCGTATCCGCGCCTATGACGAACTGCTGCAGCGCAACGAGGACCGGATGATGGGCTCGGCCCAGATCGCCATCCCGCCCGGACCGCGCCTCGGCGACACCGTCATCGATTTCGAGCACCTGTCGAAGGGCTACGGCGAGCGGCTGCTGATCGACGATCTGACCTTCAAGCTGCCGCCTGGCGGCATCGTCGGCGTGATCGGCGCCAACGGCGCCGGCAAGACCACGCTGTTCCGGATGATCGCCGGCCAGGAGAAGCCCGATCAGGGCACCATCTCCATCGGCGAAACGGTCAAGCTCGGCTACGTCGACCAGTCGCGCGACTCGCTCGACGCCAACAAGAACGTCTGGGAGGAAATCTCCGGCGGCCACGACATCATCGTGCTGGGCAAGCGCGAGGTGAACAGCCGCGCCTATGTCGGCGCCTTCAACTTCAAGGGCGGCGATCAGCAGCAGAAGGTCGGAAACCTGTCCGGCGGCCAGCGCAACCGCGTGCATCTGGCCAAGATGCTGAAGTCGGGCGCCAACGTGCTGATGCTCGACGAACCGACAAACGATCTCGACACCGAGACGCTGGCCGCCCTGGAAGAGGCGCTGGAGGATTTCGCCGGCTGCGCCGTGGTCATCTCGCATGACCGCTTCTTCCTCGACCGGCTGGCCACACACATCCTCTCCTTCGAGGGCGACAGCCACGTCGAGTGGTTCGAGGGCAACTTCGCCGACTACGAGGAGGACAAGAAGCGCCGCCTCGGGCCGGACGCCATCGTTCCGCGCCGGGTGAAGTACAAGCGCCTCACGCGCTAGTCACGGCGCGAGACGCCACGCGCCGGAGCCATTCGCACCGGCGCGGCAGGTGAGAAGTGACATCTGCGCGGACGTCCGGTAGTCCCCGGTCGTCCGCGCGGGATCCTCAGGCGCCGAAGCGGCGAGCGGAGGCGTCAGGCGCAGACGGTCTTCACGCTGTCGCGCTCATCCATCCGGTTCATGAACGCCGAGACCGCCGGGGCCCGCTCCACGAGCGGCCGGCCGTCGGGACTGGCGCGCAGATAGACCAGCACGGGGTAGAGGTTCAGGTCCGCGTACGTCATGCGGCCCCCGACAAGCCAGCCGGTGGGATCCAGCGCCCGGTCGATCACGCCGACCTGCCGTTCCATCGCCGGGAGCAGCGAGTCGATGAGCGCCCTGTTGGGAGCCCCTCCGGCGCCGGTCGGCAGCATCAGTTCCACGTAGTAGCGGCGGATCATCGTCGGATCGATCGTCGTGTTGACGAACGAAATCCATTCCTCCGTGCGCGCTTTCAGCACCGGATCGTCCGGAAACAGCCGCGGGCCTTCGAAAACGTCGTCGAGATAGCCGGCGATCGCCCGCGACTCGCACAGCACGAAGTCACCGTGACGCAACACCGGGATCTTGCCGAACGGATGCAACTCCACAGCCTCGCCCTCGTGAGGCGGCGTCTGTCGCAGGCTGTAGGAGATGCCCTTTTCCTCACAGGCCAGCCGGACCGCGCGCACGTAGACCGAAGGCGCAAATCCAATGATCTCGATGTCGTGCATGTATCCCCCGCGACACGGACATGATCGTTTCGTTCGATCGTGCCGAAAGAGAGCAACGGTTCGGCGACGCCGGTCAAGCCTTGTGCGGCGGCAGCGGCTTCGCCCGCTGGGCGTGCCAGCCGACCACCGCCTCGGGACGGGCGTCGGTGGAGGCGAAATAGGGCTTGATGTCGATCACCGGCGTGCCGTCCAGGACGTCGACACCAGCGACCGTCAGCCCGTCCTCGTGGACCTCGACCACCTCCGACACGGTCAGTCCGATCGGGTTGGGCCGGTCCGGCGCGCGGGTCGCGAACACCCCGTGGCGCGCGACGTCGGTCGGCGGCACCAGGGCGATCACGTCGCGGGTTGACCGGTCGAGCCAGGTCAGAACGATGACGTGGCTCACCGTCTGCAGCGACGCGAGCCCCGCGCGATAGTGCGGCTTGAGCACGATCCGGCCGGTGGCCGTGCTCTCGGCGCCGTTCTTCGGGCACGTGGCCCGGTCGGTCCACGGCGTGCGGATCTCGCCCAGGAACACAAGTTGCGCGTCGCCGCCGGAAACGCGATCGAGCCGCGTCGCATAGTCCGCCATCGGCCTGTCCCTTTCGCGCCCGATCCATCGAGCCCCAAGGAAGACCGGCTTTCGTTCGCCGATCAAGCGGGCCGGCAGCGCCGAAACGCCGCGACCGCCGCCGCCTCCCGGAGGCTTCCGGAAAGCGGACGACGGTCGGTCGATGTGGTGGTCGGTCGTTGGGTTGCGCCCGCGCTCACCGGTCAGCGACAGAAGTGCGCGCGTCCATCGTACCCGACGAAGGTGCCGGTCTCCGGATTGAACGACCGATAGCGGTCGCTGCAGTAGGCGTACCAGGACGGCGTCCACGGACGCGGGCGGCCGCCATAGTAGACCGGCTCCTCGTAGACGGTGACGGTGCGCGGCTGGCTGAGCGCGCCGGCGACGATCGCGCCGGTGGCGAAGCCGATCACGCCCGCGGCCGCGGCATGTCCGCCGTGATAGTGCCTGTGCCCGGCCTCGGCCCCGCTCACCGGAACGGCGATGAAAGCGGCGGCAAGCGTTGCAGTAACGACGGCGGCGCACGAAGTATTACGAACTGTCCGATTCATGGCTAATCTCCCTCTTCTCTCTGGACCGGGCCGCTTCCGCTCATCTTCCGCGTGACCCGATGATGATAAGATGGATGATCCACCCGCAAACCGAAGTGACGACAGTCACAAGAGGAACGATATCTGCGAAAGGGCAAATCGGGGTGGCCGGCAGGTAGCGGCGCCCAACGAAAAACGCCGCCGGTGGGCCGACGGCGTCAGGTCATTGCAGGCGTCAAAGCCTGCGGCGGGACTTCTGGACGGCCCACCGGTTGCCAGCTCGTGTGCCCGTCGATCAGGCCAGCTGGATGTTGACGGCCTGCGGACCGCGGCCACGGCGGTCGTTCTCGACCTCGAACGAGACCTTGGTCCCCTCGTCGAGGGCCTGAAGCCCGGCGCGTTCAAGGGCCGTGATGTGGACGAACACGTCCTTGCCGCCCTGGTCAGGTGTGATGAAGCCAAACCCGCGCGTCGTGTTGAAGAATTTCATCGTGCCATTCTGGCGCATGCGAAGTCCCTCTCCCGATGGTCAATCCCGAACGCGATGCAACGGACCGAGACCGGTCCGATCTCGGAAACATCGGGAAAGCCAGGCCCACCCCCCTCCGGGTGACACGTCTTAACCAAACGTCCGAGAACACCTCACATTTCATTTCGAGGCGCCACGTCTCTACATTGCCGCCGTTTTGCTAGGGACTCAAGCGGGATCAGAGCACCCGTCGGCGTTGTGCTGTCGAGTGCAAACCGATAGCAAGATCTCGTGCTCCCGTTTGAAAGGTTCTGCATCCCGTCATGGCTTCCCCCCTCAAGTTCCTGATCGTTCCGGTCACGCCGTTTCAACAGAATTGCTCGATTGCCTGCTGCACGGCGACCAACCGCGCGGCGATCATCGATCCGGGCGGCGACCTCGACCGCATCAAGGCGGCCATCGAGGAGAGCGGGGCCACTCCCGAGAAGATCCTGCTGACCCACGGCCACATCGATCACGCGGCGGGAGCAGCCGAGCTGTCGGAAGATCTCGGCCTTCCCATCGAAGGGCCCCACGTCGCCGACAAGTTCCTGCTCGACGACCTGGAGGCCCACGGCGCGCGGATGGGCATTCCGGGTCGTCCGGTCACGCCCGGCCGCTGGCTCGACGAGGGCGACGAGGTCACCATCGGCGACTGCCGCTTCTCGGTGCTCCACATCCCCGGCCATTCGCCCGGCCACGTCTCGTTCGTGTTCTCGACGCAGGAAATCGTCATCGGCGGCGACGTGCTGTTCGCCGGCTCGATCGGCCGCACCGACTTCCCCTACGGCGACCATGACGCGCTGATCTCCGGTATCAAGACGAAGCTGCTGCCGCTGCCCGACGAGACCATCGTCCTGCCCGGCCACGGCCAGGCGACGACGATCGGGCACGAGCGCAAGTCCAACCCGTTTCTCCAGGGCTGACGCCGGCCGAACCTTGGCCGAAGTCCCAATCCGGCGGGCCCATGCCGATGTGCGACCCGACAATCCGTCCGCTGGATCCCGGCGATGCCGACCACCTCGCCCGGATCTTCTTCTGCGCGGTGCATGAAGGGACCCGGGACCACTACTCCTTCGCCCAGCGGATGGCCTGGGCCGGGCCGACGGTCGACCTCGACGCCTGGCGCCATCGCGTTGGCGGGCTGACGGGCTTCGTCGCCGAGCGCGACGGCGAACCGATCGGCTTCATGACCATCGACGCGGAAGGCTACGTGGATCTGGCGTTCGTGCTGCCGTCGGCGGCGGGTTCGGGCGTCGGCTGGCGACTGCACGAGGCGGTCGAAGCCAAGGCGCGTGCGCTGGGTGCGCAGGAGATGACCACCCAGGCCAGCAAGGCGGCGCGGCCGTTCTTCGAGCGGCAGGGCTGGAGCCTCATTGCCGAGCAGAGCGTGGAACGCCGCGGCGTCCGGCTCACCAACTACCGGATGCGGAAGGCGCTGTAGGGACCCCTGCCCGCATAGCCTCCGCCGCCTCAGTCCAGCACGGCGCCGAAAACCTCCCGGAAGGCGGTCCGGCCGGTGGGGGTGATGGCGAGCACGCGGGCGGTCTCGCCGCGTCGGATCCAGCCTGCCTCCAGGCTGCGGGCGCACAGGGCGGCGCCGAGCTTTCCGGCCAGATGCGGCCGGCGCTCGCTCCAGTCGAGGCACGGTCGGCAGAGCACCCGGCCGGACGTCCGCCCGCCGGGCTTGCCCCCGAGTTCGATGCGCACCCTGGCCAGGAAGGCGAAGCCTCGTTCGGTCACCTCGCCAGCGTCCGGACCGAGCTCGGCGTAACCGCCCGCCACCAGCGCGTCGGCCAGCGCCACCCCCAGCTGACCGGCGATGTGGTCGTAGCAGGTGCGCGCGGTCCGGAGCGCCCGATCACGCGGCCCGGTGACCACGGCCCGCCGCGGTGGCTGGAGCGCCGAGGCGACCTGCATCAGGCTTTCCACCATCTGCGCCACCATTGCCGAGGCGAGCCGGAAATAGCGGTGGCGCCCCTGCTTCTCGACCGACAGCAGCCCGGCCTCGGTCATGCGGGCAAGATGTCCGCTGGCCGTTTGCGGCGTCACGCCGGCCACGCTCGCGAGCTCGCTCGCCGTCAGCGCCCGGCCGTCCATCAGCGCGTGCAGCATCGAAGCCCGCGCCGGATCGCCGGCGAGCGCTGCAATTTCCGCAAAGGCGGCATGGGTCGACATCCGCAGGTTCCCCGTTCGCGTTGGGGAACAGTGTAGCGCGGAAGGAGGACCGACGCTTCGGCGCTCGCCGAAGCGTGCGTGTCCGCTCAGCCGAACATCCGGGAATGCACGATCGAGGTGGCCGCGATGAAGCCGTCGGCCACGGCGAGCGTCACCGCGTGCTGCATGCGCGCCATGTCGCCGACCGCGTAGACGCCCGGGACACTGGTCTGCCTGTCCTCGCCGACGGTCACGAACCGGCCGAGCGGCGTTTCGTCGGTCGCGCATCCGAGGTCCGTGGCGAGCCCACTGGTCATCGCCAGCTCCGGGGCCACGTAGAGCCCGACCACCGGAACCGCGCGTCCGTCCGCGAGCCGCACCGCCTCGACGGTCTGCCCCTTGCCCTCCAGCGCGGCGACCGGCGTTTCCTCCAGCGACACGCCTCGGGCCTGCAGGTCCGCTCGGTCTTCGGCGCCGATCTCCACCGCGCCGTTGACGAACAGCGTCGTCGGCCCCCATTGCGGGATGATCCGCGCCTGCATCAGCGACACCGGTCGCGAAGCCAGCACGCCGAGCGGCCCGCCGCCGAACTCGTAGCCATGGCAGAACGGGCAGTGAATGACGCTCTCGCCCCAGCGCGCGGCGAGGCCCGGCACGTCGGGCAGGATGTCGGTCACGCCGGTGGCCAGCACCAGCCGCACGGCCCGCACGCTTTCGCCGTCGGCCAACTCGACGACAAACTCCGCGCCATCGCGGCGCGCCGATACCGCCTCGCCGGCGCGCATCCGCACGCCGCTGTAAGGCGCGAGCTGCGCGCGGGCGCGCTCGAGGATCGCCGCCGGGTTGTCGCCGTCGGCCCCGAGAAAGCCGTGCGAGGCAGAGGCGTAGCGGTTGCGCGGAAGGCCGGCATCGACGACCAGCACGTCCAGCCGGGCGCGACCGAGGGTGAGGGCTGCCGACAGGCCGGCGAAGCTGCCGCCGACGACGATGACATCAGGATTTCGCATGGTGGGTCTTCCACTCTGGATGGGCATCGAGCCGCGCCCGGAAATCCCGGTCGAGGTCGGCCAGCGTGACGGCGGACAGGCGGGCAAGCAGACGGGCCTCGGCCTCGCTCATGGCGCCGGCGATCTGCGCGTTCACCGCCTGCTCCACCAGGCACTGCGGGTCCTCGGTGCGGTTGCCGAAGGCGAACAGCGGCGGAGCGCCCAGGGCGTCGTAGACGTCCTTCAGCGTGATCTCCGCGAGCGGGCGGCTGAGGGTCCAGCCCCCCCCCCTGCCCCTGCCGGAAGCGACCAGCCCCGCCTCGCGGAGGTTCGCCATGGTCCGGCGGACCACCACCGGGTTGGTGCCAAGGTGATGGGAAAGCACCTCCGACGTCGCGGGGGTGTTCTTCTCCGCCATGTGCAGGAGGACGTGCAGGACGGAGGAGAGGCGACTGTCGAGCTTCATGTAACTTCATATGTTACAAGATAGCCTCGAGCGCAAGGGGCATGCGCCAAATGCAGAAGGGCCCCCGCGCAATCCGCGCGGAGGCCCTCCGGATGACGAAAGTCCGTGCGCACCGAAAGTGCGGGGCTGCCCCGCTAGCGCGTGAAACGCGGTCCTGATTCCATACGGACCGTCCGGCGCCTTAGCGCAGCCGCACGACCCCGAGGAGTGCCAGCACCACGATCGCCACGGCAAATCCGTTCGCCGTCGGCACCATGCCGACGAGGCCGGTCGCATAGCCGGCGGCCAGCGCCGGCAGGGAGTTCGCAAGGTAGCAGATCACGTAGAACGCCGACATCAGACCAGCGCGCTCGTCGGCGGCGGCCAGCGGCATCACGCTGCGGATCGCCCCCAGGAAGCCGACCCCGAATCCGATGCCGGCAAGCGCCGAGCCCGCCAGAAGCAGCACCGCACTGGCAACGTCGACACCCAGCACCACAGCTCCCACCCCGAGTATCAGCGCCCCGGCTCCCGCGAGCAACGACAGACGCGCCGAGCGGCCGCGCATGACCATCACCGCCCCCGCGCCGCTGAAGGTGAGCGCGAACACCGCGGCACCCCCCATCCAGTCCGCGTTGGCGCCCGCGATCGTCACGATGAGAGAGGGCATCAGCGACAGGTAGAAGCCGCCAAGCGCCCAGATCGCGACAAGAAGCGGGGCCACGGCGAGAAGCGCCGGCCGCGCTCGGACGGGCACGATGATGCGTGGCCGGATCCGCAATCGGCCCGGCAGGCGTTCCGTGAGCGTCTCGGGTGAAAGCCACGTGCGCACGGCCTGGACCACGAAGACCGCGGTGAGGAGCACGAAGCCCAGGTGGAGAGGCTCCGGCGCATACCGGACCAGCAGCGACGACACGAGGGCGCCGATACCCATTCCCATCATCGGCGCGACGGAATTGGCGAGCCCTCCCGCCTCCCGATCGATGTCGAGCAGGGTCGCGCCGATCGTCGCCGCCGCGATGCCCGTTGCCACGCCCTGCACGATGCGCGCGGCCAGCAGCCAGCCCGCGCTTCCCGCCGCGAGGAACAGCGCCATGGCGACGAGGTTCAGCGCCAGCGCAGCCAGGATCACCGGCCGCCGGCCGAGGTGATCGGAAATCGGCCCGACCAGGACCAGCGCCACCAGCAGCGCAAGCGGGTAAATGGCGAAGACGAGGGTGAGAACCAACGGCGAGAAGCCAAAGGCATCCTGATAGAGGCGATACAGCGGAGACGGGACGCTCGACGCGGCCAGAAAGGCTACCAACGTGGCGGCGTGCAACGCGATTGAAGCCGGGTGGCCTGCTTCGGTTGGAGACTGAACCATGGAACACCTTGATCTCAGCGATGCGGCCCACTTCAAGCGGGAAGCCGCATCGGCACCCGGCTCGTGGCGCCGATCATCTATCGGGTCCTGTTCAGCCCGACGCCGCCGGCTCCCGATGCCGTCCACCGCCTCGTCAACGAGGCTCTCGGCACGAATCTGGCTCGATCAGAACAGCAACCTGATTGAAAGACGTCAGCTCTAAAGACCGCCCGCCCAAAGAATCGGCCCCGAAGCCAAGCGAGGCTTCGGGGCCGATGCTAACAATCGAACTTGGATCGCCGTTCCGATCCCGTCAGAACGAACGGCATTCTAAACGTCCAGGTTTTCCACCTGCAGCGCGTTGTCCTGGATGAACTCGCGGCGCGGTTCGACCGCGTCGCCCATCAGGCGGGAGAACACGTCGTCGGCGTCGTCGGCCTCGGAAATGCGCACCTGCAGCAGCGAACGGGCGTCCGGGTCGAGGGTGGTTTCCCAGAGCTGGTCGGCGTTCATCTCGCCCAGCCCCTTGTAGCGCTGCATGGCGATGCCCTTGCGTCCGACCTCGTAGACCGCCTCAATGAGCGCCCGCGGACCGCGGATGGCCGTCGATTTGTCCTTGCGGGTCAGGGTCGCGGCCTTGCCGTAGACTTCCTTCAGGCCGGCGGCCAGGCTGTCGAGCTTGCGGGCGTCGGACGAGGCGATCAGGGCGGCATCGATCACCGCCTTCTCGCGCACGCCGCGCACGGTCCGCTCGAAGCGCAGGCTGCCGTCCTCGTCGGCGCGGCCTTCCCAGCCCTGCTCCCAGTCCTCCGCCAGGATGTCCAGGCGCCGCGCGATGTAGGCGGCGGCCTCGGCGGCCTTCTCGGCGTCGTGGAGGATGGCGTCGTTGAGCGCGCCGGCGATCGCCGCCTGCTCGACGATGTCGCGGGGATAGCGCGAGTTCAGCCCGTCGACGATGGTGCGCACCGTGCGGGCCTTCTCCACCACCGCGCGCAGGTCCGGCCCGGCGCGCACTTCGCCGGAGGCGAGCGTCAGCGTGGTGTCGTCGAGACCGGTGGAGGTGAGATAGTCCTCCAGCGCCTCGTCGTCCTTCAGGTACTGCTCCGACGAGCCGCGCCGAACCTTGTAGAGCGGCGGCTGGGCGATGTAGATGTGCCCGCGCTCGATGAGCTGCGGCATCTGCCGGAAGAAGAAGGTCAGCAGCAGCGTGCGGATATGGGCGCCGTCGACGTCGGCGTCCGTCATGATGATGATCTTGTGGTAGCGCAGCTTGTCCGGGTTGAATTCCTCCCGGCCGATGCCGGTGCCGAGCGCCGTGATCAGCGTGCCGATCTCGTTGGACGACAGCATCCGGTCGAAGCGCGCGCGCTCCACGTTGAGGATCTTGCCGCGCAGCGGCAGCACCGCCTGGTAGTTCCGGTGCCGGCCCTGCTTGGCCGAGCCGCCTGCGGAGTCACCCTCGACCAGGAAGATTTCCGACTTCGCGGGATCGCGTTCCTGGCAGTCCGCCAGCTTGCCCGGCAGCGAGGCGATGTCGAGCGCGCCCTTGCGCCGCGTCAGCTCGCGCGCCTTGCGGGCCGCCTCGCGCGCCGACGCCGCCTCGACGACCTTGGAGGCGATCAGGCGGGCTTCGTTGGGGTTTTCTTCCAGCCAGGTGCCGATCGCGGAGTTGAGAACGTTCTCCACCACCGGGCGCACCTCGGAGGACACCAGCTTGTCCTTGGTCTGGGACGAGAACTTCGGATCCGGCACCTTCACCGACAGAACGCAGGTCAGGCCTTCGCGGCAATCGTCGCCGGTGAGCGTCACCTTCTCGCGCTTGCCGATGCCGTGCCGGTCCGCATAGGACGTCAGCTGCCGGGTCAGCGCGGCGCGGAAGCCGGCGAGGTGGGTGCCGCCGTCGCGCTGGGGGATGTTGTTGGTGAAGCAGAGGACGTTCTCGTGGTAGGACTCGTTCCACCACATGGCGGCCTCGACGACGACGCCGTCGCGCTCGCCGCTGGTCGCCACCGGAACCGGCAGGATCGGCTGCTTGGTGCGGTCGAGCCAGCGCACGAACGCCTCCAGCCCGCCGTCGTACATCATCACCTCTTCCTTGCGCTCGACACCGCGCTCGTCGACGAGGGTGATCTTCACGCCGGAATTCAGGAAGGCGAGCTCGCGCAGGCGCCGCTCCAGGATCTGGAAGTCGAACTCCACCTGGGTGAAGGTGTCGGTCGACGGCAGGAAGCGGACCTCGGTGCCGGTGCGGCCGCCGGAATCGCCGACCACCTCGAGCGGCGACACGGCGACGCCGTGCGCGAACCGCATGAAGTGCTCTTTGCCGTTGCGCCAGATGCGCAGGTCGAGCTCGCTCGACAGCGCGTTCACCACCGACACGCCGACGCCATGCAGGCCGCCGGAAACCTTGTAGGAATTCTGGTCGAATTTACCGCCGGCATGCAGCTGGGTCATGATGACCTCGGCCGCCGACACGCCCTCTTCCGAATGCAGGTCCGTCGGGATGCCGCGCCCGTTGTCGGACACCGTCACCGATCCGTCCGGGTTCAGCCGCGCGAACACGGTGTCCGCGTAACCCGCCAGCGCCTCGTCGATCGCGTTGTCCACGACCTCGTAGACCATGTGGTGGAGGCCGGAGCCGTCGTCGGTGTCGCCGATGTACATTCCCGGGCGCTTGCGCACCGCATCCAGGCCCCTGAGGACCTTGATGGAATCGGCGCCGTAATCGTTCGGGTAATCGGGGTGGGTGGGTTCCGTCACCAAGAGCGTGCCGTCCGAATCAAGAGAAGAGTGAGCCCTCTTATAAGGGCTTGGAAGGGCACATCAAAGGACACCACAACCGCTTGATATATAGGTCGAATTATTCGCTCCGCCAGCCCTTGTCGGCGCCGCCTTGAGCCGCGCAGCGTGCGTCCGCCATCACGGGCGTCCGTTTCCGTCGTCCCGGCCGGCCCGAAGCCGCCTTCGACGCAGCCGCTGCGGCTTGCGAAACTCCGCGACTGGCTCCCTCTCCGCCGCGTCCCCCATCCGCCGCGCCCACGCCCCATAGCGCGCCGACAGCACCGGGGCGCTGATGCCGTGCAGGAAGGCGCTGAGCACCACCGTCACCACGGTGACGGCCATGATGGTGGAGCCGCGGGTGATGTCCTCCCGCTCGACGATCAGCAGCGCGAACAGGATCGAGGCGATGCCGCGCGGCCCGAACCAGCCGATGAACAGCCGCGTCGGCCACCGCACGTCGGTGCCGATGAGCGCGATCGCCACCGGCACCATGCGGATCGCGGTCAGGCTCAGGAGCCCATAGACCAGCATCGACGGATGGAACCGGGCGACCGCGTCAGGCAGCAGCACCACCCCCAGCACGAGGAACGTGAGCAGCATCAGGAGCCGGCCTTCGGTCTCCATGAATCCGTAGAGAAACTTCGCCGGTCGCCCGAGCGTGTTGCCGAAAGCCAGCCCCGCCACGAACGCCGAGATGAACCCGTTGCCGCCGATCATGTCCGCCGCGCCGTAGGCGAGGATCGCCGTGGCCAGCACGCCGATCCCCTCGTAGGGCTCGGCCTCGATGCCGCGCGCCGTCAGCTGGCGCATCGCCATCGCCGCGCCGCAGCCGGCCGCCCCGCCAATGACGGCACCGAAGCCGATCTGGCCGGCCGCGAACATCATCCAGCCGCCGACCCCGCGCCCGTCCCCGTTGAGGATGTTCCCCTCCGCCCCCACGCAGGCGATGAAGAACAGCACCGCCGGCAGCGCCAGGCCGTCGTTGAGGCCGCTTTCCACGTTGGTCGCCTGCTGGACGCGCGGCGGCACCGAGGCATCGGTCATCACCGGTTGCGACAGCGCCGCGTCGGTGGGCGCCAGCACGGCCGCCAGCAGCGCCGCCTCGAACACCGTGAGGTCGGGAAACAGCAGCACGCCCACCAGCGTGCCGGCCGCGATGGTCAGCGGCATGCCGATCCCGAGCGTGCGCACGGGCAGCGCGTGATAGCGGTCGAACTCGGTGATCCGGATGCGCGACGCATCGGAGAACAGCACCAGGATCAGCGTCAGCTCGGCAACCAGGCGCACCGAGCCGCTGTCCGGATCAATCTCGACGACGCCGAGCAGCAGCGGGCCGATGGCCGCGCCAAACAGGATGAACACCATCGGCGGGCTGAGCGGCGAGCGGCCGAGCCTGTCTCCCACCAGGGCGAACAGCAGCACGCCGAACGCCGCCAGTGTCACCGCCTCGATGCTCATGCGCGTCCCCCACCGCCGGAACCGAGTCCGATCAGGTGCTTTCACCTGATCGGCGCCCCCTTCCGGGTCAGCCTACTCGGCCTGCCTGCCGCCAATCTCGCGCAGCGCCTCCGGCGTGTCGATGTCGACCGCGGCTGCCTCGCCGAGTTCGACCTCGGCAATGGCGTCCGGATAGTCGGCCAGGATCTCCCGGCCGCCCTTGTCGCCGGCAACCGCCATGAGCTCCGGGAAGAAGCGCCGCGACCACAGCACCGGGTTGCCGCGCCGGCCGCCATGGGTAGGCACCACGATCAGCGCGCCGGCGGCCGGATCGAAGGCGTCGATCAGGCGGTCGATCATCGGGGCCTCGATCATCGGCATGTCGCCGAGCAGCACCACCGCCGCCGCCACGTCGTCGTCGAGCGCCGCGAGTCCCGCAGAAAGCGATGTCGACAGGCCATCGGCGAAGTCCGGATTGTTCACGCAGGTGACGTCGAGGCCGTCGAGCGCCTCGGCCACGTCGGAGGCCCGATGGCCGGTGACGACGACCACACGGTCGGCACGGCTGGCGAGCGCCGTCTCCGCCGCCCGGCGCACCAGCGGCACGCCGTCGACCGTGGCGAGCATCTTCGGACTGCCCATCCGGGACGAGCGGCCGGCGGCGAGCACCACGGCCGCGACCGGACCGCTGTCGGCCTCGCGTTCGACAACCGGCTCGGCGCGCGGCTGCGGGCGCGACACGATTTCCATCAAAAGGCCGCCGACGCCGAGGTCGACGATGTCGTCTCGGGTGACCTCCAGGCCGGCCAGCGTCCGGTGCAGGATCCAGTCGAAGCCGTTCTCCTTGGGGCTGCGGGCGCAGCCGGGAGCACCGATCACCCGCTTGCCGTCGAGCCGGCCGAGCAGCAGCAGGTTGCCGGGATCGACCGGCATCCCGAAATGCTCGACGGTGCCGCCGGCCGCCTCGACCGCCGCCGGGATCACGTCGTGGCGGTCGACGACCGCCGAGGCACCGAACACGATCAGGAGGTCGGCTCCGGCGCCCGACACACGGCCGAGCGCCGCCGCCAGCGCGTCCGCCTCGTGCGGCACCCGCTCCTCCGCGACCACTTCGGCCCCCGCCGGCGCCAGCCGGTCGGCCAGCACGGCGAGTGTCTTGTCGACGATGGTGGGTTTCAGGCCCGGAAGCAGCGTCGAGACCACCCCCACCTTCATCGGCTGGAACGGGGCCACCGACATGACCTGCGCCGCCTCCAGCACCGCCATCGCCTGCGCCATCACCTCGGCCGACACCGCGAACGGGATGATCTTCGCAGTCGCCACCATGCGGCCGGCCTCCACCGCCTCGAACGCCGGCAGGGTGGCCAGCGTCACCGAGGGGTCGATCCGGTTGAGACGGTTCACGGCATCCCGGTCGACCACCAGCACGCCGGCCACCTCGGCGAACAGGTTCGCCCGTCCGGTAAAGGCGGGATCGGCGCGCACTGTCGGTCCGGCGATGCGCCCGGCCAGCCGGGCGGCCGCGTCGTCCTCGCCGATGTCGCCGGGGTCGAGGACAGCCGCCACCACCTTGGTGAGCCCGTCCTCCTTCAGGCGGGCGAGCGCCGGCCCGTCGAGTACGGTTCCCTTCTTGAGGGCGCCGGAGGAAAGCCGCACCGTGTGGGCGAGGACCGCCCCCGCCGCTGCGTCGAGCGCGACCGCGCCGAACTTCACGCCGCCAGCCCCGCCTGCTCCCGGGCCGGTCGGGTCCTGAGCGCCTCGATGATCTGCGCCAGCACGGCGACGGCGATCTCCGCCGGGCTCGACGCGCCGATGGCAAGGCCGATCGGCGCGGCGACACGGTCGAGCGCCGCCTCGCTGAGGCCGAGCCCCAGCAGGCGGTCGCGCCGCTTGCCGTGGGTCTTGCGGCTGCCGAGCGCCCCCACGTAGAAGCAGCCCGCCTCCAACGCCGCCTGCAGCGCCGGATCGTCGATCTTCGGATCGTGGGTCAGCGCGGCCACCGCGGTGTAAGGGTCGAGCGCGATCCCAGGCAGCACGTCCTGGGGCCATTCGGCCAGCAGGCGGACGCCCTCGAACCGCTCCGGCGTCGCGAACGCCGTGCGCGGATCGACGATGGTCACGTCGAAGCCGGCGAGCTGCGCCATCGGCGCCAGCGCCTGGGAGATGTGCACGGCGCCGATGATCAGGATGCGCGCCGGCGGCACGCTGACGGTCAGGAAGACGGAATGTCCGTTCTCGGCATCGATGCGCCCGGACTTGCCGGAGCGGAACCGGGCCGCCAGCGTTTCGGCCAGCGGATCGCCCGACAGGTCGTCGGCCTCCTTCACCAGCCGCTGGTCGCCGGTATCGAGGTCGGTCACCAGGATGGCGGCGCGGCGGGCCGCCCGCTCGGCATTCAGTTCCTTCAGGAGCGCGAGTTCCATTGCGGCCTCAATTCACCTTCTCGACGTAGACGCGGATGGTGCCGCCGCATGACAGGCCCACCTCCCAGGCGGTCTCGTCGGCCACGCCGAACTCCAGCATCTGCGGCTTGCCGGTCGCGATCACGTCCATCGCCTCGGCGACCACCGCGCCCTCCACGCAGCCGCCCGAGACGGATCCCTCGAACCGGCCCTCGTCGTCGATGACAAGGTGGCTGCCGGTCGGCCGGGGCGCCGAGCCCCAGGTGTCCATCACGGTCGCCAGCGCAACCTGATGCCCTTCCTCGCGCCATGTCTCTGCAATCTTCAGGGGATCGTCCATCTGTCTCTCCTGTGCCGGAGCCGCGCCTGTCATGCCGCGCCCCGCGCCGGCGTCTGATCCGGTCGGCAGGACGGGGCGCAAGGCGAGCGGGCGCGAACGATGTCGTGCGGCTCGACGCCGCCAACGGCTGTATACCACTGAATATGGCGGCTGCGCGGACCCGGGCCAACCCCGACTGACACGATCTGCGCGTCCGACTGCCGCTTGTCCGACCATGCGCCTGCATTCGGCGACCGGACATGATCGAACCAGGCCAGCGCGCCTCGGGCGGACCGCCACATTGGGCGGATCCGCTCCAAGAATTGAACGCTTTGCCTCCGAACCCATTTCCCAAGTGCTGAGCGCTTCGGCATTTTAAGAACACAAGAACGCGTCTCGATAAGAGACGATACGGCCGCGAGGAACGTCCGGCATGAAGAGGGTCGCGTGAAGGAATACTTGGAACGCGCGGCAAATGCGGCGCACCTGGACGAACAAAGCCTCCGCGTCGTCCTCGATGCCCTGCCCGTTCCGCTTTCCTGGGCGACGCTGGACGATGGCGAGATCCGCTTCGTGAACGCCGCCTTCACGAAGGCGTTCGGCCATACGCAATCCGACTTTCGAACCGTCACCGAATGGATCGACAGGTTCTATCCCCGCGAACGGGACAGGCAGGAGGCGATCTTCCGCTGGCGCAAGCTCTGGCAGGAGTCGGCAGAGGGAATTTCGGAGATCGATGCTTTCGAGGTCCAGATCCTTTGCGCGGATCAGACCATTCGAACCGTCGAGCACCGAGGCATCATCCTGCAGGAGATGGGCATCGGCATCGCGGTGTTCCATGACATCACCGATCGGATCATTGCCGAGAACACCCTGCGGCGCTTCGCGCAGGAAGACCCCCTCACCGGCCTGGCGAACCGGCGCATGCTGCAGCAACACTGGGACCGGCTGACGGCCGAGCCGCCCGCTTCCGCGCAAACGACCGTGCTTCTTCTGATCGATCTGGATGGCTTCAAGTCGGTCAACGACCGCTTCGGGCACGCCGTCGGCGACGATATCCTTGTTGCAACGGCCGGCCGTCTCAAAAAGACCTTGGGGGGCAAAGAAGTGCTCTGTCGTCTCGGCGGCGACGAGTTCGTGGTTCTCATGCCGGACCTTCACGACATCGATCGCGTCGATCATGTCTGCCGGCAGATTTTCTCCGCGATCTCCGAGCCAATGGACATACAGGGCCACGCCATCACGCTCGGCGCGAGTATTGGCGCCAGCCTCTACCCTCACGATGGCGCCCAGTTGCGGGAACTTCTGAAGCGCGCCGACGAGGCGCTCTATCGACGCAAGTCCGGTCGGAAAGGTGGCTGGGAGTGGTACAGGCGGCCGAACACCGCGTGACCCGCCCGGAAACCGGCAGCTTTCGGCGCGCCCCGCCCGTTGAGATCTGCGGTCGGAATCCTCCGACCCGCCGGCGCGGCAGGCGCTACGACTTCGATCCCTCGGCGGGCTCCAGCGCATCCTTCACGGCCGTTGCGAGCGCCTTCAGCGAGAACGGCTTCGGCAGGAACGCGAACTCCAGCTCGTCGGGCAGCGCGCGGGAGAACACGTCCTCCGCGTAACCCGACATGAAGATGATCGGGATGTCCGGCGCCATCGCCCTCAGCTCGATGGCCAGCGTCGGGCCGTCCATCTCCGGCATCACCACGTCGGAGACCAGGAGGTCGATCTCGCCATCCAGTTCGCGGGCGATCGCCAGCGCGTCCTCGCCAGTCGCCGCCTCGTGGATGCGATAGCCGCGCGCCGACAGCGCGCGCGTGGCGAAGGCGCGGATCGTATCCTCGTCCTCCACCAGCAGGATCGTCGCGCTGCCGGTGAGATCCTCGGCCGGCGCGGGCTTGGCCGGCGGCGCGGGCGCCTCGGCGGGCGCGTCCTCCTCCAGCGCCTCGAGGGCGGCCGTGGTCGCGGCCTCGCCCTCGGCCGGCATCGGCGCGACGAGCTTCGGCACGACCTCGCCGGCGCGCGGCAGGAACACCTTGAAGGTGGTGCCCTCGCCCACCCGGCTGTCGACGACGATGGCACCTCCGGTCTGCTTGACGATGCCGTAGACCGTCGACAGCCCGAGCCCGGTCCCGCGCCCGACCTCCTTGGTGGAGAAGAACGGCTCGAAGATCTTCTCCAGCACGTCCGGCGGAATGCCGGTGCCGGTGTCGACCACCTCGATGAGCACGTGATCGGCGCCCGCCGTGCCCTCGTCGGTATGGCGCGCCATCTCCGCCGCCGGCACGTTGGAGGTGCGGATGATCAGCTGCCCGCCGTCGGTCATCGCGTCGCGGGCGTTGACGGCAAGGTTGGTGATCACCTGCTCGAACTGGCTCTGGTCGGCCAGCACGGGCCACAGGTCGCGGCCGTGCACGACGGTGAGCGGCACCTTCTCGCCGAGCAGCCGGTCGAGCATCACCGAGAGGTCGGCGAGCACGTCGGTCAGCCGCAGCCGGCTCGGGCGCAGCGTCTGCCGCCGCGAGAACGCCAGCAGCTGCTTCACCAGCCCGGCCGCGCGGTTGGCGTTCTGCTTGATGTTCATGATGTCGGCGAACGACGGATCGGTCGGCCGGTGGTTCATCAGCAGCAGGTCGGAGAATCCGATGATCGCGGTGAGGATGTTGTTGAAGTCGTGCGCCACCCCGCCGGCCAGCTGTCCGACGGCCTGCATCTTCTGGCTCTGAGCGAACTGCATCTCCAGCGCGCGCTGTTCGGTGGTGTCGACGGCGTAGAGGATCGCCCGGCCCGCCGGACCACGGTCCTCGGGGAAGGGCGCCACATAGAGCCGCACATCGCGCGGCGGCTCGCCGGCGAGCGTCACGTCGATGGGCGCCGGCTGCGCCTCGCCGGAAGCGCCGCGCGCGATCGCGTCCGCGACCGCGTCCCGGTCGGGCTCGGCAATCATCTCGGCCAGCGGCGACTGCGCATCGCCGCCCCGCGCCAGAAGCCGCCAGAAGCGCGGCGTCGCCTCGTCGACGGCCCCCTCACCGGTGACCAGGGCGACGGCGACGGGCATCGTCTCGAAGATCCGGGCGAACAGCGCGCCATCGACGGGCGCCGAGGCCGGCGCAGCGGCCGGGGCGGCCACGGGCGCGTCCACGACCGCGGCCTGCGGCGCACCGATCACGAAGAGAAGGGCCACTACCGCACCGTCGCCGTCGCGCACCGGATCGAGGCGCAGCTCGGCGGCGCCGGGGCCTGCGGACAGGGCGAGCGGGATCGCGGCGCCGGAGGCTTCGCCGCTGCGCGCGCGTTTCAGCCCGGCATAGAGCGCTGCCGCCGCCTCAGCGTCGGAGGCGGCCCAGCGCAGCGGCGAGGCGAGGCGCGCGAAGCCAAGCGAACGGTTGAGGTCGGCATAGGCCGCGTTGGCATGCAGCGGCACGCCGGCGGGGGTGGTCAGCAGGGCCGGGGCGGCGAGCGCATCGACCAGCGCGCCGGCGCCAAGATGACCGGCCCGCACCGAGCGCTGGCGCAGCCCGGCAACGGCGGCGATGGCGACACCCGCCACGAGCGCACCGACGCCGGCCAGCGGAGCGGCCGCGACCGTGCCGTCGGAGAGCAGCAAAACCCCACCGCCGACCGCCGCGGCGACCGCCAGGACCGCGGCCGCGAAGACGAGCGTGGCGCCACCGCGCGCAGCGCCGTCGCGAAAGGTGTCGCCCTGTTCCCCGGCCGATCGGATATCCACCACGCGCCCTCGTCTCCCTAATCCGCCTGAGCCCTGGTCCGTCAGGCGCTGGCGCCTAATGACAAGACAGGGCTTCGGGGCGAAGTCTCTATGTCGCGTCACGGCCGGTCGCACCGGATCTCTGCGCAGCGAATCACCTGAGCCAGTCTGCCGTTGAAGCGTTCACGGGAGATTGTGGCAACCAGAGGGAAGGATGCCTGAGGTCGCGGCGGGGCCCGGATCGCGCATCGGGAGCGCAATCCCGTGCGTCCAGACTGCCGGAACGTCGCGGGAGGTCGGACCGTGCGCTTATTTGCTTAACCGGATAGTGTCTGTCCGGATATGGTCGGTGACCACCAACGGCGGGCATTGCGGCCGCCGACGCGCGACAAGCCACTTCGATCCGGACCGCCGGTTGCGGGCCCGGGATGCTCTGTGATTTGCAACTTGGGGGAATGAATGGCGACCTGGCTCGCGACGACCTTCGGTATCGACCCGGGCTTTGCCCGTGGCGTGCTCTTCGTCTTCACCGCAGTGATCTTCTTCGCGATCGTCTGGGCCATCATCGCCTTCGTGCGCGGCCTCACCTCCGGCCGCCTCGGCCGCGCCAAGCGCAATCGGCAACCGCGGCTGGCGGTCATGGACACCACCGACATCGACCATCGCCGCCAGCTGGTGCTGGTGCGCCGCGACCACGTCGAGCATCTGCTGCTGATCGGCGGTCCGGTGGACGTGGTGGTCGAGGAGAACATCATCCGCAACGCCGCCGCGGACATTGCAGGACGGTCCACCCGCGTCCGCAAGGCGTCCGGCGACGAGGATGAGGCCGACATCGCCGCAACCGAGTTCGAGGCGCCCTCGCCCGCACCGGAGATCCAGCCGTCTCCGGTACGCCCCGTGCCCGTCGCGCGCCCCGCCGGCAACGGCGGCGCCATGGCCGGCTCGGGTCCCGCTCCCGCCGCACGGACCCCGGTGCAGCAGCCTGCCCCCCGTCCCCGCCCGGCAACACCGGCAGAGGGCGCCGAACCCCGCCGCTGGCGCCCGACCAGCGTTTCCACCGCCACCGAGGCCTCCCCAGCGGCCCGCACGGCGCAGCCGGTCCGCCCCGCCGCGGCGCCGGGCCAGCCGCCTCAGCCGGCCCGGCCCGTCCAGCCCGCGCGGCCGCCGCTGCGGACCGCCGAGGACGAGGCATCCGCCGCGCCGCAGCCCGCCCGGAGCGCTCCGCCGGCCGAAGCGCGACCGAACACCCGCCCCTTCGTGCCCCAGCCGCTCGCCGCGCAGCCGCCTGCGGCGTCCGAGCCGAAGCCAGCCGCCGCCCCTGCCACGGGTGCGGATGCCGCGGCCGATGCGACGCCGGCACCGGATGCGACGGACACCCCGCCCGCAGCCGGATCGACCGACGCGCACACGACCCCGGCTCCGACGTCGCAACCCGACACCACCGCCAAGGATGGCGACGACGCCAAGGCCGACGACAACCTCGACCTCGACGACGAGATGGCCCGGCTCCTGCGCGGCGTCGGCGACCGATAGAGCCTGGCGCGGCCGGGTGCCTCCGGCCCGCGCGCCGGGGTTTCATCAGTGCTGCGCGCCATCGCGGGCGCGCGGCTCAGGCCAAAAAAAAAGCCGGCTCCCGCGAAGCGGTACCGGCATTTTTGAAGACACGCGGATCACCCTGTCGGCCAGCCTGGCCCCGGTTCCCGGTCCTTCCAGTCGGTTCGAGCCCTCTCACTCCGATGGGCAGTGCGCCCGCTCGACGGCTGATGGCTTCACACCGAACCCGTGAGCAATTCCTTTTCGTTCAGCTGGAACAGGCCTGAACGGAAAATGCCCTAGTCGTCCCGATAGATGCGTTCGCGACGTTCGTGCTGTTCCTGGGCCTCGATGGACAGGGTGGCGATGGGGCGTGCATCGAGACGCTTCAGGGAGATCGGCTCGCCGGTCTCCTCGCAGTAGCCGTAGCTGCCGTCGTCGATGCGCTGCAGCGCCGAATCGATCTTCGCGATTAGCTTGCGCTGCCTGTCCCGTGCCCTGAGCTCGATGGCCCGGTCGGTCTCCGACGATGCCCGGTCGGCAATGTCGGGGTGGTTGCTCGAATCCTCCTGGAGTTGCTCGAGCGTCTCTTTGGCCTCGCGAAGGATATCCTCCTTCCAGACCATCAGTTTCTTGCGGAAGTACCCCCGCTGCCGTTCGTTCATGAACGGCTCGTCCTCCGAGGGTCGGTAGTCTGCGTCGATCTCAACCGCCATAAAAGGTCCTCGGCACTCGGGTTGAAAGCGGCGCCTTTATAGCGGCGGCCTTCGGGCGGGACAACGCCATAAGGGTGCAGGACTCACAGTCAGCTACCCGGGCAACCCCGGAAGGCCGTTCCGCCTGCTTTGCGGGACCGGTTCGATCGTATATTCGTGGGACCTCCCGCCCGCCGAAGGCGCCTGGCAAGAGGTCGGGGACGGATGCCCCCGTCCCGGCCACCCCGTTTCCGGATTGCCCTCCCGACCGACCGACCACGAGGACCCCCATGCGATTTGAAGGCTCAGCGGACTATGTCGCGACCGAGGACCTGCAGGTGGCCGTCAACGCCGCCATCACGCTGGAGCGGCCGCTTCTGGTGAAGGGCGAGCCCGGCACCGGCAAGACCGTGCTGGCCCACGAGATCGCCCGCGGCCTGAAGGTCCCGATGCTGGAGTGGCACATCAAGTCGACCACCAAGGCACACCAGGGCCTCTACGAGTACGACGCGGTCTCCCGGCTGCGCGACAGCCAGCTCGGCGATCCGCGGGTCTCCGACATCGCCAACTACATCCGGCGCGGCAAGCTGTGGGAAGCGTTCGCGGCCGAGCAGAGACCGGTCCTGCTGATCGACGAGATCGACAAGGCCGACATCGAGTTTCCGAACGATCTCCTGCAGGAACTCGATCGCATGGAGTTCTTCGTCTACGAGACCGGCGAGACCATCAGGGCCAGCCAGCGGCCCATCGTCATCATCACCTCCAACAACGAGAAGGACCTGCCGGACGCCTTCCTGCGCCGCTGCTTCTTTCACTACATCCGCTTCCCCGATCCGGAGACCATGGCCGAGATCGTCGAGGTCCACTTCCCCGGCATCAAGCAGCGGCTGCTCCGCGAGGCGCTGGGGATCTTCTTCCAGGTCCGCGAGCTTCCGGGCCTGAAGAAGAAGCCGTCCACCTCCGAGCTCCTCGACTGGCTGAAGCTGCTGCTCAACGAGGACATCGACGAGACGGTGCTGCGCGAGCGCGACCAGAAGAAGCTCATTCCGCCGCTTCACGGCGCCCTCCTCAAGAACGAGCAGGACGTCCATCTCTTCGAGCGGCTCGCCTTCATGGCCCGGCGCGAGGGGCGCTAGAGCTGGGGCCATGCCGTCTCGGTCAGGTGTAACCGCCTGATCGGAAAGCCTCTGGAGCGCGAAGCTCGGCCGGGCCGAGGGAGCCCGTCGACAGGAGAACCCGCCATGCGCCGCCTCATGCTTCTGCGCCACGCCAAGTCGTCGTGGACCGATCAGGCGCTCCGCGACTTCGATCGCCCGCTGAATGCGCGTGGCCGGGCGGCGGCGCCGATCATGGCCGCGTGGATGGCCGGCAACGGCTGCATCCCGAACCACGTGCTCTGCTCGACGGCCCAGCGGACGCGCGAAACGCTGGCGGCCTGCGTCCCGCACTTTGCCGAACCGCTGGGGGTCACGCTGCTCGACGAGCTCTACGACGCCGAGGCGGAGGACGTGCTCGGCATCATCCGCGTCCACGGCGCCGGCGAGAATCTGCTGGTAATCGGCCACAACCCGGGCATCCAGGAGTGTGCCGCCGACCTGGTCGGCGATGGCGACGACACCCTCGTCGGCGGCCTGGAGTCCCAGTTCCCCACCGGCGCGCTGGCGGTGATCGACGTCGACATTGCCGACTGGGCGCTGCTGGAGCCCGACAGCGGCCAGCTCGTCTCGTTCGTCCGCCCGCGGGATCTCGACGGCGAATCCGGCAAGCGCGGCAAGAAGTAGGCCCCTCCTTCACTTCGGGCGGCTCGCATCGCCCGAGCTGTAAAGTGGCGAGGGCGTCAGTGCCGCGCGACGATCACCGCCGCCGCGCCGGCCATAGCGGCCGCGGCGCTGCGGTTCATCACCTTCAGGGCACGCGGGTTGCGCAGCATCGCCCGGGCCCGGGTGGCCAGCACGATGTAGGGAATCACCACGACGTACAGCACCAGCACGGTGACCACCGCCAGCACGCCATAGGACTGGGGCGTCACCGAATGCAGGTCCACCACCGTCGGCAGCAGCGCCATGTAGAAGATGATCGTCTTCGGATTGCCGAGTGTGATGGTGAAGCCCGACAGAAACGACGGCCAGAAGCCGGCCCCCTGGCGCGCGTGAACGCGCTCCGGATCGATCCCCGCCCGCCAGAACGTCCAGGCGAGATAGGCGAGGTAGGCCGCGCCCGCGAGCCGGACCACGACGAACACCTCGCCGAAGAGATCGGCGATCGCGGCCAGCCCCAGGACCGCGAAGGTCAGGTAGGTGAGGTCGCCGAGCACCAGGCCATTCATGAAGTAGAACGCCGGGCGAAATCCGGAGCCCAGGGCCTTGCCGACGGTCGCCGCGATGCCGGGACCCGGGATCGCGGCGGCGATGGCCAGGGCAATCGCATAGGGAAGATAATCGAGAAGCACCGGCCGAACTCCAGCGGAAAATCGAGGCTCGCACCCGCTTCTAGAGCGATTTGGGACGAAGCGAAATCCGGTTTGCCGCAGGCGGGCGCGAGGGAGCGGCGGCGCTGGAAACCGGGCCGCTATCCGTAAGTCGGCTCTTTCTCGAACTGCAGCCAGACCGCCAGTCCGCCTGCCGAGGAATTCACGTTCAGCTCGCACTGCAGCTCCGAACAGATCACCTGGGCGATCTTCATCCCGATACCGCCCCGTTCGCTCGCGTCTTCCTCCTTCAGCCCCACGCCGTCGTCCCGGCAGACCAGGCGGACGGACCGCCCCTTGTCGGCGGCCGATACGGAGATCCGCACGATGCCGGCCCGGTGGTCGGGAAAGGCGTGCTTGAAGGAGTTGGCGACGAATTCGTTCATCAGCGTGCCGACGGCAACCGCCTGCCGGGACGAGACGTCGATGGGCTCCGCGTCGAGTTCGAGCGTCACGTTCGGCGGCGCGACCGTGGTCAGGTGCTCGCCGAGGTTGGCGCAGTAGCGGGCGAGGTTCACGACCGGCCCCGCGTCGGTGCGGTAGAGTTCGGCGTGCAGGGAGGCGACGGCCTCGATGCGCGAGTGGATGGTCGACAGCGCCGTGTGGGTCTCCTCCGACTTCGCCTGGCGGTCCAGGAGCCGGATCAGCGCCGACAGCGAGTGCAGCGAGTTCTTGACGCGGTGATCGACCTCCTGGCGCAGCACCCGGGCGGCGCTCAGCGCCTTGCGCATTTCCAGCTGCACCATCACCTGGCGGGCGAGCACGCGCAGCGTGTCCCGCTGCAGCGGATTGAGGCCGTTCGGCTGGTAGTCGAGGATGCACAGCGTCCCGAGCGGCAGGCCTTCTTCCGTCTTCAGAAGCGCGCCCGCGTAGAAGCGCAGCCCCGGGTCACCGCAACACAGCGGGTTGTCGCGCGTCCGTGGATCCTCGAGCGTGTCGGGGATCTCGACGAACTCGTCTTCCAGGAGAACGTGGGAGCAGATCGACGACGACAGCGGCGTCTCGCTGGCGCCGAGGCCGGTCTCCGCCTTGAACCACTGCCGGTCGACGTCGACGAAGGTGACGAGCGCGATCGGCACCCCGCAGGTCTCCGCGGCCAGCTTGGCGATGTCGTCGAAGTCCTTCTCCCGGTCGGTATCGAGAATTTCGTAGGAATACAGCGCCCGGATTCGGTCGCTCTGGCGTGGATGAGTGCGCGCTTCCATGGACTGTTACTTGACTGCCTTCGGCGACAATGCGGACGCTGGTAGGGGAGAGAAAAGGGGTTGCCGGGCGAGCGAAAACCGGGCCGGCCCAGACCTGGCGCGCCGCTCGGCGACAGGTTGAGTTGAAGTGTTGACGGCTTTGCCGACCGCAAAATCGCGCCACCCGGCGCGCATCGACATGATCGGATCCGAACCTGCTGCGCGGAAGCCCCGGAAGACGTCGCTCATCCGGATTTAGACAACAGATCGCGGACGAGCAACTGACACGCTGCGTGCGTTCTGTAAATGGCTGCCGCGAGACATGGTCTGAGAGGATCTTCCACCCGGCGGCGCGAATGCCCATGTTGGGGTCACTGTTTCGCCGGGCGCTTGCGGCATTCCCATCCCGCCGGCTCCGCGTTCCCGCCCGGCCATCGGCCGACCCGACATCCTTCAAGAGGGCGCCCCGCACCGCGCATGAAGCTCACCACCCTGACCGACGATGCCCGGCTCGCGATCGAGACGCTGGCAAGCCGCACCGGCGGACTGGTGTCCCCGAGCCTCCGGCTCGGCGTGACCGGCCTCGCCCGCTCCGGCAAGACCGTCTTCCTGACGTCGCTCGTCCACAACCTCGTCCACGGCGGCCGGCTGCCGGTGTTCGCCCCTTATGCGCAGGGACGGCTGTCGCGCGCCCATCTCGAGCCGCAGCCCGACGACGCGGTGCCGCGCTTCGCCTACGAGGACCATGTCCGTGCCCTCATCGACGACCGCATCTGGCCGGACTCCACCCATCGGATCGCCGAGCTGCGGGTGACCATCGAATACGAGTCCGCATCGTTCCTGTCGCGCAATCTCGGGCCGGGACGCCTGCATCTCGACCTGGTCGACTATCCGGGCGAATGGCTGCTCGACCTGCCGCTGCTTGCCAAGGACTACCGGACCTGGGCGCGGGAATCCTTGTCCGAGGCGCGCCGGCCGTTCCACGCGGCGAGCGCCGCCCCCTGGCTCGCCGCGCTGCAGGGCCTCGATGCCGGCAAGCCGGCCGACGAGGCGACCGCCCGCACGCTCGCCGAAGCCTTCACCGGTTACCTGCGAGCGGTGCGCGAGGATTCCACCACGCCGCTGACCTTCCCGCCGGGGCGCTTCCTGATGCCGGGCGATCTGGAAGGCTCGCCCGCCCTCACCTTCGCGCCGCTGGATCCGCCGTCGGGCGAGGTCGCGCGCGACGCGCTGTGGACGATGATGGAGCGCCGCTACGAGGCCTACAAATCCCATGTGGTCCGGCCGTTCTTCCGCAATCACTTCGCCCGCCTCGACCGGCAGATCGTCCTCGTCGACGTGCTGGCGGCGCTGAACGCCGGCCCCGAGGCGGTCCGCGCCCTGCAGTCGACGCTGTCGGAAGTGCTCGCCTGCTTCCGGCCCGGCCGGCTGTCGTGGCTGACCCGCCTGGTCGACCGCCGCGTCGACCGGCTGATGTTCGCCGCCACCAAGGCCGACCACATCCACCACACCGATCACGACAAGCTGGAGGCGATCCTGGCGACCCTGGTGGAGAGCGCCACCAGCCGCGCCGCCTTCGCCGGCGCCGAGGTCGACGTGGCGGCCATCGCCGCCGTGCGCGCCACCCGCGAGGGCCGGGTCCGCCAGGGCCTGGAGCAGTTGCCGGCGATCGTCGGCACGCCGCTGCCCGGCGAGCGCGTCGACGGCACCGTCTACGACGGCAACACCGAGATCGCGCTGTTTCCGGGCGACCTGCCCTCCGACCCGCGCTCGGTGCTGCGCACGGAGACCGGCGGCGCCGGCGCCCTCGCCTTCCTGCGCTTCCGCCCGCCACGGCTGGAGACGACCGCCAGCGGCACCACCCTGTCGCTTCCCCACATCCGGCTGGACCGGGTCCTGCAGTTCCTCATCGGAGACCGTCTGGCATGACCGGCCCCCGCCGTCCCACCGCGTTCCGCGTCGAAGACGTGGAGGTCGCCTCCGCCCCGCCGCCGTTCGAGGCCGATCCGGAGACCGGCTTCGAGGAGATCGCCAGCAAGGGCGACCTGATCCCCCGCGACGACCCGGCGGCCGCGCCGCGGCGCGGCTGGTCGCTCGGGAGCCTGTTCACCATCGGCCTCGGCGGCCTCGTCAGCCTCGGCGTCGGCTTCGCGATAGACCGCCTGATCGCCGATCTGTTCGCCCGCGCGCCCTGGCTCGGCTGGGTCGCCGTCGCGCTCGCGGCGATGGCGGCGGTCGGTGCGCTCGGCCTGGTGATCAAGGAGGCGATCGCGCTCCGCCGCATCACCAAGATCGAGCATCTGCGGGTCGACGGGCAGAAGGCGGCCGACACCGACGACCGGGAGACCGCCCTGCGCGTCTGCCGGTCCCTGGTCACGCTCTATTCGACCCGTCCCTCGACGGCACGCGGCCGCACCGCCCTCGCCGGCCACATGGACGAGATCATCGACGGCCGCGACCTGATCGGGCTCGCCGAACGCGAGATCCTGAGCCCCATCGACGCCCAGGCCCGCGCCCTGGTGATCGCCTCGGCCAAGCGCGTCTCCGTCGTCACGGCGCTGTCGCCGCGCGCGCTCGTCGACATCCTCTACGTCGCGATCGAGGCGTTCCGGCTGATGCGCCGGCTGGCCGCCCTTTATTCGGGCCGGCCGGGCACACTCGGCTTCCTGCGGCTGGCCCGCCACACGATCCAGCACCTTGCGGTTACCGGCGGCATGGCGGCGGGCGATTCCATTCTGCACGAGGTCGTCGGCGGATCGGTGGTGTCCCGCCTGTCCACCCGCCTCGGCGAGGGCGTCGTCAACGGCCTGATGACCGCCCGCCTGGGACTGGCCGCCATCGACGTCTGCCGGCCCCTGCCGTTCGTGTCCACCCGCCGGCCGCGCGTCAGCGACATCGTCTCCGAGCTCGGATCCTCCGGCTCCGGCGACGAGGCGAAGGCCAAGCGATGAGCGACCCGGTCTTCCGCCCCGCCCGCGAGGCCGACATCGCCGCGATCGTCGCGCTGCTCGCCGACGACGGGCTCGGCCGTGGCCGCGAAAAGCCGGGGCTTCCGCTCGACCCGCGCTATCGCGATGCCTTCGCGGCGCTCGACCGCGACCCCAACCAGCTTCTGCTGGTGGCGGAGCGGGACGGCGCGATCGTCGGCTGCCTGCAGCTCACCTTCATCCCCGGCCTGTCGCGCCTCGGCATGTGGCGTGGCCAGATCGAGGCGGTGCGCATCGCCGCGTCGGAGCGGGGCACCGGCCTCGGCGGTGCCCTGGTCGGGTGGGCGATCGAGCGCTGCCGGGAGCGCGGCTGCGGCCTCGTCCAGCTCACCACCGACAAGCAGCGCAACGACGCCCACCGCTTCTACGAACGGCTCGGTTTCGAGGCGAGCCACGAGGGCATGAAGCTCGCCCTCGCCTGAGCCCCGACCGCTCCCCGACCCTTTTCAGCCGTTCGTGCCATCGGCGTCCGGGTGGTGTAGGCTGGCGCCACCTCCCCATCCGTCGAGAGCGTCGATGTTCCTGACCTTCTTCCACGACCTGAAACGCGCCGGCGTGCCGGTGTCGCTGCGCGAGTACCTCACCCTGATGGAGGCGCTGGAGGCGGATCTCGCCTGCAAGCGGGTGGAGGACTTCTACTATCTGTCGCGCGCGCTGCTGGTGAAGGACGAGACCAACATCGACCGCTTCGACCGGGTGTTCTCGCAGACCTTCAAGGGGATCGAGACGGTCGGCGACGCGGTCGAGGCGGAGATCCCGGAGGAGTGGATCCGCAAGCTTGCGGAAAAATTCCTCACCGAAGAGGAGAAGGCCGAGATCGAGGCGCTGGGCGGCTTCGAGAAGCTGATGGAGACGCTGAAGGAGCGGCTCGCCGAACAGCAGGGCCGTCACCAGGGCGGGTCCAAGTGGATCGGCACCGCCGGCACCTCGCCGTTCGGCGCCTACGGGTACAACCCGGAAGGCGTGCGCATCGGCCAGGACAAGAGCCGCCACCGCCGCGCGGTGAAGGTCTGGGACCGGCGCGACTTCAAGGACTACGACCACACCGTCGAGATCGGCACGCGCACCATCAAGATCGCGCTCCGGCGCCTGCGCCGCTTCGCCCGCACGGGGGCCGCGGAGGAACTCGCCCTCGACGACACGATCCGGGCGACGGCGGAAAAGGGCTTCCTCGACATCCAGATGCGGCCCGAACGCCGCAACGCGGTGAAGGTGCTGCTGTTCCTCGACGTCGGCGGCTCGATGGACGACCACATCCGGGTCTGCGAGGAGCTGTTCTCGGCGGCGCGCATGGAGTTCAAGTCGCTCGACCACTTCTACTTCCACAACTGCCTCTACGAGGGCGTGTGGACCGACAACCGGCGCCGCCACGCCGAGCGCATCCCGACATGGGACCTGCTGCACACCTATCCGGCCGATTCCAAGGTGGTGGTGGTCGGCGACGCCTCCATGAGCCCCTACGAGGTGACCATGCCGGGCGGCTCGGTGGAGCACTGGAACGAGGAATCCGGCCAGGTCTGGCTGGAACGTCTGGTGCGCACCTATCCGGGCCTTGCCTGGATCAACCCGGTGCCTGAGACCCACTGGCAGTACACCATGTCGATCCAGCTGATCCGCCAGCTGATCGGCGACCGGATGTACCCGCTCACCCTCGACGGCCTCGACGAGGCCATGCGGGGCCTGGCGCGGTAGGAAGCCTCAGGCCGCCTGGCCCAGCGGATCGATCGCATCGATCTCTGCCCGCTTCGCCTCTCCTGCGATCGCGAGATCGTATGTCGCCTGCATGCCCAGCCAGAAGCGCGGCGTGGTCCCGAAGAATCTGGCCAGCCGAAGCGCCGTGTCTGGCGTCACGGGCGTCTTTTCAGCGGTCAGACGTTCGATGCGCGTGCGAGGGACATGCAGCTTCTTCGCCAGCGTGTAGGGCTTGAGCCCGAGTGGCGCCAGAAATTCCTCGCGCAGGATTTCGCCCGGGTGAATGGGAGGAGTAACCGGAAGCATAGACGCCTCCTCCTCAATGATAGTCCGTGATTTCGACGTCATGGGCATCCCCATCGATCCAGCGGAAGCAGATGCGGAACTGATCATTGATCCGTATCGAATGCTGCCCGGCCCTGTTCCCGCTCAAGGCTTCGAGCCGATTTCCGGGCGGTGAACGGAGGTCATTCAAGTTGGCGGCATGTTGAAGGACAAAAAGCTTCCTTTGGGCTGCTCTCACCAGATCAGCCGGAAAGCCCTTCGGAGACCTGCCGGCAGCGACCGCCTCGATCCACTTGCCCTTGAACGATGCGATCATGCGGCCGTCCCGCCTTAGGTATCATAATATGATACGTCTGCGATTCAAGGACGAAGTCTCACGCTGTGATACGAAGCGATCGACCCCGGATCGGCGATTAGCTGTCGCATCATGGAAACGTCGAGAGGATCGATTCATCCGCCCGCCGCAGCGGCTTCGGTCTCCTCCCCCTCCGCCACCCACCCGAACGCCTCCAGCTCCTTCCGCGTGTAGACGTAGAGCTCATCCTTGCGCGTGCGCATGGCCGGGATCCAGGCGGCCGCATCGATGTCCATGTCGACGAGCAGCGCCAGCACTTCCGCGCTGATCCGCTGTCCGCCGGCGAGACCATCGGAGACCGTGCCGGTCTCGTCGCCCACGGTGAACACCTGGTGGACGCCGAGCCATGCCGGTTCGCCGACCGTGCGCCGCACACCGCCGGCAAACACCAGCGGGCAGGAGGAGGCGCAGTAGCCGTTGGTCGGCACCTCCGTGGCGATCCCCTTCTTGCGGAGCGCGCGGGACATGGCGATCGCGTCGCGCACCGAACCGCCCGGCGAATGCAGCACGAGCACGGTCAGTTCGTCGCCCTGGGTGTTCAGGAAGTCGTCGAAGGCGGCCGCCGTGCCGACATCGATGCGGCCGACGGCGCTCGCCCGGCCTTCGGTCCCGCGCCGGAATTCCATCGCCTGCACCAGCGCGTCCGCGCCAGGCGGCCCGACATGCCCGGGGAGCGCCCCCGGCCCGTCTCCGGGCAGCGCCGGAACGCCGGTGGGGCTGTAGCGCCGGACCTGGTCGCCCGGCGTCGGCGGCGGCATCGGGATCGGCCCGGTGCGCAGCGGCGACAGCGTCTCCGGCAGGCTCTCGCGCGCGGCCTCGATGCCCGGGCGCGCGTCGGCGCCGAGCACCACCGCGGTGCCAACGAGCAGCACCGCGAACACGAGCTTCAGGACCCCGTCCTCGATCGCCTGCAGCCGGCGGGGCCGCTCCGGGCGCTCGGCGGGCAGCTCGGTGTCGGAGGGCGGACGTCGCTTCGCCATCTCCTAGTCTCCGGGCGGGGCGGTGCGCCGGGGACCGGCATCGGCCAGCCGCGTCACGTGCGGCGGGTGATCGCGCTCGCCAGGACCGCCCTCCCCGGGCCGCCCGTCTTCCGGCACGCCAGCCTCGATCTCGCGTTCCTCGTCGCGCATGCGGTGGTAGATGCGCATGGCGCGCATGAGCTCGTGCGCCGTCATCGAGTGCTCCTCCAGCTCGTCGCCCTCCTCGCGACGGATCGCCGACTGCACGCCGGCGAGGATCAGGATCATCACCGCCGGCAGGAGATCGATGGAAATGGCGCCGGCCCAGCTCGGCAGGAAGTCGCGCGCGTAGCGGACGACGGCCTCCGGCGTCGACAGGGCGGTGAAGCGCAGCGGCTGGACGGGCTCGCGGTCGAGAATCTGCTCGGCCGCCGCCGAAAGCGCGTTCGCCTGGGCCTCGACCGCATCCTGGACGCGTCCGACCACCTCGCTCTGGCGCGCCGCCAGATCGGCGGAATTGCCCCCAGCGGCGGGCGCGACGAAGGTGGCGGCAAGATCGTCGGCGGCGCGCTTCACCGCCGGGGCGATCGAGGTCTGCTGCAGGCTGGCGATCACGCCGGCGAGCGCCACCGCTTCCTCGCCGAACGCGTTGGAGCGCTCCTCCACCGGCCCCTGGGCCGAGACGATGGTGCGCATGGCGGCGAGGTTTTCGCCGCCGTCCTTGTAGAGCTGGTCGACCACGTCGCGGGATGCCCGCACCTCGTTGGCGAGGCTTTCCAGATCCGACGCCATCTGCCGCAGGAGCTGCACCACGGTGCCGGAGCCTGACGTGCCGGTGAGCGCGCCGCCGGCCTCCTCCTCCTCAGCCAGCCGCCGGAAGCGCGAAGAGGCGAGCTCGATGTCCGGCAGCAGCCCCTGCGCGGCGAGCGCGTTGGAATGGGCCGCATCGAGACGGTGCTGGTATTCCTCCGCGGTGGTGGCGAGGTGCTGCTCCAGCGCGGCGCCGCCGGCGAGCGCCGCCGCGTTCAGCCACGACGACATGGCGACGATCATCGCACAGCCGAGCACCAGTGCGACCGACAGCGTCCGCCGATCCTTCCAGCTGCGCACGTGAGGCAGGAAGAACAGCAGATAGGACCAGAACGCGTAGATGCCGACGGACACGGCGGTGGAATAGACCACCGCGGCGAAGAACACCGGCAGTCCCTCCCCCTCCAGGAGGTCGCGGACCCCCAGATAGGTGTAGACGCCGGAGGCCAGCGCCAGCACGGCGAGGGTGATCCGCGTGGTGGTATCGAGCCGCGCGAGGCCCGCCCTGAGTGCTTGCGACATGACGCCCTGACCGACTGTTGGCTTTCCACGAACGAGACCGCACTTCATCCCGCCTGTCCAGCGAGAGGCGCCCGGACGGCCCGGCTGCGAAGTGCTCGCCTATCCCAACCACATCCATCCCCCGGGGTTCACTCACGTTTCGGCGAGCGGTCGTCCCCGGCGCGATCGCGGCCCCCTTGCCGATTGGCTTGGTGTTGCGATTGATTGTTGGTACGGTCGCTCGAGATGTGCCGGCGGGGACGACAGGTGTCCTCGACACGGCCCCGCGTCGAGTTCGGGACGGATGCCAAAAGCGATCGATGTGAGACTGGAAGCGTCGATCGATGCCGTCATGTCGGTCGAGCCCGACATTGAGGCGTTCTGCGAGGCGCACGAACTGTCGCCGCGCACGAACTTCATCCTGACGCTCGTGCTGGAAGAGCTGCTGACCAACATCGTCAACCACGGCTACGGCGGCGCCGAGGGCGACCCGATCACGCTGCGGCTCGCCCGGGAAGACGATCTCGTCACCGGCGAGGTGATCGATTCCGGGCCCGAGTTCGATCCCACCGGCCTGCCCGATCCCGACGTCAACGCCCCGCTGGAGGACCGCGACATCGGCGGCCTCGGGGTGTTCCTCAGCCGCAAGTTCACCCGCGAATTGACCTACACCCGTGTCGGGAACACCAATGTCGTGCGCTTCAGCATTGCCGACGACACGCCGCCCCTGAAGGAGGAGACGCATTGACCACCCTCAACGTGACCGAAGAAGAAGACGGCGACGTCGTCGTGCTGGCCCCCGTGGGCCGGGTCGACAGCGCCAACGCCAAGGCGTTCGAGTCTCAGGTTCTTCAGAAGATCCAGGACGGCAAGACGCGCCTCGTGCTGGACTTCGGCGAGCTGGAATACATCTCCAGCGCCGGGCTGCGCGTGGTGCTGATCGCCGGCAAGAAGGTGAAGGCCACCGGCGGCGTCCTGGCGCTCTGCCAGCTCGGCCCGACCATCCGCGACGTCTTCGAGATCTCCGGCTTCATCTCGCTGTTCCCCGTCCACGACACCCGCGAAGAGGCCGTGGCCGCGACCCGCGGCTGATCCCGGTCCGCCCGCGCGGCGCTTCGAGACGTTCCCCCAACCTACGGGTTCGCCGATCGGCTTCCGGCCCCTGCCTCCGGTTCCGAAGCCGTCGACGTGTCGTTCCGATCCGGCTGGTCTGTGCTTCGGGCCCGTGCCGCGCCGCGTCTGCCGGGCGGCCCGGCGTCAGGCGTCGATCTTGACGAATCCCAGCTCGGGCTCCGGCTGCACGCCCATGCGGAAGCGGACGGCGCCGTAGCCGGCGTCGAACAGCGCCTGTGCACCATCGACATCGGCCGCCATCTGCCAGATCTCCGGCACGTCCGGCGTCGGCGGGTAGTCCACCGCCGCGCGCTGGTGGACGTAGCGCCAGCCATAGGGCTTGCGCACCCGCGCGACGATCCGGAAATCCTCCTTCAGGAGATTGCGGGTGCTCGGCAGGTTGGCCGGCGAGACCTTGGCGATCACCGTGCGCGCGCCCTGGCGCACCGCGCGGTCGATCCGCTCGCGGATGAGCACGCGCTGCAGCGACCGCGACCAGCACGACGGATGGACGGCCGAGCCGTCGACCACGAACAGCGGCGCGTCGGGGCTGACGAACCGCGCCAGGCCATCGCGGTCGTGCTGGTCCTCGAACTCCGGCCGCAGCACGCCGTAGGCGATCAGCGCTCCACCCATGGTGAGCCCGATGATCTCTCCGCCATGCTCCAGCACCCCTTCGAAGAAGGAGGGTTCGTCGGGCCGGACGGCGGCCGGATCGGAAACGGCGGCGACCGTCGCCCGGAACAGCGCGTCGATCGCGGGAATGTCGTCCAGGCCGAGCGAGACCGTTTCGATGGGGGCGTCAAGCGACGCGACGGCGGCCATGCGGCATCCTCAAATGGCTGGAGCGTTTCCCGTCAGGTTCGCGCCTGACGAACGGGAAGTGCCCGAAAGTGCGAAATCCGACCCTCAGCCGGTGATGACTTCGGCGTAGTTCAGCATCGCCAGTGGCGGATAGAGCTTCAGCTCGCGTGCCAGCGGCATGTTGATGATCAGCGAGAAGCGCTTGAGCGTCTCGATGGGGATCGCCTCCGGGGCGACACCCTCGACCAGGATCTGCTCGGCCTTGTAGGCGGTGAGCTGCCCCAGCGAATAATAGCGGCTGATGAGGCTGACCAGCGCGTCGTTCTTGAGCAGCTCGGTCGCCGAGAAGCCCGGCAGCCCGAGGCTCGTGGCGACCGGCGCCACCTTGTCGATGTTGGTGGAGAGGAACGTGTCCGGCAGGTAGTAGAGCCATTCCGCGCCGTCTTCGTGCAGTTGGCGCACGAGCTCGCCGGCGGTGTCCGCGTGGGGCTTGCCGTCATCGCCCACCGGGAACGTGCGCTCCACCAGCCGGAAGCCCATCCGCGCCGCGATCTCGCGCAGCGACGAGACGATGACGATCGAGTTCTGCTCGGTCGTCGTGTAGAGGACGCCGAGGCTCTTGAACGGCCGGTAGGACTGCATCGCCCGGATCTGCGGCTCCGGCGGCACGACATGCGAGGTGCCGGTGATGTTGCGGTCGGACGAGGCGAGGCTCGGCACGACGCCCGCGCCCACCGGGGTCGACACCATGGTGAAGACGCCCGGGATCTCGGTGATGTACTTGGCCGGGTCCACGTCGGTGTCCTTGCCGTACGTGGCGATGGTGACCGGCGTGCCCCAGGTGTAGACGAGGTCAGGCTTCAGCCGCTTGATCTCCTCCACGAACCCCGCCACCCGCGACGGGTCCAGGTCGGCGTTGCGCGCGATGATCTCCACCGGAATGCCGCGCTGGGAGAGATAGTCGGCGAAGCCGCGCTCGACGTCGGTAGGGCCGCGATAGGTGATCTGGTAGATGCGGAAGGGCTTGTCGCGCTTGACCGCGTCCTGCGCCGAGGCAAGCCCGGAGAGCGGGCCGGCGGACAGCGCCACGGCCCCGGCGCCCGCCAGAAGGCCGCGCCGCGTGAGATCCCGGCTGGTCATCGCTCTCGTCCCCCTCCTGGAGCAGTCGCGTGCGTCCGGATCGTCTCGATCCGCACGCCACGGTCGGCCCGGCATGGTCAACCCGCGACCGGCGGCGTTGCCGGTCATGGCGCATTCTTGCGACACGGCGATCACGCCGCATCGCGAGAACGCAAAATCAGCTCGTGGTGGCCGACGCCTCGGCCCCGCCGCTGGAGGCGATGGCGGCGATCGCGAACAGAAGCCCGCCAAGCGCGACCAGCAGCCCCATTCCGAGCACGGCCGCCTCGGCCCCATAGGCGCCCCAGACGAAGGCCATCGCCGCCGGCCCGATCGCGGTTCCCGCGCGCTCGATCAACCGGAATACGCCATAGAGCCCGCCCTGGGAAAGATCCGGCACGAAGCGCCCGCCGAGTTCGCCCACCAGCGCCGACTGCGGCGTCGTCGACAGGCCCTGGGCGATGCCGATCTGCAGGACCGCGATGGCGGCGCCCCACGGCTCGGGCCACAGATAAAGCTGGGCGACCGCGAACCCGGACAGCAGCGCCCCCAGCACCACGAAGAAGCCGCGCCGCCCGACATCGTCGCTGAGGCGGGAGATCAGCGGGATGATGATCACCATGGCGAGCCCGTAGAGCATCAGGACACGGCCGATGGTGGCCGAATCGAAGCCCGCGGAGGAGAGCGACAGCGGCAGGTAGTAGAAGCAGAAGCCGATCAGCAGCATCTTGGCCGGCAGCGCGCAGCCGACCAGCAGCAGCAGCATGATGGGCCGCCTCAGCACCGCGCCCACCTGGGACAGCCGCAGCGCCGGCGAGAGGTTTTCCGGCCGCGGCCGGTCGCTCGGCAGCGCCGCGCTGGCGCAGAGATAGGCCGCAAGGCACAGCCCGGCGGAGACCAGGAACGCTGCGCTCGGGCCGAGCCGCGCCGCCACGATGCCGCCGATGGGCGGACCGCAGAGCATGGCGACCATGATGCCGGACACGAACAGGCCGATGCCGCGGGCGCGGTTCACCGCGCCGGTGCGGTCGACGATATAGCCCTGTGCCGAGACGAACACCGTCGCCAGCCCGATCGCGGTCAGCGACCGGAACAGGATCAGCTGCAGCATGTCGCCGGCGTAGGCGGTGCCGACGAACCCGACCAGCGCCAGCAGCGCGCCGACGCGCAGCGAGCGCCCGCGCCCGTAGCGCTCGGTCACGCCGTTGAGGGTCGGCTGCGCGATCGCCACGATCGCCATGAACAGGACGATCGGCAGCGAGATCACCATCTCGATCGACAGGCCGGCGATCGGCTCGGCCAGGCCCTTGATGTAGTTGGGCAGGAACGACCGCGTCAGCTCCTCGGCGAAGAAGAACAGGAAGACCGGGGCGCGGACGGCCAGGAGGCTGACCGGCGGGTCGGTGCGTTCGGTGGCCAGGTGGTAGCGCCGGGCGATTACCTCGAGGTCGGCCAGGGCATCCTCGTCCCCCTTGGCCGTCGCCTCGGCGGTCAGGCGCGCATGCTCGGCGCGCACGCGCGCGATCTCCTGATCGACGTTCTCGACCTCTTCGGCGAGTGGCCCGGCCCCGCCGAGCGCGGCGTGCGGCCGGAAGTCGTGCTTGACGAGGGCATCGAGCCGGCGCGCCAGCCCGCGCAGCAGCGTGGCCGAGGAGATCGTGAAGGCGAACGACAGAAGCTCGAGCGTGACCAGCAGCGACACCAGCAGCAGCACCGCGATGTCGAGCCACAGCCGCTGCAGCAGCGTTTCGGCGACGGCGTTCGGAATGCCCACGAGGATCGTCGCGACCGTGCGCCCGTCGGCGGTCACCGGCAGCGAGACGGTGCGCATCTCGTCCGAAAGCTGCGCCACGTCGGCCCGGCCGGCGACGTTGTCGGGGCCCTGCGAGGAGAGCGCCACCACGCGCCCGTCGGGCGCCGCGATGGCCGCGAAGGCAAACTGCGGATTCTCCTTCAGCGCGTCGCCCAGGACCTCGTCGGCGCCGACGAGATCGTCGAGGCCGATGCCCAGTTCCAGCGCCTCGCCGACGAGACCGGCGAGCGACCGGGCCACCACGTCGGCCTTGCTGTCGAGAGCGGGGAGCAGCAGACGCTCGGCGCCACGAATCGACTGCCAGGAAATCGCCCCCAGCGCCGCGATCAGAACCGCGGTCACCAGTCCAAGGATGATGACGTCGAAACGCCGGATCATGAGAGCGTCTCCGGCGCGCGCTCGGCGCCTGCCAGTTGCCGGGCGATGGCGCGATGCGCCTCGTCGACCATGCGGAACGTCGCCACCGTCTCGCGCGGGACGACCGCGCCATCGGTCGTCTGGGCGGTGCGCGACACGCGCGTCCACAGCACCCGGAGGCCGAGCAGCACGGCTGCGAACGATCCAACCAGCGCGGCCACCATCGCGATCAGCGCGGTGCGCTGGATGCTCTCGGCGAGCGTGTCGAGTTCCTGGTTCAGGGCAGCGCGCGAGGCGCGCACGGCGACGGTGCCGGCGGAGGTCGCGAAGGCGTTCTCGATCTCCGCGAAGCGGTCTTCGGACACGGCCGAATCGGCCGTCTCCCGCTTGCCCACCCGCTCGGGATCGCTGGAATAGAGGATCGCCCCCGAGGTGTCGGTGACGTCGATGGACAGGAGAATCGGATCGGCCTCGCGCTCGCGCTGCAGCAGGCGGGGCAACGTGGCCTGTCCGGCAAGGGGAATGCCGATGGAAAGGGCGGCCTCCGCGTCGGAGCCGATCCGCCGGGCGACGGTCTCCAGCCGCGATCCGACCATGTCGAGGTAGCTCTGGCGAATGCTGCCGTAGTTGAGATAGGCGCCGAGCGCCACGGCGGCCAGAACGACGGGCGTCAAAGCCACCATCAAGACGAATGCGAGTCGCCGCATGCTGGCCTTCTTCCCGTGATCGCCCCGTACGCGTAGATCTGTTCGCAGAATGCGACTATTGACGCGTCGGGTACCACAATTCTCCGGCCGCCACCACTGCGTGACGGCGGGGAATGTCGCTGTCATCGGCAGGCACACCCGACTACGATCACGCCCGTCAGGCCAAAAAGGCACGGTTCTCCGATGAGCGTTTCCAGACCTTTCAGCGTGATCCTGCTGACGGCGTCAGCGCTCGCCCTGATCCTGCTCGTGACCTCGATGACGCGGGTGCTGGAGCGCGGCGAGGCGGATCTCGTCGATGCGCAGATCGGCTTCGTGCTGGCCGACCTGGACCAGACCATCGAGCGGAATCTCAGCCTGGGCCTGCCGCTCAGCGAGTTGCAGCCGATCGAGCGCATCCTCGAGCAGACGGTCGCCAACAACAGCGACCTGCTGGCCATCGAGGTCCTGAGCCCGACCGGGATCGCCCTCTATTCGACCGACCGCGGCGCCGTCGGCGAGCCGATCCCGCCGGCCTGGGAGCAGGCCATCGAGGATCGGCAGGCCGGCCGGCCATGGCGGGTCGACCATCTCGGAACGGTCGTCATCGGCACGTCGATCGAAAACGACTTCGGCCAGACGGCCGGCTGGATCACCCTGATCCTCGATGATTCGGTCCAGCCCCCGGCCGGACACCTTCTTCCCGGCATCCTCCTGAGCTCCTCGCCCTACCTTCTCGGCGGGCTCGTGCTCGCCCTGATTCTGGCCATCGCCACCGGCACGGGCATGGCCCGGCACTTCCGCCGCCTCGCCAGACAGGTGGACAGGCACGGCGAGCTGAACGCCGACGCGGATCCCGCGACCATGGCCCTACCCCTCGCCCTGTCGACGGTCGCTCACGCCCGGCACGAGATCGACACCTGCGTGGAAACCCTCCGGCAAATCGACGGCGAGATCTGATGGCACGCCCGACAAGCGGCTCACGGCAATCGACTCTCTGGGCGGGAACGCTCGGCCTCCTCGTCGCCCTGATGGTGGCAGGCGTCGGCACGCTGATGCTGGCGACCGGCGCGCGCCTCGACCGGACCGGCCTCAAGAACGCGTCCGACGATGTGGTCGCGTCCATCGGCCACTCGATCGGCGGGCTGGTGTCGCGCGCCGTCGGGCTGGGGATTCCGTTGCCCGACCTCTATTCGGTCGACGGCTATCTGGACGACGTGATCATGGCCAACCCGGAGATCGACGGCATCGCCGTGACCGATCCGGACGGCAAGGTGCTGTTCCAGCGCAGCCGGTGGCCGGATCAGCCGTTCCAGAGCTCGGTGGCCGTTCCTATCGACCTCAACGACACGACGATCGGACGGATCGAGATCGACGCTTCCTACGTCGTCGCCCGGACCGTCCGCATGCGGCTGGTCTCCGCCGCGATCGCCGCGAGTATTCTCGCCGGCCTGTTCGCGGCCGTCTGGATGCGCCTCTACCGGCTGGAAATGCTCGACCTGCCCCGCGCCCGCTTCGTCGGATCGAGCCGGGCGGTCGGCCGCGGCGGCTTCGGCAACTACAGCCCGCCGCCGGACCACAGCCCCCTGCTGCCGCTCGGACGGGCCGCCGCACGGCTGACCACGCCGGTCCGCCGGCAGGCGCGCAACGCCGCCGCCCTGGCAGAGGAGATCCGGGCCGTCGACGTCACCCATGCCTTCACCAGCCGCGTCGAAGCGGCGCTGAAGCCGCTCTCGACCTATCGCTTCGACCACCTCAACCAGCCGGCGCGGCAGGTCGGGTGGAGCGGCTGGCTGATCCTGCCGGTGGTCAGCCTGATCGAGGCGGCCCGCCCCCTCGTGGCCGCCTTCGCCGCCGACCGTATCGGCACCGATCCGCTCGCCGACGTCGCCATCGGCCTGGCGCTGAGCGGCGACGCGCTGGGCCGGCTGCTCGGGGTGCTGGCCGCCTACGCCGTCGCGGTCCACCTGCCGCGGGCCGGCACCGTGCTCGGCCTTCTGATCGCCGCCGCCGGGACCGCGGTGACGTTCACGATCCACGAAACTCTGCCGTTCGCCGGCGCCCGCGTCGCCGTCGGCTTCGGCCTCTCGCTGGCGGTCTGGAGCCTGCTGGTCCGCGAGGGCGGCGTACGCCGCCTGCCGTGGCGGGGCGCGCTGCTTCTCCTCTGCGCCTGGGGTGTCGGACCGATCCTCGGCGGCCTGATCGCCGAGATCTTCGGCCGGCGCAACGGCTTCCTGGTGATCGGCGGCGCGATCGCCTTCCTCGCCGCCGTCGGCCTGTTCCAGCCGGTCCGCCCGACCAGCCGGGCGGCCTTCACCTGGCGCGCCCCGTCGCTCGCCGAGCTCGGGGCGGCGCTGGTGGCAGTGCTTGCCCTGACGACCTGGCTGGAGGTGCACCTGTCGGGCCACATGATGCGCGAGAACTATGTGGGCCTCTCCATGCACTTCGGCCTCGCCGCGGCGGCGATGGCGCTGCCCTGGTGGCTGTCGATCCGGCTGCCGGTCCTGGCCGGCGCCGTCCTGGCGGCCGCGGCCGTCTGGCTCGCCACCGTCGCGGGCGTGCCGCCGGTGGCCGTCTCGGTGCTCGCCGGTCTCGGCTTCGGTCTCGTCGGGGCGAGCCTCGGCGCCCGCGCCTTCACGCTGCCGACGGCAACCGCGCTGACCGCCGGGCTGCTGGCGGCGGGAGCGATCGAAGGGATCTGCTACCTGACCGGCATCCAACCTCTCCTCCTGACGGCATCGTGCGCCACGGTGCTGGTGGTCGCGTTGTTCGTCTGGTCGTCGGGGCGACGGCCACCGTCCCAGCGTGTCTCCAGCCCCGGAAAGGGGGCCTGAGCGATGTTGCTGCGCACCCGCATCACCCTCTTCCTCTCGATCGCTTTCCTGCTGGTCATCGCCGGCCTGGTGGCGGTCGGCTACGCCCGCTCCCAGTTCGAGCAGGAGCGGCTCGCCCGCATCGCCATCGAGGGCCAGCGCTCGCTATGGGAAAGCCTCGTCGCCGAAGAGGCGGACGACCTCAGGTCGGTGGCGATGGAAATCGCCTCGGCCCTTGCCAGCTCCGACGATCTCACCCGTGACGAGATCGCGACCGCGGTGGCCGGCGTCGAGATCCCGCCCGAGAAGGCCGACGACATCCAGGTCGTCACGCTCTCCGGCCAGCTGCTCTATTCGAACGCCCCCACCATCGACGAACGGTCGCTGCTGGATGCCACCGCGATCCGGACGATCCTCGCCAACCGCACGCATCTGGGCGGCCTGCGCCAGGCCGATCCCGACCGCTATGTCGTGGCCTCGGCGGCGCCGGTGTTCCACGACGACAGGATCTCCGCGATCGTGGTCGTCGCCAGCGACGCCAACCGGGCGCTCGGCCACTTCACCGGCACCATCGGCGAACCGAGCTATCTCGTCTCGCTGCGCGGCCGGCTGGTGGAGGGCACCGCGCCCCTGCTGTGGCGCGAGGTCGATCCGCGCATTCCGCCGCGCACCGCCGACGCCCAGGTGGTCCGCTCCGGCGACCGGCTGCTGCTGGCGACCGGCGTGCCGGTGCCCGACATGGCCGGCGGCACCATCGGCACGCTGGTGACGCTCAGGGATTCCACGGAGATCCTGGAGACGGGTCAGAAGCTGGAGCGGGCCGGCCTGATCGGCGTGGCGAGCTTCACCGTCCTGGTGATCATCGCGCTCTACTTCTACATGCGACACGCCTTCAAGCCGCTGGAGCACGCCATCTCGGTGCTCGACGGACTCTCGAAGGGCAACGTCAACGAGATGCTGGACGACACCGGCAGCGGCGAGATCCGGAAGATCTCGGAGGCGGTCTCGGTGTTTCGACGCAACACCATCGCGCTGCAGGAACAGCAGCAGCAGGTCGAGCGCCAGCGCCGGCGGCAGGAGCGCGTCATCCGGCGCCAGCTGGAGCGGCTTGCCGAAACGCTCGAAGCCGACGGCCGCGCCGAGATCATCGACGACCTGCAGGCGGCGGTGCGGCGCAAGCAGGAGCCGACGCTGCCCGGCAAGCAGCCCACCGACGACCAGCTCAACGTGCTGTCGACCGTGCTGCAGCGCATGTCGGCGCGGATTTCCGACCAGCACACCCGCCTCACCGGCCTCGTCAAGGAACTGCAGGAAGCGATCATCACCCGCGCGCGGCTGGCCGGCCTGGAACAGGAGCTGGAGATCGCGCGCGAGCTGCAGCAGTCCTTCCTGCCCCACCCGCTGCCGCCCCACTCGTCCTTCGCCATCGACGGCATCATGGAAACGGCCAAGGAGGTCGGCGGCGACTTCTTCGACTACTTCATGATCGACGACCGGCGCCTCGGCATCGCGGTCGCCGACGTGTCGGGCAAGGGCGTGCCGGCGGCGCTGTTCATGGCGATCACCCGGACGCTGGTGAAGGCGACCGCGCTGTTCACCAACTCGCCCGCCGCCTCGGTCACCCAGGTCAACCAGTTCATGGCGGCCGACAACGACCAGATGATGTTCGTGACGCTCTTCTACGGCGTGCTCGACCTGCAGACCGGCGTCTTCACCTACGCCAACTGCGGACACAACCCGCCCTACCTGATCCACCGCGGCCGCAGCGGGCTGACGCCGCTCGAGAGCACCGGGGATCCGGCGCTCGCCGTCGTGGAGGATCACGTCTACCGGGAGGCGTCCATCACGCTGGAGGCCGGCGACACGGTGTTCATGTTCACCGACGGCGTGACCGAGGCCTTCGACATCGACGGCGAGGCCTATGGCGAAGGCCGGCTGGAACCGCTGCTCGACCAGAAGGCCAGCACCACCGACGTCGACGGGCTGGGGCCGGTCGTCCTGGCCGCGCTCCGCGACTTCGAGCGCGGCGCCGACCAGGCCGACGACATCACCTGCCTGACGCTGCGCTACTTCGGCGTGTCGACGGAGGGCACGATGCCCGGCTTGGTCCAGACCCCGTCCCAGTCCTCCGGGGGCGGGCAGTCGGCGTAGTGGGCGACGCGCTGCGCCTGGATCGCGGCGGAGGCATCATCGGGATCGCGGGCGAGGCAGTCCGCGAAGCAGGCGGCCGCGGCCGCCCAGTCCCGCGCATACATGGCCGCGAGGCCCTTTTCATGCAGCGTCGCCACCGCCCGCGCTGCCTCGTCGACCGCGTCGGCGCGGCCCAGCAGCGCGTAGACGTTCTCGGCGGAGCGGCTGCCCCGCGGCACGATGCGCTCCAGTTCGCGGAACACGAAGCCGTCGCCGGCACGCATCGCCGTCTCCTGGGAGACGATGATCGGATGGCCGAGGACCTTCGCCGCCTCCTGCAGGCGGGCGGAGAGATTCACGGCGTTGCCGATTACCGTGTAGTTCCGGCTCGCCTCGGGTCCGACGTCGCCGGCGATGACCTCGCCGGTGGCGACGCCCACCACCGCATTGATGCGCTCCGGGGTCGGGAACCCCGCCTCGGCGAGATCCTTGCGCAGGCCGGAGAGCGCGGCGATCTGGCCGAGCGCCGCGTTGCAGGCGTCGATCGCCTGGGTGTCGGCATCGGTGAACGGCGCGCCCCAGCAGGCCATGACCGCATCGCCGATGTACTTGTCGGTGATGCCGCCGTTGGCGGCGATCGGCTGGGCCATGGCGGCGAGAAAGCGGTTCAGAAGGTCGATCAGCCAGTCGGCCTCGAGGCGCTCGCTCCAGCCGGTGAAGTCGCGCATGTCGACGAAGGAGATCGTCATCCGGTCGCGGCGGCTGGCGGTCTGGTCGAGCTCCCCGCGCGCCAGGATCCGGTCGACGATGCGCGGATCGATGTATTCGCCGAACAGCCGCTTGATCTTGCGCCGCTTGCGCTCCTCGGTGATGTCGGAGAACACCACCACGACGCCGTAGCGCTCTTCCTCGCCGCTCTCGTCGTGGACGGTGAGAAAGCTGGAGGAGACGAACAGGTTGAGCTTGCGCCCTTCCACCGAAAGCGCGATTTCGGTGGAATGGGTCGTTTCGGCCTCGTAGACCGCCTTGAACACCACCTCGTTGAAGTCGTCGAAGGTCTCCTCGGCGAGGAAGATCTCGCCGAACGACTTGCCGACCACCTCGTCGGGGCGTTTGCAGAGGATCCGGCCCGCGGCCGCATTGAACGTGATGATGCGGCCCGTCAGGTCGATCGTCACGACCCCGTCGCGCATGCTTTCCAGGATGCGCTCGGAGATGAGCTGATCCCGGCGCTGGTCGTCCAAACTCACGGAAGTCTGCCTTATCGTTCGTTCTTTTCGAATCCGAGGCTTACCCGATCCCCGCACCGATAAGAAGGGGGAGCGCCGCCTCTCCCCCGCACAGGATTGATGCATGCGCCTTCTCGCCGACGTGTCGTGCCATGGGTTCGGCCACATGATGCAGACCTCCCGCGTGCTCGCGGCGCTGGCCGCCCGCGACGCGGATCTGGACGTTGTCCTGCGCACCGACATTGCGGCGCACGACCTCGCGCGCTTCTGGGACGGCCCGGGCGCCCGGCTTCCCGGGCCGCTCGATCCGGCGCTGGCCATGTCCGCGCCCGACCGGATCGATTTCGCCGCGACCGCCGCCGGCTACCGGGACTTTCCGGCCCGCTTCGAAGCCTCCGTCGCCGACAGCGAGGCGGCCATCGACCGTGTCAGGCCCGACCTGATCTACGCCAACATCGCCGCGCCGGGGCTGGTGGCCGGCCGCCGCAAGGGCGTGCCGACGGTGGCGCTCTGCTCGCTGAACTGGGCCGACTTGCTGCGCGACGCGGTCCCGGAGGGAACCGTCGGCGAGGACGCCATCGCCCTCCTAGACGACGCCTACGCCGGCGCCGACGCCTTCCTGATGCCGGCCCCGTCGATGCCGATGCGCCCGCATGCCAACCAGACCGCCATCGGCCCGATCGGGTCGCTCGGCCGCGCGCGCGGCGCCGAGGTGCGCAGGGTGCTGGGGTTCGCGCCGGACATGCCGCTCGGGCTGGTGACCTGGGGCGGATGGACGACGTCGGTGGACGCCAAGTTCCTGACCGCGCTGCCGGAGGAGATCGGCTGGATCTTCGATGCCGCGCCAATCCTGGCGGCGGGGATTTCCCACATCGACCTCGTCGCCTCGTGCGCGATCCTCATCGCCAAGCCCGGCTACGGGACCTTCGTCGAGGCGATCGCCAACCGGGTGCGGCTGGTGCACGTGGAGCGGCCGGGCTGGCCGGAGACGCCGGCCCTCAACGACTGGGCGCGCCGCCACGGGCTGGCAGTGGAAATCCCCAAGGCGACCGGGCCCGACGACGCGGCCCGCACCATCCGCGCCCTGATGGCCGAGACGCCGCCGGCCCCGCCCGCGCTCACCGGCGCCGACGAAGCGGCGGAGATCCTGCTGGATCTGGCCGGGACGGCGGTCGCCCGCCGCCCGGAGCGCGTGCAGCACTGAAGCCAGGACGCCTTTCAGCAGCGCGCGACCGGGCGCCGGCCGGTCAGGCCGCCCTCCCGGAGCCGGTGAGCGCAAGCGAACTCGGCGTGAGGGGAAAGGCCCCCTCAGGCCGGCGTGTGGATCGGCAGGCCCAGCAGGGCGCGCCGGCGGAGCCACAGCGACGGCCGGTAGCGGTCGTCGCCGGTGATCTCCTGCAGCAGCTCCATCACGATGAGCGTCGTCTCCAGCCCGAGCTCCTCGGCCATTTCCAGCGGCCCCATCGGATAGTTGAGGCCGAGCTTGAGGGCGAGGTCGATGTCCGACGGCGTGGCGAGCCCCGCCTCGGCGATGGCGCAGCCGAGGTTGGCGACACAGGCCCGCATGCGCAGCGCCACGAAGCCGGGCGAGTCCTTGATCGCCGTCACCACGCGGCCGGATCCCACCACCGCCGCGGCGACCGCGTCGAGATGCGCCGGCTCGGCGCCGGGTGCCGTCATCAGGGTCACGCGCTTCGTGGTGTCGGCCGACAGGTCCACCGCCACCAGCCGCTTCGGATCGACGCCGAGCTCCAGCGCATAGGTCGTCGCGTCGTCGCCGAGCGGATAGCCGAGGATCGGGCTCTCGCCGTCGTCGTCCTCCAGGATCTCCACCCCGATCGCCTTGCAGAACGCCGACAGCACGTCCGGCTCGTCGGGGAATTCGGCACAGACCACCTTGGTGGCCGCTGCCCCCGAGGGGGCGTAGTCGGCATCGCTCGGCGTGGTGATCTTGCCGGCCTCGTCGTAGTCGAAATGACCGGCCTTGGTCTTCCGTCCGAGGCGGCCCGCCTCGTAGAGCAGCTTGTGGCGCGGCGTCGTCGCCAGCCGCCGGTCGTTGAGGAAGCCCTCGTAGACGATCATCGACACGGGATAGTTCACGTCCATGCCGGTGAGGTCCATGAGCGCGAACGGTCCCATCCGGAAGCCGCAGCAGTCGGTGAGGATCGCATCGATCTGGGAGGGGCTGGCGACCCCTTCGTCGACCAGCCGCAGCGCCTCGGTGTAGTAGGCGCGGCCGCCCAGGTTCACCAGGAAGCCGGGCGAATCCTTCACCGCGACCGGCGTGCGGCCCATGCGCTCGCCGAGCTGCGCCAGCCGGCGCGCCACCGCCGGGTCCGTCGCCGGCCCCTCGATGATCTCCACCAGCCGCATCAGCGGTACCGGGTTGAAGAAGTGCATGCCGGCGACCCGGCCGGGAAGGCGGCAGGTGCGCGCGATCGAGGCGATCGGCAGCGAGGAGGTGTTGGTGGCGAGGATCGCGTCCTCGGCGACGATGCCCTCCAGGTCGCCGAAGATCTGGCGCTTCACCTCGAGCTTCTCCACCACGGCCTCGACGACGGTGTCGCAGCCGGCGAAGTCGGAGAGGCTGGCGGCGACCGACAGCCGCTCCTTCTGGGTCGAGGCGGCCTCGGCGGTCAGCTGGCCCTTCTCCACCAGCCGGTCGATGCGCTTGATGACCTCGGCCCGGCCGGCTTCGGCGGCGCCGTCCTTGGCGTCGAAGACGATCGCCCGCATGCCGCCCGCCAGCGTCACCTGGGCGATGCCCTGGCCCATCACGCCGGCCCCGACGATGCCGACGGTGTACTCGGGATCCGTGACGTCGCGCATTTGCTTTCCTCGCGTGTGATGTCTGTGCGGATGCCTTCCTATCCGATTTTCGGCGAACGTGAAGGGCGCGCGTCGAACTGCGCGCCGCGCGCGGTTTGCTCTGGACCCCGTGGCCAAACCGGGTAGCTTCGCGCGCAGCCAAGACCCTGCGACCGAAGGAGACCCCGATGAGCGAGACTGAGGCACCGGTTCTGATCGAACGTCCCGAGGACGGGGTCGCCGTCGTCCGCCTGAACCGGCCGAAGGCCCGCAACGCGCTGAACATGGCGACCCGCCGGGCGCTGGCGGAGGCCTTCACCGCGCTTTCGGACGATACCAGTGTGCGGGCGATCGTGCTGACCGGCAACGACGAATCGTTCGCCGCCGGCGCCGACCTGAAGGAATTCATCGACGCCGATCCGGTGGAGATCGCGCGCCGCCGCGTCGAGCGCCTGTGGGGCGCGGTGTCGGCCACGCCGCAGCCGGTGATCGCCGCCGTCAACGGCTTCGCGCTCGGCGGCGGGCTGGAGCTCGCGATGATGGCCGACATCATCGTGGCGGGCGAAAGCGCCCAGCTCGGCCAGCCCGAGGTGCGCGTCGGCATCATGCCGGGCGCCGGCGGCACCCAGCGCCTCACCCGCGCCGTGGGCAAGTATCACGCGATGCGCATCTGCCTGCTCGGCAAGCCGATCTCCGCCCAGGAGGCCTTCCAGATCGGCCTGGTGAGCCAGGTGGTCGCCGATGCGGAGGTGTTCGAGACGGCGCTGGGCATGGCCCGGCTGATCTCCGGCCTGCCGCCGCTGGCGATCGCCGCCACCAAGGAAGCCATCCTGCATTCGGAGAATGCGTCGCTGGAGGCGGGGCTGGCGCTGGAGCGCAAGTCGCTGCAGGTGCTGTTCGCCAGCAAGGACCAGCATGAGGGAATGGCGGCGTTCTTCGAGAAGCGCCGGCCGAGCTTCACCGGCGAATAATCGGCCGCACCCGGCGCCGTCGGTTGGCTGTGGCCAACCGACGCAGCGACATTCCGGTTTGCAAATCGCCGCTGGATTCCTTCTAAATAAAAGGTGCATGAGCATGCCTGCGGGCGTGCCCGCGCCGGTTGCGCAGCCATCGCGTCCGCCGAACGTTCCGACGCCCGCGGCGTCCGGGACTTTACGGATGGGGTTTGCCCGCAATTGAAGGAGGCCGTCGCCTCCCAATAAGACAGAGGGGCTAGCGCTCCACTCTGGACGAAGCGGGTCCGGCAGCCGATATGCGCCGGCTCGACCGATCGAGGTAATGATGGATTACGAAGGTTTCTTCCGGGACCAGCTCGGCGCCCTGATGGGTGAAGGCAACTACCGCGTGTTCGCCGACCTGGAGCGGCAGAACGGCAGCTTCCCCCGCGCCACCCGCCACGATGGCGAGGGCACCTCGGACGTCACCGTCTGGTGCTCCAACGACTATCTGGGCATGGGGCAGAACCCGACCGTTCTCGACGCCATGCACGAGGCGATCGATCGCTGCGGCGCCGGCGCCGGCGGCACCCGCAACATTTCCGGCACGAACCACTACCACGTGCTGCTGGAGCGCGAGCTTGCCGATCTGCACGGCAAGGAAGCGGCGCTGCTGTTCACCTCCGGCTACGTGTCGAACTGGGCGAGCCTCACGACGCTTGCCTCCAAGCTTCCCGGCTGCGTGGTGCTCTCCGACGAGCAGAACCATGCCTCGATGATCGAGGGCATCCGCCACAGCCGCGCCGACCGCCAGATCTTCAAGCACAACAGCCCCGAGGATCTCGACCGCCGGCTGTCGCTGATCGAGCCGGGCCGGCCGAAGCTGGTCGCCTTCGAGTCCGTCTACTCGATGGACGGCGACATCGCGCCGATCAAGGAAATCTGCGACGTGGCCGACGCCCACGGCGCCATGACCTATCTGGACGAGGTTCACGCGGTCGGCCTCTACGGCCCGCGCGGCGGCGGCATCGCCGAGCGCGAAGGCCTGATGGACCGGCTGACGCTGATCGAGGGCACCCTCGGCAAGGCGTTCGGCGTCGTCGGCGGCTACATCGCCGGCTCCACCGCGCTCTGCGACTTCATCCGCTCGTTCGCCTCGGGCTTCATCTTCACCACCGCGCTGCCGCCCCACGTGGCGGCGGGCGCCGCGGCGTCGATCCGTCACCTGAAGACGAGCCAGGTCGAGCGCGACCGGCACCAGTCCAACGTCCGCAAGGTGCGTCAGCGGCTCGACGCCATCGGCATCCCCTACATGCCGAACGAGAGCCACATCGTGCCGGTGATGGTCGGCGATCCGGTCAAGTGCAAGTGGATCAGCGACATCCTGCTCGACAGCTACGGCGTCTACGTGCAGCCGATCAACTATCCGACGGTCGCCAAGGGCACCGAGCGCCTGCGCATCACGCCGTCGCCGCTGCACACCGATGCCGACATCGACCATCTGGTCAACGCGCTGGAAAGCCTCTGGTCGCGCTGCGCCCTGGCCCGCGCCGTCGCCTGACGGCGGCGACCGAGCGGACAACGGTTTGAGATAGGCCGCGCTTCTCCGGAAGCGCGGCCTTTTCATTTGGAGCGGCGGCGCCTCCGCTCAGCCCGTCTGGCCGAAATCCGCGGCCGAGCCGATCGCGGCGATGTCGAACGGGGTGGTCTGGTAGATCACGTTGATCCAGTTGCCGAACAGAAGGTGCGCATGGCTGCGCCAGCGGTTCTCCGGTCGCCGGGTCGGGTCGTCGTCCGGGAAATAGGCGACCGGCAGCGTCCCCCGCCCGTCGCGCGCGTACTCGTCGGCCAGCGTGTTGGTGTCGTATTCCACGTGGTTGAACATGTGCAGGGCCCGCCGCTCGGGATCCTCCAGCAGGCAGAGGCCGCTCTCCTCGCTCTCCGCCAGCACGCGCAGCCCCTTGCCCTCGGGCAGGTCGCTCTTGCGCACCTCCGTCCAGCGCGACACGGGGATGGCGAAATCGTCGGAGAAGCCGCGCAGGAACGGCGACGACGGCACCAGGTTGCGCTGGCTGAACACCCCGAACGCCTTTGCCGGCAGTTCGTGCTTCGGCACGCCGTAGAAATGGTGCAGCGCCGCCTGCGCCGCCCAGCAGATGTTGAGCGTCCGGTGGACGTTGGTCTGCGTCCAGTCGAAGATCTGCTGCAGCTCGCGCCAGTAGCGCACCTCCTCGTAGGCCAGCCGCTCCACCGGCGCGCCGGTGATCACGAACCCGTCGAAGCGCTCGTCGGCGACGTCGGCCCACGGCCGGTAGAACGCCTCCATGTGATCGACCGGCGTGTTCTGCGCGATGTGGTCGGTGATGCGCACCAGGGTCAGCTCGATCTGCAGCGGCGTCGCGCCGAGGAGCCGGGCGAGCTGGGTCTCGGTGGAGACCTTGTTGGGCATCAGGTTGAGCAGTCCGATCCGCATCGGCCGGATGTCCTGGCGGACCGCGTCGGCCTCACTCATGACCATCACGCCCTCGGCTTCGAGCGTGCTGCGTGCGGGAAGGGTATCGGGAATCTTGATGGGCACCGTGCGTCGCAGCTCCATGGCGGGACGACGCTCGTGGCCTGATCCGCTTGATTGCCAGCTCGGCCACATCCCCCTCGCAGGGTGCCACCTTGCCCGGATCGGCAGGTTGGCGTTGGGCGTCCCCCAACTCTTGATGTCTGTGTCTTAGATACGAAGGCGCGGCGCCGTTGGCAATGGCCGCCGCGCGCCTCCCGTCACGTCGCGCGAGCCCTGATCGATCCGGCCCCGTCTCATCGCGCCAGGATCGCGGCCCGCGCCCAGTCGGCGGTGGCCGGCCGATACGCCCACGGCACGTTGTTGCACACGTGGTTGCCGTCCGCGAGGATCCGCACCTCGGCACGGTCCCCGGCCCAGGCCCTGGTCTTCTCCGCTTCCGCCGGCGGGAAGATCCGGTCGAGCCCGCCATGGAACAGCAGCATCGGGCAGTCGGGCGGCGTGGCGCCGTCGAGCGTGAAGGCCCGCGCCCGTTCGATCGTCTCGGCCTCGCTGCCGCCCTCCAGCGCGAAGCCCATGTTGTCGCGATAGACCGAGGGGAACGACCCGATCATCGCACCCAGATCGTGGAAGCCGTTGATGGAGACGACGCCCGCCAGACCCGGGAGCGCGGCGGCGGCCCTGAGCGCCAGATGGCCGCCGAAGGCCATGCCGACCAGCACCACCTTCTCGCGGTCGATGCCGACGCCGTCGAGATAGGCAAGCGCCGCCTCGACCGCACTCGCGATGTCGGCGCGCAGCGGGCCGGCCGAGCGGCCCTCCCCCTGCCCCGGCCCGTCGAGCGAGAAGGTGGCGAGGCCGCGCTTCAGGAACGCCTCCTCCAGCGCCGGAAACTCCTCCTTGGTGGAATCCGAGCCCGGGATCAGCAGCACGGCCCCGACCTCCCCCAGCCCCGGCCGCCGCAGATAGCCGTACAGGTGGCCGCCCTCGAACGGGATCTCCGCCCTGGCCGACGGCGGCGCCAGCAGCGGCGCGGCGCGGCGGAACACCTCGACCTTGGCGGCGTTGGCGCGCGCCTTCTGGTCGAGGTCGTCGAAGAACATGAAGTTGGCGAAGTGGTAGAACAGCGACGCGCGGGCATAGGCCTCGCCGGCGGTCACGGGGTGCCCGGCCGCTTCCGCCGCCGCCCCCAGGTCGCGGTGGCGATCTCCCTCGGCGACCCAGGTGGCGCACCAGCGCTCCCAGGTGCCCGTGCGCTCGATGACGCCGCGCGCGGTGGCGGAGGGAATGCCCGCCACCTCCATGCGCGGCAGCCAGTGGCCGGTTACTTCGACGAGACGTCCGGAGTTCTCAGACATATGCGAGCCCCAAATGGTGCGCCATCCAGTCCGCGGCCTGGGTGCGGTAGGCAAAGGCGCGGTTGTTGGCGACGTGGTTGCCGTCCTCGATGCGGTTGAGCGTGACCGGCCCAACGGCCAGCCGGGCGAGCCGTTCGCCGTGCTCCGGCGGCACGATCCTGTCCTGGCCGCCGACGACGATGTAAAGCGGACAGGTGAGCCGCGGCGCCGCCTCGGCGAGGCTCACCCGCGCGGCGACCGCGCGGGCTTCCTCGTCGTTCGCCGCATGGGCGCGGGCGACGAAGGCCCGGCGGGTCAGCCCCGGGATGCTGTCGAAGATGTCCGCCCAGTCGAACGGCCCCGACAGCGAGACGCAGGCGCGGAGACGGTCGTCGAAGGCGGCGGCGCGCGGCGCGTAGTAGCCGCCGAAGCTGACGCCCCAGATGCCGATCCGGCCGGCATCGATGTCGGATCGTGCGCAGAGGACGTCGAGGATCGCGCCGACCGGCCGCTCGTAGTCCGGGCAGATCGGCAGGTCGTACTCGGCCTCCCCCTGCCCCGGCCCGTCGAAGGCGAAGGTCGCCATGCCGCGATCGAGAAACACCGCCTCGTTGCTATCCATCTCCTCCTTGGCGGAATCGAGCCCCATCGCCATCAGCACCAGCGGCGGACGATCCACCCCCGGCGGCCGGCGCAGGTTGCCGGCGAGCACGCCGCCGTCGAACGGAATCTCCAGGCGCTCGCCGGGCGGGCGCAGCAGCGGCAGCGCCTCGGTGCGGCAGGCGACCGCTTTCGCGTGCGCGGCGCGCATCTCGTCCGGGCGATGGACGAACAGGAACTTGCCGAAGTGATAGCAGGCGGCGGACGTGGAGAGGTGCTCGCCGGCGGAAAGGCGGCGGCCGTCGGCAAGGGCGGCGGCACCCAGCGCGGCATGGCGATCGCCGCGCGCGCTCCACAGCCGGCACCAGTCGTCCCAGCGCTCGACCGCGGCCGCCACCTCCTCGAAATCGGAGAGCGGCACGCCGTTGGCCACGAAGCGCGGCGCCCAGTGATCGATGGCGGATTGCACGACGGGATCGCGTTGCATCGTCCCTTTCCCGCGCCGGTCGATGCGGCGCGGCCCCTGATTTACGTATGCAAACGTTTGCACCTCATCTCCCATTTCCGGTAATCGAGCCCCTGTTCCGCGTCAAGTGCCCACAACTTTTAGGGTTTCCAGCAATCCTCACTGCGGTCTCTAGTGCCGTTGACCTGCGATCCCCCGTCGCCAACGCGGTAAATCAAGCGTCCAGCCAGTTAGGTCTTGACGGCAGGGTGCGAACGTCGCAGCATTTATGCAATCGATTGCGTGGCAGCCAAAAGCCACCAACACCCAGGGGAGGAACGTCCAGTGATTAGAACGATCACGCTGTGCGCCATGGCGGCGCTCGGATTCTCGGTTGCCGCCCAGGCGGCCGACCCGATCAAGATCGGCGCGTCGCTTCCGTTGACCGGAAACTTCTCGGTCAGCGGCGAAAAGCACGAGAAGGGCTACATGCTCTGCGTCGACATGATCAACGAGAAGGGCGGCGTTCTCGGCCGGCCGCTCGAGCTGATCATCTCCGACAACCGCTCCGACATCGGCACCGCGCTCTCCCAATACGAGCGCTTCATCAACGTCGACGACGTCGACCTGGTCTTCGGCACCTTCTCCTCCAAGCTGACCTTCCCGATCTCGGCGGTTCTCGCCAAGAACGGCATGGTTCATCCGGTGCCGGCCGGCGGCGCGCTCCGGATCTACACCCAGGGCCACAAGAACCTGTTCTACTTCCAGCAGAACGCCGCCGAATATTTCGGTGAGGCCATGAAGGGCGTCATCGAGGACCGGATCCCCGAGGGCGAGCGGCCGAAGACGGTTGCAATCGTTCACGCCGACGACTTCTTCGCCAACGCGATCGCGGCCGGCCTGCTCGGCCAGAAGGTCACCGATCCGGGCGGCGGCGTCATCGCCGACCTCGCGCCGGGTTACCTGGCTGATGCCGACATCGACGTGGTCTACACCGAGAAGTGGCCGGAGGAAGGCTTCTCCGACTGGCTCAACCTCGCCAACTCCATCAAGAACGCCAATGCGGATCTCGTGGTCGGCCTGACCGCCTCGGCGGAAGAGGCCGTGCAGCTCACCCGCGCCCTGAAGACCGTCCGGGCCGAGCCGAAGATGCTCTATCTGAGCCAGGGCACCCAGGCCGAGTTCAAGGAAGGCGTCGGCGACTCCACCAACGGCGTGATGGTGCACACCTCCTGGCACGAGGACGTGCCGTTCATCGGCCTGCTGGCCGGCGAGGAGCTCTCCAACCAGGACTTCCAGGCCGCGTTCGAGGCGAAGTACGGCAACAAGCCGGACGAGGACTCCGCCATCCCGTTCGCCGTCTGCGAAGGCATGGAGCAGGCTATGCGCGGCGCGGAGAGCACCGACAACGCCAAGCTCGGCGAATGGCTCTACGCCCGCACCAAGGAAGACCCGGTGCGCACGGTGCTCGGCCCGTTCTCCTGGCACGAGAACGGACTGCCGGTCGACCGCAAGCTGCTGGTCGCACAGTGGCAGGACGGCGCGCTGAAGTTCGTCTACCCGACGGGCGAGTTCGAGGGCGTCTCCGACCTCATCTACCCGAAGCCGAATTGGTAGCCACCGCCGGCTGACAGCACCGACCCGCCCCGCCTTCCGCGAAGGTGGCAGGGCGGGTCGGCCACGCCGGAGACGCCGCATGCGGGTGCGAGGCCCGTGGCGAAGCCGCACGCCGGCCGACGCATCCGCCTCACCATCCAGGCTCGGACGGAGCCGTCACCGTCCTGCCCGGCCGTATCCCGGCCGCAGGCACGCATATCGAGCGGGAGAGATCAGGTTCATGTTGCGCGTGGAAGGGCTCTGCAAGCATTTCGGTGGCATCCGGGCCGTCGACCAATGCAGCTTCGAGATCGCGGAAGGGTCGATTTCCGCGCTGATCGGGCCCAACGGCGCCGGCAAGACCACCGCCTTCAACTGCATCAGCCGGACCATGCAGCCGACGTCCGGCGAGGTCTGGCTGGAAGGCAAACGCATCGACCATCTGAAGCCGCACCAGGTCACCCGTCTCGGCCTGTCGCGCACGTTCCAGATCACCCGCAGCCTGGAAGACCTGACGGTTCTCGAAAATCTCTGCGTCCAGGTTCCGAGCCACGGCCTGCGCCGTCTCGCCGGTCCGTCGATCAGCGCCGCCGAGCGCGCCAAGGCCGAAGAGATCCTCGAATTCCTGGGCATCACCCGCATCGCCTACGAACAGGCGCGGAACCTCTCCTACGGCCAGCGCAAGCTGATGGACTTCGCGGCGCTGCTGATGTCCGACCCCAAGATCATCCTCCTCGACGAGCCGGCCGGCGGCGTCAATCCGCGCCTGCTGGAAGACATCGTCGACCACATCCGGGCCCTGCATTCCCGCGGGCTGACGATCCTCATCGTCGAACACAACATGGAACTGGTGATGAGCCTGTGCGAGCACATCGTGGTGATGGCCCAGGGGCGCGTAATAGCCGACGGCCCGCCGGAAGCGATCAAGTCGAACCCGGAGGTGCTGGAGGCCTATCTCGGCGCCTCGACGTCGATCGACGACGCGACGGTGGAGACGGCCCATGGCTGAGCTCCTGCGCGTCAGCGGTGTCGTTGCCGGCTACGGCTCCGGCCCCGCCATCCTCAACGGCAGCGACCTGACGGTCGAGCCGGGCAAGATCCACTGCATCATCGGCCCCAACGGCGCCGGCAAGTCGACGCTCCTGAAGGCGATCGTCGGCATCCTGAAGCCGCGCCAGGGCGAGATCACCTTCGAGGGCGAGTCCATCACCGGCCTGCGGCCCGACCAGGTGCTGCGCCGGGGCATCGCCTTCGTGCCCCAGGAGCGCGCACTGTTCCCCAAGATGAGCGTGCGCGAGAACCTGCGCATGGGCGGCTTCATCCTCAACGACCGCGCCGAACTGCAGCGGCGCATCGACGAGGTGCTCGAGCGCTTCCCGATCCTGAAGGAACGCGCCGACCAGCACGCCGGCACCATGTCCGGCGGCCAGCAGCAGACCCTGTCGATGGCCCGCGCGATGCTGCTGCGGCCGAAGATCGTGATGCTGGACGAGCCGTCGCTCGGGCTGGCGCCGAAGATCGTCCAGGAGATGTTCGACATCATGAAGATGCTGCGCGACGAGGGCGCCACGATCCTCCTCGTCGAGCAGAACGCCATGATGGGGCTGAAGAATTCCGACTGGGGCGTGGTGCTCGACCTCGGCCGCACCCTGTTCGAGGGGCCGGCCAGGGAGATCCTCACCGATCCGCGGATCCAGGAACTCTATCTCGGCGGCCACACCACGGCGGCGGCCTGAGGAGCAGCACATGGGACACACTCTCCAGATCCTGATCCTCGGCCTCTGCCTCGGCGGCGTCTACGCGCTGATGGCGTGCGGGCTGTCGCTGGTGTTCGGCGTCATGCGGATCGTCAATCTCGCCCACCCGTCGCTGATCATCGCTGGCGCGTTCATCTCCTACTGGTGCTTCACGCTGTTCGGCATCGATCCGATCCTGTCGCTGCCGATCTCGGCCGCCGCGCTCTTCGTGATCGGCATCATTCTCTACAAGCTCGTCTTCGAGAAGGAGGCGCGCAGCGCCAAGTACTCCGAGATGACCGTGCTGCTCACCTTCGCGGTGGCGATGGTGGTCGACGGGGCGCTCGGCACGATGTTCGCCAACACCCAGCGGGTGACCTCGCCCGGCTATGCCACCGACGCCTTCTTTTTCGGCGAGATCTTCATTCCCAAGGGCCAGCTCTTCGCCGGCATCATCTCCATCGCCATCATCCTCGGGCTCATCGCCTTCCTGCGCTACACGCGCCTCGGCTACGCGATCCGCGCCACCGCCCAGAACCGGGCTGCGGCGGAGCTCCTCGGCGTCAACGTCAACTTCGTCTCGCTGATCTCGTTCGGCATCGGCGTGGGGCTCGCCGGTGCGGCGGGCTCGCTGGTGTCATTCGTGTTCTCGTTCTTCCCGGCCAAGCACTGGGAATGGATCGCCATCCTGATGTCGCTGGTGGTGCTCGGCGGCATGGGGTCCGTCCAGGGAACGGTGATCGCCGCCTTCCTGCTGGCGGTGGTCTCGGCCTTCGTCGGCGCCTACGCCGGCGCGACCTGGTCGACCATGACCTTCTTCGTCGCGCTCTTCGCCATCCTTCTGGTCCGGCCGCAAGGTCTCTTCGGAGAGAAGCCCGAACATGTCTGACACGACCAACCGCAACCCGGATGCCGTCGCCGACGTTCTGACGGCCCGAAGCGCCTACAACGCGGGCCTGACCCGGTCGGGCGCGCGGGGGCGGTCGTGGATCTTCGCCGCGGGCCTCCTCATCGTGCTGATCGCGCTCCCCGCGATGCAGCTCGTCGGCAACAACAACTACTATCTCCACATGGCGCTCTACACGCTCATGTACGTGGCCATGGCGGCGAGCTGGAACATCCTCGGCGGCTACACGGGCTACGTGTCGCTCGGCCACAACGTGTTCTACTGCATCGGCGGCTACGTCTCCGGCATGATCCTCGCCAAGATGGGCGTCAGCACGCTGATCACCGCGCCGCTGGCCGGCCTGGTCGCGGCCGCGGTCGGCGTCCTCGTCGGCATGATCACGCTCCGGATGCGGGGGCCGACCTTCATCATCTCGTCGATCGCGCTGCTGATGATCGTGCGCATCCTGTTCGACAACTGGGGCTACGTCGGCGGCGCCAACGGCGTGACGCTCCCCGTCACCGACCTCGACGTGCGATGGGCCAAGGTCCCCTATTACTACGCCATGCTGGTGATCGCCGTGCTGGCGGTCGTCGCCAGCTACAAGATCAAGCACTCGAAGTTCGGGCTGGGCCTGCGCGCCATTTCCCAGGACGAAGTGAAGGCCGAAAGCGCCGGGATCAATACCGCCGCCTACAAGGTCGCCGCCTTCGCCATGTCGGCCTTCTTCGTGGGCATGGCGGGCGCGGTGTGGGGCGAGTACCTCACCTACCTCCGGCCCAACATCTTCCTGATCATCCTCGTCGCCGCCTACATGGTCCTCATGTGCATCATCGGCGGCAAGGGCACGGTGGCGGGGCCCATCCTCGGCGCCGTGCTGATCGTCCTCTTCAACGAGTTCTTCGCCGCCACCATGGGCGCCAGCGAGATCAACATCCTCGCCACCGGCCTCATCATGGTGCTGGTGCTTCTGTATTTTCCGCTCGGCGTCGTCGGCACGCTTGCCCAGAAGGGCCGGCTGCCCCGCTTCCTGGATTGGGATTGAGGACCACGCATGACCGACTTCGTTCTCTACAACGCCCCGCAGTCGACCTGCAGCCAGCGCGTCCGGTTCGTGCTCAACGCCAAGCAGACGCCGTTCGAGGAGCACAAGCTCGACCTCTTCTCCGGCGACCAGCTGAAGCCCGAGTACCTGGCGATCAACCCCAACGGCGTCGTTCCCAGCCTCGTCCACGACGGCCGGACGGTGATCGATTCCGCCGTGATCATGGAATATCTCGACGAGGTGGTGCCGGACATCCGCGCCTTCACGCCGGAAGACCCGGTCGAGCGCGCGAAGATGCGCTCGATGCTGCGCTACATCGACGAGATCCCGGCGCCGGCGATCCGGGTGCCGTCCTACAACCTCGCCTTCCTGCCGCACTTCCAGCAGATGAGCGAGGAGGACTTTCTGGCCCTGGCGAACTCCAAGCCGCTGCGCAAGGAGTTCCTCCTGAAGATGGGCCGGACGGGCTTCCCGGAAGAGGAAATGGCCTCGGCGATGGACCGGCTGGCCCGCACCATCGCCCGCATGGACAGCTGGATTTCCGAGAGCGGCGGACCCTTCTTCCTCGGCGAGAAGATCAGCCTCGCCGACATCTCGCTGATGCCGGTGATCGTGCGGATGGACGACATCAACCTGCACGGATACTGGGCCGACCGGCCGAATGTCGCGACCTGGCTCGACGCCATCCGCGCCCATCCGGCGTTCCGCGTCACCTACTATCCGGGCTCGCTGCTCACCGAGAAATATCCCCACCTCGCCAGCCTGCGCGAGGAGCGGCAGCGCAGCGCCTGACCAACCCGTCGACGGTTGACCAGCCGCGCGGCTCAGGCGATCCGCCACAACAGCTCCCGTTCGGATCGATGCGATCTGGACGGAGAGCGGTTGCTCAGGGGATTGCATCTGGAGCCGTTGCTGAACGCGCGGGCCATGCCACCTGACCGAAAGAGGGCACTAACCGCCGGCGCGGTCCGCAAGCCGGTCGCGCAAGGCCGAGATCTTCCTGACCAGATCGGCCATCTCCGCCTCGTCCATCCCCACCGCATCGAACACGCATGGCGGCACGTCCGCCGCCGGCGCCCTCATCGCCCGCCCCTCTTCGGTGAGGCGGACGCGCACCTGTCGCTCGTCCTTCGGGTCGCGGGTGCGCGTGACGTAGCCCTGCCCTTCCAGTCTCTTCAGAAGGGGGGTGAGCGTGTTGGATTCCAGACGAAGCGCGCTCCCCAGCTCCTTCACGGTCCGACCGTCCTCCGACCAGAGCGCCATCATGACCAGGTACTGCGGATAGGTCAGCCCGAGCCGCTCGAGCAGCGGCCGGTAGACCTGATTGAAGGCGTGCTGGGCGGAGTAGATCGAGAAGCAGAGCAGGTCCCCGACGTCGGGGGTCTGCGGAAGGGCTGTTGGCTGGGTCATCCGGATATCGTCTCCACTTTGCCCCTTTAATTTAGATCGTGCACGATGAGATCGCAAGCGCTTGACTTCCGCGTCGGACTCCGCATATAGAAAATCGTGCTCGATTCAATCGCGCACGATGCAAAATGGACACCGAGCAGAACACGGCTCGAAACGGCGCCCACGGCCCGCTTTCGCACCGTCACAGCACCCTTCGGACGAACCGATCCGCCGGTCCCGGGATGATCCCGGACGGCCAGACATGGAGACTTTCGATGGCAACGTTCACCACCAGCGACGGCACAGAAATCTTCTTCCGGGATTGGGGAGCCGGTCAGCCGATCGTCTTTTCCCACGGATGGCCGCTGAGCGGCGATGCCTGGGACGCGCAGATGCTGTTCTTCGGCCAGAACGGCTACCGGGTCATCGCCCACGACCGCCGCGGCCACGGCCGCTCGGCGCAGCCGTGGGACGGCAACACGATGGATCAGTACGCCGACGATCTGGCCGAGCTGATCGAGCATCTCGACCTCACCGACATGATCATGATCGGCCACTCGACCGGCGGCGGCGAGGTCGCCCGCTACATCGGCCGGCACGGAACGGCGCGCGTCGCCAAGGTCGTGCTCGTCGGCGCGGTGCCCCCGTTGATGCTGAAGACCGAGGGCAACCCGGAAGGCACGCCGATCGACGCCTTCGACGGAATCCGCAAGGGCACCGCCCTCGACCGCTCGAACTTCTATCTGGGTCTGACGACGCCGTTCTACGGCTTCAACCGGGACGGCGTGGAGGAGAACGACGGCCTGCGCCACAGCTTCTGGCGGATGGGGATGCAGGGCGGCATCAAGGGCCAGTACGACTGCATCCACGAGTTCTCGGAGGTCGACTACACCGAGGATCTGAAGAAGTTCGACCGGCCGACCCTGCTGGTTCATGGTGACGACGACCAGATCGTCCCCATCGCGGCGTCGGCGCTGAAGGCGGCCCGGATCGTCGAAGGCGCCGAACTGAAGATCTACGAGGGGAGCTCCCACGGCCTCGCGCAGATCGAGGCCGACCGCTTCAACAGGGACGTGCTTGCCTTCATCGAGGGCTGAGAACCGCGATCCACCCCCAAATCACGAGACAGCCCGGGGCGCCCATCGGTGCCCCGGGCCGTTTCAGGATCCCGCGCGCAATCGCGCGGACGGGCGTATCAGCCCTTGCCTTCCTCGACCTCGAGGCCGGTCGGCACCGGAACGTTCTCGCTCTCCAGCGTCATGCCCGCGTACTGAGCATGGGTTTCGAGCAGCGTGGTGAAGTCCTTGGCGAGATAGGCTTCGGCATCGCCCTTCAGGTGCGCCATGCCGAAGTGGTTCTGCAGCGCCTCGCGGGTCGCCACCGTCACCGGCATCGGCACGCCCAGCTCGCGGCCCGAAGCCAGGCCCAGGTCGAGGTCCTTGCGCAGCAGGTAGGGCGTGAACGTCGTCGTCCAGTCCAGGTTGACCAGCGCGTTCGACTTGTAGCGGGTGAACACCGACCCCATCACGCTGTTGTTCATGAAGTCGAGGAAGGCGTGGCGCGGCACGCCGGCCTTCTCGGCCAGCAGCGTGATCTCGATGAGGTTCTGGATGACCACGCCGAGCATGACGTTGTGGGCGATCTTGCAGATGCGGGCGAGCTCGCCGTCGCCGACGTAGGAGACGCCGCGGCCGGCCAGCGCGTCGAGATAGGGCTTCACCGCCGTGAAGGCGTCCTCGGGCCCGGACGCCACGACGCTCAGCTTGCCCGCCTTCACGCACTTGCCGTTGCCGGACACCGGTGCCGCGACGAACTGGGAGCCGTGCTCGGCGAGCCGGGCGCGGATGTCTTCCGATTCCTCCAGGGCGATCGACGAGCAGTCGACGAAGATCTTCGGCAGCTTGCCGTTGGCGCCGGAAACGACCCCGTCCGGGCCGAAATAGACGTGCTCGAGGTCGGCGCCGGTGGAGACCATGGTGAACAGCACATCCACCCCGGCGAGATCGGCCGGGCGGTCGACGAGGGTCGCCCCCTTCTGGGCCAGCGGTTCGGCCTTCGAGCGGGTGCGGTTCCAGATGTGGACGGAATTGCCGGCCTTCAACAGCCGTTCCGCCATCGGGTAGCCCATCCGGCCCATGCCGATCCAGCCGAGCGAATGCTTATTGTCCATCATGAGCGGGTCCTTTCGCGGGATGTTGGTGTGTGCGGGTTGCGGGCAGCGGGGAGCGGCGCACCGACGGGCGGGGAGCGGCCGGGCCCTGCGAGCCCCGCCACGCCTTCGAAAGCCTGGCGCGCGCCCGCGCCTTCGCCTCCAGCCCCATCGTTTCCTCCTCGTTGCCCCGGCGCGGCCGCCGGCTTGTCCGGACGTCCGAAACCGTTTGCCGGCTTGCCGTCGCAGCAGGGTGCAAACGTCGGCGGGCCGGTTATGCAATCGTTTGCATATGGGTGCCATATCGGGAGCGGGATTGCAACCGCATCCGGCCGCCCCATGGCCTTCGCATGCGCGGCAACCCCTTGCCGAAATCGTTTTCCGCGCGATTCCGCAGCGGCGGCCGCCGTGCTATTCATGATGGTCGTGTCAACGATGCGTCGCCGCGCGACGGAGGCGAGGACGGACGATGGCGAAAGTCAGGGTGAAACTGAAGGATGTGGCCGCCGCGGCCGGGGTGCACGCCTCGACCGTCTCGCGCGCGCTCGATCCGAAGTCGCGCCACCTGATCACCGATTCGCTGGCCGAGCGCATCACCCGCATTGCCAACGAGCTCCAGTACCGGCCGAACTCGATCGCCTCCAGCCTCCGCACCCAGCAGTCGATGACCATCGGCGTGCTGGTGCCCGACATCACCAACATGATCTTCCCGCCGATCCTGCGCGGCATCGAGGACACCCTCGCCGAGCAGGGCTACGTGGCGATCATCGCCAACACCGACAGCGATCCGGCGAAGGAGCGCGCCCTCATCGACGTGATGCGCGCGCGCGGCGTCGACGGCCTGATCCTCGCCAGCGCCCAGCGCCAGGACGACGCCATCGTGCAGGTCATGCAGGACGGCGCGCCGGTGGTCACCGTGAACCGGATGATCGACGACGAGCGGGTGTCCTACGTTGTTAACGACGAGACCGGCGGCATCGCGCTCGCCGTCCAGCATGTCGTCGACCTCGGCCACCGCACCATCGCCCACCTCGCCGGCCCGCAGCGCCTGTCGACGGGCCTGTTCCGCTATTACGGCTTCTGCCGCGCCGCCAAGAAGCACCGGCTGCGCCACTGGCGCGACCTGATCGCCTTCGCCAGCGCCTTCAACGAGGACGAGGGCCAGGACGCCTGCCTCGACCTGATCGACCGCGGCATTCCCTTCACCGCCGTGATCACCGCCAACGACCGGCTGGCGATCGGCGCCATGCGGGCGCTGGCGAGCCGCGGGCTGAGGGTGCCGGAGGACGTGTCGGTCACCGGCTACAACGACATGCCGTTCACCGATCTCCTGACGCCGCCGCTCACCACCGTGCGCATCCAGACCTACGAGGCCGGCCGCCGGGCGGGGCAGATCATCCTGGAGCGCCTCGGCGCCGATCGCGCCTCGCTTCCGGCAGTGCACGAGGTGCTGGACGTGGAGCTGGTGCCGCGCGGCAGCACCGTGGCGCCGCCGGCCACGCCCCGCACCGAGGCCTTCGTGGCGCGCGGCGGAGCGCGTCCCGCCCTGCCTCCCGTCGAGGAGGGAACGGGCGCGGGCCTGAGAAGCAGCGACATCGAGGGCTAGCAGGTCCAGGCGCCCGGGGGTGCTGCCTCGCCGTCCGACATCGCGACGGGAGGACGGTCCTGCGGTCGGCGCGGCCGGTCGGGGCAACGGCCCCACGGCTATCCGCTCACGCCTCCAGAAGGGCGCGGGCGCTGTCGGAGGCCATTTCCGGGAAGGCGGGGAGCGACGGATCCATCACGTCCCACTCAAGCTGCCGGCTCGCGTAGACGATCAGGCCCGGCGCCAGCAGCGACGCGTCGTCGACGCTGGAGGCGCGGATGTGCACCAGTCCCTCGCGGACGGCATAGCGCGCATGGATCGGCGAGCCGCAGCGCGGGCAGAAGCTGCGCGTCACCGCCTCGCCGCTGTCGCCCACCCGCTCGAAGGTGGAGACCACCCCGGTGAGCTGAAACGCGGCTTCATCGACGATCACATGGGTGGTGTGGCCAGTGCCGCTGGAGCGCCGACAATCCTCGCAGTGGCAGTGGCCGACGAGCCGCGGCGCCTCGCTGCACGCGTAGCGCACGTCGCCGCAGGCACACCCGCCGGTGAAGCCGTCTGTCATTGAGATCTCCCGAACCACCTCGCATGATGCGCGAGGCCGAACCGCCCCAATCCCGAAAATCGGGATTATGCGAATGCTATCGGGCCATCTCGAACAAAAGGCGACAGATTTTTTCAAATCTCCGCGCGGCGGACGCGGATTTTCCGGCGCGGACCGGCCGCTTAGCGCCCGGCCGGGAACGCGACCCCCAGATCCGACAGCAGCACCATGGCGGCGTTGCGGCCCGGGCCGCCGGAGACCGAGCCGCCGGGATGTGTGGTGGCGCCGGTCTGGTAGAGGCCCGGGATGGGCATGCGGTGCTGGGCCCAGCCCGCCGCTGGCCTGAGCGCGCCCGCCTGCGCCGGGATCTGCGCGCCGCCGTGGCAGGAGCCGTGCCAGTTGTGCGGGTTGAGGCGTTCCAGGTCGAGCGGGCTCTTCACGTGGTGGGCGAGGATCGTCTCGTCGGTCAGTCCCGGCACGAACCGCTGCAGTTGCCGCAGATTGGTGGCCGCCACCTCTTCCTTGATCCCGTCCCAGCGCGCCGCCCCGCCCTCGATGTCGTACGGGTGGAAGCCGACGACCTTGACCGTGTGGTGGCCCGCCGGCGCGCGCGAAGGATCGACGCTGGTGGAGCACATCACCAGCAGCGGCGGGTCGTCGAGGTTCACCCTCCCCCGCGCCACGTCGGATCCGACCTGCAGCGCCCGGTCGACGCTCGGCATGATGCCGACGGCCGACGGCGTGAGGGTCTCCCCGTGCACGTCGAACGCGAGCGGCGCGCGGGTCGCATAGTGCGCGGCGAACATGGCGATGCCGCTCTGCCAGCTGTCGACCGCCTCCTTGAAGGGGCGCGGCCAGGCCTCCTCGGCCGCCATGCCGACCAGGTCCTTGACGTGGATCGTCGAGACGACGGCCTTGCGCGCCCGGTGCACCGACCCGTCGGCGCATTCCACCCCGACGCAGCGGCCGCCCTCGACAATCAACCGCTTCACCCACGACCCGGTGCGGATCGCGCCGCCGTTCGCCTCGATGTAGCGGGCGAGCGCGTCGGGCAGCGCCGCGGACCCGCCCTCCGGCAGCGTCCAGCTCCACTTCTGGCGCCCCGCCACCAGCGAATAGGCGAGCCGCCCCGACATCGCCTGCTCGGGCGGCACCATCGTCATCATCGCCATCCAGAGCAGGAAGGCGCGCGAACGCTCGTGCTCGAAACTGCCCCGGATGATGTCCCAGGCCGACAGCGCGATGCGCCGCTGCCAGACCGCCCCGTCCGGATGGTCGGCGAGGCGCTCGGCCAGCGACGGGCCGAAGCCGATCGGCGTGTAGCTCGCCGCGGAGAAGACCGGCGCCACCTCCGCGTAGTCGGCGATCAGCCGACGGTAGGCGGCGGCGTCGCTTTCGGAGAACCGCGCGAACTCCGCCGCGGTGCGCTCTATGTCGCGCCACTGGGTGATGGAGCTGCCGTCGGGAAACGGCATGTGCACGACCGGGTCGGGCAGGATGTAGGTGAGCCCGTAGTCGGCGAGCGGCAGCTCGTGATCCCGCAGGATCGGGCTCGACTGGATCAGGTTGTGGGCGGTGGAGCAGGTGTCGTGGCGGAAGCCGGGCAGCGTCACCTCGTCGGTGGCGGTGTTGCCGCCGACGGCGTCGCGTCCCTCCAGCACCAGGCAGGAAAGCCCCGCCTTGGCGAGATAGGCGGCCGTGATCAGGCTGTTGTGGCCGGCACCCGCGACGACGACGTCGAACTCTCCGGTGCCGGCCATCTCGCGGGTCCTATCCGAGTTCCGCCGACCAGTCGCGCTCTTCGAGAAGCTCCTTCAGCCGCGACAGGTAGGCCGCGGAATAGGCGCCGTCGAAGGCCCGGTGGTCGAAGCTCTGCACCAGCATGCCAACCGGCCGCGGCACGATGACGTCGAACCCGTCGACCGTCATCACCACCGGCTTCTTGGCGATCGCGTCCATCGACAGGATGGCCGCGTTGCCCGGGTTGATGATCGGCGTCGTGAAGGTGGTGCCGAACGAGCCGTTGTTGGTGATGGCGTAGGTGGCGCCGTCGAAGTCGTCGGCGCCGAGCTCGCCGGCGCGCGCCCGCTTCACCAGCCGGTCGAGCTGGCGCGCCAGCCCGGTGAGCGACAGGTCGTCGACGTTGCGCAGCACCGGCACCACGAGGCCGTCGTGGGACAGATCGATGGCGATGCCGAGATTGATCGAGCGGCGCACGATCAGCCCTTCGTCGGAATAGGCGGCGTTCACCTTCGGGAAGTCCGCCAGCGCCAGCGCGACGGCGCGCGCCAGGAACGGCAGGAAGGTCAGCGAGATGCCATGGCGCTCCGTGAAGGAGGCCTTGGCGGCCTTGCGCGCCTTGTCGACGGCGGTGAAGTCGATCTCGATGCCCTGGCTGACGTGCGGCATCGACTGCCACACCCCACCCAGCGCCTTGGCGGTCGTCCGGCGGATGCGGTTGAACGCCACCACCTCGTCGCCCTCCTGGCGGGAGACCGGAGGCGCCTGCACCGGCGCCGGTCCGCGCGCCTCCGCGCCGCGCGAGCCCTGCGCCTTGCCGACGCCCTGCTCCATCGCGGCCAGCACGTCCTTCTTGGAGATGCGCTTGCCCTGGGCACGGCCGGCGATGGCCGACAGGTCGATGCCGTTCTGCTGGATCAGCCGGCGCGCCAGCGGCGTGAGCTTCACGCCGTCGGGACCGTCGACCGGCCCGTAGGAGGCCTCCGGCGCCCGCACCGGGCGGAACGGATCGAGCCGCTCCTCGGCCGGGCCGGTCGGCGCGCTCCGCTTGGGCGGGGTCGCGCCGTTGGATGACTTCGCCGCGGCCGGCACGGGCTTCGCCTCCGGTTCGGCCTTCGCCTCGACCTTCTTCTCCTCCTTGGCGGGAGCCTCGGCCTTCTTGGCCGGCGCCTCCACCTTGGTGCCCGCCTCGCCGATCACGCCGAGCACGGCGCCGACCGGCGCGGTCTCGCCGTCGCCCACGTGGATCGCCAGCAGCACGCCGCCCTCGGTCGCCTGGACCTCCATCGCGACCTTGTCGGTCTCGATCTCGAACAGGTTGTCGCCGGGCGCCACCTGGTCGCCGACCGATTTGAACCAGGTCGAGATGGTGCCCTCGGTCACCGTCTCGCCGATCTGGGGCATCAAGACATCCATGGCGAACTCCCGGTCCTTGGTCTTCTTGGGCTCACCATTCCAGCGAGACGTACTGGGTCTCGAGGAACTCCATCAGCCCTTCGTGGCCGCCCTCGCGGCCGATGCCCGACTGCTTCATGCCGCCGAACGGCGCGGCCGGATCGGAGACCAGGCCGCGGTTGAGGCCGACCATGCCGAAGTCCAGCCGCTCGGCGAGCGCAAGGCCCCTGGGCACGTCGCGGGTGAACAGGTAGGCGACGAGGCCGTACTCGGTGTCGTTGGCGCGCCGGACCAGGTCCTCGTCGTCGGAGTAGCGCTGCAGCGCCGCCACCGGCCCGAAGATCTCTTCCTTCAGCAGGTCCGCGTCGTCGCTGACGTCGGTCAGCACGGTCGGCGGATAGAAGTATCCCGTGCCGCCCAGCGCCTTGCCGCCGGTCGTCGCCTTGGCGCCCTTCGAGGTGGCGTCCTCGACCAGCGACACGACCTTCTCCAGCGTCGACTTGTTGACCAGCGAGCCGACGACGACACCGTCCTCCAGCCCGTTGCCCATCTTCATGGCGCCCATCTTCGCGGTGAGCTTCTCCGCGAACTCGTCGAACACGTCGTCATGGACGAGGAAGCGGTTGGCCGCGGTGCAGGCCTCGCCGAGATTGCGCATCTTGGCGAGGATCGCGCCCTCGACGGCGGCGTCGATGTCGGCGTCCTGGCGGACGATGAACGGCGCGTTGCCGCCGAGCTCCATCGCCGGATTGACGATGTTGCGGGCTGCGCTCTCGAGCAGCGTGCGGCCGACCTCGGTGGAGCCGGTGAACGACACGACGCGCACCCGCGGATCGCCCAGCATGGCGTCGGCGACGGCGCCGGAGCGGCGCGACGGCAGCACGTTGACGACGCCCTTGGGAACGCCCGCCTCCTCCAGGATCGGCATCAGCGCCAGCATCGTCAGCGGCGTTTCCGACGCCGGCTTGATGATGACCGGGCAGCCGGCGGCGAGCGCCGGACCGATCTTGCGGGTGCCCATGGCGGCCGGATAGTTCCACGGCGTCACCAGCACGCCGATGCCGGCCGGCTTGTGGTGGACGAGGATCCGGGCGCCGGTGGTCGGCGAGCGCATCACGTCGCCGATGTTGCGCACGGCCTCCTCGGCGTACCAGCGGAAGAACTCCGCGGCGTAGGCAATCTCGCTCTGGGAATCCGGCAGCGCCTTGCCGTTCTCCAGCGTGATCAGCCGGGCGAGCCGGTCCTTGTCGGCCATGATCAGATCGAAGGCGCGGCGCAGGATCTCGGCGCGCTCGCGCGGCTTGCGGCCGGCCCAGTCGGCGAATGCCGCATCGGCGGCGTCGACCGCCGCCTTGGCATCCTCGACGGTGCCGCTGGCGACCGACGCGATCACCGTCTCGGTGGCCGGGTTGTAGACGTCGAAGCGGTTGCCGTCGGAGGCCTCGCGCCAGGTGCCGCCGATGTACATGTCGGTCGGCACGTCGACCATCAGGTTCTTGTCCACGGGATATCCTCCCTTGTTCGATCCGCCGGTGCCGGCCCAAGGCCGGTCATGGCCGGGCGGATCCGATGCTGCTGCCCCGTCGCCCCGCCCCGCTCAGCCGAGCGAGGTGCGAACCGTCTCGACGATACGCGGCACCGTCGGCAGAACGATGTCCTCGAGATTGTCGGCCGCCGGCAGCGGAATGTGCGGCGTGGTGATGCGCACGATCGGGCCGTCGAGATCCCAGAAGGCCTCGTCGGCGACGATCGAGGCGATTTCCGCGCCCCATCCGCACAGCCGCGGATTTTCCTCCACCGTGAACAGCCGGCCGGTCTTCTCCACCGAGGCGAGGATCGTCTGGGTGTCGAGCGGCACCAGCGAGCGCAGGTCGATGACCTCCGCGTCGATGCCGTGCTTCTCGGCCAGCTCCTCGGCCGCGGCGAGCGCCCGCGGCACCATCAGCGCCAGCGCCAGGATCGTCGCGTCCTTGCCGGGCCGGACGATCTTCGCCGTTCCGAGCGTGTCGATGATCTCGCCGTCGGGCACCTCGCCCTTGGTGGCGTAGAGCGACTTGTGCTCGAAGAAGATCACCGGGTCCGGATCGCGCACGGCCGCGGCCAGAAGCCCGACCACGTCCACCGGCGTCGACGGCGCCACCACCTTCAGGCCGGGGATCATCATCGCCCAGTTCTCGATCGACTGGGAATGCTGCGCCCCGAAGCGCGAGCCCGCCCCGTTGGCGGTGCGCACCACCAGCGGGCAACCGAACTGGCCGGCCGACATGTAGCGCACCTTCGGGAACTCGTTCGCCACGTAGTCGAAGCAGACCGCCATGAAGTCGGAGAACATGATCTCGGCGATCGGCCGCATGCCGGTCATCGCCGCGCCCATGGCCGCGCCGAGGATGGCCTGCTCGGAGATCGGGCAGTCACGCACCCGCTTCGGGCCGAACTTCTCGTAGAGCCCGACGGTCGCCTTGAACACGCCGCCCGCCTTGGCGACATCCTCGCCGAAGAAGATGACGCTGTCGTCCCGTTCGAGTTCCTGGGCGATGCCGCGCGCGACCGCGTCGCGATATGTCAGTTCCGCCATGACCACTTCCCATCCGCGTATACATCGGTGAACAGGATCTCTTCCGGCGGCAACGGCGCCGCCTTGCAGAGCTCCGTGGCCTCCTCGACCTTCGCCTTGGATTCCGCCTCGATCGCCTTGATCTGGTCTTCCGACACGCCGAACTCGAGCAGGCGCTTCCGGTAGAGCTTGATCGGATCGTGCTCCTTCCACTTCTCCAGCTCGCCTTCCGGCCGGTACTTGGCCGGGTCGGCGCGCGAGTGGCCGGAGTGGCGGTAGGTCTTGCACTCGATCAGCGAGGGGCCATCGCCGGCGCGCGCCTTGGCGTACGCCTCCTGGGCCACCCGGTAGACCGCGTCGGCGTCGTTGCCGTCGACGATGATCGACGGCAGGCCGTAGGCCGCCGCCCGGTCGGCGGCGGGGTGTTCCACCGCCGTCACGTCGCCGATCGGCGTGTACTCCATGTAGAGATTGTTCTCGCACACGAAGACCACCGGCAGCTTCCACACGACGGCGAAGTTCAGCGCCTCGTGGAAGGCGCCGATGTTGGTGGTGCCGTCACCGAAGAAGCAGACGGTCACGTCGTCGTCGCCGTTGTACTGGGCGCGGAGCGCCGAGCCGCAGGCGATTGGCAGGTGCGCGCCGATGATGGCGTAGGAGCCGAGCACTCCGTGCTCCTCGGAGCCGAGGTGCATCGAGCCGCCCTTGCCGCGCATCAGCCCGTTGTCGCGCTGCATCAGCTCGCCGAGCATCTTCTCCATGGGCACGCCGCGGGCCAGCGTGTGGTGATGGCCGCGGTAGGTGCACAGGCTCTTGTCGCCCGGCTTCATGGCGGTGGCGAAGCCGGCGGCGATCGCCTCCTGGCCGAGCGCCAGATGGCTGGTGCCCTTCACCAGGTTCTGCAGGAAGAGATCGTAGGCCCGCTGCTCGCAGTCGCGGATCTCCACCTGGCTTCGGTAAAGGGCGAGGCGCACGTCCTCGCCGATGTCGTCGTTCCTGGCCGCCGCTGGCGCGGACTTGGCCGAACGTCTGGTCCGTGCGTTCACCACGGATCCTCCCTCTCTTTGCGGATGATCGCGCTCAGTAGCGGTTGGCGATCGGCAGCTCTTCGGACGGGAAGTGGGTGATCACGCGGCAGCCGGTGTCGGTGACCACCACCTCTTCCTCGATGCGCGCGGCGGAGAAGCCGTCGGTCGCCGGGCAGTAGGTCTCCAGCGCGAACACCATGCCCGTCTTGATCTCCATGGGATTCTCCAGGGAGACGAGGCGGGAGATGATCGGCCGCTCGTGCAGCGCCAGGCCGAGACCGTGGCCGAACTGCAGGCCGAACGCGGCGAGTTCGCTCGGGAAGCCGAACTCCTCGGCCTTCGGCCACACCTCGGCGACCTTGTCGGTCGACACGCCCGGCTTGATCATCGCGATGGCCTTGTCGAGCCACTCGCGGCACTTCTTGTAGGCGTCGTACTGGACGTCCGTCGCCCGGCCCACGTTGAAGGTCCGGTAGTAGCAGGTCCGGTAGCCCTGGTAGGACTGCAGGATGTCGAAGAAGGCCTGGTCGCCCGGGCGCAGCAGACGGTCGGTGAAGTTGTGCGGGTGCGGGTTGCAGCGCTCGCCGGAGATCGCGTTGATCGCCTCGACGTCGTCCGAACCCATCTCGTAGAGCATCTTGTTGGCCTTCGCGACGATGTCGTTCTCGCGGACGCCCGGCTTTAGCTCCTCGTAGATCATGTGGTAGACGCCATCGACCATGGCGGCCGCCTGGTTCAGGAGCACGATCTCGTCGATGTTCTTGATCTCGCGCGCGCCGAGCATGATCTGCTGGCCGTCGACGATCTTCATGCCGGCTTCCTGCAGCGCGAACATCATCGCCGTCTCGGCGAGGTCGACGCCCACCGGCTGGTCGGCCACGCCCGCCTGGCGCAGGAGATCCATGATCTCCTCCGAGTGCATCTTCATCAGGCCGAACGACGGCGGGATGGTGCCGCGCATGCCGAGCACGCCGGCGCGCCAGTTGTCCTCCGGGAACCAGTCGCAATACATCTTGTGATGCACGGCGGCGGAGCCGAAGTCCCAGACGATCGGGTCGTTGTCGCCGGCCAGCAGCGCGAAGCGGCAGAGCTTGTCGCGCTCCCACTCGCCGATCTTGGTGCCCGACACGTAGCGGATGTTGTTGACGTCGAAGAGCAGCAGCGCGCCGCAGCCGGACTCCTTGAGCGCCTGGCGCGCCCGGGTCAGCCGGTAGTCGCGCAGCCGGTCGAAGTCGACGCGGCGTTCGAAGTCCACGCTCGTGTGGCCGGGCGACGGGATCGCCCGCTTCCAGTTCCAGTGCGGATCGAGGGAATCGATGCCGGCGCCACGGGCCGGGGTGATGATGTTGGTCATGGTCTCCTCCGATACGCTCGGGCTCTGGTCGGCCCATCTGGCGAGTGTCGACCCGCGGGAGCGGGGCGCGCAAGGCCGCGGATGTCCATTCTCGACAATTCGCAACCCGAAATGCAATCGATTGCAGAGATCGTTACTTGCCCGCGCCGGAGGTGTCAATCCCGCTGCGGGCGCGCCCGGGAGCCGCTCAGTTGCGCACCACCACGCACGGCACGCCGGCCGCGCCGATGCGTCGGCAGAGCGCCTGCGCGCCCGATCGCGACGAGGCGCCGAGCTGCACGGCGTGCACCGCCCGACGCCCCATGCCGGGGATCCGCTTGGCGATCACCACCGGCGGCGTGCCGCGCAGGTCGCCCGGCATGCGCCCCCGGACGCGCTCGAACTGGCGCATGGCGACCGACGGGTTCATGTGGCCGGCAAGCTGCGCACCCCACGGCGCCCAGCCGCCTCCCCCCGGCGGCCGCGGCGATGTGCGGGCCTTGCCGAGGGTGGTCACCAGCGCCGTGCAATCGACCGGTCGGCCCTCCAGGTCCTCCGGGCGCGGACGCGGCGGCAGCACGGGTTCGAGATCGTCGATCTCCGCCGCCGCTCCCGCGTGGGGCACCACCCCGCCGGCAAAGGCCACGCGCACGATCCCCCCGCCTTCCGCCGGCGGCGGGTCGTCGGGCTTCGCCACGGCGGGCGCGACCGGGTCGGACGGCGGATGCGGATTGAGCGTCTCCTCGCGCGCCGCGCGCTCGATCTCGCGGGCCCGCCGCGCCCGCCAGAACTCCGCCGACCGGCCGGTGATGGCGTAGACGTAGTCGCGGGTCTCGTAGGGCAGGAACCCGCCGCCGAGGTAGCCGTCGACCCGGGTCTCGCCGGCGTTGTAGGCCATCGCCGCCAGCCCCCAGTGGCCGAACCTGTCGAACAGCGCCTTCAGGAACGCCGCCGACGCCGGCAGCGCCTCGGCCGGGTCGAACGGCTTCTTGAGCCCCCGGGCGCGCGCCGTGCCCGGCATGAACTGGGCGATGCCCTGGGCGCCTTTCGGGCTCAGCGCGTTGGGATTGAACCGGCTCTCCTTCCAGATCAGCCGGATGAAGAATTCCGGCGGGACCGCATGGGTGTCCGCCGCCGTGACCAGGAGATCGCACAGGGCCGCGAGTTCGGCCGCCGGGTCGTCGTCCTCGGCGGCCGCGGCCTCCGGCTCGTCGGCGCCGGTAGCCGGCGTCAGACCGTCGTCGACCCGCACCAGCCGGTCGCGGTCGTCCGGCGCGGCGATGGCAGGCGCCGCCCGGCCGGCCGCGGCCGACACGGCGAGAAGAACGAGAAGGACGACGGCGGCGCGCATGGGTCGGTCGATGGTCCTGAAGCTGGGCCCTGGCGCGATCTAACCCGCCTTCAGGGCGTGGCGATGACGTCGACGCCCTGGCGCGTCGGATCGGCGCCCTCGACCAGCCCCGGCGTCGGATCCGCTTCCTTCAGGCGCTCGGCCCGCCCGGCGAGCGCGCGGGGCAGCGGACCGCCATACACCCAGTCGAGGAGTTCCACCGTGTGCAGGATCGGCCGCGCGCCGCCCGATGCGATCTGGGTGATGCAGCCGATGTTGCCGGTCGCCACCAGGTCGGCGCCGGTGCGGTCGATGTTGGCCACCTTGCGCTGCTTGAGCCGGCCGGCGAGGTCCGGCTGGAGAATGTTGTAGACGCCGGCCGAGCCGCAGCAGATGTGCCCCTCCGGCACCTCCGTCACCTGGAAGCCGGCGCCCGCCAGAAGCGCCCGGGGCTCGGTCTTGATCTGCTGGCCGTGCTGCATCGAGCACGCCGAATGGTAGGCGACCAGGGCCCCGCTCCGCCGCTCCGGCGGCCCGAGGTCGAGACCGGCCAGCACCTCGGAAATGTCCCGCGCGCGCGCCGCGACCTCATTGGCCCGCTCCGCGTAGTCCGGATCTTCGGCGAGCAGGTGGGCGTAGTCCTTCACCGTGGTGCCGCAGCCCGACGCGGTGATCGCGATGGCGTCCAGCCCTTCGTGCGCGATCTCGTGCCACCAGGCGTCGATGTTGGCTCGGGCGGCGGCGCGGGCGTCGTCCTCGCGGCCCATGTGGTGGACCAGCGCGCCGCAGCAGCCCTCCCCCTTGGGCAGCACCACCTCCACGCCGGCGCGGGCGAGCAGCCGGATCGCGGCCGCGTTGATGTCCGGAGCGATCACCGACTGGACGCAGCCGGTCATCAGCGCGACGCGCTTGCGGCGCGGTCCCGATGCCGCCACCACGTGCGGACGGGCCGGCCGCTCGGCCGGCGGTACCGAGGCGGGTGCGAGCCGCAGCATCGCGCCCAGCCGCGCGGCCGGCCCCTTGGTCAGCAATGGCGCGAGCGGGCGGCCCAGCGCCGACAGCCGCATCGCCCAGCGGAAGCGCTCGGGATAGGGCAGGATCGCCGCCAGCATCCGCCGCAGCATCCGGTCGTGCCAGGGACGCGCGTAGGTGTCCTCGATGTAGGCCCGCGCGTGGTCGACCAGGTGCATGTAGTTCACGCTGGACGGGCACGTCGTCATGCACGAGAGGCACGACAGGCAGCGGTCGATGTGCTTGACCACCTGCTGCGTCGCAGGCCGGCCGGCCTCCAGCATGTCCTTGATCAGGTAGATGCGGCCGCGCGGGCTGTCGAGTTCGTCGCCGAGCAGCAGGAAGGTCGGACAGGTGGCGGTGCAGAACCCACAATGCACGCACTTGCGCAGGATCTGCTCGGAGTGCGCGGTGGCGGGGTCGGCGAGCTGGGCCAGGGAAAAATGCGTCTGCATCTCGGCTCTTCCACGCTGCCCCCGCCGTCCGGGCGCCGGCTACGGACTGTTCAGATCCACCAGGTCGTGGGGTTGGCGATGGCCTCGCGGTTGCCCGCGGCGATCAGGCCCTTCACGCAGCGCACGATGAACCACACCGCGGCGGCGAGCCCGATGAACACGCCGATGACGACGATCGCCAGCACCGCGGCGATCACCCCGTAGAGGATGCCGATCCAGAAGGTGCGGATCGCATAGACGTAGTGGCTCTCGACCCAGCCGGTGGCCTTGCCGCGATTCATGTGGGCAAGGATCACCCCGATGACCGCGGTGATCCCGGTGACGAAGCTCGCCAGATACAGGCCATAGACCAGCTGCACGTTGGCCCGGCCCGGATCGAAGATGCCCGGCTCCGCCGGTCCGCCCGACACGATAGGATCACTCATCAAGTCGCTCCCCTTCACTCTGCGGCCGCTTCCAGCCGGCCGCCGGTTCCGTCCGCCCGACCTTCGCCCATCTCGCTCCGCGATCAAAGCCCGATGAGCATCCTCCCGGGGTTGAGCACGGCCTCCGGATCGAACTGCGCCTTCAGGCGCCGCGACAGCGCGGCCAGGCCCGGCGCCTCCGGCTCGAACACCGGCACCGACGCGCGCAGCGCCGACCCCGCCCGGATCAGCGTCGCGTGTCCGCCGCCGTGCGCCGCGATCGTCCGCCGCAGCTCGGCCGCGCCGGCATCGCCCTCGGCGGCCGTCTCGAGCCACACCAGCCCGCCGCCCCAGTCGTAGAAGGCCCTCAGCGGCCGGATCGCCGACAGCGCCGCGACGACGGCGGCGCCGGCGGTCGGCGCGACCGACACCCGCCACACCGCCTGCGCGGATCCGTTGGCGAAGGGCCGGCAGTCGCGCACGTCGCGCCAGAAGGCGTGCGATCGGTCCGGATCAAGCGTCTCGAGCGGACCGAGCCCGTCCAGCAGCGCACGGAGCGCCTCGGTCCTCGCCCGGACCGAGGGCGCGAAGCCCTCCAGCCGCAGGGCGGTGACCGACGCCCCCGCCGTGTCTCCCTCGCCGACCGACCCGGCGACGCCCGCCGGCAGATGGGCGGCCCCGGACACGTCGCAGGACGAGCCGAGCGCCGCCGCCATCGCCTTGAGGGCGGCGGCGTCGTCGAGACCGGCGACGCACACGGTGGCCGTCGTCTCGCCGCGCGGCAGCACCTTGAAGGTCAGCTCCGTCGACACCGCCAGCGTGCCCCAGGAGCCGGCGAGCCCGCGCGCCAGGTCGTAGCCGGTGACGTTCTTCACCACCCGCCCGCCGGCCTTGAAGATTTCGCCCCGGCCCGACACCGCATGAAGGCCGAGGATATGGTCGCGCGCCGCGCCCGCCTTGATCCGGCGCGGTCCGGCGAGGTTCGCCGCCAGCATGCCGCCCACGGTCCCCGGCCCGGCGCCGGTTCCGAGCAGCACCGAATAGTCGATCGGCTCGAACGCGAATTCCTGCCCGCCGTCCGCGAGCGCCGCCTCCACGGTGGCGAGCGACGTCCCCGCCCGCACCGTCAGCACGAGCTCCTCCGGCTCGTAGGCGACGATCCCGTCCAGCCCCGACAGGTCGAGGGTGTGGCCGGACTGCACCGGCCGGCCAATGGCGCGCTTGGTGCCGAGGCCCACCACCTCCAGCGGCTCGCGCGCCGACACCGCCCAGGCGACGCAGTCGCGCACCTCGTCCGCGGTCGCAGGTTTCAGCCGTTCGCTCATGCCGTCCTCAGAACCGGGGAATGTCGGGAAACGGCAGCGCGCCGGCGTGGACGTGCATCCGTCCGAGTTCGGCGCACCGGTGCAGCACCGGAAACACCTTGCCGGGGTTGAGAAGATGCTTCTCGTCGAAGGCGCACTTCACCCGCTGCTGCTGCTTCAGGTCGTCCTCGGTGAACATCGTCGGCATCAGGTCGCGCTTTTCAACGCCGACGCCGTGCTCGCCCGTCAGGCATCCGCCGACCTCGACGCACAAGGTCAGAATGGCGCTTCCGAATGCTTCGGCGCGCTCTAGTTCCCCTTCTTTGTTGGCATCGTAAAGAATCAGCGGATGAAGATTCCCGTCTCCGGCATGAAATACGTTGGCGACCCGAAGGCCATATTCGTCGGATAACTCGCGCATCCGGCGCAGAACGAGCGGAAGCGACTTGCGGGGAATGGTTCCATCCATACAATAGTAGTCGGGGGAGACACGACCGACAGCCGGGAAGGCTGCTTTTCGGCCGGCCCAGAACTTTGCTCGCTCCTCCTCGGAAGATGAAATCCGGATGTGGAATGCGCTGTTGTTTCGGGCACGGCCTTCTATATCCGAGATGAGATGATCAACTTCGACCCCGGGACCATCAAGCTCGACGATCAACAGGGCCTCCGCCTCCCGGGGATAGCCCGCGTGGACGAAATCCTCCGCCGCGAGGATGGCGGGCCGGTCCATCATCTCCATTCCCGCCGGGATGATCCCGGCCGCGATGATCTCCGCCACGCAGGCCCCGGCCGCTTCGCTGCTGTGGAAACCGATGAGCAGCGCGCGGGCCGTCTCCGGCGCCCGCAGGATCCGCACCGTCACCTCGGTGACCACGGCCAGCAGCCCCTCCGACCCGACCATCATGGCGAGCATGTCGTAGCCGCCGCTGTCGAGATGCTTGCCGCCCAGGCGGATCACCTCGCCGGTGATCAGCACCATCTCCAGGCCCAGCACGTTGTTGGTGGTGAGCCCGTACTTGAGGCAATGCACGCCGCCGGAGTTCTCCGCCACGTTGCCGCCGATCGAGCAGGCGATCTGCGAGGACGGATCGGGGGCGTAGTAGAAGCCGCGGTGCTGCACGGCCTGGGTCACCGCGAGGTTGGTGACGCCCGGCTGGACCGTCGCGGTGCGGGCGTCGAAGTCGACGTCGAGAACCCGGTTGAACTTCATCATCGAAAGAAGCACGCCGTCGGCGAGCGGCAGCGCGCCCCCCGAAAGCGACGTGCCGGCGCCGCGCGGCACCACTTTCACGTCATGCGCGTGGCAATAGGCGAGAATCCGGCTGACCTGCTCGACGGTCTCCGGCAGCACCACCACCAGCGGCATCTGGCGATAGGCGGTGAGCCCGTCGGATTCGTAGGCGCGCATCTCCAGGTCGTCGGCGATCACTCCCTCGTCGGGGACGATCTCCCGGAGCGCCGCGACGATCGCCGCGCGCCGCTGGAGCGTCGCCTCGCTCGGGCGCGGCATGGCCAGACCACTCATCGGCTCCTCCCCTGGGGTTGCCGTCTTGCGCGGCCCGCCCCGTTCCCTGTCCCCCGCGACCGGAGGGTGCCTGCAATTCGTTGGGCAGATCGCTGCGGGCGTGCTACTGCGCACCGTCTCAAATCTACCTCAAATTGCGTGATTCTCGCTCCATCAACCGAGCCAGATGTTCGCCCTTCGCCCGGCCGATCCCTCCTGTTGCCTACTGATACCACTCGATGAGCGACATCACAGACATGGAAATATTCGCCCGGGTGGTGGGCGCCGGGTCGATGTCGGCCGCCGGTCGGGAAATGGGGCTGTCGCCCGCGGTGATCTCCAAGCGCATCCGCCGGCTGGAAACCCGGCTCGGCACGCGCCTGCTCCAGCGCACCACGCGACAGCTCGCCCTCACCGAGGCCGGCCAGGGCTACTACGAGCACGTGGTCGCCATCCTGGCGTCGATCGAGGAGGCCGAGGCCTTCGTCACCCGCCGCTCCACCATGGCGCGCGGGACGCTCAAGGTCAGCGCCCCCACCTCGTTCGGGCGGATGCACATCGCCCCGCATCTCGGCCGCTTCATCGAGGCCCACCGCGACCTGCAGATCAACCTCGTCCTCAGCGACGAGTTCGTCGACATCGTCGCCGACGGCTACGACCTGGCGATCCGCATCGCGGCGCTGACCGATTCCAGCCTGGTCGCCAAGCGCCTCGCCCCGGTCTACCGGGTGCTGTGCGCCGCCCCCGCCTATCTGGACCGGCACGGCGAGCCCGCCACCATCGACGAGCTGGCCGACCATGTCTGCCTCGCCGCGCAGCAGCAGATCCCCTGGCGCCTGGAGGGTCCCGACGGACCGGTGAGCGTGCGCCCGGCCGCGCCGCTGTCCACCAACTCCAGCGAGGTGGTGCGCGAGACGCTGCTCGCCGGCCTCGGCATCGCGCTCCGCTCGACCTGGGACGTCGGCCCGGAGCTGGCGGCGGGCCGGCTGAAGATCGTGCTGCCCGCCTACCAGGCCTCCGACCGGGTCGGCGTCTACGCGATCTATCCGACGCGCCGCTTCCTGCCGGCGAAGGTGCGGCTGTTCATCGACTTCCTGGCCGACATCTACGCGCCCACCCCCTACTGGGACGACGGACTGGCCGGCGTGCTGGCGGAGCGTGCCGGCGAGCGCGTCGCCCGCTGACGCCGCGAGCGCCGCGGCTGCGGCGTCCCACCAGGGCACCCTCGGCCCCGATCCACAGGAAAGGCTCCCGAATTCGCGCCGGTGCGCGCCGCCCGGCGCCTGCGGATCGGCCCGACCGGCCGCCGGCAGGGTGTCGCTTCCGGGAAAATCGGGCCTCCCCTGTGTGCAATCGATTGCGTAAAACGCAATTCAGCGCCGCGGCGCGTTGCCCCGCGCCCCGTCCGCGGTTACAAAGCCCACGAATACGCGCGTCTGGATATCGAGGAACATCATGGCTCACCATCCCGCTGGCACTGCGCCCCTGCTGCACGATGAAGGTCACATGACCTCCATGGACTATCACGAGCACGAGCGGACCTATGCCGGATTCACCAAGCTGGTGAAGTGGAGCATCGTCGGCCTCGCCATCCTGCTGGCGCTGATGGGCTTCTTCCTGACCTGACCGGACGGCCGGAAGGCGGATCGGCGCCGATGCGGGGCTTGGGGAGCACCGCGTCCGGCCCCTCGACATGACTGCGGACCAGCAACGCCCGGCGCGGCCTGCGCGCGCCCGGCCTGACCGCTGGTCCCGAACGCCGCCGCCGTCACCGGGCGGTCGCGCCATCGGCGCGGCGTCCCGTGCGGTCGGTCATCTACGACATCAATGGGAGGACACGCATGCGCATAGGCGTCCCGCGCGAGGGGGATCAGGAACCGCGGGTTGCGGCGACACCTGACACGGTGAAACGGCTGGCCGGTCTCGGCGCCACGGTGATGGTCGCCAGCGGAGCCGGCGAGCGCTCCCGCATTCCGGACGCCGCCTTCGCGGAAGCCGGCGCGGAGATCGTCGGCTCCAGCGCCGACGCCGTGCGCGACACCGATCTCGTCCTCACCGTCCAGCGCCCGTCGGGCGAGCTGATCGACCAGATCCGGCAGGGCGCCACGGTCGTCTCGATCATGGACCCCTACGGCAACGAGGGCGCGCTGCAGCACATGGCCGACCGCGGCCTGACCGCCTTCTCCATGGAGCTGATGCCCCGCATCACCCGCGCCCAGTCGATGGACGTGCTGTCGAGCCAGGCGAACCTCGGCGGCTACCAGGCGGTGATCGAGGCGGCGGCGACCTTCGACCGCGCCATCCCGATGATGATGACCGCGGCCGGCACCGTGCCCGCCGCCCGCATCTTCGTCATGGGCGCCGGGGTCGCCGGCCTGCAGGCGATCGCCACCGCCCGCCGCCTCGGCGGCGTGGTGACCGCCACCGACGTCCGCCCGGCCGCCAAGGAGCAGGTCGCCTCGCTCGGCGCCAAGTTCGTCGCCGTCGAGGACGACGAGTTCCGCGCGGCCGAGACCGCCGGCGGCTACGCCAAGGAGATGTCGGAGGAGTACCGGCGCAAGCAGGCCGAGCTCGTCGCCGAGCACATCGCCAAGCAGGACATCGTCATCACCACGGCGCTGATCCCCGGCCGTCCGGCTCCCCGGCTCATCACCCGCGCCATGATCGAGGCGATGAAGCCCGGCTCGGTGATCGTCGACATGGCGGTCGAGCGCGGCGGCAACGTCGAGGGCGCCGAGGCCGACCAGATCGTCCAGGTCGGTCCGGCCCGCGTCATCGGCTACCGCAACCTGCCCGGCCGCATCGCCGCCTCCGCCTCGCTCCTCTACGCCAAGAACCTGTTGACCTTCGTCGACGGCGTGATGGTCGACAAGGAGACCAAGGCGTTCGCCATCAACTGGGACGACGAACTCGTGAAGGCGACGGCGCTGACCCGCGACGGACGCATCGTGCATCCGAATTTCGCGCCGAAGCCCGCCACCGAAGGGCATGAAGAAGGGGGCCAGGAATGAGCGATCCCGTAACGCAGAACCTCGTCGACCAGGCCCGCTCGGCAGCCGAGGTCGCGCGTCAGGCGGCCGACGCCGCCGACGCCGCCGCGCGCGCCGCCGAGGCCCAGCTCTTCGCGGCGCCCGACGGCATGGCCGACGGCCTCGCCGCCATCGCCCACACCGCCACCGGCGGCGTGATCGACCCGTTCGTCTTCCGCCTGTCGATCTTCGTGCTGGCGATCTTCGTCGGCTATTACGTGGTGTGGTCGGTGACGCCTGCGCTCCACACCCCGCTGATGTCGGTGACCAACGCCATCTCGAGCGTCATCGTGGTCGGCGCGCTGCTGGCGGTCGGCATCGACCTGTCCGCCTCCGACGGCGCGGTCTGGGCCCGCATCTTCGGCTTTCTCGCACTCGTCATGGCCAGCGTGAACATCTTCGGCGGCTTCCTCGTCACCAGCCGCATGCTCGCCATGTACAAGAAGAAGCAGAAGTGAGGGGAACGGACACATGAACGCAAATATTGCAGCCGTTCTCTACCTGATCTCGGGGATCCTGTTCATCCTGGCGCTGCGCGGCCTCTCCCATCCGGAGACCGCGCGCCGCGGCAACCACTACGGCATGGCCGGCATGGGCATCGCCGTGCTGACCACGCTCGCCGTGGCGGCCCCCTCGGCCAGTGGCTGGTTCTGGATCATCCTCGCCATCGCCATCGGCGGCGGCATCGGCGCCTTCACCGCCAAGAAGATCGCCATGACGGCGATGCCGCAGCTTGTCGCCGCCTTCCATTCGCTGGTGGGCCTGGCGGCGGTGTTCGTCGCCGCCGGCGCGCTCTATGCGCCTGAGGCCTTCGGCATCGGCATTCCGGGCGACATCCACGGCGCCAGCCTCGTGGAAATGTCCATCGGTGTCGCCATCGGCGCCATCACCTTCACCGGCTCGGTGATCGCCTTCCTGAAGCTCGACGGCCGCATGTCGGGCAAGCCGATCATGCTGCCGGCGCGGCATCTGGTGAACGCCGGCCTCGCCGCCGCGCTCGTCATCCTGATCATCCTGTTCGTGACCACCGAGGCACACTGGCTGTTCTGGGTGATCACCATCGTCGCACTGGTGCTGGGCGGGCTGATCATCATCCCGATCGGCGGCGCCGACATGCCGGTGGTCGTGTCGATGCTCAACTCCTACTCGGGGTGGGCGGCGGCCGGCATCGGCTTCACGCTCGGCAACACGGCGCTGATCATCACCGGCGCCCTCGTCGGCTCGTCGGGCGCGATCCTGTCCTACATCATGTGCAAGGCGATGAACCGCTCGTTCATCTCGGTCATCCTGGGCGGCTTCGGCGGCGAGAGCGCCGGCCCGGCCGACGACCTCGGCGACCGCACCGTGAAGCAGGGCTCGGCCGAGGACGCGGCCTTCATCATGAAGAACGCCTCCAAGGTCATCATCGTGCCGGGCTACGGCATGGCGGTGGCCCAGGCCCAGCACGCGCTCCGCGAGATGACCGACGTGCTCAAGGAAGAAGGCGTGGAGGTGAAGTTCGCCATCCACCCGGTCGCCGGCCGCATGCCCGGGCACATGAACGTGCTCCTCGCCGAGGCCCAGGTGCCCTACGACGACGTCTTCGAGCTGGAGGACATCAACTCGGAGTTCCAGCAGGCCGACGTCGCCTTCGTCATCGGCGCCAACGACGTGACCAACCCGGCGGCGCGCGATGATCCGTCCTCGCCGATCTACGGCATGCCGATCCTTGACGTGGACAAGGCGGGCACCTGCCTGTTCATCAAGCGCTCGCTCGGCTCCGGCTACGCCGGCATCGACAACTCGCTGTTCTACAAGGACAACACGATGATGCTGTTCGGCGACGCCAAGAAGATGGTCGAGGAGATCGTCAAGTCGCTCTGAGCAAACCCAGGAAAGCCGGGTACCGGTTTTCCGCAACGCTCCGCTCTTCAGACAACGAGGCCCCGGGAAGTCCGCTTCCCGGGGCCTTTCTTATGTGAAGGCATCGACGTCGAGACCTTCCAAGGCGTTCGGCATTTGGGGGTGGTCGGCATGCCGCCGCCTCGACCCTTTCCCGATCAGGTGAAATCCCTGGATCGGTTGGAAATGGCTCCAGCTTCAAATCCTCTGAGCTCTTCTTTCTGGTTCAGAGCGGTTCGTTCTGAACCGAAATGCTCCGGGCGGCTGGGGCACGCCGGACTTCCGTGTTCTACCGCGCGGGGCAGCGGGCGATAACCTTGATCTCGAAGTCGAACCCCGCAAGCCATGTGACGCCAATGGCCGTCCAGTTCGGAAAAGGGGGCTGGGGAAAGACCCGGTTTTTCACTTCCATCACGGTGCCGAACTGCGCTTCGGGATCCGTGTTGAAGGTTGTGACATCAACGATGTCTTCCGGACCACATCCTGCCGCCTTGAGTACGGCCAGCAGATTGTCGAAAGCCAGCTGCACCTGTTTGGCGAAGTTCGGTTCCGGCGATCCATCCGGGCGGCTGCCGACCTGACCCGAGACGAACAGCAGGTCGCCGGAGCGAATTGCGGCGGAATAGCCATGCTGTTCATAGAGCGCGTGGCGGTCGGCGGGAAAGACGGGTTCGTTACGAAGCATTGGTATGTCTTCCGGGTATCGCCTCAACAGGCGGTTTCGTATACGCTTCGTATGTGAAATATTCGCATACGAAGCGTATGTCAATGCTCGTGATGTATAGCGATCGTGGAGGGACGATGGCCGCCAAGAGAGCTCAGATGATGGAGGAGACCCGTGCCAAGCTGATCGCATCGGCGCGGAAGGCCTTTGCCGAAAAAGGCTATGCGGGAACGTCGATGGATGACCTGACCGCCGACGTCGGGCTGACCCGCGGCGCGCTCTATCACAACTTCGGCGACAAGCGCGGGCTCCTCGCGGCTGTCGTCGAACAGGTCGATGGAGAAATGGCGGCGGCCGCGATGGCGCATGCTGAGCGCCGGGGCGGCAGTGACTGGGAAAAGCTTCTTGCCGAGGGCACGGCCTATATCGAAGCGGCAATGGATCCGGAGATCCGACGTATCGTTCTCTTGGACGGCCCCGCAGTGCTGGGCGATCCTTCACAATGGCCCAGCCAGAACAAGTGCCTCGCCGCCACGATGCGCAGCCTCAAGAGCTTGGCGGATCAGGGGGCGATCAAGCCGGTCGCAATCGAAGCCGCCGCGCGCCTTTTGAATGGGGCCGCTCTCAATGCAGCGCTATGGGTTGCCGCAAGCGACGCGCCCGATCAAGTCTTGAAGGATGCCGTCGCGGCCTTCGAGCAGCTCGCGTCAGGGTTCCTGATCGACGCCCATGTAGGGTGAGCCTGCATGACCGCGTGCGATGAATGGGGTGCGACAATGTCCGCCCAGTACAGCGTTGCCCGCGTTGCGGTCCGCGCTGTGTGAAGAACTCCGGCATCGCGGCAGCCAAGCGCAACGCCGTCCAACATCGTATTCTTTCCTTGCCGGAACGCCGCCTCCGTGTCGCCGCACGACACCTCCGCTGTCGCATCTGCGAAATCGGCCGGCCTTGCGGCGGCGCATACTCGACCATGGACAGCCACGGATCGCGAAGATCCGGCGGGATCCGCTCTCAGGGGAGACGGTCGAGATGAGAACCCATGCGCGCGCGGTCGTCATCGGGGGCGGCGTGGTCGGCGTCTCGACGCTCTACCACCTCGCCGCCAAGGGCTGGGACGACGTCGTCCTGATCGAGCGCAAGGAGCTCACCTCCGGCTCGACCTGGCACGCCGCCGGCCTGCTGCCGCTGTTCAACGTCTCCTACTCGGTCGGCCAGATCCACAAATACTCGGTCGCCTTCTACGAGCGCCTGCAGGAGGAGACCGGCCAGGACGTCGGCCTGCGCAAGGTCTCCAACATCCGGCTCGCCCGCACCCGCGACCGCTGGGAGGAGTTCCAGTATTACGCCGGCATCGCCGAGACCATCGGCGTCAAGGTCAACATCCTCACCCCCGAGCAGGTGAAGGAGATCTGGCCGCTCTGCGAGACCGACGGGCTGCTCGGCGCCATCCAGCACCCCGACGACGGCTACGTGCAGCCGGCCGACCTGACCCAGGCGTTCGCCAAGGGAGCGCGCGCCCGGGGCGCCGAGATCAACCGCTACACCACCGTGCTCGCCATCGAGCAGCTTCCGTCGGGCGAGTGGCTGGTGAAGACCGACAAGGGCGACATCACCGCCGAGCACGTGATCTCGGCCACCGGCAACTTCGCCCGCAAGACCGGCGCCATGGTCGGCCTCGACATCCCCGTCATCCCCGTCGAGCACCAGTACATCGTCACCGAGGCGCACCCGGCCATCAAGGCGCGCAAGGCCCAGGGCCTGCCGGAGATGGGCGTGCTGCGCGAGGCGGACTCCTCCTGGTACATGCGCGAGGAGGCCGGCGGCCTGCTGCTCGGCCCGTACGAGATCGGCGCGCCCTGCTGCTACGTCGACGCCCCCTCCGACGGCTCGGAATACGAGCTCTTCCAGGAGGACCTCGACCGGCTGATGCCCTACATCGAGACGGCCATCGCCCGGGTGCCGGCGTTCGGCGAGGTCGGCATCAAGAAGGTCTACAACGGCGCCATCGCCTACACCCCGGACGGCTCGCCCATCGTCGGTCCGGCCTGGGACCTGAAGAACTTCTGGCTGAACGAGGGCCACTCGTTTGGCGTGACGGCCGCCGGCGGCGCCGGCTGGCAGCTCGCCGAGTGGATCGTCGAGGGCGAGCCCTCCATCGACATGATGGGCGTCGACCCCCGCCGCTTCGGCCCCTACGCCACGCGCGGCTATCTGCGGGAGAAGAACGAGGAGACCTACGCCAACGTCTTCACCGTCCACTATCCCGACGAGGAGCGTCCGGGCGGCCGGCCGCTGAAGCGCGCTCCCTGCTACGACCGCATGAAGGCGCTCGGCGCGGTGTTCGGCTCGGTCTACGGCTGGGAGCGGCCGAACTGGTTCGCGCCCGAGGGCTTCGGGATCGAGGAGAGCGCGCTGGACAAGCCCGACGTGCTCCTCAACCACAACCACCCGCCCGTCGGCCCCGATGGCAAGGTGAAGGAGCTGTGGTCGTTCCGCCGCTCCAACTATTTCGACCAGGTCGGCCGCGAGGCGCGCCACGTCCACGAGCAGGCGGGCCTGCTCGACATGTCGGCCTTCGCCAAGTTCGAGGTCTGGGGTCCGGGCGCCGAGGGCTGGCTCGACCATCTCGTCGCCAACCGCATCCCCAAGAAGATCGGCCGCATCGGGCTTGCCCACCTGCTGACCAAATCCGGCGGCGTGCGCTCTGAGTTCACCATCTACCGCGAGGGACCGCAGCGCTTCTATCTCGTCTCGGCCGGCGCCTACGAGCGGCACGACTTCGACACCCTGCAGAAGCTGCTGCCCACCGACGGTTCGGTGATGCTGCAGAAGGTCACCACCCAGTACGGCGTGCTGGTGCTGGCCGGCCCGCAGTCGCGCGCCATCCTGGAAAGCCTCACCGACGCCGACCTCTCCACCGCAGCCTTCCCGTGGCTGACGGGCCAGACCATCAACGTCGGCCACGCCACCGCGAAGGCGCTCCGGGTCAACTTCGTCGGCGAGCTCGGCTGGGAGCTGCATCACCCGATCGAGATGCAGAACACCATCTTCGACCTCTTGATGGAGGCCGGCGCCCCGCATGGCCTGAAGCCGTTCGGCATCCGCGCCATGGACGCGCTCCGGATCGAGAAATCCTACCGGCTCATTCCCCGCGAGCTCTCCATCGAGTACGCGGCGCTGGAATCCGGCCTCGACCGCTTCGTCCACCTCAACAAGGCGAGCTTCATCGGCCGCGAGGCGCTGGTGGAGAAGCAGCAGGCCGGCTTCGACTGGGCGTTCGCCACCCTCGACGTCCACGACGTCTCCGACGCCGACGCGCGCGGCAACGAACCGCTCTATGTGGGCGGCAAGCTGATCGGCCGCGCCACCTCGGGCGGCTTCGGCTGGCGCACCGACAAGAGCCTGGCGCTCGGCATGGTCCGGCCCGACTACGCCGGGATCGGCACCGAGATCGAGATCTCGATCCTCGGCAAGCGCCACATGGCGACCGTCGTGCCGGAATCGCCGTTCGATGCCGACAACCTCCGCCTCAGGGCCTGACCGGCGCCGTCGCGCCGGTCTGCCCAGCATTGCGCCCTTCGATGCCCACGCTTTGATCTCGCCACCGCGGGTTGCCCGCCCTACCTTTTTCCGGAGGGGGCGTCTTCGGACGGCGTGACGGCAAGGGGGACGGTTCACAAGGGAGTTGGCGCGATGCGGTGGATGGTGCGGGCGGTTTCGGCGCTTGTGGCGCTGGTCCCTCTTCAGGCGGGTGCGGCGCAGGTCGACGACGTCGTCGACATCGAGCTGGTGCTCGCCGTCGACGTGTCGTGGTCGATGGACCACGACGAACAGCTCCTGCAGCGCCAGGGCTACATGGGCGCGTTCCTGCATCCCGACGTGATCGCCGCCATTGGCCGCGGCGACTGGGGCCGCATCGCGGTCACCTATGTCGAGTGGGCCGGCGCCGGCCTGCAGATGGTGCAGGTGCCGTGGACCGTCATCGACGGGCCCGACACCGCCCAGGAATTCGCCGCAAAGCTCGCCGCCGCGCCGCTGGCCAGGCTCCGGCGCACCTCGATCTCCAGCGCGCTCGCCTTCTCCGGCACGCTGTTCGACGGCAACGGCTACGAGGGCTTCCGCCGCGTCATCGACATCTCCGGCGACGGCCCCAACAACATGGGCGGACCGGTCACCGACGAGCGCGACAAGCTCATCGAGGCGGGCGTCACCGTGAACGGCCTGCCGATCATGATCCGGCGCTCGTCCTACGACCCGTTCTTCCAGATCAACAATCTCGACGTCTACTACGAGGACTGCGTCATCGGCGGCTACGGCTCGTTCATGGTGGTGGTCAAGGACGCCGACGAGTTCGCCAGCGCCATCCGGCGCAAGCTGATCATGGAGATCGCCGCCGCCCGCCCGCGCGTCGTCCCGGCCCAGATGCAGACCGCCGCCCCGCGCATCGACTGCCTGATCGGCGAGAAGCTCTGGCAGCGCTGGCGGGGTGGCGCCGAGTAATCCCGGGAAAAGCGCTCTTGCGGTTTCCCGTCGGGAGAGCGGTCGAAGACCCCCCCTCGCGCCGGGTTCGCCGGCGCTCACCGGCTCCTGGCGGGCGGGCCGAACGCGCGCAGCATCCAGTCGGTGAGGACGCGCAGCTTCGGCGGCAGCGGCCGGCCGCCGGGATAGACCAGGTGCATGGCCCGGACGGGTCCCGGATAGTCCGTCAGCACCCGCGTCAGCCGTCCGGCGGCGAGGTGATCGTGGACGGTCGGCTCGCCGGCCAGGATGATCCCGCCGCCTGCGATCGCCGCGTCCACCAGCACCCGCCCGTCGTTGACCTTCAGCCGGTTGGCCGGCTCGGCGGTAAACACGCCGTCGGGCCCGGTGAACGTCCACGGCCGGGGTGCGGCGCGGCCGCCGCTCGCGTGGTGCAGGCAGTGGTGCCCCGCAAGCTCGCGCGGATGCGCCGGAACGCCGCGCGCCGCGAGGTAGGTGGGCGAGGCGCAGGCGATCAGCCGGTAGTCGGCGAGCGGCCGCGCCACCAGGTCGGAATCGGGGAGATGTCCGATCCGGATGGCGACGTCGATCCCCTCCTCCATCAGGTCCAGGTTCCGGTCGGAGAGCACCAGCTCGACCGCCACCTCCGGAAAGGCGGCGAGGAAGGCCGAGATCTCCGGCATCAGCCGGCACGCCCCGAACGCGTTGGGCGCCGTCACCCGCACCGTGCCGCGCGGATGGTCGCTCTGGGCGAGCACCGAGGCGGTCGCCGCGTCGTGCTCGGCGAGCACGCGCCGGCATCCGTCGAGGTACAGCCCGCCGGCGTCGGTCAGGCTGTGGCGCCGGGTCGAGCGATGCAGGAGCCGCATGCCGAGCTGCGTCTCCAGCGCGTCGACGTGCTTGCCCGCCATCTGCGCGGACATGCCGAGCGCCCGCGCGGCGGCCGAGAACGAGCCCGTCTCGGCGGTCCTCACGAACACGGCCATGCTGGTCAGGCGGTCGGCCATTCGAAACCCTCCGTTTCATGTCCGCATCGCAATGGCCGTATAGTATCTCGAACGGGTGGGAATTAAATTCGGCCGAGACACACGTCACCGGAAAGGATTCCCCCATGGACATCGGCATTCTCGGAGCCGGCGAGATCGGCGGCACGCTGGCCGGGCTGTTCGCCCACGCCGGACACCGCGTGATGGCGAGCTCGCGTCACCCGCAAGCCCTTGCCGCGGCCGCGGCGGCCGGCGGCTACAGGGCCGGCACGGTGGACGAGGCCTGCCAGTTCGGCGAGCTGATCATCGCCGCCCTGCCCTTCAACGCGCTGGACGTCATCCCGCCGGCCCCGCTCGCCGGCAAGGTCGTCCTCGACACCATGAACTATTATCCGGCCCGCGACGGCGCCATCCGCGAGATGGACGCGCACGAGACCACCACCTCCCAGATCGTCGCGGCCCGTTTCCCGGACGCGCGGATCGTCAAGGCGTTCAACGCCATCCTGTCCTACGACCTGCCGCTGGAAGGCCGGCCGCCGATCACCTCGGGCCGCCGCGCCCTGCCGATTGCCGGCGAGGACGCCGACGCCAAGGCGATCGCCGCCGACCTGCACGACCAGATCGACTTCGACGTGGTGGACGCCGGCGGGCTCGCCGAAAGCTGGCGCTTCGAGCGCGCCAAGCCGGCCTACTGCATTCCCTTCAACGCCGAGGAGCTGCGCGCGGCACTCGCCGCCGCCGACCGCGAGCGCGAACTGCCGCACGGCTCCTGGCGCCGCCGGCCCCGCGTCGGGCCGTAAGCGCGCGGCTGCGACAGGCCCCGACCCTCGCTCGGGGTCGGGGCTGCCTCCGCTGGAGGCCCGGCCTAAGCCGGATCCGCCGCGCCGCCGCCCGTCCCGATCGTCTTCAGATGATCGGCGAAGGCCTGCATCAGCCCCGGCAGCTCGTCCATCGTCGGGAACGTCGCGAAGCTGTGCCGGGCCGGCGTGCGCGCCCAGGAGAGCTTCTCCGACGTCATCGTCTCCATGAACGGGTCGCACCACGCCGGATCGTCGATCATCGCCGGGCGCACGTTGACGAACTCCGGCGCCGCGTCGATCCGCGTGAACATCCACGACTTGCAGTGCGGACAGCAGAAGTGGGCGAGCCCGTTGCCCTGCACGCCGCCCGGAACGGGTTCTCCGGCGCGCACCCGGAACGACGCACTCGACACCATCGCCGTCAGCGAGAACGCGCTGGCGCTCATCCGCTGGCAGCCCCGGCAGTGGCAGGCCGCCGTGATCAGCGGCGGCGCGCTCACCTCGAACTCGGTCCGCCCGCAGCGGCAGGTGCCGACCAGCGGCTTGAAGGATGGTGTCACGCGCAGCCCCCCGTTCGAACGTCCTGGCCCTGCGGCGGGCTCCCGCTCAGTTCGGCGCGCAGATGATCCGGTCGCCGCCGGTCTTGTAGCAGGAGAGCGCCGGCTTCGGCGGAGCCATGTAGGCGGCGCAGTCGACGGGGCGCAGCGTGTAGTGCGCGGCCTCGACCACCTCGCGGGTCTCCACGTAGACCGCCGGCTCCGTGACCAGCGTCCACTTCTCCACCGTGCCGACGGTCGACACCACCCACTGCTGGGTCTGCGGCCGCACCAGCTGGCCCTCGGTGTTGACGTGCACCTTGGCCGGCACGAAGGCCTTCACGTAGCACTTCTGCGCCGTCGGATTGCTGTCCTCGACGTAGAATTCCTTCGCCTCGGCCAGCGAGGAAACCAGCCCACCCGCGACGATCGCCGTCGCCATTGCCGCAAGACGCCATCCGCGTGCCATGAAACACCTCCGCCTTCCCGGTCCGTCGAGACCCCCAAACGTTAACGACACCTTAACGGGATCGGGGCGGGCAAGGCGAGTCCCATGCGGCGCCGGGACGCAGCCGTCGGCGGCCCTATTCGGCGGCGGCCAGCTGCGCCGCGTCGCGCTCCATCCGGGCGGCCAGCGGCGACATGCCGTACATCTCGCGGAAGCACTTGGAGAAGTGCGAGGCGGACACGAACCCGCAGGCGATCGCCACGTCGACGATCGCCATGTTCGACTGCAGAAGCAGGTGACGGGCCCGGTCGAGGCGGATTTCCAGGTAGTAGCGGGCCGGCGACATGCCGAGCCCGGTGCGGAACAGCCGCTCGATCTGGCGGCGCGACAGGCCGACATAGTTGGCGATGTCGACGAGCGACAGCGGCTCGTCGATGTTCGCCTCCATCAGCTCGATGATGAACAGGAGCTTGGTGTTGTGGACGCCGAGCCGCGCCCTGAGCGGCAGGCGCTGGCGGTCGTGGGGGTTGCGCACGCGGTCGGCGAGGCACTGCTCGCAGATCCGGTTGACGACGTTCTCGCCGTGGTCGGCGTGGATGATGGAAAACATCATGTCGAGCGCCGCGGTGCCGCCGGCGCAGGTGTAGATGTTGTCGGACACCTCGAACAGGTCGGCGAAGACGTTGGCCTCGGGGAACCGCTCGGAGAACGCCGGCAGGTTTTCCCAGTGGATCGCGCAGCGCCTGCCGTCGAGCAGGCCCGCATCGGCCAGCACCCAGGCCGCCGTGCACAGCCCGCCGATGGTGATGCCGGCGGTGTGCAGCTGGCGCAGCCACGGCCGCACCTGCCGCGTGTCGAGCGCCTCCACGCCGATGCCCGAGCAGACCAGCACCATGTCCGGCCGGTCGGGGCCGGTGAACCGGCGCTCCTCGGCGAGCGAGGTCTGCACCGCCATGGTGCAGCCGTTGCTGGCCGTCTCCGTGCCGCCGTGCTCGGAGGCGAGCCGCCACTTGTAGAACGGCCGGCCGAGGTGGCGGTTGGCGAGGCGCAAGGGCTCGATCGCCGTGGCGAAGGCGATCATGGAAAAGTTCGGCAGAAGCAGAAAAACGATCGTCTTTGACTGACGCGACTGATTGGTCATCTACGCCGCCGCTCCGCATTCGACGTCGCCCCCGAAAGCGCACCTCGAAGCACCGCACTCATTGCGGCCAGACTAATTGTCCGGCGACCGTCCCGCAATGTCAGAATGCAGGCCCCGCCTGCCCTTTCGGCGGGCAGCCGCTGCCCCGATTCGCCGGCCGCGCGGGCCCTCGCCGCCCGCCGGAAAGGGGCCGGGGGTTGTGGTCGCCAAGCCCGACTGACTAGAAAGACAGTCCCTCCTGCCTTCGAACGCTTTCCGGGACCCATGACACCAAAATCCGACATCGAGATCGCCAGGGCCGCCACGCTGAAGCCGATCGCGGAGATCGCCTCCCGACTGGACGTGCCCTACGAAAGCCTCGTGCCGTTCGGCCACGACAAGGCGAAGGTGTCGCTGGACTACGTCGCATCGCTCGCCGACCGCCCGGACGGCAACCTGGTGCTGGTCACCGCCATCAGCCCGACCCCGGCGGGCGAGGGCAAGACGACCACCACCGTCGGGCTCGGCGACGGCCTGAACCGGATCGGCAAGCGCACCGCCATCTGCCTGCGCGAGCCCTCGCTCGGCCCCTGCTTCGGCATGAAGGGGGGTGCCGCCGGCGGCGGCTATGCCCAGGTGCTGCCGATGGAGGACATCAACCTCCACTTCACCGGCGACCTGCACGCCATCACCACCGCCCACAACCTGCTTTCCGCCATGGTGGACAACCACCTCTACTGGGGCAACGCGCTGGAGATCGACCCGCGCCGCGTCGTCTGGAAGCGGGCGATGGACATGAACGACCGGGCGCTGCGCCAGATCGTCCTCGGCCTCGGCGCCAACAATGGCTTCACGCGCGAGTCCGGCTTCGACATCACCGTCGCCTCGGAAATCATGGCGATCTTCTGCCTGGCGGAGAACCTCGCCGACCTGGAACGCCGCCTCGGCGACATCGTCGTCGCCTACCGCACCGACGGCACCACCGTCACCGCGCGCGACCTCAAGGCCGACGGCGCCATGACGGTGCTGCTGCGCCAGGCGTTCGCGCCCAACCTCGTGCAGACGGTGGAGAACAACCCCGCCTTCGTCCACGGCGGCCCGTTCGCCAACATCGCCCACGGCTGCAACTCGATGGTCGCCACCAAGACCGCCCTCAAGCTCGCCGACTACGTGGTGACCGAGGCCGGCTTCGGGGCGGATCTCGGCGCCGAGAAGTTCTTCGACATCAAGTGCCGCAAGGGCGGGCTGAAGCCGGCCGCCGCCGTCGTCGTCGCCACCATCCGCGCGCTCAAGATGCACGGCGGCGTCGACAAGACCGAGCTTTCGAAGGAAAACGTCGAGGCGGTGACCCGGGGGGCGGCGAACCTCGCCCGCCACGTGGAGAACGTCCGCGGCTACGGCGTGCCGGTGGTGGTCGCGCTCAACCGCTTCCTGTCGGACACCGAGGCGGAAATCGCCGCCGTGAAGGCCTTCTGCGGGACCATGGGCGTGCCCGCCGTCCTGTGCGAGCACTGGGCGAAGGGCTCGGAGGGCACCGAGGAGCTGGCCCACGCCGTGGTCGCCGCGGTCGAGGGCGGCGCCGCCGACTTCGCGCCGATCTATCCCGACGACATGCCGCTGTGGGAGAAGATCCGCGCCGTCTCCCGGCGCATCTACCGCGCCGACGACGCGGTCGCCGATACCCGCGTGCGCACCCAGCTCGCCGCCTGGGAGGTGGCCGGCTACGGCAACCTGCCGGTCTGCATGGCGAAGACCCAGTATTCCTTCTCCACCGACCCCGCCGCCCGCGGCGCGCCGACCGGCTTTGTCATCCCGGTCCGCGAGGTGCGGCTGTCGGCCGGCGCCGGCTTCATCGTCGCCCTCACCGGCGAGATCATGACCATGCCCGGCCTCCCCCGCCATCCTGCGGCCGAAAAGATCGGCCTGTCGGAAGAAGGCTGGATCGAGGGGCTGTTCTAGAGCGGGTTCAGGTGCGGGTGCGGCGCTCTACTTCGCGCGCGCCCGCACCGCCGGAACCACGAAGCCCTCGATGATCTTCACCGGGATTTTCCAGGCATCGGGCTGGTTGTAGTTGCCGGCCAGCACGACGACGATGAGGTCGTGATCCGCCTGGACGGTAAGCCGCTGGCCGCCATTGCCGAAACCCGCGGCCCAGGCCGGCGGATCGCCCCAGGGCGCCAGCCACCAGAAATAGCCGTAGCGGAGCCCTTCCGACGTAGTCGCATGGGGTGCGAAGGAAGCCTCCAGCCACGCTTTCGGCACCACCTGCTTGCCATCGACCTGGCCGCCCGCCAGCACGAGCTCCCCGATCTTCACGAGATCGCGTAGCCTGAGACGCAGTCCGGATGCGGCGGAGGGCACCCCGTCGGCGCCCGCGATCCACTCGAACTCGGTGATCCCGAGCGGACGGAACAGATGGCTTTCGGCGTAGGTGTCGATCGGTTCGCCGACGCCGTCGGCGATCAGCTTGCCGATGAGCGCGGTCGCACCGCCATTGTAGGTCCAGGTCTCGCCGGCCGCGGCGACCATCGGCCGATCGAGCACGAACCGGTACCGGTCGGCGGCCATCTCCATGGCCACTTCGCTGTTTTCCGGGCTGGTATAGGGCACGTCTTCGTTCCACGCCGTCCCCATGGTCATCGACAGCGCGTCTCCGACGGTAATCTTCGCGCGCTCCGGATCGGCGGCGAGATCGGGATACTCGGGAAACTGTTCAATCAGCGGCGCGTCGACGGGCGGGACTTTGCCTTCGGCCAGCGCGATCCCGTAGAGCAGGCCGACGATGGATTTCGTCACCGACCTCAGATCGTGGAGGTCTTCGGGACCGAGCTGCCGATCGCCCAACGGCTGCCCCCAGCGCTCGTCGGATCCTTCGAAATAGGCCTCCGCGAGCGTCTCGCCGCGATGCTTCACATAGACGGCGTGCAGGCCGGCCAGTTCGCCGGCCGCGAAGGCCTGGTTCAGCTGGTCGTTCAACGGCATGTCCCCCTGTGCCCAGACCGGGCAGGCCGCGGCGAACGCGGCCGCCAGCGCCAGGCTCAAACGAATTGCATTCCTGGAAATCATCAAGCCCCCTGTCGGCTGAGCCAGCCCGGTGAGAATCGGGCAGGGGGGTAACATGGCGTCAAAAGCTGTCACACACGACCCATTGCGACATCGTGCGGCGCTGATGAGACGGCGACGGCGCCCCCCGTCGCGCGATACTATGGGCCGAACCATGGACGACCGGCCGTGGCTCGCCGGCATGGCGGGCACCGGCCGATCCACGCGAAGGGCGGCCTCGCGATGAAGCGCTACTCCCTCCTCCGTCTGGTCCGCGAGGGCCTTGCCGGCCACACCGGCTGGGATCCCGCGTGGCGCAAGGCGACGCTCAAGGACGCGTACGACGCCGTCATCATCGGCGGCGGCGGCCACGGCCTGGCGACCGCCTACTACCTGGCCAAGGTTCACGGCATGACCAACATCGCGGTCATCGAGAAGGGCTGGATCGGCGGCGGCAACTCCGGCCGCAACACCACCATCATCCGGTCCAACTACCTGAACGACGAGTCCGCCGCGATCTACGACCACGCGCTGACGCTGTGGAAGACGCTCGGCCGCGAGCTCAACTTCAACATCATGATGAGCCACCGCGGCGTGCTCAACCTCGCCCACGACGAGCACGAGGCGCGGCAGATCAAGCGCCGGGTCGAGGCGAACCGGCTGAACGGCGTCGACGCCGAGTGGCTGGAGGCGAAGGAGGTCGCCGAGTTCTGCCCGGTGGTCAACATGTCGCCGACGGCGCGCTATCCGGTCATCGGCGCCAGCCTGCAGCGCTCCGGCGGCGTCAACCGCCACGACGCGGTGGTCTGGGGCTTCGCGCGCGCCGCCAGCGACCTCGGCGTCGACATCGTCGAGCAGACCGAGGTCCTCGACATCCGCGTCGAGGCGGGCGCCGTCACCGCCGTGGAAACCTCGCGCGGCACCGTGCGCACGCCGAAGGTCGCCTCCGTCGTCGCCGGCCACTCCTCGGTGATCGCCGGGATGGTGGGCGTGCGGCTGCCGATCCAGAGCCACCCGCTGCAGGCGCTCGTCTCCGAGCCCATCAAGCCGGTGCTCGACTGCGTGGTGATGTCCAACGCCGTGCACGCCTACTGCAGCCAGTCCGACAAGGGCGAGCTGGTCATCGGCGCCGGCATCGACCACCACAACTCCTACACCCAGCGCGGCCAGATCGGCCTCATCGAGCACCAGATCGCGGCCATCAAGGAGGTCTTCCCGATCTTCTCGCGGCTCCGGATGCTGCGTCAGTGGGGCGGCATCGTCGACGTCAGCCCGGACGCCAGCCCGATCGTGACGGCGACGGCCGTGAAGGGCTTCTTCCTCAACGGCGGCTGGGGCACCGGCGGCTGGAAGGCGACGCCCGGCTCCGGCCACGCCTTCGCCGACCTCGTGGCCAACGGCGAGCCCAACCGCATCGCCGCGCCGTTCGCCCTCGACCGCTTCGTGACCGGCAAGCTCGTCGCCGAGCACGGCGCGGCCGCCGTCGCTCACTAGGGGACCGCGACCATGTTCCTCATCCCCTGCCCCTACTGCGGCACCCGCGACCAGTCCGAGTACGCCTATGGCGGCCAGGCCCACGTGGCGCGGCCGAAGGACCCGGCGTCGCTCACCGACGCCGAGTGGGCCGAGTTCGTGTTCTTCCGCGACAACCCCAAGGGCCTGTTCGCCGAGCGCTGGAACCACGCGTCCGGATGCCGGCGCTGGTTCAACGTGCTGCGCTCCACCGCCTCCGACCGCATCTATGCGGCCTACGAGATCGGCACCCCGCCGCCGGCCGTCGAGGGCGACGGGCCGGCGACGCCGTCCGGCGAGGTCGTCGGCTCGGGCAACGACGCCGTGAAGCTGGTCCCGGCCTCCACGACCGCAGAGGAGCGACGGCCATGAGCCTGTCCGACCGCGCAACCCGGGGCGAACCGCTCGCCTTCCGCGCCGACGGCAACGCGAACGCGGCCTCCGACCGCACGTCCCTGCGCGCCGCCTCCCGCCAGCCGCTCCGCCGCGCCGCCGGCGGCCAGGTCGACCGGTCGAAGCCGGTCCACTTCACCTTCGACGGCAAGCCGGTCACCGGCTACGCCGGCGACACCGTCGCCTCGGCGCTGATCGCCAACGGCATCCATTTCGTCGCCCGCGGCTTCAAGTACCACCGCCCGCGCGGCATCCTCACCGCCGGCTCCGACGACCCGGCCGGCCTCGTCCAGATCGGCGCCCACGACGCCCTCACCGACCCGAACACCCGCGCCACCGAGCAGGAGATCTATCCGGGCCTGGAGGTGTTCAGCCAGAACGCCTGGCCGTCGCTCGCCTTCGACGTCGGCGTCCTCAACGACGTCTTCCACCGCTTCCTGCCGTCGGGCTTCTACTACAAGACCTTCATGGGTCCTCCGGGCTCGTGGATGGGGTTCGAGAAGATCATCCGCGCCGCCGCCGGCCTCGGCCGCGCGCCGAAGGCGCCCGATCCGGACCGCTACGACCACGTCAACCACCACTGCGAGGTGCTCGTCGTTGGCGGCGGTCCGGCCGGCCTGTCGGCGGCGCTTGCCGCGGCCCGCTCCGGCGCGCGCGTCGTGCTGTGCGAGGAGACCGCGCAGCTCGGCGGCTGGCTGCTGTCGGCCGATCCCGCCACCCGCATCGACGGGCTCGCCCCGGCCGCGTGGATCGCCCGGGCGGAGGCCGAGCTCCGGTCCAATGACGAGGTCCGCATCCTGACGCGCACCTGCGCCTACGGCTACTACGCCGAGAACCAGGTGAACCTCTGGGAGAAGCTCGCCGACCACCAGCTTCCCGCCGACCGCGATCCCCGCCTGCCGCGCCAGCGCAACTGGCGCATCCGCGCGGCCGAGGTCGTGCTCGCCACCGGCGCGCTGGAGCGGCCGCTGCTGTTTCCCGGCAACGACCGCCCGGGCATCGTCACCGCCTCGGCGGCGCTCACCTTCGCCGAGCGCTACGGCGTGCTCGTCGGCCGCCGCATCGCCGTCGCCACCAACAACGACACCGGCTACGACGCCGCCTGCCGGCTGAAGGCCGCCGGCGCCGAGGTCGTCGCGGTGATCGACCAGCGCCCCGCCGCCGGCGTCGGCGCCGCCGAGCGCGCCTCCGCCGCCGGCATCCCCGTCCACCGCGGCACCGCCATCGTCGCCACCGCCGGCCGCACGCGCGTCTCCGGCCTCACCGTCTCCGCGCTTGGCCCGGACGGCTCGCCCACCGGCAGCCGCAGCACGATCGCCTGCGACGCGCTCGCCGTCGCCGGCGGCTTCTCGCCCAACGTCGCGCTGTTCTCCCAGTCGCGCGGCCAGCTCCGCTACGACGAGGCGCTCGGCGCCTTCGTGCCCGGCCGCTCGGTCCAGCGCGAGCGCTCCGCCGGCGCCTGCGCCGGCACGCTCGACCTTTCCGCCTGCCTCGCCGAGGGCGCGAAGGCCGGCGCCGACGCCGCCTCCGCCGCGGGCTTCGCCGCCGACGCGGGCCCGGCCCCGGGCGTCGAGGACGACGCGCTCGCTCCCGGCAGCCTCGATGCCCGCGCGGTGCTGCCCTCCGCCAGGACCGGCCGCACCTTCATCGATCTGCAGAACGACGTGACGGTGAAGGACCTGCGGCTCGCCGTGCAGGAGGGCTATTCCTCCGTCGAGCACGCCAAGCGCTACACCACCACCGGCATGGGCACCGACCAGGGCAAGACGGTGAACCTCAACGCCTTCGCCGTGCTCGCCGACAAGCAGGCGCTCAAGCTGCCGGCGGTCGGCACCACGACCTTCCGCCAGCCCTACAAGCCGGTCACCTTCGGCGTCCTCGCCGGCGCCCACGCCGGCACCCATTTCCGCCCCCGCCGCACCACCCCGATGCACGAGTGGGAGGCCGCCAACGGCGCCATCTTCGAGAGCTCCGGCGACTGGCTGCGCGCCTGGACCTATCCCCGCCCCGGCGAGACGCCGGAGGAGGCGATCCGGCGCGAGGCCATCGCCGCCCGCCAGGCCATCGGCGTCCTCGACGCCTCGACGCTCGGCAAGATCGACATCCGCGGCAAGGATGCCCGCACCTTCCTCAACCGCGTCTACACCAACGCCTGGTCGAAGCTCGCGCCCGGCCGCTGCCGCTACGGGCTGATGCTCAACGAGGACGGCATGGTGATGGACGACGGCGTCACCTCGTGCATCGCCGACGACCACTTCCACATGACCACCACCACCGGCGGCGCCGCCAGCGTCATGTCGTGGCTGGAGGACTACCTGCAGACCGAGTGGACCGACCTCGACGTCCGGCTCACCACCGTCACCGAGCAGTGGGCGGTCGCCTCCCTCACCGGCCCGAAGACGCCGGAGCTCATGGCCGCCCTCCTGGACGACCTCGATCCGGACCCGGACACCTTCCCGTTCATGTCGTGGAAGCCGGCCCACATCGACGGCGTGCCGGTGCGCGTCTTCCGCATCTCGTTCACCGGCGGGCTCTCCTACGAGATCAACGTCGCCGCCGGCCACGGCGCGTGGCTCTGGGAGAAGATCATGGCGGCGGGCGCCCCCTTCGGGATCACGCCCTACGGCACCGAGGCGATGCACCTTTTACGCGCCGAGGCCGGCTTCATCATCGTCGGCCAGGACACCGACGGGACGGCGACGCCCGTCGACCTGCGCATGGAGAAGATGGTCTCCCAGGCGAAGGGCGACTTCATCGGCAAGCGCTCGCTCGCCCGCTCCGACACCGACCGTCCCGGCCGCCGCCAGCTCATCGGGCTCCTGACCCAGGACCCGCAGGCGGTGCTCACCGAGGGCGCCCACGTCATCGAGACGCCGGACGAGCCCGCCCCGCCGGTGCCGATGCTCGGCCACGTCACCTCCAGCTACTTCTCGCCGACGCTGGGCCACTCCATCGCCATGGCGCTCATCAAGGACGGCGGCAGCCGGATGGGCGACACCGTCTACGTCACCCGGCTCGGCGGCGGCACGCCCATCGCCGCGAGGGTCACCGAGATCGACTTCCTCTCCATGAAGGAGACCGGCCATGAGTGACCCGCGCCGCCGCTCGCCGCTCGCCCACCGCACGCCGATCCGCGCCGACAACGGCGCCGTCAGCCTCGCCGAGTGGCCGTTCCTCGCGAAGCTGATCCTGCGATGTGAGGCCGGCCGGGACGCCGCCGCCGTCACGGCCGCGACCGGGGTGGCGCTTCCCACCGAGGCCTGCACCAGCGCCACCGCCGGCGAGCGGTCGCTGCTCTGGCTCGGGCCGGACGAATGGATGCTGGTCGCCCCCGACGGCGAGGCGGCCGCGCTGGAAGCCGCCCTGACCGACGCGCTCGCCGGCCCGCGCACCCAGGCGGTCGACGTCTCCGACTACTACACGGTCATCACCCTGACCGGTCCGCGCGGCCGCGACGTTCTCGCCAAGTTCGTCACCATCGACCTCCACCCCCGCCATTTCGCGAAGGGCCGCGTCGTCGGCACGATGGCCGGGTCGGCGAACATCGTCATCTGGCTGCGCGACGAGAGTGCCGCGGCCGGGCCGGTGTTCGATCTCGTCGTGCGCTGGTCGATGGCCGACTATCTCTGGTGCCTGCTCGCCGACTCCGGCGCCGAGTTCGGCTGCCCGCCCCAACACCCCCGCGCCGGCGAACCCATGCGCGGCGCGCTGGAGAGCAGCGCCGCCTGAGGTGTTGGTTTGGTCCCACCCCAAACTCCGCTCATTCCAGCGGAGGCGGGGATCCAGGGCTCCAGACTTCGGGCTTGGTCTGGTCCGCTCACGCCGAATGCGCTACGCGCACCGGCTCCGCGAGGGCGGCCTACGGCCGGCGCGCCGTCGCGCGCTGGTGGCGGGATACGGTGAGTTCAGAGGGTTGCTCCGCCCCACCCCAACCGCCGCTCATCCACGCGAAAGCGGGGATCCAGGGCTCCAGACTTGGGGCTTGATTTGGTCCGCTCGCGCCGAGTGCGCTACGCGCACCGGCTCCGCGAGGGCGCCCTGACCGGGCGGCGCGCGGTCGCGCGCTGGTGGGAGTGATGCGGTGAGTTCACAGGGTTGCTCCCTGCGTGCCTTTGACTCCGCTCATCCCCGCGAAAGCGGGGATCCATAGGGCCCATCCGGTCACTCGGGAGGTATGAGAGGTTAGCCCGGAGCAGCCCAATCTCCGCAGGCCCAAGACCTGCCGAAATCCCCCAAAGCCCCGCCCCAACCTCCGCTCATTCCAGCGAAGGCTGGAATCCAGATACGGCGGAAGCTCCAGATCAATATGCCGGTTGGCGCACGCAACTCCCGCCCCGCTCATCAACCCGCCTCCGGCCTGCCGCAACCTCAGCAACTGGATTCCAGCCTTCGCTGGAATGAGCGGAGAAAAGCCGCGCCGCGGGTGCGCCTCACCAGAGGATGAGTCCGGGGACGGGACCAACCAGCCGTGCCGGGAGCCCTACTCCGTCGCCTCCGACGCCGTCTTCCGCACGCCGCGGCGCGAGCGCGGGCGGCCGCCAGCGGCCGCCTCCTGCGTCGCCTCGTCGCCCGACGTCTCGCCCCGGGCCGTGGCGCGGGGAAGCGGCAGCGGCACCGTGGCCGACAGCATGGGGAACCGGTCGATCTTGTTGGGCAGTGCGATCGCCGCGACGAAGTGGCCCTGGAAGGCCGGCTCAAGCGCCGTCTCCACCTTCTCGATGCGGCCGACCAGTTCCTCGATCTCGGCGCGGTGCGTCTTGTTGAGCAGCACCATCCGCGCGCCGGTGCCGGCGGCGTTGCCGACCGAGACCACGTGGTCGAGGGCGCAGTCGGGGATCAGCCCGATCACCATCGCGTACTTGGGATCGATGTAGGAGCCAAAGGCGCCGGCGAGCCGGATCCGATCGACGTGATCGACGCCCAGCCGCGTCATCAGGAGCTTCACGCCCGCGTAGAGCGCCGCCTTGGCGAGCTGGATCGCCCGCACGTCGGCCTGGGTGACCCGCAGGTCGATCAGCCCGCGATGCAGCACGTAGGCGAAGGTCCGCTCGGTGGGCACGATGCGGTCGGACACCGCCGCGAGCCGCCCGTCGAGGACGCCGTCCTCGGTCAGGATGCCGGCGAGGAACATCTCGCCCACCGCCTCGACGATGCCCGATCCGCAGAGCCCGGTGACGCCGACCGACTGGACCGCCTCGTCGAAGCCCTCCTCGTCCGACCACAGGTCGCAGCCGATCACCTTCAGCCTCGGCTCCAGCGTGACCGGATCGATGCGCACCCGCTCGATGGCGCCGGGGGCGGCGCGCTGGCCGGAGCTGATCTCGGCGCCCTCGAAGGCAGGGCCGGTCGGCGAGGAACAGGCGATCACCCGCTCGCCCTGGCCGAGCACGATTTCCGCGTTGGTGCCGATGTCCACCAGCAGCGTGACGATCTCCGACGCCGCGCCGTCGCCGGGCGGGGTGCGGCCCGGGCCTTCCGCAAGCGTCGCCGCCGCGGCGTCGGCGCCGACATGGCCGGCGACCAGCGGCGGAATGTAGACGCGCCCGCACGGGTGGATGCCCAGCGCGATGTCGCGCGCGGCCAGCGTCACGCTGTCGGACACCGCCATGGCGAACGGCGCGCCGCCGAGCTCGGTCGGATCGATGCCCAGGAACAGGTGATGCATGATCGGATTGCCGACGAACACCGCCTCGACGATGTCGGTGGCGGCGATGCCCGCCTCGCCCGACACCTTGTCGATCAGCCCGCCGATGGCGCCGCGCACGGCCTCGGTCAGCTTCGGCAGCGCGTCGGGGTTCATCAGGATGTAGGAGACCCGCGACATCAGGTCCTCGCCGAAGCGGACCTGCGGGTTGGCGGTCCCGGCCGAGGCGACGGTGCGCCCGGAGCCGAGATCGCAGAGATGGGCGGCAATCGTCGTCGAGCCGATGTCGACGGCAAGCCCGAAGACGCGGGCCTTCTCGCCCGGCCACAGCCCGATGATGGTGTTGCCCTGCCCGGACGAATGGACCGCGGCGGTCACCGTCCAGTTGCCGGCGCGCAGCGTCTTCTGCACGCCCGGCAGCAACGGCGCGTCGAACGACAGCCCGACCAGCTGTTCGGCCGCGATCAGCGCGTCCCGGATCCGGTCGGCGTCGCCGCGCGGATGCTCCATCGATGGCTCGTCGACGGTGACGGTGACCAGATGCGTCGACGGATCGACGGCGATCGGCCGGCCCTCGGCGCGCTTGCGCACGACGGCAGCGTGGGTCGCCACGTCCTGGGGCACGTCGACCACCAGGTCGCCCATGATCTTCGCCGAACAAGAGAGCCGCCGGTCGGCCGGCAGCGACCGCAGCCGGCGGTAGCGCGCCTCGGTCTCGGAGAACGGCGTCAGATGGTCGGCGGACGAGACGATCTGGTGCTTGGAGAAATTGCCTTCCTCCACCGACACCTGGCAGCGGCCGCAGATGCCGCGCCCGCCGCAGACCGATTCCACGTAGACGCCCAGTCCGCGTGCCGCATCCAGAAGCGGCGTCCCGAGCGCGAAGCGGCCGCGCCGGCCCGAAGGCTGGAACACGACGAGGGCGTCGGTCGGTGCGGACATCGGCGGGTCCCTTCGTCAGGCCTTGGGTTTCTTCAGGCGTCGCGCATTCCGCCGCACCTGCCTGGCGAACGGCGCCACTGCCTTGGCGGACAGGCGGTCGGTCTTGGCGCGTGAGGTCGTCGGCCGGTGCCCGAGCGCCATCTGCCAGAAGGCATCGATGCCCTGGCGGACCATCTCGGCCTGCACGGCCAGGGCGGACTCGGCCGTGGCCGCCATCTTCTCCTGGATCATGCGGCCGATTTCGACGGTGTCCTGCGGCTTGCCGGCCGCGGCCGCCATCGCCATCGCTTGGCAGCGCGTGGCGATCACCATCGGCGCCTCGAACCACAGGCTTGCCATGTCACGTGTCAATCTGGTCATCGGCGTGTGCCGTCCCGGGCGGATGTGAGGAAGGGGCCGCGCCGTCCGGCGCGTCCCGCATCAATCGCCCTGCCTGTCGATTGTTCCCGCACCGCGGTCATACCGCCGCCGGCGCGCGGCGCCGGTTTTCCCGGCGCTGGCGCGGTGCGTCTCCCTGGGGCATCGCGATGCCGTCCGCCGGTGCCGGGCGCGGCTCGCTCTCCGGCCGGTTGGCGTTCAGCCACTTCCGGCAGTCGGGATCGAAGCCCAGCAACGCGTTGGCGGCGCGGATGGCGTTCATGTCCTCCATGTGGAGCGGGTTCATGATCGCCGAGGTCATGCCGGCGGTCGCCGCCATCGACAGGAAATGCCCGTTCATGGTGCGCCGGTTCGGCAGGCCGAACGAGATGTTGGAGGCGCCGCAGGTGGTGTTGACGCCAAGTTCCTCGCGCAGGCGCCGCAGCAGGCGGAACACCTGCCGGCCGGCGTCGTTCACCGCGCCGATCGGCATCACCAGCGGATCGACGACCACGTCCTCGCGCGGGATGCCATGGTCGGCGGCGCGCTCGACGATCTTGCGGGCGACCTCGTAGCGCACGTCCGGGTCGGGCGAGATGCCGGTCTCGTCGTTGGAGATCGCCACCACGGCGGCACCGTACTTGCGCACCAGCGGCAGCACCCGCTCCATGGTCTCGTCCTCGCCGGTGACCGAGTTCACCAGCGGCTTGCCCACGTAGACCGCAAGCCCCGCCTCGAGCGCCTCGATGATCGAGGAATCGATGGACAGCGGCACGTCGACCAGCGACTGCACGAGTTGGATGCACTCGGCGAGGATCTTCGGCTCGTCGGCCAGCGGAATGCCCGCATTGACGTCGAGCACGTTGGCGCCGGCCGCCACCTGGGCGATGGCGTCGGAGGCGACCGTCGAGTAGTCGCCCTGGCGCATCGCCTCGGACAGCTTCTTGCGGCCGGTCGGGTTGATCCGCTCGCCGATCACGCAGAACGGCGCCTCGAACCCGATGACCACCTCGCGGGTGGCCGAAGACAGGACGGTACGGCTCATAGTCCGGCCTCCGCGGCGACGGTTTCGGATCCAGTCTCGGCGTCGGCTTCCGCAGTGCCGGCGAACCAGGTACCGCGCTCGCTCAGCCACTCGGCCGTGCGGCGCAGTCCGCCGAACGGGTAGACGTGCACCTGGGCGATCGCCGATCCCGGCTCCTCGGCCAGGTGCGCCTCGAGCGGCCCGAGCACCCCTTCCGGGCTGTAGGAGGTGGCCAGCACCGCGAGGCTCGCGCCCTTGGACCGCAGGAACGACATCGAGGCCCCGACGCCGCACAGCGCCGCGTACTTGACCAGCGTGGTGATCTTCGCCGGACCGGCGACGCCCACGTGGATCGGCAGCTGGTTTCCCGAACGGGCCAGTCGCCGCGACCACGCAATGACGAGCCGCGGATCGAACGAGAACTGGGTGACGATCCGCATGTCGGCGCCGGTGCGGGCCGCGAATTCATTCTTCCAGGCGACCGCCTTGCGGATCTCGTCCTCGGAAATGTCGGGGCTTCCCTCCGGGTGGCCGGCCACGGCGATGGAGGTGATGCCGGCGTCTGCGAACATCCCGGTCGCGAGCGCATCCATCGACGAGGCGAACGGCCCGGCCGGCCGCGGCACGCCGCCGGCGATCACCAGCGCCTCGCGCACCCCGCCGTCGAGGGCGAGGCGCTGCAGGCGGTTCTCCAGCTCGGCGCGGCTCTCGATGCGACGCACCGGAATGTGCGGCACCGCCACGTAGCCTGCCCTTGAGAGACGGCGCGCCGCCTCGATCTGCACCGCCGCCGGCGCGGTGCCGGTGTCGGTCAGGTAGACGCGGGTGCGGGCCGGGAACAGCAGCTCGAGGTCGGCGAGCTCCAGGATCTGTTTCGGGGACGCCTCGATGGAGGCCGCTGCGGTGAACGGCAGGGCAGTCCGGGCAGGGTCAGCCATGATCATATCCCCGGGTTTCGACAAGCGCCTTCAGGCGGTCGATGGAGTAGGTCTCGCTCAGGAGGGTCGAGGCGGCGTCGGCCTCGGATTCGATGTCGTCGCCGCAGGGCTCGGGGGCGCCGCGGCGCCAGTCGGCCAGGTACGGGTCCTCGCCGGAGGCACCGCTGGCCATTGCGCATCGGTCGATCGCGACCGCGAACCGATCCGGCAGAAGCCGCTTGGCCTGCCGCCTGCCCGCCTTGACGATGACCTGGGCGGGGATGTCCCGCCAGAAGACGACGACCCGTTCGGCCATGGCCCACTCCTATCCTCAGGCTCCGACGATGCGCGCGATCGGAGGTCCGGGATGCAGCACTTGCGACGCGGCGAATATGGTTTGCGACACTTGTGCGTCGAGGCTGTCGCAAAGCTGTCTTCGCGAGAAAATTCCTGAGCCGGCAGCGGTTTGCCGCGCCTGCGAACGCACGCGCGCCGCCGCGCGCAAAAAAGCGCAGGAACGCGCAAAAACGCGCAGCCGCGCGCACCCTGGAATCGTGGAAAAAGATCAGAGCGCGCGCAGGAACGGCGTCAGCGCGCCCATGCCGGTGGCGCGTCGCACATAGGCCAGACCGAGCCGGCCGGCCGCCGCCCGCGCCCGCGCATCGAGCACCGGGTCGTCGGTCTGGGCGAGATAGACGACGCTGCGATAGTGCCCGAAATACATGTCCCGGAGTTCCGGATGCCGGTCGATGCCGAGCGGCCGGATCACCAGCGTCTCGAACTGGCGGACCAGGAAATCCGTGAGAAAGAACGCCGTCATGTCCTCGTCCTCTGCGGGCTCGGGCCCCTCGAAGCCGGCCATGAACATGGCGTAGCAGTGCGGCCCGTCGATGCGCTCCACGCCCTCCTCCGCCAGCACCCGGTCGAGCTGCCCGCCGGTGCCGCAGTCGCCGAACGCGACGGCCACCTCGTCCGCCCCCGCCGCGCGCGCCGCACGGATCGCCCCGCGCACCGCCTCGGGGATGCGGTCGGGGTGGTTGTGGAGGGTCGCGGGAACGCAGGCGAGGCGCAGATGGTCCAGCCGGTTGGCGGCCTTCACCGCCAGGATCTCCCGGGCGAGCGCCCCGCAGGCGATCACCGTGACGGTGCGCGGTTCGGCGACCCGGTCGCGCGCCTCCACCTCGTCGAGGCCGTCCTCGACGAGGTCCATGTCGCAGGGGGCGAAGGCGTCGAGCATCGGATGCCGGTCTCTGCCGTCCGCGCGCCTAGTGCGCCGCGACGCGCTGGTTGTGACGGCGGGCCATCATCTCCTTCGCGGTCTCCACCGCGATCGCGGCGTCGCGGCAGTAGGCGTCCGCACCGACGGCGAGGCCGAATTCCTCGTTGAGCGGCGCGCCGCCGACCAGCACCACGAAGTCGTCGCGGATGCCGCGCTCCTTCATCGTGTCGATCACCACCTTCATGTACGGCATGGTCGTCGTCAGCAGCGCCGACATGCCGAGAATGTCCGGCTTGTGCTCCTCGAGCGCCCGCAGATAGTTCTCGACCGGGTTGTTGATGCCGATGTCGATCACCTCGAAGCCGGCGCCCTCGAGCATCATGCCCACCAGGTTCTTGCCGATGTCGTGGATGTCGCCCTTCACCGTGCCGATGACGATCTTGCCGATCTTCGGCGCGTTGGTCTCGGCCAGGCGCGGCCGCAGGATGGTCATGCCGGCCTTCATGGCGTTGGCCGACAGCAGCACCTCGGGGACGAACAGGATGCCGTCGCGGAAATCGATGCCGACGATCCGCATGCCCTCGACCAGCGCTTCGGTGAGCACCCGGTAGGGCGGCCAGCCGCGCGCGAGGAGCAGGTTCACCCCCTCCTCGATCTCGTCCTTCATGCCGTCGTAGAGATCGGCATGCATCTGTTCGACGAGCTCTTCGTCGGAGAGGGAGGCAAGATCGAGTTCGTCGTCGGACATGGCAAACGCTCCTCGTCCCGTCGGGACAACGCATCACCTTCCGGATCATCCGGATCACGCACCCAGACGTAGCACCCCGCAAGGGGCGCCCCCGTTCCGAAAAGCGACGCCGACCGGCCGCGATTGCGACGCCGGAGCCGTCCTTTGCATGTCAACCCGATCGGGGGAGCGGGAATTGCCTGACCTTCTCCAGGGTGATGCCGGCCAAATGTCGGCGGCAGACTGTTCCGTTGACGGCGGCCGGATGCCGCAACCGGGCATGCCGGCCGGCCGCGTCGCGCGCATGCTTGCACCCGAGCCAATGGGATTTCGGTTGCGGACCAAGAGAGCTGGCCATGACAGACATCGTTGATGAGACCCAAGCCACGGGCGGCGGTTCCGCTCCCCCGCGACGCCGGGGTGGTGGCGGGTCCGCCGCCCGCCGCGCCAACCAGGTGTCGCCGACCGAAGCGCTCACCTTCATCACGCGCCGCCTCCCCACCTTCGAGGTGCTGGACGAGGAAGGCCTCCGCCTGATCGAGGACAACGCCGACACGCTCCTCGAGGAGGTCGGCATCGAGTTTCGCGAGGACGAGGAAGCGCTGGCGATGTGGCGCGACGCCGGCGCCGATGTCACCGGCGAGCGCGTCCGCTTTCCCCGCGGACTTTGCCGCAAGCTTTTGGCGACGGCGCCGCAGGTGTTCACCCAGCACGCCCGCAACCCGGGGCGGTCTGTGACCATCGGCGGCCCGTCGACGGTCTTCGCGCCGGTCTACGGCCCGCCCTTCGTGCGCGACCTCGACGGCGGCCGCCGCTACGCGACGCTGGCCGACTTCGAGAACTTCGTGAAGCTCGCCTATGTGGCCCCGGCGATGCACCACTCGGGCGGCACCGTCTGCGAACCGGTCGATCTGCCGGTGAACAAGCGCCACCTGGACATGGTCTATGCCCACATCCGCTGGTCCGACAAACCCTTCATGGGATCGGTCACCCACCCGGAGCGGGCCGCCGATTCGGTGGAGATGGCGAAGCTCGTGTTCGGGGCCGAGTTCGTCGACCAGAACTGCGTGCTCATCAACCTGATCAACGCCAACTCGCCGATGGTCTTCGATGCCACCATGGTGGGTGCGCTCAAGGTCTATGCGCGGGCGAACCAGGCGACCGTCATTTCGCCGTTCATCCTGGCCGGCGCCATGTCGCCGGTGACCGTGGCCGGCACGCTGACCCAGATCCTCGCCGAGGCGCTGGTCGGCATGGCGTTCACCCAGCTCTGCCGTCCGGGCGCGCCGGTCGTGTTCGGCACGTTCGCCAGCTCGATCTCGATGCAATCCGGCGCCCCCACCTTCGGCACGCCGGAGCCGGCGCTGGTGCTCTACGGCGCTGCCCAGCTCGCCCGCCGCCTGAAGGTCCCCTTCCGCTCGGGCGGCTCGCTGGCCGGCTCCAAGGTCGCGGATGCGCAGGCGGCCTACGAGAGCGCCAACACGCTGCTGCCGACCGTGATGGCCGGCACCAACTTCGTGCTCCATGCCGCAGGTTGGCTGGAAGGCGGCCTCGTGGCCGGCTACGAGAAATTCGTGATGGATTGCGACCAGCTTGCCATGATGCAGCGCTTCCTGGGCGGCATCGACATCTCGCCGAACGGCCAGGCCATGGACGCCATCCGCGAAGTGGGGCCCGGCAGCCACTATCTCGGCTGCGACCACACCCAGGCCAACTTCAAGAGCGCCTTCTACCGGTCCACCATCGCCGACAACAATTCGTTCGAGCAATGGGAGGCGGACGGCGCGCTGCGCGCCGACGAGCGCGCCAACAAGCTGTGGAAGACGTGGCTCGCCGACTATCAGGCGCCCGAGATCGATCCGGGCGTCGACGAGGCCGTCAGAGCGTTCATCGACCGGAAGAAGGCGTCGATGCCCGACGCGTTCGTCTGATCATCTCCCGCCCGCCCGGCGGAAGGCCCCGGAGAGGGCCTTCCGCTTGATCGGGACGGCAGGGGTGCCTGTCAGGCAGTCTCGTGCGGCCAGACTCTAGAAGTAGTAGCTGACGCCGCCGCGCACGACGTTGGTGCGCGCCTCGATACCGACGTTCGACAGCACCGGACCGAGCGAATAGACCTCCTGAGCGTAGCTCGTGTAGAGGTATTCGGCGCGGACCGTGATGTTGTTGGTGACCGCCGCCTCGACGCCGCCGCCGACCGTCCAGCCGGTGTGCGTGTTGGAGTCCACGTATCCCGGCGTCTGGGCCCGGATGCGGGCGAACGCGGTACCGCCGGTGGCATAGGCCAGAATGCTCTGGGTTCCCATGAACTGCCCGAACGCGACGCCGATGCGGCTGCGGACCGAGGCGGTCCAGTCGAGCCGCGTGTTGACCGGCCCGAACGTGTAGTTGCGGGTCTCGTCGTAGCCCGAGCCGTCGAAGTCGCCTTCAAGGCCGGCCACGAGAGACATGCCGTAGATGTTCATCGGCACCGCCGCCGTGTAGCCGACGTGCGCGCCGCCGATGAACGCGTTCTCGTACATCGACTTCTGGCCGACGAAGCCCGGATCGACGGAATTTGCGATGACGCCGGCATGGCCGCCGAAATAGAAGCCGGTCCAGTCGAAGCGGCTGGGCTCCGGCAGCGGCACGGGCTCTTCGAACACGATGTTCGGAAGGTCTGCTGCAGTCGCGGCGCCGGTCATCGCGATCGCGATGGCAGCGGCCGACACAATGCGAGAAGCAATCATACTCATTACACCCCTGATCGTCTCGATATGGCCCCCGTGACACTCGATCTATTCAGTTCGAACCAAAAAGAACCGAATCGATCGAACACTCTTGTCACGTGGTCAGGAGTGTTTTCGCATCTAATTTTAAATATTAGGTTTATCAGTCGTTTACCTTAAGGAAATTAACCTTAACGCCCGTAAACCATAAATGTGGCCAATAAAAAAGGCGCCCGAGGGCGCCTTTTTCGATCTCTGACCGGACGATGCCGCGGCGAGACCGCCGCGGCATCCTATGACGGATCAGAACTTGTAGGACACACCGGCGCGAACGACGTTCGACGTCACGTCGATGTCGGTCGTGGTCGGGCCGAACGTGTAGTCCTGGCTGCCGTAGTCGGCGTACATGTACTCGAGGCGCGCCGTGATGTTCGGCGTGATCATGCCTTCGAGACCGGCACCGACCGTCCAGCCGACGTGGGTGTTGGACTCCTTGAAGGCACCGGACGTCACGTCGACGTCGGCGAAGGCCACACCACCCGTACCGTAGGCCAGGAACCGGTCGAACGCGAAGCCGGCGCGGCCACGGATGCTGGACGTCCAGTTGATGTTCGCGTTGCCCGCGACACCCGGCTGGAACGTGCCGTCCTCGTCGAACGAGGTACCGTCGACGTCGCCTTCGATACCGACGAGGAACTGCGGCGTGACCATGTAGTTCGCGCCGGCGTGGAAGCCGCCGGTGAAGGCGCTACCGTCGGCGCCGTCGGTGCCGGTGAAGTCCGGATCGACGTCGCCGCCCAGCCAGCCCGCATGCAGACCGAGGTAGATACCCGTCCAGTCATAGACCTGGACCGGAGCCGGCTGGATCGGGGCGCTGTAGGTCTCCTGGGGGAGATCTGCCGCGAGGGCCGGAGCTGCAGCCATGCACAGGCCAACCCCAGCAATAGCAAATCGACGCAATACCATCATTGTAACCACCTTGCTGACACTCGTTTGTTCGGGGCACGAAAAGGCCACCCCCGCCGGATCCTTCGTCCGTAGACCGCCGGCTTACGTTCCAAGTGAACGCCTGAATTGGGCTTTCGTTTCGCTATCTGGTGACGAGAATGCGGCGAAGGGAGGGGAAACGGGTTGGCAAGGTCAACAAAGACTTAAGCGTTGCATTGCTGCATCACCCGCGGCAGGGCCTCCGACGGAAGGCGCCGGGCGCCAGGAAGGCCCTCCGTCCCGAACGCCTGCTAGGCGTCACTGTCCACGGGAGTGCCGGCCGGCTGGACCATGCCTGGAGGCCGCTTGTCGCCGGACCATCCGAGCCCGCCCTTGTCGAGGACCGCAATGAGCTGCTCCTCGGTCATGGGCCTGGCGAAGAAGTAGCCCTGGGCGAAGTCACACCCGACCTCCCGCAGGATCTGGCACTCGGCGGCGGTCTCGACGCCCTCGGCGACAACCGAGCAGCCCATTTCCCGGGCCAGTTCCACGCACATCCGCACGATCTTCACGCTGTAGCTGTCGAACTCGATCTTCCGGATGAAGCCCTTGTCGATCTTGATCTCCTGGATCGGGTAGTTCTGGAGATAGCTGAGCGACGAGTAGCCGGTGCCGAAATCGTCGATGGCGATCTTGAAGCCCGCCGCCCGGATGCCCGCGAGCTGGCCGATCAGCTTGGTTTCGTCGGCAAGCACCGATTCGGTAAGTTCGACCACCAGCAGGTTCGGGGGGATGCCGTAGCGGGCGATGGCCTCCTCCAGCTGCTTCAGCACCGGCGTGGTGGTGAACTGCGCACCCGATACGTTGACCGAGATCGGGATCGGCTTTGCCGTCTTGCCGGCGATCGCGGCCGCGAACTGGGCCGCCCGGTCGATCCCCCACCCGCCCAGCGTATCGATGAGGCCGGATTCCTCGGCCAGCGGAATGAACACCGCCGGCGACTGCGGCCCGTAGCTGGCATGGTGCCAGCGCATCAAGGCTTCCACCTGGACGATCTGGCCCGTCTCGAGATCGACGATCGGCTGGTAGAGGAAGCTCAGTTCGTCGCGCGAGATGGCCTCCCGCATGCCCGCCACCAGCCGCGACCGCTGCTCCGTCGCGAGCGCCAGGGCGGGCTCGAAGCGCGAGACGGTGCCCGCCGCGGACCGCCATGCATCGGCAAGCGCGATCTCGGCGTTGCGGATGAGCGCGCTCACCTGAGCGCTGTGGACGGTCGTCGCCCACCCCATCGATACACCGATGGTGATCAGCCCGCCGGCGAGGTTGAAGGGTTCCGAGAGCAGCGCCTTGAGGGCCGCGACGTCGCCCTCGCATTCGGCGAAGGTCGCGGCCGTGAAGGCAAAGGCGAATTCGTTGCCGCCGGTACGGGCCGACAGGCGGTTGGGGCTTTGGTGGGACCGCAGGCGGCGGGCAATCGACGACAGCATCTGGTCGCCGACGTCCATCCCGTAGCTTTCGTTCAGCGAACCCATGCCCCGCACGTTGAACAGCGCAACCGCCACCATCATCGTGCCGCGCTCGGCCACCAGGTCTTCCAGGTCGCGCTCGAGGCCGAGCCGGTTCCGGATCCCGGTGAGCCCGTCCTGATAGGCGGCCTCCCGCATCTTGTTCAGCCCCTCGACGGCCTCGGTCACGTCGTGGGCCACCCCGGCGTAGTGGGTCAGCTTGCCGTCGTCGGAATGGATCGGGGACAGCGACAGCTCGTTCCAGAACATCGTGCCGTTCTTGCGGTAGTTCCTGAGCGTCACGCTGAGCGTCCGCCCCTGCCCCAGCGCATCGCGGATCAACCCGATCGCGGGCTGCGCATCGTCAGAGGCCTGGAGAAAGCGGCAGTTGCGGCCGATGACCTCGGACTCATCGTAGCCGGTCAGGCGCAGGAAGCCGTCGCTCACATAGATGATCGGCTGTTCCTTCAGCCCCATGTCCACCAGGATCACCCCTTCGCGCACGGCGTTGAGGGCCTGCTCCTTCAGGCTGGGGAGGAGATCGTAGCTGTTGGCGGCCGCCTTGCGGGCGATGCGACCACTGATGTCGAAATGGACCCCGTGGATCATCACGAGGTTGCCGTCCGAATCGCGCTCCAGGACACCGCGTGCCTCGACGCTGACGTAGCGCCCGTCGGCAAGGCGCAGGCGGTAGACGTTGCGGCAGTCGCGCGCGCCCACGGCGACCGCGTGGTCGATGGTCGCCATCGCCCTCGGCACGTCGTCGGGGTGGATGTTGTCGAAGGCGGGATACCAGCCGGGCTTGCGCGTCTCGGCGTAGCCGAGCAGGACGAGTTCGGATGCGGCGACGTACGCCAGGCCGCTCGCCGGGTGGTAGGTCCACGTGCCGATCCGGCCGGCAGCCGTCGCGCGCGCCAGTTCGTCCTCGATGCCCAGCGACCGCGTCAGCACCCCGGCAAGCAGGATCAGCAACGACACGGCGGGCAGCAGGACGAAGATGACGCCTTCGGCGAGCCGGAGCGCCAGCCCGGAATCGCCCTTGCCGCCCCCAAGGCCGTACAGCAGCAGCCACACGACACCTGCGGTGAGCGAACACGCTATCAGCACCGCGGCGAGGAGGATGGACGCGCGCGTCCGCCGGAACATCCTCATCCGCCGGCTTCCCGTGTGTCGTCGGGACTGCCGGTCCGCGGAGGCGCCCGCCCGCCGAGCCGCTCGGAGAAGCCGCGCAGAAAGGCGTCGAGCTCCTCCCTGTCCTCGAACTCTCCGATCATCCAGAGCCGCCGGTCTCCGTCGGCGGCGAGAAGGGACGGCGTGGCGACGACGCCCGCCTCCAGCGCGGCGCGCGACTCGTCGAAGACATCGATGACACGCAGCAGTTCGGCCAGCCCCGGGTGGGCCTGGAGCGCGTCTCTGAGGACTTCGGTTGCCCGGACGGAACTTGCATGGCTGCCGCCGACGAACAACGTGAGGCCGATCCCGTTGCAGCCGGAGGGAGGTGCCGGGGCCTGCTTGCTCATACGCGCCCCCCGTCCGCCGCTTCGACCTCTGCCGGCTGGGCCGCTTGCCGGTCCAATGCTGCCTGTGAGCTGTCGGGGGCGGAACCGGCGGGGAGAGGCAAGACGATGATCGCCTGCCTGCGGGGGAAATGCCGCGCCTCCTCCAGCCAGGAGCGGCGCGGGGAACTTCGGCCCGCCAGACCGGTCATGCAGTCGTCCGGTCGGCGGGGGCGCGCATCCGGGGGCCCGGCGGACAAGCCATCGGCCATCGCCGCCACCTGACGTGGCAAGCCTGCAGATGCCGTCTGGGGTCCCGCGTCAAAGATCGACTTCGCCTCCTTGGGCGGCTTTCAGCGCACCTGATCCTGTCGCCCTCAGTCGAGCAACGTCAAGCTGAGCCCGGGAATGGCGCAAACACTCTGAGGTGAAGAAGCGGTCGCCATGCCCCCTGCCGCACCCGATGTGTGGGGCTCAAACGCTTTCCAGACTGTAAATCGACCCGGACTGCGCGCGATCCGGCACGCCCGGGAAACCCGCCGCTCAGGGCTTCGACACGGTGGATCCGGTTGCCGGATCGACGGCCAGATAGGGAAGGCCGGCGCTTTTCCAGGCCCCGAAGCCCCCCTCCATGTGCGCAAGACGGGCCAGTCCGGCCGCGGCGCACGCCTCCGCCACCTTGTGGGAGCGGATACCGGAGCCGCAGTGAAAGACGATCGGCTTCTCCGACTGGCCTGGCAGCTTCTTCGGATCGAAGGACGACAACGGAAACAGGAGCGCGCCCTTGATGTGCTCGAACGCGAATTCGGCCGGCGTGCGAACGTCGATGAGGACGATCTCGTTCCGGTCGAACCGGCCCCTGACCTCCTGCGGTGACAGCAGCTCGAGGGTCGCGCCCGCGATCGTTTCGGTCTTGGCCATGGTTGTGCCTCGCTCGGTTGGTGTGCCGTCTGGAACCCCTTCCCGACGAGGTGGGTCACCCTGTCGGTCGGGCGCAGCTCGGGCTTCCCGGCCGGGAGCCGGTCCCAGCGCGACGGACGGTCGTCCGTCGACAATAGCTGTTTCAGCCTGCAATGGCGTGGATGTGTCGTCTTCGTCCGTCAGTCCGCCACAAATCGGGTGAATGGTCCCGGCGCCCGGGGGCTCACCGCGACCCGTTCCGAGATCCAGATCCGCCATGCCGCTTTCCCGCCAATTCGCCCGGGCGACCTTCCGCGCCCTCGGTGCCCTGCTGACCGTCATCGCCATCGCGGCTTGCGTCCCCAACGGGCAGCAGGGCCTGCTGCCCTCGTCGCGCGCCTGCCTGTCGGCGGATCAGGTCACCGACGGCGACGGCGATTTCCGCCGCCATCCGGAGCTGTTCGGGCCCGAGCGCTGCGTCAGCCAGGTCACCTTCCGCGAAGGCGGCCGAGACTGGATCGTGCAGACGGTGCGCAACACCGCCCTCCCCGGCCCGCTCTGGGTGCTGCCCCACGACAACGAACAGGCGGCGGTGGACACCGTCGCCTACGCGCTGGCGCAGTACGGCGGCACCGCCGTGCTGGTCGAGACGGGCGGCCGGCGGACCAACGGCCCGATCGACCCGAACCGGCATTTCAATGGTGGCCGCTCGCGCTGTGCGGGGCCGACCGCCTCCCGCTACATCGCCGCCATGCTCGGCGACCGCAGCCGCCGCGCTCCGGTGATCGCCCTCCACACCAATGCTCCCGGAGTGGCCGGCCGCCGCGGCAGCGGCTCGATCTCGATCCGGACACCCGGCAAGGACGGGACGGCCTATCCCGGCAACAGCCCGTCGGGTCCCCTCGCTAGCCCGGATTCGCTGGTGATCACCGCCGTTTCCGGCAAGGGCAAGGCCGACGCCCGGACGGCCGCGCTGGTGGACACGCTGAACGCGGCCGGCGTCAACGCGCTGGTGGAAACCACCTCGGCGGCCACCACCGACTGCTCGCTCTCGCACTACGCCGCGCTCAACGGCATCCGGCCCTACGTCAACATCGAGGTCGTCGACGGGGACAGCGCCACCCAACGGAAGATCCTCGACATCGTCATGAGGGCGCTGGGAGATTGATCCGGCCAGCGCCCGAATAGCGGAAGCTCTTTCCGCCGCCGGCGACGTTCCGGACGGATTTTCCGGCTTTCGCAAAACACACAGGCGATCGTCCCGCCGCGCTTGTGTTTCCACCGGAAATTGCGTACCCCACCGCCGTTCGCCGGACCGGCCACGGCCCGGCGGAAAACATCGTTGCGCGGGCTGGACTTGCCGTCCGGACTCCGACACCCTTCCGTTTTCCGCGTCTTCGCTGCCAGGGAGACCTGCTTGATCCGGATCGAGGACGTTTCGCTTTCCTTCGGTGGCATTCACGCCGTCGACGGGTGCTCGTTTGAAGTCGCCGAAGGCTCGATCACCGGCCTGATCGGCCCGAACGGCGCGGGGAAGTCCACGCTCTTCAACATCGTCGCCGGCGTGCTCAAGCCCGACAGCGGCCGCATCCTGTTCGACGGCGAGGACATCACCGGCCTGCCGCCCCACGTGCTGTTCCATCGCGGCCTGGTGCGCACCTTCCAGATCCCGCACGAGTTCTACCGCATGACGGTGCGCGAGAACCTGATGATCGTGCCGCCGCGCCAGAGCGGCGAGAACCTGTTCAAGTCCTGGTTCAGCTGGGGCGCCGTGAGACGCCAGGACGGCGACATCGCCGACAAGGTCGACGAGGTGCTCGCCTTCCTCAACATCGCCCACGTCGCCGACGAACTGGCCGGCAACCTCTCCGGCGGCCAGAAGAAGCTGCTGGATCTCGGTCGCACCATGATGACCGATGCCCGCGTCGTGCTGCTCGACGAGCCGGGCGCCGGCGTCAACCGCACGCTGCTCGGCGCGATCACCACCGCCATACGCCGCCTCAACGAGGAGCGGGGCTACACCTTCTGCCTCATCGAGCACGACATGGACGTGATCGCCGAGCTCTGCGATCCGATCATCGTCATGGCGCAGGGATCGGTCCTGACCCGTGGCTCGATGGCCGAGATCCGCGCCAACCCCGCGGTCAGGGAAGCCTATCTGGGCAACCCCGAGACCGCCGAGACCGGCTGAGGCGCACCCCATGGCACTCCTCGAAGCGACAGACGTCATCGGCGGCTATGGCGGCGCCGACATCCTCTGCGGCCTGAACCTCACCGTGGAGGACAAGGAAATCGTCGTCATCGTCGGCCCGAACGGCGCCGGCAAGTCGACCTTCATGAAGGCCGTCTTCGGCCTGGTGAACGTCCGCGCCGGCGCGATCCGGCTGGCCGGGAGCGACATCACCAACTGCAAGCCCGAGGACATCGTCGGCCGCGGCATCTGCTACGTGCCCCAGGAGCGCAACGTCTTCCCGTCGATGAGCGTCCAGGAAAACCTGGAGATGGGCGCGTTCATCCGCACCGACGACTGGCGCCCCCAGATGCAGCGCATCTACGAACTGTTTCCGCGCCTTGCCGAGCGCAAGCGCCAGCCGGTCGGGCAGATGTCGGGCGGCGAACGGCAGATGGTGGCCATGGGCCGCGCGCTGATGCTCGAGCCGAAGCTGCTTCTGCTGGACGAGCCGACCGCCGGCCTGTCGCCGAAATTCATCGACGAGACTTTCCGGCAGGTGAAGCGGGTCAACGCGCTCGGCGTCGGCATCCTGATGGTGGAGCAGAACGCCAAGCAGGCACTCGCCATCGCCGACCGGGGCTACGTGTTCGCGAGCGGCCAGAACCGCTTCGAGGACACCGGCCGCGGACTGCTCGACAATAAGGAAATCGCGGAGATGTTCCTTGGCGGCTGACACCGCGAGGCAACCAGAGACGATGGATCGACGCTCGTGACCGATGTCCTGCAACTCGTCGTCTACGGTATCGTGACCGGGTCGATCCTGGCGCTCGGCGCAATCGGCGTCTCGCTGGTGTTCTCGATCCTGCGCTTTGCCCATTTTGCCCACGGCGACGTGATGACGGTGGGCGCCTACGGCGCGCTCGTCGGGGTGACGCTGACCGGCGTCTCGCCGATCCTCGCCATTCCAGCCGCGATCGTCTTTTCCGTGGCCGTCGCGCTCGCCGCCGAGGTGCTGCTATACCGGCCGCTCAGGTCGAGCCATCCGATCATCCTGCTGATCTCGTCGTTCGGCGTCGCCCTCATCCTGCGCAGCGCCATCCAGCTCTTCGCCGGCCCGTCGCCGCAGGTCTTCAAGTCGGGCATCCAGATGCCGATCCGCTACGCCGGCATCGTCATTCGGCCCGACCATTTCTGGATCGTCGGCGGCACCATCGTGATCATCCTCGCGCTGCACCTGTTCCTGTCGCGCTCCAAGTTCGGCAAGGCGATGCGCGCCATGTCCGACAACATGGATCTGGCCCGGATCTCCGGCATCCCCGCCTATCGCATGATCCTGATCACCTGGGTGATCGCCGCCGCGCTCGCCGCCGTCGCCGGCGTGTTCCTCGGCATGGACACGCGCCTCCACCCCGTCATGGGATGGCGGCTGCTGCTGCCGGTCTTCGCCGCGGCCATTCTCGGCGGCATCGGGCGCCCCTACGGCGCCATCGTCGGCGGCCTCGTCATCGGCATCTCGATGGAGCTGTCCACCATGGTGATCGACCCCGGCTACAAGCACGCCGTGGCGTTCGCGCTCCTGGTGCTGATGCTGATCGTGCGCCCGACGGGCATCTTCAAGGGGACGTCGCTGTGATCGCCTCGCCCCTTCCCCTCTTGAGCGGAGACGCGTCATGGAGCTGAGCGGCCTCGCCGGCTATCTCGTCTTCTTCCTGTCGACGGTCTCGATCTATGCGATCCTCGCCCTCGGCCTGAACGTGCAGTGGGGCCTGACCGGGCAGATCAACATCGGCATCGCCGGGTTCTACGCCATCGGCGCCTATACGACGGCGATCCTGACCGGCGGGCCCAACCCCGAACATGTCGGCGGCTTCGGCATGCCGTTCCTGGTCGGCGCGGCCTCCGCGATCGTGCTGTCGGGGGTCATCGCGCTGCTGATCGGCATGATCACGGTCAACCTCAGATCCGACTATCTGGCGATCGCCACCATCGGCATCGCCGAGATCATCCGCTTCGTGTTCCAGAACGAGCAGTGGCTCTCCCACGGCGTGCGCGGCATCGCCGATATCCCGCGCCCGTTCACCGACGGCAAGGACTCCGGCCTGGTCTTCCTCGCCGTGGTGCTGGTCAGTCTCGCGCTCGTCTATTTCCTCGTCGAGCGCGCCCGCCTCGCCCCGTGGGGTCGCGTGCTGCGGGCGATCCGCGACAACGAGGACGCGACGGAGGCCGCCGGCAAGAACGTGCGCATCTTCCGCCTGCAGGCGTTCGTGTTCGGCTCGGCGATCATGGGCTTCGCCGGGGCGCTCTATGCCCACTTCATCGGCTTCATCTCGCCGGACGCCTTCGAGCCGGTGTTCGCCACCTTCATCGTCTGGGTGATGCTGATCGCCGGCGGCAGCGGCAACAACAAGGGGACCCTGCTGGGCTCCATCGTGGTGTGGCTGGTCTGGTCGGGCACCGAGACGCTGGCGAGCCGGCTGCCGCCCGAATACGCCACCCAGGCGAGCTCGGCGCGCGTGCTGCTCGTGGGCGTGCTGCTGCAGGTCGTGCTGCTCACCCGTCCCCAGGGCATGCTGCCCGAAGAGCGGCCGAAGCCCATCGCCCGTCGCAAGACATAGGGTCAATCCGTGCCGTCAGTGACCACCGACGAGGCCCCGGAACCGAAGGCCTCGCGCAGGGACCGATTCAGGGCCGCGCTGGCGGTGTTCCTGAAACGCCGGGTGCTGATCGTCCTGTTCCTCGGCTTCGCGTCCGGCCTGCCGCTGGCGCTGTCTGGCTCGACGCTGGCGCTGCGCATGGCCGACCAGGGCGTCGACCTGTCGACCATCGGCCTGTTCTCGCTCGCCGGCATTCCCTACACGATCAAGTTCCTGTGGGCGCCGATCGTCGACGCGACACGGGTGCCGATCCTGTCACGGCTCCTCGGCCGGCGCCGGGGCTGGCTGATCTTCTCCCAGATCCTGCTGATCGCCGCGATCCTCTACCTCGGCGTCCTCGACCCGACGCTGGTGCCGTGGGCCGTGGCGTTCGGCGCCGTGCTGGTCGCCATCGCCTCGGCGACACAGGACATCGTCATCGACGCGTTCCGCGTCGAAAGCCTTCCCGACGAGGAGCAGGCGGCCGGCATGGCCTGGTTCGTCTCGGCCTACCGGGTCGGCATGCTGTCCTCGACCGCCGGCGCTGCCCTGCTGGTGGCAGCCCTGCAGCTTCGCGGCTTCGCCCTGGCGGACGCCTGGGGCTGGGCCTATGCCGGCATGGCCGGGCTCGTGCTGATCGGCATGGTGACGACGCTCTTGGCGACCGAGCCGGGCCGAGAGCCCGCCGAAGCCCCCGTCCGGCCGGGCGAGGCCCATCTGGGCGAGATCCCCGCCCCCGAGCAGAACCCGCTGCTGCGCGTCGCCACCACCGCCTACGCGGCGTTCCACGAGTTCCTCACCCGCAAGGACGCCCTGGCGATCCTGCTGTTCGTGGTGCTCTACAAGTTCTGCGACGCCTTCGCGGGGGTGATGACGGCCCCGTTCGTGATCGACATCGGCTTCTCCAAGGCCGCCTACGCGGGCATCGTCAAGGGCGTCGGCTTCGCCGCGGCGCTGCTTGGCGGGTTCGCCGGCGGCGCCATGGCGAAGGCGCTGCCCATGTACCGGGCGCTGTGGATCGCCGGGCTGCTGCAGATGGCCTCGAACCTGGTGTTCTCGTGGCAGGCGATGATGGGGCCCGAGGTCTGGGCGCTGTCGGTCACCATCGCGGTGGAGAACTTCACCGGCGGCCTCGGGACGGTGGTCTTCGTCGCCTACATCTCCAGCCTGTGCACCGACGCCCGCCACACCGCCACCCAGTATGCCCTGCTGGCGGCGCTGTCGGCGGTCGGACGGACCGTACTGGCGGCCACCTCCGGCTACGCCGCCGAGGCGGTGGGCTGGATCGTCTTCTTCGCCGTCACCGCGCTGGCCGCGATCCCGGGGCTGGCCCTGCTGTGGTGGCTCGGCCGCCGCGGCCATTTCCGCCCGGCGGCACGGCCATCCTAGACCAGGCTCCGCCTCAGCAGCTGTCGGACTGGGGCAGCGTGATCGTTCCGGACACGCCCAGGGGGAACTGCTTGAGCGCGGCGCGAACGATCGGCTCGGCCACCGGAGCGAACAGCCCGCAGGCGCCGCGGCTGACCGCCCGCGCCTGGAACACCTGCTTGCCGATGCGCGTGTCGATCATGTCGATGGACACCGAGCGGGTGAAGACGGTCTCCGTGCGCAGCGCGGTGGTGTAGCCGACGACGCCGATCTGCGGCCCGCCCCAGCCCCAGTAGGGCCCCGGCCCGCCGAAATAGACCCCGCCACCCCAGCCCGGGCCGTATAAGCCCGGCCCGGGCCCGTACCAGCCGGGCCCGTAGCCGACGTAGCCCCACTGGGGGATGAGATAGGGGGTGGTGACGCGCTCGCCCTGGTCGACGGCAAAGCCGAAGAAGGCGACGAGACGCGCCTGCTTGCGGGTCGCCACCCGGGTGTAGCCCCTTTCCGCCAGGACCTGGGCGACGAGCGCCGCGTTGGCCTGCCAGGCCAGCGACGAGCCGTCCATGCCCTTGTAGGGCGCGATGTAAACCGTCTTGGGCTCGATGTCGGCGGGGATGACCGAGTAGGCATCGACCTGGGTGCTCACCTGCATGCACCCGGCCAGGGCCGCAAAACCGACGAGGACGGCCAGCAAACGCAGAATTTTCATGGGCGCCACATTCCGAACTGGGGACATTCCGGGCCGATCGCAGCGATATGGTCGACCAGGCAGTGCGGGCGATATTGAATCCGCGTCCGCCGCTTGTCGATGGGCGTTCCACCGGACCGGGAGGGACGCGGCCGCGCGCATGCCTCCGCCCGCGCGAGAAAAAGGCGCGGACCGTTGCCGGATCCGCGCCCCTGTCGTCTCATCTGGAGTGCCGGGCAAAAGGCCCGGCCACCCGGATCAGTCCAGCTTGATCAGGCCGCCGTCGGCGATCTTGCCGTCCTCGAAGGACCACATGCCGATGGTGCCGGGAACGTCGCCGTTCTCGTCGAAGTCCTGGGAGCCGGCAGCACCTTCGTAGTTGATGTCCTTGCCGGCCTTGAGGAGCTCGACGGCCTTGGCGTAGTCGCCCGGGCCGACCTTTTCGCCGGGAGGATTGGCGACGTCGCGCAGCGCGTCGCGGACGGCCTTGCGGTCGTTCGAGCCGGCCTTCACCGCGGCCAGCGCGATCAGCATGGTCGCGTCATAGGCGGTGTCGATGTACGGCAGCGGCGGGATCTGGCCGTTCTTCGCCTTGTAGGCGTCCTGGAACTTGGTCAGACCCTCGCTCTCCGGCGACTGCGGAACGGAGCCGTAGGACCCGTTCATGTAGTCGGCGCCGATCTGCTCGATGACCTCGGGGGCCTTCATGCCGTCGGTGAAGATGAACTTGTCGAAATAGCCGCCTTCCAGCGACTGCTTCAGGATCACCGTGCCGTTTTCCGGGTAGGCGACCAGCACGAGGGCCTCGGCGTCACCGGTCTTCGCGCGCTGCAGTTCACCACGGTAGGAGGCCTGTCCGGCCTCGAACGGGATCGACTCCGTCACCTTGCCGTCCATGCCCTGGTAGGCCTTGGCGAACGCATCCGCGAGGCCCTGGCCGTAGGCGTTGTTGACGTAGATGATCGAGACGTCGTTGACGCCCTTTTCCTTCACCAGCTTGGCCAGCGCGATGCCCTGGAAGGCGTCGGACGGCACGGTGCGGAACAGGAAGTCGTTGTCCTTCAGCGTCGTGATGGTCGGCGACGTGGAGGCACTGGTGATCTGCAGGACGCCTTCGCGGCTGGTGATCGAGGTGGCGACCGGGATGGTCACGCCCGACGACAGCGCGCCGACGATGGCGTTCACGCCCTCGACGTTGACCAGCTTCTGGGCGGCGTCGACGCCGGCCTGCGGGTTGGTCTGGGTATCGGCGACGACGATCTCGACCTTGCCGCCGGCCGCGTTGATCTCTTCGGCGGCGAGCTGAATGCCGCTGAGGTCCGCCTCACCATAGGCCGACAGGTCGCCGGTCATCGGCATCAGCGCGCCGATCTTCATGTCCTGGGCAAGGGCCGGGCCGGCAAAGGCGGCCGCGGTGAGCGCGACGACGGACGCTGCCGTCATCCAACGATTGATTGCCATGTAACACTCCCTCCTGATGTGGCCGGGTTGCCAACCGCAAGCTTTGACAGCTCCTTGGCGGTTGCAAAGGTCCGACCGAGTGTGGCTCCATTACTAGCCGATCGCGGCACGCTCCGAAAGGGCGTGCGGCGCCTTCGGTCCGGCTGGAGGCCGGGGATAAGACGTTCCCGACGCATCGTTTTCGGGCTGCGCGCAGGCGCGGTGCGCACGCGTCGGCTGCGCGATTCTGCGCGTTATTGCGCGTTTCCGCGCGCGGCCGCCCCTGCAACCTTGCGTTTTCGCGCGCAGCCGGCCGACCGGCCCCGCTCGCGCACACGCATGCGCGCGCCGTCATCCCGATACGGATGGGTTCCGACCGGATCCCTCGGTCAGGGTGCGCCGGACGGCGGTCTTCCAGCCGGCGACGCGTCGCTCGCGTTCCTCCGATCCCATCTCCGGCTCGAAGCGGCGGTCCCTGGCCCACATGCGGGCGAAGCCCTCCTCGTCCGGCCAGACGCCGGCGGCCTGGCCCGCCAGCCAGGCGGCGCCAAGCGCCGTCGTCTCGGGAATCGTCGGCCGGTCGACCGGGGCGGCGAGCAGGTCAGCGAGGCGCTGCATGGTCCAGTCGCTCACCGCCATGCCGCCGTCGACCCGGAGCACGGTGGCCTCGCCGCCGGAATAGTCCTCCCGCATGGCGGCGTAGAGGTCGCCGGTCTGGTAGCAGACCGCCTCCAGCGCGGCGCGGGCGAGCTCGGCCGGTCCGGTTCCCCGCGTGAGCCCGTAGATCGCGCCGCGCGCCTCCGGGTCCCACCACGGCGCGCCGAGGCCGGTGAAGGCCGGCACCATGTAGACCTCCTGGTCGTCGTCGGCGCGGGCGGCGAGCGGGCCCGCTTCCGAGGCGGAGCCGATCAGGCCGAGCCCGTCGCGCAGCCACTGCACCGTGGAGCCGGCGGCGAATATGGCGCCCTCCAGGGCATAGCGGGTCTCGCCGCCGCGCCGCACGGCCACGGTGGTGAGCAGCCGGTTGGAGGAGACAACCGGCTCGTTGCCGGTGACCAAAAGCACGAACGCGCCGGTGCCGTAGGTGGCCTTCATCATGCCCGGCCGGAAGCAGGCCTGCCCCAGCGTCGCCGCCTGCTGGTCGCCGGCGACGCCGCGGATCGGGATCGCCGCGCCGAGGAGGTCGGGATCGGTGGTGCCGAAGTCACCGTCGCTGTCGAGCACCTCCGGCAGCATCGCCATCGGCACCCGGAACAGGGCGCACAGCTCCTCGTCCCAGCGGTTGCGGCGGATGTCGTAGAGCATGGTGCGCGAGGCGTTGGTGGCGTCGGTCGCGTGCACCCGGCCGCCGGTGAGTTGCCAGACCAGCCAGCAGTCGACCGTGCCGAAGGCGAGCCGGCCGGCTTCCGCCGCCTCCCGCGCGCCGTCGACGTGGTCGAGCAGCCAGGCGATCTTGGTGGCGGAGAAGTAGGGATCGACGATCAGCCCGGTGCGCTCGGTGACCAGCGGCTCGGACCCGCCCGCCCGGAGCTCCTCGCAGACCTTGTGGGTCCGCCGGTCCTGCCAGACGATGGCGCGGGCGATGGGACGGCCGGTCTCGCGGTCCCACACGAGCGTGGTCTCGCGCTGGTTGGTGATGCCGATCGCGGCCACCGCCTCGGGCGCCGTCCGCGTCTTGGCGAGCACGTCGCGGGCCGTGCGGAGCGTCGTCTCCCAGATCAGCGCCGGATCGTGCTCCACCCAGCCCGGCCGCGGATAGGCCTGGGCGAACTCCTCCTGGGCGATGGCCGCGACCCGGGTGGGGCCGGAAAACAGCATCGCCCGGCTCGAGGTCGTTCCCTGGTCGATGGCGAGGATCGGATCCGCCATGGGCATTCTCCCGCATGCTCTTGTTTTCGAATCTTGGAGCGAACCCTATCAGCGGGCGACGGTTCCGCCAGGGTGCTTCGCCGCGCTGGCGAGCGGCGGGCTGGGGCCGGCTGCGATTTCGAGTTGCCAGCCGCGCCGAGGTTGCGTAACGCTAGCGTCCATGATGACCGGGTCCTTCCTTTCCGCGCGCTGGTGGCGCGTCGCTTCATTGGCGGCGCGGTAGGGACCCCATACCCAATCGACTGTGCCGCCCGGGACCGACCGGCGGCAACAGGTGTCATCTGTCTCCGATCGTTCCCCGTTCACCGGGAGCTTCGACGATGCGGACGACCGCAGAAACCCTCTACACCACGGCCGGCGGCGTTTCCGTCCGGCGCATCAGCCGCGAGATCGCCTACGCGGACGCGACCGCGTCGTGGATCGCGCGTCTCGACGCCGAGCGCGGCGCCGTGTTCTCGTCCACCTACGAGTATCCCGGCCGCTACACGCGCTGGGACTTCGCGCTCGTCAATCCGCCCGTCGCCATCGAGGCCACCGGCTACGACGTGACCATCTCGGCGCTGAACGGCCGCGGCCGGGTGCTGCTGCCGGCCTTTTCCGCCGCCCTCGCCGATCTCGATTTCGTCGCCGACCGGACCACCGAGGCCGACCGCATCACGCTGCGGGTGGTGCCGTCGGAGGCCACGTTCACCGAGGAAGAACGCAGCCGGCAGCCGTCGGTGTTCAGCGTGGTGCGCGCCCTGATCGCCCATTTCGCCAGCCACGAGGACGACAAGCTCGGGCTTGCCGGCGCCTTCGGCTACGACCTCGTCTACCAGTTCGAGCCGGTGGAGAAGCAGGTGCCGCGCGAGGCCGGCCAGCGCGACCTGGTGCTGTACTTTCCCGACGAGATCCTGGTGGTCGACCACTACGGCCGCACGGCCACCGTCTACGCCTACGACTTCACCGTCGACGGCGAGGCGACCGACGGCCTTGAGCGCGGCGGCGAACGCCGCCCCTACGCCCCCGACCTCGACGCCGCGCCCGAAGGCGACCACCGGCCGGGCGAGTACGCCCAGACGGTTGCCAAGGCATTCGGACCGTTCGCCCGCGGCGAGCTGTTCGAGGTGGTGCCGAGCCAGGTGTTCCGCGAGCCGTGCGCGGCATCGCCGGCCGCCGTCAGCCGCCGCCTGACCGACATCAACCCGAGCCCCTACGGCTTCCTCATCAACCTGGGCGACGGCGAATACGTCGTCGGCGCGTCGCCTGAAATGTTCGTCCGCGTCACCGGCAAGCGCGTCGAGACCTGCCCGATCTCCGGCACCATCGCCCGCGGCCGCGACGCCATCGAGGACGAGGCCCAGATCCGCCGCCTGCTCAATTCCGAGAAGGACGAGACGGAGCTGACCATGTGCTCCGACGTCGACCGCAACGACAAGAGCCGCGTCTGCGTGCCAGGCAGCGTGCGCGTGCTCGCCCGCCGGCAGATCGAGCTCTATTCCCGGCTGATCCACACCGTCGACCACATCGAGGGGACGCTGCTGGACGACCGCGACGCGCTGGACGCCTTCCTCTCCCACGCCTGGGCGGTGACGGTGACCGGCGCGCCGAAGCCGTGGGCGATGCGCTTCCTCGAGGCGCACGAGCGCAGCCCGCGCTTCTGGTACGGCGGTGCCGTGGGCCTGCTCAACTTCAACGGCGACATGAACACCGGCCTGACGCTCCGCACCGTGCGCATCAAGGACGGGGTCGCGGAGGTGCGCGCCGGAGCCACGGTGCTCGCCGATTCCGAGCCCGAGGCCGAGGAGCGCGAGACCGAGCTCAAGGCCTCCGCGATGATCGCCGCGATCCGCACCGCCGGCAGCAATGCCAGCGGCGCCGCGCCAACGGCGGCTCCGGCCGCCCCGCCCACCCGCCGGGTGCTGCTGGTGGACCACGAGGATTCGTTCGTCCACACACTGGCCAACTACCTGCGCCAGGCGGGCGCCGAGGTGACGACCATGCGCGGCCCGATCACCGATGCGGACATCGATCGCCTGGCTCCCGAGATGGTGGTGCTGTCGCCCGGCCCGGGCAGGCCGTCGGACTTCGACTGCGCCGCCAGCATCGCCACCGCGCGCCGCCACGCGCTGCCGATCTTCGGGGTCTGCCTGGGGCTGCAGGCCCTGGTGGAAGCCTACGGCGGGAGCCTGCGCCAGCTCGACGTTCCCGTGCACGGCAAGAGCTCGCGGGTGAAGGCGAAACCAGCCACCCGGCTGTTCGAGGGGCTGCCCGACAGCTTCCCCGTCGGCCGTTACCATTCGCTCGTCGCGGATCCCGTCCGCCTGCCGGCCGACCTTCTGGTGACCGCCACCACCGACGACGGATCCATCATGGCCATCGAGCACGCCACCGAGCCGGTCGCGGCGGTCCAGTTCCATCCGGAGTCCATCATGATGCTTGGGCAGAACGCCGGAATTACAATCATTCGCAATGCAATTGAAAATACGTTTCGAAGAGACCGCGGGCTCAAAACGCAATCTAAAATGTAATAATAAGTAATATATGTTAATCTATACCTATGCGGGAGATTAAGATTTGTTAGTTTTCAAATAATATCCGGAACCTGCGGAGTTCGAGGCACTTCTTCCTGGACAATGACTGTATTATCCGAAAATCAGGAAGAAATAATGCGATTTCCCAGAATGGCGTCAGCGGCAAGCTGCGCCACGATAGCTCTTTGCGCGTTCATGACGGCGACACCGTCGGCACAGGCCGACGTCCCGACAGGCGCTCCCATGACGACACGGCCTCTCGCCGCCACCGGCTTCGACGCGGTCCCGCTGGCTGGCGTTCGTGCCGAAACCCCGTCCTTGGAAACCGGCCATGAATTCCTCGTCGCCACCGGTGGCGGCGGCGGTGGCCCCGGCGGCGGTGGCGGCGGCCCGGGCGATGGCGGCGGTCCCGGTGATGGCGGCGGCCACGGCGGAGGCGATGGTCCCGGTGGCGGTGGTGGTCCTGGTGATGGCGGCGGTCCCGGCGGTGGTGGCGGTCCCGGCGGAGGCGGTGGTCCCGGCGGAGGCGGTGGTCCCGGCGGAGGCGGTGGTCCCGGCGGAGGCGGTGGTCCCGGCGGTGGCGGCGGTCCCGGCGGTGGCGGTGGTCCCGGCGGTGGCGGTGGTCCCGGCGGTGGCGGTGGCCCCGGTGGCGGTGGCGGTCCCGGTGGCGGCGGCGGCCCAGGCGGCGGCGGTCACTCAGGCGGTGATGGTCCCTCCGGCGGCGGAGATTCGGGTGGGGGTGATCCGTCCGGTGGCGGCGAACATGACACCGGCGGTCATGGCGGAGTCGACAACCACCAGGGCGGCAGCCCGACCTCCGAAGGCTCGGGTGGCGGCGACCAGAGCGGCAACGGCAACCGTGACCGTGGCGGGTCGGGTTTCGGACTGGCAAGCCATGGCAGCAGCACGACCACGGCTCCCTCCTCGAGCGGCCTGCCGTATGGCGTCAACGAGCGCGAGTGGTGCGTTGACGTACTCAACCACCTGAAAGACTACCCCAAGCAGTACCGCGATTATTGCGGCCTGCGAATCCAGCGGTAACCTTAGAGGTCGCGGTCATTTTTCGGGGCCGCGACCCCCTTCCCCAGATCGAACACCGAGTCATTTTTCCGGCAGCATCCTGAGATTCTTCGGAACAAGTCGCGTCAACCACAACTTACTCACCCGATGGTTGTCACACCTTTGGAGGAGAGTGGGATGCGACATCTCAGGAATCACATGCTGACAGGTTGTGCCGTGGCCGCGGTTTGCGCCGTGATGATGGTCGCCGGCACCGAGGTTCGAGCCCAGGGCGTGGGCGGAACCGGAGGTGGCGGGGTCGGAGTCGGCGCCGGCGCCGACGTGGGGGGCGTCGGGGTCGGTGCGGGTGTCGGAGTGGGCGGCGGCAGCGGCGTGGACGCCGGCGTGGGCGTGTCCGCGGGCGGCGCCGACGGCGCCAATGCCGGTGCCGGCGCAACCGCAGGCGGCGGACAGGGCGTTGACGCGGGTGCCGGCGCATCGGTCGGCGGCGCGAGCGGCGTCGATGCCGGCGTGGGCGCAAGCGTCGGTGGCGGCACCGGCGTGGATGCCGGCGCGGGCGCGTCCGTGGGCGGGACCGACGGCGTCGACGCGGGCGTCGGAGCCAGCGTCGGCGGCGGCACGGGTGTGGATGCCGGGGCCGGCGCGTCCGTGGGCGGCACCAGCGGTGTCGACGCGGGTGCCGGCGCCTCGATCGGCGGCGGCAGCGGGGTCAACGCGGGCGTCGGTGCGTCGGTCGGCGGGACCGGCGGAACCAATGCAGGCGTCGGCGTCTCGGCCGGTGGCGGCACAGCCGGTGGAACGCCGGGTGGCGGCACCGCCGGTGGCGGCACGGGCCAGGCCACGGCCGGAGCGACGCCCGGGGCGACCGGGCTCGACGGTGCGGCCGGCTCGAACGTGACCGGCGCCAGCACCGGCTCGATCACCTCGCAGGAAGTGGCGGCGCGGCTTGGCGCCATGTCGCCGACCGAGCGCGAGGCGCTGATGACGAAGTGTCAGGACGTGCTCGCCAACCCGGCGCGCTTCGACAATTCGGTGGCCGAGCTCTGCATGATCGCCAACGAGCTCCAGTAGACGGTCCGGGCCCCACGCAGGGCCCCGGACGAGAGAGCCCGCGCCGGACATCCGTGTCCGGCGCGGATCGCGTGCCGGACCGGCGCGACGTGCGGCCCCCCTGCCCTCCAGGCGCCCCGGGGCCGCAAACATTTTAAGCTTAAAGCGTCTCGTCAGGTCGGATAGTCTCGGGCAGACACTCCGAACCCAGGTGAGCACAATGGCATCTCCCACCGGAACCGAGATCGGCTACGCCGACTATCTCAGCCTCGACAGGATCCTGAACGCGCAGGACCTCCAGAGCGTCAAGGTCGGGCGGGAAGCCCACGACGAGATGCTCTTCATCATCATCCACCAGACCTACGAGCTGTGGTTCAAGCAGATCCTGCACGAGCTCGACCGGGTTCAGGCGAACTTCTCCCATGCCCCCGTCGACGACTGGCGGATGGGCCAGATCCTGCACTCGCTGCTGCGGGTGAACGAGATCATGAAGCTGCTGGTCAACCAGATCGACGTGCTGGAGACCATGACCTCCCAGGACTTCCTGGAATTCCGCGACCTGCTCACCTCCGGCTCAGGCTTCCAGTCGCTGCAGTTCCGCCTCGTCGAGACGCGCCTCGGGCTCGGCCCGAACCAGCGGATGCTGTATGACGGGACCGGCGTCCACAGCCGCCTGAAGCCGGAGGAAAGCAAGCTTCTGGGCGCGGCGGAGAGCCATCCGTCGCTGATCGAGCAGCTCGACGCGTGGCTGGCGCGCACCCCCTTCGTGAAGGCCGGCAGCTTCGCCTTCTCCGAGGCCTACCGCGAGGCCGTGCTGGATTTCCTGACCAAGGACATCCGCACGCTGCGTGCCAACGAAGGCCTGGACGAGGAGCAGCGGGAAGCCGAAGCCCGGGCGCTGGAAAAGGCCAAGGAATCCTTCAAGGCGCTGTTCGAGCCGGAAGCCCACCAGGGGGCGTGGCGGATGTCGCCGAAGGCCGTGCAGGCGGCGCTGTTCATCACCGTCTACAACGACCGCCCGGTGCTGCACGTGCCGAGCCGCATCTTCCAGACGCTGATGGACATCGACGAGACGATGACGCTGTGGCGCTACCGGCACGCGCTGATGGTGCAGCGGATGATCGGCGTGAAGATCGGCACCGGCGGCTCGTCGGGCCACGACTACCTGCGCCAGACCGCCGAGAAGCACAAGATCTTCACCGACCTCTTCCACCTGTCGACCTACCTCATCCCGCGGTCGGCGCTGCCGGCGCTGCCGCGCGAGGTCGAGCGGATGATGCAGTTCGTCTATTCCGAGGAGCCGGCCGCGTGAGCCTGGATCTCACCGCCCACTTCAGCCGCTTCCTGGGCGCGGCACCCGAACGGCTGCACCTTGCCGCCCACAGCCATCATTTCTGGCCGGACGCCAGCGAAAAGGGCCAGCACCGCGCCTGGTCCGACGCGGCGCTGCACGTCGACCAGAAATGGGCCACCGTGTTCGGCGAGGTCGTCCCGGCGGTGCAGCGGGGCATCGCGGCGCGGCTGTCGCTGCCCGACGCGACGACGATTGCCTTCGCGCCCAACACCCACGAGTTCGTCAAGCGGCTGCTGTCGTGCTTCCCCGCCGACCGGCCCGTCCGCATCCTCGCCAGCGACGCCGAGTTCCATTCCTTCTCCCGCCAGATCGCGCGGCTGGAGGAGGCGGGGCTCGTCGTGGTCGACCGGGTGCCGGCCGAGCCGTTCGCCGGCTTCACCGAGCGGCTGGCGGCGGCCGCGACCGTGCGCCCCCACGACCTGGTGTTCGTCAGCCACGTGTTCTTCTCGTCGGGCGCCATCGGGCCGGACATCGCGGCACTCGCCGCCGCCGTGCCCGATCCGGAGACGGTCATCGTCCTCGACGCCTACCACGGCTTCATGGCGGTGCCGACCGACCTCTCGGCGGTGGCGGACCGGATCTTCTACCTCGCCGGCGGCTACAAGTACGCCATGAGCGGCGAAGGGTGCTGCTTCCTGCACTGCCCGCCGGGCTACGGCGAGCGGCCGCGCGACACCGGCTGGTACGCGGCGTTCTCGGCGCTCGAGCGGTCCGACGGCGGCGTCGCCTACCCCACCGACGGCAACCGCTTCTTCGGCTCCACCTTCGACCCGAGCGGGCTCTACCGGATGCGCGCGGTGTTCGAATGGATGGACGGGATCGGGCTGACCGTGCCGGCGATCCACGCCCACGTGCTGGGCCTGCAGGACCGGTTCCTGGAGGGGGTGTCGGCGGCTGGGATCGCGCTGCTGACCGACGCGCGCCTGGTGACCCCGGTGGGGGCGGGCGTCGAGCGCGGCCATTTCCTGACCTTCGAGACGCCCCGGGCGGCGGACCTGCACGCGCGGCTGCTGGAGGCCGGCGTGGTCACCGACGTGCGCGGCGACCGGCTCCGCTTCGGCTTCGGCTGCTACCACACCGGCGACACCGTCGACCGGGCGCTGGCGCGGATCGAGGAGACGCTTGCGGCCGCATGAGCCGGCCGGACGGGTTTTTTCGCATCCGGCCCGGCAATCCGTCGGCAGCGTTAACGGCCCGGTAAGGTTTCCAATCTATGAAGGGGTCATCCAGCCCGCTGGATCCGAGTGGTTCGTCCACTCCGTTTGACGCCTCCTCAAATTGACTTCAGAGCCGCCCTCGTTGGCGGCTCTTTTTTTGTCCGGAGCGCGGCGCCCCTTCCCCGCCGTCCCGGGGCGAACGCTACGGCCGGTCCCGGAACGCAAAAAGGCGCGGCCGGAAGATCCGACCGCGCCCGATTTAAGCTCCCGGAAGCCCGAGACTTTCCCCCAAGAACCGAACCGGCCGAGGAGAAGCGCTCCGGCGTCAACCGGTCGTCCCGCGGCCTTGGGCCGCCCGGACGCCTCAGTTGCCGAGGATGCCCTTGTACTTGCTCTTGAAGCGCGACACGCGGCCACCGCGGTCGAGAAGACGCGTCTCGCCGCCGGTCCACGCCGGGTGCGTGCTCGGGTCGATGTCGAGACGGATCGTGTCGCCTTCCTCGCCGTAGGTCGAGCGGGTAAGGAACTCGGTGCCGTCGGTCATCACGACCGTGACCCGATGATAGTCGGGATGGATGTCTTTCTTCATCGTTCGCTTCGCCTGATCGCGCAAACTGCACCGTCCGTCACGGCAGCGCGCCGGAGGGACACCGACGAGAGCCGACCCCTGGGCCAGTGCTCGTACGTCGCTTGGGAACTGGATTGTCGGCCACGGCTTCGGGATCGTCGATCCGCGACGCTGCGCCACAAGGAGGCCGATATAGCCCGGGGCGCATGGCAACGCAAGGCCCGCCGGCCACGCCTGGGACCATACGCGCGTTGACAAGACCGGAAGGCCCGGCGCAACACCAACGCACGACTTCAAGCTTTAAAACGTTGGAAAGAGGCCGTGGTGGCACGAAACGGACAAACCACACCGGAGGCGGATCCCGCGGCGGCATCGGAGGGCAAGCGCAAGCGCCCGAAGCTGCGGCCCCTCGGCCACCTCGTTCCGTACGTCCTGCGCTACCGCTGGCACGTGGCGCTGGCGCTGTTCGCCCTGATCGCCGCGTCGATCGCCACGCTGGCGCTGCCACTGGCGGTCCGCCGGATGATCGACCACGGCTTCGACCAGGCGGATTCGAGCTTCATCGACCAGTATTTCATGATGCTGATCGTCGTCGTCACCGTGCTGGCGGCGGCCAGCGCCATGCGCTTCTACTTCGTCACCTGGCTCGGCGAGCGCGTCGTCGCCGACGTGCGCTCCGACGTGTTCGCCCACGTGACCCGGCTGTCGCCCGCCTTCTTCGACCGGACGCTCTCCGGCGAGATCGTGTCGCGGCTGACCGCCGACACCACCCAGATCAAGGCCGCCGTCGGCGCCAGCGCGTCGATCGCGCTGCGCAACCTGTTCCTGTTCATCGGCGCCGCCGTGATGATGGTGGTCACCAGCCCGTGGCTGTCGGCGATGGTGCTGCTGGCCATCCCGTTCATCGTGCTGCCGCTGGTGGCGTTCAGCCGCTCGGTGCGGCGGCGCTCCCGCCTCGCCCAGGACACGCTGGCGGATGCCTCGTCGTTCGCCATCGAGGCGATCGGCGCGGTGCGGACCCTGCAGGCGTTCACCGCCGAGGCCGCCGCCGCGCGGCGCTTCGACACGGAAGTCGAGGCGGCGTTCGACAACGCCCGCGCGGCCACCGCCTCCCGCGCCCTGCTGACGGGCATCGCCATCTTCATGGTGTCGGCGAGCGTCGTCGCGGTGCTGTGGGTGGGCGCCCAGGACGTGCTCGACGGCACCACCACCGGCGGCACGCTCGGCCAGTTCGTGCTGTACGCGGTGCTCGCCTCCAGCGCGCTCGGACAGCTGAGCCAGGTGTGGGGCGAGGTCGCCCAGGCCTCCGGCGCCGCCGAACGCCTCGCCGGCCTGCTCGCCGAGCGCACCGAGATCGGCAGCCCTGACGCGCCGGCCGCCCTGCCCTCGCCGCCGCGCGGCGACGTCAGCTTCGACGACGTCAGCTTCGCTTATCCAGCCGGCGGCAACCTGCCGGTGCTGAACGGGGTGTCGGCGGACATCCAGGCGGGCGCCACGGTCGCCATCGTCGGCCCCTCGGGCGCCGGCAAGTCGACGCTGTTCCACCTGCTGCTGCGCTTCTACGACCCGGCGTCGGGCCGCATCCTCATCGACGGCACCGACATCCGCGCCGCCGACCCGTTCGAGGTGCGCAGCCGGATCGCCATCGTGCCGCAGGATTCCACCGTCTTCGCGACGACGATCATGGAGAACATCCGCTTCGGCCGGCCGGACGCGAGCGAGGCCGAGGTGATCGCCGCCGCCGAGGCCGCCCGGGTCGACGGCTTCGTGCGCGACCTGCCGAACGGCTACGAGACGCGGGTGGGCGAGCGCGGCGTGACGCTGTCCGGCGGCCAGCGCCAGCGGATCGCCATCGCCCGCGCCATCCTCAAGGATGCGCCCATCCTGCTGCTCGACGAGGCGACCAGCGCGCTGGACGCGGAGAGCGAGACGCTGGTCCAGGCGGCGCTCGAACAGCTGATGGTCGGCCGCACGACGCTGGTGATCGCCCACCGGCTCGCGACCGTGCTGGCGGCGGACCGGATTCTCGTGCTGGATGGCGGCCAGATCGTCGAGGAAGGCGACCATTCGAGCCTCGTCGCCCGCAACGGGCTCTACGCCCGCCTCGCCCGGCTCCAGTTCGACACCTCGCGGTCGGCGATGGCGGCGGCACCGGCCGCGAGCGACCGCGCGGCCTACGATCCGGCCGCCGAGTAGGCGACACGCCTCACGGCGCGTCGGCCGAGGGTCGGAAGGCGGGGGCACCGGCCCGCCCTTGCATGCCAGTTCGGATGACACGATATTGCGTGTATCGAACTGGCATGGATATGAGCCATGAACCTGGCTGAATACTCGGAGAACGGACTTTTCGCGCCGCGCAAGATCGCCGGCCAGCTGCGGACCTCGGCCGACGAGGTGGCGCGGACGCTCGGCCTCAGCAAGGACGCCCTGCAGCGGACCAGCCGTCTCCAGTCGGCCCGCACCCAGCGGCGGCTGCGCGAGATGCTGGAAATCCTCAACCGCGTCGAGCCCCGCTTCGGATCGGCGCTCATCGCCTACGCCTGGTACCGCTCCGAACCGCTCGCCGGGTTCGGCGGACAGACGGCCATGCAGCTTGTGCGCGACGGCCGCGCCGACGAGGTGATGACGCTGATCGATGCCGTCGATGCCGGCGTCCACGCCTGAGCACCCATCCTTCCGCGGACTGCTCTACCGGAGCCTGAACCCCGTCCATGCCCGCCAGCCGCTGTCGGGCCGGGGCGCGGCGCTCTTCGGCGGGCGGTTCAATCCCCGCGGCATGGAAGCGCTCTACACGTCGCTGTCGCCGGAGGGCGCGATCCGCGAGGCCAACCAGATCGGCGCGCTGCAGCCGACGACCCTGGTCGCCTATCGGGCCGACCTCGCCGCCATCTTCGATACGCGGGCCCCGAACGCGCTGGCCCCCTGGTCGCTGACGCCTGCCGATCTCGCCGACACGGGCTGGCGCGAGCGGATGCACAGGGGTGCCGCCGTCCCCACCCAGGATCTGGCGGTGGCGCTGTCGTCGGCCGGCTACGCGGGGATGCTGGTGCCGAGCTTCGCGCGCGGAGCGCCACCCGACGAGATGAACCTGGTGCTCTGGCGCTGGAACACCGGCGACCGCGACAGCCTGATCCTCATCGACGACGAGAAGCGGCTCTCCCGGCTGCCCAGCTGATCGCAGAGACGGGCGAGCGGATCCGCCCGGCCGCTATGCCCTACCGTTCGGTGAGCTTGAGCTCGATGCGGCGGTTCTGGTCGTAGGCCTCGGGCGTGTCGCCCTCCACCAGCGGCTGGTACTCGCCGAAGCCCGCCGCGACCAGCCGGTCGGGCGGAACGCCGCGCGAGATCAGATACTTCACCACCGAGATGGCGCGCGCCGCCGACAGCTCCCAGTTGGAGGCGAAGCGGCCGCCGGTGACCGGCCGCGCGTCGGTGTGGCCGTCGACCCGGAGTACCCAGTCGATGTCGTCGGGGATCTCGTTGCCGAGCTCGATGAGCTGGGTCGCCAGCGTGTTCAGCTCCGCCTCGCCACCCGGGTTGAGCTGGTCGGAGGCCGACGGGAACAGCACCTCCGACTGGAAGACGAACCGGTCGCCGACGATCTTGATGTTGGACCGGTCGGAGAGGAGCTGCCGGAGCCGGCCGAAGAAGTCCGAGCGGTAGCGCGACAGCTCCTGCACGCGCTGCGCCAGCGCCACGTTCAGGCGGCGGCCGAGATCGGCGATGCGGGTCTGGCTTTCCTGGTCGCGCCCCTCGGAGGCCTCCAGCGCCGCTTCCAGCGCGGCGATCTGCCGGCGGAGCGCGGAGAGCTGCTGGTTCAGCAGTTCCACCCGCGCCAGCGCCTGCTGGCTGAGCTGCCGCTCGTCGGCGAGCTGGGTCTGCAGCGCGCTGGTGCCCGGCCCCTCGTTCTCGGCGCGCAGGGCGGCGATGCGGCCCTGCAGGCTGTCACGCTCGCTCTCCACGTCCTGGATGGAGGCCTGCAGCACCGCGAGCTGGTCTTCCAGACCGCCGCTGTTGGCGCGCTCCAGCGCCAGCAGGTTCGTCAGCTCGGCGATCTGCGCGTTGAGGCGGGTGAGCGCATTATCCTTGCCGGAGATTTCCTGGCTGAGGAAGAACTGCGCCAGCATGAAAACGGACAGCAGGAAGATGATGACGAGCAGCAGCGTCGCCATCGCGTCGACGAAGCCCGGCCAGTAGTCGGGCCGCGGCTGGCGGCGTCGGGAGGCACTGAGCGGCATCGGTCACGATCCTCGCGATTGTCGTCCGGGGCCGGCGCCTGCCGGACCCCGCGGCGCTCGACCATTCTGGAGCAGTTCCCGTCCGGATCGAAGCGATCCGACCACAGAGGACGTGCTCAAGATGTTGATTCTCTGGCCATGTCCTATCGATCGGGGAGATCACCCGATCGGAGACGGCCCTAGCGGTCTTCCTGTTCCAGCGCGGTGTTGAGACGCTCCAGCAGCTTCTCGATGCGGACGTTCTGCTGGGCCTGGGACTCCGCCCATTCGCGCATCAGCTTCTGCTCGCTGCGCAGATGATTGACCAGCCCCTGGATCCCGTCGGCGAGGTTGGCCATCGCCTGGGTCGCCGGCGGCGTGGCCGCGGTCCCGCTTTCCTTCATGGTGCGGTTCAACCGGTCGATCGCCTGCTGCAGGCCGTGGGCCTGCAGCGCGGCCGCGCCGCTGCCGTCGCCGGCGCGGGCGACGTCGATCTCGGTGACCGTCGACAGCCAGTCTTCCAGGTCGGTGTAGAAGCGATTCTGCGCCTGCCCGGCCTGCAGGTCGAGGAAGCCCAGGATCAGCGAGCCGGTGAGGCCGAACAGCGACGAGGAGAAGGCCGTGCCCATGCCGGCGAGCGGCGCCTGGAGGCCGGCCTTGAGGTCCTGGAACACGACGCCCGCATCGCCCGCGCCCACGTCGAGGTTCTGGATCGTCGCGCCGACCGAGCTGACCGTCTGCAACAGGCCCCAGAAGGTGCCGAGCAGGCCGAGGAACACCAGCAGGCCGGTCAGGTAGCGGCTGATCTCGCGCGCCTCGTCGAGGCGGGTTCCGATGGTGTCGAGGATCGAGCGCATGGCGGTGGCGCTCAGATAGCTGTCGTCGGCGCGACCGCCGAGCAGCGAGGCCATCGGCCCCAGGAGCGCCGGCGTCCGGCGCTCGTCGATGCGGCCGGCCCGGTAGCTGTTGACCCAGTTGATTTCGGCGTAGAGGCGGATCACCTGGCGGAACGCCAGCGCGACGCCGATCAGCCCGACGCCGATGATCAGACCGTTGAGGCCCGGGTTGCTCATGAACGCCGTCTTGATCGGCCGATTGAGGATCAGGCCGAGGAAGACGGTGATCAGCAGGAAGATCACCATCCGCACGAGATAGACGTGCGGGTTCACCAGGCGATACGGGTCACGGTCGCGGGCCATCGATCAGCTACCTTCCTGCAACGGCCAGAAATAGCCGGTTTGTTGCGGAAAACGAACCCGTGATTTCGAGCACCCGAGGCTTCATTTTCCGGTTGCGCCGGGCCGCGCCCCGCGCACGAGCTTGAGCAGATCGCGACGGACCTCCTCGGTGCCGGCACAGATCGAGCCGGTCTCGAAGATGCGGTCGCGGTCTTCCAGATCGGAGACGAATCCGCCCGCCTCGCGCACCATCAGGATGCCGGCGGCGACGTCCCAGGGCGAGAGGTCGTGCTCCCAGTAGGCGTCGTAGCGGCCGGCCGCGGTCCAGGCGAGATCGAGCGAGGCGGCGCCGGCGCGGCGGATGCCGGAGACCTCGCCCATCACCGCCTTCAGCTCGGCCATGAAGCGCGCGTGGTCGCCCCGGCCGAGGTGCGGAACGCCGGTGGCGATGACCGCATCGTGCAGGTCGCGGCGCGCCGAGACGCGGAGCCGTCGGTCGTTGAGGAAGGCGCCGCGGCCCTTCTCGGCGACGTAGAGCTCGTCGGTCACCGGGTTGAGGATGACGCCGGCCACCAGCTGGCCCTGGCTCTCCAGCGCGATCGACACGGCAAACAGCGGGATGGAGTGGAGGAAGTTGGTGGTGCCGTCGAGGGGATCGACGATCCAGCGGTGCTGGTCGTCGGTGCCCTTGTGGGCGCCGGACTCTTCCATCAGGAACGAGTAGCCCGGACGGGCCTTTTCCAGCTCGGCGCGGATGATCTCCTCCGCGCGGCGGTCGGCGGCGGACACGAAGTCGCCCGGTCCCTTGCGGGACACCTGCAGGTTCTCGACCTCGCCGAAATCGCGCGCCAGCGCGCGACCGGCTTTCATTGCGGCCGAAACCATTACGTTGAGGATCGCCGAGCGAGCCATCGCGATCTACCTATGCGTTTTTCATGTCGGGCAGTGGGAGAACGTCCGGGAGGGCCGTCGGGATCATTCCGAACGACGAACGTAGGTGATTTCCTCGGTGTCGACGACGACCTTCTCGCCCGCCGCGATGAACGGCGGCACCATCAGCTTCACGCCGTTCTCCAGCATCGCCGGCTTGTAGGACGACGACGCCGTCTGGCCCTTCACCACCGGGTCGGCCTCGGAGATCTCCAGCGTCACGTACTGGGGCAGCGTCACGCCGATCGGCTTCTCCTCGTAGAGCTCCACCGTCACCGTCATGCCGTCCTGCAGGAACGCGGCGCGCTCGCCGACGAAGTCCCGCGACAGCTCGATCTGCTCGTAGGAGTCGGTGTCCATGAAGACCAGATTGTCCCCCTCGGCGTAGAGGTACTGGAAATCCTTCTGCTCGAGGCGCACGCGCTCGACGGTGTCGGCGGAGCGGAAGCGCTCGTTGAGCTTGCGGCCGTCGATGAGGTTCTTGAGTTCGACCTGCGCGAACGCGCCGCCCTTGCCGGGCTTCACGTGCTGGACCTTCACAGCCGCCCAGAGGGTGCTCTGGTGCTCGATCACGTTGCCCGGTCGGATTTCGTTGCCGTTGATCTTCATTAATGACGCCTTGTCGAAGTTGAATTGCGCCTTCCCGCGCGTCGTGTCGACCGCGAAACCGGCGGGAAGCAAGCAGAAGTCGTGGCTTCTGGACCACAAAGCACAGGCGGATTCAAGGGGAAACGCCGCCCGGCGGGGGCCGGTTCAGCCGTTCCACCACGTGCGCGCGCGCTGCCGCGCCGCCTTGAGCACGTCTTCCGACTGGGCTTCCATGAAGCTGTCGAGCCAGATGTCGGACAGGCCGCGCGAGCGCGCGATCAGATGCCACTTCACCGCCTCGACCGCGTCGATGCCGACGCCGCGGCCGGTGGCGTAGAGCCGCGCCAGCCGGTTCATGGCGACCGGGTTGCCCGACTGGGCGGCGCGCTCGAACCAGGCGGCGGCCACCGCCTCGTTGGCCGGCACGCCGACGCCCTTGAACAGGCGGATCGCGTATTCGACCTGGCCGGGGACGCTGCCGGCCTCGGCCGCCTCCAGGAGAAGCTGGGTCGAGCGCCGGTCGTCGGGCACCACGCCGTTGCCGGCGCCGTAGAGCAGCGCCAGGGCGTAGGTGGCATCGGCGCTGCCGGCGTCGGAGGCCTGCTGCAGCAGCCGGGCGGCGGCGGCGGCGTCGCGGGTGATCCCGCCGCTGCCCTGCAGGGTCATGATCGCCAGGTTGTAGGCGGCGTCCTCGTTGCCGCCCTCGGCCGCGATGCGGAACAGCCGCGCCGCCTCGACTTCGTTCTTCTCGCCGCCCTCGCCGCTCAGGTAGAGGAGCGCGAGGCGGTAGCTGGCGTTGATGTCGCCCTGGGCGGAGGCGAGCTTGAACCAGTCGGCCGCGGCGGCATAGTCGCGGCGGGTGGCGCGCCCGTCCTCGTAGAGCACGCCCATCAGCGTCTGGGCGGTGGGGTCGCCCTGCTCGGCCGGCTTGAGCGCGTAGGCGAGCGCCGTCAGGAAGAAGCCGCGCTGGAAGGCGCCGTAGGCCCGGTCGACGCCGGGCACGGCGGCCAGCTCGGCGGCCGAGATCGCCTCGCCGTCCATGGCGTCGGCGGAACCGTCGGCGGGCGCCGCCTCGCCGTCGGCGGCGGTCTCCCCGGCACCGGCGGCTTCACCGGGCGTTGCGGGCGCGTCGGCGGTCGCGGGCGCGTCCGGCCTGGGGGCCTCGGGGCCGCCCGCGATGGCGCCGCTGTCGTCCGGCTCGCCGGAGACCGCCGCGGCGTCTCCTTCGGCGTCCGTGCCGGCGGCGGGCTCGGGGGGCTGCTCGGCGTTGCCGGCGGGGCCGACCGTGCGCAGCCCCGGCCGGTCGCGCGGCGGCATGCGCGGCGGGAACGCGATGGCGCTCGGCAGCGTGCGGCGGCCGCTCTGGGCCGGCGCGTCGAGGGTCAGGTCGCGGCCTTCGGTGGCGTCGGTGGGCTTGTTCGTCGGGATCGCCAGGCCGCCCAGCAGGTTGGTCAGCGGCACCGCCATGCCGGGGCCCTGGGGGACCTGCCCCTGGGCGCCCTGGACCTGCTCCGGAGGGCTTTCGGGGACGCGGGTCCGGGTGCCCTGCGCGGTCTGGGCGGCGGCGGTGCCCCCGGCAAGCGAGAGCGCGAGGCAGGCGATGGTCAGGCGCGAGGTCATGTAACCGCCATGCCCTCGTCGATCAGCGCGTTGGCCCGCGCGACCGCCGCGGCCGGGCCGTCGGCATGGCCCCACACCGCGCCGCGCACGGCGACGAACTCGACGCCGGCGGCGGCGAGCTCGGGGATTTCGGTCATGTCGAGGCCGACGAGCACGACGACCGGGATCTCGAAGACCTCCGCCCACCAGATGCCGAAGTCGAAGGCGCGCGGATCCGCCTCGTCGGCGTCGGGCGCGTCGATGTCGCCGAAGAAGACGTAGTCCGGCCCGGTCTCGGCGATCAGCATCGCGTCGTGACGGGTATCGGCGCCACCGGTGCCGACGATGCCATTGGGATGGAAGCGCTCGAGCGCGGCCTCGATCTCCTCGAGGCTCTCGTCGACGTGGACGCCGTCGGCGTGGGTGCGGCCGACGAGCCGGCTGTCGCCGCGGATGAGCGCCGCGGCACCGGCCTTCTGAGCGCTGTCGACCAGGGCCGCGACGGCCGACTGGACGTGGTCGCCGGCGTCGGCGTCGCCCGCGTCGATGACCACGGCAGCCACGTCGCCGCCGGCCAGGGCGGCATCGAGACGCGCGGCGTCGACCGGTTCGGGTCCGGTGGCGGGCACAATGAGAACGAGGCGGGTGCGATCCATCGACCGTTCCTTCCTCGACCATCATGGCGAGGTGGTGGCGGCGACCCAAATCGGGCCGCCGCGAGCTTCAATCGGAGCGTTTCCCGTCCAGATCCGCGCGATCCGGACGACAAGCAGGCTCTAGGCCGCGGCGCGTTCCTGGTCGGCGGACCAGGTGCCGAGGGCGGCGAGCGAGTTCATCTTGGCGCGGTGCGTGAAGGCACGCTGTCCGGCCGCGACGTTTTCCGCCTTGCCACCCCACGCCTTGATGGCGGCGGCCTGCAGCGCGCGGCCATAGGAGAAGGTCAGCGTCCACGGCAGGGGGCCGGCGGCGTTCATCAGCGACAGGTGCTGGGTGGCGGCCTCGTCGGACTGGCCGCCCGACAGGAACGCGATGCCCGGCACCGCCGGCGGCACGCACGCCTTCAGGCACTTCAGCGTCTTCTCGGCGACCTCTTCCGCCGACGCCTGGGTCGGGCACTTCTGGCCGGCGATCACCATGTTCGGCTTCAGGACCATGCCTTCCAGCGAGACGTGCGCCTCATAGAGCTCGTCGAACACGGTCTTCAGCGTCCACTCGGTGACCTCGTAGCAACGGTCGATGGTGTGGTCCGCGTTCGGGCCATCCATGATGACCTCCGGCTCGACGATCGGCACGATCCCGGCTTCCTGGCAGAGGATCGCGTAGCGGGCGAGCGCATGGGCGTTGGCGCGCAGCGCCGTCCAGGACGGGGTCGACTTGGAGATGTCGATCACCGCCCGCCACTTCGCGAAGCGCGCGCCCAGCTCGTAGTACTCCTTCAGGCGGCCGCTGAGGCCGTCGAGGCCCTCGGTCAGCTTCTCGTCCGGGCAGCCGGCCATCGGCTTGGCGCCCATGTCGACCTTGATGCCCGGCACCGAGCCGGTGGCCTTCAGGAGTTCGACCAGCGGCGTGCCGTCGGCGGCCTTCTGGCGGATCGTCTCGTCGTAGAGGATGACGCCGGAGATGTAGTCGGTCATCGCCTGCTTGGAGCGGAACAGCATCTCGCGGTAGTCGCGCCGGGCGTCCTCGGTGGAGGTGAGGCCGATCGTGTCGAACCGCTTCTTGATCGTGCCCGAGCTTTCATCGGCGGCCAGGATCCCCTGACCGTCGGCCATCATCGCGGCAGCAATATCTTCAAGACGCTCGCTCATCGTTCCACCCTTCATCCTTGATCCATGATCTGCATGGCGCGCCTGGGCGCGCCGGACGCCCGCTCCCGCATCGGGGCGCCGGGCAAACTCGAAAACCGCTCCCGGACCGTCCGGACTACTTCTTCAGGGCCTCGACACCGGGAAGCGGCTTGCCCTCGAGCCATTCGAGGAACGCCCCGCCCGCCATCGAAACATAGGTCATGTTGTCGGCGACGCCCGCGTGATGCAGCGCGGAGAGCGTATCGCCGCCACCGGCCACCGTCGTGAGCTTGCCGGCCTGCGTCAACTCCGCCGCGTAGCGGGCCACCTCGACGGTGGCGCGATCGAACGGCGACACCTCGAACGCGCCGAGCGGGCCGTTCCACAGCAGCGTCTTGGCGGTGCGGATCTCCGCCTTCACGGTGTCCACCGAATGCGGTCCGAGATCGAGGATCATCGCATCCTCGGGCATGGCGTCGAGACCGACGGCCCAGCTCTCGGCGCCCGCTTCGAACTTCCGCGCCACGACCGCGTCCTTCGGCAGCACGATGGCGCAGCCGGTCTCCTCGCCGCGCAGCACGATGCGGCGCGCGAGGTCGGCCTGCTCCGGCTCGTACAGCGAGCGGCCGACGTCGCCGCCGTGCGCAGCCACGAAGGTGTTCGCCATGGCGCCACCGATGACGATCGCGTCCATCTTCTCGCAGAGGTTTTCCAGGAGCGCGATCTTGGTGGAGACCTTGGCGCCGCCGACGATGGCGACCACCGGCCGCTGCGGCTTCTCCAGCGCCTTGGTCAACGCCACAATCTCCGCCTCCATCGCGCGGCCGGCGTAGCTCGGCAGCTTGTGGGCAAGGCCCTCGGTCGATGCGTGGGCGCGGTGGGCGGCGGAAAAGGCGTCATTGACGAAGACGTCGCCGTTCTCGGCGAGCGCGTCCACGAAGGCGGGATCGTTCTTTTCCTCGCCGGCGTGGAAGCGGGTATTTTCCAGGAGGAGGATCTCGCCCGGCACCATGTTGCCGACGGCGGCCTTCACGTCGTCGCCGATGCAGTCGTCAACGAAGCCCACCGGCTTGCCGAGCACGCGGGCGACGGTCTCGACGATCTTGCCGAGCGACTCGTCCTCGACGCGCTTGCCCTTCGGCCGGCCGAAATGCGCCAGAAGGATCACCTTGGCGCCCTTCTGGGCGAGTTCGGCGATCGTCGGCGCGGCCGCCTCGATGCGGCTCGCATCGGAGACCTTGCCGTCATGGATCGGGACGTTGAAGTCGACGCGGGTGAGGACCCGCATGTTGGCCACCGTGGCGTCGTCGAGCGTCCTGATGTCGGTCATGTTTCCCAGACTTGTCTTCTTGTCGTGAGCCGGCGGCGCGATCGGATCGCGCCGCCCGGGCAGGGTCCATCGTGAGCGGAGGCCGAGCTAGATCAGCTTGGCCATCGCAACGGCGGTGTCGCTCATCCGGTTGGAGAAGCCCCACTCGTTGTCGTACCAGCTCATGATCCGCACCAGCGTGCCGTCCATGACCTTGCTTTCCGACATGTGCACCGTGGAGGACGCCGGATCATGGTTGAAGTCGATCGAGACCAGCGGCTCGTCGGTGATGGCCAGGATGCCGGCCAGCTTGCCGCCCGCCGCCGCGCGGAAGGCCTCGTTGACCTCCTCGACGGAGGTGGCGCGCTTGGCGACGAACTTGAAGTCGATCACCGACACGTTCGGGGTGGGCACGCGGATCGACACGCCGTCGAGACGACCGTTGAGCTCCGGCAGCACGAGGCCGACGGCACGGGCCGCGCCGGTGGAGGTCGGGATCATCGACATGGCCGCCGCACGGGCCCGGTAGAGGTCCTTGTGCATGGTGTCGAGGGTCGGCTGGTCGCCGGTGTAGGAATGGATCGTCGTCATGAAGCCTTTGTCGATGCCGATCGTCTCGTGCATGACGTAGGCGACCGGCGCCAGGCAGTTGGTGGTGCACGACGCGTTGGAGACGACGAGGTCGTCCTTGGTCAGCGCGTCGTGGTTCACGCCGTAGACGATCGTCTTGTCGGCGCCGCTGGAGGGCGCGGACACCAGCACGCGCTTGGAGCCGTTCTCCAGGTGCAGCGCCGCCTTGTCGCGGGCGGTGAAGATGCCGGTGCACTCCATCGCGATGTCGACGCCCAGATCGCCCCACGGAAGCGCCTTGGGGTCACGCTCGGCGGTCACCTTGATGGGACCGGTGCCCACGTCGATGGTGTCGCCGTCGACGGTGACCTTCGCCGGGAAGTGCCCGTGCACGGAATCGTGCCGCAGCAGGTGGGCATTGGTTTCCACCGGGCCGAGGTCGTTCACGGCGACCACCTCGATGTCGGTCCGGCCCGACTCGATGATGGAGCGCAGCACGTTGCGGCCGATGCGGCCAAACCCGTTGATGCCGACGCGTACGGTCATGACGTCTTCTCACCTCGTCTTCTTGTCACCTGATCGGATGCGATCATGACGTTCTGATGCATCCGATTTCCCGGGAGGGAAAGTCAAATCAGCGTCGAAAGATCCCTACGCGGCCGCAAGCCGCGCCTTCACCTTGGCAACGACCGCCTCGGCGGTGATGCCGAAGTGCTCGTAGAGCTCCTCGAAGGGCGCGCTGGCGCCGAAACCGGACATGCCGACGAAGATGCCGTCCATGCCGATCAGCCGGTCCCAGCCCAGCCGGACCGCGGCCTCGATGCCGACGTTCACCTGGGCCGTGCCGATCACGTCGGTGCGGTACTCCGAGGGCTGGCGCTCGAACAGCTCGAACGACGGCACCGAGACGACGCGCGTCGGGATGCCTTCCATGTCGAGGAGCCCCTTGGCCCGCATGGCGATGCCGACTTCCGAGCCGGTGGCGAACAGCGACACCGTGGCGTCGCCGTTGGCATCGGCGAGCTGGTAGGCGCCGCGCCGGGACAGGTTGCCGTCGTGGTCGTCGAGGCGGAGCGCGTCGCAGTTCTGCCGGGTGAGCGCGAGCAGCGTCGGGCCCGAAGTGTTCGACAGGGCGATTTCCCAGGCTTCCGCCGTCTCCATGGCATCGGCCGGGCGCAGCACGACGAGGTTCGGAATGGCGCGCAGCGCCGCCAGGTGCTCGACCGGCTGATGGGTCGGGCCGTCCTCGCCGAGACCGATCGAATCGTGGGTCATCACGTAGACCGAGCGCACGCCCATGAGCGCGGCCAGCCGGATCGCCGGGCGGCAGTAGTCGGAGAACACCAGGAAGGTGCCGCCGTACGGGATGAAGCCGCCGTGCAGCGACATGCCGTTCATCGCGGCCGCCATGCCGTGCTCGCGCACGCCCCAGTGGATGTAGCGACCCTGGTAGTCGTTGGCGGCGGACACGATGCCCATCGACTTGGTCTTGGTGTTGTTGGAGCCGGTGAGGTCGGCCGAGCCGCCCACCGTCTCCGGTACCGCCGCGTTGACGGTCTCCAGCACCATTTCGGAGGCCTTGCGGGTGGCGAGCGTCGGCCGGTCGCGGGCGATCTGCGCGCGCAGCCCCGTCATGGCGTCCTGGAAGCCGGCCGGCAGGTCGCCGCGGATGCGCCGGTCAAACTCGGCGCGCCGCTCCGGGTCCATCGCCTGGTGATGCTTCTCCCACTCCTTGCGGGAGCTGCCGGAGCGCAGGCCGGCGATGCGCCAGGCGTCGCGAATGTCGGCGGGGATCTCGAAGGGCTCGGCCTTCCACTTCAGCATGTCGCGGGCGGCGGCGGCCTCGGCGGCGCCGAGCGGCGAGCCGTGGGAGGCGGAGCTGCCGGCCTTGTTGGGCGAGCCGTAGCCGATGATGGTGCGGCAGGCGATCAGCGTCGGCCGGTCGCTCGACTGCGCGGCCACCAGCGCCGCGTGCACGTCGGCCGGGTTGTGGCCGTCGATGCGCACGGCGGCCCAGCCGGCCGCCTCGAAGCGCTTCAGCGCGTCGCCGGATTCCGACAGGTCCAGCTTGCCGTCGATGGAGATCTCGTTGTCGTCGTAGAGCACGATGAGGCGGTTCAGCTTCATGTGGCCGGCGATGGAGATCGCCTCGTGGCTGATGCCTTCCATCAGGTCGCCGTCGGAGGCGAGCACGTAGGTGTAGTGGTCGACCAGGTCGTCGCCGAACTCGGCGTTCAGCATGCGCTCGCCGAGCGCCATGCCCACCGCGGTCGCCAGGCCCTGGCCGAGCGGACCGGTGGTCGTCTCGATGCCAGCGCCGTGGCCGTACTCCGGATGGCCGGCGGCGCGGGACCCGAGCTGGCGGAAGCGGCGCAGCTCCTCGGTGCCGAAGTCCTCGAAGCCGAGCAGGTGCAGGACGGAATAGAGCAGCATCGAGCCGTGGCCGGCCGACAGCACGAAGCGGTCGCGGTCGGGCCAGTCGGGCTGGCTGGGGTCGACCTTGATGATCGAGGAAAACAGGACGGTTGCGACGTCGGCCGCGCCCATGGGCATACCGGGATGGCCGGACTTCGCCGCCTCGACGGCGTCGATCGCGAGCACGCGGATCGCGTTGGCCATCGCTTTTTGTTTGTCGAGGTCGATCATCGTGAACTCCGCCGCGTCCCGGACACTCATCACGAGGTCGGGTGAACACGGTTTGGTCTGTGGGAACGTCCGGGCCTTCTCAACCCTCGATCGCGGCCTTGCTCCTGCGAGCGGTCCGCCATTCGTTGTCATGGCAACGGCGCCGTTCAATACCAAGTCGCCGACGCGAGTCAACGTGAGGCGGGCAACGAGCCTGTAGACGCGTGGCCGCAGAGGCCCGCCGGCGGCCCGCGCCCACTCGCGGCTTGATCTTGGCGCGCGCGGATGCGAGGAGGAGCAGCCCGTCCGCCACCCGCTTCATGCAGAACTGGATGCACGAAGCGAAACCGGCTGATATGGCTATCGAATCGCGACCGCGTAGGAAACCCTGCCGCCATGGCGGAACGGCCAGCCGTTGATCAGGCATTCGACAGACTGCTGACCGCCCTGGATCGGCTCGAGGCGGCCGTGAACCGGCGCATCGATGCCGATCGCAGCGTCGGCACGCTCGAGGACGAGATCCAGCGGCTGACCGAGGACCGCTCGGAACTGGCCGGTTCGCTCGACCGCGCCGAGGGCCGCGCCACCCGGCTTGAGGAAACCAACCGGGAAGTCTCGCGCCGCCTTGTGACGGCGATGGAGACGGTCCGCAGCGTGCTGGACAAGCACGGCGGATAGGCCCGGAGCGGCGCCCCTCTTTATCCCGTCCGCCGCAACCCCTATCTATGGCGATGAAAAGGCGTCTCATGCCAACCGGTTAGACCGTCAGACCCGGTCGCGTGTCGCCCCGTCGGGGGCTCGAAAGGACTGCGCATGTCCCATATCACCGTCACCATCAACGGCCGCAGCTATCGCATGGCGTGCGACGACGGCGAGGAGGAGCGGCTGGCCGCGCTGGCCGAGCGGTTCGATGGGGCGATCGAGGAGCTGCGCGGCGCCTTTGGCGAAATCGGCGACCAGCGCCTGACCGTGATGGCCGGGATCCGGGTGACCGATTCGCTGGTCGAGGCGGAACGCCGGCTGGTGGCGCTCACCGCCGAGATCCAGAGCCTGAAGGAATCCCGCGACGCGGTGGTCCAGCACCAGTACGAGCGCGAGGCCGGCATCGCCGCGCGCGTCGGCGAGACGGCGGACACCATCGACCGCTTCGCCAAGAGCCTCAACGACAGCGTCCGCACCGACCGCGACGGCTAGACGCGCCGCCGGACTCCTCGCGATCCGGCCGGCGTTCGGCCGCAGATCCGGACGCCGTTGGAAATCGCAGTGCGCCCCCCTTCGCGCGGCCCCCGCGACACCCTATATTGCGCTCAGGCGACACTGCACGGTTCGACTGGAGCCACGCATCCCCGGGGCCTTATCGACCCAAACGGGAGCTGTCACTGTCCGGGCCCGTGGGCTCGGACAAAACGGCGCCCACCTACTCTGTAGGTTTCCCGGGATCGATACCTCCGACGGCCGAGGCGGTTCGCCGACCGATTCTCCGCCCTGCCGGGCGGCTGGAGCCCGTGCCCCGAGGCGTTCGCCCCGGGGCCGGGAATGTCCTCCGGCGCGGCCGACCCGCGTTCGTCGCCCGCCACGCGGCCCAAAAGGCCCGGGCATCCCGGCGACACGGCCCCCCGGCGCATCCTTCCCCTGCCCTGTCCGCGAGCCGATCCCTTGACCGATGCACCCGCGCCGAGCGACACCGTCCGCAGGAAGAGCGCGCTGCGGAAGACGGTTCTGGCGCGCCGCGCAGCGCTCTCGCCCGCCGAGCGCGAAGCCGCGGCGCAGACCCTCGTCGACCAGATCCCCGACCTGACGCTCCCCGACGCGCCCGCGCTGATCTCCGGCTTCTGGCCGATCCGCGACGAGATCGACGTGCGGCCGCTGATGGCGGCGCTGGCGGAGGCCGGCCACCGGCTGGCGCTGCCGGTGATCGGGCCGGAGCGGCACCTCGCCTTCCGCGAATGGACCATCGGCGCGCCGCTGGTGCCGGCCGGCTTCGGCACCTCCGAGCCCGGCCCCGATTGCCCCGAGTGCGATCCCGCGATCCTGCTGGTCCCGCTGGCCGCCTTCGACCGCGAGGGCGCGCGCCTCGGCTACGGCAAGGGCCACTACGACGGCGCCATCCGGCGGCTTGCCGAAAACGGGCCGCTGCGGACGATCGGGGTTGCCTTCGCCACCCAGGAGGTGGACGTGGTACCCATGGAACCCCACGACCGCCGTCTCGACGCCGTACTGACCGAGGCCGGCCTCCTCCGCTTTACCCCGCTCTCCGGAGAACCCGATGCGCGTACTGTTTCTGGGTGACGTCGTCGGCCGCGCCGGCCGGACGGCCGTCGCCGACATGCTGCCCGAGATCGTCGCGGACGGGCGGCTGGATTTCGTCGTCATCAACGGCGAGAACGCCGCCGGCGGCTTCGGCATAACCGAGGCGATCTGCCAGGACCTGCTGGACGCCGGCGCCGACGCGGTGACGCTCGGCAACCACTCCTGGGACCAGCGCGAGGCGCTCGTCTTCATCGAGCGCCAGCCCTGCCTGATCCGGCCCGCCAACTATCCGGCCGGCACGCCCGGGCGCGGCGCCAACATCTTCACCGCCACCAATGGCGCCCGCGTGCTGGTCGCCAACCTGATGGGGCGGATCTTCATGGATCCCCTCGACGACCCGTTCGCGGCCGTCGACCGGATCCTCGACGGCCTGGTGCTGGGCCGCGACGTCGACGCGGTGATCGTCGACGTGCACGCCGAGGCGACGTCGGAGAAGCAGGGCATGGCCTATCACCTGGACGGCCGCGCCAGCCTCGTCGTCGGCACCCACACCCACGTGCCCACCGCCGACCACCGGATCCTGCCGGGCGGCACCGGCTTCATGACCGACATCGGCATGTGCGGCTCGTACGATTCCATCATCGGCATGGAGAAGGAGGAGCCGCTCGGCCGGTTCCTGCGCAAGATCCCGCAGAACCGCTTCGCCGCGGCCAGCGGACCGCCGACCCTGTCGGGCGTGGTGGTGGAGCTCGACGAGACGACCGGCCTGGCGCTGGCGATCGAGCCGCTGCGGCTGGGCGGCGAGCTCTCGCACGCCTGGCCGGCGATGCTGGGCGAGATGCCGCGCGGCCTCGCCGACTGACCCTCAGCCCGCGAGCGCGCCGGCGACTTCCCGGCGCAGCACCGGCAAAAGCTCCTCGGTGAACCAGGGGTTCCGCCGGATCCACGCGTTGTTGCGCCACGACGGATGCGGCAGCGGCACGATGGTCGGCCCGTCGCCCGCCGCCATGATCTCGCGATAGGCCGCCACCCGCTCCGTCAGCGAGCGCTTGCGCCATTGCGGCAGATGATAGCTGTGGGCGTAGAGGCCGACGGCCAGCACCAGCTTGAGGTTCGGCAGTTCGGCGAAGACGCGGTCGTGCCAGGTGGGCGCGCACTCGCGGCGCGGCGGCAGGTCGCCGCCCTTGGCATCCTGGCCGGGGAAGCAGAAGCCCATCGGCACCACCGCCACCTTCGTCGTGTCGTAGAAGACCGTCTCGTCGACGCCCATCCAGTCGCGCAGGCGCACGCCGGAGGGATCGGTGAACGGCTGGCCGCTGGCGTGCACCCGGGTGCCCGGCGCCTGGCCGCAGACCACGATGGAGGCCGCCGACGCGGCGCGGATGACCGGGCGCGGCTGATGCGGCAGCGGCCGGCCGAGCGGCCGTTCCACGCAGATCCGGCAACGGCGGATGCGACCGACGAGGCCGCCGAGCTCGCTGTCGGGCGGATCGGGAAGCCCGCGCCAGCCCTCGCCCTCCCGCGCCGGGCCTAGAGCACCGTGCTGGCGCGGCTCGAGACGCGATCGTACCACTTCTTCAACCGCTCCAGATCGTCCGGCACCCGCACCTTGGCGAGCTTCAGGCTGTCGATGCCGACCAGCGCCGTGATGTCGGCGATCGTGTAGGTGTCGCCGACCACGAACTCGTCGTGGCAGAGCTGGCGCTCGAGAATGGACAGGAAGGTGAGGATCTTGGACTTGTTGGCCTCGCCCCAGTCCGGAACCTGGGGCACCTCGAGCTCGCGCATCGCCGGATGGGTGTGGCGGAACGCCTGCTGGGCCGGGATCAGCAGGCCGAACTCGACGTGGCGCTGCCACATCTCGACCAGCGCCTTCTCCTTCGGGTCGCGGCCGAACAGCGGCGGATCGGGATGCGTCTCCTCGAAGTAGCGGCAGATCGCAACTGATTCGGCGATGACGGTGCCGTCGTCGAGCACGAGAACCGGCAGCCGCTGCAACGGGTTGAGACGGGTGAACGCATCCTCCAGGTGCTCGCCGGCCATGATGTCGACCGGCACCGTCTCGATGACGACGTCCTTCTCGGCGAGAAAGATACGCACCCGCCGCGGATTGGCCGCGCGTGGAGAATCGTAGAGTTTCATTGGGTTTCTCTCGCTGTCGACGCGTCTGGCATGCCGGTTCGCGGAGCCCCTTAGGGCCGTTCGCCGACCCAATATGGCATCAGCCCCCACCCGCGAGAAAGCACGCCTTCCCCCATGCTGCAATGCAGTGCACTCACTGCGCTTTTTTCTGTTGCGCCGAAGCGTACAGAGTGCATACTGCGTTTGTGAGTTTGTTGTGGCCTTGTTGCGTTGGGGAGGTCTTGCGATGCTGAATGAACTTCTTCTGGGACGGGCACTCTATTGCCGGGACAAGTACCGGCACGATCAGGTCTCCGAGAGCCGGTGGTCGCAGCTGTCGCGCGCCTCGGCGGAGTGGATCCGGGCGCGCCTGGGCTGAGCCCGCGCCGACCGTCCGTTCACCGTCCGGTTTGATCATCAAGCGGACCTGAACCTCCGGACCTGGCCTTCATCTTCGAAACGACCCGAGCCCCGTGGAAGCCTCGTGCCTCCGCGGGGCTTTGCTTTTGCGGGGCCCCGGGACGGATCCCGGATGGCCAGGCGAATGACAGTCCTGCCGCGCGATGGGCGGACCGAAGGGAGAATGCCGGGAGACCATGAGGCGTGGTGGCAGGTGCGGGGCACCCCGCGCGGCCGATCGCCGGCGGTTGAAGCACCGCGGGGCCAAAGGCACCCGCAGTGCTTCGCCGCGCGCCGTCGCACGGACACAGAACCCCGTCGCGGGGGGGCGATCGACAGGGCCCTGACCGACGTGACGGCACTCGACCATCACGACGCGAGACACGATGCCGGGAAGCCTGCCAGCCCATCCTTGCGCCGGGCTTGCGGGCCGAAGCCAGGCTCAGGCGGGACCGGAGACGCCCGCGTCGGCGAAGCTCGCCATGCCCCGATGGACCTGAATGGCCGATCGGATGATGCCGGCGGCGAGCGCCGCGCCGGTGCCCTCGCCCAGCCGCATGCCCAGGTCGAGGAGCGGTTCGGCGCCGAGGCGCTCGAGCGCCGCCCGATGCGCCTTCTCCGCCGACACGTGACCGAAGATGCAGTGGCCGATCGCCGACGGGTCGATCGCATGGAGCACGGCCACCGCGGCCGTCGTCACGAAGCCGTCGACGATCACCGGGATGTTCTGGTGGCGCGACGCGATGATCGCGCCGACCATGGCCGCGATCTCGCGGCCGCCGAGCCGCTGCAGGATGACCAGCGGATCGCGTTCGCCCTCGATGCGGCCAACGGCGCGCGCGACGATCTCGGCCTTGTGGACCAGCGCATCGCCGGTGACGCCGGTGCCCCGCCCGACCCAGTCGGCCGCCTCGCCGCCGTAGAGCGCGTGGAAGAGCGCGGCGGCGACCGTGGTGTTGGCGATCCCCATCTCACCCAGGCACAGCAGATCCACCGCCCCGGCGATCGCTTCCATGCCGTAGGCTATGGTGGCCGCGCACTCGCGCTCGCTGTCGAAGGCATCGACCAGCGAGATGTCGCCGGTCGGCCGGTCGAGGGCCAGCTCGAACACCCTGAGCGACATGTCGTTGGCGAGGCAGATCTGGTTGATGGCGGCGCCGTTGGCGCGGAAGTTCTCCACCATCTGCTTGGTGACGGCGGCCGGATAGGCCGACACGTTCTGATCGACGACGCCGTGGTTCGCCGCGAACACGGCCACCATCGGCGCCTGGATCTCCGGCTGGGCCTGGCGCTGCCAGGCCGCCACCCAGCTGGCGATGTCCTCCAGGCGGCCGAGCGATCCGGCCGGCTTGGTCAGCACCGCGTCGCGCTCGGCGACCGCCGCCATTGCCGCCGTGTCGGGTCCGGGCATCGAGGAAATGAGGGCGCGGATGTCGTCGAACGGAAGCCCGGTTGAACCTGTCATGATCACTCTCGAATATGGTGCTGCGGGGCCGGAGCCTAGACCGCGTCTTACAGGCTCGGTTCACACCGATGCAACGGCTGCCGAATATCCACGTTCCCGTGTTGGCAGCGGCGCCGCGGACTCCTACCCTGCCGGCGTCCGGGGCAGGGAACGGGCAGGCGGCGGCATCCGGCGGCGCGACCGGTCGCGAAACCGCCCCCACAGATCCACGAGAAGGTACCGACGATGACCGCCTACGACCGTCAGGACCGTCTGAACCCCGTTTCCGCCTACGGCGCGGACGTGGTCGTCTGCCTGCGTTTCTTCTCGCGGCTGGCGCTTGCGCTTCCCGACCGGTTCTCGCGGCTGGCCGGGCGCCGGCGCCTGTCGGGCGCTGTGCGCGCGCTGCCCGTCGCGAGCGCGCTGATCGCGCTGCCCGCCGCGTGCGTGCTGGCGGTGCTTGCCGCCATCGACCTGCCGCCACTCGCCTGCGCCGCCGTGGCGCTCGCGGTGCTCGCGATTACCACCGGCGCGCTGCACGAGGACGGCCTCGCCGACGTCTGCGACGGCTTCTTCGGCGGCCGCGACCCGGAACAGCGCCTGACCATCATGCGCGACAGCCGGATCGGCGCGTTCGGCGCGCTGGGGCTCGCCCTGACGGTGCTGGTGCGCGCGAGCCTGCTCGGCGCGCTGGCCGATGAAGCGCCGCTGATCGGTGCGGCCGGGCTGATCGCGGCGGCCGCCGCCAGCCGCACCGCCATGCTGTGGCCCTGGATCTCGCAGCCCCCGGCGCGCCCCGACGGCCTCGCCCGGCTGGTCGGCCGACCGCATACCGCGGCCGCGATCACCGCCGGGATCACCGCCGCGGTCATCGTCTTCGCCCTCACCGTGTGGTTCGCCCCGGTCGCGGTGCTGCCGGCGGCGATCGGCGCGGCGCTGGCCGGATGGTACCTCGCGACGTCAGCCGAACGGCTGATCGGCGGCCACACCGGCGACGTGCTCGGGGCGACACAGCAGATCGCCGAGATTGCGGTTCTCGCCGCCATCGTTATCTCTGTCTCGTGACGTTCCCAACCCGCGAGTGCGCCGACGTGACGAGCCCCTGCGTGAAGACCTGCCGGATCGACGACGCCAGCGGCTATTGCGTGGGCTGCGGCCGCACGCTCGACGAGATCGCCGCGTGGGGATCGCTGCCGGAAGCGGGCCGGCGGGACATCATGCGCCGCCTCGGCGACCGCCTCCACCGCGTCCAGGAGGCGTAGGCCCATGCGCCGCATCGCCATCTTCGTGATCGTCGCGATCTGCGCCACCGCCGTCATCTGGTGGATGGCGTCCGGATCTCCCACGACGACCGAGGAGCTGCGCGCCCAGCTGGACACCACATGGCCGCGCACGATCAGCCTGGTGCTGCTGCTGGCCGTGCTGGGCGCGGGCGTGATCGCCGGCGGGCCACGCCTCGTCGAGGTGGGGCGCGCCGTGCTGATCTGGGGTGTCCTCGCCCTCATCCTGATCGCCGTCTACAGCTACCGGGCGGACATCGAGCGCGGCGGACGAAACGTGCTGTCCTCGGTGATCCCTGGCCTCGCGGTCCCGATCCAGGAGGGGGTGACCATCACCCGCAGCTCCGACGGCCACTTCCGCATCAAGGGGGCGATCAACGGCACCCCGGTGACCTTCCTGCTGGACACCGGCGCGAGCCTGATCCTGCTGACCGCCGAGGACGCGTCGCGCGCCGGCATCGCGCCCACGCGCACGGACTTCTCGCTGCCGGTCTCCACGGCAAACGGGATGACGCACGTGGCGCCGGTGTCGCTCGATCTCGTGACCGTCGGCTCGGTGGAGGAAACCCATGTGGACGGCGCCGTGGCGCCGGCCGGCTCGGTGGCGACCAGCCTGCTCGGGATGAGCTTCCTCTCCCGGCTCTATCGCTTCGAGATCACCGGCGACCGGCTGGTGATGCAGCAGTAGGCGCGCCGGCGGGTGATCTCACCTCACCGGAAAAGGCCCTAGCGCGGCGCCATCCGAATGGCGCCGTCCAGGCGGATGGTCTCGCCGTTCAGCATCGGATTCTCGCAGATGTGCATGGCGAGCGCCGCGTATTCGGTGGCCTTTCCCAGCCGCGAGGGGAACGGCACCTGGGTGCCGAGCGAATCCTGCACCTCCTGGGGCAGCCCCGTCAGCATCGGCGTCTCGAAGATCCCCGGCGCGATGGTCATCACCCGGATGCCGAGCTTCGAGAGGTCGCGGGCGACCGGCAGGGTCAGCGACGCGATGCCGCCCTTCGACGCCGCGTAGGCCGCCTGGCCGATCTGGCCGTCGAAGGCGGCGACCGAGGCCGTCATGACGATGACGCCGCGCTCGCCGTCGGGGCCGCGCGGCTCCAGCTCCGCCATGCCGGTGGAGGCATGGGCGACGCAGCGGAAGGTGCCGACGAGATTGACCGCGATGACGCTCTCGAACATGCCGAGCGGATGCGGCTCGCCGCGGGAGGTGGTCTTCGCGGCCGGCGCGATGCCGGCGCAGTTGACCAGGATGCGCTCCTGACCGTGGCGGGCGCGGGCCACCGCGAAACCGGCGGATACACTCTCGTCGCTGGTGACGTCGACCCGCACGAAGATCCCGCCGATCTCGTCGGCGAGCTTTTCGCCCGCCTCCTCGGACAGGTCGAAAAGGGCGACCTTGACGCCCCGGCTGGCGAGATCGCGGGCGGTGGCGGCGCCGAGGCCGGAGGCCCCGCCGGTGACCACGGCGGCGGCACTGTCGTCGAGTTTCATCGCGAGCGTTCCTCTCGGTCGCTGTCAGTGTCAGTGTTCTGGTTGTCGGAAGATCGGGCCGTCAGACGGCCATCACCGGCGCGGTACCGGCCACCAGCTCGAGGCCCTCGCGGGCGACGATGGCGCCGGGGTGACGCGCCATCGCCAGCTCGGCGATGCGGTCGAGATCCTCGTCGGTGCGGGTCGGGTCGTGATGGAACATCACCGGATGGCTGACGCCGGCCTTGTCGGCAAGCGCGACCGCCTTCTGCCAGGTGGAATGGCCCCAGCCGACGAAGCGTTCGTATTCCTCGTCCCGGTAGGTGGCGTCGTAGACCATGATGTCGGCGCCCTCGACGAACTTGGCGACGGCCGCGTCGATCTCCGGATTGCCGTGCTCGTGATCGGTCACGGTGACGATGACGCCGCCGCCCCATTCGATGCGGTAGGCCGTCGAGCCGCCGGGATGGTTGAGCGGCATGGTCTTGATGGTGAGGCCCGGCCGGAGACCGACGGACTCGCCCGCGGTGAAGCGCCGAAACTGGCAGCCTCGCAGGGCCGAGGTCGGTACCGGGAACAGCGGCGGCGACATCAGCCGCGCCAGCATGTCCTCCAGCGAGCCGTCGCGGGGCACGTGACCGGCCCAGACCTTGATCTCGGAGCGCTGGCTGTAGGCCGGGCAGAAGAACGGCAGGCCGCAGATGTGGTCGAGGTGGGTGTGGGTGAACAGCAGGTCGGCCGGCTGGGCCTGGCGCTTGTCCATCAGCCAGCCGAGCCGCCGGGCGCCCGAGCCGCAGTCGATGATCAGCAGATGCGGACCGGCGCGGACCTCCAGGCAGGTGGTCTCGCCGCCGTAGCGCAGGGTGTGCCGGCCCGGTGTCGGGATCGACCCGCGGACACCCCAGAAGTTGATGCTCAGATTATCCCTCTGATCGATCATCGTCATTGTTCGGCCTCTGCCGATCCGGCGCGCAACCGGCCAACTTCCCGCGTCGTCCGTTCAAGACGATGCGCCAGCACGCGCATGACCTCAATCGCCATATCTGGGAAATTCTTAAGAAGTTTCAAGAAATTGTCTTTGGCGATAGCCAGCACCTTCATTTCGGTGGTGGCCACGACCGAGGCCGTGCGGGGCACGTCGATCAGGATGGCGATCTCGCCGACCACGTCGTGCTGCTTGACGGTCGCCACGGTCTCCTGACCGTGGTTCGTGGAAATCTGGATGTCCGCCGCGCCATCCAGGATGATGTAGGCGACGTCGCCGCGCTCGCCCTGCTCGCACAGGTGCTCGCCCGGGCGAAAGCTCATCCGCTCGCTGATGAAGGCAAGCAGCCGAAGCTTCGCGTCGTCGACCCCGCGGAAGAGCGGGACCTTCTTCAGAGCCTCAACCTCCGTGTCCAGGCTCACGCCGTCTCCTCCTGGGCTTCCGCGGTCTCACCGGCCTCTTCGGCCGGCGCCCGCTCGTGCTGCTGATGATCGTCGTCGTCGGATATCGCGTCCGCAACGCTATCGTAATCGCCGTCGGCGACCAAGCGTCCGTCCAGCATCACCACCACGCGGTCGAACCGGCGGGCGACCTGGGTGGAGGACGTCCCCACCACCAGCGTCTTGTCGCCGATCGCCTTGCGGATCTCGTCGATGACACGCGGCTCCTCGTCGACCGTGCCGTCGAGCAGGGTGATCCGGGGCCGCTTGAGGAGCGCCCGCACCAGCCCGACCCGCCGGCGCTGCACCGGGGAGAGCCGCGAACCGGCCACCCCGACCGGATAGTCGAGGCCAGCCCGCGCGATCGGGTCACGCACGCCGAGCTCCGTGAGCGCGTTGCGGATGAAGCCCTCGATGCGCTCGCTGGAGCCGCGCCGGTCGAGCCGCGGCTTGCCGAACAGGATGTTCTCCTCGACCTTCAGCGGCTTGATGTAGCGTTCCGGATCGAAGAGCGCGTAGCGGCCTTCGAGGGCCTCGAGCCGCTCGCGCATCACCTCGCGCCCGGCGACGAAGCGCGCGGCGCGCTCCCCGTCGATTTCCACCAGACGGTGTCGGGCCGGAATGAGCCGGAAGGCGAGCCCGATCAGGTCGCTCGCCTGGGCCGGCTTCAGCCCGTCGACGCCGCCGTTCTTGTAGGCTTTGACGTAGGGCTCGAACGCCGGCAGCTGGTCGCTGGTCAGCAGGCTGAAATCGCCCATCAGGCCGTCGTCGACCGTCATGCCGGAGAACAGTTCGATCATCGTCTCGGCGACCTTGGCGCCGATGTCGACCAGATCGTCGTAGACCCCGGCTTCCTTCAGGGCGGCGATCACCTCGTGGTCCTGGGCGATCGCATCCACCGAGACGTCGGGATCGGCGGGCAGCGCGAACAGCACGTTCTCGGCGAGCGTTCCGCTGGCGTTGAACGCATCCGCCCGCCACAGCTCCACCTGGTCCTGCAACTCGTCGTCGCCCCGGATCCGCTCGGTGATGGTGTGGCGCGCCTCGAGCACCCGCTCGGCGAGGCCCGGATCGGCCTCCGGGTCGATGGTCGACTTCAGGCCCATGCGGAACAGATCGTTGCCGAGGCCGGTGCGGTCGAACAGATCGAGGATGTGCTGGTCGAGGTCCTTCAGGTCGCTGACGTCGGCGCTTTCGAGATCCTCCCACCGCGCGTCGAAGTCATAGCGGCTGTTGCCGGTGAGCTTGGCCTCCGACAGCCGCAGCTTGTGCTCGTCGTCGTCGATCTCGGCGGGCGCGATCGGCCGGTGGCGCAGCGAATAGACGACGTTGGCGCGGATGGTGTCGTTGAACATGTAGGGCGACGGGCCGACGTAGGCGATCTCGCGCCCGGTCACCGCCTCGGCCATGCCGTCCAGCGACTTGCCGCCGATCTCCACCCGGCCGGTCGCCGGATCCATCAGCCCGGCGGCGAGCAGCAGGATTTCGGTGCGCCCGCTCGAGCCGGTCCCGAACACCGCGAGCTGCTGGTTGGCGGGAATGGTGAGGCTGAGGTCGATGACCTCCTGGCCGCTGCCGAAGGCCGCGTTGGCGCTGGTGAAGACGATGTCGCCGTCGAGAATCTCGTCCTCCCCGCGGTCCGTATCGAGGCGGGCCGGCGGATACATGTTCGGCGGATCGAAGTTCTCGATCACCGTGTCGTACTTCACGTTCATGTTCGACAGGTTCTGATAGTAAGTGATCAGTTCCTTCCACGGATTGGCGAGATCCTTGTAGGCGGCCAGTACCGCGACCAGCGCACCGAAGGACAGCTTTCCGGAAATGACGAAATACCCGCCCACCGCATAGAAGAAAAATGGCGGAAGTTGATTCATGAAATTGTTGATGAACTTGATCATGTACTTCCGCTTGTAGATATCCAAGCGGATGCGGTAGTTCGTCAGAAGCTTGTCGGTGATGTCGGCCAGATGCCACTGGGCGGTGTCGTGGGCGTGGATTTCGGCGATGCCGGCGACGCTCTCGCCGACCTTGTCGGAAATCTTGCGGACGTTCTTCACCCGCTCGCGGGCGAGCAGCACGACCTTCCGCTGCAGCTTCGGGATGATGTAGCCCTGGATCGGATAGAGCGACACCGCCGCCGCGCCGAGGAACGGGTCCTGCACGAAGATGAAAACGATGTAGACGATCAGCGTTCCGCCCTGGAACGCCGGCGTGGCCACCGCGTCGCCGATGAAGACGCCGAGATCCTCGACCTCGGCGATCATCATGGAGATCAGCTCGCCGGCGCTGACGCCGCGGAACTGCGGCAGCCGGAACCGCATGATCTGGTAGTAGAGCTGGTAGCGCAGGCGGCGGAGCATGCGCTCGCCGACGATGCCCTTGTAGAGATTGAGGACGAACTTGACGCCGTTGTTGAGCACGACGAGCGCGAGGAAAATCGCGCACAACGCAAGCAGATAGGGGATCTGGTCGAGGGTGTATCCGGCGATCGTGCGGGGAAAGTCCTTCCCGTCGATGGCGTCGTTGACGATCCACTTCGGCAGTTCGAGCGTCATGTAGAGAATGGGGAAGGACAGCAGGGTGATCCCGAGGATCACCAGTTGCTGGCGCTTGCTGTATTCCCAGATGAACGCGAAAAGGCTCTTCTGCATCCGCCCGCCTCGACCGCCCCGGTGCGGGGTCGTGCCCCCGGTTGTGTGCCCAACCGGCTCCAGACTGCAAGACATAACCCGGAAATGCCACTTTCGCACGTCGCTCGGTCGACTGTTTCGACCGCAGGCCAAAAAGGCGTCTTCGCGAGCCCCGCGACCGCTCGCACGCTGGACTGCGGCTTCCTTTCCGGATTAGGGTCTAGCCAACCCCGGGACGAGATCCCGGCCGTGCCGTCGCTTGCCTTACGTCAGTCTGTCCTGCGTCGTCTGCACGTGTCGCGCCTCGCTCACTCTACCGGCGGGGACGTCCAGCCTATCAAGAGAGTTCCCCGGCGATCTGCTGATGCGGTGTGACCAACCGAAGATCCTGATCTACAGCCACGATTCGTTCGGCCTCGGCCATCTCAGGCGATGCCGGACGATCGCGCATTCGCTCGTCGGCGCGTTCGAGGAGCTGTCGGTCATCATCCTGTCCGGCTCGCCGATCATCGGCTCGTTCGATTTCCGCAGCCGCGTCGACTTCGTCCGCGTGCCGGGGGTGATCAAGCTGCGCAACGGCCAGTACAGCGCGCACACGCTGCCGCTGGGCATCGAGGAGATGCTGGAACTGCGCGCTTCGATCATCGAGCACACCGCCGAGGTGTTCGATCCGCACGTCTTCATCGTCGACAAGGAACCGCTCGGCCTGCGCGGCGAGGTTCGCACCACGCTAGAGAAGCTGGGCCAACGCGGCACCCGGCTGGTGCTCGGCCTGCGCGACGTGATGGACGACCCGGACGTCCTGAAGGAAGAGTGGGAGCGCAAGGGCGCTCCCGAAGCGGTCGAGAACCTCTACGACGACGTCTGGGTGTACGGCCGCAAGGAAATCCACGATCCGCTGGAGGGCATCGGCGTCCCGGACAGCGTGCGCGAGAAGGCGCTGTTCACCGGCTACCTGCGCCGCGAGATGCCGGCGCTGACGCCCCATTCGTTCCGTTCTCCGTTCGGCGAGGAGCCGTTCATCCTGGTGACCCCCGGCGGCGGCGGCGACGGCGTGGAACTGGTCGACTGGGTTCTGCGCGCCTACGAGGCGCACGACCAGCCGCTGTTCCCGGCGGTGATCGTGCTCGGCCCGTTCATGGCCACCGAGCACCAGGAAAGCTTCATCGCGCGCACCGAACAGCTGCGCGACGTGCACATCATCCGCTTCACCCCGACCATCGAGAACCTGATGGACGAGGCGGTCGCGATCGTCGGCATGGGCGGCTACAACATCTTTTGCGAGATCCTGTCGTTCGACAAGCCGACGCTGCTGGTGCCGCGCGTCCAGCCGCGCCGCGAGCAGGCGATCCGCGCCGCCAAGGCCGAATCGGCCGGGCTCCTGAGCGTTCTGTCGATCGAGCTCTATCCGGACGTCGACGCCATGGTCGACGCGCTGGCCCGGCTGCCGCGCCAGGCGCCCCCGTCGGTGGCCGGCGTCGACGGCCTGCTCGACGGCCTCGACGTGATCAACAATCGCGTCGCCGACTTCATCTCGGCACCGCTGACCAGGCCGGCCCGCGCGGCCGCCGGCGAATAAGCCCATGGGACGCATCGCGATCGTCGTCAAAGGCTATCCGCGCCTTTCGGAAACGTTCATCGCCCAGGAGATCCTGGGCCTGGAACGGCGCGGCATCCGGAGCCTGATCGTCTCGCTGCGCCATCCGACCGACGCCACCCACCACGACCTGCACGACCAGATCGCCGCCGACGTGCTCTATCTTCCGGAGTACCTGAAGGACGATCCGGCGCGGGTGCGGGCCGGCCGGCGCCATGCGGAAACGCTCGCCGGCTACGGCGCGGCGGAAGCCGCCTACCACCACGACCTCGAACGCGACCGCTCGGCCAGCCGCCACCGGCGCTTCGGCCAGGCGTGCGTGCTCGCCAACGAACTGCCGGACGACATCACCCGCCTGCACGTGCACTATCTCCACACGCCGGCGTCGGTGGTGCGCTACGCGGCGATGATGACCGGACTGCCGTGGTCGTTCTCCGCCCACGCCAAGGACATCTGGACGACGCCGGAGTGGGAGCTGCGCGAAAAGCTCGCGGACGCCGACTGGGGCGTCACCTGCACCGCCGCCAACACGACCTACCTGCGCAGCCTGTCGCCGAAGCCGAAGACCGTCGATCTCGTCTACCACGGGCTGGAGCTGTCGCGCTTTCCCGCCGAGGCGACGCGGCCGGCGCGGGACGGCTCCGGCGGCGACCCGGTGCGCATCCTGTCGGTGTGCCGGGCGGTGGAGAAGAAGGGGCTGAACCTGGTGCTGAAGGCGCTGGCCGCCCTTCCGAAGGACGTGGCCTGGCGGTTCGACCACATCGGCGCCGGCCCGCTGACCGGCAAGCTCGAGGACCAGGCGGCCCGGCTCGGCATCGCCGACCGCATCACGTTCCACGGCGCCAAGTCCCGCGACGACGTGGTCGCCGCCTACCGCGACGCCGACCTGTTCGTGCTGGCGAGCCGGGTGGCCAAGTCCGGCGACCGCGACGGCCTGCCGAACGTGCTGATGGAGGCGGCCTCCACCGGGCTCGCCATCCTGGCGACCGAGGTGTCTGCCATTCCGGAACTGGTGCGCGACGGGAAGACCGGCGTTCTGGTGCAGCCCGACGACGGCGAGGCGCTGGCCAACGCGCTGCGCCGGCTGGTGACCGATCCGCGCCGGCGGGCGGAGCTTGGACACGCCGCCGCCGCCGACGTGCGCACGCGCTTTTCCAGCGCGCCGGGGTTCGACTGGCTCGCCAACCGGTTTTCCGCTGCGGGACGGCAGGCGGCGTGATCCTGCCCGGCCGCCGCGCCGCGTTTCAGCTGGCACCGTTGCGATGACCATCGCCTACTACTGTCCGATGAAACCGCCCGACCATCCGGTCGCCTCGGGCGACCGCGAGTTCGCGCGCCTGATCGCCCGCGTCATCGAGGGGCTCGGCGAAACGCCCGTGCTCGCCTCGCGGCTGCGGACATGGCGCGCCGAGCCGGACGCAGCGACCTTTGCCGCGCTCGAGGCGGAGTCCGCTGCCGAGGCGGAGCGGATCGTCGCCGCTTGGCGCGCCGACGGCACCCGGCCGGCCGCCTGGATCACCTATCACCTCTACCACAAGGCGCCGGACTGGATCGGACCGGCGGTCACCCGCGCCCTCGACATCCCCTATGTGGTGGTGGAGGCCAGCCGCGCGCCGAAGCGGGCGAGCGGGCCATGGGCGCCGGGCTTCGCCGCCGCCGATCAAGCGCTCGCCGCCGCCGACGCGGTGGTGGCGATGCACGCGGAGGACCACGAGGGGCTCGCCCCCGTGGTCGCGTCCGACCGGCTGTTCGACCTCGCCCCGTTCATCGACACCGCGCCGTTCGCGGCCGCGGTGCCGCGGCCACGCCCACCCGGAACACCGCCGCGCCTGCTGGCGGCCGGCATGATGCGGCGGGGCAACAAGGAAGCGTGCTACCGGACGCTCGCCGACGCGACCGCGCTTCTGGGCGAACGCGACTGGCACCTGACCATCGCCGGCGACGGCGAGGCGGCCTCCGACATCCGGCCGCTGTTCGATCCCGCGCGGACGACGTTCCTGGGCGCGGTCGACAAGACGCGCATGCCGGACGTCTATTCGGGAGCCGACCTGTTCGTCTGGCCGGCGATCAACGAGCCGTTCGGGCTGGTCTTCCTCGAGGCGCAGGCGTCGGGGCTGCCGGTGGTCGGCGGGCGCGCGCGCGGCGTGCCGGAGGTGGTTGAGGACGGCGTCGCCGGCCTGCTGGTGGAGCCGGGCGACGCGGCGGCGCTTGCGGAGGCGGTGGGCGCCCTCCTCGCCGACGACGCCCGCCGCGCGACGTTTGCCGCCGCGGCGAGAACCAATGCCCTCGCCCGCCACGATATCGCCCAGGCCCGCGATAGGCTGTCGGCAATCATCGAGGCGGCGAAGACACGAAGGGCTGGAGCCCGCACCCCATGAAGGCCCTCTTCTACGTCCAGCACCTGCTCGGCACCGGCCATGTGGTGCGTGCGGTCGCCATCGCCCGGGCGCTGATGGCGCGCGACGTCGAGGTGACCCTGGTGACCGGCAACACGCTGCCCGCGACGCTGGACACCGCCGGGCTCGCCATCGCCGAACTGCCGCCGATGCGGGCCGCCGACGCGCGCTTTTCGCGCTACGTTACCCCGGACGGCCGGGAGGTGGACGACGCCTTCCGCAACGAGCGGGCCGACCGTCTGACCCGGCTGGTCGCGGAGACGGCGCCGGACCTCTTCCTCACCGAGACGTTTCCGCTCGGGCGCCGGCAGTTCGCCTTCGAGCTGTTCCCGGCGCTGGAAGTGGCCAGCACCCTGCCCCGCCCGCCGCTGGTCGCCGCCTCGGTGCGCGACATCCTGGTGCGCAAGCAGGAGATCGCCAAGGAACGCTGGATGGCCGACGTCGCGCGGACCTTCTACGACGTTCTGCTGGTACACTCCGACCCGGCGTTCGTGCGGCTGGAGGATTCGTTCCCGTTTGCCGACGACGTGGCGGAGATGGTGCGCTACACGGGCTACGTGTACACGCCCTCCGAGCTGGAGCCGCCGGCCGGCGACGGCGAGGGCGAGGTCATCGTGTCCTGCGGCGGCGGACCGGTGGGCCTGCGGCTGCTGGAGGCGGCGCTCGAGGCGCGCGCCCATGCGCGCGCTGCGACGGGGACGTGGCGGATCCTGGTGAGCGCCGAGCACGGCGCCGACCGGCTCGCGGACCTCCGGGACCGCGCCGGGCCGGGCACCGTCGTCGAGGCGGCGCGGAAGGATTTTCCCGGGCTTCTGAAACGCGCGGCGGTTTCGGTAAGCCAGGCCGGTTACAACACGGTGCTGGACGTGCTCTCGGCCGGCTGCGCGGCGGTGCTGGTGCCGTTCGCCGAGGAAGGCGAGACGGAACAGATGCAGCGGGGCCAGATCCTCGCCGAGCGCGGGATGGCGGAGCTCGTGCCGGAAGACGCGGTGACGCCGGGGCGGCTGGCGGCGGCGGCCGACAGGGCCCTCGACCTCGCTCCGCCGGACGTGATGCTGCGCACCGACGGTGCGGCGGCGAGCGCCGAGATCCTGATTGACGAAATGACGCGGCGGAAAGGCATCTGACATCATGAGCGGCATGGAAGCCGACTTCGCGAGCCGCATCGGGCAGATGCTCGATGCGGTGGCGGCCGACGACCGCACCGTCGCCTTCTGGTGGCGCGACGACGACGCGGTGGTGCCCAGCCCCGCGCTGGACCGGCTGCTGACGCTGGCGGACGCTCACGCGGTGCCGCTGGCGCTCGCGGTGATCGCCGCGGGGGCCGAGCGCGCGCTCGGCGACCGGCTGGAGCCGACCGGCGACGTGGTGGTGCTGCAGCACGGCTGGGCCCACGCGAACCACGCGGCCGAGGGCGAGAAGCCGACCGAGCTCGGCAACGACCGTCCGATCGGCACGGTGCTGGACGACCTGAGCCGCGGCCACCAGCGGTTGTCGCGGATGTTCGGCAGCCGCTTCCTGCCGGTGGTGGTGCCGCCCTGGAACCGGATCGCCGACGACGTGGCCGCCCGGCGGGTCGAAGCCGGACTGCCCGGCCTCTCCTGCTTCAAGTCGCTGGAGACCGCCGACCACCGGCTCGACACCCATGTCGATCCGATCGGCTGGCGCGGCGACCGCGGCTTCGTCGGCTGGCAGGCGGCGGCGGATGCGATCGCCGCCGAGATCGACCGCCGGGCCGAAAGCCCGACGCCGATCGGGATCCTGACCCATCACCTGGTGCAGGACGAGGCGACGTGGTCGTTCCTGGACGCGTTCCTCGGCGTGGCGGCCGCCCACCCCGCCGCCCGCTGGCCGCACCCGGCCGACGCCTTCGGCTTCGGCCAGGGCTGACGGCGCGGGCCGCGGATCAGGCCTCGAACGGCACCATCGGCTCGGCGACCACGACCGCATCGCGGCCGGCGCCCATGTTGTCCAGGAAGCCGTCGGCCGACTGGTCGATGATCGGGAAGGTCCGGTAGTGGCAGGGAATGATGGTCTTGAAGGAGAAGTAGCGGGTGCAGGCGAGCGCCGCCGACCGCGCGCCCATGGTGAAGCGGTCGCCGATCGGCACGATGCCGATCTCCGGCTGGTGCAGCTCGTTGATCAGCGCCATGTCGGAGAAGATGTCGGTGTCGCCCATGTGATAGAGCGTCGGCTGCCCCTCCGCCTTGATGACGACGCCGAGCGGGTTGCCGAGGTAGATCGACCTGCCGTCGCGCACGGTGCCCGACGAATGGTCGGCGCGCACGAAGCTCACGCTGAACGGCCCGCAGTCGACGGTGCCGCCGGTGTTGCCCGGGTTGATGTTCTCGATCCCGAAGCTCTCGGAGAGCCACATGCAGATCTCGAAGCTGGCAACCACCTGGGCGCCGGTGGCCTTGGCGATCTCGGGCGCGTCGCCGACGTGATCGTCGTGGCCGTGGGTCAGCACGATGTGGGTGCACCCCTCCTGGGCCGCCTCGACGGAGCCGGTGAACAGGGAGTTGCCCGTCAGGAACGGGTCGATGAGGACGACCGCCTCGCCGAGTTCGAGGCGGAAGGCGGAATGTCCGAGCCAGGTGATCTGCATGGTGGGTCGCTCCGTTCTAAGATGGCGCCGGCTGGGCCGTCCGGCGCGGATCGCTTGATCCGATTGCGCGCGCGGCCGATAAGCGCGCCTCGGGCCGCGACCGGATCTAACCAGCCACCGCGAGGCGGCTCAACCGGCCGGCCGGGATTCCGGCGCCCGGGTTCAGGAAGGCCAACGCATGACCGCCCGTAACGATCCGCTTCTGTCGCTGGAGGATTTCCTGGCCGCCGCGCCGGCCGGCACCGCGCTGTTCGGCCTGGACCTCGGCACCAAGACCATCGGCATCGCCATCTCCGACCTCGGCCGGCGGGTGGCCACCCCGATGGTGACGCTGCGCCGCAAGGCCTTCAAGACCGATGCGGCGGAGCTCCTGAGGCTGGCCGCCTCGCGCGAGATCGCCGGGCTGGTGCTGGGGATGCCGTTCAACATGGACGGCAGCACAGGCCCGCGCGTGCAGGCGACGAAGGCGTTCGCGCGCAACCTCGCGCAGCTCACCGACCTGCCGATGCTGGCCTGGGACGAGCGCATGTCGACGGCGGCGGTGACCCGCACGCTGATCGAGGCGGACACCTCGCGCGCCCGGCGCCGGGAGGTCGTCGACAAGGTGGCCGCCGCCTACATCCTGCAGGGCGCCCTCGACCGGATGGGCTCACGCGGCTTGGATTAGACGGCGAACCGCCGTCCTACCGGTTTCGTTCTCAAAACCCCGTCTTCCCACCGGGACAGAAGGTGATCTTGTAGTTCATCGCGTTGGGGTTCTTTTCAGTGGGCGAGGCCTGGGTCGAGCAGACGAACGTGCTGGTCGCGTCGTCGTAGGGGAAACTATAGGCCGTCGGACACGCCTGCTTGGTGAATTTGGCCCAGGGTTTGGCGACGGACGTCCAGTTATTATTGGTCGCTATGCAACTCTTACCCGGCGTGAGTGGCAGAGGCTGACCGTTGACGGTCCAGGTCGGGCATCCGCAGCAGTCTGATCCTGCATTTGCCGAATAGCACGAACCGCTATTTACGGCCGTGCACTGGAACAGGTCGGTGTTGGTCCCCTGATCCTTGACGGTGCTGGCACATAAGATCGGCTTGCCGAAGGCGCCGCCCGTAAAGGTGCAGAGTTCGTCTGCGTTCCACCACCCGATCGGCGTTCCGCAATTTTGCGTCACGGTATTGGTGCCGACGATGAAAGAGTACCCGCAGACCTCTGGTTTTGTGCATGGCAAGCTGTCGGTGCACACGGTCGAACCGGCAGTAACAGCGCGCAAGACGCTGCTGTGGTCGGCGCCACCGATCGTCGCGTCGAATGTCCAGTCGCAGGCCGACAATAAGCTACCGCTACTCACCTTGGTGCTCCCGGGGGCGGAACACCAATAGGAACTGTTGTTCGGGTTGGCAGAAGGGGAGGAGGTCGGCTCCATGGAAACCGGCACGTTGGCCCCGTTCACCATCGAGATATCGTAGAAGTCCGGCCCTGTGTTCTGCAAGGTGAATTCGGCGAGAGTTGTGGGACCGACCGGCGCGTCGCCAGATTGGCAAGGAACGATATATGCCTTTCCGTCCTTGGACAGAGGGCACATGCCGGTTTGACAGTTGTTTCCCTTCGAATCGCAATTCGCCGCAGCATAGACGTTGCCGCTCCACTTGATGGAAGTGGTCGCTACACCACCTTTCACTGAGACGCCGCCGATCCAAGGCGGATTGGTCAAGACGTAAGTGGCCGTCGTGCCACTCTTGCTTCCAGCGGGACTCAGGACCGCGCCGCCGCTCGTCGGCGCTGGAAAGTTAAAGAAGCAGTGTCCTGATGTCGCGCTTTCGGCGATATAGCAGGTCGATCCATCCGGGCACGGTGCGGACTTGTCGCAGACGATCGGGTTACCCGACTTCCGATCCAACAACGAGCCACCGTTGACGCCGATTCGGACCGTTGACGGGCACATGTTGACGAACTCGATCGTGCGGTCGTCGTCGTTTTTGGCGATCAAGGGTGTCGGAGCCAGACCGAACGCCATCACCCACAAAACGATGAGCACTACCCTCGGCGGACAAGAAGGCGGACGTGTCGGCATGGCGGCCTCCTAAGGTTTTCCAACCTACAGAATGCCATCAAAGGTACAACTTCGCTACTTCAGATTGAAGTGCGGAGTGAGATCTACTCAGTGATCCGGGACGATGAAGTCGATCAGCGCGGCGGCGTCGTAGCGGGTCTCCAGCGCGCCGTAGCTCGACCGCCACGGCGCATGAATGCGGGCCGACAGGAACGCGTCGGACACGACCCGCGGGGCATGCCGCCGCAGCGCCGCCGCGGCGGCGAGCAGGGCCAGCCGCTCGGTGTGGCCGCGCAGCGACCCCTCGTCGGGATCGCCGCCGGTGAGCGCCGTCCTCAGCGCGCCGATCTCCGCCTCGACGCTGTCGCCGAGCTCGCCGGCGATGTCGGCCAGCACCTCCTCGATCGCCTCCGGCATCCGATGGGCCACCCGCATCACGTCGAGGCACATGACGTTGCCGGAGCCTTCCCAGATCGCGTTGACCGGCGCCTCGCGGTAGAGGCGCGGCATCATCGATTCCTCGACGTAGCCGTTGCCGCCGAGGCACTCCATCGCCTCGTAGACGAGCCGGGGCGCGGACTTGCAGATCCAGTACTTGGCGACCGGCGTCAGGAGCCGCGCGTAGGTCTGCTCCAGGTCGTCGTCGGCCGCCTTGTCGAAGGCTTCCGCGAGCCGCATGGAGAGCGCGATGGCGCCGGCGGCATCGAGGGCCATGTCGGCCAGCACCCGTTGCATGATCGGCTGCTCGATCAGCGTCCTGTCGAAGACGGAGCGGTAGCGCGCGTGGTGCACGGCCTCGACGACGGCGGCGCGCATGATGCCCGCCGAGGCCACCGCGCAGTCGAGCCGGGTCAGCGTGACCATTTCCAGGATGGTGCGCAGCCCCCGCCCCTCCTGGCCGACGAGGAAGCCGGACGCACCGAGGAATTCCGCCTCGGCGGACGCGTTGGAACGGTTGCCGAGCTTGTCCTTCAGGCGCTGGAACTGGATGGCGTTCAGCGTGCCGTCGGGCCGCCAGCGCGGCACCAGAAAGCAGCTGAGGCCTTCCGACGCCTGGGCGAGCACCAGGAACCCGTCGGACATCGGCGCCGACATGAACCACTTGTGGCCGATCAGGCGGTAGGCCTCGTCGGCGGAACTCCACTCGGCGACGGTGCGGTTGGCGCGGACGTCGGTGCCGCCCTGCTTTTCCGTCATGCCCATGCCGAGCGTCGCGCCGGTCTTCTCGCCAACCGGCGCGAACCGGTAGTCGTAGCGGCGCGAACAGACGGCGGGCAGCCAGTCCTCGAAGAGATCGGAGGAGGTCGCGAGCGCCGCCAGCGAGGCGTTGGTCATGGTGAGCGGGCAGAGATGGCCGCACTCGGTCTGGGCGGTGATGTAGAAGCGCGCCGCGCGCAGGCGGTGCTGGGCCCCCGCGACGCCCTCCGGCTCCTCCCAGATGGAGGCATGCAGGCCGGCGGCGACGCTGCGGCTCATCAGGGCATGGTAGGCGGGGTGGAACTCGACCACGTCGAGCCTGCGGCCGTTGCGGTCGTGGGTGCGCAGAACCGGGGTGTGCTCGTTGGCGATGCGGGCGATGTCGCGGGCATCCGCCGAACCCCAGTAGGCGCCGGCCCGGTAGAGCTCGTCCTCGGTCTCCGGCTCGAGCAGCTCTTCCAGCATCGCGATCAGGATGGGGTCGCCGTCGAACAGGTTGCGCCCGTCGGACGGCGGCACCTGGTTCGTCACCCGATGGGTCTCGAACGATCCGAGCCAGTCGGCCGTGTCGGAGTGCGGGTCCACGGGGGTCGACATGTCGGTCGGCTCCTTTGCGCCGGCGCCTTTGGCGCGGGCCGGCGGCGGGAAGGGACGAATCGGGGACCTAAACTAGCGGCGCGCATCCTAAATTTTGCTGAACACCCGGCCATTTGCGGCGATCGGCGCATCGGCGGCCGGCTGCTCCGGGGCCCCCGCCGCCGGTCCGCCGATTTCGCGCAGCGGATGATTTCCCGGCACCGATCTATGATTTAGGGTCTCTCGCGCCGTTTTCGCATACCGACCGATCCAAGGAAGCCCGCATGCCCGATCCGATCAGCTGGTCCCTGACGTGGCCCTATTTCCTGGCCGCGTTCGCCGTCGGATACCTCATCGGCTCGATCCCGTTCGGCATCATCCTGACACGGCTCGCCGGGGCCGGCGACCTGCGGACCATCGGCTCCGGCAACATCGGCGCCACCAACGTGCTGCGCACCGGCCGCAAGGGGCTGGCCGCCCTCACCCTGCTGGGCGACGCCGGCAAGGGCGCCGTCGCCGTGCTGATCGCCGCGCACTGGGGGCCGGACCCGGTCGTCTTCGCCGCGCTGGGGGCGTTCCTCGGCCACCTGTTTCCGGTCTGGCTCGGCTTCCGCGGCGGCAAGGGGGTGGCCACCTATCTCGGCATCCTGATCGTCATCGCCTGGCCGGCGGCGCTGGTGTTCGCCGTCGTCTGGCTGGCGATCGCCTTCACGCTGCGCTACTCGTCGCTGGCGGCCCTGCTGGCGAGCCTCGCCACCGTGATCTTCCTGGCGTTCTTCTCGCGCCTGCAGTGGGCCGAGCTGTTCGCGCTTCTGACCGCACTCTCCTGGGCCAAGCACTGGAAGAACATCGCCCGGCTGGCGGCAGGCACAGAGAGCAAGATCGGCAGCAAGGCATGACCGGCGAGCCGCCATCGGCCGTCCGGCTCACCTTCGAGCAGCGGGTCGCATGGCTTCGGCTGATCCGCTCCGAGCGGGTCGGACCGACGACGTTTCGCGAACTCCTCAATCACTACGGATCCGCGGCCGCCGCCGTCGACGCCCTGCCCGAGCTGTCGCGGCGCGGCGGCGCCGTGCGCGGCATCCGCATCGCCTCGCGCGACGAGGCGGAGGCCGAGCTGGACGCGACCGAACAGATGGGCGGGCGGCTGGTGGCGATCGGCGAGCCCGGCTACCCGGTCCACCTGCGCACCATCGACGCGCCACCGCCGCTGGTCTCGATGATCGGCGGCGCCGACGTCGCCGACCGGCCGGCCGTGGCGCTGGTCGGCGCCCGCAACGCCTCGCTCGCCGGCCGCAAGATGGCCCGCAAGGTGGCGGCCGATCTGGGCGAGGCCGGCTTCGTCATCGTGTCCGGCCTGGCACGCGGCATCGACGCCGCCGCCCACGAGGCATCGCTGAAGACCGGAACGGTGGCGGTGCTGGCCGGCGGGCTCGACCGCATCTATCCGCCGGAGAACGTGCCCCTTCTCGAGGCGATCGTCGCCGAGGGCGGTGCCGCGGTGACGGAGATGCCGCTCGGCTGGACCGCCCGCGCCCAGGACTTTCCCCGCCGCAACCGGCTGATCTCGGGCATGAGCATGGGCGTGGTGGTGATCGAGGCGGCGAAGCGGTCCGGCTCGCTGCACACCGCCCGGTTCGCCGGCAGCCAGGGCCGCGACGTGTTCGCGGTGCCGGGCTCGCCCCTCGACCCGAGGGCGGAAGGGTGCAACCATCTGATCCGCGAGGGGGCGACGCTGATCGTGAGCGCCGAGGACGTCATCGAGGCGCTGGCCCCGCTCATCGAACGGCCGCTCGCGCCGCCGCCGCGGCTGGAGGACGCGATGCCGCCGACCGACACGACGCCGGAGCCCGACGACAGCGCCCGCTCGGTGATCATCGAGGCGCTCGGCCCGACGCCGGTGCTGGTCGACGAGATCATCCGCGAGACCGGATTCGCGCCGGCGGTCGTGCAACTGGTGCTGCTGGAACTCGACCTTGCCGGCCGGCTGGCCCGCCACGGTGGCGGATCGGTGTCGCTGATCTGAGAAAGCCGCGCGCGCGTAGCCTTAGAATGGGCCGCCGCAGCAGCGATAGTCGCTATCCGGGCTGGGGCCGGCAACAGGGAGACGCCACGTGCATCGCCATTCCGACCGCACCTACCGCAGCGCGCTCATCACCGGGGCCTCGCGCGGCCTCGGCCGCGCCTACGCCGAAGGACTGCCGCCCGCCACCGAGCTGATCCTGACCGGCCGGGACGCGGCCGCCCTGGAAGAGGTGGCCGACGCCCTCCGGTCGGAAGGCCGGACGGTGGAGACGCTGGTGGCCGACCTCGCGACCGCCGAGGGCCGCGAGGCGGTGATCGAGGCCGGCCAGGAGGCTGGCATCGACCTCCTGATCAACAATGCCGGGCTGGGCGCGTTCGGGGCGTTCATGGAGGTGCCCGCCGACCGGCACGCAGCCGTGGTCGCCGTCAACATCTCCGCCGTGCTGGCGCTCACCCACGGGCTGGTGCCGACGCTGATCGCGAGCGCGGATGCCGAGGGCCGGCGCGCCGCGCTGGTGACCATCTCGTCCAGCCTCGCCTTCGTGCCGGCGCCGCAGATCGCCACCTATGCCGCGAGCAAGGCGTTCATCCTGTCGTTCGGGGAAGCGCTTGCGGCGGAGCTCGCCGGCGAGCCGCTCGACGTGCTGACGGTGTGCCCGGGGCCGACGCGCACAGAATTCGGCGAGAACGCCGGCTACGAGGGACGCAGCCTGCCGGGCGCGGTCGCGCCGGAGCGCGTCGTCGAAGCGACCTACCGGGCGATCGGGCGCCAGCGCACGCTGGTGGTCGACCCGCTTTCGAAGGTCGCCTTCGCGCCCGCCGCGTTCGCCCGCAACGCCATCAGCGAAGTGGTGAACCGGGCAGGTCGTTTCCGCGCCGGAAACTGATGGGCAAGGGGAAGCGTGGGGGAGTGCGTTCGCCGGGGAATGGTACAGCCGGGTGGATTCGAACCACCGACCTCTGGATCCACAATCCAGCGCTCTAACCAACTGAGCTACGGCTGCGCGAACGGCCGCCAACCTAGGTTCAACGCCGCCGTTTGGCAAGCGGGTCTGACGACGTAATCCCGGGCAAATTCACATGCGCCCCGGGGAGTATTCGGGCGGCGCGATCGGCGCCGTCCTTCGAACGCAGAAAGGGCGCGCCGGATGATCCGGCACGCCCTTCCGTATTGACGTCAGATGAGGCGCGTTACGCGACCTTCATCTTCTCCTGGGTCTTTTCCCAGATGTCCTTCACCGGAGCCGAGCTCTCGGACGCCACCTTGGTGGCCAGCTCCTGCATGTCCTTCACCTGCGCCGTGAGCGTCTCGAACTGCTCGCGGGCAAACTTGGTCTGCAGCTCGACGGCGTCAGACACGGACTTCGCGGTCACGAACTGCTTGGCGAAGGCGAAAACACGGTCGGTGTTCGACTGCGCGTTCTCGATCGCCTTGAGGTTCAGGTCGACGAAGCCTTTGCGGGCGTTTTCGTAAGCGTCTTCCATCATGTCAGTGGCCTCCTCAGCCGCATTCTTGAATGTTTCGTAGTTGTGCTTGGCCTGCTCGACGCCCTGCTCGGCGATCTCGCGGACCTGCTCCGGAATCTCGAACTTCTGTGCAGAGAAGCCCGGGAATTCGGTGACATTGCCCGGCAGCGCGGTGGTGGCAGCGGCTTCCGCCGCTTCGGTGGCGTCGGGCTTGGACTCGGTCTTCTTGGTCATTTGTTTCGGTCCTTCCAATCTTCGCGCCGACTCACTCGACGAGCTGCGCGATTGACATGCCGGTTAAGGCGGGCGGCTCAGGGAACTCAATCCAAGGTCGCAACCAGCCTTCCCGGCGGCCCATTGGGCGACACCCCCCATATAGGGGAGGATGTATCGCATTGCAATAATTTTATTGCAGTGCAGCAAAAAAGAAAAAAGGGACCGCTCGCGCCGGACCGGAGGTGCGGACGCAGGGGATCTGGATCGCTGAAACCGGACCGATTGGTTGCCCCGGCCCCGGATGCGGCGGGCCTTGCCGGCCCCTACCGCGAGGGCGCAGCGCGCCCTGGCATGTGCGGATCCATGTCCTCCAGCCGGAAGCAGCGCGCTGCCGGCCGGGGGAGTGCCGAACTCAGGACTTCGCAGCCTTGGCGGCCTTGCCTGCCTCGCTCGCGGTCTTGGCGGCCGTGTCGCCGATCTCGCGGGTCTGCTCGCCGAAGGCGGACATCCGCTTGGTCATGAAGTCCGACTGGAGCTTCACGATCTCGTCCATGTCCTTCGCGCGGGCCATCTTCTCCGCGAAGTCGAAGGCGGCGGCGATGTTTTCCTCGGCGTAGGAGAGCATCTTGTTGTTGATGTCGGTCGCGCCGGCCTGGATCTGGTTCGTCGATCCCTCGACCGTCGTCACCGTCGACTGCGCCACCTTCATGAAATCCTCGAGAGCCTTGCGCGCCTGCGTAATGCTCTGTTCCGCGTAGGTGCGGAGCTGATCGGGAATTTCGAATGGGCTATTCGGTTTGTCACTCATCGCCAACCCTCCCTCCTGCATGACGTCTACCGGTCGAATGAACGGGTAAAAGCCCACAAGAATATGAAGCCCTCAAGACCAAGGCGAATGCGTACTGCATCATCCGCGACTTTCGCACGATTGGTATTGCGTCGCAACAACCGGCCCGCCGGCGTTAACCCTCCCCGCTGAAGGTCTCCCCGTTTGCGCCCCGCATGGTGGACCGCCCGCCCATGGCTTTGTATTAACGCCAAATTAGCCGGAAACGGGCCATTTCTGCAGGAAGCACTTGCACATCAAGGCGCCGGGGACCTGTCACACCTTCCCATGAACGAGGCGTTCGAAACCTTCCTCAGTCTGTGCACGCACCCCGAGATCGGCGGAGCGACGCGAGAGGTGCGACCGATTGTCGTGGTCGACCCGCAGGCCGAGAGGGTCGCCTGGGCGAACGCCGCGGGCGCCCGGCTGTGCAGCCATTCCACCGCCTGGGAGCTGGTGACGATGCCGTCGCGGCGCGCCGCCACGCTTGCCCGCGACCTCTCCCGGCACGTCAGGCTGCGCGGACGCGAGGAGCGCGCGACGCTCGTCCGGGTCCGCGTCGGCACCGAGATGCTGGTGCTGCAGTGCCTGGTGCACGGCGTCGACGCCGATCCCTTCCGTGAGCCCGTCGCCTTCGCGCTCGTCGCCGCGCCCGCCCGCTTCGCGCTCCGCACCCACGATCCGCTTGCCGCCTTCGCCCGGTTCGTCGGCGGCGACACCGCCGCCGTGGTCGACGCCGACGGATCCATCGTTTCCGGCCCCGGCAGCGACTGGTTCCCCCGCCAGCTCGGGCGGCGATCCGTCGCGCTCGGAACCACGGGCCTGTTCCTCAGGCTGGCAGGCCAACCAGAGACCGCACCCGAGATGCCCGACACATCCGCTTCGCCCCGGCCGCCCCTGGATGCCGTGCACCTGTCGCCCTGCCGGCACGTGGCGCCGGCCGACCTCGGCGCCAAGGCGGCACCGCCAGCGGCGGAGGCGGCGCCCGCACCGGCCAAGCCGCCGGTCGACGCGGTGGCGGAGGGAGGAAGCTTCGCCGCCGACGAGACGCCGTCTCCCTGGGACGACGACGACGACGGCGTGTTCGACGCGCCGGACGAGGCGGAAGACGACATCGCGGCTCCGTTCGAGGGAGCCAGCGCCGAGCCGGGCGAGACCACCCGGCCGATCCGCTTCACCTGGCAGACCGATGGCGACGACCGCCTGACCTATCTCTCGCCCGAGTTCTCCATAGTGTTCGGGTCCACCGACGGGATCCTCGGCCTGCCCTGGCCGGAGCTGTCGAGCGCCTACGGCCTCGACCCGGAAGGCACCTTCGCCGAGGCCCTGTCGGAGCGGGCGGCGTGGAGCGGCACCACCATCCACTGGCCGAGCCGCCGCCACGGCGGCCGGGTCCCGATCGACCTCGCGGGCCTTGCCATCGAAAGCCGCGACCGCGTGTTTTCCGGGTTCCGAGGCTTCGGGCTGATCCGCGCCGGCGACACCGCCATCGACGAGACCGCCGGCGGCGACATGGATACCCGCGCGGCGGCGCACCTGACGCTCGTCCGCAAGCCCGCAGCGGCTGCGACGGACGAGGCCGATCCGGCCGATCGCCGCACCAACGTCGTCCAGCTGCCCGGCCGGGAGGGCGACCGCACCGACAACCGGCACCTGTCGCGGCCGGAACGCGACGCCTTCCGCATGATCGCGGCGGCGCTCGGCGCCCGCTTCGAAGGCGACGACGACGAGCCGCCGGCCTTCGTGGAGGCCGCGGCACCACCGGAGCCTACCCCCAAGCCGGCACCCATCCGTCCCCAGCCGACCGCACCGCGCCCGCGCCGCGCCGAGCCTGAGGCAACGGCGATGCCGTCCGCCTTCGCCAGCTTCGGGCGCGAGCCGGACACCCGCATCCTCGACCGGCTGCCGCTGGCGCTCATCGTCTCGCGCGACCAGCGGCTCGCCCACGCCAACAAGGCGGCGCTCAAGCTGCTGGGCTACGGGAGCCAGGAGGAGCTGGAGCGCGCCGGCGGGCTCACCGCGGTGTTCGCCGACGTGGTGGACGGCCCGGGGGGAAGCGACAACGCCATCCATCTCAGCCATGCGGACGGCCGCGCCATGCCCGCGGAGGTCCGCCTTCATACGGTGCCATGGGGCGACGGACGCGCGCTTCTGATAATCTTGCGGGCCCAGCCCGCCGGCAAGAGCGCCGGGGAGGACCACGCCATGAGCGATGAGACCGACGCCGGAGACGGCCGGACACGCACCGATGCCGCACAGTCGGCGGACGCTCCGCAGACCGGCGCTTCGCCCCATCTCACGGGCGTGCTGGACGCCATCCCCGATGCCGTGTTCGTCCTCGATCCCGACCGCCGGATCGTGCTGGCGAACAGCGGCGCCGAGGCGATCTTCCGGCGGCCGGTCGCCGCCTTCAAGGGCATGCTGCTGGAGCATCTCCTCAGCGAGGACGACGCCGGCGCGACGCGCGACCTGTTCGACCAGCTGTCCGCCGGCTTCGGCGGCGAGCAGCCGCTGGTGATCGACGAGGTCGTCGGCCTCTGCCGCGAGCGCGGCCAGGTGCCGCTCGCCCTGTCGCTCGGCCGCGTCGGCAACGGGCCCCGCGCCTGCGCCGTCTTGCGCGACGTCGGGCGCTGGAAATCGGCGGAGGCCCGCTACTCGGCCGCGACCGAGGCGGCGGAGACGGCCAACGCCCAGAAATCGGAAATGCTCGCCCGCATCAGCCACGAGATCCGCACGCCGCTGAACGCCATCCTTGGCTTTGCCGACGTGATGCTGGCGGAGAAGCTCGGCCCGCTGGGCAACGACCGCTACCGCGACTACCTGCGCGACATCTCCATCTCCGGCCATCACATCCTGAGCCTGGTCAACGACCTGCTCGACCTGTCGAAGATCGAGGCTGGCAAGCTGGACCTGTCGTTCGAGCCGGTGTCGGCCAACGACATCGCCCGCGACTGCGCGAACATCATGGAGCCGCAGGCGCACACGGACCGGGTGGCGATCCGTACGCGGCTGCAGAGCGACCTGCCGCGCATCCTCGCCGACAGCCGCGCGCTGCGTCAGATCACGCTCAACCTCCTGTCCAACGCCATCAAGTTCAACCGCTCCGGCGGCGAGGTCTCGCTGTCGACCTTCCGCGACGAGAGCGGGGCGGTGATCCTGCGGGTGAGCGACACCGGCGTGGGCATGTCGCCGGACGACCTGCAGGCGGCGATGGAGCCGTTCCGGCGGGTTGGGTCGAGCAACAAGAGCGGCACCGGGCTGGGCCTGCCGCTGACCAAGGCACTGGCCGAGGCCAACCGCGCCGACTTCGCCATCCGTTCCGAGCCTGGCGGCGGCACGGTGGTGGACATCATCTTCCCGGCGCCGCGGGTGCTCGCCGCCTGACACGGCCCATGTCAGGGTCGGGCGCGGGCGGTCGGCGCTCAGAGGAACATCGCCGCCACCGAGGCGACGAGCAGCAGGGCGAACGCGACGTTGACGATCCGCCCCCAGCGCGGCGAGGAGAGCACGCGCGTGAAGGCGGATCCGAGCGCCAGCCAGGCCGGATTCACGATGAAGATCAGCGCCACCACCACGCCGATGCGCAGCGCCACGTAGGCGGCCGAACCGCCTCCGAGGCTGGCGGTGGACCCGTAGATCGCGCCGAAGGCCGCATAGGCCTTGGGGTTGGCGATCGCCAGCAGATAGCCCGGCAGGAACGACGGCGCCTGCCGCCCCGCGTCCCGCGCCGCGACGACGGGGGCGGTGGCGATCCGGTAGGCCAGATAGAGGATGTAGGCGGCGGCGAGCGTCATCAGCACGGGCAGCGCGCCGGGGACCGCGATGAGCATGCCGGTGACGCCGGACGCCATCACGAGGAGCACGGTCGCCGCGCCGACGCTCAGGCCGGCGACGTAGCGCGCGCCGCCCCGGACCCCGAAGGCCGAGCCGACCGCCGCCGCCGACAGCGTGTTCGGGCCCGGGCTTCCCATCAGGGGCAAGGCAACCGACACTATCACCAGCACCGCTTCGAGCATGTCCAACCTCCGGCCAACGGGACCTACCCTAGCGGGAACGGGAGAGGCGCTCTTGAACGATCCTGACACGAGCCTCCAGCTGCCCATGCGCAGCCGTGTGCGGTTCGGCGGAGGCGCCTGCGGCATCGAGCGGGCCGAGATCGACCTCGCCGACGAGGCCTACGCGCCGCACCGCCACGACACCTATGCGCTCGGCATGACCATTTCCGGCGTGCAGGCGTTCCGCTATCGCGGAGCCTCCCGCGCATCCGTCTCGGGCAACGTGTGCGTGCTCCATCCCGACGAACTCCACGACGGCCATCCGGGAACCGAAACCGGCCTCGCCTACTACGGGCTCTACGTCGCGCCGCACCGGATCGCCGAGGCGCTCGGCGGCCGGCTCCCGTTCGTCCCCGAGCCGGTGAGCACCGATCCGCGGCTGGCGGCCGCGATGCGGCTCGCGATGACCGACTTCGACAGCCCCATCTCGGAGATGCAGGCGACGGACATCATCGCGTCCCTCGCCGATGCGCTGAAGGCGGTCGCCGACAACGATGCGGCGGCGGCGGGACCGCTCGACACCCGCGCGGTGGGCCGGGTCGCGGCGCTGATCGACGCCGCGCCGACGGAGGACTTCTCCATCGAGACGCTGGAACGGATCAGCGGGCTGGAACGCTGGACGCTCTACCGACAGTTTCGCGGCGTGCATGGCGTCAGCCCCTACCGCTACGTGAAGATGCGCCGCCTCGACCGGGCCCGCACCCTGATCCGGGCCGGGGCAGGTCTTGCCGAGGCCGCGCTGGAGGCGGGCTTTTCCGACCAGAGCCACCTGACGCGGCAGTTCAAGGACACCTACGGCTTCGCGCCCGGACGATGGCGCCGCATGCTCGCCGCCGGCTGAGCGCGCGCCTCCGCTCAGACCGCCTTCCAGTAGAAGATCGTGTCGCAGAAGGTGCCGTCGGGATAGGTGGACAGCCCGGGAATGACGCCGCCCGGGCGCCAGCCATGGCGCACGCACAGGCGCTCCACGTCGCTGCCGGCCGGCGCATCGAGCGTGACCAGCGTGCGCCCATGCAGCGTCGCCTCGACCTCGGCCCGGCGCAGCAGCGCGCTGCCGAGGCCGGTGCGGCGGTCGGCGGGCGCCACCATGAGCTTGGAGATGATGGCGCGGTGGGCCTGGTTCGGCTGCATCTTCAGCGCGACCTGGACGAGGCCGACGAAGCTCAGGTCGGTCGACCACGCCCCGAGGAGGACGACACGGCGCGCCTCGACGGAGGTGGCCACCTCGTCCCAGTAGTCCATCGCCTCGCGCAGCCCGAAGGGCCGGACGAAGCCGACGGCCGCATCCTCCTCCACGCAATCGACGAGAAGCTTCCCGAGCGCCTTGCGGTGCTGCCGGATGTCGTGTGGATCAAGCGCGCGAACCGCCACCCGCCCCATCCCGGATCAGATCAAGACGCCTTCGGATCGAAACGACCCGACGACCTGACCGCGCGCCCGGCGCTCTCGCCGGGGCCTCGCGCCGGCGGAGAACCGGTTCCCACTGCTCTTCATCTTGCCCTAGGCCGCCAGATCGTTCTTTTCGGCGATCGATCCGTCCTCGTTGAGCCGATAGATGATCGGCACGCCGGTGGCGAGCTCGCGCTTGACGATCTCCTCGCCCGACAGCCCCTCGATCTCCATGATGAGGGCGCGCAGCGAGTTGCCGTGGGCGGCGACGAGGATGCGCTCGCCGGCCAGCACGCGCGGCAGGATGTTCTTCTCGTAGTAGGGAAGCGTGCGCGCGGCCGTGTCCTTCAGGCTCTCGCCGCCAGGCGGCGGAACGTCGAAGGAGCGGCGCCAGATGTGCACCTGCTCCTCGCCGAAGCGCTTGCGGGCGTCGTCCTTGTTGAGGCCGGTGAGATCCCCGTAGTCGCGCTCGTTGAGCGCCTGGTCGCGGATCACCGGAAGGCTGGCCTGGCCGAGCTCTTCCAGGATGATCGCCAGCGTGTCCTGGGCCCGTTTCAGGTCGGAGGTGTAGGCCGCGTCGAAGGCGTAGCCGAGTGCCTTGAGCTTCTCGCCGGCCTTGTGGGCTTCCGCCACGCCCTGCTCGGTGAGCGCAACGTCGTGCCAGCCGGTGAAGAGGTTCTTCAGGTTCCACTCGCTCTGGCCATGCCGCACCAGCACAAGAAGACGGTCCATTGTTCACTCCTAACGATCGAGAATTGAGACGGCTCGCCCGGCTTCAGTCGTTGAGGCCAAGCACGTCCGTCATCGAATAGAGACCCGGCGCGCGGCCGTGCGCCCACAGGGCGGCGCGCACCGCACCGCGCGCGAAGATCGTGCGGTCTTCCGCTATATGGGTAAGCACGATGCGTTCGCCCTCCCCCGCGAGGATGACCGAGTGCTCGCCGACGACGGTGCCGCCGCGCAGGGTCGCGAAGCCGATGGCACCGGTCTCGCGCGCGCCGGTCTCGCCCTCGCGGGCGTAGACGGCGCGATCCTCGAGCGCGACCTGGCGTCCGCGCGCCGCCGCCTGCCCCAGCAGGAAGGCCGTGCCGGACGGCGCGTCGATCTTGCGGCGGTGGTGCATCTCCAGCACCTCGATGTCGAAGTCGTCGCCGAGCGCGCGGGCGGCCTTTTCCACCAGCCCGGCGACCAGATTCACCCCGAGGCTCATGTTGCCGGACTTGACGATGGCGATCGACTTCGCCGCCTCGTCGATCGCCGCCTCGCCCGATGCGGTGAACCCGGTGGTGCCGATGACGTGGGCGATGCCGGCCTTGGCGGCCAGCTCGGCGAAGACGAGGGATGCGGCGGGAATGGTGAAGTCGAGCACGCCGTCGGCACCGGCGAAGGCGGCCTCGGCGTCGTCGGTCACCTTGACGCCGAGGGGCGCGAGGCCGGCCAGCGTGCCGGCATCCTCGCCGATTTCGGCCGCGCCCGGGCGCTCGACCGCGCCGCTGATCACCGCGCCATGGGTGTCCGACACCGTGCGGATCAGGACCCGGCCCATCCGGCCCGCGGCGCCCACCACGACCAGTCGCATGGCTTCCATGATCCTACCCCTTGAAAACGCGGCGGCGGAGAGCTGCCAAACCTCTTGAGACGCAGCCTTTTATCCCGAGCCTGCCGCCGGGAGCAACGCATCCGGCGACGGGAGTGCGGTCACGTGTCCTTCGTGGCCGCCGCCTTCAGCCGGTAGAGCGCATCGAGGGCCTCGCGCGGGCTCATGTCGTCGGGATGGATCGTCTCCAGCGCGGTGCGCAGGGGATCGTCCCTGAGCGACGCGGCAGAGGCGGCCTGCGAGGCGCGGATGGTGGCGGAGAACAGCGGTAGGTCGTCGACCAGGTCGGCGCGCGCCGACTTGCGGTCGCTCGCCTCCAGCTGGTCCAGCACGTCGCGCGCCCGCGCCACCACCGCCTTCGGCAGCCCCGCGAGCTTGGCGACCTGGATGCCGTAGGAACGGTCGGCCGCGCCGGGCACCACCTCGTGCAGGAACACCACGTCGCCCTTCCACTCCTTCACCCGCATGGTGACGTTGGCGCATCGCTCCAGGCGATCGGGAAGCGCGGTGAGCTCGTGATAGTGAGTGGCGAACAGCGCGCGGGACCGGTTCACCTCGTGCAGGTGCTCGATCGCCGCCCAGGCGATGGACAGGCCGTCGTAGGTGGCGGTGCCGCGGCCGATCTCGTCGAGGATCACCAGCGCGCGTGGGCCGGCCTGGTTCAGGATCGCCGCCGTCTCGACCATCTCCACCATGAAGGTGGAGCGGCCGCGGGCAAGATCGTCGGCAGCACCCACCCGGCTGAACAGCCGGTCGACGACGCCGATCTCGCAGCGGTCCGCCGGCACGTATGATCCCGCCTGGGCGAGAATGGCGATCAGTGCGTTCTGGCGCAGGAAGGTCGACTTGCCGCCCATGTTGGGGCCGGTGACGAGCACGATCCGCCCGGCCTCGCCGCCGTCTTCCGGCGACAGGTCGCAGTCGTTCGCCACGAACGGGTCGGCGGTGGCGGCGGCGAGCGCCTGCTCCACCACCGGGTGGCGGCCGCCCTCGATGCGGAAGCGCAGCGACCGGTCGACGTGGGGGCGTGCGTAGCGCTGGTCGGACGCGAGTTCGGCAAGGCCCGCCGCGACGTCGAGCCGGGCGAGCCCCGCCGCAGCCTGCTTGATGGCCTCGGCGGCCTCGACCACCGCGCGCTTCAGCTCACCGAAGATGCGCGTCTCGATGGCGAGCGCGCGGTCGGCGGCGTTCGCGATTGCCGATTCCAGCTCGGCGAGCTCGACGGTGGTGAAGCGCATCGCGCCCGCCATGGTCTGGCGGTGGCGGAACTTGGAGTCGCCAGTGGCGACCTCCGCCATCAGCCGCTCGGCGTTGAGCGCCGTCACCTCGATGAACCAGCCGAGCACGGCGTTGTGCTTGATCTTCAGCGTCCGGATGCCGGTTTCCTCGGCGTAGGTCGCCTGCAGGGTGGCGATGACCCGGCGGCTCTCGTCGCGCAGGGTGCGGGCCTCGTCGAGGTCGACGTCGACGCCCTTGCGCACGAACCCGCCGTCGCGCAGCAGCATCGGCAGATCGTCGTCCAGACAGCGTTCGAGGTCGTCGAGCAGGGCGGCGGGCAGGCGCGCCAGCGCCTCGCGTACGGCGGCGAGCTCCGCCGGCAGCGGATCGGTCGCGCGGTCGAGGTCGCGGGCGACGGCGCCGGCGGTGGACAGCCCCTCGCGCAGGGCGCCGAGATCGCGGGGCCCACCCCGGTCGAGGGCGAGCCGGGAGAGCGCGCGCGGCATGTCCGGCACGCCCGAGAGCTGCGCCCTGAGGTCGTTGCGCAGCGTCTCCGCCCCGAGCAGGAAGCCGACGGCGTCGAGGCGCTCGGCGATGGCGTCCGGGTCGGTGAGCGGGCTCGCCAGGCGCTCGGCGAGGAGCCGGCTCCCGGCGCCGGTGACGGTGCGGTCGACGGCCGCCAGCAGCGCGCCCTTGCGCTCGCCGGAGAGCGTCCGGGTAAGTTCCAGGTTGGCGCGGGTGGCCGGATCGATGGCGAGCGTCGACGCGCCGGCGTCGCGCACCGGCGGATCGAGCGGCGGGCGCGAGCCGATCTGGGTCTTCTCGACATAGGCGAGCGCGGCACCGGCTGCGGCGATCTCGGCGCGCGAGAAGGTGCCGAAGGCGTCCAGCGTGGCGACGGCGAAATAGCGGGTGATGCGCTCTTCGGCCGTGGAGCCGTCGAACAGGGCGCGCGCCACCGGCGACACGGCGCCGCGCGCATAGGAGAGCGCCGCCGCGACCTCCAGCTCCTGGGCCACCTGCTCGGCGACGACGATCTCGCTCGGGTCGATCCGCGCGATCTCGCCGGCAAGCGCAGCACTGCCGGTCTCCCCCACCCGGAAGGCGCCGGTGGAGATGTCGATCCAGGCGAGCCCGTAGGTGGCGTCGTCGCCGCCCGAACCGGCCTTCACCCGCGACAGGGCGAGCAGGTTATTGGCCCGGCCGGCGTCGAGCAGCGTTTCCTCGGTGAGCGTGCCCGGCGTGACCAGCCGGATCACGTCGCGCTTCACCACCGACTTCGAGCCGCGCTTGCGCGCCTCGGCCGGATCCTCGGTCTGCTCGCAGACCGCGACACGGTGGCCGAGCGAAATCAGCTTCTGTAGATAGTCGTCGGCGGCATGGACCGGGACGCCGCACATCGGGATGTCGTCGCCGAGATGCTTGCCGCGCTTGGTCAGCGTGATGCCGAGCGAGCGGGACGCCGCCACCGCGTCGTCGAAGAACAGCTCGTAGAAGTCGCCCATGCGGTAGAACAGCAGGCAGTCGGGGTTCGCTGCCTTGATCTCGATGTACTGCTCCATCATCGGCGTCGGCCGAGCCTGGGCGGGATTTGCGTCAGCGTCCATGGGCGGTCCCCTTTGCACCCGGTCTTATCAAACCGCGGCCGCCGTTTCACCGACGGGTCGTCGTTCCTCCAACGGTTTTCGCCATCGGCGATGCGGGGACCCGCCGGTCGCTGCTTGTGAGGCCATTGCCGGACAAGTAAGGTCCCCACCCGACGGCAGATCCCGCCGCACCGATATTCAAGACGCCTGAAAATCCCGGACTTCGAGGAAACGCGAGAACATGACCAGCGACGGCACCAAAGGCCGCACCCGCCCCGCCTTCACCGACCAGGAAGCGCTGCAGTTTCATCAGCGCGGCCGGCCGGGCAAGCTGGAGATCACGCCGACCAAGCCGATGGCGACCCAGCGCGACCTGTCGCTCGCCTATTCGCCGGGCGTGGCGGTTCCGGTTCGTGCCATCGCGGAAAACCCCGATCGCGCCTTCGACTATACCGCGCGCGGCAACCTGGTGGCGGTGATTTCCAACGGCACCGCGATCCTCGGCCTCGGCAACCTCGGCGCGCTCGCCTCCAAGCCTGTGATGGAAGGCAAGGCGGTCCTGTTCAAGCGGTTCGCCGACATCGACGGCATCGACCTGGAGGTCGACACCGAGGACGTGGACGCGTTCGTCAACTGCGTGCGCTATCTCGGCCCGTCGTTCGGCGGCATCAACCTGGAAGACATCAAGGCGCCGGACTGCTTCCTGATCGAGCAGCAGCTCCGCGAGATCATGGACATTCCGGTCTTCCACGACGACCAGCACGGCACCGCGATCATCGCCATGGCCGGCCTGATCAACGCGCTGTTCCTGACCGACCGCACGCTGGAAGACATCAAGGTCGTCTGCAACGGCGCCGGCTCGGCCGGCATCGCCTGCATCGAGCTCATCAAGGCGATGGGCGTGCCGCACAACAACGTCATCCTGTGCGACACCAAGGGACCGATCTACCAGGGCCGCACCGAGGGCATGAACCAGTGGAAGTCGGCCCATGCGGTGCCGACGGACGCGCGCACGCTGGCCGAGGCCATGGACGGCGCCGACGTGTTCTTCGGCGTCTCCGTGAAGGGGGCGCTGACCCGCGAGATGGTGCGCTCGATGGCGCCGAAGCCGATCATCTTCGCGATGGCCAATCCGGACCCCGAGATCACGCCGGAAGAGGTCGCCGAGATCCGCGATGACGCGATCATCGCGACGGGCCGATCGGACTACCCGAACCAGGTCAACAACGTCCTCGGCTTCCCCTACATCTTCCGCGGCGCGCTCGACGTGCGCGCCACCGCGATCAACGAGGAGATGAAGATCGCCGCGGCCGAGGCGCTCGCCAAGCTGGCGCGCGAGGACGTGCCGGACGAGGTGGCGGCGGCCTATCAGGGCAACCGGCCGCGCTTCGGCCCGGAGTACATCATCCCGGTGCCGTTCGACCCTCGGCTGATCTCGGTGATCCCGCCGGCGGTCGCCCGCGCCGCGATGGACTCCGGCGTCGCCCGGCATCCGATCATCGACATGAAGGCCTACGCCGAGACCCTGTCGGCGCGCCGCGACCCGGTCGCGGGCTCGCTGCAGCGGATCTTCACCAAGGTGCGCCAGTCGCCGAAGCGCGTCGTCTTCGCCGAGGGCGAGGAGGAGGCCGTCATCCGCGCGGCCGCCAGCTTCGTGAATCAGGAGCTCGGCACCGCCATCCTGATCGGCCGCGAGGAGCGCGTGCGCGAACAGGCGCTCGCCGCCGGCATCGAGCTGAAGCCGGGCCTGGAGGTGCTGAACGCCGCCCTGTCGCGGCGCAACCGCGACTATGCGGAGTACCTCTACTCCAAGCTCCAGCGCAAAGGCATGCTGCTGCGCGACTGCCAGCGGCTGGTCAACCAGGACCGCAACTTCTTCGGCGCTCTGATGGTCGCGCTCGGCGACGCGGATGCCATGGTGACGGGCGTGACCAGGAACTACTCGGTCGCCCTCGACACGGTGCGGCGGGTGATCGAGCCGAAGCCCGGCCACTGCATGATCGGCATCTCGATGGTGCTGGCGCGCGGCCGGACGGTGCTGGTGGCCGACACCGCCGTGCATGACGACCCGAGCGCGGTCGACCTCGCCGACATCGCCGAGGAGGCCGCCCACGTGGCCCGTCGCCTCGGCTACGAGCCCCGCGTGGCGCTGCTCACCTACGCCTCGTTCGGCCATCCGCCGGGCGAGCGCGCGAGCCGCGTCCAGGAAGCGGTGAAGCTGCTGGATTCGCGCCGCGTCGACTTCGAGTACGACGGCGAAATGGCCGCCGACGTGGCCCTGAACTCGGAGATCATGCGCTCGGCCTATCCGTTCTGCCGGCTCACCGGCCCGGCCAACGTGCTGGTCATGCCGACCTTCGACGCCGCCTCCATCACCACCAAGACGCTGCAGGAACTCGGCGGCTCGATGGTGCTCGGGCCGCTGCTGGTCGGTCTCGACAAGCCCGTGCAGATCGTCCCGTTCGGCGCCAAGGACTCCGAGATCGTCAACCTGGCGGCGATCGCGGCCTACGGGATCACCTGAGGCAGGTCCATTGTCCCCACGCGAAGCGGCTTCGCCGCCTCGCTCCGGACGGGGCGGATCCTGCTGACGGGCAAGAAAAAGGGGAGCACATGCTCCCCTTTTTTGTGTCTCAACGCTTCCGAGCTCAGACCCGCTCGAACGTCAGGTAGGCGGGCGTGCGTCCGGCCTTGAGCGCCTTCGCCTCGTACCGCGTGCCGGGCCAGCCCGGATAAGGCCTGCGCCAGTCGTCTGCGGTGCGGGCGGTCCAGCGGAACGCCGGGTCGTCGATGAGATGCAGCAGCGTCCAGTCGATGTAGGACGGGATGTCGCTTGCGACCCGGAACGTGGCGCCGGGGGCGAGCGTCCGCGCGACCCTGGCAATCCGGTCGGACGCCACGAAGCGTCGCTTCCAGTGGCGCTTCTTCGGCCAGGGATCGGGATAGAGCAGATCGACGCGCGCCAGCGAGGCGTCCGGCAGCCGGTCGAGCACCTCGACCGCATCGCCGAAGTGCAGGCGCACGTTGGTGAGCCCCGCCTCCTGCACGGCCGCCAGCGCCTTGGCCATTCCGTTCAGGAACGGCTCGCAGCCGATGAAACCGTCGTTCGGCCGGCTCTTCGCCTCGTGGATGAGATGCTCGCCGCCGCCGAAGCCGATCTCGACGCGGATCGCGTCGACCGGCTCGGGAAAGAGGCTCCTCGGATCCGCGATCCGCTGCTGGTCGAGCGGAAAGGCGAGCCGCGGCAGCACCGTTTCGAACAGGGCCGCGCGCGTCTCGGTAAGCGGATGGCCCTTGCGGCGGCCGAAAAGCGTTCGGGGGGACCGCTCCGCGTCAGTCATGCGGAGCGGCCCCTCGTCGTCGGGCGACGATATGCCCGCCTCAGCGGGCGGCGTCGCGGAGGGCATGGACGAGGTCGATGTTCTCCCAGGAGAAGCCGCCGTCGGATTCCGCGGCCCGACCGAAGTGACCGTACGCGGAGGTGCGCGCATAGATCGGGCGGTTGAGCTTCAGGTGCTCGCGAATGCCGCGCGGCGTCAGGTTCATGGCCTGCCGGCAGGCCTTCTCCACCGCGGTTTCCGACACCTTGCCGGTTCCGTGCAGGTCGACGTACACGGCCAGCGGCTCGGACACGCCGATGGCGTAGGCGAGCTGGATGGTGCAGCGGTCGGCGAGATCGGCGGCGACAACGTTCTTCGCCAGATAGCGGGCGGCATAGGCGGCGGAGCGGTCCACCTTCGTCGGGTCCTTGCCGGAGAAGGCGCCGCCGCCGTGCGGCGCGGCACCGCCGTAGGTGTCGACGATGATCTTGCGGCCGGTGAGGCCGCAGTCGCCGTCAGGACCGCCGATGATGAACTTGCCGGTCGGGTTGACGTGCCAGACGGTGTCCTCGTTCACCCAGTCGTCGGGCAGCGCCGCCATGATGTAGGGCTCGACGATGCCGCGAACGTCCTGGGAGGAGAGGTCGCCGGTGTGCTGGGTGGACAGCACGACCTGGGTGCAGCGGACCGGCTTGCCCTTCTCGTAGGCGATGGTGACCTGGCTCTTCGCGTCCGGCTCGAGCGCCGGCTCGCGGCCGCTCTTGCGGGCGTCGGCGAGCAGCTTGAGAATCTTGTGGGAATAGTAGATCGGCGCCGGCATCAGCTCCGGCGTCTCGCGGCAGGCGTAGCCGAACATGATGCCCTGGTCGCCAGCACCCTCGTCCTTGTTGCCGGCGGAATCGACACCCTGGGCGATGTCGGCCGACTGGGCGTGCAGGTGCACGTCGATCTTGGCGTGCTGCCAGTGGAAGCCTTCCTGCTCGTAGCCGATGTCACGGATCGCGAGCCGCGCGAGGTGCGCGATGTAGTCGTGGGTGATGCTCTCCGGTCCGCGGGTCTCGCCGGCAATCACCACCCGGTTCGTCGTCGCCAGCGTTTCGCACGCCACGCGCGCTTCCGGCATCTCCGAGAGGAAGGCATCCACGACGGTGTCCGAAATGCGGTCACACACCTTGTCGGGGTGTCCCTCGGAAACGGATTCGCTGGTGAAGAGATAGGTATCGTGCGGCACGATCTGATCCTCGCATGGCGCGCCGTTGGACGGAGACTCGGCGCGAGTGCCGGGAATACGGCACAGGTTAGTGACGGGCTATGTGACAAGGATAGAGAGGCCGGTCAAGCCGCAAATCTTCCAGCGTTCCTGCGCAGATAGGGCGGAGTTAAGGGCGGCTGAAGCGCTATTCAGAGGGCTTGTCGGCAAGCGCCTCGACAAGGTCGATCACCCGGCGCCGGACCTTGGCGTCGGCGATGCGCGCGAACGACCGGTTGAGGGCGACACCCTCGCTGGACGTCAGGAAATCCGTCACGTAGCTCGCCGACTGTCCTTCCGCGAAACCCGGCTGGCCGGCCTCGCCGCCGGGGGCATCCTCGAAGAAGAAGGCAACGGGCACCTGGAGGGCCCGGGCGATCTCCTGCATCCGGCTGGCGCCAATGCGATTTGAGCCCTTCTCGTACTTCTGGATCTGCTGGAAGGTGATGCCCAGTTGCTCGCCCAGCCGCTCCTGGCTCATTGACAGCATCATCCGCCGCATCCGCACGCGACTGCCGACATGCACGTCGACCGGATTCGGGGTCTTCTTCAGAGCCATGGCGGGTACGTCCCTCCTGCCGCCGGAAAGCGTAGCACCCCAGGGGCGGCGCATCGTTTCGGCCCGGCGGGTCGCGGATAATGTCCATCCGCGATGCCGTTCGTCAATCTCCCGGCCGACGGGCGCGACCCCGGCGCGCGGCAAGAAGACCGAGGCCGGAGAGGGCGAGCGCCGCGAAAAGCGGCAGGTCGCCGAAGCGGGCATAGGGCGGCGGCGCAATCGCGGCGGGCAGGACCGCGTCGATGACGCCGACCTCGTCGAGGCCGAGCCGATCCAGGATCCGGCCATAGGGGTCGATGAGCGCGGAAATGCCCGTGTTGGCCGCCCGCACCACGGGCAACCCCTCCTCCACGGCGCGCACGCGCGCCTGAAGCAGGTGCTGGTATGGCCCCGGCGTGCGGCCGAACCAGGCGTCGTTCGTCATGTTCAGGAGCCAGGCCGGCCGATCGGTCGGATCGATGGCCGCGCCCGGAAAGATGATCTCGTAACAGATGAGCGGCCCGACCGAAGGCACGCCGTCCATGTGCAGCGTGACGCGGTCGCGGCCGGCGGAGAAGCCGCCGGGAAGCTGGGTGAGCTGCTCCAGCCCGATGCGCTCTAGGAAGTCCTGGAACGGCAGATACTCGCCGAACGGAACAAGGTGCACCTTGTCATAGAGCGGCCGGACCGTTCCGTCGGACGTGACCTGCAGGATGCTGTTGAAATAGCGCGGGTTCGCCGGATCGGAGGCCAGCGCCTCGTGGCGCACCGCACCGGTCAGCAACCGGCCTCCCTTCGGCAGAAGGTCGCCGATCGCCTCGGCCGCCAGCGGGGCGTCGGACAAAAAGAACGGGATCGCCGATTCCGGCCAGATGACGATGAGGTTCTCCGGCAACGCGCCGCCACCGGCGGGAGGCTCATCCGACAGCGCGAGATAGGTCTCGAACACCTTGCCGCGCTGGTCCGGGTCCCATTTCTCGGTCTGGTCGATGGAGGGCTGGACGACGCGCAGCGGGGTCTGGGGGGCGGCCGGCGGATCGGTGCCGGCATCCGCCAGCCGCACGGTTCCAAAGCCGTAGAGCCCGGCCAGAAGCGCCAGCGCGACGACGCAGCCGGCCACCCCGCGCCGCCCGGCGAACCGGCCGCCGGAGACCAGCATGGCGGGGGCCGCGAAAACCAGGACGGCGAGGAAGGCGAGACCGTAGGCGCCCACCAGCGCGGCGCCCTGCATGGTCGCCTCGTACGCCGCCAGCGCATAGCCGAAGCCGTTCCAGGGAAAGCCGGTTAGGACGTGGCCGCGCAGCCATTCGGCGGCCGCCAGGCCGACGGCGAGCGCCACGATCCGGCCCGGCCCGGATGTCCAGAGCAGGGACGCGAGGATGGCGGCGAGCGCGGTGAACAGCGCGAGGCCCGCCGGAAGTCCCGTCATCGCGAACGGGATCATCCAGCCGAACGCCTCCGCCTCCACCAGGAAGGCGCTGCCGATCCACCAGAGGCCGAACAGGAAATAGCCGAAGCCGAACCACCAGCCGATCCAGCCGGCAGACACGACGCGGCGGCGCCGCGAAGCCTCGAGCGCCGCCCCATCGAGAAGCAGCACCAGGACCGGAAGCGTCAGGAACAGGATCGCGGGGACATCGACGGGCGGCAGCGAAGCGGCCGAGGCGGCACCCGCCCCGAACGCCAGCAGCCGGCGCGGCCACCCGGCCCGGGCGAACCGCGCCGGCAGCGGGCGGACGGGAGACACCGTCCGCCCTGCCCCGGACGGTTCAGCCATGCTCACGTGGCGGCAGGCTCCGGCGCCCGCGCCGCGGTTTCGACGCGCTTGCGGCTTCCGCGGCCCTGCTGCGGCCGGCGGCGGTAGAGCCGCAGCCGGCGGATGCGCCTCGGATCGGCGTCGAGCACCTCGAATTCGAATCCCGGCAGCTGCGGCGTGGAGATGAGCTCGCCGCGGACGGGGATGCGGCCCAGCAGCGTGAACATCAGCCCGCCGAGCGTATCGACGTCGTCGCCGTGCTCGCCCACGATGAAATCGTTGCCGATTTCCTCCTGGGCGTCGTCGAGGGCGACGCGTGCATCGGCCAGCCAGACGTCGTCGCCGATGCGGGCGATCATCGGCTCCTCGGAATCATCGTGCTCGTCCTCGATGTCGCCGACGACGGTCTCGACCAGATCCTCCAGCGAGGCGAGGCCATCGGTTCCGCCGTACTCGTCGATGACCAGCGCCATCTGGATGCGGGTGGCCTGCATCTTCGCCATCAGGTCGGCCGCCGGCATCGACGGCGGAACGAACAGCACCGGGCGGATGATCCCCATGTCGCAGAGAGGGGTCCCGAGGTCGACCTGGTGCAGGTCGATCGACGCGCCCTCGGCCGCCTGCGTCGTGGCGCGCTCGGAGATGTACGACATGACGTCCTTGATGTGGACCATGCCGATCGGATCGTCGAGCGTCTCGCGGTAGACCGGCATCCGCGAATGACCGGCCTCGCGGAAGAGCTTCAGCAGCTCGCCGACCGCCACGCGCTCGTCGATGGAATCGATATCGGCGCGGGGCACCATGACGTCGTCGACGCGCACTTCCCGGAGATGCAGGATGTTGCGCAGCAGCCGCCGCTCTTCGGGCGTGAAGGCGGCCGGGCCGTCATCTTCCTCGGCAAGGGCGGACGCGAGATTCTCGCGCAGGGACCCGTTCGTCTTGAAGCCGACGGCCGAGCGCAGTCGCTCAAGCCATCCGTCTTGCGATCGTTCGGGGCTCGAACTCGCATCCTCGGTGGTATCGGGACCCTCGGGATCGCGGTCTTGAAGGCGCGGCTCGGCCGCGCCGGTACTCTGAGGTTCGTCGTTCATTCCAGTTGAGTCCGTCACTCCTTTGCCGGCGCCCGGCATGAACCCTGGCTGATCCCGATGCGGGGCCGGACCGAGTTCGAACGTCTAGTTAGGCACGCCCTGCCCACACTTGTGTGACAAGCCGCGATGGCAAGCATGGCCCTGCGTTGCAAGGATGCTCGATTTCACCGTCGAAGCGCAACTGCGCCCGACGAGGATTCACGCACCGGCCCCGCCGTCGTCGGCGTACGGATCGGCGATACCGAGTTCGGCGAGCGCCAGGGTCTCCAGGTGCTCCATCTCGACGGCCTCGTCCTCGTCCACGTGATCATAGCCGAGAACGTGCAGGAATCCGTGCATGACGAGATGGGCGACGTGGTGGTCGAAGGGCGTTGCGCCGCTCTCCGCCTCCGCTGCAACCGTCTCGAAGGCGAGAACGATGTCTCCCAGATGGGTCGCCTCGCCGAAACCGCCATCCCCCGAGGCCGGAAAAGACAGGACATTGGTCGGCTTGTCCTGATCTCGGAACTCGGCGTTCAGCCTGCGCACGTGCGCGTCGTCGGAAAACAGGATGGCCACGCCGGCATCATCGGGCAGCGAAATGTCCCCGGCCTTGCAGGCCGCGGCGATGGCCCGGTCGCAGATCTCCTGGAGCACGGACTCGTCCGGCCAGCCCTCCGCTTCCCGCACCACCTCGGCCGAAACCGGCGCGGTGGCGGGCATCCCGGTGCCGGTCACGGGCCTTTCCGGCCCGGCGTCGGGCCGGCGCGCGGCGCGGCCGGCTTCGGGCGGAGCTGTTCCTCGCGCTCGGCGAGCGCGTCCCGGCTGGCCTGGTCGTAGGCCCGCACGATCCGCGCAACGAGTTCGTGGCGCACCACGTCGGCGTCGGTGAACCGGTTCATCGCAACGCCCTCGACCCCGTCGAGCAGCGAGACCGCCTCCCTGAGGCCCGAGACCTGTCCCGGCGGCAGGTCGACCTGACTCGGGTCTCCGGTGACGATCATCTTGGAGTTCTCGCCAAGGCGCGTCAGGAACATCTTCATCTGCATCGACGTGGTGTTCTGCGCCTCGTCGAGGATCACCACGGCGTTGGAGAGCGTCCGCCCGCGCATGAAGGCGAGCGGCGCCACCTCGATCATCCCGGAGGTAAGGCCGCGTTCGACCTTCTCCGGCGGCATCATCTCGTAGAGCGCGTCGTAGAGCGGCCGCAGATAGGGGTCGATCTTCTCGCGCATGTCGCCGGGCAGGAAGCCGAGCCGCTCGCCGGCCTCGACGGCGGGCCGCGAGAGGATCAGGCGCGCCACGTCGCCGCGCTCGAGCAGCGTGGCCGCATAGGCGACGGCCAGGAACGTCTTGCCGGTGCCGGCGGGGCCAAGCCCGAAGACCAGATCGGCCCGGTCCATGGAGCGGATGTAGGCGTCCTGGGTGGGCGTGCGTGCGACGACGGTGCGCTTGCGGGTCGAGACCTGGGCAAGCGCCAGATGTCCGTCCTGCTCGAGTGTCGGCAGGGTGAGCTGGCCCTCGGAGGCCTGCGCCATGCGCAGGGATCCCTCGATGTCGCCGGGCTCCAGGTCCTGGCCCCTCTTGAGGCGGTGATAGAGCGACTCGAGCGCCGCGCGGGCGGTCTCGCAGGCGTCGTGCGGCCCCTTGATCGTCACCTGGTTGCCGCGCGCCACCACGTCGATCCCGAGCCGCTGTTCGATCAGCGCGAGATTCTGGTCGAACTGGCCGAACAGCGATCCGGCAAGCCGGTTGTCGTCGAAGGCGAGCACGATGTGGGTGATGTCGGAGGCCGGGACGATGGGCCGCCCTGCCGTCGGGCGCTTGCCCGCGGTCAAGCGGCGCCCCCGAGGACGGCCAGCGGCGACGCGGCGCGAGCCGGCCCGGCCGGTTCTGCGAACAGGCTGTGTCCGGCGACTTCCGTGACGGTAATCGGCATGATCTCTCCGATGGCGCCGTGCGGCGCGGAAAGGTGAACCGGTTGCAGGTAGGGCGAACGGCCGGTGATCTGTCCCGCCTTCCGTCCAGGCTTTTCGATCAGAACGTCGAAGGTGCGCCCGACCATCGACCTGTTGAAGGCGTCGGACTGGGCGTTGAGCAGAGCCTGCAGGCGCTGAAGCCGCTCGTTCATCACCGCCTCCGGCACCTGCTCGTCGCGGCCGGCGGCAGGCGTGCCCGGCCGCGGCGAATACTTGAACGAATAGGCAGACGCGTAGCCTACGGTTTGCACGAGGCGCAGGGTGTCCTCGAAGTCCGCGTCGGTCTCGCCGGGGAAGCCGACGATGAAGTCGCCCGAGAGCGCGATGTCCGGGCGCATCGCCCGGATCCGATCGATGAGGCGCAGATAGTCGTCGGCGACGTGCCTGCGGTTCATCGCGGCGAGGATCCGGTCCGAGCCGGACTGCACCGGCAGATGCAGGTAGGGCATCAGCGCCGGCAGGTCGCGGTGGGCCTCGATCAGGCTGTCGGTCATGTCGCGCGGGTGGCTCGTCGTGTAACGCAGCCGCGCCAGGCCGTGGATCTCGGCAAGCTCGTAGACCAGCCGCGCGAGGTCCCAGATCCGGCCGTCGGGGCCTTCGCCGTGGTAGGCGTTGACGTTCTGGCCGAGCAGGGTGAGCTCGCGCACGCCGGCCGCCGCCAGATCGCGCGCCTCGGAGAGGATCTTGGCCACGGGGCGGGAGATCTCGGCGCCGCGCGTGTAGGGCACCACGCAGAAGGCGCAGAACTTGTCGCAGCCTTCCTGGACCGTGAGGAAGGCCGTGGGGCCCCGCGCGATCAGGCCGGGCTTCTTGCGGCGCGGCAGCGCGTCGAACTTGTCCTCGGCCGGAAACTCGATGTCGACGACGCCCGGACGCGCCCGGGACTGGCGCAGCAGGTCCGGCAGCCGGTGATAGGCCTGCGGGCCGACCACGAAGTCGACCGTTGGCGCGCGCCGCACGATCTCGTCGCCTTCGGCCTGGGCCACGCAGCCGGCCACGCCGACGGTGAGGTCGCCGCCGGTCGCCTTCCGCTCTTCCTTGAGGACCCGCATCCTGCCCAGCTCGGAGTAGACCTTTTCGGCCGCCTTCTCCCGGATGTGGCAGGTGTTCAAGAGCACCAGATCGGCATCCTCGACGGTCTCGGCCGGAAGATAGCCTTCTGCCGCCAGTGCCTCGCCCATGCGCTCCGCGTCATAGACGTTCATCTGGCAACCGTAGCTCTTGATGAATACGCGCTTCGTTCCCGTCATCACCACCGCTTCTGCTCGTTCCTCCGGGGTGCCGCAGAATAATGGCGAACGCAAGGGTGCAGGCCGTCACAATCCATCGGACAGGCGCCATTCGGCGTAATTTGCGCGGACCTTGGCGCGGAAAGCACACTCACGCGCCCGCCCCCCGGCCCGGAAGCCTCGTCGCGGCCAGAAGGGCCGGCACGTCGCGGGCGAGGACGGCCTCGGAGAACAGGTAGCCCTGACCGAGATCGCATCCCCTCTCCTTCAGCCACAGCGCATCGTCGAGGGTCTCGACCCCCTCCGCCGTCACCTTGAGGCCGAGGCTGTGACCGAGCGCCACCACCAGGTCCACGATGGTCTCCGATACGTCTTCGGTGCGGTGGTGCCGGATGAAGGACTTGTCGATCTTGATCTTGTCGATGGGAAGCTCGTGGAGGTGGCGCAGGTTGGAATAGCCGGTGCCGAAATCGTCGAGGGCGATGGCGATGCCGACCGACTTCAGCGCCGTCACGATCTCCAGCGCCAGCGGGAAGTCCTGCACGAGGGCGTTCTCGGTGATCTCGATCTCCAGCCGCGAGGCGGGCAGTCCCGTGCGATCCAGGCTGTCGAGGACCGTGGTCACCATGCCGCGATCGGCCAGCTGTAGCGGCGAGGCGTTGACGGCGATGGACACGGGGCTTGTCCATTTCGCCGCAGCGCCACACGCTTCATCGAGGATGCGCGCGAAGACGCGGTCGATCAGCCCGGCGTCCTCCACCAGCGGAATGAATACCTCGCCGCCGAGGGGGCCGTGTACCGGATGATGCCAGCGCGCCAGAACCTCGAAGCCGACGATCTGCCCCGTTCCGAAATCCACGAACGGCTGGAAGTAGGGAACGATGGAGCCATCCTCGAGCGCCTTCGGCAGGTCGGCCTCCAGCGACAGGCGGTAGCGGATCTCGGAATCGAGGTCGGAATCGAACGAGGCATAGGTGTTGCGCCCGCCCGACTTGGCGCGGCTCATCGAGAGGTCGGCGCGCTGCAGAAGCACCTCCCTTGTGGTGCCGTCGCGCGGGTACATGGCGAGGCCGATGCTCGCGGTGATCCGCAGGTCGACGCCGTTGATCTGGATCGGCTTGCGGGTCTCCTTGAGGAGGCGACGCACGGTTCGCACCATGTCGCCCTCCTCGCCCCCGCCGACGATCAGGATGGCGAACTCGTCGGCCCCGAGCCGCGCGACGAAGTGAGGAGCGCGCGCCACCTTGCGGATGCGCTTCGCCACCTCCTGGAGCAGCAGGTCGCCGCCGCTGTGGCCGTAGAGGTCGTTGATGGACCGGAAGCGATCGAGATCCAGCACCACCAGCGTCAGCTGGGTGCCATCGCTTTCCGCGGTCTCGAGCCACCAGTCGAAGATCTGCAGGAAGTAGCGGCGGTTCGGCAGCCCCGTGAGGGGATCGTAGAGGGCCAGCTGGACGGCGGTGCCCTCCGCCTCCTGGCGCTTCGCCACTTCCCGCTTCAGGTCATGGGAATAGACCGCCAGCATGGCAACGAGCGCCAGCGTGGTCACGATGCTCAGATTGACCAGGTGGGAGAACAGGCCGCCGGAGGAATTGTGCGTGTAGCGGTAGACGGTCCCGACAAGGTCCAGCGCGCTCAGGCCGGCGAGCGCCAGGACGGCGCTGACGACGATGGCGAGATAGAGCCAGCGCCGGGTCTGATACCAGCGCCGCACCGATTCGGGCTTCTGCGACGGGCGGTTTGAAACCATGTGAGACCGTCCCCGCAATCCTCGCCGAAAGCAAGCTCGGCGCGTCAGCGGTGCGGACGCTCACGCGATGATGACCATCGCGCCGGTCAGGCCGTTCCCAGTGCCGGACTGACGACCTTCTCGCCGCGCCCGGTGAGCGCCCGCACGGTGGCGCTGCGCACGATCTCCTCGGCCTTGCGGGCGATCTCCTTGCGATCGCTGCCCGGGCCGAACGGCACGGCCTCGCCCCAGGTGATCTCAACGTCCAGCGGGCCCTTCTTCAGGATGCCCCACAGATGCGGCGCCATGTCCATGTCGCCGTACCAGGCGACGATCGGCCGGCGGTAGCGCCCGAGCGGAAGCCCGTGGAGGCGGGTGTAGGCGATGGCCAGCGGCTGCACCCAGATGCGGTCGTTCTCGCCGGCGACCGCCTCCTTCGCCGCGCCGATCAGCGCGGTGCGGAACGGAAGCACGAACGTGCCGCTGGACGAGGTGCCCTCGGCGAAGAGCACCATGACGTCGCCGAGGCGCAGGCGCTCGGCGATCTTGCCGGCCACCGCACCGGTGGCGTGGCGGCGGGTGCGGTCGACGAAGATGGTCCGCTGAAGCTTGGCGAACAGGCCGAACACGGGCCATTTCGCCACTTCGGCCTTGGCAATGAACGACAGCGGCATCAACGAGCCAAGCACGACGATGTCGAGCCAGGAGACGTGGTTGGCGGCGATCATCAGCGGGCGGTCGGTCGACGGCGCGCCGCGCTGGACGACCCGCACGCCGAGGAGCCGCGTGGCGATGCGATGCCACGTCATCGGGATGCGTTCGGCGCGTCGCGAGCCGGTCCACAGGGCGATGTACTGCGCCGGGATCATCACCAGCGTCACCACCGTCAGCGACAGGATTATGAGGATTGCCCGGATCACACCCATGAGGGTCAACGCGTCTTCTTGGCCGGATCTTCGAGAGGGACACCGTAGAGTTCGAGCCGGTGATCCACCAGCTTGAATCCGAGTTCCCGGGCGATCTTCTCCTGCAGGAGCTCGATTTCCTCGTGCCGGAACTCGACGACCTTGCCGGTGCGCAGATCGATCAGGTGGTCGTGATGCTCGTCGGGCACGGATTCGTATCGCGCGCGCCCGTCGCGGAAATCGTGGCGGGCAATGATGCCGGCGTCCTCGAACAGCTTCACCGTCCGATACACCGTCGAGATCGAGATGCGCGAATCGACGTCCGCCGCGCGCCGGTGCAACTCCTCCACGTCGGGATGATCGGTCGACGCTTCGATGACGCGCGCGATGACCCGGCGCTGCTCGGTCATCCGCATGCCCTTGGCGACGCACTGCTCCTCGAGCGTCGGTTCGCTACGGCTGTCCTCTTCGGCCACCGGCCAGTCTCCCGGTTCGCGGCGGGAACGGATGGCCCGGCATCTGCCGAAATCCGCCGTCCCGGCGATCGCTGTGTTCCCACCGGGTCCGGTCACCCGGCCCCCGGTCGCGCGAGCGGCACTTGGCGACCCCTCCCGGCGCGATTAGCCAAGATCGCAGCGCATGACAAGCGCGAGGCCGCCGTTCTTTCCGGCGCCGGAATAATAGGCGGGCCGTTCGCCCACCATCCTGAAGCCGAGCCCGCGGTAGATTGCAAGCGCCGGTTCGTTGTCGGAGGCCACCTCCAGGAAGACGTGGTCGATGCGCTCCCGGTAGAGTCTGCGCATTGCCTCGGCCACGAGGCTCCTGCCGGTGCCGCCCCCCCGATTGGACGGATGGACGGCGACGGTCAGGATCTCCGCCTCGTCGGCGACGGTCCGTAGCAACAGAAACCCGATGGGGCGCGTGCTGGTCCACCACGTTCCGCGCCGCGCGACGAGCACGCTGACGCCCGGCGACGACGCCAGCGCCGCGATCTCGTCGGCCGTCCACTCCTGGGTGAAGGACGCGCGGTGGATCTCGGCGATGACCGGGATGTCGTCGGTCATCGCCTCGTCGATCAGCCGCGGCGCCGGCGTCAACAGGAAGCCGATCATCGCCGCGCTCCGACCAGCGAAACCGCCGGCTTGGCATCCGGCGCCTTCAGGTAGGCGGGGCGGGCCGGCGGAAACGGCGGCTGCGCCGCCAGCACCAGACGAACGAGGGCGTCCGCCTCCGGCGCGGCGACCGGTTCGACCCGGCCGGGCGTTCCGCCGGCGGCGGCGATTGCCTCGGCAAGAAGCACCGCTCCGGACCCCGCCAGGATCGCGCCCGCGGGAAGCGTGGCGGCGAAAGCCTCGATGGGAACGTGGGCCGCCTCGCCCACGGGGATCGCGCCGGTCTCGAACAGCTGCGCGTAGACGGCGCCGTGGCGCGCGTCGATGGCGACAGCGCAGGCTTGCCGGCCCCTGTCGGGCACGCTCGCCGCGATCGCCGCGAGGCTGGAGATCCCGACGACGGGACAGCCGACGACGAGGGCCAGCGCCCGGGCGGCCGCGACCCCGATGCGCAGGCCGGTGAAGCTGCCCGGCCCCACGACCACGCCGATGCGCCCGATGTCGGAATAGGTGAGGCCGGCCGTCGCCAGGGCCTTGTCGGCGAGCGCGACGATCGCCTCCGACTGGCCGACGGACGGCATCAGCCGTTCGTGCGCGGCGACGCCGTCGGCGCTGCCGACGACCGCCTGGCAGGCGTCGAGCGCCGTGTCGAGGACGAGGACGTGCATCGGCTTCACCAGACCCGGAACGACGTGACAAATCCGGTGCGCGGATGGGCGGCGCACCGACGACTGCGGTGCCCGCTATAGACCATTTGCGCCGCCGGAGCACATCCATCCGGGCGCAAATCCACATGCGACCGTGCGACACAAGCCGAACGGGCATGCGCGCAACGGCCATCAAGCCCTGGCCGATCGGTCAGGGCGCGTGCCGGGTGCAGGTGTCGTGCGAGGTTGGGAGGGTCAGGCCTCGACGGCCCGGACCTCCTGAACTTCCGGCAGGAAGTGGCGCATCAGGTTCTCGATGCCCATGCGGAGCGTTGCCGTCGAGGACGGGCAACCGGCGCAGGCGCCGCGCATGGACAGGAAGACCACGCCGTCGCGGAAGCCCCTGAAGGTGATGTCGCCACCGTCGTTGGCGACCGCCGGACGGACGCGCTCGTCGAGGATCTCCTTGATCGTCGCGACGGTCGCCTCGTCCTTCGGCTCGTAGAACTCGTCGCCGACGGTCTCGACGCTGCCTTCCACGATCACCGGCGCGTCGGAAAGGTAGTGCTCCATGATCGCGCCGAGGATGGCCGGCTTGAGGTGCTGCCAGTCCTGCTCGTCCTTGGTGACCGACACGAAGTCGGCGCCCAGGAACACGCCGGTGACGCCGGGAACGGCGAACAGGCGCTGGGCGAGCGGCGACGTCTCGGCGTCGTCGAGGGAGCGGAATTCGCGCGTCCCCTCGCCGAGCACGGCTTCGCCGGGCAGGAACTTGAGGGTCTGCGGATTGGGCGTGGATTCGGTCTGGATAAACATGGTGCCTCCGTTGCGGTTCAAGGCCGCACTGATGGACCGGAACATGGAGCTGTTATCGGGTGCCGTGGCCTCCGCTTCAAGAGCAGAAGCGACAGGCCGCCCGCGCAATCGGTCGCGGCCGGATCAGTCGTTGGCCGAGAACGGATCGTCCTCGGCCTCTTCCTCGACGTCCGCGTGGCCGTCGGAGGCGTCGCCGAGGAGCCCGGACGCAAACGCCTTCTTCTCGAAGAGCTCGAACCAGGCCCGCATCTCGGCAAGGCCGGAGGTCGCCTCCCAGATGTCGATGTCGTAGCGGTCGACCAGCTCGTCCGGGTCCCACTCCAGCGCCTCGAACAGGGGCTCCTCGTTGAGCTCGGTGAGCCGCCAGACCTCCGAATCGCAGAACGGCAGGCGGATGATGTCGACTTCCGGATGCGCGGCCAGCGCCAGCAGCTTCTCGCGCGCCGACTCCGTCAGCACCTTGCCGTCGGCCTCGTTGATGATCACGAACACGCGGCCGAGCGGAAACAGCCGGCCTTCGAGGAAGGTGTCGGCGAGGCTCACCGCCTGGTCCACCGAGTGCATGGTGGACTTGCAGACGATACACGCGTCGATGCCGGGGGCGCCGCGCTTCTGCAGCACTGAGGCGGCATGGCGCTGCTCCGCCCAGTCGAGAACCCGGTCGATGACGTTGGCACCGAGATCGATGACCGCGCCGCCCTCCACCAGCACGTCGCCGAGCCGGTCCCAGTAGCGGATGGACTGGTTCATGTCGTCGCTGGCCTTCACATCCTGGAAGGTCGCGCCGATGCCCAGTTCCGTCACCCGGCCCGGATAGAGCTTGCCGAGCTTGGAGCGGGCGTCGCGGCCGAGGAAATCGGCCGAATAGAGCGAATGGGGGATGTTGTTGCGCTGGCAGACGGTGTGGATCAGCTGGGCGACCGTGGTCTTGCCCTGCCCGCCACTGCGCGCGGCGCAGATGATCGACCGCCGTTTGGCCGGTTCACTGGACTTCGGCGCCTTCGCCATGGTTCCCGCCTCGTTTCATGATGGACAAGCGATCACCGCCCGCGCCCGACGTCGGACGCCTTGGCGTCACCTGAGGGCGAAAAGATGTTCGCGGGCTTAACGCGGTCAGATTTCATCCGTGGTGCGCGACGCCGGTCGCGTCGCCGGCCTCGAGACCCGCGATGGGCGCCAGGCCGAAGGCGCAGAGTCGCCGGCCGCCGCGGACTGGCCGTTGGCGAGATCGCCGACGAGCCGCGCGCCGGCCTCCACCGCCAGCGAGCCGTAACTCACCCGGCCCTCGACGAGGCCGGTGGCGCGGACCGAGAGCTGCCCGGACAGGGCGACGGTGCCCTCGACCCTGCCCATGATGTCGGCGGTTTCGGCCGTGACCGTCCCGGTGACGCGCCCCTTCTCGCCGACGATGAGATGCGTCGCCTGCAGCGCGCCGTGGACCTCGCCGTCGACCTGGGCGGTGCCCACCACCTTGACGGTCGCGTCCTCGACGACCGTTTCCGGCCCCACGTAGAACTGATGCTCGTTGGCGTCAGCCATGGCCACACCCCTCCCGATGGTCACGTCGCGCGTGCACGTCCGTCTTCGCCGGCCGCGCAAGGCGGACCGGCACCGACGGGTAAAGATCTACGTTGGAACACGTGTGGTTGCCAGCCTCGAATGCGCACCGACCGCCCCGGACGCCGACCGGGAGCTGCGGAAGCGCCTGAGGGAGAGCGGGCATGACCATGCGTCAGGCGAGGCCGCCGATGTCCTCGTCCGACAGGTCGCCCGGCACGATGGTGACCGGGATATGGAAGCCGCTGGAGGCGCTGACGACCGAGGTGACCAGCGGGCCCGGCCCGTCCGAGCCGGTGCCGGCCGCGAGCACGAGGATCGCGATGTCGACGTCCTCGTCGATCAGATTGCGGATCTCCTCGGAGCGCGCGCCTTCGCGGATCACCGTTTCCGGATCCACCTTCGCCACCGCGCGGGCGCGGTCGACGAAGCGGGAGAGGGTCGCGGCGGCCTCCTCCTCCTTCTCCTCCCGCATGATCGTCTCGACGCCCAGCCAGTGCTGGAATTCGCCGGGAGCGATCACGTAGAGGAGCGTAAGCTTGCCGCCCGTGTGCTCGGCACGGCGGGCGGCATAGACGACGGCGCGATCGCACTCCGGCGTCTCGTCGATGACTACCAGGAACTTCCGCTGGTGACCGGGTTCGTAGCTTTTGCGCGGGCTGATCATGCGCCGACTTTGCCATCGGCGAATCCGGCCGACAAGCGGCCTCTTTGCGCGCCAGGGCGCCCCCTAGCGGCTGAGACTCCAGGTCTCAATCAGCGGCGATTGTTCACGCCTTCGCGGATGACGGTGTAGTCGATCTTGAAGAGATCGTCGTCGACCGGCCGGTCGAGCGCGACGTTGTGGATCGACACCTGCGTGTGCTGTCCCTGGGCGTCCACGACGTCCCACTGCTTCAGTTCGTCGGTGCCCCGGTCGAACATCAGCGTCAGGGTGCCGTCGCCGAACGCGGTGTCGTCCTGAAGAGTCACCAGCACCACGTCGGGGCGCACCTCGACGCGGGACACCTTGGCGTCCTTGGTGAGGTCGATATGATTCGACAGCAGGAAGCGCAGCGGGGTGCGCTTCAGCGGCCAGATGTCCTGGGTGGCGCGCTTGCGGTCGCGCACCGCAACCGACGTGCCGTCGGCGATGATGTCGAGCTGGGAGGGCGGATTGTAGAAGAAGCGCACCAGGCCGGGACGCTTGAGGGCAAACTGCCCGTCGGTGCGCCCGCCGTCCGGACCGATCTGGACGAACTCGCCCCGCATGGTCTGGATGCCGTTGAAGTACTGGTTGATGCCCTGCAGGGCCTCGTCGGCGGACGTGTCCGCCCGTGCGGCGGAGGCCGCGATCGTCAGTCCGGTCAACGCTGCGACAACGGCCGCGATGCGAATCCAGAACCCCGGGCCGCCATGGAAATTATGGCGCTTCGAAGTGCCGTTCATTGCGGAATGTCTCCTGAATGGAATCAGCTGCGCCCGGCCGGTGACGGCCACTCGGCGCGCTGTTGGTGCGGGTGATACCCCCCAGATTTGACGAAGTTGCGGCAGCATCACTGATCCGCTCCTTCGGGATCGCCCACCAGGATCTCGCGCTTGCCCGCGTGGTTGGCCGCGCCCACCAGACCCTCGTCCTCCATGCGCTCGATGATCGAGGCGGCACGGTTGTAGCCGATCGAAAGCCGGCGCTGGATGTAGCTGGTGGAGGCCTTGCGGTCGCGCAGCACCACGGCCACGGCCTTGTCGTAGACGTCGTCGGACTCCGCCAGATTGTCGACGCCGGTGTCGAACGAGGTCTGGCCCGTGTCGCCATCTTCCTCGGTCACCTGCTCCAGATAGTCCGGCACGCCCTGCGCCTTCAGGTGGGCGACGATCTCCTCGACCTCCTCGTCCGAGACGAACGGGCCGTGGACACGCTGGATGCGCCCGCCGCCGGCCATGTAGAGCATGTCGCCCTGGCCCAGCAGCTGTTCGGCGCCCTGCTCGCCCAGGATGGTGCGGCTGTCGATCTTCGAGGTCACCTGGAAGGAGATGCGGGTCGGGAAGTTGGCCTTGATGGTGCCGGTGATGACGTCCACCGAGGGACGCTGGGTCGCCATGATCAGGTGCAGGCCAGCGGCACGCGCCATCTGGGCGAGGCGCTGGATGGCGCCTTCGATGTCCTTGCCGGCGACCATCATCAGGTCGGCCATCTCGTCCACGATGATGACGATGTAGGGCATCGCCTCGAAGTCGAGCGTCTCTTCCTCGAAGATCGCCTCGCCGCTTTCCCGGTCGAACCCGGTCTGCACGACGCGGGTCAGGACCTCGCCCTTCTTCTCCGCTTCGGCCAGCCGGTTGTTGTAGCCGTCGATGTTGCGGACGCCGAGCTTGGCCATCTTGCGATAGCGCTCTTCCATCTCGCGGACCGCCCACTTCAGTGCCACCACGGCCTTCTTCGGGTCGGTCACGACGGGGGTCAGCAGATGCGGCACACCGTCGTAGACCGACAGTTCGAGCATCTTCGGATCGACCATGATCAGCCGGCACTGCTGGGGCGTCAGCCGGTAGAGCAGCGACAGGATCATGGTGTTGATGGACACCGACTTGCCCGAGCCGGTGGTACCGGCAACGAGCAGATGCGGCATCCGGGCAAGGTCGGTGATGACCGACTCGCCGCCGATGGTCTTGCCGAGCGCCAGCGGCAGCCGCGCCTTGGATTTCTCGAAGTCGACCGAGGCCAGCAGCTCGCGCAGGAACACCGTCTCGCGGCGCTCGTTCGGAAGCTCGATGCCGATGGCGTTCTTGCCGGAGATGACGGCGACGCGGGCGGAGATCGCGCTCATCGAGCGGGCGATGTCGTCGGCAAGGCCGATCACCCGCGACGACTTGATGCCGGGCGCGGGCTCCAGCTCGTAAAGGGTCACGACCGGGCCGGGGCGCACGTTGATGATCTCGCCGCGCACGCCGAAGTCGTCGAGCACGCCTTCGAGGATGCGCGCGTTCTGCTCCAGGGCCTCCGGCGTCATGCCGGTGTCGCGGCGTCCGGCCGGCGGCGGCGTCAGCAGGCCGAGCGGAGGATGCTCGTATTCGCCCGGATTGCGCAGCAGCGACGGCTGCGCCTCGCGGATGATGCGGCGCCCGACCTTGGCCGGTCCGGCCGGCGGAACGACGCGCGTCGTCTGGGACGGCGGCTCGACGGCGGTCGGCCGCGCGCCGCGGGCCGGCTGCCGGTCGATCGCGAACGGCGGCGCGTCCAGATCGTCATCGAACGGATCGCGCTCGGCGTCGTACGGCCCGTCGAAGTCGACGCCCTCGGCGGCGCCATTGCGGACGTCGGCGACGGCATCCTCGATGTCGTCGGACCAGGCGCCGAGATCGAAGCGCGGCTCGACGCGCGGCCGGCGCGGGCGCTGCGGGGCCTCGTCCTCGGCGACGAGCTCGAACGCGTCCTCGTCCTCGGTTTCGGTCACGTTGAGAAGTGCGTCGCGGAGCTTGGAGCCGGTGCGCAGGCGCGGCTGCGGCTGGCGCGGCGCTTCCTCGCGGCCGAAGTTGCGGCGCAGGCGTGCCTTGGTCGACAGGAGCCAGTGGGTGGCCTGCCCGGCAAAGGCGCTGAACCGCCCGTCGCCGGTCTCCGCCTCGTCGTCCTCGGCTTCCGGTTCCTCCACCACGATCGCCGGGCGGCGGGTGGAGCGCTGCATCTCTTCCTTGGGGATCGACCTGCGGATGCCGAGACCGCGCGATTCGACCGCCGCGGCGGCGAGACGGTGGCGCGGCCGGGGTGCCGCGGCCCGACGCAGGCAGAAGGCCGTCGCAACGCCGAGCACGACCAGCGCCAGCGCGCCGGCAAGGCCCGACGCGGCGCCAAACGGCGCCACCGCGAGGCCGATCACGCCATCGCCGAGCGCGCCACCGAGGCCGGTGGGCAGCGGCCAGCTGGCCGGCGCCGGCAGCAGCGCCAGCGCGCCGGAAGCCGTCGCCACGGCAAGCAGCGTGAAGAGAACCCGCGTCCAGTGGAGGTGGATCGGCCGCCGGCGCAGCAGCCGCGCGGCGACCGTCAGCGGGAGGACGAGAATCAGCGGGGCGGACAGGCCGACCGTCTGCATCAGCAGGTCCGCCGTCACCGACCCGGTCCAGCCCATCCAGTTGTGAACGGGCACGTCGGCAGCATAGCTCAGGCTGGGATCGGTCACCGACCAGCTGGCGAGCGCCGCGATCAGCGCGATGGACAACAGGATCAGCACGCCCCCGATCGCCCGCGACACGGGGCCGGCGAGCGCCTCGACGGCGGGGTGGTCGAAGAGATCGTTGAGCGGCAAGGCGCGCAGCATCGTCATCAACGGCTCCTGAACAATTCGGCGAGGCGGGCGAGCGCCTCCTCGGTCGTGGCTTCGTCCTGGACCAGCGCGATCCGCACGAACCCCTTGCCCGGGTTGGTCCCGTCCGGCATGGGCCCGCCGAGGTAGGACCCCGGCACCGCCCGGACGCCGGCTTCGGTCCACATGCGACGGCAGATCTCCGGATCGTCGCCGAACGGCGAGACATCGAGCCAGAGGAAGAAGCCGGCAGGCGGCGTCAGACGCGTGAAGATGTCGCCCAGCGCGGCCTCGGCGAGCGCGAACTTGGCGTCGTAGAGGCGGCGGTTCTCGACGACATGGGCCTCGTCACCGTAGGCCGCCGCGGCAACCGCCTGGGACGGGCTCGGCACCTGGGGCGCGGCGAGATTGCGCAGGCGCGCCCAGTTGGCGAGGAACTTCGGGTCGCCGGCGGCGAAGCCGCAGCGCAGGCCCGGCAGGTTCGAGCGCTTCGACAGCGAGTTGAAGACGACGATGCGCGCGGCGCTGCCGCGCGTGGCGGCCGCCTCCAGCGCACCGGCCGGCGGAGACACCGACGCGCGGTAGATCTCCGAATAGCATTCGTCGGAGAACACCATGAAGTCGTGCCGGTCGGCGAGGACGAGCAACTCGACCCAGTCGGAGCTGGAGGCGAGCGCGCCCTGCGGATTGGACGGCGAGGCCACGAAAACGGCAATCGCCCGGTCGAGAAGTTCTGCGCCGAGCGCATCCCAGTCGGGCATCACGCCGTGGGGCGTCGCCGCGTCGTACGCGACGATCTCCGCGCCCACGGCAAACGCGCCGACCGAATAGGCCGGATAACCCGGATTGGGGACGAGGACGACGGGCCGGTCGCCGGGCTTCTTGAGATAGGCGTCGGCGCCGATGGTCGCGAAATAGAGGCCCTCACGGCTGCCGTTGAGAGGCAGGACGCCGGTCTCGGGATCGATCAGCCCCGACAGCGTGAAGCGCCCGTCGAGCCAGCCGGCCACCGCGGCGCGGAACGCCTCCGTGCCGCGGATCGCGGGATAATCGCCATAGCCGCTCACGTTCGCGGCGATCGTGTCGGCCACGAACGGCGGAATCGGATGGCGCGGGTTGCCGACCGCGAGATCGATCGGCGTCTCGCCAGGCGTCTCGCCGGCGATGAGCGCGGCGAGGCGCTGGAAGGGAGAGTCGGCAATGTGCGCCGGAAACTCTGAACGGTGCTGTCCGGTCATTATCGGTCTCGGTTTGTGCCAGGACCGACGTCTAAACGAACAAGGTTAATCCGCCTTTAACCGTCCGAGCCGCCGTCGGCCTGGGGTTCGCCTCCCTGGCCCGCCGGACCGGCGCCGAAAGCCAGCTCCATCATGGCCAGCAGACGCCTGTTGAAGGCCGACGGATCGCTGGGCGCCTCGCCGTCGAGGATCTCCGCGCTGGCGAGAAGCATGAACGCCGCCTCTTCCAGACGGGTGGCGTTCGCGCCCGAGCTCGCCTGCTCCGACAGCGCCTTGACCAGCGCGTGGCGCGGGTTGAGTTCGAGCACCGGCGGCATGCGCCCGCCAGCCCCGCCGCGCTGGCGCGCCATCAGCCGTTCGAACTGCCGGTCCGGGCCGACTTCCGGCGCCACCAGGCACGCCGGGCTCGTCGCCAGACGATCGGACGTGCGCACGTCGCTCACCCGGTCCCCGAGCGCCTTCTTGAAGAGCGTCGACAGGGTGGCGAGGTCGCCGGCCCGCGCCGCCGCATCCTCGTCATCCTTGGTCTCGTCCTCGCCGGCGAGCGGGATCGCGTCGAGATCGGCCTTGCCCTGGGTGACCGACTGGAACGGCTTGCCGTCGAAGCCGACCGCCGCCTGGACCCAGAACGAATCCACCGGATCGGTCAGGAGCAGGACCTCGATGCCGCGCGCCCGGAAGCCTTCCAGATGCGGGGCGTCGGCGAGAGCGGACGGATTTTCGCCGATCGCGTAGTAGATCGCCGTCTGGTTTTCCTTCATGGCGCCGACGTAGTCGCTGAGCGAACGCCATCCTTCGGGATCGGTGGTGGTGTGGAACCGGGAGAGCTTGAAGAGCGCGTCGCGCCGCTCGGGGTCCTCGTAGATTCCCTCCTTGAGCACCGCCCCGAAGGTCGACCAGAATTTCGCATAGGCCTCAGCGTCGCCGCCCGCCGCCTTCTCCAGCTCGGAGAGTACGCGGTTGGTCACCGCCTTGCGGATCGCCGCCAGCAGCGGGTTCGTCTGCAGCATCTCGCGCGACAGGTTGAGCGGGAGATCCTGGCTGTCGATCACGCCGCGGACGAAGCGCAGCCACGACGGCAGCACGTCGGCATCGTCGGTGATGAACACCCGGCGCACGTAGAGCCGCACCCGCCCGCGCCGGTCCGGATCGAAGAGATCGAACGGCTGCGTCTCCGGCACGAAGAGGAGCACGGTGTACTCCTGGCGGCCTTCGGCCCGGTAGTGGATCGTGAAGGCAGGCGCGTCCCAGTTGCCGGACGCGAAGTGGTAGAATTCCTTGTACTCCTCGGCCGAGATCTCGCTCTTGGGCTTCACCCAGAGCGCGGTGCCGTCGACCACCTCCTTCTCGTCGGCCGCCGGATCCGCCTTCACGAACACCGGGACGGGCACGTGGGCGGAGTAGTGCCGGATGGTCCGCTCGACCGTGGCCGCCTCGGCGAATTCCTTGGAGTCGTCGTTGAGGATCATGGTGATGCGCGTGCCGCGCGCCGGCGCGTCGTCCCCGGCCAGCTCGACGGTGAACGAGCCCGATCCGTCGGAGCGCCAGGTCCAGGCCTCCCCGGCGCCAACGGCGCGGCTGGTGACGACCACCTCGCTCGCCACCATGAAGGCCGAATAGAAGCCGACGCCGAACTGGCCGATCAGGCCCGAGCCGTCGCCGCTGCCGGCGGCCGCCTCGAGAAATGCGCGGGTGCCGGAGCGCGCGATGGTGCCGAGATTCTCCACCAGCTCGTCGCGCGTCATGCCGATGCCGTTGTCGGAGATGACGAGGCGCCCCGCCTCCTTGTCGGTCTCGACGAGCACCTTCAGCGTGGCGTCGCCCCCGAGCAGGTCGGCATCGGTGAGCGAGCGGTAGCGCAGCTTTTCGCAGGCATCGGCGGCGTTCGAGATCAGTTCCCGAAGGAAGACGTCCTTCTTGGAATAGACCGAGTGCACCATCATGTGCAGAAGCCGCGAAACGTCTGCTTCGAATGCGCGGGTTTCGGATGCGGGCGACGTGTCCTGTTCGCCGGTCATGGCCGTTTTCACCGTCTCTTGTTGCGTCGATTTCCGGATGCCGCGACCGGCCTGTGCCGGCGGGCAGCCTGCGCTCTCTTGCCGAACCGCCGGACAGTTCGCAAGGGCTGGCAGGCCCGGACACTTAGCTGGGTTTGGGGGGCGCAAAGAAAAAGGGCCGACCTTTCGGTCGACCCTAATGCGTTAGCTCGGAGGTAGGCGATCCGGCCGCGTCGTCAGCTTCGGGGGGCTGGGGGGCTGACGATTACCAAAGCCGAGCGCGGCCGGATCAACCGGATAACGCCAAAGTACGATGCAGGTTCCCGATGGCGTTGAAAGGGCTGAAATTTGTCTGAACGGCGGTCATTCGACGCCCGCCGTGTGCCCGGCCCGCGCCGAATTTCCAGCGCCGGAAAAAATGGCCTGGGCAGCGCGCCGACCGCTCCGCGACGCGGCGAAACCGCCCCTTGATGCCCGGCGCCTTTGCACCGATCATGTCAGGTGCATGACGGCAGGAGGCATGATGAGCGAGACGGAAGAAAGTCGATCCCCGGCCAGCGTGATCCAGTTCGGCGGCTCCAGGCCGTCCAACCCCGCCCTGCGGCTCACAACCTTCCACCGCACCGAGCTGAGCCTCATTCTCCGGTTCTATGGCCGCAAGGTCGCCGAAGGGGAGTGGCGCGACTACGCCATCGACCACCATCGCGACCAGGCCACCTTCTCGATCTTCCGGCGCACCGCCGAGGTTCCGCTTTACAGGGTGACCAAGACGCCGGCGCTTGCCCGCAAGCAGGGCGCCTACGCCGTGGTCAATGCCGGCGGCGCCGTTCTCAAGCGCGGCCACGACCTGGAGAAGGTTCTCCGGGTGTTCGAGAAGAAACGCGACCTGCGCCTCGTCGGGTCCTGAACCGGCACCGCGCCGGTGCCCGCGCGGCAAAAGCCGCCGCGCGCGGTCGCGGCGATCAGGCCGCCATCGCGGTTTCGACGAGACGGACCCAGTAGGAGCATCCGTAGGGGATCGCCTCGTCGTTGAAGTCGTAGTCCGGGTTGTGGAGCTTGGCGCTGTCGCCGTTGCCCATGAAGATGAACGCGCCCGGCCGCTCCTCCAGCATGAACGAGAAATCCTCCGCGCCCATCATCGGGACGGCGTTGGTGTCGACCCGGTCCGCCCCGGCGATGTCGGCCGCGATGCGGCTCGCGAACTCGGCCTCGGCGGCATCGTTCACCACCACCGGATAGTTGCGCTCGTAGGTGAGCGTCGCCTTCGCCCCGAAGGCGGCGGCGGTTGCCTCGACCAGCTCGCTCAGCCGCCCCTCGACGAAATCCCGGACCTGCGGGTTGAGGGTGCGCACCGTGCCGGCGAGATGCGCCGTGGCGGGGATGACGTTGTCCGTGTCGCCGGCGTGAAACTGGGTGATGGACACGACGACCGCTTCGAGCGGATCGACGGAGCGCGCGGCGATCGACTGGACGGCGGTCACGATGTGCGCGCCGACGAGCACCGGATCCACGGTGGTGTGGGGCCACGCCGCGTGTCCGCCGCGCCCTTCGACGGTGATGTCGATGAGGTCGGCCGACGCCATGAACGCGCCCGGCCGGATCGCGAACTCGCCCACCGGCAGGCCGGGATAGTTGTGCATGCCGTAGACCTGCTGGATGCCGAAGCGGTCCATCATGCCGTCGTCGATCATCGCCTTGCCGCCGGCACCGCCCTCTTCGGCCGGCTGGAAGATCACCACCACCGTGCCGTCGAAATTGCGGGTCTCGGCCAGATAGTGGGCCGCGCCCAGGAGCATCGCCGTGTGGCCGTCGTGGCCGCACGCATGCATCTTGCCGGGCACCGTCGAGGCGTAGGGCTTGCTGGTGGTCTCGTGGATGGGCAGCGCGTCCATGTCGGCGCGCAGGCCGATGACGCGGCCGGCGGTGTCGGTCCGTCCCCGGATGACGCCGACCACTCCGGTCTGGCCGATCCCCGTTGCGACCTCGTCGACCCCGAACTGCGTCAGCAGCTCCGCCACCCGCGCCGCGGTACGGTGCACGTCGTAAAGGATCTCGGGGTGCTGATGGAAATCGCGGCGCCAGCCCGTGATGTCGGGCAGGAGGTCGGCGAAGCGATTGACGATCGGCATGGACGCTCTCCGCTGAGGCAGGTCGTTCGGGCGCCGTCAGGGGCCGCCCGGTTGCGGTGCAACACTACCATGGAGCATCCGGCGGCGGTCAATCGGGCTCGGTCGTGGCGGGCTGCTTTCCCCCGGATCACCCGGCTCCCCGCGCACCCCTCGGCGGGATCAACCCGGGGACCGCTCCAGGATCTCGGTCACGACGGTGCGGGCCACCGGATCGGGGAGCCGCGCCCCCAGCACGGTCGCGAGCGCCGGCGCGTCTGACCGCTCCAGCCGCAGGCCGGCCGCCCCGCAATAGGCCAGAATGTTGGCCACCACGGCTTCCGCCGGCCCTGCCGTGCGGGGTGCCGCCGGCAGGGCGTCGGCCGCCGCCGCGATGATGATCTGCTCACCGTGCTCGCAGGCGATTTCAGCGGCCAGCACCTCGCGCCGCAGCGCGGCCGTGGTGTCGTCGGGCAGGTGCGGCGAACCGGCCTTGAGCCGCCGGCGGGCCGCCCGCATCGGCTCGATCACCGTCCGCTGCCAGTCGCCCGCCGCCGCCACGATCGCGCCGAACCCCTCCCCGTCATAGGCGATCTCCCGCTCGACCGCGGACCACAGGCAGAAGAGCAGCAGATTGACGTCGATCCCGCGCCGGTCCTGCAGCTCCAGGCAGGCCGGCGCGACGCCCTCGGCCCCGTAGACGGAGAGCGAGAACGTCCAGAAGGGATGCTCCGGAAACGGGATCGCGGAAGAGCTCACGAGCGCGCGCTCCCGGCAAAGGTGGCGCGCGTCCTCATGCGCCGCGCAGCCATGGCGGGTCGGCCTCGGCCGTCAGGAAATGGATGACGCCGACACCGAGCGCCTCGGGCATGGCGACCGTCACCCGTCCGGGCGCCGTGTCCAGCGGCACGATCCCGGCCCGGTCGAGGCAGGCCTGCAACGGCGCCAGATCGGCGACGCCGACGCCGTAGGCGACCATTGCCGGCGGCGCGGGGCAGTCTCCGGGCGCGGCCATCGACGCGTGAGCGACCGAGCACAGCGTGATCCGTCCCCGCTCCAGCCGGAAGGTGCGGCCGCACGCCACCGGCGTCGACGGGCGCGCCAGGAAGCGCTCCCACCGTTCGGTGGCCTGTTCCAGGTCGGCCACCACCAGGATCTGGTCGGTGAGGCTTTCCGCGCCGTTCGGATGGTCCAGCATCTGCGGCTGCCACATGGCCTGCTCGGTGCGGTGGGTAAGGAACTGGATCCGCCCCTCCTCCATCTCTCCGGCCACCACCCGCGCGACGGAGAAGGCCAGCTCCACCTCGGCGCCGCTGCCGTCCTCCACCTTGCGGCGCAGATCGACCATCGGCTGCACCGCGAAGCCCGCCTCGGCAAGCCGGGCCCGTTCGGCCGCCGCGTCGGCCGTGCCGAAGGCGATCAGGTGAACGCCGCGATAGCGCGCCACCGCCCGGTCGAACTCCCGCGCCAGCGGCGTGTCGGCGGTCTTGGCGAGAACCTCCAGGTAGCCCTGGCGGAACATCACGCAGCGGTTGCCGGTCCCGGTGAGCCGGGCAGGCCCGCCATCGGGGTCGGGGTTGGTCTGCACGGTCCAGGGCGTGGGCGCGAAGCCGAGCGACACCAGGGCTTCCGCCGCCGCGTCATGGTCCGCCACGAAATGCCCGATGTGATCGAGAAAGACCGCGCCCGGATCGTTGGGCAACTGCTGCTCTGCGCCGATATCCGGACGTGCCATCACGCCACCCATTCGCTCACCGGGGCGGCCGCTTCCTGCAGCGGCTGGCAGATGACGTCGACCAGCGTCGGCCCGTCGTGGGCGATCGCCGCCTTCAGCGTCGCGTCGAGGTCGGCGGGATCGGTGACGCGGAACGTCTTCAGGCCGAAGCCGGCGGCCACCGCCGCATGGTCGGTGCGGGAGAAATCGACCGAGAAGTAGCGCTCGTTGAAGCCGGTCTTCTGGCCGGCCTTGATCCAGCCGAAGACGGAGTTGGAGATGGTGATGAAGGTGATCGGCAGGTTGAGGCGCACCGCCGTTTCCAGTTCGCCGCAGCCCATGGCGAACGATCCGTCGCCGCTGACCGCAATCGTCTTGACGCCGGGCCGCCCGATCGCGGCGCCCATCGATGCCGCGAGCGCATAGCCAAGCGCGCCGTGGGCCCGGTTGGAGATGAAGGTGCGCCCGGTCTGCCGGATGTCATAATAGGCCGAGAAGTACGGGCAGGGCGTACCCGGATCGGCCACGATGATCGTGTCCGGATCAGTGTTGGCATAGAGGCTGGCGATCAGCCGCTCCGGCCGGATCGGGCTCTCGTCGCTGCGGGCGAGCTGCATGAACCGCTCGGCCTTGCGCGCCCGGGCGTCGGCAAGCCGGGCCCGCACCGCACGGGCGCGTTCCGGGTCGGCGGCGCGCTCCGGAAGCGCGTTCAGCATCGCCTCGAGCGCAAGCTTCGCGTCGCCGACCAGCACGGCTTCGGTCGGGTAGTTGGCGCCGATGGCGGCCGCGTCGGCATCAATATGGACGATCTTCGTGCCCACCGGCGGGAAGCGCCACCGCTCGGTGGTGACCGAGCCTGCCCGGCAGGAGACGAACACGACCAGGTCGGCCGCCTCGACGCACGCGCGGGTCTCCGGAGTGCCGCCGTTGGAGCCGACGACGCCGACTGCCAGCGGGTGGTCGTCGGCGATGGAGCCCTGGCCGGAAATCGTGGTGGCCACCGGCGCGTCGAACGCCTCGGCGAGCGCCGCGAGGGCGGCCTCGGCGCCGGAGATGACGACCCCGCCGCCGCAGATGAACACCGGCCGCTTGGCCTCGCTGATCAGGCGAACGGCGGTCTCCACCTCTTCGGGATCGGGACCGGACCGCGTCGCCGGGAAATGGCCGTAGCGCGGATCGGCCCAGACGTCGGCTTCGTTCACCGGGTCCTTCTGCACGTCGAACGGCAGCCCCAGATGGGCGGAGCCGCACCGGCCGGAGGTTGCCTCGCGGAACGCCCTGCGGACCACCCGCGGCAGCATCTCCGCGGTGTCGATCACTTCATTGTAAGTCGTGACGGGGTTGAAGAGCAGCCGCTGATCGAGTTCGGTCAGGGTGTAGCGGCCGCGACCGGCGACGCCGATGTCGGTGGTGATGGCCAGAATGGGGATCGACGATTCGCCAGCCTCCACGAGCGCCGGCAGGATGTAGGTCGCGCCGCCGCCGCTCGGGCCCTCGCAGACGCCGATGCGGCCGGTGACGCGGGCATAGGCATCGGCCATGTAGCCGGCGGAGCGCTCGTCGCGGGTCAGTACGTGGCGGATCGACCCGCCGATCCTGTGGAGCGCGTCGTAGAACGGAAGGCTGGTGTCCCCGCACAATCCGAAGACGGTGTCGACGTCGTGAGCTTCGAGAAGCCGCACCATGGCTTCCGCCCCGGTCAGCCGGTTTCCGTTCGTCGCACCATCTGTCATCGCGTCGCTCGCCTCGTGATTTGCCTGGCTGCAGGGTGGAACAGGGTCAGGTCCAGCGCGACCCCTTTATGGCTTGCACCCGGAGCCTGCCAAAAAATATTGCATGCCATATCTTGACGCATCCGACACTTCGTAATCAATATGGCATGCGATATAAATTGGCTGGTGCCCATCCGGCACCGCCAGATGGCAGGAACGAGACGGCACCCCGTGACGACAGACACGACCCAGGTCGCTGCGCCGGACACGATCGGCTACCGCATCAACCTGTTGGCGCGGCTGATGGCACAGGCTCTGAAGACTCACACCGTGGCCGAGGGCGTTCTTCCCGGCCAATACCCGCTGCTGGCGGCCCTGTGGGGCGAAGACGGGCTCACCCAGAAACAGCTCGTCGAACGCGTCCGCATCGAGCAGTCCACCATCGCCCACACGCTCAAGCGGATGGAGCGCGACGGGCTGATCGACCGCCTCCCCTGCCCGACCGACGGCCGCCTCGTCCGCCACTGGCTCACGCCGCGCGGCCGCGCCGTCCAGTCGATCGTGCTGACCGGCATCGCGTCGGTCAACGAACGGGCCGTTCACAACCTCTCCGAGGCTGCTGTCGCTCAAGTCGTCGACATGCTCGACGTGATGATCGCCAACCTCGACCCTGCCGCCGGACACGCCGGCAAAGCCCAATCGAACACACCCGAGGAGTTAACCACCCCATGAAAGCTGTCGCAGTTCACGAGCACGGCGGAACAGAAAATCTGGTCTACCACACCGACTACGAGGACCCGACGCCGGGGCCGGGCGACGTCATCCTTCGCGTCAAGGCGTGCTCGCTCAACTACCACGACATCTTCACCCGCAACGGCATGCCCGGCATCAAGCTGGCGCTTCCGGTGATCCCGGGGCTCGATGTCGCCGGCGAGATCGCCGAGGTCGGCCCCGACGTCACCGACTGGAAGGTCGGCGACCGCGTGCTGGTCGACCCGCTGAACCGCGTCGAAGGCGGCCTTCAGGGCGAGACCTACAACGGCGGCCTGGCGGAATACTGCAAGACCCGCGCCCATCAGCTGGTCCGCATCCCCGAAGGCGTCACCTACGCCGAAGCGGCCTCGCTGCCGGTCGCCTACGGCACCGCCCACCGGATGATGTTCACCAACGGCAACATCAAGGCCGGCGAGAAGGCGCTGATCCTCGGCGCGTCCGGCGGCGTCGGCACCGGCGCGCTGCTGCTCGCCAAGATGGTCGGCATGGAAGTGCTGGCGGCCGGCTCCTCCGAGAGCAAGCTGGCGCGCCTCACCGAAATGGGCGCCGACCACGTGGTCGACTACAGCAAGGAAGAGTTCCACAAGAAGGTCTACGAGCTGTTCGGCAAGCCGCACCGCCGCTCCTTCGACGGTGGCGTCGACGTGGTGGTGAACTTCACCGGCGGCGACACCTGGGTTCCGTCGCTGCGCTCGCTGAAGCGCGGCGGCCGCCTGCTGACCTGCGGCGCCACGGCCGGCTTCGACCCGAAGACCGACCTGCGCTTCGTCTGGACCTTCGAGCTGAAGGTCTGCGGCTCCAACTCCTGGGCCCGCGAAGACCTCGAAGCGCTGATGGGCTACATCCAGGAAGGCAAGATGAAGCCGGTGATTGACCGCGAGCTGCCGCTCGACAAGGCGCAGGAAGCCCTCGGCCTCATCGAGAACCGCAAGGTCATCGGCAAGGTGATCGTCACCCCATGATGCATCGCGCGGCTCACCCCAATCTCGGACGGCTCTTCTCGCATATTCCGCCCGACCGCCTGGCCGCGATCGACATCGCGCCGGGCACGGGGGGCCGCGCGCTGACCTACGGCGCGCTCGACGCCGCCTGCGATGCCGTGGCGCGCGGACTTGCGCACCACGGTGTCGCCGCCGGCGACCGCGTGGGCATTCTCTGCCTCAACCGGACGGCGTTCTTCGAGATCCTGTTCGGAACCCTGCGGATCGGCGCGGTGCCGGTCCCGGTCAACATCAAGCTGCCGCGCGAGCGGCTGCGCTCGGTGCTGGACGATGCCGGCGTGCGCGTCGTCTTCACCGAAGCGGCGTTCCGCGAGGTCGCGGACGCCCCCTCGCGCGTCATCGTCGACATCGACACCGACCTGGCCACCTTCAAGGACGAAGGCGCCTTCGAGGCGATCGTGCCGGAGCCGAAGCATGTGTCGATGCAGCTCTACACCTCCGGCACCACGGGCGCGCCGAAGGGCGTGCTCCTGACCCATGCCGGACAGATCTGGGCGGCCGAGACGCTGGCCGCGCATCGCCGCCTCGTCGACAGCGACCGCGCGCTCCTTTCGGCGCCGTTCTTCCACAAGAACGCGATCGTCGCGATGAAGACCGGGCTGCTCGTCGGCTCGACCCTTCTGGTGCTGCCGAAGTTCGACATCGAGGCCACCGTCGCGGCGATCCGCGATCACGGCGCGACGATGCTGACCGGCGTGCCCACGATGATGGCGATGCTGCTGCAGCGCCGCGACCTGCTGAAGGACGTCGACACCAGCGGCGTCCGGGTGATCTCGATGGGCTCCGCGCCGGCCTCCGATACGCTGCTCGCCGACATTTCCGCGACCTTCCCGTCGGCCGAAGTGCACATGAACTACGGCACCACCGAAGGCGGGCCGATCATGACCGGGTGGTACAGCCCGGACGGGTCCCCGCAGCCTCCGACCAGCGTCGGCTGGCCGATCAGCGGCTGCGACTACCGCTTCGTCGGCGGCCAGAGCGAGCGCGACGGCGAGCTCTGGGTCCGCAATCCCGGCGTCGCCCTCGGCTACTACGGCATGCCCGACAAGACGGCCGAGCGCTTCATCGACGGCTGGTACCGCACCGGCGACGTGCTGCGTCACGGCGACGACGGCTGGTTCTATTTCATCGGCCGCACCGACGACATGTTCGTGGTCGGCGGCGAGAACGTCTACCCGCAGGAGGTCGAGACTCTGCTGGAAAGCCATCCGTCGGTGGCCCAGGCGACCGTCATGCCTTTCGCCCACGAGATGAAGGGCATGGTGCCCTACGCATTCGTGGTCCCGGCCGCCGGATGCACCCCGTCCGAGGACGAGTTGAAGGCCTTCACCATCGAGAACGGCCCCGCCTACGCCCATCCCAGGCGGGTTTTCATCATTCCGGAGATTCCGCTCACCGGAACCAACAAGGTCGACAAGGAACAGCTGAAGGCGCTCGCCGCAGGCTGATCCGGACTCCCGAACAGACACCAGCAAGGAGACCCAGGTGGCAGACGAACGACTGACTAAAGAAGCGCTCCAGACCCTGATCACCCGCGCCCCGTTCCATCAGTGGCTCGGCCTCGAGGTCCAGGAAGTCGCCGAAGATCACATCGTCGTCGTGTCGCGCTGGCGCGAGGAGTTCGTCGTCAATCCGGAAGGCCGCTACACCCATGGCGGTATCCTGGCGACGCTCATCGACGTGGTGGCCGACTACGCGCTCGCCGCGGCCCTCGGCAAGCCGGTGCCGACGATCGATCTGCGCGTCGACTATCACCGCGCCGCCATGCCGGGCGACCTGACCGTGACCGGCCGCATCATCCGCGCGGGTGGACAATTCGCCACCGTCGAGGCGACGGTTGCGGACGAGAACGGTAAGCTGCTCGCTTCGGGCCGGGGAACATACTTCTCCGCAGCCGCCAAGAAGTGAAACACGAACTGCCATGTCGACGCCTAGGAAGACGCGTGTGCCTTGTGCCACGCGAGGCGCCGGCTAGGCTCTGCCACGGGTTGCCGCCAGAGGAGTAAAGACCAGCGGCACATTCGTGGATGGGGACCGGCGGCGATGAGGCCGCCGACCGCCGGGAGCGTGGTGACTCAACGAGGTCATTGGCGCTGTCGCGCGCTCCGCGTCACCGCTCAGGCTGTTGGGCCAACGGTCCGGCACCGCAAAAGGGGAAAATGCAACTATGTCCATGATCAAGAAGAGCATTGCGGCCGCAGCGATTGCGACCGCAATGGTGTCCGCCGGGCCGAGCTACGCCCAGGATCCGGTGGAACTGAGCATCGCATCGTTCAGCCAGTCGTCGAGCTGGTACGCCTATTCGGTCGGTCTCGGCGAAATGCTCCGCAAGGTGCTGCCGAGCGGGTCGGTCATCGACACCCCGCCCGAGGGCGGCGGCACGGCCAACGCGCTGCTGGTCAGCCAGGGCAAGTTCGACCTCGGCTTCGGCATGGCCTCGGTGGCCAAGTGGGCGGAAGCCGGTGACGTCGTCTACAAGGAGCCGATCACCAACCTGCGCTCCCTCGTCGGCGGCCTCGACCAGTACTACCTGCCCGCCGTGGCCACCGGCGCCGACCAGCCGACCAGCCTCGACGAGTACCTGAAGGCCAACCCGAAGCTCCGGGTCGTGCTGCGCCAGAAGGGCAGCTCCGGTGCCGAAGGCGGCATCCAGATGCTGACCGCGGCGGGCTATCCGCCGGAGAAGATCGAGGCCGACGGCGGCTCGATCGAGCGCGTGCGCTCGTTCGGCATCGTCAAGGACGCCCTCGTCAGCGGCCAGGCCGATTTCTGGGTCCACACGGTGACCCGCGGTCACCCGGCCATGACGGAAATCTCCACCACGACGGACCTGACGTTCCTTCAGCCTTCCGACAAGGTTCTGTCGGAGCTGCAGTCGAAGTACGGCTGGAGCCCGGTGACGATGCCGAAGGGCACCTTCGAGGGCCAGAAGGCCGACGTGAAGGTTCCGGGCACGACCACCATCCTGTTCGTGCGCGAGGACTTCTCCGAGGATCTCGCCTACACGATCACCAAGACGATCTGCGAGCAGACCGAGACGCTGCAGACGATCCACAAGGCGCTCTCCGGCTTCACCTGCAAGGAAGCCTGGAAGCCCGAGAACAACGTGATCCCGCTGCATCCGGGCGCGGTCCGCTACTACAAGGAAGCCGGCCTCATGTAGGCCCCTTCGCGGCTCCCGGCCCGCGCCGGGAGCCGCCCCTTTCCCGGGGATGAAACGCGCGACCGATATCCGCATCGACGGGTGTCGACGGCGGACGGCGACCAACGAGATCGAGCAGGACGTCGAACTCGATCCAACATCATCACGCTTCGGACCGGGCATTCCTGCCCGCTTGATTTCTTCGACGCTGACCGGTGCGGCCTCCTGTGAGATGCCGTCGGGGCGGCCTGATGATCGCGGAGGCGACCCCTTTGACGACTGGCACCGAAACAGCAATGCCCGCTGACGAGACCTCGGCGCGGTTCACCTTCGACCGCTGGCGCAGCGTCCTCGAGCCCGCCGCTCTGGTCGCGGTGGCCTGGGCCGTCTTCCAGGCGGTCGTTGCCTTCGCGCCTTACATGGACAACCTCGTCAAGCGCGGCACGCACCTGTCGTTTGCCCTCGCGCTGGCGCTCCTCCTGACATCGCGGGAAGGGCCGGTCTGGTGGCGCCGCTTCAACCAGGCGCTCGCCGTCCTCGCCCTCACGCCGCCCTTCGTCATGTATGCGAACCTGGAGCGCACCCTCGACCGCTTCTCGGGCATCGATCCGCTGGCGTGGCAGGACTACTACAGCTGCTTCGTCTTCCTCGCGCTGCTGTTCGAGGCGTCGCGGCGGCTGCTGGGCCTCGGAATGACGCTGCTGGCGGCCTTCTTCGTCATCTACTACTTCACCGGCGACTACTGGCCCGGATTGCTCGCGCACCGCTCAACCGACCTGTTCGGCTTCGTCGAGGTGCAGGTGCTGTCGGCCGACGGCCTGCTCGGCATCCCGATCGGGGTGTCGGTGGACGTCGTCTACTATTTCATCCTGTTCGCCGCGGTCTTCGAGATCTTCGGCGGCGGCCGCCTGATCATCGACCTCGCGCTGGCCATCGCCGGTCGCACCCAGGGCGGCCCCGCCAAGACCGCCGTCATCGCCTCCGGCATGATGGGATCGGTGTCCGGCAGCGCCGTCGCCAACGTGATGAGCACGGGCATCTTCACGATCCCGCTGATGATGCGTGTGCGCTACGCCCCGCGCTTCGCCGGCGCGGTCGAGGCGGTCGCCTCCACCGGCGGGCAGATCATGCCGCCGGTCATGGGGGCCGCGGCCTTCATCATGGCCGACTTCCTGCGCGTGCCCTATTCGGACATCGTGCTGGCATCCATCCTGCCGGCCTTCTTCTACTTCTTCGCCGTGCTGCTGTGCGTCGACCTCGAGGCCCGTCGCAAGAAGCTGCCGCTCATCAAGGAAGGCGAGGTTCCGACCATCCGCGAGACCGTGCGCAAGCGCGGAATCATGATCATCCCGCTCGGCTGGCTCGCCTACCGCATCGTCACCGGCCAGAACGTCACCTACGCCTCGATCGAGGCCATCGCCCTGACGATCCTCATCGGCTCGCTCAATCCCGCGAGCCGCCAGCGGCCGCTGGAGATCGTCCAGTCGCTGGCGCGCTGCTCCGAACGCGCCCTTTCGGTGGCGCTGCCCTGCGCGCTGGCCGGCGTGATCATCTCGGTCATCGCGTTCACCGGCCTCGGCACCAAGTTCACCTCGCTGGTGGTGGAGCTTTCGGCCGGATACCTGCCGCTGATCCTGCTGTTCGCCATGGTGGCGACCATCATCCTCGGCGCCGGGATGCCCACCAGCTCGGCCTACATCATGGGCGCCATCCTCATTGCGCCGGCGCTCATCCGGCTGGGACTGGAGCCGATCACCGCCCACTTCTTCGCCTTCTACTTCGCCATCCTGTCCATGCTCACCCCACCGGTGGCGCTGTCGTCCTACGCGGCGGCGACGATCTCCGGGGCGTCGGCGTCCGATACGGGCTGGACGGCGGTGAAGCTGGCGATCCCGGGCTTCCTGATCCCCTACAGCTTCGTGCTCCACCCGGGCCTGCTGCTGATCGACACGCCGATGGACACGGTGATCGGGATCGTGTCGCTGCTGTTCGGCTTCATCGCCTTCGCGCCCGCGATCATCGGCTGGATGTTCCGCGACCTGAACCCGGTGGAACGTGTCCTCGCCTTCGCCCTCGGCGTCCTCTCGCTTGCGCCGAATCCGCTGGTGTCGCTCGCGGCGCTGGTGATGATCGCCCTGCTGATCGGGTGGTTCCGCTACAGTGCCCGCCGCAACGGGCCCGCACCATCTCCAGAGGCATCGACGTAGCGCCTGCGATGACGTGGTAATCAGGCGGCGGGGCAGCACTGCTCCGCCGCCGTCTTTTTGTTTCAGGTCGGGTTTGTCCGCCCCATGCGTCTCTCCTCGCTAGAGCCGATCGCCCGGCCGCTCCCCCGGCCCGGCGAGATCCGCGCCGGCGTCACCGCCGACACCGTCGCCGCCGCCGCGATCGCCATGATCCTGTCGGCGACCGGCACGTTCGCGATCCTGCTCACCATTGGACGGGAGGCGGGGCTCTCAGCGGCGTTCATCGGCTCGCTGGCCGCGGTCGTCTACGGCCTCGGCGGCCTCACCACGATCGCCCTGTCGATCATCTACCGCCAGCCGATCACCGTCCTTTGGACCATCGCCGGGGCGACGCTGCTCCCGGCGGCCCTCACGCACATGAGCTACCCCGAGGCGATGGGCGCCTGCATCGTCACGTCCGCTGCGCTGGTGCTGCTCGGCCTGTCGGGCTCGATCCAGCGGCTCACCGACCTGATCCCGCTGCCCGTCGCGCTGGGCATGCTTCTCGGCGTCTTCCTGCCGTTCGGCACCCGCATGGTCACCAGCGTGGCGAACGTGCCGGAGATCGCCGGTCCGACGGTCGCAGCCTTCCTCCTGGTCACCGGCGTTCCGACGCTGAAGCGGCGCTGCCCCCCGATCCTGGCCGCCGTTGTCGTTGGCATCGCCGCCGTGGCGCTGTTCCAGCCGGTGGATACGGCGACCCTGCCGGCGCTGCGGCTGGCCCACCCCAGGCCGATGGTGCCGGTCTTCCACCTCGACGCGATCCTGTCGCTCGCCCCGGCGATGATCCTCACCGTGATCGCCATCCACAACGCCCAGTCCTTCGCGGTGCTCAGGGCGCGCGGCTTCCTGCCGCCGGTCAATGCCACCACCGTCTGGATCGGCGGGATCAGCGCCCTCAACGCGCTGTTCGGCGGCATCCCGGCAGCGGTCGCCACCGTGCACACGGCCCTGTTCTCGGCCGCCGGCCCCAAGACCGGGCGCTTCGTCGCCGCCATTCTCTTCGGCTGCTACGCCATCCTGCTCGGGATCTTCGCGCCGATGGTCGCGGATCTCGCGCTGATCCTTCCGGGGTCGCTGACGGCGACGCTCGCCGGCCTGGCCCTCCTGGGCGTGCTGGAAGATTCGTTCAGCCGCGCCTTTGCCGGGAGCCACCGCTTCGCCGCCCTGGTCACCTTCCTGGTCTCCGCCTCCGGCATCGCGCCCTTCGGCCTCTCGTCGGCCTTCTGGGCCCTGCTGGCCGGCCTTGCGATCGTGTGGACCATGGACAGGCCGCAGGCCGAGTAGGCCGGCCGATTCTCGCTTGCGACATCCGCATGGGAGATTGACCTACATAATCGCAGATTCTTGGAACAGCGCTTCACGTCCGGGCCACGCGAGTGGAGAGTTTGCAATCCGCGCCTACGGACGACGGGCTACACTGCTGCAACTGGAAAACGAGACACCGGACGGAGGATTCCATGCGCCGCATGTTCACCGAGCACCCTGAATCAGTCGGGGAGAGCTACTTCGAGCATATGGGAGTCGCCTTCTCCTTCGGCTCCAAGATGCTCGGCGCCGGGTGCGCGTGCGTCCTGCACGGCCTGTTCCCGTTCATGTTCACCACCACCGGCAGCCGCACCGTCAGCGAACTGCACGACCGGATGGTCGCGAACCGCCGGCGCACGCCGCTCCCGACCGCCGGCCAGACGACCCAGGCGCGCTGACACAAGCGCGCCTGCGCACCTTCCGGCCTGAAGGCCACCCCGAGCGCGCGGAGCGCCCTTTGCGGTCCCCGGTTGCAAACGGGTGAATGATCCTGTTTGTTCGTTTGTGAACAAACTTGGGTCGGCAAATGGCGCAAATCAAAAAGCAGGCGGTTGCCGAGGCAATCCTGCGGGCCGCCCGCGTGCTGTTTCGCGAGCGCGGCTACAGCCGCACGTCCATGGCGGAAATCGCCCGCGCCTCGCACATCTCCACGTCCAACATCTACGTCTACTACTTCTCCAAGCTCGACATCCTGTTCGCCATCTACGAGCCCTGGCTCGAGGAGCGACTGGATGAGCTCGAGCACGAGCTGGACGCGATTTCCTCCCCGCGCGACCGGCTCCTGCGCATCCTGGAAACGTTCTGGTGCGATCTGCCGGCCGCGGAGAACGGCCTAGCGAACAACGTCATGCAGGCGCTGACCACCGCGCTGCCGGAAGAGCGCTACAATCCGGCACTCCTGGACAGCGCGCTCGGACGCCTCATCCAGATGATCCGCTCCAGCCTTCCGGAAGACCGGCTCTACCTCGCCGACGACCCCCATCTGGCGCAGATCATCTTCATGGCGTTCGATGGCTACGCCATGAACCACAGTCTGCGCGGCAGCGAGTCGCCCCTGAGCGGAGGCAGCGCCTCCCAGTTCATGACGTCGCTGCTGCTGGGGGAGACGGCGGAGCAGCGGCGGGCCGGCGGCTACGCCCTTGCGGTCGGGTCGAGCTGACGCGCCGGTCGCCACGGTTTCGGCCCGCGTCATTCCCTTCCGCGCCTCGTCCCGACGCCAAGCGGTGCAAGAACTGGCCGCGATGCGTTGCGGTGACGGCTTCGGGGTGACATCTTGCCGCCGAATTCCCCGTCCCCCGACGCAAGCCCGAGACCCCCAATGCCCGGCCCGATCCGCATCGCCCCGTCCATCCTGTCCTCCGACTTCTCCCGCCTCGGCGAGGAAGTCGCCGCGATCGACGCGGCCGGGGCCGACTACATCCACCTGGATGTCATGGACGGGCACTTCGTGCCGAACATCACCTTCGGCCCGCCGATCGTCTCGGCCATCCGCGCCGCGTCGCCCAAGCCGTTCGACTGCCACCTGATGATCGCGCCCTGCGACGCCTACCTGCCGGCCTTCGCCGACGCAGGCTGCGACGTCATCACGGTCCACGCCGAGGCCGGGCCGCATCTCGACCGCTCGCTGCAGGCCATCCGGGCGCTCGGCAAGCGGGCCGGCGTCTCGCTCAATCCGTCGACGCCGGAGAACGTGATCGCCTATGTGCTCGACCGTCTGGACCTGATCCTGCTGATGACCGTCAACCCCGGCTTCGGCGGGCAGGCCTTCATCCCGTCGGTGACCGAGAAGATCCGGCGCGTCGCCGAAATGGTCGGCGATCGCGACATCGAGATCGAGGTGGACGGCGGCGTCACGCCCGAGACGGCGGGTCCGGTGGCCGAGGCCGGCGCGACCGTGCTGGTGGCGGGATCGGCGGTCTTCAAGAACGGCCCGACGGGCTACGCCTCGGCCATCGCCGACATCCGCGCAGCAGCCGAGGCGGGCGCGGCGCGCCGCAACCGCTAGCGGACGCGTCTAGACCGGACAGACTGACTCGACCTGTCGGTGGTGCACCTCCGGCGCCGCGGAGGGGAGACGCCCTAGGTCTGCGAGCCGCCCGAACCGACCGGCCCGGACGCTTTTTCGCCTGCGGACTGCTCCACCGCACCCAGCGCATCGGCAAGCCGCGCGGAGGCCGACCCCGGCTTCAACGGCTTCTGCTGGCTCTCGTGCGGCCGCCAGCCGGAGAGCGCGATCAGATCGAAGGTGGCGCGCAGCCGCCCATCCGGATCCGCGAACCGTTCCCGGTAGATCTGGCCGGCCCGAGCCAACACCTGGCGCGGCAGCGGCCGGCGGTCCCGGCCGGTCAGGATGTTGGTCGCCCCCATCGCGCGCAGGTCGGCGACAAGGCCGTCGATCGCGCCATAGCGGACCGTGTAGCGGTCGACATCGGCGACCGGAATGGCGAAGCCCGCGCGCTGCAGCAGGCCTGCCGTGTCGCGCAGATCGAGCGTCGGGTGCGCCCGTGGACTGACGCCACCGGTGATCTCGTCCTCGGCCGCCGCCAGGGCGCTCTTCAGTTCGAACAGCGTGTCGTTGCCCGCCGCCATCGCCAGGAACAGCCCGTCCGGGCGCAGGACGCGGTGAACCTGCACGAACAGCCCGGGCAGGTCGTTGACCGTCTGGGCCTGCAGCAGCGACACCACCAGATCGGCGGAGGCGTCGGCGAACGGCAGCGCCTCTTCGTCGATCACCACGTCCGGTCCGCCACCGGCCGGATCGGAGACGAGACTGTCGGCGCGCACGACGCGCTCCACCTGCGGCGCCGCGCGCAGCGCCTCCGCCAGCCTTCCCCGATGACCGCCGAGGTCGATGGCCGTGGCGAACGTCCGCTTGATCGCCGCCAGGCGGTCGAGCGTATCCTCCACCGCCACCTGCAGGAGAAAGTCGGACCCCTCGCGCGGCGTGGCCAGCGCGCGGGCGCGTCTTCGGGCCAGCAGGCTCCGGTCGAACAGGGCGTTCGCTCGGCTCATCGTGTCCTCGCTCCTTCCCGCCGCGCGATGCCGGCGGTCCGCTGAATTGCCTTCGCCCCACCGTGCCGTGAAGCTACACTTGCCTCATGTGGGATCACGACGGAGATCTCGCCGCCCCCGAAACTGCGGGCTGGGCGACCGAGAAAGCCGCGACCCTCGCCGGGCTGCTGCGCCGCGGCGGGCGTGCGGTGCTCGATCTCGTCGTGCCCCCGCTCTGCGCCGCCTGCCGAACACCCGTCGCCGACCAGAGCGGACTGTGCGCCCGATGCTGGGGCGAACTCGCGCTGATCGAGCGCCCGTACTGCGAACGTCTCGGCATCCCCTTCGCCTACGATCTCGGTCCCGGCGCGCTCTCCGCCGAGGCGATCGCCCATCCCCCGCCTTTCGAGCGTGCCCGCGCGGTCGCCCGCTACGACAGGATCGCCCAGCGCCTCGTCCACGCCCTCAAGTACCGCGATCGCCAGGAGACCGCCATCGTCATGGGACGCATGATGACGCGCGCCGGCGCCGACCTCACGGACGGGGCCGATCTCCTGGTCCCGGTGCCGCTCCATCGTACGCGCCTGCTCATGCGCGGCTTCAACCAGTCCGCCGCGCTTGCCAGCGTGGTTTCCCGCGCGACCGGCCTGCCGCTGTCGTTCGACGCGCTGGTGCGGACCCGCGCCACCCGCCACCAGGTGGGCCTGACCGCCAGGGAGCGGGAAACCAACGTGCGCGGTGCCTTCCGCGTCCGGCCCGAGGCGAAGCTGGAGATTGCGGGGCGCTCCGTCATTCTCGTAGACGACGTGCTGACGTCGGGCGCGACGGCCGAGGCCGCCGTCCGCGCCCTCAAGCGCGCTGGCGCCGGCTCCGTGGATGTGCTTGTTTTTGCCCGGGTTGTCGGCAATTCGGGCGAGCCCATATAGTGTGCATCAGCTCCCGAGACAGTGAGACCATGGCCAGCGTAACGATCTACACCCGTCAGTTCTGCGGCTTCTGCGTGGCCGCCAAACGGCTGCTCGACCAGAAGGGCGTGAGCTACGACGAGATCGACGCGTCCGGCGATCCCGGCCGGCGCCAAGAGATGATCGAGCGCTCCAACGGCGGACGCACGTTCCCGCAGATCTTCGTCGGCGAGACCCATGTGGGCGGCTGCGACGACCTCTATGCGCTCGACCGCTCGGGCGAGCTCGACACCCTGCTGAGCGGAGCCGCTTGATGGACGCCACGGCCGAACCGACCGAAGTGCGGGTCGCCGCGATCCAGATGCGCGGCACGCGCGAGGTGGACCGCAACATCGAGCAAGCCGACCGGCTGGTCCGCGAGGCCGCGCGCCAGGGCGCGGTGTATGTGCAGACCCCGGAAATCACCAACCTCGTCGAGCGCGATGGCGCGCGCATGCGCGAGGTGATGCGCGACGAGGCGAACGACGCGATGCTTGCGCACCTGCGCGCGCTGGCGTCCGAGCTCGGGATCCACCTACACATCGGCTCGCTGGCGCTGAAGGACGGCGACGCCGCCGTCAACCGCGGCTTCATGGTGGGCCCGGACGGCACGATCCTGGCCCGTTACGACAAGATCCACATGTTCGACGTCGACCTGCCCGACGGCGAGTCGTGGCGCGAATCGCGCACCTACCGACCCGGCGAGCGCGCCGTGGTGGTGGGCCTGCCGTTTGCGACGCTCGGCATGTCGATCTGCTACGACGTGCGCTTTCCTGCGCTTTATCGCGCGCTGGCCGTCGCCGGCGCGCAGGTCCTCACCGTTCCGGCGTGCTTCACGAAGCAGACCGGCGAGGCGCACTGGGACGTGCTGACGCGCGCCCGCGCCATCGAGACGGGCAGCTTCCTGATCGCCTCGACCCAGGGCGGCCATCACGAGGACGGCCGCGACAGCTACGGCCACGCCATCGTCATCGACCCGTGGGGCAAGGTGCTGGCCGAAGGCGGCGCGGACCCGTGCGTCGTGGTCGCCGACATCGACCTCGGGCGCGTCGCCGCCGCCCGCCGGCGCATTCCCGCCCTCGTCAACGCCCGCACCTTCACCGCGCCGGAGCCGTTGCGGACCCTCGAGGTCCAGGCGTGATCCGCTACAGCCTGACCTGCGATGCCCGGCACGGTTTCGAGGCCTGGTTCCGCTCCGCCGACGACTGCGACCGGCAGATCGCCGACGGCACCCTCGCCTGCCCCGCCTGCGGGTCCAGCGCCATCGACCGCGCCCTGATGGCGCCGTCGATCTCCAAGTCCGTCAGGGCCCCGCGCACGGCCGACCCGTCGGCGCCGCCTCCGGAAGCGCCGGACCAGGCGCAGGCGCTCATGCCCCACAATCCGAAGCTCGCCCAGATGGCGGCCGCGCTGAAGGAACTGCGGGAACGCATCACCGCCAACGCCGACGACGTCGGCGAGCGCTTTCCCGAAGAGGCCCGCCGCATCCACTACGGCGAGAGCGAAGCCCGCGGGATCTACGGCCAGGCCTCCCCGGAGGAGGCCGCCGCCCTCGTCGAGGAGGGCGTCGAGGTCATGCCGCTGCCGATGCTGCCCGACGACCGCAACTAGCGCCGCGTCGCCCGGTCAGCGGCGACGCTTCCCCCGCCGTTACCGGCCGGCCGGACGCTCACCTACCGCGCGGCTTTCATGCTGCATTGCAGCATTCATCAGCCACCCAGAATGACGCTGCGGATCTCCTCGATGAGCGCCGGATCGCCCACCGCCAGCGCGGTGTTGTCGGAGGCGGCCGGCCCGCCGTTCCAGGACGTCAATTGCCCACCGGCCGTCTCCAGGATGGGAACGAACGGGGCGACGTCGTAGAGGTGGATCCCGCTCTCGAAGACGATATCGCCATGGCCGGCCGCGACCATCGCGTAGCCGTAGCAGTCGGTCCCGAAGCGGACCGTCTTCACCCGGGAGGCGAGCGCGTCGAAGGCGGCGCGCTGGTCGTCCCTGAACATCGTGGGAGAGGTGGCAAACAGCGTCGCATCGGCCAAAACCGGGCATTCCCGGGTCGACAGGCGGGCTTCCTCGTCGCCGCGCGACCAGTACGAGGCCTCGCCGTCGGACCAGAACCGCTCGCCGATGAAGGGCTGTGCCATCATCCCCACCCGGGGAATGCCGCGCGACATGCGGGCGATCAGCGTGCCCCAGGACGGCAGCCCGGCGATGAACGCCCGGGTCCCGTCGATGGGGTCGAGCACCCACACCGCGTCGGCCTCGGCGCGCTCCATGCCGTACTCCTCGCCGATGATGCCATCGTCGGGAAACACCTCCTCGATGAGTCCGCGCATGACGGCCTCTGCCCTCCGGTCGGCGACGGTGACCGGGTCGAACCCCTCCTCGCCCTTCGACTCCACCTCATCGAGGTTCCGGAACGACGGGAGGACCGCCGCCGAGGCGGCATCGGCAAGCCGATGCATGAGCGCAACCGCCTGTTTCACATCCTGCATATCAGCCATGCGAAAGCTCGCTACGGCCGGAAGCGACGATTTTTAAGCGTTGAAAAGTCAAGATAAATTCCTTTTTAATCAACCAGTTGGAGGAACTTCGGCGAGCGCCGGATACCGCCTCGATCGGGCTTCCGAGCCGTCATCCACAGCGCCGGGGCCGTTCCGTTGGGTCACCCCACTTGACCTTTTTGCGGTGCACTGGCATTTTACCGCAATGCGATATGACTTTGTTGTATCGCAGCCCTCCTTGGGCGTTTCCTCCCTAGACTTGGGCCGCTTCAGCTGAAGCGGCCCTTTTTTCTTTTGGGGGTATCCGCGGTCTTTCGGGCCGCCCGCAGCCCCGCCGACGTGCCGGGCGGACGGGCGGCAAGACGCCCACATAGAGCGCAGACCGGGACGGAAGAACGCTCCCGCCGGACCGCTGCCAGGCGCTAGCGCAACCCCACAATCGCAAATCCTATTCGGCCGCGTCGGCGAGCGCGGCGTCGGCCAGATCTATCCGCATCAGCCGCTCGGCGAAAGCGCCGAGATCCTGCATCAGAGCGCCGAAGCCGACCGTGCGGCGGAACTGCTGCTCGTCCATGTAGAGGCCGCGGTTGACCTCGATCTGCAGGGTGTGGATGCCGCTGTGGGGTCGGCCGTAGTGCTCGGTGATGTAGCCGCCCGCATAGGGCCGGTTGCGCACCACGCGGTAGCCGAGGTCCCGCAGGATCGCCACCGAGGCTTCCGTGAGGGCCCCCGAACAGCTGGTGCCGAACCGGTCGCCGACGATGATGTCCGGCCGCGGCCGGTGCTCCAGCCCGCGCGCCGTCGACGGCATCGAATGGCAATCCACCAGCACGACGAAGGGAAAGCGCTCCAGCGTCGTGGCCAGGCGCGCCCGGAGCACCGCGTGGTAGGGCTTGTAGAGATTCTCGATGCGGGCGAGCCCCTCCTCCACCGTCAGCGGCTCGCGGTAGATCTCCTCGGCATCGGCCACGACGCGCGCGATGGTGCCCAGCCCGCCGGCGACGCGGATCGAGCGGGCGTTCACGTAGGCCGGGAGCCGACCGGCGAACATCGACGGATCGAGTTCGTAGGGCTCGCGGTTCACGTCGAGGAAGGCACGCGGGAACAGCGCGCGCATCAGCGGCGCGCCCAGCCCCACCACACCTGAGAACAGCTCGTCGACGAACGTGTCCTCGGACCGCCGGATGCTGACCCGGTCGAGGCGCGAGCTCTTCAGGAACGATTTCGGATAGGTGCTGCCGCTGTGCGGAGAATTGAACACGAACGGCCGGCGCTGAAGGGAGGGCTCGAGAATTTCGAAGGCCGGAAACGTCTCGAAGCCGTCGACTGTCCGCATGCGGTGCACCCTGGTCGGGAAGTCCAAAAAGCAGTCCGCCCCACCCAATGAGACGCCGGATCGCGGCGCGTGTCCATGGCCCTCTGGCCGCCGCCCTCAACTTTCCGGAAACCTTGTTCTTTGACGCGCCTTTTACGCGCTTGGGGTCAAGAAGGGTACGGACACGGCGCGCCAAGACGCTGTGACGCATCGAACAGGACACGGGGGCAGCCTTGCGCATCCTACTCGCCGAAGACGATCACGACATGCGGGCGTTCCTCGCCAAGGCGCTGGAACGGGCGGGCTACCACGTGTCCGCCTTCGACAACGGCCTGTCGGCCTACGAGCGGCTGCGCGAGGAGCCGTTCTCCCTGCTCTTGACCGACATCGTCATGCCGGAGATGGACGGCATCGAGCTTGCCCGTCGGGCAACGCGTCTCGATCCCGACCTGAAGGTGATGTTCATCACGGGGTTCGCGGCCGTCGCCCTCAACCAGGAAGTCAACGCGCCGCGCGCCGCGAAGGTGCTGTCGAAGCCGTTCCACCTGCGCGAACTGGTGCGCGAAGTGGGGCGGATGCTCGAGGCGGCCTGACCGGATCCGGCCGGAACCCCGCGCCCGGGCGCGCTCGCGGTGGAAAGCTTTCGGAGCGGGCCGGAAAAATCCCGCCATCATTCTTGCGACCGCCAGCGAACCCCGCTATACGCACTGATCTCGACGGCTCCCGCGCCCCTGGCGTCGCGGAGCCCCGCTTCGAAACCATCGGCCTTGCGGATCCCTCCTTCCCGGTTCGGGTTGGATCATCCCTCAGATGGTGACCCGACGAAGCGCGACCGGGCGGTTAGCTCAGCGGGAGAGCGCTACCTTGACACGGTAGAGGTCACAGGTTCAATCCCTGTACCGCCCACCATTCCCGCCAGAAATCCAGAGAAATCAGTCGCTTAGGGATAGCCTCGCGGGCGCGCGTGGGCGGCCCGAAGACGCGTTGCGCGGCGCACCCCCCGCATCCTTTCGGGGCGGTCCGGATGATGCGACGATCGGCAGCCCGCTGCCGAATCGCGCGCAGCCTGGCCGGCACCCTCAGCCCCGGAGATCCCCGATGAGCGGCAGCATCACCATCCGGCACGACGGCCAGATCGCCCGCGTGACCCTGTCGAACCCCGACAAGCGCAACGCCATCTCGGCGCCCATGTGGGAGGCGCTCCGGGCGTTCGCGCGCGACACCGCCCCCGAGCGCGGCTGCCGCGCGGTGATCGTGGCCGGCGACGGCGCCACCTTCTCCGCCGGCGCCGACATCGCCGGCTTCGAGGCCGGCCGCAGCGGCGCCGGCGCGCTCGCCTACGACGACCTCGTGGAGGAGACGCTGCGCGCGCTGGAGGCGATGCCCCAGACGACCATCGCCGCGGTCTGCGGGCCGTGCATGGGCGCGGGAGCGGCACTTGCCGCGGCGTGCGACTTCCGCACCGCCGAGGAGCGGGCCTTCTTCGCGATCCCCGCCGCCCGCCTGGGGCTCGGCTACGATCCGCGCGGGGTGAAGCGCATCGTCCGCGTCTTCGGCGAGCCGGCCGCGCGCGAACTCCTGCAGCTCGCCGAGCGCATGCCCGCCGCCCGCGCCCATCAGCTCGGCGCGGTCCACCGGCTGGCGGCCGACGGAGCGGCGCTCGCCGCCGCCGAGGAGATCGCCGCGATCGCCATCTCGCGGGCGCCGCTGACCATCGCGGCGGCGAAGGCGGCGATCGCCGAGATCGGTGGCCTCTACGCGCCATCGGACGCGGTCCGCGGCCTCGCCGACGCGGCGGACCAGAGCGCCGACTACGCCGAAGGCCGCGCCGCCTTCGCGGCCAAGCGCGCACCGCGCTTCACCGGCAGCTGAGGCAAGCGGGATCATCCCCCAACGACCGCGGCCTGCCGTTCAGTCAGTGTCTTCCGCAACTACCGGAGTCCCGACATCGGGTTCGGAACGCGCACCGGTCACGACGCGATTCCGCCCAAGCTCCTTGGCCTGATAGAGGCGGGCATCGGCCCGGCGGATAAAATCGCTCGGCACGTCGCCGAGCACGGGCACCGCTGCGTGTGCGCCCGCGCTGATCGTCAGACGCCATGTCTCGCCACCGTGCTCGAACGGGATCTGCTCGATGAGCAGGCGAAGGGCTTCCAGGCGGCCGAAGAACTCTTCGCTGCCACCGCCGGAGGCGAAGACGATGTATTCCTCGCCACCGTAGCGTCCCAGGACATCGCCTTCACGCCCGAACACGCTCTTTGCCAGATCGGCGATATGGCGCAGGCAATAATCGCCGAAGACATGCCCCCGCTCGTCGTTGACGCGCTTGAAGTGATCGACGTCGATCATCGCCACCGAGAACATCTGGCCGTGCCGCTGGCACGATGCGAACTCCTCGGCGATCCGGGCATCGAACTGGCGGCGATTGTAGAGACCGGTCAGCGCATCGGTGATGCTCACGTCCTGGAGCTTCTGGTTGGCCCGTTGCAGCGCGGCGTTGAGGCGTTTCAATTTCCGGTTCCAGTAGACGACCAGCGCGAGGAGCAGGAGCCCTCCGGCGCCGAAAACGAGCAGACGCCTGCGGTCGAGCCGATCGTTGATCGTGAGCAGCATCTGGTGGCTGAGCACCGCCTGCACCTCCTGCTCGTCGAGCCCGCCGAGGAGCTTGGAGAAGATGGCCGCGAGCAGCGGCTCGTCGGCGCGCGTCGCGATCGACGCCCGCCAGTCCTCGGCGATCCGTCCGGCGATCTTGACGTCGTACAGGTGTCGGGACGCGAGCAGGTATCCCAGGCTGGGCAGCGTCCCGAGCGCGGCGTCGAGCGTGCCGTCACGCACGCCGTCCAGCGCATCGGCCTCGTTGGCGACCTCCACGAGTTCGACCTCGGGGTAGCGCTGTTCGAGCACACCGACGGGGCTCTCCCCGGCCGACACGCCGACGCGCTTGCCCGCGAGCTCGCTCATCCGGTTGACGATCGGCTGGTCGAGAGACGTGGCCACCGCCATCGGCAGCACAAGATAGGGAAGCGTGATGGTCCAGCGACCGTCCTGGCCGGTGCTGTCGGGGACGAACGGGAGCACATCGCATCCGTCGAGGAGGGGCTTCTCGAGGCCGGGCTCCCGGATCGGCATGGGGACGACCTGCCAGGAGAAGGCCCCCTGCTCGGCCAGACGCGCCATCAGTTCCGCCGCGACGCCGGTGAAGTTGCCGTCCTCGTCCACCGCCGTATAGGGATGGGCGGTAGGATCCACGCAGACCTTGAGCACCCCCTTCGCCTCGAGAAAGGCGCGTTCCTCGGTGGTCAGCACCGGCCGCTTTCGCGCTGTTCCGGCGAGGGGCGGACCCAGCCACCGCGTTTCGAGTTCGGTCCAGTCGGTCTCCGACATCGCGCTCATGGCGCGATCGATGATGCTTCGGGCATAGGGATAGCGGGGCGACACGCCGAACCGCAGGTCCTCCCGCTCGACCCCGTCCATCAGGAATTCGCCACCGATCTCGATGTTGATCAGCCCCAGCCGGCGGATGATCGCGTTGCCGTTCGACAGCGCCATGATGGCGGCGTCCACTTCGCCGTCGGCGAGCGCCTCCAGGATTGCCTCCTGGGTGGGATAGCTCCGAACATCGGCCAGGCGGGCCTTCAGGGCTTCGGCATAGTAGATGCCCTCGCCGATCGCCACGCGCCGGCCCTCCAGCGACTCGAGCCCCCGGTAGGACCCGAAGCCGGAGCGCACGAAGACCGCATTCGGGATCCGGTGGTACTCGCGGGAAAACAGCGTGTACGCCTCGCGCTCGCTGGTCTTCGACATGTTGCTGATGATGTCGATCTCGCCGGCGCGGAAGGCCGCAAGCAGGTTCGACCAGTTGTCGTAGACCGGGATCATCTCGAGGCCGGTGGAAACGGAAATCATGTGGGCGAGATCGACCGCGAGCCCCTTCCCCTTTCCGTCCTCCAGAAAGCTGAATGGCTGGTAGTCGCTGATGAAGCCGACCTTCAGAGGCTGCGTCGCGGCGACAAACGCCTGCTCTTCCGGCAGGAGGCGAAGCGGCCCGTCCGCCGAGCCGGCCCTGCTGCTGCGGTAGCTCAGCCAGCGCTCGGTGATCGCGGCCAACTCGCTGGTGGGCAGCGCCGACACCGCCTTTGCCAGGATCGCATGGAGCATCTCCCGGTCACGGTCCCCCTCGACCTTGAGCACGCCGAACCGGAAGTCTTCCAGCGACACCTCGGTAACGGGGACGGGGCCGACCGAGACGATGTTCGAGAACCCATTTTCGCGGGCGAAGAAATTGCCCGTCAGCTCCGCCGCGATCGTCGCATCGACCCAGCCGAAGGCGAGCGCGGCCATCAGGTCGCGGTAGGTGTCGTACTCGACCGGATGGATGCCGATCTCGCGCAGGGTCCCGGCGTAGTAGATGTCCTTGATGACGCCGATGCGCTTCTCGGCGAGGTCCTGGACGGTGACGGGAAGCGCCAGCGGATGGTCGACGTTCTGAAAGACCACCGTGCTGCGCTGGTGATACGCATCGGTGAAGGCGATGAACGGCTGCCGTGCTTCCGTCGACGAGATGTCCGCGATCACATCGAGCCCGCCGCCGCGGAACGTGGCGTAGATCTCCGGCCAGGTGCCCATCCGCGGCACGAATGTCAGCCCGGTTTCCAGCTCCATGCGATCGAGCACGTCGAGCGTCCAGCCCATCATGCTGCCGTTTCGAAAGAAGGAGTACGGCTCGTTGTCGGCGACGACGCCGACGGTGACGGTCGGATGATCCGCGATCCACTGCTGCTCTGCGGCGGTGAACGTGACCGCGCGTCCCGGGACGGAGGCCGCGAGCAGAAGCACGAGCGCAACCGCCAGGCCGCATCCGGCCCGGCATGCGCTCGAAACGAACCTCGCCACGCTGTCTCGCAAACCGTTCAACGCCGTGATTGCCGCTTCTCGCCTCGTTACTGCCTGACAGCCTGGTGGTGTCGCGCCATCATGGCCCATGCCTTCCGGTGTGCGATCGGCGACCAGAGTCCGCCGGACAGTTCTCGCCCCGAGCGCCATCCGACTCGAACCGGATGCTAGCCATCGAAAGGCGTGATTACCAAGGGGAACGCATCGAATGGGCGATCCGCGGCGCCGGATATCGAAGACAACCGCTCATCCCCAGCCCGTCCGCTGCGCTGCAACAACGGCGCGCGAGTGTTGCGGTTTGGTCACAAACGGGGATTCGCGGCGCAAAACCGGGACGTTCCGGGAGCGGACGGCCGCAGGGTCGGGCGGCGGGCCGGCCGTTTGCCCGAGCGCGGACGCCGGCGGGCGCGGGGCGGCCTTGACCCATGCCCTGAATCTTGACTAACGAAGTCAAGATTAATGCGCGGGGCCATCGTACGCTCGCTGTCTGCCACCGATCGCGGACGAACGCCAGCCTCATCAGCGCACAGAAAGAGGCGTCCCGGCGTCCCGCTGCCAGCACCGCCGGCAGCAGGGCCGCCCGCCCGCCAGGCGGGCGCAGAAGACAAGGTAATTTGCTGCCATGCCCGTCCGTTCGAGCACCACCACCCGCCGGCTCGCGCTGCTGGCCCTGACGCTGCCGCTTCCGGCCGTCTCCGCCCACGCCCAGGACGCCGCCATCGTGACGTCGCAGGAAGGCGTCGTGCTGGAAGCCATCAACGTTCAGGCGCAGAGCAACCAGGGTCTCGTCCAGGACGGCTACGTGCCGATCTCCGGCCGCATCGGCGCCAAGTCGGAAACGCCGATCGTCGACATTCCCCAGTCGATCTCCATCGTCACCCAGAAGCAGCTGGAGGACCTCAATCCGCAGTCGACGGAAGAGGCGATTTCCTACCTGCCGGGCGTGACCACCAACGTCTACGGCTTCGAGCCGCGCTTCGACGCCTTCTTCGTGCGCGGCTTCAGCGCGACCTACAACGGCCTCTACCGCGACGGCCTGCGGCAGTTCGCGGCCCCCTCCGGCCAGTTCCGCACCGAGCCCTACGGGCTGGAGGCCATCGAGGTGCTGAAGGGGCCTTCCGGCACGCTCTACGGCGCCTCCAGCCCCGGCGGCATCGTCAACCTCGTCACCAAGAAGCCGACCGAGCGGCCGTTCCGCGAGATCATGGTCGAGGCCGGCAGCAACGACCGCATCCAGGGCAACATGGACCTGTCCGGGCCGCTGAACGAGGCCGGCACGGTGCTCTACCGGATGACCGGCGTGCTGCGCAGCTCCGACACCGAGATGGACGGGGTGCCCGACGACCGCGCCTATATCGCGCCGGCCATCACCTTCAAGCCGACCGACGACACCACGCTGACGGTGCTGGGCGAGTACATGCACGCCACCACCGGCGGCAGCACCTTCTACTACAACGACGCGAACGGCGTGACGGACATCCCGTTGCCGGATCCGTCCTACAACTCGTTCAGCCAGGACCAGTGGCGCATCGGCTACGAGCTGGAGCACCGCTTCAACGAGACCTTCTCGGTGTTCTCCAACAGCCGCTTCGCGAGCGTCGACACCGATGAGGAGTATTCGGGCCTCCTGGATCCGGCGACGCGCTCCTACTACGCGGGGCTGGTCAAGGACGAGATGCAGACCTTCGTCACCGACAACTTCCTGAAGGCGGAGTTCAGCACCGGCGCCGTGCGCCACACCATGATCATGGGCGCCGCCTACAACTGGGTCGACTATGACGACGCCCAGGGCACCGGCACGCTGCCGCGCGACGGTTTCCCGCCGGTCGCGGCCTGGAACGAGAGCCAGACCCAGCAGCAGTTCGGCGTCTACGCCAACGACCAGATCGAGTTCCAGAACTTCATCGTCAACCTGGGCACCCGCTACGACTGGCTGACGGCGGAGACCCGGACCGCCAGCGCCGGCACGGTGACCCAGGACGACCAGGAGTGGACCTACCGGGCCGCCCTGTCCTACCGCACGCCCTGGGGCCTGGTGCCCTACGTGAGCTACGGCACCACGTTCACGCCCAACGTCGGCACGCTCATCACCGGCGAGCCGGCGGCGCCCACCACCGCCGAGCAGGCCGAGGTCGGCGTGAAGTACGCGCTGCCTGCCTACAACGCCCTGATCACCGCCTCGCTGTTCAACATCGACATGAAGGACGGGGTCGTCTTCGACGCCTCCTCCGGCGTGAACGAGCAGGTGCAGCAGGACATGACCTCGCGCGGTTTCGAGATCGAGGCGGTCGCCAGCCTGACCCAGGGCCTCAGCGTGATCGCGTCCTATGCGTACACCGACGTCGAGATCAAGGAAGGCGCCCGCGACACCGAAGGCAACACGCTGAACGGGATCCCGTACCACCAGGCCTCGATCTTCGCCGACTACACCTTCCAGCAGGGGCTTGCCGCCGGTCTCGGCTTCGGCGCCGGCGTGCGCTACATCGGCGAGAGCTACGGCGACGACTACAACATCCTCGAGAACGACGCCCGGACCTTCGTCGACGCCGCCCTGCACTACGACTTCGGCTACCGCACTCCGAAGCTCGAAGGGGTCCGCTTCCAGCTGAACGCCACGAACCTGTTCGACGAGCGGGACCAGGTCTGCGCCGACGGCTACTGCTACAAGGACCAGGGCCGCACCATCATCGGCAGCCTGCGCTACCGCTTCTAGCGATGGCCGGCCCCGACACGCCGGCCGCGGGCTTCGAGGTCCGCGGCCTCGGCTACGACATCGACGGCACCACCATCCTTTCCGGGCTCGATCTCACGATCGAGCCCGGCAGCGTGACCGGCCTGATCGGCCACAACGGCTCCGGCAAGTCGACGCTGGTGCGCCTCCTGGCGCGCCAGCTGAAGCCGTCGTCGGGGTCGGTGGCGTTCGCCGGTCGCGCGCTGCCGGACTGGGGCGAGCGCGACTTCGCCCGATCCGTCGCCTACCTGCCCCAGGAAAGCGGCACGGCCATCGGCCTCACGGTGCGCGAGCTGGTCGGGCTGGGGCGCTATCCGTGGCACGGCGCGCTCGGCCGCTTCGGCGCCACCGACCGGGCGAAGGTCGCCGAGGCGATCGCGCGCTGCGGCCTGCAGGCGCTCGCCGGGCGCGTGGTCGACACGCTGTCTGGCGGCGAACGCCAGCGCGCCTGGATCGCCATGACGCTCGCCCAGGACACCCGCTGCCTGCTGCTCGACGAGCCGACCTCCGCCCTCGACATCGCCCATCAGATCGACGTGCTCGGGCTGGTCCACCGCCTGTGCCGCGAGACCGCGATGACCGGCGTCATCGTGCTGCACGACGTCAACATGGCGGCGCGATTCTGCGACCGGATCCACGCCCTGAAGGGCGGTCGAGTGGTGGCCTCGGGCAGCCCGGAGACCCTCATGACGGCGGACCGGCTCGGCGAGATCTACGGCATCGGCATGCAGGTGCTGACGCACCCGACCCTCGGCACCCCCGTTGCGTGCGCGGGCTGAGGCGATGGCGACCCGGATTCCGGCACTGACCCGGCGCGGCTTCCTTGTCGGGTGCGCGGCACTGGTCGCCGCCCCGCGGGGCGCAACGGCGCAGCCGGCCGCGCCGCGCGTCGCGTCGCTGGACTACGGCCTTGCCAACACCGCGATGGCGCTCGGCGTCACGCCCGTGGGCATTGCCCAGGCGCCTTACTGGAAGACATGGGTGGTCGAGCCGCCGCTCCCGGAAAGCGTCGTCGACCTCGGCCGCGACCGCGAGGTCAATCTGGAGCTGCTGGCGTCGCTGAAGCCCGACCTGATCCTGGCGACACCGTACGTCCAGGCGCTGCGCAGCCGGCTGGATGACATCGCGCCCGTGCTGTCGCTGACGATCTACGCACCCGATGGAGAGCCGCTGACGCGCGCTTGGGAGGCGACCCGCGTGCTCGGCGACCGGCTCGGGCGCACTGAAGCTGCGCGCGCCTTCCTCGCCGATGCGGACGCCGCCTTCGCCGATTGCGCGCGGCGACTGGCCCGCGCGAAGCCCGGCCCCGTCCTTCTCATCAACTTCATGGACGCCCGCCACGCCCGGGTCTACGGCGCGCACGGGCTCTATCAGAACGTTCTCGACCGGATCGGGGGCACCAACGCCTGGACCGGCCCCACCAATTTCTGGGGCTTCCAGACCATCGGCCTCGAACAGCTGGCGGACTACGCCGGGCCCGATACCACGATCATCGCGCTCGAACCGATCCCGGAAGACGTCGAGCCGACCCTTGCGCGCAGCCCGCTCTGGCGGCAGCTGCCCCCCATCGCGAACGGGCGTACCGCGGTGCTCCCGTCGGTGCTGACCTTCGGCATGGTGCCGGCCGCCCTGCGCTTCGCGCGGCTGTTCACCGACCATTTCGACCCGGCCGGCCGAGGATGAGCGCGCTCCGCAGCCTGTCGCTGCCGCTCATCGCGCTGGTGCTTGCCGGCGCCGCCGCGGTGATGACGGCCTTCGTGCTGGAGCCAGGGCTGGCGGCGCTCAACGCCAACGTCGCCGGGTTCGACCCGGACCGGATCCTGCTCCTTTATTCCGACCTGCCGCGGCTCGCCACGGCGCTGATCGCCGGCGCGGCGCTCGGCCTCTCCGGCACGTTGCTGCAGCAGGTGCTGCGCAACCCCCTCGCCTCGCCGACGACGCTCGGCCTGTCGGCGGGGGCGAACCTGTCGCTGGCGCTCGCCACCCTCTACGCACCGGGGCTCTACGCATTCGGACGCGATCCGATCGCGCTGGCGGGCAGCCTCGCGGCCGGGCTCCTGGTGCTCGGACTGTCGGCGCGCCGCGGCTTCTCGCCGATCACGATGGTGCTGGGCGGCCTGGTGGTCGGGCTTTATTGCGGGGCGCTCTCGTCGCTGCTGGTCCTGCTCAACGAGCAGTATCTCGCCAGCCTGTTCATCTGGGGCGCCGGATCGCTGCAGCAGCAGGACTGGACCGTCCCGACCAGCCTGCTGCCGCGCGTCGCCGTCCTCGCGGCCATCGCCGTGGTATTAGCCCGGCCGCTTGGCCTGTTATCACTACCTGACGAGAACACCCGCGGGCTCGGCCTGCGCACCGCGACGGTCCGCTGGGGCGGGGCGGCGATCGCGCTGGCGCTCGCCGCCGCCGTCACCTCCGCGGTCGGCGTCATCGGGTTCATCGGACTGATCGCCCCGACGGTCGCGCGCATCGCCGGCGCGCGCACCTTCGCGGCACGTCTCGTTTGGTCGCCGCTGCTCGGTGCCCTGCTTCTGTGGTTCACCGACGCGGCGGTGACGCTTCTGTCCGGCCCGCTGGCGAGTTTCGTGCCGACAGGCGCCATCACCGCGGTGTTCGGATCGCCGCTGCTCTTCCTGCTGCTGCCGCGCGTGCGCGTCATCGACCGCCGCCCCCCCGCCGAACGGCCCGCGCGAGCCAGCCGTGCGGGCAGCACGCCGGCCCTGCTCATCGCGCTTGCCGCCGGTCTCCTGGGGCTGGTGGTCGCGGCGGTGCTGATCGGACGGGCGACGGAAGGCGGCTGGAGCACGGTGACGGCGTCGGTCCTGCCCTACGTGATCGACTGGCGGCTGCCACGCGTCGTCGCGGCGCTGGCGGCCGGCGCCATGCTGGCGGCGGCGGGTGTGATCCTGCAGCGGCTCACCGCCAACGAGATGGCGAGCCCCGAGGTGATCGGCGTCAGCGCCGGCGCCACCATGGGGCTCGCCGCGTCGCTGCTGCTGGTGGCCGCGCCGAGCATCGCCCTGCAGCTCGGGCTGTCGCTCACCGGCGCCGCGCTGGTCCTGGTCCTGATCTTCCTGGTGGCCGGGCGCTCGGGCTTCGCCCCGGAGCGGATCGTGCTGGCCGGCATCGCGCTCAATGCCATGCTGGATGCCTTCATCGGCCTGTTCGCGGCCGCTGGCGACCCGCGCGCCCTGAGACTGCTCGGGTGGATGGCGGGCTCCACCTACGGCATCGAGCTCGAGCCGGCGTTCATCGCGCTGGCGCTGGCGATCGCGCTGATCGCGATCGTCTGCCTGGCGGTTCGCTGGCTCGACATCCTGCCGATGGGAACGACGACCGCGCAGGCGCTGGGCCTGTCGGTCTGGCGGAGCCGGGTCGTGCTGTTTTCGGGTGCTGTGGGATTGACCGCCGCCGCGACGCTGGTCGTCGGGCCGCTGTCGTTCGTCGGGCTGATGGCCCCGCACATCGCCCGCGAGCTGGGCCTGAAGCGCGCGCTGCCTCAGTTGCTGGGCGCGGCGCTCTGCGGCGGGGCGTTGATGGTGATCGCGGACTTCATCGGGCGCACGGCCGCGTTCCCCTACCAGTTGCCGGCGGGGCTGCTGTCGGCGCTGGTCGGCGCGCCGTTCCTGATGCTGCTGCTGTGGAAGAGACGTTGAAGGCAGGCGGTTCCCGTTCCGATCGAGGCGACCGGAACGGGAACGGCTGCAGAGGCGGAATCAGCTGGCGCGGGCCCGGCGCTTGCGCGGCGCGGGCGCATCGGCCTTAGCCGCAGCGGCCTCGGCCGCGTCGGTGGCCTCCTGGGCCAGCCTGAGCTCCTGAAGCTTTTCCATCTGCTTGCGGCGGGCATTGCGCTCCGCCTCGATGAATTCCTTCGCGACTCGGTCGGTCTCCGCCGCCTTGTGCTGGCGAGCGACCGTACCGTGGCGTCGTTCGGGCTTTTTCTCTGTCATGGGATCTCCCCGAAACGCTGAACTTACTTGGATTTGCCCTGCTTGGGATTCGGAATCTTCAGAAAGGGTCCCGTATCAGCGGCTGTACCCATGTATTTCGGGCCAGCCTTCGGGCCCTTGGCGCCCTTCGGATCTGCCTTCGGCTTCTTCTGCTCTTTGTTGCCGCGCCGTTCGTCTTTACTCATGTCAGGCTCCCGAAGCTTTCGCTCGATCGGCGAAGCGGCCGACGCGCACCCTGACGGTCAATCCCGTCCGCACGTCCCGGTCGAGCCGGGAGCGGCGTCAGGCTGAGAACGTCATTTCAGGCGAGTTGGCCGCGTCGATTTCGCTTTCGCGAATGACCCGCTGCTGGGCACTGGTCGAACTGCGGACGCGATACTGGTAGTCCCCATGCTCTTCCGGAAGAAGAGCAAGAATCTTGTAGCTTCCGCCGAGATCGCGAAGCCGATAGGACCCCTTGACCCGAACGCTCTGGCCGATCTGGTAAGCATGTTCGCTCATGGCCCTACTCCTGATGGGGCAATCGAACCGGGAGGCCGGTGAGGCGCGGTTTCCCGCGCCGCCGGACGCCTGATCAGGCCGACTGCAGATCGGCCGCGGCGAGCTTGCCGGTGCTGGTGTTCTCGCGGACATTGAAGGAGACCTTCTGGCCCTCCACGAGGTCCGACATGCCGGCTTCCTGCAGCGCCGTGGCGTGCACGAACACGTCCTGGCCGCCATCTTCCGGGGCAATGAAGCCATAGCCGCGGGTTGCATTATAGAATTTCACACTACCAATGGTCATATTCGTCACTTTCGTTGAAAAGGCATGCCCGGACGCCGGAGCCGAACCGCCCCGGTCGCCAGGTCGAGATTTGAAAGATGGTGCTGAACGAGCGCCTCAAGAGGCGCGCTACGGCCAAGCGATCCGGCCAAATATCGATCTAAAACACCATAAATAAAAACTGTGTTTAAAATGCGGCAATCATTAATAAATGGCCGATTTACCTAGGAATTCGGGGTCAATAGAACCGAATTTTTCTTGTGAAGCGACACCCGAAAGCACGTTTTCATCGTGTCTTTTCCGACAGCCCTCAGGCGCCGGTCAGCGGCCAGCAACGGCCAAGACAAACGAGTGAGCAACCCTTGCGGTGCCCCGCCGGCAGGCGCGAAGACCTCGGAAAGCGCCGACGCGCGTTCGGCCAAGACCGGATCAGCCGCGCGGCGCCTCGTGGAAGCGGCGGCCTTCCTCCTGCAGCCACGCACAGAAGACCGCCGCCTTCTTCGGCCCGCGCGTGCGCCGGAGCGCCACGTAGCTGTCGCCGTTGGCGAGAAAGCCGCAGGGGGCGACCAGCCGCCCGGCCCGCACGTCGTCGGCGACCAAGGGCCACGGCGCCAGGCCCACGCCCAGCCCGGCAAGTGCCGCTTCCAGCATGAAGTAGGAATGCTCGTAGGCCGGCCCCTTCGCCTCGCTGACAGCCACCCCGGATCGCGCCGCCCAGTCGCGCCACGCCTGGGGTCGGGTCAGCGTGCGCAGCAGCGGCGCGCCCTCGAACGCCGGGCCGAGCGTCGCCGCGAGCTTCGGCGCCAGCACGGGGCCGATCGTCTCGTCGAACAGATGGTGCACCTCGACCCCGGCCGGCCAGTCGTCCGGCCCGACCCGGATCGCCACGTCGCAGCCGTCCCTGGCGACGTCGGTTCCGCGCTCTGAGGCCGCGAGCCGGACGTCGATGCGCGGATGGGCGGCCTGGAAGCGGTGCAGGCTGGGGATCAGCCAGCGCATGGTCAGGGTGCCGAGGCACGAGACGTCCAGCGGCCCGGCCTCGGCGTCGGAGACCGACCGGACCGCCGCCTCGATCTGGTCGAACGCCGAGGTGAGACCCGGCAGCAGCGCGCGGCCGGCGGCGGTGAGACGCGGCGCGGTCTTCGGCCCCTCGAACAGATCGATGCCGAGCAGCGCCTCGAGCTGGCGCACCTGGCGGCTGACGGCGCTGTGGGTGACGTTCAGCTCGTCGGCCGCCTCGGTCATCCGGCCGCGGCGGCCGGCCGCCTCGAAGGCGCGCAGCGCGGTGAGCGGGAGAATGCGGCGTTTCATGTGCATTTTCCGAACATAGGAGGCGACAGAAATTCGCTTTCAACCCGGCATCTTGCGTGATCTCACTAGGGGATGCCCCGCAAGGTTAGCGGCGGCAAACGAACAGATCCACCCGCCGTGTTGGCGCGGGCTCCCCACCACCGGCCGGCATTCCATGAGCGTCACCGTCCTCTTCGCCGTCATGCTTGCGGCCCTCTGCCACGCCGGCTGGAACGCCATCGTGAAGGTGGGGCTGGACCGCTTCCTGTCGGTGACGCTCATCGCGCTGGCGGCGGGCTGCGTCTCCCTCATCCCGCTGCCGCTGGTCGCCGTCCCCTCGCCGTCGGCGTGGCCATACCTGGCCGCCTCGGTGGCGCTCCACGTCGGCTACAACCTGTTCCTGATCCAGGCCTACCGGGTCGGCGACCTCGGCCAGGTCTATCCGATCGCCCGGGGGGCGGCGCCGCTCATCGTCTCCATCGTCGCGATTACCATCATCGGCGAGGCGCTCACGCCGCTGCAGATGGCCGGCGTGGTCATCCTGGTCGCCGGGGTGGCGCTGATGTCGATCCGGGGCGGCCGCGACCTCGCGCGCATCGAGCGGAGCGCCGTCGCCTTCGCCCTCGGCACCTCGGTGTTCATCGCCGGCTACACCATCGCCGACGGGCTGGGCGCGCGGGCCAACGGGTCGGCGAACAGCTACGCCGTCTGGCTGTTCTTCCTCGACGGCCTGGCGATGCTGGCGGTGTTGCTGATTGCGCGCGGAGGGGCCGGGCTGCGCGCCATGCGGCCCTACTGGAAGAGCGGGCTCGCCGGCGGCGCCATGTCGCTCACCGCCTACTGGATCGTCATCTGGGCGATGACCGAAGCGCCGATCGCGCTGGTGGCGGCACTCAGGGAGACGAGCGTGCTGTTCGCCGCCGGGATCTCCATCGTCATCCTGCGCGAGCCGCCGACGCGCTGGCGGCTGGCCGCCGCCGTCGTCATCGTCGCCGGCATCGTGCTGTCGCGCATCGGCTGAAGGCGGTTTGCGCGGCCCGATCGGTGCGCAGGCGAAGGGCCGTTCCGGGGACCGGAGCCGGCGGCCGTTCGGATCGACCGGACGGCCCCGCGTGATCGGGAAGGGCTCGGCGCAAGCGGCGCACGGGACGATCACAAGCCGTTCATGACGGCCCTCTCCGGGTTGTGCACCCCCGAAAGCGCGCCACGTTCCCTCACGAACCTTCGTCACACCGGCGCGCAGATCGCTGCCGCCGGCACCCGCAGGCAACCGTGAGGTCCCGATGCGTCTGATTGCCCTTCCCATCGCCGCAGCCCTTCTCTCGTCCGGCCCGGCGCTCGCCCAGTCCGCCCAGACGCGCGAGCCCGTCCAGACGGCGCGGCCGAACGCCCCGGACCAGAAGCCGGCATTTCCCGGACAGACCCGCGCCCCGCAGCCCGCCGAGGCGGCGAACGTCCGCACGGAGACGGTGGCCACCGGCCTGCCGCAGCTTTGGGCGATGGAGTTCCTGCCGGATGGCCGTCTGCTGGTGACGGCGAAACGCGGCACCATGCACGTTGTCGGCGGCGACGGCGCCGCCGGGCCGGCGATCAAGGGCGTGCCCGAGGTCGTCTCGCGCGGCCAGGGCGGCCTGCTCGACGTGGCGCTGGCACCCGACTTCGCCCGCAGCGGCATGATCTACTTCTCGTTCTCGGAGCCCCGCGACGGCGGCGCGAACGGGACCAGCGTCGCGCGGGCCCGGCTGCAGACCGACGCCAGCGGCGCCGGCGCGCTCAGCGGGACCGAGGTCATCTTTCGCCAGACGCCGGCCTACGCGGGCAACAAGCACTTCGGCTCCCGCCTTGCCTTCGCACCCGACGGCACGCTGTTCGTCACCGTCGGCGAGCGCTCCGACACGCCCATCCGCGACCAGGCGCAGGACATCTCCTCGGGGCTCGGCAAGGTGTTCCGCATCAATCCCGACGGGTCGGTGCCCTCCGGCAATCCGTTCGTGGGGCGTGCCGGCGCCCAGCCGGAAATCTGGTCGTACGGCCACCGGAACCTGCAGTCCGCGACCATCGATGCGCGCGGCCGGCTCTGGACGGTCGAGCACGGGCCGCGGGGCGGCGACGAATTGAACCGCCCGCAGGCCGGTCGCAACTACGGCTGGCCGATCATCACCTACGGTCTCGACTACAGCGGCGCGCCGATCGGTACGGGGATCACCAGCAAGGCCGGCATGGAACAGCCGGTCTACTACTGGGATCCGGTGATCGCCCCCTCCGGAATGGCAGCCTACGACGCCAACGCGATCCCGGAGTGGAAGGGGGCGCTGCTGGTCGGCGGGCTGCAGAGCCGCGGTCTCGTGGTGCTGCGGATGAACGGCGACCGGGTCGCGACCGAGGAATGGGTGCCGCTCGACGCGCGGGTGCGCGACGTCAGGGTCGGGCCGGACGGTGCGGTCTACGCGTTGACGGAAGCGCGGGGTGCCGGCAGCAGCATCGTGCGGATCTCTCCCGCCGGCAGCTGACCGGCGGCGTGAGGCGGGGCCGCCCGGGACCTCAACAGGCCGCGCTTGAGCGGCCCGAGACCCGGTGGTCCACCTCGATGCGGTCGCGGCCGCCGACCTTGGCCACGTAGAGGGCCCGGTCGGCGCGCGCGTAGAGTTCGGAAACGGAATCGAAGCGGTCGCCGACCGAGATGCCGGCCGAGAAGGAATAGGTGAACCCGGGTCGATCGGGCAGCGGCGACGCCATGCGGGTCAGCGATAGCATCTTGCCGACGATGAGCTCGGCCTCCGCCGCCGTCGTCCCCGGCAACACGAGCGCGAATTCCTCGCCGCCGACCCGACCGAAGCAGTCGAGGCGCCGGACGAGGCCCTGGAGCCGCTCGGCGAAGTCCTGCAGCACCCTGTCGCCGGACTGATGGCCGAAGCGGTCGTTGATGGACTTGAAGAAATCGAGATCGATCAGCACGAAGCACCCGGCCACGTCGTCGGGACGCGCCGAGGCCAGCATCTCCTCCGCCCGCGCCATGGTGTAGCGCCGGTTGGCGATCCCGGTCAGTTCGTCGGTGTGGGACGCCTTGATCGCGAAATCGCGGTCCTGACGGACCTCGCGATCGTCGGAGCGGAGGCTGGTGATGTCCGAGGCGACGCACAGCATCCAGCCGTCGGCGCTCACCGTCTCGGTCATCAGGAGCCAGCGGCCATCGGCGAGATCGGTCTCGAAGGCCCGGTAGCCCGTCTTGCCGCGCCGCGACTGGGTGTTCTTGAGCCAGCTCTCGAAATCGGGATTGCGGATGATCGTGCCGCGACCCGCCCGGTGGTTGCGGCGCATGATGTCCGCCCAGAACGGCGTCTCGCCTTCTTCCACGAAAAACGCCGCACGGAACGCGGCATTGGCGTAGCGCAGGCGATCGAAGCCGTCATACGCAGCGACCAGGACGGCCGTCTGCTCGTAAAGCTCGAAGAACTTGTCGTGAACGTCGTCCATGACCCGTCCCGTTGCGTCATCGCCGGGCCAGGCGCGAAGCTGAAGGCCTGAGCGGCACCATGTCGGCCTTTGCCGCATGTAAGCGAACAAGCGACAAGGTTAGCAGCCGGCGGCGCAGGCTCCAACAACAACCACGCGCACAAGCGCGCGGATCGGGCAGATCGGCATGACCCATCTGCCCGGGCGTTCGTCGGCGTTACATGGGCCGCCTATTTCGCGGCGTCGGGCGCGCCGAGTTCGTGGGCGACCTCAAACCCGTCCATCGACCAGGTCTGGATGTCCTTCGCGTCGAGATCCTGCTTCGTCAGGTCGATGACGCGGATGTCGCTATTTTCGTAGGTGCGGAAGTAGAAGCGCTTGTTGGCGAGATCGTTGGCGCTCGTCCACTGGGTGTAGTCGGAGACGATGTTGCCTTCCTTGTCCTTCTCGTCCTCGCGCGCCACGCCCTTGGGAATGTCGAAGTTGTTGAGGATGTGGAACGCCTGGAAAATGCCGTCCTGGCTGGTGGTGGTCGGGTCCACGCCCTTGGCGAAGATCGCGGCCCGCACGAAGCGCGACGGCGAGGTGAAGTCGCCCGGCATGCCCAGGAGGCCCGTGCCCTGCCCGAGGCCCTGGATGGTGACGTCGCCGAGCTTCTTCGGCGGCACGTTCTCAAGACCCAGGTTCACGTAGTTCTGCAGATTGGTCATGTGCCAGTCGAACGGCGGATTGTTGGTGATGACGCCGATGCCGTCGTCGTGGACGTTGAGCTTGCCGTCGACGTACTCGACCACGATCGACGCGCCCGACGGGTCCGTCACGACGTAGTGGACCGGCAGCACGATGTTGAACTGCTTGAAGACGACCGGGGCAACCAGGACCTTCGGCAGCGCTTCCTTGACCTCGGCGACCGTCGCGAAGCTGTCGAGCATGAAGGAGCCCAGCTCCCAGGGCGCCATCGTCTTCGCGGCGTCGTCCGCCGTGTAGGGCTGATAGCCGGCCGACTGAGCGAAGTAGAACAGGCCGACGGAAAGGCCCTTCTCGTTCAGTCCGTCGATGATCAGCGGCAGCCCCATCGGGTTGGTCCCGACGTTGGCGTATTTCGTGCTCCACTTGAGGCCGGGTGACCCGTCCGGCGTCGACCCGGTGCGCTCGTAGCCGCGCGGCACGACGATCACGCTCGATTCCAGGTTGACGTTGAACTCCATCGTGCGGGCCCGCACGATCGTCCCGTCGGCGGCCGTCAGCGTGATGCCCGTGCACGCCTGAGCGGCGGAGCCCCAGGCCATCGCAAGCGCGACCGCGGAGGCCATCACCTTCATCGAACCGGAAACCATCGTCTTCTTCGTCATTGCCGTCTCCAAAAAGCACCCCTGCCGGGGAAAGTGGGCTCGCGGGGAGCGGCCCCATTGGCGTCCCCCGCAATTGGCACGTCCTGCCCGAAGGACATTGACAACCCGCAAACGGCGCGCCAATTTCTCATATATGGAAATTTCTCTCTCATCTTCGGACCTAGACGTCCGCATGGCCAGCAGGCTGAAGGCGCTGCGGCACGAGCGCGGCTGGTCGCTGGACCAGCTCGCCGCCCGGACCGGGGTGAGCCGGGCGACGCTGTCGCGCCTTGAGAACGGCGAGGTGAGCCCGACCGCCAACGTGCTCGGCCGGCTGTGCGCGGCTTTCGGCGTGACCCTGTCGCGACTCATGCACCTCGTCGAAGGCGACTTCGAAGCCCGTCTCCCGCAGGCAGCCCAATCCCTCTGGACCGATCCCGAGACGGGTTTCGAGCGCCGGTCGGTGTCGCCGCCGTCCCAGATGCTGGCGGGCGAGGTCATCGAAGGCTCGCTCCGGCCCGGCAGCCACATCGCCTACGCCGCGCCGCCGCGCCCGGGGCTGGAACACCATCTGGTCATGCTCGACGGACGGCTGACGGTGAGGGTCGGCGACGTCGACCACGCGCTCGGCCCGGGTGACTGCCTGCGCTACCAGCTCCACGGCCCGAGCGCGTTCACGACGCCGGCCGATGCGGGCGCCCGCTATCTTCTCTTCATGGTGTGAGATCCGCCCATGCATCCGACCGCCGACGTCGCCGTCTCAACCCTTTCCGCCGATGCACTGGAAATGCGCCTCGGCGAACTCGGCGCACTGCTGCACGCCTGCGTGGCGGCGGGCGCGAGCGTCAACTTCATCTGGCCGTTCGCCCCCGCGGAGGCGGAGGCATTCTGGGAGCGGAAGGTGCTGCCCGCCGTTCGCGCCGGGACCCGCACCGTGTTGATCGCCGAGAGCGCCGGGCGGATACTCGGAACCGTGCAGCTGGATGCCGACACCCCGCCGAACCAGGCGCACCGCGCCGAGGTCGCGAAGCTTCTGGTGCATCCCGACGCCCGCCGGCGCGGCATCGCGCGCACCCTGATGAAGGCCGTGGAGGAGCGCGCCCGAACGCTTGGACGAACGCTCATCACCCTCGACACGCGGACGGGCGATTTCGCCGAGCCGCTCTATGCCTCGATGGGCTACGTGGCCGCCGGCACGATCCCCGGCTACTGCCTGGACCCGACGGGCGCGCGGCTCGATGCCACCACCATCATGTACAAGGCGCTGGAGGGCTCCCTGCCGGCCACCCATGCGACGGCCGGAGGCTGACGCGGCCGCGCTGCCAGCGCCCGCCTATCCCTATCCGATCTCAGCAGTTCTGGTAGGCTGCGGCGACCGCGCGGGACCGATCGCGTTCCGCGTCTTCCCGACACCCACCGGAGCCATCGATGACTGATCTCTCCGCCTTTCCGGTCGCCCAGCGCTGGCCGGCCAAGCATCCCGACCGTCTGCAGCTCTATTCGTTCCCCACGCCCAACGGCGTGAAGATCTCCATCGCGCTGGAAGAGATGGGGCTGCCTTACGAGGCCCACACGGTTTCGATCATGGAGAACGAGACCTGGGGCCCGGAATTCCTGGCCCTCAATCCGAACGGCAAGATCCCGGCGATCATCGACCCCGACGGGCCGGGCGGAAAGCCGATGGGGCTCTTCGAGTCCGGCGCGATCCTGGTCTATCTCGCCGACAAGACCGGCAAGCTCGTGCCCGCCGATCCGGCGCTGCGCTACGAGACGATCCAGTGGGTCTTCTTCCAGATGGGCCACATCGGCCCAATGTTCGGCCAGCTCGGCTACTTCTACAAGTTCGCCGGCAAGGACATCGAGGACAAGCGCCCGCTCGAGCGGTTCGTCAACGAGGTGAAGCGCCTGCTCGGCGTCATCGAGACCCGGCTCGAGGGCCGGGACTGGATCATGGGGGACGAGTACACAATCGCCGACATCGCGATGGTCGGCTGGGTGCGCGGCCTCGTCGGCTTCTACGGAGCGGGCGACCTCGTCGGCTACGACAGCCTGTCGCGCGTTCCGGCCTGGTTCGACCGCTGCATGGCGCGGCCGGCCGTGCAGCGCGGACTGGAGATCCCTGCCCGGCCCTGAGAAACGAAAGGGGTCCGGCCGCACGCGACCGGACCCCCGTAGCCTTGTGATGCTGCCGCGATGCCCGCAGTTTGGCCATCGCGGTCAGCGATAGCCCGACCGCTTCTCCGGACGGCGGCCCGGTGTCCGCTTCGCGGGAAGTCGCGTCAGACCAGATCGACCTTGCCGGTCGCGATGTTGTAGACGCCGCCCACGACCTTCACCTTGCCCGAGGAGACGGCCTCGGAAATGATCGGGGTCGCGGTCTTCAGCTTCTCCACGTTGTAGCGGACGTTCTCGGCGGTCGCCGCCACCATCGGATCGGCCGGCGTGCTGTCGAGAGCCTTCTGGACGCCCGGCTTCAGCGCGTCGATGAGGGACGGGATGTGACCCGGCAGCTCGGTGCCGGTCTGGATGACCTTGATGGTCGCGTCGATCGCACCGCAGTTGGAGTGGCCCAGCACGACCAGCAGCGGAATGCCCAGAACCGCCACGCCGTACTCGATGCTGGCAAGCCCGCTCACATCGACGAAATTGCCGGCGACGCGGACGACGAACAGCTCGCCGGGACCTTGGTCGAAGGCCAGCTCTGGCGAAACGCGCGAGTCGGCGCAGGACACCAGACCGCAGAACGGATACTGGGCGCCGGAACGGGCTGCCCGGCCGGCGGAGAAGTCCTTGTTCTGCGACGTGTTGGCAGCGTAACGAGCGTTGCCATCCATCAGGCGCTTCAGCGCCTCGTCGGGATCGATGTCATTCGGAGCGGCTGCGGGGGCGGTCGCCGTCTGCGCCGAGGCCGGCAGCACGAAGCTGCCGGCGGCTGCGGCCGTCGCCGCGAATGCACCCGCACCCAGAAGCCCGCGCCGCGTCAGGCCAGTGTCGTGGTCGTTGCACATTTGATGAACCCTCTTATCCAACGTCGCCGGGCCTGGCCCACCATCGGCGTGCCATCCCTCTCCCGTGTGGCACTTTGACCGCAAGCGGTTCCGGCGGCTACGGAAAAAGTCGGAAGATGTTCTCTTTCCCGCCCACCGGTTGGATTGCCCCACCGCCCGCTTTGGTGCCGGATCAAGCCTCCGCGCCGGCCCTTCAAGAAGCATCCGGGGGCAGTTCGCTCACCCTTCGCAAGGAACCCCCCGCGTGGCGGGACGTTGGTGCTGACAGGGTGCGGAGAGGCTTGATTATTTCATGGACGTATCGAACGGGCTGAACTGGGCGGCGCGCGGCGGGTATGCAGCGCGCGGCGTCGTCTACCTCGTCGTGGGATTCTTCGCGATTCTGGCGGCGGTCGGCTCGGGAGACACCCAGGACACCAAGGGCGCCCTGCAGAAGATGCTCGAACAGCCCTTCGGCGGCGTGCTGCTCGCCGTCGTCGGTCTCGGCCTGGTGGCGTTCGCCGGGTGGCGCTTCATTCAGGCGATCGGCGATCCCGACGACCACGGCACCGACGGCAAGGGCCTGGTGATCCGCTTCGCCATGTTCGCCAGCGGCCTCATCCATATCGGTCTCGCGGTCTTCGCGGCCGGGCTCGTGTTCAGCCTCGGACTGTCCAGCGGCGACGGTGGCGGCGGCGGCGACCCGACCAGCGGGTGGCTCTCGTGGCTGTTCGGCCAGGCCTGGGGCCGCTATGTGGCGCTCGCTTTGGCGCTGGTGCCGGTCGGCATCGGGCTTGCCCACATCCGCAAGGGCTACACGGCGGGCTTTGAGAAGTACCTGCGCCCGGAGTTCAACAAGGGCGGCCTGGTCAAGCCGATCTGCTCGTTTGGCCTGATCGCCCGTGGCGTCATCTTCATCGTCATCGGCATCCTCGCCTTCTATGGCGGCGGGATCTACGACGCCGGCGACGCGCCGGGCCTGGAGGACGCGCTCGGCTGGATCCAGGGCCGGCCGTTCGGCTGGCTCGCCCTCCTCGCCGTCGCCCTGGGGCTGGTCGCGTTTGCCTGCTACGCGTTCGTGGAGGCGGCCTACCGCCGCATCGGGATCGAGGACGCGAGCCTCTGATCGGCCGGGCAAACCGCCCGGCCGTTCGCCGCCGGCGTCAGATCGCTTCCTGCTTCAGCGCCGCCTTCACCGCCGCCCGCTCGGAGGTCAGCCGGAAGTGTGCGGAGAGCTTGGGGAAGCGGTTGATATCGACCCCGTCGGCCTCCAGCCAGCGCGAGATGGTGAACAGGTACGGATCGGAGATCGTGTAGGTCTCGCCGAACACCCACGGGCCCTCCAGCATGTGCGCCTCGATCATCTCGCAGCAGGCGCCCACGGACTCCGGAACCTTCTTCTGCATCGCCTCGATGGCGGCCGGATCATCGGCCCAGCGGCTTCCGCGGACCCGGTGCGCGTGCGCCACGTGGACCGTCGAGCAGAGATAGCTGTTGAACGACTGGATCCGGGCGAAGGCGAAGGGATCGTCGACGGGGGCCAGGCCGGCCTCGGGATAGGTCTGGGCGATCCAGGCCAGCAGCGCCGGCGTCTCGGTGAGGAGGCCGCGATCGGTCGCCAGCACCGGCACGCGCCCCTTCGGATTGACGCTCTGGTATTCGGGGGTGCGCTGCTCGCCGCTGGCGAAATCCACCCGGCGGAGATCGTAGGTCGCACCGGCTTCCTCCAGCGCGATGTGGACGGCCAGCGCGCAGGTTCCCGGCGCGTAATAGAGCGTGAGCATCCAAACCCTCCCCTTCTCAAGCGGCGCGCGGCCAGTTCCGACCGGCGGACGCGAACCACACCCTAAAGCATGTCCCGATGGACTCCGGAAGCCTCCGCGACACGCGCACGCGCCTGTCGCCCTGGATATGTCCCGGTGCCAACTTAGATGATGCCAGGATCGAGACGAACAGGGTCATGGGCACCACCGCGATGAGCAACCGACCGACACTTCGAGCGCACCGCCAAACTGGCCGCCGCGCCGCGCTGGCCGCCGCCCTGGCCGCGGCGCTTGCCGTCCAGCCGGCGTCCGCCGCCACCTTCAAGAGCCGCTTCGACATCTCGATCGCCGGCTACAAGATCGGTGAATCCAGCGTCACGGCGGAGGTGACGGACAGCTCCTACGCACTGTCCGGCGAGGGCAAGGCGAGCGGGCTCAGCCGCATCATCACCGACGCCCGCGGCACCGCCACCGCCACCGGCCGGATGGCCGGCGAGCGGCCGGTTCCGGCGTCCTACGGCTACCGCTGGATGGAAGGCGACGACGACGAGCGGCTGGCGATGACCATCCGCGGAAACGCGGTGTCGAGCCTGACGGTGACGCCGGAGAAGCCGAAGAAGGATCCCGAGCCCGACCGGGTGGTGCTGACCGACGCCGACAAGCGCGGCATCATCGACCCGGTCTCCGCCCTCATCTGGCAGGTGAAGGCGCCGGCCGACTCCCGGTCGTGCGACCGCACCGTGCCGATCTTCGACGGCGAACAGCGCTACGACGTGAAGCTGTCGCCGAAGCGCCGCGACCGCTACGACGGCGGCGACGAGGCCTATCAGGGGCCGGTCTTCGTCTGCCGGATCGACTACACGCCCGTCGCCGGCCACCGCCGCAACAAGCGCGAGATCCGCGAACTGCAGGAGAATACCGGGATGGAGGTCTGGCTGGCGCCGCTGCCCGAGCCGGGCACCGACACGGTGTTCCTGGTGCCCGTCCGCATCAAGATCCCGACCCGCTTCGGCGTGCTGGAGATCGCCATGGACCGGCTGAGCGTCACCGACTGACCGAAGGCGCGAAAAGCCGGGGGCGCGGTCAGCCGAACCCGATGCCGAAATACTTCAGCACCAGCCCGAGCCCGACGCAGGCGAGCACGATGTTGACGAACAGGCGCAGCGCCGTGACCGACATCCGGTCGCGCATGCGCAGCCCCAGCTTCTGACCGAAGAACGAGGGGATGCAGCAGGCGAGCCCCATGATCAGCTCGCCGCGGCCGAACAGGCCGAGCGCCGTCAGTCCGCCACCGACGATGAGCATGGTGATGAAGAACATCACCGAGGTGACCAGGGCGAACAGCCTGCGGTCGAGCCGGTAGGCAATGAAGACCGGGAGCGAGGGGAACGCCACGAACGACGTGGTGCCGGCGGACAGCCCCGAGATCAGGCCGGTCAAGGCCAGCGTGGCGGGCTTCGGCGGCGGGCTCAGCGGCGGCGAGACGCCGGCCAGCTGCGTCGCCGAGAAGAGCAACAGGAGCGTCCCGATGATCGCCTGGAGCGCCCCCTGGTCGAGCGAGGCGAAGATCCGGAGTCCGATCAGGATGCCGGTCACCAGCGCGACGTAGAACGGCCAGTAGGGCTTCAGCTGGGGCGCCACCTCGCGGCTGGCGTAGCCCTGCACCAGGTTCGCCAGGAACGACGGCACCACCGCGATGGCGATGGCGGAGGGCACCGGAATGAACAGCACGGCGACCGAGATCGTCACCATCGGCTGCCCGAACGAGGCCGCGCCCTTGACGAAGCCGCCGACCACGTAGAGCCCCAGGATCGCGGCGATGACGGGCAGCGTGTAGATGGGATCCGCGAACATCGGCGTCTGATCTTCTTGTTGTCGTTGGAGGCTGCGGAGCGGAAAGCGCGGAAGCAGGCCGGCAGGGCGCTCTTTGTCGCGCGTTGCCCGCCGGCGATCAAGGACCGGGCCGACAATCCAGCAATGCGGGATTCGCGCATCAAAAGACGGCGCCCTCGATCGACGGACCGTAGGCTATCCGCCGGGACGATCCCGGTTGGGACCCCACGGCCCCGCCCCGGTTCGGCGCGATTGCCGATCGCCGGGTGACACGCGAAGCAAAAATGCTCTAGATCAAGCCCGAACCGGATCGACCCGTTTTTCCACCGTCGAAGTGCTCCCACGATGAAGTTCACACTGTCCTGGCTGAAGGATCATCTCGAGACCGAGGCCTCCCTCGACACGATCGTCACCACGCTGACGATGATCGGCCTCGAGGTCGAAGGCGTCACCGATGCAAGCGAGGCGCTGGCGCCGTTCGTGATCGCCCGGGTGATCTCGGCCGAGCAGCACCCCAACGCCGACCGGCTGCGCGTCTGCATGGTCGATACCGGCACCGGCGATCCCATCCAGGTCGTCTGCGGCGCCCCGAACGCCCGCACCGGCCTCGTCGGCGTGTTCGCCCCGCCCGGCACCCACGTTCCCGGCACCGGCGTCGACCTGAAGGTCGGCGAGATCCGCGGCGTCGAGAGCCACGGCATGCTGCTGTCTGAGCGCGAGCTGGGGCTCTCCGACGAACACTCCGGGATCATCGACCTGGCCGCCGACACGCCGGTGGGCATGCCGTACGCGACCTGGGCCGGCCTCGACGATCCGTTGATCGAGATCGCCATCACCCCGAACCGCGCCGACTGCCTGGGCGTGTCGGGGGTGGCGCGCGACCTCGCGGCCGCCGGCCTCGGCACCCTGAAGGACGCCCCGATCGCCGCGGTCGCGGGCAATGGCCCCTGCCCGGTGTCGGTGACCCTGTCCTTCCCCGAGGGCAACCCGATCTGCCCGGCCTTCGCCATGCGCAAGGTGACCGGCCTGAAGAACGGCCCGTCGCCCGACTGGCTTCGCCGCCGGCTGATCGCCATCGGCATGCGCCCGATCAACGCGCTGGTCGATATCACCAACTTCCTGACCTACGACCGCAACCGGCCGCTGCACGTCTTCGACGCGGCGAAGGTGCACGGCAATCTCACGGTCCGCCGCGCCCGCGCCGGCGAAACGCTGCTTGCCCTCGACGGCCGCACCTACACCTTCGACGACACCATGTGCGTGATCGCCGACGAGAAGGGCGTCGAGTCGATCGGCGGCGTCATGGGCGGCGAGGAGACGGGCTGCTCCGAGGACACCACCGAGGTGCTGATCGAATCGGCACTGTGGGACCCGCTGTCGATCGCCCGCACGGGCCGCGCCCTCAACATCGTCTCCGACGCGCGCTTCCGTTTCGAGCGCGGCATCGATCCGGCCTTCACCCTCGCGGGGCTCGAGCTCGCCACGCAGATGGTGCTCGACCTGTGCGGCGGCACCGCCTCCGACGTGGTGCTGGCCGGCGAGGTCCCGGCCGAGCGGCGGACGATCGCGTTCCCGGTCGCCGAGGTGAAGCGCCTCTCCGGCCTGACCGTGCCCCACGAGCGGATCGTCGAGATCCTGTCGTCGCTGGGCTTCGAAGTCGCCGGATCGGGCGACGTGCTCGACGTCACCGCCCCGAGCTGGCGCGCCGACGTCGAGGGCAAGGCCGACCTGGTGGAAGAAGTCATCCGCATCGTCGGCGTCGACGAGATTCCGTCCCAGCCGATGCCCCGGCTCTCGCCGGTGTCCCGCAAGGTGCTCACGCCCATTCAGGTGCGCACCCGGCAGGCCAGGCGCACGCTGGCGGCGCGCGGCTTCGTCGAGGCGCTGACCTGGTCCTTCGTCTCCCGGCCCCACGCCGAAGCGTTCGGCGGCGGCAAGCCGGAACTCGCGCTCGCCAACCCGATCGCCAGCGACCTTTCCGACATGCGCCCCAGCCAGGTCCCCGGCCTGGTCCGCGCGCTGCAGAAGAACACCGACCGCGGCATGCCCGACCAGCCGATCTTCGAGGTGGGCCAGGTCTTCCTCGGCGACCAGCCCAATGACCAGAAGACGGCCGCCACGGGCGTGCGGCGCGGAACCGCGAAGCCCGACGGCGCCGGACGGCACTGGTCCGGCAACTCGGGTCCGGTCGACGTGTTCGACGCGAAGGCCGACGCGCTTGCCGTGCTCGCCGCCATCGGCACCCCGTCGGAGCGCGTGCAGATCAGCCGCGACGCCCCGTCCTGGATGCATCCGGGTCGCTCGGGCACCCTGCGTCTCGGTCCTATCGTGCTGGGCCATTTCGGCGAGCTGCATCCGAAGGTGCTGGAGCTTCTCGACGCCGACGGTCCGGTCGTCGTCTTCGAGCTTCATCTCGACGCGGTGCCGCCGACCAAGCAGAAGCCCACCAAGGTGAAGCCGGCGATCGCCATCAGCGACCTCATGCCGGTGGCGCGCGACTTCGCGTTCGTCGTCGACGAGGCGGTCGAGGCGGCCGATCTGGTGAAGGCGGCCCGCGGCTCCGACAAGACGCTGATCGCCGGCGTGGACGTGTTCGACATCTATCGCGGCGCCGGCATCGAGGCGGGCCGCAAGTCGATCGCCATCGAGATCACGCTGCAGCCGCGCGACCAGACGTTGACCGACGAACAGATCGACGCCGTCGGCGCCAAGGTCGTCGCCGCCGTTGCCAAGGCGACCGGCGGCGTCCTGCGGGGCTGAGCCCGAACGACAGCCTTGCCCGCCGTACCTTGCGGCGGGCGGGGGCGACCGTTATGTGACGGTCTGTTGCCACACGCCCCGCCGGTCGCACGACGGCGCGCGGACCATCGAGACCACACCGGCTGGAGCCAGCATGCTGTCGCTCATTCAGGTTCTCCTGCTCGCAATCAAGCTCTACACTTGGATCATCATCGGAGCCGCGATCTTCTCCTGGCTTTACGCGTTCAACGTCGTGAATCCGCGCAACCAGTTCATCGCGATGATCGGGAATACGCTGTACAGGCTGACCGAGCCGGTCCTGCGGCCGATCCGCAGCATCCTGCCGGATCTCGGGGGCATCGACATTTCCCCCATCGTCCTGCTGCTGCTGCTGTTCTTCCTCCAGCAGCTGATCGTCAACAACCTGGTGCCGCTGATTCTCTAGGGCCTTTTGGGCTCAGGTCTCCCCACCCGGGCGGCGCGATCTGAACGGGCACGGCGAGAACCAACGGGCAGCCGCCCCCGCTGACGAGGAGGCCGACCATCGCTTCCGACCGCCTCTTCGACCGCACCGATGACGCGGTGACCGTCCGCGTCCGATTGACGCCCCGGGCCGACCGCGACGCCGTCGACGGCGTCCGCGCCCTGTCGGACGGCAGCGAGGTGCTGGCGGTGCGGGTGCGCGCGGTCCCGGACAAGGGTGCCGCCAACAAGGCGCTCGAGGCCCTGCTCGCCAAGACCATGGGCCTGCCGAAATCCGCCGTCTCGCTGCGTTCCGGCCACACGGCACGGATCAAGACCGTGCGGATGGAAGGCGACCCCGATACGCTTGAGGCCGCCTGCAGATCCCTTCCTGCGGCGTGAACCGGAAAGCGATCAGCCACCAGACTGACGCCGATCAAAATTCCTGATTCTGCCGCGGCGGTGATTTCTCGCCGGCGCCGCATGTTCTAGGAAGACAGCATCCTTCCGACCGACCGGAGCCCCCGCATGAGCGCCACCATCATCGACGGCAAGAGCCGCGCCGCCGCCCTCGACGCCAAGGTCACCGAAGCCGTCGCTGGCCTCAAGGCCGCGCACGGCGTGACCCCGGGTCTCGCCGTCGTGCTGGTGGGCGACGATCCGGCCAGCGACATTTACGTGTCGAACAAGGTGCGGCGGACCGAAGCGGCCGGCATGCGCTCGATCGAGCATCGGCTGCCCGCCGACACCTCCGAGGACGACCTGCTGGCGCTGGTGGGCAGGCTCAACGACGATCCCGAGATCGACGGCATCCTCGTCCAGATGCCGCTGCCTAAGCACATCGACACCGACCGGGTGGTGATCGCCATCGACCCGGCCAAGGACGTCGACGGCCTGCACCCGATGAACGCCGGGCTGCTGGTTCTCGGACGCTCCGCGCTGGTCGCCTGCACGCCCCAGGGCTGCGTCGATCTCGCCAAGCAGGCGCGCGGCGGCGATCTCTCCGGCCTCGACGCCGTCGTCATCGGCCGCTCGATCCTGGTCGGAAAGCCGGTCTCGCTGCTGCTGCAGAACGAGAACTGCACGGTCACGATGGCCCATTCGCGCACCCGCGACCTGGCCGACCTCTGCCGGCGCGCCGACATCCTCGTCGCCGCGGTGGGCCGTCCGAACTACGTGAAGGGCGACTGGATCAAGCCGGGCGCCACCATCATCGACGTCGGCATCAACCGCATCGCCGCGCCGGAGCGCGGCGAGGGCAAGACCCGGATCGTCGGCGACGTGGACACCGAGGCGGCGAAGGCCGTCGCCGGCGCGATCACGCCGGTGCCGGGCGGCGTCGGCCCGATGACCATCGGTTTCCTGCTGGTGAACACGGTGATGGCGGCGTGCCGCCGGCGCGGGCTGCCCGCACCGACGATCGCGTAGGCTCAACGCGCCTCTCTGAAAGGCGGGGGCGGCTCTCCCGCCGGTCAGGAAAGCCAGGCGCGGCCTCAGGCGGCCGCGCGGACCAGGTGCAGGCTGAACAGCCCCTCGTCGTCGGTCCAGTAGGTCTCGGGCGTCCAGCCGGCCCGCTCCGCGAGCGCGGCGAACTCCTCGGGCGCGTACTTGTAGGAGCTCTCGGTGTGGATGCTCTCGCCCTCGGCGAAGCTGAAGCGCTCGCCGAGCACCTCCACCGTCTGATCGCGCAACGACACCAGGTGCATCTGGACGCAGCCCTTCTCGGGCACGAAGCGCGCCTCGTGGCGGAACGCGTCCAGATCGAACGTGCCGCCGAGCTCGCGGTTGATGCGACTCAACAGGTTCTTGTTGAACGACGCCGTCACGCCGGCCGGGTCGTCGTAGGCGGCGACCAGGCGCTCGGGATCCTTGCAGGTGTCGATGCCGATCAGCATGGCGTCGGCCCGGCTTTCCACCCGCAGCCGTTCCAGGAGCCCCGCGGCGGCGTCGGGCTCGAAGTTGCCGATGGTCGAGCCGGGGAAGAACAGCACCCGACGGCCCTCCGGCAGGTCGCCCGGCAGCGTGAACGCGCCTGTGAAGTCGGCGACCACCGGGGCCACCAGCATCTGCGGATAGGCGGCGCTGATGGTCTGCGCCAGCGCCACCAGCTGGTCGGCGGCGATGTCCACCGGCACGTAGACCGATGCCCGCTCGCCCAGCGCCTCCAGCAGCACGCGCACCTTGACGCCCTCGCCGCTGCCCGGCTCGATCACGATCAGGTCGTCGCCGAGGCTGGCGGCGATCGCGTCGGCGCGCTCGGCCAGCACCGACATCTCCATGCGGGTCGGGTAGTAGCTCTCGACCTCGCAGATCGCCTCGAACAGCTTGGCGCCCAGCGGGTCGTAGAGCCACTTGGGCTCCTGCGTCTTCGGCGAGGCGGAGAGGCCGGCGATGACGGAAACGGCGAAATCCTCGTCGAAAGGGGCAGGCTCGATCAGGTCGTCTGCGGTTGCGGTCTGGGCGAGAGCCATCGGCGATCCTCCGGTCGATGAACGCGGCGGCGCCGGTTTACCGGCACCACCGTCTGAACTTGCGTGATGTGAAGGGGTTCCGCCCGGTCAGCCGTCGCGCGCGAGCCTGAGCCCGGAAAACTGCCAGCGCTGGTGCGGGTGGAAGAAGTTGCGGTAGCTGGCCCGCGCGTGGGCGCGCGACGTGGCGCACGAGGCGCCGCGCAGCACCCACTGATTGACCATGAACTTGCCGTTGTATTCGCCGATCGCCCCCTCCGGCGGCACGAAGCCGGGGTAGGCGGTGTAGGCCGACTGCGTCCACTGCCAGACGTCGCCGTACATCTGGGTGAGGCCCGGCCCCGGCGCCGGCCGCGGCCGGAAGTGGGCCGCCTCCACGAAGTGGCCGTCGACCGGAACGCTCGCCGCCGCGTGCTCCCACTCCGCCTCGCGCGGCAGCCGGCACCCGGCCCAGCGCGCGAACGCGTCGGCCTCGTAGTAGCTGATGTGGGTCACCGGCGCGTCGGGATCGACCGGCTGGGCGCCGCGCAGGCCGAAGCTCCACCACTCCCCGTCGGTGTCGAACCAGTAGAGCGGCGCCGTCCAGCCCTCGGCCTCCCGCACGGCCCAGCCGTCGGAGAGCCACAGCGTCTGGCGCTCGTAGCCGCCGTCGGCCATGAACGCCTGCCATTCGCGGTTGGTGGCAAGCCGGCCGGCCAGCTCGAACGGCTCAAGGTAGACCTTGTGGCGCGGCCCCTCGTTGTCGAAGGCGAAGCCGTCGCCGTCGTGGCCGATCTCGACGAGGCCACCCTCGAAGGCCTGCCACTCGAGGTCCCGGGACCGGTTGGTGACCGCCAGCGGCTCCGGCGCGCGATAGGCCGGCTGTTCCGGATTGAAGGAGAACGCGTGCAGGAGGTCGGTAAGCAGCAGCTCCTGGTGCTGCATCTCGTGATGGCAGCCGAGTTCTATCAGCGCCGCGACCTCGCCGGCGGACGTCTCGGGCGGGTGCTCCAGAAGCTCGCCGACCGCGTGATCGATCGCCGCGCGGTACTCAATCACCTCGCTGGCGGTCGGGCGCGTCACCAGACCCCGCTTCGGCCGCGCGAAGCGGGTGCCGGCCTGCACGTAATAGGAATTGAAGAGATGGAGGTAGCGCTCGTCGAAGAAGCTGTAACCCGGCACGTGGGGCTTCAGGACGAACTGCTCGAAGAACCAGCTTGTATGGGCCAGATGCCATTTGGCCGGGCTGGCATCCTCCATCGACTGGACGACCAGATCCTCCGGCGTCAGTCCGTCGACCAGGGACAGCGTCCGCGCGCGCGTGCGCTGAAACAGTGCCGTGGACTCGGAAAGCGCGGCCTTCACGGCCCGCAGATTGGCTGTCGATCCGTTCAAGGTCACCCTCCGTTGCCTGATACCCGGTCAGCCGTTCAGGTCAACATGGGCGCTCCGGCCCGATTGTCGAGGGGCGCCTTGCAAAAAGAAAGTGACGCTTGGGCGGAACAAATCCGCCGGTCGTCAAACGTCCAGCGCGCGCGCCTCGTCGGGCAGCATGATCGGGATGCCGTCGCGGATGGGATAGGCGAGCTTGGCGGCGCGGGAGATCAGCTCCTGGTTGGCCGCGTCGTATTCGAGGGTTGTCTTGGTCAGCGGACACACCAGCATTTCCAGAAGCTTCGGATCGATCTTCTGTTTCGTCTCGCTCATCGTTCGCTCCAGGAAACATGAGTGCGGCGGCCCAGGCCGCCGCACTCAGTTGATGGTCGGGTTGTCGTCGCCGCCGGACCGGGCGAGCTCCATTTCGGTGATCGCCACCAGCGTCTCGGCGCGGGCCTTCAGGTCGGGGGCCTCGAGCAGCGCCTGCTTCTCGGCCGGACCGTACGGGCTCATCATTGCCAGCGTGTTGACGAGGATCTCGTTCGAGGCCTCGCGCACGCTCTTCCAGTCCGCCTGGAGGTCGTTGGCGGACAGATAGTCCCGGAACGCCTTGATCACCGCGTCGCGGTCCACACCGTCCTCGCCCCGCGCCATGCCGAGGTCGCGGGCATAGGTATCGGTGGAGATCCGGCACATCCGGAACGGCGTCGTGGTCGTCAGCTCTTCCTCGATGTGGAAGCGCGTGATCCCCGACAGCGTGATCAGATAGCGCCCGTCGCCGATTTCCTGGAACGCGGAAATGCGACCGAGGCAGCCCACCTCGCAGATCGGCGGATTGTCGTCGCTCTCGTCAATTCCATCGTCGAATCTAGGCTGCACCATGCCGATGACGCGGTCCGCCCGCAGCGCCGCGTCGATCATCGCCACGTAGCGCGGTTCGAAGATGGTCAGCGGCATCTGCACGCCCGGCAGCAGCAAGGCCCCCGTCAGCGGGAAGACCGGTACCACCACCGGCACGTCTGCCGGTCGTTCATAACTCTTGTTACCTGCACGCATCGCCTGACCCTCTGGATTGTCGGGCCGCCCCCGATCCCGAGTTCTATCCGGCATATAGGTCAGGAGAAGAGCAGCGACGACATTTTCCGGCGACCCATGATCGTCGCCGGATCCTTTGGCCCCCAGACATCGAAGAAGGACACGAGCTTGGTGCGCGCCGCGGCGTCGTTCCAGTCGCGATCGGCGGCCATGATCGCCAGCAGGTGCTCGACCGCCTTCTCGCGCGCGCCGCTGCCGGCCAGCGCCACGGCGAGATCGAACCGGGCCTGGTGGTCGCCCGGATTGGCCTGGACCTGCGCCTCGAGCGCGGACGCGTCGCCGGCTTCCGCCGCCTCGTCCGCCATCGCGATCGCCGCGTGGACCGCGGCCACGTGCGGATCCTTGCTCAGCTCCTCGGGGATCATCGCCAGCGTCTGCCGCGCGTCCTCGATGTCACCGGCCTCGACCTGGCACAACGCCAGGCCGGCGATCGCCTCGACCGAACCCGGATCCTGCTGGAGGATGTCGAGATAGAGCTCGACGGCTGCCGGCAGATCGCCGGACTGGCGCAATGCGTCGGCCTGCGCGAGCGCCTCGGCAACGGCGGCGCCCGGACCGCCGGGACCCGCGATCTGCGTCACGAACTGCTTCACCTGGCTTTCGGGAAGCGCGCCCATGAAGCCGTCGACGGGCTGGCCGTCCTTGAACGCGATGACCGCCGGGATCGACTGGATGCCGAGCTGCTGGGCGATCTGCGGATCGTTGTCGATGTTCAGCTTTACGAGCCGCACCGCGCCGCCCGCCGCGCGCACGACCTTCTCCAGGATCGGCGTCAGCTGCTTGCACGGACCGCACCACGGCGCCCAGAAATCGACCAGGACCGGCACGGTCCGCGACGCTTCCAGCACGTCCACGGCGAAGTTGCGCGTGGTGGACTCGATGATGACGCCGTCATTCGCCGCGGCGTCGGCGCCGGCCGGCGTCGCGCTCGCGATCTGGCGACCGTCGCTTCCGAGAAGGATCGGAGTGTCACTCATGGAATGTTCCTGTTCCTGCCGAGCATTCGACGTGTCTTCGTCCTGACGGGACTTACACCACGATCGGGCGTCGGCTGTCACCCGCCCCCGGGTCTCCATGCACGACGGCGCGCACCTGACCTCCACCCCTCGGGATGTGTCCTGGCCCCTGCATCGTCGCCCCGATCGTGAGATGGGTCGCGGCTGCGCCGATTACAAACCGGCGGCGATGGCTTCCTCGCTGACCGCCAGGATCTGCGGCGGATGCCCCTCGCCCGTCAGGAAGGCGACCAGATCGTCCCGGGCAATGGACGTGGTGGCGGTGTTTTCCAGCGGATGGAAATTGACGGTCTCGTGCGCCATCAGCGCGGCGTCGAGAATGACCGTAACCCGCCCCTCGCCGTCGTTCACGATGCCGAACGGCGTCACCGACCCGGGCGCGACGCCCAGCAGCTCCATCATGAGCTCCGGCTTGCCGAAGCTGACGCGCCCCTGGGCACCGATGAGCGTGTGGATCCGCTTCAGGTCGACCGTCGCGTCGGCCGGCACGGAGACCAGGAACACGCGGTCCTTCTTGTCTTTCAGGAATAGGTTCTTGGAGTGGCCGCCGGGAATCCGATGGTGGAGGTCTTCCGACTCCCCGACCGTGAACACCGCCTCGTGTTCGGTGGTCGGCGCATCGATGCCGAGGCTGGACAGCCGGGCGAGCAGGTCGGCGCGGGTAACGGGCATGGGCATTCCTGACTTGCGGCGAATCCCGTCATTCTAGCCGCGAACGAGCGCCGGTCGCCACATGCGCCCGCCAGACGCACGACGCCCCCGGACGTGTCGTCCGGTGGGCGCCGCGGCACGTGCTCCGTCATGGGCGCTCAGTAGGCCCGGAAGCAGACGCGCTCCTTCACCCAGACCCGCCGGCCGAGATAGGGGTCGAAGACCTTCACCCGCTCGATCCGGCAGCGGCGCGGCGGATAGAAGCCGACATAGCCGGGACCCCAGGCCGGATAGCCCGGACCGTAGTACCTGCCATGATGGCCACCGTGACCGTGGTGCCCGCCATGGCCGCCGCCCTTCTTCTTCACCAGCACCGTCCGGTCTTCGACCGTGGTGGCGGCACCCGCGCCCGACACCGGTGCCGCATTGGCACCGATCGACCCGCCGGCAACGGCGAACGTAGTGGCAATCAGAATGATCGTCTTTCTCGCAAACATGGCTCTCTCTCCTCCTGTCCGGCGGGACCATCCCTGCCGATGACGAGAGAATGGGGAGAGCGCCGCTGCGACGAAGTGACGCCGGTCACGCGAGCGGGAAACCGACCCCGACAACGCGCGAAATGGTGACGGAGGTCACGCGAAATGGCCGATTTCGGCCATTCGTTCCGGAGAATGACGGGCCGCCCGGCGGCGGCTCAGCCCAGCAGATCGATGAGGTGGGCCACCAGCGGCTCGTCGGCGGGCGGCAGCGGCAGCTCGCGCATCCGCTTCGGCCGGACCCAGCGCAGCGGCTGGCCTTCGCGACCCTGGGGCACGCCCTCCCAGCGCCGGCAGACATAGAGCGGCATCAGGAGATGGAAGTCCGGATAGGCGTGGCTGGCGAAGGTCAGCGGCGCCAGGCATGGCGGCGTGACGGCGATGCCGAGCTCCTCGTCGAGCTCGCGGACCAGCGTTTCTTCCGGCCGTTCGCCGGGCTCCACCTTGCCGCCCGGGAACTCCCAGAGCCCGGCAAGCGCCTTGCCTTCGGGCCGCTGCGCCATCAGCACGCGGCCGTCGACGTCCACGAGCGCGCAGGCGACAACGAGCACCATGCGGGCCGGGACAGTCGCTTCGGCGGCCATGCGGCTAGCTCCGGTAGTCACCGTTGATGGCGACGTATTCCTTGGTGAGGTCGCAGGTCCATACCGTGCCCGACCCGCGTCCGATGCCGAGATCGACGCGGATGGTGATCTCCGGCTGCTGCATGATCCGTGAAGCGGCGTCCTCGGAATAGTCCGGATCGCGCTCGCCCTCGACGGCCACGCGCACGTCGCCGAACCAGATGGCCAGCTTGTCGCGCTCGGCCGGCTCGCCGGCCTTGCCGACGGCCATGACCACACGGCCCCAGTTGGCGTCCTCGCCGGCGATCGCCGTCTTGACCAGCGGCGAGTTGGCGATGGAGCGCGCGATGGTGCGCGCCGAACCGGCCGACTGGGCCCCTTCGACGGTAACCGTCACGAACTTGCGGGCGCCCTCGCCGTCCTTGACGACCTGGTGGGCGAGATCCTCCAGGACCTCGTTCAGGGCGGTGCGGAAGCGGCGCGCCGCCGCCGAGGTCGCGCTTTCGATCGGCGCATTGCCGGCCGCGCCGGTGGCAAACAGCAGGACCGTGTCCGAGGTAGACGTATCGGAATCGATGGTGATGGCGTTGAAGGTGTCCTTCACGCCGGCCTGCAGCATCCGCTGAAGCGCGCCGGGCGCGATCGCCGCGTCGGTGGCGATGAAGGAAAGCATCGTCGCCATGTCCGGCGCGATCATGCCGGCGCCCTTGGCGATGCCGTTGATTGTGACGGTGACGCCGCCGCCGAGGTCCGCCGTGCGGGTGGCCCCCTTCGGATAGGTGTCGGTCGTCATGATCGCCCGGCCGGCCAGTTCCCAGCCGTCACCCGCCAGCTGCTGCACGCAGCCGCCGAGCACCGCCTCGAACTTCGACGGGTCGAGCGGCTCGCCGATGACGCCGGTGGAGGCGAGGAACACGTCGCTGGCCGGCACCGACAGCGCCTCGCCCACCAGGTCGCCGGAGATGGTGACCGCCTGCAGCCCCTTCTTGCCGGTGAAGGCGTTGGCGTTGCCCGAATTGACGAGCAGCGCCCGCGCCGTGCCGTTGCCGACATTGGCGCGGCACCAGTCCACCGCCGCCGACGGGCACTTGGAGCGCGTGAACACGCCCGCCACCGTCGTTGTGGGGTCGAACGCCATCAACAGGACATCGGTCCGGCCGGGATACTTGATCCCGGCCTGGGCCGTGGCCATCCGCACACCCGGAATGGCCGGAAGGTCCGGAAACCGGGCCGGGGCGAACGGGGAAACGGCGCTCGACATCGATCCGCCTCGTCTTCTACTGGCTTTTGCCGGTGGCAGCCGGAGCGTCGGACGAAGCCGGGGTCTCGGCGTCGCTGGCCCCATCGGTCGCGGCATCGGCCGGGGCGGCGTCGAGGCGCTCGATCTCGGCTGCGGCCTTGAGCTCGGCAAGCCGGGCGGTCAGGGCTTCGCGGACCATCGCATCGTGCAGCTGCTCCTGGACATCCTCGAACGCCGGCGGCTCCTGGGTGCGCTTATCCTCGACCTTGATGATGTGGTAGCCGAACTGGGTCTTCACCGGCGTTTCGGTGTAGGTGCCCGGCTCCAGCGCGAAGGCGGCCGCCTCGAATTCCGGGACCATCTGGCCCTTGGCGAAGTAGCCGAGCTCGCCGCCGTTGGGGCCGGAGGGACCGGTGGAGTTGGCCTTGGCCAGCTCGGCGAAATCGGCGCCGCCATCGAGTTCGGCGATCAGCTTCTTCGCCTCGTCCTCGGATTCCACCAGGATGTGGCTCGCCTTGACCTCTTCCTGCGGGTCCAGCTTGGCGATCTCTTCCTGGTAGCGGGCCCGGACGTCGTCCTCGGTGACCGCCTGCTCGATCTTCTGCTCGAAATAGATGTCGCGCAGGGCCTGGGCCTGGAGGAACGCCAGCTCGATCTTGTAGTCGTCGGTCTGGTCGATGCCGGCCGCGCGGGCCGCATTGGCCATCACCTGCAGGTCGATGAGCGCCTGGATGACGACCTCGCGCCGCTGCTCCTCGGGCACCTGGGCCAGACGGGAGGCCAGCATCTCGCTGGCCCGCGACACGTCGGCGTCGGTAATCGTGACGTCGCCGACGCGGGCGACATCCTGCGCCATTGTCGCAGTGGCGGCGGGGATAGCCAGCGCTGCAGCAAGCAGGCACGAGCGGGCGAAGGGGGTGATGCGCATTAATTCTGCCTTTCCGAAATCGAGCGTCGCCACCCGAAGCGCCGGCACACTGTCCGAAAGCGGTCACGTTGACAACCACCAGACCCCCTCTTATGTCTCGGCTGCCGCCTCGGACCTCGTGTGACCCGCGATTGGTCCTCCCCGTCCGGCAAGCGTATTCCCATATCGGTCGAAGAGGTCGACCCCGGGGCTTCCGGCGAGGCACCCAGCCGGCTTAAAATTTCACTGTCCCCCTCGGAGGTTAGAGCGGCCATGATCGGGCTCGGCGGACTGACCCGAAAGATGTTCGGTACCGCGAACGACCGCAAGCTCAAGAGCTTTGCCGGCCGCGTGGAAGCCATCAATGCACTGGAGCCCGAGGTCCGGGCTCTCGACGACGATGCCCTCAGGGCGCGCACCCAGGCGTTCCGCGCCGAGATCGCGGCCGGCAAGTCGGTCGACGATCTGCTGGTGCCCGCGTTCGCAACCGTCCGCGAGGCCGCCCGGCGGGCGCTCGGCCAGCGGCATTTCGACGTCCAGCTGATCGGCGGCATGGTGCTGCACGGTGGCGGCATCGCCGAAATGAAGACCGGCGAAGGCAAGACCCTCGTCGCCACGCTGCCGACCTATCTCAACGCGCTCTCCGGCAAGGGCGTGCACGTCGTCACGGTCAACGACTACCTGGCCACGCGCGACGCCGACTGGATGGGCCAGGTCTACCGGTTCCTGGGCCTGACCGTCGGCAAGATCGTGCACGGCATGTCCGACGACCAGCGCCGCGCCGCCTATGCCTGCGACATCACGTACGGCACCAACAACGAATTCGGCTTCGACTACCTGCGCGACAACCTGAAATACGAGATCGGCACGATGGCCCAGCGCGGCCATGCCTTCGCGATCGTCGACGAGGTGGATTCGATCCTCATCGACGAGGCGCGCACGCCGCTCATCATTTCCGGTCCGCTGGAGGACCGCTCCGAGTTCTACACCGCCATCGACACCTTCATCCCGCAGCTCACCGACGAGGACTTCGAGCTCGACGAGAAGCAGCGCTCCGCCTCGTTCACCGAGGCCGGCAACGAGAAGCTCGAGCAGTTGCTCGGCGCCGCCGGACAGCTGAAGGGCGAGTCGCTCTACGACATCGAGAACGTCTCCGTCGTCCACCACCTGCAGCAGGCGCTGCGCGCCCACAAGCTGTTCCAGCGCGACCGCGACTACATCGTGAAGAGCGGCGAGGTCGTCATCATCGACGAGTTCACCGGCCGCATGATGCCCGGCCGGCGCTATGGCGACGGCCTGCACCAAGCACTGGAGGCCAAGGAAAAGGTCGCGATCCAGCCCGAGAACCAGACGATCGCGTCGATCACGTTCCAGAACTACTTCCGCATGTACGACAAGCTGGCCGGCATGACCGGCACGGCGCTGACGGAAGCGGACGAATTCCTCGACATCTACAACCTCGAGGTCGTCGAGATCCCGACCAACGTGCCGGTCTCGCGCATCGACGACGACGATGAGGTCTACCGCACGGCGGACGAGAAATACGCGGCGATCATCGAGCTCATCAAGGACTGCCACGAGCGCGGCCAGCCGCTGCTCGTCGGCACCACCTCGATCGAGAAGTCGGAGATCCTCGCGGAGACGCTGAAGAAGGCCGGCTATCGCCAGCGCGACTTCTCCGCTCTCTACGACCCCGACGCCAAGGACGCCGCCAAGGTCTTCCAGGTCCTGAACGCCCGCTACCACGAGCAGGAGGCCCACATCATCGCCCAGGCCGGCATCCCCGGCGCGGTGACGATCGCGACCAACATGGCCGGCCGCGGCACCGACATCCAGCTCGGCGGCAGCGCCGACCTGCGCATCGCCCAGGAACTGGCCGAGATGCCGGAGGGCCCCGAGCGCGAACAGCGCGAACAGGAGATCCGCGCGGCGGTCGCCAAGCTCAAGGAACGCGCGCTCGCCGCCGGCGGCCTCTACGTGGTCGGCACCGAGCGCCACGAGAGCCGGCGCATCGACAACCAGCTGCGCGGCCGCTCCGGCCGCCAGGGCGACCCCGGCCACTCCAAGTTCTTCCTGTCGCTGCAGGACGACCTGATGCGGATCTTCGGGTCCGACCGGATGGACGGCATGCTCCAGCGCCTCGGCCTGCAGGAGGGCGAGGCGATCGTCCACCCGTGGATCAACCGCGCGCTCGAGAAGGCCCAGTCGAAGGTCGAGGCCCGCAACTTCGACCAGCGCAAGAACGTCCTCAAGTACGACGACGTGATGAACGACCAGCGCAAGGTCGTGTTCGAGCAGCGGCTCGAGCTGATGACCGGCGAAACCGTCCAGGAGACGGTGGCCGACATGCGCTACGACGTGGTGGAAAGCCTCGTCGCCAAGTACATTCCGGAGAAGGCATATCCGGAACAGTGGGACACCGACGGCCTGAAGCTCGCCGTCCAGCAGGTGCTGAACCTCGACCTCCCAGTCGACGCTTGGGCCAAGGAAGAGGGCATCGCCGACGAGGAGGTCAAGGACCGCCTCGTGAAGGCCGTCGACCAGGCCGCCGCCCGCAAGGTCGCCAAGTACGGCCCGGATCTGTGGCGCCAGGTCGAGAAGTCGGTGATCCTCCAGATGCTCGACCACCTCTGGCGCGAGCACCTGGCAACCCTCGATCACCTGCGGTCGGTGGTCGGCTTCCGCGGCTACGCCCAGCGCGATCCGCTGCAGGAGTACAAGACCGAGGCGTTCTCGCTGTTCGAGGCGATGCTCGCGAGCCTGCGGGAAATGACCACGACGCAGCTCGCCCGCATCGAGCTGCAGCAGGCCCCGCCCCCGCCGACCGATGCCGACATGCCGGAGATGCACGCCCATCACGCCGATCCGACCACCGGAGAGGACGAGATGGAGCTTGCCGACGCGGAGCTCGCCTACGAGGGCGCGCGGACCGGCGGCAACGGCGCGGCGCCTCAGCGCAGCAGGCCCACGCCCGCTCCGGTCGACACGGTCCCGGCCGCCAACCGCAACCCCAACGATCCGCGGACGTGGGGCAAGGTTGGCCGCAACGAGCAGTGCCCGTGCGGCTCGGGCAAGAAGTTCAAGCACTGCCACGGAAAATTCGGCTGAGCCGGCTTTCCACGCGGCCTGTCCGGGCGCTCGCATGAGCGCCCGATGCATCCGGACCGGAGATAGCGTCCGCAGCGCTTGAAAGCCGGCGCCGCCCTCAGAGCGGCGCCACCCGCTCGAACAGATGCTCGTAGCGGATCACCAGCCCCCGTTCGTCGACCTCCAGATCCGCCTCGAAGCCTGCCGACAGGCCGAGGTCGACGTATCGCAGGCGCGCCGGCCCCAGCCGGTCGTATCTCTGGCGAGAGCGTGCCACCGTCATCGAGGCGGCATCCACGTAACAGGTCTCGAGGGTCAGGCTCCGCCGTTTCTCCCCGACCATCCGCCGGATCGGCAGGGTGTTGCAGAAGGGGGTGACGGAGAGATCGGGCTCGTCCGTGCCGTCGAGCTCCGCCCGGCGTGTCCCATCGACGGCCCAGCCGCCGTCCACCCGCTCCAGCGTGAGCGCGGTGCGGCCCGCCGGCCCCACCTTCTCGACCTGCACCGAGAGCGCGCGCCAGTCGGGGGTGAGCCGCCAGCGATGGGCGAGCTCGAAGCCGCCGTCTTCCAGGCAGAGGATCGTCGCCTCGGCGGTCACGGCCTCGGCGCCGACGCGGAGCACCATGCGCTCCAGCCCCGCCACGTCCGTGCGTCGCCAGAACAGAATTTCGGTGTCGCGCTCCAAGCGGTCCTCCCTGCCCATCGCCATATCCCGGCTGATTTGCCCACGCCCCGCAATCGTCGCATCCAGCCAGCCATCAGGGCCAGCCCGGTCCTGCCGCGAAGAAGCGGGCCCGATCCGCCGCATGGATCCATCGCGCGCGCTCGGGTGTTGACGGACCATCGCCCCTTGGCGACAACGGTCGCCACGCCGCTTTCCTCCTTCCTTCCAGGGACCCTCTCCGACGATGACCTATCAGCAGGGTGCGCTCTTTGGCCTGTTCGTCGTCGTCTTCGCGTTTCTGATCTGGGGACGCTTCCGTTACGACCTCGTCGCGTTCACCGCCCTCATCATCGGCGTGATCATCGGCGCCGTCCCGACCGACCTGGCGTTCACCGGCTTCGGCCATCCGGCCACCCTCATCGTGGCGCTGGTGCTGGTCGTCTCGCGCGGCCTGGTCAACGCCGGCGCGATCACGGTGATCGCCCGCGCGGTCCGGCAGACCGGCGGCAGCGTGCCCCGGCACGTGGTGACCATCGGCGGCATCGGCGCCGCCCTCTCGGCCTTCATCAACAACGTCGCGGCGCTCGCGCTGCTGATGCCCGTCGACATCGAGGCGGCCAAGCGCGCCGGACGACCCGCCGGGGCGACCCTGATGGCGCTCTCCTTCGCCACCATTCTCGGCGGCCTCGTCACCATGATCGGCACCCCGCCGAACATCATCGTCGCCCAGTATCGCGGCCAGGTGGAGGGAACGCCCTTCTCCATGTTCGACTTCGCGCCCGTCGGCATCGTCTGCGCGGCCGTCGGCCTCGCCTTCGTCGCCTTCGTGGGCTGGCGCCTCATCCCGAAACGCGAGGGCGCAGCACCCGACGCGCTGGCAGCCATCAACGACTACGTGGCCGAGCTGGAGGTGCCGGAGGAGTCCAAGTCGATCGGGCGCCAGGTGAGCGAACTGGCCGAAAAGACCGCCGACACGGACGTGGCGATCCTCGGCCTGATCCGCGACGGCAAGACCCTGCCGGGCCGCGCCCGCGCGGCCATCATCCAGGCAGGCGACCTCCTGCTCGTCGAAGGCGCCCCCGACACGCTCGACCGGGTCCGCAGCGAACACGAGCTTTCGGTGGTCGGCAGCAACGTCATCGAGGACCTCGGCGGCAGCGACATGACGCTGTCGGAGGCCGTCGTCACCCGCGAAAGCCGCGTCGACGGCCGCTCGGTGAAGCAGATCGGGCTGCTGCGCTTCCACGGTGTCAGCCTGCTGGGCGTGTCGCGTCAGGGCAAGCGCATCAACGGCCGCGTCCCCGGCCTGACGCTGCGGGCCGGCGATATCCTGCTCCTCTACGGCCCGGCCGAACGCATGGACGATGTCATCTCGTGGCTGGGCGCGCTGCCGCTCGCGGCGCGCGGCCTGAGCGTCACCCAGGGCCACCGCGCGTGGCTGGCGGCGGGCCTGTTCGCGGTCGCCGTCGGCGTCGCCAGCTTCGGGCTGATCGATCTCGCCATCGCGCTCGCCGCCGTGACGGCGCTCTACGTGGCGCTCGACATCGTGCCGATCCGCGAGGTCTACGACCACATCGAATGGCCGGTGGTGGTGCTGCTGGGTTCGATGATCCCGCTCGGCGCCGCGCTGGACGCGGCGGGGGGCACGGCGCTGATCGCCGACGGCATCGTGACGCTCACCGCCGGGCTGCCGGCGGCGGTGATCCTGACCGTGGTCATGGTGGTGACGATGACGCTCTCCGACGTCCTCAACAACACGGCGACGGCCGTGGTGGCCGCGCCCACCGGCTACCAGATCGCCACCCAGCTCGGCGTGTCGCCGGATCCGTTCCTGATGGCGGTCGCCGTCGCGTCGTCGTGCGCGTTCCTCACGCCGATCGGCCACAAGAACAACACGCTCGTGCTCGGGCCGGGCGGCTACAGCTTCGGCGACTACTGGCGCATGGGGCTGCCGCTGGAGCTCATCATCATCGCGGTTGCGGTGCCGATGATCTTGCTGGTCTGGCCGCTCTGACCTGCGCGATACCGCCTCAGGCCATGCCGCTGTACAGCACGCCGATATAGGCCACGTAGGCGCCGAGGAGCAGTAGGCCCTCGCCACGCGACATCCGGCCCCGACTGCGCGCCATCACCACCATGGCGATCGACACGCCCACCATGATCGGGAAATCGAACATCAGCATCGCCTGAGAAACCGGGATCGGATGAACGAGGGCCGTGATGCCGCCGATGCCGAGGATGTTGTAGATGTTGGAGCCCAGCACGTTGCCGAGCGCAATCTCCGACTGCTTGCGCACGGCCGCCACGACCGAGGTGGCGAGTTCGGGCAGCGAGGTGCCCAGTGCGACCAGCGTCAGGCCGATCACATCCTCGGAAATGTCGAACATGCGGGCGATGCTCACCGCGCCGTCGACGAGGAAATTGGCACCGACAACGACGATGACGATGCCGGCAATCACCAGCGCGGCGTCGACGATCCACGGGAAGCGAAAGAAGAACCTGTCATCGCCGCCGGAAATCTCGGCGACCGACGGCACGTCCCCAGCGGCGGCCAGTTCGCCGCCCGTGTTGCGCTCGCTCATATACAGCCAGCCCAGGTAGGCGACCAGGCCCGCCACGAACAGCGCCCCCATCCAGCGCTCCAGTTCGCCGGTCATGGCCACGACGGTGAAGGCGAGCGCGGTGGCGATGACCAGCCCGCCATCGCGCACCACGGCGGCGCGCGAGCACATGAACGGCCGGATCGCGGCGGCGGCACCGAGGATCAGCAGGATGTTGGCGATGTTGGAGCCGACGATGTTGCCGACCGCAATGCCGGGCGCGCCTCTCCAGGCGGCCTCCAGACAGGTTACCAGTTCCGGCACCGAGGTGCCGAACCCGACGATGGTGACCCCGACCACCAGCGGCGACATGCCCAGGCGGACGGCGAGCCGTGAGGCGCCGCGCACGAGAAGTTCGCCGCCGCCGAGAAGGCCGAGCACCCCGACCGCAATTTCAATGAAAATCATTCATGACCGCTTGGAGAAGGAACCGTCGGGGCGATTGATGTGAGTGCAAACGCGCGCGCCCCCTTAGATCGGGACGGTCATGACGAATTGAAAGACACGAAATTCCGATTTCCGCGCGTGGCAGCGGTCAGCTTCGCGTGACCGGCCGCCAATCGGGCGCCGCCAGCTCGAACCCCTCGAACAGGAAGCCCGGCGCCACGGTGCAGCCGATGAGGGTCCACTCCCCCAGCGGCCGGGCGGTCTGCCACGCATGGGCGGGCACCACCAGCTGCGGCCGTTCGCCGGCGAGCAGGTTGGGCCCGAGCTGGTGCGCGGTGCTGTCGGACCCATCCGCAGAAATGATCAGCTCGAGCGGCCCGCCCGCATACCAGTGCCAGACCTCGACCGCGTCCACCCGGTGCCAGTGCGACACCTGGCCCGCCGCCAGCAGGTAGTAGATCGCCGTCGAATGGGCGCGATCCTGATGACCGGCCCCGTCGCGGAAGGTCTCGCGGAAATGGCCCCCTTCGGGATGGGGAAGGAGGTCGAGGTGCTCGATGATCGCCTCAGCGGTGAGTGACTGCATTGTCAGGTCCCTGGTCGCGTTGATCGGGTGGACGGAGCGCGGTCGTCAGAAGACGTCGCGGCGGCTCCTCAGCTCGGCAAACACGTCGGCCGGTTCGGCGCGCACGAGGCCGAGCTTCTCGGCAAGCGCCGGATCGTCGGCCCGCAGGAACGGGTTCGTCTCCTTTTCCGCCCGCATGGTCGTCGGCACCGTCGGCTCGCCCCTGGCGCGCGCCGCCTCGACCTCCTTGCCGCGCGCCGCGAGGGCGGCGTTGTCGGTGTCGACGCTGGTGGCGAACTCGGCGTTCTTCTGGGTGTATTCGTGGCCGCAATAGATGCGGGTCTCGTCGGGGAGCACCTGCCGCAGGGTCAGCAGCGATGCCCACATGGTCGCCGCGTCCCCCTCGAACAGCCGGCCGCATCCCATGGCGAACAGGGTGTCGCCGGTGAACGCGATGTGGAGGCCCGGGAGCCAGTAGGAGAGCGGTCCGGAGGTATGGCCGGGCGTGGAGATCGCGCGTACCGCCCAAGGACCGATGGTGGCGCTCTCGCCGTCGTTGAGAAGTTCGTCGAGGCCGTCGATCCGGCTCGCCTCGTCATGGGGGCCGATCACCGTGACCCCGCCCCGCGCCTTCAGCGCCGCAATGCCCTCGACGTGGTCGGGGTGATGATGGGTGATCAGGATGTGGGTGAGCGCCCAGCCGGTTTCGTCGAGCACCCTGGCGATCGGCGCGGCCTCGGGCGCATCGACGAGCAGCGTCGTGCCGCTTTCCGGGTCGTGGACCAGCACGGCGTAGTTGTCCGAGCGGCAGGGGATGAGGCGGATGTCGGCGTCGGCCATGGCTGTCTCCCGGTTTCCATTGCCAAATTGTCCTATCATCCCGACTTAAGGCATGAACACGGAATTTCGACCCTCGGACGGATGGGCCGCTCCATGCACCTCGAAGCGATCGAGATCCGGAACTTCTATCTCTCGCCTCAGGGCCGGATCGTCCGTCAGCTTCTGAGCACGCAGATCCGGGACATCTGGCCGGACCTGCGCCGCGAGCGGGTTCTGGGGCTCGGCCACGCCACACCGTACCTGCGTCCCTTCAAGGAGGAGGCCGAACGGGTGATGGGCTTCATGCCGGCCCAGCACGGCGTGTTCGCCTGGCCCCCGGAAGGGCCGTCCGCGACGGCACTGGTGCTGGACGACTGCCTTCCGCTGCCCGACGCCAGCGTGTCGCGCGTCCTCGTCGTCCATGCCCTGGAGGCGACCACCGCGCCGAACACGCTGCTGCGGGAGGTCTGGCGGGTGCTGGCTCCGGGCGGGCGGGTCCTGGTGGTGGTGGCCAACCGCACCGGCCTCTGGGCACGGCTCGAGACGACACCGTTCGGCGTCGGCCGCCCGTTCACTCGCGGCCAGATTACCCGGCTGGTCGAGGACCTGTCGTTCACCCCCTCGCGGGTGGAGCACGCGCTGTTCGTGCCGCCCTCCACCGCGCGATCGGTGCTGGGATCGGCGCGCGGCTGGGACCGGATGGGGTCGCGCTTCTGGCCGAAGCTCGCCGGCGTCGTCATGGTCGAGGCGGAAAAGCGAATGACCCAGCCGATCGTCTCGGGCCGCAAGCGGCGCGTGCCCGTCTTCGCGCCGGCGCTGGCGCCGAGCCCGACGGCGGGGGCCAGTGCCTGCCTCAGCGATGCAGCAGAAACACCGCCTGCTCGCCGAACAGATTCCAGAACCACCACGGCGCCCGGATCGGCATCCGTCCTCCGACGCCGTTGAGCGCGATAGCCTGCTCCACCGTCACGTCGAGCTCCTCGCACAGGCTGACGAAGTCGCGGATGGTGCAGAAGTGGATGTTGGGCGTGGCGTACCACGGCTCCGGCAGGTGCGGGGTGATCGGCATCCGGCCCTGGAACAGCAGCTGCAGGCGCATCCGCCAGTGGCCGAAGTTCGGGAACGAGATGATCACCTTGCCGCCGATCCGCAAAAGGTTCTGCAGCACGCTCTTCGGGTCGCGTGTCGCCTGCAGCGTCTGGCTCAGGATGACGTAGTCGAACGAATTGTCGAGATAGCCGAACAGGTCCGCGTCGGCGTCGCCCTGGATCACCGACAGCCCCCGGGCCACGCACTCGTTCACTCCCGTCTGCGACAGCTCGATGCCGCGCGCGTCGACGCCCTTTCGGGTGGCGAGCAGCTCCATCAGCCCGCCGTCGCCGCAGCCGACGTCCAGCACCCGCGATCCGGGCTCCACCAGATCGGCGACGGCCTCCAGATCGAACCGCCCCCGCTTCAGCGCGATCTCCGTCATGCCGCCGGTCCCGGGGGCTCGATGCCCCGCACATGGGCCGCGCCCGTGAGGAAGCCGCGGGTGACGCGGAACAGCTCCGGCTCGTCCAGCAGGAAGGAATCGTGGCCGCGGTCGGTCTCGATCTCGACGAAGGACACGTTCGCGCCGGCGGCGTTGAGGGCGTGCACGACGGCGCGGCTTTCCTTGGTCGGGAACAGCCAGTCGCTGGTGAACGAGATGACGCAGAAGCGCGTCGGCGAGCGCCGGAACGCGTTCGCCAGGATGCCGCCGTGGTCGGCCGCCATGTCGAAATAATCCATCGCCCGGGTGACGTAGAGGTAGGAGTTGGCGTCGAATCGGTCGACGAAGGTGGAGCCCTGGTGCCGCAGGTAGCTCTCGATCTGGAAGTCGGCGTCGAAGCCGAAGGTGATCTGCTCACGGTCCTGCAGCGCGCGCCCGAACTTGGAGTGCAGCGCCGGCTCCGACACGTAGGTGATGTGGGCCGCCATGCGCGCGACCGACAGCCCCTTCTTCGGGCTGACGCCCTCTTCCAGGTAGCGCCCGCCTCGCCAGTTCGGGTCGGCCATGATGGCCTGCCGGCCGACCTCGTGGAAGGCGATGTTCTGGGAGGAATGCCGGGCGCCGGCGGCGATCGGCAGCGCCGCGAACACCCGCTCGGGATAGCTCGCCGCCCACTCCAGCACCTGCATGCCGCCCATCGAGCCGCCGACCACGGCGAACAGCTTGTCGATGCCCAGCCGGTCGAGCAGCATCGCCTGGGCGCGCACCATGTCGGCGATCGTCACCAGCGGCATGTCGAGGCCGTAGCGCTTGCCGCCGCCGGGGGCGCGCGAGGCCGGCCCCGTCGTCCCCGCGCAGCCGCCGAGCACGTTGGCGCAGAGGACGAAGAAGCGGTCGGTGTCGATCGGCCGGCCGGGTCCGACCATCAGGCTCCACCAGCCGGGCTTGCCGGTGATCGGATGGGGAGAGGCGACATACTGGTCGCCCGTCAGCGCGTGGCAGACGAGGATGGCGTTGGAGCGCTCGGCGTTCAGCTTGCCGTGGGTCGTGTAGGCGATCTGCCACGGCGCGAGCGAACGGCCAGCGTCGAGGGCCAGCGGCTGGTCGTCCCCGAACACCTCCACCATGCTCGATGGCGCATCGACCTCCCGGAGCCGGGCAAGACCGACGGCATCGTCATGATCTGGCAGTTGGGTCATCAGGGTCCCGGATACGCAACATTGCCCCGCGCAATGGAGGGGTAGCTAGGAAACGGCCTTGGCGGGTGTCAATGTTTTCTTTGATTTTGGCCCGGCGCTCTTCTAAGTGTGTCGGCTTGCGCGGCTAACGAGAACGCGCGCTCTTCGTGGTGTTCCTCATGTCAAACTCGGCCTCCCGGGGGTCATCGGCTCCGGCCCCGGTGACGCTCGATTCGCTCAGGCACCGCATCGATTCGATCGATGCGGAGATCCATGCCCTTCTGATGGAGCGGGCGCAGACCGTCTCCGACATCGTGGCGGCGAAGGGTCCCTCGCCGTCCGCGGTGGTGATCCAGCCCGCCCGCGAAGGTGACGTCGTGAAGCGCCGCCTGGAGGCGCACGGCGGGCCGCTGCCTCCGGCGATCGTCACCCACGTCTGGCGCTCCGTCATCTCCGCCTTCTGTGACCTGCAGCGGACCTTTCGCGTCCACGTCGTCGGCCTGTCCGGCGCCGACGGCGGCATGCGCGATCTCGCCCGGTTCTGGTTCGGCTTCTCGCCGGCGCTGGCCGAGCCGAGCGACGCCGCCGTCGCGGTGCGCGTGCTGGAGCGCAACGAAGGCGACCTCGGCATCGTGCCGCTGTCGGCATCCGGCCCCTGGTGGCGCGGGCTCGCGGCCGACGGCGTCCACGTGGTCGCCCGGTTCGCCCGGCCCGTGGGCGAGGCCAGCGATTGCCTGCTGATCGCCGGTGCCAAGGTCGGCCCCGCCGCCGGCAGCGTCAACGTGTTCGCTCTCGTCTGGCAGGGCGCGGCCACGCCGCCCGCCATCGACGGCGCCGAATACCTTGCCACCGCCGGCGACGGCACCGAGGCCTTCGCGCTCGTCGCCACCCAGGCCTCGGCCGACATCCTTCTCGACCAGTGGCGTCAGGCCGGCGACATCGCCCCGCCGTCGCTCGCGCTGGTCGGCCAGTACGACCCGGAGCTGGTCACGGCGGCCAGTTTCGGCGAAATGACGTCCCACAAGGAGCCCAAGTGATGAGTCAGGGCATGACCGCAACCCGTCCCGTCCCGCGTCCCGGCGTCATGGCGATCAACGCCTACGTGCCCGGCAAGTCGAAGGGCGCGCAGGTTCGCGAGTACCACAAGCTCTCCTCCAACGAGACGCCGCTCGGCGCGAGCCCGAAGGCCATCGAGGCCTACCTGTCCGTCGGCAAGGCACTGGAGCTTTACCCTGACGGCGCGTCCACGGCGCTGCGCGGGGCGATCGGCGAGGCGATGGGCCTGAACCCGGCCCGCATCGTCTGCGGCAACGGCTCCGACGACCTCCTCGGCATGATCGCCCATGCCTATATCGGTCCCGGCGACGAAGCGATCTTCACCGAGCACGGCTTCCTGGTCTACCGCATCGTGACGCTCGCCTCCGGCGGCGTGCCCGTCGTCGTGCCGGAGACCGACAAGACCGCCGACGTCGACCGCATCCTCGCCGCCGTCACCGAGCGGACGCGCGTCGTCTTCCTGGCCAATCCGAACAACCCGACCGGCACCTACCTGCCCCAGTCGGAAGTCCGCCGGCTGCACGCTGGCCTGCCGCCGCACGTCCTGCTGGTCCTGGACGCCGCCTACGCGGAATATGTCCGCCGCAACGACTACGAGGCGGGCATCGAGCTGTCGGGCGCCAGCGAGAACGTCGTGATGACACGGACCTTCTCGAAGATCCACGGCCTCGCCGCGCTGCGCGTCGGCTGGCTCTACGCTCCCGAGCACATCGTCGACGCGATCAATCGCATCCGCGGGCCGTTCAACGTCAACGCGCCGGGGATCGCCGCCGCCTGCGCCGCCATCCGCGACCGCGCCTTCATGGAGGCGGCCGTCGACCACAACGCGACCTGGCTGCCGTGGCTCACGGAAGCCTTCACCGCGATCGGCATCGACGTGACGCCGAGCCAGGGCAACTTCCTGCTGCTCAACTTCCCCGACCGGCCCGGCATCAGCGCTGCGGCCGCCGACCAGTATCTGCTGGACGAAGGCATCGTGCTGCGCCGTCTGGATCCCTACGGCCTGCCGAACGCGCTGCGCATGTCGGTCGGCACGGAAACCGCCAACAAGGCGACGGTTGCGGCCCTCACCCGGTACATGGCGCAGGCCGGGGGGCAGCCGGCCGATGGCTGATCCCCTCTTCGGCCGGGTCGCCATCGTCGGCATCGGCCTCATCGGCTCGTCCATCGCCCGCAAGGTGCGCGCGCAGGGCCTGGCCGGTCACATCGCCATCGCGGACGCCAATCCGGACGCGCTGGCCGAGGCGGAGCGTCTCGGCCTGGGCGACAGCTACGCGGCGAGCGCGGCGGATGCCGCGCGCGGGGCAGACCTGATCGTCTCCTGCGTTCCGGTGGGCGCTGCCGGCAGCGTCGCCGAGGAGTTCGCCTCCTTGGTCACCCCGGAGACGCTGATCACCGACACCGGTTCGGTGAAGGCGAGCGTCATCCGCCAGATGCTGCCGAAGCTTCCGTATCCGGCCCGTTTCGTCGCGGCGCATCCGGTCGCGGGCACCGAGAACTCCGGGCCTTCGGCGGGCTTCGCCGAACTGTTCGAGAACCGCTGGTGCATCATCACGCCGACCGAGGAAACCGACCGTCAGGCCATCGAGCTGGTCTCGGCGTTCTGGACCGGGCTCGGCGCCAACGTGGAAACGATGACGCCCGAGCACCATGACCTGGTGCTGGCCGTCACCAGCCACCTGCCGCACCTGATCGCCTACAACATCGTCGGCACGGCGGACGACCTGGAAGACGTCACCCAGTCGGAAGTGATCAAGTTCTCCGCCGGCGGCTTTCGCGACTTCACGCGTCTCGCCGCCTCCGACCCGACCATGTGGCGCGACGTGTTCCTGCACAACCGGGAGGCCGTCATCGAGGCCCTGGGCCGCTTCTCCGAGGATCTCTCCGCGCTCCAGCGGGCGATCCGCTGGGGCGAGGGCGACATGCTGTTCGACACCTTCACCCGGACGCGCGCCATCCGCCGCGGCATCATCGATGCCGGCCAGGAGGTCGACGCGCCGGACTTCGGCCGCCGCCCCGCCACGCGGGACGGATCAGCCGCCGAAGAGAAGGGCGAAGGGAACCGGAGGAATGCGGCCGATCGGAAACAGGCCGGCTGACACGCGGCCGGCCGCGATCGACAGCGGAAACGACCGCGCCGGCTTGCCGTCGATCTCGGTCTGCTTGCCGAAGTTCAGGACGGTCTGCATGACGCTGCGCAGCGTATCGGCCTCCTGGGGCGACAGGACCCCGTCCAGATAGGGCAGACGTCCCTCGCCGGTGGTCACCGCGACGGTGACGGCGCCGTCCAGCGCGCCGTCGGTCCGCACCGTGACGTCGCCCGCCGCCGACACCGCGGCATCCCCTGCCGACAGCGACAGCCGCGTCAGCTCCACCGGAAACCCGTCGCCCGCGGCGGCGATCATCATCGGACCGCCCTGGATCGCGGCCATCAGCGTCCGGGCGTTCTTGAGCACGCCGATCGCCTGGAAATCGACGGGAGGCTGGCCGGCCATGGCGTTCAGGCCGTCAAGGCGCGCCGCGACGTCGACCGCATCGGGGGTGGCCGGATCGTTGCGCAGATGCAGCTCGGCGAGTTTCGCGTCGACCGGCGGCAGCCCGAACGAGGTGACGCGCGGCTCCACGATGGAGAGCGCGAACCGGCCGGTCTCCGATCCGTCCGTCACGAGACTGGCATGCGCCAGCGACCACTCCACCCGCGTTTCCGCAAACGCCGTCTGGCTGATCACGGCCGGCGACCCGAATTCGGCAATGACGTGGCGCGGATTGTAGATGAGCGCGACCGCGGTCAGGCTCGACACCGTCACCACCCCGTCCGCCGTGGTCAGGCTCGTCCCCTCGCCGCAGCGCAGCTCGATGCGGAACGGATAGCCCTCGATGCGCCGGTTGGCGCAGTCGAGATCGACGCCCTGCTCCACACCGTCGTCGACCACTTTCAGGAAGGTGCGCTCGGCGTAGGCGGCGGCGATGAACCAGAAGACCGACCACAGGACGGCCACGGCAACCAGCACCGATCCGAGGATCAGCACCCGACGCCTCATGCGGGACGGCCCCTTGGTCGGTACGGTCTCATCGGTACTTGCCACGGGTACCCTCCTGCTTCCCACGGAAATCCGTCACGCCCCGCCCGGTCCCGGGCGATACCCCTCGGTCCCGGACCTGTGCACGCCCGGCTGGCCGCACATCGATCTGCGATCCGGGCGGAAAGACGAACCCGATCCCATAAGTTACGCCATACTCCATGTCGAGAACGCGTGGAGCGGCCAGAACGACGCATGCGACGAACGGCTTTCTTCGGGCGCGAATGATGCTAGGTGAGACCCGGGCGCCACGGGACGGAACGGCATTCGGTCGAACGACGATGAGTGATGATTTGTGGGTATTCGGGTACGGCTCGCTGATGTGGCGGCCGGGTTTTCCGTTCGTCGAGGCCGCTCCCGCCCGGCTGAAGGGCCGTCACCGGCGGCTCTGCGTCTACTCCTGGGTACACCGGGGCACGCCTGAGCATCCGGGCCTCGTCCTCGGCCTCGACCGCGGCGGCTCCTGCCTCGGCCGGGCCTTCCGGGTCGCCGAGGAGGATCGCGAGGCGACCATCGCCTATCTCCGCGAACGCGAGCAGGTCACCGCCGTCTACAGCGAGAAGATCCTGCGCGGACGCCTGGAGGACGGCAGCGGCCGCGAGATCGACGCCCTCACCTACGTGGTCGATCGCAGCCACCGCCAGTACGCGGGCCTGCTGCCGCGCGAGCGGCTGCTGGAGGTGGTCCGCGACGCGAAGGGTCAGTCCGGCCCGAACCCCGAATACATCCACGCCACCGCCGCCCACCTGGAGGAAATCGGGATGCGCGACGACATGCTGCACTGGCTGTCGGAGGCACTGAAGGCATCCGCCTGAGGATCGGGACCCGGTCCGCGGTGCATGGGCTCTCTCACCGTGCCAGACGCCCCAGCTAGGCGGTGTTCGCGGCGGGTAAGCGGGAGACCAGGAGTCGAGCAATGATCGAGGGCCTGAGCCACATGACGTTCATCGTCAGCAACCTCGACCGGATGGAAGAGATGCTGACCACCGTTCTGGACGCTCGGAAGATCTACGACAGCGGCGACGCCACCTTCTCGCTCTCCAAGGAGCGGTTCTTCGACGTCGGCGGGCTATGGGTGGCCACCATGGAGGGCGAGCCGTTGCCCCGCCAGACCTACAATCATGTGGCCTTCAAGATGGGGGCCGACGATTACGAGGACCGGCTCCACCGCATCCGATCCCTTGGCCTGGAAGTCCGCGAAGGGCGCTCGCGCGTCGAGGGAGAGGGGCATTCGATCTATTTCTACGACTACGACAACCACCTGTTCGAGCTGCACAGCGGCACCCTCGAAGGGCGCCTGCGCCGCTACCGGGCCTGAGCGGGCTCGATCTCGGGCACCGGCAGCCCGCGCTCCCGGCAGCCCTCGAGGTAGAGCCGGTCCGACGCCGTCTCGATCTCCTCGACGAGCTTGTTGCGGAACGCCTTCAACCCCATGCCGGGCGGGATCGCCGGCAGGAACTCCACGATGATCGTCCCCGGATAGCGCTTCATCGTGTGGCGCGGCCAGTAGAGGCCCGAATTGAGCGCCACCGGCACCACCGGGCGGTCCAGCCGGTGATAGAGATGCGCCGTGCCGTTCTTGTAGGCGGGCGCCGCGCCCGGCTTCGTCCGCGTGCCTTCCGGAAAGATGATCACCTGGCGCCCGGCGTCGATGGCCGCCTGCCCTTTCTCGGCGATCTCGGACAGAGCCTTGGTGCCGGCGCTGCGGTCGATGCCGATCATGCCGAACTTGCGCGCGTACCAGCCCCACAGCGGCACGTGGAACAGCTCCCGCTTCAGGATGAACACCGGATCGGGCATCAGCGGCATCAGCGCGAAGGTTTCCCATGCCGCCTGGTGCTTGGCGGCGATCAGCGCGCCCTGCGTCGGGATGTGCTCGCGCCCGCGCACCTCGATCCTGGTTCCGCAGATGACCCGGAGCCAGAACAGCGAGGTACGCGCCCAGACCTTCATCGGCCAGATGCCGGCGCGCCGCGGCAGCACGAACAGCGGAACGGACGCGAGCGTGACGACGGCGGCGTTCAGGATGAAGGCGATTTGAAAGGCGATTGAGCGGGCAAGCAGCATCGACACCTGATCCATGGCGGGCCCCGGCGCCGGCGGCGCGGGTCAGATCGCCCCGTGCCACGCGTGCGGACCCATGGCATCGGGCCGGATGCACGGCTCTCCCGAGCGCGCATCCTCGCCATCAGACATGCAGGAGGAGGAGGGAAAAGAAAAGTCCGCGCTGGCGGCGGCCGCCGCGCTCAGAGGTCGCGGCGGACGGCGGCCATGCGGACGAGTTCGCGGGTCGGCTCGCTCTCTTCCAGGCTGAGGCGGAGCCGGGCCAGCGCGAACTTGGCGTACTCCCGCACCATCACCTTCATCGCCGCGCTGTCGCGATACCAGTGGTTCAGCTCCAGGTCCTCGTGGACCACCGGGAACGGGATCAGCTGGCGGTCGGGCAGCTCGCGCCTGAGCTCGGCCAGCGTGCGCGGCATGTGATACGCGCTGGTCACCACGATCAGCCGCTCGAAGCCGCGCGGCAGGGCCCAGTTGCGGGTCTGCTGGGCGTTCTCGATGGTGTCGAGGGCCTCGCGGTCGATGTCGACGCAGCAGTCGAAGATGTCGCGCCGGGCGGAGATGGCCGTGGCGATCTGGCTTTCGGTCGTGGACGGATTGACGCCGGTGATCAGCAGCCGGTTGGCGCGCCCCTCTTCCAGAAGCGCGATGGCGCCGTTGATACGCTGGGAGCCGCCGGTCAGCACCACGATCCCGTCGGCGTGCGGGTCGGGCGGCTGGCGGGCGGCGGACACCTGGTCGGCGAACCAAAGGAAGCCGGCGACGATGAAGGCGCCGAGGACACTGAACGTGAACAGCCCGGCGCGCGACAGCGCGATCGACCCGGCGGAGCGGTCATTCCCGCTCCTTCGCCCGACCTGCGCACTGATCCGCGTGGCGTCGTCCATCATCCTGTCCGTCATGGCAGTAGAGATTAGCTCCGAATGCGGCACGGGAAAGGCATTTCTTTCCGCACCGCCTCCGGAGCCGGTCGAATCGTCTCAATCCAGATGCGTGAGATGCCTGTGGACGGCGATGCGTGACGTGAGCGCGGTGAGGATCGCCACCGCGAATACGATCGCGAGTGCGGCAATATAGCCCGGAAGTCCGATGGTCAGGGGACCGAGCAGCGCCTGGGCCTGGGCGACCGCCGCGGTGCCGCGCGCGCTGCCGGCCGCGATCTCGATGGCGACGAACACGGCCACCGCCGAGCCGCCGCCCAAGAGCCCGCCGATCAGCCCCTTCAGCAGGAAGTGCTTCTGGAATTCGCGGGCGACGAAGGCGTTCTCCGCGCCGACGAAATGCAGCACCTCGATCACCTGGACGTTGGAGGCGATCGCCGCGCGGGTGGCGAAGACGATCGACAGCGCCAGCGCAATCAGCATCAGCGCGACGATGGAAAAGCCGCCGATCACCACCGTGCGCGCCACCGAGGCGAGCTGGCCGGACCAGGTGGAATGGTCGTCGACGGTCGCGGTCGGCACACTTGCCGACAGGGCGGCACGGAAGGCGGCGATGTCGAGGAGCGCCGGATCGCCGAGCGTGACCACCACGAGGCGCGGCACCGGCAGCTCGCCGAGGTCGAGATCGGAGCCCAGCCACGGCTCCAGCAGCGCGTTGGTGTCGGCCACCGACAGCGCGCTGGCGCTGGCGACGCCCGGCTGCGCCTCGGCGATGCGCACCGCGTCGTCGAGCTTGGCCAGCATGTCCTGCCCGTCCACCGGGCGGATCTGGATGGTGATCTCGCGCGAGATGTCCGACTGCCAGTCGCCCGCCGCGGCGTTGACCAGCGTCACCGCCCCCACCGTCAGGCACGACAGGAAGGTCATGATGGCGATGACGAACAGCAGCGCCCGGCCCGCCACCGAGCGCGCCGGCACGATCGGGCTCGTCGCCGAGGTGCTGTCGAAGCCGATGGGGCCGCCGTTGGGGTCGCGCTCGTCCGCGTCGGCGAATGCGTCGTCGTCCTCGTCCCGGGACTTGCGGCGGAAGAAGCGGACCATCGGACTACTCGGAAACCTCCAGCCGTCCGTCGAACAGGATCAGCCGGCGGGCGTCCACCTGGTCCATCAGCCCGATGTCATGGGTGGCGATGACCACCGAGGTGCCGAGCCGGTTGAGCTCGAGGAACAGCCGCAGCAGCCGGCGCGCCAGCGGCGGATCGACGTTGCCGGTGGGCTCGTCGGCGAGCAGCATCTCCGGTTGGGTGATCAGCGCCCGGGCGATCGCCGCGCGCTGCTTCTCGCCGCCGGAAAGAACCGGTGGAAAGGCGTGCATGCGGTGGCCGAGGCCGACCCAGCGCAACAGTTCGACCACGTCGGTGCGGTAGTCGCTCTCCTCCTTGCCGGCCACCCTGAGCGGCAGCGCCACGTTCTCGAAGGTGGTCAGGTGGTCGAGCAGGCGGAAGTCCTGGAACACCACGCCGATGCGCCGGCGCAGGCCCGGCAGCTCGGTGGAGGAGATCCGGGTGACGTCCTTGCCGAAGGCGCTCATGAAGCCCCGGGTCGGCTTCAGCGACAGAAACATCAATCGGATCAACGACGTTTTGCCGGCGCCCGACGGTCCCGTCAGGAACTGGAAGGAGCGCGGCGGGATATGGAAGCTGACGTCCTTCAGGACCTCCGGCCCCACCCCGTAGCGCAGTCCGACATTCTCGAAGCGGATCACATCGGCTCCTGGAGCATTTGCCGTTCGGACCGGACCGCCCTGAACGAAAACGGTGTGCTGGCGCGGATCGAATCAGACGCCGCGACGCTGCGTCAACCCTGTGGACAGGGCGCCGTCAAATCAAGCCGCAGCGACCCGGTTGCCGGACGGCACGGGGCGTGGCGCGACCGGCCTCGGCTCAGTTGCCCGGCAGCAGCCGCTCCAGGTAGTCAAGCTCGATCGACGGGCGGCGAGGATCGCTCAGGCGGTTGCGCAGCTCTTCCAGGATGCGCCGCGCCCGCTGTACGTCGATCTCGTCGGGGATCTGCACCCGGCTGGTCATGTCCGAGCCCTCGTTGCGGCGGAACCGGCCGAGCGGATCGCGCTCCTGGCCCTGGGCCGTCTGGCCCGGCTGGTTGCCGCCGGGCTGGTTGCCGTTGCCGGCCATCTCGTTTGCCAGCGACTGGGCACCCTGGCGCAGCCGGTCGAGCGCCTCGCCCTGGTCGCCGAGCGCCTCGCCCGGACGGCCCTGGCCGAGCTGGTTCTCCGCCCGGCCCATCGCGTCGCCCGCCTCGCCGAGCTGGTCGTTCGGCTGCAGGCCCTGGTCGCCGAGCTGATCCAGGAGCTGCTGCAGGCGCTGGCCGAGCTGGCCCTGGCCTTCCTGCAGCCGGCGCAGCTGCTCGGCGAGTTCCTGCGGGCTCTGGCCCATGCCGTCCTGCTCGCCGCCCTGGCGGCCGGGCTGCCGACGTCCCTGCTGCCCGTTCTGGCCGTCGCGGTCGAGGCGATGGGTCTCGTTCATCAGTTCCTGCTGGCGCTGGATCATCTTGCCGAGCTGGTCGAGCATCTGCTCCATCTCGCCCATGCCGCCCTGGGGCGACATCTGCGGCGTTCCGGCCTGCAGGTTCTCCATCATCCGCTGCATTTCCGACAGCAGCTGCTCGGCCTGGTCGCGCGCGCCGGACTTCGCCAGTTCCTCGATCCGGTCGAGCATGCGGTCCAGATCGGTCTGCGACAGCATCTGGGCATTCGGGTCCATCTGCTGGGCCGACTGCGGATTACGCATCGCCTGCTGGGCAAGCTCGCGCATGTAGCGGTTCATCGCCTCGCGCAGTTCCTGGGTGAGCCGGGCGATCTCCTGATCCGAGGCGCCGTTCTGCAGCGCCTGCTTCAGCGCTTCCTGCGCCGCCTTCAGCGCCCGCTCGGCATCGGACAGCTCGCCGTCCTCGATCATCACGGCGACGTTCCAGAGCGACTCCACGACTTCGGTCAGCGCCGCGTCGTCGTCGGCCCCCACCAGGTCGCGGTAGACCGAATCGACCGCCAGATAGTGGCCGTCGCTGGAGAAGATCGCCTGCGGGTAGAGCATGAAGGAGGAAATGGCGTCGATGACGTTCGCCTGCGCGTTGGCGTCGTAGGCGAGGATCCGCCGCTGCTCGATCAGCGCCTGGGCAACCGGCTGGTAGAAGCTGCGCGACGGCAGCACGAACCGGCGCGGTTCGCTGCGCCCTTCCTGCCCAGTGGCGTCGGTGGCGACCAGCGTCGCCTCGACCAGCGCACCGGCCCACGGATGGTCCGACAGGTCCTTCTGGGTGCGCGCGGCGCCGGCCCCGTCGCGGCGGCTCGGCAGCGCCAGCGCGAAGCCCGGCGCATCGATCAGCGGCCGCGGCTCGGCCCTGGTCTCGACCGACGACGGGTTCTCCACCAGCCTGAACTCGGCGCGTGCCTCGCTGACCCCGTAGTCGTCCTGCGTCTCGTAGTGGAGCTCAAGCGCGCCGCGCACGGTTGCGGTGGGATCGTCGGTAAAGCGGATCGTCGGCGGGGCGTCGGCCACCACCGAGAACGGCCAGCTCTCGATCACGCTGCCGCCACTCTTCACCTCGACCCGGGCGCTCTCGGTGAGCGCCAGCGTCGCCTCGCGCGGGCCGTCGGCCGCAACCACGGCCTTGGGGTCGGCATCCGCCGCGCCGACCGGCGCGGTCTCGACGGGGCGCACCTCGCCGCCGGCGGCGACGTCGACCGTCACGTCCGACGCGCCCTGGATGCGCAACACCAGCTCGCTGCCGACAGGAACGGAAATCTCGTTGGTCTGCGGGCGCGCCGTGCCGGTCAGGAACAGCGGCGCCATGCCGGTGTAGGCCGGCGGCGACACCCACGCGTCCAGCCGCAGCGACGGCTCGGCGGTCGCCTCGGGCGGCACGACGAACGCCGCCTTGATCCGCGACCAGTACTCGCCGGACCCGGCGGCGAGGCCGACGAACAGCAGGGTGCCGACCACCGCGCGCAGGGCATAGGGATCGCGCCGGTAGAGCTTCGGCGCCGGCAGCCGGGCCGACACCTGCTCCAGCGCCGCCACCATGCGCGCCCGGTGAGCGGTCCACAGCGCCCGGGTGCCGCGGTCTGCGGTGTCGAGGGCCGGATCGTCCTCGTAGGCCGTCAGCGGCCGGTGCGGCACGCCCGATTGGAGTTCGAGGCGATGGATGGCTTCGCGCCGGCCGGGGATGCGCAGCCGCGCCAGCGGCACGAGCGCGGCCAGCAGGCCGAGGCCGAACACGGCGAGCCCGCCGACGCGCAGCCAGTACGGAGCGGCCAGCCAGAGGCCAAGCCAGGAGAGCGCAAGGAACAGGCAGACGACGGCCAGCGGCAGCGCCAGGGCCGGCCACAGCCGCTCCCACAGCAGCGACAGCCGCGCCCGGCGCACGAGGCGATCGACACGCATCGCGACCGCATCGGCCGCCGGTCCCGTCATGCTCGTCTCATCCGCTGCCGACCGTCTGGTCATTCCCGCTCCATGCCGTCGCCGCACGCAATCCAGCCGTCATGCCACGAGGCTAGCATGCCCCGTGCCATCAGGTCATTTAAGGCACGCATCGAAAAAGACCCGACCCGGCTGGCGATTTGAAGGCAGCCAAACCGTCGCGGGCGCCGCAAAGACCGACCGTTTCCCGCGAATTTGTGCGTTTCCGGGAGCTTTGACGCTCAGTCGAGCCAGGGCGGCAGGCTGTCGAGGCCGATCAATTCTTCGTATGTCGGCCGTCGGCGGACGACATGGAAGGCGTCTGCGTTGACCAGCACTTCCGGCACGAGCCGCCTGGTGTTGTAGGTCCCGGCCTGGACCGCACCATAGGCACCGGCGGTCATCACCGCCAGCAGATCGCCGCGTTCGGCCTCCGGCAGCATCCGGTCGAGCGCCAGGTAGTCGCCCGTCTCGCAGACCGGGCCGACAACGTCGGTGCGCACCGGCTTGCGCGCGGCGACCGCCTCGTCCACCGGCAGGATATCGTGGTGGGCGTCGTAGAGAGTCGGGCGCACCAGGTCGTTCATCGCGGCGTCGACGATCAGGAAGTCCTTCTCCTCGCCGCGCTTGCGGAAGATCACCTCGGTCACGAGGATTCCGGCGTTGCCGGCGATCATGCGGCCGGGTTCCAGGATGATCCGGCAGCCGAACCGGTTGCCGTGCTTGCGGATGACCTCGGCATAGGCCTCCGGCCGCGGCGGCAGCTCCAGCGTGCCGTCATAGGGCACGCCGAGACCGCCGCCGAGGTCCACGTGGCTGATCGTGTGGCCGTCGGCGCGGAGCTGGTCCACGAGGGTGCCGAGCACGTCGAACGCCTGATCGAACGGCTCCAGCGCGGTGATCTGCGAGCCGATGTGCATGTCCACGCCGACGACCTTCAGGCCGGGCAGCCTGGCCGCCTCGGCGAAGGCGGCCCGCGCCTTGTCGTAGGGAATGCCGAACTTGGTCTCGCGCTGGCCGGTGGAGATCTTCTTGTGGGTCTTCGGATCGACGTCCGGGTTGATGCGCAGCGACACCGGCGCCACCAGGCCCATCCCGGTCGCCACCGCCGAGATCCGCGCCAGTTCCGGCTGCGATTCCGCGTTGAAGCACAGGATGCCGGCGGCAAGCGCAGCGGCGATCTCCGCATCGGTCTTGCCGACGCCGGAGTAGACGATCTTCTCCCCCGGCACGCCGGCCGCCAGCGCGCGGCGCAGCTCGCCCTCGGAGACCACGTCCATGCCGGCGCCGAGCCGGGCCAGCGTGGTCAGCACCGCCTGGTTCGAGTTCGCCTTCATGGCGTAGCAGACGAGCGTCGGCAGACCCTCCATCGCCTCGGTGAAGACGTTGAGGTGCCGCGTGAAGGTCGCGGTGGAATAGACGTAGAAGGGCGTTCCGACGGCCTCGGCGATCGTCGGAATGGACACGTCCTCGGCGTGGAGGACACCCTCGCGGTAGTCGAAATGATGCACCCGAGCGCTCCGGGATCGGGGTCGGCGGCGGCCGGACCCAGGCTGTTGCTAAGAAACGACCCGGACCATGCGCGGGCGCGCACGCCGGGTCACGCTCAATCACGGACCTGCCCCGGTTCCGGTTCTGCGGCAACCGAAACGGTGCTCGGTCCGCCGGTCCGGCGTTCGGACCGGTCTAGGTGTTCAGGATCGGATCGAGCACGAATTTCCGGCTGCCGTCGGGGCCGAGCTCCGGCTGCGGATGGGTGGCCGGGTCCGGCGGCGGCGGCGCATAGGGGCCCGCCCTGCGGCCGCAGGCCGAAAGGACGAGCACCAGGCTCATGGCAAGGGCGCCAACCACAATGACGCGCCGATCAGCTCGAACCACGCTCGCTCTCCCCGCTCGCCGGGCGCCCGCATCGGGTCGCCGGCCGTCCCGCTCGTTCCGATTGCCGAAACCTCAGCCCCTTGATCGTCCGGAGCGGCCCTTCTGGTCAAGGCGTCGCCGCCACCGCTTCACCTGCGCGCGCACGTTCTTCGGCGCCGTGCCGCCGTAGCTGGTCCGGCTGGCGACCGACTTGGCCACCGACAGGACGCCCTTCAAGCGCTCGTCGATGCGCGCGTCGACCGTCTGCATCTCCTCCAGCGTCAGCGCGTCGAGCGTGCGTCCGCTCTCCGAGGCGATCGCCACGATGCGGCCGGTCACGTGATGGGCCTCGCGGAACGGCAGCCCGGCCTCGCGCACCAGCCAGTCGGCCAGGTCCGTCGCGGTGGAGTAGCCCTGGCCGGCGGCGCGGCGCATGGCCTTCTCGTTGGGCACGAGGTCGCGCACCATGCCCGTCATCGCGGCCACGCAGAGGGAGAGCGTCGGCAGCGCGTCAAACACCGGCTCCTTGTCCTCCTGCATATCCTTGGAATAAGCGAGCGGCAGGCCCTTCATCACCGTCGACAGCGTCGTTAGCGCGCCGAGAATGCGGCCGGTCTTCGCCCGCACCAGCTCGGCCGCGTCGGGGTTGCGCTTCTGCGGCATGATCGACGAGCCGGTGGTGAACTTGTCGGACAGCTTGACGAACGAGAACGGCGCCGAGCACCAGATCACGATCTCCTCGGCCAGCCGGGAGAGGTGCAGCGCGCAGATGTTCGCCGCCGACAGCGCCTCCAGCGCGAAGTCGCGGTCGGAGACGGAATCCATCGAGTTGGCCGTGGGACGGGCGAAGCCGAGCGCTTCCGCCGTCGCCGCCCGGTCGATCGGGAACGCCGTACCGGCCAGCGCGGCCGCGCCGAGCGGGCATTCGTTGAGGCGCTCGCGCGCATCGGCGAAGCGGCCGCGGTCGCGCCCGATCATTTCCACGTAAGCCATCAGGTGATGGCCGAACGTCACCGGCTGCGCCGTCTGGAGATGCGTGAAGCCGGGCATGATGGTCGCCGCGTGCGCCTCGGCCTGGTCGAGGAAGGCCGTCTGCAGCTCGCCAAGCGCCGCGTCGATGGTGTCCATCGCGTCGCGCACCCAGAGCCGGAAGTCGGTCGCGACCTGGTCGTTGCGCGAGCGTGCCGTGTGCAGGCGCCCGGCGGTCGGGCCGATCAGTTCGGCAAGGCGCGCCTCGATGTTCATGTGGATGTCTTCGAGGGCGCGCGAGAAGGTGAACGATTCGTCGCGGATCTCGGCCTCGATTGCATCTAGACCTTTGAGGATTGCCTCTCCATCTTCGCCCTCGATGATGGATTGCGCCATGAGCATCCGGCAGTGGGCGCGCGAGCCTGCGAGGTCCTGCGCGAAGAGCGCCTTGTCGAAGGCGATCGACGCGTTGATCTCCTCCATGATGGCATCGGGGCCGCTCTCGAACCGCCCGCCCCACATCCGATTGCTCATGTCCGCACTGCTTTCATCGCCGTCGCATTGATCTTCGACCCGCCAGGAACGCCCCGAACCCATGTCCGAGCCAGCCCGCACGTCCCCCCGCCCGCGTCGCCGCTCGGCCCTGGCTGCCGCGTTGGTTTCCGTCGGCATCGTGGCCGGGGTGGGCGCGGTATACGTGACCGGCGGGTTTGCTGGCAACGGCGGCGGTGGCCAATGCGCCGCGGCCGCCGCCATGGCCGGCCCGCTGGACGCGGCCGCCCAGGGCACCGTGGCCGGCTTCAAGCCGCTCGCCACCCCCGTCGATCTCTCCACGCTGTCGTTCAAGAACGGCGACGGAAAGGACGTGACCATCGCCGATTTCGCGGGGCGGACCGTGCTCTTGAACCTTTGGGCGACCTGGTGTCCGCCGTGCCGGGCCGAGATGCCGTCGCTCGACGCGCTGGAGAAGCGGATGGGGGGCGGGGACTTCCAGGTGGTGGCCGTCTCCGTCGACACCAAGGACGACGGCCGGGCGCAGGATTTCTACCGGGAAACCGGCATTTCCAGCCTCGATTTCTTCATCGAACCGACCATGAAGATGTTCGCCGCCCTGAAGAAGGAGGGGCTGGCGCTCGGCATGCCGACGACGCTGATCCTCGACCGCCAGGGCTGCGCCGCCGGCGTGCTCAGCGGCCCGGCCGAATGGGATTCTCCCGAGGCCGTGGGGCTGGTGCGGGCCGCCCTCGACGCGCAGCCCTGAGCCTCGAATCCGGCCCGGTGCCTACCATTCCCCTTCGGTGGGAATGTTCAGCGTCTCGCCGCAGTGCTTGCAGTGGACCGCATCGGGATCGTGGCGGCTCAGGCCGCATTCGGGGCAGGAATACTGCACTTTCGCTGGCCGGAAGATGGTCTGGGCGAGGCGCAGGAACAGGCCCACGCCGAACATCATGATCAGCACGGCGAGGATCCGGCCGACGGTGTCGGTGAGGACGATGTCGCCGTAGCCCGTCGTGGTCAGCGTCGTCACGGTGAAGTAGAGCGCATCGAAATAGGTGTGGATCTGCGGATTTCGCTCGTCCTCCAGCACGAACACGATTGCCGTCACCACGAAGATGAAGACGATCAGGTTCAGCGCCGACGCGATGACCTCCTCGTTGCGCAGGAACCAGCTGGAGTATTTCCTGAGGTCCTTGACGACGTGATAGGAGCGCAGCAGCCGCAGCATCCTGATGACCCGCAGGAAGCCGAGATTGTCTATGAAGGCACTGGCGAAGAGACTGACGATGACGATCACATCGCAGATCGCCGTGAACGAGCGCAGGAAGCGCAGCGGCCGGTCGGCGATGAATGCGCGCGCGGCGAAGTCGGCGACCACCAGCACGCCGATGGTGTAGTCGGCCAGGTGCCAGAAACGGCCGATTTCCAGCGTTGCCGTCACCAGGAAGTAGACGATCAGCGCCACGTCGAGGACCAAAAGGGCGATCCGGAAGCGCTGCGCCGCGCGCGTGTCGCCGTAATAAAGCGCAGTCAGAAAACTGCGCAGACGTGCGCTTTTTTGCGCGAATCCGCGCGATCGCGCAGCCCCGCCGGTTTCCGTCGTCTCGTCCGTCACGCGCGCTGACACCTCCGGTTGCCCACCCGCCAATAGCGCAGATTTGTACCCGCCGCACGCGCTCCGGGTGCCCGGACGCCTCGACACCCTCGATCCGGTCATGAAATCTCGGCGCCGACGGTGTAGCATCGGACGCCGCATGGGAGGCGCCGGCAAAGAAGGCGCACGGCGGCGGGGATTAGGGGAGTGGGACGCATGGGTTGGCTCGGATTTCGCCGGGAGATGAAGCCCCTGGCCGTGGCGACGGCCATCGGTCTGGGGGCGGTCATGGGGACGGCCGGACCGTCGGTGGCCCAGGACCGCGAGATCGTCACCTACCGCGACACCGACCTGCCCGGCTTCGACTACCAGACCCTCAAGGAGGTGCCGCAGTCGGTCTGCGAATCCGCCTGCATCGCCGACGCTCAGTGCCGGGCCTTCACCTACAACGAGCGCGCCCAGTGGTGCTTCCTGAAGTCCGGCGTCGGCGACCGCCAGCGCTTCGTCGGCGCGGTGTCGGGCGAGATCCATTCGATCGACCGCGGCCAGGCCGCCCAGGTCGCTCCGCTGCCGCTGCCCGACGTGTCGTTCCTGCCCGAGGACACGGTTCGCGACGCGACGCGGCTGAGGGCCCAGGCGCTGGCGGCGGTGCGGACCGGCCAGACCATCGGCCGCTTCAACCCCGGCTACGCCCGCCAGCTCACCGAAAGCCCCGGCTGGGCGTGGGCCGACGAGGCCCGCGACCTGCTGCGGATCAAGACCGACGACTGGCGCCAGCAGCAGGAATTGCCGCAGCAGGCCGCCGCCTCGGCCTATCTCGGCCTCACCCGCGCCACCGACGCGAGCCAGCAGGCGAGCGCGCTGGTGACCCTTTCGGAGGCGCTGCAGCGCCAGTCGCTGTGGCGGCCGGCGATCGAGGCGCTGAAGGCGAGCCTCGCCATCAACGACATCCCGTCGACCCGCCAGCAATTCGAGGCGCTGCGCGACGAATACGGCTTCCGGATCCTGGACTATTCGGTGGATTCCGATGCCGCCAGCCCGCGCATGTGCGTGCAGTTCTCCGAGAACCTGCGGGGCGCGCCGGCCGAGCTCGCCAAGTATGTGAGCGTCGAGGAGATCCGCGACCCCGTCGTCTCCGTCGACGACCAGCAGCTCTGCATCGACGGCCTGAAGCACGGCGAGCGCTACCACGTGACGATCCGCGCCGGCCTGCCCTCCACCGTCGGCGAGACCCTGGCGAACTCCGCCCCGTTCTCCATCTACGTCCGCGACCAGGCGCCGACCGCCCGCTTCTCCGGCGGCGCCTACGTGCTGCCGCGCACCGGCGCCGTCGGCATTCCGGTGACCACCGTCAACACCCGCGAGCTCACCGTGCAGATCCTGCGGATCGGCGACCGGGGGCTGGCCGGCACCATCCGCGGCGGCGACTTCAAGCGGCAGCTTTCCTCCTGGGAAGTCGACAACATCGCCGACGGCACCGGCGCCCGCGTCTGGTCCGGCGCGATGGACGTGACGATGTCCCTCAACGAGGAGATCACCACGGCCTTCCCGGTCTCCGAGGCGATCGGCACGCTGGAGCCCGGCGTCTACGTGATGACCGCCAAGCCCATCGAGGACGACAGCACCTACGGCCAGCTTGCGACCCAGTGGTTCATCGTCTCCGACCTCGGGCTCGCCGCCATGTCGGGCACCGCGGGCGTCGACGCCTTCGTACGGTCGATCGCCAGCGCCGACGCGCTCGAGGGCGTCGAGGTGCGGCTGATCGCCCGCAACGATCAGATCCTCGCCACCGGCAAGACCGACGCGACCGGCCACGCGCTGCTGGAAACCCAGGCCGCGCCGCAGGCCGGCGACGGCATGACGCCGGCGCTGCTGGTGGCCGAGACCGAAGCGGGCGACTACGCCTTCCTGGACCTGACGGCGGCCGGCTTCGAGCTGACCGACCGCGGCGACGAGGGCCGCCCGGCCCCCGGCCCGCTCGATGCCTTCGTGGTGAGCGAGCGCGGCATCTACCGGGGCGGCGAGACCGTGCACCTGACGACGCTGCTGCGCGCCGACGACGCGGTCGCCACCACCGGCGTGCCGGTGACCCTGATCGTCCGCCGCCCGGACGGCATGGAGGACCGCCGCATGGTGCTGACCGGCGACCGGGCCGGCGGCTTCACCGCCGACATCGACCTGCTGGCCGGCGCGATGACGGGCACGTGGCGGGTGTCCGCCTACGCCGACCCGAAGGCGCAGCCGATCGGCGGCACCACCTTCCTGGTGGAGGACTACGTGCCCGAGCGGATCGAGGTGAGCCTCGACGCGCCGGAGGGCCAGGTCGACGCCGGCGGCAAGCTGGCGATCGCCCTGGACGCCCAGTATCTCTACGGCGCGCCGGCAGTCGGCCTCGCGCTGGAAGGCGAGACGGTGGTGCGGCCGGCCGACGGCATGCCGGGCTTCGCCGGCTATTCGTTCGGGCTCGGCGACGACCAGCTCACCCCCGAACGCGCGCCGCTCGTCGAGCTGCCGCTCACCGGCCCCGACGGCCGGGCGACGGTGATGGCCACGATTCCGACGCTTGCCGCCACCACCCGGCCGCTGGAGGCCGAGGTGACCGTGCGGGTGCGCGAGGCCTCCGGCCGCGCCGTGGAAGAGCGCATCACCCGTCCCGTCGCGCCGTCCGGACCGATGATCGGCGTGAAGCCGCTGTTCTCCGGCGACCAGGTGAGCGAGGGCGCCACCGCCGGCTTCGAGGTGATCGCCATCGGCCCGTCCGGCGCGCGCATCGACCTTGCCGGCGCGAACTGGGAACTCCTCAAGGTGAACCGCCGCTTCCAGTGGTATCGCAACGGCTCGAGCTGGAACTACGAGCCGATCGTCTCCACCCAGCGGGTGGCGAGCGGCACCCTGGACCTGACCACCGGCGCGGCGGCGCGCATTTCCGCCGCCGTGGACTGGGGCACCTACCGGCTCGAGGTGATCGACCCGGGCAGCGCCACCACCGCCACCAGCGTCACCTTCTCCGCCGGCTGGGTCAGCCTGTCGGCCCAGGCCGACACGCCGGACGTGCTGGAGGTCGGTCTCGACAAGGCCGACTACACGCCCGGCGAGACGGCCAAGGTGCGCCTGGATCCCCGCTTCGCCGGCACCGCGGTGATCTCCGTGGTGACGGACCGGCTGCTCTATTCCGAGACCGTGGAGGTGCCCGCCGAGGGCACGTCCATCGACCTCACCGTCGACGAGAGCTGGGGACCCGGCGCCTACGTGACGGCGATGCTGTTCCGCCCGATGGACGTGGCGGCCGGGCGGATGCCCTCGCGGGCGATCGGCCTCGACTGGCTGTCGCTGGACCGCGAGGCGCGCACCCTCGACGTCTCCTTCGAGCTGCCGGACGTGGCCGAGCCGCGCACCACCACGGTGGTGCCGGTGACGGTGGCGGGCATCGAGCCCGGCGAGACCGCCTACCTGACGGTCGCCGCCGTGGATGTCGGCATCCTCAATCTCACCGGCTACGAGCCGCCGGATCCGGCCGAGTGGTATCTCGGCCAGCGCCAGCTCGGCATCTCGATGCGGGACCTCTACGGCGACCTGATCGATTCGCTGGGCGCCGTGCGGGGCCAGATCCGCTCCGGCGGCGGCGCCGACGCCGGCCCCTTCCAGGCCGCGCCGCCGACGCAGGCGCCGGTGGCGCTGTTCTCCGGCATCGTCACCGTCGGTGCCGACGGCCGGGCGGAGGTGCCGTTCGACATTCCGGCCTTCAACGGCACGCTGAAGGTGATGGCCATCGCCTGGACCACGGGGAAGGTCGGCAACGCCGACGCCGACCTGGTGGTCCGCGATCCGGTGGTGGTGACCGGCAGCCTGCCGCGCTTCCTCGCCCCCGGCGACGCGACGCGCATCCGCTTCGACCTCGACAACGTCGACGGGCCGGCCGGCGCCTACGAGCTGACGCTGGTTCCGACGGGACCGGTGGTGCTCGACCAGTCGACCGCCTCGCTGACGCTGGACGCCAAGCAGACCGCCACGGTGGAAGTGGGCCTGTCGGCGGACGAGCCGGGCACCGGCACGATCACCGCGACGCTGTCGGGGCCCGACGGCAGCTCGTTCGAGCAGTCGTTCACCCTGCCGGTGCGCCCGGCCGCCCCCGCCGTCAGCGAAAGGCGGCTGCAGGCGCTCGCCTCAGGCGGCGAAATGACCATCGACGCCGGACTGGCGGCCTCGGTGCTGCCGGACGACGCGCGGGTGACGCTGGCGGTGACCAGCGGCGCGCCCATCGACGTGCCGGGCATCCTGATCGCGCTGGACACCTACCCCTACGGCTGCGCCGAACAGGTCACCAGCCGGGCGATGCCGCTGCTCTACCTCGCGCAGGTGGCGGCCGACGTGGGCATCGGCTCCGATCCGGCGATCAAGGAACGCGTCGACAAGGCGATCCGCCGGGTGCTGGCGCTGCAGGATTCCTCCGGCGGCTTCGGCCTCTGGGCCCCGGTCGGCGGCGACCTGTGGCTGAACGCCTACGTGACCGACTTCCTGACGCGCGCCCGGCAGGCCGGCTACAGCGTGCCAGCGCTGTCGATGACGCTGGCGCTGGACAACATCCAGAACACCCTCTCCTACAGCTCCGACTTCCAGGCCGGAGAGGGCGCCGACGTCGCCTACGGGCTCTATGTGCTCGCCCGCAACGGCCGCGCCTCCATCGGCGACCTGCGCTACTTCATCGACGAGCGGCTGGACGACTTCGGTACGCCGCTCGCCAAGGCGCAGGTGGCGGCGGCGGTGGCGTTCTCCGGCGACCGGCAACGCGCCGACCGGGCCTTCTCGGCCGCGGCGAACGGGCTGCCGCCGGGCGGACAGGACGACCTGCCCAACCGCAGCGACTACGGCTCGCCGCTGCGCGACGCCGCGGCCGGGCTGACGCTCGCCGCCGAATCCGCCATCGACGTGAGCGGCATGCCGGCGTTCACCCAGGCGGTGGCGATCACCAGCGCCGCGACCACCGACGGGCTCAGCACCCAGGAAATGGCCTGGCAGCTGATGGCGGCGCACGCGCTGGGGTCGGCCGACGGCGGGCTGGACCTGACGGTCGACGGACTGCCCCACGGCGGCTCGGTGTTCCGCTCCATGTCGGTGCCGGCGCTGCAGCGCGATCCGGTCCGCATCGCCAACCGCGGCCACGAGACCGCGCAGGTGGCGGTGACGGTGACCGGCACGCCGCGCCTGCCGCTGCCGGCGGCGGCCAACGGGCTTTCCATCGATCGCCAGTACTACAGCCTCGACGGCGAGCCGCTGGATCCGCGCCAGGTGGCCCAGAACGACCGCATGGTGGTGGTGCTGACGGCGACGGAGGTGGAGGCACGGCCAGCCGAACTGCTGATCTCCGACCTGCTGCCGGCCGGCTTCGAGATCGAGAACCCGTCGCTGGTGACAAGCGCCGACCTCGCCGCCTTCCCGTGGCTGCAGACCGACGTGACGCCGGCCCACCTGGGCTTCCGGGACGACCGCTTCATCGCGGCCTTCTCGCGCACCGGCGACGACACCGACCCGATGATCGTCGCCTACATGGTGCGGGCGGTGTCGCCGGGCACGTTCGCCCACCCGGCGGCGCAGGTGGAGGACATGTACCGGCCTGGCCGCTTCGCGCGCACCGCGCCGGGATCGGCGACCGTGCGTCCCGTCAGATGACCGGAACGCCCGGGGCTGCCCGGCCGCGCCGGCGGGGCCGCCGCCTCGCGTTCGCGGCGGTGGCCGCCGGGGCGCTGGTCGCCGTCGCGGCCATCGGCGCCATGGCGGTCGACGCGCGCCATCCGCCGACCCTCGACCCGGTCGGCCGCCCCTCGGTGATGGTGCTCGCCCGAGACGGTACGCTGCTGCGGCCGTTCACAACGCAAGCCGGCCGCTGGCGGCTGCCGGTGGCCGTCGACGACGTCGATCCGCGCTATCTGGAGCTGCTGTTCGCCTACGAGGACAAGCGCTTTCGCGCGCATGCCGGCGTCGACCCGCGGGCGATGCTGCGGGCGGTCTGGCAGGCGGCGACCAGCGGCGGGATCGTCTCCGGCGGCTCGACGCTGACCATGCAGACGGCGCGGCTGCTGGAGGACCGCCACGAGCGCACCCTCGACCGCAAGCTGGTGGAGATGGTGCACGCGCTGCAGCTGGAACGGCGGCTGACCAAGGACGAAATCCTGGAGCGCTACCTTGCGCTGGCGCCGTTCGGCGGCAACCTGGAAGGGGTGCGGGCGGCGAGCCTCGCCTATTTCGGGCGCGAGCCGACGCGGCTGACGCTGGGCCAGGCGGCGCTGCTGGTTGCCCTGCCCCAGGCCCCGGAAGGCCGGCGGCCGGACCGGCACCCGGAGGCCGCACGGGCCGCCCGCGACCGGGTGCTGGACCGGGTGGCCGCGGCGGGCGCGATCTCCCAGGCCGACGCCGACGAGGCGAAGCGCGAGCGCGTGCCGACCGCGCGCCGGCCGGTGCCGATGCTGGCGCCGCACCTGGCGCGGCGGCTGGTGGCCGGCGATCCCGAGACGGCGATCCACCGCACCACCCTCGACGCCCGCGTGCAGCGCGAGCTGGAGACGCTGGCGCGCGAGCGGGCGGACACGCTGGGTCCGGGCATCTCCACCGCGATCCTGGTCGCCGACGCTGAGAGCGGCGAGATCCTGGCGAGCGTCGGGTCGGCCGACTTCCTGTCGACGGCGCGCCAGGGCCACGTCGACATGACGCGGGCGATCCGCTCGCCTGGCTCGACCCTGAAGCCGTTCATCTACGGGCTCGCCTTCGAGGCCGGGCTGGCGCACCCGGAAACGCTGATCGAGGACCGGCCGATCCGCTTCGGCGACTACCGGCCGGAGAACTTCGACGACGTGTTCCACGGCACCGTGACCATCCGCGAGGCGCTGGAGCGCTCGCTGAACGTGCCGGCGGTGGCGGTGCTCGACGCCATCGGCCCGAACCGGCTGGCGGTGCGGCTGCGCGGCACCGGCGCGACGCTGAAGCTGCCGCGCATCGAGGCGCCGTCGCTGGCGATCGGGCTCGGCGGCGTGGGGCTGACGCTGGAGGACCTCGCCCACCTCTACGTGGCGCTTGCCCGGGGCGGCGCGCCGGTGCGCCTGCACGCCCAGCCGCTCGCCGACGGCGTCGATCCGGCGCGCGGGGCGGGCGACCGGCTGTTCGACCGGCGGGCGGCGTGGCTGGTGGCCGATGCGCTGCGCGGCACGCCGCCGCCGCAGAACGCCCGGGGCGGCGAGATCGCCTACAAGACCGGCACCTCGTACGGATACCGGGACGCGTGGTCGGTGGGCTTCGACGGCAGGACGGTGGTGGCGGTGTGGGTGGGGCGGCCCGATTCGGCGCCGGTGCCGGGGCTGACCGGGCGCATCGCCGCGGCGCCGCTGCTGTTCGACGCGTTCGCGCGGGTGTCGCCGGCGCGCACGCCGCTCACGGCCGCGCCGGCGGGCACGCTGATCGCCGACACCGGCAGCCTGCCGATCCCGCTGCGGCGGTTCCGCGATCCGAACCGGCCGGAGCACGATCCGGCGCGGCCGGGGCTGGTCATCGCGTTCCCGCCCGACGGCGCGACGGTGGCGCTGTCGGAGCCGGGCGGCGGGCGGCAGCCGCTGTCGGTGAAGGTGGAGGGCGCGGCGGACCGGCTGGTGTGGCTGGTCGACGGCCGGCCGATCGCCGTGCCGGCGCACCGGCGCGGCACCCAGATCGCCATCGACCACGCGGGTCCGGTGCGCATTACCGTGCTCGACCCCGAGGGCCGGTCGGACTCGGTCACCGTCACGGTGGAGTGACGGGCCCCGTCTCGGATACGACAGCCACGGAGGCACCAGGCCAGCGCGCCTCAAACGAAAATGGCTCCAGGCCGGGACGACCTGAAGCCATTCTGACGGGTGCGGCGGCGCGCGACGGAACCGGACCTGGTCCGTGCCGTCCCGCTCAGCCCTTGCGGCGGCCGATCCCGAAGCCGACGGCGAGCGCCGTGAACATCAGCCCGAAGACGACGGGCTTCTTCGGCGGCCAGACATCGGAGACGCTGCCGGGAAACAGGCCGGCGCCCGGTGCAGGTCCCGCCAGCGGCGCGGCGGCCGCTGACGGTTCAGATAAAGGGCGGCGGACGACCACCCTCCGTCGCCGCCTGCCGAGAAGCAGCAGGATGATGACCAGCAGCGCCAGGAAGCCGCCGGCGAGCACCAGGTCGGCGGTCACCGCGTCGTAGCGCTCGGCGAGCAGCCGGTGCACGGCGTTGGCGAGGTAGATGACCATGCCCAGCGCCGCCAGGAGCGCGGCGAGCGACAGGACGACCATGCGGACGATGCTCCGCACGGTCAGCATGGCCGACAGGCGCGCGTTGGCCGTCAGCTCGGTCAGGAGGGTCGAGATCATCGTCCGCGGCTAAGGAAGCCGAGGAACAGACCGAAGCCGAGGGCCACCAGCACCGCGGTGAACGGATTGCGGTGGATCGCCGCTTCGGCTTCCTCTTCGTAGGACTTGATCTCGTCGTAGGCGGCGTCGCGGTATTCGCGGCCCTGGCGCTTCATCTCGCTGGCGCGCGACTGCAGGCGCTCCTTGAGGGCGTCGGCTTCCTCGCCGAGCAGCGTCTTCACCGTGTCGGTGAGGCTCGCCAGGTCGGCGCGCAGCGCGTCAATGTCGCGCGAAATGTCTTCGGTCTTGCGACCAGCCTGGTTGGCCGCGGTCTTGGCGCGCTCGTCGGCCATCTTCGCTTCAAATTCAGCCATCGTCGTCTCCGTCGCTCGTCCTGATGCGGCTGAGGACCCCAGCCCGCTCGACCCAAGGAACGGCGCTGAGGGCCGGAAGTTCCCTGAATGGCCGAAGTGGGACATCGCGCGGATTGGGACCCAGGCGGGCTTTTCCCGCAAGGGGTGTCGACCGGAAAGGGTTAAGGCCGCGGCGCCCGGGCCGGCGGCATCGGCGGCTGCTTTGGCGGCCCGTGGGCCTCAGGTGAGCTTGCGCCCGGCCGCCCCGGAGGACTCCATTGCGCGGGCCGCCGCCTCCTCCCGGACGATGTCGAGCAGGTAGCCGAGGAAATCGAAGCCGGAGCGGCGCGCCATCGTCGAGAGCTCCGCGCTGATGCCCTCTATATACTGGGCGGCATCCTCGGGCCGGACCGCGCCCGACGCCTCGCCGCCCTCGTCCTGTCGATCCGTGCGCGTCATCGTCAGCGACCTCCTGACCGCTCCCGCCTGCCCGCGGGAGCCCCGGCCCCGACATATATCATGACGTGCATGATTTGGTGAAGATACCCTCATGGGTTGCTATCGGCAAACGACGGGGTAGCGTACGCCGCAGATGTCCCCATTTGACAGGGCGCCTCGGATTCCGGATTGTCCGCCCCTCGGTTGACGCCCCTGCCGCGCTCGCAGCGGCTCGCGCCAGGGTTGTCCGCACGGCGGATGGCCCTGGTTTTTCACGCTTTTCGAAGATCCAACGAACGCGAAGGTATCGATGCACGTCGTTGTCGTGGAATCGCCTGCCAAGGCGAAGACGATCAACAAGTATCTCGGCCCGGACTACCACGTCCTCGCTTCGTACGGTCACGTCCGTGACCTGCCGGCGAAGGACGGATCGGTGCGTCCGGACGAGGACTTCGCCATGTCCTGGGCCGTTGATGCGAAGTCGCAGAAGCGCATCAACGACATCGCCCGCGCCGTGAAGGACGCCGACGTCCTGATCCTCGCCACCGACCCGGATCGCGAGGGCGAGGCGATTTCCTGGCACGTGCTGCAGGCGCTGCGCGACAAGAAGGCGCTGAAGGACCAGCGCATCGAGCGCGTCGTCTTCAACGCCATCACCAAGCAGGCCGTGACCGAGGCCATGCGCAACCCGCGCGCCATCGACACGCCGCTGGTCGACGCCTACCTCGCCCGCCGGGCGCTGGACTATCTGGTCGGCTTCACGCTCTCCCCCGTCCTGTGGCGCAAGCTGCCAGGCGCCCGCTCCGCCGGCCGCGTGCAGTCGGTGGCGCTGCGGCTGGTGTGCGACCGCGAGGCGGAGATCGAGGCGTTCGTCAGCCAGGAATACTGGTCGGTGCTGGCCAAGATGATCAGCGCCGGCGGCGAACCCTTCGACGCCCGCCTGACGGGGCTCGACGGCAAGCGGCTCGACAAGCTCGCCATCAAGACCGGCGACGAGGCCACCGCGATCCGCGCCTTCCTCGACGACGCCGCCTACGTCGTCTCCTCGGTGGAGGCGAAGCCCCAGCGCCGCAACCCGCAGCCGCCTTTCACCACCTCGACGCTGCAGCAGGAAGCCTCCCGCAAGCTCGGCTTCTCGTCGGCGCGCACCATGCAGATCGCCCAGCGGCTCTACGAAGGCGTCGACATCGGCGGCGAGACGGTCGGCCTGATCACCTACATGCGGACCGACGCGGTGCAGATGAGCCAGGAGGGCATCCAGGCCATGCGCCGCGAGATCGCCGCCTCCTATGGCGACCGCTACCTGCCGGAGAAGCAGCGCCACTACGCCACCAAGGCGAAGAACGCCCAGGAGGCCCATGAGGCGATCCGCCCGACCGAGGCCTCGCGCCGCCCGAAGGACGTCGCCCGCATCCTCGATGCCGACCAGGCGAAGCTCTACGAGCTGATCTGGAAGCGCGCCGTGGCGAGCCAGATGGAATCGGCCGAGATTGAACGGACCACCGTGGAGATCGCCGCCACCGGCGGCGGCCGCGCGGCGGAACTGCGCGCCACCGGTCAGGTCATCAAGTTCGACGGCTTCCTGACCCTCTACCAGGAGGGCAAGGACGACGAGGAGGACGACGGCGGCGGCCGCCTGCCCCCGATCACGACCGGCGAGAAGCCGACCAAGACCGAGATCGAGACGCGCCAGCACTTCACCGAGCCGCTGCCGCGCTACACCGAAGCGACCCTCATCAAGAAGATGGAGGAGCTCGGCATCGGCCGGCCGTCGACCTATGCGAGCACCATGGCGGTGCTGCGCGACCGCGGCTACGTCGCCCTCGACAAGCGCCGGCTGGTGCCGGAGGACAAGGGACGGCTGGTCACCGCGTTCCTGACGGCCTTCTTCGAGCGCTACGTGGAGTTCGACTTCACGGCGAGCCTGGAGGAGAAGCTCGACAAGATCTCCAACGGCGATCTCGCCTGGCAGGACGTGCTGCGCGAGTTCTGGAAGGACTTCTCGTCCAACGTCGACGAGACCAAGGAACTGCGCGTCACCGACGTGCTCGATTCCCTGAACGAGATCCTCGGCGCCCACATCTTCCCGAAGAAGGCCGACGGCAGCGACCCGCGCGCCTGCCCGTCCTGCGCGGAGGGCCGGCTGTCGCTGAAACTCGGCAAGTTCGGCGCCTTCATCGGCTGCTCCAACTACCCCGAGTGCCGCTTCACCCGCCAGCTCGCCCAGACCAACGGCGAGGCGGAAGCGGAGGCCGAGGGACCGCGCGTGCTGGGCACCGATCCGGACAGCGGACTCGACGTGACCTTGCGCTCGGGCAGGTTCGGTCCCTATATCCAGCTCGGCGAGCCGGCCGAAGGCGAGAAGCCGAAGCGCGCCACCCTGCCGAAAGGCTGGAGTGCCGCGACCATCGACCTCGAGGCCGCCCTCAAGCTCCTGTCGCTTCCCCGCGAAGTCGGCACGGACCCTGAGACCGGCAAGCCCATCACCGCCGGCATCGGCCGATACGGCCCGTTCGTCCTTCTGGACGGCACCTACGCCAATCTCGATTCGCCCGAAGAAGTGTTCACCGTGGGTCTCAACCGCGCGGTCACGCTGATCGCGGAGAAGCGCGAGAAACGCGGCAAGGGCCGCGCCGGCGCCGCCGAACTGAAGGCGCTCGGAGAACATCCGACCGCCGGCGGACCGGTGAGCGTGCGCGACGGCAAGTACGGACCGTACGTCAACCATGGCAAGGTGAACGCGACACTGCCGAAGGGCACCGACCCGCAGGCCCTCACCATGGAAGAGGCGGTGGCGCTGATCGAAGCCAAGGCCGGCGCGCCCAAGAAGGCGTCGACCCGGTCGGCGAAACCGAAGGCATCCGCGGCCAAGTCGAAGGCGAAGACCTCGACAACGGCCAAGAAAGCCACCACTTCAACCAAGACCCGGGCCACCAAGGCCCCGGGCAAGACCGCCGCGGCGAAGACCGCCAAGGGGTCTTCATAGTCATCAAGCTAGAGCGGGATGCCAAAATGTGGGACGATCGTTCCGCCCGCATCCCGCTCCGGCGCCACAGGAACGATCACGTCGCCGCGCCTTCCCGTCCATTCGGACCCGGCGCGCCGTGATCTAGAGACGAGGCCCAGTTGGCCCGAGTAAAGAAAACAATCGAAACGAACGAACTGCCCTCTCGCGAGGCCATTCTCAAATTCATCGCCGAGAATCCCGGCGCAACCGGCAAGCGCGAGATCGCGCGGGCCTTCAACATCACCGGCGACCGGCGCATCGGGCTGAAGAAGCTTTTGCGCGAGCTGTCCGAAGACGGCCTCGTGGAGCGCCGCGGACGGCGCCTCGAACGGCCCGGCACGCTGCCCAGCGTCACGGTCCTCTACCTTTCCGGAAAATCCAAGGACGGCGAGCTCATCGGCGAGCCGACCGAATGGGAAGAAGAGGAATACGGCCCGGCGCCCAAGGTCGTCGTGCTTACCGAGCGCAAGGGCCGCGGACGGCCCGGACCGGCGCCCGGCGTCGGCGACCGGGTACTCGCCCGCATCAGCGAAGCCACCGACGACGCGCCCGTGCAGACGGCGAAGATCATCAAGGTGATCGACCGCAAGCCGGCGCGCATTCTCGGCGTGCTGCACGAGACCGGCCGCGGCGGCCGCCTCTCGCCCATCGACAAGAAGCAGCGCGAGCAGCTGCTGCTCGACCCCGACGACATGGGCGACGCCCAGGACGGCGAGCTGGTCGAGGTCGAGGTGAAGCGCGCCGGCCGCTACGGACCGGCGACCGCTCGGGTGGTCGCCCGCATCGGCTCAATGAGCTCCGAGCGCGCGATCTCGATGATCGCCATCCATTCCCACGGCATCCCGCACGTCTTCCCCAAGGCGGTGCTGAACGCGGCGGAAAAGACCAAGGCGGTGACCTCGCTCGCCGGTCGCGAGGACTGGCGCGAGCTGCCGCTGATCACCATCGATCCGGCCGACGCCAAGGACCACGACGACGCCGTCCACGCCGAGCCGGACCCCGACCCGAACAACAAGGGCGGCGTGATCGCCACCGTGGCGATCGCCGACGTGGCGCTGTACGTGCGCGCCGGCTCTCCCCTCGACATGGAGGCGGAGAAGCGCGGCAACTCGGTCTACTTCCCCGACCACGTGGTGCCGATGCTGCCCGAGCGGCTGTCGACGGACCTGTGCTCGCTGCGCGAGGGCGAAGACCGCCCGGCGATGGCGGTGCGGATGGTCTTCGACAAGGCGGGCCGCAAGCGCGGCCACAGCTTCCACCGGGTGATGATGCGCTCGGCGGCGAAGCTCTCCTACCAGGAAGCCCAGGCCGCCATCGACGGCATGCCGAACGACAAGACCGCGCCGCTGGTGGAGCCGATCCTGAAGCCGCTGTGGTCGGCCTACGAGATCCTGTCGGCCGGGCGCGATGCGCGCGAGCCGCTGGACCTCGACCTGCCGGAACGGAAGATCCTCCTGAAGCCCGACGGCACGGTGGACCGCGTCATCACGCCGGACCGCCTCGACGCCCACAAGCTGATCGAGGAGTTCATGATCCAGGCGAACGTCTGCGCGGCGGAGACCTGCGAGAAGGCCGGCCTGACGATCCTCTACCGGATCCACGACAGCCCGAGCCAGGAGAAGCTGACCGGCCTGCGCGAGTTCCTCTCGACGATCCAGATGAGCTTCCCGAAGACCGGCAACCTGAGGCCGTCGCAGTTCAACGGCGTGCTGCACAAGGTGCGCGGCAGCGAGAACGTCCACCTGGTCAACGAGGTGGTGCTGCGCAGCCAGGCGCAGGCGGAATACTCCCCCCACAACATCGGCCACTTCGGGCTGAACCTGAAGCGCTACGCCCACTTCACCTCGCCGATCCGGCGCTACGCGGACCTGGTCGTGCACCGGGCGCTGATCCGGGCGGCGAAGCTGGGCTCCGACGGGCTCACCGACGAGCAGGCGGCCGGGCTGGACGTGCTGGCCGGCGAGATCTCGGTGGCCGAGCGGCGCGCGATGGCGGCCGAGCGGGAAACCATCGACCGGCTGATCGCCCTGTGGCTGGTCGACCACGTGGGCGCCAACTTCTCCGGACGGATCGTCGGCGTGACGCGGTCCGGCCTGTTCGTCGCCCTCGACGATTCGGGCGCCGACGGGTTCATCCCCATCTCCACCATCGGCGAGGACTACTTCCGCTTCGAGGAGGCGGCCCGCGCCCTCGTCGGCAGCCGCACCAAGGTGCGCTACCGGCTGGGCGACCGCGTCGACGTGCGGCTCGTTGAAGCAGCACCCTTTGCGGGTGCGCTTCGGTTTGAGCTTCTGCGCGAAGGCCGGTATCAAGGGTCGAAGCCCCGGCCGCAGAAGAAGCCCGCTACCTCGGGCGGGCGCAAGCGGCCCGCCGCCAGCAAGGGCCGACGAAAGGCGCGTACCCCATGACGAATCCTTCGACACCGGCGACCTACGGCGGCCGCTCCGACGGACTGCCGGCCCGCGAGATCTGGCCCGCCATCCTGCGCGGCGCCAAGGCGAAGTGCCCGGCCTGCGGCGTCGGCTCGATGTTCGAGGGCTACCTGACGGTCCGGCACGCGTGCCCGCACTGCGGCGAGGAACTGCACCACCACCGCGCCGACGACGCGCCGCCCTACTTCACCATCGTGATCGTCGGCCACATCATCGTCAGCCTCGTGCTGGCTGTGGAGATCGCCTATCACCCGCCGTTCTGGGTGCACGCGATCCTGTGGGGACCGCTGACGCTGATCTCCAGCCTGGCGCTGCTGCGCCCCATCAAGGGGGCGCTGGTGGGCTACCAGTGGGCGCTCTACATGCACGGCTTCGATCCGAACGCGCCGCCGGAGGGGCCGATCCCCGATCCCGCCCTCGAGGCGCGCCAGTGAACGACTTCGCCGTCCGCCTGACCCAGGCGGAACGGGACACCACCTATCCGAACCGACGGCCGAAGGACGCGGCGACGCTGCTGATCCTCGACCGCCGGGGCAAGGACGTGCACGTGCTGATGGGCAAGCGCCACAAGGCGCACGTGTTCATGCCCGGCAAGTTCGTGTTTCCCGGCGGGCGCGTCGATCCGGGCGATTCCCGGGTGCCCGTCGCCTCCGACTACGAAGAGGCGACGCGGATGCGCGTCATGGCGAAGATGCGGGCGCCGAAGTCGGCCGCCCGCGCCCGGGCGCTCGCCGTCACCGCCATCCGCGAGACCTACGAGGAAGTCGGCATCCTGATCGGCGCGAAGAGCGCCGTCAGGCCGGTGGGCGCGGACTGGGCGGCGTTCGCCGAACGCTCGCTGCTGCCGGACCTGGCGCCGTTCCGCCTGCTGGCGCGCGCCATCACGCCGCCGCGCCGGCCGCGGCGCTTCGACACCCGCTTCTTCGCCGTCTCCGCCAGCCACATCGCCGACCGCCTGCCCGGCAACACCGGCCCGTCCGGCGAGCTGGAGGACATCCAGTGGGTGCCGCTGCGCGACGTCGCGCACCTGGACATGCCGACCGTCACCAAGACGGTGATCGACGAGCTGCTGCTGCGGCTGGAGGGCGATCCGGACCTGCGCGAGGCGGCGCCGGTGTCGTTCTACCACTGGCGCGGCCGCGGCTTCGTGCGCGAAACGGTCTGAGCGGGATGACCGCTCGCTGCGTCCGCTCACCCGCCGCCGCGGGCTAGACCATGCACACCGCCTCCCCACAGCCCGGCGCGGGCGACTGGCGCGCCATCGGCGCGGCCATCGCCTCGATGACGGCGGTCGGGCTGTCGATCAGCCTCGGCATGCCGCTGCTGTCGCTGGTGCTGGAGGCGCGCGGCGTCTCCACCGCGATGATCGGCCTCAACTCGGCGGTGGGCGGCATCGCCTCGATGCTGGTGCCGCTGGCCGTTCCGGCGGCGGTGAGCCGGCTCGGCACCGCCCGCGTCGCCATGACGGCGCTGGCGGTGATGGCGGCCACCTTCCCGTTCTTCCACCTGATCGATGCGCTGTGGGCGTGGTTTCCGCTGCGCTTCCTGTTCTACGCGGCGGCGACGACGACGTTCGCCGTCGGCGAATTCTGGATCAACGCGCTGGCACCCGACGGCAAGCGCGGGCTCGCCATCGGCATCTACGCGACGATGCTGTCGCTGGGCTTCGCCGCAGGCCCCGCCATCCTCGGGCTGGTCGGCACCGCGGGCGCCACGCCGTTCCTGATCGGCACGGGGATCTTCCTGCTGGCGCTGGTGCCGATGGCGGTCGCCCGCAACAAGGCGCCGAGCGGGCTCGCCCGGCCGAAGACCAACGTCGTCACCTTCCTGATGGTGGCGCCGGCTGCCGTCTTCGCGGTGATGGCGTTCGGCGCGGTGGAGGCGGGCGGGCTGGCGCTCCTGCCGGTGTACGGGCTGGAACTCGGCTTCACGCCGCGCGAGGCGGCGCTGCTGGTCTCGGCGATGGCGCTCGGCAACGTCGTCACGCAGATCCCGCTCGGCCTCATGGCCGACCGGGTCGACCGGCGGGTGCTGCTGCTCGTCTGCGCGCTGGTGGGCGTCGCCGGGGCGCTCGCCATGCCGCTCGCCGCCGGCGACCTGACGGCGCTGCTGGCGCTGCTGTTCGTCTGGGGCGGGATGACCGGCGGGCTCTACACCGTCGGGCTCACGCATCTCGGCGCCCGCTTCTCCGGCACCGACCTCGCCGCCGCCAACTCCGCCTTCGTGATGATGTACGCGGCCGGCATGCTGGTCGGCCCGGCGCTCATCGGCATCAGCCTGGACCTGTGGCCGCCGAACGGGCTGCCGGTCGCCGTCGCCGGCTTCTTCGCCGCCTACGCGGTGCTGGCGGCGGTGCGCATCGCGCAGGCGCGCGCCGCCTGAAGCGGGCCGCGCGCGAACGCCGCTTGACTTTGCCGCCGCGGTGACTAGGTTTCGCGCTTCACGATTTCCGCACCCACGGAGCCCATCGGCGGCCGGGGCCACGCGCGATCCACGTGACCGACGTCGTCCGATCGGACCGATTGCGCACAGACCGCGCGCGATCAGGCCGAAACGGCGCGCCGACCGACCGTTTCATCACTCGCATTTTCGCGCACGCGAAGCGGCTTCCGCTTCACCGGGAATGCTCCAGCGCCAGGGACTGCCGACATGGCCAAGGCTACCACCATCAAGATCCGCCTCGTGTCGACCGCCGACACCGGCTACTTCTACGTCGCCAAGAAGAATTCCCGGACCATGACCGAGAAGATGGTGAAGACGAAGTACGACCCGAAGGTGCGCAAGCACGTCGAGTTCCGCGAAGCGAAGATCAAATAGCCCGGCACCTCTCGCCGCGCTGAGGGCAAGCCCCGTCCGGACCGCCTGGTCCGCTGGACAGGGCCCTGCCCGACCGATCTGATCCGTAGCCGTCTTCCGTCGACCAAGGTGGTTTCACCGGACGGGGTCCAGGCTCCAGAGCGCCGAACGGCTATGCCGTCCGGCGCTTTTTGCGTTGTCCGGAGGGATCCCCATGCAGCAGCAGATGGCCGTCCTCACCCTCGGCGTTGCCGACCCCGAGCGGTCGCGGCGGTTCTATGCGGAGGGGTTTGGCTGGACGCCGGTGTTCGAGATCGCCGGCGAGATCGTGTTCTTCCAGATGAACGGCTTCGTGCTCGGCCTGTGGCGGCGCGAGGCGCTGGCCGAGGACAGCAACCGGCCGCCCGCCGAGGGGCCGGGCGCCTTCGCGCTCGCCCACAACGTGGCGGCCGCCGCCGACGTCCAGCCGGCGCTCGACCGGCTGGCGGCGGCGGGCGGCACGATCCTGCGCAACGCCGAGGCGCCGCCCCACGGCGGGCTCCGGGGCTATGTCGCCGACCCCGACGGCCACGCCTGGGAGATCGCCTTCAACCCCGCCTGGACCATCGGCGCCGACGGCAGCGTCACCTTCGGGGTCTAGCGGCTCCGGATAGGACGCCCGGGGATTTCAGCCGCTGTATCAGACTTTGCCGGATCACATGGCGCGCGGAGAGCCTGCGGCCCGCCGCCCTGGATCCCCGCCTTCGCGGGGATGAGCGGAGGTTGGGGTGGGGCTCGATTCCCCATCATCCGGCCTGAGCTTGCCGACGCGCCCTAATGGATCCCCGCTTTCGCGGGGATGAGCGGAGTTTGGGGCAGCCGCGGAGAAAACCCGCCTCCGTTCTCGCCGCCCGCACCCACCAGCGCGCGACCGCGCGCCGGCCGGTCAGGCCGCGCCCGCGTGAGCGGCGAGCGAAGCGAGCTCGCGTGAGCGGACCGGACTCAGGCCGCCCCCCGGAGCCGGTTCGCATCGCGCACTCGGCGCGAGGGGAAAAGAAATCAGGCCTCGCCGATGAACGTGCGGACCGTTTCCAGGAACTTGTCGACGGAGATGGGCTTCGACAGATAGGCCTCGCAGCCGCCCTGGCGGATGCGTTCCTCGTCGCCCTTCATGGCGAAGGCGGTGACGGCGACGATGGGGATCGCCTTCAGATCGTCGTCGGCCTTGATCTGGCGGGTGACGTCGAGGCCGGAGACCTCGGGGAGCTGGATGTCCATGATGATCAGGTCGGGGCGCTCGGACCGGGCGAGCGTGATCGCCGTGGTGCCGTTGCGGCTCTCCACGACGTCGTAGCCGGACGCCTCCAACAGGTCGTGGAAGAGCTTCATGTTGAGCTCGTTGTCCTCCACGATCAGAACCCGTTTCGGCATGCATCCCCCGGAATGCGCGGCCCGGACGGCTGCCCTGTGCAGCCCGCCGCATGGGTCTTCGAATCGACCGCGAACCGGCGCATGATAGTCTTCGCACGCCGGATGTGAACCTGATGCGCAGGCGATGCCGCGCCGGGCCCGTCCCGCACCCACCCTGACCACGGATCGCACGGGCATGCCCGGTCTCTGCCGCGATTGCCACACCAGCTTCGAGGACGGCGCCGCCCGCCGCACGCGCTGTCCCGCCTGCGGCAGCCCGCGGCTGGTGCAGCACCGCTCGCTGACGGAGCTCGCCATCGCCCACGTCGACTGCGACGCCTTCTACGCCTCGGTGGAGAAGCGCGACGACCCGTCGCTCGCCGACAAGCCGCTGATCATCGGCGGCGGCAAGCGCGGCGTCGTCTCCACCGCCTGCTACATCGCCCGGATCTCCGGCGTGCGCTCGGCGATGCCCATGTTCAAGGCGCTGGAGGCCTGCCCCGACGCCGTCGTCATCAAGCCGAACATGGCGAAATACGCCGCCGTCGCCCGCGAGATCCGCGCGCTGATGGACGAGCTGACGCCGCTGGTGCAGCCGATCTCCATCGACGAGGCGTTCCTGGACCTCGCCGGCACCGAGCTGCTGCACGGGGCGAGCCCGGCCGTGACGCTGGCGAAGTTCGCGAGCCGCGTCGAGCGGCAGGTGGGCATCACCATCTCCGTCGGCCTGTCGGCGAACCGGTTCCTGGCGAAGTACGCCTCCGACTTCGACAAGCCGCGCGGCTTCGTGGTGATCGACCAGGCCGAAGCGGTGGAGCGGCTGGCCGAGGAGCCGGTGTCGAAGCTGCCGGGCGTCGGCCCGGCGCTGGAGCGGACGCTGCGCGCCGCCGGCTTCCGGCTGGTGCGCGACCTGCAGGCGGCCTCGGAGGAGACGCTGATGCGCCGCCTCGGCGCCCAGGGGCAGCGGCTGGGCCGGCTCGCCAACGGCATAGACCCGCGCCGCGTCGACCCCTCGGACGGCCGCAAGAGCGTCAGCGCCGAAACCACCTTCGACACCGACATTGCCGACGCGGCGACGCTGCTGCCGATCCTGCGGCGGCTGTCGGAGAAGGTGTCGGCGCGGCTGAAGGCGCAGGAGATCGCCGGGCGGACCGTCACGCTGAAGCTGAAGACGCGGGAGTTCAAGCTGACGACGCGGGCGCGCCAGCTTCCCGACGCGACGCGGCTCGCCGACCGCATCTTCTCCACCGGCGCCGACCTGCTCGCCCGGGAGATCGACGGCCGCAGCTTCCGGCTGATCGGCATCGGCGTGTCGGAGCTGGAGCCGGTGATCAACGCCGATCCGACCGACCTCCTGGAGCCCCAGCGCGCCAAGCGCGCCCAGGCGGAGCTCGCCATCGACCGGCTGCGCGGCAAGTTCGGCGACCGGACGGTGGAGCTCGGCCTCACATTCCGCCCCGACGGCGGCAAGCCGCGACGGTAGGGCGGACGGCGTTGCCGACCCCGCCCCTACTTGCAGGTGGAGCGGGGGAGGCGGTCGAGTTCGACGAGCTTTCCGGACAGGGTGAAGCTGCCGTAGTCGAGGCGCAGGTCCCGGCTGACGCCGTTTTCGAAGAGCTGGAAGCGCAGGGTGTAGATCGGCGTGAGCTCGCCCACCTGGCCCTTCGACAGATCGAAATAGGAGAGGCTCACCGGCCAGTGGCGGGTGGTGCCGACCGCATCGGCGAGCGTGGAGTCCGCATCGTCGCCGACCGGCTCGTCGGACACCGCCCCGAGGATCGCGGTGGTGGTGTAGATCGTCGCACCGGCATCCGAGCCGTCGTAGAGGTCCGCCTGGACCACCCGCTGGTCCGCCTCGGCCGATGCGATCAGGTGGATCAGGTGCTGGGTCGGGAACATCACGTCGGCATCGAACCGCAGCTTGGTTTCCTGCGGCTGGGTCAGGTCGACCACCACCGCGTCGTCGGCGCGGCGGGCCGAGCCCTTGGCCTCTTCCTGGAGCCGCTGGTCGGTGAAGGTGCGGCTGAGGAACTGGAAGCTGTCGGCGTCGGCGTTCTCGTAGGTGCTGGACCGCAGGTCGGTGACGCGCTGGGCGCCGTCCTGGTCGTTGACCTCGGTGACGAAGCGGCTGTTGACGGTGAAGCCCTCGCAGGACGAGCCCGTCACCTCGAACACCAGCCGGCCGGAGACGCCGGAGATGTTGGACGACGAGGAGGCATCGTCGAGGCTGATGTCGTAGACCGCGCGGTGCGGCAGCAGCCCCTTCGCGATGCCGGCGGGATCCACGTCGTCCGCCGCCGCCTGAGCCGGGCAGAAGAGCGGCGGCAGAAGCAGGGCGGATGCCACGGCGGCAACCATGAGACGCATGGGGATCCTCGCATTCCGATCTTGGGCCGTCGCCGGCGCGGCAACGCGGCGGCAGAGTGGACGGTCTCGCATGACGGATGCAAGACCCTTCGTCCGCGGCAAAGCTACAGGGACGGCCGAGGCTGACGGCCGGGGGCGACGGCGGCACCGTGGACGAGGATAACGACCTTCGCGAGGCAGGGCCATCCGCGGCGCCGCCCACTTGCCGCCTCCGCACACATCCGACATGAAGGGGCAGCACGCCCGCATTCCACAGAAGGACATCGTCATGGCCGACACCATCGAAAGCCGCCTCGCCGGCCTGGGCATCACGCTGCCGACGCCCGCCGCCCCCGCCGCCAACTACGTGCCGGCGGTGCGCTCCGGATCGCAGCTGTTCATTTCCGGCCAGATCCCGATGGGCCCCGACGGGCTGCAGCACGTGGCCAAGCTCGGCGCCGACTACGGCGTGGAAGAGGGCCAGGCGGCGGCCAAGCTGTGCGCCATCAACGTGCTCGCCCAGGCGAAGGCGGCGCTGGGCGACCTGGAGAAGATCGTGCGGCTGGTGAAGGTCGGCGGCTTCGTGAACTCCACCGCCGATTTCACCGACCAGCCGAAGGTGATCAACGGCGCCTCCGACTTCTTCGTCGAGGCGATGGGCGATCGCGGCAAGCACGCGCGCTCGGCCGTGGGCGTCGCCTCGCTGCCGTTCGGCGTCGCCGTCGAGGTCGAGGCGATCTTCGAGGTCGCCTGAGGCGCGGAAGGAACACCGCGGCCCCGGGACAGAGCACCATGGCCGGCGCACCCTGGCTGACAGCCCGCCCGATCGCCCATCGCGGCCTGCACGGCGCCGACACCGGCGCCGTGGAGAACAGCCTGTCGGCCGCCACCGCGGCGGTCGAGGGCGGCTACGCCATCGAGGTGGACCTGCAGCTTTCCGCCGACGGCGTGCCGATGGTGTTCCACGACGGCACCCTGGACCGGATGACCAACGCGGACGGCCCGCTGCGCGCGCGCACCGCCGAAGAGCTCGCCGCCGTCACCCTGCGCGGTACCAGCGAGGCGATCCCGACGCTCGCCGCGCTGCTGGCGACGGTGGCCGGCCGCACGCCGCTGGTGCTGGAGCTGAAGACCGAATGGCAGCGCGCCCGCGACCCGGAACTGCCCCGCCGCACGGCGGAGGCGCTTGCGGGATACGCCGGGCCGGTGGCGCTCATGTCGTTCGACCCGGACATGGTGGCGGCGAGCCGCGGCCTGATGCCCGACCGGCCGCACGGGATCGTCGCGCGCGACAGCTCCAACGTGCGCGATTTCCCGCGCCTGTCGGTGATGGAGCGGTTCGCGCTGACCCACCTGCTGCACGCCCCGCGCACCCGGCCCGACTTCGTCGCCTACCGCATCCACGACCTGCCGACGCTGTCGACCAGCCTGCTCCGGCGCCTGTTCGGCGTGGCGCTGCTCACCTGGACCGTGCGCTCCCAGACGGAGCGGCAGAAGGCCGCACGCGTGGCCGACCAGATCATTTTCGAGGGCTTCCGCGCCTGAGCCGGCGGACGGCCGGCCCCGCGCCGCCGATCCGCCCCTTGTGGCCGGCGCCGCATCGCCTACCCTATGGGGTCTGTATCCGCAGCCTGCCTTGCCCACCCGGGGAATTGCCCCCGGGCGGCGACGGGCGGCCCGCCCGCCTCGCGAGTATCGAGACATCATGTCCGTCGAGCCGACCGATCCCGCCGCCCTCGTCCTGCAAGCCGTCGAAGGCGTATCGGCCGTCGATCGCGACGAATGGAACCGCCTCGCCAACCCGGGCTGGCGCCGGACGGCGGGCGAGCTGGTGGCGGAGGGGACCCCGCCCCGCCCCTACGATCCGTTCGTCGACCACGACTTCCTGAGCGCGCTGGAGGAAACCGGCTGCGTCGGCCCGGAGGCCGGCTGGTATCCGCGCCCGCTCCTGATCCGCGACGCCGATGACGAGCTGGTGGCGGCGGCGCCGAGCTATCTCAAGGTCCATTCCCAGGGCGAATACGTGTTCGACCACGGCTGGGCCGACGCCTTCGAGCGCGCCGGCGGCGCCTACTATCCGAAGCTGCAGGTCTCGGTGCCGTTCACGCCGGCGACCGGGCCGCGGCTGCTGGTGCGGCCGGGCCCGGACGAGGCGGCGCTGCGCACGCACCTGGCCGACGGGCTGGCGGCCTTCGCCCACCAGGCCGACGCCTCGTCGGTGCACGTGACCTTCCTCATGGAGCCGGAATGGGAGACGCTGGTGGCGCGCGGCTACCTGCCGCGCACCGACGTGCAGTTTCACTGGGAGGACCGGGGCTACGGCGACTTCGAGGGGTTTCTCGCAGCACTTTCGTCGCGCAAGCGCAAGCAGATCCGCCGCGAGCGCCGCGACGCGCTGGCCGCCGGCCTGGAGATCGAATGGGCGAGCGGGGCGGACCTCACCGAGGCGCACTGGGACGCCTTCTACGGCTTCTACATGGACACCGGCGCGCGCAAATGGGGCCGGCCGTACCTGAACCGCGCGTTCTTCTCGGCGCTGGGCGCGACGATGGCCGACCGGGTGGCGCTGGTGCTGGCGCGGCGCGACGGACGGGCGATCGCAGGCGCCCTGAACCTGATCGGCTCCGACACGCTCTACGGCCGCTACTGGGGCTGCACCGAGGACCACCCGTTCCTGCATTTCGAGATCTGCTACTACCAGGCGATCGACTTCGCGCTGGCGCGCGGGCTCGCCCGCGTCGAGGCGGGCGCCCAGGGCGAGCACAAGCTGGCGCGCGGCTACGAGCCGCACGTGACGCGGTCGGCCCACTACATCCTGCACCCGGGCCTGCGCCGGGCGATCGCGGAGTATCTGGAGCGCGAACGCCACGCCATGGACGTGGAGCGCGGCATCCTCGCCGAGCACGCGCCCTACAAGCGCGGCGATCCCTCCGAGCAGCGCTGACGCGGGCGGACCGAGCATCGGCCCTTGAATGCCGGGATCGATCGGGTTTGATGGCCAGGCGCCGATTCTTGCCGGCGCCATCCTGATCCGGGGTCGGGCGGACCCCATGCGAACCGGAGCCGACATGACCACCGTTCCCTACGACGACCAGAACGTCTTCGCCAAGATCCTGCGCGGCGAGATGCCGGCGATGAAGGTCTATGAGGACGACAGGACATTCGCCTTCATGGACATCATGCCGCGCTCGGACGGCCACTGCCTGGTGATCCCGAAGGCCGCCTCGCGCAACATCCTCGACATCGCGCCGGAGGACCTGACCGCGACGATGGCCACCGCGCAGCGGCTCGCCCGCGCCGCCAAGCAGGCGTTTCAGGCGGACGGCGTGACCGTGCAGCACTTCTGCGAGCCGGCCGGCGGACAGGTGGTGTTCCACACCCACGTCCACATCCTGCCGCGCTACGAGGGCGTGGCGCTGCGCCCCCACACCGGCGAGATGGCCGACAAGGACATGCTGACCGCGCAGGCGGAAAAGCTGAAGGCCGCGCTCGCGGCGGGCTGAGCGGCAAGCGGGCGGCGGCCGGCGCCGCCCCTGCCCCGACCGTGGCGGGCCGGAGCGGCAGGACCGCCGCAACCGGGTCAAATGAGCTTGCGGAAGGCCTGGGTGAGCTTGTCCTGGGAGACCGGACCGGCAGACTGGAAGGCGAGCACCTTTTCCCCCTTCGACGCGACCAACGATCCTTCTGCAACAAATACGTTGAAGAAGCACAGCGCGTTCACGCCGGAGCAGTTGGCTGCCGTTGCATTCTTGAGGTTGATGGCGATCTTGCCGCCCCCCAATGACGGGATCGATGCATTGACGCTCCCACCGGCTTCGCCAGCCACCGATATGACCTCGCTGGACGCATAGACCGGCTCGGTAATGACGACCAGCTTGTAGCGCGCTGGATTCTTGGCCAGTTCGCGAACGCGCCAGCGGCGGTAGCCGTTATCCGGCTGGATTTCCCGATACTTCCCCTCCAGCGCCGCGCGTGCGTTGGAGTTGGTCTTACGGACAGCGTCCTTCACCTCGAACGAGAGTTCGTTGGCGAGAAAGGCTCTGACGTCCGCCTCGACCCGTTGTGTCAGCAATTCACTCTGGATCCCCTGCACCTCGACATCAAACCCGCGAACGTTGCTCGCCATGAGGTTCTGCGGACCGACCGAGCCCTCATGCCGCAGCGCGACGCTGTCATTCAGATCGATCAGGTCATTCGTTGTCGTGTCCCAGAAGAAGACCCGACCCTCGTTGAAAAGGCCGGAGTTCCGATAGCCCAGCGTCGTACGCGCAAAGTCGAAGTTCGGCTTGGCCGTCGCGCACGCGGCGACTGTCGTCACGATGGCGATCACGGCTCCGACGCGTGCTGCCTCGCGCCAGCGGTGTCGCCTGCCTGTCGGCCCCAGAGAGCTTGGTGAAGAAGATAGAAAGCGAAGCATCGGGCCACCCCCACTGGTTGTGCCAGCAGAAGGTCACACACTCATTGCGAGCAGTCAACGCGGACGTGCAACCACGCGACCCGCGCTGCCGTGCGGCCGGCCGGCGGACCGCGTCCGCCTCAGAGCAGGAACCAGGCGGCGATGAGGGCGGCTTCGGAGGCGAGGATGCCGAGGGCCAGGTTCTTGCGGGTGGCGAAGTAGACCGCCATGCCGAGCACGACGCAGGCGATGCGCACCGGCACCGCGACCTCGGCGAGCGTGCCGCTGGGGAACAGGATCAGCTGGGCGATCAGGCCGGACACCAGCGCGGTCGCCACCGCCTTGATCCATCGGAAGACCTCGGAGTCCTCCGACAGTTTGCCGGCAAACAGCACCCCGAGCCACCGCCACACATGGGTGGGCAGCGCAGCCGCCACGAGGATGGTGAGGTAGGGCCCGAGGCCCGGCAGGGTCAGGCTGTCGGCCGCGGTCATGGGTGCCGCCTCTTCCACCGGCCGAGGACGTAGGCGAGCGTGCCGCCGACGAGGCCGGTCCACAGAAGGTCGAGGCCGACGCCGAGGTGGTGCAGGAGCGGGCCGAGGACGAGGCCGAAGCCCATCGCCAGGTGATCCTCGCGGACCCGCCCGGCGCCGGCCAGCGCCAGCAGGAAATAGAGCGGCGTCAGCAGCAGCAGCGCCGCCGACAGCCAGCCCGGCATGTGGCCCACCGCCACATAGGCGATGGCCACGGCGGCGACGTTGACGCTCACCAGCGCCACCGCGAAGCCGGTGAAGTAGGCGAGCCGGTTGGCGCGCGGCGTCGACGGCATCTCCGCCATGGTGAACACCCACGACGTCACCGCCACGAAGTGGGACATGAGGAAGAGCCAGCGCCGGCGCGTGCGCTCGGCGCGCACCACCGGGGTCCACGCCATCAGCATGGGCAGGAAGCGCATGGAGGAGAGCGACACGGCGAGGATGGTGGCGAACCAGCCGGCGCCGGCCTTGAGCGAGCCGACGTAGACGACCTGGGCCGGCAGCGCCCACACCGAGATCGCGATCATCACCGTCTCGCCGAGGCTGAAGCCGGCGTCGCGGGCAAGCGCCGCGAAGCCCACCTGCGCCGTCATCAGGACGGCGGCCGGCACCGAGACCAGCTTGGTGACCCCCTTCAGGAACCAGCGCATGGCGGAGGGAGACGCGGAAGGGGACGGAGGGTCGATCACCGAGAGACTCACACGCAGGGTCGGCACCTCATGCGGGTAGCACAGTTGCGGCGGCGACCGAAGCGCCGAGAGGCCGGGACGCGACACAGCGCGCGCCGGCCGGCCCGCGGCGCCACCGGACGGGCGTCGATCGGCCCGGCACGGCGGGAGAGCGCGCAGAAAAAAGGCGCCGACCCCTGCGGGCCGGCGCCTGTGTATCGTGTCGGGGGCGCTCCGGTGCGGAGGCGCGGGCCGGAGCCTACTGGGTCAGCGGCACCTTGGGAACGAGGCTGCCCTTGGAGGGACGCTTCGCCGGCACGCCGCCGGACGGGCCGGACGAACCGGAGCCGCCCGAACCGCCGGAGCCTGAGCCGCTCGAGCGCGAGGGCTTCTTCGCGGCCGGCTTCTTCTTCGGCCGGGCCGGCGGCTTCGGCTTCACCACGGTGTCGGCGATCGTCTCGAGCGACAGCTGCTTCTTGCCGTCCTTCTCCTCGACGTCGACCTTCACCGTGCCGCCCTTCATGAGCTTGCCGAACAGCACCTCGTCGGCGAGCGGCCGCTTGATGTGCTCCTGGATCACCCGGCCGAGCGGGCGGGCGCCCATGCGTTCGTCGTAGCCTTCCTCGGCGAGCCATTTGATGGCCGCGTCGGACAGCTCGAAGGTGACGTTGCGATCGGCCAGCTGCGCCTCGAGCTCGAGAACGAACTTGGTGACGACCTGGTAGATCACTTCCGCCGGCAGGCTGCCGAACGGGATGATGGCGTCCAGACGGTTGCGGAACTCCGGCGTGAACAGCTTGTTGATCGCCTCGGTGTCGTCGCCTTCCCGCTTGGCGCGGTTGAAGCCGATCGGCGCCTTGGCCATGTCGGCGGCACCCGCGTTGGTCGTCATGATCAGGATGACGTTGCGGAAGTCGATCTGCTTGCCGTTGTGATCGGTCAGCTTGCCGTGGTCCATCACCTGCAGAAGGATGTTGAACAGATCCGGATGCGCCTTCTCGATCTCGTCGAGGAGCAGGACGCAGTGCGGATGCTGGTCGATCCCGTCGGTCAGGAGACCGCCCTGGTCGAAGCCGACATAGCCCGGAGGCGCGCCGATCAGCCGAGAGACGGTGTGCCGCTCCATGTACTCCGACATGTCGAAGCGCAGGAGCTCGACGCCCAGCGTCGAGGCGAGCTGACGGGCAACCTCGGTCTTGCCGACGCCCGTGGGGCCGGAGAACAGGTAGTTGCCGATCGGCTTGTTCGGCTCGCGCAGGCCGGCCCGGGCGAGCTTGATCGCCGAGGACAGCTTGTCGATCGCCGCGTCCTGACCGTAGACGACGCGCTTCAGGTTCTCGTCGAGATTGCGCAGCGTCTCCGCATCGTCCTTCGACACCGACTTCGGCGGGATGCGGGCCATCGTGGCGATGGTCGCCTCGATTTCCTTCACGCCGATCGTCTTGCGGCGGCGGGCTTCCGGCAAAAGCATCTGCGACGCCCCGGTCTCGTCGATCACGTCGATCGCCTTGTCCGGCAGCTTGCGGTCGTTGATGTAGCGCGACGACAGCTCCACCGCCGCCTTGATGGCGTCGTTGGTGAAGCGGATCGAGTGGTACTCCTCGAAGTAGGGCTTGAGGCCCTTGAGGATCTCGATCGCGTCGGGCACCGACGGCTCGCTGACGTCGATCTTCTGGAAGCGCCGGACGAGGGCCCGGTCCTTCTCGAAGAACTGCCGGTACTCCTTGTAGGTGGTGGAGCCGATGCAGCGGATCGAGCCCGAGGCCAGAGCCGGCTTCAGGAGGTTCGACGCGTCCATCGCCCCGCCGGAGGTGGCGCCGGCGCCGATCACCGTGTGGATCTCGTCGATGAACATGATCGCGCCGGGATATTCCTCGATCTCCTTCACGACCTGCTTCAACCGTTCCTCGAAGTCGCCGCGATAGCGGGTGCCGGCGAGGAGCGAGCCCATGTCGAGGGCGAAGATGGTCGCGTCGGCGAGCACCGACGGCACGTCGTCGTCGACGATGCGCTTGGCGAGGCCTTCGGCGATCGCCGTCTTGCCGACGCCCGGGTCGCCGACCAGAAGCGGATTGTTCTTCTGGCGCCGGCAAAGGACCTGGATGGTGCGGCGGATCTCGTTGGCGCGACCGATCAGCGGATCGATCTTACCCTTCGAGGCCTTCTCGTTGAGATTGACGCAGTAGGCCTCGAGCGCGTCGGTCTTGCGCTTGACGCGTTCGCCGCCCTCGACGGTCGCCTGGTCGTCGTCGGCGCCGCGCGACGAGCGCGATTCCGACATGCCTGCCCGCTTGGCGATACCGTGCGAGATGTAGTTCACCGCGTCGTAGCGGGTCATGTCCTGCTCCTGCAGGAAGAACGCCGCATGGCTTTCGCGCTCGGCGAAGATCGCGACGAGCACGTTCGCCCCGGTCACCTCGTCGCGCCCGGAGGACTGGACGTGGATGACCGCGCGCTGAATGACACGCTGGAAGCCGGCGGTCGGCTTGGAATCGTCGCCGGAATCCGTGACGAGGTTGTCGAGTTCCGTATCGACGTACTCGACGAGATCGCGCCTCAGTTTCTCGAGGTCGACGTTGCAGGCCCGCATGACGGCCGCGGAATCCTGATCGTCGACGAGCGCCAACAGAAGGTGCTCGAGGGTGGCGTATTCCTGGTGACGCTCATTGGCAAAGGCGAGCGCCTGGTGCAGCGCCTTTTCAAGGCTACGGGAGAATGATGGCACGAGGGTTCCTCACTTCTTCTCCATGACGCACTGCAGAGGATGCTGGTGCTTACGCGCGAAATCCATGACCTGGGTCACTTTGGTTTCCGCGACTTCGTACGTGTAGACCCCACATTCACCCACGCCATGATGATGGACGTGGAGCATGACCTGGGTCGCTTCGTCGCGACTCTTCTGAAAGAAGCTCTCCAGCACGTGCACCACAAACTCCATCGGCGTGTAGTCGTCGTTGAGCAGCAGTACACGGTACATGCTCGGCCGCTTCGTCTTCGGCCGCGTGCGCGTGACGACGACCGTACCGGACTGGTCGTCGTCTTTGTCGGATTTCGTCATCACAATCGGGCTGGTCCGCATGGCGGTCGGTCCGTGGTGACAAGCAATAACTCGGTCCAGCAAGCGGTCGGCTCGTCCGTTTCGGGGTCCACCCGCCCGGACATGATGGCGTCCAGCGGGGAACGTGTCGAAGTCACACTATGGGGAGCCGTCTCTCGCGACAGGTTCGAGGACGGATCATCCCGGATGATTCAGTCCGGCGCGGGGACCGTCTCGGCTTTCGGCGATGGCCGCGGGACCGTCCCGATGCGCCTCCTTTGCAGTGCCTTTCACTGACAGATGTAAGAGGCCGTTGCGGCTATTGTAAGCCGCTCACTCGACGGCGCAATGCACCGGCCATACTATTTGGCCCGTCTCCCGGAAAATAAAAAAGCCCGGCGCCACGGCGCCGGACTCTTTGGAAGTTGAACAGAACAAAAGAGCTCAACCGAGCCGAACAATTCTATTTTCCATACATTTTGGCAGTCACGCCGCCGGCCGTCTGGAAAAGACCTTGCGCCACGGCGGCGTAAAGCTCGCCGAGCCGCGTCATTTCGCCGACCATGCCTTCATAGGCGGACTTGGCGTAGGTGATCTGGGTCTCGACGGCCTTCTCGACGCTGGGCGCCGCCATCATCTTTTCGAGCGCCGCCGAGCCGTCCTCCAGGCTCTTGCGCGAATAGCCGGCCAGCTCCGCGGTGATCGCCTGGCACCCCTCCTGGGCCACCCCGAGCGATTTCATCGCCGCCTCCAGACCCTCCTTGCCGATCGTCTGGAACTGCTCGAGGCCATTGGTCATGGGAACACCTGCTGCTGCGCGGAGGAAGGGAGGTTCGGGATCACAATCTCGAGTGTGCTGCGTCGCACAATGCCCGTCAAGACAGCCCCGCGAACGCCTCATCGGGCAAAAAGTTCAGACCGTGTTTACGCCCCGATAACCGCTTCCCCCTACGGTGCAATGTCACCAGCCCGGAAGCCGGCCACAGAGCAGGGTCCGGACGAGGCGGCACCATGCGTAGCGAGTAAAGGTTTTCCAATGAGCACCGGGCGAGCTTCAGCGAACGCGGGATGGGCAGAGTGGTTTGCCCGCCTGGCGGCGGTCGTGCTGATCAGCGCGACGGCCCTCGCGGTTTCCACCCACAGCGGCGAAGCCAATTCGAAATATGCGGCGATCGTGGTCGACGGATCGACCGGGGAGACGCTGTTTGCCAGCCACGCGGACGAAAAGCGCTACCCCGCATCCGTCACCAAGATCATGACGCTCTATATCCTCTTCGAGGAACTGCGCGCCGGCCGGATGACGCTGGACACGCCGATCCCGGTGTCGGCGTTCGCGGCCAAGCAGGTGCCCTCCAAGATCGGTTTCAAGCCGGGCCAGACGATCCGCACCCGTGATGCGATCCGCGCGCTGGTGACGAAGTCGGCCAACGACGTGGCTGTGGCCATCTCCGAAAAGATCGGTGGCTCCCAGGAAAAGTTCGCCGAGCGGATGACCAGCACGGCCCGCCGGCTCGGGATGCGCTCCACCGTGTTCCGCAACGCCTCCGGCCTGCCGAACCGCGCCCAGTACACGACGGCCCGCGACCTGGCGCGCCTCGGCCTCGCCGTGCAGCGCGACTTCCCGGTCTACTACAGCTATTTCAACACCCGTTCCTTCACCTACCGCGGCCAGTCCTACCGCAACCACAACCGGCTGCTCGGCAAGGTCGACGGCGTCGACGGCATCAAGACCGGCTTCATCAACGACTCCGGCTTCAACCTGGTGGCCTCGGTGAAGCGCGACGGCCGGTTCATCGTCGCCGTGGTGATGGGCGGGCGCACCGGCCGCAGCCGCGACCAGCACATGACCGACCTGATCAACACCTACATCCCGAAGGCGAAGCGCGGCTACGCCGGTACGGCGATGGCCGCCGTCGCTCCCGAGGACGTGCCCGTGCCCTCCTCGCGTCCGGAGATGCCGGTCTACGTCGCCGAGACGCCGGACACGCCGCAGCGCCTGACGCCGGAGCTGATCGCCGCCTATGCCGCCTCGGTCAACGCCGCGGAACTGGCCAACGACCCGATCGAGCAGGTCGCGGCCATCGGCTCGGCCGACAGCGTCGACCTGTCGGAGGACGCCACCTCGTCCGTCGTCGCCACCGCGGCCGCCCCCACGCCTTCGGCGGCCGCGCCGAGCGGCTGGCACGTGCAGATCGCGGCGGCGGAAAGCGAAAGCAACGCCCGGACGCTGCTGCTCGACGCCCAGCGCCAGAACAGCTCGATCCTCGGCGACCGCCAGATCTACACCGAGCGGGTCGACGTCAACGGCAGCACCCTCTACCGCGCCCGCTTCACCGGCTTCGCGACCAAGTCGGAGGCCTGGGAAGCCTGCAGCGCACTGAAGAAGCGCAAGGTGTCCTGCTGGGCGCTCAATCCATCGTCCTAGGCCGGCGCGGCCGGACCGCCGGCATCGCCTGCCTGGATTTCGAACGACCTGAACGACCGGCGCCGATGCGAAACGCGCCGCTGAAACTGGGGATGCCGAGGGGATGAGTATCGTGTCAGTTATGCCCGCGCAGAAGCCGCTGTTTGGCTTCGTTGATCTTCGACGCAAGGAACGTGCTGCCGCCCCGGTCGGGATGCAGACCCTTCATGAGCCGTCGGTGCGCGGCGCGGATCTCCCCTTCTCCGGCGCCTGGCTGAAGACCAAGGATCTCGTAGGCCTCTTCTTCGCTCAGGGAACCTCCCGCAGCCGACGCGCGGCCCTCCCCCGCACCCGCGTCCTCGTGGAGGTCTTCACGCCAGCCGGGCGTCCGGCGGTCGAGATAAGCTTCGACTAGCGTCACGCTGTCCGGGTCGCCCGCGACCTCGTGCAGCAGTTCCAGCAGATCGGCGTTCGACAGGCTGTCGAGCCCGCGCCCGGCGAACCGGCCGGCCCGCACCTCGCCGGCGATCTCGCCGGTGTCGTGATCGAGGCTCAGGTGCAGGAAGTCGGTGGTGACCGACGACGACTGACCGGCTGAGCGCGGCGCCCCGCGCGACCGGCGCATCCCGGCCAGCGGACCGAAGCCGAGCAGCGACAGCCCGAACAGGCCGAGCGGTCCCGACAGCGGCCAGATCCCGCGCACCGCGAACCCCACCGCCGCCAGCACGCAGACGACGCCTCCCGCGATCCGCAGCCGCCGTGCCAGCACCGCCGGATCGGCCTGCGAGAAGCCGCGGCTCGCCACCACGATGGCGCCCAGCGCCAGGGTCCCGAGCAGAAGCCAGATCATCTCAGCCCATTTTCCCGATCAGCAGCCGCGCGCCCTCTTCGCCGCGCGCGCTCATGTCGGCGAGCGCCGCCCGGCCGCCGGCGGCGTAGGCCGCCACCGCCCGCAGCAGGCGGCCGAGCTCGTCGGCGGCGTCGGCGCGGAAGGTCAGATGGGCGCCGCCCGACAGCCGGGCGATCTCGGCGAAGGCGCGCGAGGCGACCGGATCGCTGCCCTCCTGGAAGACGAACACCGGCACCTTCAGGAGCCCCAGCTCGCCGGCCCGCGCGCAGAGCTCGTCGACCGCCTCCTCCATGCAGTCGCCCACGTAGACCACCGCGTGCACCTTTTCGGTGCGCGTCTCGTCGAGGGCGCGGCCCAGCACCTTGCGGATCTGGGTGAGCCCGCCGCGGCAATCGATCCGCGTCATCAGGTCGCGCAGGCGGGAGGTGTCGGAGACCCATTTGGAGGCGCGGCATTCGCCGAAGCCGCGGAAATAGACGAGCTGGATGTCGAGGCCGCCGACCTTGCCGGCCTCCTGGAACATCTCCGCCTGGATCGCGCAGGCCCGGTCCCAGGTCGCCTGGCGGCTCATGGTGGCGTCGAGCGCGAACATCAGCCGGCCGCGCCGGCCGGTGCCGGGCGAGGCGGCGGCGGCGCGCGACCGCGCCACGAAGGCGTCGATGTCGGCACGCGGCGACCGCTCGGCCGGCGGCTGGCCGGTCGTCGACGTCACGGTCGGGCGCACGGGCGTGCGGGTGGTGGGTCGGTTGTCCTTGCTCACCCCCTCTAGATGGCGCATCCGGCGCGGCAGGCAAAGGCCGTCGTGTCGCAAGGCCTTCCGGAGATGGGGAGCGGGCGCGTCAGAGCAGGCCCAGATCGGCCAGCTCGCGGCGCATGTCGGCCGGCATGTCGTCGTCGCCGTCGAGCCCGGCGTCGTCGGGCGGCGCCTCGGCGGGGGTGAGATACCGCCAGCCCTGGAACGGCCGCCGCGGCGTCTTGCGCGTCTCGATCAGCTCGGGGGCGAGCACGAACGCGCACCGCTTGACCCCGTCGGCGTCGACGATGGGATCGATGCGAAGGATCGGCTGGCGCACCTGGATGAAGCCGCGGATCACCCAGTAGAGCGACCCGGAGCCGGCGATCTCGTCGCCGCGCTTCGGCGTCATGCGGGTGACGTGGCGCGACACCGCCTCCTCGCCGGCGGCCCGGCGCGCGCCGACCCGCTGCTCGACCCAGCCGCGCAGGTCGTCGATCGTGTCCGCGCCGACGCAGAGTTTCAGGATGTGCAATGTCATCGCCGGTAAACCTGGCGCGCGGCGCGGGCCGCTTCAAGGGCGGCCGCGCCTTCTCCTGGGGATAGGTCCGCCCGCCGCGCCGCGGTCCCCCGAAACGAACGGGCCGCCGCCCCCTTTCGGAGACGGCGGCCCGGATCGCGGCGACCTGGCGGCGCAAGGATCAGGCGCCCTCGAAGACGCCCTCTTCCTTCATGTTCGCGTAGACGCGGTCGAACCAGATCCGCAGGTCGGCGACGCCCGAGGTAGCTTCCCAGATGTCGATGTCGAACTTCTCCGCCGCCTCGTCCTCGGTGAGGTTCAGGGCGTCCTCGATGGACACGAAGTTCAGCTCCATCAGGTGCCACAGCTCGGAGGTGCAGCGCGGCAGCTTGATGTAGTGGAGCGCGCGGTTCTCGGCGATCTTGTTGAGCTCCTGGGAGATCTTCAGGCTCGAGAAGCTGCCGCCGGCCTCGTTGAGGACGATGTACATGCGCGAGATCGGCATGACGTCCTGGTCGTTGAACTGGCGGACCAGGTCGGCGATGTCGTCGATCGCGTGCTTCTCGGCGCGGCAGACCAGCATGACGTCGACCGGCGGCGCCTTGCGCGACTGGAAGATCTGGCTGACCCGGCGGGCGCGGGCCCACTCGGTCACCTGGGACACGACGTTGGCGCCGAGATCGACCACCACGCCGCCTTCCAGAAGGCTGCGGCCGAGCCGGTCCCAGTATTTCAGGGACGCGTTCATGTCGTTCGCCTTCTTGGCGATCGACAGCTCGGCGCCGACGCCGAACTCGGTGACCCGCTGGGGGTACATCTTGCCGATCTTCGAGCGGCCGGTGTCGTCGACGAAATCGGCGGACGCCAGCTTGTAGCTCGCCCCCGACCGCTGCAGGCCGAGGTAGACGAGCTGGGCCAGGGTCGTCTTGCCCTGGCCACCGGCGTGCGCCGCACACAAAATCGATCGCATTCCTGCGTCCCCTTTGGCATTCACCCAGGCGAGCGCCCCGGCCGCCGCGGTGTCGAACAGGATCTTCGGCTGTCGGTGCGACACGGCGAAATCCGCCGCGACTGGTGGAAAAACGTGCCGCTATCACTACGGACGAAGGCGCAAGAGTCAACCGTAGGCCGGAGCGGACGCGATGCACAATGCAGGTCCGGCGGCGCTGATCCGGCAGGGGGATTTCCGGCGGGTCGGGCGCCCTCCGGAACCCGGACGGGGCGGCCGCGGGCACCTTGTCGCGGCCCGGAGTCGTGAATCGACCACAGGGGTGTCATATAGTTGATATTCGAATCGAGTTGATGAAATAGGCTGAGGCTGGCAAACAGCTTGCAGCCAACCCCATCGACGCCATCGGGACCGGAATCGTGGTCGATAGGATGCCAGTGCCAGACCGGATCGAGACGCAGACCTACCGCGCTCTCTTCATCTCCGATGTCCATCTGGGCACCCGCGGGTGCCAGGCCGACCTGCTTCTGGATTTCCTCCGCTACCACGAGGCCGAGACCATCTACCTCGTCGGCGACATCATCGACGGATGGCGCCTGAAGCGGTCATGGTACTGGCCCCAGGCGCACAACGACGTGGTGCAGAAGATCCTGCGCAAGGCGCGCAAGGGCGCCAGGGTCGTCTACATTCCCGGCAACCACGACGAATTCCTGCGCGACTACGTGGGCACCCATTTCGGCGGCGTGGAGGTGGTGGACAGCATCATCCACGAGGGCCTCGACGGCCAGCGCTACCTCGTCATCCACGGCGACCAGTTCGACGTCGTCGTGCGCCACGCCAAGTGGCTCGCCTTCCTCGGCGACTGGGCCTACGTCACCGCGCTCGGCATCAACACCTGGGTCAACATCGTGCGGCGCAAGCTGGGGCTCACCTACTGGTCGCTGTCGGCCTGGGCCAAGCTGAAGGTGAAGAACGCCGTCAACTTCATCGGCAAGTTCGAGCAGACCCTGGCCGGCGAGGCACAGCGCCGGGACGTGCAGGGCGTCATCTGCGGCCACATCCACCATGCCGCGATGCACGAGGAGTACGGGGTGCACTACATCAACACCGGCGACTGGGTCGAAAGCTGCACCGCCGTCGGCGAGACGCAGGACGGTCGCTTCGAGCTCATCCGCTGGACCGAGATCGGTTCGCAGCCGGTGGCCAAGATCGCCACCACGCGGCAGGCCGCCGCATGAGCAAGATCGTCATGGTGACGGATGCCTGGCATCCGCAGGTCAACGGCGTCGTCACCACGCTGCAGATCACCATCGAGCAGCTTCGGCGCATGGGCATCGAAGTCGACGTGCTGTCGCCCGAAGGTCTGCGCACGGTGCCGCTGCCGACCTATCCGGAGATCCGCCTGAGCATCACGTCGCCGGCCGGGATCCGCCGCCGGATCGACGAGATGGCGCCGGACTACATGCACATCGCGACGGAAGGCCCGCTGGGCATGATGGCGCGCAAGTGGTGCCTCATCAACAAGCAGCCCTACACGACGAGCTACCACACGCGCTTTCCCGAATACATCGCGGCGCGCGTGCCGGTGCCGCTGAGCTGGTCCTACTCGTTCGTGCGCCGCTTCCACAACGCGGGCGCCGGATGCATGGTCTCCAACAGTACCCTGGAGCGCTCGCTGTCGGAACGCGGGTTCACCAACCTCTACCGCTGGGTGCGCGCCGTCGACCACGACAAGTTCCGTCCCGACGTGCCGCCGGCGCTGAACCTGCCCGGCCCGATCTTCATGTATGTCGGCCGCGTCTCGGTGGAAAAGAACATCGAGGCCTTCCTGAAGCTCGACCTGCCGGGAACCAAGGTGGTGGTCGGCGGGGGACCGGCGCTGGAAGACATGAAGTCCCGCTACCGGGACGTGGTGTTCACCGGCCCGAAGCTCGGCGAGGAACTCGTCGCCCACTACACCTCGGCCGACGTCTTCGTGTTCCCGAGCCTGACCGACACCTGGGGGCTGGTGCTGCTGGAGGCGATGGCGGCCGGCGTGCCCGTCGCCGCCTTCCCGATCATGGGCCCCATCGACGTGGTCGGGGATTCCGAGTGCGGCGTTCTTGACAACGACCTCCGGAAGGCGGCCCTTGCGGCCCTCGACATTCCACGCGACCGGTGCCGGGCCTACGCGGAAACGTTTTCGTGGGAGGCAAGCGCCGAGCAGTTCTTCCAGAACGTGCTCGCCGCCAACCAGGCCTCCCGGCCAGCCTACGCGGCGTAGAACAGACATTCGACGACGGGATCCGGCGGATCCCGCCCCGCAAGGGGCGCGACGCGGCGTGCTTGCAGGGCGCGTCGGACACGTTCGATTCGGACCCTTCCCGGCCCGATCGTCACGGCTGCGGCCGCGTCCCGGAACCATGCCCCGTCAGGTCGACGAACCGATCGGGCACGGCTCCGGCTTCAACAGCTTGGGCTGTCCCGTTTCGCTCGATCGAACCGATCCGAGCGGGGAGACGCCCCAGACTTCGGTGACCGAATGACCAAGGCGATCAAGCTCGCGCTCGGCAGCATTGCCATCGGCTGCGGCGTGTTTGCGCTCAAGTTCCTGGCCTACTGGCTGACCGGCAGCGTGGCGCTGCTGTCCGACGCGATCGAGAGCATCATCAACATCGCAGCCGCCGCCGCGGCCCTCGTTGCGGTGCGCATCTCGGCGATCCCGGCCGACGACAACCATCCCTACGGACACAGCAAGGCGGAGTATTTCTCCGCCGTGCTGGAGGGCGTGCTGATCGTCATCGCCGCGCTCGCGATCTTCGCGACGGCGGGCATGGCGCTGCTGGCCCCGAGCCCCCTCGACGCCCCCGTCGAGGGACTGGCGGTGAACGGCATCGCAACGGTGGTCAACCTGGTGTGGGCGCGGCTGCTGCTGCGCCATGGCCGGCGCTCCCGCTCGCCGGCGCTGTTGGCCGACGGCCGCCACCTCATGGCCGACGTCGTGACCTCCGGCGGCGTGATCGTCGGTGTCGCCCTCGTCTGGCTCACCGGGTGGCTGGTGCTCGATCCGATCCTGGCGATGCTGGTGGCGCTGAACATCCTGTGGTCGGGATGGCGGATGATCCGGGATTCGGTGGGCGGCCTGATGGACGAGGCCGTGCCGCAGGAGACGATGGACCTGATCACCGCGCTGATCGCCGGGCACGCGTCGGGCGCGATGCAGGCCCATGACGTGCGCACCCGCCATTCCGGGCCGACGATCTTCATCGATTTCCACCTGGTCGTGCCCGGCGAGATGACGGTCTCGGAATCCCACGCGATCTGCGACCGCATCGAGGCGGGGCTGCGCGGCGGCGTGCCCAATTCGATCGTCACCATCCACGTCGAGCCGGAGTACAAGGCGAAGCTGTCGGCGGTGCAGGTCGCGGCCGACTGAGCGGAGGGGCAGCGGAACCGGCTTGTCTACCGCCCCGGCCACTCCCATCTCATCGACGTACCCCTGAAGGAGATCCCGTCGAAGATGGCCACGTCCCCGCTCGCCAAGTCGCTCGCCGCCGCGCTCGTCCTCGCGCTGGCGAGCCTCGCCGTGTCCGCCCCGGCCTCCGCCGAGGATCCGGACCGGATCTTCGACAAGTCGACCAAGTGGAACATGCTGACGCCGGACCACAAGCTGGTGGTCTACGGCATCGACGACCCGCTGGTGGCGGGCGTCGCCTGCCACTACACCCTGCCCGAAAAGGGCGGCGTGTCCGGCATGTTCGGGGTGGCGGAAGAGGTCTCGGACGTCTCGCTGGCCTGCCGGCAGATCGGCCCGGTGTCGTTCAAGGGCACCTTCGAGCAGGGCGACGAGGTGTTCCGCCAGCGGCGGTCGTTCTTCTTCAAGAAGATGCGCATCGTCCGCGGCTGCGACGTCGACCGCAACGTGCTGATCTATCTCGTCTATTCCGACAAGCTGATCGAGGGCAGCCCGAAGAACTCCACCTCGACGGTGCCGATCATGCCGTGGGGCGACCAGCCGGCGCCGCGCTGCGCCGACGCGCTGGAGCAGTGACCGGACGGGGTCGGGCGACGCCGGCCTGAACGCGGCGCGCGCCCGGCGCGCCGCTCACGCTCAGTCCACCAGTCGTCCTTCGTCGACGACGAGATCCCCGTCGAGCGCGATGGTGGTGTGCATCATCGGCAGGTCGAAATGGCCGGCGGTGTAGCGCCCGGCGAACTCGTTGGCGCCAGTGGAGAACAGGAAGTTGCCCGCCACCGCCCGCAGCTCGGTGCCGTTGGTGTCGCGCCGGTCGTACATCTGCAGCGCGTCGTAGCGGGCGTTGCGGTTGAGGCCCCAGCCGACGTGGGAGACCGCGTAGGCGTCGCGGTCCTTCCAGGCGGCCCAGTAGTCGCGCATCAGGTCGGCGTCGACGCCGGCCCCCTCCACGTCGACCACGTAGTCGTCCTTGATGGTGAGGGCGACCTCCCCCTCGAAATAGCGCTTGAACGTCAGGTTCACGTCGCCGGGCGCCAGCACGAGCCGGCCGTTGACGGTTCCCTTGCTCGGGAACGAGACGATGATGCCGCCCGGCCAGTGGGCGAGCGTGCCCGGCCGGGTGGTGGCGCCCCAGATGCCGACGGTGGGCGCGCCCTTGATGGCCACGGTGAGGTCGCTGCCGGCGGCCGAGCGGACCGTCATCTCGGTGGCGGCGCGCACGCGCTTCACCGCCGCCTTGACGCGCACCTCCAGATCCGGGTCCGGACGCATCCGCTCCAGGCACTCCGGATGCTCGTTGGAAATCACCAGGATGCGGGCGCCGCCCTTGAGGATCTCGGCCGTTTCCGGCGCGTGCATCAGGCCTTCAAGCGTCACGTCGACCACCACGTCGCACGAGGCCAGCGCCTGCACGACGGGGCGGATGTTGCCGAGCGACTGGGTGCCGCCGGTGGAGCGCGCGATCACGCCCCACGGGTTGCGCGGCGTCGGCACCACCAGGTGGAACGGCCGCACGCCGAGGCGCTGGAGGGCCAGTTCGGCCAGATGGACGTTGAGCGGACGGGACTGGGTCTCCGACAGGATCGCGACGGTTTCCTCGGCGCGGATCGCCGAGGCCTCGAACGCCTCGGCGAAGCTGTCGATCCATTTTGCTTCGATACGATCGGCTAGCATGATGAAATCGACTCCCGATTCGTCGCCATCGACGGTGATGGCCGACCCTTTTCCCGGATTGCATGAAAAGTTATGAATCAGTCGAAGGGCGCACGCAATCCCATGAAGCGCGAAGATGACCACCTGTCGGCCCCCGACGACGATAGCGCGATCCATGCGGGGCGCGGCTACGGCCCGCCCGAAGGATCGTTCGTCGCCGGTTACATGTCCTACCTGCTGGCCCAGGCCAGCCACGTCTATTCGGCCGGAGTGCACACCCGCATCAAGAATCACGGCGGCGCCATTGCCGAGTGGCGGGTGCTCACCTGCCTGATCGACGTCGACGGGATGTCGGTCTCGCGGCTTGCGGAAATCGCGCTGTTCAACCAGCCGCGCCTGTCCAAGGTGCTCGACAGGCTGGGGGCGCAGGGGCTGATCGAGCGGCGCGGAGACACCTCGGACCGCCGCCGGGTGCGGGTCCACATCACGCCTGCCGGGCTGGCGCTGGCGCGGCCGCTGATCGAGATCGCCAAGCAGCACGAAGAAGAAATGCTCGCCGGCTACACCGAGGCGGAGATCGCGGCCATCAAGACGATCCTGAGGCGGCTCATCGACCGTTCGCTGGCGATCAACCTTCCCGGGCGGATCGACAGCCCTGCCGACTGAGCCGGCGCGGGCCTCGGCCTGGCCGGATCAGCCGCGCGCGGGCGTGGTGGCCGCGTGGTCGGTGCGCACCAGCCCGAGCCGGCGCTCGCGGTAGATGACGTAGAGGCCGGCGCCGACCACCACCACCGAGCCGGCGATCACCTCCGTCTGCGGCACCTCGTCGAACACGAACACGCCGAGCAGCACCGTCCACAGCATGGTGGTGTACTCGAACGGCGCGATCGTCGAGGCCTCGGCATGGCGATAGGCTTGGGTCATGAAGATCTGGGCGATGCCGCCGAGCAGGCCGATCCCCACCAGGAGCGCGGCCTCCAGCGGCGTCGGCATCACCCAGCCGAACGGCGCGGTTATCAGCGACAGGACCGAGGCGGTGGCGAAGAAGTAGATGACGATGGTGCCGGTCTGCTCGGTCGCGGTCAGCTCGCGCACGAACACCGAGGCGAGCGCCATGAACACCGCCGAGGTGAGCGCCATCGCCGCGCCGGTCGCCTCGACGCTGCCGCCGATGTCGAAGCCGGACGCGAACTGCGGCGTCAGCATCACGATGACGCCGACGAAGCCGACGCCCACCGCCGACCAGCGGTAGATGCGCACCTTCTCGCCGAGGAAGAAGGCGGCGAAGGCGACCATGATCAGCGGCGAGGCGTAGGTGATGGCGGTGGCGTCGGGCAACGCCAGGCGCTGCAGCGCAGCGAACCAGAGCGCCATCGAGGCGGTGCCGACGATGGCGCGCTTCATGTGGCCGAACGGACGCCGCGTCCGCAGGATGCCGCGCAGCGAGCCGAGATAGACCACCATCACGACGACGGGAATGAGACCGAAGAAGTTGCGGGCGAACAGGATCTGGCCGACCGGGACGCGTTCGCCGACGATCTTCACCAGCGCCAGCATGGCGCAGAACAGGAAGGCGGAAAGCACCTTGAGACCGATGCCCTTCATCGCGTTCAGCGGCGGCACGGCGATCTCGGGAAGGGCGCGCGGCAGCGAGGCCACGGCAAGGGCGGCAAGCGGGGCGGGATCCCGGTCGTTGGCGTCGCCGGCGGCTCCCGAAAGCGCGCCGTGATCATCTAGTGTCCGCACGGACGTCTGGCCTCGAATACGAAAGAAACGCGCTGGAACCGCTGCCGCGGGGACCGGAAGGATCGCCACGACACCGGCTCAACCGATTAGATCCGGAGCCATTTCTTGCCGATACGGTGTGACCACCTGACCGAAAACAGCTCTACCGGCGCCCGGAAAGACATCGGGCGGGGACGGCGCAATCGACTAAAGGGCATGTGAAGTAAAAATATGGCGAATAATCGCGAAACGGGCAAACGGGAAAACCGGGTGGCAGCAATGCATCGGCGCGAGGGCTCGCACGGCGGCGACGGCGCTCCGGCAGCGGCGACCGAACCGGCGGCCGAGCAGGAGACCGGCCGCTTCTTCGTTGTCACGGGCGGCCCGGGCGCGGGCAAGACGACGCTGATGGAGGCGCTCGCCGCGCGCGGCCATGCCACCACCGAGGAGGCCGGCCGGGCGATCATTCGCGACCAGGTGGCGATCGGCGGCACCGCGCTTCCCTGGGCGGACCGATCCACGTTCGCCGAGCTGATGCTGTCCTGGGAGATGCGGTCCCACCGGCACGCGGCGGCGGCAAGCGGCCCGGTGTTCTTCGACCGGGGCGTGCCCGACGTCGCCGGCTACCTGCGCGTCTGCGGGCTGGAGGTGCCGCCGCACGTGTCCCGGGCGGTGGCCGTCTTCCGATACGCGCCCACCGTGTTCGTCGCGCCGCCCTGGCCGGAGATCTTCGGGCAGGACGCGGAGCGGCGGCAGGACCTGGACGAGGCCGAGCGCACCCATGCGGCGATGGTCGCGACCTACCGGGCCGCCGGCTACGACCTGGTGGAGCTGCCACGCGCACCCGTGGCGGCGCGCGTGGCGTTCGTTCTGGAGGCGATCGGGCGCCGCTGAGCGCCGTCAGGCGCCGCCGGCGCGGGCCTCGTTGATGATCGCCCAGAGCTTGGCCGGCGTGGCCGGCATGTCGACGTGCGTGATGCCCATCGCCCGCTCCAGCGCGTCGACCACCGCGTTCATCACCGCGCTCGCCGACCCGATGGTTCCGGCCTCGCCGGCGCCCTTGATGCCGAGCGCGTTGGCGGTGGTCGGGATGTTGCGCGTCTCGAAGTGGAAGAACGGCACGTCGTCGGCGCGCGGCACCGCGTAGTCGAGCAGCGTCGCGGTGAGGAGCTGGCCGTCGTCGTCGAACACCGTGCGCTCGTGGAGCGCCTGCCCGATGCCCTGCACCACGCCACCGAACACCTGCCCGGCCAGCAGGATCGGGTTCACCGTGACCCCGAAATCGTCGACGATGGTGTAGCGCAGGATGTGGACGTGGCCGGTCTCCGGATCGACCTCGAGCTCGCAGACATGGGTGCCGTTCGGGAAGGTCGGCTTGTCCTGCTCGACCCGGCCGGCCGCCGAGAGAAGGCTCTTGTCGGCGGTGGCGCGGGCGATGTCGGCGAGCGACATCGACCGGTCGGTGCCGACGATGCGGACGCTGCCGTCGACGAGCTCCAGGTCGGCCGGGGCCACCTCGAGATGGTCGGCGGCGATCGCCTTCAGCTTCTCGGCGAGATCGGTGGAGGCGACCTTGACCGAGGGCAGGCCGAGCGGGATCGAGCGCGAGCCGCCGGTGCCGCCGCCGGTCTCGACCCGGTCGGTGTCGCCCTGGACGACCTTGATGCGGTCGAAGTCGAGGCCGAGCGTCTCGGCCATCACCTGGGCGTACGAGGTGGCGTGGCCCTGGCCGTTGGTCTGGGTGCCGATCAGCAGCGTGACGATGCCGTCGTCGGCAAGCCCGACCGTGGCCGTCTCGCCGCCCGGGAAGGCGCACGCCTCGATGTAGGTGGTGAGGCCGATGCCGCGCAGGCGGCCGCGCGCGGTGCTCTCGGCGATGCGCGCCTCGAAGCCGGCATGGTCGGAGACCTCCAGCGCGCGGTCGAGATGGCCGGCGAACTCGCCGGAATCGTAGACGCGGCCGACCGGGGTCTCGTAGGGCATCTGTTCCGGACGGATGAAGTTGGTCCGGCGGATCTCCACCGGCGACACGTGCATGACCCGGGCCGCCTCGTCGACCAGCCGTTCGATGACGTAGGCCGCCTCGGGCCGGCCGGCGCCGCGATAGGCGTCCAGCGGCACCGTGTTGGTGTAGACGCCGCGGATGCGCACGTCGGCCGCCGGGATGTCGTAGACGCCGGTCGACATGCTGGTGCCGACGCGGGGAACGAACGGGCCGAACTGGTGCAGGTAGGCGCCCATGTTGGCGATCAGGTCGATGCGCAGGCCGAGGAAGCGGCCGGCGCCGTCCATGGCGACTTCCGCGGTGGTGATGTTGTCGCGGCCCTGGCTGTCGGAGAGGAACGCCTCGCCGCGGGTGCTGATCCACTTCACCGGCGCGCCGAGCTTTTCCGCGGCGACCATGGCCAGCGGGTATTCCGGATAGATGAAGATCTTGGTGCCGAAGCCGCCGCCGACGTCCGGGGTGACGACGCGGATGCGGTCGGGCTCGATGCCGAAGACGTCCTTGGCGAGGATGCCCTTCATCGAGTGGCCGCCCTGGCTGACGACGGTGAGCGTGTAGCGGCCCGAGCCAGCGTCGTACTCGGCGACGCAGCCGCGCGTCTCCATGTAGTTGGTGACGAGGCGGTTGTTGAGCAGCGTGAGCTTCGCCACCTTCTCCGCCTTGGCGAAGGCGGCATCGGTCGCCACGGCATCGCCGCTGCCATAGGTGAAGGCGAGGTTGGAGCCGTACTCGGGCCAAACCACCGGCGCGTCGGCGTCGAGGGCGCGCGCCGGGTCGGCGATCGCCGGAGCGGCATTCCAGTCGATCTCGATCAGCTCGGCGGCGTCTTCGGCGGCGGCGCGGGTTTCCGCGACGATGAACACCACCGGGTCGCCGACGAAGCGCACGACGTCCTTGCACAGCACGGTGCGCGGCGGCACCTCGGTCGGCGAGCCGTCGACCTGCGGGCCGATGCCCTTCGACGGCAGCGGGCCGAGATGGGCGATGTCGTCGTAGGTGAGCACGAGCCGGACGCCGTCGAGGGCCCGCGCGTCGTCCAGTCCGCCGGTGATGGTGAAGCTGCCCGCCGCGATCGGCGAGCGCAGGACGAACGCGACCAGCGTGCCTTCCGGTCGGTAGTCGTCGACGTAGCTGCCCTTGCCGGTGACGAACGCCTGGTCTTCCATGCGCCGGGCGGGAGCGCCGATGCCGAACTTCGGAGCGGTCATGTCGTTCATGGGGCCTCCATGGGAAGAAGTGACCGCGCAGGCGCCGGGCGGAGGATCCGCCGGCGAAGGTGCCAGCCGCGGTGCGGTGTCAGGTGTGGTCCGGAGCCGGACGTTGAAACGAGTCTAGCCTGTCAGGCGCGCGAGCACCATGACCCGCGCTGCATGGGTGGGGCGTCGGGGCTGCGTCAGCGGCCGGCCTTCACCGCCCGGAAGTGCGCCACCAGCCCGGCGGTCGAGGCATCGGTTTCGGGCAGCGCCTCGCCGGTCCGGATCGGCCCGAGCAGCGCGCTGGCGAGTTCCTTGCCGAGCTCCACGCCGTACTGGTCGAAGGAGTTGATGTTCCAGATCACCCCCTGGACGAACACCTTGTGCTCGTAGAGCGCGATGAGCCGTCCGAGCGTGCGCGGATCGAGGGTGCGATAGATCAGCGTGGTCGACGGCCGGTCGCCGGGGAACGTGCGGTGCGGCGCCAGGCGGGCCGCTTCCTCCGGGCTCGCGCCCTGGGCCAGCATCATCTCGCGCACCTCGTCTTCGGTGCGGCCGCGCATCAGCGCCTGGGACTGGGCGAAGCAGTTGGCCACCAGCTTGGTGTGATGGTCGTCGTCCGCCTCGTGCGGCCGGCACGCCACCAGGAACTCGCACGGGATGACGTCGGTGCCCTGGTGCAGCAGCTGGTAGAAGGCGTGCTGCCCGTTGGTGCCGGGTTCGCCGAACACCACCGGCCCGGTCGGCCGCGGCACCGGGGTGCCGTCGCGGGTGACGCGCTTGCCGTTCGATTCCATGTCGAGCTGCTGCAGGAACGCCGGGAAGTGCTCCAGCCGCTGGTCGTAGGGCAGCACCGCGAGGCTGCGGCAGTCCCAGAGATCGCGGTACCAAACGCCGATCAGCCCCATCAGAACCGGCAGGTTACGCTCGAAGGGCGCCTCGGCGAAATGCGCGTCCATCTCCGCCGCGCCCTCCAGGAAGGCGGTGAAGTTGCGGAAGCCGATCGACAGGGCCAGCGACAGGCCGATCGCCGACCAGATGGAATAGCGCCCGCCGACCCAGTCCCAGAAGCCGAAGATCCGGTCCTCGCGGATGCCGAACGCGGCGACCTTGTCGAGGGCCGTCGACAGCGCCGCGAAATGGTCGGGCACCGCGGCCTCGCCGAGCGCGGAGGCGAGCCACGCCCGCGCCGACGCGGCGTTGGTCATGGTCTCCATGGTGGTGAACGTCTTGGAGGCGATCAGGAACAGCGTGCGCGCCGGATCGAGGGTCGCCAGCGTGTCGGCCAGGTCCGCGCCGTCGACGTTGGCGACGTAGTGCACCCGGGGGCCGCCGTCCCGATAGGGCGAGAGGGCGCGGGTCGCCATGCGCGGGCCGAGGTCGGAGCCGCCGATCCCGATGTTCACCACGTCGGTGAACGCCTCCCCGGTCGCGCCGCGGAGCGCGCCAGAGCGCACGGCATCGGTGAACGCCTCCATGCGGGCCAGCACCTCGGCCACGTCGGCCGGCACGTCCTGTCCGCCGACGCGGATCGCCCGCCCCCGCCCGTCGCGCAGCGCCGTGTGCAGGACGGCGCGGCCCTCCGTGGCGTTGATCGCCTCGCCCGCGAACATGCGGTCGCGCCAGCCGGCGAGGTCGGCGGCATTCGCCAGGTCGACCAGCAGCGCCATCGTGCCGGGGTCGACGTGGGTCTTGGAGTAGTCGAGGAGGAGATCGTCGAAGCCGGCGTGAAAGCGGTCGAAGCGGCCCGGGTCGGCCTCGAACTCGGCGCGCAGCGTTCGCCCGGCCCACCCCGCCCGGCACTCGTCCAGCCGCGCAAAAATCGCTTCGACGCCGTCACTCATCTCGGTCCTGACCTCTTCCGCCTGTGCCGTCCGGAGGGGAGCCCCCCTCCCGCGTCGTGTCAAGCGCGCACCGGCCGGATCGTTCCACCGGGCTCAGGCCGGCGCGTGGGCATATTCGGCGTCGATGTCGGCATCCAGTTCCTCCAGGTTGCGCCCGGCCGTCTCGATGCGGAACCGCCAGGTGATCCACGCACCGACCAGCGAGGTCGCCACCAGCGCGAGGAGGATGGCCGTGGTGCCGAAGTCGGCCAGGAGGACCGGAAACAGGAAGGCCGTCAGCACCGCGCCGATCTTGGCGAACGAGGCGGCAAAGCCGGCCCCCTTGCCGCGCACCTCGGTGGGAAACACCTCGCCGGCGATCAGGTAGGTCTGCGCGTTCGGGCCCATGTTGGTCATGAAGTTGAAGAGCATGAAGCCGACGAAGACCATCAGCACCTCGAGCCCCGGATCGACGTAGGCGGACAGCGCCGCGACCAGCAGGCCGACGGCGCAGCCGAGGAAGCCCAGGACCTGCAGGCGGATGCGGCCGGTGCGATCGGCCAGCAGCACCGCCACGATGATGCCGACGATGAGCAGCACGTCGATGGTGGCGGCGCCGCGCGCGGCCAGGATCTCGTTCTGGACGATGTCGGCGACGGAGGTGGGGTGGGCCTTGGAGTGGCCGACCGAGGCGGCGAGGATCACCGGCGTGAAGATGCCGATGCCGTAGGTGCCGAGGTCCTGCAGGAACCAGGGAACCGACGCGAGGATGGTGGCCCGCCGGTTCTTCGCGCTGAAGAGGACGCCGTAGTGGGTCTCGGGCTTGTGCACCGGCACGCCCTGCTTGGGGACCTTCTTGCGCTTCAGCTTGATTTTGGTCGGGTAGGCCGGCGAGCGCTTCAGAAGCCGCATGGCCTCGCGCTCGGCCTCCTCCACCCTGCCCTTGGCGAACAGCCAGTGGACGCTCTCGGTGATGTAGAAGCGGCCGATGAGGACCAGGACGGCGGGGATGATCGCCGCCGCGTACATGTAGCGCCAGGCGTCCAGCGCCGGATGGTTCACCAGGATGAGGTAGCCAACGAAGGTGCCGCACAGGGCGCCGACGGCCTGGAAGCCGAACGCCGACAGCACGAGGCGTCCGCGCGAGCGCGACGGGATCGATTCGGAGATCACCATGTGGGCGGTGGGATAGTCGCAGCCGAGCGCCACGCCGATGCCCAGCAGGCAGACCACGAACCAGATGAAGGAGGGGCTGAGGCAGGTCAGCACCAGGAAGACGGTGAACAGCACCATCTCCACGATGAACATGCGCTTGCGGCCGAAGTGGTCCGACAGGCCGCCGAGCAGCGTCGCGCCGAGGAGGATGCCGAAGAGGCTCGCCGCGGCGACCATGCCGTGTTCGAGCTGGCCGAGATTCCAGTCCTTGCTCACCAGCGGCAGCGCCACGCCGGTCATGAAGACCACCATGCCCTCGAAGAACTTGCCGGCCGCCGCCAGACCCCAGATCAGCCACTGCATGCGGGTCATCGGCGTCATGGAGACGATCGTGCCATCTTCCCAGCGCGGGGTCTCGTCGATGTACTGCTGAACCGTCTTGCCGCCCGGACCGATGTCGGCGGCCATTGCCGGATGCTCTCCGGCGATCCCCATGTCGTTCATGCCATCCCCCGGTTCCCACAGACCGCGCTGCACCCAGGGCGCGGCCGCTGGCATAGAGGCGCGGGGGCAGCGGGGAATCAAATGAAGTTGCCATGACAGGCTTGGCCGGGGCTGCCCGACCACCGGGAGGGCGCGGGATCAGCCGCCTTCAGGTCCCTGCGGGAACAGGAGATGCGCGTAGCGCTCGGGATGCTCGCGCACCGGGCGCGGCAGGTCGTGTGCGACATCGAGCCGCTCGGCCCGCCCGAGCGGCATCAGGAGCTCGGCGCGCGCGCTTTCCCAGTAGGCGCGCGGCGCGTTGCTGACCTGGTTCTGCTCGTCGAACGAGATCGCCGCATCCTTGGCCATCAGGTAGTCGACGTCGCCGAGCGAGGAGAAATGCCAGCCGGCGTTCCCGTGCAGCACGCGGGTGGTGAGCGCCCGGAATTCCGCCAGGCTGCGGTAGGCCCAGTAGAGCGCCTCGTAGGCGCGCGGGGCCTTCGGGTAGTTGACCGGCTTCAGCTTGCGCAGCCGCGTCGGGTCGATCATGTGGCGCGCCCGGAGGGCACGGCTGCCGGTCCAGTTCACGCCACCGCTGTCGCGCACGTCGAGATAGAAGCGGTGGAGCGGCTGGTTGAAGAAGTGGACGGCGTTCTCCCGCCGGTCGGCGTTCACCTGAGCAACGCGCCTTGCCGCCGGGATCTCGTCGACATCGGAGACGATGACCAGGTCGTCCGGCGCGGCATCCTCGATCCCCTTCAGGATCGCGGCGCGCTGGTAGGCCTGGCGGGCCCAGCGCACGCCCGCGTCGGCCGGATCGTCGAGCACCTCGATGTGGCGGATCTTGTCGGCGTAGGCGGCGAAGCGCCGCCGGTTCGCCTTGTAGTGAAGCGCCTTCTCGTTGCCGGCGAAGTCATAGCGGGATTCCACCAGGACGAAGACGTCGACCACGTCGTAGAGCTCCGCCAGCCGGATCTCCAGGAGATCCAGCTCGCGAAAGAACAGGAAGCAGTCGTACACGCGCGGCGCGCCGGCCACCGACCAGCGTCCCCGTCTCTCCTCCCCCATCCCCGTCTCAGCCCTGCTTGGCGTTGAGGAGGACGGCGGCTTCGTCCTCGACCTCGAAGGCGCGGGCCGGGTCGAAGCCGTAGAGGTTCCACGACTGCTGCATGTGGGCCGACAGCGGCGCCGAGACGTCGAGCAGCCCGCCCGACGACGGATGCGGGATCACCAGCCGGTGGGCGTGCAGATGCAGCTTGTTCTGGATGCCGCCCGGCAGGTCCCAGTTCTCGATGTCGAAATATTTCGGATCGCCGACGATCGGGTGGCCGATGTGGGCCGCGTGGGCGCGCAGCTGATGGGTGCGCCCGGTCACCGGCCGCATCACCAGCCAGCAGACGTTCTGCCCGGCCTGCTCGACGACGGCATAATGGGTGACGGCGTGGACGGCGTCCGGCTCGCCGTGCCGGGAGATGACCATGCGCTCGGCCTCGCGCGGGCCTTCCTTGGCGAGGTAGGTCGAGATCCGGCCCTCCCGCGGCTTCGGAATGCCCTTCACCAGCGCCCAGTAGAGCTTGCGGGTGGTGCGGGAGCGGAAGGAGCCGGCGAGGTCGGCGGCGGCCTTGCGCGTCTTCGCCACCAGCAGGACGCCCGAGGTGTCGCGGTCGAGGCGATGGACGAGGCGCGGCTTCTGGCCCTTGCGGTCGCGCCAGCCCTCAAGGAGGCCGTCGACGTGGCGCGTGAGGCCGGGGCCGCCCTGCACCGCGAGGCCCGCCGGCTTGTTGAAGACAAGCACGTCGTCATCCTCGTACAGCAGATACTGCTCGAGGCCGGCGCGGCCTTCGCGCGACGGACCGCCCTTCACCTCCGGCGTGGTCGGCGCCGCCGCGGCCGAGGGCGGAATGCGCACCGTCTGGCCGGTCTCCAGCCGGGTGGACGGCTTCACCCGCCCGCCGTCGACGCGCACCTGTCCGGTGCGCAGCAGCTTCTGCAGCTGCCCGAAGCCGACGCCCGGATAATGCGTCTTGAACCAGCGGTCGACGCGCATGCCGTCTTCGTCGCCGTCGACCAGTCTGGATTCGATCACTGCCATGACGTGTGCATACTTTCCGTGCCGGCGCTCAGGGAACCAGCCAGCGAACGAGACCAAGGCCGACGAACAGCGCCGCCAGACCCAGAACGACCGAGGCGACCACGTAGATCGCCGCGGTCGATCCGTGCCCGCCTTCGTAGAGGTTCACGGCGTCCAGCGAGAACGACGAGAAGGTGGTGAACCCGCCGAGAACGCCGACGCCCACGAACATGCGGATCTCGCGGCCACCGATGTCCGGCCCGTAGCGCGCGAGGATCGCCACCAGCAGCCCCATGGCGAACGAGCCGACCACGTTGACGGTGATGGTGCCCCAGGGGAACCCGAAACCCATGACGCGGACGGCCGCCACGCCCACCGTGTGCCGCAGGCCCGCACCCAGGCCGCCCCCGAGCATCACCAGCAGGACTTCGCGCATGGTCTGCCAGGCTCCTCGGATGTCCAGCGATGGGTGATGGATGCCGGACCGGCGGACCGGCGCGGGGCATGATCGGCGTTTCCGCGCACGATACTCAAGCCGCGCGCAAATTCAAACGGCGGCTCACCCCTCCCCGCGCCGGCGGCGGCGCAGCGCGTCGAGGTGTTCCAGCCGCTTGCCGATGCCCGCCTCCGCGCCGTAGCCGGTCGGCCGGTAGAAGGACTGGCGCCCGAGCTCCTCGGGGAAGTAGTCCTGGCCGGAAAACGCGTCCGGCGCGTCGTGATCGTACTGGTAGCCGGTGGAATAGCCCTCGCTCTTCATGAGCTTGGTCGGCGCGTTGAGGATGTGCTTGGGCGGCAGCAGCGAGCCGCCCTCGCGCGCCGTCTTCATGGCCGCCTTGTAGGCGCGGTAGACCGCGTTCGATTTCGGCGCGGCGGCGAGGTAGACGGTCGCCTGGGCGAGCGCCAGTTCCCCCTCCGGCGAGCCGAGGAAGTCGTAGGCGTCCTTGGCGGCGTTGGCGACGGTGAGGGCGTGCGGATCGGCGAGCCCGATGTCCTCCACCGCCATCCGCACCAGCCGGCGGCCGAGGAACAGCGGATCCTCGCCGGCGTCCAGCATCCGGCAGAGGTAGTAGAGGGCCGCGTCGGGATCGGAACCGCGCACCGCCTTGTGCAGCGCGGAGATCAGGTTGTAATGGCCGTCGCGGGACTTGTCGTAGATCGGCGCCCGACGCTGCAGCACCGCCTGCAGGCTTTCCGCCGTCAGCAGCTCGCCCTCGTTGGCCGACCGCCAGACCTCCTCGGCGAGCGACAGCGCGGCGCGCCCGTCGCCGTCGGCCATGCGCACCAGGCTCTCGCGCGCCGCCGGATCGAGCGGCAGCGACCGCTCCTCGGTCCGCTCCGCGGCCTCCAGAAGGGCCGCGATGGCATCGGCGTCCAGCGCGCGGAATGTGAGCACCTGGCCACGCGACAGGAGCGCGGCGTTGAGCTCGAACGAGGGGTTCTCCGTGGTGGCGCCGACGAGGGTGACCGTCCCGTCTTCCATGACCGGCAGGAAGGCGTCCTGCTGGGCGCGGTTGAAGCGGTGGATCTCGTCGACGAACAGCAGCGTGCCCTTGCCCATCGACCGGCGCCCGCGCGCCGCCTCGAACACCTTCTTGAGGTCGGCGACGCCGGAGAAGATGGCCGAGATCTGCTCGAAGTGCAGGTCCGTGGCACCGGCGAGCAGGCGCGCGACGGTTGTCTTGCCCGTGCCCGGCGGCCCCCAGAAGACCATCGAGCCCACCCGGCCCGAGCGGAGCATCCGGGTCAGCGTGCCATCCGGACCGACCAGGTGCGGCTGCCCGACCACGTCGGCAAGCGTCTTCGGCCGCAGCCGGTCGGCGAGCGGCCTGGGTGCGGACTGGTCGAGACCGGCGGAGCTGAAGAGATCGGACATGGGTGACTTTCCAGACCTGTCGATCAGCCCCGGAAGGCCATCTGAAGCACCTGACCGTCACGCTTGATGCTGATCCGCCAGATCCGCGGACGGTCGTCGACGACCTCCTGAAGCAACTCGGTCGTCTCGATCGTCTGCCCGTTGATGTCGGCGATGATGTCGCCGCGACGCAGGCCAATGCGCTGCGCCGTGGAGCCCGGCTCGACCGCGGAGACGACAACGCCCTCGTCGCCGAAATCGAGCGCCACTTCCTCCGACACGGCCGGCGACAGGTTCATCACGGTGACGCCGGTGAACGGCGACGATCCCATGATCACCTTGGTGTCACGCGGCACCGTCTCGGGCGGCGCCTCGAGCGGGACGCTGATGGTCAGCTCGCGGCCGTTGCGCAGCGCCGACACCTCGACGGTCCCGCCGACGCCCTTGGTCACGAACCGGTAGCCGAACGCCTCGGGGTCGTCGACCGGCTGGCCGGCGATCGCCAGCACCAGATCGCCCGCCCGGAAGCCGGCCTTGTCGGCCGGGCTGCCGTCCATCACCCGCGTCACCAGCGCGCCGCGCGGCCGGTCGAGGCCGAGCCCGTCGGCGATGTCGCTGGTCACCCCCTGCATGGAGGCGCCGAACCACGGACGCTGCAGCGTGCCGTTCGAGACGGCGGATTCGAACACCAGCTGCGCCATGTTCGCGGGGATGGCAAAGCCGATGCCGAGCGAGCCGCCCGAGCGCGAATAGATCGCCGAGTTGATGCCGACGAGGCGGCCGCTCATGTCGATGAGCGCGCCGCCGGAGTTGCCCGGATTGATGGCCGCGTCGGTCTGGATGAAGAACCGGTAGTCGGAGATGCCCACCTGGGTGCGCGCCAGCGCCGACACGATGCCCTGGGTGACCGTCTGCCCGACGCCGAACGGATCGCCGATGGCGAGGACCAGGTCGCCCACCTCCAGCTCGTCGGAATCGGCGAACGGCACGGTCGGGAACGTCTGGCCGTCGGACTTCAGGCGCAGGACCGCGAGATCGGTCCGCTCATCCTTGAGGATGAGCTCGGCGTCGAACTCGCGCCGGTCGGACAGCGCGACCCGGATCTCGTCGGCGTCGCGGATGACGTGGTTGTTGGTGATGACCACGCCGTCGCTGGAGACGATGACGCCGGAGCCGAGCGACTTCTGCATCCGGTCCGGCGCCTGGTTGCCGCGCGGATCACCGAAGAAATGGCGGAACAGCGGATCGTCGAACAGCGCCGACGGCGCGGCCGCGCGGACCCGGCGCGAGGCGTAGATGTTGACGACCGCCGGGGCGACCCGCTTCACCACCGGGGCGAACGAGAGCTGGATGTCTCCCTCGCTGGACGGGACGGCCTTCTCCTGGGCGAGCGCCGGCTGGGCGAGCGCCACCGCCGCGAAGGCCAGCGAGGCGGCGGCGAGACCGCGGCACCGCGACCGCCAGGAACCGCCCCGGGGGAGCGCGCGCAACGAGATCATGGATACGAGTGTCTGCAACGGGTCACCTTTCCGCGTCGGCCGCCGAGCCGGGTTCCGTCAGCGGCCGCACGCAGCACCATCCTACCTGGAGAACAATCGGATCGGGTCGAAACACCTCATCGATCGCGAGAGGCCCGGGGGCACCCCGGAGCGATGTCCGATCGATCAGGGATGTCCCCCGTGTCGGGAATCGCTCTAGGGCAGAAAGCGGGCGCTGACGTGGCGAAAGCGGCACCCGGAGGCTCAAACGCGAGCGCCCCGCATGACGAACATGCGGGGCGCTCGAACTCACATCCTCCATCCGGCCCTGAGCGGGCGGATATCGGCGATCGACCTACGCGGCTTCTTCGGCGGCGAGACGGGCACGGTCGGCCGCGCCACGCGCTTCCGGATCCCGGTCCACGAACTCGATCACCGCGACGGCGGCGTTGTCGCCATAGCGGAACCCGGCGCGCATGATGCGCACGTATCCGCCCGGGCGACCGGCCATACGCGGGCCAAGCGTCTCGAACAGCTTGGCCACGGCCGCGGTGTCGCGGATCTGGCTGATGGCCTGCCGACGGGCATGAAGGTCGCCCCGCTTGGCGAGCGTCACGAGACGCTCCACCACCGGACGCAGTTCCTTCGCCTTCGGAAGGGTCGTGATGATCTGCTCATGCTCAATCAACGACGCAGCCATGTTGGCGAACATCGCCTTCCGGTGACTGGACGTCCGATTGAGCTTGCGGCCACTTTTGCCATGGCGCATCGGCTAACTCCTCGCGCGGTTATTCAAGGCGATCGGCGACCCCGTCGGGGCCATCAACCCGCTCTCAATAGTGATGATCTTCGTAGCGCTTCGCCAGTTCTTCGATGTTCTCCGGCGGCCAGTTCGTGACTTCCATGCCCAGGTGGAGACCCATCTGCGCAAGGACTTCCTTGATCTCGTTCAGCGACTTGCGTCCGAAGTTCGGGGTCCGGAGCATCTCCGCCTCGGTCTTCTGGATCAGATCGCCGATGTAGACGATGTTGTCGTTCTTCAGGCAGTTCGCGGAGCGCACCGAAAGCTCGAGCTCGTCGACCTTCTTCAGCAGCGCCGGGTTGAACGCCAGTTCCGGAACGTCCTCGCGGACCTCGGCCTTCTGGGGCTCCTCGAAGTTCACGAAGATGGCCAGCTGGTCCTGCAGGATGCGGGCCGCGTAGGCAACCGAATCTTCCGGCGACAGCGAACCGTCGGTCTCGACCGACAGCGTCAGCTTGTCATAGTCGAGAACCTGGCCCTCGCGGGTGTTCTCGACCTTGTAGGAGACCTTCTTCACCGGCGAGTACAGGCTGTCGACCGGGATCAGACCGATCGGCGCGTCCTCGGGACGGTTGCGGTCCGCCGGCACGTAGCCCTTGCCGGTGTTGACCGTGAACTCCATGCGGATGTCCGTGCCCTCGTCGAGGGTGCACAGCACGTGCTCGGGGTTCAGTACCTCGATGTCGCCGACGGTCTGGATGTCACCGGCCGTCACGACGCCCGGGCCCTGCTTGCGCACGACCATGCGCTTCGGACCCTCGCCCTGCATCTTGACGGCGATTTCCTTGATGTTCAGCACGATGTCGGTCACGTCCTCGCGGACGCCCGAGATCGAGGAGAACTCGTGCAGCACACCGTCGATCTGCACCGCGGTGACCGCGGCACCCTGCAGGGACGACAACAGGACCCGGCGGAGCGCATTGCCCAGCGTCAGGCCGAAACCGCGCTCGAGCGGCTCTGCCACGAGCGTGGCCGTGCGGCCGGGCTCGTAGCCCGCCTTCACCTCAAGCTTGTTCGGCTTGATGAGCTCCTGCCAATTCTTTTGAATGATCACCGTCGCACCTTTTCGCTTATCCGATGACGATCCCGTCGCGACAGGACCGTCATGCCCACCGAAGCGGGAAATTGGTCGGGCCGGGCCACGAAAGGCCCGGTACCCATGGCGAGGCTCAAACGCGCCGACGCTTGCGCGGACGGCAGCCGTTGTGCGGGATCGGCGTCACGTCGCGGATCGACGTGATGGTGAACCCGACGGACTGCAGCGCCCGAAGCGCGGACTCGCGTCCCGAGCCAGGACCGGTCACTTCGACCTCGAGGGTCCGCATGCCATGCTCGCTCGCCTTGCGGGCGGCATCTTCGGCAGCGACCTGGGCGGCGTACGGGGTCGACTTGCGCGATCCCTTGAAGCCCATCGTGCCGGCCGACGACCAGGAAATCGTGTTGCCCTGGGCATCGGTGATCGTGATCATCGTGTTGTTGAACGATGCATTCACGTGCGCCACGCCGGACGTGATGTTCTTGCGTTCACGCCGGCGAACCCGGGTGGTGTCCTTAGCCATCTCATTCTTCCTTGTTCGATCTCGACACCGCCGTAACGCCGGCGGCTCCACCGTATCGGCGGCGGCGCCAGGCCCGAAACCGGACCCGGCGCCCGCGCCGACATAAGCAGTTTATTTCTTCTTGCCTGCGATGGCCTTGGCCGGACCCTTGCGCGTGCGCGCATTGGTGTGGGTCCGCTGGCCACGAACCGGCAGGCCGCGACGATGGCGCAGACCGCGGTAGCAGCCCAGATCCATCAGCCGCTTGATGTTCATCGCGGTATCGCGCCGCAGATCACCCTCGACGAGATAGTCGCGGTCGATCACTTCGCGCATGTGCAGCACTTCGGCGTCGGACAGCTCGTTCACCCGACGCTCGGGCGCGACATTGACCTTTTCCGCGATCTCGCGGGCCTTGGCGGCACCGATGCCGTGAATGTACTGAAGCGCGATGACGACGCGCTTGTTGGTCGGAATATTGACGCCTGCAATGCGGGCCACTCTGGTCTCTCCTTCGTACTCGAGGTCCCGGCTCGAGATGTCTCGCTAAAACCCGACCTTATCTGTCAAAGCCGGACTTGGGCCCCGCATCGGTGGGCCAAATGCAAAAGACCGCCGCTCAGGTCACCTTCCGGTTCCCGGCGCCGATCCATCGCGGATATCCGATTGGACCGGCTTAGTAGCGGATGGGTAACGGTCCCGTCAAGCGGCGACATCCGCCACTCCACGTTGCCGTTGCCCGTTACACGCCCGCGAAGATCCGGTCGACCTCGGCCGAAACCTCTTCGATAGGCGCCATCCCATTGACCTGCTTCAACAATCCCTTCCGGCTGTAGAACGCAGCCAGCGGGGCCGTCTGGGCCCGGTAAACATCAAGTCGTTTCTTCAGTGCGTCGGCGTTGTCGTCGGAACGGACGTTCTCGCCGCTTTCCGCCGCCCGCTTCTTGACCCGGTCGAGAAGCGCTTCCTCGTCGACCACCAGCTCGACGACGACGTCGAGCTGAAGCTGCTTGCGCTCGAGGAGCTCCTCGAGGGCTTCGGCCTGGGGGACCGTCCGCGGGAAACCGTCGAGGATGAACCCGTTGCCGCAGTCCGGCTCGTCGAGGCGCTCGGAGACGATCTGGATCACCACATCGTCCGGAACCAGCTCGCCGCGGTCCATGAGATCCTTGGCCTTGAGACCGATCGGCGTCTCCGCCTTCACGGCCGCCCGCAGCATGTCACCGGTCGAAAGCTGAACGATGTGGTGTCGCTCGACCAGCTTCTGTGCCTGGGTTCCCTTGCCGGCCCCCGGAGGCCCCAGAAGGATCAGTCTCATCGCCGCCTGCCCCTTAGCTTCGATTTCTTCACGAGCCCTTCGTACTGGTGCGCCAGCAGATGACCCTGGACCTGCGCGACGGTATCCATCGTCACGCTGACCACGATCAGAAGCGACGTGCCTCCGAAGTAGAAGGGCAGAGCCGACGCCGAGATCAGGAATTCGGGCAGCAGGCAGACGATCACCAGATAGATCGCTCCGACGGCCGTGATCCGCGTCAGCACGTAGTCGATGTACTCGGCGGTGCGTTCACCGGGACGGATGCCCGGGATGTAGCCGCCGTGCTTCTTCAGGTTGTCGGCCGTGTCGGCCGGATTGAACACGATCGCCGTGTAGAAGAAGGCGAAGAAGATGATCAGCGCCGCGTAGATCGCCATGAACAGCGGCTGGCCGTGGCCGAGCAGCGTCGTGACCGTGGTGATCCAGCCGGAGCCTTCGCCGCCCGAGAAGCTCGTCAGCGTGGCCGGAACCAGCAGCAGCGACGACGCGAAGATCGGCGGGATGACGCCCGACGTGTTGAGCTTCAGCGGCAGGTGCGAGGACTCGCCCTGGAACACCCGGTTGCCGACCTGTCGCTTCGGATACTGGATCAGCAGCCGCCGCTGGGCGCGCTCCACGTACACGATGAAGGCGATCACGACGGCCGCCAGGACGAACACGCCCAGGATGACCGCGGTGGGCAGCGCGCCTTCGCGGCCGAGTTCCAGCATCCCGGCCAGCGCCGTCGGAATGCCCGCGACGATGCCCGAGAAGATGATCAGCGAGATGCCGTTGCCGACGCCGCGCGCGGTGATCTGCTCGCCCAGCCACATCAGGAACATGGTGCCGCCGACCAGCGTCATGACGGTGGTCGCCCGGAAGAACCAGCCCGGATCGGTGACGATGGATCCCGCCCCCTCCAGCCCCACGGCGATGCCGTAGGCCTGGAACATGGCCAGGACGACCGTGGCGTAGCGGGTGTACTGGTTGATGACCTTGCGGCCCTGCTCGCCTTCCTTCTTCAGCGCCTCGAGCCGCGGAACGACCGTGGTGAGCAGCTGAATGATGATGGAGGCGGAGATGTACGGCATGATGCCGAGGGCGAAGATCGCCATGCGGCCGACGGCGCCGCCCGCGAACATGTTGAACATGCCCAGCAGGCCGGACTGCGCCTGGTTGAACGCCTGCGCGAGCGCGGCAGGGTCGATGCCCGGAAGCGGGACATAGGTGCCGGCCCGGTAGACAATCAATGCGCCGAGGGTGAACCAGATCCGCTTCTTAAGCTCCTCCGCCTTCGCGAAGGCGGAGAAATTCAGATTGGACGCGAGTTGTTCGGCAGCCGAGACCATGGAGCGTTCCGGTTCAAGAGAGGGCGCGGACGGAAAGGAGGCGGCGGCCCTCAGGCCGACGCTTTATCCCGCGACTTGATCTCGACCTTCCCGCCGGCTTTTTCAACCGCCTTGATGGCAGCCTGCGACGCTCCGTCCACCACGAGGGTGACGCCAGCCTTCAGTTCACCGTCGGAAAGCAGCCGCACGCCGTCGAGCTTGCGACGGCAGACGCCGGCCGCGACGAGGGCGGCGATGTCGATCGGCGCCTTCGCATCGAGCTTGCCGGCGTCGATGGCGATCTGCACGCGGCCGATACAGACCTCGTTCCACTTCTTCGCGAAGATGTTCACGAAGCCGCGCTTCGGCAGACGCCGATGCAACGGCATCTGACCGCCTTCGAAGCCCTTGATCGCAACGCCCGTACGCGACTTCTGACCCTTGACGCCGCGACCTGCGGTCTTGCCGACGCCCGAACCGATACCGCGGCCAACGCGCTTGCGCGACGTCGTGGCACCCGGCTTGTCGCTGATCTCATTCAGCTTCATGGCAGTCTCCTTGAGCACGCCTGGGCACAGCCCACATGGCCGGCCGAACGCGCGCTAACCAGTTCCTATCAGCCCCTATTCGACGACGCGAACGAGGTGGCTCACCTTGGCAATCATGCCGCGCACGGCCGGGGTATCTTCCAGCGTGCGGCGACGGTGCATCTTGTTGAGGCCGAGACCGACGAGCGTCGCGCGCTGGTCGGCCGGACGACGGATCGGGCTGCCCGTCTGCTCGACCGTAACGGTCGCGCCGGAGGGAGCCGTCTTCTTCGCCTTCGGGGCAGCAGCCTTCTTGGGGGCGGCAGCCTTCTTCGGCGCGGCCTTGGCGGCCGCGGTCTTCGGCGCCGCCTTCTTGGCGGCGGGCTTCTTGGCGGCAGCGGGCGCAGCCTTCGGCTTCGCCTCGGCGGCTTCCGCCTCGTCGGTGGTCTTCGGTGCCTTTGCCATTCAACTCTCCAACGGACCCGAGGCCGCGCTTCTCAGCACTGCGGCGGTCCCTGTTCCTAAGTTTCCTCAGGCGTCCGCGGTCGCGTCCGCATCAACATCCCGACGACGGGCCTGCAGCGCGGCGACCTTCATGCCGCGACGCGCGGCAACGGAGCGAGGGCTGTCCTCGGTCTTCAGGCCTTCGAACGCGGCGCGCACCATGTTGTAGGGGTTGGAAGACCCCAGCGACTTGGCGACGACGTCCTGAACGCCCAGCGTCTCGAACACGGCGCGCATCGGGCCGCCGGCGATGATGCCGGTACCGGCCGGTGCGGCGCGCATGACGACGCGGCCGGCGCCCCAGCGCCCGTTCACATCGTGGTGCAGCGTGCGGCCTTCGCGCAGCGGCACCCGGATCATGCTCCGCTTGGCGGCTTCCGTCGCCTTGCGGATCGCTTCCGGCACTTCGCGCGCCTTGCCGTGACCGAATCCGACCCGGCCCTTCTGATCGCCGACGACGACGAGGGCAGCAAAGCCGAACCGCCGACCGCCCTTCACCACCTTCGCCACGCGATTGATGTGGACGAGCTTGTCGACGAACTCGCTGTCGCGATCATCCCGATCCCGCGCCATGTTCTTCATCCTTCCGTCAGTTGGTCCGACTTGCGCGGATAACTAGAAATCCAGCCCGCCTTCGCGGGCGGCGTCGGCCAGGGCCTTGACCCGGCCGTGATAGATGTAGCCTCCGCGGTCGAACACGACCTTGGTCACGCCAACCTTCTTGGCGCGCTCGGCGATCAGACGCCCGACCTCGGCAGCGGCCGCCACGTCGGCGCCCGTCTTGATGGACCCGCGGAGGTCCTTGTCGAGTGTCGAGGCAGCGGCAACCGTGCCGCCGGCGGCGTCGTCGATCACCTGCACGTAGATGTGCTTGGACGACCGAAACACGCTCAGCCGGGGCCGCCCGTTGGCAACCGCGCGGATAGTACGACGAACCCGCATCGTACGGCGGTTCGTCCGGCTCAGACCCTTGGCCATCGTCGTCGTCCTTACTTCTTCTTGCCTTCTTTGCGGATGATCTGCTCGCCCGCGTATTTCACGCCCTTGCCCTTGTAGGGCTCCGGCGGCCGGTAGTCGCGGATCTCCGCGGCAACCTGCCCGACGCGCTGCTTCTCGATACCCGCAATGACGATCTCGGTCGGCTTCGGACACTGGATCTGAATGCCGTCCGGGATCGGATAGAGCACTTCGTGCGAAAAGCCGAGTGCCAGCTGAAGGTTCTTGCCCTGAATCGACGCGCGATAACCGACGCCGGCGATCTCGAGGCGACGCTCGAACCCGTCGGTGACGCCCTGCACCAGGTTCGCCACCATCGAGCGGGAGAGACCCCACATCGACCGCGCACGCTTGCTGCCGTCGACCGGCATCACCGTCACGCCGTCCTCGCCTTCCGACACCGTGACCACGTCCGGAACCGTGAACGACAGCTCGCCCTTCGGACCCTTCACGGTGACGGTCTGACCGTCAATCTTCGCCGTGACGCCCTTCGGCATCGGGACCGGCTTCTTACCTACACGTGACATCCCACAACTCCTTGAGATCTCGCCATTCGCCTGACGCGGTCAACGACCGGTCAGAACACCTGGCAGAGGATCTCCCCGCCCAGATTGCGCTCACGCGCCACATGATCGCTCATGACGCCCTGCGACGTGGACAGAATGGACACGCCCAGACCATTCGCGACCCGCGGCAGCGTTGCCACGGAGGAATAGACCCGGCGTCCCGGCTTCGAGATCCGCTCGATCTTCTTGATCGCCGGCTCACCGTCGAAATACTTCAGCTCGATATCGATCTCCGAGCGACCGTTCTCGCGTTCCGTGACGGTGTAGCCACGGATATAGCCCTCGCTCTGAAGGACTTCGAGCACGTTCATCCGCAGGCTCGAACCCGGCGTCTGAAGGCTGTTCTTCTTGCGCATCGCCGCGTTGCGAATGCGCGTGATCATGTCCCCCAGGGGATCGGTCATCGCCATCGGGGCGTCTCCTTACCAGCTCGACTTCACGAGGCCCGGGATCTGACCCTGGCCGCCAAGCTCGCGCAGCGCCACGCGCGACATCTTGAGCTTACGATAGTAGGCACGCGGACGGCCGGTGATCTCGCAGCGGTTGACCACGCGACTCGGCGCGGAGTTCCGCGGCATCTCGGCGAGCTTCAGCTGCGCTTCGAACCGCTCCTCCATCGAGAGCGACTGATCGCGCGCGATCGTCTTCAACCGCTCGCGCTTGCCGGCAAGCTGCTTGGCCAGCCGGATGCGCTTCTGGTTGTTCTCGATCTTACCTTTTTTGGCCATCTCGTTCGTCCCTTGCTCCGCCCGTCACGTACGGAACGGGAAATTCAGAGCGCGCAGCAGCTCGCGCGCCTCGTCATCCGTTTGCGCCGTCGTGCAGACGATAATGTCCATGCCCCAGATCTGGTCGACCTTGTCGTACTCGATCTCCGGGAACACGATGTGCTCCTTCAGGCCCATCGCGAAGTTGCCGCGCCCATCGAAGCTCTTCGGGTTCAGGCCCCGAAAGTCCCTGATGCGCGGCATCGCGATCGTCACCAGACGGTCGATGAACTCGTACATGTGCCCGCGGCGCAGGGTGACCTTGCAGCCGATCGGCATCTCTTCGCGCAGCTTGAAGCCCGCGATCGAGTTCTTCGCCTTGGTGATCACCGGCTTCTGGCCCGCGATCTTCGTCAGATCGTTGACCGCCGACTGAACCTTCTTGGAATCGGCGACAGCTTCGCCGATTCCCATGTTGATCACCACCTTGTCCAGGCGCGGCACCTGCATGGAGTTCGTGTAGTTGAACTTTTCCTGCAGAACGGCGCGAACCTGTTCCCGGTAGATCGTCTTGGTGCGCGGCTCGAGTTCCGCGAGAGCTTCAGCCATCGATCTTGTCTCCAGAGCGCTTGGCGAAGCGAACCTTCGTGCCATCCTTCTCGACCCGGAAACCAACCCGCGTCGCCTTGCCGTCGGTCGGATCGGCGTGCGCGATGTTGGAGATGTGGATCGACGCTTCCTTGGCGATGATGCCGCCTTCCTGCGCAGGCGTCTGCTTCTGGTGCTTCTGCACCACATTGACGCCGCGCACGACAGCGCGATTATCCTTGGGCAGGACGCGCAGGACCTCACCGGTCTTGCCCTTGTCCCGTCCGGCGAGCACCACGACGGAGTCGCCCTTCTTGATGCGCGCGGCCATTACAGCACCTCCGGCGCGAGCGAAATGATCTTCATGTGATTGCGTGCCCGGAGCTCGCGCGGGACTGGCCCGAAGATACGCGTGCCCACCGGCTCCTTGTTGTTGTTGACCAGGACGGCCGCATTGCGGTCGAACCGGATCACGCTTCCGTCAGCGCGGCGGATGTCCTTCGCCGTGCGCACGACGACCGCCTTCATGACGTCGCCCTTTTTCACGCGACCGCGCGGGCTCGCCTCCTTCACGGAGACGACGATGATGTCGCCGACCGAAGCGTACTTCCGCTTCGAGCCGCCGAGCACCTTGATGCACATGACACGGCGCGCACCGGAATTGTCGGCCACGTCCAGGTTGGTCTGCATCTGAATCATGCTTCGCCGCCTATTATCTCTCTATTCGCCGCGCCCATTTGGCCAAGTACCGTCCGGCTGACCCCGAAGGTCAGTCCGAAACGACCTCGCCCGCAGGCGTCAAAGCGCCAATCACAGCCCATCGCTTGTTCTTCGACAGCGGCCGCGTCTCTTCGATCATCACGAGATCGCCCGTCTTGAAGGCGTTCGTCTCGTCGTGCGCGTGGTAGCGCTTCGTCCGACGGACCGTCTTCTTCAGGAGCGGATGAGTGAATCGACGCTCAACCCGCACCACGACGGTCTTGTCGTTCTTGTCGCTAACGACGACGCCCCGCATAACTCGTTTCGGCATCTTCTTGTCTTTCCCGTCAGCTCGCCGGCGCCTTGCGGCGATCGCCGAGGACCGTCTTGATCCGGGCGATGTCACGGCGCACCTGCCGAACCCGCGCGGTGTTCTCAAGCTGGCCCGTCGCCCGCTGGAAGCGCAGGTTGAACTGCTCCTTCTTCAGCTTGGCCAGTTGGTCCAGCAACTCGTCGGCGGTCTTCGCCTTAACGTCCGAGGCCTTCATGGCAGTTCTCCTCGCGCTCTGCGCCGCTATTCGGCGATGCGCTGCACGAAACGCGTCTTGATCGGCAGCTTCGCCGCTCCGAGCCGCAGCGCTTCGCGCGCGATGTCCTCGGCAACGCCGTCGATCTCGAACATGATCCGGCCCGGATGAACCCGCGCCGCCCAGTATTCCGGCGAACCCTTGCCCTTACCCATACGCACTTCGGTCGGCTTCTGCGACACCGGCACGTCCGGGAAGATCCGGATCCACACACGGCCCTGGCGCTTCATGTGGCGGGTGATCGCGCGGCGAGCCGCCTCGATCTGCCGCGCCGTCACGCGCTCGGGTTCCTGAGCCTTCAGCCCGAAGGCACCGAAGTTCAGAGACGTTCCGCCCTTAGCCGTGCCGTGAATGCGGCCCTTGTGCTGCTTGCGGAATTTCGTTCGTTTCGGTTGCAGCATCTGTCTGCTCTCGTGCTCTCAAAAACCGCCGGCAAATCAGCCGTCGTTACGACGACGACCGCCGCCACCACCGCTCTCGGCGGCTTCGGTCAGCCTGCGCTCGGACGCCATCGGATCGTGCTCAAGGATTTCGCCCTTGAAGATCCAGACCTTCACGCCGCAGGTGCCGTAAGCCGTCTTGGCCGTGGCCGTTCCATAGTCGATGTCCGCGCGCAGCGTGTGCAGCGGAACCCGACCCTCGCGATACCATTCCGTCCGGGCGATCTCCGCCCCACCGAGCCGGCCGCCGCAGTTGATCCGGATGCCTTCCGCGCCAAGCCGCATCGCCGACTGGACCGCCCGCTTCATCGCCCGGCGGAACGCGACGCGCCGCTCGAGCTGCTGGGCGATCGACATGGCGACGAGGGTCGCGTCGATCTCCGGCTTGCGCACCTCAACGATGTTGATGTGCACTTCCGAGGCGGTCATCTCGCCGATCTTCTTGCGCAGACGATCGATGTCGGCGCCCTTCTTGCCGATCACCACACCCGGACGGGCCGAGTGGAGCGTGACGCGGCACTTCTTGTGCGGGCGCTCGATGACGATCTTCGACACCGCGGCCTGCTTCAGTTCCTTCAGCAGGAAGTTGCGGATCTTCAGATCCTCGTGCAGCAGCATGCCGTAGTCGGCGCGATCCGCGAACCAGCGCGAATCCCAGGTCCGGTTGATGCCGAGACGCAGACCGATCGGATTGACTTTATTACCCATCAGGCAGCCTCCTCGACTTCGCGCACGACGATGGTCAGATGCGAAAAGGTCTTTTCGACCCGACCCGCGCGACCGCGTCCACGGGCATGAAACCGCTTCATCACCAGCGCCTTGCCGACATAGGCCTCGGACACAATCAGCGCATCGACGTCGAGGTCATGGTTGTTCTCGGCATTGGCGATCGCGGACTCGAGCGCCTTGCGCACGTCCTTCGCGATCCGCTTGCGCGAAAACTCCAGATCGGCGAGCGCCGTGGCGGCCTTCTTGCCACGGATCAGCTGCGCGACGAGGTTCAGCTTCTGCGGGCTGACCTTGAGCCGTCGCACGACAGCACGCGCCTCGGTTTCGCCGAGCACCCGTTCCCGGGAGGGCTTGCCCATCGTTATTTCCTCTTCGCCTTCTTGTCGGCCCCGTGGCCATAGTAGGTCCGGGTCGGCGAGAACTCGCCGAACTTGTGACCGACCATGTCCTCGCTCACGAGGACCGGAATGTGCTTCTGCCCGTTGTAGACCCCGAATGTCAGGCCCACGAACTGAGGCAGAATGGTCGACCGACGCGACCAGATCTTGATCACTTCGTTGCGGCCCGAAGAACGCGACTTGTCCGCCTTCTTCAGAAGGTAGCCGTCAACGAAGGGGCCTTTCCATACAGAGCGCGCCACGATCTCGTCCTCTTACTTCTTACGGGCGTGACGGCTCCGGACGATATACTTGTCCGTCGCCTTGTTGTGCCGCGTACGCTTGCCCTTGGTCGGCTTGCCCCACGGGGTAACCGGATGACGGCCGCCCGAAGTGCGGCCTTCACCACCGCCGTGCGGATGGTCGACAGGGTTCATGGCAACGCCGCGCGTCTGCGGGCGTCGGCCAAGCCAGCGTGAGCGGCCCGCCTTAGACAGGTTGATATTCGAATGGTCCGGGTTCGACACCGCACCGACGGTCGCCATCACCGTGCCCAGGACCCGGCGCTGTTCGCCGGAGCTGAGGCGGATGACCGTGTAACCCTGATCGCGACCGACGATCTGAGCGTAGTTGCCAGCCGAACGCGCCAGCTGTCCACCCTTCTTGGGCTTCAGCTCGACGTTGTGCACGATCGTGCCGACCGGAATCGACTGGATCGGCATCGCGTTGCCCGGCTTCACGTCGACCTGCTGGCCGGCGATCACCATGTCGCCCTCAGCCAGGCGCTGCGGCGCCAGGATGTAGGCCAGCTCGCCGTCCTCGTACTTGATCAGCGCCAGGAAGGCCGACCGATTCGGGTCGTACTCGAGGCGCTGGACCGTCGCCGGGATATCGAACTTCTGCCGCTTGAAGTCGACCACGCGGTAGGTCCGCTTGTGGCCGCCACCGCGGTGACGCGACGTCTTGCGGCCCGCGTTGTTGCGGCCGCCCGACTTGCTCAGGCCTTCGGTCAAGGTCTTGACCGGCTTTCCCTTCCACAGGGCCGACCGCTCGACGATGACGAGCTGGCGCTGGCCCGGGGAGGTGGGACGGTAGGTCTTCAATGCCATAACGTTTGCCCTTCCCGTCTCAGAGGCCGGTCGACACGTCGATCGACTGGCCTTCGGCCAGCGTCACGATCGCGCGCTTCACGTCGGACTGATGTCCGATGATGCCCTTGAAGCGCTTGGTCTTGCCCTTGCGAATCTGGGTGTTGACCCCGGTCACCTTGACCTTGAACAGGGCTTCGACCGCCGCCTTGATCTGCGGCTTCGTCGCCGTGCGTGCCACCCGGAAGACGACCTGGTTGTGCTCGGAGAGCATGGTCGACTTCTCGGTGATGATCGGGCTGCGGATCACGTCGAAATGCTTAAGGTCCGTCATTTGAAACGCTCCTCGAGGCTCTCGACGGCCGCCTTCGTCAGGACCAGCGTGTCCCGGCGCAGGATGTCGTAGACGTTGATGCCGGCGACCGCGATCAGGTCGAGGTGCGGAATGTTCCGCGCCGCCTTCACGAACGCGTCGTTCCGCTCCGGACCGTCGACCACCAGCGCGTTCACCAGGCCGATGCCGGCCAGCTTCTCGCGCAGGAGCTTGGTCTTCGCTTCGTCCGCCGTCGCCGACGAGATCACGATGATCTTGCCGTCACGAGCCTTGGCCGACAGCGCGTGCTTCAGACCCAGCACCCGGACCTTCTTGGGAAGGTCGTGGGCGTGGCTGCGCGGAACCGGCCCGAAGGCCTTGCCGCCGCCGCGGAACTGAGGCGCACCCTTGTCGGAGTGGCGGGCACGACCGGTGCCCTTCTGCTTGTACATCTTCTTGCCCGAGGTCGTGACCTCGGACCGGTTCTTCGCCTTGTGCGTGCCGGACTGCCGCTTGGCGAGCTGCCAACGGACGACCCGCTGCACCAGGTCCTGGCGCGGCTCCAGACCGAAGATCGCGTCGGAAACGGAGATCGTTCCGTCCGTCCCGCCCTCGAGCGTCTTGACGTCGAAATCCATCACCCGTTCTCCTTGCCCGCGGTGTCTTCGGCACCGGTCTCGGCCGGGGCGGCGTCGATGACCTCAGCCGGCGGAACCGCCGCTTCGGTATCAGCCCCATCGAGATCAGACGGCAGGCGGAACGCGCCCGGAGTCGGAACCTCGTCCGGCAGTTTCTTCTTCACGGCGTCCCGGATCAGGATCCAGCCACCCTTGGAGCCGGGCACCGCGCCCTGCACCATGATGAGGCCGCGCTCGACATCCGTGCGGACGACCTTCAGATTCTGGGTCGTCACACGGACATCGCCCATGTGACCCGCCATCTTCTTGTTCTTGAAGACGCGGCCCGGATCCTGGTTCTGACCGGTGGAGCCGTGCGAGCGGTGCGACAGCGAGACACCATGGGTGGCCCGGAGACCACCGAAGTTGTGCCGCTTCATCGCGCCGGCGAAGCCCTTACCGATCGACGTCCCGCTGACGTCGACGAACTGTCCGGCCACGAAGTGGTCGGCAGTCAACTCGGCACCCACGGCGATGACGTTGTCCGGGGTCACCCGGCACTCCACCACGGTCCGCTTCGGTTCCACTTTGGCCACCGCAAAGTGCCCACGCATCGCCCGGGTGGTGTTCTTCGCCTTGGCGAAGCCCGCACCGAGCTGGAGAGCGGTGTAGCCGTCTTTTTCTTCGGTCCGGTGTGCCACAACCTGGCACGACTCCACCCGCAACACGGTGACGGGCAAGTGTTCACCTGCCTCCGTGTAGATCCGGGTCATCCCGACCTTCTGAGCAATTACTGCAGAGCGCATAGCCGCGCCTCTCGTCCCTCTGGCTCGTCGTTGCTTAGAGCTTGATCTCGACATCCACACCGGCGGCCAGGTCGAGCTTCATCAAAGCGTCGACCGTCTGCGGGGTGGGATCGATGATGTCCAAAAGCCGCTTATGGGTGCGGATCTCGAACTGCTCTCGGCTTTTCTTGTCGATGTGCGGCGAGCGGTTGACCGTATATTTCTCGATCCGGGTGGGAAGCGGCACCGGGCCGCGCACCTGGGCGCCGGTCCGCTTCGCGGTGTGCACGATCTCCTTGGTCGAAGAATCGAGCACCCGGTGATCGAACGCTTTCAAACGGATGCGAATGTTCTGGCCGTTCATAATCTTTCGCGCCTGTTAGCCCGGCATCGGGAAATGAAGAGGGCGCGCCAACTGCATGCGGCGCGCCCGCAAGGAAATTGCTTGGTCTACTCGAGGATGGCGGCGACGACGCCGGCGCCCACGGTACGGCCGCCTTCGCGGATGGCGAAGCGCAGCTTCTCTTCCATCGCGATCGGCACGATCAGCTCGACGTTGATCTCAACGTTGTCGCCCGGCATCACCATCTCGGTGCCCTCCGGAAGCGTCACAACGCCGGTCACGTCCGTCGTGCGGAAGTAGAACTGAGGCCGGTAGTTCGTGAAGAACGGCGTGTGACGGCCGCCTTCTTCCTTCGTCAGGATGTACGCCTCGGCCTTGAACTTCTTGTGCGGCGTCACCGAGCCCGGCTTGCACAGCACCTGGCCGCGCTCGACGTTCTCGCGGTCGATGCCGCGCAGCAGCGCGCCGATGTTGTCGCCGGCCTGGCCCTGGTCCAGCAGCTTGCGGAACATCTCGACGCCGGTCACCGTGGTCTTCTTGGTGTCCGTGATGCCGACGATCTCGACTTCCTCGCCCACCTTCACGATGCCGCGCTCGACGCGGCCGGTCACCACCGTGCCGCGGCCGGAGATCGAGAACACGTCCTCGATCGGCATCAGGAAGGCACCGTCGATCGGACGCTCGGGCGTCGGGATGTAGGCGTCGACTTCCTTCATCAGCTCGAGGATCGCGTCGTGGCCGAGCTTCGGATCGCCGTTCTCAAGCGCCACCAGCGCCGAGCCCTTGACGATCGGAATGTCGTCGCCCGGGAAGTCGTAGGACGACAGCAGCTCGCGAACCTCGAGCTCGACGAGCTCCAGGAGCTCCTCGTCGTCGACCATGTCGCACTTGTTCAGAAACACCACGATCGCCGGAACGCCGACCTGACGGGCGAGCAGGATGTGCTCGCGGGTCTGCGGCATCGGGCCGTCGGCGGCCGAGCACACCAGGATCGCGCCGTCCATCTGCGCCGCGCCCGTGATCATGTTCTTCACGTAGTCGGCGTGGCCCGGGCAGTCCACGTGGGCGTAGTGACGGTTCTCCGTCTCGTACTCCACGTGCGCCGTCGAGATCGTGATGCCGCGCGCCTTCTCTTCCGGAGCCGCGTCGATCTGGTCGTACGCCTTGTACGTCGCACCACCCGTCTCGGCCAGAACCTTGGTGATCGCCGCCGTCAGCGACGTCTTGCCGTGGTCAACGTGACCGATCGTTCCAATGTTCACGTGCGGCTTCGTGCGAGCAAACTTTTCCTTCGCCATCGGCGTACTCCGTTCGGTCTAAATCTGTTGCAACCGGGTCTTCAAGAAAGGCGCTTCGATCAGGCGAACTTCGCCTGGACCTCGTCGGCGACGTTCTGAGGAACCTGTTCGTAGTGGTCGAACTGCATCGTGTACTGGGCCCGCCCCTGGGTCATCGACCGCAGGTTCGAGACGTACCCGAACATATTCGCAAGCGGCACGAAGGCATTGACGACGGCGGCGATGCCGCGCGACTCGGTGCCCTGGATCTGACCGCGCCGGGAATTGAGATCGCCCATCACCGTGCCGGCGAACTCTTCCGGGGTGACGACCTCGACCTTCATGATCGGCTCGAGCAGCTTCGGTCCGGCCTTCTGAATGGCCTCGCGGAACGCCGCACGGGACGCGATCTCGAAGGCCAGCACGCTGGAGTCGACGTCGTGGTAGGCGCCGTCGATCAGCTCGGCCTTGATGTCCACCATCGGGAAGCCGGCGATCGGACCGGAGGTCATCACGCTGGCAATGCCCTTCTGGACACCGGGGACGTATTCCTTCGGAACCGACCCGCCGACGACCTTCGATTCGAAGGAGAAACCGGAACCCGGCTCGCTCGGCTCGATCACGATCTTCACGCGGGCGAACTGGCCGGTACCGCCGGTCTGCTTCTTATGCGTGTAGTCGATCTCGGTCAGCTTCGTGATCGTCTCGCGGTAGGCCACCTGCGGCGCACCGATGTTCGCCTCGACCTTGAACTCGCGCTTCATGCGGTCGACGAGAATGTCGAGATGAAGCTCGCCCATGCCGGCGATGATGGTCTGGCCGGATTCCTCGTCGGTCTTGACGCGGAAGGACGGGTCCTCGGCGGCCAGGCGGTTGAGGGCGAGGCCCATCTTCTCCTGGTCCGACTTGGTCTTCGGCTCGATCGCGATCTCGATGACCGGCTCGGGGAACTCCATGCGCTCCAGGATCACCGGGGCGCTCGGATCCGACAGGGTGTCGCCGGTGGTGGTCTCCTTGAGACCGGCCAGCGCCACGATGTCGCCCGCGAAGGCTTCCTTGATCTCGTCGCGGTGGTTCGAATGCATCTGCAGCATCCGGCCCACGCGCTCGCGCTTTTCCTTCACCGTGTTCAGGACGTTGGCGCCCTGCTCGAGCTTGCCCGAGTAGATACGGCAGAAGGTGAGCGTGCCCACGAACGGGTCGTTCATCACCTTGAAGGCGAGCATCGCCAGCGGCGCCTCGTCGGAGGACCGGCGCTTCACGTCTTCGCCCGTCTTCACGTCGATGCCCTTGATCGACTCCACGTCGATCGGGCTCGGCAGATAATCCACGACGGCGTCGAGGAGCGGCTGCACGCCCTTGTTCTTGAAGGCCGAGCCGCAGAAGATCGGAACGTACGCGTTGGCGATCGTGCCCTTGCGGATGACCTTCTTGAGGGTCTCCACGTCCGGCTCTTCACCGTTCAGGTAGGCTTCCATCGCGTCGTCGTCGGCCTCGACGGCAACCTCGATGAGCTTCTCGCGGTATTCCTTCGCCTGATCCAGGAGATCGGCCGGAATGTCCTCGCGGTTGAACTTCGCGCCCAGGCTCTCGTCTTCCCAGACGATCGCCTTCATGTCGAGCAGGTCGATGACGCCGGCGAAATCGTTCTCGGCACCGATCGGCAGCTGCATGACGAGCGGGATGGCGCCGAGACGCTCCTCGATCATCTTGATGCAGCGGAAGAAGTCGGCGCCGATCTTGTCCATCTTGTTGACGAACATCATCCGCGGCACGGCGTACTTGTCGGCCTGGCGCCACACGGTCTCGGTCTGCGGCTCGACACCCGCATTGGCGTCAAGGAGCGCGATCGCACCGTCGAGGACGCGCAGCGAACGCTCGACCTCGATGGTGAAGTCGACGTGGCCGGGCGTGTCGATGATGTTCAGGCGCTTGTCCTGCCAGTAAGCGGTCGTCGCGGCGGACGTGATCGTGATGCCGCGCTCCTGCTCCTGCTCCATCCAGTCCATCGTCGCGGCGCCGTCATGGACTTCGCCGATCTTGTGGCTGCGACCCGTGTAGAACAGAATCCGCTCGGTCGTCGTCGTCTTCCCGGCATCAATGTGGGCCATGATGCCGAAATTACGGTAGTCTTCCATCTTGTGGGTGCGAGACATGACGCGCGCCTTCCTGACTTCGACCGATTACCAGCGGTAGTGCGAGAACGCGCGATTGGCCTCGGCCATCTTGTGCGTGTCTTCGCGCTTTTTGACTGCAGTGCCACGGTTGTTGGACGCATCGAGCAGCTCGCCCGACAGACGGTCGACCATGGTCTTGTCGTTACGCTTGCGCGCAGCGGTGATCAGCCAGCGGATCGCCAGCGCCTGACGGCGCTCGGGGCGAACCTCGACCGGCACCTGGTAGGTGGCGCCACCGACACGCCGCGACCGGACTTCGACCGTCGGCATGACGTTGTTCAGGGCCTCGTGGAACACACCCACCGGATCCTGGCGGGTCTTGCCCTCGATCACATCGAGGGCGCCGTACACGATGCCCTCGGCGGCCGACTTCTTGCCGTCGTACATCACCGAGTTCATGAACTTGGTGATCACGATGTCGCCGTACTTCGGGTCCGGCATGATCTCGCGCTTTTCCGCGCTATGACGACGTGACATGTCCCAGTCTCTCTCCGAAACCCTGTGCTCTCCCCGGCCGCGCTCGTCGCGCCGGGGCAGAAAACCTTACTTAGGCCGCTTGGCGCCGTACTTCGAACGGCGCTGCTTGCGATCCTTCACACCCTGCGTGTCGAGGACGCCGCGGATGATGTGGTAGCGCACGCCGGGAAGATCCTTGACGCGGCCGCCGCGGATCATCACGACGGAATGCTCCTGCAGGTTATGGCCCTCGCCCGGGATGTACCCGATGACTTCGTACTGGTTGGTCAGGCGAACCTTCGCGACCTTACGCAGTGCGGAGTTCGGCTTCTTCGGCGTCGTCGTGTAGACGCGCGTGCAGACGCCACGCTTCTGCGGGCACGCTTCCATCGCCGGAACCTTGTTGCGCTTGGTCGGCGCCTTACGAGGCTTGCGGATCAACTGGTTGATGGTCGGCATACTTATCCGTTCCGTTGTGCCCGAACCCGAGAACTCTCGTCCACGTCCGGCCATGACAACAAAAACGCCGGCCCCGCCACTCGCTCACACGAGTTGCGGACGGCGCGCGCATCCAGAGGACTATCCAGCTTGTGACTGGCTAGTCTTGGCACCGAGCTTTGTGTCGCTCATGGACCCGACAGCGTTTAAGCCGATGTTCTCGCGTCGACCGCAAGAAAGGAAAAGGCTTACCGCCTGTCGTGGAGTGCGCGATACCTAGTCACTTCGGCGGGGGCAGTCAACCCCTCCGCGCCGGACTCCGCACGGAATGTCGCGCTTTTCCGTGCCGCGACGGTGCGCGGACACGCCGGAACGCATCTGCCGGGGTCCGGATGCCGGATTCTGCCCAGCGGCTGCGCGTGCCCACGAAGCATGCGGCGCGGCGACGGGGAATCGGGCCCGCCGGACCAGCGGTCTGCCGCGGACCCGATTCGATCAGGCCGGTGATCGGAAGCCGACCGGCAGCGGCCGCTCCGCCCGGCGCCGGAGACTACTGAAGCGACGCCGGACCGCAGTAGGTGTCGTGCAGATTGCAGCCGACGGCGCCGTGGCCCGAGCACTCGGAAAGCGCCTTGCCCTGCGCCCGGTCCCGGGACGACCCCGCGCCGATGCCGAACGACTTCTCGTCGGCCGAGCGGGCCAGCGCGACGCACATGTCGGTCCCGGCGAAAGCGAGCTGGCAGTCGCTCGCGCCGCTCCCCTGGCACTCCGACATCGCCTTGTCGCGGACGGCCATGTCGCTGTCGCCCTCGGCGAAGGCGACGTTGGCGGTCGACGGGCTGTAGGCGACGCCGACGAAGGTGTTGTCCTGGGCGCTGAGCGCCGCGGGAAAGGCAAACGCCGCGATCGCGGCGACAGTCAGAAGACGGAGCATGGCATCCCCCCACGTCTCGACCCCAAGGCGCGGTCGCGGCCGGCGCGGGATGGGCGCCCGATGCGCTCCCGGCTGGCGTGGCGGCCACCGGAGCCGGGCTGGCCCGGTCCCCTGGGCCTATCGGTAGACCACATCCAGCGTGGCTGCAAAGCCCCGGAAAGTCGGAGGGGGCGCGCCAAAAGAAAAGGGCCGCGGCGTTTCCGCCGCGGCCCCGATGTCGTTCGGCTGGATCAGCCGGCGGGCGAGCTACTCGTTCGCCGCGGCGGCGCGCTCCTCGAGCAGCCCCCGGTCGAACTTCGCCTGCTCCTTGCGGCGCTCCTCCAGGATGAGCTCGTCGCGACGGGCCGCGATTTCCCGGATGCGGGTCATCGTTCCGCCGGTACCGGCCGGGATGAGACGTCCGACGATGACGTTCTCCTTCAGGCCTTCCAGCATGTCGGCCTTGCCGTTGACGGCAGCCTCGGTGAGCACCCGGGTGGTCTCCTGGAACGAAGCCGCCGAGATGAACGACCGCGTCTGCAGGCTCGCCTTGGTGATGCCCAGCAGCACCGGGGTGGCCGTCGCCGGCTTGCGGCCGTCGGCGATCGCCGCCTCGTTGATCGCGTCGAGCTCGACCCGGTCGATCTGCTCGGCGTGGAGCAGCTCGGTCTCGCCGGCGTCGTCCACCTCGACCTTCTGCAGCATCTGGCGAACGATCACCTCGATGTGCTTGTCGTTGATGGTCACGCCCTGGAGCCGGTAGACCTCCTGGATCTCGTTGACGAGGTAGGCGGCAAGGGCCTCGACGCCGTTGATGGCCAGGATGTCGTGCGGTGCCGGGTTGCCGTCGAGCACGTAGTCGCCCTTCTCGATGAGGTCGCCATCCTGCAGGTGGATGTGCTTGCCCTTCGGGATCAGGTACTCGGTCGGCTCGAGGCTCTCGTCCTCGGGCTCGATGATGATCCGGCGCTTGTTCTTGTAGTCCTTGCCGAACCGCACGGTGCCGGTGACTTCCGCGATGACCGCGTGGTCCTTCGGACGCCGCGCCTCGAAGAGTTCCGCCACCCGCGGCAGACCGCCGGTGATGTCGCGCGTCTTCGCGCTCTCCAGCGGGATACGCGCCAGCACGTCGCCGGCCGAGACGGAGGCACCCCGGTCGACCGACAGGATGGTGTCGACCGACAGCAGGTACCGGGCGTCGCCGCCGCGCGCGACCTTGATGAGCTCGCCCTTGTCGTTCTTGATGACGATGGCGGGCTTCAGGTCCTGGCCGCGGGTGTGCGACCGCCAGTCGATGACCGAACGCTTGGTGATGCCGGTCGCCTCGTCGGTCGATTCCGACACCGAGACGCCTTCCACCAGGTCCTCCAGGTCGACCTTGCCGTCCACCTCGGTGAGGATCGGACGGGTGTACGGATCCCACTCGGCGATGCGCTGGCCGCGCTTGATCTCGTCGCCGTCGTCGATGTGAAGGCGCGAACCGTAGATGATCTTGTGGACCACCCGGTCCGAACCGTCCTTGTCGACGATCGCCACCTGCATGTTGCGGCCCATGACGACGAGCTTGCCTTCCGAGTCCCGCACGACGTTGCGGTTGCGGATGGAGATCTTGCCGTCGAAGGTCGATTCCAGGAACGAGGAGTCGACCACCTGCGCCGTACCGCCGATGTGGAAGGTACGCATGGTGAGCTGGGTGCCCGGCTCGCCGATCGACTGGGCCGCGATCACGCCGACGGCCTCGCCGAGGTTGACCGGCGTTCCGCGGGCAAGGTCGCGTCCGTAGCAGCTGCCGCAGACGCCGGCCTTGGTCTCGCAGGTCAGCACCGAGCGGATCTTCACCGACTGGATGCCAGCCGCCTCGATCGCCTCGACGTCCTTCTCCGAGATCAGCTCGCCGGCCGGCACCAGCATCTCGCCGGTCGACGGATCGGTGATGTCCTCACCGGCCGTGCGGCCGAGGATGCGCATGCCCAGCGTCGCCACGACCTGGCCGGCATCGACGATGGCTTCCATCGTGATGCCACGCTTGGATCCGCAGTCCGGCTCGGTCACGATCGAGTCCTGCGCGACGTCGACGAGACGGCGGGTCAGATAGCCCGAGTTCGCGGTCTTCAGCGCGGTGTCGGCGAGGCCCTTGCGGGCGCCATGGGTCGAGTTGAAGTACTCGAGAACCGACAGGCCTTCCTTGAAGTTCGAGATGATCGGCGTCTCGATGATCTCGCCCGACGGCTTCGCCATCAGGCCGCGCATGCCGGCCAGCTGCTTCATCTGCGCCGGCGAACCACGCGCACCGGAGTGGCTCATCATGTAGATCGAGTTGATCGGCTTCTGGCGGCCGGTCTCCTCGTCGCGATGAACCGCCTGAATGCGCTTCATCATCTCGTCGGCGACCTTGTCGGTGCACTTCGCCCAGGCATCGACGACCTTGTTGTACTTCTCACCCTGGGTGATCAGGCCGTCGTTGTACTGCTGCTCGTATTCCTTCACCAGGTCCTGGGTTTCCTCGACCAGCTTCTGCTTGGTCTCGGGGATCACCATGTCGTCCTTGCCGAACGAGATGCCGGCCTTGAACGCGTTGGTGAAGCCCAGCGACATGATGCGGTCGCAGAAGATGACCGTCTCCTTCTGACCGCACGAGCGGTAGACGGTGTCGATCATCCGCGAGACTTCCTTCTTCGTCATGAGACGATTGCAGGTGTCGAACGGAACGCCGGCATGCATCGGCAGCAGTTCGCCGATCATCATGCGGCCAGGGGTGGTCTCGACGATCGAGGTGCTCTGGTTGCCCTCGGCGTCGACGCCGCTCACGCGCCCACGGATCTTCGTGTGGACGGTGATCGCCTTCGCCTCGAGCGCATGGTGCAGCTCGGCCATGTTGCCGAACAGCATGCCCTCGCCCGGCTCGCCATCGGCCATCATCGACAGATAATACAGCCCGAGCACGATGTCCTGGGACGGCACGATGATCGGCTGGCCGTTCGCCGGGTGCAGGATGTTGTTGGTCGACATCATCAGCACGCGGGCTTCGAGCTGCGCTTCCAGCGACAGCGGCACGTGCACCGCCATCTGGTCACCGTCGAAGTCGGCGTTGAACGCCGCGCAGACGAGCGGGTGCAGCTGGATCGCCTTGCCCTCGATGAGGACCGGCTCGAACGCCTGGATGCCCAGGCGATGCAGCGTCGGCGCGCGGTTGAGTAGGATCGGATGCTCGCGGATCACCTCGTCCAGGATATCCCAGACTTCCGGCTTCTCCTTCTCGACCAGCTTCTTCGCCTGCTTGACGGTGGACGAGTAGCCCTTGGCGTCGAGGCGCGAGTAGATGAACGGCTTGAACAGCTCGAGCGCCATCTTCTTCGGCAGGCCGCACTGGTGGAGCTTCAGCTCCGGGCCCACCACGATCACCGAACGGCCGGAATAGTCGACGCGCTTGCCGAGCAGGTTCTGGCGGAACCGGCCCTGCTTGCCCTTCAGCATGTCGCTGAGCGACTTCAGCGGGCGCTTGTTGGCACCCGTGATGACGCGGCCGCGGCGGCCGTTGTCGAACAGGGCGTCGACGGACTCCTGCAGCATCCGCTTCTCGTTGCGGATGATGATGTCCGGCGCGCGCAGCTCGATCAGCCGCTTCAGGCGGTTGTTGCGGTTGATGACGCGGCGATAGAGGTCGTTCAGGTCCGACGTCGCGAAGCGGCCGCCATCCAGCGGCACCAGCGGGCGCAGATCCGGCGGGATGACCGGGACGTGCGTCAGGATCATCCACTCCGGCTTGTTGCCGGACTCGATGAACGCCTCGACGATCTTCAGCCGCTTGGCGAGCTTCTTCGGCTTCAGCTCGGTGGTGGCTTCGGCGATGCCCTGGCGCAGCAGCTCGCTCTCGCGCACGAGGTCGAGCTTCATCAGCATCTCGCGGATGGCTTCCGCGCCGATCATCGCCGTGAAGGCGTCCTCGCCGTACTCGTCCTGGGCGCGCAGGTAGTCCTCTTCGGAGAGGAGCTGCAGCGGCTTCAGCGGCGTCAGGCCCGGCTCCAGCACGACGTAGTTCTCGAAGTACTGGATCCGCTCCAGGTCCTTCAGGGTCATGTCGAGCAGGAGGCCGATGCGCGAGGGCAGCGACTTCAGGAACCAGATGTGCGCGACCGGCGCGGCGAGCTCGATATGGCCCATCCGCTCGCGGCGCACCCGCTGGAGGGTCACCTCGACGCCGCACTTCTCGCAGATGACGCCCTTGTACTTCATGCGCTTGTACTTGCCGCACAAGCACTCGTAGTCCTTCACCGGACCGAAGATGCGGGCGCAGAACAGGCCGTCGCGCTCCGGCTTGAAGGTCCGGTAGTTGATGGTCTCGGGCTTTTTGATCTCGCCGAACGACCAGGAGAGGATTTTCTCCGGGCTGGCGATCGAGATGCGAATCCGATCGAAATCTTGAGTCTGCGCCTGTGTGTTGAACAGGTTCATGACTTCTTGATTCATAAGCTCTCTCCTTCGCCGCGAAGGGCTCAGGGCATGGCCGGGGAGAAATGGGCCCACTTCTCCGGACGGTAACGCCCGCAATCTCTCGATATGTGTGCCGGACACCGACGCTTCGCACGCCGTCCGTCCCGCATCCGGACGTCTGCGACCTACCGCAGGGACGTCCGTCAAGTCGCGTCCAGTCGATGAACCGCCGGCACCGCGCCTCCGGCAGTCCTGTCTGTCAGGCGCGCCGGCGAGCGTTTCCCGAGGGAAGCCCGCCGGCGCGCGCGTTGGTTATTCGGCGGCGTCCGCCTTGTCGGCCTCGGCCTGCGCCTTGAGGCGCTTCTCGCCGTCGACCAGTTCGACGTTGAGGCCGAGCGACCGCATTTCCTTGACGAGCACGTTGAAGCTCTCCGGGATGCCGGCCTCGAAGGTGTCGTCGCCGCGGACGATCGCCTCGTAGACCTTGGTGCGGCCGGCCACGTCGTCCGACTTCACCGTCAGCATTTCCTGCAGCGTGTACGCCGCACCGTAAGCCTCGAGTGCCCACACCTCCATTTCGCCGAAGCGCTGTCCGCCGAACTGGGCCTTGCCGCCGAGCGGCTGCTGGGTGACCAGCGAGTAGGGGCCGATCGAGCGGGCATGGATCTTGTCATCCACAAGGTGGTGCAGCTTGAGCATGTAGATATAGCCCACCGTCACCTTGCGGTCGAACGGCTCGCCGGAGCGCCCGTCGTAGAGCGTGACCTGGCCGGACGAGTCGAGACCCGCCTGCTCCAGCATCTCCACGATGTCCGGCTCGCGGGCACCGTCGAAGACCGGCGTCGCGATCGGCACGCCGGTGGAGAGCTGGCGACCGAGCTTCAGCAGCGAATCGTCGTCGTAGTCGGCGATCGGTTCGCTGGTGCCGCCGTCGAAGATCTCCAGCAGCGTGCTCTTCAGCTCGCTCGTGTTGTGCGCCTGCTGCGCCTGACGGACCAGTTCGCCGATCTTCCGGCCCAGGCCCGCGCAGGCCCAGCCCAGATGCGTCTCGAGGATCTGGCCGACGTTCATGCGGCTCGGCACGCCCAGCGGGTTCAGCACGATGTCGACGTGGGTGCCGTCCTCGTGGAACGGCATGTCCTCGACCGGCACGATCCGCGACACGACACCCTTGTTGCCGTGACGGCCGGCCATCTTGTCGCCCGGCTGGATCTTGCGCTTCACCGCCACGAAGACCTTGACCATCTTCATGACGCCCGGCGGCAGCTCGTCGCCGCGCTGCAGCTTCTCGACCTTGTCGATGAAGCGGCCTTCGAGGCGCTTGCGGCTCTCGTCGTACTGCTTCTGGGTCGCCTCGATCTCGGTCATCACGGCGTCGTCGCCGACCGCGAACTGCCACCACTGGCTGCGCGGGTGCGCCTCCAGGCCCTCGCGGGTGATGACGTCACCCTTGCGGAAGCCCTTCGGACCCGCGGTCGCCTGCTTGCCGGACAGCACCTCGATCAGGCGGCCGTAGACGTTGCGGTCGAGGATCGCCTGCTCGTCGTCGCGGTCCTTGGCGAGACGCTCGATCTCCTCGCGCTCGATCGCCATGGCGCGTTCGTCTTTCTCGACGCCGTGACGGTTGAACACGCGGACTTCGACGACCGTGCCCTGGACGCCCGGCGGCACCCGCAGCGAGGTGTCGCGCACGTCGGAGGCCTTCTCGCCGAAGATCGCCCGCAGGAGCTTCTCTTCCGGCGTCATCGGGCTCTCGCCCTTCGGCGTGATCTTGCCGACGAGGATGTCGCCGGCGTTCACTTCCGCGCCGATGTAGGTGATGCCGGCTTCGTCGAGGTTCTTCAGCGCCTCTTCCGACACGTTCGGAATGTCGCGCGTGATTTCCTCCGGCCCGAGCTTGGTGTCGCGGGCCATCACCTCGAATTCCTCGATGTGGATCGAGGTGAAGACGTCGTCCGACACGATCCGCTCGGAGAGCAGGATGGAGTCCTCGAAGTTGTAGCCGTTCCACGGCATGAACGCGACGAGCACGTTCCGGCCGAGGGCCAGGTCGCCGAGATCGGTCGACGGACCGTCGGCGATGATGTCGCCCTTCGCCACAACGTCACCGACACGCACCAGCGGACGCTGGTTGATGCAGGTGTTCTGGTTGGAGCGCTGGAACTTCATCAGGCGGTAGATGTCGACGCCCGACTTGGTCGGATCGAGATCGGAGATGGCGCGCACGACGATACGGGTGGCGTCCACCTGGTCGATCACGCCGGCCCGGCGGGCCGAGATCGCGGCACCGGAATCCCGGGCGACGACCGCTTCCATGCCGGTTCCGACGAACGGCGCCTCGGCGCGCACCAGCGGCACGGCCTGACGCTGCATGTTCGAGCCCATCAGCGCGCGGTTCGCGTCATCGTTCTCCAGGAACGGGATGAGCGCGGCCGCGACCGACACGAGCTGCTTCGGCGACACGTCCATGTAGTCGACGCGGTCGCGCGGCACCATCATCACTTCGCCGGCGTGGCGACAGATGGTCAGCTCTTCCTCGAACGTGCTGTCCGCCGTCAGCGGAGCGTTGGCCTGGGCGACGTGGTACTTCGATTCCTCCATCGCGGAGAGATAGAAGACGTCGTCGGTCACCTTGCCGTCGACCACCTTGCGGTACGGCGCCTCGATGAAGCCGTACTTGTTGACGCGCGCGAAGGTCGCCAGCGAGTTGATCAGGCCGATGTTCGGGCCTTCCGGGGTCTCGATCGGGCAGATGCGACCGTAGTGGGTCGGATGCACGTCGCGCACCTCGAAGCCCGCCCGCTCGCGGGTCAGACCGCCCGGGCCAAGCGCCGAGAGGCGGCGCTTGTGGGTGACTTCCGACAGCGGGTTGGTCTGGTCCATGAACTGCGACAGCTGCGACGAGCCGAAGAACTCGCGCACGGCGGCCGCCGCCGGCTTGGCGTTGATCAGGTCCTGCGGCATGACGGTGTCGATCTCGACCGACGACATGCGCTCCTTGATCGCCCGCTCCATGCGGAGCAGGCCGACGCGGTACTGGTTCTCCATGAGCTCGCCCACCGAACGCACCCGGCGGTTGCCGAGGTTGTCGATGTCGTCGATCTCGCCGCGGCCGTCACGCAGGTTGAGCAGCGTGCGGATGACCTCGAGGATGTCCTCGCGGCGCAGCACGCGGACCGTGTCCTCGCACTGGAGGTCCAGACGCATGTTCATCTTCACGCGGCCGACCGCCGAGAGGTCGTAGCGCTCGGAATCGAAGAACAGCGAATTGAACATCGCCTCGCCCGACTCGATGGTCGGCGGCTCGCCCGGGCGCATCACCCGGTAGATGTCGAACAGCGCTTCCTCGCGGGACATGTTCTTGTCCGCGGCCAGCGTGTTGCGGATGTACGCGCCGGTGGTCACGTGGTCGATGTCGAGCAGCGGAATGGTGTCGAAGCCGGCCTCGATCAGACCCTCGAGGATCTTGTCGGTGATCTCGTCGCCGGCTTCCGCGTAGATCTCGCCGCTGGACGGGTTGACCAGGTCTTCCGCCAGGTAGTGACCGTAGAGCTGGTCGTCGGTCACCTTCAGCGCCTTGACGCCCTTGTCGGCCAGCTGCCGCGCGGTGCGCGCCGTCAGCTTGCGGCCTTCCTCCAGCAGGACCTCGCCGGTGTCGGCGTCGACCATGTCGGAGTTGGACTTCATGCCGCGCAGGCGGGTGGCGTCGAACGGAACGCGCCAGTTCTCGCCGTCGCGGGTGTAGACGACCTGCTTGTAGAAGGTGTTGAGGATCTCTTCGCCGGTCAGGCCGAGCGCGAGCAGCAGCGACGTCACCGGGATCTTGCGGCGACGGTCGATGCGGGCGTGCACGATGTCCTTCGCGTCGAACTCGATGTCGAGCCACGAGCCGCGATAGGGAATGATGCGCGCCGCGAACAGCAGCTTGCCCGACGAATGGGTCTTGCCCTTGTCGTGATCGAAGAAGACGCCCGGCGAGCGGTGCATCTGCGAGACGATCACCCGCTCGGTGCCGTTGACGATGAAGGTGCCGTTGTCCGTCATGAGCGGCATGTCGCCCATGTAGACTTCCTGCTCCTTGATGTCCTTGACGGACTTGGCGCCGGTGTCCTCGTCGATGTCGAACACGATCAGCCGGAGCTTCACCTTCAGCGGCGCGGCGAAGGTCATCCCGCGCTGACGGCACTCGTCCACATCATATTTCGGCTGCTCGAACTCGTAGTCGACGAACTCGAGGAGCGAACCACCGGAGAAATCGGAAATTGGAAAAACCGACTTGAAGACAGCCTGCAAACCCTCGTTCGGGCGCTCGCCGTCGGCGCTTTCCATCATCAGGAACTGGTCGTAGGATGCCTTCTGAACCTCGATGAGATTCGGCATGTTCACTACTTCGCGGATCGAACCGAAGAATTTCCGGACCCGCTTGCGACCGTTGAACGCCTGCGTCATTGTCGCTCCTCGTATCGCTGCCGACGCTGTCACCGGCCTCGGCGGCATCACGTCATGAGGCCGGCTATGGCCGGATCGCCAGCCCGGCACTGACCGGGGCAGGCACCTCGTTTCGTTTCAAACCCGGCCCACCCGGGTCGGATCCCACAGAACTTCACCCGTCTTCTGCCTTCCGGACGCCACCGATGCGGCGATGGCCGGAAAACCGTGCTTGAGAGCGCCTCCCGTTCGGATCGAACCGACCTGAACGAACAGGACTTGCTCAACAGAGCGTCTCTGGAGCCAACTCCTGTCGGTCGCGGCGTTGCCGCCCGGCCGGCATGGGCCCTAAGCACGTTCGATCCCGGACCGGACGGCGCCCTGCGTCGACCGGTCCGGGATCGCAATTTTTACCCGACCGGCGGAGCGCCGAAGCGACCCGCCGGGCTTGCAGCCAGGTCTTACTTAAGTTCGACCTTGGCGCCCGCTTCTTCGAGCTTCTTCTTGATCTCCTCGGCTTCGTCCTTGGAGACGCCTTCCTTCACAGGCTTCGGCGCACCCTCGACGAGATCCTTGGCCTCTTTCAGGCCAAGACCGGTGATCGTACGGACTTCCTTGATGACGTTGATCTTCTTGTCGCCGGCGGCGGCGAGGATCACGTCAAACTCGGTCTGCTCTTCGACGACGGCGGCTTCACCACCACCGGCAGCGGCGGCGACAGCCACCGGAGCAGCCGCGGAGACGCCCCACTTTTCCTCGAGGAGCTTCGAAAGCTCGGACGCCTCGAGAACGGTGAGGGCGGACAGTTCTTCAACAAGCTTGGTCATATCGGCCATAGTTCAATAGTCCTTCCGGTTCGAACCGCTGATGGTTATCTATCGAGATCTCGGTCGCCTTACGCGGCCTCGTCCTTCTTGGCGTACGCACCGAACACCCGGGCGAGCTGCCCGGCCGGTGCGTTGAGAACCTGCGCGATGCGGGTGCCGGGGGTCTGGATCATACCCACCAGCTTGGCCCGCAGCTCGTCGAGCGACGGCATGGTGGCGAGAGCCTTCACACCGTCCGCATCGAGGTTCGTGGAGCCCAGGGCGCCGCCGAGGAGAACGAGCTTCTCGTTCTTCTTGGCGAATTCCACCGCTGCCTTCGGCGCCGCGACGGGATCGTCGGAATAGACGATCACGGTCGGCCCCTCGAACAGGTCGGTGATGTGCTCAAGCTCCGTGCCACGAAGAGCAAGCTTCGCAAGACGGTTCTTCGCGACCTTAACGGCCCCGCCCGCCTGACGGACCTGCGCGCGCAGGGCCGTCATCTGCGACACCGAGAGGCCCGAATAGTGCGCCACTACGACAACGCCGGTGTTCGAGAACACCGTGTTGAGCGTCGAGACGAACTCGTGCTTCTCCGCTCTTTCCACTTGCCATCTCCGGTTGGCGACCAGACGTGCCGGTCGCCGGTTGCCTTTCGCCGTTCGGAACGCTCGAAGGTGACAGGTCCGGACCTTTGTCCGGGTCCCTTCGAGCGCCGCGGACGACACTCAGGGTTCCTGTCCCCTCGTCCGCGTGTCCCGCGGGCAAAGGCGCAACGGTTCGACCCAAGCCGACCCGCGAGGGCCGGAATTGCTCGGATCGTTCCCGTCTGTGCAGGCCCAAATGGCTTAAACCGGCGAACCGGCACCTGCAGTCTCGGACAGGGTTTCCGGCGATCCCCGACGAAGTCGGACGATCGCCGATCCGCCCGGCCGGTTGCCCCGGCCGGGAAGCTCAATGATCTCAGGCCTGAAGGACCGAGGACGGATCGACGCGCACGCCCGGACCCATGGTCGAGGACAGCGCCATCCGCTTGATGTAGGAGCCCTTCGCGCCAGCCGGCTTCGCCTTGATGACGGCGTCGGCGAACGCGCGAATGTTCGCGGCGAGCGAGGCTTCGTCGAACGAGGCCTTGCCGATGCCGCCGTGCACGATGCCGGCCTTCTCGACGCGGAACTCGACGGCGCCGCCCTTGGCGTCGTTGACCGCGGACGCGACGTCCTGGGTCACCGTGCCGACCTTCGGGTTCGGCATCATGCCGCGCGGGCCGAGGATCTTACCGAGACGGCCGACGAGCGGCATCATGTCCGGGGTCGCGATGCAGCGATCGAAGTCGATCGTGCCGGACTGGACCTGCTCGACGAGCTCCTCCGCACCGACCACGTCGGCGCCGGCGGCCTTCGCCTCGTCAGCCTTGTCGCCACGGGCGAACACGGCGACGCGGACGGACTTGCCCGTGCCGTTTGGCAGCACGCAGACGCCACGGACCATCTGGTCGGCGTGACGCGGGTCGACGCCGAGATTGATCGCGAATTCGACGGTCTCGTCGAACTTGGCCTTGGCCCGATCCTTCACCAGCTTCAGGGCTTCCTCGAGGGAGTACAGGTTTTCCGGGTCGATGCCTTCGCGGCCGGAACGGGTACGCTTTCCGATCTTCGCCATCGTATCAGCCCTTCACCTGCAGACCCATCGACCGCGCCGAACCCTCGACCATCTTCATGGCCGCGTCGACGTCGAGCGCGTTCAGGTCTTTCATCTTCGCTTCCGCGATCTCGCGGACCTGGGCAGTCGTCACCGAGCCGGCGGTGGAGCGGCCGGGGGTCTTCGACCCGGAACCGATCTTCGCGGCCTTCTTGAGGAAGTGCGACACCGGCGGCTGCTTCACCTCGAAGGTGAACGACTTGTCCGAGAAATAGGTGATCACCGTCGGGCACGGAGCGGACTTTTCAAGGTCCTGCGTGCGCGCGTTGAACTCCTTGCAGAACATCATGATGTTCAAGCCGCGCTGACCCAGCGCCGGGCCGATCGGGGGCGACGGCGTGGCCGACCCCGCGGGCACCTGAAGCTTGATGTAACCGTCGATCTTCTTCGCCATTCAATCCTTCTCCGAACACTCCGACCGGGCGGCGACGCGCGCCCTCCGGTCACTCCGGTTGGTGGTGCGGCTTGCAGCTCCGGCGGCGAAACCGGGGCCCTCGCCTCCCACCCTCTCAAACGAGACGCGCGGCCCGAAGGCCGCCCGTCTCAAAGCTTCTCGACCTGCGCGTACTCGAGCTCGACCGGGGTCGGCCGACCGAAGATCGACACCGCCACCTTGAGGCGCGCGCGCTCTTCGTCGACTTCCTCGATCTGTCCGCTGAACGAGGCGAACGGCCCGTCCGAAACCCGCACCTGCTCGCCAACCTCGAACGTGATGGTCGGCTTGGGCCGCTCCACACCTTCGGACACCTGCTGCAGGATCCGCTCGGCCTCGGCGTCCGAGATCGGCATCGGACGCAGGTCTGCCCCCAGGAAACCCGTGACCTTAGGGGTATTCTTGATCAAATGGTAGACTTGGTCCGTCAACTCGCACTTCACGAGGACGTAACCGGGGAAGAATTTCCGCTCGGCATCGACCCGGCGACCGCGGCGGACTTCCACCACCTTCTCGGTGGGCACGAGGATTTCGTCGAAGTTTTCATCCAGCCCGGTCGCCTGCGCCTTTTCACGGATCGCTTCGGCAACCTTCTTTTCGAAATTCGAATAGGCGTGGACGATGTACCAGCGCTTCGCCATCGTTCACCATTCAATCCAGTCTTGCGGTGCCAGCGAATTCGGACCGGCGCCGCCCCAGGGGCTCAGCGCCCGATGCCCAAGATGAATCCGATGCCCCAGCTCAGCAGCTGGTCCACCAGGAGAAAGAACACGGACGCGAACGCCACCATGATGAACACCATGATCGTGGTGATCACCGTCTCGCGGCGAGTCGGCCATGTTACTTTCCCGACCTCCGAGCGCACTTGCTGGAGGAATTGCATCGGATTGGTTTTCGCCATGAATCGGGCCTTGACAAGAACATAGAGGCGCGCTGGCTCAGCCGCGCGCCTTCCCGTCTCTGACTATCTAACGTGTGGTTCCCCGGAACACAAGAGCCCTATCACCCCGAGTTCGCGCAATCTGCGGAACAGGGGGCCTGCCCGCACCTTGGTACGGGCCTCTCCGGACGCGACACCATAGCATCGCCTTCGGAAGAATGGCAGGGGCGGAGGGACTCGAACCCACGGCCTGCGGTTTTGGAGACCGCCGCTCTACCAACTGAGCTACACCCCTAACTCTTAGTCCGCGGAAACGTTCCGCCCCCGCGATCGGGGACGAACACGCGCCAGCGCTCGGCAATTCCCACAATTCATTGTCGAGCGCAAGACCTAACCCGCCCCGGCGGGCCGCCGGCCATCGCGCTCGCCCGCCCCGGCCCGCCAACCCTCAGGAGGCGCGCGATGCCGCGACCGGGGCGCCGAGGTCGCTGTGCGGGGCGCGCAGATATTTCCACAGGATTCCGCCCGCACGGCCGACCAGCCATCCCGCCAGCGCGCCGGTGATGGCGAGCTGGACGGTCACCCATCCGGGCTCGGCCATGGTCGCCGGATCCACGGCCATGCGGTAGCCGAAATAGTACTTGATGGCGAAGATGAGAAGGAGGGCGACCAGATAGCTCCAGGTGCCGGGGATCTCCACCAGCCCGCGCGACCGGTCCGCCCGGATCCGCGTGGTGCGGACGAACAGCAGCCCGATCAGGATCCCGCCGGCGAACCCGGCGACCCAGGCCGCGACGCGCTCGGCCTCCCCGCCCATCAGCTGCCGGACGGAGCCCAGCTCGAGCACCAGGATGACGGCGGGCAGGATGAAGATCTTCCACAGCGGCGCGACGGCCGTCCGCGAGCGCAGCCACCCGACGAACACCAGGTAGGCAAGCAGCAGCCACACCCACCACGGGGTGCCCTGCAGGGTGTCGACCAGCGCTTCCATGATCCATCCCTCTCCGGACGCCCCGCGGCGGCATTGTGGCTCAAAGCCTCACGAACGCGAAAGGCGCCGGACCGCGGCTGCGGTCCGGCGCCTCGATGGCACGGCGAAGGGCCTGTGCGGTCTACTCGAGGATGGCGGCGACGACGCCGGCGCCCACGGTACGGCCGCCTTCGCGGATGGCGAAGCGCAGCTTCTCTTCCATCGCGATCGGCACGATCAGCTCGACGTTGATCTCAACGTTGTCGCCCGGCATCACCATCTCGGTGCCCTCCGGAAGCGTCACAACGCCGGTCACGTCCGTCGTGCGGAAGTAGAACTGAGGCCGGTAGTTCGTGAAGAACGGCGTGTGACGGCCGCCTTCTTCCTTCGTCAGGATGTACGCCTCGGCCTTGAACTTCTTGTGCGGCGTCACCGAGCCCGGCTTGCACAGCACCTGGCCGCGCTCGACGTTCTCGCGGTCGATGCCGCGCAGCAGCGCGCCGATGTTGTCGCCGGCCTGGCCCTGGTCCAGCAGCTTGCGGAACATCTCGACGCCGGTCACCGTGGTCTTCTTGGTGTCCGTGATGCCGACGATCTCGACTTCCTCGCCCACCTTCACGATGCCGCGCTCGACGCGGCCGGTCACCACCGTGCCGCGGCCGGAGATCGAGAACACGTCCTCGATCGGCATCAGGAAGGCACCGTCGATCGGACGCTCGGGCGTCGGGATGTAGGCGTCGACTTCCTTCATCAGCTCGAGGATCGCGTCGTGGCCGAGCTTCGGATCGCCGTTCTCAAGCGCCACCAGCGCCGAGCCCTTGACGATCGGAATGTCGTCGCCCGGGAAGTCGTAGGACGACAGCAGCTCGCGAACCTCGAGCTCGACGAGCTCCAGGAGCTCCTCGTCGTCGACCATGTCGCACTTGTTCAGAAACACCACGATCGCCGGAACGCCGACCTGACGGGCGAGCAGGATGTGCTCGCGGGTCTGCGGCATCGGGCCGTCGGCGGCCGAGCACACCAGGATCGCGCCGTCCATCTGCGCCGCGCCCGTGATCATGTTCTTCACGTAGTCGGCGTGGCCCGGGCAGTCCACGTGGGCGTAGTGACGGTTCTCCGTCTCGTACTCCACGTGCGCCGTCGAGATCGTGATGCCGCGCGCCTTCTCTTCCGGAGCCGCGTCGATCTGGTCGTACGCCTTGTACGTCGCACCACCCGTCTCGGCCAGAACCTTGGTGATCGCCGCCGTCAGCGACGTCTTGCCGTGGTCAACGTGACCGATCGTTCCAATGTTCACGTGCGGCTTCGTGCGAGCAAACTTTTCCTTCGCCATCGGCGATGCCCCTGCTTATCGGTCTGATCTTGTGCGAGAAACGGTCGCGAAACGCGTGAGCCGGTACGGCGATCTCATCAAGATCCGGCGCGTCGCCGATCACGGGCGGACCGCCGCGGGTTGATTGGAGCGGGTGAAGGGAATCGAACCCTCGTCGTCAGCTTGGAAGGCTGCTGCTCTACCATTGAGCTACACCCGCTGGTCGCGTGAGGCGCAGATAGCGAAATTCCGACCGCTTGACAATCCGCCGATGAAAAGAGTCCCCGCCGGCACCCCGGCCACCACGGCGCGATGCCGCCCCCGCCTTGCCCAGGCCGCTCCCGAAAGATAGAACATAACACGAACACAGATCGCAGCGGAGTGGATCATGCGCACGACGGGCAAGCTCGATTATCTGGAACTGCCGGCCGGCAGCGCCGGCGTCGAAGGGATCAAGGCGTTCTACAGGGAGGCCTTCGCGTGGTCGTTCACCGACTACGGCCCCGGCTACGCGGCGTTCAGCGAAGGCCTGGACGGCGGCTTCGACGGCAGCCCGGAGGCGACGGCGAAGCCGCTGCCGGTGCTCTACGCCGACGACCTGGGCGCCGCCCAGTCCGCCGTGACCCGGGCGGGCGGCACCATCGTCCGGCCGATCTTCGCGTTTCCGGGCGGCCGGCGCTTCCATTTCGCCGACCCCGCCGGCAACGAGCTCGCGGTCTGGAGCGAGACCTGACGTCGGGCGAAGCGCACGCGACGGCCACGGGCCGGAGAACCCGGTCGGCGGTCGGAAAGGCTCGGAGGATTTGGAATACGGGAGAGAATGGTGGAGGGGGTTGGATTCGAACCAACGTAGGCTAAGCCAGCGGATTTACAGTCCGCCCCCTTTAACCACTCGGGCACCCCTCCAGGAGAATCAGTCGCCCTATCCGGCCTGGCGGCCGGCGACGGGAACGCGTCGCGTCCTCGTCGAGGGCGGTGTTATGGCGACGCCGCCCCGCCGTGTCAACGGCCCCCGGGTCTTGCAAGCACATGAGCCACTTCCGGCCCTCTCCAGGCGGTCGCGATCAGCAGGAGAACGGCCAGCCCCATTGCCGCGGCGGCGTAGAACGGGGCGCGGATGCTGAGCTCCATCAGCTCGCCGCCGGCAAGCGACACGAGGCCCGCCCCCAGGGTGAAAAGGGCCGTGCTGACGCCCATGACCCAGCCTTGCTCGTCGGCGGGAACGCTGGCCGAATACAGGCCGATGAGCGTGGGATAGGCGATCCCGAAGCAGAAGAAGATCACGAAGACGCAGGCGAACGCGACGGCCGGCCACGGCGTCAGCGCGAAGAGGAGCGCGCCGGCGATCATCACGGTCGTCGTGGCGGCCAGGATGACCCGCTTGCCGAATCGCACCTGCAGCGGCGCCACGCAGAACGTACTGGAAACGGCGAGCGCGGCGCCCAGGACGAGCATCGCCAGGCTGGTCGCGAACGTGCCGTAGGCGAATCGGCTGGCGAGGTAGGTGTCGACGAACACGTAGACCGTGTTGCCCATCGCCAGGAAGACGAAATAGACCAGCGAAATCCGCAGCACCAGCGGCCGACGCGACAGCTTCGTCAGCATCCGGACGATCTCCAGCGGGTCGAATCGCCACCTCTTCCGCTCGGTGCGTGCGTCCCGGTAGCCCACCTGCACGAAGGCGATCGCCACCGCCACGCAGGCGAACGCCGCGTAGAAGGGCAGCGACAGGCTCGCCAGCGGGCCGATGATGGCCGGGTCCGACAGCACCCCTCCGATCAGCGGACCGGCGACCAGTCCGGCGCTCACGCCGGCGATCACGTAGCCCATGTTGCGGGCGCGTTCGGTGTCGTCGGTGCTGATGTCCGCCATCGCCGCCTGGGCGATCGGCTGGCTGCCGCTGGTGAAGCCACTGATCGCACGCCCGACGACGAGCAGCGTCAGGCTGCCGGTGGCGAGCGCCAGCAGCGTCAGCGCGTATCCCAGCAGCGCGCCGAACAGGCAGATCGTCATCGCCTTCTTGCGGCCGATGGCATCGGAGAGCTGCGCGACGTACGCCGCCCCCAGGAACCAGGCGAGGAAGAAGACGCCGATCACCAGGCCGTAGCTGAACTGCCGGGCCCCCTCGGACGTGCCCGCCGGGAGCAGCGACTGCCCCGGGTCCATCACCAGCGCGTTGATGATCGGAAAGACCAGCCCCTGCCCCAGCAGATCGACGAACACGACGAACACCAGCGCAAGCTTTGCACGCACCATCGGCGAACTCCCGGAAGACACACGGGTGGCAGGAGGAGGGACATGTCCGGCAACCGGCGCACCGCTTGCCGGGATGCCAGGAAAGACGGCCGCAAGGATAGTGGCTTGCACGGCGGATTGTCAGCCGGTACCGGAGACGCCTGCGCCCTGCGGCGCGCCCGACAGGCGGCACCGACGGTCGACGACTCCACCGCCTCACGACAAGCCGGTAGGATGGCGCGACCGCCCTTCCCCCGACCAGCCCGAGCGACATGAGCCAGAAGTCCAGCCGATCCGCCTATCCGCCCCGCTCCGGCGCGCCCAGCACCGGGCCGGTCTGGATCTACGGCTTTCACACCGTCGCGGCGGCGCTCGCCAACCCGGCGCGCACCCGGCGCCGCCTGCTCGTCACCCGCAACGCGCTGGCGCGGCTGGAAGAGGAGAGCGGCGGACCGGTCGGCGATGCCGAGATCCTCGATCCCCGCGGCATCGGCAAGATCGTCGGCGGCGACGCCGTCCACCAGGGCGTCGCGCTGTACACCGACCCCCTGCCGGCGGGCGACATCGAGGACCTCGGCGACGCGCGGCTGGTGGTGCTGCTCGATCAGATCACCGATCCCCACAACGTCGGCGCCATCCTGCGTTCCGCCACGGCGCTCGGCGCCGACGCGGTGATCACCACCACCCGCCACAGCCCCACCGAAAGCGGCGTCATGGCCAAGGCCGCCTCCGGCGCGCTCGATCTCATCAAGGTGCTGACCGTGGTGAACCTCGCCCGCACGTTGGAGAGCCTGGGCAAGGACGGCTATCTGCGCCTGGCGCTCGATTCCGATGGAGAGGTGCCGATCGAGGCGGCCCACCGGGCGGACCGGCTGGCCCTCGTGCTCGGCGCGGAGGGCAAGGGCGTGCGGCCGGGCGTCAAGGCGGCCTGCGACCAGGTCGTCCGCCTCGACGTTCCGGGGCCCATCAAGTCCCTGAACGTGTCGAACGCCTGCGTGCTGGCGCTCTATGCCGGCAGCCGGCTCCTCGACGCGAAATGACCCCACCTTCCAGGTGCAATCGCGCACGGCCTGTGATAGGTGCCGTGCGGCGGCCGGTTTAGCTCAGCTGGTAGAGCAGCGGTTTTGTAAACCGAAGGTCGGGGGTTCGAGTCCCTCAACCGGCACCAAAGCTGCCCGCCGGCCGATCAGTCCGCCGCCAGGGGCCTGGGCAACGCCAGCCTCCGGACCTGATTGCGCCCGGACCGCTTGGCCATCATCAGCGCCGCGTCCGCCCGGGCCATGCTCTCCTCGACCACAAGATCCTGCGACAGCATCTCCGACAGACCGAAGCTCGCGGTGATGTCGATCGACCGCCCCCCGCTCACGACGACCGTCTCCTGCACCGCGAGGCGCATGCGCTCCAGGATCGCCAGCGCCTCCAGCTGGTCGACCCTTGGCAGGATCGCCGCGAACTCCTCGCCGCCGACCCGCGCCAGCAGGTCGGTCTCGCGGAGGATATCCCCGCAGGCGGCGGTGAAGGCCCGCAGCGCATCGTCGCCGGCGGGATGTCCGTACCGGTCGTTCACCTGCTTGAAGTGGTCGAGGTCGATCATCGCGATCGCCGCCTGCCCGCCATACCGCCTGATGCGCTTCAGCTCCCGGCCGGCCACGTCCATGAACATCCTGAGGTTCGGCAGGCCGGTCAGCGCGTCGGTGGAGGCGAGCCGCTCGAGCTCCAGTTCGGACCGCTTCTTCGCGGTGACATCGTTGTGGGAGATGACGGCACCGCGGTGGTGGCCGGGCAGCGGCTTGACCCGGCCGAGGAACCAGCGCTCCTCGGTCGGCGAGTGGCAGGGATATTCCAGCTCGAAGCCGTCGACCTCGCCGTTCAGCACCGAAAGCAGCCCCCGACCGAAGTCGTCGGCCTCTTCGGAATCGGGGCCGTACGCGTCCTGGCAGATCCGGACGTAGGGGGCTCCAACACCCATCCCCGGCCAGTCTTCACCGGTCTCACACGGGGGCGAGTTCTCGACCAGGAACCTTGTCCATGCGCGATTGACGGCGATGATCACCCCGCCGGCGTCGACGACGCAGATCTGCGCCGTCAGGGCATCGAGAACCGCCTGGGCGAACCCCTCCCGATCGAAAACCGACGTGCTGACCGACGACGGTTGCGCTTCAGTGATGGGATGTCCCCACGCAAGCAGCCTCATGTGACGCACCCTGAAAGCCATGCGCCTCAGGCAGCGGACTCCGGGCAACCGCGTTCCCGAAAGGTTGATTTTCGGAACTCCCCGAGGGCGGGGAGCTCGTTCGATTGGAAACGCGTGTCGTGGAAGCCCGTGTCATAACTTTTGACATAGCAGAGCTTCACGGCTTTTCAGAGACCTCCCGAGGAGGCGGCCGTGCCCGCCCGGCGTCCCGTAGCCCGACATCGCGGGCCTGCGGGCCGCGCCGGGCGTCTGCCCGGTCGCGGTGGACGCACGAAAACACCCGCCGGCCCGGTGACCGGCGGGTGTCCGCGATGGCGGCGTCCCCTCCCGAGGGACCGCGGGTCCGGCGCCGGTCAGCCCGGCGCGACCCGGCTTGTCAGTGCGAGATCATCCAGGGCCGTCGCCCGACCAGGCTCTTGGAGCCGTCGGGCCGCACGATCGCACCCGGCTTTTTGGTCTTCGACGCCCCGGAGCAGCATCCGCATCCGGGTCCGTGGGCGCCCGAGCGCTTCGGCTCGTGGGCCGAGCGTTCGTTGACCGCGTGGGCATTGCGTTTCGCCCCGTCCATGACGGCCAGGCGCGGCGCGGCCAGCATCACCCGCGGCGCCGGCCGGGCGCAGTCTGGGCAGTCGCACGGGTCGGCATAGGCGCTCATCGGCTGCATCGCCGTGAACGCCCCGTGCTCGTCGCAGAGATAGTCGTAGATCGGCATGACGTGCTCCCAATTGCCTCAAGGCAGAGAACCGGCTTCCAGGTTTGCGGCTTCACTTTCTCCCTCCCGCCAGCGCGCGCCCGCGCGCCGGCCGGTCAGGCCGCCCACCCGGAGCCGGTGAGCGAAGCGAACGCGGCGTGAGGGGAAAGGACCTCCCCCTTACAGATCCGGGGCGAGCGGGATGTCGATCGAGCCGTCCAGATGGACGGTCGGGCCATCCTTGCCCGGCATCATGTCGAACTCGAAGATGTCGGTGGGCAGCCACAGCGTGGCGCAGGCGTTCGGGATGTCGACGACGCCCGAAATGTGCCCCTGCACCGGTGCCGTGCCGAGGATCGCGTAGGCCTGGGCGCCGGTGTAGCCGAACTTCTTCAGGTACTCGATCGCGTTGAGGCACGCCTGGCGGTAGGCGATGTGCACGTCGAGATAATGCTGCTTTCCGGCCTCGTCGACGGAGATGCCCTCGAAGATCAGGAAGTCGTCGTACTTCGGCACGATCGGCGAGGGACGGAAGATCGGGTTCTTGATCCCGTACTTCGCCATGCCGCCCTTGATGAGGTCGACCTTGATGTGCAGCCAGCCCGCCATCTCGATGGCGCCGCAGAAGGTGATCTCGCCGTCGCCCTGGCTGAAGTGCAGGTCGCCCATGGAGAGACCGGCGCCGTCCACGTAGACCGGGAAGTAGATCTTCGATCCCCGCGACAGGTCCTTGATGTCGCAGTTGCCGCCGTGCTCGCGCGGCGGCACGGTCCGCGCCGCCTCGGCCGCCGCCGCGTCGCGCGCCTCGCCCTTCATCTGGCCCATGTGCGCCGACTGGGTGTTCGGCAGGGTCGCCAGCTCCGGCACCCGGTGCGGATCGGTGTCCACCAGCGCCTTTTCGCGGGTGTTCCACATGTCCAGCATCTTGCGGTCCGGCAGGCAGCCGATCAGGCCCGGATGGATCAGGCCGGCGTAGCGCACCCCTGGCACGTGGCGCGACTTGGTGAACATGCCCTCGAAATCCCAGATCGACTTCTGGGCCTCGGGGAAGTGGTCGGTCAGGAAGCCGCCGCCGTTCTTCTTGGAGAAGAAGCCGTTGAAGCCCCACAGCATCTCTTCCTTGGCGCCAATGTCGAGGATGTCGACCACCAAGAGGTCGCCGGGCTCGGCCCCCTTCACGCCGATCGGGCCGGAGAGGTAGTGGACCTGCTGCAGCTCCACGTCGCGCACGTCGGCGGCGTCGTCGTCGTTCTTGATCTGCCCGCCGGTCCAGTCGTAGGTCTCGACCAGGAAGTCGTCGCCCGGCTCCACCCAGTCCGCCATCGGGATGTCGGGGTGCCAGCGGTTGTGGACCTTCTCGTTGGTGTGCGGGCTTTCCTTCAGGTCGACTTTGATCAGCGTGTTGGCCATGTGGGGTCCCCTCTCTTCCGGGTGGTGAGGCTCTTCAACGCGCCGGCCGGCCAGGCCGCGTCGGCGCGCACCGTGCGTGGTGGGCAGGCTCAGACAGACAGGAACTTCGACACCTTCGCCTCGTCGATGGTGGCGCGCGGGCTCTCGTGGACGATCTTGCCGTTCTCGATCACCAGCACGCGGTCGGCGACGTCGAGGGCGAACGAGAGGACCTGTTCCGAGACCACGATCGACAGCCCGCGCTCGTCGCGGATGCGCTTCAGCGTGCGGCCCATGTCGCGGATGATCGACGGCTGGATGCCCTCGGTCGGCTCGTCGAGCAGGAGCACCTTCGGCTTGGCGGCGAGCGCGCGGGCGACGGCGAGCTGCTGCTGCTGGCCGCCCGACAGGTTGCCGCCGCGCCGCCCCTTCATCTCCAGCAGCACCGGAAACAGCTCGTAGATGTTCTCCGGCACGGCGCTCTCGCCGGTGACGGTGAGGCCGGTCTGGATGTTCTCCTGCACCGTCATGGTGGAGAAGATCATCCGGCCCTGGGGCACGTAGGCGATGCCGTTGGCGACGCGCCGGTAGCTCTTCATGCCGGTGACGTCGACGTCGCCGACGTTGATGGTGCCCGACTTGGTGGGGATCACCCCCATCATCGCCTTCATCAGGGTCGTCTTGCCCATCCCGTTGCGGCCCATGATGGCGACGATCTCGCCCGGCGCCACGTCCAGGTCGACGCCATGCAGGACCTCGCTCTCGCCGTAGGCGACGTGCAGGGACTGGATGTTGAGCATGCGCGCTCTCCTCCTGGAGCATTTCCCGGCCGGATCCCTGATCCGACCGACAGGGAACTGCTCGACCTGTTGAACCTGGAGCCGCGGCGGCCGCGCCGCGGCCCGCGCGGCCGGCGTCAGTGTCCGAGATAGACCTCGATCACCCGCGGATCGGACTGGACCTTGTCCATCGACCCCTCCGCGAGGATCTGGCCCTGGTGCAGGACGGTGACCTTGTGGGCGATGTCGGCGACGAACCCCATGTCGTGCTCGATGACGATCACGGCGTGGTCCTGGATGATGCGGTGGAGCAGGTCGGCGGTCTTCTTCCGCTCCGCCACCGACATCCCGGCCACCGGCTCGTCGAGCATCAGGAGCTCCGGCTTCTGGATCAGCAGCATGCCGATCTCCAGCCACTGCTTCTGGCCGTGGGACAGGTGCGCCGACTTCTCGCGCAGGTGCCCGTCCAGGAAGATCATCTCGGCCACCTCGTGGATCCGCTCGATGACCTCCGCGTCGCGCTTGAAGAACAGCGCGCCGAACACGTTGTGGCCCTTCGGGTAGGAGAGCTCCAGGTTCTCGAAGACGCTCAGGTCCTCGTAGATCGACGGGTTCTGGAACTTCCGCCCGACGCCGGCGTGGACGATCTGGTCCTCCCGCATCTGGGTCAGCTCGTGGCCCTTGAACTTGACCGAGCCGCTGGTGGCGCGGGTCTTGCCGCAGATCAGGTCGAGCACCGTGGTCTTGCCGGCGCCGTTCGGCCCGATGATCACGCGGATCTCGTTCGGGTCGACGTAGAAGCTGACGTCGTTCACCGCCTTGAACCCGTCGAAGGACACGGTCAGTCCCTCGACGGCGAGGAGGAAGTCGGTGCCGTGGGCGGTCGTCGGAGTGGTCATCATGGGTGCCTCCCCTCACTCGGCCGGTGTTTCGGAGGCCGCCGCGGGTGCGCCGACGGGCGTCCCGCGGGGCCGGCGCAGCAGCCGCATCACGTGCGGCTCGACGTGGTCGGCGTAGAGGCCGGCGAGGCCCTGCGGGAAAGCGAGCACGACGCCGATGAACAGCGCCCCCATGGCGAACAGCCAGAGTTCCGGGAAGCTTTCCGAGAAGGTCGTCTTCGCCCAGTTGACCAGCAGCGCCCCGTAGACGGCGCCGAAGATCGAGGTGCGGCCGCCGACCGCGCAGAAGATCACCATCTCGATGGACGGCACGATGCCCACCAGCGTCGGCGACATGAAGCCCACCTGCAGGGTGAACATCGCCCCACCGATGGCGGCGAAGGCGGAGCCCAGGCAGAACACGAAGATCTTGAAGTTCGCCACGTCGTAGCCGGAGAACCGGACCCGGTCCTCGCGGTCGCGGATGGCGATCATCAGCCGGCCGAGCTTGGAACGGCGTACGAACTGGGCGATCAGCAGGCAGCCGAACAGCAGCACCGCGTTGACGAAGTAGAGCACCAGCTTGGCGTCGTCGGTGCGGATGTCCCAGCCGTGCAGCGTGCGCAGGTCGGTGATGCCGTTGACGCCGCCGGTGTAGCCCTGCTGGCCGATGATCAGGATCGTCAGGATCGCGGCGATCGCCTGGGTGATGATGGCGAAGTAGACGCCGCCCACCCGCCGCCGGAACATGGCGAGGCCGATGATGAAGGCGAGGATGGTCGGCACCACCACCACCGCGACCAGGGTGAACGGAAACGAGTGGAACGGCTCCCACCACCACGGAAGCTGGGTCACCTGGTTCCAGTCCATGAAGTCCGGGATGCCCGGGGTGGACTGGATCGCCGTGTTCTCCGGCGACGAGGCCTCCAGCTTCAGGAACATCGCCATGCAGTAGCCGCCGAGGCCGAAGAACACGCCCTGGCCGAGCGACAGGATGCCGCCCGCCCCCCAGCACAGCACCAGCCCGAGCGCCACGAAGGCGTAGGTCAGGTACTTGCCGAACAGGTTCAGCCGGAAGATGTCGAACCCGAGCGGGAAGACCACGAAGATCAAGACGGCGAGGGCGACGAAGCCGGCGATCTCGGCGCGGGAGAAGGTGCGGTTGCCGAAGTTGGTCATGGTGCGGTCCTCAGCTGCGGATCTTGAGGCTGAACAGGCCCTGGGGGCGCAGCATCAGGATGCCGACAACGGTCAGGAGGGTGAGAACCTTGGCCATCGAGCCGGAGAGGAAGAACTCCATGATCGACTGGGCCTGGCTGATGGAGAAGGCCGACGCGATGGTGCCGAACAGGCTCGCCGCCCCGCCGAACACGACCACCAGGAACGTGTCGACGATGTAGAGCTGGCCGGACGACGGGCCGGTCGACCCGATCATCGTGAAGGCCGCGCCCGCCACGCCGGCGATGCCGCAGCCGATGCCGAAGGTCATGCGGTCGACGCGCTCGGTGTTGATGCCGACGGCGCCCGCCATGGTGCGGTTGAACATCACGGCGCGCACCTGCTTGCCCCAGGCGCTCTTCAGCATCAGCAGCGCCACCGCGACCGCGATCAAGAAGGTCAGCACCATCACGAAGATGCCGTTGATGGGCAGCTCGATCATGTCGGTGAGCGGCAGCGCGCCCATCATCCAGTCGGGGATCTGCACGCCCACCTCGCGCGCGCCGAACACCGTGCGGTACGTCTGCTGGAGGATCAGGCTCAGGCCCCAGGTCGCAAGCAGCGTGTCGAGGGGCCGCCGGTAGAGGTGCCGTATCATCGCCCATTCCACCAGCATCCCCAGCGCCCCGGCCGCGAAGAAGGCCAGGATCATCGCGATGAAGAAGTAGATCCCGAACAGACCCGGCAGGTAGGCGGAGAAGAAATTCGAACAGAGATAGGTGACGTAGGCCCCGAGGATCATGAACTCCCCGTGCGCCATGTTGATCACGCCCATCTGGCCGAAGATGATCGCGAGGCCCAGGGCCATCAGAACGAGAACGGAGAAGAGGATGAGCCCGGCGAACCCTTGCATGGCAAAGATCGCGACGAGCTCGTTGGTGCTGTAGCCGTCGAACATGACCGATGATCCTGATGGCGGGGCGACCGGCCCGCGCGGGAGTCCCGCGCGGGCCTGCGAAGGATCCTGCCCCGCGGCGGGCGGCTCCGGTGGGCTGGAGCGCGCCCTCTGCCGCGAGGGGAGCGGCTTACTGGTAGCCCTCCGGGAACGGATCCGGCTCGACCAGTTCCGAGGTCTCGAACACCACGTCGTACTGGCCGTCGGCGCGGGCATGCCCGACCCGGGTCTTCGACCAGAGGTGGTGGTTCTCGTGGATCCGGACGTAGCCTTCCGGCGCCTTGGTGAACTCGATGCCCGGCGAGGCCTCGCGCACCTTGTCGATGTCGAAGGAGCCGGCCTGCTCGACCGCCATCTTCCACAGCCACGGACCGAGATAGGCGGCCTGGGTGACATCGCCGATGACCATGTCCTGGCCCCACATGTCCTTGAAGGCCTTCACGAATTCCTTGTTGTTCTCGTTGTCGAGGCTCTGGAAGTACTTCATGCAGGCATAGGCGCCGACGATGTTCTCGCCACCGATGCCGCGGATCTCGTCCTCGGTCACCGAGATGGTCAGGAGGAGCGGATCCTCCTTGGTCATGTCGATGCCGGCCGCCTTCAGCTGCTTGTAGAAGGCGACGTTCGAGCCGCCGACGACGATCGCGTAGATCACGTCCGGCTTCTTCAGGCGGATCTTGTTGATGACCGAGTTGAACTGGGTGTGGCCGAGCGGATAGTACTCCTCGCCCACCACCTTCAGGCCCAGCTTGTCCTCGATGTGCTTGCGCGCGATCTTGTTCGACGTGCGCGGCCAGATGTAGTCGGAGCCGAGCAGGTAGAACGTCTCGGCGCCGCGCTCCTTCACCACCCAGTTGAGGCCGGCGATGATCTGCTGCGTGGCCTCCTGGCCGGTGTAGATGACGTTCGGGGACTCCTCGAGGCCTTCGTAGAAGGTCGGGTAGTAGAGCATCCCGTTGTACTGCTCGAAGACCGGCAGCACCGCCTTGCGCGACGCCGACGTCCAGCAGCCCATCACCGAGGCGACCTTGTCATTGACGAGAAGCTTCTTCGCCTTCTCCGCGAAGGTCGGCCAGTCGGAGCCGCCGTCCTCCTGGATGAACTCGATCTTCCGTCCCAGCACGCCGCCCTGGGCGTTGATCTGGTCGATCGCCAGCTTCTCGGCCTGCACCGAGCCGGTCTCGGAGATGGCCATGGTGCCGGTGATGGAGTGGAGGATGCCCACCGTCACCGTGTCGTCGGTGACGGCCAGGCCGGTCGTGTTCACCTTGGCCGTCGGATAGTCCTGAGCGCGCAGCCCCTTCGGCATGAACAGGGCCGCCGACAGGGCCGCCCCGCCCAGGAGAACGTTTCGCCGGCTCACGGCCGGATTCAGTCCTGACGTCTTCTTCCCGTCGGTCATGATGCTCCTCTTCGCAGGTGCTGGTGCAGATCTTGCTTGAGACCGATTGTGGCCCGGCCATTGATCGGAGCATCACCGTTGTGGTTGCAGCGCAGCAATGGGTGGATCTACCCATGGTGCTACGCAAAAGTGGACGCCATGCTGGCTCTTGGACTGACGGGACGGCCGCCGAGGCGGACGGCTGACCGGGTGTCGAGCGCCCACCGTCCGCCGCACCGGCGGGAAAGGAGCGCATCTTCACCGCAGCGCAGCATGCCGGGAGACATTCATTGAATGCGCCTGACCGCACGATGAGCCGACCGCGCCCCATCACGCGGCAACGCCGCACCTACAACCAGTGGGTCGCGAACGAGACGCTTGAGGACTTCGCGCTCCGCTTCACGGCGCGGCGCGCCCGTCGCTGGTCGGTTGGGCGCGTGGCCAACACGGCGATCGGCTCGATCTCGTTCCTGGCGCTGGAGGCGATCGGCGGCGCGATCACCCTCTCCTACGGCTTCGACAACGCCGTCTTCGCGATCATGCTGGTGGGCGCGGTCCTGTTCCTGACCGGGCTGCCGATCGCCTACTACGCCGCCAGGACCGGGGTGGACATCGACCTCCTCACCCGCGGCGCCGGCTTCGGCTACATCGGCTCGACGGTGACGTCGCTGATCTACGCCTCGTTCACCTTCATCTTCTTCGCGCTGGAGGCGGCGATCCTGTCGCTGGCGCTGGAGCTCTGCTTCGGGGTGCCGCTCGGCATCGGCTATCTCCTGAACGCGCTGGTGGTGATCCCGCTGGTCACCCACGGCTTCACCAAGATCTCGATCTTCCAGAAGTGGACCCAGGCGCCGTGGATCATCCTCCACACCCTGCCGTTCGTGCTGGTGGCCATGTCGGGCGACCTCGGGATCGCCGACTGGGTGTCGTTCGAGCCGCGCAACGGGCAGGTCTCCGACGGCGCGAGCCTCCTGATGGTGGGGGCGGCGTCGGGGGTGGTGTTCTCGCTGATCGCGCAGATCGGCGAGCAGGTCGACTTCCTGCGCTTCCTGCCCGAGCCGACCACCCGGGCGGAAAGGCGCAAGTGGTGGTTCGCGCTGATCACCGCGGGGCCCGGCTGGTCGGTCCTCGGCGTCGCCAAGATGCTCGCCGGCTCCTATCTCGCCGTGCTCGCCGTCCACGCCGGCGTTTCGCTGCACAACGCCGTCGAGCCGACGCAGATGTATCTGGTGGCGTTCCGCACGATGATCCCGGACGCGACCATCGCGCTGGCGCTGACCGGCGCCTTCGTCGTCATTTCCCAGCTCAAGATCAACGTCACCAACGCCTATGCGGGCTCCATCGCCTGGTCGAACTTCTTCTCCCGCCTCACCCACGCCCATCCGGGCCGCGTCGTCTGGCTGCTGTTCAACGTCCTGATCGCTCTGATGCTGATGGAGCTCGGGGTCTTCGCAGCGCTCGAATCCACCCTCGCCATCTACTCCACAGTCGCGGTCGCCTGGATCGGCGCCATCGTCGCCGACCTCGTCGTCAACAAGCCGCTGGGGCTCAGCCCGCCCGGCATCGAGTTCCGCCGCGGCTATCTCTACGACGTCAATCCGGTCGGCGTCGGCGCCATGATCGGCTCCGCCGCGCTGGGCTTCACCGCCTCCAGCGGCATCCTGGGCGCGACGCTCGCCGCCTTCGCGACGCCGCTGACGCTCGCCGCCGCCTTCCTGCTGGCGCCGCTGATCGCCGCCGCCACCCGGGGCCGCTACTACATCGCCCGCCAGCCGGAGCCGCTCGCCGAGAACGAGAAGACCTGCGGCGTCTGTGGCAACACGCTGGAGCGCGAGGACGTCATCCACTGCCCGTTCTACGCCAACTGGATCTGCTCGCTGTGCTGCTCCCTCGACGCGCGCTGCGCCGACATGTGCAAGCCGACGGGAAGCCTGCCGGAGCAGGTCAAGGATCTGGTGGACTGGCTGTTTCCCGGCAGCATCGGCCGTGCCCTGAAGACCCGCTACGCCGCGTTCGTCGTGCTGATGGCCTTCGCCATGCTGCTGATCGGGCTGCCGATGCGCCTCATCTACGACGTGAGCGTCGATCCCGACGGCTCGCTGGTGGAATCGCTGTGGCTGTCGTTCGCCGCCCTCACCTTCGTCTCCGGCATCGCCATCTGGCTGTTCGTGCTCGCCCAGGAAAGCCAGCGCACCGCCATGCGCGAAAGCGAGCAGCAGGCGCAGCTTCTCATGCGCGAGATCCGCGCCCACAAGCGCACCGACGCCGAGCTGCAGCGGGCGCGCCGGGAAGCCGACGCCGCCAACGTCGCCAAGAGCCGCTACGTCGTCGGCATCAGCCACGAGCTGCGCACGCCGCTGAACGCCATCCTCGGCTACGCCCAGCTCCTGGAGACCGACCCCGACCTGCCGCCGCGCCGGCACGAGGCCGTGTCCATCATCCGGCGCAGCGGCGAGCACCTGTCCGGCCTGATCGAGGGGCTGCTCGACATCTCCAAGATCGAGGCGGGCCGGCTGGAGATCTATTCCGAGACCATCCACCTGCCGGAGTTCCTGAGCCAGCTGGTCGCTGTGTTCCGGATGCAGGCCGACGAGAAGGGACTGGCCTTCTCCTACAGCGCCATCGACCGCCTGCCCGACTGGGTGCGCAGCGACGAGCGCCGGCTGCGCCAGATCCTGATGAACCTGCTCACCAACGCCATCCGTTATACGCCGTCGGGCGAGGTGCGCTTCGAAGTCCAGTACCGCAGCGAGGTGGCGCGCTTCACGGTGATCGACACCGGCCCAGGCATCCCCGCCGACCAGATCCCCCGCATCTTCCTGCCGTTCGAGCGGCTGACCCGCCCGCACGGGCCGGTCATCCCCGGCACCGGCCTGGGGCTGACGATCACCAAGCTGCTGACCGAGATCCAGGGCGGCGAGCTGACGGTGGACTCGACGCCCGGCGTCGGCAGCCGCTTCGAGATCCGGCTGATGCTGCCGCGCGTCTACCGGACCACCACCCTGCCCACCAACCACCGCCGCGTCGTCAACGGCTACATGGGCCCGCCGCGCACCATCCTCGCCGTCGAGGACGAGCCGGACCACCGTGCGCTGCTTCAGGACGCGCTGCGGCCGGTCGGCTTCTCCCTGCATTTCGCCGAGAGCGCCGAGGCGGCGATCGAGCTGCTCGCGCGGCTGTCGCCGGACCTGTTCCTGCTCGACGTCTCGCTGCCCGGCATGAGCGGCTGGCAGTTCGCCGAGTATCTGCGCGCCAACGGCGAGGAGACGACGCCCATCCTGATGGTCTCCGCCCATGCCGCCGACCAGCGCTCGCGCGGCAACCAGGGCGCGCTCCACGACGACTTCATCGCCAAGCCCATCAACATCGACGAACTCCTCATCAAGCTCGAGAGGCACCTCAAGATCACCTACACCCTTGCCGACGGCGTCAACCGGACCGATGCGCTCGAAGCCCCGCGCATCCCCCTCGACCGGCTGGAGGAGCTCAGGCGCTTCGCCCAGATCGGCTACCCGCGCGGCCTGCGACAGACGCTCGCCGCCATCGAGAGCGAGGACCCGGGGCTCACCGGCACCGTCGCCCGCCTGCGCGGCATCGTCGCCACCTTCGACCTGCCCCACCTCGACAAGGTGCTCTCGGAGATGGAGGCGAACCGTGACGCTTAGCGGCGGACAGAACATCGTGCTCGTCGTCGACGACGCGCCCGAGACGCTGTCGATGCTGATCGACACGCTCGAGGAGGCCGGCCTGACCGTGCTGGTGGCGCGCGACGGGATCACCGCAATCGCGCTCGCCAAGCGCGTGCGGCCCAACGTGATCCTGATGGACGCCGTGATGCCGGAGCTCGACGGCTTCGAGACATGCCGGCGGCTCAAGTCGGGGCCGAACCCCAACCCCGCGCCGATCATCTTCATGACCGGCCTCAGCGACCCGTCCCACATCGTCTCGGGGCTGCGCGCCGGCGGCGTCGACTACATCACCAAGCCCGTCAACACCGACGAGCTGATCGCCCGCGTCACCGTGCACGTCGCCAACGCGCGCCTCGTCGACGACGCGCGCCACGCCCTCGACGCGGTCGGGCATCCGATCATGGCGGTGGCGCCGGGCGGGCGCATCGCCTGGGCCTCCGACCAGGCGATCCAGTTCGCCGACAAGCTGCCCGGGCTGATCGCCGAGCGGCAGCGCATCGCCGACGCGTCGCTGCTCGCCTGGCTCGCCGACACCATCGACCGGCCGGTGACGTCGGTGACGCCCTGGAGCTCCGGCAGCGGCCGCGACGCCCTGACGGTCACCTATGTCGGGCGCGCCACCTCCGGCGACGTGCTGGTCCGCCTGTCGCCCGACACCGTGTCGCTGGAAGAGCGGCTGAAGGAGAAGTTCGGCCTGACCATGCGCGAGGCCGAGGTGCTGCACTGGATCATGCAGGGCAAGTCGAACCGCGACATCGCCGAGATCCTGACCCTCAACCCCGGCACAGTGAACAAGCACCTGGAGAAGATCCTCAACAAGCTCGGCGTGGAAAACCGCACCGCCGCCGCCGTCCTCGCCATGAAGGCCGCCGGCACCGACGGGCGCTAGAGCATTTGCCGTTCAGATCGAAGCGATCTGAACGAAGAGGAATTGCTCAAGCCATTGAATCTGGAGCCATTTCCTATCGATCAGGTAGAACCCCCTGATCGGAAGAGGCGTTCGTCAGCCGATCGCCTCCTGCAGCACCAGCAGCACCAGGAAGCCCAGGAAGAACAGCGCCGTGATCCATGGCGTGTCCTCCGCCTGCTCGTGCGCCTCGACCAGCAGTTCCTCGGTGACCAGATAGAGCAGCGCGATCAGCCCGAACGCGAACAGGCCGGTCTTCACCGGCGCCGAGGCGTAGGCGACGGGCGCGGAGAGCAGCACGCCCAGCGGCAGCATGAGCGCGACCCCCGCGGTGAGCCCGACCACCCGGACGCGCGAGGCGATGCGCTCGCCGAGCCCGATAGCGGTGCTGACGCCGAGAAACAGCACCTCCAGCGTCAGCGCGATGGTCAGCAGCACGCCGACCGCCGCGCCGGCCGAGAAGGCGATCCCCAGCACCAGCCCGTCGATCAGGAGGTCGATGCCCACGGTGGCGAGCAGTCCGATGGGTCCGGCGGCGACCTTTTCCAGCCGGCCGAGCGCCAGCATCGCCGCGATGCCGGCGAGCCCGCCGACCACCGTCGGCACCATGCCGCCCTGTTCCAGGATGTCGGGGAGGATCTCGCCGGCGGCGGCCGCGAACACCACGCCCGCGGCGAAATGCTGGACCGCGCTGGTGACCTTCGGGCCGGGCGGCCGGAGGACGGCCAGCAGCGCGCCGATGATCCCGGCGGCGAGCGGGACCAGCGTGTAGCCGAGTGCCGCGGACAGCGTCGTGGTCATGGCTGCCCCCAGAGCTGCCGCCAGCCGGCCCCGCATCGGGCCGGTCCGCGATTCTAGAGACTTTTGCGGGCGGGTGGGAACACCGGATCGGGATCCGGCTCCCGGCGCCGGTCAGCCGAGGGTGGGCGGCGCGAAGATCCGGTAGGTGTTGCGGCCGGCGTCCTTCGCCTCGTAGAGCGCCGCGTCCGCCTGGGTGAACAGCTCACGCGGCGTGCCCCCCAGCGCCGCGGCGATGCCGACGGAGGCGGAGAAGCCCAGGCTGATCCCGTCGCGCTCCATCGGCTCGGCCAGCGCCGCGACGATGCGGGCGGCCAGGGCCTCCGTGCAGGCCATGTCGCTGCCCGGCGGCACCAGCACGGCGAACTCGTCGCCGCCCACGCGCGACACCATGCCGGCGCCCTCGCAGGCCTTCGACAGCCGCGCGGCCGCCTCCCGCAGGCTGGCGTCGCCGGCGGAATGGCCGAACGTGTCGTTGATCAGCTTGAAGCCGTCGAGGTCGATGAGCATCAGCGCGCCCGGCCGCCCGGGCGGCCCCGCCTCCTGGCAGAGCGCCGCGAGCCCCGCCTCGAAGCGCGTCCGGTTGGCGATCCCGGTCATCGCGTCGAATTCGGCGAGATACTGCGCCTTGCGGAGCAGCAGCTTCTCCTCGGTGATGTCCTGCTTCAGCCCGAACAGGCGGCGCGGGCCGTGCCCGTCGTGATCCACGGTGGCGGTGATGCGCATCCAGCGGCGCGACCCGGACACGCTGACGATCTCGGTGTCGAGGGTGAACCCGGCCCCGGTCTCCAGCGCCCGCTGCCGGGTTTCCAGCAGCGTGGCGAGACAGGCGCGGGGATAGAAGGCGAGCGCGTCGCGGCGCTCGAGCCTGTGGCTGCGCGGCAGCCCGAAGATGTCGTAGGTGACCCCCGACCAGACCAGCTTCTCATCCGGGAGCGTGCATTCCCAGGTGCCGATCCCGGCCGCTTCCACCGCGCGCTCGAACAGCTCCGGCGCCGGCGCTTCTGCGGAGGTGCCGTCGGTGGCGGCCGCGTCGGTCCGCACACCGGCGACCGAGCGGACGACGGCATGCCTAGCGGCGCGGCGCAGGAACAGGTGCCTCAGCTGGCCGGCGAACGCCCCCCACCGCCCGTCGCTGTCGACCTCAGCGCGCGCCCTCGTCGAACTCGCCGGCGCGCGTCCGCCGGGCCGGACAAGCCGGTCCTCGGAACCGGTCGGGGTGGGGACGATCCTTCTGATGCGCACAGTCCTCGACTTTTCCAGCAACGATGCCGGCCATGGACGACCGTCAAAGCTTATGCCGAACTTATTGAGACACCACAAACAGATTATCCCGGGCCGCCGATCCGGCTATTCGCCGTTTCAGCATCCGCGATGGGGCAATCGACTCCTGCCTTTGCCTCCCGTCCAATCACAACTTCACGATGATCGTGCCCGCCCGGCCCGCGTTGCACCCGCAGGCACGTTTTCTTCATTCCTGCCGGTTAAGGTCCCGGCCGTCCGGATCCGTGCGGATGCGCCCGCAGATTGCCACGGACACCCCCCTGGCATCGCGCGCCACGGGGGTGTCGCCTTTCGGTCAGCATGGCGCCGGAATCGTTACGAAGGACTAACCTTGCAGGTGGTCGCGGGTTGAATGCCCGCCTCCACTCGTGGAAGAAAGCACCGTGGAGGGGGGCACGTAAAAAGAGTATGGCGCGAGATGGTCGACCGATTGTGCGAGCGACACTCTTGAGCGGCCGTCCCGGACGCCGTTCGCTGGCTGCCGTTCTGGTGGCCGGCCTGTGGATTCCGGCGTTCACCGCGCCGGCGGCGGCGTTCGAGCTTTTCGGCCACACCTTCTTCGGCAGCAAGAAGACCGACCCCGAAGAGATCATCGGCGAGCCCCAGCCCTACACCGTCACCTTCGAGGTCACCGGCGACGATTCCGGCATCGAGAAGACGCTGAAGAACGCCTCCCGCCTCTGGCAGGATCGCGAGAAGCCCGCCTCCGGCGCCGCCGGCCTCCTGGCGAAGGCCCGCGGCGACTACAGCGGCATCGTCTATTCCCTCTACGGCGAGGCCCGCTACGGCGGCACCGTGTCGATCACCGTCGACGGCCGCCAGGCCGCAGATCTGCCGCCGGACACCCGCCTCGCGGAGAACGCCGACGTCCGCATCACCGTCGATCCGGGCCCGCTGTTCCTCTTCGACGAGACCCGGATCGCCAACCGCGCGCCGCCCGCCACCAACCGCCGCGACGCGGTCGCCACCCCGGAATCGGCCGGCTTCGCGTCGGGCCAGCCGGCGCGGTCGCGAACCATCCTGCGCGCCGAACAGCTCGAGATATCCGCCTGGCGCCAGCAGGGCTACGCCAAGGCGAAGGCCGGGCCGCGCCGCGTCGTCGCCGAGCACCCGACGAAGACCATCGACGCCGAGATCGACATGCAGCCGGGCCGCAAGGCCTATTTCGGCCAGACGACCGTGACCGGCACCGAGAAGATGGATCCGGCCTTCGTCAGCTACATGGCCGACCTCAAGCCCGGCGCCGAGTTCGATCCGGACGATGTGAAGCGTGCCAACGACCGGCTCGCCCGCCTCGGCGTGTTCCGCGCCATGCAGATCCAGGAAGCGCCGGAGATCGGTCCGGACGGCAGCCTGCCGATGACCGTCGTGGTGCAGGAGCGCAAGCTTCACCGCATCGGCCTCGGCGGCACCTATTCGACCATCGACGGCATCGGCCTCGAGACCTACTGGCTCCACCGCAACCTGTTCGGCCGCGCCGAGCAGCTGCGCATCGAGGGCCGGGTCGCCAACTTCGAGAACAACGCCGACCCGCAGGACTTCACCTATCGCGCCGGCGCCACCTTCACCAAGCCGGGCGTAGGCACGCCGGACACCAATTTCACCACGTCGGCCTATTTCGAGCGCGAGGTGCTGGATCCCTACACGAAGACCGGGGTCAACGGTCAGGCCGGCTTCACCCGCCTGTTCGGCAACGAGCTGACCGCCAAGGCCTACGTGACCGGCAGCCGCGCCCAGTTCGAGGACAACGTCTACGGCACCCGCGACTTCACCACGGCGGGGTTCCTCGGCGCCCTCACCTTCGACAACCGCAACAATCCGGTGAACGCCACCCACGGCGTCTACGTCGATGTGACGGCGCTGCCGTTCTACGAGTTCGACTACGCCAACATGGCCTCCCGCTTCACCGGCGAGGCGCGCGGCTACCTGCCCATCGGCGCCGACGACCGGCTGGTGATCGCCGGGCGCGCGAAGATCGGCACCGTGGTCGGCCCGTCCATCGACGAGCTGCCGCCCGACATCCTGTTCTTCGCCGGCGGCGGCGGTTCGGTGCGCGGCTATCCCTATCGCTCGATCGGCGTCGACGTCGGCAGCAACGTGGTGGGCGGCAAGTCGCTGGTCGAAGGCTCCGTCGAACTGCGCGGCCGCTTCACCGACACCATCGGCGCCGTGGCGTTTCTCGACGCCGGGCTCGTCGGCGCGGACTCCACGCCGGACTTCGACCAGGACGTCAAGATGGGCGCCGGCGTCGGCCTGCGCTATTTCACCAGCCTCGGACCCATTCGCCTCGACGTCGCCGTTCCGCTCGAAAAGGACGCCGACGATCCGAGCGTCGCCTTCTACGTCGGCATAGGACAAGCGTTTTGATCCGCCTCCTTCTCGCCCTCTGTGTGGTCCTGTTTGCGCTGCCGGCGTTCGCCCAGAGCGACGAGGAGGCCGATCGCTCGTTCCTCACCCGCTTCGTGGAGAACCAGCTGTCGGCGCCGAACCGCCAGATCCGGCTGTCGGGCATCCAGGGTGCGCTGTCGTCGAACGCCACGATCGGCCGGATCACCGTCGCCGACGACGAGGGCATCTGGCTGACCATCACCAACGCCTCCATCGTCTGGAACCGGACGGCGCTCATCCGCGGGCGCCTGTCCATCGACACGCTGACCGCCGAGCAGATCGACATGCCGCGCGGTCCGAACCCGGACAAGAGCCTGCCCTCGCCCGAGGCCCGGCCGTTTCAGCTTCCCGAACTGCCCGTCGCCGTCATCCTGCGCGAGCTGAACGTTCCGGACATCTCCTTCGGCCAGCCCGTGTTCGGCCTCGCCGCGAAGCTGTCGATCAACGGCAGCCTGCGGCTTCAGTCCGGCGAGCTGGACACGGATCTCGCGATCACCCGTCTCGACGGCCCCGGCGGCGAGCTGAAGCTGAAGGCGAGCTTCTCCAATGCGACGCGCGCGCTGGCGCTCGACCTCGCGCTCTCCGAGCCCGCCGACGGCGTCGTCGCCAACCTTCTGAACATGGAAGGCCGCCCGCCGATCGACCTCGCCATCAAGGGCGAGGGTCCGCTCGACAACCTCGACGTCGACATCAGCCTCGACGCCAGCGGCCGGCGGCTGGTGACGGGCGCCGTGCGGCTGCGCGAGCGCACCGAGGGCCTCGGCTTCGAGGCCCGTCTCGAAGGCTCGATCGCCGAACTCATCGCCCCGGCCCAGCGCGAACTCTTCGGCGACGGGACCCTCATCACGGTGGCGGGCGTCTCGCGCAACGACGGGTCGTTCGCCGTCGAGAAGTTCGACGTGGACAGCAACAAGCTCACCCTCACCGGATCCGGCGAGACGGCCCCCGACGGCTTCCTGCGCCGCCTCACTGTCGACGGCCGGATCGCCGACACCACCGACAACCGGGTCGTCCTGCCCGGCGCCGCCGGGGCGTCCGTCGGCGACGGCCTCATCCAGCTCGCCTTCGGCGAGGCCGGTCGGGAAGACTGGAACGGCCGCATCGAGGTCAACGGGCTGACCACCGGCACGTTTTCCGCCGAGAAGGTCTCCGTCATCCTCGGCGGGCTCTCCCAGAACCTGAACAACGCCGAGGCGCGGCGCATCACCTTCGGCGTCGACGGCGAGGTCACGGGCATCACCTCCGAGCGGCCCGAGGTCGCGACCGCGCTGGGCGACACCATCAGCCTCGACGTCAACGGGTCCTGGGCGGCCGGCGCCCCGGTGACGCTGACGCGCGCCCAGATCACCGGCAACGGCCTGTCGGTGAACGCCGCTGGCGACATCGCCGACGCCGCGTTCAACGGCACCATCCGCCTGCTCGCCTCGAGCCTCGCCCCGTTCTCCCAGCTCGCCGACCGCAGGCTGGAAGGCCAGCTCGACATGACCGCCAAGGGCGAGATCCGCCCCGTCTCCGGCGGCTTCGACCTGACGCTCGACGGCACCTCGAAGGGTCTTCACGTCGACATCGACGCGGTCGACAATCTGTTCTCCCAGGAGACGACCATCACCGGCGGCATCGCCCGCGATGAATCGGGCTTCCGCGCCACGAAGCTGCGTCTGGGCAACACCGACGTCGAGCTGAACGCCAACGGCGGACTGTCCACCGGCGCGGCCGACTTCGCCTTCGACCTGGCGCTCGCCGACCTCGGCCTCGTCACCGACAACGCCTCGGGGCGGGTGACCGCGTCGGGCACCGCCAAGGGCAGCGACGGCGTCATCGCGCTCGCCTTCAAGGCCAGCGTGCCGAAGGGCCAGTTGCAGAACCGCAGCCTGACCGACGGCGCCCTCGCCTTCGACGGCACGCTGCGCGACGACACGCTCACCGGCAAGGTGGACGGCGGCGCCTTCCTCGACGGGCACCGCGTCTCGCTCGTGACCGACATCGCGGTGGCCGATGGCGAGAAGCGTCTCACCGGGCTCTCGTTCACCGCCGGCGGCACCAACCTCACCGGCGACCTGACCCAGTCCAAGGACGGTCTCCTCGACGGTGCCATCGTCCTCGATGCGCCCGACATCTCGCTCGCCGCGGCGCTCGCCCTGGTGGACGCGACCGGCTCGGCCAAGGCCGACATCAAGCTCTCGCATCCCGACGGCGACCAGAACGCCACCGTGAACGCCCAGGTGCGCAATCTCGTGCTCGACAGCGTCCGCGTCGGCGCCGCCGACGTGCAGGCCAGCATCGAGGACCTGTTCGGCGTGCCGGCCATCGACGGCACCGTCAACGGCCAGCAGATCGTCGCCGCCGGCTACGACGTGACCACCCTTCAGGCCAAGGCCACCAAGCGGGGCGAGGCCACCGACTTCACCGCCAACGCCGCGCTGGCGATCGGGACCACCATCGACACCGCCGGGACGCTTGCCCCCGAAGCCGGCGGCTTCCGGCTGTCGCTGAGCAGGGCGAACCTCGTCCAGGGCGACCTCGCGGCGCGCCTGAGGTCCCCGGCCTCCGTGCTGATCGCCGGCCAGAACATCACCATCGACGGTCTCGACCTCGCGGTCGGCGGCGGCGAGGTCTCGGCGAACGGCACCATCGCCGACACGCTCGACCTCAACGTCCGCATCGCCTCGCTGCCGCTTGCCATCGCCAATGCGATCAAGCCCGATCTGGCGCTCGGCGGCACGGTGGACGGCACCGCCGTGGTCAGCGGCACCCGCGACAACCCGAACGTCCGTTTCGACGCGACCGGGAGCGGCCTCCGGGCGGCGGCGCTGCGCCAGGCCGGCATCTCCTCGCTCGACGTCGTCGCGCGCGGAACCTCGACCACCAACCGTCTGCAGATCGACGCCACCGTCACCAGCCCCGACGGCTTCCGGGCGACGGCCAACGGCGCCGTTCCCCTCGGCGACGGGTCGCTCGACCTCGACGTCACCCTCGACCGCTTCCCGCTGGCGAGCCTGAACGCGGTGGCCCCCGGACAGGACCTCTCCGGCATCGTTTCCGGCCGCGCCAAGGTCACCGGGCCGCTCGCCAACCCGGCGGCGACCTTCAGCGTCGACGGCAACGGCCTCAGCGCCGCCCCGCTGGTCCAGTTCGGCGCCGCTCCGCTGACCCTTAGCGCCCAGGGCCAGTACGGCAACCAGATCCTCACCCTCTCCAGCTCCCAGGTCGCCGGTCCGCAGGGCCTCGCGATCTCCGCCTCCGGCCGCGTGCCGCTCTCCGGCAACGGCCTCGACGTGGCGATCCGGGGCACCGTGCCGCTGGCGCTCGCCAACAGACAGCTCGCCGAGCGCGGCACCCAGGTCTCCGGCACCCTGTCGTTCGACGCGGCGGTCAGCGGGCCGCTCGCCAACCCGGTGGTGACCGGCTCGTTCGAGACGGCCAACACCCAGGTCGTGGATCCCGACACCAACCTGCGCCTGACCGACATCGTCATCGCCGGCAGCATCGACCGCGACCGCGTCACCCTGCGCACCGGCCGCGCCCGGATGGTGGGCGGCGGCTCGATCGACGTGTCCGGCACCGTCGGCATCGACCCGCGAGCCGGCTTCCCGGCCGACATCCGCATCGTCCTCGACCAGGCGCGCTACTCCGACGGCGACCTCGTCGTCGCCACCGTCAACGGCGAACTGACCGTCACCGGCCAGCTCACCCGCGATCCGCTGATCGCCGGCGACATCCGCATCGAGCGGGCGGAGATCACCGTGCCGGAGAACTTCGGCGGCGGGGCGCCAGTCATCGACGTGATCCATGTCGACCCGCCGGCCGCCGTGCTCACCACCCTGAAGCGCGCCCGGATGATCGGCGGCAAGCCGGTGCCGACGGCGCGGCCGAGCGTCGTGCAGGTCAACATCAAGGTGAGCGCGCCCAACCAGATCTTCGTGCGCGGGCGCGGCCTCGACACCGAGCTCGGCGGATCGGTGCAGCTCACCGGCCCGGTCACCAACATCCAGCCGATCGGCGGCTTCCGGCTGATCCGCGGCAACCTGCAGATCGTTGGTCAGCGCATCACCTTCGACGAGGGCACGGTGACGCTCATCGGCGATCTCGACCCGTTCGTCGACTTCACCGCCACCTCCCAGGGCTCCGACATCACGGTGACGGTGCACGTCACCGGCCGGGTGTCGAACCTGCAGATCAACTTCTCCTCGCAGCCGGAACTTCCCGAGGACGAGGTGCTGGCGCAGCTGATCTTCAAGCGCAGCCTCAGCGAGCTCTCCGCCTTCCAGATCGCCCAGCTCGCGGCGGCGGCGGCGGAGCTTGCCGGCGGCGGCAACAGCTCGCTCCTCAACAACCTCCGCCAGGCGACCGGCCTCGACCAGCTCGACGTGATCACCGACAGCGAGGGCAACGCCGCCGTGCAGGCCGGGCGCTACATCGAGGACAACATCTACCTCGGCGTGGAAGCCGGCGCCCAGGGCACCACCCGCGGCACCGTCAACCTGGACATCACCCCGGACCTGACGGCCCGCGGGGCAGTCGGATCGGACGGCAACTCCAGCCTCGGCCTGTTCTTCGAGCGCGACTACTAGCGCGGCGCTCGGCGGGCAATCCGCCCGCCGGCCGTCTCCTCCGCTCGAAACCTGCCGCAGAAATGGGCGGCCGGACCTGGAACGGTTCTCCAAAGACCCTCAAGCGCATGGATTGTCAGGCCCGACCGGGGCCCGGCGCCCCCGCCGCGACTGCCGAAAAGTTGGTCTTCGGCGGCGGGGCCGCGCGTGCTATATTGCACCGCAATAACAATCCGATAACGAAGTTCATCGTCCCGGAGCGGTAGGAGGCGCCGCTCCCGAGTGAATCGGATTCCGTCTCATGATTGCCCGCGCCCTGCTGCATCGCGCAGCCCTTGCCGGCACCTTTGCCACCGCACTTCTCTCCGCCGGCCCAGCGATCGCCCAGGGCAACAAGCCGCTCAGCGTCACGGTCACCAGTGCCGCCGCGCGCACCTACGACGTCAGCGTCGGCACCAGCTCGCCACTGTGGTGGGTGCCGTCGATCGGCACGACGGTCGACTTCGAGGTGGCGGCGATCCAGTCGCCCGCCGCCGGTCGGGCGCGCGCGTCCGGCGCCCCGTCGGGCACCATCTGGGGCACCGTCGTCATGCCCAGGGGCTCCGGCGTCCTCAAGTGGGACACCACCGAGATCCGCGTCCAGGTGAACCCCGAGTCCAGGGAGCGCTCGGTCAGCTTCTCCGGCCGCAAGGTCTGGAAGCTCGGCAAGCTCGTCTCCGCCAGCCTCGAGGACAGCTACACCCTGACCAGCGCCGACGACGATGTCGTCCCGGACTGGACGGCGCTCAACGCCGTGCGGGTCGACTTCGCCCCCACCGGCACCGCGTTCGTCGCCCAGAACAACCGCGATCCCGACGACGGCGACTGGCACACCAGCCTGCGCGCCGAACAGCAGATCGCCGACGGCTTCAGCATCGCCGCCTCCCTCGACGACGTCGCCTCGTCGTCGGCCAGCAAGTCGGTCATCGCCAGCTTCTCGCGGCGCTGGTAGGCGGCCCGGCGGCCCTCCCGGCCGGCTCTCGCGCCGGCGTCGCCGCTCAGGCGGTTTCCTCGCGCTCGGCCAGCGTGTCGAGGATCGGGCAGTCCGGCCGTCCGTCGCCGTGGCACCGCTCGACCAGCGCGCCCAGCGTCGCCCGCAGCCCTTCCAGGTCGGCGATCTTGCGGTCGATGCGCGTCAGGTGATCGCGCGCCATCGCCTTCACGTCGGCGCTCGCCCGGCTGCGGTCCTCGTAGAGCGACAGCAGGTGGCGGCACTCCTCCACCGTGAAGCCCAGCGAGCGCGCCCGCGCCAGGAACACCAGCTTGTGGACGTCGCTCTCGGCGAAATCCCGGTAGCCGTTCTCCGAGCGCGCCGGCCGCACCAGCGCGATGTCCTCGTAGTAGCGGATGGTCTTGGCCGGCAGCCCGCTCGCCGCCGCCGCTTCGCCGATGTTCATGGCACGTCTCCGCATCCCGGCCGCCCGAATGGACGGTGTCCGCAAATATAGTCTCACCGGGCTTGACCTTCCAGTTGCTGGAAGGCCCATCTGGAGGGTCTCGCTTCGAAAACCACCCGCCGGAGGGCTCGACCGATGACCGCTCACGCCACCCTCGACACCGATGCTCCCGTCGTGCGCGACCCCGTCTGCGGCATGACGGTCGATCCCGCGGCCGGCAAGCCGACGGCCAACCACGAGGGCCACACGTTCCATTTCTGCTCGGAGGGCTGCCGGACGAAGTTCCAGGCCGATCCCGGCGCCTTCCTCACCGCCACCGATCCGGTCTGCGGCATGAGCGTCGACCGCTCCTCGGCCAAGCACATGGCGAAGCACGCCGGCGAGCGGTTCTATTTCTGCTCGGAGCGGTGCCACGGAAAGTTCACCGCAGAGCCGGAGGCCTGGCTCGGCGACCGCCCGGAGCCGGAACCGATGCCGGCCGGCACCCAGTACACCTGCCCGATGCACCCGGAGATCGTCCGCGACGCGCCCGGCGACTGCCCGCTCTGCGGCATGGCGCTGGAGCCGATGACGCCGTCGGCCGACGCCGGCCCGAACCCCGAGCTCGTCGACTTCCGGCGCCGCTTCTGGATCGGCGCGCCGCTCGCCGCCGCCGTCTTCCTGCTGGAGATGGGCGGCCATGTCGGCATCCCCTTCGCCGCCTGGATCGGCCCGCACGTCTACGTGTGGGTGCAGTTCCTGCTCGCCACCCCGGTGGTGATCCTCTCCTGGCCGTTCTTCCGGCGGGGCTGGAACTCCATCGTCAACCGCGCGCCCAACATGTGGACGCTGATCATGCTGGGGACGGGGGCGGCCTATCTCTTCAGCCTGGCCGGCCTGCTGGCGCCCGGCCTGTTCCCCGCCGCGCTGCTCGGGCCCCACGGCCTGCCGCCGGTCTACTTCGAGGCGGCCGCGGTGATCCTGGTCCTCGTCCTCGTCGGCCAGATCATGGAGCTCACCGCCCGCGAGCGCACCGGCGACGCGATCCGCGCCCTGATGGACCTCGCCCCGAAGACGGCCCGCCGCGTCACCGAAGACGGCGAGACCGACGTTCCGGTCGACGAGGTGAAGCGCGGCGACCGCCTGCGCGTGCGGCCGGGCGAGGCCGTCCCCGTCGACGGCGTCGTGCTGGAGGGGCACTCGTCGGTCGACGAGAGCATGATCACCGGCGAGCCGGTTCCGGTGGAAAAGACCGAGGGCGAGCCGGTCACCGGCGGCACCCTCAACAAGACCGGCAGCTTCATCATGCGCGCCGAGGCCGTCGGCGCCGAGACCACCCTGTCGCGCATCGTCGACATGGTGGCCAAGGCCCAGCGCAGCCGCGCGCCCATCCAGGGCCTGGCCGACAGGGTCGCCGGCTACTTCGTCCCCACCGTGGTGGCGATCGCGGCGATCGCCTTCGTGGCGTGGATCGTCTTCGGCCCGGCGCCGGCCATCGGCTACGCCGTCGTCGCCGCGGTCAGCGTGCTGATCATCGCCTGCCCCTGCGCGCTCGGGCTCGCCACGCCGATGTCGATCATGGTCGCCACCGGTCGCGGCGCCCAGGCGGGCGTCCTCATCCGCGACGCCGAGGCGCTGGAGCGCTTCGCCAGGGTCGACGTGCTGGTGGTCGACAAGACCGGCACGCTGACCGAGGGCAAGCCGACGCTCACCGACGCCGTCCCCGTCGCCGGCACCGACCGCGACTTCCTGCTGTCGGCCGCCGCCGCCCTGGAACGCGGCTCGGAGCATCCGCTCGCCGAAGCCATCGTCGACGGCGCCGCCGACGTGGCGCGCCGCGACGCCACCGGCTTCGAGGCCGTCACCGGCAAGGGCGTGCGCGGCAGCGTCGACGGCCATCGCGTGGCGCTGGGCAACCGCGCCATGATGGAGGAGGAAGGCGTCGCGCTCGGCGATCTCGAAGAGAAGGCGGCCGCCCTGCAGGGCGACGGCAAGACCGCCATGTACGTCTCCATCGACGGCAAGCCCGCCGGCCTCATCGGCGTCGCCGACCGCATCAAGGAGACGACGCCCGCCGCCATCAGGGCGCTGCACGAGGCGGGGATGCGCATCGTCATGGCCACCGGCGACAGCGCCCGCACGGCCGAGGCCGTTGCCCGCACGCTCGGCATCGACGACGTGCGCGCCGAGGTCAGCCCGGAGGGCAAGGGCGCCCTCATCGAGGAACTGCGCGGCCAGGGCCTGTCGGTCGCCATGGCCGGCGACGGCGTCAACGACGCGCCGGCGCTGGCCGCCGCCGACGTCGGGATCGCCATGGGCACCGGCGCCGACGTGGCGGTGGAGAGCGCCGGCATCACGCTGGTGAAGGGCGACCTCGGCGGCATCGTCCGGGCGCGCCGGCTCGCCCAGGCGACGATGGCCAACATCCGCCAGAACCTGTTCTTCGCGTTCGCCTACAACGCCGCCGGCGTGCCGATCGCCGCCGGCATCCTGTTCCCGCTGTTCGGCGTGCTTCTGTCGCCGATGGTGGCGGCGCTGGCCATGAGCCTGTCGTCGGTCTCCGTCATCGGCAACGCGCTGCGGCTGCGCGGGGTCCGGCTGTGAGGCGCGCGCATCTCGCGCTGGCGGGCGCCGCCGTCGTCGTCGCCGTGGCCGCCGCCGGCGCCTGGATCGCGATGCGGCCCTCGCCGCCGCCGGCGGGCGCCGTCGACCTCGCCCGCGGCGAGCGGATCTACGCGGAGGCGTGCGCCTCCTGCCACGGCGCCGACCTGGCCGGCCAGGCCAACTGGCGGCAGCCCGGCCCGAACGGCCGCTATCCGGCGCCGCCGCACGACGAGACCGGGCACACCTGGCACCACAGCGACGCGTTGCTGTTCCGTCTGGTGAAGGAGGGCACGGCGGCGGTCGTCGGCGACGGTTACCAGAGCGACATGCCCGGCTTTGGCGACACCTATTCTGACGACGAGATCCGCGACGTGCTGGCCTACATCAAGAGCCAGTGGCCGGAGGAACAGCGCGCCGTCCAGGCGGAAATCACCGCCCGGGACCAGGCCTCGCAGTAGATCGCCGGCGCCTCCCCTCTTCCCGGCCGCGGCGCGCGGCCGGGAAAAGCACGGAACCATGACCGGCCCCGGACATTAGCCTTCGGAGCCGAATGGAGACTGCAGCCGCCGGAGGGGAAACATGTCCTACGCACGCTTCCTCGCGATGATCGTCACGTCGACCGTCGTCATGTTCGGATTGATGTATCTGAACACCTACGCGATCGACCACGTCTTCTTCAGCGAGACACGCGCCTACGCCGCCCTCTACATGGGCGCGACGATGGCCGTCATCATGCTCGCCTTCATGCTGGGCATGTACTCGAACCGGACGGCCAACATCGCCATCGTGGTGGGTGCGGTGATCGTGTTCGCCGGCGCCCTCTTCCTGGTCCGCAGCCAGGCCACCGTCGGCGACGTGTCCTACATGCGCGCCATGATCCCCCATCACTCCATCGCGATCCTCACCAGCGAGCGCGCCAACCTCGAAGATCCGAGGGTCCGCAAGCTGGCGGACGAGATCATCGAGGCCCAGCGCAGGGAGATCGCGGAAATGAAGGCGCTCATCTCCGACCTGGAGGGTGGTCCCGCAGCGACCGCGGAGATCGACGGCAAGTAGCCGCGAGCGCCGAGACGAGACAGCCGAGGAAGAGACCGATGACGTCAGCCACGACCCGCGACGAGAAAACCGCGACCCTCTACCGGATGGTCATGGAGGACCATGTCTGTCCGTTCGGGCTGAAGTCGAAGGCGCTGCTGGAACGGAACGGCTTCGACGTGGACGACCAGTGGCTGACGACACGCCCGGAGACCGACGCCTTCCAGCGCGAGCACGACGTCGACACCACGCCGCAGACCTTCATCGACGGGGAGCGGATCGGTGGCTACGACGATCTGCGCGAGTATTTCGGCGAGTACGTGCCGGACGAGGACGAGACCAGCTACCGGCCGGTGATCGCCATCTTTGCGGTCGCCTTCCTGATGGGGCTGGCCGTCAGCTGGGCCGCCTTCGGCACCATCTTCACGGTCCGCGCGCTGGAATGGTTCATCGCCATTTCCATGTGCCTGCTCGGCATCCAGAAGCTCCAGGACGTCGAGAGCTTCTCGACCATGTTCCTGAACTACGACCTGCTCGCCCGCCGCTGGGTGCGCTACGGCTACATCTACCCCTACGCCGAAACCGCCGCCGGCATCCTGATGATCGCCGGCGCGCTGGTCTGGATCGCCGCCCCCATCGCCTTCGTGATCGGCACCATCGGCGCCGTCTCCGTGTTCAAGGCGGTCTACATCGACAAGCGCGAGCTCAAGTGCGCCTGCGTCGGCGGCGGCAGCAACGTGCCGCTCGGCTTCATCTCGCTGACCGAAAACGTGATGATGGTCCTGATGGCGATCTGGATGCCGCTGCGGATGGCGTTCTTCTAAAGCCGGTCCGGAGAGACGGGACGCCGGCCTGAAGCGGTTCGTCCCTTTCCCCTTGGCATCGCGGGCCCGACGGCCGATCTTCGGGGGCGATTCTGCATCCGCCCGTTCGCCCCGACCGAGAGCCGCCCGTGTCGTCCTTCAAGTTCCTGCACACCGCGGACCTGCATCTCGGAACGCCGTTCCGCGGGCTCGCCGTGAAGGACGCCGCCATCGCCGACCGCTTCGCCGAGGCGACGCGCACGGCCTTCTCCAGCCTCATCGCCCGGGCACTGGAGGAGAAGGTCGACTTCGTCGTCATCGCCGGCGACATCTACGACGGCGAGTGGAAGGACAACACGATCGGCCTGTTCTTCAACCGCGAGATCGCCCATCTCGACCGCGCCGGCATCCCGGTCTTCCTGCTGAGGGGCAACCACGACGCGGAAAGCGTCGTCACCCGGTCGATCACCCTGCCGGTCTCCGTTCATGAATTCGGGACCCGCAAGCCGGTCACCTTCCGGCTCGACCACCTGCAGGTCGCCCTGCACGGGCAGGGGTTCGCCGAGCGCGCCGCCAGCGACAATCTCGCGCTCACCTACCCCGCCCCCGTTCCCGGCTGGTTCAACATCGGCGTCTTGCACACGTCCCTCACCGGCCGCCCGCCGCACGCCGTCTACGCCCCCTGCTCCACCGACGATCTCGCCAGCCGCGGCTACGACTACTGGGCGCTCGGCCACGTGCACGACTTCGAGATCGTCTCCCGCGATCCGGCCGTCGTGTTTCCCGGCAACATCCAGGGCCGCAGCATCCGCGAGCGGGGCCCGAAGGGCGGCGTCGTCGTCACGGTGGAAGACGGGCAGGTCGCCGCCATCGACCGGCTGCTGGTCGACGAGGCGCGCTGGGAGGGCGCGACCGTCGACGTCACCGACGTGGCGTCGCTTGCCGACGTGCCCGTCCGGGTGCAGGCCGCCCTCGGCGATCTCGTCGGAGAGGCCGACGGCCGTCTCCTCGCCCTGCGCCTCACGCTCACCGGCACCACCGATCTCCGCCGCGACATGATCGCCGGCCGCGCCCGGCTCGCCGACGAGGTGCAGGCCGCCTGCCACCGCCTGCACGAGGACATCTGGCTGGAGAAGCTGGACCTGCGGCTGAGCCCGCCCGCCGCCGCGCCGCGCCTTGCCACCGCCGAGGCCGGCCTCGATCTCGACGCTCTGCTGGACGCGGCCCTTGCCGACCCCGCCGCCCTCGAGGAGGCTGAGCGCGTCATCACCGAGATCGCCGCGAGGCTGCCCGGCGGGCTCGGCACCGCCGATGCGCCCCTCGACGTCACCACCGCGGACCTCCTGGCCGAGGCGCGCGAGCTCCTGATGGCCCGGGCCATGGGGGGGCGCTGAGCCGATGCGGTTCGAACGCCTGTCGCTGCTGCGCTACGGCGCCCTCGCCGACCGGGAGATCGTCTTCCGGCCTGGCGCGAAGCTGCACGTGGTCTACGGTCCCAACGAGGCGGGCAAGAGTTCCGCGCTCGCCGCCATTTCCGACCTGCTGTTCGGCTTTCCCCACCTCACCGCCTACGACTTCCGCCACGACAGCACGGCGCTCCGAGTCGGCGCGACGCTGGTCTCCGGCAGCGGCGAGCGCCTGTCCTTCCGCCGGCGGAAGGGCCGCAAGGCCACCCTCATCTCCGACAGCGACGACGAGAGCGAACTGCGCGACGACGCGCTGGCGCCCTTCCTCGGCTCGCTCACCCGCGACGTGTTCGAGCGCGCCTTCGGCCTGGATTCCGAGCGTCTGCGCCAGGGCGCCGACGACATGCTGAAGAGCGACGGCGAGCTCGGCAGCCTGCTGTTCTCCGCCGCCTCGGGGCTGGCCGGCCTGACCACCCTCAAGACGTCGCTGGAGGACGAGGCCGGCGCCATCTTCGCGCCACGCAAGTCGAAGGACCGGCGCTTCTACCAGATCCTCGACCGCCACGAGGCGGCCCGGAAGGCCGAGCGCGAGAGCGAGCTGCGCGCCACCGACTGGAAGGCCCTCAACACCGCCATAGACGACCTGCAGGCCCGCTACGACGCGCTCGCCGCCGAACGCACCACCGCCCGCCGCGCCGCCGCCCGGCTGGAACGCCTGCGCCAGCTGCGCCCGATCGTCGCCGAGATCGACGCCGACGAGGCGGCGCTCGCGTCCCATGCCGACCTGGCCTGCCTGCCCGCCGGCCACGCGGCGGCGCTGGAGGAGTGCCTCGCCACGCTGGAGCGCGCCGCGGCGGCGCTGGAGCGCGCCGAGGATCAGGCCCGCCGCCAGGCCGATGCGCTGGGGCGGGTCGAGGTGGACGAGCGCCTGGTCGCCCAGGCCGAGGAGATCTTCGCCCTCATCCGCGAGTCCGGCGACCACGAGTCCAAGCTGCGCGACCTGCCGCGCATCGAGGCCGAACGCGACAACTACGACGCGGAGTTGCGCCAGTACGCCGACCGGCTGGGCATCGCCGACGCGGACCTGGAGGGCCGGCTGCCCACCGATGCCGTGCTCGCCGACCTGAAGTCCCTGGTCGAGGAAGGCCGCCGCCTCGCCGCCGCCGCCTCCGGCCTCGACGACCAGATCACTGAAGCCCGCGCCGAGCTGGACGAGGTCCGCGCCCGCCGGCCGGCCGGCGCGCTCAACGACCCCAAGCCCTGGCGCGACCGGTTCGCGGCGCTTGCCCCCGACATCGCCCCGCTTGCCCGCCGCGACCAGCTCGAGGCCGACCGCCGCGCCCTCCACCGCGACCTCGAGGCCCGCCTCGCCCGCCTGTCGCCGCCGGTCCCCGACCTTGACCGCCTCGCCGCCACCCCGCCACCCCAGCCGGACACCCTGCGCCGGGCCCAGGAGGCGTTCGCGGGCGTCGACGCCGAGCTCGCCGCCCTCGACCGCCGCGCCGCCGAACTCGCCGACGAACTCGACCGGCTGGACCGGGAGATCGCCGCCGCTGAGCAGGCGGGCCCGGTCCCCTCCCGCATCGGCATCGCCGAGGCACGCACGGCCCGCGACACCGCCTTCGCGGGGCTGGCCGACATCGTCGAGGGCCGGACCCCGCTTCCCGCCCCCGCCGAGGCCGCCGGGAGGGTCGCCGACGCGACCGCCCTGACCCGGGCGGCCGACGCGGCGGCCGATGGCGCGCTCGCCGACGCCACCCGCCTGCACGAGCAGGAGACGCGCCTGCGCACCCGGGCCGACGTGCGCAATAACGCGCAGAAAAGCGCAAAAAAGCGCAGCGAAACGGAATCCGCGCGCGCGCGCATCGAGGCCGACTATCGCGCCCACTTTTCGGCCCTCGGGATCGAGCCGGAGGCCCCGCAGCGGATGCTCGACTGGCTGCGATCGGTCGAGGACATCCTCGCATTGCGCCGCCAGGCCCAGGACCTGGAAGACGGGCTCACGGGGCTCGACGCGGCGGCCGCGCGCCTCCGCCCCGCCCTCCAGGCGATTGCCACCGGCGCCGGTCTCGACGACGCCGGCGACCTTCCCGTTCCTGCGCTCGCCCGCGCCATCGAGGCCCGGCTCGCCGAACGCGCCGAAGACTGGAGCGAGCGGCGCGCCCACGCGGTGCAGACGGAGGACCGCGAACGGCGCCTGGGTTCGCTCACCGACAAGCGCGCCGCGGTCGCGGAAACCGAGGCGGACTGGGCATCGCGCTTCCGCGCCGCGCTCGCAACCGTCGGCCTCCCCGAGACCGCCGGGCTGGAGCGGACCGCCGCCACCATCGCGCTCTGGGAAAAGGTGCCGGACATCCGCCGCGAACGCGCCAACCGCGCCCGGCGCGTCGACGGCATGCGGCGCGACATCGCCCGCTTCGAGGAGCGGGTATCGGCCCTCGTCGGCGAAGCCGCCCCGGACCTCGCCGGCCTGCCGGCCGCGCACGCGATCGAGGCCCTCTCCGAGCGCACCCAGGGCGCGCGCACCGCGGACGCCCAGCGGCGCAGCGCGCAGGCAGCGCTCGCCGACGCGCAGGCGGAGCTTGCGCGCGCGCGCGACGCGCACGCCGCCGCCCTCGCCGACCGGGACCGGCTGGTCGCCGCGGCGCCCGACGGCATGGCACCCGCCGAGTTGCTACGCCGGCTACGTATCCGCGACGAGGTGGCGCTCAGCCTGGAAAAATGCCGGCACCGGCTCTCCGAGGTGGCGGTGGGCTCGGAGGAGGACGCGGTGCGCCACGAACTCCGCGACTTCGACCCCGAGCAGGCGGCCATCGAGGTCGCGACGCTGGAGCGCGAGGAAGCCCGCATCGACCAGGACATGAACGAGGTCTTCGCGGCGCTGTCGGAGCGGAAGCGGGAACGCGACCGGCTGGACGCCGCGGCCGGCGCCGAGCGCGCCGCCTTCGAGCGGAACATGGCCGAGGCAGAAATCCTGGAGGCGGGCCGCGAATGGGCCGTCCTGAAGCTCGCCTCCGCCCTGCTCTCGGCCGCCATGGACCAGCACCGCCAGTCCCAGGACGACCCGCTGATGGCCCGGGCCGGCCGGCTGTTTTCCACCCTCACCGCCGGATACTTTGCCGGCATCGCCCAGCAGTTCGGCAAGGAGGACAGACCCGAGCTGGTCGGCATCCGGGCCTCCGGCGAGCGGGTGGCAATCCCCGGCCTGTCCGACGGCACCCGCGACCAGCTTTACCTGGCGCTGCGCCTCGCCTTCCTGGAGGACTACGCCGCCCGCAACGAGCCGGCCCCCTTCATCGGCGACGACATCTTCCAGACCTTCGACGACGCGCGCACGGCTGCCGGCCTGACGGCGCTTGCCGAGGCAAGCGAAACCGTCCAGCCGATCCTGTTCACCCATGCCCGCAGCGTCGTGGAGATCGCCCGCAGCGCCCTTGGCGACGACGCGGATATCATCATGATCGACGGCCAGACGACCCCGTGACCGGCCTGGCCGCGCGGCGCGGCGAATAAGGCGCGACAGCGCAGAGACGAATGCGCGTTTCGTGCGTTGTCCCGCAGACCCCGCGACAAGGACGCAGCAATGGAAGACGCCGATCAGAGCCGGACAGCGCTGCTGCTGCTCAACCCGAACGCGCGGCGCGGTGCCGAGCCGATCGACGACGCGATCGCGCTCCTGCGGGACAGCGGGATCCGGCTGATCGAGCCCGAGACCGAGGACCGCAAGGACATTTCCGCAGCGATCCGCGCGCACGCGGACGAGGTCGACATGGTGATCGTGGGAGGCGGCGACGGCAGCCTCAACGCGGCCACGGCAGGGCTGGTGGAAGCCGGCCTGCCGCTCGGCATCCTGCCGCTCGGCACCGCCAACGATCTGGCGCGGACGCTGGAGATCCCCTTCACCGTCGTGGACGCAGCGCAGATCATCATCGACGGGGAGACCCGCGCGCTCGATCTCGGCATCGTCAACGACTACTACTTCTTCAACGTCGCCAGCATCGGCTTCAGCGCCAAGCTCGCCCGCGTCCTCACCTCCGACGACAAGCGCCGCTTCGGAAAGCTGGGCTATGCCCTCTCAGCCATGAAGCTGGTGACGCAGAGCCGGCCCTTCACGGCGGAGATCGAGCACGACGGCCACGTCGACACCGTCCGCACGCTGCAGATCTCGGTGGGCAGCGGGCGCTACTACGGCGGCGGCCTGGCGGTGGACGAGGAGGCGGAACCCGACGACGGACGGCTCGACGTCTACAGCCTGGAGATCGAGCACTGGTCGGAACTGCTGGCGCTGCTGCCGGCGCTCAAGACCGGCACCCAGAAGCGGTGGAAGAACGTCCGCACCTTCGGCACGACCGAGCTCACCGTGCGGACCAAGCGGCCCCTCGATATCAATGCGGACGGCGAGATCCTGACGACCACTCCCGCCCACTTCTCCCTCCGGCGCCAGGCGGTCACGGCGTTCGTGCCGAAGGAGACCGACGGCGAGGGACTGTTCTCGCTGGGCGGACGCACCTGATAGGTCGGAAACCCGTGGATCGGCGCGCGGGCACGCCGACAGAGATTACCTGAGCGGCCGAAACCGGGGTGCCGGCGACGGCTGCACCGCCCAGTCGGCGGTCATGAAGCAGTCGCTGAGCTGAGGATGCGCCCGCGCCTCGTCCATCGAGAGGACCGGCGTGACGCAGGCGTCCACCCCTTCGAAGGCCGCCACCCAGTCCGCCTGGGTGCGGGTGGCGAAGATCTCCTCCAGCCGTCGCGCCATCTGCGGCCACGCATCCCGGTCCCACTGCTTTTGCAGGAAGTCCGGCTCGGCCCCAACGGTCTCGATGAACGCCTTGTAGAAGGCCGGCTCGAGCGGGCCGACCGCCATGAAGCGGTCGTCCGCCGTCCGGTAGACGCGGTAGAACGGGGCCCCGCCATCGAGCATGTTGGCCCCGCGCCCGCCGCTCCACCTGCCCCGCGCCATGCTGCCGTGGACGAACGTCGCCAGATGGGTGGTGCCATGGACCATCGCGGCATCGACCACGATCCCCTCGCCGGTCTGGCGCACCCGCATCAGCGCAGAGACGATCCCGAACGCCAGGTACATGCCGCCGCCCCCGAAATCGCTGACGAGGTTCAGCGGCGGCGTGGGCTCCCGGTCCGGGTGACCCATCAGGCTCAGCAGTCCGGTCATGCCGAGATAGTTGAGATCGTGGCCGGCCATGTGCGCCATTGGGCCTTCCTGGCCCCACCCGGTCATGCGCCCGTAGACGATGCGCGGATTGACCGCCGCCACGTCGTCGGGACCGAGCCCGAGCGCCTCCATCTTGCCGGGCCGGAAACCTTCGATCAGCACGTCCGCCGCGGTGAGCAGGTCGAGGGCCGCCTGTCGTCCCTCACCGGACTTCAGGTCGAGGCCCCGCACCTCCCGACCGCGTTCCATGAACCGTCCGTCGCCGCCCGGATCTCCGGCGCGTCCGATGCGCGTGACGCTGGCGCCCATGTCGGCCAGCAGCATCGCCGCGAACGGCGCCGGACCGAGACCCGCGAACTCCACGACCGTCACCCCGTCCAGTGGCCTGATCAATCGGATCTCCCTTGAAGATCGGCGCGGCAAGCGGGCATCGGCCCGGGTCCGGCATGGAAACGCGTATCGCAGCGGTGGTCGGGCCCACGCGGGGGCGGACCGGCGCAAGCCGGCTTGCCAGCATCCCGGCAGGTTGCTACGCCCGTATCATTCCGCGGACAGTCCGATGTGACCAGCCCCCCGTCATCACAACCCATTGCGCCCGCCGGCGGACCGGCCACCTCGGTGGCCGCTATCCTGATCCTGGCGGTAGCCGTCCTCGTCTTCGTCGACATGATGACCGGGCTGCACGGGCTTTCGCTCGCGGCCCTGGCGCTGGTGCTCGTCTTCATCCTGATGGGCTGGCGGCGGCTGCGCACCAACACCCGCGTGCTGCTGGTGATGGCGCTTGCGGTGACGGTCGTCTACGTCGTCGCGCACGGATCGTTCGACCAGTTCCTCCTGTCGGCAAGCCGCGCCATGTATCTGCCCGCGCTGATCGCGGTGATGACGCTGCTGCGCATCGCCGCCCAGCGCTCGTCGATGATCAGCCGGGCCGGCTACTACGTGGTCGACCAGCCACCCTCCCGCCGCTTCCTGCTGCTGGCCGGCGCGGGGCACCTGTTCGGGATCCTCCTGAACATCGGCGGCTTCCTGCTCCTGATGAACATCGCGCAGCAGACGCGAAAGGCCTCCAACGCCCCTCCCGAGGTCGACGCCATCCAGGAGCGCCGCATCACGACCGCGGTCGTGCGGGGGTTCGCGGCGACGATGATGTGGTCGCCGGTGGGCATCGCCCTCAACATCCTGCTGCCGATCCTGCCCGGTCTCTCCTGGGTCGACTACCTGCCCTACGGGCTCGCCACCACCTTCGTCTTCTGCCTGCTCGGCTGGGGGTTCGACCGGATGGAGCCCCGTCCCCGCGGGCGGATCCAGGCCAACTCGGGGCTCGGGTCGGCCTCCGCGCTGATGGGGCTCGTGGCCCTGATGGTCACCATCACCGGGTCGGCGGCGCTCGCGGAAACGATCCTCGGCATGCCGCTGCGCGCGGCGATCCTACTGATCGTGCCGTCGTTCGCGCTCGGCTGGGTGCTGCTGACCCGCGCGCCCGGCGAGACGAGCGCAAGCGCGGTGGGCTGGCTGGCGGCGGAGGCCGGCGTCCAGCTGCCGAACGCCGTCAACGAGATCTGCGTCATGACCGCCTCGGGCTACCTCGGCATGGTAATCGCCACGCTGGTTCCCTCCGACGACCTGCGGGCCGCGATCCTCTGGTCGGGGCTGGAAGGAGGGACGCTCGCGGTCGCCATCGGGGCGACGATCGTGGTCACCTCGTTCATCGGCCTGAACCCGATGATCCCCGGCACGGTGCTGGTCGCCTCGGTGGTCGCGGCCGGGCTGCCGATCTCCAGCACGCTGCTGCTGCTGGCCGTTCTCACCTCGTGGGCCGTCGCCCTGGTCACCTCGCCGATGACGTCGACCGTCGCGATCGCGTCCTCGGTGGTCGGCAAGCCGCCGTCGGTCATCGGCTTCCGCTGGAACGGCGCCTTCGCGCTCACCTTTTTCGCGCTCGTCTCGGTCGTCTTCCTCACGCTCGGCTGAGCGGCCCGGATCAGGCGGCGCCGATGGCGGCGGGGACCGTGCGGGTTCCGGGCACCGCCCGCGAGAGCCGGCGGAGATCCTCGGAAATTTCCACCGAGGTCGCCTGGAGGACGCCGACGTAACGGGCGCAGGCCTCGTCGGGGGAGGAGAAGGCCGACTTGAAATAGGTCAGCCCAAGGGTCGCCGCGACCCGCTCGTTCTCGGAATAGATCGGAACCGCGATGGTGTCGGAGTTGCGCGGCTCCACGTAGGCCGCGCGGGTGGCGAACCCGTCCCTGCGCACCCGGGCGAAGAGCCGCGCCACGCCGGCCGGGTCGTGGGCGAGGGCATTTTCAGGGTCGTCGGAGTGGCGCAGGATGTCGATGATGAGGTCCTGCTCGCTCGTCGGGGCGAAGGCGACGTAGGCCAGCCCGAGCGCCCTGGTGAGCAGCGGCAGGCGCATGTTGACGGTCTTGTGGAAGGGCGAGATCGGGCTGTCGGGAACGGTGGAGAACCGCACCACGACCGCATCCTGGTCGAGCAGCGTGATCGACACCGGCCACTGGTATTTCCGCGTGAGCGAGATCGCCCAGGCCCGGCCGGCCTCGACCACCAGCGGATCCTTGTGGAAGCCGGAGCTCAGCGACACGACGTGCCCGGTGATCTGGTAGCCGCCCAGCCGGGTGTCGTTCTCCACGTAGCCGAGCCCCTCCAGCGTCTTGAGGATGCGAACGAGCGTCGGCTTCGGCAGGCGCGTGGCCGCATGCAGCTGGGCGATCGATGTGTAGGGCTGCCGGTTGAGCTCCTGGAGCACCAGCATCGCCCGCTCGATGGAGCGAATGGACATGGAACGTCCTCCCGGGACACGCGGGCTTGGCACCCGCTTCTCGCACCATGTTATTTCGCCTGTCGAAACGGCGCCATCGTTTCGTTGTCTCGCGGCCGGGCAAGGACCTAAGCCACAGTGGGCATCACAGAACAGCCCACCAAGAAAACGGGAAAGGAAGCGCCGTGGGTTCCGACAGCAATCGCGAGGAAGTGCGTCGACTGATCGCCGACATCGACGACGGCGTGGTCGACGGCCTGATGCAGGGTGCCGTCGATCTGCACGTCCACTCCGGTCCGTCGATCATGGCCCGCCAGGTTGATCACTTCCAGGCGGTGGAGCAGGCCGCCGCCGCCGGCATGCGCGGCATCCTGTTCAAGGACCACCACTATTCCGTCGCGCCGTTCCTGCCGATGATGGAGCGGGTGCTGGGCCACCACGGGGTCGCGATGTACGGCGGCCTGGTGCTGAACAACTCGGCCGGCGCCCTCGACCCCTACGTGGTCGATTCCATCCTGAAGCACGGCGCAAAGCTGATCTGGATGCCGACGGCCCATTCCGCCAACCACATCCGCACCAATTTCCGCAAGTCGCGGCTCGCCGCCAACGTCCAGCTGAAGCCGCCGAAGGGCCTGACCGTCCTCGACGACCACGGCGAGCTGCTGGACGTCGTGAAGCAGATCCTCGATTCCATCGCAGAGTTCGACGCGATCCTCTCCTCCGGGCACCTCCACGTCTACGAGATCTGGAAGCTGTTCACCGAGGCGAAGGCACGCGGCGTGAAGCGGCTGATCGTCAACCACCCGATGTACGGTCTGCACTTCACCTACGACGACATCCGCGAGCTGGCCGAGTTCGGCGCCCTGATCGAGCAGTCGGCCTGCCTCTACGTGGATTCGCGCTTCAACGTGTTCACCCCGCAGGAGCTGAAGGAGCACATCCTGGCCGCCGGCGTGGAACACTCGTCGATCGGCTCGGACCTCGGACAGGTCGACAATCCGACCCCCGTCGAGGGCATGCGCCAGGCGATCAAGATGTGCCTGGCGCTGGGCTTCAGCGAGGACGAGGTCCGGCTCATGGTTCGCGACAATCCGGCGCGGCTCGTCGGCCTCGATATCGGATAGAGCCGCGCCGGGAAGGCGGGCAGCGGCTCGCCGTCCCAGGCTCAAGAGCGACCGGCGCGCCGCCTGACGGGTGCGCCGCGGACGCCGACAGACCGGGCTCAACCGGAGCCCCGCACCAAGCAAAGCAAAGACGTGGCCACCGGCGCCAAGCCGGTCAGGACCACCGGGAGGGCCACGACATGGACAAGGCGCAGGAGATCGAGGCCGCTCCCGAAATCGGGGCGCGAACGCCGACGGGACTGTCGCGCTGGCTGGTGCGCATCGCCGCCGGGCTCATCCTGGTGCTGGCGATCAACCAGAGCTTCAACCTCGGCTTCTTCGTCGGCGTGACGCTGATCGACCTGCGCTTCTACTACGCGATCATCGCGCTGGCGCTGGCATCGGTGTTCCTGCTCTACCCGTTCAGGGCCGCGCTCATCGGGCTGCCGCCGCGCTGGTACGACTGGGTGTTCGCCGTCGCGATCGTCGTGGTCTGCGGCTACTTCTTCGCCAACGCCTACAACATCAAGCTGCGCGGCTGGGAAATGGCCCCGCCGGAGATCGCGATCTATTTCTCGTTCGCGCTGTGGTTCCTGGTGCTGGAGGCCGGACGGCGTGCGGGCGGGCTGCCGCTGGCGATCATCGTCGCGATCCTCTCCTGCTACCCGATGTACACCGAGTACCTGCCGAACGTGATCGCCGGCTTCCCGTCGTCGGCCGGCTACACCGCCGCATACCACGCGATGGGCTCGGAGAGCATTCTCGGCATCCCGCTCAGGACGTTCGCCCAGCTGATCGTCGGCTTCATCGTGTTCGGCGCCGCCCTGCAGCAGACCGGCGCCGGGGCGTTCTTCATGGACATCTCGTTCGCGCTGCTCGGGCGGGTGCGCGGCGGACCGGCCAAGGTGGCGATCTTCTCGAGCGGCCTGATGGGCTCGATGAGCGGCAGCGTCATCACCAACGTGCTCACCACCGGCGTGATGACCATACCGGCGATGCGGCGGACCGGCATCCGCGGCACGTTCGCCGCCGGCGTGGAGACCTGCGCCTCGACGGGCGGCGTGCTGATGCCGCCGGTGATGGGGGCGACCGCCTTCGTCATGGCCAGCATGATGAACGTGCCGTACGCCGAGGTGGCGCTGGCCGCGGCGATCCCGTCGATCCTCTACTTCTTCGGACTGTTCGTGCAGATCGACTCGATGGCCGCGAAGGAGGGCCTGAAGGGGCTGCCGGCGGACGAACTCCCATCCGTCCGCCAGACCTTCAAGGAGGGCTGGTACTACGTCTTCGTCTTCGCGCTCCTGATCTACATGCTGCTGATCATGCGCCGGGAGGCGCTGGCGCCGTACTACGCCACGCCGCTGCTGATCCTTCTCAACCAGGTGTTCTCCAAGCGGCACCGCTGGGGCTGGGCCGAGGTCGGCCGCTTCTTCGACAGCCTGGGCGGGCTGTTCGCCAACCTGGTGGCCATCCTTGCCGCGGTCGGCATGATCGTCGGCGCGCTGTCGATGACCGGGGTCGCGGCGACGCTCGTCAACGACCTGCTCCGGGTGGCGGGCGGATCGCAGATCATGCTCCTGGTGATGGGGGCGATCACCGGGCTGATCCTCGGCGTCGGCATGACGTCGACGGCGGCCTACATCTTCCTCGCCATCCTGCTCGCCCCGGCGCTGGTCCAGGTCGGCCTCAACCCGATGGCCGTCCACATGTTCATCTTCTACTGGGGCATGCTGTCGTTCATCACGCCGCCGGTGGCGCTCGGCGCCTTCGCCGCCGCCTCCATCGCCAAGACGCCGCCGATGGCGACCGGCTTCGAGGCGATGCGGCTCGGCAGCGTGATCTACTTCATCCCGTTCTTCTTCGCCTTCCAGCCGGCGCTGGTGCTGCAGGGGCCGCTCACCGACACGATCATCGCGTTCGGTCTCGCGCTCGTCGGCATCTCGCTGTTCGCCTGCACCATCCAGGGCTTCGTGCCCGGGATCGGCGTGCTGTTCGCCGACCGCTGGTTCGGACGGCCGCTGCGCGCGGTGCTGTTCGCCGGGGCGATCCTGATCGCGCTGCCCGCCACCATCGTGCCGGGCTGGTCGGACCTCGACCTCGTCCTCCTGGCGGCCGTCTTCGTGCTGCCGATCCTGGGCTACGCCGCCTACCTCAATCACCACGTGAAGCTGAACGGGACCCCCGAGCGGGTCGCCTGAGCGCGCCCCCTCCGCACCCCGTTTTCTGGAGATCTGCATGAAGTTCGGAACGATCGTTCACCACGACAAGCCGGCCCTCGTCGCCGCCGACGGCGACAGGATCCTGCTGCTCGCCGATCTCTACGCGGCCGCCGGTTTCGCCGACGCCCCCCGCACCATGAACGATCTGATCGAGGGCGGAGCCGCCGAACTCGACCGCGCCCGCAAGGCGCTCACGGCGGCGGCCTCCGTCGCCCCGCTCGACACCGCGATCGACTGGCTGCCGCCGCAGCCGCGCCCGAGCAAGGTCATCGGGGTCGCCTTCAACAACATGGGCATCCGCAAGTCGGCCCACCGCGATCCGGGCGTCCCGAACTTCTTCTTCAAGGCGCCGTCGTGCCTGACGGGACACACCAAGCCGATCGTCATGGAAGAGCACTACGGCGAGACGATCCCGGAACTGGAGCTCGCCGGCGTGATCGGCAAGCGCTGCCGCAACCTCACCGTCGAGGAGGCCCGCGAGGCGATCTTCGGCTACACGATCGTCAACGACGTGACGTCGCACGGCCTCAAGTTCGGGCTCGATTCCATCGCCACCACCCGCGAGCCCGACCTGATCCGCCCGCACCATCTCGGCTGGCGGAACCTGCACGGCGACGACGACCGCGACGTCTACTTCGTCTACCACGCGCGCTCCAAGGCCAGCGACACGTTCGGCCCGATGGGGCCGTGGATCACCACCGCCGACGAGGTCGCCGACCCCAACGCGCTGGAAGTGAAGGGCTGGTTCGACGGCGAACCGTTCGCCATCGACAACACGTCGAGCTACCGGTTCAAGATCGAGGAGGTGGTCGCCGAGGCGAGCCGCTACTTTACCCTGGAGCCCGGTGACGTGATCTGCTTCGGGACCTCGGCCAAGGGCGTCGGCAAGTTTCCGAACGGCCATCGCTCGGTCAATCTGCACAAGCTGACCGGCGTCCTCGACATCGAGATCGAAGGCCTGGGCCGGCTGACCAGCCCGGTCGTGCACTCCTGGGAGGACTGAGCCCTGGACCGGACCCAGACGGAACGGGAAGCGGCGGCCGGCCGGCCGCTCCCAATCGAGGCGGTTGCCCCATGCGCGTGATCGAGATCAGCGAACCCGGCGGACCGGAGGTGCTGCGGCTTGTCGAGCGGGAGCGCCCGACACCCGGTCCGGGCGACGTCCTCGTCCGCGTCGTGGCGGCGGGCGTCAACCGACCGGATGTGCAGCAGCGCCGCGGGATGTACCCGCCCCCGCCCGGCGCATCGGACATTCCGGGCCTCGACATCGCGGGCCTCGTCGAAGCCGTCGGCTCCGGCGTGACGTCGCTGGCACCCGGCGATCCGGTCTGCGCGCTCGCCAATGGCGGCGGCTACGCCGACTACTGCTGCGTGCCGGCACCGCAATGCCTGCCGGTTCCCGAGGGGCTGTCATTCATCGAGGCCGCCTCGCTGCCGGAGGTCTATTTCACCGCCTGGAACAACCTGATCTGGCTGGCCCGCCTCGCCGAGGGCGAGACCCTGCTGATCCAGGGCGGGACAAGCGGCGTCGGCCTCGCCGGCATCCAGATCGCCCGGGTACTGCGCAATGCCACCGTCTACGCCACGGCCGGAACCGACGAAAAACGCGCGGTTTGCGTTGAGGTGGGCGCCGCGGCCGCCGTCGACTACCGGGGCGCCTGGGACGACGAGATCCGCGCCCTCTCGGGCGGACGCGGCGTCGACGTGATCCTCGACGCCCAGGCCGGCCCCTACACCCAGCGCCAGCTCGACCTGCTCGACTTCGACGGGCGGCTCGTCTTCATCGCCAGCCATCTCGGCCCGACGGCCGAGGTCAACATCCGCCAGATCGTCCGCCGGCGCCTCACCCTGACCGGGTCAACGCTTCGCCCCCGCGATGCCGCCTACAAGGGACGCATCGGCGCCGAACTGGTCGACCAGGTGTGGCCGCTCCTGTCGAGTGGTCGGATCGAGACGCGCATCCACGCCGTGGTGCCGTTCGAGGACGTGGCCGCTGCCCATGCGATCCTCGACGAGAACCTGCAGATCGGGAAAGTGGTCCTTTCGCTCGATCCGGATCTGGCGGCGTCGGTTCCCAAAGGCCCGGCCCGCACCGCCATCGCGTAAGACGGCGGGCAGCAACGACGGATGCGGCGCACGCGCGCCCGGGAGAGACCATGCTGACTGTCGACCGCCCCGCCGATCTCAAGGCCCATGCCGGCAGCTTCCTCGGCCAGTCCGGCTGGCGGCCGGTCACCCAGGCGGACATTTCCGCCTTCGCCGAGCTGACCGGCGACGACCACTGGATCCACGTAGACACGGCGCGGGCCGCCGCCGAGATGCCGGACGGCAAGACGATCGCCCACGGGCTCTTCCTGCTGGCGCTGGTGCCCCGCCTGCAACGGGAGCTCTATGCGATCCGCCATCGCGGCAGCGGTCTCAACTACGGTTACGAGAAGGTCCGCTTCCTGAGCCCGGTGCCCGTGGACAGCCGGATCCGGCTGGCGCTGACCCTCGTCGACGTGTCCGACCACCCGCGCGGAACCCGCATCGTCACCGCCTCCACCATCGAGCTGGAGCACTCCGAACGGCCGGCCCTGGTGGCCGATCACATCATCCTAGTCGCGGATCCGAGCTGACCCATGCCCACCCCCGCCGAAGACGCCGAAGCGACGCTGGTTGCCGTCATCCTGTCCCATGCCGAGCGCACACCCGATGCGCCGGCCCTCGTCTGCGGCGAGGAGACGCTGACATGGACGGATCTCAGGAGCCGCGTCCTCGGCCTCGCTGGCCGGATCGTCGCGGCCGCACCGGACGGACAGGGGCGCATCGGGCTGGCGGGCCACAACAGCATCGGGCTGGTGGTTGCCTATCTGGCGACCATCGCGTCGGGGCGCTGCGCAGTGCCGCTGCCGATCTCCGCGAGCCCGGAGGCGCTGGCGGGGATGCTCAGGAACGCCGAGCCCGACCTCATCTTCGCGGACGCCGACCGGTGCCGGCAACTGGCCGGGATCACCGCGGCCGGCCTCGTCGACACGGACACGCCCGATGATCTCGCCGACGCACCGCCGCTCGCCGAGCCGCTGATCCCCTCGCCCGCTGCTCCGTTCAACATCATCTACTCGTCGGGCACGACCGGCCTGCCGAAGGGCATCGTCCACGCCTTCGCGATGCGCCACCGCCAGTGTGCGCGCGCCCTCTTCGGCCTCGGCCCCGACAGCACCATGCTGCTCGCCACGCCGCTCTATTCCAACACGACGCTGATGCCGATGCTGGCGGCGCTGTTCCATGGCGGCCGGGTCGTCCTGATGCCGAAGTTCGACGCCGAGACCTATCTCGATCTCGCCGAGACGATGGGCGCGACCCACACGATGCTGGTGCCGGTGCAGTACGAACGGATTCTCGCCGCCGCCTCGTTCCCCCGGCGAGACCTCGGCACCTTCAAGGTCAAGCAGTGCACCGGCGCGCCGATGTCCGCGGCAACGAAGCGCGCCGCGGTGGACCGCTGGCCGGGCCGGTTCCTGGAGGTCTACGGCCTGACGGAAGGCGGCTGCACCGTGATCCTCGACGTGGGCGCATACCCGGACAAGGCGGCCACCGTTGGCCGTCCCGCCCCGGACAACGACGTGCGCATCATCGACGAAAGCGGCACGGAGCTCCCAAAAGGCGAGCGCGGCGAGGTGATCGGCCGCTCGCCCACCATGATGAGCGGCTACTTCCGCAACCGCGAGGCGACCGAGGCCTTCCATTTCCGCAACGCCAAGGGCGAGCTGTTCCATCGCACCGGCGACATCGGGGTGTTCGACGAGGACGGCTTCCTGCGCCTCGTCGACCGCAAGAAGGACGTCATCATTTCCGGCGGCTTCAACATCTATGCCTCCGACCTCGAGGCCCAACTGTCCGCGCACCCGGCGGTGGCCGAGGCGTGCGTGATTGCGGTTCCGAGCGAGAAATGGGGCGAGACGCCCCTGGGCCTGGTGGTCCTGGAGGCCGGACAGGCCGCCGATCCCGACGACATCCTGGCCGCCGCCAACGCCCGTCTCGGGAGAATGCAGCACCTCTCGGCGGTCGAGGTGAGACCGTCGCTGCCACGCTCGGCCGTCGGCAAGATCCTGAAGCAGGAGCTTCGCCGCGCCTACTGGCCGGACGCGCCCGCCTGAGACATGCTGCGCGACCGGCGGCCGCCGCGATCGGCTGATTGGCCGCCGTCCGCATCGAGGAACCGCCAGCCGGTCCCGCCCGAAACACCTCTCCCGAAGGACACGCCATGACCGCGACCCAGTTCGACCCGGATGCCGTCGCCGTGGTGACCGGAGCCAGCAGCGGCATTGGCCGCGCCTGTGCGGTCCGGCTCGCCGCATCGGGCGCCCGGGTCGTCGTCGGCTACAACGCCAATGCGGACGCGGCGCAGGAGGTCGTGGAAAGCCTTGCCGGATCCGGGCACGTGGCGCTGCGCATCTCGATCGGCGAGGCGGAGTCGGTGAGCGCCGCGGCACGGGAAATCGGCGACCGGTTCGGCCGCGTCGACGCCCTCGTCAACAACGGCGGATTCACCCGGCCGCTGCCTCTCGACGACCTGGACGGCCTGACCGACGAGCTCTTCGACGACGTCGTGCGGGTCAACCTGCGGGGACCGTTCGCGATGGTGCGGGCGCTCCGCCCGCTGCTGGAGGTTCCGGCCAAGTCGGTGATCGTCAACGTGTCGTCGATCGCGGCCCGCACCGGCGTCGGCAGCAACCTCGCCTACTGCGCGGCGAAGGCCGGTGTCGATGCCCTCACCATCGGGCTCGCCAAGGTGCTCGCCCCGAAGATCCGCGTGCTGGCCGTGGCGCCGGCGGGCGTGGACACCGGGTTCGTCGCGGGTCGCACCCACGAGCGGCTGCAGGCGGTGGCCGAAGGCCTGCCGCTGCGCCACCTGACGACGCCCGACGACGTCGCCAGGGCGGTGATGGCCTGCGTGACCGAACTCACCAGCGCGACCGGCATCTCCATTCCCGTCGACGAAGGCCGGCACCTGTAGCGGCGTCGACCGTCGCGGTCGATCAGGAGGGCCGGACAGGCACCTGTCCGGCCGAGATGAACGACATCATCACCTCGCCGTCGGTGTTGCGGACCTCCACCCGGGTGCGAACCACACCGAAGCCGGGCTTGCTCTGGGAGCGACGCACCTCGATCACCTCGCGCACCACGCGCAGCTCGTCGCCGGCGCGCACCACCTTGCGCCAGCGCAGTTCGTCGATGCCGAGACCGACCATGGGCGTCTCGCCGTAGCCGCCGGCCTGCACGAACATGCGCATGGTCATGGCGGCGACCTGCCAGCCACTGGCAATCACCGACCCGAACCTGCCGTTTCGCCCCGCCTCGATGTCGGTGTGCATCGGCTGGGGGTCGTATTCCCTGCCGAAGCGGACGATGTCGTCCTCCGACAGGACGAACGGGTCGCTGGTCCACGCCTCACCGACCTCGAAATCCTCAAGATAGCGCGCCGTCATACACATACTCCCCGGAGCGGCCCCGCGCCCCGTCGTGGTCACAAACCAAGGGCGCGCCGGCCTCGCCGACGCGCCCCGATCGATCCGTCAGAGTGAGATCAGAAGCCGGCGTCGGCCAGCGCCTTCTTGCGAACGTCCGGCCACTGGGCCTTGCGCTCGTCCGCCGACAGGCCGGCAAGGCTCTCCCAGGCTCCTGCCAGCGCGTCCTGGCGCTTCACGAGCTCCTCGTTGTGCGCCTCGTCCTCGTCGGTCCAGAGCCCGACTTCCTTCCAGTAGCGCACCGCGCCCTCGTGGTACGGGATCACCCACTGGAAGTTCTGCCGATCCGGCGACAGCCCGACCAGGCCCGGCTCGACCTTCACGTAGCTGTCGAAGGTGTCCTCGACCGCCTTGGTCATGTTGTAGGCGAGGTCCGCGTCGGTCTCCGCGTAGGTGGCAAGCACCGGGAAGGGGAAACCGGCGCACTCGACCGGGTTCTCCTTGGAGAGCGCCGGGCCATCGCTGGCGAGACGCGGCGAGAACTGCGGCTTGTGGACCTGCAGCCGCTTCCACGCATCCTTTTCGGCGGCGGGAAGCGCCAGCCACTTGAGCCCGCTCGGCGAGGCCTCCGCCTGGACGGCGAAGGAGGTGGTCGTGAGGGTGGTGATGGCGTCGACCTGGCCGTTCAGGAACGCTTCCCAGGACGCACCGAAGCTCGGCACCTCGACCGCCTTGACGTCGTCCCAGGTGAGGCCGCCGAAGGCCAGGAACGCGGCCACGTTGTTCTGGAGGGCCGGCGATCCGACGACATAGCCGATGCGCTTGCCCTTCAGGTCGGAGGCCTTCTGGATGTCGGTGTCGCCGTGCAGCGCCAGCGTGAAGCAGTTGTCCGAATTCGATCCGGCCAGCAGCCTCAGGCGCTGCGGACCGAGCTCCGGCTCGGCGAACGCCTCGGTGCCCTCGGCGGCGTTGTAGGATTCCGAGCCCATCAGCGAGAAGCCGACGCGGCCCTGCTTCAGCGGCAACAGCCGCGCGACGTCGCTGGTCGCCGGCAGGACGCGCAGGCTGACGCCGTAGGCATCGCTGATCGCCTTGCCGATGGCCACCGCCTGGGCATAGCTGGCGGAGCCCACGTCGTAGGACGTCCACGCGATGGTCTTCGGCAGCTGCGCATCGTCGGCATGGGCCGCCACCGGCATCGCGGCGAGCATCGCCGCAAGCCCAACAGTCTTCGTCATCGTTCTGATCATGGTGCTTCCTCCGCTTGTTTTCGTTGTCGTGAGATCAGCCGGCGGGTCGCGAGGCGGTCCGCGCGGCGTTGAGGTCGGCCAGTATCGAGGGCAGGCGCGCTTCGGCGCGCTGCCGGAGATCGCCGAACATGCTGTTGCCATGGGCGTCGATGGCGACGGTCACCGGGCCGAAGTCCCGCAGGCGGAACCGCGACAGCCGGAACTGCTCGATGAGATCGTCCCATCCGGTCTCAAGTCGCCGCTCGGCCCCGCGGCTCAGCAGCGGCGACGCTCCGCCGGGCATCGCGAAATAGACGCATCCCATCTCTGCCAGCACCGGGGCCACATCGTCGCCGAGCCCGCCCTTGCCGCCCAGCGACGTCAGCCCCAGCCGGCGGATGATCGTCGGCATGAACGCGTCGAAGCGTGTCGACGTCGTCGGATTGACGTAGTCGGGGATCCAGCCGTCGGCGGTTTCCCGGCACTTGCTGCCCATGTGGAAGAAGGCGCCGCCGGCGAGGTCGACGGGCAACGGCTCGCCGCGCTCGAGATGCGCCACCATGCGCTGATGGGTGGAGAACCCCGCCGTCGCGGTGATCTCGCCGTCGAGCAGATACTGCTCGCCCACGGCGAGCGAGCGCGCCGTCTCCGGCGAGAGCGGCAGGGTCAGGCGCGGCAGGTCGGCGAGAGCGTCGTCACTCAAGGCGCACGATCTCCCCGCTGTCGTGGATCCGCGCCGAGGTGCGCCGGTTGATCCAGCAGTTGAAGCACACCGCCACCGGCACGAAGCCGTGCCCGGCGGAATAATCCACGTGGACGGCGAGCGCGGTGGTGTCGCCGCCCGTCCCCATGGGGCCAAAGCCCGTCTTGTTGACCGCCTCCAGCAGCCGCTCCTCCATCGCCGCCACCATCGGATCGGCATGGGCGGTGCCGATGTGGCGCAGGGTAGAGGTCTTGGCGAGCTTGGCGGCGTTGTCGAAGGAGCCGCCGATGCCGACGCCGATCACCACCGGCGGACAATGCTGGGAGCCGGCCTCGAGCACGCACTCCAGGACGAAGGTCTCGATCTCCTCCAGCGTCGGGTAGGAGAACATCTTCAGCGCCGCCCATCGGCCCGATCCCAGCGCCTTCGGAGAGCAGACGACCTCCATGTAGTCGGCGCCGTCAAGGACGTCGAAGGAGAGGATCGGCATGTCCTTGCCGGCGTAGGAGCGCTCCAGCGTCAGCGGATGGGTGATGAACTGCAGGATCGGCGGGTCGATGGTCTCGACGAGTTGCGCGAAGCCGTCGACGAAGGCCCGGCGGATGTCGCCGTCGAGCTGAACCCGCGTGCCGATCTTGACGAAATAGGTGGGAAAGCCGGCATCGGAGCAGGCGTGGCGGTTCTCGCGCTCCGCCGCCACCGCCGCCGCCTGCAGGAAGCGGAGGGTCTGGCGGGACGCCGGACTGGTCTCGCGCTCCGCCGCCGCCGCGAGCGCCGCCTGCGTATCGTCCGGAACCTTCTTGAGCGACCATCCGTAGAGATCGCACGCCACCTGTTTCACCAGGTCGTATGTTATTGCCAAGGCACTCTCCCGAGCGAAACGCCTCGCTCCTCCCGTTGCCAGTCCATCCCATACGTGTCGCCGCATCGGGCGGGCAAACCCGCATCTCCCCCATTTCGCCAAGCGAAACGACGGCGCGGCCGATGCGGACGCGCGTTGATCGCCGAGCCCGCACCCCCGACAACGGTGAGAAGGCCGGACAAACGGCCACGCGCCGATGCCGCGCGCACCACGAAACGGGAGGACGACGCCCATGGCTCATGCACAGGCCACAGCAACCGGCACGCAGAGGCTCGCCGTCGCGCGCTGCGAGGATTTTCTCGCCGATCTGTTCCGTGGTGTCGGCGTCGCGCCGGATGCGGCCCGCACCGTCGCCGACGGTCTGGTCGGCGCGGAGCGCGAAGGCCGCGCCTCGCACGGCTTCCTGCAGGCGCCGATGTATCTCAAGCGGCTGCACGCCGGCACGCTGTCGACGTCCGGCGAGATCCGCCTGGTTCACGACCGGGGCGCCGTCGCCGTCTACGACGGAGGGCTCGTACTCGGTCACGCGGCGGCCGGACAGGCCATGGCGACCGCCGTCGCCAAGGCGTCGGAGCTGGGGATTTCCGCCGTCGCCGTCCGCTCCGCCACGCATTTCGGCGTGGCCGGAGCCGTCGCACGCCTTGCGACCGATGCCGGCCTGATCGGCCTCGTCATGTGCAACACGCGGCCGATGATGGCGGCGCCCGGGGGCGCCGAGGCGGTCGTCGGCAACAATCCGCTGGCGATCGCCATCCCGGTGCGCGACGGACCTCCGTTCATCCTCGACATGGCGATGAGCGCGGCGGCCATGGGCACCATCCGCAGCGCCGCCACGGCTGGCCGCCCGATTCCCGACGGCTGGGCCCTGGACCGGAACGGAGAGCCCACCACCGACGCGTCAGCGGCGCTTGCGGGACTGCTGCGGCCGGCGGCCGATGCGAAGGGCTTCGGCCTCGCGCTGGCGATCGATCTGCTCTGCGGCCTGCTGTCGGGCGGCTCGCTCGGAGCCGGCGTCGCCAGCATGTACGGCGATCCGGCCGAGCCTGCCGACTGTTCATGGCTGATGATCGCCATCGACCCGCGCCTGTTCGGCGCCGACGGCTTCGAGGCGCGCGCGAAGGAGGCGCTGGACACCATCCGTGCGTCCCGTCGCCGCGACGGCGTCGACCGCATCCGCGTGCCGGGGGACCGGGCGGCGGAGGCGATCGCCGGCAACGACGGCTTCATCACGCTGCCCGAGCGGCTGATTTCCGAGATGAACGGATGGGCGAAGGCGCTGGGCGTCGCCGAACTCGCCCCCGATCCGGACGTGGCCGCCCGCTGACCCACCGCCGCGTCGGCCGCCGCCGGTTCAGATTTCCATCGACAAGCCGGCGCGGCTCTCCCACTTTGCGATGTGCTCCGCGGAGCGCCTGCGCCATTCCGCGACGGGATGGCGCGCGCACGCATCCTCATCGACCGTCTGCGTCCCGACAGCCCTAGGACCCTCTCCAAAATGAGCCTCGCCAACGGAAGGCAATACCTGGCCATCCCCGGTCCGTCCGTCATGCCCGACCGGGTTCTTGCTGCCATGCAGCGGCCGGCGCCGAACATCTACACCGGCGCCATCGTCGACCTCACCCAGGGCATCCTCGCCGACCTGAAGCGGGTGGCGGGCTCGACCGCGCACGCGGCGATCTACATCGCCAACGGCCACGGCGCCTGGGAGGCGGCGATCGCCAACATGTTCTCGCGCGGCGACCGGGCGCTCGTCGCGGCGACTGGCCACTTCGCACTGGGCTGGGCAGATGCCGCGCGCCGGATGGGCGTCGTCGTCGACACCATCGACTTCGGACGGCGCAGCCCGATCGACGCCGCGCGGATCGCCGAGGCGCTGAAGGCGGACCGCGAGCACACGATCCGCGCCGTTCTGCTGACCCAGGTCGACACCGCGACGAGCGTGCGCAACGACGTGGCCGCCGTGCGTGCCGCCATCGACGAGGCCGGCCACCCGGCGCTGCTGGCCGTCGATGCCATCGCCTCGCTGGTCTGCGAGCCGTTCCAGTTCGATGCCTGGGGCGTCGACGTGCTGGTGGCGGCAAGCCAGAAGGGGCTGATGGTGCCGCCGGGGCTCGGGTTCATCTGGGTCTCCGACAAGGCCCTCGCCGCCTCGCAGACCTCCGACCTCGCCACGCCCTACTGGGACTGGAAGCCGAGGATCAAGGCCGAGGTCTTCTCCCACAATTTCGGCGGCACGGCGCCGACCCACCACCTCTTCGCCCTGCGCGAGGCTCTCGACATGATCGAGGAGGAGGGGCTTGAGCAGATCTGGGCGCGCCACAAGGTGCTCGCCCGCACCGTCTGGGCCGCCTTCGACGTCTGGGCGAGCGCCGGTGACATCGCCCTCAACGTGGCCGACGTCAACGCGCGGTCGCACTCGGTGACGGCCGCCCGGTTCGGGGGCGGCGCGGCCCAGCGCCTGCGCTCCTGGCTGGAGGAGCACGCCGGCGTGACCCTCGGGATCGGGCTCGGAATGGCCCTGCCGAACGAGCCGACCTACGGCGACTTCCTGCGGGTCGCCCACATGGGCCACGTCAACCCGCACATGACCCTCGGCGCGCTCGCGTCGATGGAGGCCGGCCTGCAGGCGCTCGACGTCCCCCACGGATCGGGTGCGCTCGACGCGGCCGCCGCGGTGATCGCCGAGGCGGTGCGCGCCTGAGCCCAAAGGCGGGCTGACGCCCGCCAGCGTGATCGCGCGGGTCCGCGCGAGGCTTGCCATCCGCCCGCCCCTTGCCGAAGCTGAGCCGATCGCGGCAAGGGCCTTGGGAGGGGACGGCGATGACGGAGATCACGCGACGCGACGTGCTTGCGGGGGCGGGGGCTATCGGGCTGGTCTGGGGGCTTGGCGCGCCGCGCCCGAGCGCCGCCGAGCGGCCCGAACTGCCCATCCCCAAACTGCTTCGCCCGGATGCCGGCGGCGGGATCGCGCTTGCCCCCCAGGCGGGGCAGATGCGGTTTCGCCCCGGTACCCCGACACCCACCTACGGCTTCAACGGGCCGTTCCTGGGCCCGGCCATTCGCGTGCGGCGCGGCGATGCCCCGACCGTCTCCGTGACCAACCGGCTGGAGGAGGCGACCACCGTCCACTGGCACGGGCTGATCATTCCCGGAACCGCCGACGGCGGTCCCTACCGGATCATCGATCCCGGTGGGACATGGACGGTGAAGCTGCCCATCGACCAGCCGGCGGCGACCCTCTGGTTTCATCCGCACATCTATCCGGTGACCGCGGAACAGGTCATCAAGGGGCTCGCCGGGCTCTTCATCATCGACGACGACGAGAACGACGCCCTGCCCCTGCCGTCGACGTGGGGCGTCGACGACATCCCGGTCATTCTGCAAGATCGCCGCTTCGACGCCGACGGCCGCTTCTTCCACCGCTTCAACGCCATCGCCGTGGCGATGGGGTATGTGGGCGACACCATGCTGGTGAACGGCGCCCATGATCCCATCGTCCGGACCGGCCGGGGATGGCTGCGCTTCCGGATCCTCGACGGCTCCAACGCGCGCAACTTCGAGCTGGGCCTCTCTGACGACCGGGCCTTCCACGTGGTCGCCAGCGACGGCGGGCTGCTGGACGCCCCGGTCAGCCTGACCCGCCTCCCCATCGCCCCCGGTGAACGCTACGAGATCCTGGTCGATGCCCGCGATGGGAAGCCGTTCGATCTCGTCTCCCATCCGGTCGCCCATCAGGCGATCATGCGGCTGCCGCCCTTCGACCAGCCGCTCCCGCTGATGACGGTCCAGCCGGACGGCGCCGAGACCGGCGGTCGGCTACCCGACCGTCTGGCGACCCTCCCGTCCCTGCCGGCCGTGCTTCCCCCGGTGAGCCAGGGGCTCGTCATGCAGATGTACCGCGACACGGTCGGCCAGAAGATCATGCAGGAGACCGGCCTGATGCAGATGGCCATGTCCGGCAAGACGGACCCGGCGGTCGTGGCGCGGGTGGTGGCCGCGATCACCGGGGAACCGGCGCTGCCGCTCAAGGCGCAGCTGACGAGCAACGGCATCAACGGCCGCCCGTTCTCGCTGGTCGAACCCGGCTTCCGGGCGCCCATCAACACCGATCTCGTGTGGTCGATCTCCGAGGAGACCGACAAGATGCTGCATCCCGTCCACATTCACGGCTGCCAGTATCGGGTGGTGCACCGGGACGGAAAGGCGCCGCCGCCTCACATGGCCGGGTGGAAGGACACGCTTCCCATCGAGGCGGGGGGCAACGCGGAGATCTTCGTCCGCTTTCCCTGCGAGGCCTCCGAGGACAGTCCGTACATGGCCCACTGCCACAATCTCGAGCACGAGGATTCCGGCATGATGACCGAGTTCACCGTCGGCTAGGCCGCTTTCTTAGACAGGACGCGGTGCCGGATCCAAGATCCGCGAGCAGAGCGGACGGCCCGCTCATACCCGTGCCGGCGCGGCGGCCTGCCCGTTGCGCCCGATCGTCGCGATGGCGACCGGGACCATCGCCAGCACCAGCACGCCGGTGACCAGGAACACAGGCTCGAATGCACCTGCCGCGAGCAGGACGGTCGTCGCGAGGGCAAGGCCCATGGTGCCGCCCGTCATCTGCAGCGTCAGGTTCACGCCGCTCGCCTGGCCCTGCAGGTGCGGCGGCACCGCGCTCATGAGGGCACGCCGGGAGACCACGGCCAGGAACGGCAGCACGGATCCCCACAGGAGCAGGACGCAGACGATCGCGACGAAGTTCGCGGCGGCCACGGCGGCACTCATCGCCACGAGGGCCCCGCCGTTCACCGCCAGACCGAACAGGATCAGGCGCCGCGGCCCCACCCTGTCGGCCGCCTTGCCGGCCACGAGGGAGGTGACGAGCGTCGGCAGGATCGCGAGCAGCAGGGGCAAACCCGCATGGATCGGCGAGAACCCCAGGACCTGCTGCAGATAGAGCGGCAGGAAGATGAACACGACGATCTTGTCGAACTGGAACATGAAGAAGATCAGGACGCCGCCGGTGAACGTCGGGATGCGCAGCAGGTCGAGCTCGATGAGCGGTTCGGCGCTGCGCAGTTCGATCGCGACGAAGGCGGCCAGGACGAGGAGGCCTCCAAGCAGCGGAACCAGCGTTGCCGGGGTGCGCCATCCCCATTCGCTGCCCTGCATGAGCGCCACCGTGAACGCCGTGAGCCCGCAGACGAGCGTCGCCAGACCGGCGACATCGAACCGCGCTCCCTGTGCCGACCGCGGTGCCCGGTGATCGAGCTGGGGCAACCACGCCCGCCACACGATGGCGGAGATGACGGCCACCGCCGGCAGGTTGATCCAGAAGATCCAGCGCCACGAGATCGTTTCCGTGAAGAACCCGCCGACCACCGGCCCGCTTGCCATGAAGACCGCCGCAATGGTCGTCTGCAGGCCGAAGGCGAGACCGCGCTCTTCCGGCGCGAAGAGGCTCGTCGCCAGCGCGAAGCCCGCGGGGAAGACGAGCGCCGCGCCGATGCCCTCGATCGCCCGGGCCGCCAGCAGCGCCCAGCCGGTCGGCGCGAAGCCGGCTGCCAGCGAGCCGATGCCGACGGCGAGGATGCCGAACAGGAAGAAGCGGCCGCGGCCGAAGGTGTCGCCGAGCCGGCCGCCGAGGGCGACCGCGCAGGTGAAGCTCAAGAGGTAGGCGTTGACGACCCAGTGCGATCCCACCTGGGACATGGCGAGGTCGCGCTGGATGGTCGGCAGGGCGACGCCGACCACCGTCTCGTCGAGAACCACCAGGCCGAGGACGCCGCTGGTGGCGACGAGGATCCACCAGCGCCGCTTTGAACTCCGATCTTCCGGCATGCGGAACCGTCCTCGCGATGGGCAACGGGACACGAAGCCTGGCGCGGCGGTGATCGATCGGCCGCGCCCAAGGAAGGTTAATGCGCGCGCCGATGCGATCCCAGCGGAAATCCCCGGCGAGCGGCAGCCCGGCAGGCCGGTGCCGCGCTGTGACGGCTACTTGAGCAGCGCGACCAACCCGATGGTGACGGCCGGGACGTAGGTGACCACCATCAGGCAGGCCACCACGATGAGGATGAACGGCAGCAGCCGCGGGATGATCCGTTCCAGCCCGATGCCGGCGACCTGGCAGGCCGCGAACAGGTTCACGCCGAACGGCGGCGTGATCATCCCCATGGCCAGGTTCACCACCATGATGAGCCCGAAATGCACCGGGTCGACGCCGAAGCGCATGGCGACCGGCGCGAGGATGGGCGCAAGCACCACGATCGCCGCCGATGTTTCGATGAACATGCCGACGACGAACAGCGCGACGTTGACGCACAGCAGGAAGGCCCAGGGGCTCTCGATCGCGGTGGCGACCCATTCGCCGATCATGCCGGGCACGCCGGCGCGGGTCAGCAGGAACGAGAACAGGCCGGCGGCGGCGATGGTGAACATGATCACCGAGGACGAGATCACCGAGCGCCGCAGCACCGACGGGATGCTGGCGAGACTGAGCGTCCGGTAGAACACGGTGCCGATGAGGAAGGCGTAGAACACCGCCACCACGCTTGCCTCGGTGGGCGTGAAGACGCCCGAGTAGATGCCGCCGATGACGACGACCGGCATGAGCAGCGCCAGGAAGGCGCGCTCGAACGCCCGGATGAAGGAGAGCCGCCCTTCGCCGTCGGACCTGCCCCAGCCGTTGAGCTTGCACATGACGTAGACGCCGACGGTGAGCGCGCCGGCGATGAGAAGCCCGGGTCCGATGCCGGCAATGAACAGATCGCCGATCGAGGTGTCGGCCGAGACGCCGTAGAGGATCAGCGGGATCGAGGGCGGGATGACCACGCCGAGTTCCGCCGAGGTCGCCTGCAGCGCGGCCGCGAACGGCTTCGGATAGCCGTGGGCGGCCATGGCGGGAATGATGATCGCGCCGATGGCGAAGGTGGTCGCCACGCTGGAGCCGGAGACGGCGGCGAAGATCATGCAGGTGAGCACGCAGGAGCAGGCGAGCCCGCCCTGGATGTTGCCGATCACCGACTTGGCGAAATCGACGAGGCGGCCGGAGATGCCGCCGGCCTCCATCAGGTTGCCGGCCAAGATGAAGAACGGCACGGCCATCAGCGGGAACGAGTCGATCGAGGTGATCAGCTTCTGGGCCACGACGATCAGCGGCACGTCGTCGAAGAGGACGATCCCGCCGATGGAGGCGGCCGTGATCGCGATGGCGACCGGCACCGACAGCGCGAACAGCGCCACCAGCAGGAGGAGCATGCCGCCGGCCATCAGCGCACGCCCCGCGAGGCCTGCCGGTAGAGCTCGGCCGTACGGGCGGCGAGCCCGACGATCGCCAGCACCGCCCCGACCGGCAGCGCGGCGTAGAGCCAGGAAATGGAAATGCGGCCGCCGGTGAACGGATCGACGACGCCGGCGATCGACTGGAAGCGCACCCGATGGGCCATGTTCCAGCCGGTCCAGGCCATCACCAGCAGCACGCCGAGCGAAAGCCCGGAGACGATGGCGATGAGGATCTTGCGCCGGGTGCCGTGGCTGATCTCGAACAGGAACTCGACGGTCATCAGCGATCCGGTTCGCAGCGCCACGGCCATGCCGAGATAGACCATCCAGATGATCAGCGTGCGCGAGGCGACCTCAGACCAGGTCGACGGATCCTCCAGCGCGAAGCGGGTGATCACCTGCCACAGCGACACGCTCGACGCGAGGACGAGGAGCGCCGTCGCGACGATCATGACCGTGCGCATCAGCAGCCGGTCGACGAGGTGAAGCAGAGATAGCATCGGCACCCGCGGGTCAGCGATTGCGCATGAAGGCAAGGGCCGGACGCATGCGCCCGGCCCCACCCGAGCGGAACCCCGATCCTATTCCTTGTAGTTGCGGATGCGGTCGATGTTCTCCTTGCCGAACTGCTCGGCGTAGATCACGTAGGCCGGCTCCAGGTCCTTCTGGAAGGCGGCGGTGTCGACATCCTCGACCACGGTCATGCCCTGCGCCTTCAGTTCCGCGACGCCCTTTGCCGCGTCGGCCTCGGCCTTATCGCGCATCGCCTGCGCGCCGACCTTGGCAGACTCCTTGAACCAGCCCTTCTCCTCGTCTGAGAGCCCGTCCCAGATCGACGCGGACATCAGGATGAGGGCCGGCGAATAGACGTGCTGGGTCAGGCTCAGATACTTCTGAACCTCGGAGAACTTGGCGTTCAGGATCACCCCGATGGGGTTTTCCTGGCCATCCACCGTGCCCTGCTGAAGGGCGGTGAACAGCTCCGGAAACGCCATCGGAGTCGGCAGCACGCCGAGCGTCTTGAAGGCCGTCATGTGCACCTGGTTCTCCATGGTGCGGATCTTCAGGCCCTTGGCGTCCTCCGGCTCCTTCACGGCGCGCACGGAGTTGGTCAGGTTGCGGAAGCCGTTCTCGCCCCAGGCGAGCGCGATCAGGCCATTCTCCGGGAACTTGTCGAGAATTTCCTGGCCAATTGGCCCATCAAGCACGGCGTGGGCGTGATCGTAGTCGCGGAAAAGGAACGGGATGTCGGTGATCAGCGTCTCCGGCACGAAGTTGCCGACCGGCCCCGTGGAGGTGACCACGAGGTCGACGGTGCCGATCTGGGCGCCCTCGACCATCTCCCGCTCGCCGCCGAGCGCGTTGGCCGGAAACTCCTTGATCGTCCATTCGCCGCCCGACAGCTCGGCGAGCTTGGCGGCCATCGCGTGGGCGCTGGCGCCGTAGTGGGAATCCGGCCCGAGCGAATAGCCGAGCTTCAGTTCGCGGGCGTCCGCGCTGGCAATGGCCGCGATGAGCCCGAGCCCCAGCGTGGCGGCGGTCGTGGTCAATCTGGCAGTCATGGTTCTCTCCCTTTGCCGTATGGCGTGTGCCGTCGGTTCTTGCGTCCGCGGCATCTTTTCTCGTCGTTCAGTCGGTGATCGTCCGGTGCGAGGCCGGCGGCCTCAGATGCAGCGTCCTCCGTCCACCTCGAGCGCCACGCCGGTGATGAACGCCGCGTCGTCGGAGGCAAGGTAAAGCGCGGCATTGGCGATGTCGCGCGGCGTCGAGAGCCGGCCGATGGGGATCGACGCCCTGAACTTCGCGCGCATTTCCGGCGTGTCCTCGCCCATGAAGGTGGCCAGCAGTGGGGTTTCGCCGGCGACCGGGCAGAGCGCGTTGACGCGGATATTCTCCGGCGCGAACTCCACCGCCATCGACTTGGTCAGCGTGATCGCGGCGCCCTTGGACGCGTTGTACATGGACAGCCCGGGGCGGGGGCGCAGGCCGGCCGTGGAGGCGTTGTTGATGATCGACCCGCCGCCCGCCTTGCGGAAATGCGGGATGGCGTGACAGGCGGCGATCCAGATCGCCTTCACGTTCACGTCGAACATCCGGTCGACCATGGCCGCGTCGATGTCGAGCATCGGCATGTTGCGGTGGGAAATGCCGGCGTTGTTGACCAGCACGTCGAGCCGGCCGAAGCGGGAGACGGCCGCCTCGACCATCGCCCCCACCTCGGCGTCATCGGTCACGTCGGCGCGCACGAAAATCGCCGTCCCGTCGCCGTGGCGCGCGTTGAGGGCCGCGGCGACCTTCTCGCCGTTGTCCGCGTTCACGTCGTTGACGACGAGCTTGCAGCCTTCCTCGGCGAAGCGCGTCACGATGCCCTCTCCGAAGCCCGACCCCGCGCCCGTGACGATCGCCACCTTGTCCTGAAGTCGCATCCCTGGTCGTTCCCTGTTGCGGTCTTTGTCTTGTCGCGATCTCGACCGGAGAACCGGTTCGCGCATTCTCCGCGATGGCTAGCCGTGCCGGTAGGCGATCGTCTTGGTGACGGAGAAGCCGTAGAGCGCCTCGAAGCCCTTCTCGCGGCCGTGGCCGCTGGCCTTCACGCCGCCGAACGGCAGCTCGATGCCGCCGCCGGCTCCGTAGTTGTTGATGAACACCTGGCCGGCGCGGATTTTCCGCGCGAGCCGCATGGCGCGGCCGCCGTCGCGGGTCCACACGCCGGCGACAAGGCCGTAGGCGGTGCCGTTGGCGATCTCCAGCGCGTGCGCCTCGTCGCGCGCGCGGATCACCGACAGGACGGGACCGAAGATCTCCTTCTGGGCGAGCTCGTGGTCGGCCGGCACGTCGGCCACCACCGTCGGCGCGACGTAGTAGCCGCCCGCCGGCAGGTCGTCGGGCAGCGCGGCCTCGGCGATGACCTTGAGGCCGTCGGCTCGGGCCCGCTCCAGGAAACCCTTCACCATGGCGTGCTGCTTCGCGTTGACCAATGGCCCCACGTCGGGATCGTCCGCTGCCGGACCGACCTTCAGCTTTGCGAACGCGTCGCCAAGCCGTCGCACGACCTCGTCGTAGATCGCGTCTTCCACGACGATGCGGCTGCCGGCCGAACAGGTCTGGCCGGCGTTCTGGATGCCGGCATTGACCAGGAACGGCAGCGCCGCGTCGAGATCGGCATCGGCGAAGACGAGCTGGGGCGACTTGCCGCCAAGCTCCAGCGTCACCGGGATGGTGTTCTGCGCGCCGGCCGCCTGGACCAGCTTGCCGACCGTGTTGGAGCCGGTGAAGGAGATGTGGTCGATGCCCGGATGGGCCGATAGCGCCGCGCCCGCCTCCGCGCCTGTCCCGGTGACGACGTTGATCGCCCCCGACGGGAAGCCGGCCTCGACCGCCAGTTCAGCCACCTTCAGGGCCGTCAGCGAAGCGTCCTCGGCCGGCTTGACGACACAGGCGTTGCCCATGGCGAGCGCGCCGGCGACCGAGCGGCCGATGATCTGCATGGGGTAGTTCCACGGCACGATGTGGCCGGTGACCCCGTGCGGCTCGCGCACCGTCATGACCGTGTAGCCGGTCTGATAGGGGATCGTCTCGCCGTGGATCTTGTCGGCCGCTTCGCCGTAGAATTCGAAATAGCGCGCGCAGGCGAGCGCGTCGGCTCGGGCCTGGCGCACCGGCTTGCCGACGTCGCGCACCTCCAGCACGGTGAGCTCCTCGGCATGATCGCGGATCAGCCCGGCGAGCCGGATCATCAGGCGGCCGCGCTCGGTCGCGGTCAGCGCACCCCAGGCGCCGTCGAGGGCATCGCGCGCCGTGGCGACGGCCGCATCGATGTCGGCGGCAGACCCGCGGGCAATCTCGCCGAAGGTCTCGCCGGTGCTGGGATCGATGACGGGAAGGGTCTCGCCCGGGCGTGCCGGCACGAAATCGCGGCCTATGACGTGGCCACGCGGCTTGTCCAACATGTTCCTCCCCAACGGATCGCTTGTCGCGGCCTCGCGTTCCGCAGCATCGAACAGCCATACCGGCGGGTGGTCAAGCGAGCGATTGCTCGCGCAAGACGTCCGATGCCGTCAGGTCATGTTGCCGGCCGCGCGGCCCATGCCTCGACTTCGCAAAGATATTCCGGGCGGATGAGCCGGGCGACATACGCGAACATGGTCGCCGGCGGATCGTCGTGGTGAAAGCCGCGCCAGATCTCGACGTAGCGGTCCATGTCGATCTGCTCGGCAAGCCAGATGTTGATCTTGAACACGGCCCGCACGTCGAGGCCCTCGCTTTGCAGGATGCGCTCGATGTTGCGGATCGCGTTCTCGAACTGCTCCTCCACCGATACCGGCAGATTACCGTCGAGATCGACGCCAACCTGTCCCGCTATAGCGAGGATGTCGTGGTTGGCGGGAATAACAGCGAGGTGCTTGTAGCGGCCGATCGGCGGCGCGAGCGTGTCCGGGTTCTTCTTTTCGATGGTCACGATGGAGGCACCTCTTTCGGCATGGCGGACGGATTGCGCACGTAGCAGGCGGCACGCGAGCCATGTTCGGTGGGCGCGAGCACCGGCCGTATCTCCGCGCAGCGATCCTCCGAAATCGGACAGCGGGTCACGAACGGACAGCCCTTCGGCGGATTCAGAGGACTCGGCAGGTCGCCCTGCAAGATGATCGACTGTCGCGCCCTCTGGGCCTTCGGATCCGGCAGCGGGATCGCGCTCAAGAGCGCCTCGGTGTACGGGTGCACCGGAGCCCTGAAGACCGTCTCCGCATTTCCATCCTCGGCGATCGTGCCCAGATACATGACGGCCACGCGGTCGGCGATGTGACGCACGACCGACAGGTCGTGGGAGATGAACAGGTAGGAGAAGCCGAACTCCTCCTGAAGACGCATGAGAAGATTGAGGATCTGCGAGCGGATCGACACGTCGAGGGCGGACACGGGCTCGTCGCAGATGATCAGCTTCGGTGAGGTGGCGAGCGCCCGGGCGATCACCACGCGCTGACGCTGGCCACCCGACAGCTCGTTGGGATAGCGCTTGGCCTGGGACGGGTTCAGCCCGACGATTTCCAGGAGTTCGGCCACCTTCGCACGCCGAACATTGCGCGGAGTCCCGGCAATGACCAGCGGCTCGCCGACCGACTGCTCGATCGTGCGCTTGGGATTGAGGGCGGAAACCGGATCCTGGAAGATCACCTGCATGTCGCGCCGCATACGCGCCTGCTCGGCCGGGGCCAGCGACAGCAGATCCTGCCCCTCGAACAGGATGCGACCGCCCGTCGCCTTCACCAGACCGAGGATGGCGTTTCCGGCCGTCGACTTGCCGCAACCGCTCTCGCCGACCAGGGCCACCGTCTCGCCCCTGCCGACCTCGATCTCGAACCCGTCGACAGCCTTTACCCGTCCCGTCTCGCTTCCGAGCCAACCGCCGCGGACGGGGAAATGGACGCGCAGGTCCTCGATCTTGAGAAGGGGGGCGCTCATGAAATGCGCTCCAGCCGGTCCATGTGCCAGCAGGCGGACATGTGCCCGTCGGAGACCGGCATCAGCGGTGGCCGCTCGGCGCAGTCCTCATCGGCCAGCGGGCAGCGGGTGCGGAACCGGCAGCCGGTCGGCCAACTGGCGAGATCGGGGACGGCTCCCTCGATGACCTTCAGCTCGTGCTTGGGCTCGGCGGTCATCCGCGGAATGGTCGACAGGAGAAGCCGCGTATAGGGGTGGCTCGGCCGTTCGAACAGATCGAACACCGAGGCGGTCTCCACCACGCGACCGCCGTACATGACGCAGACCCGGTCGGCGATGTCGGCGACGACGCCCATGTCGTGCGTGATGATCAGGATGGCGGTGCCGCGCTCCTCGCGAAGCTGCTTCATCAGCCGCAGGATCTGGGCCTGGATGGTGACGTCGAGGGCGGTCGTCGGCTCGTCGGCAATCAGCAGCCGCGGGTCGGAGATGAGCGCCGATGCGATCATCACCCGCTGACACATGCCGCCAGACAGTTCGGCCGGCAGTTGCCACGCCCGGCGTTCCGGCTGCGGAATGCCGACATGCTCGAGCATCTCGACCGCGCGGCGGGAGGCGTCTGCGCCGGCCGCCTCGCCGTGCACCACCAGGCTTTCGGCGACCTGGACCCCGACGGGAAGCAGGGGATTGAGCGAGGCGATCGGCTCCTGGAAGATCATCGACAGGCGCTTGCCCCGAATGCCCCGCATGTCGCGCTCCGACTTCGCAAGCAGGTTGTCGCCATCGAGCAGAACCTCGCCGGCGACGACGCTAGCGGCGGCGGGCAGCAGCCGCATCACCGACAACGCCGACAGGCTCTTGCCGGATCCGGATTCCCCGACGAGGGCCACCACCTCGCCCGGCATGACATCGAGCGACACGCCGTCGACGACGGGCAGGCCACCGATCTCGGTCACGAGATCGCGGATGGAGAGGATCGGTCGCTCGCCCGGTTCAGCCATCGTCCGGCTCCCCGACGGCAACGCCCGCCCACGGGTTGGTCTGATGCGCCATCCCGGCGTTCAGGCCGGCCGCCCAGTCGCGGCTGACCGCCGACGGGATGGCGAAATTGACCGGGTAGAGCGTGTCGGACACCAGTTCGACCGGGAACCGGGTCGCCACCTTGGCCCCCACGTCCGGCGGCGCGGCGCGGTTCACCTTGATGGTCGGCCCGCTGGCGTCGAGGCGCGGCGTCTGAAACGCTTCGTCGAGGCTCATGCCGAAGTCGAGAATGTGCGACAGGATCTGGCCGACGGCGGGAAAGATCATCCGGCCCCCCGCCGCGCCGATGGCGAGCGTCGGCCGCCCTTCGTGCATCATGATCACAGGGCACATGTTGGCCAGCGGCTTGGCGCCCGGGGACATGGAATTCGGCATGTTCCGACGCGGATCGAACCACATCATCCCGTTGTTCATCAGGATGCCGGTTTCCGGCAGCACCACCTTCGACCCGAAGCGCGACAGGATCGTGTTGGTCAGCGAGACCATGTTGCCGGCACGGTCGACGATGCTGACGTGGGTGGTGCAGTCGCCCCCCTCGCCCGCGTGCCCCTTGCGGTTCAGCCGCTCACGGTAGGACGCGCGAAACGCCGATGCGTAGGCGAGCGCGGCGTCGGCATCGGGCGCGGCACCGGGCGTCCAGGCCTCCTCGAGCAGGTCCAGCGCCCTGAGCAGGCTGGGTCCGCCGTTGAGGCCGGGCACCACGGCGAGCTCATGGCCGCGATAGCGACCGCGCTGCGCCGCGTGCCATGCCGGCCGGTAGGCGGCGAGATCCTCCAGACTGATGACGGAACCGCCTTCGGCAAGGTCGCGCACCAGGATGGCCGCGCTCTCGCCCTCGTAGAAATCGCGCGCGCCGTTTGCCTGGAGGCGGCGGAGCAGCGCGGCCTGACCGGGCATCGGCAGATACGTCTCGTCGGGTCCCTTCGCCACCGGCAGCTCGCCGTCCGGGCCGAAGAAGAGCGCCGCGGCGGCCGGAAAGCGCTTCAGGCCGGTGGCGTCGATCGCCAGGCAGAGCGAGGAGAACCAGTCGACCACCATGCCGCGCTCCGCGAACGCGATCGCCGGCGCGACGGCGTCGGCCCAGGAAAGCGTGCCATGGCGCGCAAGCGCCTCGGCAAGGCCTGCGATGGTGCCCGGGACGCAGATCGATCCGTAGCCGACGATGTTGCGATCGCCCTCCACCGCCGGCCAGTCGAACCAGTCGCCGTCGCGGCCGCCGGTAAGCGGATAGTCGTCCGGATCGAGCGCGCCGGGCGCCCGGACGTTGAAGTCGAGTGCCGAGACGTCGCCCGTCGTGCCATCGGCATGCAGCAGGAAGCCGCCGCCCCCCAGGCCGGAGAGCCACGGCTCCACGGTCGCCAGCACGAGCACGGTGACGACGGCCGCATCCATGGCATTTCCGCCGGCCGCCAGCACGGCCGCGCCGGCGCCGGCCGCCTCCATGTTCTGGGCCGCCACGAGGCCGTGCGGCGAAACGATCTCGCCGCGCTGAATCGTCCACGTCTGCATCAGCCGATCCACGCCTTGTGTCCCTCGACCCCATGCGGGATGGACGGGTCGACGATGAACGCGTCTTTCTGGGTGGCCTCGTGATGCCGCGCCACCTCCGACACGGTCGCCCACCAGACGTCGGACGTCCGGGACGTATGGGTCAGAAGCCGTTCGAGCATGGCAATCCGCTGGGCGCGCCCGGAGATCCAGTCGTGCACCGTCAGCATGAACAGGCTGCCGTAGCGATGCAGGACATCCCATTCGTCGATCCAGCCGTCGAGCAATGGCCCCGGCGCCGCGGGGGGCGCCATGTCCCCCCCTCCGCCGAGGAACTTGAAGTAGATGGCATCGTCCAGCGTCCACTGCACCGGAACCTCGGTGACGCCGCCGATGGTGTAGGGATGCTCGTAGCCCATCAGCGATGAATCGAAGAGGCCGAGCCGCTTCACCTCGCGCAGCATGTGGGGCGTCATCTCCCAGGCGGGCGAGCGGAAGCTCGTCGGTCGTACCCCGGTCTGCGCCAGGAACAGCTCGATCGATGCCTCGATGGCGTGGGTGAAGCCCGCGTCGGAGAGCTCCGTCGCCAGTTCGTGGAAATAGCCGTGCAGGCCGATCTCGTGACCGCCCTCGACCAGGAGCGGAAGGATCTCCGGGAAATCCTCCGCCACCTTTGCCGGGACGAAGAACGTGCCCTTGATGCCGAAGCGATCGAGCAGTTCCAGGATCCGGTAGATCCCGACGCGCGGTCCGAACCGGCGCTGTTCGAGGTGCGAGAGCAGCTGCGGCATGCCCTTGCGATGGATCCAGAAATGCGGCCCGTGCGCATCGAAATCGAGGGTGAAGCAGGCCGCGCTTCGATATCCCTCGGGCCAGGCGTAGCTGTCGTTTGCCATGGTGCGAGCCTCTTCAGAGCGGATGCTTCTTGTCCTGGTAGACGTCGAGCGAGCCGATCGAGTTGCCGCCGTCGACGGTGAGCGTCGCGCCGGTCACGTATTCGGCCGCCTTCGAGCAGAGATAGAGAACCGCCGGCCTGAGATCCTCCTCGGTCGATTCCCGACCGAGCGGGACCGACGCCGTCGCCCGGCTGACGTGCTCGTCGGCAAGCAGGCTGACGGTCGACCCGGAAGCGAACCCCGGCTCGAGCGCGTTGACGCGAATCCCGAACTCCGCCAGCTCCAGCGCCAGTCCCTTGGTCAGCCGGTCGAGCGCGGTCTTCGAGGTGCAGTAGGGCACCACGGTCCGGCGCATCTTGCGCGAGGCGCCGGACGAGACGTTGACGATCGCCCCCTTCACCCGCTTCTCGATCATCTGCTTCGCGAAGCCGATCGAGAGCACGAAAGGTGCACGCAGGTTGACGTCGAAGATCCGGTCCCAGTCGGACACGTCGATGTCGAGAAGGAAGCCGGAGGGATAGATCCCGGCGTTGTTGATGACCGCGTCGGCGGCGCCGAAGCGCGTCCCCACTTCGGCGATGAGCGCCTGCATGGAGGCGGTGTCGGTGAGGTCGGCCGCGAGCGCGAAGCTTCCGTCCGGCAGGTTCATGCCGGCCGCCACGCGGTCGAGGTCCGCCTGGTCCAGATCGGTCAGACACACCCGGGCCCCTTCTTCCGCGAACGCCTCGGCGATGCGGCGGCCATATAGTCCCGTGGCACCGGTGACGACGACGGCCTTGCCCTCGAACTCGCCTTCGAAATTCATGAAGCCCTACTCACCTCGACTTGGGATCCAGCCGGTCACGCACCGCATCGCCGATGAGGTTGACCGAGAGGATCAGGAGAAACAGACAGATTCCGGGGAAGGTCGCGATCCAGAAGGCCGTCGCGACGTAGTTGCGGCCGACGCTGAGCATGGCACCCCAGCTCGCCGTCGGCGGTTGCACGCCAAGGCCCAGGAACGAGAGCCCCGCCTCGAACAGGACCATCAGCCCGAACTCCAGCGTCGCCACCACGGTCAGCGGGCCGATGATGTTCGGAAGGATGTGCAGGAACAGGATCCGCCCGGGGCCAGCGCCCATGAAGCGGGCGATCCGGACGTAGGGCATGTTCGCCACCGACAGCGTCTGGCCGTAGGCGACGCGCGCGTAGCGAGGCCACCGGGTCAGCGCCAGCACGATGACCACGTTGATGAAGCCGGGCCCCAGGACCGCAACGGTGATGATCGCCAGCAGGATGGCCGGCACCGAAAGGAAGATGTCGACGATCCGCATGATGATCGTCTCGGTCCAGCCGCGGAAATGACCGGCGGCCATGCCGAGGACGGTGCCGACCACGCTCGACAGGCAGACCGACAGGATCGCCACCGACAGCGAGATCCGGGCGCCGAAGATGATCCGGCTCAGGAGGTCCCGTCCCAGTTCGTCGGACCCGAGCAGATAGTAGAATTGGCGCGCCTCGGTGCCCGGCGGCTTCAGCCGGCCGAGCAGGTTCTGGGCGTTTGGATTGTAGGGCGCGATGTACGGGGCAAACACCGCGATCACCACGAAGGCGGCGAATATCGCGACGAACGGCCAGATCCCGATACGGAACCGGCGGCGGCGCGGGACCACGACCGGCGTGGCGACGGGCTCCGCGGCGCTCATGGGCCCACCCCGTCGAGACGGATGCGCGGGTCGACGAGGCTGTAGAGGACGTCGGCGATGAAGTTGAGCGCGATCGTGACGAACGCGCCCAGCAGGACGATGCCCTGGACCACCAGGAAGTCGCGCGAGACGATCGACTGCACGGTCAGGAGACCGAGGCCCGGCCAGGCGAACACGGTCTCGACGATCACCGCACCCCCGAGGAGCTGCGAGATTTCCAGCGCCGAGATCGAGATGACCGGGATCGCCGCGTTGCGCAGGAGATGCCGCCAGAACAGCCGCGGCGTCGCCACCCCGCGCGCTCGGGCGGAGCGGACGTAGTCCTTGGAGAGCTCGTCGAGCATCGCCGTGCGGGTCACGCGGGCGAACGTCGCCATCGACAGGAGACCGAGCGCAAAGGACGGCAGGATCAGGTGTTCGATCCCGCCCGCTCCGGAGGGCGGCAGCCAGCCGAGCCACACGGCAAAGAACATCATGAACAGGATGCCGCTCCAGAAGGTCGGCATGCTCTGGGAGGCGAAGACGAAGGCGGTGAGGATCCGGGTGCTGGCGCGCTCCCGGCCAAGCGCCATGATGACCCCGAGCGGCACACCAAGGCCGAACGACACCAGCAGGGCCCCGCCGGCAAGCTGCAGGGTGTAGGGCAGACGGGCGGAGATAATGTCGAGCACCGGAACCCGCTGGATGTAGGAGCGGCCGAAGTCGAACTGCGAGACGTCTCGCAGGAAACCGAGATACTGGACGATAAGCGGCTTATCGAGGCCGAGCGTGTGCCGCATCGCCTCGATGTCGGCCTGGGTCGCGGTCTCGGGGACAAGCAGATAGGTCGGGTCGCCAGTGAGACGCTGGATGAAGAACACCAGCGTCATCACCCCGAAAATCGCGATGAAGGCCTGGCCGAGCCGGCGGAGGATGAAAAGCGCCATCGTATCGGTCGGGCCCTTGCCTCGCTCAGTCCTGCCAGGACATGCGGTTGAGGAAGAAGCTCTCGTTGGCCGTCGGCGTCCACTGCAGAGCATCCTGCGCGCCGTAGATGATCGCCGACTGATAGAGAGGGATGACGATGGCGTCTTCCTTCACCTTCTTGTGGACGGCCGCGTAGGCGGCGAGACGGGTGTCGGGATCGAGCGAGGATCGGCCCTCTTCCAGAAGCTTGTCCATGTCCGGATTCTGATAGCGCGACCAGTTGGAGCCCGACTGCAGCAGCGGATAGAGCGTGCCGTCGGCGTCCTGGCAGGCACAGGACCAGCGGCCGAAGCTGATGGTCGAACGATCCTCGGCATTCGGGTTGCGGACCTTCTGCAGATAGGTCGCCAGGTCCATCAGGTTCAGTTCGACGTCGAACCCGGCGTCGTTGAGCATCTGCTGGATCGCCTGCACGACGCGCTGGTCGAAGACCGGTGAGGTGTCGAAGACGATCTTCGCCGGCGGCCCCCCGGCTTCCGAGATCAGCGCCTTCGCCTTCTCCGGGTCGTAGGGGTAGGGCTCGATGCCGTCCACGTAGCCGAAGCTGACGGGAGCCAGCACTTCGCCGAGGACCTTCTGGCCGCCGGCGAGAATGCCCTCCACGATCCCCTGCTTGTCGATGGCGTAGGCGACCGCCTGGCGCATCCGCGGATCATCGAATGGCGGCTTCAACGTGTTGAGGCCGAGATAGGCGACGCGCTCGGTCTGGACGATGAGAGGCTTCACTCCCGAGGTGTTCTCGAGCTGCCGCGCCTGATCGGAATTGAGGCTGACGACGAGATCGGCGGCGCCCGCCTGGAGATCGGCAATCCGCGTGGACGCATCGGGAACGGCCCGGAACACGGCCGTCTCGAACTGTCCCTTGTCGCCCCAGTAGGCATCATTGCGCTTCAGCGTGACTGAGACCCCGCGCTGCTGAGACTGGAACGCATAGGGCCCGCTGCCGACCGGATGCTGGTTGAAGGCGTCGTTTCCGACCTCCTCCACCACATGCTTCGGCAGGATGGAGAGCTTGACCAGCTGCGCCAGCAGGACCGGGTAGGCACCATCGGTGGTGAGAACAACCTCGTGGTCGCCGGTCGCCTTCGCACCGACGATCTTGTTGAACTGACCGAGCTGCGGACTGCCGAAATCAGGGTCGGTCATGCGCTCGATGGTGAAGACCACATCCTCCGCGGTCAGCGGCGTGCCGTCGTGGAAGGTGATGTCGTCGCGAAGCTCGAACTTCATCTCGGTATCCGAGATCCGTTCCCAGGATGTCGCGACCTGCGGCACGATCTGCCCGGCGTTGTCGCGGGTGACCATGTTGTCGAAGATGTTGCGGTAGACGTAGTAGCTGTCCGGATTCCAGTTGCCCTGCGGATCGAGGGAGGAGGGCTCGTCGACGAGGTCGACGGTGATGCTGTCCTTCGCCTGGACGGGAGGGGGCGACATCAATGCCGCCGAGACTGCGATGACGACCAGGAATCCCGTGAGGCGTAAGCGGTGCGGACCCATGTGACTTCTCCCTGTCCGGATCGTTGCCCAGATGGATTGTATCGGGGCGCCGACCGGTCCGGCCGGCGCCCCCGTCTTGGTCCGGGAGCTATTCCGCCCAGCTCATGCGGTTCAGGAACATGCTCTCGTTGGCCGTCGGCTGCCACTTGAGGCCCTTCGCGCCGCCGTAGATGATCGCCGCCTGGTAGAGCGGGATGATCGGGACTTCGTCCTTCACGAACTTGTGGACGTTCGCGTAGGCGTCCAGACGGGCCTGCTCGTCGAGAACGGAGCGCCCCTCCTCCAGCATGGCGTCCAGCTCGGGGGAGTTGTAGCGCGCCCAGTTCGACGACGAATGCAGCAGCGGGAACATGATGCCGTCGGCATCCTGACACGCGCACGACCAGCGCGAGAAAGTCAGCATCGGCGCCTGGTCGTTCGACTGCTGCTGGTTCTTCAACCAGGTTCCCATGTCGGTCATCTCGATGTCGACGTTGAGGCCGACGTCCGTCAGCATCTGCTGGATGGCCTGGACCACCTTCTGGTCGAACACCGGGGAAGTGGCGAGCGACATCTTCGTCTTCGCCGGATCACCCACCTCGGCAATCAGCTCCTTGGCCTTCTCTGGGTCGTAGGGAAACGGATCGATCCCCGCGACCCAGCCGAAGCTCGCCGGCGCCACGAGTTCGCCAACCACCTTCTCCCCACCGGCCAGAATGCCCTCGATGATGCCCTCCTTGTCGATCGCGAGCGCGATCGCCAGGCGCATGCGGACGTCGTCGAGCGGCGGCTTGGTCGAGTTCAGCGCGAAGTATCCGACCCGCTCGGTCTGGACGATGAGCGGCTGGGCGTTCGGGAAGGCGTCCAGCTGTTTTGCCTGGTCGGAATCCAGGGTCACCACGAGATCCGCGGCACCGGACTGGAGATCGGCAAGCCGGGTGGCTGCGTCAGGAACCGCCCGGAAGGTCACCTTTTCGAAGGGTCCCTTGTCGCCCCAGTAGTCGTCGTTGCGGACGACGGTCACCTGGACGCCGCGCTGCCAGTCATCCAGCTTGTACGGTCCGCTGCCGACCGGATGCAGGTTGAATTCGTCGTTGCCGACCTTCTCCACCACGTGCTTCGGCACGATGGAAAGCTTCACCAGCTGCGGCAGCAGCACGGGGTAAGGACCGTCGGTGGTCAGCACGACCGTGTGGTCGTCCTTGGCTTCCGCCTTGATGATCTTGTTGAACTGGCCGAGCTGCGGGCTGCCGAAATCCGGATCGGTGATGCGCTCGATCGAGTAGACGACATCCTCCGCGGTGAGCGGCTCGCCATCGTGGAAGGTGATGTCGTCGCGCAGGTTGAACTGCACCTGCGTGTCCGACAGCTGCTCCCACGACTTCGCCACCTGAGGCACGATCTTCCCGTCGTTCTCGCGGGTGACCATGTTGTCGAAGACGTTGCGGTAGACGTAGTAGCTGTCGGGGTTCCACTGGCCGTGCGGATCGAGCGACGACGGTTCGTTGACGAGATCGATGGTCAGGCTGTCCTTGGCCATTGCCGGCGCGCTCGGCACTGCGATGGCGGCGGCGGCTACGGCGAGCGCGCCGAACACGGCACGCGGAAGGCCGGCGGCAACACGCCGGCTTTCGGTTCGCTGCGGGCTCTTGGCGGCGGCGTGTCCACCCCGCAAACAAAGACCCAGACGGGTTACGAGTCCTGTCTTCCAATCCATTCGTCTGTTCCCCTCTTCGTTGACAACTTCTGCGGCGAGGCTTCGGCGGAGCGCCGGTTGGCCTTCTGCGTCCGGCCTGGCCTCGCCGGCGCGACGATCTCGGCGTCCTGGGCACAGAAGGCGGACAGCACGTAGCGCTCGTAGGCATCCACCGCCGAAGCGAGTTCGTCCTGGATCGCCCCTTCATTGCGCGCCTGACACGCCGCGATCAGCCGCGCCCGGTCGGCCGGCTCGAACGGCTCCGCGCCCCCACGCTCGAAGAAATGGACAATGCGCGCGCAATGATCCCAGACCTCGCCCAGCCAACGCCGGCGAAGACTGCCCATTCCGCCCATCAGGGTTTCCATGAGTTCCCGGTCGTAACTCCGATGGCTCTTGCGGGAGCCCGTCTCGGACCGGCCCACAAGCACCGAGACGATCTGTCCGAGTTCGTCGATGCGCGCCACCTGCGGGTCGGTGAGCGTGCGCACCGCGAACGACCGCTCGAGCGCGCGGCGAGCGGCGACCACCTCGCCGATATAGGCGCCGGAGACCGGCCGGATGCGCCAGCCGTGTCGCGGCAGCGCCTCCACCATGCCCTCTCCTTCGAGGCGCAGCAGCGCCGCCCGGACACCTGCCCGGTTGAGCCCGTAGACCTCCATCAGGCGCACTTCCGAGACGGTCGAACCCGGCACCAGCTCGCAGTGGACCACCGCGTCGCGGATTCGCTCCTCGGCGAACGCACGCTTGGCGCCGGGTTTGGGCGGGGTCGATCCGGCGGAGAAGGGAGAGTTGTGATCCAGCATGATTGGCATCCTAATTTGGGCTGGTGACATCTCACAAGCCTCTTTTGTCATCTTACATTGTTGAAATGGCGAGCACGGTCGGTGCGCTTCTTAGCGGCGAGAGCAAATTCCGCCCAGCGTTATGCGACGCGCGGACGGGCGATATGGACGGGGAGATGAGCGTTGACGGCTCGACTGACGCCGGGGCATCGGCGATCGCCATCGGGCGGCTGCCCGCGACAGCGCCGCCGCACTTGAGGCGGGAGGGCGGGATCAGGCAGTTGCAGGCCAGATCGATCCTTGGAGGTCGGAGCGACATGGAGAAGCGTTTACCGCTCCGAACCGCAGGGTTGGCCCCGTTGAGCCGATCCCCAACTTCGAACGGTGCGGGGAAGCCTTACAGCGCCGGCGAATGCGGCCGCGGCACTGGCGCTCCGAGACGCGCGGAAATGCGCGCGGAAATCTCCGCCAGCTCCTCGCGCGCACGGTCGCGGGCGTTGTTGAACAGGGCCCGGCCCTGCGAGGCGAGGCTGATGCCGGCGATCACGTCGCCGCGCTGATTGCGGACCGGAACGCCGAAGGCGAAAATGCCCTCGATGTTCTCTTCCAGACAGGTCGCCCAGCCCGTCTCGCGCGCCTGGTGGACCTCGTCGGCCAGCCGTTCGGGATCGGTGATGGTGGCGTAGGTGAGACGCGGCAGCGGCAGCTCGCTGAGCATCGGCTTCAGATCGGTGTCCGAGAAATACGTGAGTGCGACTTTTCCGAGCGCGGTCGAGTGCAGATGGGCACGCTTGCCCGGCTGCGGATTCACCGGCACGGATCGGTCGGGAAGGGACAGGATGTAGACGATCTGATCGTCGTGAATGACGCCGAGATAGGCGGCCATTTCGTAATCGCGGCTAACCTGCTGGAGTTCCTCGAACGCGGAATCGGCGAGCGTGCGCTGGGACATGTAGGACTGCCCGGCCTCGAAGAGGCCGAAGCCGATGCGGTAGCGCATCGTGCGCGGATCCTGTTCGACGAAGCCATGGTTGCGCAGCGTGGCCAGCAGCCGGTGAACGACACTCGGCGGGACCGACAGCTGGCGGCCGAGTTCGCGCACGCCGATGTCGGTCTGCGAGGCGCTGAGGGCCTCGATGATGCTGAGCGCCTTTGCCAGTGACTGGTTCGCGTCGAGCGCGAAGTCGCGATCCTTAATGGGACCTGTCATCGGAGAACCCTCAATGCGGCGATCGGGATCTTTCACAGGGCATGTTACGCCGCATACCGCAGTGCACCAAGTCTCAATCGGCGGCAGCAAGGTGCGGAAGAAGGCGGTCGAGATCGTCGGCGGTCTTCAGCCCCGACAGCACCAGTTGATCGAGACCGGCGTCGCGATAGGCCTGCATGCGGGCGCGCACCTGATCGGGCCGGCCGCTGGCGGCGTGGCGGGCGACCGTCTCATCGCCCATGATGCGTTCGACGGCACTCCAGTCCTCGGCGGCGAAGGCCTCCCCCAGCGCCACCTGGTCGAGGGTCGAACCACCAAGCTGGATGTTGCGGGCGTGGTGGGCTCCGCGCAGGATGAAGGCGAGGGTCCGCTTCAGGCTCGCGTGTGCTGTCGCTTCGTCCGCCGACACCGCCGCGTAGAGCAGGCCGACCTTCCGGATCCGCCGGCCTGACCTGGCTTCCCCTTCCGCGACGGTCGCAAGGCAGGATTGGATGAAGGGGATCGACGCGCCCGCGCTGATCAGCACCGCATCCGCCGCCTCGCCGGCGAGCTCGAGCATCTTGGGACCGGACGCCGCGAGGGCGAGCGGCACAGGGCACGGTCCCGACGCGAGCCTTCGCCCATGCACCGAGAACGTTGAACCATCGTGGTGGACCACCTCGCCGGAAAACAGCGCGCGGGTGACCGCGATCGCCTCGCGCAGCGTCGACAGCGGCTTCGGGGCCTCCACGCCCGCCGCCTCCAGATCACGCGGCGCCCCGACGCCGAGGCAGAGCATGACCCGGCCGGGAAACATCTCGCCGAGCGTCGCGGCGGCCATGGCGGCATAGACCGGATGCACGGTGTAGGGGCTCATGGCCATCAGCGAGATACGGAGGCTGCTGCTGGCCGCGAGCAGGGCGGCGGCCCGGGCGATGGGCTCGCGCTGAAAGAGATGGCTGGCGAGCCAGACGGTCTCGACGCCGTTTGCCTCCATGACCGGGACCATGGCCGTCGTGTCCGCCCAGGATTCGCTGCCCTCCAGGCTGATGTCGATCATGCGTCCCTGCATCCCTTCAGCCTCACCGCTGTCCACCCACACCGCGCAAGGTGGCGATCAGCGCGTCGAGGGTCGTCTCGTCGTGAACGGCCACATCGGAGACGTCCATCGGGCCGTCCTTGACGCCGGTGGAGGTCAGGATCGCCACCACCGTCTCGCCAAGATCAGCACCGCGCGCCACCGCGGCGGCACCCGCCGCCAGACCGGAGGAGCCGGAGATTTCCTGATAGAACCCCTTTTCGGCAAGCCTAACCTGCATGGTGCGCATGTCCGCTTCCGATGCCACCAGGGCACCACCGCGGCTCTCCTTCAGCGCCACCACCCCACGATAGCCGCTCACGGTGCAGGCGATGCCGGACGCCGCCGAGGGCACCGCCGCGACCTCCACCGCAGCCGCGTTGGAGCCTATCGCGCGCGCCAGCGGGCCGCGCACCTCGGGCTCGGCGGAAAACAGGCGCGGCACGCGATCGGTAAGACCGAGCAGGCGCAGTTCGTGGAACCCCTTCCACACGCCGAACAGCAGCTCGGCGTAACCCGTCGGCACCAGCACGGAGTCCGGCAGCCGCCGGCCCAGTTGCAGGAACAGCTCGTAGGCGATCGTCTTGTAACCCTCCGGGCCGTAGGGATTGCCCGTGTGGAAGCGGGTGAGGTTGCTGGCCGGCATGAACCCCGTCTCGTCGACGAGCCGGCGCAGCACCGACCAGCGCCGGTCCTGGTCGGTGACCACGACGTGGGCGCCCAGAGCCTTGAGAAACCGGCGAAAGGAGGGCTGCGGTCCGTCCGAAATGACGACGACGCAGGGCATCCCGGCCCGGGCGGCATAGGCGGCCGCGGCGGCACCGTGGTTGCCCGAGGACGCCACGGCGATCCCCGGCGCGCCCGCAGAGACAGCCGCCGAAACGACGCAGAGATTGAGCCGGTCCTTGTGGCTCCAGGTGGGATTGCGGCTCTCGTCCTTCAAAAGGAGAGCGCCGGAGAACCCCAGCGAGCGACCGAGATCCTGCGCCTCGATCAGCGCCGTGCCGCCCTCTCCCATCGACAGGCCCGGCGCGAGCGGCGGCAGCAGCGGCGCCCAGCGTGACAACCCCGGCAGCGGCGCCTGGTCGAACAGCGCCGGGTCGACCCGCCCGTAGTCGTAGTCGACCTGGAGCGGGTACTGCATCTCCTCGCTGGAGCTTGCGGGACACCCCGACGTCAGCACCGGCGTGAGCGGGAACAAGCGGCTGGGATCGCCGAGCGAGCGCTGGCCGATGGCCAGGCTCGGTTGGGATGTCCCCATGACGGGCGAGGCGCCAGATGCGTTGGACATCATGATCAGCAGATGTGCGGCATGACGCCCTCGGAGAAGGCCTGCATCTGCTCCAGAAGCTCCTCGACGGTGTTCACGGCGAAATAGAGACCCAGGAGATGCGTCACGCCGGCGGCTTCGAGCGCCTTCGCCTTTTCCACCACCTCGTCCGCCGTCCCCACCAGATTGATCTCCTCGTGGCTGACGGCACCCTGATCCATCAGCGTCGACTTCGACAGCGACACCAGATGCTTGTGCATCTGGCTCTGGCGGAAGCGCTCGACCGCCTCCTCGTGGGTCTTGCCGATATGGCAGACGAACTGGGGGGCAACGGCGATCTTCGACGGGTCGCGGCCTTCCTCGGCCACGAATTCGCGAAGCTGCTTCACGGCCGCGGCGAGCTTGCCGACTTCCATGCCAGCCGGGATCCAGCCGTCGGCGTGTTCGGCCACCCGGCGAAGGTGGTTCTTGTTGTTGCCGCCGAAATAGATGGGCAGCTTCTCCTGCAGCGGCTTCGGATAGAGCTCGACATCGCGGTACTGGTAGTACTTGCCGGAGAAGGTCGAAACGCGTTCGCCGAAGAGGTTGTTGAGCGCCTGGACGCCCTCTTCCACCATGTCGCCGCGGTGCGCGCCGGAATCCGGCCAGAGCGCGTCGAACTCCTCCCGGTAGGCGCCGACGCCAACGCCGATTTCCACCCGGCCGCCGCTGAAGTGATCGAGGGTGGCGATCTGCTTGGCCGTCACCACGATGTCGCGGCGCATGGGCAGCACCAGGATCCCGGTGCCGAACCGCAGCGTCTTGGTGACCGAGGCCAGGTAGGCGTAGGTGATCAGCGGCTCCCAGAAACGCGGCGGAACCGGAAACTCTTCGCGCACGTAATGCTGGGTGGTCATGTGGTCGTTGCCCCAGACCGAGTGGTAACCCAGCGCTTCGGCGCTCTGGGCGATCTGCACCAGGCTCTCGGGCGACGAAAACGGGATCGGATAGGTGAGACCTTCCATTCCGGTAGGCAGGCCGGCGCTGACGATCATCGGGCATTCCCCTGTTCTGAAGAAATGGTCTTCCTTGTTCGATCCGGCTCGCTCGCCCTGAGGGCGACGGTCGCGTCGAGATCGAGGCTGAAGTCGTCGAGGACGACGACGCCGTAGTCGGCGCGCGCGGCCTCGCGGGACACCATCTGGGTGCGCACGTCCTCGAGCACCTTCGCGGGATCGCGCAGGAACGGATCGCCGATGCCGCCGCCGCCGGGCATTTCGATCAGCAGCCGCTCGCCCTTCGGGATGGTCTGCTGGCCCTTGCCCTTGAGGTGCGCGCCGGATTTCAGCCGCACGATGCCGGTGGCGCCTTCGCGCCCGCCATCGCGGCCCCGTGCCGGGAACAGGACGCGGTCGTAGTTGGCGCTGATCGCGAACGGCGCATCATCCAGCGTATCGACTTCCATCACCTGGCCGAGGCCGCCGCGGTAGAAGCCGGCACCACCGGAATCGGTGCGGTACTCCTTCCTGAGGACCAGGATCGGCGAAGCCGCCTCGGTGATTTCGATCGGTACGTTGCGCACGCCGGACGGGAAGGCCGTGGCCGACAGCCCGTCCTTGCCGGGCCGCGCACCCGTTCCACCGGAATGAAACGACATCACCGTGAAAGTCCGGGCCGAGGCCAGCTCGCTCGGCAGGGCATCCACCCGCCCCTGCCCGCCCATGGCGAACAGGTTCCACAGACAGGAGGTGCCCTCGGCCGGTACGGCAAGCGGGTCGCCGGTCCGGGTCCGTGCCTGGGAGAGGCACCCGAACACGACGTCCGGCAGGAGCTGACCGGTGATGTGCCGCGTCGCGACTGGGAGCGGGTGGCGGGCGCTGAGGATGGTGTCCGGCGGCGCCGTCACCTTGATGGCGGCCAGCGACGCCGCGTTGTTCGGCACGTTGGGCGCGACGATGCACTTCACGCCGAAGCTGGTGTAGGCGTCGGTGTAGCAGAACGGCACGTTGATGCCGAAGGACGAGGGGCCGGACGTTCCGGTGAAGTCGACGCGCACCACCTCATCCTCGATCGTCAGGCGCGCGACGAGGTCGAGCGGCCGGTCGTAGCCATCGACCCGCATGGTGTTGGTGAAGGTGCCGGGCGCGAGATTGCCGATCGCCTCGATCATCGCGACCCGGGTGCGCTCGAGGATGTGGGCTCCAAGGCCTTCGAGATCGGGGATCTCGAACTCATCCATCATGCCGATCAGCCGCCGACCGCCGATGTCGTTGCAGGCGGCGAGCGAGTAGATGTCGCCGATCACCTGGACCGGTTCGCGAACGTTCTCGCGGATGATCTCGACCATCGTCTCGTTGACGACGCCGGCGTCCGCGAATCGCATGAGCGGGATATATATTCCCTCCTCGTAGACTTGGCGGCCATCGGGTCCCATGCCGCGCCCGCCCACGTCGACGACGTGGCAGGTGCAGGCGAACAGCGCCACGACCTTGCCGGCCCGGAACGTCGGCGTGACAACGGTGAAGTCGTGCAGGTGACCCGTCCCCTTCCACGGGTCGTTGGTGATGAAGGCGTCGCCGTCGCGCATCGTCTCGATGGGGAAGCGATCGAGGAAATGGACCACCGCCCGGGCCATGGAATTGACGTGGCCCGGCGTTCCGGTGACGGCCTGGGCCAGCATTTCGCCACGCACGTTGAAGACGCCGGCAGACACGTCGCCGGCTTCGCGCGTGGATGTGCTGAAGCCGGTGCGGATCAGCGTCTGCGCCTGCTCCTCGACCACCGAGATCAGCCGGTCCCACATGATCTGGCGGTGGATTTTGGACAGTGCGTTGTTGCTCATGCCGCCGTTCTCCGTTCGATGACGATGTGCCCGATGGCATTGATCGAAGCGTTGAAGCGTGCACCCACCACCGTGGTGGTCTCGTTCTCGGCAATGATGCAGGGCCCTTCGACCGCGCTGCCCGGCGGGAGGCTGTCGCGCAGGTAGACCGGCATCTCGACCGACCGGGCCGTTGCGGGATCGACCACCATCGCCGTCCGTTCCGGCGGCGCCCCCGGGAGAGGCGCGACGTCTGGACAGGCCTCCGGCGCGGCCGTGTCCGTCGCCAACCGCAGCGACCAGGCGATCGATTCCACCGGAAGGTTGGGGATCGATCGGCCGAACTGCTCCTCGTAGCGAGCGACGAAGGCCGCTGCGAGCCAGGTCTCGTCACCGTCGGAGAAAGCCTCCGCGGGAACCGGCACCGCGATTTCGTGTCCCTGGCCGGCGTAACGCATGTCGGCGGTCCAGGTGGAGACGAGAGGCGCATCGGGCGCCCCGGCGCGCACGACGGCCTCGGCGCGCGCATACATGTCGGCACGCAGCGCATTCATCGCCGCGGCATCGAACCGGTCGTCGATGGGCATGAAGCGGCTCTGGGCGATCTCGTAGGCGACCGGCGCGATGAGGAAGCCGACCGCGGATCCGACGCCCGCCCCTTTCGGCACCACGATCCGGTCGATCGACAGCTTCTCGGCAAGCCGCACGGCATGCAGTGGGGCCGCGCCGCCGAAGGCAACCATCGTGCGCTCCGACAGCGCGCTGCCGAGTTCGATCGCATGGACGCGCGCGGCGTTCGCCATGTTCTCCTCCACGACCTCGGAGATGCCGAGCGCCGCGTCGACCACCGGCAGGCCGAGCGGCGTGCCCACCGAACCCTCGACCGCGTCCTCGGCCCGATCCTTGTGGAGCTGGAACGACCCGCCGGCGAAACGCTCGGGGTCAATGCGGCCGAGCACCACGTCGGCGTCGGTCACCGTCCCCTTGGTGCCGCCCCGCCCGTAGCAGGCGGGCCCGGGCTGAGAACCCATGCTCTCCGGTCCGATCTGGATGCGTGACAGTTCGTCCACCGCCGCGACGGAGCCGCCGCCGGCGCCGATCTCCACCATGTCGATCACCGGGATGCGGATGGGCAGACCGCTCCCCTTCAGGAAGCGATATTCGCGCGCCACCTCGAAGTTGCGCGAGTAGTGCGGAGCACCGTCGTCGATCAGGCAGATCTTCGCGGTCGTGCCTCCCATGTCGAACGAGACGATCCGATCGTAGCCGCACTGGCGCGCCACGTTGGCGGCGAGGATGGCGCCACCCGCCGGCCCCGATTCAACCAGCCTGATCGGGAACTTGCGGGCGGTCTCGACCTCGGTCAGGCCGCCGGCCGAGGTGATCATGAAGAACGGACAGGCGATGCCGCGCACCCGGATCTCGTCCACCAGCCGCTTCAGGTAGCTTGCCATCACCGGCTGGATGTAAGCGTTGGCGCTCGCCGTCGACCACCGCTCGTACTCGCGGATCTCCGGACACACCTCGCTCGACAGGGTGACCGAGACATCCGGCAGCAGGCGTTGAAGCACCTCCCGCGCCTGCTCTTCGTGGGCGGCGTTCGCGTACGAGTGCAGGAAGCACACCGCGACCGCGCCCACCTCGTTCGCCCGCAGCGTCTCCACGCACGAAGACAGCGCCGCCACATCGAGTGGCGTGAGGACGTTGCCGCGCGCATCGACACGCTCCGGCACCGGCAGGCGGAGTTCGCGGGGCACCAGCGGAGCCGGCCGCTCCATCATGATGTCGTACTGCTCGAACCGGTTCTCGTAGGCCATCGCGATGGAATCCCGGAAGCCATCGGTCACCAGCATCGCCGTGCGCGCGCCCTTGCGTTCGATGATCGCATTGGTGGCGAGCGTGGTTCCGTGAATGACGATCGCAAGGTCTTCGGGACCCAGGCCCGCGCGCTGGAGAATCAGGTCGATGCCCTGAAGCACGCCGAGTTCCGGAGCCTCCGGCGTGGTGAGGACCTTGGCCGTTACGCTGCGTTCCCGGTCTTGCAGGGCGAGATCGGTGAACGTTCCCCCGATATCGACCGCCAGGCGTGCCGTCCCACTCATCCCATGTCCTCAGTTAGATTGCCGCCCAGGTACGCGTGGCGGATGCGCGGGTCGCGGGCGACTGCGTCGGCCGGCCCTTCCATGAACTTGCGGCCCATCTCCAGGACGATCGCGGTGTCGGAGATGAGCAGGGCGCCGTGGACGTTCTGCTCGACCACCAGCACGGTCACCCCGGTGTCGGCGATCCGCCGCACTTCCTCGAAGACTTCGTTCTGGGTCTTCGGGGACAGACCCAACGACGGCTCGTCCAACAGCAGCAGCGAGGGCTCCGACAGCAGCACCATCGCCGTCTCGAGCACCTGCTGCTCGCCGCCGGAGAGATTGCCGGCGTGTTCGCCCAGCTTCGCCTTGAGGACCGGGAAGGTATCCAGCACCTTCCGGATCCGCTCCGCATGCAGGGCTCCGGGCAGCGTGTAACAGCCGAGCTTCAGGTTCTCGGCGACGCTCATGTGCGGAAAATTGCAGCGCCCCTGGGGCACGAAGCCGATGCCGCGCTGGAAACGCAGCCAGGGATCCAGCTTCTCGATGTTCTCGCCCTTGAAGACCAGCGTGCCGCCGAAATGCTGGCACGAGCCGTAGACGGCGCGCATCAGCGTCGACTTGCCCGCGCCGTTGCCGCCGATCAGCGTGGTGATGGAGCCTTCGGCAAGCGCGAAGGAGAAATCGTGGACGATCGCGTTGCCGCGATAGCCCGCCGACAGCCCGGTGGCCTCAAGCACGGATGCCAAGATAGGCCTCCAATACGCGCTCGTCGGTCTGAACGGTGGCCGGGTCGCCTTCCATCATCTTCGCTCCCTGGACGAGGACGATCACCCTCCCGCAGAGCCGCATGACGAATTCGACGTTGTGTTCGATGATGATGAAGCTCTCTCCGGCCGCATGCAGGCGCAGGATCACCTCCTCGACCTCGCGGATACGGGTGGGATTGACGCCGGCCACCGGCTCATCGAGCACCACGACGCGCGGGCGCGGCATCAACGCCGCGGCCAGCGCAACGAGCTTCTTCTGGCCATAGGACAGGATGGAGGCCGGCGCGTCGCGGTACCGCTCAAGGCCGATCATCGCGACCAGTTCGTCCGACCGCGCCTCGGCGGCCTCGACGGCCTCGCGCATCGAGCCTGACCGGAAGAAATCCCCGATCCATCCGACGCGCTGGAACGGCCGCGCCGCCTGCAGCAGATTCTCGCGGATCGACATGTCCTCATAAAGCCGGACCGCCTGGAAGGTCCGGATGAGCCCCGCCCGTGCGATCGCCTCGGGCGTGCGGCCGGTGATGTCGTGCCCGTCGAGGTGCACCCGCCCGGCGCTCGGCCGCTGGAAGCCGGACATGCAGTCGACGGTGGTGCTCTTGCCCGAGCCGTTCGGACCGATGATGCCGGTGATCGTGTTGGCGGCGATCGTGAAGGACACGTCGTCGACCGCCCTGAGGCCGTCGAAGTTCTTCGACAGTCCCTCGACCGACACGAGAGGCGGAGCGTTGGACGGCGCGGTCACTGGCGCAACTCCGCCCGCAGGCGCTCGTAGCGCCGCTGCCTGATCCAGCCTGCCGCGCCGGCCGGCGCGAGCGAGACCACCGCCAGCAGAAGGATGCCGTAGATCACCATCCTGAGATCGGCCGAGAACCGAAGCAGCTCGGGCAGCAGCGACATCAGCGCGCCCGCGACGAGGACGCCCCAGAAGCTGCCGCGGCCGCCGACGATCACCATCATCAGGAAGGCTTGCATGTAGTAGAAGTCGAAGATCAGGGGATCGATGATGCGCAGGTGGAAGACGAAGATCCCGCCGGCCATCCCCGTGAACATGGCCGAGATAAAGAAGCCGAGGAGCTTGTACGGCGCGGGACTGATGCCCTGGGCGCGGGCAAGCGCCTCGTTCTGGTTGATCGCGCGCATGGTCGCCGCGATCCGCGACGTGAAGAACGTGTAGAGGCAGACCAGGGTGAGCACGACGAAGCCGAGCGCCAGGTAGTAGAAACCGGTGGCGTCGTCGATGGGTACGCCGAAGAAGACCGGCGCCGGCAGCCCCGGGATGCCCATCGGACCGCGCGTCAGCGACATCCAGTCCCGCGAGACCAGCCCGACAAGCAGCGAAAATGTCAGCGTGACCACGACGAAGGAGTGGCGGTTGAGACGCAGGGCGGGATAGCCGATGGCGAGCGAGACGAGCCCGGTGAACAGCCCCGCAAGCGGCACCGCGAGCCAGAAGCTGATGCCGTGGTCCATGACCGCGATCGCCGCGAAGTATCCGCCGATGCCCCAGAAGGCGACATGCGCCAAGGACAGCAGGCCGAGCAGGCCGTAGACGACGTTCAGCGAAAGAGCCGCCACCACGTAGATGAACACGCTCACGCCGACGCCGATCACGTAGTCGGACACGCCGACCAGCGGCAGGACGGCGAGCACGGCAAGCACCGGCGGGACGAGCACCTTCTTCATCCGACGCGCACTCCGCCCCGGGCAAACAGCCCATTCGGCTTCACGATCAGCACGACGATCATCACGATGAAGCCCGCCGCCTCCTGCCAGATCGACGGGAAGAATCCGCCGATCCAGTTTTCCAGGATGCCGAGGCCGATGGCGGCAACGATGGCGCCGCCGATGCTGCCCATGCCGCCGATGATGATGATCGCGAGTGCCTTGAAGACGAGGAACTGTCCCATGTGCGGCTGAACGAGCTGGACCGGGGCGATGGCGGCTCCGGCGAGCCCACACAGGGCGGTCGCGAGCGCAACGGCGTTGCGCGCCACACGGGCCGGCTTCAGCCCGACCATCAGCGCCGCCTCGCGGTTCTGCGCCACCGCCCGCATCGCGCGACCGAGCTGGGTGTGGTTGAGAACGGCATAGAGAAAGATGAACGCCAGAACCGCGAGACCCGCCGCGGCGAGGCGCGTCCAGGCGATACGGATGTCGCCGACATCGGCGCCGGCGTAGCCGAATTGCGTCTCGACCATCATCGGCGTGGCCGAAAAGACGTACTGGATCCCGTAGAGGATGACGATGGAGAGGCCCATCGTGATGAGGATGCTGCGCTCGAACTCGCCACGCTCCAGACGGGACAGGAAGATCTCATAGGCGACGAGCCCGACCGCGGTGCAGGCGATCGTCGCGACGATCACGCCGGGGATGTACGCAAGACCGAAGGCGGGAAGCGCGAATGCCATGGCATAGGCGCCCACCAGCAGGAACTCGCCGTGGGCGAAATTTACGATCTCCAGGACACCAAACATCAGCGCCAGACCCGCCGCGATGAGCGCGTAGATCAAGCCAAGCACCAGTCCGTTTACCGTAAGTTGCAGGAGATAGACCCAATCCATCAGATCACTTGCACCCAGCCGCCCCTTTATTTCCGCATAGCGCGAAAATTCACTGCAAGAAACGATATTTATCAAAACTCATTATTTCATACCGCTCATTATTTACATAGTTGACACCCGTTTACTATCGATATTCAATCATGAATATGATGACCATCACGCCATCGGACACTTCCTTCTGCAATGATTGACGATAGCAAGCCGTATGCCAACTGAAATTAGCCGACTTTGCGAATATTTTTTGGAGATTTTCTCGGAATCTCCGGATCGATGCAGTGTCCCGATAGGAGGAACAGATGAAATTACTAGCAACCCTGATGTCAGTTGCTTGCGCAGTATGCATCCCGATGGCGGCGCAGGCAGCCGATCCGATTCTGATCGGCGTGAGTGCCCCCTACTCCGGACCGGCCGCGATGGCGGCCGAGCGCGAGCGCTGGGGCATCGATCTCGCGGTTGAGGAGATCAACGCGGCCGGCGGCGTGCTGGGTCGGCCGCTTCAGCTCGTCGCGGAAGACAACCGCTGCAATCCCTCCGAGGCGGTGAACGTCGCCAACCGGCTGGTTTCCGAAAAGGTCGCCGCCATCATCGGCGCGCACTGCTCGTCGGCCGGCCTGGCCACCATGCCCATCATCAAGGAAGCCGGCATCCCGCTGGTGTCCGGCGTTGCCTCCAGCCCGAAGATCACCGAACTCTCCGGCGTCGGCGGCAACGAATGGGCGTTCCGCATCAACCCGTCCGATGCGGCGATGATGCGCACTCTGGTGAGCTATCTCGGCGAGAAGAAGCTGTTCGGATCGGTGGCCATCATTGCAGAGGACACCGATTTCGGCCGCGGCGGCGCCAACGCCTTTGAACCACTCGCAACGGAAGCGGGCATCGAGGTGCTGTCGAAGGACTTCGTCCCCCAGAACACGCCCGACTACACGCCGGTGCTGACCCGCGTTTCCCGGTCCAAACCCGACGCGATCGCGCTGTTTCAGCTTGGCGGCGACCAGATCAACATGCTCCGCAACGCCATGCAGCTCGGGCTGACGATTCCCTACACCGGGCGCGCCGAACTCGGCGGCGAGAACATGCAGATCATCAAGGCCGGGGGCATGGAGGGCTCCGTCAGCGCCTGGAGCTATTCGCCGGAGATCGACAACCCGCAGAACAAGGCACTCGCCGAGAAAATCACCGCGGCGCACGACATGCTGCCGGTCCTGCAGACCTGGGCAGGCTATGACAGCGTGCGCATCATCGCCCAGGCGATCGACGAGGCAGGCAGCGCGGAACCCGCCGCCATCCGCGACGCGCTTTCCAAGGTCAAGTTCAAGACGGTGATGGGTCCGGAAGTCAGCTTCGACGACCACAACCAGGCCGGCCGCATCGTCATCATCCAGGGAGTGAAGGACAAGAAGGTCCAGATCCTGGACGTCGTCGACGCCAAATAGCCCACGGCCGTGTGCAACCAGCCCGTGGCGCGCCAGTTCAGGGAGCCCGGCCGGAGACGGCCTGGCTCCCATGCGCGTCGGGTACCAAACGCAACCGACTGCAATGATGGCAGCGAGCCCGCTCGAGACGGAATCGCTCCGGCTTCGAAGCCGAGCGCGTTCTCCTGCGGGGCATTGCCACAATTTTTGACCCGGTCGCGATGATAGCTTCGCGCGACCGATCGGTGGGCAGGCCCACCGCCACCTCCGCCGCGACACGCGGGAAAGGCACACGTGGATGACCTCTGACACACCGACCCTCGCGATTGTTGGCGGCAGCGGCGCGCTGGGTGGCGGGCTGGCCCTGCGCGCGGCGCGTGCCGGGGTCCCCGTGATCATCGGTTCCCGTACCGCGGAGAAGGCCGCAGAGGCGGCTGCCGCGATCGTCGCCGATGTCCCCTCCGCCGTTGTGCGGGGCCTGGAAAATGCCGACGCTGCCAAGGCCGGCGACATGGTGATCGTCGCCGTCCCGTTCGCCAGCCAGGCGGCAACGCTCGCCGCCATCGCCCCTCATGTGGCCGGCAAGATCGTCGTCGACACAACGGTCCCGCTGGTGCCGCCGAAGGTGGCGCGCGTCCAGCTTCCCGCCCAAGGCTCCGCCGCCGCCTGCGCGGCCAGCGCACTTGGAGACGCCGTGCGTCTTGTCACCGGCTTCCACAACGTGTCCGCCCAGAAGCTGCGCGGGGATGGATCGGTCGGCTGCGACGTGCTGGTGTTCGGCGACGAACCGGAGGCGCGCCAGGCGGTCATCGACCTTGCCGGACGAATGGGCCTGCGCGGTATCCACGGCGGCGTTCTCGACAATGCCGCCGCCGCAGAGGCGATGACGTCCGTGCTCATCGCCATCAACAAGCGCTACAAGATCGCCGAGGGCGCCGGAATCCGCATCACCGGCATCGATGAGGCACAGGCGGGCTGAGCCGACGATGTCTTCCCGCCACACGCTCACGACGCTCGACACGCTTCCGGCGGTTGCCGCCGGAGACGATCTTGCAGGCCTGATTCTCGCGGCCACCGAACGCGAAGGCGAGCGTTTCCAAGACGGCGACATCCTGGTGATCGCCCAGAAGATCGTCTCCAAAGCGGAGGGCCGACTTCTTCCGCTGTCCAAGTTCGTCCCGTCGGATCGCGCCCTTGCCCTGGCCGCGGAGACCGGCAAGGACGCCCGCATGGTCGAGGCAATCCTCTCGGAGGCCCGGGACGTGATCCGGACGCGGCCGGGTCTCCTCATCGTCCAGCACCGCCTTGGGCACATCATGGCGAACGCCGGCATCGACCGGTCAAACATCGGCGGCTCGGACGATCACATCCTGCTGTTGCCGGAGAACCCGGACGCGAGTGCACGGGACCTGCGCAAGCGCATCAGCGAGGCGACGGGCGCGCGCGTCGGCGTCATCGTCTCCGACAGCTTCGGGAGGCCATGGCGGCTGGGGACGACCGGCATCGCGATCGGCACCGCCGGGCCGGCGATGATGATCGACCGGCGCGGGACACCGGACCGCGACGGACGCGCCCTGCAAGTCACCGAGATCGGCTTCGCCGACGCGATCGCGGCCGCGGCGGTCCTGGTCATGGGCGAAGGGGCGGAAAGCCGACCCGCCGTCATCGTTTCCGGCATCGTCTGGGAGGATAGCCCCGGCGGCGCTTTCATGGGCTTGCGCAGCCCGGACCAGGATCTGTTCCGATGAGTGGACACGCCCCCGGCTCGGTGGTGGCGTTTTGCGGCGGCATCGGCGGTGCCAAGCTGGCGCTCGGGCTTACCCATGTGGTGCAACCCGACCGCTTGACGATCGTCGTCAACACCGGAGACGACTTCCGCCACTTCGGCCTGCACATCAGCCCGGACATCGACACGGTGCTCTACACCCTGTCGGGCCGAGCCAATACCGAGACGGGGTGGGGGCGCGCGGGCGAGAGCTGGCGCTTCATGGAAGCCGTCGCCGAGATTGGCGGAGAGACGTGGTTCGCGCTCGGCGACACCGACCTCGCGCTTCACGCGGCTCGCACCGCGAGGCTCGATCGCGGCGATAGCCTGAGCGCCATTACCGGCGACCTCGCCAAGGCGCTCGGGATTGGCGCGACGATCCTCCCGGCGACCGACGAACGCCTCGCCACACTCGTGGAGACCGACGTGGGCACGCTGGCCTTCCAGCGCTACTTCGTGGAGCAGAGGTGCGCCCCGGCGGTCCGGAAGATCCACTTCGATGGCGCGGATGTCGCCAAGCCCGGGACCAGCGTGCGGGCCGCGCTTGCCGCTCCCGATCTCTCGGCAATCGTGATCTGCCCGTCGAACCCGTATCTCTCGATCGATCCCATCCTTGCGATCCCGGGCATGCGCGGCCTCATCGAAACCGCCACGGCACCCGTTGTGGCCGTGTCGCCGCTGGTGGGCGGCCAGGCGGTCAAGGGCCCACTCGCCAAGATCATGGGGGAGCTCGACCTGGCGCTGACCCACACATCGATCCTCGATCACTACGATGGGCTGGTCGACGTGCTGCTGGTGGACCGCATGGACGATATGGCGGCCGCCGACCCGCGGCTGCTGGCCGCACCCACGATGATGACGAGCCTGGAGGATCGCATCGTGCTCGCGCGCCGCGTTCTCGATGCCGCTGCGGGATGCCACGCATGAGTGAGGAGCCGACACTGAGCGCCTTTGCGCTGGTTCCCGTGAAGCGTCTGAACGCGGCGAAGAGCCGGCTGTCGCCATGCCTGTCGCCGGTGCAGAGGCGGCACCTACAAACGGCGTTGTTGGGACACGTGCTCGCCACGCTCGCCACGACGCCCGGGCTGGACGGGGTCGCGGTGGTCTCCGCCGATCCCGACGTTGCGACGATCTGTGCCCGCGCCGGCGTCCGCTACATCGCGGAGACGGCGTGGGGGCTCAACCAGGCACTCTCCCAGGGAACCGAAGCCCTCGCGGGGCTCGGCGCCGGCCTGATCGCCATCGTCCCCGCCGACTTGCCGGAACTAACCGCAGCCGACGTCGCGGCGGCACTCAGCGAAGCCCGGGCCTCCGGCGCCACCCTTGTGGTACCCGACCTCGCCGGCACCGGCACCAACGGCCTCGTCTTCCCGATCGCCCGGCAGCCGCACTTCGCCTTCGGACCCGACAGCTGCCGCCGCCACCTCGCCGAGCTCGGTGCCCGGCCCTTCCCGCTCGCCTCGCTGGCGCGCGATCTCGACCGTCCCGAAGATCTCGCCGCGGCGCGACCCGTCGTCCCGACCCTGGAGACCGCCTGATGCCCACCCCGCCCCTCGACACCTGGACCCGGCGGCTGGTGGACGGCGGACGCCTCGATCCGGCCGAACTCGAGACGCTTGCCCGCACGGCTCCGTTGCCGGACATGCTGCGCGGCGCCGCCGCTATCCGCGACGCCGGCCACGGAGCCGTCGTGTCCGTGTCCCGCAAGGTGTTCGTGCCGCTGACGAACCTGTGCCGCGACGTCTGCGCCTACTGCACCTTCGCCCACCCACCGAAGCCGGGCGAACCCATCTATCTGTCCCGCGACGAGGTGCTCGAGATCGCCCGCGCCGGGCAGCGTGCCGGCTGCGACGAAGTGCTGTTCACGCTGGGCGATAAGCCGGAGTTGCGCTACCGCGCCGCCCGCACGGCACTCGACGCCCTCGGGCACGACACCACCCTCGACTATCTGGCGGAGATGGCGGCGGCGGTGCTCGCGGAGACCGGGCTGCTGCCGCATCTCAACGCCGGCGTCATGGACGAGGCGGACATTGCCCGCCTGAAGGGCGTCTCGGCCTCACAGGGCATCATGCTAGAGACCGTGTCGGAGCGCCTGTCGGAGCGCGGCGGTCCCCACTTCGGCTCTCCCGACAAGCTCCCCTCCGCCCGGCTCGCCACCATCGAGGCGGCCGGGCGGGCCAAGGTGCCGTTCACCTCCGGCATTCTGATCGGCATCGGCGAAACCCGCGCCGATCGCCTCGCCTCGCTGCTGGCGCTGCGCGACCTGCACGAGCGCCACGGCCACATCCAGGAGATCATCGTCCAGAACTTCCGGGCCAAGCCCGGCACCCGCATGGCGGGCGCGCCCGAGCCGGATCTGGACGACCAGCTTTGGACCATCGCGCTCGCGCGCTTCGTGTTCGGGCCGGCCATGTCGATCCAGGCGCCGCCGAACCTGCGCAACGACGGCCTCGCCGAACTGATCGGCGCCGGTATCAACGACTGGGGCGGCGTCTCGCCGGTCACCCCGGACCATGTCAACCCAGAGGCTCCGTGGCCGGCGCTGGCCCGCCTCGCCGCCGACACCGCGGCGGCCGGCAAGACGCTGGTGCCGCGCCTCACCGCCTATCCCGCCTACGTGCGCGACGCGGGCACCTGGCTCGCCCCGGCGTTGCGCGCGCCCGTTGCCGCGCGCGCAGACACCGAGGGCTTCGCCCACGAGACCGGCTGGCGCGTCGGCCATTCCAGGGAGCTGGTGCATCTCGAGACCGCGATCCCGTCGCCGACGATCGCGCGGAACACCGCGCTCGCTGCCGCCATCGACACCGCCGTTGCCGGCCGCGCGCTGAACGAAGACCAGATCGTCACGCTGTTCCGGGCCCGCGGGCCCCAGGCCGCCGCCGTGCGCGCAGCCGCCGACGCCGTCCGCCGCAGCCTCGTCGGCGACACCGTCGGCTACGTCGTCACCCGCAACATCAACTACACCAACGTCTGCGGCTACCGCTGCCGCTTCTGCGCCTTCTCCAAAGGCAAGCTTGCCAACAATCTGCGCGGCACGCCGTACGACCTTTCGCTCGACGAGATCCAGCGCCGGGCCGTCGAGGCATGGCAGCGCGGCGGCACCGAGGTGTGCATGCAGGGCGGCATCCACCCCGACTACACCGGCGAGACCTACCTGGAGATCTGCCGGGCGGTGAAGCAGGCGGTGCCGGAGATGCACGTGCACGCGTTCTCGCCGCTGGAGGTGACCCAGGGCGCGCGCACCCTCGGCCTGTCGGTGGAGGAATTCCTGATCGCGCTCAAGGAGGCCGGCCTCGGCTCGCTGCCCGGCACCGCAGCGGAGATCCTCGACGACGACGTGCGCGAACGGCTGTGCGCCGACAAGATCCGTACCCAGCCGTGGCTCGACACCGTCGGGACGGCCCACCGGGTCGGCCTGCGCTCCACGGCCACCATCATGTTCGGCCACATCGAGCGATACGAACACTGGGCGCGACATCTCATGCGCATCCGCGCGCTGCAGGAGGAGACTGGCGGGTTCACCGAGTTCGTGCCGCTGCCGTTCGTGCACATGGAGGCGCCGATCTACCTCTCCGGCGACGGCGCCCGCCAGGGTCCGAGCCTGCGCGAGGCGATCGCCATGCACGCCGTCGCCCGCCTCGCCCTCAACCCTGTCATCGCCAACATTCAGGCATCATGGGTGAAGCTTGGCGAGGCCGGCATGGCAGCCGCGCTTGCCAGCGGGGTCAATGACCTCGGCGGGACGCTGATGGACGAGTCCATCAGCCGCGCCGCCGGCGCCGAGCACGGCCAGGAACTGCCGCCGCACCGCATGGTCGAGATCGCCCGCGCCGCGGGCCGGACGCCGCGTCAGCGCACCACCCTCTACGGCGACGCGCCCCTCGCGCAGTCCCGCCGCGCCCTCCAGGCCCCGCCGCTTCTCCAGGTCGTCAACACACCCGCCGGCAAACACGCCCGCATCGGAAGCGCACGCCAAGCCGCCGGCGCCTGACGGCTCTGCGGCAGAAACCCGGAATAGGGCAGTACAATATCGTCAGGAAAACAACTGAGCGACCAAGCTCTGCTCTGGCCCGTGCAGAGCACGAGTATTGCTCGCTTGACAGGGAGTATCGCTGCAGCGCACACTTTCAGACAGCAATGATGCTCGCCGTTGTCGGATCGTTGAAATCCGGTTTCGGATGATGGTAGGCGCCCGCAAGCTCAGGCGCCCGTAGACCGACCATAGATGTGCCGCATGGCATATGGCAGCGCAGCCCCGATCGCTCCCCCAGGAGCGCGCGGGGCTTTTTTGTTGTCGATGCCTTGCTGATCAGTGCGCGATTCCGGCAACGGTGCGGAAAAGCGCAGAGAGATGCGAGTTGCTTCCCAAGCCGCCGACGGTCCAACGCGTGGCGCAGATCGCCCGCGATTTCGGACTGGACCTGACCGATGCCGACGCGCAGTCGTTCCAGGGGTTGATCGCCGGAATGATGCCGCTCTACGAGCGGCTCGAGTTCCTGCCTGGCGAGACGCTTCCGGTCACCTACCCGCGCAGCGTCGGGTGGCGTCCGTCATCCGCCGAAAACCCGCTCAACGCCTGGTACTGGCGCTGTGAGATCGAGGGTGCGGCGGAGGGCGTGCTCGCCGGCATGTCGGTCGCCGTAAAGGACAACATCTGCGTCGCCGGCGTGCCGATGATGAACGGCTCGGCGCTGCTGGAAGGCTACGTGCCGGACCATGACGCAACCGTCGTCGCGCGCATCCTCGAAGCCGGCGGCACGGTGGCCGGCAAGGCGGCCTGCGAAGATCTCTGCTTTTCCGGCGCGAGCCACACCGCCGCCTCCGGCCCGATCCGAAATCCGCACAACCCTGAGCACAGCGCCGGCGGATCGTCAGGCGGCAGCGCGGCCCTTGTGGCGTCGGGCGCAGTCGACATGGCACTCGGCGGGGACCAGGGCGGTTCGATCCGTACCCCTTCGAGCTGGTGCGGCGCCTACGGGCTGAAGCCCACCTGGGGGCTTGTCCCGGTGTCCGGCTCGATGCCGATCGCCTACGCCGTCGATCATTGCGGCCCGATCGCGAACAGCGTCGAGAACGTCGCGCGTCTCCTGACGGCAATAGCCGGCCACGATGGCTGGGATACGCGCACGGTCGGCGCGGTCATCGGGGACTACATGGCCGCGCTCGGCGAGACCGCCAGGGGCTTGCGGATCGGCGTGCTGAAGGAAGGCTTCGGCCATCCCGAGAGTATTCCGGACGTCGACCGGGCGGTGCGCGAGGCGATCGAGGCATTCGCCGCCCTCGGCGCGGAGATCGTCGAGGTGTCCGTTCCCGAGCACTACGATGCGCCCGCCGTCTGGACCGGCCTCATTGTCGAGGGCGCAGCCGAAATGATGCTCAAGGGCCACGGCGTCGGCAACAACGTTCCGGGCTTCTATCCCGTCGCGATGCAGGAGGCGTTCGCCCGCGGCTTCGCCACGCGCCTCAACGAGGCGTCGGAAACCGTCAAGCTCGTCCTCCTGGCCGGCGAGTACATGAACCGCGCCTATGCAGGCCGCTACCACTCGCTTGCCCAGAACAAGCGGCGACTGATCCGGGACGCGTATGACCGGGTGCTTGAGACGGTCGATCTGCTGGCGATGCCGACGATCCCCTTCACCGCGACGAAGATCCCGCCCGCCGATGTCGGCCGCGAGGACTATGTCGATCTCGCGCTCAACATGCAGGCGAACACGTGCCCGTTCGACGTGAGCGGGCATCCCGCGTTCACCGTCCCGTGCGCCCGTCTCGCCGGACTGCCGGTCGGCATGATGCTGGTCGGCCGGCGGTTCGACGAGCCGACGCTGATCCGGGCCGCCGCCGCTTTCGAGCAGGCCACCGACTGGACGCTCCGCTGAGGCAAGGAAAGATACGCGATGGATGAGATCTTCTACCTCGACCTTCTGGAGCTGACCTCGAAGATGCACGCCGGCGAACTCTCGCCGGTGGAAGTGACGGAGGCACAGCTCAGGCGGATCGAGACCCTCGATCCGGAGCTCAAGAGCTTCGCGACGGTAACGCCGGATCTCGCGCTCGAGCAGGCGAAGACGGCCGAGGCCGAGATCGGCCGCGGTGAGATCCGCGGGCCGCTGCACGGAGCGCCGATCGGGCTGAAGGACCTGTGCTGGACCAAGGGCATTCCGACAGCCGGAGGCATGACGATCTATGCCGACTTCCGGCCGGACGAGGATGCAACGGTGACCCGCAAGCTGCGGGAGGCCGGCACAGTCTGCCTTGGCAAGCTGCAGAATACCGAGGGCGCGTTCGCCGACCATCACCCGAAGATCACACCACCGGTCAATCCCTGGAACGGCGCTCACTGGCCGGGGGTCTCGTCCAGCGGCTCGGGGGTCGCAACGGCGGCAGGGCTCTGTTTCGGCTCGCTCGGCTCGGACACCGGCGGCTCGATCCGCTTTCCCTCCGCCGCAAATGGGCTCACCGGTCTCAAGCCGACCTGGGGCCGGGTAAGCCGCTACGGCGTGTTCGAGCTTGCGGCGACCCTCGACCACATCGGGCCGATGACCCGCAGCGCCGGCGACGCGGCGGCGATGCTCTTCGCCATCGCCGGCCCGGATCCAAAGGATCCGACCGCTGCCCAGGTCCCCGTCCCGAACTATCTCGCCGGCATCGGCGACGGACTGAAAGGTCTGCGCATCGGTATCGATCCCGCCTTCAACGCGCGCGCGGACGCCGTCACCAAGGCCGCACTTGCCTCCGCCGTGGAGACGGTGCGGAGCATCGGCGGTGACCTCCGCGAGGTCGTCTTCCCGGAGTGCGACCAGATCGTCGTCGACTGGGTGCCGGCGTGCGGCATCGAGACGGCGGTGGCCCACGAGGCGACCTATCCGGCCCGCAAGGACGAGTACGGACCAGGTCTCGCCGGGCTCATCGACATGGGGCGCGACATGTCGGCGATGGACTACCAGCACATCATACTGCGCCGGAACGACTTCCGCGGCCGCGTCGCGGCCCTGTTCGAGGAGATCGACCTCCTCATCATTCCCGCCCAGGCCTACGCCTCGCCGACGACCGCGATGATGGAGACGCTCGGCGAGGACGTGGAGATGCTCCAGAATCTCCTGCGCTTCACCTGCATCTTCGACATGTCCGGAAACCCGACCATCACGCTGCCGTGCGCCTTCACCGAGGCGGGGACGCCGGTCGCCTTCCAGTTCGTTTCGAACCACTGGGACGAGGCGAAACTCTTCCGCGCCGGTCACGCCTTCCAGGAGGCCACCGACTGGCACCGCAAGCATCCCGCCCTTTAAGACGGAGAACAGCGTGAGCACGAATGACTGGTTTCCCCGATCGCTCATGGCGACACGCGGCCTCGCAGGCAAGGAAAGCGGCAAGACCCATGCCCTGACCGAAGCCGACCAAGGCACGTTCTACTTCACCTATGGCCCCTACGCGGAGCCCAGGCTCACCGTCGCGCCGGGCGACACCGTCGTGGTCGAGACCCAGGATGCCTTCGGCGGCGCGATCAAATCGGAAGCCGACAAACCGAGCGAGAAGACCAACCATCCCTACCTCAATCCGCAGAGCGGGCCGATCTTCGTCACCGGCGCCAGAAAGGGCGATTGCCTCGCCGTTCACATCAAGGCGGTGGAGACGCGTGGCCCCCAGCCGGCGGGCACCACGTGCCTCATTCCGGAGTTCGGTGGCCTCGTCGGGACCGCCGCGACGGCGACCCTGAACGCGCCGTTGCCGGAGCGGGTCAAGAAGGTCGTGATCGACGCGGACGGGGTGCACTGGGACGATCTGGTGCTGCCCTACGAGCCGTTCATCGGGACGATCGGCATTTCGCCGGAAATCGAGGCAATCTCGTCGCTCCAGCCCGACTATCACGGCGGCAACATGGATCTTCCCGACGTTCGCCCGGGCGCGATCATCTACCTGCCGGTGCAGACGGAGGGAGCGCTCCTTTACGTCGGCGACTGCCATGCCACCCAGGGCGACGGCGAACTCACCGGCGTCGCCATGGAACAGGCCGCCACCGTCACGCTGACCGTCGACCTCATCAAGGACTGGAGCTTCGCGTGGCCGCGGCTCGAGACCGAAGAGTTCATCATGACGATCGGCAGCGCGCGCCCGATGGAGGACGCCGCGCGCATTGCCTACCGCGAGCTCACGCGCTGGATGGCCAGCGACTACGGGTTCGAGGAGCTCGACGCGTACATGCTCCTCGGCCAGGTCGGCCGCGTCCGGCTCGGGAACATGGTGGACCCCAAGTACACGATGGGGGCGTCCATCCTGAAAAAATACCTGGGCGGCTGAACCGCCCGGCGCTTCCAGACAGATCCAATCAGAAGGGGGTTTTCGCAATGCGCATGAACATCGTCCTGCCGAGCGTGGTCTCGGCGCTCGCACTGGGAATGGCCATGGCCCAGCCGGCCCTGGCCGACGATCCGATCAAGGTCGGCCTGCTGGAAGACGTCTCCGGCGACCTCGCACTCATCGGGCTGCCCAAGCTGCACGGCTCGGAGCTTGCCGTCGAGGAGATCAACGCCGCCGGCGGCATCATGGGGCGCCAGATCGAGCTCATCCATCTGGACCCGCAGGGCGACAACGCCCGCTACCAGTCCTTCGCCCGCCGACTGCTCTCGCGCGACAAGGTCGACGTGCTCATCGGCGGCATCACCTCCGCCTCGCGCGAAGCCGTTCGGCCGATCGTGGATCGCACCGACACGCTCTACATCTATACGAACCAGTACGAAGGCGGGGTCTGCGATGCCAGCATGATCTCCAACGGCGCTGTACCGGAGCAGCAGCTGTCCACTCTGGTTCCCTACATGGTCGAGCACTATGGCAAGAAGGTCTATGTCGTGGCCGCCGACTACAACTTCGGCCATCTGACGACGGAATGGACCGAAAAGCTTCTCGCCGACGCTGGCGGCGAGGTAATCGGAAAGGAATTCATCCCGCTCGGCGTCTCGCAGTTCGCGCAGACGATCCAGAACATCCAGAAGGCCAAACCCGACTGGCTGATGATGCTGAACGTTGGCGCCGCACAGGATTCCTTCTTCGAGCAGGCGGCGGCGTCGGACGTGCACTATCCGATGGCCAGCCCGATCAAGGTCATGCTGGGCTTCGAGCACAAGCGCTTCGCGCCGCCGGCCCTCAGCGGGCTGAAGGCCGTGGCGAACTGGTACGAGGAGCTGGACACGCCGGAGGCCGAAGACTTCAAGAAGCGCTGGCACGCCAAGTATCCGGACGAAACCTACATCAACGACATGGGCTACAACGCCTATGTCGCGCTCTACCAGTACAAGATGCTGGTGGAGAAGGCGCAGTCGACGAAGCTTGAGGACATCCGCAAGGTTATCGCCGACGGCGATGCCTGTGTCGACAGCCCGGAAGGCAAGATCTGCATCGACCCGAAGAGTCAGCACACCTCGCATCGGATGCGACTGATCTCGGTGACGGACGACCACGGCATCGAGACGCTGCATGACTTCGGCGTCATCGAGCCCTACTGGCTGGGAGAGATCGGCTGCGATCTGACCCAGAGCAACCCGCACACCCAGTACTCGCCGGACAATCTGCCCAACTGAGACGACGTCGGCGGGTTCGTGCGGCTCCGGCTTTGCCGGCCGCCGGACGGACCCGCCGGGCCTGCTCGATCCGTGACAGACCGCACCGAACCGGGAGTGCGCCAGCAATGGCCGCAGAGATCTTCTCCGTCCTCTATCAGTTCGCCGACGTCTTTGCCTTCCTGATCCTCTCCGCCGCGGGCCTCGCCATCATCTTCGGCATGATGGGCGTGATCAACATGGCCCACGGCGAGTTCATCATGTGCGGTGCGTACGTCACCACCGCGCTCGTCCAGCAAGGCATGCCGCTGGTGCCGGCCCAGGTCGCCGGCGCGTTGGCGGCGGGTATCGCCGGTGTGATCCTCGAGGTCACCGTGGTGCGCTCGCTCTATGCGAGGCCACTCGATTCCCTTCTCGCCACGTGGGCGGTCAGCCTGATCGTGACCCAAGGGATGCTCATCGTCGTCGGGTCGAGCTTTGCCGGCATCGGGACGCCGCAGGGCAGCTTCCAGGTGGGCATCTACACCTTCTCCACCTACCGGGTGGTCCTGTTCCTGGCCGCGATCGGCGTGCTCGCCTTCATCTATCTCCTGTTCATGAAGACGCGGTTCGGCGTCCATGCCCGGGCGACGATGCAGAACCCGAGCATGGCGCGGGCGCTCGGGATGCGCACAAACGTGGTCTACGCACTGACGTTCGGCCTCGGCGCCGCACTCGCCGGCCTGTGTGGTGCCCTCTATGCGCCCACCATGACGCTCATCCCGACCATGGGGGCCACCTTCATCGTGGAATCGTTCGTCACCGTGGTCGTCGGCGGCACCAACGTCCTGCTCGGCACCGCACCGGCCGGACTGGCGCTCGCCATCGTGCGCACCGCGCTGATCGGGTGGCACGGCCAAATCGCCGGCCAGATCGGCATGCTTCTCGCCGTCATGGTCATGATCCGACTGCTGCCGAACGGCTTTTCGGGCTGGCTTGGCAAGTGGGCGCGAAACCTCTGAGGGGCAGACATGCTGAGATATATCAACGGGCCACAGACCCTGGGCACCAGTCGCGGCTTCTGGATGTCCTTCGCCGTCTTCTGCCTCGTCGCGGTGGCATATCCGCTTTTTGCCGACCCCTACGACGTCGGTAACTTCGCCTACTTCCTTCTGTGGATCTTCATGGCGATGGGCCTCAGCATCATGTGGGGCTACACCGGCATGCTGTCGTTCGGGCAGACCTTCTTCTTTGGCATCGGCGGCTACGGCTACGGGGTTCTGTCCATCCTGATGGGCGAGCAGTACGGGCTGACCATCCTCGCGCTCCTGCTCGCCGTCGGTCTGGCCGCGGTCGCGGCGTATGTGTTCGGCTACTTCATGATCTACGGCCGGGTCACAGGCGTGTTCTTCGGCATCATGACGCTGTCGATGACGCTGGCACTTGCCTATTTCCTCGGCCAGACGGCCGGACCGGAATGGGCCATCGGCGAGGCACGACTGAACGGCTTCAACGGCATGCTGGGCATGCCGCCCCTGACCGTTCCCTGGTTCGGTGGCGATGTCTGGATCCTCGAGTCGACGCTCTACTACGTGCTGATCGGCCTCCTCCTCGTCGTCTATCTCGCGGTCCGCATCCTGCTCAATTCGCCGTTCGGGTACGTCCTGGTGGCGATCCGGGAGGATCCGGAACGCGCGGAGCTGCTCGGCTACGACATCCGCAAATACCAGATGCTCGCCTTCGTGATCGGCAGCGCGCTGGCCGGTCTGAGCGGGGTTCTCTACACCGCATGGGGGCAGTTCATCACACCGTCGAGCGTCGGCCTGCCGGCCGCCGCGATGCCCATCGTCTGGGTCGCCTTCGCCGGGCGCGGAGACATCACCGCCACCACGCTGGGCACCTTCGTCCTGCTCCTCGCCTTCCAGACCATCACGATCTACAGCCAGCAATGGGCGCTGATCCTGATGGGCGGGCTCCTGCTGGCCACCGTCCTCTTCGTGCCGGAAGGCTTCGTGGTCGGCCTGGCGCGGATCGGGAAATGGACGGCCTCCCGCAGAACGCGGATGCCCGCCGGCAACGCCGAGCTCAGGAGCGAGGACGCATGACGGCCATTCTGCACAGCGAAGGCGTCTCCAAGCAGTTCGGCGGGATGCGCGCGGTGGACCGTGTCGATCTGGAAATCGAGCGCGGCGAGATCCACTGCCTCATCGGACCGAACGGCGCCGGCAAGAGCACGATGTTCAAGCTCATCGTCGGCTACCACAGACCCGACGAGGGCCGCATCTTCTTCGACGGCATGGAAATCACCCATGCCGAAGCGTTCCGGCGCGTCCAGCGCGGCATGAGCATCAAGATGCAGAAGCCGAGCGTGTTCAAGGAACTCTCAACCCGGTTGAATCTGCATGTGGCGCTGCAGCGTCGTGCCGGCCGGCACGAAATCGCCGCGGAGGAGGAGCGGCTGCTCACCCTCCTCGATCTCGATGGCCAGGCCGACAAGCCGGCAGGACTTCTCTCCCACGGCCAGCAGCAATGGCTCGAGATCGGCATGGCGCTCGCGCTCGGACCCAAGCTCGTTCTTCTCGACGAGCCAACGGCAGGAATGTCCGACGAGGAGACGTTCCGGACGGGGGAACTCATCAAGCAGCTGAAGGCTGACGGGATGACGATCCTTGCCGTCGAGCACGACATGTCCTTCGTGCGCCAGATCGCCGATACGGTCACCGTCATGCATCTCGGACAGGTCTTCGCGCGCGGGCACATCAACGACATCGTCGCCGACGCACGTGTCGGGGAAATCTATCTGGGGAAGCCCCATGTCCAGTGAACTTGCCATGCAGGTGACGGGCCTGCGCGCCGGCTATGGAGCCACGCCGATCCTCCAGGGCGTCGACATGCAGATCGCCAGCGGCGAGATCGTGGCCCTGATCGGCCGCAACGGCGTCGGCAAGACCACCACCGTTCGCGCCTTGATCGGCCTGATCCGCGCGACCGACGGCACCATCCTCCTGCACGGACAGGACGTGACCGCAACGCCAGCGGACGCAAGAGCCCGGCTCGGTATGGGGTACATCCCGCAAGGCCGGGACGTCTTTCCGCGGATGACGGTCAGCGAGAATCTGACCGTCGGCGAGCTCATCGGAGGACGGGGCGGGCGCAAGCTCAGGGAGTTCGTCTTCGAGCTCTTTCCGCGCCTGTCGGAGCGGCGGAATCAGGTCGCGGGCACGATGTCCGGCGGTGAGCAGCAACAGCTTGCCATCGGCCGCGCGCTGATCGGAAGCCCCAGCTTCATGTTGCTCGACGAGCCGTCGGAGGGCGTCCAGCCGTCGATCGTCCAGATGATCTGCGAAGCGCTCAAGACGATCCGCGATGAGATCGGCACGACCATTCTCTTCGTGGAGCAGAATCTCGACACGATCCTGTCGATTGCCGAACGTTGCTACGTGATGGAGAAGGGGCGTATCGTTTCGGAGATCGCCTCGGGCCAGGTCGAGGCGGGAAATATTCGCGAGCATCTCCTGATATGATCCGCCCGAAGCCCCACCGTCAGCGCTCCCGCAAGAAAACGTCCGTGCCCGTCGGGATCCTCTACTCCCTGACCGGCACCTACGGGATCATGGGCCTGGAGATGTTCAACGGGGTCACGCTGGCGATCGAGCAGATCAACGCCAACCCGGACCTGGACTTCGAGCTGCGCCCGATTGTCATGGATCCGGGTGGATCGATCTCGCAGTATCGCGAGCAGTGCGACGCCCTGATCAACCGACACCACGTGCGCCACATCATCGGCTGCTACACTTCCGCGTCGCGCAAGCAGGTACTGCCACTGGTGGAAGGGAGCGGCGCACTCCTTTGGCATTCGGCCCGCTACGAAGGCTTTGAAAGCAGCGAGAACGTCATCTATCTCGGCGCGTCGCCCAACCAGCACGTGGTGCCGCTCGCCGCCCACGTGCTGGAGAACCTCGACCCGCGCATCTACTGCCTTGGCTCCAACTACGTTTGGACCTGGGAGATCAATCGCGTCATGCGCGAGATCATCTCGCCCGGTGGAGGAAGGATCGTCGCTGAACGACTGGTTCCGCTTGGAGAATTGGCACACGACTACATGGTCGAAGACATCGCTGCCCAGGCCCCGGGCGCCGTGCTCAACACGCTCGTAGGGGAATCCGCCTACAGCTTCTACACCGCCTGGCATGCCGCCATCGCCACCCGGCCGGAGCTGGCGCAGATTCCAATGCTCAGCCTGAGCCTCTGCGAGGCCGAACTGAAGCTGACCGGGCAGCACCCCGGCGGCCACCTGGTCTCGTCGGTCTATTTTCAGAGCATCGACCGGCCCGAGAACACGACATTCCTGGCCCAGTATCGTGACCGCTACAAAGGCTACGGCTTTCCCTCGGTGGATACCGAGGCCGCGTTTCTCTGCGCCACTCTGCTCGGCCGCGCCATCGCCGAGGCCGGCACCGCCGACGTCTCCAGCGTACGGGAAGCGCTTTATCGGGACCGGTACGAGGCGCCTCAGGGGCCCGTTTCCGTCGACCCGGAGAACAATCATGCGTTCCTGACCCCTCGGCTCGGGCGATCAACAGCCGGGGGCTCGTTCGACATCTTCTGGGAGGCCTCAGAGCCGGTCAAACCCGATCCTTACCTGGCGTGGCTCGACCTCGATGCGCTTGCGAGGAAGTCGGAGGCCGCGCGACCGAAAGATCCATCCAGGCTGTTGCTCTAGGAAAAGGCCGGAGGCATGAAGCAAAGCCGCCACTCGCTCCGCGCGGCCAGGATCGGGCTCCTCGGATGCAGCGATCAGGACAGGGCCACCCTCACCCGGCAGCTCTCAAGGCTCGGCGCCGTGTCCGTGCCCTGCCATGCGGTCGAGGAAGAGCACGTCGAGGGGGCAACGAAGCTCACGGCGTTGTTCGTCGACGGCGAGGCGGAGATTTCCGAGCACATGCTGCCGGCGGGTACGGGCCGAAGGCTCCCTACCATTGCCCTGGTGGGCTCCGAGGCGCCCTCGCATCTCAATCGAATCCTTCGGCTGTCGATTTCCGCCTACCTGATGAAGCCGGTGCGGACCGCCGGTGTCCTCACCGCGCTGAGGATGGGATGCCAAATGTTTGATCGATGCTCCAAGCTGGAGGATCAGATCGAACGCCTTGAAGACCGGTTGAAACGCCGCCGTCATGTCTTCGCGGCGCAACTGGCGATCATGACCGAGTACGGCATCAGCGAGACGGCAGCGTTCGCCCGCCTGCGCGGAGCGGCGATGGAGCGGCGGATGACCATCGAGGAGATCAGCGCCGAGCTGGTGGCCGGCAACGAGCGAGTCTCCGCATTCGGCTGACGCCGCGAAAGAGGGTTCCCGTGCTGTTGCCCCCGACCGGAATTGACCTTCCGCAGACGGTCACATAGTACTTTTCGATACTCGATATAGTCAGAAGGCAGAGAAGCTCGAGCAGCAGGCCGGCACCAAGCTCTTCGTCCGCAAGGGCAGAGGGTTGGTTCCGACGGAAGCCGGCGAGGCGTTGGCCTCCTATGCCCGCCGGATCGTTGCGCTCAACGACGAAGCCGCGCGCACGTTGGGAGCGACCGTAACCTCGACATGAGCCGCTTCGGATCCGCCGACACCGGACGTCCGCCACATGACGACTGATCAGTTCTCCACCGCGATCACGCGGTTGAAGGCACAGGGGATCATCATCAAGCAGGCGCCGGTAGCAGCCCCTCAAGGCCGAGCGCGCCAGCAAGGCAGAGGCTTGCTTTCCCACACGAGTTGAGCGCCGCTACCGCGGACAGCTGTCCTGTCAGTCTCATGATCGCGGACCAGAAGGGCGCCGGCGCGCGCTAACTGCACCCAGACAGCGCCCGACGGCATCTCCCACCTGACGGCGTGTGACCGTTCCCCAATCGGTCAAAGGGTACGGCTCCAGGGAGAGCGGGCGCAAGTTGCGCCAACCGCTTCCCGATCAGACGCACTCGCTAGGCCAGCACGTGCTTCCAGCGCGCCTTGATCTCGGCGGCCTCGGCAAGCGTCAGGGCCGAAGTCGGCGGATAGCTGCCGAGGCGTTCGAAGGGAATGCAGGCGTCGATGATCAGTTTGGAGTTCCCGGTCAGCCCCACTTCCCGGTCTGCGTCGGAAAGCCGGGGATCGAGCGCCGAACTCCATCCCCTGCGGATGATGTCGACATCTTCCGAGGGCTCCGCACGCGTCGTCACCGCCCACATGACATCGGCGAGGTTGGACGGATCGACGTCCTCGTCCACGACCACCACGACCCGGCCCATGTAGCTGTTGGCGGCGGCGATCAGGGCCGCCCGCTTGGAGTGACCGGCGTATCGCTGCTTCAGGGCGACCACTGTCATCAGCTGGGACACGTGCTGCCAGGCGCCGACGATATCGGAGACGCCGCAGCTTTCCAGATTGCTCCAAATGCCCGCGGCGCGCAGCGGGATGCCGAAGTGGAAGCGCGGCGGCTTCATCGGCGGCGAGCCCAGGAGGATGGGGTTCGATCGGTAGTAGGCGCCCGTCACCTTCATCACAGGGGCCGGCCGCTTGTCGGCGGCGTAATAGCCGGTGAATTCGCCGAACGGCCCCTCCGGCAGGGAGTGCTCATCGAAGGGAAGAAGCTCGCCCTCCAGCACGATTTCCGAGTGGGTGGGAACCGGCAGGCCCGTGAGCGGCGCCGGGCAGACCTCCACGGGCATCCCCTTGATGCCGCCGGCGAAGGCGTACTCAGACTGTCCTTCCGGCAGGTACTCGAACCCCGACATGAACAGGGCGGGATCCTGCCCGTTCACGATGGCGATCGGGCATGGCCGCCCTTCGTTCCAGTACTTTCGGGAAATCATCGCGCCGTGCCGACCCGTGTGGTCGAACTGCACAGTGAGGGTGTCCGGTCCGTGCACCTGAACCCGGTAAATCGCGGCGTTGACCCAGCCGGAGTCCGGATCCTTGGTGATCACGAGACTTCCGGATCCGATATAGGCTCCGCCATCCTTGCGATGCCAGATCGGGCACGGAAACCTGGTCACGTCGACCTGGCCGGTTTCCATGACGTTCTCGAGAAACGGGCCATCGGTCTTCAGGTCCGGCTCGATGGGCTTGAACTCGGCCCGTTTGCGTTTCCAGGCCTTCAGGATCTCGATAGGCGGAAGCTCGTGGTCGATGCCGAGCGCAAGTGCCGCGCGCCGGGCATTGACGGTCGCGTTCGAGAAGATGCGATTGCCGACCGGTTGTCCCGGAATCTCGTCGAACAGCAGTGCCGGACACTCGGGCGCCCCCGCGGCAACCTCGGTAATTCCCCCGATCTCGAAATCCTGATCGGCGCCGCTGACTCGCTTGAGATCACCGATTCCATCCACGAGGTCGATGAAGTCCCTGAGGTCCCGATACATGCTCTGTTCACCTGTCCTGTCGGCTCATGATGTCGCGCGCCGTCCATGGGGAGCACCTGGCGACTGCCAATTAGGCAGCCGCCAGGTTCGGTGTCGTCGCCCAATCGTACGCGGTTTGGATCAGATCTTGTCGGGATCCAGCTTGGAATAGAGCTCGTCCCACAAGATCTTGGAATAGGCAGCGTCGGCGGCCTCCAGGTCATCGCGATCGATATTCGCCGCGGCCATGATGCCGTTCCACTTCTCGACGTTCTTGAGGAATGCGTCGATGATCGCGTCCGGGTCCTTCACGCCACGCTCCTCTGCGGCGGTCCGGATCGCGTCCATCTCCTCCTTCTTGAATTCGGTCAGGAGGTCCGCGAATTCCGCGCCGCCCGGATGGATGGCGATCCCGTTCTCGGCGGCCGCAGCGCGCGCGGCCTGTCCCTCGGCGAAGTAGCCCAGGATCGTCGCACCCGAGATGGCCTCGGGCGCCGCCGCCAGCATGGCTTCTTTCTCACTGTCGGAGAAACGGGACCAGACGTCCCGGTTGAGGATGACATGGGCGGCGCCCATATAGACCCCCATCGGGAAATCGATGATCGACTTGATGTCGGCCTCGATCTTGTAGTTGGTGATCCACCCCGTCGGCCCGATGATGCAGTCGATCTGCCCGCGCTGGATCGCCTCGATCATGTCCGAAGAGCTCATGCCCACCGGCGAGGCATTCATCGCCTTCGCCCAGCGGGCGTTGGGGCCCGAGGTCCGCACGCGCTTGCCGGCCACATCGGCCAGTTGCGCAACGTCGGTGTTGCACATCATCGCATACGGCGTGAGCCCGTAGGTCGCCAGCAGGACGACGTCATTCTTCTTGAAGTCCTTCAGACACTCCGGACAGTTCAGATAGATCGTCTCGAGCACGGCCCCCTGCGCCGCCAGCGGGTCTTCGACCATCATCGCCATATCGACGATGGTGAACACGTTTTTGAGTTCGGTCTGGTTGAAGCTCATGATGACGACGCCGGCGTCGGCGACACGCCCCCCGACGCTGCGCAACGTCTCGCGCGCGTTGAAAAGCTGGCCACCGGTCCGAAGCGAGAAATCGACGCTGCCGTCGGTCTGTGTCCGAACCTCCTCAATGAAAGGCTCGACCCCGTATTTGTGGACGTTGCTCTGCGGTGGCAGAAAGCTCCCGTAGAGATACTCCTTGGCGCCTGCAACGGATGTGAATGCGACGGCGCATGCCACGCCACCGACCAATGCTGCGAGTGTCTTGTAAGTCATAAACCCCACCCTTTCCAGTTTTCGTCTTTCGGATTACACCTCACCACGTACGTTCTTAGTTCATGAAACTAGGGAGCATGAGAGAGATGGCGGGAAATTTGACAAGCGCCGCCATGATGAAGAGCTCACAGAGCAAAAACCATCCAACCCCTCGGAAGATCGTCTCAAGCGGCACGTCTTTTCCAACGACGCTCTTGATGACGTAGACATTCATCCCGACAGGCGGCGTGATCAGGCCGATCTCGATGAACTTGATCACCAGAATGCCGAACCAGATCATGTCGAAGTCGAGGGCTTCGAACAGGGGAATGAAGAGCGGCAGCGTGATCAGCATGAGCCCGATCGGGTCGAGGAACATGCCGAGCAGCAGATAGATGACCGCGGTAGCCAGGATCAGGAGCAGCGGGTCGGCCGCCCAGGAGCCGATCAGGTCGATCAGAAAGCCGGGCATGCCGCTCAATGTGAGGAACCGCGACAGCAGCACGGCCGCGACGGCAATGAAGAAGATCCGGGCGGTGTTGGTCAGCGCCTCGACGACGCTCAACGTTAGGATCCGAACGCTCATGCGGCCTCGGAACGCCGCGATTGCGATCGACAGGATGGCGCCGAGCGCACCCGCCTCGGTTGCCGTGACGATGCCACCGTAGAGGCCGCCGATCAGTCCCACGAGGAGGACGGCCAACGGCCAGATCCCGGCCAATGAGCGGAACCGATCGCCCCAGCTGACGGTCATCGGCTTTTTCGGGGCGAGTTCCGGATTCACCTTGCAGCGGATCATGATCATCAAGGCGTACACCGTGGCCGTCAGCACGCCAGGGAGGACACCGGCGATGAACAGCTTGGTGATCGAGACCTCGGCGAAGATGCCGTAGAGAACCATCGCGATGCTGGGCGGGATCATGATCCCCAGCGTGCCGCTGCTCGCGACCACACCGGTCGCAAGCCCCTTGTCGTAGCCCGCGCGGATCATCTCGGGGATGGTGATGCGCCCCATGGCGGCAGCCGTGGCGATCGAAGCCCCCGACGCGGCGGAGAAGCCTGCGCAGGCCCAGTTCGCGGCAACGGCCAGCCCACCGGGCAAGCCACCGAGCCACAGTTCCGCAACCCTGAAGATCTCCGTCGTGATGCGCGAATGATAGGCGACCGCGCCCATCAGCAGGAACATCGGGATCGCCGACAGGGACCAGTGCGCGGCGAATTCGAACGGGGTCGTTCCGAGCATCGTGATCGCGACATCCGGGCCGCGAATTGCCCAGATTCCAACGAAGGAGACTACGCCGAGCGCCACGCCGATGCGGACCCTCAGCGCGATGAGCACGATGATCCCGGCGATGCCGGCGAAACCGATTTCAAGGGAGCTCATCGGCAAGCCCGCCATTGTGCGCATCGACAAGGAAGGCCCGACGAGATCGTCATTGACTGACCTCGCGGCGGTACCTGCGGATGTAGAAGGCGATGCGCCTCAGCAGGCAGATCGCCATGAGGCCGAGGCCCAGCGGCAGCAGCCAACGGCTGGGCCAGATGGCGACCAGACCTTCGGCGGTTTCCCACGCCTCGCCATCCATCGTGCGCCGCCAGGCTTCTACGCCGCATTGCCAAGCCAGAAAGCCGACATAGACAAAGGCGAGCGTCTCCGCGGCAGCGTCCATGAGACTGACCCTGCTCGGCCGCAGCCGCATGGTGAACAGTTCCACGAAGATATGGCCGTTCTTCCGGGTGACGTAGGCCAGGGGAAGAAAGACGAGCGCCACCATGTAGTAGCCGGAGACGATCTCCAGCGTCCCGTCGATGGGCGAAGCGAAGACATACCGGCCCACCACGTCGGCAACGACGTGCAACATCATGATCAGCATGACGGCGCCGGCGATCCAGACCATGAGGCTGGAGAGCGAGGGGCTCCTACGCCGCATCGCGACCTCGACGGCCACCCAGGTGAAACGGACAGCGGCCGCATCGCCCCAAAGCCGGGACTGCCGGCTGCCTCCCGGCACTCATATTGACTGTCACGCGCATGCTCCCCTCACCCGAGCTGCCATCGCACAATATTTGATCAATCAGAATTTATGTCTATATTTTTATCTCCGATTTATAGGTTTTATAACAGCTAATTTATATAATCAATGACCGACGGCGATGGCACTATGCGGCAGGAGCCAGACAGGCCGTCTTGCGCTGGGAAGCAGCGCCCGGAAGCGAGATTTGGAGCGCCGGACCAGTCGTGGTCGGCGCGCTTGACAAATTAAAATTTAACCTACAGTATTTAGCTACTGATTGTATCTATTTCCACGCAGAGGTTAGAACTGGAAACCGGAATGACAGATGCTGCCCACGACATCACACTCGATGCCCGCCCGGCCGCCGGTTCGGTTCGGACAGGCGATGACTACCTGGCGTCCCTCGATGACGGGCGCGCGGTCTTCGTTGACGGCGAGCGCATCAAGAACGTTGCGGAGCATCCGCTCTTCTCCGCCGCCGCCCGATCGGCCGCGCGACTGTTCGATCTCGCCAACGACGACCGCTACCGCGATGACCTGACGTACGTTTCTCCTTCTTCCGGGGAACGCGTCCTGCGGGCCTACCAGATTCCGAAAACCCTCGAGGACATCCGCTCCAAGCGCAAAGCCTCCGAGATCTGGGCGGAATCGACCTTTGGCCTCATGGGCCGGACGCCCGACCATGTGGCCGGCTTCTTCTGTGGATACGCTGCCGTGCCGGAGGTGATGGGGGCTGGCGGCCAGCAGTTCGCCGACAACGTCGTCGCGCACTACGAGCATCTTCGCGAGAACCATCTCTGGGCCACCTACGCGATCGTGCCCCCGCAGATCGATCGGTCTCAGCCTGCCCACAAGCAGAGCGATCCGACTCTCTATGCCGGTGTCGTGAAGGAGCGCGACGACGGCATCGTCGTCTCGGGCGCGCAGCAGCTCGCCACGGCCGGCATCTACTCCGACATCCTGTATCTCAGCTGCATTCATCCGCTGCAGCCGGGCGATGAGAACTACGCGATCGGCGTGTCGATCCCGATCAACGCGGAGGGCCTCAAGCTCTACCCGAGGCGGCCGTTCGCGGCCCACGCCAACAACAGCTTCGACTATCCGCTGACCAGCCGCTTCGACGAGTCCGACTGCTTCGTCGTTCTCGACAACGTGTTCATTCCCTGGGAACACGTCTTCATCTACCGCAACCTGGAGGTCTGCCGCGACCAGTGGTGGAAGACGCCTTCCCATGCCTACGGGAACCTCCAGGCCCAGGCGCGCTATGCGACGAAGCTCCGCTTCCTCGTCGGGCTGGCAATGCGCATGAACGAGACCACCGGCACCGCCGGCATTCCGCCGGTCATGACCCAGATGGGCGAGCTCGCCGCCTTGGCCACGATCGTCGAAACCATGCTGGAGGCGCAGGAGTCCCGGGCAACCATCGACGAGAACGGCGTCGTGTGGCCGTGCCGGGCCACGCTCTATGCGGTCATGGCGCTCCAGTCCGAGATCAACCCCCGCATGATCGACATCGTCCGCGAGCTTACCGGCTCGGCGATGATCACCATGCCGTCCTCGGTCAAGGACCTGGAAAGCCCGGTCACCGGACCGGACATGGAGCGCTACATGCGCTCTGGAATCTCCGGCGCCCGCGAACGTATTGCCCTGATGCGGCTCGCCTGGGACTTCATCGGATCCGAGTTCGCCAATCGACACCAGCAGTACGAGAAGTTCTACGGCGGCGCCTCGTTCATCGTGAAGCAGAACATGTTCCGCAACTACGATGGCGCACGCGCCAAGGACCTTGTCGAAAAGGCGCTCGCAACCGCCGGTCAGGCCGCATAGCGGGCAGGAGATACCGACGATGACGGTCAGCCCCGCTCACTCTTTCAAGGCCATGGAGATGACCTTGCCGAGCCCGGATTTCTCCCAGCGAGAGTTCCGGGACACGCTCGGCCTGTTTCCGACCGGTGTGTCGGTCGTCACCTCGGTGCACCACGGGGAGCCGGTGGCCGCGACCATCGGATCCTTTGGCTCGGTGTCTCTGGACCCGCCACTGGTCCTCTTCAGCATCGCAAGGAGCTCGAAGGCCTACGCGATTTGGTCGGCGGTCGGCGAGTTTGCCGTGAACATCCTGGACAGCTCGCAGACCGAGATCTCCAACACTTTTGCGCGCGCTCTGACCGACAAGTGGAAAGACGTCGCCCCCCTGCCCGGCAGCCAGACCAACACGCTGCTTCTTCCCGGAGCGGTCGCGTGGCTGGAATGCGAGACATACCAGCGTATCGACGGAGGCGATCACCTCATTGTTCTGGGCAAGGTCGTCGCCCTTTCCCGCAACGGCCAGAAGAGTCCTTCTCCGCTGGTGTTCTGCGGCGGCCGCTACCGATCGCTGATGGCGGCGGAGAACGATACGGTGCCCAACGAAGAGGCCCTCTGGTTTCACGGCTGGTGACCCGAAAACAAGGACGTGTTGCGCGTTCACCAATGGACCATAAGGGCCTGAAGCAGGGGCCCGCCTGCCGACCCTCCCCCCGGCGACTTGCCGACACCGGGCTGACAATGCCTTTTGCGCCCGCCGTCATGACCCTTTGCTAGGACCTCGCAATGTCACAGCAGCTTGGGGTGTCGCTCGCGACCCGCAACGTCACGCAGGTGTCCGGCATCTGCGCCGCGCACGGCCTCAGCCATGTCTACATGCTGGTTCTGCCGTTGATGTTTCCGTACTTCCGTGACGCTTTCGACGTCACCTATCTCGAGCTCGGCCTGGCGGTGACGGTTTTCGGATGCGTCACCACCGTTACGCAGACACCGATCGGGTTTCTGGTCGATCGGACCGGTCCCAGGCGCACTCTGGTGTCCGGCCTGATCCTCGGCGGTCTCACGTTCATCCTGCTGTCCCAGACGTTCACCTACACATGGCTGCTGATTGCCGGCGGGCTCATCGGCCTGGCAAACAGCGTCTACCATCCGGCGGACTATGCCATCCTCTCCCACTCGGTCGTAGATCGGTGGATCGGACGCGCCTTCTCCTACCATACGTTTTCCGGGAATCTCGGGACCGCGGTGGCACCGCTGTTGATCATCAGTCTTGTCGAAGGGCTGGGCGTCCGAGGCGCACTGGTCGCCGTCGGGTCGATTGGTCTCGCCGTCGCCGCCGCTCTCCTGCTGGCCACGCCATCGGATTCCAAGAGTGCCTACCCGCACCCGTCGGCCGGCGGCGACACCGTCCGGGCCCTGCTCACCAAACCGCGAATCTGGCTGCTCACCGGATTCTTCCTGCTGATCGGCCTCTCGTTGATGGGCATCAGCAACTTCGGCATCGTCGCCCTCCAGGGCGCCTTCGGATTTACACTTGCCTCCGCAACCGTCGCGCTGACCGCCTATCTCGGAGCAAGCGCTGTCGGCGTTCTCGTCGGCGGCCTGCTCGCCGATCGCGTGAAGGCTCATGGTCAGGTGACCGCCGTCTGCTTCGGCATCAATGCCGCGATCGTCGCCGCGATCGCATTCACGGCGCTTCCGGCCAATGGCGTGACCCTGCTGATGGGAATTGCCGGACTGTTCAGCGGCATGATCGCCCCGTCACGCGACATGATCGTGCGCAAATCCGCATCTGCGGGCGCCATGGGCCGGGTCTTTGGCCTGGTCACGACGGGATTCAGCATCGGCGGGATTTTCGGCCCGATCATCTACGGAACCGTCATGGACATGCAGTTGCCATCCATGGTGTTCGTGATCGTCGCGGTGGCGATGGTCGCCGCCCTCACCTTGTCCCTCGCGGTGGATCGTACCTCCGCCAGCGGCGCGAACGCCCTATCGGAGACGAAGCCGGCGGCAGTCGGTCCCTTGAAAAGACAGTAGGACCGATCAGCCCTGAGGGCCTTCATTCCGGGTAGCGATCACCATAATCTCGATGCGATATCGCGGATCCGGCAGCCGGGCTTCGACGGCGGCGCGGGCCGGTGCCTGATCCGGAACCACCCAGGCGTCCCAGATCCGGTTCATCGCGTCATAGTCGGCAATATCGGCAAGCCAGACCTGCGCGAACACGATCCGGGACCGGTCCGAGCCCATCTCGACGAGGATCCGGTCAAGCTTGTCGAGAACCTCCTGGGTCTGGGTCGCAACATCGGGTGACTCGCAGTCGGCCACCTGGCCGGACACATAGACCAGGCCACCCGCGGCGACAGCCGCGCTGCGGTACGGGCCGGCGCCTTTCCTGAGAATGTCCAACATGTCTTTCTCGCCTCGTACCGCCGCCGGCCAATACAGGGCGCGCTGCCCTGCGGCCCAGTCGCCCGGGCTTACCGCAGCCGGCTATCCAGCCCCATGGTCACGGCTCCGGGGCCCACGACCACGTTCTGGGGCCGCCCGGAGAGAGCTGCCTGCATCGTCTCCACCGACTTGACGCGCGTGTCATGCTGCGCCTTCTCGGAGTAGTAGGCGACGTGCGGCGAGAAGACGACACGGCCTTCCAGCCAGGGCTCCCGCTGCCGGTAGGCGCGGAGCAACTCCGGCACCGTGTCACCGGGGGGATCGACCGCAAGAACATCCAGTCCGGCCCCCGCCAGGTGCCCGTCGCGGAGTTTTGCGTGCAACGCATCGATATCGAGCAGCCCGCCCCGCGCCGTATTGACGACCACGGCGTTCCGCGGAAGCTGGGCCAGCTCTGCAGCGCCGATCATGCCGCGCGTTTCATCGTAAAGCAGACAGTTCAAGGACAGGACGTCGGAGACGCTCAGCAGCTCGGGCAAGGTCCGCGCCCGCTCCACGCCGAGCGCCAAGTCGACGCCATTCGCCAGGTAGGGATCGTAGAACACAACGCGAAAGCCGAACGCCTTGGCACGCAGGGCGACCGCCGTACCGATCCGCCCAAGCCCGACAATGCCGAAGGTCTGGCTGCTGGACCTCTCCACGAGAGGGGTCTCGATGTATGTCCACGGCGCCGGCGGATCGCGGCGCTGGGCCTCGTGGTGCAGCAGGATGCCCCGCCGCAAGGCCAGGACCATGGCCATCGTGTGGTCCGCGATTTCGGTCGTTCCGTAATCGGGCACGTTGCTGACGACGATCCCGCGCTCCGCGGCAGCGACAAGATCGACACGGTCGAAGCCCACTCCCATGCGCACCAGAACGCGCAGCTTCGGGAAGCGGTCCAGGTCGTCGGCCGTGATGTGGTGGCGGAACACCATGAGCCCGTCCACCCGCCCGCACTCGGACGGATCGAGTTCGTCGAGCGTGTCGACGTCCCTGACGAGAAGCTCGATGTCGGGATCCAGGATCGCCCGCTCGACCGACGTGTCGGGGTACAGGCGCTCGAGATACATCACGCAATCAGCCATCGGTCGACACACCGGCTGCCACGGAGTGCGTGGATCTCGCGTTGTGGATGACCTGCCACAGCCGCCCCGGCGTCGCCGGCATATCGAACGCGGTCACGCCGATCGGGGACAATGCGTCGAGGACCGCGCTCATCACGGCCGGAAGCGCGCCGACGGTGCCCGCCTCGCCCGCTCCCTTCACCCCGAGCGGGTTCGTCGCCGTTGGAACGGCATGGCTCTCGATGTGCACGAAGGGGACATCCTCGGCGCGCGGCATGGCGTAGTCCTGGAATGTCCCGGTCAGCACCTGACCGTCCGGATCGTAGACAAGGTATTCGCTGAGGGCCTGCCCGATCCCCTGGACGACCCCGCCCAGAATCTGTCCGTCCAGCAGCAGAGGATTCACAACCGTGCCCACGTCGTCGACGACGTGGTAGGCGACGATCTCCCGCTCGCCGGTTTCCGGATCGATCTCGATCTCGCAGACGTGGCATCCATTCGGAAACGTCGCCGCATCCAGCGCAACGACAGAAGAGGCCCGAAGCCCAAGCTCCATCCCGGCAGGCATCGCCGCAAGCGAGTAGGACGCCGCCGCCACGTCGCGAAGCGAGATCGCCCGATCGGTCCCCTCGATGACGAAGTTGCCCGCCCTGAAGCCGACATCGTCAGCCGACGCCTCAAGCATGTGCGCGGCAATCTGCTTGCCCTGTTCCACGATCTTCTCGGAGGTCCTGGAGAAGGCCGCGCCAACCGCCATCATGGTGCGTGAACCGAAGGTTCCACGCCCGTGGGGCACCATGTCGGTGTCTCCGTACGAGACGTGCACGTTGTCTGCCGGGAGACCGAGCAATTCGGCTGCGAACTGCCGGTAGGCGGTGCTGTGGCCCTGACCTTGGGAATGGCTTCCCGCGAGGATGGTCAAGTCACCCGCGGCGTCGAAGCGCAGCTCGGCGTACTCCTCGAACGGCCTGTCGTTGGGACTTCCGGCGATCTCGATGACGCAAGCGATCCCGATACCGCGCAGCTTGCCTCGCGCCGCCGCTTCCGCGCGCCGCGTCTCGAAATCGCGCCATCCCGCGGCCTCAAGACACCGGTCCATGATGACTTCGAATTCGCCGCAATCGTACGTGTAGACGAGGTTCGTCCGGTAGGGCATCTGGTCGGGTGAGATCATGTTCATCCGCCGAAGCTCGGCGCGATCGATGCCCAGCGTCCTGGCCGCGCGATCGATCAACGCCTCGATGCAGTAGGACGCTTCAGGCCGCCCGGCTCCGCGATAGGGACACGTGGGGACCGTGTTGCTGAACACCCCGCGAACCGTCACGTCGAACTCGGGGATGGTGTAGACACCCGCCAGGCCGCCGAGGTTGTTGGTGGGCGAATGCAGACCGTTCGAGGCCACATAGGCACCGATGTTCGCAATCGTATCGACCCTCAACGCCAGAAACCGCCCGTTCGCGTCGAGCGCCAGCGACACCTTCGACACGTTGTCTCGAGACTGGTGATCGGAGAGGAATCCCTCCCCCCGCTCGGCGACGAAGAGCACCGGCCGATCGAGGATGCGGCTGCACCACAGCGTCAGCACCAGCTCGGGATGCAGGCTCGCCTTCATTCCGAAGGCGCCACCGACATCGGGCGCGACGACACGGACCTTGCCCACCGGCACGCCGAAGACTTCCGCGATCTCGGCGCGAATGGCATGGGGAGACTGGAGGCCGGCGGTCAGGTTGTAGCGGCCGCTGCGCCGGTCGAACACGCCGAGGGCGGTGCGCGGTTCCAGCGGGTTGGCGGCAACCCGACTGATGCTGAGCTGCTCGCTCACCACGTGGGCGGCCTCCGCGAACCGGCTCTCGGCCGCCGCCTTGTCGCCAAGCCTGTACTCGAAGCAGATGTTGTCGTCGAACTCGTCCCACACCTTCGTCGCGCTTGGCTCCGCAGCGGCTGCGGTATCCACGACGCACTCGACGACGTCGTAGTCGACCTCCACGAGCTCGGCCGCGTCCTTTGCCTCGGCGGCGGTCCTCGCGACGACGGCGACGACGGCCTCGCCGAGATGGCGAACCGCTCCGGTCGCCAACGCATAGTAGGGCGGCTCCAGGTTCGGTGAGCCGTCAGCCCGCTTGCGCTTGACCCGCGTCGGAATGGGCCCGATGCCATCGGCGCGCAGATCCACCCCGGTCATCACCGCAAGCACTCCATCGGCAGCCTCCGCCGCCGAGATATCGACCGAAACGATCCGCGCCGCGGCATATGGAGATCGGACCAGTGCCAGCGCCGCCGTGTCGGCCATTTCCCGTGCCGCATCGGCCGTATAACGCCCGGCCCCCGTGATCAGGGCGACGTCCTCCCGCCGGCGGACCGGTTTTCCAATTCCATCCACGTTCGCAATCCTTCCCGCTGACCTTCAGGCGCGTCACTTCATCCGAATGGAAACGTGGCCGACGCCCCGCCGAAGCACCGAGTTCCCATCAAAAGACGCCCTCGGGTGGGGAGTTCTGGCGGTACTTCAACTGGCGCTTTTCGATGATCGAAAGCGTCGAGTTGATCGCCACAGACAACGCGAAGATCACGATGATCGTCGCGTACATGTTGCTGATCTGGAACTGGTCGGCGTAGCGGATGAGCCGGTGGCCAAGGCCGACGTTGGAGTAGGCGATCTCCGCCGACAGTACGCCGATGATCGACATCGCCATGCCAAGCCGCAGCCCCACCACAAGCGACGGCAGCATCGCCGGAAGGTAGATCATCCAGCTTCGCTGCCAGACGTTCAGGTCGAAACTCTTGGCGACCTTCAGATGCACAGCGCTGATCATCAGGTAGCCGCTCAAGGAAGCAAAGACCACCGGGAAGAACGCCGACATCGCCGCCTTTGCGATCTTCGATTCGATTCCAAGCCCGAAGATCAGAAACAGGATCGGGAGAAAGATGATCTTCGGTGTGCCCGCGAGGGCAAACACGTATGGCTCGAACGCCCGGCGAAAAAAGCTGTTCGCGCCGAACCAGACCCCGATAACCACGGCAAGCGCGGAACCGATGAAGAAGCCGGAGATCGACTCGATCATCGTGTAGCTGAGGTCGTAGTAGAGCGACGGATCCTGAACCTGCTGGAAAAGTGCGACCGCCACCGCGAGGGGCTGCGGAACCACCCCCTCATAGAGCAAGCCGGAGACGGCGATGATCTGCCAGAGCGTCAGCAGCACGAGGAGGGTGACGACCCGGATCCGGGCGATCGGATCGTGGAAGATCCCTTTTCGGGCATCGGGTGAGGAGGTCTCCGACATTCTACCGCACCATCTTCTCAAGCTTCCTGACGAAGTAATTCAGCAATATCGTCACAACAGTCACGGCGGTAATGGCCGTATACGTTCCATCAATATTGAATCTGAAATACCTGTCGGAGACCAATTTGCCGAGGCCGCCATAATCCACGAGGTACTCGATCGCGATGATATTTATCATCGTGTAGATCAACCCGAGGCGGATGCCGGTGAACATCACGGGAGCGCCGGCTGGAATCATGATCATCCGGAAGATCTGGCGCTCCGTCAGGCCGTAGCTGCGTCCAACACGAATGAGCGTCGGAGACACGCTGAGGAACGCGAGCCGTGCATAGACGATGACCGGAACGACACCGGCGGCAAACCCCATCGCCACCAGCGTCATGCTGTTTCGTCCGAAGATCACCATGAACAGCGGATAGAGGAGAAAGATCGGGGCCGCGAACAACGACGCGAGCCAAGCCTCGTAGGCCCGGCCGTAGTTTGCGAAGCGATAGAGGAAGTACCCAAGCGGCAGAGCGACCAGAACTTCCAGAGCCAGGGCGGTGAGGATCAGGCTCGCCGTCAGCCGCATGGCATGGAGCAGCTCGAGAAGATTTTCCCGATCGGCCAGACCGAGAAGCACCTTGCTGGGCGGCGCAACGATCAGCCTGGATATGACGCCCGCGTTGATCAGGTATTCGAGCAGGACGAGCAGGACGACGATGGTCCCGATCCCGAACCAGATGGCCGGGTCGAAAAGACGATAGAGCCGCCGGGCAGCGGGCCTGCGCCAGAAAGGCCTGTGCTCGAAGCCGGACACAGCGTTGCCCGAAGACGCCTTTACGACCGAGGCCTGCAGCTTGTCATCCATGAGAACCAGTGCCCTATCCGTCCAGTTCGTTTCACGACCAGAGACCGGGGCCTCTCGACCAGACCTGCCAGCCTTCGATCGGCGGAGCCCAGCTCAAGCCGATCTCGCCGGACACCAAGGCCGCCCCCCACTCACACGCGCCGACCGCCGGCGCTCCCCAGTCGAGCGGAGCGAAACTCTAGTCTGCCTCTCAAACCCAACGCGCCATTCTTCGACGTCAATGATGGTTGAGCCAGTCGAGGCTTGAGCCGCGGCTCGAATCCAGGCTGATCTCGAGCAGATAAGCCTCGCCCGCTTCGACCGCGGCGAGCCCGCGTTCAAACGCGGCTTGCAGTTGCCCGACTTCGGTGATCGCCGGCTCTGTCTTGACGCCCATGTCGGCGGCGACACCGGCGATATCGATCGCCGGCTCATCGATGCGCTGACCGATCCATTTGTTCTCCGGCGGGCGATCGCGATGCACTGCGACGGCCTCCTGCTGGATCTCGTCGGTGTAATAAGAGCGGTTGTTTGTCACCACGAAGAGTACGGGAACCCGGTAATGCGCAGCCGTCCAGAGCGCGGTTGGCGCCCCCAGAAACTCACCGTCCCCCATCATGCCCACAACCAGGCGCCCGCTGTCCTTGAGCGCCAACGCCGCGCCGATCGTCATGCCCGGCCCCGAGCCGACGCCGCCGCCACCATCGTAACCGAGATAGTCGAGGGGGTCGGCAAATGGGTACGCACCCGCCGGCCAGTTCAAAGGCACCCGCGCCAGGCAGATCTCCCGCTCGCCACGAACATGAAGCAGTGCGTCGCCGATATCGGAAAGCGTCGGCACGCTGCTGGGCACGGCGACGTTGTTGTCGGACCTGGTGGTCGCTTCCGGCGCGGATTCGATGCCGCGCGAAGGCTGCTCGGGAAGCGCTTCGGTCATTGCCATGACACAAGCGTCCGGATCGACAAGCAGGCTGATCTCGGCCGATACCCGACGTTGATGGTCACCGCTCGAGCCATTGTGGACGTACGGATCCAGCGAAACCTGAATGAGCCTGGCCTGCTCGCCCGCCTGCTCGTTGCGCTGCAGCATGACGTCGGCGATGTCCGTCCAGTCGAGACTCAGCACCACGTCGGCAGCCGCCAGGAGGTCACGATTTCCGCCGGTGAGAAACAGATCCGGCGGATCGCCATGCAACGGATGCCCCGTCGGAAACGATGCTCCGGTCCGCAGGTCCGTGATGACCCGGGCACCAAGCGCTTCGGCAAGGGCAACGCGGCGGTCCCAGTCCTCGCGCGAGCGGGAAACGCGGCCGATCAGGATAACCGGAGACTTCGCATCCCTCAGAAGCCGCATGGCCGCGTCGATGGTCTCGCGCGAAGGCACCACCGTTGGCGGCGCCCGATAGTGCGTCGCATCCCCCATGGCCGGCACGACATCGATCGCGTCCTCCTGGAGGCGGCGGTCAAGGATCACGTAGGAAGGGCCGCAGGGCGCGGTGCACGCCATGGTATAGGCACGGCCGATCGCATCGACCATTGCGGCCGGAGACGACGGCTGGTCATCCCATTTCACAAACGAGCGGACCATCGCGCCCTGATCGCGGAAGGTGTGCATCCAGTCGATCCAGTTGCGCCGGACCGCCGTATCCACGGCGCCGGTCGCGCCGAGAATGAGGATCGGCACGCGATCGCACCAGGCATTGAAGACCGCCATCATGCCATGCATGAGGCCTACGTTGCTGTGGAGCACGACCGCCATCGGTTTGCCGGATGCCTTGGCGTAGCCATGCGCAATCGACACGGCGCTTTCCTCATGAAGGGCCAGCAGCATCTCCGGCCGTTCATTGCCCAGATAGTTCACAAGGCTGTCGTGCAGGCCGCGAAAGCTCGAGCCGGGATTGATGCACACATAGTCGACACCAAGCCGTCGCAGCATCTCTGCGGCAACGTCGCTGCCGAACGCGATCTCAGGTTTGCTGCGCTTCACCGGGATGTCGACTGTCATGATCGGCACTTTCTTTGACCGCCCCTAGACGAAGGTTTCGGTGACGGTCTTTATTTCGGTGTATTCCAACAGGCCCTCGAGACCCGACTCTCGGCCGATGCCGCTCTCGCCAACACCGCCGAACGGCGCCTCGGGCGCAGTCACGGTGACGCCATTTATGGCGAGGACCCCGACATGCAGCCCGTCGGAGACCTGGGCCGCAGTCTTCTGGGATCCGGTAAAGGCATAGCCGGCGAGCCCGTAAGGCACGGAGTTCGCCTCCCGCAGGACCGCATCCGCACTCTCGAACCGACGGATCGGAGCCAGCGGCCCGAATGGTTCGGTCCGCATCAGCTCGGCGTCGCCGGGGATATCTTCGATGACGGTCGGAGCGAAGAAGAAGCCTCGGTTGCCGATCCGCGTCCCACCGACGGTCACCCGGCCGCCGCGCGCCTCGGCATCCGCAACCAGCCTGTCCATCGCCTCCAGCCGGCGGCTGTTGGCGAGCGGGCCCATCTGGCTGGAAGGGTCGCTGCCGTCGCCGACGACGATCGCCCGGGTGGCGGCAGTGAACAGCTCGGTAAAGCGATCCGCGACCTTCTCCTGGACGAAGAAGCGCGTCGGGGCGGTGCAGACCTGACCCGCGTTGCGAAACCGGCCGGCCACACACAGCTTCGCAGCGCGCTCGACGTCGGCGTCATCGAAGACGATTACCGGTGAATGCCCGCCAAGCTCCAGGGTGACGCGCTTCAGATCGCGCGCCGCCAGCGCCGCGATCGTCTTGCCGACCGGCACCGAACCGGTCAGGGAGATCTTCTTCACGACCGGGCTGGCGATCAGATACTCCGAGACCTTGGCCGGATGACCGAAGACGATGCCTACGACGCCGTCCGGGACACCCGCATCCTTGCAGATCTCGCCCAGCAGCACCGCCGTGCCCGGCGTTTCCTCAGCCGGCTTCACGATCACGGAACAGCCCGCCGCAAGCGCATGGGCGATCTTCCGGGCGGGCATCATGCAGGGGAAGTTCCAGGGCGTGAACGCCGCCACCGGGCCGACAGGCTCGCGCGTCACCAGAACGCGACTGTTTTCAAGGCGCGACGGGACGATGCGCCCATAGACCCGACGCGCCTCCTCGGCCAGCCAATCGACCAGTTCGGCGGCGGCCATCGCCTCTCCGCGTGCCTCGGCAAGCGGCTTGCCCTGCTCGCGCGTCATGGTCGCGGCGATCTCGTCCGCCCGCTCGCGGATGAGCGACGCGATGCGGCGCACGACCGCACCGCGCTGGAGCGGCAGCGTCCGGCGCCACACTTCGAAACCGCGCTCAGCGGCGGCAAGGGCGGCATCGAGATGCTCGGTCTCGGCGACAGGAACCCGGGCAATTTCCTCCCCCGTGGCGGGGTTCAGAACCGGAAGCGTTTCGCGGAACGCGCCGACAATCCATTTGCCGTCGATGAAATGACCAAGCCGATCGTGCACACCGGACATCAGGTCAGCCTCGGCAGGTGGTAGAAGGTGCTGAGCTCATGGGTCGGGCCGATGACGTCCGCCTTCCGGAGATAGCTCGTATCCAGCTCCTTGAACGTCCGACAACCGAGAAGGCCGAGGACGTTGACGATCTCGCGCTCGAGAAGCTCGAGGCAGCGGACGACGCCGGCTTCACCGCCTGCCGCCATCGCCCAGCCCTGCAATCGCCCGATCGCGACCGCGTCGGCGCCGAGTGCCAGCGCCTTGACCACGTCCGTGCCGCGCAGGATGGCGCCATCGACGATGATCTCGGCCTTCCCCTTGATGGCTTCGACGACGTCGACGAGGCAGTCGAGCGATCCAAGGCTGTGATCGAGCTGTCGGCCGCCGTGGTTCGAGACGTAGATCGCATCGACGCCCTTCGCGACGGCCATCTTTGCGTCCTCGGCGGAGGAGATCCCCTTCAGGATGAAGTTGCCACCCCACTCGTCACGAATGCGGCTCATGAGATCCCAGGTGATCGCCGACTGGAGATTCCGGTTCTTCTGCACCTGAACGCTTGGCGGAAGATACCGATTCATCAGCTGACGCTCGCGGATCCCGTAGTAGGCGGAGTCGACCGTCAGGGCGAGCGAGACGAACCCGGCGGCCTTGACCCGATCCAGGATCGACTTGATCCAGTCGAACTCGCCACGCACGTAGAGCTGGAACACCTTCGGCCCGTCGCTGCAGGCCGCGCTCTCTTCCAGCTCGGGGTCCGTGATGGAGCTGACCATCGGGATGGTGCCGAACTCCGCTGCGGCACGGCACGGCACCAGGCTTCCCTGAGGAACGATCGCCTGCATCGAGCCGATCGGCGCAAGGAGAACCGGAATGCGCACCTCATGTCCCAGAACGGTGGTGGTCGTATCCACTTCGGACATGTCGCGCAGCACGCGCGGAATGAAGGCATAGGCGTCCAGCGCGTATCTGTTGCGCCGCATCGTCGTTTCCGACTCCGCGCCGCCCATCAGATAGTCCCAGACATCCTGACGAAGATTGCGTCGCGCCTGGGCTACGATTTCCTGATTGCAGGTGAATTCCGACAACGCTTCCTCCCGCCTTCCTACTTGCTTGATCCGCTCACGCGACACGTGCGGATTTCATCTCGCCTTCGACGAGTTTGACGGCCTCGGCGAAGATCCGGAGCCCTTCGCGGAAGTGTGCTCGGGTGATCGTGAGAGGCGGCATCAATCGAATGGCCGACCCGTAGCGCCCACACGACATGATCCGCACACCGTTTCGCTCGCACTCGCGCGCAATTCGACCGACTGCCGCCGTCGGCAGGGGCGCCCGGGTGGATTTGCTTTCGACCAGCTCGAGGCCAATGAAGAAGCCGCGGCCGCGGATGTCGTCCACGATTTCACTGTCGTCCAGAAGCCGGTGCAGCTCCTGCTTCATTTCCTCGCCCACCACGGCCGCGCGACCGACGAGATCGTGTTCCGGGTCGCTGAGCAGCTCCAGGTTGGCCAGCCCCACGACGTTGGGAATGGCGTTCTCCGCCGCGGTGATGACCTGGGAACTCTTCGGCAACAGATCGTAGTAGCGCTTGTGAACCGTCACGCCGGCGAGCGGCATGTCTCCACCGACCGCCTTGGCCCACGTGATCATGTCGGGCACCACGCCCGAATGTTCGACCGACCACATCTTACCCGTGCGTCCGCCGCCGGCCTGCACCTCGTCGGCAATCAGAATAATCCCGCGCCGGGTGCAGATGTCGCGAAGCGTCTGCATGAACTCCACGGGCGGGTCGATGTAACCGCCATCCGCCTGGAGGGGCTCGACGATTACCGCCGCAACGTCGTCCGCGCCGGTATTCGGCGTCGTCAGCTTGTACTCGGCATACTTCGAGCACGCGCTGCCGCAATTCTGGCTGTCCCTGCCAATGAAGCAGCGGTAGCAGTAGGCATACGGCAGGTGAATGGCACCCGGCATGAGCGGCAGGTAGGGGGTCCGGTAATTTTCCCGCGTGGTCAGAGCGAGACTGCCGTGGAAGACGCCATGGTAGGCGCCCTCGAAGGCGACGATCTGCGAACGGCCGGTGATGGCCTTGGCGAACTTGATCGCCGTCTCCACCGCCGACGAACCGCTCATCCCGAACCACGTGAAGCACTCCCCGGCCAGGCCCGCCGGCATGACCGCCGACAGTTTCTCGGCAAGCGCCACCGTCGTCTCGTTGATCAGGCCAGCCGAGTGCATCAGTCGCTCGGACTGATCCCGGACGGCAGCGACGACCTTCGGATGATTGCGGCCGACGCTGGACACCGCCACGCCTGCCGACATGTCCAGATAGACGTTGCCATCCGGATCGGTGATGCCGGCCCCGAAGCCGCTTTCGACGACGAGCTTGCTGCCCACCGACGGACGCGTCGGCGTCTGGAACTGGAGGGCTCGCTCGACGATCGCCCGCGCCTTTGGCCCCGGAAGGTCGTTGGTCAAGATGTTCGGCATCACCGGATAGGACAGGTCGGCGAGTTCTTCTTCCGAAATCATTTGGCTTCCCATCTCGCAGCAATCCGGCAGCAGCTGGATCGACATAAGAGGACTTCACTGACAGACGACGACCTGCGGCGGATTGATGATGCCGTGCTTCGACTTGTTCGCGAGCATGTCGAAAGCTTGCGGAACGCTCTCCAGCCCTTCGAGCTTGTGGAGAATCGTCGGCTCGAGGCGAACACGCTTGGAGGCCGCGAGATCGATGGCGAAGTCGATGATCTTGGGCGTGGGAAGGCTGCGACCGATGACGTGAAGACCCTTCTTCTCGATCAGCCGGAAGGGCACCCCGACACCGACCGGCAGATGCCCGATCTCGACGATGCGCCCCTGGGGCCGAAGCATCTCGAGGCCCTGCTGGAAGGCGTCGACCCCGGCGTGCCCCTGGTCCGGGCTCCCGCCGGCACAATCGAAGACGACGTCGCAGCCGAGGCCGCGGGTCACGTCCATGACGACCTCGACCGGGTCCTGACGCTTGATGTTCACCGTCACCTCGGCGCCGAGATCACGCGCCAGATCCAGAACCGGGTCGCGGCGAGCGATCGCGACGACCTTTGCTGCTCCGCATGCCCGGGCCACCTGCAGCGCGGCAAAACCCATCGGACCAAGCCCGATGACGCCGACGACATCGCCCGGCTCGATCCGGGCGCCGGCGACCGCGCCGACGATCGAAACGAGCGGCTGCATGGCTGCGGTTTCGGAATCGGAGATCTCGTCGGGAACCGCCCGGATCATGCTGGCCGGTACAGGAAAATACTCCGCGAGGCAGCCCGGCGTGTCTTCGCCGACGTTGATCACGCTCCGGCAGAGCGACGGCTGCATCGACCTGCAATAGATGCAGCTGCCGCACGGGACGCCGCGATGGTAGAAGACGCGGTCTCCGACGCGGACGTTGGTGACCCCAGGACCGACCTCAACGACTTCGGCACAGAACTCGTGGCCGAAGAGCGGGAGCGGGCTCTGCTTCGCCAGCATCGCCTTCAGGCTCTCGTGGCTGGAGACCGGCGCGCCCTGAAACTCGGCCACCTCGGTGACGGAGAGCTCCAACACACGCGTCTTGCAGACCACCCACCCTTCGCGAACCTCAGGATACGGCACTTCTTCAGCGCGCATATCGTTGAAGCCGTACGTCATCCAAGCCTTCATATGAAGCCAACTCCCTCTGCCACGTCAGCAGACTACCTTCCCTACGATTTAGGTCAATAAAAAAGCTTCGGTAATAAGGTTTTTAGTATTCGGCAGCCGGACATATGGAGCCGTCCCGAATCCCATATCCGACGCGATAATGCCCAGCCTGCCTCAAAACTGAGCAAAGACAGCTCGTCTCAATAGCTTAAAAAATAAGCTAGAATTGACATATATATTGCGGCATGAAATCATCCGTTCAGAAACAACGGACAGGACGGCGGGCATGAGCGTGGTTGGGTGGCCGGAGCAGGAGTCTGCGCGATCCCGGCTGGAAAAGGCCCGGAGCCGCATTTCCGACCCCAACGGCGAAGGCCCGCGCGCCTGCCTCACCGTCTACGACGCCGAGGCCGCGGCCGATGTTGCCGATCTTCGACGGTCCCAAGACCTCTGCGCCGGCCCGCTCGACGGCGCAATCGTGACGATCAAGGACCTGTTCGGCGTGGCGGGCGAGCCGACACGCGCCGGATCAAAGGCTCTTGCACAGCGGTCTGAGCCCGAACGCCGCGACTGCACTGTCGTTCAGCGACTTCGGGCTGGCGGCGCGGCGATCCTCGCCAAGACCAATATGTCCGAGTTCGCGTTTTCCGGCGTCGGTCTCAATCCCCACTTCGACACGCCGGGCAATCCTGTGGATCCGACGCGGATTCCGGGCGGCTCGTCGTCCGGGGCGGCCGTGAGCGTCGCCGCCGGCTACTGCGACGTGGCAATCGGCACGGACACCGGTGGATCGGCGCGAATTCCGGCCGCCCTGTGCGGCCTCGTGGGCTTCAAGCCGACCCAGCGCCACATCCCCCGAGACGGCGTCGTCCCCCTCTCCCGCTCGTTGGACTGTGTCGGGCCTCTCGCACGCACTGTCGACGCCTGCGCGCGCGCGTTTGCGGTCCTTGCAGACAGGCCACTTGGCGAGACCGCCTTTCCGTCCCTGCGTGGCGTGCGGCTGGGGGCCGTAACCGGAATGCCTCTGGATGGCGTCGATGGGGAGGTGGGCCCGGCCTATGAAGCGGCCCTTTCGATGCTGTCGGCCGCGGGCGCCGTCATCGAAGACATTCACCTTCCCCAACTGGAAGCGATGGCGGCCCTCAACGCTGCGGCCGGCCTTGTGCCCGTCGAGGCCTATGCCGCCCACCGCGCCATCGTCGACGGCGGCGATCCGATCGATCCGCTCATCCGACGCCGGCTGGAGCGCGGCCGGACCATAAGCGCCAGCGACTATCTCAACACGATCGACCGCCGCCAGGACCTGATCGCCTCTCTGGGGCGCCTGATGCTGCCCCTCGATGGCCTTGTGATGCCGACCGTGCCGATCATCGCGCCGACGTTCGAAGACGTTGCCGCCCCCGAAGACTTCGACCGGCTGAATGCCCTTCTGCTGCGCAACACGACGATCGCCAACTTTTTCGGCCTGCCGTCGATATCGCTGCCGGTGCCCGCTCGGGGCATGCCAGTCGGCATCATGTTGACGATGGGACACGACGAGGACGAGCGCCTTCTGGCGCTGGCCCGCACAGTCGAACGCATCCTGACTGACCGGGACACCGGTTCTAACGTGGAGCAGACATGAGCATCACAGAGAGTCACATCCAGGCACCGGTCGAACGGACCCTCGCCCCCGGCGAGATCAAGAGCCTGACGATCGCAGGATGGACCGGCCGCAACGCCGAAGCCGTCGAAAAGCACATCCGCGAACTGGAAGAGCTGGGGGTTCCGCGACCGGCCACCACGCCCATCTTCTATCGCGTGTCGGCCTCTCTCGCCACCAGCTCCGACAACATCGAGGTGCTCGACACCACCTCCAGCGGCGAAGTCGAACCCGTCGTCATTTCCCTCGACGGTGAACTCTGGCTCGGCATCGGTTCCGATCACACGGACCGGCATGCCGAAACGTTTGGCGTCTCGCTCTCCAAGCAGATGTGTCCGAAGCCCGTCGGCACGGCACTTTGGCGCCTGCGCGACCTCGCCGACCGCTTGGACGATCTGGAGCTGAGGTCCTATGCGACCCGCGATGGCAAGCGCCAGCTCTATCAGGACGGGCACCTCCGCAGCATCCGTCCGATCGCCGAGCTCCTTGAGCTCAGCGGTACCGGATCGGCACCCCCGGACGGATTCGCAATGTTTTGCGGGACCATTCCGGTGGAAGGCGAGATCGGCTTCGGCTCGATCTTCGAGATGGAGATCCACGACCCGGCGACGGGGAAGAGCCTTCGCTCCAGCTATTCCGTTCACGCGCTTCCGAACAGGGGATGAACGCCATGTCATCCGATCACAAGGAATTCCATACCCTCGCGATGGACGAGGGATGGCATACGCCCGATGGCTATCCTGCCGGCATTGAGCAGAAGATCCTTGCCGGTGCGCTCGACGAAACGGCCGAGACCGGCCGGCGCACCCGCCTGTTACGCTTCGCGCCGGGGGTCTACACAACGGAGCCCTTCGTTCATCGCTACTGGGAAGAGGTGTTCCTGGTGGCCGGTGACCTGATCGTCGGCTGCGACAAGAATGGGGACGGCGGCGAGACCTTCACCGGCTACACCTACGCGATTCGACCGGCAGGCGTGTTTCATGGCCCGTTCCGGTCGAACACCGGCTGCATCCTTCTGGAATCCCACTATTTCGATTAGCGCACGGGGCGCGCCGCGCACCGAGCGCGGCGCGGCACGCCACCCAGCTCAATGCCGAGGATCCTCCCAATGAAGCTCGCCGTCCCGGATATGGTGTCGAACTCCTATTTTCCGGCCGAAGCGGCCATAGAACTCGGCTGCTTCCGCGACCAGGGGCTCGATGTCTCGCTTGAGCTCGTCTTTCCGGTCGACAAGGCTTACGAAAACCTGAGAGACGGGACGATCGACATCGTCGCCGGATCGGCCCATTCCGCAGCCGCGGCCTTCCCCGACTTCGATGGCGTGCAGCTCGTTTGCGCGCAATCCCAGCGCATGTACTGGTTCCTGGTCATGCATGCCGACTTCGCGGCCAAGCCGGGCGACCTCAACATCCTAAAGGGTCGTAAGATCGGTGCCGCGCCATGGGTCGACATGGGTTTGATCGCGCTGCTGAAAGACAGCGGCCTCGACCTCAAGCGGGACAGGATCGACGTCGTCCCTGTTCCAATCCAGCCGGGTGTGGGTCCGAACTTCGGCCTTAACGCCGCGCGCGCACTCGAGGCCCGACAGATCGACGGATTCTGGGCCAACGGCATGGCGGCAGAGATCGCGGTCAAGTCGGGCGTCGGAACGTTGCTGATCGACGCGCGCCGTGATCCGGCAGCCCGGGCCGGCTACAACTACACCTGTGCGAGCGTCGCGATGCGCACGGAAACGATCGAACGCGAGCCCGAGACGGCGGCCTCAGTCGTCCGGGCCATCGTAACCGGCCAGAATACGATCAAGGCGAATCCCGCCCTCGCAACCCAGGTCGGCGCCGCCCTCTTTCCTCCGCGCGAGACCGATCTCATCGCCGATATCGTCAGCCGGGATCTGCCGTTCTATTCGCCCGAGCTCACTCCGGACTTCATCGCCGGGATGAGCCGTTTCGGCAACGACATCGGCATTCTTTCGAAGGATCTCGACTACGAGCGGGTCGTTCCCTCCGTGGCGCGAGCGGCCTGGCATTCCTGACCGCGCGGAGGCGTTAACGGTCGGCGACCCTACAGATCGCCCTCTGCGCGCTGGCGCTCGAAACGCTTGACCTCGGCGATCGCGAACTCGCTGTTCAGCGACAGCTTGCCGAAGACTTCGATCGTGGTCGCCATCTGGCGTGCTGAGATGCCGGAAAACAGCAGATCGTTTACTTGGCGCATGAACGGAGACATCGTCAGTACGGCTTCCTCGCCGGCCGCCGTCAGGTTGACCAGGACGCTTCGGCGATCATCGATGCCACTACGTTTGACGAGCAGGCCCATCCGTTCCAGCTTGCCGACCTCGGTGGTCACGTGCGTCGAGGCAAGCTGGACATACTTGGCCAAGGCATTGATTTTCACGCCGGTCTCGCCCTGACGGTAGGCGACGCCCATCAGCACGAGAAACTGCGACCCGTTCAAGCCGATGAGACGCCCGAACGCGGCCCGGCAGATCGAGAGCTGCCCAAGGACTTGCGCGAACAGATAGATCATCTGGCGGAAATCGTCGTCCGTTCCGTTCCGCAGCAGATCAGGATGGCTGACAGTCAGCGGCGGAAAGTTCCGAGCGCTCCGAACGGACTTGCCCGCCTTGCTGGAAGGCGCGCTCGCGGAACGCTTCGGCTTATTCATGGCTGGCTTCTTAGTCTGGTTCATCGGCACATCGCGTCCGGCTCACTCTCGCCTTGCCCCTTTCCGTTCTACCCTGCGCCATATTGCTGAAGAGACAATGTTTCAACTTCTATTATCAGGAAAGGTAGAAATTGAAACGGAGACAGGGAGCACGCGGAGCGAGAAGCATCGCGACCCGAAGCAAACGACGCGAACTGCCGGGGAATGATCGGCGAGGCCCGCCATGACGATGCCTGCCCCGTCCGATGGCCGCCGCGATGGAAACACCGCGGCGGCGAAGCTCGTCACGACAGACTACTGCACGAGCATGTCGATGAGTTCGTCCAGTTGCTCCTGGGTAAGGGGCTTTTCGATGAAGCCGGCTTCCACCGACCGCGCCATCGCCGCATCCAGGCCCTTGATCGGGGCAAGCGCGAGCTGATCTTCCTTGTAGAAGCTCATGCCCAGCTTGGCTTCCTCAATGCTGATCTTGTTGAGATCCGCATACATTTTCGCGCTCTCTTCCGGATGCGCATAGGTCCAAGCGATACAGTCCTCAAGAACGGCGAAGAACTTCTTGGCCGTCTCCGTACGCTTCTCGGCGAAGTCCGCGCTGGCGATGTTCACCCGCCCGGTCACGTCCTTCGTGCTTTCGACGATCTCCCCGGAGAACAGGATCCGGGTTTCGCCCTTCTCGACCGCATCCAGCTGATACGGCGGGAAGGAATATCCGACGTCGACCTGACCGGTCATCGTCATGGTTCGGGTCGCGTCGAGCCCGCCCGTCGCAACCGCCGTGAAGTCGAGCTTTCGCTCCGCCTTCAGCCCGGCCAGAACGCTTTCGGTGTCACCACCGGGCCGCGGAAAGGCGACGGTCTTGCCGTTCAGATCGTCGACCGACTGAATCGGGCTGTCCTTCTTCACGTAGAAGAACGAGTCGTTCTGCCCGACGAACTCCGAGCTCACGATCCTGATCGGCGCGCCTTGGACAAAGGCGGCAAACACCGACGAGATGCCCGGGGAGTACCCAATATCGTAGCCCCCGGCGACAACGGCCTGGACCGTTTCCGAGCCACCTCGGCTGGATGTGATCTCAACGTCGAGCCCCGCCTTCTCGAACTCGCCCCGATCCTTGCAGAATGTCGGCTGGGACGTATCCCAGAGCCCGACGAATGACGCGGCGACTTTGACCTTTTCCGTCGCCTGCGCCTGGGTGAACGTTGCCGTGCCCGCCACCGCCACAAGGGCGGCCAGTTTCAAGCTTGATCGAATATCCATTCTTATTTCCCCTCTGAAATCTGTCGTCGCTCCGAGACCGAAGCGAGGACGTCATGGCCGCTCCCTAAACCCTCCGGACGACCACAATCTCGGATTTAACTACGGATAAACCTATTATAACAAGCTAAAATTTTAATCTTTCTTGCGGTGTTCCTGCCCTATCCTGCGGCATATGCCCTCCTTACCGCGCACGCGCCCTCACAGCTTGACGGGATCATTATGCTTCGATATTAACATATTATGTGAAGCTTGTTTGGCAGCTGAAGTTGCCTGAGATTTCAAGGAGCTGGCGGCGGATGGCAGCGGATTCTGTGCCTTCGAGAACCGGGCTGGCGCGCTCGGAGCAACTGGACGACTGGCAAGAGCCATCCGTGCAATGGGGCAGCGACCGCATCGCACAGCTCCTCCGGCACACAGGCATCGAATACATCTGCCTTAACCCTGGATCGAGCTTCCGCGGACTTCACGACAGCCTCGTCAATTTCCTCGGAAACCGGTCACCCTCGATCATGCTGTGCTTGCATGAAGAGCACGCCGCAGCGATCGCGCACGGATACGCGAAGGTCACCGGCCGGCCCATGGCGATCGCCCTGCATGCCAATGTCGGGCTGATGCACGCGACCATGGCCATCTTCAACGCGTGGTGCGATCGGGTTCCGATGCTGGTGCTGGGTGCCACGGGCCCCGTCGACGCGGCGAAGCGCCGCCCCTACATCGACTGGATCCACACCATGCGCGATCAGGGTGCGCTGATCCGGCCCTTTATCAAATGGGACGACCAGCCCGCCTCGATCGAAGCGATGGAAGAGGCCTTCCTGCGCGCAATGCAGATTGGTTCGACCGCGCCGGCCGCACCCGTCTACCTGAACCTGGATTCCATCATCCAGGAAGCACCTTACGAGCCGTCCTCTGCCCCTGCCATCGATCACGACCGGTTCAAGCCGATTGCGGCCCCCGCGCCCGATCCGGACATGCTGGCCGCGGCCATGGAGATCCTGGTCAAGGCTGAGCGGCCCGCCATCCTGATGGGCAGGGTGTCGCGCGATCCCGAGGACTGGAAACGGCGTGTTTCCCTGGCCGAAAAGCTTGGCGCGCGGGTGGCGACCGACCTGAAGGCCGGATCGGCATTTCCCACGGCGCATCCCCTGCACGCCGGCATCCCCGGCATGTCGCTCACCACCTCCGCGAAGGACGTTCTTCGCGAGGCCGACGTGATCCTGTCCCTGGACTGGGTCGATCTGGCCGGTGCCCTTTCGACCATCTGGCCGGACGAGCCCGCACCGGCGAAGGTCATCCAGGTGTCGGTGGACCATCACGTCCACAACGGCTTCAGCTTCGACCATCTGGCGCTGCCCCCCGTCGACCTGCACTTCGCGACCACTCCCCAGAGGTTCGTCGCAGCGCTTGAGGCCCAGCTTCCGGAAGCCAGGGCGCCGTCCACATTGTCGGCGCCCGCGCCGGCGCCTGTCGCGCCGCCGCAGACCGGCGAGCTCACGCTCGCGCATATTGCGTCCGCCTTGCGGGATGCCGTCGGCGACACGCCCGTGTCCCTCACACGCCTACCGCTCGGATGGGACGGTGCCCTGTGGACCTTCGACCACCCGCTCGACCAGCTTGGTCACTCCGGCGGCGGCGGCGTCGGCTCCGGGCCAGGCATGACCGTGGGCAGCGCACTGGCCCTTGGCGACAGCGGCCGCATCCCCGTCGGCATCCTTGGTGATGGCGACACGGTCATGGGCGTCAGCGCGATCTGGACCGCGACACACTGCTCCGTGCCAATGCTGATCATCGTCGCCAACAACCGGTCGTTCTTCAATGACGAGGTGCACCAGGAACGCGTCGCGCGACGGCGTGGCCGCCCCGTCGAGAACAAGTGGATCGGACAGCGCATTTCCGACCCCGACGTGGACATCGCTGCCCTGGCGACGGCCCAGGGCGCCGAGGCCTGGGGGCCGGTCGCTGATTTCGACGAACTCAACGGCACGATGCGGAAGGCCATCGCCTCCGTCCGCGCCGGCAAAGTGGCCCTGATCGATGTGCATATCGGCCTGGGCTACGACGGCACCGGCGCATCGTAGCGCCTCTCCGGGCGCCCCGCCGCTGGGTCTGAACGAAAGAGAACACGCACGTCATTGAATCTGAAGCCATTCTCACGCGACCGGGTGCATTCACCTGATCGGATCTGGCTCCAGCCCCCTTGGAAATAACCCGCCGTACCGGGCAACATGTGGCAGCGAGCATGACACATTATCTCGACGCGCTCCCCAAGCACCGCGAACTGTACCACTCTGGCGGCTGGTTCCCCGCGAAGTCCGGCGCGACGGAGACCGTCATCAACCCCGCGACCGGCGAGAGCCTGGGTCAGGTGTCGACCGCCGGGGAGGATGACGTCGACGCCGCCGTTCAGGCAGCCGCACGCGGCTTTGCCGAATGGCGGCAGACCACCGCCAAGGAGCGGGCAAGTGTCCTCAGAGAGGCGGCCCGCCTCATCCGCGCCCACGGCGATGAAATCGCGCTGATCGATTCCGCGGACTCCGGCGGCCCGTACAAGCGGATGATCCGGGATTCGGAGAGCGGCGCGGAGGCCTTCGAGTACTACGCGGGGCTGATCACGGAGCTGAAGGGCGAGACGCTGCCGATCGGGCCGGACTCGTTCAACTACACACTCCGCGAGCCGCTCGGCGTCATCGTCCGTATCAACGCCTTCAACCATCCCTTCCTGTTCGCGGCATCCCGAGCGGCAGCGCCGCTCGCGGCCGGGAACGCGCTGATCATCAAACCGCCCGTGCAGGCACCGCTGTCGTCGCTCCGCCTCGCGGAGCTCATTGGCCCGCTCTTCCCCGCCGGGGTCATCAGCGTGCTTCCGGGCGGGCGCGAGTGCGGCGAAGCGCTGGTTGCCCATCCGCGCGTGGCCAAGGTTGGCCTGATCGGATCGGTTCCGACAGGCAAAGCCATCGCGCGATCGGCGGGCGACACGCTCAAGAAGGTCTCGCTGGAGCTGGGCGGCAAGAACGCGCTGATCGCCTTTGCCGACGCCAACCCCGAGAAGGTCGCCGCGGGGGCGGTTCAGGGCATGAACTTCACCTGGTGCGGCCAGTCGTGCGGGTCGACGTCCCGCATCTTCCTGCACGACTCCATTCACGACGATGTCGTGGAGCGGATTCTGGCTCTCGTTCGCAAGCCCGAGTACGGCCTGCCAACCGACGCGGAAACCGGGATGGGCTGCCTCGTCAGCCGCGAGCAGCTCGAAAAGACGATGCATTATGTCGAGGCCGGCATGGCTGACGGCGCGACCTTGCGGTGCGGCGGGAAGCGCCCCGACGATGACCTGACGAAGAACGGCTTCTTCTTTCCGCCCACCGTGTTTACCGACGTGCGGCCTCACATGCGGATCGCCCGCGAGGAGATCTTCGGTCCGGTGATGTCCGTGATCCGCTGGAGCGATGAAGACGAGATGATCGAGGCCGTCAACGACTCCGATCTGGGTCTGACGGCATCGATCTGGACCACTGATCTTGCCCGAGCGCACCGCTACGCAGCACGCGTCGAGGCCGGCTACATCTGGGTGAACGGATCGAGCACCCATTTTCCCGGGGCTCCCTTCGGCGGATACAAGCACTCCGGTCTCGGGCGGGAGGAATCCATCGACGAGCTGCTCGAATGCACCCAGATCAAGACGGTGAACGTGTTCCTGTAGCAGCCGCATCGACCGGCGGTCTTCGCAACCCGCAGCCCTCGTCGATGTACCAGTGAGAGCCGTTCCCCGATGAGCCAAGGTTTCGTAGCGACGAAACGGGTCGACCAAACCGTCGCGAAACGGCTCCGCCGCTTTCTCAACCTCACGGACTTCCAGCGCTACGCGAAGCGCAAGCTGCCGGCGCCGCTCTACGAGTATTATTCGGGCGCGGCGGAAAACGGCACCAGCTACCAGGCGAACTTTGACGGTTTCAAAGGCATAGAGCTACGGCCGCGCGTTCTGGTCGACGTCTCGAAACGGACGGCAAGGACCTCGCTGTTCGGACGCGACTACCGCATCCCCGTCGGGATTTCACCGATGGGACTCAGTGGCCTCGCCACCTACGAGGGCGATCTGGTTCTCGCGAAGGCCGCAGCCGCGGAAGACATTCCGATGGTCCTCAGCGCGACCTCGCTGATGCCTCTCGAACGCGTTGCCGACGAAGGTGGCGCGAAGTGGTTTCAGGCGTATCTGCCGGGCGAGCCAGACCGCATCCTGGCAATGCTCGACCGGGTGGAACGCGCCGGCTACGAAACCTTCGTCCTTACCGTTGACCTCCCCGTTCCGGCCAACCGGGAGAACAACGAGCGCGCCGGCTTCAGCATCCCGCTGCGGCCCAGCCTCCGCCTGGCGCTCGATGGCCTGATGCATCCGCATTGGACAATGAACACGTTCCTGCGCACCAACGCGCGGGGCATCGCTCATTTCGAGAACATGGATGCGTTTCGCGGTCCTCCGATCCTCTCCCGGGACCTCGTCCGCTCGATCGGAGCGCGCGATCAGCTGAACTGGAAGCACGTGGAGCTGATCCGGGCGCGCTGGAAGGGAAGCTTCGTCCTGAAGGGAATCATGAACGTCGGCGACGCGATGCGGGCGCAGGCGACCGGCGTCGATGGCATCGTGATTTCCAACCATGGCGGCCGCCAGCTCGACGGTGCGACATCCCCCATCACCGTCCTCCCGGAGATCGCGGCCAAGGTGGATGACCTCGTTCTGATGATCGACGGTGGCGTGCGCCGCGGAACGGACGTGCTGAAGTGCCTCGCTCTCGGGGCCGACTTCGTGTTTGTCGGCCGCCCGTTCCTGTTTTCGGCGATCGCCGGCATCGACGGCGTGCGCCATGCGATCCAGCTTCTCGCCCGCGAGATCGACCGCGACATGGCCATGCTCGGGGCGCGCGAAGTCGGCGAGATCGGTCCGTGGGCGCTGGGCATTGAGGGGAACTGATGCCCGTTCAGCTTCCGAGACGCGCTCGCGCGTCGGTCGTCTTCGGCCCCGGGTATGCGTCGGATACGGACTTGGTGATGCAGTCGAGAGTGTCGAACAGTTCCTGCACCTGCTCCCGCGAGAGGTTGCTCTGAGCGATCCCGTTGACCCGGGTCACCGCTCCGAAAAGGACAGGCTGCAGATCGGAGCCGCTGTCGGTCAGGAACACATTGATCTTGCGGCGGTCCTGGTCGTTGCGGTGCCGCTCGATGAAACCGCGCTTCTCGAGCTGATCGAGGATCGACGTCGAGGACGCGGTTTCGATCCCGATACGATGGGAAAGATCCGTCTGTGTCAGGCCGTCTTCGAGCCACAGCTGCTCCAGATGCACGAACTGACCGAACGAGACGTCATGCTTCGCCAGCTCCAGTCGAAGCGCGCGGCTGAACGCCATGTGCGCCAGCCGAATGCGCTTGCCGATCCCGATCGTGGCTCCGTCCTGACCCGTTTCCGCCATTTGACTACGCGTCCTCCCTCTCTGTTTCCAAGCAGCACGGTCGTTTCCGTCGTCCATGGCTGTTGACTAGAATGATAATATCTCTGATATTAAGGTATCTTATTATATCAATCCACGGGGCATTCATGGCTGAGCTGTTTGTCTGCAACGTCGACGAGATTTCTGAGGGCGATGTCCGCATCGTCGCGAAACCGGATGGCGATATCGGCGTGATCATGCACGGCGGGCGTTACTTCGCCTACCTCAACCGATGCCCGCATCAGGGCGGCCCGGTTTGCGAAGGGCTTCGGTTGCCGCAGGTAAAGGATGAGATCGACGAGCAGGGCATGTTCGTCAGGCAGTCCTTCGATGGCAACGACATCCATCTCGTCTGCCCCTGGCACGGCTACGAATATCATCTCGACACCGGCATTCACGCCGGGGTCGGCCGGACCAGGCTCCGGAAGTTCGAGGTGACCGAGCGAGACGGTGGCATCTATGTCCAGCTCTGACGCCGCCGCGCTGTCGTTCGAGGAACTCGCCAGCGAACTTGTTGGCCGGTTGGCGGACGCCTCCGACAGCGGAAACTTCGACGGGATCGACGCGCGGCAGTTCTCTCAGCTTTTCGGCAGCGCCATCCGCTTCATGGCGGCCAAGGCCCAGGCCGGGGCATTGCCCCCACCGGCCGGCGGCAATCAATCGATTTCCCCCACTGACGCAGTGATCGCCTGCACGGCGATCCTGGAGAGCGTGAACCTTGCCGTCTTCGAACTTGCCGCGTGGCAATCCGTCTCAAAACTCGGGTCGCGTCAGAACGAGACCCCGTCGGCCTCAATGGAGTAGGTGATGACCGCGAATACCAGAGCCGCGTTCGACACGAGCCGCTTCGACAACTTCAACACCGAAGTGCACCTGAAAGCCGCCCGCGACCAGGCAGAGGCGCGCAACTACGACGAGTTCCTGATCGTCGACGTCGACTCCCATCACTATGAAACCGAAGCGTTCATGGAGTTCGTCGAGTATATCGAGGATCCGGTCCTCCGCGAGGAGGCGCGCTATCAGGGAATGAGCCGCGGCGGAATCGCCTCGGTGGACGGCTCCTATCAGGAGATGGGCGGGCGCGTCATCCGATACCCGCTGCGCGCCGGCGAGAAGGTTCCGACCGACATCCACCGCGACATCACCATGATGCACCGCTGGATGGACCCGATGGGCGTCGACATGGCCTGCATGTTCCCGACGCCCATGCTGAACATCTCGACCTGCCCGCGGGTCGCCGTCGAAGTGGCTCTCGCACGCGCATACAACCGGTGGCTCTGCGACAACATCCTCGACGAGGACCCCCGCCTCACCTCGATGCTGTACCTGCCGTTCAACGACGCGGAGGCCAGCTTCAAGATGATCGAGGAGTTCGGGGAGCGGAAGGGTGTCATCGGCTTCATGGTGACATCGCCACACAAGCAGCCGGTGTACGACAACCGCTACATCAAGACCTATGCGGCGCTCGAGGAGCGCGGACTGCCGCTCGGCTTCCACGCCGGCTTCTCGTGGGCCGAGAGCTCGGTGACGACCATGAACCGGTTCATCTCGGTTCATGCCCTCGGGTTCGTCTGGCACAATCTCGTGCAAATGACGAACTGGCTCATGAACGGTCTGCCGGAGCGCTTTCCCAAGTTGAAGACCATTTGGATCGAAAGCGGGCTCGCCTGGATCCCGTTCCTGATGCAACGGCTGGACAACGAGTTCATGATGCGGAGTTCCGACGCCCCGCTTCTGAAGCGCCTGCCGAGCGAATACATGCAGGACATGTTCTACACCACCCAGCCCATGGAGATGGTGAACAATCAGGAGGCGCTCGAGCTCACCTTCAAGATGATCAAGGCGGAAACCCAGCTCCTGTATTCATCCGATTATCCTCATTGGGACATGGACCTGCCCAGCACGATCTACGACCTCCCGTTCCTCAGCGAGCAGGCCAAGCGCGGAATTCTCGGCGGAAACGCCAAGCGGCTGTTCAATCTGCAGCCGCAGTACGCTCCCTGGAAGCAAGAGCGCCAGAGGGCGAAGGTCAACGAGACGGCGTAGGTTATCTGTGTCCGCCCCTGCAGGGGCGCTAGGGAAGTCGCGTTCGATGCCTGAACAATCACGGAGGCCGTAAAGCAGATGGCTCAAGAAGCAATCAGTTCATCGTCCGATGCGGACGCGCCTCACCCGGCCCTCAGCCTTCGCGGTCTCGGCAAGGCGTATGGCACGGGCGAGAGCGAGTTCTGGGCAATGCGCGACTTCTCCCTCGACGTGAAGCAGGGCGAGTTCGTATCCATCATTGGGCCCAGCGGATGCGGCAAGTCGACACTCTTCAGCATCATCGGCGGCTTCTTTACCCGCTTCACCGGAGAGGTCGTCGTCGATGGTCAGCGGCCCAACCAGGTGCGGAAGTCCATCGGCAGCGTGTTCCAGGAAGAAGCGACCTTCCACTGGCGCACCGCGCTGGAGAATGTGGAATTCCCGCTGGAAGCCGCCGGCGTCAAGAAGGCCGAACGGCGCGAGCGCGCCAAGGAACTGATCGCACTGGTTGGCCTTGCGGGCTTCGAGAACCACTACCCGTCCGAAATGTCGGGGGGCATGCGGCAGCGGATCTCCATCGCCAGGACGCTCGCGGCAAAGCCGAAGATCCTGCTGATGGACGAGCCGTTCGCATCCCTCGACGAGCAGACACGCATCCTGCTTGGCGACAAGGTGCTGCAGATCCAGCAGTCCCTCAAACAGACGACGATGCTCATCACCCACAACATTACCGAGGCCGTCCAACTGAGCGACCGGGTGGTGATCATGACCTATCGGCCCGGCACGATTAAGCGGATCGTCGACATCGATCTGCCGCGCCCCCGCAACTCCGAGATCATCGGCAGCGAGCAGTTTGGCCGTATCGTCGGTCGCATCTGGAACGACCTGCGGGAAGAAGCCAGCCGCGGAATGGAGTAGCGGGCGGCGACTGAGACAAGCGGAGTGAATTGATACGGGGGGCCGCAAGCGCCGGCCCGCATACCGAAGCACGCATCGGCAACGCGTCCTTCGCTCGTTGCCAAGACCCATGCAGCACTGGTGGCGTTCTACCGCTGCCAAAGTGCTTCAACGATCTCTCGCTGGCCGGCCTCGGAAACATGGCGGGCGCCACGAAGCCCCAGCTGTCAGGCAAGGGCGCGCGCGAATGACGTTCTCCCGCGCACGATCTGACATCCGAAGTGCGAGGCCCCGCAGCGCCCGCTATTGACCGTGCGCAGGGAGAGGGCGCTTCGGCTTCACAAAGATCATCTCGAACAGCGCGCCGCCTCCAGGCGCGCCGCGGTAGCGAAGCCGTCCGCCATGCGCCTCCATGATCGCGCGCACGACCGACAGACCGAGCCCGTTGCCGCCGAACTCCCGCGAGCGAGCCGGATCGCCCCGGACAAACGGGACGAAGATGTTGGCCGCCGCCTCCGGCGACAGTCCCGGCCCCTCGTCCGCGACGCTCAGTAGGATTTCGCCGTCCGCCTCGCCGAGATAGATCGTGATCGTGCCTCGAGCCGCATAGCGCCGCGCGTTGGTGAGGAGCGCCAGCAAGGCTTGCCGGATCCGCGTCGCGTCCCCATCAACCACGAGGTCGGCAAGCTTGAGTTCGAGGCGGAAGCCGCTGGAACGCAGGTCGTGCGCAACAAGCTCGACCATCTCGGCTATCTCCCGTGCGAGAGGGATCGGCTCGATACGCAGGTCCAGATGGCCGCTGTCGGCCAGTGTGACCGTCCGAAGGTCTTCGACGAGGCGCGCCAGCCCGTCCACCTGCAGGATCAGTCCCTGCAGCGAGCGTTCGTCGGGCTCGAAAACGCCGTCGATCATGCCTTGCAGCCGTCCCTTGAGGATGGTCAGCGGGGTGCGTAGCTCGTGCGCGATCGTCGCATTCCACAAGGCCATATCGGCAGCCATGTCCTGCAGGCGCTGCGCCATTCTGTTGAAGTCATCGATCAGCGCAACGGTCTCCCCGAGCGCCCTGTCGCCTGGCGTCGCGCGCGAGGCGAGGTCGCCGGCGGCGATCAGGCGCGCGCTTTGAGCCAGCGACTCCAGGGGCTCCAGGATCCGGCGCGCCAGACGCAGGGAGACCAAGGCTGCGACTGGGAGCGTCACGAGGATCACGACGCCCAGGATGGCAAGGTCGGTGGCCGTGAGCCAACTGTCCGACGACTCCGGCGCGGGATACAAGGCAATGATCACGCTGTAGGCGAAATAGGTTCCGAAGAAGACCATTAGCCCGGCCATCACGGTGATGGCCGACATGGCGATGAGGATCTGCCGGCTCAATCCGGTGTGCGGTCCCATCACGTCAGGCCGACAGCCGGTAGCCTATACCCCGCACCCCTGGCAGCAGGCCGGGCGCTCCAGCCTGTTCAAGCTTCTTGCGCAACTTGCTGATATGACTGTCCACGGTGCGGTCGAGCGCGTCGGAGCCCGGCAGGCACGCGTCCACCAATTCGCTTCTGGTGAAGACCTTGGCGGGGTTTCGCGCCATGTGGGCAAGGATACGGAATTCGGTGAGGGTGAGCGCCAGCGGGGTCGCATTGGCGCCGGCCTCAACGCTCGCCTGATAAGCGTCGAGGTCGATCGCCAGGTTGCCGAACCGCAGGACGCCGGCCGCCGTCGCCAGTCCTGAGCGGCGAAGGACCGCCTTCACACGGGCCACGACCTCGATCGGGTTGAAAGGCTTCACCACATAGTCATCCGCCCCGATGCGCAGGCCCTGCAGACGGTCGATGTCCTCGTCGAGGGCAGTGACCATGATAACGGGCGTGTTTCCCCTGCGCCGAAGTTCCACGAGCACCTCCCACCCGCCGAGGCGGGGCATCGTAACATCGAGAAGGACGAGGTCCGGCTTCAGCGCAAGGTGAAGGTCGAGCGCTGTGCAGCCATCTCGCGCCCGAACGGTTCGCAATCCCTCCCGCACGAGATAGGCGTCCAGGATCGCGGAAATCTCGTCGTCGTCTTCGGCTATCAGAACGAGGGCTGTCATGGCGTTCTCCTTGAATGACGGATGCCACCTGACGATCCTTGCGTCGAGCGCTCTCGCCCCTTCTCGATCAAGTCGCAACATCGTCTCCACACAGCCTCAACACGGCGGATCGATAACGGCGACGTCGCCCAGAGCGGCGGGACCGTCTCGATGGATGACAGCACATGCGCTTTCGCCGCCCCCTGCACCTCGCCCTGGCAGCCACCCTGACAATGGCTCTTGGCGCTTGCTCCGACCCAGGAAGCGCGAAGTCTGACGGAGGCGAGGGGCAGACGGAAGCGAAGACCGCTCCTGCCCGCGTTGCTGCCCAGAAGGTGCAGCCGCGCCGGGTGGTCGTCTATGACGAGCTGCCCGGTCGGGTGTCGGCCCTGCGGACGGCGGAGATCCGGGCTCAGGTGAACGGCATCGTGAAGAAGGTGCTGTTCACCGAGGGCTCGGACGTGCTGGCCGACCAGCCCCTTTTCCAGATCGATCCCGCGCCGTTCTCCGCCGATGTCGACGCGGCCTCCGCAGTGCTGGCGCGGGCTGAGGCCGATCTCCTCAATGCGTCTGCCAAGCACGAGCGGATAAAGTCACTCGCAGCCGGCCGAATTGCGAGCGCTGCGGCACTGGGCGATGCGACGGCGGAGCTCGCGCGAGCACGTGCGAATGTCGCCGAGGCCAAGGCAAACCTTGCGCGCCGAAAGCTCGAACTGGCGTACGCGACCGTTCGCAGCCCGATCGCGGGACGCATTGGCCAGGCCCTCACCACCGAGGGCGGCCTTGCGTCCACCGGCGCATCGACCGTTCTTGCCGTCGTCCAGCAGATAGATCGCGTCTATCTCGACGTCCGCCAGCCCTCGATGCGCCTGGAACTGCTGGAGGAAATGCTTGCAACCGGCCGGAGCGAAACGGCCGGCGGTCTTCCGGTCGAGATTCTGACGATCACAGGAAAGCCCTACGACTTCCCGGGCACGATCCTCTTCTCCGACAGCAGGGTGGACCCCGGCACGGGCAGCATCGCCATGCGCGTGGAGGTGCCGAACCCCTACCGCCAGTTGCTTCCGGGCATGTATCTGCGCGCCAAGGTGCCCAGCGCCATCTACGCAGATGCGTTGACGGTGGCCCAGGAAGCCGTGCGCCGGGGTCCATCGGGAGAGGTAACGCTCAAGGTCGTCGGAAACGACAACACCGCCAGCACCCGCGTCGTCGAACTGGGAGCGCTGGTCGACGGACAGTACGTGATCCTTTCCGGTCTGAAAGCCGGCGAGACTGTGGTCGTGCGGGGCCAGGATCGCGCTGACCGAGGCGGGGCGCTGGAGATCGTGCCCTATCGCCCTTCCTCGTCGAAGACCGACATCTGAGAAGACCGCCCCATGCCACAATTCTTCATCGAGCGCCCGGTCTTTGCCTGGGTCATCGCAATATTCATCGCGCTTGCTGGCATCGCCTCAATACCGCAGCTCCCGGTCTCGCGCTTTCCCGTCATCGCGCCGCCCAGCATTAGCATCATGGCCACCTATTCGGGCGCCAGCCCGGAAACGATCAACGACAGCGTCACGGCGCCAATCGAGCGCGAGCTGACCGCGGTGAAGAACATCCTCTATTTCGAGTCCTCTTCCGACTCGTCCGGCAATGCCAACATCACCGTCACATTCAGACCGGGCACCGACGCGGAACTCGCCCAGGTTGATGTCCAGAACCGCCTGAAAGCCATCGAGCCGCGGCTGCCAGAGCCCGTCCGCCGCGGGGGCCTATCCGTAGAAGCTGCGACGTCGGGTTTCCTGATGATCGTGTCCTTGCGATCCGAGGGCGGCGAGGTGGATCCGCTGGCACTCGACGACTATCTCGCGCGCCGCTTGGCTCTTGAGCTCAAGCAGGTTCCTGGCGTCGGCCGCATCCAGTCCTTTGGCTCGGAAGCAGCGATGCGCGTGTGGATCGATCCAGCTCTGCTCGTCTCCTATTCGGTTTCGATAGCCGAGATCACGCAGGCCATTCAGTCCCAGAACGTCCAGGTGGCACCCGGCCGGCTCGGCGGAGCGCCCGCCGTTCCGGGCCAGACCATCAGCGTTCCTCTCAGCCTCGACGGACAGTTGAAAACGCCCGAGGAGTTCGCCGCCATCGTCCTGCGCTCCAACCCCGACGGATCCAAGCTGACGCTTGGCGACGTGGCCAAGGTCGAGATCGGCGCTCAAGCCATGGGCTTTTCTATCCGCGACGGCGGAAAGCCGGCCACGGCCGCGGCCATCCAGCTCGCGCCCGGTGCCAACGCCGTCAGCACCTCTGAAGCCGTGCGCGCGCGCCTCGCCGAACTTGCCCCGTCGATGCCAGAAGGCGTCACGTACGCCGTCTCCTATGACACGGCGCCCTTCGTGAAGCTCTCGATTCTGAAGGTCGCGCAGACCCTCGCGGAAGCGATGGTTCTGGTGTTCCTGATCATGCTCCTGTTCCTCCAGAACGTCCGCTACACGCTGATCCCGGCGATCGTCGCGCCGATCGCACTCCTCGGCACCTTCGCCGTGATGTGGGCCATCGGCTATTCGATCAACGTGCTGACGATGTTCGGCATGGTGCTGGCCATCGGCATCATCGTCGACGATGCGATCGTCGTCGTGGAAAACGTCGAACGTCTCATGGCGACCGAGGGCCTGTCGCCACGCGAGGCCACGCGACGAGCCATGCGGGAGATCACCGGCGCGGTCATCGGCATCACCCTGGTTCTGACAGCGGTGTTCCTGCCCATGGGTCTTGCCAGTGGTTCCGTCGGAGCGATCTACCGCCAGTTCACGGTCTCGCTCGCGGTCTCGATCCTGTTCTCGGCCTTCCTGGCACTCAGCCTGACGCCCGCGCTCTGCGCCACGATCCTGAAGCCGGTCGCGCCCCATGCCGAGCGAAAGAGCTCCTTTGCCTGGTTCAACAGGGGCTTCGACCGGCTGACGGCGCGGTACGGCGCCTGGGTCGGCTGGCTGGTGAAGCGGGTCGGTCGCGTCATGCTGGTCTATTGCGTCCTGGTCGGCGCGCTGGCGCTGGGCTACCGCGCGCTGCCGACCGCTTTCGTACCCGACGAGGACCAGGGGACGTTCATGGCCTCCTTCACCCTGCCAGCCGACGCCACCGTCGAGCGGACGCAGGAGCTTGTCGATCGCTTCGATCGCCACGTCGCAGGCCGACCTGACATCGCCAACAACCTGTCCATCCTGGGCTTCGGCTTTTCCGGCTCAGGCCCGAACGCGGCGATGGCGTTCACCACGCTCCGCGAGTGGGATGCAAGGAGCGGCAGCACCGACGCCGAAATCGCAGCGGCCGAGCAGGCGATGCGGAAGGCAACGGAAGGCGAAATCCTCATCATGAAACCGCCGGCCATCGAGGAGCTGGGCACGACGTCAGGCATGGCACTGCGCCTCGTCGACCGAGCGGGGCGCGACGTGGCGGCGCTCCGGAATGCCGCAGAAAGGCTCATCGAGCTTGCCGGGCAGAGTAGTCTCCTGCGGAACGTTCGCGTCGATGGGCTGCCCACCGGGCCCAGTGTGAACCTTCGTGTCGACCGGCAGAAGGCCGGGGCCCTGGGGGTCTCGTTTTCCGCCATCAGCGACCTGCTCGCCTCGACCATGAGCTCGACCTACGTCAACGACTTCCCGCGCGCGGAAAGTCTTCAGCAGGTCGTCGTGCAGGCGGAGGCGAAAGACCGCATGCAAGTGGAGGACGTCCTGAAGCTCCACGTGCGCAACGACAAGGGTGGCATGGTGCCGTTGTCCGAGGTGGTGACCCCGGAATGGTCGGTCAGCCCGCTTCAGCTCAATCGCTTCAACGGATACCCCTCGCTGAGCATCTCGGGAGATGCCGCACCCGGCGTGTCGAGCGGTGCTGCGATGAACGAGATCGAGCGGCTTGCCTCGCGGCTTCCTGCCGGCTTCGCCGTCGAATGGACAGGTCAGTCCTTCCAGGAGCGCCAGTCGGGCGCGGAGGCACCGCTTCTGGTGGCGTTCTCCTTCGTCGTCGTTTTCCTGGTGCTGGCCGCCCTCTACGAGAGTTGGGCAATTCCGATTTCGGTCATGCTTGTCGTCCCGCTCGGGGTTCTGGGCGCAGTCATCGCGGTCCATCTGCGGGGCTTCGAGAATGACGTGTTCTTCAACGTCGGCTTGATCACGCTGATCGGCCTTTCGGCCAAGAACGCCGTGCTGATCGTGGAATTCGGCCGCAAGCTGCGCGACGAGGGACGCTCGCTTCACGACGCGGCCATCGCGGCGGCCCGTCTGCGGCTGCGGCCCATTGTCATGACCTCGCTCGCCTTCACGCTCGGTATCGTGCCGCTGGTCATCGCCACGGGGCCGAGCTCCGAAACCCAGACCGCGCTGGGCACCGGTCTATTCGGCGGCATGATTTCTGCCACCGTCCTCGCCGTGCTCTTCGTGCCCGTCTTCTTCGTCCTCGTCATGCGCCTTGCGGACAGGAAGGCTCGGGCCAAAGGCGCGGTCAATCCGGCTCCCGGCCAAGCCTGACGGCCTTTCCCGCGTCAATGCCCGGACACCGGAGCCAATCCGACCGGCTTGATCGCCCCCCTTTCCCTCGATCTGGAAACACCCGATGACAATCTCGCCGAACAGGAGCCGCATTACCCTCGACATTGCGGCCGAGGCCGACCTGCCCCGCTTCCGCAAGGAACTCCAGGAGGCTTTCGCGATAGCCGTCGTGGAAACGTACGGATCGGATGGCGACGAGGCGATACCGTCCGACGAGGATGTGGCCGCCTCCTTCGCAGCGCCGAACGCGGTGGTTCATCGCATTCTCGAGGACGGACGCTGGGTCGGCGGGGCCGTCGTGTCGATCGACGCCCGAACGCGGCACAACTCGCTCGACTTGTTCTATGTCCGAGCGGAGGAGATCGGCCGGGGCATTGGTCGCAAGGCGTGGGCCGCGATCGAACAGCGCTATCCCGATACCGAGGTCTGGACGACCCACACGCCATACTTCGAAAAGCGCAACATCCACTTCTACGTCAACGTCTGCGGCTTCCACATCGTCGAGTACTTCAACAAGCACCACCCGGATCTTTGCCATCCTCCGAGCTCGGACCTGCCCGGGGACGACGGAATGTTCCGCTTCGAGAAACGCATGTGATCCGCAGAGATGGGGGCGAGCCATCGCGCAAGCGAGCCGGTCTTCTTCGCCCACGAACGCCGCCGCCTCACGCTTGCACACGCACAGGCCGAGCCTCTGCGCCATGCGCAGGGGTTTGCCTTATGGTCAGTTGCATCGAGGGAGCTTGGCGGTGTTGGTGCACCCGACAGGATTCGAACCTGTGACCTCTGCCTTCGGAGGGCAGCGCTCTATCCAGCTGAGCTACGGGTGCCAGGCGCGGCCGGGGCCGCGCATTGCCTGATCGGCGCGAACGAGGTCGCGCGAGCCCCTTCCATATAAGATGACGGCGCCCGCTTCAACGGCGCGGACGCGGTTCGGCACGAGTTTCTGCAGGGACAGGAAATCCATCGCCTCCGATGGAGGGTCGGGGCGGGTCCGGTGTAGCCGGACAAAGGCGATCCGGCGGGTTCCCCGATCGGCATGTTCAGGTTGAAAGACCAAGAGGCCGCCGCGTCGACGGCTTCGGTCCTTCCCATGACGCCGATGGCGGGCCGGCCCTAGTTCCTGCCGTCCCGCAGGCCGGCGATCGCCGAGGCGAAGTCGTCCGCCCTGAACGGCGCGAGGTCGTCGATCCCCTCGCCGACGCCGACGAAGTGCACCGGCATCTTGTGGCGCGCGGCAATGGCGACGAGGATGCCGCCGCGCGCCGTGCCGTCAAGCTTGGTCATCACCAGACCGGTCACGCCGACCGACTTCGTGAAGATTTCCACCTGGTTCAGCGCGTTCTGGCCGGTGGTCGCGTCGAGCACCAGCAGGACCGCGTGCGGCGCCTCCGGGATCTTCTTGCGGATGACGCGGACGACCTTCTCCAGCTCCGCCATCAGCTCAGCCCGATTCTGCAGGCGGCCGGCGGTGTCGATCAGGATCGTATCCGCGCCCGACGTCTCGGCCTCCTCCAGCGCGTCGTAGACGAGGCCGGACGCATCGCTGCCCGTCGGGCGCGACACGACGCGGCTGCCCGTGCGCTCGCCCCAGATCTTCAGCTGCTCCACGGCGGCCGCGCGGAAGGTGTCGCCGGCGGCGAGCACCACGGTGCGGCCTTCGCGCTTCAGCTTGGCGGCGATCTTGCCGATGGTGGTCGTCTTGCCGGTGCCGTTGACGCCCACGACGAGGACGACGAACGGCTGCTTGGCGGTGTCGATCGCGAACGGCACCTCGACCGGCGCAAGCACCTTCGCCACTTCCTCGGCCAACACCTGGCGCAGCGCGTCGGCCTCGATGCCCTTCTGGTAGCGCGCATCGGACAGCCGGTCGGTCACCGCCATCGCCGTTTCCACGCCGAGATCGGCCTGGATCAGCACGTCTTCCAGGTCCTGCAGCGTTTCCGCGTCGAGCTTGCGCTTGGTGAAGAGGCCGGTGACGCCTTCGGTCAGCGACGACGATGTGCGGTCGAGACCGCTGAACAGGCGCCGGAAGAACCCCTCGCGGGTCTCCGGGACGGCCGGCACGGGTTCGGGCCCCACAGGCGCGGGCTCCTGCTCGACGGGTTCCGGCCCGGAAGCCAGGGACGGCAGGTCTTCCCGCGGTTCGGCGGCGTCGTCCGGATCAGGTACGCCAGCTGGATCGACTTGCCAGGGCGCCTCGTCGGCAATGGCCGCCACATCTTCGGCCGGGGCGTCCATGGCCGCTGGCGATCGATCGTCGTCCTGCGCAGCCGTGGCGCCTTCAATCTCGTTGGGGGCTTCGGCGTCCGGCGCGGCGCCCTCGCCCGATGCGCGGTCCACGTCGTCCGCCGGCGTGTCCTCGGGCGCGACGATCGCCTCGCGCTCGGTCTCCGGCGCCTCGGGGCCGGCCGCTTCGTCGGCACTGCGCCCGCCGAACAGGCGTCGCCACATGCCGGCCTTCTGACCGCTCTTCGGGCCCTCGCTCATGCCGCCTCCGAAACCGGTTCACCCAGTAGCCGGTCGCGCTCGGCACCCAGGATACGCGTCGTCACCAGCGCCCCGGCCGGGCCGGACACGGCCACAGGCGTGAACCCCTCGGTGCGGCCAAGACCCTCGCGCTCGATCAGAACCTGACGCACCCGGCCCACCTCGGACGCCAGGTGATCGGCAAAGGCTCGGTCGCCCTCGGCCCGCAGGCGCGCCGCCCGCTCCTTCACCACCGGCCGGGCCAGTTGCGGCATGCGCGCCGCCGGCGTTCCGGGGCGCGGCGAAAACGGGAACACGTGGAGATGGGTCAGGCCGCAATCGGTCACCAGCGCCCGCGTGTTCTCGAACATCGCATCGGTCTCGGTCGGGAAGCCGGCGATCAGGTCGGCGCCGAACACCACATCCGGGCGCAGCGAACGCACCGCATCGCAGAAGCGGATCGCGTCGTCGCGCAGATGCCGGCGCTTCATGCGCTTCAGGATCATGTCATCGCCGGCCTGCAGCGACAGGTGGAAATGGGCCAGAAGGCGCGGCTCGTCGGCGATCGCCGCCATCAGCGCCGGGTCGACCTCGATGGAATCGATCGACGACAGTCGCAGGCGGGCGAGATCGGGCACGTAGGTGAGGATCTTCTGGACGAGATCGCCAAGCTTCGGCGTGCCGGGCAGGTCGGGGCCGTAGCTGGTCAGGTCCACGCCCGTCAGCACAACCTCGCGGTAGCCGTTGTCGACCAGCCGGCGCACCTGATCGACCACCATGCCGATGGGCACCGAACGCGCGTTGCCGCGGCCGTAGGGGATGATGCAGAAGGTGCATCGGTGGTCGCAGCCGTTCTGGACCTGCACGAAAGCGCGCGCCCGACCGTCCAGGCCGTCGACGAGATGCCCCGCCGTCTCGCGCACGCTCATGATGTCGTTGACGCGGACGCGCTCGCCGGCGCCGATACCGAAGCGGGCGAGGTCGCTCCAGGTCTCCGCATCCGTCTTGGCGTCGTTGCCGAGGACGAGGTCGACGGCGTCGATACCGGCGAAGGTCTCGGGTTCCGTCTGGGCCGCGCAGCCGGTGACGACGATCTTCGCCGTCGGCCGCTCGCGCCGCAGCCGCCGGACGGTCTGGCGGGCCTGGCGCACGGCCTCGTTGGTTACCGCACAGGTATTCACCACGACCAGGTCAGTGTGGCCTGCCGCCTCCGCCTCGCGTCGGATCATTTCCGATTCCAGCGTGTTCAGGCGGCAGCCGAGCGTCAGCACATCAACGCGACCGCCGGCGCCATTGGCAGCCGGAGGACTGTCGCCCGTGTCGATCTCGGTCGTCGTCGTGGTCAAGGTGCAGGCTCTTTCGATGATGTCGCGCCCATGGCCGGCGGGCCGGGGGGCGGGTCAGGTCTCGTCGCGGGAGGGGGAAGAGTCAACCCGCGGCGGCTGCCGGCGCGTCGGCCTCAAGCTGGAAGGTGCCGAACTCGGGATCGAGCGTGCCGGCGAAATCCGTCTCCACGCCGCCGGCCATCACGATGGTCCCGTCCTCGGCGATGGCGATCTCCAGGTCGCCACCCGGCAGCCCGATCGTCACTGAGGAACCGGTGCGTCCGGTTCGGTAGGCAAGCGCCGCCGTCGCGCAGGCGGCGGTGCCGCAGGCCCGGGTCAGCCCGGCGCCACGCTCCCAGACCCGGATGTCGATGCGGCCCCGGTCGACGACCCGCGCCAGCGTCACGTTGATGCGACGCGGAAACAGCGCATCGTGCTCGATCGCGGGTCCGATACGCCCAAGGTCGATCGCGTGGGGATCGGCGACCCAATAGACGATGTGCGGATTGCCGACATTGACGACGCTGCCAGCGCCCAGCCCCGCACCGTCAGCGGCGGCAACGCCCGTGACGGCATCGGTGTCATCGACCGCCGCTGCGAGCGGGATGTCCGCCCATCCGAACCTGGCATGGCCCATGTCGACGGCGATCACGCCGTCATCGCGCCGCCATGCCCGGAGACGCCCGCCGAGGGTGTTGATGGAGAGGGCGCTGGTGTCGACGTCGGAGATCAGCCGGTCGGCGATGCAGCGGGCGGCATTCCCGCAGGCCTCGACCTCGCCGCCGTCGGCGTTGGCGATCCGCATGAAGACATCGGACCCGTCCGGGTCCGGCTCGAGCGTGACGATCTGGTCGAACCCGATCCCTCCGTCGCGCGGCGACAGGCGCCGGATCGCCTCCGGGCGCAGCGCGATCGACGCGTCGCGACCGTCCAGCACGACGATGTCGTTGCCAAGGCCATTCATCTTCACGAAGGGGATCGAAGTTGTCATGGTACCGCTGTGTTGCCGTTGTCTCCGCTATATGGCCGATCTCCGGCCCCGGAAAAAGGGGCGGGCCTCCCGATGGCGCCTCACGGGCCGCCCCTCGACCCCCACCAGAACCGGTCTGTCGCGCACGAGAGCGTCGGCAAGCCGGCGCCAAACGGCGTACGGCACCGCCACGCAGCCGGCAGTCGGCAGAAGTCCTTCGCGGCTGCAGTGCAGAAAGACCGCGCTTCCACGGCCGCGCACGCGCGGCACCCGATTGTGGTCGGTGATCACGACCACGTCATAGAGATGGTCGTCCCGCGTGAGTGTCTCATGCGAGGCGGCAAAGGGAAGCCGTACGTAGCGATTGTACTGCTCCGAGCGCGGCTCGTCCGCCCAGCCGTCGTTCCGCCGGACCGGCCGGACTGGCAGGTCGCCCCCCGGCACAGCCACCCTGTCGGCCCGGAAAAGCACCGCCAGCGGCCGGAATCGGCCGATCGGCGTGGCCCCATCCCCCTCCGCCTTGAGGGCCGAGATCCCGCCTCTTCCGAGTGCGCAGGCGATCACTCGTCCATCGACGTTCAGGAGACCCTGGGTAGGTTTTCCGGGCCTCGGCCGCACCCCGACGGGGGTTGCCGCGCCGCGAATCCTGGCACGCGGACGCAGGCCGGGAACGACGGGCCTCATCCTGCCACCTTGACTTGGGGGACGGCGGCCGGCCTTTCGGATAATAAGGGTTGCATAGGCTTATGTGTCTCTTGATGATTCGCCGACACCTGACTGATCAGATGGAACTACCTCGGCAACAAGAATTGGCTCCGGCTGCATTGGATTGAGCATATCCCCTCCGTTCAGATAGCTTCAACGTGAACGGCGTATGCTCCGCGCAACTGAAGGGCACCAGAGGACGTTTGATGACCGCCCGCAAGATCCTGATCGTCGATGACGACGAAGACCTCCGCGACGGCCTCGCCGAACAGCTTGGGCTTTACGACGAGTTCAAGGTTCTCCAGGCACCGACGGCCGGCAAAGGCATGGAAACGGCCAAGGAAGAACGGGCCGACCTTGTGCTCATGGATGTCGGCCTGCCCGACATCGACGGTCGCGAGGCGGTGAAGCTGCTTCGCAAGGCCGGTTTCAAGGCGCCCGTCATCATGCTCACCGGCCAGGAGGGCGATTCCGACACGATCCTCGGTCTCGAGGCCGGCGCCAACGACTACGTCACCAAGCCGTTCAAGTTCGCCGTCCTGCTTGCCCGCATCCGCGCGCACCTGCGCCAGTACGAGCAGAGCGAGGATGCCACGTTCGCCATCGGCCGTTATTCCTTCCGCCCGAGCGCCAAGCTTCTTGTCGACGAGCGCGGGTCCAAGGTGCGGCTGACGGAGAAGGAAACGGCGATCCTGAAGTATCTCTACCGGGCCGGCGAGCGGCCAGTGACGCGCGACGTGCTGCTGCACGAGGTCTGGGGCTACAACTCCGGCGTCACCACCCACACGCTCGAAACCCACATCTATCGCCTCCGCCAGAAGATCGAGCGCGACCCGTCCAGCGCGGAACTTCTGGTGACCGAAGGCGGCGGCTACAAGCTCGTTCCGCAACCGTCCGAAGGCGAGGCCGGGACTATATGAGTCTGACCCGCGATATCGCGGTGATGCGCAAGACTCCGCTGCTCGCGGGAATGTCCGACGAACAGTTGCGCCTGCTTGCCTTCTCCAGCGAAACGCGCCGGCTCGAGCCGGGCGAGATGCTGTTCGACATGAACGCGCCAGCGATGGGGGCGGGCGTCATCGCCTCGGGCAAGCTGTCCGTGACCGAGACCGCGCGCGGGGGCTCCCCCCGCACGCTCGGCCCGGGCAGCATCGTGAACGGGCTGGCCCTCCTTCTCGAGGGACGTCCGAGCGCCCGCGCCGTGGCCGAAGAGACCTCCGAGGTGATCGTTCTCGCCCGGACCCAGTTCCGCAAGATCCTGGTGGAATATCCCGAGACGGCGCGCGAGCTGCAGGCCCGGCTCGCGGAGAACCTGATATCGATGACCGCGGATCTCGATGGGGTTCGCGAAAGGCTGCTCGCCGTCGGCGACCGGCTCCCGCCGAAGCGGCCGAGCTGAGCCCCGCTTAGATCGGATCGGACGGACCGGAAGGCGCGCCGCCTAGACGGCTCCCCGGCTGACGCTTTCGTTGAGGGCGAGGAACGCGTCGAACGCCATCGGGCGGCCGAAGAAGTTGCCCTGGGCGTGGCGGATGCCGAGCTTGCGCAAGGCCGCCGCCTGCTCCTCCAGCTCGACGCATTCCGCGATCACGTCGATGTTGAGCGACGAGCAGATCCGCAGGATGCCATCGACGATCGCCAGCTTGTGCGGATCGAAGTGGATGTCCTGGACCAGCAGCCGGTCGATCTTCACCTGCCGCACCGAGTAGGAATCGATCTGGATCAGCGACGAGAAGCCGGCGCCGAAATCGTCGAAGGCGAAGCTGAGGCCGCGATCGGCGAGTTCGCGCAGCCGTTCTCCCACGTGCCCCTGATCGCGATCGGTGACGGCGTCCTCCGACATCTCGATGATGAAGTCGCGGTAGCTCACCAGGTCGGTGTTCAGGAGCTGGGTCAGCAGGGTGAGGAACTCATGGTTGCGGATCTGGCTTCGCGAGATGTTCATCGAGAACGGCACGGCGTCCGCGAACGCCATCTTGTAGGTCGCCATGTTGTCGACCACCTGCCGGGTGATCTGGGCGCCGATCATCGGCGCCGTCTCGTAGTCGTCGATGGCGGCGAGGAACACCATCGCCTCGACGATCGTCTCGTTGCGCACCCACCGCGCCAGCACCTCGGCGCCCACCATCGCGCCGGTCTCCAGGTCGAACTGGGGCTGGTAGTAGGGAATGATCATGCCGGTCGCCAGCGCCGCGCGAACCTGGCGCAGGAGTTCGTCGCGCGCCTGCAGCTCATGGCCGAACCGCTTCTCGTAGACGGTGAGGCGTCGCTGGCGGCTGTGCTTGGTGCGGAACAGCGCGATGTCGGCGTTGCGGTAGAGATCCTCGCTGGTCTCGCCGTGCTCGGGATAGAGCGCGATGCCCATGCTCATGCGCACCGGGATCAGCGTTCCCCGGTAGTCGAACGTAAACTCGGTCGACTTGGTCAGCCGGTCCAGCGGCGGCTGCAGATCGTCGGTGGTCTTCAGGTCGCCAAGGATCACCGCGAACTCGTCCCCCCCGAGCCGCGCGATGGAATCCGTCGCCCGGGTCGTCTCGATGAGGATTTCCGAAATCTGCGTCAGCAGGCGGTCGCCGGCCTCGTGGCCGTAGACGTCGTTGACCATCTTGAAGTTGTCGACGTCGAGAATGACGAGGCCGATCTCCTCGTCGAACCGGTTGGCATGCTGAATGGCGCGCGCAAGCCGGTCCTGGAACAGCATCCGGTTGGGCAGGCCGGTGAGCGGATCGTGGTTCGCCGTCCACCACAGGCGCCGTTCGGCCTCCTTTTCCTCCGTCACGTCCTGCAGCACGCCGAACAGGCCGATCATGGCGTCGCCGTCGCGCTCGACCTCGCCGATCACCCGGACGAACTTCCGCGCTCCCGACGCCGTATCGATGGGCGAGGTGAAGGTGAACGCGGCGCCCGTGGCGATCGCATCCTCGAAATGCTTGCGGATGGATTGGCGGGTGTCCTCCGGATAATACCCGCATGCCTCGTCGAAGGTCGGGGCCTCGCCGGGCGGCAGGTCGTGGATCCGGAACACCTCGTCCGACCAGGAATGCATCCTCGTCTTCAGGTCGAGGTGCCACTGTCCCGTCTTCGACATCTTCTCGACGCGCGACAGCACCGCGTGCAGCCGCCTCACCGCCGCGGCATCCAGCGCGCTGTCGACGATCTGCAAGGCCATGCTCGCGATGTCGCCGAACGCGCTGTCGAGCTTCGGGGCAACGCTCTCCTCGCCAAGCACGACGATGGTCACCCGGGCTATGTCGTCGCCGATCGCCCCGGGACGCACCGCCACCGTCGTGACCTCTCCCCCTGCTGGGGCATCCTGCGTCGCATAGCTGCGCAGATCGGAGGTTCCGGCCGTCTGAACGGAATCGGCGAGGGCAGCCTCGACCCGGTGCGAGGTCGCATCGTCCGATGCGACAGCGCCCTTCCACACCCGCTCGTCAATGGACACGGCTACGCCAGCGCCCACGGCGCCGAACATGTGGCGGACAAGCGTCGCCACATTCGCCGTCTCGGCCCGCTCCCGACCGGCCGGTCGTCCCTGCTCCCCAAACAGACTTTTCATCAGCGACTAGTCAGCGTCCTTCGCGAATGTGTGCGGGTGCTCGCAGGGCCACCAAATTGTGCTATCGAACGACCTGTCCACGCCGTCACAACCCTCCAGTTGCTCGCCGTGAACCGGTGACCTCACCGCCTGTGATCTCTGGGCGGTGACGTCGTCGAAAGACTGCAATTTATGAACGCAACTCTTGGCAATTGGAACCGATAGATTTGGAAAAGATATGCCGCCGTTAAGTACAGAGCAACGACTGCGAGACCCCGACGGCTGCGCCAATCTGGTCACGGCTTGACAGCATGAGTCAGCCCATCACACCCGTTTGCCCGATTTGCGGAAGTAGCGCGTTCACCCACGGGCCGAACGGCCGGCTGTCTCCCGACGGGTCCCTGCCGCGCTGCGTCGATTGCCGGTCGCTGGAGCGGCACCGCGCCTATCGCACGGCCTTCGCCGCCCTCGATCCGTCCCGCTTTTTCGACTTGCAGGCGCTGCAGTTCAGCCCGGACCCGGTGGTGGAACGCGGCTGGTTCGGCCATCACGAGATCTCCGAATACGGCACGGCGAGCGAGCTCGACCTGCAGGCGATCGACCGGGCGGACGACGCCTTCGACGTGGTGATCGTCAACCACGTGCTGGAGCACGTCGAGGACGACGGCGCCGCGCTGGGTGAACTCGACCGGGTCGTGCGGGCCGACGGCTTCGTGTTCCTGTCTGTCCCCGATCCCGCCCGCGTGCCGGCCACGCGTCACTACGGCCGTGCCCGCGAGGACAAGCATGGCCACTGGCGGGTCTACGGCCCGGATATCATCGATCGCTTCGCGGAGGCGCTGCCGCACTGCTTTGTCGTCACCCTGCAGCCGTCCGACCCGGTAACCGGGGCGCCGGACACCGCCTACCTGATCACGAGATCCGCGGACGTTGCGGCCGACGCCTCCCGCCGGCTCGACGCTGCCGGCATTGCCACCGCAATCCAGTCGCCCACCGGCTGACGAGCGGGCCGGAAGGCGGGAACCTTTTGCGCTCTTCCCGCCTCTCCCATCGACAGCGACAGGCGGCGGATTCAAGATGGCATCCCGTCGGTTTGATTCAGATCCGGTCTGTCGCGACGGGACCTGGGCTAGAAAGGCATACGGACCTGCGGGACCGGCCTCTGCCGATCCCGCTCTAGGCTAAGAATGACGCGGCTCCGCCCCGCCGCAAGCGCCTCAAGCAATCGGGAAGTCTGATCCGTGGCAAAGAACCCCTACGAGATCCTCGGCGTCGCCGCCGATGCGACCCACGACGACATCCGCAAGGCCTATCGCAAGCTCGCCAAGAAGAACCATCCGGACCTCAACCCCGGCGATGCCGCGGCGGCCGACAGGTTCGCCGAGATCGCCAGCGCCTACGACATTCTGGGCGACACCGAGAAGCGCGGCCGCTTCGACCGCGGCGAGATCGACGCCAGCGGCAACGAGCGCCCGGCGCCCGGCTACTATCGCGACTACGCGGAAGCGCCGGAAGGCCACCCCTACGCCTCGTCGGCCGGCTATGAGGACCTCGGCGACATGTCGGACTTCTTCTCCGACATCTTCGGAGCCCGTGCGCGCGCGGGGGGCGCGGGGGGCGGCTCGGTCCGCATGCGCGGGCAGGACGTGCGCTACCATCTGGAGGTCGACTTCCTGGAAGCCGTCACCGGCGCCACCAAGCGCGTGACCATGCCGGACGGCAAGTCGCTGGACATCGCCATTCCCGAAGGCCTGAACGACGGCCAGACCATTCGTCTCAAGGGCCAGGGCGGACCGGGCTACGGCGGCAGCCCCGCCGGCGACGCTTTCGTCGAGATCAGCGTGCGGCCGCATCCGAGGTTCACCCGCGAGGGCGACGACATCGTGCTCGTGCTGCCGATCTCCATCGACGAGGCGGTGCTCGGCGCCAAGGTCGAGGTGCCGACGACCACCGGCCGGGTGGCCATGTCGGTGCCCAAGGGAGCCAGCGGCGGCCGGACGATGCGGTTGCGCGGCAAGGGTGTGAAAAAGCGCGGCGGGACCGGCTACGGCGACCAGCTGGTGCGTCTGCAGATCCGTCTTCCCGAGACGGTGGATGCGGAGCTCTCCGACTTCATAGAGAAATGGCGCGCCAGCCACGCCTACGATCCGCGCAAGACGATGGGAGAGGGCCGATGAGGTACACGGAAGATCAGGTCGTCGCCGAGATCCGCAGCCTCACCGTCGAGCGCCTGCGCGGCTGGGTGGCGGAGGGCTGGATCGTGCCGGCCACGGGCGAGACCGCCATCACCTTTACCGAGATCGACGTCGCCCGGGTGCGGCTCGTCTGCGAGCTGACCGACGACATGGCCGTCGGCGAGGAAGCCGTGCCGGTCATCCTGTCGCTGATCGACCAAGTGCACGGCCTCCGGAGCGAGCTGAAGCGCCTCGCGCTGGCTGTCGAGAAGCAACCCGAGCCGGTCCGCGACGCCATCCGGCGCGAGATTGCCGCCCTTCCGGCCGACTGAGCTGGCTCGTTACCGGACGATCACGTGATCCGCGACGTCACCGTCGGGATCGATGACCGCGTCCAGGTCGATTTCCTCCTCGCCGGGCACGCGGATGCGCTTGAACGTCATCTCGTCGGCATCCAGCGGGATCGTTGCGTCGAAGCCCATCTTGGCGCCGACGCCGTCGTCCGTCGACGGATCGAGCTTCGAGCCGAGCGCGTTGCCGATGACCACCATGTCCCGGTCCGCCTGAAAGCGCGTCGCGACCGCCCACTCCACTTCGTCCGCGTTGTGGATGTCCACGTCCTCGTCGACGACCACCACGTGCTTGATGTCGTAGTGGGCGGCGAACGCGGCGAGGATGACGTTCTTCGCCTCGCCTTCGAAGCGCTTCTTCATCTTCACGTACAGATGGTAGCGGCACACCCCGCCCTTCGGCAGATGCACGTCGCGCACGCTCGGGAACGAGCGCTGGATCGAGGTGAGGATCGTCGCCTCGCGCGGGATGCCACCGAGGATCAGGTGCTCCAGCCCACCGCCGACGATGGTATGGAAGATCGGCGCTGTGCGATGGGTGACCACGTCGACCTCGATGACATGGCGCTTGGCGCGTGGGCCGTAGTACTGCGGGAACTCGCCGAACGGCCCCTCGGGTTCGCGCGCCTCGGCCAGCACCCTGCCCTCGATGACAATCTCGGCGTCGGCCGGCACCCTTATTTCGCTCGACAGGCACTTCACCACGTCGATGGGACTTCCCAGAAGTGCCCCGGCCGTCTCCATCTCGTCCTGGTCGAGGGGCAGGATCGCCTGCGAGGCAAGCAGCAGCGCCGGGCTGGCACCAATGACGATCGCCACGTCCAGGTCGTGGCCCTCGGCCGCCGCGGTCTCGAAATAGTTGAGGGTGTGGCGGGGGAGCAGCAGCACGCCGAGGCGGTTCTTGCCCGACACCTGCAGCCGGTGGATCGCGACGTTCTGGGCGCCGGTCTTCGGGTTGCGGGCGATCGTCAGTCCAGCGGTGATGTAGGCGCCGGAGTCGTGCTCGTTGTGGGTCGGGATCGGCAGGATCTTCGTCAGGTCCGGATCCCGGTGGACCACCTCCTGGCAGGCCGCACCGGTGGTCTCCGTCCACGGGATCGGCTCGCGGACCGCCTGCTGGAAGCGCGGCAACAGCTCGCTTTCGTCGATGCCGAGCGACTCCGCCATCCAGGCCCGCTGGGAGGTCACGCCGGAAACGACCGGAACGTCATGGCCGTCGGGTGCGGGAAACAGCGTCGCCTTCACACCGTCCAGGCGGTTGGCAATGCCGGCGATCTCGAAGTCGAGCTTCGTTCCCGGCCGCGCGATCGCCAGCCGGTCCGTGGCGGCAAGATGAGTGAGCCACGCCCGCAGGTCGTAGAAGGCCCGGTCGTTCCTGCGCTCTTGGCCAGCACCGCGTGCGGCAGCCGTGTCGGTCGTGGTGGCCACGATCCCCTCCGTGATGGTGTCTGGAGCAGTCCCCGTCCGGATCGGGCGGACCCGGACGGGAGGGCAGCGGACGCCCTGCCGAGGCAGGCACCGCTGCCGGTCGGTCGTCAGCTTCCCTTGAAGACGGGCTTGCGCTTCTCGTGGAACGCTTCGACGCCTTCGCGGAAGTCGTCGGACGTCCTGAGCCGGCTGTAGCAGTGTCCCTCGAGCTCGATGGAGGTCGACAGGCTGGCATCCTCGGTGTCGTTCAGCAGCTTCTTCGCGGTGCGCTGGGCGAGCGGCGAAAAGGTCCTGAGCTCGTCGACCAGCGCGTCGGTCGCGGCCTCCAGCTCGCCGTCCGGCACGATCTCCGAGGCGATGCCCCAGTCGTAGGCTTCCTTCGCGGAAATCCGCTTCGACCGCATGACGATGTTCTTGGTGCGGGTGATGCCGACGATTTTCTGCAGGCGCGCAGATCCGCCGGAGCCCGGAATCTGGCCGAGCTTCTGCTCGGGCAAGGCGTACTGGCAGGTTTCCGACACGATGCGGAAGTCGCAGGCGAGCGACAGCTCGAAGCCGACCCCGAAGCAGTAGCCGCGGTTGGCGACGATAACCGGTTTGGCGCAGCGCGCCGGTGCGGCGATGTTCCAGGCGAGCTTCGACACGGTCTCCGGGCTCGCCTCGACGAAGCCCTTGATGTAGCCCCCGGACGAGAAATTCTCGCCCTCGGCGCGCACCACGATCACCCGCACCTCGTCCCGCTCGTCCAGCGCCTCGAACGCTTTGCGCAGCTGGTCACGCTGGGGCATCGTCACGACATTGAACGGCGGGCGGGCAAGCACGATGTCGGCGCGCTCGCGGGCGGCGTCGATTTCGATGCGGAAACCATCGAGGTCTCCAAGTCCGAGGTCGATCGGACTGGTCATGCGGCAGACTCCTGTGTCGGCGGATTGGATTCAGGTGCGTAGTCGCCGGCGGTCAGCTTGCGGCGCAGGAGCTTGCCGACCGGCGATTTCGGGAGTTCGTCGACGAAGACGTACTTGCGGGGACGCTTGAAGTTGGCGAGGCCGGACTCGCGGCAGAATGCATCGAGCTGATCCGTGTCGATCGGCTTTGCGCGCTTGATGAAGGCGGCGACGATCTTGCCCCAGCGCTCGTCCGGCAGGCCGACGACGGCGACGTCCGCGACCGCATCGTTCAGCGACAGGCAGCTCTCCACCTCGATGGGCGAGACGTTTTCGCCGCCGGTGATGATCATGTCGTCGACCCGGCCGACCACGAACAGGTCTCCGTCGGCGTCGAAGTAGCCGCTGTCGCCGGTGAAGTACCAGCCGTCGCGCAGCGCCTTGGCATCGGCATCCGGCCGCTTCCAGTAGCCCTCGAAGGCCTCGTCGCCGGCCAGCAGCGCGATGATCTCGCCCTCCTCGCCCGGCCCCGCCAGGTCGTCGGGACTCGTCGCGCCGAGCTTCACGACCCGGATGATCTGATTGATGCCGGCGCGCCCCGCCGAGCCGGGCTTCGCCACCGCGTTCTGGTCGACGGTGAAGGTGTAGATTTCCGACGACCCGAAGTGATTGACGAAGAGGTCCGGTTTGAAGGCCGCATCGAGCCGCTTCAGCAGCCCGTCGGTCATCGAGGCGCCCGCGAACCCCAGCTTGCGGACGCTCGTAACGTCGGCATCCGCGAAGGCCGGATGGTGGACGAGGTCGTGATAGAGCGTCGGCACCAGGTAGAGATTGGTGATCTTCTCCTCGGCGATCAGCCGCAGCGCGGCCTCCGGCGCGAAGCGCGGCAGGCAGACGAACGCGCCACCGATCACCGACATCGCCAGCAGCGAGCGCACGCCCATGGTGTGGTAGAGCGGCATCACGCCCAGCGTCCGCTCGCCGTGGCCATAGACGTTCTGGGCGACATGGGCGATCGCGGCGGCGCGCTCGGCCCGGTGGCGGCGCGGTACGCCCTTCGGGCGCGACGTGGTGCCCGAGGTGTAAAGCATCACCGACCAGGCGTCGGCACCGGCACGGGCCTCTGCCTTCGGCACATCGGCGACATGCACGGCCTTGAAGGCGTCGTCATCGACCGACAGTGCCGGCACGGACGTCGCCTTCTCCGACCCGTCGATTGCCTCGCGCCACGCGTCCTCGAAGTAGATCGCGCGGATCTCGGCATCCTCGATGGCGTAGTCGATCTCGTCGGGCTTGGCGCGGAAGTTGAGCGGCGTGATGATCAGGCCGGCCAGCTGGCAGGCCCAGTGCAGCGTCGCCGCCTCGTAGCGGTTGGCCAGCACCGTCAGCACGTGGTCGCCTGGCTGGAGGCCGAGCGCATCGAAGTGGGCGACGACCCCTGAAATCCGCGCGTACCAGTCGGCATAGGTCAGGCGCACGTCGCCATCGACGATCGCCAGCGCCCTCGGATCACGGGCGACGCTTGCCAGGAAACTCCGGCCGAGATCAAGCATGGCGGGCCGCCTCTCCTTCGGTGTGCCGGGAGGCCCGCATTGCATCCGCCGCCGCGACGGCCGCCCGCATGATCGGACCGTAGCCGGTGCATCGGCACAGATGGCCGGACAGGTGCTCGCGGATCTCGTCTTCGGTGGCGTCCGGCGCGTCCTGCAGCAGCGCATCGAGCGACATCAGGATCCCCGGCGTGCAGAAGCCACACTGCAGGCCGAAGTGCGCCCGGAAGGCTTCCTGCAGCGGCGACAGGCTCTCCGCCGTCGGTGCCAGTCCCTCGACGGTCCGGACATCCGCACCCTCGGCCTGCACGGCCAGCGTCAGGCAGGCTCGGGCGAGCGTCCCGTCGATGCGCACCGTGCAGGCGCCGCAGACGCCGTGCTCGCAGCCGACGTGGGTACCGGTGGCGCCGATTTCGTGGCGCAGGAAGTCGGTCAACAGCATCCGCGGCTCGGCCTCGCCGGTGACGGGACGGCCGTTGAGGGTAAAGTGGACGCTGTGACGGCGACCGGCGGTCAGGCGCGGCATCGGACGGCCTCCTCGATGGTCTCGCGGCCGAGTCGGCGGACCAGCTCGCGGCGGTAGCGGGCGCTGGCATGCAGGTCGTCGCGAGCCTGCAGCGACCAGGCGAACTCATTCAGCGCGTCGTCGAGATCGCCACCGTCGGGCAGCGGCAGATCGCGCACGACGGGCACGTCCGCGACCCCTCCGACGGCCAGACGCGCACCGTGCGCATCGACCACCGCTGCGCACGCGACGATGGCGAAGTCGCCGTGGCGCCTGCCGATTTCGCGAAACGCGCAGCCGCTCCCCGGTGCGCGCGTCGGCAGCGAAACGCTCTCGATCATTTCGCCTGCGCGCAGGTCGGTCGCCATCATTCCCACAAAGAAATCAACGGCCTGCACCGTGCGGGTGCGGCTGCGCGCGCGCAGGGTGATGTCGCCCTGAAGTGCGCACAGAACCAGCGGAATCTCTGCGCTCGGGTCCGCGTGCGCGATCGATCCGCAGACCGTGCCGCGGCTGCGGGTCTGGGCGTGGCCGACCCACGGCAGCGCCGCCTTGGCGAGCGGCAGGTGCTCACCCAACCCGTCCCAGCTGAGGAGCGCGGCCTGGCGCACGCCGGCGCCGATCCGAACCCGGTCCCGGGCGACCTCGATCCGGGCGAGCTCGTCGAGCCCCATGATGTCGACCAGCAGCGACGGCCGGGCGAGGCGCATGTTGAGCATCGGCATGAGCGATTGGCCACCGGCCAGAACGCGCCCGTCCTCCCCGGCCTCGGCCAGCGCCTCGGCCGCCTCGGCGACGCTCTCCGCCTTCAGATAGTCGAACGCCGCCGGCTTCATCGGGCGCCTCCGAACAGGGTCCTGAGCCAGCTAACCAACCCGCCCCTCCCGCGCGTTCCCTTTGCTGCCGGCGCCGATCCGGCGCCGGCATGGCGGGCGAGCGCCTGGAAGAACTGGCCGATCACCACACGGGCCGCCCCGTCGAGGAGACGGCCACCGACGGAAGCGACCTTGCCGCCGATTTCGGCTTCGTAAGTGTAGGCGACCACCGTCTCGGACGGTCCGGTCTCAGTCAGGGTAACGCGGCCGGTGCCACGCCCGAAGCCGAGGCCGCCCTCCGCGAAGCCGCTGAGCGTCACGGCTTCCGGCGGATTCAGGTCCGACAGTTCGATCTCGGCGCGGTAGCGGCCCTTCACCGGGCCGACGCCGAGGGTCACGTCGGCGCGGAACTTGGTGTCGGTTACCTTCTCCACGGTGTGGGCGCCGGGCACCACGGCCTTGAGCGTTTCCGGATCGAGGAGCATGTCCCAGATCTGCTGGCGCGGCGCCTTCACCGTCGCCTTGCCCTCGCCCCGCAGCTTCCGGCCGCCGGCCTCGTCCGCCACCGGCGCGGGCCGGACCTTCGGCTGGCGTTCCACGCCGTGCAGGTGCTCGGAGATCTTCGAGGGGGTGAGCGGCAGCGTGACGTCGGAGATGCCGAGCGCATCGGCGACCGCGTTGGCGATGCACACCGGCGTCGACATGCAGTTGCCCTCGCCGACCCCCTTGGCGCCGAGCGGGGTGAACGGCGACGGGCTCTCGAAATGGAGGATCACCGGATCCGGTACCTCCATGGTCGTCGGGATGAGGTAATCGGCAAGCGTGCCCGAGAGGAAGCTGCCATCGGGCCCGTAGGCGTATTCCTCGTAGAGGGCCGCGCCCAGCGCCTGGGCGAACCCGCCCGTCACCTGCCCGTCGACCATCGCCGGATGCAGGATGCGGCCGCAGTCGTGCATGGTCACGTAGCGGTCGATCCGGACCTCGCCGGTAACCTTGTCGATCTCGACGCCGCAATAATCGAAGATGAAGCCGTGACAGAGCGAGGAGTTGATCTCGTCGTCCGCAGAGGGCGCCTGCAACTGCTCCGGCGTCCAGAAGACGGTCTCCTGGATGGTGTGGTCGACGCCCTCGGTCAGCGTCGCCGGCGCCCAGTGGCTGGCCGCCGCGACCCGCGAGAACGAGACGCCGTTTTCCGGATTGCCGCGCGCCACCAGCCGGCCCTTCTCGAAGACGACCTCTTCCGGCGGAATGTTGAGCTGGCTCGCGGCGAGACGCGCGAGCTTGTCGCGCAGCCGGTCGACGGCGAGCTTGGCGGCGCCGGCGACTGCCGGGGCAAAGCGGCTCGCGTAGTTGCCCGACGCGATTGACCACGCATCGCGGGAGGTATCGACGTCGGCGGTGACGCGGATCGCCGCCGGGTCGAGGCCGAGCCCGTCGGCGACGATCTGGGCAAGCACGGTGCGGTGGCCCTGGCCCTGGGGCACCGAGGCGACCTTGACCGAGACGCCGCCGAGGGGATCGAGGCCGATCGTGGCCACGGACTGGGCGCCATTCTTGGGTCCGGCCTTGGCGCGCTCCGCCGGCGTCAGCACCGTGGTGATGTAGCCCATGTTGGAGACCGACGGCTCGACCACGGCGGCAAGGCCGATGCCGTAGATCCGTCCTTCCGCCCGCGCCGCGTCGCGCCTCTCGATCAGCTCCGCCAGACCGCCGTCGGCCACGGCCATCTCCAGCGCTGCCGGATAGTCGCCGGAATCAAGCAGCGCGCCGGTGGCCGTCTTGTACGGAAAGGCGCCGGACGGCACGAGATTGCGGCGGATCACGTCGAGCGGATCGAGCTTCAACGTGCGGGCGATCTCGAAGACCAGCCGTTCCAGCGCGAAGTAGATTTGCGGCCCGCCGAAACCGCGGTTGAGGCCGGTGGGGGTCTTGTTGGTGAGCACGACACGGTTGTGGATGGCGACGTTCCGGATCGCGTAGGCGCCGGTCATGTTGCCGTGCATCCGGTAGAGGGTCGCCGGCTCCGGCGCCCGCAAGTGCGCGCCACAATCCTCGATCTGGTCCCAGCGGAGCGCGGTGATGGTGCCGTCCGCCGCCACCGCCGCGTCGATGCGGGTTGCGCGGTTGGTGGCGGAGACCGAGGCGGTCAGGTGCTCCAGCCGGTCCTCGATCCACTTCACCGGACGGCCCGTGGCACGCGCCGCGGCCGCCATCAGGATCATGTAGGGAAACACGCCCTGCTTGACCCCGAACGATCCGCCGGAATCGCGCGGCGTGCGCAATCGCAGACGGTTGCCGGGAACCCCCAGTGCGCGCGCCACCACCGCATGGATGGAAAACGGTCCCTGGAAGTTGGCCAGCACGTCGAAGCTGCCCTCGCCCGGATCGTATTCGGCGACGACGCCGTAGGTCTCGATGGGCGTGCAGGAATTGCGCGGATAGGTGACGTCGATCCCGATCGTGTGTGCCGCCGCCCCGAAGGCCGCGTCCGGATCACCGTAGGAGAACGAGCGCTCGGAAATGACGTTGCCGCCGAGCCCCTCGTGCAGCACCGGTGCGTCGGGTTCGACCGCCAGCCGCGGATCGACCACGGCGGCGAGCGGCGTGTAGCGCACGTCGATCAGATCGAGCGCGTCTTCGGCCAGATAGCGGTCGGACGCGACGACGAGGGCCACGGGCTCGCCCATGTAGCGGACCCGGTCGCGCGCCACCGGCCAGCATTCCACCGGCGCCTTGACGCCGACCAGGATCGAGCTGGTGAGGGCTGCAATGTCGTCGCCGGTCAGGACTGCGGCAACGCCCGGCGCGGCCCGCGCAGCCTCCGCGTCGATGCTGACGATGTCGGCGTGGGCGTGCGGAGAGCGAAGAACGGCCGCATGCAGCGTTCCGGGAGGCGCACCGAGGTCGTCGAGATAGCGGCCGCGACCGGCAAGCAGGGCAGCATCCTCGAAGCGCTGAAGGGAACGCCCGACAAAGCCGTCCGTGTCGAGAGCATCCTGCACGTGGGGGTCACCTCCGAGCCGGCGTGTTTTGCCGAACGAGTCATCATTCGGCCACCGTTTCCAACAGTGCTAATCGAGCGCAGCTATCACGGCAAATATGGTTTCCTGATCAAATGGATCATCGATCGTGATTTCATCTGCCGCAAGGACGGACCGCTCGAACGTGGCATGATGGGGCGTCGGACGACATCCTTGTCGCCCGTTCCCGCCAGAGACCTCCAGACACCTTCAGGACGTTCCATGCGCATGCCCTGGCAATCTCCGATGCCATCGCGACCGAAAAGCGGCGACCAGCCAACCGCGGACCATGCCTGGCACGGGATGGACGCCGACGAGGTGCTGGCCGCGCTTGCCACCGACAACAACGGCCTCGACACCGACGAAGTTGCCCGCCGGATCGCCCTCTACGGTCCGAACGTCCTCCCGAGCGGGCGGCGCCAGAGCGCGCTGGTGCGCTTCCTGTTGCAGTTCCACAACCTGCTGATCTACGTCCTGATCGCCGCCGGCGCGCTCGCGGCCGCGATCGGCCATCTGACCGACGCCGCCGTGATCTTCGCCGTGGTGATCGTGAACGCGATCATCGGCTTCGTGCAGGAAGGCCGGGCAGAGCACGCGCTGGAGGCGATCCGGGGCATGATCGACCCGCAGGCCTCGGTCCTGCGCGACGGGCGGCGGGCCCACGTTCCGGCCGAAGCGATCGTACCGGGCGACGTGGTGCTGCTGGAGGCCGGCGACAGGATCCCCGCCGACCTGCGCCTGCTGCGGGCCCGCAATTTCAGGGTCGACGAGGCGATCCTGACGGGTGAATCGGTGCCCGTCGACAAGTCCACCGCCCCGGTCGCCGCCGGCGCCCCGCTCGGCGACCGGCTGTCGATGGCGTTTTCCGGCACGTTCGTGACCGCCGGACTGGGGATCGGCGTTGCGGTGGAGACCGGCGCCACCACCGAGCTCGGCCGGATCAGCGCGATGCTCGGCGGCGTCGAGCGTCTGGTCACCCCCTTGGTGCGGCAGATGGCGGTATTCGCCCGGCAGATCACCCTTGTGGTCCTGGCCGGCTCGGCGCTGGTGTTTGCGTATGCGGTGCTGGTGCAGGCCTATCCCCTCGACGAGGCCTTCATGATCGTCGTCGGCCTTGCGGTGGCGGCCATCCCCGAGGGCCTGCCGGCCGTCATGACCATCACCCTCGCTGTCGGCGTCAACCGGATGGCACGGCGCAATGCCATCATCCGACGGCTGCCCGCCGTGGAGACGCTCGGCGCGGTGTCGGTGATCTGTTCCGACAAGACCGGCACGCTCACGCGCAACGAGATGACGGTCCGCACCGTCGCAACCGCCGATGCCACGATCGCGGTGGATGGCAACGGCTACGATCCGGCCGGCACCTTCACCGTCGACGGGGTGCCGCTCCACCCGCCTGAAGCCCCGGTTCTCGAGGAGCTGACGCTCGCAGCGCTGCTCTGCAACGATGCCCAGCTCCGCGAGGCCAGCACCGGCTGGACCGTCGTCGGCGACCCGATGGAGGGCGCGCTGGTGTCGCTGGCGCTGAAGGCAGGCCACGCGATGGACACGGCCAAATCAAGCCTTCAGCGGCTCGACGAGATCCCGTTCGACTCCCGCTACCGCTACATGGCCACGCTCAACGGGGCCGTCGATCGCGAGCCGATCGTCTATGTGAAGGGCGCGCCGGAACGGCTGCTCACCATGTGCACGACCGCCGCGACGGCGACCGGCCCGAAGGCCATCGACATCGACCACTGGCACCGCCGGGTCGAGGAGATGGCGGCGAACGGCGAACGCGTGCTCGCCCTGGCACGGCTTCAGATGGCGCCCGGCACCAACGACATTTCGCCGGAGACGATCGACGGCGATCTCTGCCTGCTTGGCCTGGTGGGCCTGATCGATCCGCCCCGATCCGAAGCCGTGGCCGCGATCGCCGAGTGCCGGGCGGCCGGCATCCGCGTGAAGATGATCACCGGCGACCACATCGCCACCGCCCGCGCCATCGCGACCCAGCTCGGCCTCGGCGATCCGCCGCGCACCGTCAACGGAACCGACCTCGATCACCTGGACGACGAGGCCTTCCGGCGGCAGGCGGTGGACGCCGACGTGTTCGCGCGCACCAGCCCCGAGCAGAAGCTGCGGCTGGTGGAAGCGCTGCAGGCGGATGGCTCGATCATCGCCATGACGGGCGACGGCGTGAACGATGCGCCCGCCCTGAAGCGCGCCGATGTGGGCGTCGCCATGGGCGGCAAGGGCACGGAGGCGGCCAAGGAGGCGAGCTCCATGGTGCTTGCCGACGACAACTTCGCCTCGATCGTCGCGGCGGTGCGCGAGGGTCGGACGGTCTACGACAACCTGACCAAGGTGATCGCCTGGACGCTGCCCACCAACGGCGGCGAATGCCTGACCATCATTCTGGCGATCCTGTTCGGGCTGACGCTGCCGGTTACCGCCGTCCAGATCCTCTGGATCAACATGGTAACCGCCATGGCGCTGGGGCTGACCATGGCATTCGAGCCGAGCGAGCCCGGAACCATGGCCCGGCCGGCCCGCCCGGCCGGACAGCCGCTGATGACCGGCCGCCTGTTGTGGCGAACCGCGTTCGTCTCGGTCCTCATGGTTGCCGGTACGTTCGGCATCTACAGCTGGGCGACGGCGCGGGGTTCCAGCCTGGAGACGGCCCGGACCATGGTAGTGAACACCATCGTCGTGATGGAGATCTTCTACCTGTTCTCGGTGCGCTTCGTGCACGGCACGTCGCTGACCTGGACCGGCGTGCTGGGCACCAGGGCCGTGCTCATCGGCGTCGGCACGGTGGTGATCGCCCAACTCGCCTTCACCTACCTGCCGCTCTTCCACCCCGTCTTTGGCAGCCGACCGCTGTCGCTCACCGACGGCACGGTCGTGATCGCCGTCGGCGTGGCACTGCTTCTGGTGGTGGAGATCGAAAAGCGGATTGCCGGAAGGCTGGCGGCCGGAGAGACGGGAAGCGCCCCTCCGGCCGGTTAGCCGGCTTCTCCGACTCCGGCTACTGCGCCCGGTACTGAGGCGCAGAGGCCAGATACGTCCCGTAGGCCGTGGCGTTCGGGTAGGAGAACTGCTCGGCCAGCGGGTTCGACCGCTTGCGCTTCGTCGCCCCGATGTCGGCGACGATCTCGTCGAAGTGCCGGAAGTGGAACGGCGCCGAGCACAGGCCGCCATAGACCTGGGCCGCCGGCCGCTCCTTCCGGCGCCACGCGAGGTTGGCCTCGATGTCCGCCTCCATCTCGGCCCGGCTGGGCTGGCGGGCGAGCTGGCCATCGGCATAGCGTACCAGCCAGTTGGCGATCATCTCCGCCGACAGCACGCTGCAAAACGAGGAGTTGAACCCGACGAAGCCCATGTCGGGCAGGTCCGGGTTCACCGACAGCCGGTAGACGCGGTACTGGCCGTCGGGCTCGATCAGCTTCTCCTGGTACGCGGGGTCCAGGTAGGGCACGCCGAGCTTCCAGCCGACCGCCAGCACGACGACGTCGGCCTTCACATGGTCGCCGTTGGACAGCACGACCTCACCGCCCTCGTAGCGGTCGATGGTGCCCCGGACCGGCACGACAGTGCCCGCCTTGAACGCCTCGAACAGCCCGGGCGTGACGATGGGCAGCGAGCAGGACACATCCTTCTCGATGGGGTTGTCGGGGACCATGTCCCACTTCTTGAGCCCGAGCTGAAGCTTCAGAAGCGTCTCCAGGCCCCGGAAGTTGGCCCACACCAGCGGCTTGGTTGCGGCCGCCAAGGCCCGGGCGAGTGGTCCGCGGCCCCAGCCGTTGAACTGGCTTTCCTGGGCGCGCATGTAGAGCAGCCGCTTGAAGTTGATGCCGCCGACGAAGTACGGGACCCGCCAGACGTTCTCCCGGTAGACAAGGGTGACCGCTGCCGCGCCGCTGGCGGCGGCGTTGACGGCGATGTCGGTGGCCGACTTGGAGCCGCCGAGGACGACCACGCGCTTGCCCTTCATCAGCGCCGGGTCGGTGTATTCCGACGAATGCATCACCCGACCGCCCTGGGCCACGAAGGCCTCCTGGCCGGGGTGGGTGATGATGTGCTTCTCGGAGAACTGGCCGGTGCAGACGGCGACGAAGTCGAAGTCCTCGGACCGTTCACCGCCGGGTCCGGCGAGCGCCAGCGTCCAGCCCGGCCGGCCGTCGGCACGACGCGTCATCGAGGTGACCGCGGTGTCGAAGGCGAACACCTTTCGCAGCCCGTGCTTGTCGGCGTAGGCGTTGAGATAGGCGTGGACCTGCGGGCCCTTGGGCCATTCCGGGTAGTCATCCGGCATGGGCAGGTCGGTGAAGTGGTAGAGATCCTTCGGCGACTGGGTCTGCACCCCTGGATAGGACCGGGACAGCTCCCACACGCCGCCGAGGTCGTGGCTGCGCTCGAAGGCGTGGACCTCGTGGCCGCGCTCCTGGAACGCCTTGGCGGCCGCAAGACCCGAGACGCCGCCGCCGATGACGGCGACCTTCTTCCGTTCGACCATCGTCTCGTCCTCCTCAGGCCGCGTCGGAAGGCGGCGGCAGGAAGTCGACGTCGTGCTCGGCGGAGATGCGCACCAGCTCGCCCGGATCGGTCACCCGGTCGAGCTTCGTGAACAGCTCGTAGAGGCGGCCTGCCGGCGCCACGCCGAACACGCAGGTGGCGGTCTTGCCGGAACGGTTGAAGATGCCGTGCGCCTCGTTCTGGGGCATGCGCACAGTGTCGCCTGGACCGGCGGCGTGCTTGACCGGGCCGAACTCGATCTCCAGCTCGCCGTCGATGACGGTGATCCATTCGTCCTGGGTGGTGTGGATGTGCGGCGGCACGAAGGTGCCGTCCGGGATGACCGCGTGCCAGACGAAGGCGTTGTCGCTCAGGAGCTTGGGCGTGTAGGTGTGGCCGACGACGTTCCAGGAGTCGTCGTTGAGCCCGGCGGAGGCGTCGGTGACGCCGGCTTCGAGTTTCATGGTGGAAGGCTCCCCTCTTTGCTTATGAGGGAAAGCCTAGGTCCGCCTGACGCGCGCGCGGTATCCGAAAAGCGAAACAATCCGCGCGCCGGCCGGACAGCATTGGCCGCGAGAACGTCTTGACCGCCAGGCCGCGCCATCTCTGCGCAAAAGATGGGCACCGCTTGACACCTGAAAACGGCGGGCCGCATTCTTCACGTCATGCCGACGATCGACCCGAGGCCGGCGCCGCTCGACGCGTACCGGCTGTTTGCAAGCACCGACCTGGATGAGGCGCGCGACATGGTCGCGCGGACCTTCTGCGACCATCGCCTGAGCCAGGTGCGCTCCGGCGAGCGCTTCGACGCGCGCCACAACCACGTGGCCGGAAGCTGCTTCTCGCTGAACTACATCCGCTACGGCGCCGACGTGGAGATCGAGCCCGGCGAACTCGGGTCGTTCTACCTGATCCAGATCCCGATCCGCGGCACCGCCACCATCCGGCACGGCGGTCGCGAGGTGCTGGCGACCCCTGAGCGCGCGACGATCCTGAACCCCGACCGGCACACCGCCATGCGCTGGCATGCGGGCTGCGAGAAGATCCTGCTGCAGATCGACCGTGGCGCGCTGACGCGACTGGTGGAGACGCTTTCCGGCCACACGCTCGGCGGCCCCGTCCGCTTCGATCCGGAGATCGACTTCGCAAGGCCGGGGCTTGCCGCCTGGGCCGGCCGGGTGCGTGCGCTGGTGGCCGCCACCGAGGCGGGGCGGGGCGTGGCGGGCGGCGCGGATCCGTTTCGCCGGCTGCTGGAGGAGGAGCTGCTCACGCGGTTCGTGGCGCTGCAACCGGGCAACGCCACCCATTTCCTCGACGGAAATTCCGGAGCGCCCCACCCGCGCCACGTGAAGCGCGCCCTTCAGTTCATCCGGGACCATCTCGACGGGCCGATCTCGCTCGCCGATCTTGCCGCCGCAGCCGGGGTGAGCGGCCGCAGCCTGCAACTGGGTTTCCAGGCGGCGTTCGGGATGTCGCCGCTGGAGGTGGCCCGCGCCGAGCGGCTCAAACAGGTGCACTTCGCGCTGCTCAGCCGCGCCGACGACATGTCGATCGCCGATCTCGCCTCGAGCTGGGGCTTCGGCCACCTCGGCCGCTTTTCGGCGCTCTACCGGAAACGCTTCGGCTGCCTGCCCAGCGAGACCCGCCCGCTGCACTGAGCCTGTTGTCTGCGCGACATCGGACATCGGCCGGCGCTGACGCGAGGCGTCTTCTTCGCGTTGCCGGCAAACGCGTCAGTGGAGCCGGCCTTCGAGCCGGTTCTCGGGCTTCGACGGCTGGACCATGTGGGCGATGGCGGCGGAGATGTGATGGGCCGCGGTCGCGTCGTGCGGCTCGATCGACTGGCGGATGTATTCCAGCATCGCGATCAACGTCTGGCGATCGGACTTGCGTTCTTTCGACATTGGGTTTGCCTGTTCCGCGATGGGCCGCGCGACGGATCCGTCGCGCGGCGTTTGGTGGGGGCGGCAGCTCTTCGGCCCGCCGCCCGGGTTTCAGGCCGCCTGATTGAGGCTCGGCCGCGCCACCGCGCCGCGCGGCCGCAGCCGCATCTCCAGCGCCGGCGGAATGATGGTGATCACCGGCTTCGGCCTCGGCGCCGGCTCGGACGAGACGAGCTCGACCTCGAAGGCGGCGGCGATCTCCAGGGCGATCAGCTGCAGCTCCAGAAGGGCCAGCGACATGCCCACGCACACCCGGGGACCGACGCCGAACGGCATGTAGGCCGGCCCGCTGTGGGTGCGGGTGATGTCAAAGGTCTCCGGGTCCGGCCAGTACTGCGGGTTGCGCTGCATCTGCCACGGGCTGATCAGCAGCGACGTTCCGGCGGCCAGCTTGCGCCCGCCGAGCTCCATCGGCTGGCGCGTCTCGCGCGACAGCCAGTAGGCGGACGGATAGAGCCGCAGCACTTCCTTGACGAAGGCGAGCGTGGTGGTCGCCTGGGGCAGGCGCTTTGCGTCGACCTCGCCATCGTTGGTGCTGACGGCACGCGCCTCCCGGGCGATCTCGGCAGCGATCTCGGGATGGCGGCCTAGGAAGTAGAGGATCCAGGCGGCGGCCGATCCGGACGTGTGATGGCCGGACAGCAGCAGCAGCAGGATCTCCTCGTGCATCGCCTTCTCAGAGAGGTTCAGCTGTTCGAGCGCTGAGATCAGGCTGTGCCGCTTGGCGTCGGAGCGGGCCTTTTCCACCACAAAGCCCATCGTCCTCTTGGCGGCGGCGAGCTTGGCCTTCTTGCGGTTCTTCACCCACGGAAGGTCCGGCAGGATCTTGAAGATCTCGGCGGCGAGGTCGTCCTCGGCGAGGTGCAACGCGGTGATCAGCGCCGTCTCGTCGGCCGCCGACAGCACGCCGTGGCCGAACAGGATGGTGGCGACGATCCGAACGGCGAGCGGCGCCGTCGCGTGGTGGGCGTCGAAGGTGCCTTCGCGGGCGAGCATCGCGGCGTGCTGGCGGATCACCGCCGTGATCTCCGGCACGAAGCTCGAGGAGACACCCTTGGCGAGCTGGCTGTGGATCGCCGCCCGGCGGATGCGGTGCTCCTCTCCGGACAGCACCATCGAGCTCTCGCCGATGATCTCCCGCAGCTTGTAGATGAGCTGGCCCTTGTCGATGAGGTCTTCCGGCGCCCTCAGGATCGGCTTGACCAGATCGGCGTCGGTGACGAGATAGACCGGGCCGGCGCCCATGGACAGCGGCACGAGAGGCTCGGACGCCCCGTTGCCGCGATCGGTGAAGAAGCCGAGCTGGTCACGCTGAAACGCGATCAAGTCCGTTAAAGGAAGTTTCATCGGTGACCTCCATGAGCGAGCGGGGAACCGCGAAGAGCATGCCGAGACGGCGGCGCTGTTCGTGGATGGGAATTTCGCCGGCGACGCCAAACAGCACCCGGCCGCGGACGTCATGACCGACCTCTCGCGGCTCGCCGTAGCGGCGCGTCTGGATGCCGAGGCGATGGAGCCAGCGTTCGTGACGCAGGTCGACGAGCGCCGGGAGCGCGCGCGCACCGCGGCGCTCGGCGAAGTCGAACATGGCGGCGTAGAGCGAGATCGCGAGACTGGAGCTATCGGGATGGACGCCGAAGCGGCTGATCTCCCAGGCCTTCACGTCGCGCGGGAAGGCCTCTTCCGGCGCGATGCCGGGAAAGGCGTCCCGGACGAGGTATGGACGATCGCACCGGATCGCGCGAAAACAGCCCTTCAGCTGGCCGTCTTCGAGCAGCGCGCAATACTCGGTGATATCCGTATCGAACTCGTCGAGCTCGACCCCGTTGTCCGTCTTCAGAACCCAGCCGAGCTGATCGGCGAACAGCTTCTTGCGGAATTGGGATACTTCGAGGTGGAGCTGAGGCCGATCGGAGCGCCGATACAGGATTGCCTTCAGTTCTCTGGGCGCATCGCACATGAAGGGAACCTTCCTCTGGGGTATGAGAGGAAGGTGCCCAAAGGGGGCGCATGCGGGCATCCCCAGATTTGGGGAGCTTTGTCGGAAACGGGATGAAGACCGAGGAAATCATTGCGCGCGTCGAGGCCTGCACGACCCTCGACGAGCTGCACGAGGCGCTGCAGGCTTATATCGAAGCCAAGGGGTTCTCGGCCTACGCCTTCATCGACAATGATCGACACGGCGAGGCGGACCCCCTGGTGCTTCATTCCGTTTCGAAGGCATGGGATCGCGACTACCGGGACAATCAGTTCCTCGACGTCGATCCATGCCTTCCGGCCGCACGCAGCCGAAACACCCCGTTCACATGGAGCGATCTGCCGCCGGTGGAACGGAGAGGCAAGCGCAAACCCCGCGCCATGCAACTGATGGACGCGGCGAGCGACCACGAATTCCGGAACGGGTTCGTCATCCCGTTCCACTATCGCGATCGACTTGGTGCCTACTACTCTAGCGTATGCACGCTGTTCTGGACAACCTCGCCGCGAGACTTTCTGCGCCGCCTGCGCTTCGACCGGCACGAAATGCACATGGTGCTTCTGTACTGGGCCCAGCAGGTGATCGACATTTCCACCCGGATGCAGAACGGGAGCCGCATCCGATCGACGGCTGCGCCCGAGGCAGAGGGAATTTACCTGACGGAGCGCGAGAAGGAAGTCCTGCTTTGGTCGGCTCTCGGCAAGACCAGCGCAGACACCGCCGAAATCCTGATGATTTCCCGAGAAACCGTGGAATCCCACATCAAGTCCAGCATCGAGAAGCTGGGCGCCACCAACCGGACCCATGCGGTCGTCCGCGCCATCTTCCTCGGCCTCATCGTCCCCTAGAGGGTCCGAGCCCGCTCCGGTCCCGGGTTTGTTCCAGCTCAAATACGCCGCAGTTGCGGGCTTCTATCGTCGGCCTCTCGGAACTGACGACACCGGCGACCTGAAAGCGGGACATGACTGAGAGGCCAGAGAGCGACGGACATGTCACCGCGCTGCGCGGCGCGGTGGTCGATGTCGCCTTTCCGTCGGCGGACCTGCCGCCCATCAACGATGCCCTCCACATCGAGGATGCCGATCGAGGCACCGTGGTGGTCGAGGTTCAGGCCCATCTGAATGCGACCACCGTGCGGACCATCGCGCTGCAAGCCACCTCGGGCCTGAGGCGCGGAGACCGCGTGCACCGCGTCGGAGGCCCCATCGAGGTCCCCGTCGGCGAGGCCGTGCTGGGCCGCCTGCTGGATGTCACCGGCACCCTTGGCGACAAGGGTGCGGCCTTGCCGGACGACGTGCCGCGCCGCCCGATCCACCGCGCGCCACCCCCGTTCGCCTCCCAGGCCGGAGCCTCGGACATCTTCGCCACAGGCATCAAGGTGATCGACCTGCTGGCACCGCTGGCGCGCGGCGGCAAGGCCGCCATGTTCGGTGGCGCCGGCGTCGGCAAGACCGTCCTCGTGATGGAGCTGATCCACGCGATGGCGGACGCGTACAAAGGCACCTCGGTGTTCGCCGGCGTCGGCGAGCGGTCCCGCGAGGGCCACGAGATGCTGCTCGACATGACCAACTCGGGCGTGCTCTCCCGCACCGTGCTCGTCTATGGCCAGATGAACGAGCCGCCCGGCGCCCGCTGGCGCGTGCCGATGACCGCGCTCGCCATCGCCGAGTATTTCCGCGACGAGCGGCACCAGGACGTGCTGCTGCTGATGGACAACATCTTCCGCTTCGTGCAGGCGGGCGCGGAGGTCTCCGGCCTGCTCGGGCGGCTGCCGTCCAGGGTCGGTTACCAGCCGACGCTGGCGAGCGAAGTCGCCGCGCTGCAGGAACGCATCGCCTCCGTCGGCGATGCCGCCGTGACGGCGATCGAGGCGGTCTACGTGCCGGCCGACGACTTCACCGATCCGGCGGTCACCACCATTGCCGCCCACGTGGACAGCATGGTCGTGCTGTCGCGGGCCATGGCGGCGGAAGGCATGTATCCCGCCATCGACCCCATCGGTTCGTCGTCGATCCTGCTCGACCCGCTGGTGGTGGGCGAAGCTCACGCGACGGTCTCGTCGGACGTCCGCCGAGCCATCGAGCACTATCGCGAGCTGCAGGACGTGATCGCCCTGCTGGGTATGGAGGAACTTGGCGCCGACGACCGGCGCATCGTCGAGCGGGCGCGGCGCCTGCAGCGGTTCCTGACCCAGCCGTTCGCGGTGACCGAGGCCTTCACCGGGGTGCCCGGACGCTCCGTGACCATCGAGGACACGATCGCCGGATGCCGTGCCATTCTCGCCGGCGAGTGCGACGACTGGAACGAAAGCTCGCTCTACATGGTCGGCACGCTGGACGAGGCGCGCGAAAAGGAAATGGATGGCCGCAAGCAGCAGGCCGCGCCGCCACCGCGCCAGACGGAGGCGGCATGAGCGCGCGGGCCCTCCACCTGACCATCACCACGCCCGACGAGGTATTGGTGGACGCACCGACCGTGCGCGCCGTGCGGGCCGAGGACGAAAGCGGCGGCTTCGGCCTGCTGCCGGGTCACGCCGACTTCCTGACCGTGCTGCCGGCCTCGGTGGTCCGCTGGCGCGACCTCTCCGACACCCGCCGCTACTGCGTCGTGCGGGCGGGCGTGCTCGTCGTCTCCGACGGCTCCCGGGTTCAGATCGCCTGCCGTCAGGGCATGGTCGGCGACGACATCGACGCGCTGGAGGCCGAGATCGCGGATGCGCGGGCGGCGGAATCGGACGCCGACAAGCGCGCCCGGGTCGAGCAGATGCGGCTGCATGCCCACGCGGTGCGGCAGCTCATGCGCTATCTGCGCCCCGGCAGCGACGGACAGGCGCGCTCGCCGTTCGACGGAAACGCGGCGTCATGACGCCCGGAAGCCCCGCCGACGAGGAGGACCGCCTTGCCGCGGCGGCCCGGCGCGCGGTGGAGACCGAAAGGCAGAGCGTCGCCACCCCCGAGCCGTCGCTGGGCACCCGGCTTGGCCAGATCGGCATCCTCGGATGGACGATCATCGTGCCGACGCTCATCGGCGTGGTGATCGGGCGCTGGCTGGACCGGATGTCCGACGGGGGCATCTTCTTCACCGCCCCGCTGATCATGCTGGGGGCTGCCTTCGGCCTCTGGTCGGCGTGGAAATGGATGAACCGCACATGAGGCAGCCATGCACCCGCTGATCGAGACGATCCGCGCCACCCTGTCCGAACCGGTCGCGGGTGCAGCCTTTGGACTGGCCGTGGGCGCGCTGCTGGGGCTGATCCACTTCGGATCGCTGTGGTGGAACACCACGCTCTACGCGCGCGGCGGGGCGGGCGCGGCCCTGATGATCCAGCTTGCCCGGTTTGCCGTCCTGGTCATGGTGCTGGCGGGCCTCGCACGCCTGGGCGCGGTGCCGCTGCTTGCGGGGGCGGCTGGACTGATCGCCGTCCGCCATCTGGTGGTGCGCCGGCTGGGGAGGATCACGTGAATTCCCCGCTCGTCCTCGAGCCCGTCTTCCATGTCGGGCCGGTGCCGATCACCCAGCCGGTGCTGGTCACCTGGGCGATCATGCTGATCTTCGGGGTCGGCGCCGCCCTGCTCACACGACGGCTGACGTTGGTGCCGTCCAAAATCCAGACGGTCCTGGAGATCATCGTCGGCTTCGTCGACGATCAGATTTCCAGCACCATGCAGCGCGATCCGGCGCCCTATCGGGCCCTTATCGGCACGATCTTCCTGTACGTGCTGGTGGCCAACTGGTCGTCGCTGGTACCCGGCATCGAACCGCCGACGGCGCATCTGGAGACCGACGCGGCGCTGGCGCTGATCGTGTTCGCCGCCACCATCGGCTTTGGCATCCGCTCGCGCGGGCTCGCCGGCTACCTCGCCACCTTCGCCGAGCCGACCTGGGTGATGATCCCGCTCAACATCATCGAGCAGATCACCAGGACCTTCTCGCTGATCGTCCGTCTGTTCGGCAACATCATGAGTGGCGTGTTCGTCGTCGGCATCGTGCTGTCGCTCGCAGGCCTGCTGGTGCCGATCCCGCTGATGGCGCTCGATCTCCTGACCGGCGCCGTCCAGGCCTACATCTTCGCCGTGCTGGCCACCGTTTTCATCGGCGCGGCACTGGCGGAGACGCCCGCCCCTCCCAAGACCGCTTCCTAGACCTCCCGCGCCAGATTGGACCCGCAGATGAACTGGATCGCCATCGTTTCCATCTTTTCCGCCGCCCTCGCCGTGTCGTTCGGCGCCATCGGGCCGGCGCTGGGCGAAGGCCGCGCCGTTGCCGCCGCCATGGACGCCATCGCCCGCCAGCCGGAGGCCGCCGGCACCGTCTCGCGCACCCTGTTCGTCGGCCTCGCGATGATCGAGACGATGGCGATCTACTGTCTGGTCATCGCGCTGCTCGTGCTGTTCGCCAACCCGTTCGTCGGGTGAGCGTGACGGCCCCCTCCTCCCAGCGGCCGGATTGAGCGATGCGTATCGATTGGTGGACCCTCGCGCTGCAGGCGATCAACGCGATCGTGCTGATCTGGATCCTGTCGCGGTTCCTGTTCCGGCCGGTGGCCGCCATGGTGGCGGAACGGCAGGCGGAAGCGCGCCGCGTCCTCGACGTCGCTGCGTCCAGCAAGGCCGAGGCCGACGCGGAAAGGCAAAAGGCCCATGACGAGGAGGCTGCGCTGGCGGCCCAGCGCGGCGCGGCGCTGAACGCTGCAGCGGCCGAAGCCGAGACCCAGAAGGCCCAGATCCTGGCCGCCGCCCACGTGGAGGCCGACACGCTGCGCGCCGCCGCCGAGGCGGAGATCGCCCGGGCGCGGACGCGCGAGACCAAGGCGGCCGAGGACCAGGCCGCCCGCCTCGCCGTCGACATCGCGGCGAAGCTGGTCGCACGGCTGCCGGACGCGGTCCGCATCACGCCGTTCCTGGAAGGGCTTGCGGCGGGGATCGTAGGCCTGCCCGAGGCGACCCGCGGCGAAATCGGCGCCGATGGCGGCAGCGTGCACCTCATCGCGCCCCGCACCCTCACCGAAGCGGAGCAGGAGGCGGCGCGCACGGCCTTGGCCGCCGCGCTCGACCGCGACGTGCAGCTCGCCATCGACACCGATCCGGCGCTGATCGCCGGACTGGAACTGCACACCGACCACGCCGTGGTTCGCAACAGCCTGCGGGCCGATCTCGACCGCATTGCCGGGGAGCTGTCCGACGATGACCGCACCTGAGGACGCCACCGACGAATGGCTCGCCCGCAGCCGGGAGACCGTCGCCCAGACCGAGCTGTCGCCCCAGTCGGAGAGCGTCGGCCGGGTGGTGGAAATCGCCGACGGCATCGCCCGTGTCTCCGGCCTGCCCGACGTGCGCCTGAACGAGCTGCTGACGTTCCCCTGGGGACGCACCGGCTTCGCCCTGACGCTCGACGAAGACGCGATCAGCGTCGTGCTGCTCGACGAGGGTGACGCAATCACCGCCGGGACCCCGGTGACCGGCACCGGCAAGGTCATCCGCGTGCCGGTGGGACCCGCCCTCCTCGGCCGCATCGTCGACCCGCTCGGCCGGCCGATCGACGAGGGCGGACCGATCGCGGCGGAGGAGTTCAGCCCCATCGAGCGGCCCGCCCCCGCCATCATCGAGCGCGATCTGGTGTCTCAGCAGGTGGCGACCGGCACCCTCGTCGTCGACGCGCTATTCTCGCTCGGCCGCGGCCAGCGCGAGCTGATCATCGGCGACCGGGCCACCGGCAAGACCGCGCTCGCCGTCGACGCCATCGTCAACCAGAAGAACTCCGACATCGTCTGCGTCTACGTCGCCGTCGGCCAGCGCGCGACGGCGGTCGAACGCGCGGTCGAGGCGATCCGCGCCCACGGCGCGCCGGAGCGCTGCATCTTCGTGGTGGCCTCCGCCGCCGCTGCCCCCGGCCTGCAGTGGATCGCGCCGTTCGCTGGCTTCTCCATCGCCGAATACTTCCGCGATCGCGGCCAGCATGCGCTGATCGTCATCGACGACCTCTCCAAGCACGCCGCCACCCACCGCGAACTGGCGCTGCTGACCCGCGAGCCGCCGGGGCGCGAGGCCTACCCGGGCGACGTGTTCTACGTGCACGCCCGGATGCTGGAGCGGGCCGGCAAGCTCTCCCCCGAACTCGGCGGCGGCTCGCTGACCGCGCTGCCCATCGCCGAGACCGATGCCGGCAATCTCTCGGCCTACATTCCGACCAACCTGATCTCGATCACCGACGGGCAGATCGTGCTCGACACCGCCCTGTTCGCCGCCAACCAGCGGCCGGCGGTGGACGTGGGACTGTCGGTCAGCCGCGTCGGCGGCAAGGCCCAGGCCCCGGCGCTGCGCCAGGTGGCCGGCCGCCTGCGCCTCGACTATTCCCAGTTCATCGAGCTGGAGATGTTCACCCGCTTCGGCGGCATGTCGGACACGCGGGTGGCCTCGCAGATCACCCGGGGCGAGCGCATCCGGGCGCTGCTGATCCAGCCGCGCTTCGCGAGCCTGCGCCTCGTCGATCAGGTGGCGCTGCTTGCCGCGCTGGGCGCCGGCGTCTTCGATCCGCTGCCGGTCGCGACGATCGCGTCGATCCGCCCGCGCATCGCCGCCTATCTCGACACGCACGCGGCCGATGCGGTGGCCGGCGTGACGCCGGACGGGACCCTGGACGGGACCGTGCGCACGCGGTTGGTGGAGGCGGTGCGCGCGCTCGCGCAGGAACTTGCCGCGGCATCCGCGCGCGATGGCCCGGCGTCATGACCGAGCGTCTCCGGGATGTCGAAGCCCGCATTGGCACGATCCACCAGCTCTCGGCGGTTATCAGCGCCATGCGGTCGATCGCGGCGGCCCGCACGCGCGAGGCACGCGCCCGGCTCGACGGCATCCGCACCTATGCCGGGACGGTCGGCGAGGCAATCGGCACCGCGCTCGCCGTGCAGCCGGACGCCGCGCGCGCAGAGGCGCGAACATCCGGCCGAGGCACCCATGCGATCGTGGCGCTGTGCGCGGAGCAGGGCTTCGCCGGAGCGTTCTCCGAGCACGTTCTCGACGCGGCGGCGCGTCTTTCGACCGGCGCCGATGCCGGAGCGACGGACCTGCTTCTCGTCGGCGATCGCGGCCTGATGCTGGCCGGAGAACGGGGAATGGCGATCGACTGGTCGGCCCCGATGATCGTCCACGCGGCGCAGGCCGCGAGCCTCGCCGACCGCATCATCGCCGAGCTCTACCGCCGCATCGAGGCGGACGACGTCGTCCGTGTCAGCATCGTCCACGCCGACCCCGATGCCACCGATCCCGGCGCCGTCGTTGAAAAGCGGCTGGTGCCGTTCGACTTCGACCGCTTTCCGGTAACCGCGACCACCCAGCCTCCGCTGATGACGCTGGCGCCGGCGGTGCTGCTGGCGCGCCTGTCGGAGGAGTACATCTTCGCGGAGATCTGCGAGGCGGTGATGCTGTCGTTCGCCGCGGAGAACGGCGCCCGGATGCGGGCGATGATCAGCGCCAAGGAGAACGTCGACAAGACCACGTCGAACCTCGTCTCCCGAGCCCGGCAGGTGCGCCAGGACGAGATCACCGCGGAAATCATCGAGCTCGCGGCATCCAGCGGCAGCTAGCGCCGCCGCACTGGCGCAACGCCGATGTCAGTCCGTCCAGTTGAGGGATCTGCGGTCACGCGGGGGGGGCGGCGCGACGGGCGGCGGCGAAGGCCGGGGATCCGACGGAGCGGGCCTGTGCCCGCGCGCGGGACGACGTCGGCGCCGGCTGGGCGGCTTCACCATTCGGCACACCGGCGCGACCAGAAGCGCGCACAGGAATGCGAAAAGCACCTGCACGGCGATCGTCCGCAACGGGTAGTCGACGAAGGAATGCAGGAGCAGGATGACGATCGACAGGGTCGCGGCCCTCGTCAGCTTGACGTCGAGCTGGCTCTCCTCGGCGGCGTGTCCACGCCACGCCCGCAACGCCGCCAACCCGAACCACGCAAGGAAGGCGATCATCAGGAATACGGCCGGCAATCCGGCTTCCAGCACCAGCTCCAGCCAGTCGTTGTGGGCGCGGTTGACGAAGGATCCTGACAGCGCGTCCGGTCGATCGAAGGCGAGATAGAGCGGCTGGAATGTTCCGAAGCCACCGCCGAACGGGAACACCGAGGATATCGCTTCCCGCGTGATCGACCAGATCAGCAGGCGGAAGTCGTCGATGCCGGACGAGGCGAACCGCGAGAGCAGGCCGGACAAGGCGTAGTTGGCGATCATCACCACCGCGATCGCCCCGATCACCATCATCAGCCGGACGACCGAGCGGCGGGATTCCCGGGCGGCGCCAAAGTCGAGCAGCAGGATGCTCGAGCCCAGGGCAAACGTCGCCAGCAGGATGCCCGCGCGCGACAACGACAGTGCCGCACCGAAGAGGATGAGGACGGAGACCGAGCCGAACAGCAAGGCGCGCATGCGACCCTCGACGCCGCTGAGCCCGGCGGAGTGAATGGTCCAGGCGAGCGCCAGCGGCAGCACGGCACACAGCAGCGCCGCATAATGATTCCGGTTGGCGAAGAAGCCGACCGAGCTGTCGAAATTGGTGATGGCGTAGAAGCGAAGCGGGCTGCCGGGTCCCTGTGCAAGCTGCGCAAGTCCCAGCACGACTGTGACGGCGGCAAAGCCAACGAGACCCAACGTCATCATCCGGCGGTCACGGACATCCGTGGACAGCACCGCAAGGAAGATGGCCGCCGCGGGAAGGACGGACAGGAACGAGGCGAGCGTTGCGGACGGGTCGAGGGAGAGCGGCCACCAGGGTACCGGCTGTCCGATGAACGTGAACACCTCCACGACGCCGGCACGGCCGGGCAAGTACGGCCAGATGCCCGGCGGCAGAGGGATAAGCTGCAAGAGGGGAAGCGCCAGCATAAGCGCCAACAGCACCAGTGGGAACGCGGCGCGGCGGGTCCGGGACTGGCCGGCAAGCCGCATCAGGGCGACAGCCAGCAGTGGCAGGCACGCAAGCTCCACAAGAGCGTCGGAAGCAAATCCCCGATACGTCGCTCCCCCGAAGCAGAGCGCCAAACCGAAGATCGCAAGCGTCAGCGCGAAGAAGATTCGCATCCGGTCCGGAGAGCGATCCAGGGCAGCACGGGAAGGCTCTCCAGTTCGAGTCGACATCAAACGCTTCAACACCATGATGGGAACGCAACGCGCGGACGGCTAAGGGATAGCCCAACCAGGTCCAGCCGATCCTTGGGAAGCTGTACTGCCCAACAAAATGACGCCGGGAAGACTACCTGTCGACCCTGCGCTGTGCCGGGCAAGGGCATCGGGAAATGCGCGGCTGTACGAGACGAAAAAAGCGCCGGCAGAGCAATCTGCCGGCGCTTTCCGAATTACCAAGAACTATACGAACGCGATTGCGCGACAGGCCTTACGGGCTGGTCGGCGTGTCGTCGCTGGTCGATTCGTTGACCGCCACCGTCGTGCCGATTGCGACCGCACCGACCGCGACTGCACCGCCGACAGCGATCGCCGTGGTGGAAAGGCCGGTCGCGGCCGCGATGCCGCTGAGGGCGCCTGCGCCAGCAGCAGCACCCGAAGCGCCGGCACCAGCAGCAGCAGCACCCGCGCCAGCAGCACCTGCACCTGTACCTCCGCCGGAAAGCGCGCCGGCAGCGCCGGCGGCACCGGCCGCCTGCGCAAAGGTGCGCACATCGGACTGAACCGTCAGGCAGCCGCAATTGCCCTGCGCCGAAACATCAATAACCGCCGGGGAGGCCAGCGCCTGGGTGTAGGAGGGACCAGCCTGCAGAACGGCCTTGCCGCCCTCGAGCACCAGGATGCGATCACCGATCATGAGCGACGTATCGGCTTTTGCCGGAGTGAACCCGGTCTCGCCGGACGCCATCACACGGCCCTCGATCTGGGACAGCGTTCCCAGCCGGTCGCCATCGCCGCCCTGAAGAGCAGACGCATAGACGCAGGAGCCCTGCTCGACGAGAGCCTGGCAGCTACCGGCGGGCGCTTCGGCAGCATAGGCAGCTGCGGCAGAGGCCAGCACCACGATGGTCCCGGTGATCAGAGATTTCATGTGCGGCAGCTCCTAAGGACGACTTGGGCTAAAATATACTGTTACAAACAGCTGTTACCAAACCGCGCCGAGTGTTTCAAGCATCACATCCTGCCGGAAGTCGAGGAAAAGGCAGCAGAGATGCCGTTCTGCAACACAAGAGGGTAGACCAGACCCTCATGACCGACCGTGTCATGTCCGTCGCGGCGGTCTTGATATCGCCATCCAAAACCAAGGCGCCCAACCATGGACGCAACAGATAGCTTTGTGAGCAGCGACGAATCGGTCATTCTCCTGACGGGCTCGGCCTGCAGTCCATAAGTGGTTCCAGATGGAGGTCTGGCACCCGGAAATGGCGCATATTGCGGCTGCTGGCTGTCATTTCGGCTCTTGCTGACCAGCCGTTTCCAAGTACAAGCCCAAACCAATCGGGATCGTTGAAGCCGTCGCTTACCAAGAAGGCGGCCGGCCAAGAACGAATGGATACCAGTCTCGATCCGAATGCCCGGCGTCAGTGCGACTCGCCCGGACAGACGGACGGCGGCACCGATGGCACATGGACCGCTTTCCGCGTGACGCAGTTGTACTTGCCATTGCGGACGGGCACAGAACAGCAAAACAGAGTTAATTTTTAGTCAATTGATACTCGGCAAAAAGCGATTCTCTGCCTCTGAAGGGGACCTCATTGGAAACGAATGCGAGATTCGCCGCGGTCATGACGGCCTTGTCTAGATGAACCACCCGAGCCGGCCGCACAGCTTCAACAGCATCCGAATGCAGGGCCTGTTCCCCGCCGCCCTGAGGCTGAGGTATCAGCTCGTCCTCGGCGTGATCATCGGCGCCCTCCTGCCGGCGTTGCTGCGAAGCAACGGGTATTTCATCGAGTACTGGGCAAGCACCAGCGGCAGGAACACGCTTCTGGGGACGGCCCTCGCGATCGCTGTCGGTGTCGCCGTCTTCCGGCAGATCACGCGGTTCCCGGGGGCCAATGACACCTACTTTGTCCTGCCCAGCTTCGGCCTGGCCTATATCGCGACCGTTCTGGTGTTCTTTCTCTTCCGACTCGACTACAGCCGCTTCCAGTTCATTTTGAGCTTCTGCGTCGTCTGTGTCTGGTTCTTTTCGATCCACCTGATTGCCCGACGCTACGAAAGCTATCGATTTGCGGTGCTGCCCGGCGTCGAGTTGCGCGGCAAGAGCCGCGTTGGACGAGTGGAATGGATCGATCTGACCCGGCCCGAGCTGCCCCCGGTCAGCATCCACGGCGTCATCGCCGATCTGCGGATGGACCTGCCCGAAGAATGGGAGCGCTTCATTGCGGATTGCGCGCTAAAGGGCGTGCCTGTCTTCCACGTGAAGCAGGCGATGGAATCCCTGACCGGCCGCGTGGCCATCGAGCATCTTTCCGAGAATACGCTGGGATCGCTGCTTCCCAACCCGCTCTATCTCCGCGCCAAGGAGCTGACGGACTGGATCACGGCGCTTCTGGCGCTCGTTGTGGTGGGTCCGATTCTGGTCCTGCTCGCCATCGCGATCCGCATCGATTCGAAAGGGCCGGCGCTGTATCGCCAGACCCGCGCCGGATACCGGGGCAAGCCGTTCACCGTCTACAAGCTGCGCACGATGGTGGCCGCGGAGCCGGAAGCCTCGGCAAGTCGTGAGGCGGCCATCACCCGGGACAACGATCCGCGGGTGACGCGAATTGGGCGTGTCCTCCGGCGGACACGGATCGACGAATTGCCGCAGATCATCAACATCCTGCAGGGAACGATGAGCTGGATCGGCCCCCGTCCCGAGGCGCAGGTCCTGTCGGAGTGGTTCGAGACGGCCCTCCCGTTCTACCAGTACCGCTACATCGTGCGCCCCGGCATCACCGGATGGGCCCAGGTCAACCAGGGGCACGTGTCCGACGAAAACCAGGTACTGGAGAAGCTTCACTACGACTTCTTCTACATCAAGAATTTTTCGCTCTGGCTCGACGTGCTCATCGTCTTCAGGACGATCGGCACGATCATCAGCGGTTTCGGCGCCCGTTGACGACCGTGAACCCCATCCGATCGCAAGGGGGCACGCCATTCCCAACGCCTCGGCGGGAAAGAATGTGCGCGGCACGACGCATTGGATCGAGATCCGCTTGTTGCGATGCGGCCGGAGCGATCGGATAAGGCGGGGCGGGGGCCGATCGGGACCGCCAAGTGTACCTGCGGCTTGCGGTTGTGCCGCCGGCGGCTGTAGGACACACGTCACATTTCGCCAAACGGACACGCCCGAGACGGACACAAACGGCTGTATCGATGATCGACCTGCACTGCCATCTGCTGCCCGGCATCGACGACGGCGCCCGCGATCTCGCCACATCGCTGGAAATGGCTCGCCTCGCGGTCGCCGACGGCATCCGGATCCTGGCCTGCACGCCGCACATCACGCCCGGCATCTACGACAATGACGGCCCGCAGATCCGCCGAGCCGTGGAGGAGCTCGCGTCCGCCCTCTACGACAACGACATCGACCTCTACCTGGTGACCGGCGCAGACGTGCACCTGGCGCCGCGGCTGATCGAGGGCATGCGATCCGGCCACATTCCGACGATCGCCGACAGCCGCTACTTTCTTCTGGAACCGCCCCATCACATTGTCCCGCAGCGGATGGATGAGGTCGTCGCCGACCTCTGCGCGGCGGGCTACGTTCCAGTCATCACCCACCCAGAACGTCTGTCGTGGATCGAGACACGCTATTCCGATATAAAGCGGATGGTTGCTGCGGGGGCGTGGATCCAACTGACGGCCGGTTCGATCACCGGCAAGTTCGGCAGCCAACCGCGCTATTGGGCCGAGAGAATGCTCGACGAGGGCATCGTGCACCTCGTCGCCTCCGACGCCCACAACACCGGTCGCCGCCGGCCGAGCATGGGCAGCGCACGCGATGCAGTTGCGGCGCGCCTCGGCGAGGCGGAGGGCGAACATGTCAGCGTCACCCGTCCGCTGGGGATTGTGAAGAATCTGGATCCGAACGACATCGTCGCGCCGCCGGGACTGGGCGTCGCGGGCGGCGTTCGGGCAACGTAGAGAACCACCGTGCGGCTTCCTCTCTTTCCGGCCTTGTCTGTCGCGGCGCTGCTGCTTGCGGGTTGCGTCAGCAACAGCCAGCAGGCCTCCAACAGCGAGCCGAACGCCACGTTTCAACCGCAGGCGACGGCGCCTGGCGCCCCAACACCGCTGTCGGGATCGACGGCAACCGCCGTGAAGACGTCCCCTGCTCCGGCGGCCTCCGCGGCACGGGCGTCCGCGCCGGCCGCCAGTTCCTCCCGGCCGGCTCCGAGGACCAGCCTGCCGTCAGCGGCTTCCCAGGTTGGCACCGACTATCGCCTGTCTCCCCTCGACGTGGTCGAGATCTCCGTCTTCCAGGTTCCGGACCTCACCAAGACGGTCGAGGTGAACGCACGCGGCGAGATCGCGCTGCCGCTGATCGGGACGGTGCAGGCCGGCGGCAAGACGACCAGCGAGCTGGAAAGGGAGATCGCCGCCAAGCTAGAGCAGAACTACCTGCAGTCGGCCCAGGTGAGCGTGTTCGTCAAGGAATACCGGAGCCAGAAGGTGACGGTGGAGGGTGCGGTGAACGGCCCGGGCGTCTATGAGATCCCGGGGCAATCGTCCCTGTTGCAGGTGCTGGCGATGGCAAAGGGGCTCGACCGGGTCGGCGATCCGAACGGGGTCATCGTGTTCCGCAACCAGGATGGGCAGCGGATGGCGGCGGTCTTCAACGTCGACGCGATCCGCAAGGGCCAGCAGGACGATCCGGTGATCCTCGCCGGCGACACTGTGGTGGTCGACGAATCGCAAGGGCGCGCCATGTGGCGCAATATTCGCGAAAGCGCAGGAGTTGCGGCTCTCTTCCGGCCGACATTCTGATAGGCTGATACACCGTCGCAAGAGGTGACGATGGACGCTTGGGATATCGACGACGACCGGCAAGCCCCGCGCCGTCCCCTGAACGGGGATGCGGAAGCGGACGGGGAAGGTGCGTCCGTCTCCCGGCAGCCTGGGACGGAATCGGAAGGCCGCGACGGCCGCGAGGCGGGGGCAGATCGCAATCTTCCCGCATCCGCGGCCGAGACGAGCCCCGCAGCCTATCAGGGACGTGGCGGTGGCGGACGAGGCGGCGGGCACCGCGATCTCCTGCCGCGCCCGGATCCGCCGCAGCGCAGGGACGTGACGCCGGCCGCCATGCTGCCGCCGGCGCTGCTGAGCAGCGGCCGTGCCGGTGGCGAGTTCCAGTCCGACGATCCGCCGTTCGACCTGAAGAAATATATCGGAGTGCTTTTCAAGCACCGCTGGCTCGTGCTCGGCGTGATGGCGTTCGTCGTGTGCGTGGGGCTCGTGAACACGCTGCTGCAGACGCCGATCTACCGCGGCAGCGCGACCATCGAGATCAAGCGAGAGGTGGCCAACCTGAGTGGCCTCGCCGGTGTCGACAACCGCGAGAACGGCGCGTCCGCCATCGAGTTCTACCAGACTCAGTACGAGCTCCTGAAGAGCCGGGCCCTGGCGGAGCGCATCGTCGCCAAGCTGCGGCTCGCCGAGCAGCCCGAGTTCATGAAGACCCGCAAGTCGCTGCTGTCGCGGCTGAAGAGCGGCTTCTCGGGATCGGCGCCGGCCGCCCCGACCAACATCCAGGCCGCGCAGGCCGGTGCGGTGGGCCGCGTCATGGGCGGCCTCAGCGTTCAGCCGGTGCGCAACTCGCGCGTCGTGCGGGTCAGCTACGACAGCCCCAGCCCGAAGTTCGCCCAGGAAGTCGCCAACGGTGTGGTGACGGCGTTCATCGAGATGAGTCTTGAGCGGAACTACGAGGCCTCCGCCCACGCCCGCAAATTCCTGGAAGAGCGCCTGCAGGATCTGAAGCTCAAGCTCAGCGACTCCGAGCGCAAGCTGGTCAGCTATGCCGAGGCGAAGGACATCCTGACGACGGGCGACGACCGCACGCTCGCCATGGCCAATCTGGAGGAGATCAACGGCGCGCTGACCACCGCATCCAAGGAGCGGCTGCGCCAGGAGCTCGTCTGGCGGCAGATCCAGAGCTCCAACGAACTGCCGCAGTCGCTGGAGACCGACGCCGTGGCGATGCTCCGCTCCAAGCGTGCGGAGTTGCAGCTCACCTATCAGGAGAAGCTGAAGGTCTTCAAGCCGGGCTATCCCGACATGGTCCAGCTGCGGGCGCAGATCAGCGAAATCGACAGCCAGATCGACAAGGAAGTCGCGCGGATCAAGGAATCGATCCGGCTTCAGTATCAGGCCGCCGTCGACGAGCAGACCACCCTGGCGCAGCGGGTGGCCGACCTGAAGCAGGACGTGAACAACTACCAGGAACGCAACATCGACTACACGATCCTGAAGCGCGAGGTCGACACCAACCGGACGCTCTACGAAGGCCTTCTTCAGCGTTACAAGGAACTCAGCGTCACTGGTGGCGCCGGCAATCCGTCGAACATCTCCATCGTCGACGAGGCGCAGCGACCGGGAGCCCCGTTCAAGCCGAACCTGAAGGTCAATCTGGCGCTCGCACTGATGTTCGGCGCTCTCACAGGCGGTCTCGCGGCATTCGGGCGGGAATTCATCGACGACAGCTTCAAGCTGCCGGAGGATGTCGAGCAGGAGCTCGGCCTGCCGCTGATGGGGATCATCCCCGAGGTCGAGGAAACGAAATACAGCGAGCAGATGGCGGACCCGCGCTCGCCCCTGAACGAGGCCTATCGGTCGCTGCGCACCGCGCTGCAGTTCTCCACGCCGGGCGGCGTGCCGAAGACGCTGCTGGTCACCAGCAGCCGGCCGTCGGAGGGCAAGTCCTCCACCTCGTTCAACGTGGCACGGCATTTCGCCCTTCTCGGCATGCAGGTGCTGCTCATTGACGCCGACCTGCGCAAGCCTTCGTTGCACCGGCGCATCGGCTGCAGCGGCCATCGCGGCCTCTCCAACTGCCTCGTCGGCAACGCCCGGCCGCCTGAAGTCCTCCAGCGGACCGATTATCCGAACCTCGAGTTCATGCCGGCAGGCCCGCTGCCGCCCGATCCGACCGAACTGCTGGCGAGCGCGCGCATGGCGTCGCTGCTGGCGATCGCCTCGGAGAAGTACGATCTGGTCGTCATCGATACCGCACCGGTGGGTGGCATGGCAGACGCACCGATCCTGTCGAACTTCGCCGAAGGCTGCCTGCTGGTCATCGAGGCCCACAAGGCGCCCCGCAACGGCGTCGCCAACGCGCTCAAGCGGCTTCATTTCGCCCGCGCCGACGTGCTTGGGGCCGTGTTGAACAAGTTCAACCTGAAGACCTCGGGCTTCGGCTACGGCTACGGTTACGGGACCGACGAATATTACAGCTACGGGGCCGACGAGGACGACCGCGAACCGGAGGCGATCGCCGACGAGAGGAAGGACGCCTAGTCGATGCGCGAGCCTGTCCCCAGGGGCTTGATCACGGCGATGGAGCTCCTGCGCGCGCCCGCGATGGCGGACGTGCTGCGACAGCAGTCCGCACTCCCGGACGATATCGACGTTCTCATCAGGCTGGCCGGCGGCTGCGTCGAGACCCGGGAGCGGCTCTCGACGCTGATGGACCAGCCGGGCGGGCTCCTGGTCAAGGCGGCGCGATTCTATCTCGAGCAGGTCCTCTTCCACGCGGAGAACGACAGCTACCGGATCCTCGGCCTCACCCCGGACGCTTCCCCGGCCGCGGTGCGCGAGCACGGTCGCTGGCTGCTGCGTTGGCTGCACCCCGACAACGACCACTCCGAGTGGGATGCCGCCTTCGCCGGGCGGATCACGACCGCCTGGAACGACCTGAAGACCCCGGCGCGCAGGGCTGCCTACGACCGCACCGTGCGTGCCGATCGTGCACGGGCCTTCCAGCGCCGCAGGCACGTCCACCTTGCGCCACCACTGATCGCCGGACTGCGCCAGAAGCCGGCCGCCGACCGGCGGCGGCGGGTGACCTGGCGGACGCCGGCGGCGGGAGTCGTGTTCCTTGCGGGATGGCTGATCCCCTTCGACCTGAGCGAGCCGCTTCCCTCTGATCCGCCGGTCGCCTCCTGCATCGACCGGACCGGCACCGCCGCGGTTGCCTGCGAAGCGATCCCGGCAAGCCCGTCAGCCACCCGTGTCGCGGGTGAATAGATCATGACGGATGCCCCCGGCCGGCGCACGAAGCCGCCATCGCAGCAGCAGGATTCCCAGCCTCCGAGGACGCTTGCGTCCCTGATGGTCGGCTCCCGCCGGCGGCGCATCACGACCGCGGCGATGGCGATCGGAGGCGTGGTCCTGGCGTGGCTGATCGTCGGGACGGTGACCACTCCTCCCCAGCCGGAGAAGGCGCTCGATGGCTCCGGCAACCCGGCGACAACCCGTGTGCCGAGCCTGATGGCCGCGGCCGATGCGGAACTTACCCGCAAGCCGGAGGACATCGACTGGGCGCGCGTCCAGGCGGCCTCGCGCGCCGCGCTGGCGGCCGATCCGCTCACCGAGCGCGCGCTCGGCCTCTATGGCCTCAGCCTCGATGCCCACGATCAGCCGGTCACGGCAAGAACGGCGATGGAGATGGGCGCGGCGCGGAGCCTGCGCGACCCGGTGCCCCACGTCTGGCTCTATGACAATGCCCTGCAACGGGGCGACTACGCCGGCGCGATCGCGCACGCCGACGTCGTCATCCGCGCCCGACCGGAACTGCGCTACACGCTCTACGATTCCATGCGCCAGCTCGTCGTCCTGCCCGACGCGGTGCAGGCGCTGTCGACGGCTCTTGCGCGCAATCCGCCGTGGCGAACGGAGTTCCTGCTCAGAGCATCGGACAATCCGCCGTCGCTGGGCGGAACGACCGCGCTGTTCGCCGAACTTCAACGTACCCCTTCGCCCCCGACCAATCGCGAACTGGGCCAATTGCTCACCAAGCTGGTCGACGGGGGGAAGTTTCAGGACGCGCTTTTCCTCTGGCTGAGCGTGCTTCCCTCGGACCAGTTCGCCACGCTGGACTATCTGTCCAACGGCGACTTCCGCTTTCCGCTGAGCGGGCTGCCATTCGACTGGAGCATCAAGCCCGTCGAGGGCGCCGACATCACCATCGAGGCGACCGCGGGCGCGGAAGAGGCATTGCGCGTCCAGTTCTACCGGGGCCGCGTCGACTTCCAGAATGTCAGCAAGCTGCTGACCCTGCCGCCCGGCAAATACAAGCTGCAGGGCCGGGAGAAGGCGGATGCCTTCGACACGGAGCGCGGTACGGTCTGGCGGGTCTACTGCGCAGGCCCGACCCCGCGCATCCTTGGCGCGTCCGACCCCCTCAGGGGCACGACCGACTGGAAGACATTTGAGGCGGACATCGACGTGCCCGCCGACAATTGTCCCGCCCAGTGGCTGCGCCTGGAAATCGATGCGCGCGTTGCCCTGGAGAAGGACGTGAACGGCGGCTCGATCTGGTTCGACGATCTGTCGATCACACGCGCCGAGCCCGCCGCAACGAACTGAAACAGGCGCCTCGTTGGGCCCGTGACGCTTCCCGGTGTCTCGTGAGCTTAACCGAGCAAGGACGCTCGAGGTTTTGCCTCTTCCGGCCTCCCGTTCGAGCGGATGCATCAAACCACCGCCGGCCCCTCGCCCGCGGATTTGCTCAGTCGAGAACCCGATCGAGGACCCCGACGATGCGCTCAGCCGCGCGGCCGTCCCACTTTTCCGGGACCGGAAGGCTTCGCCGGTCGCCCTGGAGAATGTCGTGGGCCGCCGCCAGAATCCGGTCGCGATCGTTGCCGACCAGAACGTTCGTGCCCTCGGTCAGGGTGATCGGACGCTCGGTGTTGTGGCGCAGCGTCAGGCACGGAACGCCCAGCACCGTCGTCTCCTCCTGAAGGCCGCCGGAATCGGTCAGCACCAGCCGGGCGTTCATGTTGAGGTGCAGGAATTCCAGATAGCCCAGCGGCTCGCAAGCCCAGATGCCCTTTGCCCGGGGTCCGGTGGTCAGAAACTGGCCTAGGCCGGCCTGATCGACCATCTTCCGCGTGCGCGGATGGATGGGGAAGACGATCGGCATCGTCTCGGCAATTTCGGCCAGTGCCTCGAAGATGCCCCGGAGGATCTTCGGGTCGTCGACATTGGACGGGCGGTGGAGCGTCACCGTGGCGTAGCCGTTCCGCGTCAGGCCCAGCCGTTCGGTCAGGCCGAGCGTTTCCGCCATGCCCCGATGCTTCACCAGGGTGTCGATCATGACGTTGCCGACGAAATGGATCTTGTCCGGCGCGACGCCCTCCGCCAGGAGGTTTTCGTCGGCAAGCCGGTCCGTGGTGAACAGAAGATCGCACAGCACGTCGGTGCAGAGGCGGTTGATCTCTTCCGGCATGCCCATGTCGCGCGAGCGCAGGCCCGCTTCGACGTGCGCCACCCGGATGCCGAGCTTCTTCGCCGTGATGGTGCAGGCCATGGTCGAATTGACGTCGCCCACGACGATGATCAGGTCCGGCCGCTCGTCGAGGCAGACCTTTTCGAACGCCATCATGATGCGGCCGGTCTGCTCGGCGTGCGAGCCGGACCCGATTTCCAGGTCGACGTCGGGGCGCGGCATGCCGAGATCCTCGAAGAACGCCTTGCTCATCCGCTCGTCGTAGTGCTGGCCGGTATGCACCAGCTTCTGGGCGAAGCGATCGCGCCGCCCCTCGAGCGCCTCGATCAGCGGGGCCATTTTCATGAAGTTGGGCCGCGCCCCGACGACATTGAGGATTTTCAAGCTAGCCATCCGAAGGTCCCGATTCCCCGTTCCGTACACGCCGGCGGTCATCGACCGCCTCCGTCAGCACGTCCAGCATGCGCATCGCCAGTACGCTTCGATCGTAGGTCGGCGCAGCCGCAAGACAGCGCGCCTTGAGGGCTGCAATGTAGCCGGGGTCGTCGGCCATGCGCCGAAGACCGGCAACGAGCGCCCCGGCGTTCTCGGGCTCGAACACCAGTCCTACCCCCTCGCGCTCGACGATCTCCGCCGATTCCCCCGCCACGCCGTGGAGCACCGGAATCCCCATACCGAGGCATTCGAACAGCTTGGAAGGGATGACTGTCGTGAACAGTTCCGTCTTGCGCAGGTGAATGACGGACACGTCGATGAGCGACCAGTAGCGCGCGACTTCGTCCTTCGACACGCTGTCGATGAAGATGACGTTGCCGAGGCCCATCTCCCCGGCGCGTTCGACCAGCGCCTGCTTGCGTGCGCCGTCCCCCAGGAGAAGGAAGCGGAAGCGGTCGTCCCCCGCGTTCTGCATCAGCTTCGCGGCGTCGAGCACGGTCTCCAGCGCGTGCGCCATGCCGTGGGTGCCGACATAGCCGGCGACGAACTTGCCTTCCAGGCCGTAACGGGCAACGAGCTCAGTGTCCTTCGGAAGCGGGCGGAAGCGGGCAACGTCAACGCCGTTGGTCACCACCGCGATCTTCGCCGGATCGATCCCGCGCGCCACCAGGTTGCGCTTGAAGGAATGCGTGACCGACACGACCCGGGCAGCCTTGCGATAGAGAAACAGTTCCAGCCGCTCCAGCGCCCTCAGCGCCTTGCCATCCTTCATCGCGCCGACCGCCCGGATTGATTCCGGCCACAGGTCGCGCAGCTCGAACACGTATGGCACCCGCTTCATCCGGCTCGCGGCATAGGCCGCGCAGGCGGTGAAGAACTGTGGCGAGGTGCCGACCACGAGGTCGACCTTGGATACGAACGGCGCGGCCACCACGGCGGCGACCATGTAGCTCACGTAGTCCAGCGTGCGGAGCGCGAACCCCTCGTTGGCCGAAATGTAGCTCCACACGCGGATGACGCGGATGCCGTCCTGAACGTCGCTCTGCCAGAGCCGGTTGCGGTAGCCGTCATAGACCTTTCCCCTCGGAAAGTTCGGCGCGCAGGTGATCACCGTCACCTGATGCCCCGCCTTCACCCACTCCCGACAATGCTCGAAGGTGCGCGAGGCGGGCGCGTTGACCTCCGGCGGGAAATTGTCGGTCAGGAAGAGAATGTGCACCGGGCTCACCAATCCAGCGTCAGCGTGCAGGAAGGCCCGACCAGTCGCACCTCCAGGCAAAGGGTCGGCTGCGAGAGCCCGAATTCCGGATGCCAGGTGGCCTCCACCAGCGCTACCGAACCGCCCTCGACGCCCCATCCGACCACTTGCCCGTCCTGAAGGACAAAGCGTCCGCCGCGACCGTCCGCCTCGGCCGTGACGCCCGGATGCAGGAAGAAGCGGGAGATCGCATCGCCGTAACGTCCCTCCAGCCGATCGGTGACCGACAGCGAACGCGGCCCGAAGCGCCAGTCTCTGAGGTGCGTCACCCCGCCGGGCAGCCGCCGGTAGCCGGTGTGGGCGCAGGTGACGGACCAGGCCCCGGCGGCGCCCGACACGTTCAGGCCGATAGGCCGCGCGCGGCGCGCCACCCGGAAGCCGCTCCACACCTCGCTGGAGTTTTCACCGTCGACCTCGACGGTGGAGTGGGCGGCCGTGGATCGCTGGCGCAGGCGTTCGGGTCCGGTGCCGTAGAGCGAGGTGCCGGAATTGACGATCACTCGCCGGCGGTGAAGCGACAGTTCGAACGAGAGGGTGTCGGCGTGGGCGTGACCCGGGAGGTAGTCGGGCCCGACGGGCGCAACGTCGAGAACCGCAGCATAGTCCGGACCGGCGACCCGCAGGTAGCCGCTGTCGGCAAGGCGGGTCATCCCGTCCGAGGGCGCGGGCGAAGGCGGCAGGCCCAAGCGTTCCGCGTAGGCTTCGAGGGCGGCCGGCGGCGGCGCGATGCCGAGGGCGGCGTCGTTGAAGAAGGCGATCTGGCCATCCGGATGGGACATCGCCGCAAGCCAGGTGCGCATGCGCCCGGAGGCCTCGCGCCACGTCGCGACGGCCGCCTCAGGCACGACGCCGGGAAACGCGGCCGCAATATTGAGGAGGTCAAGAAGATCCTCCAGGATCAGCGCGTGATACATGGGGCTCAGCTCGAAGTGGCCCCCGTCCGGCAGCACCTGCTCCGGCACTTCTCGTGCCAGGATCTCCAGGCCCTTGGCGAGCCAGCCGTCGGCTTCCCCGCCCTCGAACAGCATTCCCGCGAAGACCAGCGCCTTGGCGTTGGCGAACAGGTGGTTGCCGAGCAGGTGCCATTCGAGGCGGCCGCGCAGGAAGCGGGCCTGGACGGCGAGGCTTTCGCGCGCGCCAGCATCCAGCTCATGGCCGGCGAGCGCCCACTTGCACCAGTTCACGATCCGAAGCGACAGGGGATAGGGCTCCCAGCCGCTGCCGAGAGCAGGCGGGTTCTCGGCGGCCCAGCGATCGATCAGGCGGCGATGCCACGCCGCACGGGCGTCGGCCCCGTCGGCGTTCAGGTCATCGAAATAGTGGAGGTTGTAGCGCCACAGCCGGTCGCGCTCAGGCTGGTCCCAGTCGGCCGCCCCGGCGATCTGGCCGGCGACGTTGAGGAACACCACCTCGTCGGGTCCGCGCATCGATGCCGGCCGCGCGGCCGGTGCCCGCCATTTGGCCGAGGGCACACGCAGGGGCGGAGCGGGGCGAATGTCGGGCTTCGGCACGTGCAGGCGGTGCCAGGCGCGGCCGTAGATCTGGAACGGGCGGAGATGGCGCACGGTGTTCCAGTAACGCAGCAGGCCATGCATCGCGGAGACGGATCGCAGGGTCGGCGGCGCCGGGTGCTCCGATGCAAGACCGGTTCGGAGCGCCGCGCCGCTCACGCCCGCCCCTCGGCAAGCGCGATGGTCGTCCGGGTCACCTCGGCGATCTCCTCGAACGGGATCGGCGCGGGACCGCCGCTCCTTACTGCCTCCACGAACGCCGCCGCGCAGGCGCGCTGTCCCTTGTCCTGGTTCCACAACCGCGCCTTGCGGAACCCCTTCCAGCCGTGGCCGGTGAGGCTGCGGAAGTTGTCGAGGCGCAGGGCGCAGCCGGACGAGAACACCTCGACCCGCTCCTTGGGCAGGCTGCGATGGCCGTTGGCGAAATAGTGGACGGTGCCGATGGAGCCGTCCTCGAACGCCAGTTGTAGCGTGACGGTGTCGCCAGTGGCCGACGCCATCGCGGTGCGTCGCGCCTCGACGATCGGCGCGCCGGCCAGATGGCGCACCAGATCGACGAAGTGGCACGCTTCGCCGATGATCCGGCCGCCGCCCACCGCGGGATCCTGGGTCCAGTGGTCCGCCGGGATCGCGCCGGCGTTCACCGTCATGACGATGGCCTTCGGCGCGCTGGCACCGGTGAGGAGCGCCTTCATCCTGACCACAAGGGGCGCGAAGCGGCGGTTGAAGCCGACCATCAGAAGCCGTGCCTCACCGGCCGCAGCCCTGGCGGTGCGGGCGGCCTCGATCGCATCGAGCTCGGCCTCGGTCAGGCACAGCGGCTTTTCGACGAAGACGTGCTTGCCCGCCTCGATGGCACGTAGCACCAGCTGCGCGTGGCTGTCGTGCCGGGTGGTGATCACCACGGTATCGAGCGCCGCGTCGTCGAAGATGCGGGCGGTGTCGGTGGTGGTGTCCGCGAAGCCGAACTTGCGCGCGGCATGAAGCCCGCTGACGCCCGATGCGGACGCGACTGATCCCAGCCCGGCACCAGCAGCCTTGAAGGCCGGGATCAGCACCTTGGTGGCATAGCTGCCCGATCCGACGAAGCCGACGGAGGCCTTGCCCGGCGAGATCGGCGGATCGGCGATGCGCACCGTGCGGCGAGGCTCCGCCGGTGCGTCCTTGGCCTGAGCCGGATAGGCGAAGACGATGCCGAGTGACGGCTCCGAGCCGCCCATGACGGCATAGGCGGCCTCGGCCTCGTCGACGGCGAACCGGTGCGAAATCAGCGGCCCAACGTCGAGTCGGCCGTCGGCGAGCATGTCGAGCACGGCCTCGAAGTTGCGCTGTTCGGTCCAGCGCACGAAGCCGACCGGATAGTCGTGGCCCCGCTCCTCGTAGTCGGCGTCGTAGCGGCCAGGCCCGTAGGAGCACGAGACCTGGAACGTCAGTTCCTTCTCGTAGAAATCGGCCCGCGAAAGCTCAAGGCCGGTGACGCCGACAAGCACGATGCGCCCTCGCTGACGGCACATCAGCGCAGCCTGGTGCATGGGCTCGTTGGACTTGGTGGACGCGGTGACGAGCACCGCGTCCACCCCCCGCCCGCGTGAAAACGCGACGGCGGCGGCCACCGGATCGCTGCCGGCGGAGAGATCCACCGTCTCTGCGCCGAAACTGCGGGCGAGTGCCAGCTTGTCGGCAGCGTAGTCGATGCCAAGCACCCGGGCGCCATGGCTGCGCAGAAGTTGCACCGCCATCAGGCCGATCAGCCCGAGGCCAGTGACGACAACCGTCTCGCCAAGCGTCGGCCCGACGAGCCGGATCCCCTGCAGCGCGATGGCGCCGGCGACGGTAAAGGCCGCCGCCTCGGACGACACCCCGTCCGGGATCTTCGCGCAGAGATTGGCCGGGACGGAGACGATCTCGGCATGCTTGCCGTTCGACGCGACGCGGTCGCCGGGGACGAAGCCGACGACCCCGGTGCCGACTTCTATGACCGTTCCGGCGTTGCAGTATCCGAGCGCCAGCGGCTGGTCGAGCTTCGCGCGCACCGTTTCCATCGTCGGACCGATGCCGTCGGTCCGGACCTTGGCCAGGACCTGCCGCACCTTGTCGGGCTGCTGGCGCGCCTTCTCGATCAGATTGCCCTTGCCGAACTCGACCAGCATCCGCTCGGTGCCGGCCGACACCAGCGAGCGTTCGGTGCGGATCAGCACGTGGCCCGGAGAAGCAAGCGGTACCGGAACGTCGGCAACCTCGGTACGCCCATCCCGGAGGCTCTGCAGAACCTGCTTCATTCCCGACCTTCCCAAGGTGACGCGTCAGCGCGGCTTGCGCGCAACCACATGCACGGAATCGTCGCCTTGCCGGAAGGCTCGACTGGGAGTGTCATTGCCCTCAAGCATCTCAAACCCCAATGCGACGATTCGGGCGCGCATGGAGTTTTGATCGTACATCCACCGGTGCCCCAGCCCGAAGCCACCTGAAAACTCCATCGCCCGGTACTGCCAAGAGCCGCGATCCGGTTTCGACAGGAGGCTTCGCTCGATCATTTCATCCGCGGCTGTCGGCGAACCGGCATCGCACTGTTCCACGTATCGTCGCGCAAGGACCTCTAAATCAGGAACAATGATGTGCATCGTCGCGCCCGGCTTCAAAGCCCGTTTGAAGTCCGCGAGGATCGCGCGGCCTTCGTCAGGGAAGACATGCTCGAGAAAATGCGAGCAGAGGATGTGATCTACAGTTGAGTCGGGAACCGGCAATTTTTGGCGGCAATCGTGACGGACGAACACGCCCTTGGCACGGGCTTCGCGGTAGGCCTCAAGGAGGTTCTTGTTCCGCCGAGGAATGAACGGCAGCAGGTAGGGGCGGTCGAGCGCGATCATCATCACATGGTTGTCGAGGTTCACGAAACCGTCGATCGGGTAGTGGGACGACGCTACGTTGAGCCAGAGCTGACCCTCATCGTTCTTCAGATTCTGCAGGCTCATGCCGCTATCTCTCCCTACCCGGCCGCAAATCATCGCTGTCGCGGGTGCGATCTGAACCGCGTGCCATGCTTAACAGGCCGCCAAAAGCAATCAATGCGAGGCTGGCGAAAGTGGATCGATTTTGCCTCACGCGGTGAAGAAACACTGCATTTGTGCATCCAATCTTATCCCCGTCCGCTTGGTCGCCCTTATCCTCTCAGTCGATAAAGCCGCCGCGAGCGGCTGCCTGTCATGATGAGAATGGCAAGGACGACGGATGGATACGACCGCGACGCTTGGCCTGCCCTATATTCTCGGCGCACAGGCCCAGAAGCATGTGACCCACAACGAGGCGCTCACGGCCCTCGACGCGCTGGTGCAGCTTTCGGTGCTCGACCGGGATCTGTCCGACGCGCCGAGCGAGCCATCCGAGGGCGACCGCTACATCGTGCCCGCCGACGCGGGCGGCGCCTGGACCGGCAAGACCGGACAGGTCGCCGCGTTCCAGGGCGGCACCTGGGCCTTCTATCCGCCCGGGACCGGGTGGCTGGCCTTTGTCGCAGACGAGGGGGTGTTTCGCGTTTTCGACGGCACCGCCTGGCAGGTTCAGTCGGGCGGAAGCACGGGCGGCCCGTCGGTCCTCCTCAACGAACAGGCACATGGCGCCGAGACCCGGTTCGAACTCATAGAGGACGAACTCACGCTCTCCGGAGCCATGGTGGAGAGCACCGCCGTCATTCCCGACCGGTCCATCGTGTTTGCCGTCACCACCCGCACGACCGAGGCGATCGCCGGCGCCGCGTCCTATGACTGCGGCATAGCCGGCGAGCCTGGAAAGTATGGCAGCACGCTCGGCACAGCAGCGGGGAGCACCAACGCGGGCGTGACAGGCCCGACCGCCTTCTATGCGGACACCTTCGTGCGCATCACCGCGAACGGCGGAGCGTTCAGCGACGGCAAGGTACGCATCGCCATCCACGCGCTGCTGTGCCGCCCCTCCGCCTCCTAGAGCCTCCTGCGATCAGGTGTTTCGACCTGGCCGACAGGAAATGGCTGCGGCTTCAACAGAACGAGCAGGTCCCATTCATGTCAGGAACCACATCCGGAGTGGCCTTCTTTCCCTCTGGCGACGACATCACCATGCACGTCTTTCGCGGCAAGACGCTTGCATTCGAGATCATCTGGGGCGGCGCTCAGCCGATCGATATCACCGGCTTCACGGCGGTTCTCCAGGCGCGAGACCGACACGGCGCCTTGATGCTCGACCTGACGACCGACAACGGGGGCATCGCCGTCGACGGCCCAAATGGCCGGCTTTTCGTTTCGGGCACCCCCGCCGTGACATCTGCGGTGACGGCGCCAGGCGTCTACGAGCTTGAGATGACGACCGGTACTGACGAGATCTATCGGGTCATCAGCGGCCTGGTGGTCCCGATCGAGGAGGTCGTGCAATGACCGCCACCACCGACGTGACGATCGCCGTCACCAGCGTCACTGCGTCAATCTCCACCGGTGGGCTGCAAGTCACCGTAGATCCGGGCGGAGTCGCCAGCGCGATCGTCGGGCTGCCTGGTCCGCCCGGCCGGGCTGGTGAAAAGGGAGAGCCCGGGGCGCCGGGAACGGGGCTCCCGTCCGGAGGACCTGCCGGCAGTGTTGCCTTCAAGCAAAGCGGCGACGATCTCGACATCGGCTGGTCGGCAAGCTTGGTGATCGATCCGTTGACTGGCATGGTCGGTGCTGGGACCGGCGTCCCCAAGGCGCCGCTTCACGCGCGTGGCCTGGGGCGGGCCTTGGTGGTGGAAAGCGATCTCGCACCGGGCAAGCGATGGGCCATCAGTCCCGGTCACCCGGGCAACTATGACGAGTCCCTGATCGTTGCCTTCGATGACTCCGTCCTCGACCCGGCCACCCACGTGCTGCGACTGCAGACGAGGCAACCGGTCACACTTCCCCTCGGCGCGGTCATCGTGGACGGCACGAACTTCGGGAGCCAGTCGAGCAACGGACTTGCCTTCTACCAGCCATTCAACGGGACCAATGGGCGGCTCGCCTTCTGCGGCGCCGCCGAAAGCGGCGTTTCCGAACTGGCGATTCAGGGGACCTATCACGACGGCAGCTTCCACACAGCCACGGTGATGACGCTGTCCAATTCCGCATCGGGCAATCAGCGCGTGGCGATCGGCGACGTCGTCCCGACGGCGACGCTCCACGTCGACGGCGCGATACGCACTGCCCCCCATAGCCTAGCCAGCGTACCGGACGCCTCGGGGTCAGGTGCCGGAACGATGGTCTATGTCAACGATGCCGCCGGCGGCCCGCGACCGTTCTGGTCCGACGGCAGCGACTGGCGGGATGCGGGAGGCGTCATATTGAGTTGACTCGCATCTGCGCGTCTTATCCGTTGATTGCGCACCGGCGCCACCCGCTCAACCTGGAGCCCTCAATGTTGACAGGCAGCGCGGGACGCGAATGATCGCGGACAATCAGAAACGGCAGGAGTGTTTCAGGCAGATGCGATCACTCGACTGACTTCCGACCTTGCCGCTTGGAGCTGGGGTGGACTCTGGTCGAGAAAGATTCGGCACCAGAGTTCGATGCAGACCAGGGCGAAGATCGTATAGGCCGCGTCGATCCGACCGGCGTGATCCCGGGCGACCAGCCGCGCTACCGCGTCAGCGTCGAAGATCCCCCGGCGGCGTATCACGTCCCGGCTGAGAAGGTCGCCAACCACCGGTCGCAGTTCCTGGCGCAGCCAGCGCCGCAACGGTGCTCCGAAGCCGGTCTTGGGCCTGTAAATGACGGCGTCCGGCAGTATGCCTTCCATGGCCTTCTTGAAAATCCACTTGCCCGTCCGGCCATGCTGTTTGAAATCGTCCGGCAGAGACGCCGCAAAGGCGACCAGATCCGGGTCCAGCAGCGGCACGCGAACCTCGACTCCGTGCGCCATCGACATGCGGTCCGTGTAGTTGAGATTGTGGTCTGCGAGGAAATGGCGACACTCGAGCGCAAGCATCCGGTCGAGACGCGAGGCCCCTTTCGGCAAGTCATTGACGGCGGAGCGAAGCGGCGCCATTGCGGATTGCCCTTCCAAGCCTGCCCGGAAATCGGCGTCGAGCAGGTCGAAGGCGAGCGCCGGATCGATCCAGGCAAAGTAACTGGCGATCCGCCCGTCGCCATCCGAGCCCGCGTTGGCCAGCCCCTTGCGCAGCCGCCTCAGCGGCACCGATCCGATCGGCAACAGGGACGAAGCCCCGGCAATGGCTGACCGCGCCGGGCGCGGCAGCCAGTCCCACAGCCGCTCCTGCTGCAACGCATAGTGACGGCGGTAGCCGGTAAAGATGTCATCCCCGCCGGCGCCTGATAGCAGCACCTTGATGCCGTTCTGCCGGGCCAGCATGGAAATGAAATAGGCGTTCAGCGGCGCCGGGTCCGCCTGGGGCTCGTCGAGAAAGAAGATCATCTCCTCGAGGCTGTCGATCATCTCCGGGCCGGCCGTGACCCGATGAAGATCCACGTCGAGATGGGTGGCAACTTGTTCCGCGTAGGGAAGATCCTCTGCCATGCCCTCTTCCGCCATCGCGCCCGCGTCCCCGAAGGCAATGGTGAAGCACTGAAGACGATTTTCGGAGAACGCGCGGGCGCTGGCGACCACGGCACTGGAATCCAGACCGCCCGACAGGAAGGCTCCGACCGGTACGTCGGCAACCATCTGCCGCTCGACTGCCTGGTCTATGTGGGTCCTCACGCCGGCGCACGCCGCTTCGACCGTTGTCCTACGCTTCCCGACCCCGAAGGGGAGATCATAGAAGCGCCAACGCCGCGCGATCCGGCCGTCGGCAACAAGCATCGCCGTTCCCGGCTCAAGCTTCTCGACACCGGCGAGCATGGTTCGCGGTCCGGGCGCCCAGAGGAAGGTCAGATGCCCCGCCACGGTTTCCGGGTCCAGCTCGCGAGACACCGAGGACTCCCGGAGGAGCGCCTTCAACTCGCTAGCAAACAGGAACCCGCAGGGCGTGGTGGTGTGATAGAGCGGCTTTACCCCAAAATGATCCCGCGCCAGAAACAATCGGCGCGTCTCACGATCCCATATGGCGAAGGCGAAGATGCCGTTCAGCCGGGCCAGCAGGTCCGGCCCGTCGCGCAGATAGAGGTTCAGGAGAACTTCCGTGTCGGAGTGACCACGGAACCGATAGCCGTCGGCAATCAGCTCGTCCCGAAGCTCGCGGAAATTGTAGATCTCGCCGTTGAAGACGATTACCACACGACCCGCATCGTCTTGCATCGGCTGACTGCCGGCCGACGACAGGTCGACGATGGCGAGGCGGCGATGGGCCAGGCCGATACCCGCTTCCTCGTCTTGAAAGGCACCGTCGGCGTCCGGTCCGCGGTGGGCGATCGCCTCGCTCATGCCAGCAAGCAGCCCGGGCACGAAAGCGCCGCTGTACCCGGCTATTCCACACATGGAAGGTGCCCCGCGTCAGTCATGCGCGCCCCGATCGACACTGCCCGCCTGGATGGCGCCCGGATGCGGCGCGCCGCGCATGACAGGCGGGAGGCTCAGAACCTCGCCGCGCCACTCCATCTCGCGACGCTTGTCCTCGATCATGCGAAATACCATCACCCGAAGGCGGGCCCAGATGAATCCGGACCGCCCGGACCGCCACGCTCCCTGGCCGAACAGACAGAAAAGATACATCGCCTGATGCCGAAAGGGAGCCCGCCAATAGACCCGCTTCAGCCACATACGCCGCTCCAGCGAGCTGCCGAGAAGTCGAGGAGTGACGGAGAGTGCGTCGTTGCGGAAGCCGGCGATCGCCTCCGCCGTCGTATAGCGGTTCTGTTTCTCGACCCATCTGTGCAGCGACGGCGAGTCATGATGCTCCAGATCGCCGGCGACGCCCAGCGCGGCACCCTCGACAAGCGGATGCTCGTTGACCGCAACGTCCGCGAACCGGCAGGTCCCGGTGCGCCAGAGGCGCAGGATATCCTGTCGGATGGACAGCGGCCGGCCCATGAACCACAGACGGCGCCGCAGGATCAGTGCGTCGTGTGCGTCGGCGGTGATCGCCTGCTCGATTGCCGCCTTGAGTTCGGGGGTGAGCCGCTCGTCGGGATCGAGCTTCATCGTCCATGGCGCCTTGAAGGGAAGCTTCCGGGCGGCAAAATTCCACTGATCTCCGAACCCGGTGAACGCCCGCTGTACCACCGTGACGCCCCGCGACAGCGCGATATCGACCGTCTCGTCGTTGCTGAAGCTGTCGACGAGGAAGACCTCTTCTGCCCAGCCGGCGAGATTGTCCAGAACCTCGGTCATGTTGTGGGCTTCGTTGAACGAGATCATGACCACCGCAACCGGGGCCGTGCCTGCCTTCCAGCGCGGCTGAGCCGCATCCGGCGTCATGGCTGGGGTTCCCCCGCACCGATCGGACAGGCCATCAGGTTCATGCCGAGCGGGTTGCCATCGACGCACTCGACGCCGGTCTCGAAATCGAAGACTCGGTAGCCTCCCAACGCTCGAAAGCGCGCCAGCACCTCCCGGCCGGTCTCACCGTTCACCTCGATCAGAATCGTCGGCCGTACCGTTTCGAGCAGCTGCCGTGCCCCGTCGAGAACCGCAACTTCGGCGCCCTCGACATCGATCTTGACGAGATCTGGCGGCCGTCGGTCCCGAAGCAACAGGTCCAGCGTCAGGACCGGCACGAGGCAGCTGGACCTCGTGCCGCCAGCCATGGAACGCCCGGCGAACTCTTCGAGGAAGTTCGACGCCCTTCCCCGTTCCGCGATTGCGAGCCTAGCCGTCCCCGGTTCCGACGCCACCGCGGCGCCGATCACGTCCAGCACGAGGGCCCGGTTGTCGGAATGCGCAGCCGTCCTTCGGAGCAGGCCTCCCAGAAAGGGATCAGGCTCGATCGCAAGGACCTCGGCCCCGAGGGCGGCAGCGCCCAGTGAGAAGATCCCCACGTTGGCGCCCACGTCCCAGGCGACCGATCCGCGCGCAACGTACTCCCTGCAGAGCCGGAGCAGCATCGGGTCGAATGCCGCGTCGCCAAGCTTCATGAGCTGCAGCGCCGCGTCCGGTGAAATCAGCAGCGGCGCGCGGCCAAAGTTGCGCGGCAGCCGCCGCCACAGCGACCGGCCTCGCGACAGCCTTTCCGCGGCACGACGGATCGAAATCACCAGGATGTCTCAGTCTGCATCGCGGGCGATCTCCGGCTTCAATCGAGTTTCACGAACGGCGGAATAGCTCCGCCGTCTGCGAGCCATGCATAGAAAGCGGCCATGTCGGTGGCGATACGGTCCCAGGAAAAGTCCCTCGCCATCCAGTCCCGCCCGTTCATGCCGCGCCGCGCCAGCAGCTCCGCCGGTTCACTCATGGCCGCGTCAAGGACCGCGACAAGCGGCTCTACGCCGTGGTCGATCCACCAGCCGGCCCCCTCTGTCTCCAGGCCAGACCAGGGTGCACCCTTCGTGGTCACGACTGGTGTGCCCGCCGCCAGCGCTTCGGCAACCGTCATGCCGAAATTCTCCGACAGCGTTGGCAGCACGTAAAGTTCCGCCGCGCGATAGGCCGCAAGCTTGTCGGGCCCGTAGAGCGGCCCGACGAAGGTATGCCGCTCGAGACCAAGCTCCGCCGCCAACCGCTCCATATCCGCTCGATGTCCGCCCTCGTCCGGCCCCGCGAGCACAAGGTCCCAGTCCGGATGACGATCCTGCAGGACCGCCCACGCCCGCAGCAACCGGTCGATCCCCTTTATCTCATGGATCCGGCCCAGAAACAGCAGCTGCCGCCGGCCGGCAACCGCCTTCGGCAACGCTTCGGGCAAGTCGATGCCGTTGGGCAGAACAGCCACCGGCTGCCGGAAGCCGCTGGCGCGGATGTCGGCATATTCATGCTCTGCAGTCGCATGAAACGCCGCCACACCCCGCGTCGCCCGGGTGACGAACAGCGGCCAGAGAGCCTTCTTGGTCAGGGACGAACGCTCGAGCGCCCGGGACGCGAACGTGCCATGAGGCGACACGACGAGCCGGCAAGCCGTGCCTCTCGCCGCCGCCGCCGCATAGACGTTCGTCTCCATCCAGAGGCTGTGGTTGTGCAGGATCCGTGCGCCCTCGCTGCGAGCCTCGGCGCGAACCCAGTCTCGAAGGCTAGGAGAGATGCCGAGCCGGCGCGGCCCGATCCCGTAGGGAAATGCGGTCGCGAAGCCGTAACCCGGGCCAGGGGGCAGCGGATCGAGCACCCCGAGCCGCGTCGGATGCCCGGCCGCCAGCAACGATTGGCAGAGGCGGGTGACGCAGTAGGACGGACCGCTGGCCTCGTTGTCGATCGTCGGCACGACGTGGATGGACTGCATGGGCATCCGATCGAAGGTGGGGAGAGCCGCGCCGGAAGAAGGGCCCATTCGAGAGCCAGAACCGTTCAGATCCGCGCACTCCGTCGACCACAGAAATTGCAGAATTCCAAGTGGCTCGGTCTCGGATTCCGAGCAGATCGAACCGCTCTCAACGCGAAGGATGCCTTCGTCTCCGGATGACCCACAATTGCGCCAGAACGAGGAAGGGCAACAGCCGCAATAGGCCGGTCATTGCGGCCGCAACGTTCGAAGGTATCAGGGCCAGCGTTGGCAAGGTCGCCAGAAAGATAAGCCACCCACCAAGCCCGAGCGGCACGAAGGCACTGAAAGCAATACGCTGCAATACGCCGATCACGTAGAATCCGACAAGCACCATACCGAACCCGCCGGCAAAGTAGAGATAGGACACCGGGCCCATCGCAACCGAACTACGTGTTTCAGGACCCCGGCCAAGCACGAATGCGTCAAACCACCAGCCATCATTGACGACGGTCTTTCCGGCCCACAGAAAGCGCGGAATGAACGCATTGAGGGGAATGAGTAGAAGGTCCGCCGCGAACCGCGGTGCATATTCGTTCAGTTCGGCCGAATGACTGTAGTCCAAGCTGATGGCCGTGAAGGTGATCAGGTCTGTCCGGGCCGCAATATCGGCAAATGTCGTATCATCTGTCGGTCGAACATAGTCTTCAGGACTGGTCGCGGCCTTCCAGAACGTGCTGACGATCGAGGTGAGGCTCGAACTGTCGAAGGTTGGATCGGCATAGCGCGCCCGGCGGAATGGCTCGATGGTCTGAAAGGCCGCAACCAGCATGACGAACGACAGGATGATCAGGCCGATCGAAAGCCGCCCTCGCGCCATGTAATACGCAACGCCGAGGATAATGACGGGCATGACCACCTGGCTCTTGAAGCCGCCAAGGAACCCTGCCGCGAACTGCCAGACGAGAACCACGACGAAAAGGACCAGAACGGCAGCGCTCTTCTTTCTCCCTTGCGCGAAAACGGCCAGGCAGAGAACCAGAAAGGCGAGCGATCCGGCCTGCGTCATGAGGCCGATCCAGGCCTGGATATCCTGAGTCTCCTGCATCCTGTCCGCATCGGAACTGTATCCGAAGACGCCTAGCCGTACCTGGAGGAATACCGCGAAGACGGAGAGCAGAAAGAGGATGACCACCGCTTGCATGTTGGGATCGAAGCTCGTGGCGACCAGCTGCCGCCGAACCATGAACCTCTGGACACGCACCGCCAGCCACGCGCTCACCCGGCTGTGGTAGCCGCGCCACATCGCCACCACCGCTAGCAGGACGGCGGACAAGGCCATGTTCAGCCAGTACATATAGTCGCCCCGCCAGGCCATGAACTGGGCCGCTACGGGGTTGTCCACGCCGAACAAGGCTGGGACGTTCGGCATGATGTAGTCCTTGCCGAACAGCATGATCGACGCGATTACCGGCGGCTGAACGAACGCCATGCGGCGACTGTGCCGATAGAGTCGCGTCACCTCCCAGACGAGGTAGGTGATCAGGACGATATTCAGCAGCAGGAAAATGGCCTTGTCCAAGCTGCCGCCGTGCACGTCCAGAAGGAATAATGGGATCGTCGCCGCGGCGACGGCGATGAAAAAGATCGCCGTGCCCGCCAATTGTGATCGATCTGCTTCGATCCGTTTCACAGCGATTGATCCCATGGCAGCGCCGGCATCGGAAATCCGTGCTCGGCACCTGACACCGTTGCGAGGAGCAACTCGAGGCGATGTCGGTAGGTGTGCTCGGCGTGGGCCCGCCGCTTTCCTGCCTCCGCGATCGCCTGCCTCTCGTCCTGCTTCGGCAGATAATGGTCTATCAGCCTTTTGAGGTCGCTGACGTTGCGGAACGTGACCAGTTCTTCCCCATCCTTGAAAAGCTGCGCAATGCCCGGACGCCAGTCCACCATCTGGAATCCACCGATGCCCGCCGCTTCGAACATCCGAACGTTGGCGCCCCAAATTTCGCCGTAGTACAGATTGTTGAGGACGATCTTGGCTCCGAGAAAGGCGCGCGCCTTCTCGTCATTGAGAACCGTCCTACCCTGATACATCGAGGCCACGGGACCCAACGGCATCCACAAAGGCGGTGCCGGGCCCCACAGCTTGACGTCGTAGTCGCTCAGGTGGCGAAGCGACGCGATCCGCCAGGAGTGGGCACTGCCCGCCGTCGCAAGGTCGCAGATGTAATCCGCCCCGATCGTCTCGCCTTCCGGCAGGCGGTGCCGCTTGGGATTGAAGCATTCGGGGAGATAATAAATCGGAGACGGTGGGACGTCCGCCAATGCATGGACGATATAGGGATCCTTGAAGAAAATCCCGTCGTAGGGAGCGTTGAGGAAGTAGCCCCGTCCGAAATTGACCATCGCATCCGGATACCACATGGCGACCGGTGCGCCGGTCAGTTTCTTGAGATGATGCACTTCCTCAGGCCAGAGAAAATCATAGCAGACGATCACAAGATCGAGCGGAGCCGCGGTGGCTTCTCGCCAAAGCGGCTTCATCCGCTTGGCACGGATAGCCGGCAGATTGTCGCTGGCCGTGTGGATGAGGCCGCGCACCTGATCGACCCGCTGGCCTGCCCGCCCCGGCAAACGGCTCGTGCGGAGGCCAGGCTCGAAACGGCGGACGTCATGGCCCATGTCGACCAGCGTCTCGGCAATGTGAAGGGCAAAGCCCTCCGCATAGAATTTGCCGATCACGAGGATGGTCAGGTTCGGATCCAACGAGTCAAAACCACCTTGTCTTGCGGCTAACCAATGGCCCCCTCGCGGACAGGTCCGACGCCGTCATCGGTTCAGTCCTCTGTGCGCTCGCAAACGACCAACTCGATTCGCGCCCAGTCCTCGGGCAGGAGTCGGCAGACCGTGGAATCGACGACGCGCATGATGCCCGTATAGGCATAGAACCAGGGCGACCGCGCGAACAGGGCTCCGAGCCGCAGGAACGGGTTACGACCGCTTCCGAACTGTCGCAGCTTCATGTAGGCGGCCGGCGACTGCAACCACGTCTTCTCCATTCCCCGGCGGGCCACCGGCCGGAACCCCTCGTCGCGGAACGTCGCAAAGTTGTCACGCGGTCGCTCGTAGCCAAGGTGCCCGTCGCCATCGATGAAGAGCGTCTTGTAGAGCGCCGGATCGGCCTTCTTGTATCGCCGGATCAGCGGGTTTTCGGTCTCGACGTCGTACAGGAAGATGATCTTGCCGCCGGGTTTCAGGATACGCCGGCATTCCCGCAGGATCGCCGGCTTGATGTCCGGCGGGATGTGCTCCCAGAAGTACGAGCTCACCACGGCATCGACGGACGCATCCGGAAGCGGCAGGCACTGCCCGGCATCGCACTGCACCTTCTGCTGATAGGGAAGCGCCTTCAGGGACGCGTGGGACAGATCGCAGCCGGCCATCCGGTAGCGGTGCGCGAAATAGGCCACGCCGGATGCGCAGCCGAGCTCGACCACGCTCGCCCCTGCGGGAACGTGTTGGCGCACCATCCACGGGTAGCCATTGACAAGGAGCCAGAGCGGCAACGCATGCCAGGGCCGCTCGCTTCTGGGCACGTAGGAGACCTGGTTGAGATATGCCCCCTCGTAGAACGCGTCGGTCTCCCCGAGAAGCCGTACGACACCATCGTCGATCGGGTAGACCCGCCCGCACGCGGTGCACCGCATCGCGTCCGGGCCGTCCTCAGACAGCATCGCGTGATCGGCTGGGCAGATGAGGGAAATGGTCATGGTCGCTTCCAAAGGCGTGCGGAGCCGGCCTCCACCATTTGACGCACGACGTCACGCTCGGCGGGATCGAGAATGACGCGATACGCCCAAAGAAGAGACAACAATACAATGCAGGATCCGACAAACGACTCCACCGGCGAAGGGGATCCGGGCAGGGCAACGAGACGCACCGAACCAGCGGCGAGCAGCAAGAACAGGGGGACAGCGCCGATCAGCTGGCCGAGCCGCACTCCGTTCCTCCTCAACCACGGGGTCGCAATCAGGAGCATGACCACCATGGCGGTCATGTAGCCGAAAAGTTCAGCGGTCAGATAGCCGGTCAACCCGTAGGACGGGATGAAATAAGAGCCGAATCCTAAGAAGACGATGGCCTGCAACGCGGTGATACCGAACAGGAGCATGACCTTGCGCGCCGAAAGCAGCGCGTTGCTCACCACACCGTTCACCGCGGTCAGTACCGCCGTGACAAGGGCGACGCTCGCGGCACCGAGCGCCGGCATGTACTGCGCGCCAAACAGGAGCGGAATGAGCCAGGGCAGCAGCACCATGACGGCCGCGGCCACCAGAAGCGAGAACACCAGGATCATACGGACGTTCTGCAGGATCCGGGCGGCGAGGGCGCCACCTTCCTGGGCTCTCGTCCGGGCGAACATCGAAATCATCGCAGCCGCGGCGCTTGTCGGCGCAAATGCAACGATCGAGACAAACGCCATGATGGCGCGCAGATAGCCGAGCTCTTCCAGTCCGGCGTGCCGAACGACCATGCCCTGCAGCACGTAGACGACCGGGATCGAGATGAGGCCTGACACGTAGAAGGGAAACCCGAAAACGAGAAGACTCTTCGTGCGGGCCGCCGTGTTGTGAAAGGCGAGGCTGAGGTTCTCCTTGCGCAGCGCGGACTGCATTGCGATGCCAAGCCACCCGACGGTCACCGCCTGAACCGCCAGGAGCGCCGCGACCGCGCCAGTCAGTCCGGCCGCCAGGGCGCCGAGCGAGATCGCTGCGACGCTGAGAACGGCGGAGGCGACCATGACGCGCACATAGTCTGCGAAGCGGTGCAAGCCGACCAGCGTGGCATAGAAGAACTGAGATAGGCACTGAAGCAGGACGGCGATCCCGGCGACGCGAATCCAGACGGCGAGTTCCGGCTTTTCGTAGATCGCCACCGCCAGTCGCTCGCCGAAGAGCAGGCAGCCGCCTCCTCCGAGCGCGCCCGCGAACAGCAGCATCAGGAATCCGGCAGCGAGCAACTCCCGCATTCTCTGCCGGGTCGCGGTGTCGTTGAAACCCTCGGCGGTGTGGACGTGGATGGACGCATCGACACCGAGCCGAACGAGGCCATAAACGCTGTTCGACGTCGCGGTCACGACACTGTAGATGCCGAAATTCGCCGCCCCCAGAGTCCGCGCGAGAATGATCGTCGTCACCATTCCAAGCACCCGCTGGACGAACGACTGCCCGACGAGCAACCCGACATTCCTGGCATACTGCCCAAGGCTCATGAATCCCCCGGGGCGGGCTCAGACGCCATGATCGAAATGGGCCTGGATGTAGCCGACCACGTCGTCCGCGACCCACATGCAATGGTCGATCTTGCCAGAGAACACGGTCAGGTAGTTCGACGCGAGGGCATTGACGATCGACGGTCGCGCGTCGGTATCGTCGCGCTTCGCGAGCACCATTCGCGGCCCCTTGAGGAACCCGACGAGGCGCGCAGACTGCAGCCCGGGCACGAAGCGCAGGCAGTCCTGTCTCATGCGCTCGTAGAGTGCCTGCTGGTCGGCCTGGGCGAACGGAGAGGTCTCAGGGACGAGCCACGCTTCGGGCACCTGGTGGCCCACGGCCGTTTCGAGGACCGTGTGTCTGACGTGATAAAGCAGATACCGGCCGGACTTTCCGAACGGCAGGACCGTCATGAAGGGACCGTCCATGATGGTGACCCCCGCCGTCTCGAAATCGGCTTCGATGATCGGCACGGCCGTGTATTCGTATTGGCTTTCGGTGGTCTCGAACCCGAGCGTTTCCGTCAACCGATTGATGTCGGCATAGCCGCAGTTGACCACTGCGGCATATGTCCTCGTCTCGCCTCGTGACGTCGTGCACGCGATGGATCCGTCGGAAAGCCGTTCGAGCGCGATGACAGGCGTCTGCACGTGCAGCCGGACGGAGCTGGCAGCCAGCCTCGCAATCACCAGGTCCCGAAGGATCGAACAGTCGTAGACGAACTCGCCGCACGTGACGCCCAGCGCTACGTTGGCCACTTCGACCGGAAACGCAGCCACATCGATTTCGGTAAAGGGGACGCCGAGAGCGCGACAGAAGGCGAGATAGTCCTCTGGTGTGGTCTGCGACCCGTCGCGCGCGATGAAATAGCCATTCGGGAAGCCGTCAAGAATGCAATCCGGAAAGGTCTCCACGAAGCGAGTGAAGCCACGGACGCACTGCCGCGCGGTTTCGAGGTCCCTCGGATAGTGAAAACCGAGATGAAGCCGGTTCTGGTTATTGAAAGACGCGCCCTGGAGCGGTGCGGCGTTGCGCTCGTAGACATCCACACGGTAGCCGGCTTCCGACAGTCGGAGGGCCGCGGTGGCGCCGAAGATGCCGCATCCGATGACGGCAATATCTCGCGGACTGGAGCTAGAGATAGCTGCCTCCATTGACGCGGATGACGGCCCCGTTCACGTGCTTCCAGTGCGGCAGGGTGAGATCGAAGATGATCCCCGCGAGATCTGCCGGCTGCACGAGTTCGCCGTCCGGGTTCATGCGGGCGTGGTGAGCCCGGCGCTCGGCAGCCATGTCCTCGTACATGGTGCTGTTCTCGATCAGCGACGGACTGACGACATTGATCCGGACGCGCCCTTCGCTCCATGCAGCCAACGACTTCGCGAATGCCGCCAGCGCTCCTTTGCTGGCCGCGTAGATCGGATCGAAGCTGCCGCGCTCGCCTGACACCGAACCGAGAAGAAGGATCACGGACCGGTCCGCCATCTTTGGAAGGAACCCGCGCACCGTCTTCGCCACCGCAGAAAAGTTCACGTCCATGACAAGATCGACGAGCTCGTCGTCATAACCGCCGAGTGCCTTTCCAGGCAGGATACCGACCAGTGACACAAGCACGTCGATTGGAGCTCCAAGGGCCGGGGCGGCCACAAGATGGTCCCGACCGGTGGCCGAGGTCAGATCCGCCTGGACCGGCACCATCCCGTTGCGCGCGGCCAAGGGCTTGCGGTTGTAGGTCCCAACGACCTGATCGCCCCGTTCCAGGAACCGATCGACGACCGCGCCTCCGATGCTGGCGGAGGCTCCAAGGATCAGGACGTTTCGACGAGGGAGCATGGCTTCGATCTATCGCCGGGAGCGAAATTTGTATGCAAGGGCATTCGGCGTCAGCGGCACCTTCCAGTTCGCCCATCGCCCCCCGGCAATTCCAAGCTCGACCAGGGAGGCCCGACTGGCGCCGTATCGCGCGAGAACCTGCGGGATGCGCCACGGCATGCGCATCGCCGAGAAGATTCGCGCGTAGGTCTTCCCAAGTTCCCCGCGGCTGTAGCCGCGCGCGGGCGCACAGCCCATCGCTGGCCGAGCGAGTGCCATCATCGTCTCCCATCGATGCCGGTAGCTGTGCCGGGACGCCGCTGCCCGCTGGCCCTCAGCGGCGATCGCCTCCCGTTCGGCGTCGTGGGCCAGATAGTAGTCGATCTTCTCGATCGCTTCCTCGACGCCGGAATAGCAAACGCAGTTGACGCCATCCTCGAAGATCTCCGCAAAGCCGTTTTCGATGCGGTCCGTCACCAGCAGCGCGCCGGCGGCCCACGCCTCGAAGACCCGCATGTTGACGTCGCCGTTGATCGAGGCGTTGAACACGATCTTGGACCGTCCGTAGAGCGCCGCCATCTGTTCCGGCGGATAGAAGCGCTTGTAGTCGTTGGTGGTGTAGCGAGGCAGGACGCGCGTGAGCGTCGCGTTCCGGTCCGTTCCCGCCAGGCCGAGCTTTCCGACGAAGCCAACGTCGATATCGCGCTCGGGCGCCGGGACGTGATGCGCGTTCGGATCGCAGGCGAGCGGCAACCAATGAGCCTGGGTGTGGCCGACCGCCTCGAACGCGGACACATAGTCCTTCTGGGCGATGAAGACCGCGTCGAAGAACCGCGACATGTCGAGCCGAATGGAAAGGTTCTGGTGCACGTCGATGATGTAGGCGATAGCCGGGCACGGAAGCGTTTCCAGGCCAAGCGGCCAGTCGGGCGCGGGATCGACGAACACGAAGAGATCATCGGCAGCAATCTCGTCGAGGTTCGGGCGCTCGGTCCAGACGCGAAGCTCGACGGAGGGATCCGCGCGCGCCACGCTTTCGAAATAGCGCGCGGTGGTGTGCGCCTCGGGATGTCGGAAAAGGTGCGTCACTCCCATCAGGCTCTCCGCGTTTCACGGCCGCCCACAGCCGCCTGGAGGAGCGCCCGGATCAGCCGAAGGGGCGGAAGGTCATAGGCCGTCGCGCCGTCAGCGCTGGTGGAAATCAGCACTGGCTTGCGCCGCACCACGGCATAAGCGAGCCATTTCGCCGTTTCCCTGCTCAACCGAAGCCGGAAGCGCCACCAGGCCAGCCGTCCCCCGACTGTGCCGAGGTCGTAGTGGGCCAGCCGGTTCGCCGCATGGATCTCGTAGAGAAAACGCTGACGCTTCCAGAAGGCCCCCAAGGCATTGCCCTTGTAGGTATCGGGATAGTCGTCCGGGCGCTGCTCACGCACCGTGATGACGGGCTCGTCTACATAGCCGACCGAGCCGCGCATCGCGAGGCGCATCCACATGTCGATGTCTGAGAGGAGGCCAAACTGTTCGCGCATCCCGCCAACAGCCTCCCATTCCGAGCGCCGGATCATCGCAGTACCGCGGACCGGACAGCCCCAACCCGGCAGCAGAAACGTGTCGAGCAGCCATCGACCATCGACCCGGCCAGGCGGAACCTCGACGGAATAGACAAAGTCGCTGCCTTCGACGCCGTAGGCGTTGAAGACGAACGTCGCGTCGGGGTGTGTCTCGACGACCGCCAGCCACTTCTCCAGAAGATCGCGCCGGTAGAGATCGTCGTGGTGCAGAAGCGCGATGTAGGGCCGCTCGGACAGCGAGACCGCAAAATTGGCGTTGCCCGGCATCCCCATGTTGTGAGGCGTCTGCACCGGCCGGATCCGCGGGTCCTTCTCGGCCATTTCCAGAATCCGGGCATAGGTCCCGTCCGTCGAGCAGTCGTCGCTGACGATCACCTCGAAGCCGTCGAGAGTCTGGTCGAGGACGGTCGCAAGCGTCGACTGGATCAGCGCTTCGTGATTGTAGGTCAGGACGCAGACGGAGATCTTCTCGCCGTTCATTCGCCCTCCGTCTGGCGCGGCTGGCGTCGACGAATGGATTGAAGCCAATCACTTGCGACCAAACCGAATTTCTTTCCGTAGCGCATGGAAGGACGTTCAACTAGCACATACGAAACAAAGCATACGCCGACAAGAAAGGGCGTAATCATGACAACAACCAACCAATATTCGTTGGGGCCCATACTTCTAAAACGCCCGGCTCCGAAAAATATATTTATGACTATATAGAGGACAATGCCGTGCAACATATATATGCTGAATGATATATCTCCCAAAAATATCGCGGGGCGAATTGTCAATATCCCAAAGATACTATTTCCACTAGCGACAGTGGATAACACCAAACACAACAGAAGCGGCCCCCACGCACCACTCCACGTGTCAATGTCGAAGTATACCAATATCGCAGCAAAAAATATTATGAGGCATGACGCCAGAAAGGTAGATGAAAAGCGCCGATAGGCACTCCACTTGGCCAAAAAGACCGCGACAGCGCCGGCAAAAAAATACTTCTGGAACAGAAGATCAACATTCAAACGATACAATCCATAAAGCCCAAGCGCCCCCAATAATAACGGAAATATTGATGACCTAACCCCAAAAACCATAGCGATAACAGGCAAAGAGAAGTAGAAAAACCATTCATAAATCAATGACCATGTCACAAATGCCATTATATTAGAAGTTAGTAAGCCTTCAACATCTGTCTTTGGGCCATGAATTCCAATAATACCGAAGGTAAACCACTCTATTATACTTTTTATGTTCGCCGCCACTCCGCCGGAAAGACTTCTTCCATCCGAAATGTAAGCAACGATAATCGCACTTAACACTCCCGTGAGGGCGAATAAAGGAATTATTCTGGCAATACGTGAGATGTACACTCGAACCCAGTCGACACCCCCTTCGCGTGAGTCTATGATTTTTTGTATGAACAGAAAAGCTGTTATCATAAAAAAGATCGCGACGCTGCTCGGACCAAGATGCGAATAAAGCGAAGAAGGCGGGAGATTCCAACTCGAAGATTCTAGAAAGAAAAACCAGACGCTCGAATGATGTACGAATACGAATACCGCGAGAAGGCCTCTCAATCCATCAATCGGAACGTTTCTTGAACGATCGTATCCTTGGGCGTTGAACACGCCAAACGCAGCAGCCGTCCCAACGGCCGCCAAGACGACGAGAAGGGCCCAAAGCGGGCTTGTTGCACTCAAGTCGCAACACCCGCTGGAATTCTACGCCTTGTGCGCGAATTAGGATTCACGTCAGTCACCGTACTGAGACGAAGGCCCGGCAAAGAACCCACTAGCCAACCCTTTCCGAAAGTATTTCGAAATACAGACGGGCCGTCCCGGCTGCGCCGAGAGGCGCGACGATTTCCCGGTTGAGGCGTGCATGCTCCTCAAACAGTCCAGGATCCGCGACATAGCGCTCGACACGCTCGACAAAGTCGTGGGTCGTCGGTTCGCAGTTGAAGCCGTTCACGCCGTCCTCGACAAGTTTGCCAACACCCAGCACCCGGTTGCTGATGACGATCCCCATGCCCGAGGCCATGGCTTCCAGAATGGTGAAATTGCCATTGCTGAAACTGGCTGGCAGCAGGAGGATGTCGGCGCGTTCGTAGATCTTCGGAAGGTCTTCCCACGTTGCGATATCGGTCAGGAACTCCACGGCGGAGCCGATGTCCAGTTCGGCGATCTTCTGACGGCACCGCTCGCCGAGTTCTCCCGCCGCGTTCATCAGCAGCCGGGAGCCCGGATGCCGCGTCAGGATGGCGGAAAAGATCTCGATCGCACCGACGGGGTTGTAGATTTCCGTCATGCGATTAGCGAACAGGTAGGTGTAGGCGGATCTCGCCGTGCGCGGCGCATGGTCGGCGTAGTCGTCGATGTCCACCGCGTAGCGTCCGGCCACGACCTTGTCACCGAAGCGGAACTCGGATCGGAACTGGTCGACGATGTCGTCCGCCGTGGTCATCACCATGTCGACGTCGCGGTAGAGATGCTGGAGCACGCGCCAGCCGGCGCTCCGCGTGCGCAGCTTCCCGCTCCTGTCCCGGGACCGCTCCGTGAGGACGACGGTCTTCCGGCCGTTTTTCCGCGCCCAGCGATAGGCGAGATAGTTGGCCGGAATGGAGAATCCGCCGACCATCACCACATCCGGATCGAAGGCCTCGAGCTTCCTTGCCAGTCCACCCACAAGATACTTCTCCGCCAGCGGTCCGGAGCTGAAGAAGCGCACGTCGTCCAGAACCCGGCAGTGATCGCCGAGATCGACGCGCCACCAGGTGCCTCTGGTGCGATCGGGCGCTTCGTAGAACCAGAACTCGGCATCGAAATAGGGCTGCAGCGCCTCGCACAGCCTGATCTGGTGCGGCACGGCGATCGAGCTGAGGAAGACGAGCCTTCTAGTCGCCGCCGTCATCGCTGCTCGCATCGGACGTGATCAGGTCCTTTTCCAGATCGAGAAGATCGCGCCTGCGCTCTCCGATTCGCTTCTCGCCAGCGTAGATCCCAAATGGATCGCAGCTCCGTTTCACCAGGCTGAGCGCCCCGATCGCAACGCCTTCATGCAGCGTCACTCCAGGCAGCACGACGGAACCCGAGCCCACGATGACGTGCTTTTCCAGGACCACCGCGGCGTTTTGAACGTTCTTGAAGCGATCGGAAACCATCGGATTGGTCATCGACCGACCCGAATAGTCGTCGTTGCTGGAGTAGATCGACACCCTCGACGACAAGTTGCAGAAATCGCCGATGTCGATCTTCCCGGCGCCGATCAGGCTCGTATAGACCGCAACGTGCACGTAGCTGCCGATCTCGATGCCGCCTTCCCCTGCCGAAAGCACGCAGAAGTCGTCGATCCGGACGTTGTTTCCGATGGAGATCTTTCCGGGATTGTAGAGCGAGGCCTTGCGCGAAATCAGCACGTTCGTCCCGACGCGCGCGAGCCCGAGCATCTCGAGGTCTTCCCGGGAATAGAAGCCCATCAGGCTGCCCCCCTGATCGCCGCGATCACCCGGTCCTGATCCGCGTTCGCCAGCGTCGGGTAGATCGGCAGGCAGATCACTTCGTCGGCGACGCGCGTGGCCACCGGCAGATTGTCCGGCGCAGCCGAGGGCAGATCGCGATACATCGGCATCGTGCTGATGAGGGGGTAGAAATAGCGACGGCCGAAGATGCCGGCCTCCTTGAGGCGCTGGTAGAGCGCGTCCCGGGTATGCCCGTACTCGGGCGCCACCAGAATTGGGAAATAGGCATAGTTGTAGTTGGTCTCAGGCGGTGCAGGTCGGGTCGAGATCCCCGCGATGTCGCGCAGTCCCTCGCAGTAGCGGCCGTGGATCTCCCGACGGCGGGCGATGGCGGCGTCCACGTACCGGAGCTGCAACAGGCCCATGGCGGCCTGAACCTCGTTCATCTTGCCGTTGATGCCGACCTCGACCACCGTCACCTCGTCGGCGAAGCCGAAATTCTTCAGGTAATCGATGTGCTGCTTCGTCGCCGCGTCCGGCGAGACGATGGCCCCGCCTTCGAACGTGTTGAACACCTTCGTGGCATGAAAGCTGAGCACCGAAAGGTCGCCGTGGCGCATCAGCCCCTCGCCGCGAAAGCGGACCCCGAACGCGTGAGCCGCATCATAGATGACCTTCAGGCCGTGGGCGTCCGCGATCTGACGGATGCCGACCACGTCGCAGGGAACTCCATAACAATGCACGGCCAGGATCGCGGTCGTCCGGGGCGTGATGGCCGCCTCGATCTTCGCCGGATCGAGATTCATCGTCTCCGGATCGATGTCCACGAACACCGGCGTCAGGTTGTTCCAGACCAGCGAATGGGCGGTGGCGACGAACGAATACGGGGTGGTGATGACTTCCCCGCTCACCCCCTGCGCCTGCAGGGCCGTCACCAGCGCGATGGTGCCGTTGGTGAAGAGCGACACGTGCTCGACGCCCAGATACCCGCACAGCGCGGCTTCCAGCTGCTGGTGAAAGGCGCCGTTGTTGGTCAGCCATTTCCGCTCCCAGATGTCCTCCAGGTAGGGAATGAAGTCCTCCAGCGGCGGCAGGAACGGCTCGGTAACGTAGATCGGCTTGTCGGTCACGGGCGGGCGACCTCCCGATAAAGCGCCAGGTACTCGCTAGCGATCCGCTCGGGCGAGAAGCGGGCAACGTTCCGGTGTCCGGCTTCCACGAGATCGCGGCGATAGTCGGGATCGGCCAGGATGCGCTCGAAGCCGGCGCGGATCGACCGGACGTCGAGCGGATCAACGAGGCAGGCGCCCTCTCCGGCAACGTCCGACATCGGCGGAATGTTGGCGGTGATCACCGGTCGGCCGACGGCCTGCCCCTCGATAACCGGCAGACCGAACCCTTCGCCGATCGAGACGAAGGAGACGATGTCGCAGCCCACATAGAGGTCGTAGAGCGCCTCGTTGGTGATCCCCACATGGTTCTCGACACTGAGTCCGCTCTGCTGAACGGCCTCTTGCAGGGCCGCGTCCAGTTTTCCGACCAGAACCAGCCTCACATGGAGCCCGCTCAGCGCCTCCAGGAGGCGCGGCACATTCTTGTAGGACTGGGTACCCACCTGCAGGACCACGGGGCAGGCCTCGGCGAAGGGGCGCGGAACCGGCCGGAACATCGCCCTGTGGCAATTGTCGACGACCCGGAGGCGCCCACGCGGGACACCCAGATGCCGCTCGATGTTGGCGCGTGTCTCGCCCGAGACCACAGTTGCTACCGCTGCATGGCGGATGGGCAGCACCATCCACACCCACTTGTAGATCCAGCGCTTGAAGCCGCTGAGGCCGAACAGGAAGTTGCCGATATCGTGGATGGTGACGACCGTCTTCCGCCGGGGCAGCAGCAGCGCGAGATAGGTGATGTCGCCGGTCACATGGTAGACATCGGCGTCGAGCCGCCGCAATCGCATGGCGTCGGCCAGGATCTGGCTTCGGGGCCCCGCCTCGTACTCGACGATTTCCGCCTTGGAGCCGAGTTCCTGGGCAACGGCGTGAAACAGTTCCTCGATGCTGAAGGCCTGAGGACTGCGCTGCCGGTAGATCAGGACGACCTTGAGCGGCCGTCCCGCCTTCGGCCGTGCCGACGCGGACGCATCCATTGCGCCGGCACCACGGGCCCGCCTGCTGTCCGCCGCACTGTCGCTCCGAAGGCTCAAGGCCTGATCCCCACCGGTCAAGTCGGGCGCCTGCATTCGATCGCGAGAGACGTCATCCCGCTTCCTTCGTCGACGAAGCGCCCCCGGTCCTCCACGGCCTTGAACATCGGGTCTTCGCAATCATTGAATGCGCAGCGCCGGATGTCGACGAAGCCTGCGGAGGCGAGCGCCCTGATCATCGACGGCTCGTCCCACATCCAGCGATGCTTGGAACTTCCGAACACGCTGCGCAGCCGTCCGACCACCCCCTTCGGGCGCGCCTCGTCACCGAGGCAGGCGGAACGCATGAAGTCGCTGTTGGCCTCGTCCGCGCCCTGAGCGAGCAGGTCGGTGTAGCGCCGCGCCAGCACCTCCAGATCCGGCACGATGAGCCGGAAGATCCCGCCCGGTTTGAGCATGGTGTAGGTGTGGCGGAGCACTGCCCTGAAATCTTCCAGGGTGAGATGCTCCAGCACATGCGAAGCGTAGATGCCGGCACACGCCCCCGGGGCCGTCAACGGGCCGTTGCAGATATCGCCGTAGAGCACCTCGTCCGGGAATCCGACCCCGCCCGCGCGCCGCACCATTGGCGCGAGCCCCGGCAGGCGCGACAGGCGCAACGTCGGGGAGTTGTCGTAGTTCAGCCAGCCCGTCCCGACGGAAAGCCCGCATCCGTACTGGACGTAAAGGTCTTGCGCCTGGTCCGTCATGTGAGCCTCGCCCTGTCGTCCGTCGCCGGTTCCCGGACCGGTTCGCGGCTGGGCGCCCCAAGCGGAGGTCGCCGCAACCAACCTGCGGCAGGGCCAGTGTCATGTGTCACTGCACGGTCTCCGCAACCTCGTCCCGCCCCAACGTTCCGCTCAGCAGCGCGTCGAAATAGGCGATGGTTTTCTTCAATCCGTCTTCCAGCGGCGTGACCGGCTCCCATCCGAGCACCTCTTTCGCGAGCCGGATGTCGGGCTTGCGCTGCATCGGATCGTCGGCCGGCAGCGGCTTGCCGATCAGCTTCGAGCCCGAGCCGACCATCTCCACCACCAGTTCCGCCAGTTGCTTGATCGTGAACTCCCGCGGATTGCCGATATTGACGGGCCCGGTGAAATCGTCGCCGGTCTCCATCAGTTGCAGGAAGCCCTCGATCAGGTCGTCGACATAGCAGAACGAGCGGGTCTGACCGCCGTCGCCGTAAATGGTGATGTCCTCGCCACGCAGGGCCTGGACGATGAAGTTGGAGACCACGCGCCCGTCGTTGGGGTGCATGCGGGGACCGTAGGTGTTGAAGATGCGGGCCACCTTCACCGCCATCCCATGCTGGCGCCGGTAGTCGAAGAACAGCGTCTCGGCGCAGCGCTTGCCCTCGTCGTAGCACGAGCGCGGTCCGATCGGGTTGACGTTGCCCCAGTAGTCCTCGGTCTGCGGATGCACCCGCGGATCGCCGTACACCTCGCTCGTCGAGGCCTGCATGATCGGACAGCGCAGCCGCTTCGCCAGCCCCAGCATGTTGATGGCGCCGTGGACGGAGGTCTTGGTCGTCTGCACCGGATCATGCTGGTAGTGGATCGGCGAGGCGGGACAGGCAAGGTTGTAGATCTGGTCGACCTCGACATAGAGCGGGAAAGTCACGTCGTGCCGCATCAGCTCGAAGCGCTTGTGTCCGATCAGATGCTCGATGTTCTGCCGGCCGCTGGTGAAGAAGTTGTCGACGCAGAGAACCTCGTCCCCCTCCGCGATCAGCCGGTCGCACAGATGCGATCCCAGGAAACCGGCGCCTCCGGTGACCAGGACGCGCTTGCGCACGCCCAGCGAGCTGCGGGAGGTGGAGGCGGTCGTGCGAACCGGCGGAGTGTCTGTTGCCATTGCTCGTTTCTTGGATTTGACGGTTTCGAGTTCGTCGTCGGAACAACGAAGTCTCCGTATCGTCGCCCCTACCTGGCGTTCAGAATGCCCAGAAGATACTTGCCATAGTCGCTGTTGCCGATGCCGGACGCCAGTTCGGCCAGGTCGTCGGCCGAGATCCATCCGGAATTGAAGGCAATCTCCTCGGGACAGGCAATGCGCATGCCCTGGCGATGCTCCAGCGCGCGCACGAATTCGGCCGCTTCCATCAGCGATTCCGGTGTCCCGGTGTCCAGCCAGGCAAACCCCCGCCCCATCATCTGGACGGAGAGGTCGCCGCGCTCGAGGTAGGCGCGGTTGACGTCGGTGATCTCGAGCTCGCCCCGCGCCGATGGCGTAAGCCCGCGCGCGATCTCCGGGGCATCCCGGTCGTAGAGATAGAGCCCCGTGACGGCCCAGCTGGTGCGCGGCCTCGCCGGCTTCTCCTCGATCGAGGTCGCCCGCCCGTCCGGCCCGAGCTCGACCACGCCGTACCGGGACGGATCGCTGACCTGGTAGGCGAAGATGGTGCCGCCGGCGAGACCGGAAATGGCATCGGCCAGGAGCTCCGGAAGGCCGTGGCCGTAGAAGATGTTGTCGCCGAGCACCAGCGCGCACGGCCCGCCGGCCAGGAAGTCCGCACCGATCGTCAGCGCCTGGGCGAGCCCCTCGGGCCGGGCCTGCACGGCGTACGCGAGCCGGATGCCCCACTGTTCACCGGTGCCCAGAAGCTGCTCGAAGCGCGGCAGGTCCTGTGGCGTCGAAATGATCAGGATCTCGCGCAGCCCCGCCAGCATCAGCGTGGTGAGGGGGTAGTAGATCATCGGCTTGTTGTAGACCGGCAGCAGCTGCTTGGAGACGACCGACGTCATCGGATAGAGCCGCGTGCCGCTGCCACCGGCGAGAATGATCCCCTTCATCGGGTTTCCCCTTCCTTCAGGATCCGCGCAACGCACGCCTCGAGCGAGGCGTGCCAGTCGGGGAGCCGGATCCCGTGAGCCGTCGCGATCTTCGACGTATCGAGACGCGAGTTCGCCGGCCGCTCGGCCGGCCTCGGATTGTCGGCGGTGGCGATCCTGCGAACCCGCGCCGTCGGCCCGCCGAGCGCCGCCGCGGCTGAAAACGTCGCCTCCGCAACCTCCGCCCAGGAAGCTTCGCCGGCGGCCGTCAGGTGAAAGATCCCGCGCAGGGCGGTCTCGTCCGGCCACGCCACGAGGTTGGCGCAAGCCGCAAGGATTCCGTCGGCGAGGTCCAGCGCCGAGGTCGGTGCGCCGATCTGATCGGCAACGACGGCGACCTCGTCGCGCTCGGCCCCCAGGCGCAGCATGGTGCGCACGAAGTTATGGCCGAACGGGCTGTAGACCCAGGAGGTGCGGACGATCATGTGGTCCGGGGTGGTGGCGGCCACGGCCTCCTCCCCCTCCAGCTTCGTCGCCCCGTAGACGCTGCGCGGCCCCGTTCGATCGTCCTCCCGGTAGGGCCGGTCACGCGTCCCCGCGAACACATAGTCCGTCGACATCTGCACGACCGGCACGCCGAGCTCGCGCGCGGCTTCCGCCACGGTCCGGGCGCCCTCGGCGTTGACCGCGCGGGCAACCTCCGGCTCGCTCTCGGCCTTGTCGACCGCCGTGTGGGCGGCAGCGTTCACGATGGCGTCGGGACGGATCGCGCGGAAGAGCTCGGCGAGCGCCCCCGCCTCCGCAAGATCGAGCTCCGGCCGGCTGACGCTGACGACGTCCACCCCCGCTCTCTCGCCCCGCTCGCGCAGCGCCTGAGCCAGCTGCCCGGTTCGCCCCGTGACCGCGATCCGCATTCTCGGGCTCCCGCTCATTCGAAAGGTGCCCCGACATCCGCCAGGCGCGGCAACCGGCGGTCCTTGTCGGAGAGGATCGCGTGCTCCGCCGACACCGGCCAGGCGATGGCCAGGTCCGGATCGTTCCAGACGACCCCCGCATCGTGGTCGGGCGCGTAGCGTTCCGTCACCTTGTAGAGGACCTCCACGTCAGCCGTCAGCGTGCAGAAGCCATGGGCAAAGCCCTTCGGCACGAAGAGCTGCAGCCAGTTCTCGGCCGACAGCTCCTGGCTGACGAACCGTCCGAAGGTCGGCGACGAGCGCCGCAGGTCGACGGCGATGTCGAGCACCGCTCCGCGCACCACGCGCACCAGCTTGTCCTGCGCGAACGGCGGCGTCTGGAAATGCAGGCCGCGGACGGTCCCCTCTGCCGCCGACAGGGAATGGTTGTCCTGCACCCAGTCGACCGGCAGGCCAGCCTCCCGGAACACGTCGGCGCGGTAGACCTCGGAGAAGAACCCCCGGCTGTCTCCATGGCGTTGCGGCCGCACGATCTTCACGTCCGCGATCGGGGTCGGCAGGATCTCCATCCTAGTCGCCCCCCACCGCGGCGGACGCGGCGACAGGGGCAGCGCCGAGCCGCTCGCCCCGGTAGGCACCCCGGAGGGGCTCCCACCAGGCGCGATTGTCGAGATACCAGCGGACCGTCTTTTCAAGCCCGCTCTCGAAGCTCTCCGAGGGGCTCCAGCCGAGCGACGCGCCGATCCGGGCGGCATCGATCGCATAGCGCAGATCGTGGCCCGGACGGTCCGGCACGAAGCTTATCAGGTCGGCCCGGCGGCCGCCGTCCGGGCGCGGCACCATCCGGTCCACGAGGTCGCAGACGGTGCGGACCACATCGATGTTGCGGACCTCGTTGCCGCCGCCGATGGCATAGACATCCCCGGGGGCACCTTCCGTGGCGACGAGCGCCAGGGCCCTCGCGTGGTCGTCGACGAACAGCCAGTCGCGGACGTTCTCGCCCGCGCCATAGACGGGCAGCGCCTTTCCCTCGATCGCATTGAGGATCATCAGCGGGATCAGTTTTTCCGGAAACTGGTAGGGGCCGTAGTTGTTGGAGCAGTTGGTGATGATGGCCGGCAGCCCGTAGGTTTCCCGCCAGGCACGCACGAAGTGATCGGCCGAGGCCTTCGAGGCCGAATAGGGCGAGTTGGGGCTGTAGGGGCTGTCTTCCGTGAAGTGGCCCTGCGTCCCGAGCGATCCGAAGACCTCGTCCGTCGACACATGATGGAAGCGGAAGCGGGCCTGCGCGGCGGCATCGAGGCACCGCCAGTGGCGCAGCACCTCCTGCAGCAGCACGAACGTCCCCACCACGTTGGTGTCCACGAAGGCGGCAGGGCCATCGATCGACCGGTCGACGTGGGTCTCGGCCGCGAGATTGAGGACGATGTCGGGCCGGAAGTCCGCGAGGATGTCGCGCACCCGGGGTCCGTCCCCGATATCGGCCTTCACGAACCGGTAGCCCGGCCGGTCACTCACCGGAGCCAGCGAGGACAGCGTTCCGGCGTAGGTGAGCTTGTCCAGGACGAGCACGTCGTGGCCGTCGCCGGACAGGAGATGGCGCACGACGGCGGAGCCGATGAAGCCCGCCCCGCCCGTCACCAGGAACCGTCTCGCCATGGTCCCCCCTTCGCTCGCCCGCACCGGCCCCCGGGCGGACTTCCAATCGGACGGCGTGCAGCTACGCCGATTTTCCGGCGGATGCCATCTGCCCGACCCGGATCCGCTTCATACACAGATACTTGGAGAAAGCGCAGGGCTCGCGACTTCCGCGGCGAGCGGGCTCTGCCCCTGGTGCCATTTCCGATCGGCAGGCTCGCCCGCGCGACGGGAAATGCCTCCAAACTCCAGAAGAAGAGCGTGTCCGGTCCCGGTCGACTCGCGTCGATCCGGGCACGGCTGCTCTAGCAGAGCAATCCGCGCCGCACAACAGATCGGGCGTCGGGTCCGGGCCCACGCCGGCGCGATGCCCTCACGGGCCACGCACGCGACGTCGGCGGACCGGATTGAAGCGGCGGGAGGGATCTGCAAATGCTTTGCCTGGCGCGCGATGACGTCCTCGCGAATCGACCCGAGGTCATGACATGCGATCGATCCTGACGCTCCTCGACCACGTCCTCTCGGCCGGAGGGAGCCTCGGTGCCCGCCATTCTTGAATCGATCCTGCGCTTCTTCACCCTTCCCTCGAACGCGCTGGCGACGCTGCTGGTGCTGGGAGTGATCGGACTTCTGGCCGGCGGCCGGCGGCTGGGCGCGGCCACGGTCACGCTCGCGACGGTGCTCCTGCTCGTCTGCGGCTACACGACCCTCGGCATCGGGCTTCAATACCCGCTCGAACGGCGCTTTCCGCCAAGCCCGCAGGTGACCGCGCCGCCGACCGGGATCATCATCCTTGGCGGATCGATCGATGCGACACTGGTCAGCGACGGGCGCCCGATCCCCCTCAGCGAAGCGGGAGACCGCTTCACCGCCATCCCGGATCTCGCCGCGCGATTCCCCGACGCGAAGATCTTCATCGCCAGCGGCGGGGCACCGCGCGGACGTCCGGGGATGACGGAGCTGACCCTTGGCAAGGAGCTGCTGACGAGCTTCGGCATCGCCGAGGACCGCATCATCGGCGACCACCGGTCGGTCGACACCTGGGACAACGCCCGCTTTGCCCATGACGCGCTTCGCCCGCAGCCCGGCCAGACGTGGCTGATCGTCACCTCGGCCGTGCACATGCCGCGCACGATCGGAGCCTTCCGGGCAAGCGGTTGGACGGGGCTCGTTCCGTGGCCGGTGGACTATCGCACCCGCGGCACCGAGTGGCCGGGGATCACTCCGATGCTCTCGGCCGGCCTCGGAAACGTCGACGACGCGGCCCACGAGTGGGTGGGCCTGTTGGCCTACTGGCTGCGCGGACGCTCGCCCACGCTGTTTCCGGCCCCCGATCAGCAGCCGTAATAGTCCCGGTACCAGGCCACGAAGGCCGCAACGCCATCCTTCACCGGCGTCGCCGGCCGGTAGTCGACCGCCTTCTCCAGTTCCGACACGTCGGCATAGGTGTCCGGCACGTCCCCCGGCTGCAGGGGCAGCATGTCCTTGATCGCGGTCCTGCCGACGGCATCCTCGATCGCCTCGATATAGGCCGACAGCTTCACCGGCGCGTTGTTGCCGATGTTGAAGATCCGGAACGGGGCGTTGGAGGAACGCGGATCCGGGTCGGAGGCGTCCCAGTCCGGGTCAGGCTCCGCCACCTGATCGCTCACCCGGATCACCCCCTCGACGATGTCGTCGACGTAGGTGAAGTCGCGGGTGTGGTTGCCGTGATTGAACACGGGGATCGGCTCGCCGGCGAGGATGTTCTTGGTGAACATGAACAGCGCCATGTCGGGCCGGCCCCACGGCCCATAGACGGTGAAGAAGCGCAGGCCCGTGGTCGGCATGCGATAGAGATGGCTGTAGGCGTGCGCCATCAGCTCGTTGGCGCGCTTGGTCGCGGCGTAGAACTGCAGCGGATGGTCGACGCCGTCGTGCTCGGAGAACGGCATCTTGGTGTTGGCGCCATAGACGCTGGAGGTCGACGCGTAGGTGAGATGCGCCACCTCTGCGTGGCGGCAGGCCTCCAGGATGTTGGTGAAGGCGATCAGGTTGGATTCCACGTAGGCATGCGGATTGACCAGGCTGTAGCGCACGCCGGCCTGGGCGGCGAGGTGGATCACGCGGTCGAACGCGTGCGTCTCGAAGCAGGACTCCACGGCCGCCCGATCGGCGAGGTTCGCGCGCACGAAGGCGTACTCGGCGTTGGTCCGGGCCGCCGTCTCCTCCAGCACGGCCAGCCGCGCTTCCTTGATCGCCGGATCGTAGTAGTCGTTGACCACGTCGAAGCCGACGACGCTGTCGCCGCGCTCGAGAAGACGCTTGGCGGTGTGGAAGCCGACGAAGCCGGCGCTGCCCGTGACGAGTACCTTCATCGGATCCTGTCTGCGCGTGTGCGGGGAGAAGGGGCGGCGCGCACCGATGGGCGCGGCACACCCACCGGGATCAACGACCCCGGCCGTCGTGTCAACGTTCTGTCACACAGCGTCGCACGAAGCGACTCACGGCCGCCAGAGGCGAACCTGGTCGGGTTTCGCGTCCCGGTCGAGGCGCGCCTTGAGGTCCATCACCACGCCGCCGCCCTCGACGAGCAGCCGCTCCACGAATGGCCAGCCGCGTTCGAGATAGGCTTGGTGCGGGACCGCCAGGATGACCGCATCGGCGGGGTCGAGATCGGCCTCGTCGACCAGCTCGAAGCCGTACTCCCGGCGCACTTCGGCCGGGTCCGCCATGCAGTCGGAGACCGCTACGTCCATCCCGAAGGCCTGCAGTTCGCGGATTACGTCGACGACCTTGGAGTTGCGGATATCCGGCACGTTCTCCTTGAACGTGATGCCCAGGACGGTGACGCGCCGGCCCGGCCGGCCGCCGCTGTTGATCAGCCGCACGCCGGTGCGCGCGATGCGGGCCCCGACGTCGTCGTTGGTCCGCCGCCCGGCAAGGATCACCTCGGGATGCAGCCCGGCCATCTGCGCCTTGTGGGTCAGGTAGTAGGGATCGACGCTGATGCAGTGGCCGCCGACCAGACCGGGCGTGAAGCGCAGGAAGTTCCACTTCGTGCCGGCCGCGGCGAGAACGTCGTAGGTGTCGATGTCCATCCGGCCGAAAATGTCGGACAGCTCGTTCATGAAGGCGATGTTCAGGTCGCGCTGGGCGTTCTCGATGACCTTCGCCGCCTCCGCGACCCGGATCGACGGCGCGCGGTGGATGCCGGCCTGCACCACGGAGCCATAGACCTCCGCGACCACGTCGAGGGTGCGCGCATCCTGCCCGGCGACCACCTTCACGATGGTTTCCAGCCGATGCTCCCGGTCGCCCGGATTGATGCGCTCCGGCGAGTAGCCGACCGTGAAATCCCGGCCGCACACGAGCCCCGACGTGCGTTCCAGCACGGGCACGCAGTCTTCCTCGGTGGCGCCGGGGTAGACGGTGGATTCGTAGACGACGATCGCGCCGGGAGAAAGCGCCGCGCCCACCGTCGCGCTTGCCGCCATCACCGCCCCCATGTCCGGCCGCCGCGCGGCATCGATGGGCGTCGGCACCGTCACGATGAAGAAGTCGGAGCCCTTCAGCGCGTCCGGATCGCTGGAGAAGGAGATGCCCGCCTCGACGAGGTCGCGCTCGTCGACCTCGCGGGTGTGGTCGTGGCCGGACCGAAGCTCCTCGACGCGGCGGGCGCTGATGTCGAAGCCGACAACCGGCGCGCCGGATTTCGCCAGCGCCACCGCCACCGGCAGCCCCACGTAGCCGAGGCCGATCACCGCGATCTTCCGGCCGTGCTGCGTCATCTCTTCCCCCTCCCGGCCCGGCACGGGCTTGAGCGGCGTGATCCCTAGATCATTCCGCACACGGAAGGAAGACAAGACCGGAATGCGCACGCGCCGGGCGTGCCGCTCACCCGGCCAGACGGCGTCGGAGGCCCCTCTGCCGGGGCACCCTCACGCCGCGAAGCGGCCAGCCTCCCAGCCGAGGATCGCCCGCTTGCGGGTGAGGCCCCAGTGGTATCCGCACAGGCTGCCGCCCTTGCCCAGCACCCGGTGGCACGGCACGACGAACGAGATCGGGTTGCGGCCGACGGCCGTGCCCACGGCGCGCGCCGCCGTCGGCTTGCCGATGTGGCTGGCGACATCGGAATAGGTCGTCGCCTGGCCCGGCTTCACCTTCAGGAGCGTCTGCCAGACCTTCACCTCGAAATCGGTGCCGATCAGCACGACCCGAACCGGCTGGTCCCGGCTCCATGCCCCCGGCTCGAACACCCGGGCGGCGGTGGCCGCGGTCGCGGCGGGATCCTCCCGGTAGTCGGCGTTCGGCCAGCGACCCGCCATGTCGGCGAAGGCCGCGGCCTCCTCGCCCGGATCGGCGAAGGCGAGGCCCGCGAGGCCGTAGTCGGTCACCATCAGCAAGGCCCGTCCGAACGGGCTTTCGTGCCAGCCCCAGCGGATCTCGATGCCGCGGCCGCGCTCGCGGTAAACCCCGGGCGGCATGGCGACGTGGGTGACGAAGAGATCGTGCAGGCGGCCCGGACCGGACAGCCCCGCCTCGAAGGTCGCATCCAGCACGCTCGCCCGGTTCTCCAGAAGCTGGAGCGTGTGGTCCAGGGTCACCGCCTGCAGGAACTGTTTCGGCGTCAGCCCCGCCCAGCGGTCGAAGACGCGCGTCAGCTGCACCGGCGTGACGCCGACGGCCCGCGCCACGTCAGGCACGCTCGGCTGATCCTGGAAGCGGCTGGAGATGTGGGCGAGCGCGCGGCGGACCACATCGTAGTCCTCCGCCGTCCGGGCCGGGACCGGATCCATCTCGTCGGTGCGTGCCGGCAGTGCGTCGATTGCGGACCCAAACATGATCCCGGGCTCCTTGTTGCCTGTCATGCCGGAATGAACCCCGATCCGCGCGTTTCCGCGACCCGTTTCCGAACACGCATCAGGCGGCGCGCGGTCCGCCGCGTTTGGCATCGGCAAGCGCGCCATCGAACGCCGCCGCGAAGCTCTCCCGGTCGTCCGGGTTGAGGAAGCCCCCCACCACGAGGCTGCGGCCGTGGGACGTCAGGGTCAGGTTCGTCACGCCCTCGTCAGCGAGGCGGGTGATGGCGAGGCGCGCCCAGGCCGGGTTGAAGCGGTACTCCCGCGACCGCCCGTTGGCCCCGACCTGCCGCACCAGGATCTCGGTGGTGGACACCTGCACCTCCTCGAAGGCACGGGCGGCGCGGTAGTTCTGGCGGAAGGCGAAGAACAGGAGGCCGACGTCGGCGATCATGAACAGCGCCACCGGCCACGCGCCGATGACGTAGAAGCGCAGCCCCGACCACACCGCGATCAGCGTCGCGATGCCCATCATGACGCGGAAGCCGCGCCGCCCCAGCGAGCGATGCGGGGTGAGCACCGCCGAAAAGAACGGTGCCCCCAGCTCCCGGTCCGATGTCGTGTTGCCCTGTGTCATGGAAGACAATTATAGAACCGAAATGGCCGAATCGAAGTCCCCGACGCGCTCGACATCGCCGAACGGCAAAAAGGCCGTTGTCGGCGCGGCGTCGGCGGCGCCACCGGCCCGGCGAAAATCGCTGTCGAAAACCCGCAGCGCCTATACGAAGGCCGAGGTCGAGGCGATCTTCGCGCGCTTCGAGGCCCGCGATCCGGAGCCGCGCGGAGAGCTTCTCTACGTCAATCCGTTCACCCTGCTTGTCGCGGTGGTGCTGTCGGCCCAGGCCACCGACGTGGGGGTCAACAAGGCCACGCGGGGGCTGTTTGCGGAGGCCACCACCCCGCAGGCGATGGTGGCGCTGGGCGAAGACCGGGTGCGCGAGCACATCCGCACCATCGGGCTCTACCGCAACAAGGCGAAGAACGTCGTCGCGCTCTCGCGCGCGCTCATCTCCGAGCATGACGGCGAGGTGCCGCGCGACCGCCGGGCCTTGCAGGCGCTGCCCGGCGTCGGGCGAAAGACCGCCAACGTGGTGCTGAACATCGCCTTCGGCGAACCGACGATTGCGGTCGACACCCACATCTTCCGAATCGCCAACCGCATCGGGCTGGCGCCCGGCAAGACGCCCGATGCCGTCGAGACGCACGTGGAAAAAGTCATCCCCGTCCGCTTCAAGCAGCATGCGCACCACTGGCTGATCCTGCACGGGCGCTACGTGTGCAAGGCCCGCAAGCCCGAGTGCACCGCCTGCCTGATCGCCGATCTGTGCAAGAGCCCGGAGAAGACGCTGGCTGCCTAAGCAACTGACGCTGCTGGCATTCCCGAGCGCCTGCTTGCGGCAATCCGATCGCGACGGGTGCCGGCTGGCGCGTCGCACATCGACCCCCTCCCGCGCCTGGTTTACAAGGAACGGCATGACGCACCCTCCGATACCCCTCCGCCCCGCCGTGTTTCTCGACTTCGACGGCACGCTGGTGGACATCGCGGAAACCCCCGAGGCGATCATCGTCTCCGACGACCTGGTCGCGCTTCTCGGTCGCGTGCGCAGCCGCGCCGGCGGGGCGCTGGCCGTCGTCACGGGTCGCCGTATCGCGGAAATCGACCGGCATCTCTCTCCGCTGATCCTGCCGACGGCGGGCCTGCACGGCATCGAGCGCCGCAGCACCGAGGACGCCGCCATCGTCGAGCTCCCGAAATCCGCGCAGGTCCGCATCCTGCGCGAGCGGCTGGAACGCTCGCACCTGCTGCAGAACGGCGTCAGCCTCGAGGACAAGGGCAGCGGCATCGCCGTTCACTACCGGCAGGCCCCGGGGGCCGCCGAGGACGTGAAGGCGGCGTTGCGCGAAGCGGCCGGAGATCTGGAGGAACTGCACCTGATCGAGGGCAAGATGGTCGTCGAGGCCAAGCGCGGCGACGTGAACAAGGGCATCGCGATCGCCGAGTTCATGCAGATCCCGCCGTTCGAAGGCCGCACGCCGGTCTTTCTCGGCGACGACGTGACCGACGAGGACGGGTTCCGCATCGTCACCGCCATGGGGGGCGTCGCCATCAAGGTCGGCGACGGGACGACCAGCGCCGCCTACCGGCTCGACGACAGCACCCACGTGATGGAATGGCTCGATCGCCTGGCCCACCCGGAGAGGTCGCTGGCGTCATGAGCACGCTCGACCTCGGCCTCATCGGCAACTGCTCGATTTCCGTCCTGATCGACAAGCAGGCCCGCGTCGTGTGGTGGTGCCTGCCGCGCTACGACGGCGATCCGGTGTTTCACGCCCTCCTGGGCAGCCGCTCGGGCGACCCGGCCGACGGCGCCTTCACGATCGAGATCGAGGGCCAGGTCCGCACCGAGCAGAGCTACGTCACCAACACGGCGATCCTGTCGACGCGCCTCTACGCGGAGGACGGCACGGCGATCGAGATCATCGACCACGCACCCCGCTTCGAGGCGCGCGGCCGCACTTTCCGCCCGACCCAGTTCGTGCGCCAGGTGCGCCCGCTCGTCGGACGGCCGCGGATCCGCATCAAGATCCGGCCCGTGTTCGGCTGGGCCCGGTCGGCGCCGGAGATCACGTCGGGCTCCAACCACATACGCTATGTCGGCGACGGTATCGCGCTCCGCATGACCACCAACGCGCCGGTGACCTACATCCGCGACGAGACGTGGTTCCAGCTCGACCGCGAGCTGGCCCTGTTTCTTGGCCCGGACGAGACGCTTACCGACCATCCGGTCAAGATCGCCCACACCTTCATGGAGAACACCGAGACCTATTGGCGCGGCTGGTCGCGCCGGCTCGGGCTGCCGCTGGAATGGCAGGACGCGGTGATCCGCGCGGCGATCACCCTCAAGATGTGCACCTTCGAGGAGACCGGCGCCATCGTCGCCGCCATCACCACGTCTATACCGGAGGCGGCGGACTCCGGCCGCAACTGGGATTATCGCTACTGCTGGCTGAGAGACGCCTTCTTCGTCGTCCGCGCCCTCAACGGGCTGTCGGACCTGGAGACGATGGAAAACTATCTCCGCTACATCAACAACATCATCGCCATGACGAAGGGCGATCACGTCCAGCCGGTCTATGGGATCGGCTTGGAGCGGGCGCTGATCGAGGAGACCGTCGACCTGCCCGGCTATCAGGGCATGGGGCCGGTGCGCGTCGGCAACCAGGCCTACGAGCACTTCCAGCACGACGTCTACGGCAACATCGTGCTTGGCGCCGCCCAGGCGTTCTTCGACCAGCGCCTGTTCCGGCCTTCCGGCATCGAGGACTTCCGGCAGCTGGAGGCGATCGGCGAGAAGGCGTACGAGCTCTACGACAAGCCCGACGCGGGCATGTGGGAACTGCGCACGCGCGCCCGCGTCCACACCTCGTCGAGCCTGATGTGCTGGGCGGCCCTCGATCGGCTCGCCAAGATCGCCTACCGTCTCGGTCTCGATCCGAAGAAATGGCGCAGCCGCGCCGACGAGGTGAAGGAGGTCATCCTTCGGCGCTCCTGGAACGAGGAACTCGGCGCCTTCGCCGAAAGCTTCGAGGGAACCGATCTGGACGCCGGCCTGCTGCTCGCCGCCGAGGTCGGGCTGGTTTCCCCGCACGATCCCCGCTTCGTCTCGACGGTGGAGAAGATCGGCGAGAAACTGCGCCACGGGAACCATCTCTACCGTTACGCTGCGGCAGATGATTTCGGCCGGCCTGAAACCGCATTCAACATTTGTACGTTCTGGTACATAGACGCACTGGCTCGGATCGAGCGTGTGGAGGAAGCCCGGGAGATCTACGAGTCCATGCTCTCGTGCCGAAATCACCTCGGTCTGCTGTCGGAAGACGTCGATCCGGCGACCGGCGAGTTGTGGGGCAACTTCCCGCAGACCTACTCGATGGTTGGCATCATAAACGGCGCGATACGGCTCAGCCGGCGCTGGGACAAGATGGTCTAAGGAGGGACATGGGACGCCTCGTAGTCGTTTCGAATCGCGTTGGTCCGCTGAAGGATACGGGCCGGGCCGGTGGCCTCGCCGTGGCACTCGTGGACGTATTGCGCGAGAAGGGCGGGGTCTGGTTCGGGTGGTCCGGCAAGATCACCGAAGAAGGCACCTTTTCCGAGCTGCGCGAGCAGAGCTCGGGCTCGGTCAAGATCGCCACGATCGACCTGACGCAGACGGACTACGACGAATACTACGCCGGCTATGCAAATCGCTGCCTGTGGCCGACCATGCACTACCGGCTCGACCTGACCGACTTCGATCGCCGCTTCGACGAAGGCTACCGGCGGGTGAACGAGCGCTTCGCCGTCCGGCTGAAGGCGCTGCTCGAGCCCGACGACGTGATCTGGGTCCACGACTACCACTTCATGCTGCTGGGCGCCCAGCTGCGCGCCGCCGGGGTGGAGAACCCCATCGGCTTCTTCCTGCACATCCCGTTCCCCGTGCCGGAAGTCCTGACCGCGCTGCCGAACCACGCCGGGCTGGTGCGCTCGATGCTCGCCTACGACCTCATCGGCTTCCAGACCGAGCGGGACTCCCTCGCGCTGAAGCGCTACCTCGTGGAGGAGGCCGGCGCGTCGGAAGGCCCTGACGGCGCGATGTCGGTGCTCGGCCGGACCGTGCACCTCGGCGCATTCCCGATCGGCATCGATGCGGACACCTTCGCGGAATACGCCGTTGCGGGCGAAGGCCAGCGCAACTTTCGCCGGCTCAAGACCCTGCTCAACGGCCAGGTCCAGATCGTCGGCGTCGACCGTATCGACTATTCCAAGGGCCTGCCGGAGCGCTTCCGCGCCGTCGAGCGGCTGTTCGAGGACTATCCGGAGAACCGCGGCCGCGTCTCCTACATGCAGGTGGCGCCCCCATCGCGCTCCGAGGTCCGCGCCTATTCGGACATCCAGCGGACGCTGGAGGGGCTCACCGGGCGGATCAACGGGCGCTTCTCCGACATCGACTGGACGCCGATCTCGTTCCTGACGCAGTCGCTGCCCCGCCGGTCGCTCGCCGGCATCTACCGGGCGAGCCTCGTCGGCCTCGTTACGCCGCTGCGCGACGGCATGAATCTCGTCGCCAAGGAGTACGTCGCGGCGCAGGACCCCGAGGATCCAGGCGTGCTCGTGCTGTCGCGCTTTGCCGGCGCCGCCGAGGAGCTGCGCGAGGCGCTGATCATCAATCCCTACTCGATCGACGCGATCGCGGAGGCCCTGCAGACCGCCATCCGCATGCCGCTGGACGAGCGCAAGGAGCGCTGGGAGCGACTCTACGACCGCATCACCACGACCACGGCGTCCCAGTGGTCCCACAACTTCGTGGAGCGGCTGACCAAGGCGGCCAGGCGCACCTGACCTCGCCTCCCTCGCCGGCGTTTCGGGTCAGGCGAACGCCGCAACCGTGCCCACCGCGTAGACCTGGTCGCGGCCGATTAGAAAGGCCCGCACGTCGGCGCGGCGCGGCCAGAGGGCCTTGAAGGCGGCATCGCGGATGTCGAGGCCGCCGGTGTAGGCGCCGAACGCCGGCAGCACCATGCGCGCCCCGCAGCCGAGGAAGCACCGCCGCCGCAGCGACTTGCCCGGCCCGGACACCCGTGCCACCGGATGCAGGTGACCCGCCACCTCGGGCGCCTCCACCGCACCGGTCGACGGTTCGTGGCGGAAGGTGACGCCGCCGAGCGTGATCGCCTCCGCGACCGTCCCGCCCCACGCGACGGGCGGATTCGGATCGTGGTTGCCGGAGATCCAGACGAAGTCCGCCATGTCGGTCAGCCGGCGCACCACCTCGCGCGAGGCCTCCGACAGCCGGTCGCCGGCCGCCGGGTCGTGAAAGGAATCGCCGAGCGCGATGATCCGGTGCGGCGCGAACCGCGCCACCACCTCGGCAAGGCGGGCCAGCGTGACGTCGCTGTCGTAGGGCGGCAGGAAGGTGCGCGAGCGGGCGTAGGAGCTGCCCTTCTCCAGATGCAGATCGGCGACGATCAACGTCGACTCGTCGGCCCAATAGAGCGCGCCGGAGGGATCGAGCTCGGCCGACATGCCGCCGATCGCCACTCTCCGGTAGGTCCGTTCCGCGGTGTGCTGAGGCCGCACCGTCATGCCATCGCTTCCTCGATCAGCGCCTCGCCCGCACCCGCCAGGATCGCTTCGTCGGCCTCGCCGCCGACCGCTTCCCTGCCGATGTCGAGCAGGATCGGCACCGCCAGCGGCGACACCCGATCCAGCCGTTTATGGACGATTCGGCCCTTGATGCGCGAGAGCATCTCGCCGAGCCGCGCGATGTCGAGCAGGCCGGAGGCGGCATCGGCCCAGGTGGCGCGCATCAGCAGGTGGTCCGGCTCGTGCTGGCGCAGCACGTCGTAGATGAGGTCGGTGGAGACCGTGACCTGCCGGCCGGTCTTTTCCTTGCCCGGATGGCGGCGCTCGATCAGCCCGGAGATAACGGCGCAGGCCCGGAAGGTCCGCTTCAGGAGATAGCTTTCCGCCAGCCACGCCTCGAGGTCGTCGCCGAGGAGGTCTTCCTCGAACAGCTCCCCGACCGACGGACAGCCCCGGGCGAACAGGCCGCCCATGTCCTCCAGCGCCCAGATGCCGAGGGCATAGTCCGACGCCACGAAGCCCATCGGCTTGGCGCCGAACCGCTCCAGCCGGCGGGTCAGCAGCATGCCCAGCGTCTGGTGGGCCAGCCGCCCCTCGAACGGGTAGACGACCATGTAGTGGCGGTTGGCGCGCGGGAAGGTCTCGACCAGCAGCTCGCGCCGCGTCGGCAGCACCGAGCGCAGCCGCTGCACGCTCAGCCACTCCCGCACCTGCTCCGGCAGCCGGTCCCAGCTCGTCTCGTCGGCCAGCAGCCCGCGCACGCCGTCGGCCAGATAGGTAGACAGCGGAAACTTGCCGCCCGCATAGACCGGGATCTTCGGCGTGTCATCGCGCGCCTTGGTGACCAGCACCTCCTGCTCGCGCATCGCCTCGAAGCGCAGCACCTGGCCGGCGAACATGAAGCTGTCGCCCGGCGACAGGGTCTCGATGAAATACTCCTCGATCTCCCCCAGCATCCGTCCGCGCCCGGTCAGAAGCCCCGCCTTGCCCCGCCCGACCATGCGGATCTTCACCAGCGGTGCCTCGACGATGGTCCCGACGTTGAGCCGGTAGCGCTGGCCGACGCTCGGATGGGTGAGGCGAAAGCGCCCGTCCGGCATCCGCCGGATCTTGGCGAAGCGCTCGTAGGCCTTCAGCGCGTAGCCGCCGGTGGCCACGAAATCGACGACGGTGTCGAAGGTCGCCCGGTCGAGGGCCCGGTACGGGTAGGCGGTCGTCACCTCCCGGTGCAGCTCGGCCGGATCGAAGGGCGCCGCACAGGCCACCCCCAGCACGTGCTGGGCCAGCACGTCCAGGGCGCCCTCGCGGATCGGCGGCGTGTCCTGGGCGCCGATGTAGTTCGCGTCCAGCGCGGCGCGGCACTCCAGCACCTCGAACCGGTTCGCCGGCACCAGCAGCGCCCGCGACGGCTCGTCGAAGCGGTGGTTGGCGCGCCCGATCCGCTGGGCGAGCCGGCTCGCCCCCTTCGGCGCGCCGACATGGATGACCAGGTCGACGTCGCCCCAGTCGATGCCGAGGTCCAGCGTCGAGGTGCAGACCACCGCCCGCAGCCGGTTCTCCGCCATCGCGGCCTCGACCTTGCGGCGCTGGGTGCGGTCCAGCGAGCCGTGATGCAGCGCGATCGGCAGCGTGTCCTCGTTGATCCGCCACAGCTCGTGGAACAGCATCTCGGCCTGGCTGCGGGTGTTGACGAACACCAGCGTCGTCTTGTGGGCCTTGATCGCCTCGTAGACCGCCGGAAGCGCCCAGCGCGCCGAATGCCCGGCCCAGGGAATGCGGTCGGCGGCATCGATGATGCGGATGTCGGGCCGTGCCCCGCCCGCCACCTCGACCACCTCGGCCATCGTGCGATCGTCCGGATCGGCCTGCGGCACCAGCCAGGCCCGCAAGCCCTCCGGATCGGCCACCGTCGCCGACAGGCCAACGGTCCGGAGGTTCGGCGCGTGCCGCCTCAGCCCGGCGATCCCGAGCGACAGCAGGTCGCCGCGCTTGGAGGTGACGAGGGCGTGGAGCTCGTCGAGGACGACCACCTCCAGCTCGGAGAAGAAACGATCCGCCTGCCGGTCGGCGAGCAGCAGCGCCACCTGCTCCGGCGTCGTCAGCAGGATATCCGGCGGAATGCGCTTCTGGCGCTGGCGCCTATTTACCGGCGTGTCGCCGGTGCGGGTCTCCACCGTGATGGGCAGCCCCATCTCGGCGACGGGCGTCTCCAGGTTGCGCGCGATGTCGACCGCGAGCGCCTTCAGTGGCGAGATGTAGAGGGTGTGCGGGCCTTCGCGGGTGCTGGAATTGCGGCGCGGGCGGGACGCGGCGAGATCGATCAGGCTCGGCAGGAAGCCGGCCAGCGTCTTGCCGGCGCCGGTGGGTGCGATCAACAGCGCCGACCGGCCGGCCCGCGCATGCGCCAGCAGATCGAGCTGATGCGGCCGCGGCGTCCAGCCGCGCGACAGGAACCAGCCCGAGAACGGCTCGGGCAGCAGCGCGGCGTCGGCAATCTGGGGCTCGGGGGTCGGCGCGGTCACGGGGCGATCAACGGGCCATGGCGGAACGAAACTGGAACATCGCCCCATTCCAACCCGGGATTTCGCGCCAGCGCAAGGGTGCGCGCGTCATGCGGCGCCGGAGCGCGCGCCTCAGGCGGCCACGTCCCAGTCCGGCGCGGGAAGCCCCGCCTCGGCCAGCGCTGCCTTCTGGCGCCGGGCGATGCCCGCCTCGTCGACGCCTTCGATGGCCGACTGGAACAGCTCGTAGAAGTTCAGCTTGGCATCGAGGTGCAGGAACACCGCGCCGAGGCCGATCGCCGCCCTGTCCATGAACACGAACTCGCGCGGTACCGTCACCGGCCCCTTCTCCTTCAGCGCCTGGTGCACCGAGAAGGCCTCGCGGCGGCCGTACTCGCCCGGCTTGGTGCCGTCGGCGATGGTGCGGACCCGATCGTCGAGAAGCGGCCCGTAGATGAAGCGCGCCCAGATGTTGAGCACGTCGATGAGGTCGTTCGACAACCCCTTGAAGCCCCAGGTCTCGTAGGCCGCGACGATCCGGTCGCGGTCGTCGTTGGCAAGCCCCTGGTAGAGCTCAAGCACACCGTTGATGAAGCCGGGCGGGAAGATGCGGATGCAGCCGTAGTCGAGGAGGTTGATGCCGGCCGGCCGGCCCTCCTCCTCGTAGACGGTGTAGTTGCCCAGGTGCGGGTCGCCGTGGATCACGCCGACGCGGGCAAACGGCCGCCACCAGGCCCGGAACATGGTCTCGGCGAGGCGGTTGCGGTCCTCCAGCGAACGGTCGCGGAAATCCAGCAGCCTGCGGCCGTCCAGCCAGGTCATCGTCAGCAGCCGCCGGGTCGACAGCGCGTCGTGCACGTCCGGCACCACGATGCCCTGCTCTTCCGACAGCACGGACTTGTAGAGCCGGGCGGCGCGCGCCTCGCGCTTGTAATCGAGCTCCTCGCGCAGCCGCTCGCCGATCTCCCGGGCAATCTGGCTGGTATCCAGCGCCGGGCTCATGCGGCGATGGATGGAGAAGATCCAGGACAGCTGCTTGAGGTCCGCCTCGACGGCGGAATCCATGTTCGGGTACTGGAGCTTGCAGGCGAGCCGCAGGCCGTCGTGATCCACCGCGCGGTGGACCTGGCCCAGCGAGGCGGCGGCGGCCGGCTCGTGTTCGAACGACTTGAACTTGCCCTGCCAGTCCGCGCCCAGTTCGGCCGCCATGCGCCGCTTGACGAACGCCCAGCCCATCGGCGGTGCGTCGGACTGAAGTGTGGCCAGTTCGGCGGCGTATTCCGGCGGCAGCGCATCGGGAATGGTGGAGAGCAGCTGGGCCACCTTCATCAGGGGACCCTTGAGATTGCCCAGCGCGGCCGCGAGTTCGCCGGCATGGGCGTCACGCTGCAGCTCCATGCCGAAGAAGCGCGCGCCGATCATCTTGGCGGCAACGCCCGACATGCCGGTCCCGACCCGGGCATAGCGCGCGGCCCGGCCGCTGAACCGGTTGCGCTCGCTGTCGCCGCTTTGATCGGAAGCCATAGGCTGTGTCCTGTCCGGGTGCCCCGCACCCCTAACTAGGCGCCGGAGCGCCGCCGGCCAGCCGGCACGCGTCGATGCCGGCCGCCGATGTTATCGGCCAACCCAAGGTACAGGCGACAGCGGTCCAGGCCGGCCGGGCCGTTGCGCCATTTCGAAGAGACCTAGCGCCGCATCATCCAGAGCCCGCCGATGATGATGGCGAGGACGGCGAGGAAGATCAGCACGACGACCATCGCCGCCGCGCCGATGATGGCGCCGAGCGTCTTCCAGAAGCCGACGGTCGCGATCAGGATGATCAGGATCAGAAAGAAAATCAGCGGCATTCCAAGCTCTCCTCTTCAGCCCCTCGACGGCGCCTCTCGTGCCACCCGCCGTCAGGCCCCCTCGGCTTCCAGTTCGTCGATCATGCGCTCGATGACGCCCAGCCCCTTCTGCCAGAAGGCCGGGTCGCGCGCATCGAGGCCGAACGGCTCCAGAAGCTCCGAATGATGCTTGGTGCCGCCGGCACGCAGCATGTCGAAGTAGCGCTCCTGGAATCCCGTCTCGGCCTTTTCATAGACTGCATAGAGCGAATTCACGAGACAGTCGCCGAACGCGTAGGCGTACACGTAGAACGGCGAGTGGATGAAGTGGGGCACGTAGCACCAGTAGGTCTCGTAACCCTCCGACAGGCGCACGGCCGGGCCAAGGCTCTCGCGCTGCACGTCCAGCCAGATTTCGCCGATGCGTTCGGAGGTCAGTTCGCCCTCGCGCCGCTCCAGATGGATGCGCCGCTCGAAGGTGTAGAAGGCGATCTGCCGAACCACCGTGTTGAGCATGTCCTCGACCTTCGAGGCCAGCATGGTGCGCCGCTGCTCCGGCGTCTCGGCCGAGCCCAGCAGGCTCTGGAAGGTCAGCATCTCGCCGAACACGCTCGCCGTCTCGGCAAGGGTCAGCGGGGTCGGCGCCATCAGCGATCCGTTTGGCGCGGCCAGCAGCTGGTGCACGCCGTGGCCGAGTTCGTGGGCAAGCGTCATCACGTCCCGCGTCCGGCCCTGGTAGTTCAGGAGGACATAAGGGTGCACGCTCGGGATCGTCGGATGGGCAAACGCGCCCGGCGCCTTGCCGGGGCGCGGCGGGGCGTCGATCCAGCCGTTCTCGAAGAACCGCTCGGCCAGCGCCGCCATGTCGGGCGAGAACCGGCCATAGGCCGAAAGCACCTTCTCGCGCGCCTCGTCCCAGGGAATCAGGCGGTCGTCGGTGTCGGGCAGCGGCGCGTTGCGGTCCCAGTAGTCGAGCGCGTCCTTGCCCAGCCAGCGTGCCTTCATCGCGTAGTAGCGATGCGAGAGGCGCGGATAGGCCTCGTGCACGGCATCGACGAGCGCATCGACGACCTCGCGCTCGACCCGGTTGGCGAGATGGCGGGAATCGGCAACGTCCTCGAAGCCGCGCCAGCGGTCGCCGATCTCCTTGTCCTTGGCCAGCGTGTTGGTGATGAGCGTGAAGGTGCGGATGTTCTCCCCGAACACCTTGGCCAGCGCCTCCGCCGCCTTGCGGCGCACCTCGCCAGAGGAATCCTGAAGCTTGTTCAGCGCTTCCTCGAGCGTCAGGTCCTCATCGCCGACGGTGACGGTCAGCGCGGCCATGGTCTCGTCGAACAGCCGGTTGAAGGCACCGCGCGAGGTCACGGACTTCTCGTGGAACAGGCGCTCCAGCTTGTCGTCGAGCTGATACGGCCGCTCCTTGCGGACGTCCTCGATCCACGGGCGGTAGTGGGCCAGCGCCGGGTCCTCCAGCGCCTTCTCCATCACCGCGTCGTCGATGTGGTTGAGTTCGAGGGTGAAGAACAGCAGATGCACCGTCGCGGCGGTCAGCTTGTCCTGGACGTCGCCGTAGAACTTGGAGCGCTTCGCATCGGTGGTGTCGCCGGCATAGATCAGGCCCGCATACGACACCAGCCGCCCGAGCTTCTCGTCGATGGCCTCGTAGGACGCGATCACCGCGGCCAGCGCGGCGCCGCCGTTGGCTCCGGCGGCAAGCTCCGCCAGCCGGCCCTTGTGGGCCTCCTCGAACGCCGCGCACTCCGACAGGGCCGTCGCGAGGTCGTCCTTCACCTCCGCCGCGTCCATCGCGGGATAGAGGTCGGTCAGGTCCCATTCGGGCAGCGCGGTCACCGCGCCGTTCGCGGGTGCGGTGGCGGCGTCCGGGGAAGCGGCGCGGCGGGGACGGAAGGTCGTCATCGGAAGGTCCTGCTCCAGACGGGCGTGTCATCAAGCCGATAGCACGGCGGGACGGGATTGGCTCGGACGGAAACGCCGAACGGTCGTGGCGTGGCAGACACAGCCGTGATCGGATCGACCGATCCGCGGGCCGGTCTCGTTGGTCGCGGTTGCTACTTGTTCACTCCTTGGGCCTAAATCAATGTCCGAATCGAGGGCGTGAGGAGCGGTCTATGCGTTTGAAGGTTTTTGCCGGCTTTGCTGCCGCGGCCATCCTGCTGCCCTCCGCCGCGGCCGCGCTTCCCGCCGGTCCCGCCACGCCCTCCGTCCTCACCGAAGATCTCGCCCGGACCCCGAAGCCGACCGCCCGTCCCATGGATCCGCTTCATGGCGCGCTGCGCAGCGGGCTGATGGGCACCGATCCGGTCATCTCCGAGAAGGACCGCTTCCGCGACGCGCTGATCGCCTTCTACGAGGATCGCGATTTCCAGCCCGTCTGGATCGCCGACGGCGCCCTCACGCCGGCGGCGCGCGCGACCATCGCCCGGCTCGGCGAGGCGTCCGCCGACGGGCTCGATCCCGCCGACTACGTCGTGACCGAACGGATGCTCGACACCGGCCCGCATCCGGACGGGCCAGATCTCGTCGCCGCCGAGCTCAGCCTGTCGCGCGCCACCATGGCGTTCGCCCGCGATGCCCAGGCCGGCCGGATCAACCCGCGCACGCTTTCCAGCGTGAACACCCAGAAGCCGCCCATCCCCGATCCGCTGGTGTCGCTGAAGCGGGTCGCCTCGGCGTCGGATCCGGCCGAGGCCCTCGACGCCTTCAACCCGCCCCATCCCCAGTTCCAGGCGCTGAAGAAGGCGCTTTACGAGACCCGCAACTCCTCCGTCGTGAAGCCGCTGCCGGTGCCGGCCGGCCGCAACCTGCGCCCCGGCGACACCGACGCCCGCGTCGGCCTGCTGCGCCAGCGCCTCGGCGTCGTCCTGCAGAGGGGCAGCGACGTGACGATCTACGACGACGCGGTCGTGGAGGCGGTGAAGGCGTTCCAGAGCGACCACGGCCTGAGGCCGGACGGCATCATCGGCCCCAACACGCTGGCGGTGATGAATCGCGGCCTCGGCGGCGATCCGGTGACCGACATCCTCGTCAACATGGAGCGCTGGCGCTGGATGCCGCGCGACCTCGGCAAGACCTACGTCTTCGTCAACATCCCGGCGTTCACCGTCACCATCCGCCGCGACGGCACCACCGCCTACGAGGGCCGCGTCATCGTCGGCAAGCCGACCAACCCGACGCCGATGTTCTCCGACGAGATCGAGCACTTGGTCGTCAATCCGTACTGGAACGTGCCGTACTCCATCGCCTCCAAGGAGATGCTGTCCTCGATCCAGAAGAACCCGAGCGGCTACTTCTCCACCCGGGGCTACGAGGCGGTCTACAAGGGCAAGGTGGTCAACCCGTCCTCCATCAACTGGAGCCCGGCGGCGCTGCGCGACGTCCGCATCCGCCAGAAGCCCGGCAACAGCAATGCGCTCGGCCACATCAAGTTCATGTTCCCCAACGAGCACGCCGTCTATCTGCACGACACCCCCAGCCGCAGCCTGTTCGCAAAGCCGGTGCGGGCGTTCAGCCACGGCTGCGTCCGAGTGGACGATCCGCTCGAGTTCGCCGACGCCCTGCTTGCCGAGGAAGCCCACTGGAACGCCGCCCAGATCAAGAAGCTGATCGGCGGCAGCGAGCGCTACCTCCCGCTGGAACATCACATTCCGGTGCATCTCGCCTACTTCACCGAATGGGTCGATGCCGACGGAACGCTGGTGCACTATTCCGACATCTACGGTCAGGACCGTCGGCTGGCGAAGCTGCTGAAGGCCGATTGAGCCCGAATCATCACGTTTTCGGGCCTGCGGAGGCCGGGTCATAAAAGAGCCCGCATCGCACGGAACAAGACCATCCGTGGATGGCCGCGGCAACGGATCGCCGGGCTGTGCAGTACGCTGCACATCCGAGAGGCATGCGGCTTTTCATCGCGCGCGCAATACGGTAAATCCTCATTAACCCGTTCCGCCCTATTGCCTTGGGGTCGGGATAAAGCTGTCGCTTTCGAGCCAAGGACTGCGTCTTGGACCAGCTATCGAACGGGAATGGTCGTTTCTCCATCATGCGCAAAGTCCGCAATGCGGCGACGGCGTTGGTCGTTGCTCTCAGTGTTCTCCTCGCCGGCGTGCCCGCACAGGCGGCCCGCGATCGGACGCTCGATCTCTTCTTCACCCACACCGGCGAGAAGCTGAAGATCACCTACAAGCGAAACGGCCGCTTCATTCCGTCCGCGCTGACCGAGCTCAACCGGTTCCTGCGCGACTGGCGCCGCAACGAATCCACCAAGATCGACCCGGAACTCTTCGACCTGCTCTGGCAGATCCAGCAGGGCGTGGGTCAGGGCCGGACGATCCATGTCGTCTCCGCCTACCGGTCGCCGGCGACCAACAACATGCTCCGCTCGCGCTCGCGCGGCGTCGCCAAGTTCAGCCAGCACATGGCCGGCAAGGCGTGCGACTTCTACATTCCCGGCGTTTCCACCGCGGAGATCCGCAAGGCCGCCTTCAAGCTCCAGGTCGGCGGCGTCGGCTTCTATCCCACCTCGCGCACCCCGTTCGTCCACCTGGACACCGGCAGCGTGCGCTCGTGGCCGCGGATGACCCGCTCGCAGCTGCTGGCGGTTTTTCCGGACGGCAAGACCGTGCATCTGCCGGATGACGGCAAGCCGCTGCAGGGCTACGAACTCGCCAAGGCCGAGCTGGCGGCGCGCGACCGCAACGCCCGCACCCAGGTCGCCACCTCGTCCGGCGGCGGCGGGCTGGGCAGCTTCTTCGGCGGCGGCGACAGCCGTCGCGACAGCCTCGTCCGGCCGGAAAGCGGCAACGGCAAGAACATCATCGCCTCGCTTCTCGGACGCGACAACGACGACGTCGAGGACACCATCGAGCGCGAAGTCACCGCCGAGGAGCGTTCCCGTCCGATCCTGACGGCGTCCGCCACCCGGGCGAGGTCGGCCCCCGAGCCGCAGTCCGTGACCTCGTCCACGCCGGCCTCCTCCTCGGCGCTTCCGGGCGTCAACCTGACCGCTCCCGACGACGAGATCGCCACCCGCATCAATACGACGCCGGCTCCCGCGCCGGCCGCCCCGGCGGCCGAAGAGAGCGCCCCGGCCGTCGCCGAGACGCCCAGCGCGCCGCCGCCGGTCCCGGTGGTCCGCCCCGTCGCCGCCCGCCCCGACAACGGCACCCCGGCCGTCGCCCCGGCCATCCCGACGCCGGCGCCCGAAATCACCCCCGCGGAAGGCCCGAGCCCGGAGGCAGTCCTCGTGGCCGCCCTGCCCAAGCCACGGCCGGAGCATGACGTTCCGTTGTCGCGCAGCGCCAGCCAGGAAGCCGCCGTCGCCAGCCTGCGCGAGCGCCTGGACGACACCACCGAGGTCCCGGTTTTCGGCTACGCGAGCGCGGCGGACGCCGCCAGCTCGGGCGGCGACAACGTCCTGAGCGCGACCGCCGCCATGGTCGTCGGGCCCGAGACCACGCCTCCGACGATGACGCCGACCGTGACCGCCGACATTTCCAGCGCCATGGCCGCCGGCACCGACCCAACGGCCACTTTCTTCGGCGCGCCCGACCGTGACGACTCGCGCTTCCTGATCGGCGACAATTCCATGCGGACGATGCAGTTCGCCTGGCTGTCGCATCCCAATCAGGGGCAGATCGCCATGGTGACCGCGCTGCATGCCTCGATGGGCGGCTCGGGCGAACTGTCCGACGGCACCGACGGGCTGCGGACCGATCGGTTCGAGGGCATCCCGCAGGTGTACATCACCCGGTCCGCCTCCCGCTGACCCGCTCTCCGGCCGTATCGCGAGCGACCGGCCGTTGCGCCGCGCGGCTTCGCGCCGGGTGACCACCGATCCTGGCCGCCAGCATCTGATCCGATCGGATGGTTGCGCCTGAGCGGAGAGGCCTCGGTCCGGCGCGGACACGCCCTGCCTGGCCCCGCTCACGGATCGGCCGCCGCTTCCCCTTTCATCCGCTTCAGATCATCGGCCCCAACGAAAAACGACGCGGGTTCCGCAGGAACCGCGCGCCGTATCGGCAGGCGACAACCCGGGCAACAGGCCGGGTCGGAAGGGATGTCAGGAGGCTTCGCTGGTATCCGGCAGCACCATGCCGAGCGCGTGCATGTAGAGATCGAGCAGCGCTTCCTGCTCCTGGCGCTCGGCGGAATCTTGCTTCCTCAGCCGCACCACCGTGCGGATGATCTTGGTATCGTAGCCGTTCGCCTTGGCCTCCGCGTAGACATCCTTTATGTCGTCGGCGATCGTCTGCTTCTCTTCCTCGAGCTTCTCGATCCGCTCGACGATGGCACGGAGCTGATCCGCGGCAACACCACCCGGCTGGCTCATGATGACTTTCCTTTCCAAGGCGCGTGGGAGGAGCATCGCTCCCCCGGTCGATAGAGACGTGGGACCCGGCGAAGACCATCGTCGGTTCGGCAGGGCCGCCGCGATTGCCGGACAGGTTTACCCGCCCGAAAGATAAGAAATCGCTTCGAAGCCGCGCCGCGGACGATCCCGTCCGCACATTCCCGGCTTCGGGGTTCGATCGAGGCCCGGTGTCGTGCCTGAGTGGCGGGTCGCGGTCAAGGGGAGCCCGGCCCGGCACGCGGGCGCGCCGGGGCCGGCCGCCTCAGTCGTGCTTCGCCGCCGCCTGGAAGCCAGCCGCCTGGGCATCCGTCGCCGGCGTCTGGTGACGCGCCTTCCAGTCCTCGTAGGGCATCCCGTAGACGCGCTCGCGCGCCGCGTCCCGTTCGATCTCCAGGCCCTTCTCGGCCGCCGCGTCCTGGTACCAGTTGGACAGGCAGTTGCGGCAGAAGCCGGCGAGGTTCATCAGGTCGATGTTCTGCACGTCGGTGCGCGCCTGCAGATGGTCGACGAGGCGCCGGAACACGGCAGCCTCGAGTTCGGTCCGGGTGGCGTCGTCGATCTCGGCCATGTTTGCCTCCGGTTCGGCGCGGCCCCGCGTCGGGGCCAGCGGCATGGGTTCACTGCACCCAACATAGGGAACGCGGCACCGGAACGGGAGACGTCCGCGCCAAAGCCCTGCAAAGCCGCGCCCCGCTTGTGCGCGCGCCTGCGAAGCAGCTACCAATTGGCGCCTGCCCATCGAGGAGTTCCGCGTGAGCCTTCCCGTCCAGCCCGCGCCAGAGGTTCCGGCCGAGCCATCGCGCGTGGCCGTCGCGATCGTCTGCCTGGTGGCCGGCGCCATGGCGATGGGCGTGTCCCCGCTGTTCGTCCGCTTCGCCGATGTCGGTCCAATGACCAGCGCCTTCTGGCGCGTCGCGCTGGCCCTGCCAGCCCTGTGGCTGTGGGCCCGGCTGGAAGCGCCCGCCAGCTCCGCCGGGGCCCGTCCGCGCTGGAGCCGCGCGGTGGTCCTCTCCGGCCTTTTCTTTTCCGGCGACCTCGTCTTCTGGCATCTGTCGATCGTGCACACGACCGTCGCCAACGCCACCTTCCTGGCGACGATGGCCCCGGTGTGGGTGATCCTGGCCTCGGGCCTCGTCATCCGCGAACCCGTCGGCCGGGACGCCGTCCTCGGGCTGGGGCTCTGCATCGTCGGCGCGGCGCTGCTTATCGGCCTCAGCTATTCCTTCGCGCCGGGCCGCCTGGACGGAGATATTTACGGCGTCATCACGTCGATGTTCTTCGGTGGCTATTTCCTGGCCATGCGGGTCGCCCGGCGCACCGTTCCGCCTGGCCTCCTGATGTTCCGCGGCGGGCTGGTCACCGCGGCGGTCCTCCTGGTCGTCGCCGTCGCCAGCGAAGACCGGCTACTGCCGGGGGGATGGAGCGGGATCGCGACGCTACTCGCCCTTGCCCTCGTCTCCCATGCCGGCGGGCAGGGCCTGCTCTCCTATGCCCTTGGGCATCTCACCGCGGCGTTCTCCTCGCTGGTCATCTTCCTGGAGGCGCTGACCGCCGCCGTCGCCGGATGGATCGTTCTGGGCGAGGTCGTCTCGCCGGCCCAGGCCATTGGCGGTGCCGCCATCCTGGCCGGGATCTGGGTGGCGCGTCCGCGTCGCCCGCGCCGGATCGCGGCATCTTCCGGTCGCTGATCCCCACACAAATGCAAGCTCTGGGCAGCCCCCGCCAAAATATGGCCGCACTCGGAATAAAGGGATCATTAACCATCCAGGGGCGATTACTAACCAACGATGCACCGCAGGATACGACGGATTTTCGGCCCGGCGCCGAACCACCCGTCGCAGGCCGCTGACAAGGATTCGTCGCGTTGACAATTGCGGGCCCAGCCCCCAAGAACAGGCGGCGGCCCGCGAGCGGCCCAGCGTTGCGACAAGAGGCTTTGGGGTCCGGCGAACGCAGCATGCAACGCCTTCCACGACATCTTCTTCCCGCTCTGGGCGCGATCTGCGTCCTGATTGCGGCGACCATCGGCATGGCGGCCCCCGCCGCGGCCGACCTGCGTCTGTGCAACAAGACAGACGATCAGGTGGGCGTCGCGGTCGGCTATAAGAACGCCGAGAACTGGGTCAGCGAGGGGTGGTGGAACCTGCCCGCGCAGAGTTGCGAGGTCCTGCTCGAAGGCCCCCTCAGCGCGCGTTTCTACTATCTCTATGCCCTCGATTATGTGCAGGGTGGTGAATGGGCCGGTTCGGCCTTCATGTGCACGCGTGAAAAGGAATTCACCATCACCGGGATCGAGGACTGCCTGGCACGCGGCTACGAGCGCACGGGCTTTGTCGAGATCGACACCGGGGAGCAGTCTTCCTGGACGGTGCATCTCACCGAGCGGTCACGCTCCGGAATGGGGGGTCGATGAAGCGGTCGCGCTGCACCAAGATCCTTGCCACGCTCGGGCCGGCATCGTCCGACGAAGCGACCATCCTCGCCCTGTTCAAGGCCGGTGCGGACGTCTTCCGCATCAACATGAGCCACACCGATCACGCCGCGATGCGCGGGCTCGTCGCGGCGATCCGCTCGGTCGAGGAAACCGTCGACCGGCCGATCGGCATTCTCGCCGACCTGCAGGGTCCGAAGCTGCGCCTGGGCGTCTTCGCCGACGACAAGGTGACGCTTGAAGAGGGCGCGACTTTCCGCCTCGATTCCGACGATACGCCCGGCGACAGCACGCGCGTCCAGCTGCCCCATCCGGAGATCCTGGAGGCACTCGAGCCCGGCCATCGGCTGCTGATCGACGACGGCAAGGTCAAGCTGATCGTCGAAAGCGTCAGCGTTCAGGGCGTCGACGCCCGCGTCGAGGTCGCCGGCACCGTCTCCAACCGCAAGGGCGTGAGCGTTCCCGATACGACGCTCGCCCTCAGCGCCATGACCGAGAAGGACCGGCGCGACCTCGATGCCGTCGTCGAGGCGCAGGTCGACTGGGTCGCGCTGTCGTTCATCCAGCGTCCCGACGACCTCGCCGAGGTCCGCAAGATCACCCGTGGCCGCGTCGGCGTGATGGCAAAGATCGAGAAGCCCCAAGCGATCGAGCGGCTCGACGACATCATCGAGCTGTCCGACGCGCTGATGGTCGCCCGCGGCGATCTCGGCGTGGAGATGCCGCTGCAGAAGGTCCCCGGCCTGCAGAAGCGGATCACCCGCGCGGCGCGCCGCGCCGGCAAGCCTGTGGTCGTCGCCACCCAGATGCTGGAAAGCATGATCTCCTCGCCGACGCCCACCCGCGCCGAGGTGTCCGACGTCGCCACCGCCGTGTTCGAGGGCGCCGACGCGGTCATGCTGTCGGCGGAATCGGCGGCCGGCCAGTATCCCGTCGAGGCGGTGAGAACGATGGATCAGATCGCCTGCGAAGTGCAGCGCGACGAGAACTACGCCACCATCATCGCCGCCCAGCGCACCGAGCCGGAACCGACGGGCGCCGACGCCATCGCCGCCGCCGCGCGCCAGATCGCCGAGACGCTGAACCTCTCCGCCATCGTCTGCTACACCTCCTCCGGCGCCACCGCGCTGCGCGTCGCGCGCGAGCGCCCGTCGGCGCCGCTGGTTGTGGTCAGCCCGGTGCGCGCCACCGCGCGCCGCCTGGCGCTGGCCTGGGGCCTCCACTGCGTGGTCAGCCCCGACGCCCACGACGTCGACGACATGGTCGACCGCGCCTGCTCCGTGGCCTACCAGGAGAAGTTCTCGCGCCCCGGCCAGCGGCTGATCACGCTTGCCGGCATCCCGTTCGGTACGCCCGGCGCGACCAACCTGCTGCGCGTTGCCTACGTCAACGACGACGGCCGCGGCGGCACCTGAGCCGCACACGCCGGCCGGCCCGACGCGCGTTATCGGTCGCCCGCTGCGCAGGCCAAGGCTCCACCCCGATCTTCCTCTGAAGCTGGTTGCAGCAAAGCCATTCGGCGCGCTTGAGTACGCCACTTGATTTTACCCACCTCTGATTGCAATCTTCGATTGCCAACTGGGGGATGGATATGGCGACAGATGCGGAAACCGGTCTCCGGCTGACGTCGCAGCTCCCGGAATCGCTGGCCCCTGCGGCCCCAAGCGCCCGCACCGGCGCCCTACATCTTTCCCGCCGCCCCCCTCGCCCGCGCCCTTCCACGGGGGCCGGCGAGGGGCTGTCGGGCGATCGCGCGCTTTCCGCCTTTGCCGCGCGCTTCGGCCTTCCCGTCGCCGATGCGAAGACGCTCGCGCTGACCGAAGCCGACGCGCTCGATCTGGTCCCCCAGGTGGCGCGCGCCCGGATCGCGCCGCTGCGGATCGGCTCGACCCCGGCGGGACCGCTGGTCGCGCTCGCGCTCGAATGCGCGCGCGAGATCGCCCCCGAGCAGCTGCGCGCACTCGCACGCGGCGCGCCCGGGCGCCTGATGCTGACGCGCGAAGCCACGCTGCGCCATGCCGTTGCGGGCCGCATCGGCGCCGCCTCCCCGCAGGCACTCCTCGCCGCGGCCCTGCGCTTTTCAAGGATGCCGCCCGAACGCCCGCCGCCGCCCCTCGACACCGACGGAGCGCGCGTCCTGACTGCGGCCGAGAGCGAGGCGATGGCGGCCTGGCTCGGACTGCCCTTCGCCCGCAGCCTCGCGCCCGAGCCCGACTGCGCGTTTGCCCGGCTCGTCGCCGAACGGCCGGATCGCCTCTGCGCGGTGCGTGGCGACGCAGGCCCGCTGCTGGCGATCGCCCCCGATATCGCGCAGTTGCCGAACCTCGGTGCCGCGGCCTGCCGCCGGACGGCCGCGGCAGGCGCGCTGGTGCTGACCGATCCCGCCACCATCCGCGCGGCGCGCCGCAGCCGCACGCCGGCGCGCGTACCGGCGCAGGTGCCCTGGGATCACGGCCTGCCGGCGGCGCTGTCGGCGCGGGCGATCCTGTCTCCCGTCCAGCGGACGCTGGCGCCACCGATCGTCGTCGCGGCCGCCGTCGCGCTGGTGGAAGCCCCGGAGACGGTCCCGCTCGCGGCGAACCTCTTCACTGGCTTCGTTCTCCTCGGCCTGGCGGCGGTGCGCGGCGTCGCCAGCATGGCGGTGGTCCCCGACCGGCCCCGGCCGCTCCGCCCGCTCGCCGACCACGCGCTTCCGACCTATTCGATCCTGGTGCCGCTCTACCGCGAGGCCTCGTCGGTTGCCGCTTTGATCGCCAGCCTGCGCCGCCTCGATTATCCGCGCGATCGGCTCGACGTCCTCTATCTGCTGGAGCCCGACGACGCCGAGACCAGGGCCGCGTTCGACGCCGTCACCCTGCCGCCCGGCCACCGCGTGGTGGTGGTGCCGTCGGAGGGGCCGCGCACCAAGCCCAAGGCTCTGAACGTCGGCCTGGCGCTGGCGAGCGGCGAGCTGGTGACGATCTTCGACGCCGAGGACCGGCCCGAGCGCGGCCAGCTGCGGCTCGCCGCGGAAACCTTCGCCGCAGGCGGCGACCGGCTCGCCTGCCTGCAGGCCCGCCTCGCCATCGACCATGCCCGCGACACCTGGATCACGCGCATGTTCGCCATCGAGTACGCCTGCCTATTCGACGTGCTGCTTCCGTGGCTGGCCGCCCGCGGGCTGTTCTTTCCTCTCGGCGGGACTTCGAACCATTTCCGCCGGGACATCCTTCTGCGGCTGGGCGCGTGGGACCCGTACAACGTCACCGAAGACGCCGACCTGGGCGTCCGCCTCACCCGCTTCGACTACGAGATGGGCATGCTCGCCTCGACGACCTACGAGGAGGCGCCGCTGCACATGCGCGCCTGGCTGCGCCAACGGACGCGATGGCTGAAGGGCTGGACATTGACGTGGCTGGTGCACATGCGCCGCCCGGGCCACTTCGGCCGACGGCGGGCGCTTGCCAAGATGGCGGTGTTCCAGGCGCTCATCCTCGGCAGCCTGCTTGCCATCCTCGCCTTCCCGCTCTGCCTCTGCTTCATCGCGGCGCACCTGGCCGGCGTCCTGCCGCTGATCGGCGCCGGAGGCACGTGGGCTACCGGCCTCTGCGCCTTCAACGCCGCCGTCTTCGTGCTCGGCTACTCGGCGACCGTTGCCCTGTCCCTGAAGGCGATCCGGCTGCGCGGGCTGTCGATCGCACGCTGGCGGCTGATCGAGCTTCCGGCCTACTGGCTGGTGATGGCCGCCGCCCTCGCCCTGGCGCTGGTCGAGCTCGTCCGCCGGCCGCATCACTGGTCGAAGACCCGTCACGGGATCGCCCGGCGTCCGCTCCGCCCCGGCCGAGACGTCTGGTCTGATGCCGGCTGGGCCGGCCCGCAGGCAGCCACTCACGGGGCGTAACTTTGTCGTCAATCCGCTGTGCGGCCTGCTCAGGAGCGCTCCCGAAAAGGCCAAAAATATATAAACACTTCAACACGTTGACCAGATACGCCCTCGTCACGCCACAGCCGACCGAGCGCGGCGCCCGTGCCGGGCGCGGACGCTTCCGCCGCAGCGACGTGTGGTAGTGTCTGCGCCGCTTCGCGTTGTTCTTGCGTCTGACCCGGCCGGGCGCCGATGGCCGCCCCGGGTCGCTGCCACCCCGTCCTGTCGACCAGAGGAAACCGCCAGATGGCGTCCCACAGCGCAACGTCTTCCCTGCATTCCGCGCCGAGTCTGTTCCCCGCACTGACCGGTGCCACCCTCGTCACCGCGCTCCTCGCCGGCATCGCCGCCGACCTCGTCTGGGAGGTCTGGGCGCGCGGAATCACGCCGTTCCTGGTGGGCGGCCCGCTGGAGCCGGCCGCCCTCGTCCAGGGCGTGTTCGGCCTGCAGAGCCGGGCGATCGCCGAGCTGATCCATGCCGTCGTGGGGGTCGTCTTCTACCCGCTCGGCTACCTGTTCATCGCGCGGCCGCTGCAGCGGGCGATCATTCCGGCGCTGCCGTGGTGGCTGACCGCGCTCGCCTACGGCGTCGGGCTGTGGATCTTCGCGCTCTACATCATGGCGCATCTTTTCGCCGGGCAGCCGCCGTTCCTCGGCTTCATCCCGCTGACCTGGGCGTCGCTCGCCGGGCATCTCCTGTTCGCCCTGACGCTGGCCATGGTGGTGCGCGCGCGCAGGGTCTGAGCGCGCACGCGCCAGCCTGCGCGTTCTTGCGCGTTGCTGCGCTTTATTGCGCGATTCTGCGCGCTGGACGAAAATCCGTCCGGCGCGCAGCATGTCGCCCAAATCACAACCTTAGACTGTAGCCCGAAGCGTCAGCCGGCGACCGTCGTCAGCGCCGCGTCCACCGCGAGGGCGAGTCGGTCGACCAGTTCGTCGGCCTCGGCTTCGGTGAGGATGAACGGTGGCGCGATCAGCACGTGGTCGCCGATGTGGCCGTCGATGGTGCCGCCCATCGGGTAGACCATCAGGCCGTTCGCCATCGCCGCCTTCTTGAGCACCGCGTTGAGCTTCAGGTTGGGATCGAACGGCGTCTTCGTGTCGCGGTCGGCGACGAATTCCATGCCGAGGAACAGGCCGCGTCCGCGGATGTCGCCAACGTTCGGGTGCTGGCCGAAGCGCTCCTCCAGCCCGGCGCGGAGATGGGCGCCGACGGCATTCACGTTGGCCAGCAGGTCGCGCCGCTCGATCTCGGCGAGGACCGCGCCGCCGGCGGCGCAGGCGGTGGGATGCCCGCCGTAGGTGTGGCCGTGCTGGAAGAAGCCGGAGCCCGCCTCGATCGCCTCGTAGATGGGGCGGGCGACCAGCGTCGCGCCGATCGGCTGGTAGCCGGCGCCAAGGCCCTTGGCGATCAGGATCATGTCGGGCACCACCCCGTCCTGCTCGCAGGCGAACAGCGTGCCGGTGCGGCCCATGCCGCACATCACCTCGTCGAGGATCAGGAGCACGCCGTAGCGGTCGCAGATCTCGCGGATGCGCCTGAAGTAGCCGGGGACCGGCGGCACCGCGCCCATGGTGGCGCCGACCACCGGCTCGGCCATGAAGGCGGCAACCGTCTCCGGCCCGAGCTCGAGGATCTTCGCCTCCAGCGCGTCGGCGACGCGCCGGCCGTAGGCCTCCTCGCTCTCGCCCTCGGCGCCCCAGCGCCAGTAATGGCAGGCGTCGATGTGGTGCATCGCGCCGGTGAGCAGCGGCTCGAACTGCCGGCGGCGCCACTGGTTGCCGCCGGCCGCGAGCGCCCCCAGCGTGTTGCCGTGATAGCTCTGCCAGCGGGCGATGACGTTGGCGCGGGCGGGCTCGCCCTTCTCGAGGAAATACTGGCGCGACAGCTTGATGGCAGCCTCCGCCGCCTCCGAGCCGCCTGAGACGAAATAGACCCGGTCGATGCCCGCCGGCGCCCGCGCCGCGAGCCGCGCCGCCAGATCCTCGGCCGCCTCGGTGGTGAAGAAGCCGGTGTGGGCATAGGGCAGCGCGTCGAGCTGGGCCTTGATCGCCGCCACGACGGCCTTGTCGGAATGGCCGAGGCAGGAGACCGCCGCGCCGCCGCAGCCGTCGAGATAGCGCTTGCCGTCCCGGTCGATCAGGAAGCAGCCGTCGCCGGCCACCGCGACGGGAAGTTCGGCCTTGGTGTGGCGGGGAAAGACGTGGGGGGACGGCATCGGGTGCGGACCTCTTCTGGATTGCCGCAGACTATGGGGAGCGAAACCGCGACGGTCCAGACGCGGGCGACCGGACGGTCGGAAGTCACTCCCGGACCACCATCACCGACTGGGGGGCGTGGCGGACGACGCGGGCGGCGTTGGGGCCGAGGAGGTAGTCGCTGAGCTCCGGCCGGTGGGCGCCGACGACGATGAGGTCGCAGCCGAGCGCCTTCGCCGCGTGCAGGATCTCCTCGTAGATGGAGCCATGGGCGACGTGGCCGACGGCCTCGATGTCGGCCGGGAGCTCGGCGTCCATGAAGGCACCCAGCGCCAGCTTCACCTTGGCCAGCGCCTTTTCCTCGAACCCCTCGGGGAAGAACCCACCGACGATCGACATGCCGAAGCTCGGCACCACGCTGAGCACGTGCAGCTCGGCCTGGAACGTGCGCGCCAGCGCGGCGGCGGTCGCCAGCCCCTTCTTGCCGGTGGCGAGATCGTTCAGGTCGATGGGCAGCAGGATCTTGCTGTACATGCCGGCCTCCTTTCGAGCCCGTGTCGGTCGCAGTCCTCAATGGCGGCCCGGCGCGGATAGCGGCGTCCGCCTATCCCGGAGTCGGTTGTCTTCAAGCCGCAACTCCGGACGGAAAACCGCAAGGGCACTTTTCCTGGAATTGCTTGTTTCCTGGTCGCAATTCCGGACGGAAAACCGCGAAGGCACTTTTCCTGGAATTGCTTGTCAGAACGCCGGCTTCGTCTGGCGGCGGCGCTGCGACCAGACGACGACGGCGAGAAGCAGCAGCGCCGGGATGTAGAAGATCTCCTTGGGCATGCGGACGGACGGGGTGGCGACGCTTTCCACCACCACCGGCCTGTCGGCGTAGAAATCGAACTCGCGGCCGAGCCGCGCGAACGGCGTGCCGGGGAACGGCTCGTCGAGGGTGACCTGGTCGCCGTCGGGCAGGATCGTCAGCCCCGCCGCCTCGATGCGGTCCGCCCCCTCGCCCGGCGCCCCCATGGGCACCATAAACGTCTTCTTCTGGCGGTCGTCCGGGTTGTTGAAGTCGGTGCCCTCGATGGTCACCCTGAGGAGCGCCCCCTCGGGCAGCGACGCCGCCACCTCCTCAATCTGGGTGCCCGGCTCGACCTGGTAGGGCGGCGCGACCTGGTCCAGCCAGAAGCCCGGCCGGAACAGGGTGAACGACACCACGAGCAGCGCGATCACCTCCCACCAGCGGGTGGGCGCCAGGAAGTAGCGCTGGGTGGCGGCGGCGAACAACAGCATCGCCGTGACCGCGACCACGAACACCAGGATCGCCTTCAGCGGCCCGACGTCCATCAAGAGCAGCTCGGTGTTGAACAGGAACAGGAACGGCAGCAGCGCCGTGCGGATGTCGTAGGTGAACCCCTGGATACCGGTCTTGATGGGATCGCCGCCGGATATGGCGGCGGCCGCAAAGGCCGCGAGGCCCACCGGTGGCGTGTCGTCGGCGAGGATGCCGAAATAGAAGACGAACAGGTGGACAGCGAGCAGCGGCACGATCAGGCCCTGCTGGGCGCCGAGCGAGACGATGACCGGCGCCATCAGCGACGACACCACGATGTAGTTGGCGGTCGTCGGCAGGCCCATGCCGAGGATCAGGCTCATGACGGCGACCAGCACCAGCATGAACATCAGGTTGCCGCCGGAGACGAACTCCACGAACTCGCCGATCACCTGGTGGGCGCCGGTGAGCGACACCGTGCCGACGATGACGCCGGCCGCGCCCGTGGCCACCGCGATGGCGATCATGTTGCGGGCGCCGGCGATCATGCCGGCCATCCAGTCGTGGACGCCGGCAAGCGTTTCGCGGCCGAAATGGCCGGTGCCGCGGAACAGCGCCTTGAGCGGCCGCTGGGTGAGCGCGATGAAGATCATCGCCACCGTCGCGTAGAAGGCGGACGTCGCCGGCGACAGCCGGTCGATCATGATGCACCAGATCAGCACCACGATCGGCAGCAGGTAGTAGAGGCCGGTCAGCGCCGTCTCACCGGCCCGCGGCAGCTCGTCGATGGGGGCGTTCGGATCGTCGACCGGCAGGTCCGGCCGCTTCGAGGCGATCCACAGGAGCACCACGTAGGCGACGCCGACCAGCAGCGCGGCCGCCCACATGGTCATGCCGGGGAAGGCCACCCGGATCCAGCCGAGGCCGTAGTAGACGACGCCGGCGAGCACGGCGAGGCCGATGAAGCCGGAGAGGAAGCCGATCACCCGGGTCATCAGGCGGAGATGGCTGGGCGGGCGCTTGAGCCCCTCCAGCCCGAGCTTCAGCGCCTCCAGGTGCACGATGTAGACGAGCGCGATGTAGGAGATCAGCGCCGGCAGGATCGCCGCCTTGATGAGGTCGGTGTAGGGCGTGCCGGTGAACTCGGCGATCAGGAACGCGGCGGCGCCCATCACCGGCGGCATGAGCTGGCCGTTGGTGGACGACGCCACCTCGACCGCGCCGGCCTTTTCGGCGGAGAAGCCGGTGCGCTTCATCAGCGGGATGGTGAAGGTGCCGGTGGTGACCGTATTGGCGATGGAGGAGCCGGAATAGAGCCCGCTCATGGCCGAGGCGACGACGGCGGCCTTGGCCGGGCCGCCGCGCAGGTGACCCAGCATCGCGAAGGCGATCTTGATGAAGAAGTTGCCGGCGCCCGCCTTCTCCAGGATCGAGCCGAACAGCACGAACAGGAAGATCATGGTGGCCGACACGCCGAGCGCGACGCCGAAGACGCCCTCGGTCTGCATCCAGAAGTGCCACATCGCCTTGCCGTAGGAGGCGCCCTTCCACTGCAGTGTGCCGGGGATCCAGTCGGCCGAGCCGAAGAAGACGTAGAGCACGAACACCGAGGCGACGATGAGCAGCGGCAGGCCGAGCGAGCGGAACACCGAGATGCCGAGCACCACCATGCCGACGGTCGACATGATCAGGTCCCAGTCGGTGGGCAGGCCGGCGCGGTCGGAGATCTGGTTCTTGAAGACCAGGAGGTAGAGGCAGGCGCTGGCGCCGAGCGCCGCGAGCAGCCAGTCGTACCAGGGGATCCGCCGCCGCGAGCTCGCCTTCAGGAGCGGGAAGGCGAAGGCCGCCAGCACCAGCGCGAAGGTGAGATGGATGATGCGGATTTCGGTGTTGTTGTAGACGAGGGCGAGGCCCGTCGCCTGGGAGACGATGTAGGGGATGGGCGAGGCCACGTAGAGCTGGAACAGCCCCCAGACGAAGGCGATGCCGGGGATCACCCAGCGCTGCCAGCCTTCCGGCGAGCGCGCGCCGGTATCGGTCGCGGCGACCAGCGACTCCGCATCGACGCGGTGGGTGGTGTGCTCGACCGTCATCGCCGCGCCCCCTCGGAATTCGTGAAAATCGGAATGCCGGACGCCCGGCGCGCGTGGCGCCGGCGGTCCTTCAAACGAGAAGCGGGGGGGGCGGCCCCCCCCCCCCGCCCCCCCCCCCCCCCCCCCCAAAAAAAAACCCCGCGGCGTTTATTAATTAAAAGCGCCCCGCTTGAGCGGGGCGGCGAGACACGCCATTATAAAAAAAACCACCATA